>NZ_QPIX01000001.1:0-302584 GCF_003337715.1 Ciceribacter lividus
CGCCGAAAAATCCTCAATTCGCCATGTCGTCGACGTCGGCATAACTGGGGAATTTTACTGCGGCACTTCTGGGGAAAATTCACGCGGCATTGACACAAATGGCACGCGATGATTATGAACGCCGAGCTCCGGTCAGCGACAACTGTGATCCAAATGTAGACGATGACTGACGCGAGAGCGATCCAAACTGTCGGATCACGCAGCAGACGCCTTGCACCGTCGTCCCGTTTGCGACTAGGATTCCGCTTGAGGCAGATACGCGCTGCCTTGGGGCGTGGAAACCCCGTGTACACAGGTATTAGTGTCGACCTGCAACGGCACTTCTCCTTGATCTTTATGGTCGGGGAGCCTGCGGCGTATGCAACAGGTTCACCCGAACTAAAGGCCGTGGGGATCGTGTGTACACGGTTTTCCAACTCCCCGATCACCAGGGGTCAATGAGCATGGACGCGGGGGCGAACCGCGGATGCTCCCAGGAAGCCGATCGAACGACACGAGGGCAGACAAGCCCGTTTCCTTATCCGATCTGCGTCCGCGACCCTCGCCATTGCAACAAGGGGAACCCGTCATGTCGGATACACAGCAGGCATCGAGTTGCAGTTTCTATACCTATGTCTACGGCGACGACCTCACGAGGACCAGCCGCCGCTTCTATGACACGCAGGACAGGGCGCGGCGGGATATCGTCACCTTTCGCAGGGAATTGCTCGCAGAGAATGGCCGCTATGAGCCGCTGCCGGACATGAAGATCGTCCGCATGGAGACGGTGCCCGTGACGCCGCAGGCACTGGTCTCGCTGTTCAACGACCTTGACGGCAAGCTCGGCGACTTCATCCGCTTGCGGGCAGTCGTCGAGGTGATCACCGAGCCGCAGGTGCGAACAGGGTAGGGCGGCCCGTTCGCCTGAGGCGGCGGAACCGACTGAGGCCTTTGCCTGGTTCCGCCGGAAGGGCGTTGTGTTCCGAGACAAACACGAATTCAGAGCGGCGCCGAAGCGGCGGAAGGCGGCGTCAACGTTTCGATCGAAAAGGAGACATGCCGATGACTCGTGCTGCCCTCTATGCCCGCTATTCCTCGGATAACCAGAGGGAGGCCTCGATCGAGGACCAATTGCGATTGTGCCGTGAGAGGGTTCTGAGGGAAGGATGGGACTTCGCAGAGACATATTCAGACGCCGCAATATCCGGGGCGAGCATGCTCCTCCGCCCGGGAGTCAGGCAACTTCTTGCGGATGCCCAATCGGGACAGTTCGAGGTCGTCGTCGCGGAGGCGCTCGACCGACTGTCCAGGGATCAGGAAGACATAGCGGGCTTGTTCAAACGACTGCGGTTCGCCGGTGTGACAATCGTGACGTTGAGCGAGGGACAAATCGATGAGCTGCATGTCGGGCTGAAGGGCACGATGAACGCGCTCTTTCTCCGAGATCTGGCTGCAAAAATACGCCGTGGCCAGATCGGCCGCGTGACGAAAGGCTTTTCCGCCGGTGGCTTGTCATACGGCTACCGTGTGGTGCGCAAATTCGACGAGCGGGGCGAACCGATCAGGGGGCTTCGCGAGATCGATCCCGAACAGGCGGAGGTGGTGCGCCGGATATTTAGTGAGTTCGCGTCGGGGCGTTCCGGGCGCACGATTGCTGCCGCCCTCAACCGCGACGGCATTCCGTCGCCTTTCGGCGGCGAGTGGGCCGCATCGACCATCAACGGAAATCTGAAGCGCCGCAGTGGAATGCTCTACAACGAAGCCTACGTCGGATTGCTGGTGTTCAATCGTCTTCAAATGATGAAGGATCCGGATACCGGAAAGAGGATTTCGCGGCCCAATCCTCCAGATCAGTGGCAGGTCGTCGACGCGCCGCATTTGCGTATCGTCGCCGACGATGTCTGGGACGCGGTACAGCTTCGGAAGAGGGCGTATGGCGGAACGCGCGTCCATGAGCGCAGACGCCCCAAACGAATATTCTCCGGGCTGATCCGGTGCGGATGTTGTGGAGCGGCTTACACCGTCAAGTTTCAGGATCGGTTGTCCTGTGCAGCTCATCGCGAGAAAGGGACCTGCGATAACAACCGCACCATTCGCATGCCGGACCTGGAGCAGCGTGTTCTCGGGGGGATAAAGCGCCGATTGCTGGCGCCGGAGGCGATCGCGGAGTTCCTGAGCGAATACCAGGCGGAGCAGAAGCGGTTGAATGCCGGCGCTGATCGCGAGCTGCGCGAAGGCGAGAGGCAACTCGCCAAGCTGGACAAGCAGATCCGGAATATTGTCGATGCTATCGCCGACGGAGCAGCGACGATCTCGCTGAAGGCAAAGTTGCGCGAACTGGAAGCGGAGAAGGCACGGCTGGTCGCCAGTCTCGACTTCCTGCGCGCGTCGACAAAGGTAGTCGAGCTTCGGCCCGCATCAATCGACTCCTATCGTACCAAGATCGAGGAGCTGCAACTCGGGCTGCAATCGAACGACTCGATGCAGATGGCTTGCGAAATCCGCTCCCTGGTGACCTCAATCGAGGTTCACCCGTGCGAAGAACGAGGTCAGGTCGAGCTTTTCGTGAAGGGAGCGTTAGCGGACCTGCTGAACCTTCCGAAGAAGAAGTCAAACGTAGCGCTTAACACTGTAGTGATGGTAGCGGGAGAGGGACTTGAACCCCCGACACGCGGATTATGATTCCGCTGCTCTAACCACCTGAGCTACCCCGCCACAGGCACCGTGAAGCGGTCGTTTCGACCACCCCGGCGTCAGGATGAGCGGCTTATAAGGTGCCGCTCCCGTTGGTGTCAAGCGCCCGATCATCTTTTTGAAGCGCTTTTGCAATCTCGCCCACCGGCGGCCTTTTTCGGCCATCCGGTGCGGCTTTCCCCGACCCTTACCCCCTCAGGCGGCGACCGGATTGGAAAGCAGCGCCTTCAGCGAGGCCTCGGCCGGAGCCGAACGTTCGGAGCGCTCGATGAAGCCGCCGCCGTAGACGCGGGCGTCGGGGCCGGGGGCCGAATAGAGCACGCAGGCCTGTCCCGGGGCGACGCCGGCCTCGCCGATTTCGAGGTCGACATAGACACCCCTGTCGTCGGCGTGCAGCACCGCCGGCGTCGGCGGGCGGGTCGAGCGGACCTTGGCGAAGCAGGCGAAGCCGTCGGCTGCCTCCTCCTGAAGCGTCCGGTCGCCGAGCCAGTTGATGTCGCGCAGATACACCCGGCGGGTGTCGAGCGCCTCCTTCGGACCGACGATCACGCGCCGAGAGCGGGCGTCGAGATAGACGACGTAGAGCGGCTCGCCGGTCGCGACCCCCAGACCCTTCCGCTGTCCGATCGTGTAGTGGAGGATGCCCTCGTGATGGCCGAGCACGCGGCCGTCCATGTGCACGATGTCGCCGCCGAGCGCCGAATCCGGCCTGAGCCTGGTGATGATGTCGGCGTACTTGCCCTGCGGCACGAAGCAGATGTCCTGGCTGTCGGCCTTCTTGGCGACGACGAGCCCCATCTCCTCGGCGAGCGCGCGCGTCTCTGCCTTGGAGAGGCCGCCGAGCGGAAAGCGCAGGTAGTCGATCTGCTCCTGCGTCGTCGCGAACAGGAAGTAGCTCTGGTCGCGTTCGCTGTCGACCGGACGGAAGAGCGCCCGGTGGCCGGGATCGTTCGGCAGCGGCATCGCCCGCGAGCGGATGTAATGGCCGGTCGCCAGTGCATCGGCGCCGAGTTCCCTGGCGGTCGCGAGCAGGTCGGCGAACTTGACCGTCTGGTTGCAGGCCACACAGGGGATCGGCGTCTCGCCGGCGACGTAGCTTTCCATGAACGGGTTGATCACCGTGTCGCGGAAACGCTGTTCGTAGTCGAGCACGTAATGCGGAATGCCCAGCGTCTCGCAGACGCGGCGGGCGTCGTCGATGTCCTGTCCGGCGCAGCACGAGCCGGCGCGGTGGACGGCGGCGCCGTGGTCGTAGAGCTGCAGCGTGATGCCGAGAACGTCGTAGCCCTCGCGCTTCAGGATGCCGGCGACGACGGAGCTGTCGACTCCGCCCGACATGGCGACGACGACGCGCGTATCTTCGGGCCTTTTGTCAAAATCCAGTGTGTTCACGGGCGTTCCGCCAGTCTCGAAATCGGTAACGGGTGTCTCTGGCAGGCCTTTGTCGCCCGCCGCCGGGGCGCGCAATCGCGCTCGTTCGGCAAGTCCGGGATCTTAACCCGATCGTCGCAGGGATATAGAAAGGAATGCCCCCGCACGCAAGGGGGCG
Organism: Ciceribacter lividus; assembly: GCF_003337715.1. Lineage (GTDB taxonomy): Bacteria > Pseudomonadota > Alphaproteobacteria > Rhizobiales > Rhizobiaceae > Allorhizobium > Allorhizobium lividum. Next base: position 4,223 of record NZ_QPIX01000001.1, read on the forward strand.
GTGATTCGCGGTCCTTCCGCGACAGCTGTTCGGAGACATGCAACGCGATGAAGCCGGCCCTTTCCCTCGCCGTGACGGAGGAGCGTTTTCCCGTCGCCGGCGCCTTCACCATCTCGCGCGGCTCGCGCACCGAGATCCGTGTCGTCACCGTCGAGCTTTCCGACGGTACCTTCCGCGGGCGTGGCGAATGCGTGCCCTATGCCCGCTACGGCGAGACGGTGGAGGGTGTCATCGAAGTGATCCGCTCGCTCGAGACCGACCTCCGCCGGGGGCTCGATCGTTCCGCCCTGCAATCGCGCCTGCCGGCGGGGGCCGCACGAAACGGGCTCGACTGCGCCTTCTGGGATCTGGAAGCCAAGCGTGCGGGCCGGCCCGTCTGGCAATGCGCCGGGCTTGCCGCACCTCTGCCCGTCGTGACCGCCTATACGCTCTCGCTCGACGCGCCGCAGAAGATGGCCGAAGCCGCCGCGCGCAATGCCGGCCGGCCACTCCTCAAGGTGAAGCTCGGGGGCGAGGGCGATCTGGAACGCATCGAGGCGGTGCGGCAGGGCGCGCCGCGGTCGAAGATCATCGTCGACGCCAACGAGGGCTGGACGGTCGAGCAGTATCTCGGGCTCGCACCGACCCTTGTCCGGCTCGGCGTCGCGCTGGTCGAACAGCCGCTTGCCGCGGGAAAGGACGATGCGCTTGCCGAGATCGAGCGGGTGTTGCCGGTCTGCGCCGACGAGAGCTGCCACGACCGGGCCTCGCTTTCGCATCTTGCTGGCAAGTACGACGCGGTGAACATCAAGCTCGACAAGACCGGCGGCCTCACCGAGGCGCTGGCGCTCCGGGAGGAGGCGATCCGGCAGGGGTTCGACATCATGGTCGGCTGCATGCTCGGCACCTCGCTCGCCATGGCGCCGGCCTTCCTCGTGGCGCAGGGCGCGCCCTACGTCGATCTCGACGGGCCGCTGCTGCTCGCCGCCGACCGCGACGACCCGATCCGCTACGAGGGTTCGCTGATGCAGGCGCCAGATCCGGCGCTCTGGGGCTGAGGGGCGCGTGCGGGCATCGACGACAAGGAAACGAGGACAGGAACATGGACAGCGACGAATTCCGCATGTGGTCGCGGCGGGTGGCGGACTGGGGCGTCGACTACCGCGAGAGCCTGCGCGAGCGGCCGGTGCGCGCCAGAACGAAGCCCGGCGACATCGCCCGGCAGATCACCGAAGCAGCGCCGGAGACGGGCGAGCCGATGGAGGCGATCTTCGCTGATTTCGAGCGGATCGTCCCGGACGGGCTGACGCACTGGCAGCATCCGCGCTTTTTCGCCTATTTCCCGGCCAATGCGGCGCCGGCCTCCGTCGTTGCCGATTATCTGGTGACGGCGATCGCCGCGCAATGCATGCTCTGGCAGACCTCGCCGGCGGCGACCGAGATGGAGACGCGGGTGGTCGACTGGCTGCGCCAGGCGCTCGGCCTGCCGGCGGGTTTTGCGGGCGTCATTCAGGATTCCGCCTCGACCGCCACGCTTGCCGCTGTCCTGGTGATGCGCGAGCGTGCGCTGAAATGGGCAGGCAATCGCGAGGGATTGTCCGCGCACCCGGCGGTGCGCGTCTACGCCTCGGAGCAGGTCCATACCTCGGTCGACAGGGCAATTTGGATTTCCGGCATCGGCGCGGACAATCTCGTCCGCATCCCGACCAAGGGGGCGCTTCACGGCATGGACCCGGAGGCGCTCGATGCGGCAATCCGCGCCGATCTCGCGAGCGGCCTTCTGCCCGTGGGCGTCGTTGCCTGCACCGGCGGCACCTCGATCGGCGCCTGCGATCCGATCGACCGGGTGGCGGAGGTCGCCCATGCGCACGGCCTCTACCTGCATGTGGATGCGGCCTGGGCCGGCTCGGCGATGATCTGCCCGGAATTTCGCACGCTGTGGCAGGGGATCGGCGAGGCCGATTCCATCGTCTTCAATCCGCATAAGTGGCTCGGCGCCCAGTTCGATTGCTCGGTCCAGTTCCTCAAATATCCCGAGGAGCAGGTCCGCACGCTCGCCATCCATCCGGAATACCTGAAGACGCACGGCCATGACGGCATCATCAACTATTCGGAATGGTCAGTGCCGCTCGGGCGCCGCTTCCGGGCGCTGAAACTCTGGTTCCTCATGCGCCACCACGGCCTCGAAGGCCTGAGAACGATGATCCGCAACCACGTCGCGTGGTCGGTCGAACTCGCCGGCCGGCTCGCGGCCGAGCCGGACTTCGAGATCGTCACGGAGCCGGTGCTGTCGCTCTTTTCCTTCCGCCACAGGGGCGGTAAGGATGCGGACCGGCACAATCTCGCGCTGGTGCAGGCGATCAACGACGACGGCCGCATCTATCTCACGCAGACGCGCGTCGGAGGGGCGATCGCCATCCGCTTCCAGGCCGGACAGTTCGACATGACCCGCGACGACATGGACGTGGCGTTCGCGACGATCACCGAGGTTGCCCGCAGTCTGAAATGATGTGCTGCCGCGCACGATTGCGGGGCGCGGCGCGGTGGGTTCGAAAGGTTCCGGGGCGGTAAGAGAATGGCGGACGAAACGGTTGCGCGGGACAGGGCGAAGGATGGCGGGCAGCAGCGCGTCCGCCTGCGGCATTTCTCCCGTTCGCTGCCGATGTTGCTGCTTCGCGCGCGGGAAGCGATGATGCGGCACTTCCGCAATTCGCTCCGCATGCACGACATTACCGAGCAGCAGTGGCGCATCCTTCGCGCGCTGGTGACGATGCCGGACATCGAGGTGACGGAACTCGCCCGGGCGACGTTCCTGCTCGGGCCGAGCCTGTCGCGGATCCTGAAGGATCTGGAGGCGCGGCAACTCATTGAACGTCGTCAGGACGAGAACGATCTCCGGCGCTCCCGGATCGTCATCAGCAAGACGGGTCTGGCACTCATCGAAAAGGTCTCACCGCAATCCGAAGAGATCTATGCCGAGATCACGCATGCCTTCGGCTCCGAGCGGATGCGCGAGCTGCAAAGGCTTCTCGAGGAACTCGAGGTCGTCGTGAACGGTCTTGAAGATCGCCGGATTCCCGACGAGAAAGGCGAGATGTGAGCGGGCGCCGTCCGCTCCAGCCCCACGGGTGCCCGCACAACAGTTCTCAGCCACACAGGAGTTGATCTTGGCAAAGGTGATACACTCGATGATCCGCGTGCTCGACGAGGCGCGGGCAACGGAATTCTACCGCAAGGCGTTCGGGCTCGAAGTCGCCGAACGGCTCGACTTCGACAGCTTCACGCTCGTCTATCTCAGCAATCCGGAGAGCGAATTCGAGCTCGAACTGACCGTCAACAAGGGGCGCGAGGAGGGCTACGCCCTCGGGGATGGTTACGGTCATCTCGCCGTGTCGGTCGACGATCTCGGCGCAGAACACGCGCGCTTCACCGGTCTCGGGCTGAACCCCGGCAAAGTCGTCGAGTTCAACCGCGACGGCGCGCTCTTCGCCCGGTTCTTCTTCGTGACCGATCCGGACGGCTACAAGGTCGAGGTCCTGCAGCGTCACGGGCGCTTCAAGTAAGATGCGGGGACCGGCGCCGGGGCGATGCGTCGCGGCTTCGGTTCCTGCCCTCAGTGCCAGGCCGATCTCAGAGCACGCGCCTTGGCCTTGGTCCGGTCGATCGCATGGCGCAGGCGGTAGGCGTTGCGTGGAGACAGGTGGTGCTGCACGGCCATCGCATGGCCGCGCCAGACGAAACCATTGCCGAACCATGCGGAGACCCAGAGAACCGGCAGCGCGAGGTCACGCAGCACGAGCGCGAGCGGCGTGTTGCGGCCGAGCGGCCAGCCGAAGGCGCGGATGACGAGAAGCTCGCAACCGTACCAGACGGCGGCATAAGCGAGCACGGCCGCGGGCGACCCGAGGCCGGCCATGCTGCCGGCAATCGCGGCGGCGAGCGGAAAGGCGCCGCCGACCAGGATTTCCGGCACGAAAAACAGCGGGAACGACACCCGTCGCAGACGCGCCCAGCGGAGCTGCCGCCGCCAGATGCCCTGCCATGTGCGGCGTCCGAGCGGCTGCGGGAAGGGAATGTCGACGAGGCGGACCGAAAGCCCGGCCTCGCGCACGATCTTGGTGGAGGCTGCGTCCTCGGCGACCTCGTCGGCGAGACGGGCAAATCCGCCGGCGCGGTCGATCAGGCCACGATGGAAGAGCATGGTCTTGCCCTGGGCGAAGCCGAGACCGATTTCGTCGGCGAGCATCTGCCAGCGCGCCTGGAAGCTGTCGAGCCAGGCGGCCTCGATTTCGGCTGCGAAACCGACGGGTTCCGTGCCGGCCGGCGGCGAGCACACCATACCGGTGTCGGGCTCCCAGCGGGCGAAGAGCTGCGAGAGATAGTCCTCAGGCGCAAGCACGTTGCTGTCGGCGATCACGATCCACGGGTAGCGCGCGGCGTCCCAACCCTTGACGAGGTTGTTGAGCTTCGGATTGATGCTGACCTGGCCGTTGCCGACGAGAAGTGTCGAGGGAACGTCCGGGTGTTCCGCCATAAGCCGCCGGACCAGCGGAACGGCCGGATCATCGGCATCTTCGACGCAGAAGACGACTTCGTAGACCGGCCAGTCGAGAAGAAAGGTCGAGCGCAGCGTCGCTTCGAGATTGTTCTCGATGCCGCAGAAGGGCCGCAGGATGCTGACGGCGGGCCGGGCGGTCTGCGCCGGGTGGGCCTTCGGTCTTGTTCTTGTCTTCCGGCGGTAGATCCAGCCGAGGCTGACGAGGTGGATAAGCAGGGCAGTCGCGCAGAACGTCATGATCAACATGGTCACGATCCTTGTACCATCCGCTGCCTGATACTATCGCCTCATGACAATTCTGCAAAAGGGAATTGCCGTTCTGCGACGAAAGATGGGGACCGGCGCGAATGCCGGGGTCTTGTGCCTGAGAGGCCTGCCGGTCAGGTGCGGCCGGATTTGCCGCGACCAAGGACGGTGACGAGCCGCCAGCCGAGGAAAAGCGCCACGATCCCGGCGGCGAGAAAGCCGCTCGCGTCGCCGACGATCTCGGCAATGGCGAGCACATTGTCGCTGAAGAGGATTCCGAGGCCGACATGCAGGATGACCCACACCGCCTCGCCGGCGACGCCGGCGGCGGTGAAGTGCGCCCAGGAAAAGCCGGTCGCTCCGGTCACCAGGTTCATGTAGGGGCCGAGCGGGCTGAACAGCCAGCGGGTGAGAAAGATGCCGATCGTCGCATGGCGGGCGATCTCCTGCGTTGCACGGTCGAGTGCGGCCTTGCCGGCCGGCTTCCTCGCGATGCGGGTGGTGACTGCCTGGCCTGCGAAGCGCCCGACGAAGTAGCCGATCTGGTCGCCGCCGACGGCCGCGGCAAACGCGGTTACGAAGACCGGGACCAGACCGAAATCGCCGGCGGCGGCAAAGGAGCCCATCAGCATCATCACCAGAGAGGCGGGAAGCGGTAGCCCGAGGCAGCTCAGGCCCGCCACTGCCGCAAGCAGGGGTAGCCCGTAAACCGGAACGAGAGCGAGGATGGCGTCGCTCATCGAACGGGGCCGCCTTCCCGGAGCTTTGCGATCGCCCGCTCGATCTCGGCGCGGAATTCCTCCGGGCTCATGCCGCGGTCGCGGGCGAGCTGTTCCACCGTCGGGCGCCGGCCGGTGCCGAGCGGCCCAACCCCCAGCGCATCCGCCAGTGCCTCGCGCGGCAAGTCGTAGGAGCGGGCGATATAGCCGATCGTCATCCAGGTCTCGATCGGCTGGTTGCGGTGTTCCGGCGCGTTCCAGTAAACGACGTAGAAGGCGAAGCGTGCGGCAAAGAAAAGCGCAAGCGCCGAGGTCGCGAGGAAGGCGAGAAGCAGCAAGCGGTGTTCGCGCCAGAGGATTGCCGCTCTCTTCATGTCCGGTCGTGCCTCATCCCGTCTGCGAGGATCGCCGCACTTGACTCGGTCCGTCGTCCTCTTTCATTCAAGGGCGAGTTAACCGCAAAAGGCGATGGCCGACAATGAGCGCAGCAGAGGTCAGACTGGAGGAGAGCTGGAAACGGGTCCTCGGGCCGGAGTTTTCCAGTCCTTACATGCAGCAATTGCGGGAATTTCTGGTTGCCGAAAGAGCGAACGGCAAGCGCATCTTCCCGAAGGGCGCGGAGTATTTCCGGGCGCTCGACCTGACGCCGCTCGGCAAGGTTCGGGTGGTGATCCTCGGCCAAGACCCCTATCACGGCGCCGGCCAGGCGCACGGGCTCTGCTTCAGTGTGCAGCCGGGCGTGCGTGTGCCGCCGTCGCTCGTCAACATCTACAAGGAACTGGAAACCGACCTCGGCATTCACCCGGTCCGCCACGGCTTCCTCGAAAACTGGGCGAAACAGGGGGTGCTGCTCTTGAACAGCGTTCTGACCGTCGAGGAGGCCCGCGCCGCCTCGCATCAGGGTCGCGGCTGGGAACGCTTCACCGACGCGGTGATCCGCGCCGTCAACGACGAATGTTCCTCGGTCGTCTTCATGCTCTGGGGCTCCTATGCCCAGAAGAAGGCGGCCTTCGTCGATCGGGAGCGCCATCTGGTGCTGAGGGCGCCGCATCCCTCGCCGCTTTCGGCGCATAACGGCTTCTTCGGCTGCCGGCACTTCTCCAAAGCGAACGAGTTTCTGCGTTCACGCGGGCTGGAGCCGATCGACTGGCAGCTTCCGACCGAGCCCATGCTGGCGCAATAAACTGCCGCCGGTTGTCCTCCGCGGCGCTTGCGGCTGCCGCCGGCCTGTTGGATAGTGCGGCCCTGTTGTCCAGGTCCGGGGAGCCCACACATGAGCAATCGCCTGAAATTCTTCATTGACGGCCAGTGGGTCGATCCTGTCCGGCCGGCACTGCTCGACGTCATCGATCCTTCGACCGAAGAGGCGTTCACGCAGATTGCCATCGGATCGGCGGCCGACGTCGACCGGGCGGTAGCGGCGGCAAAGGCGGCGTTCCCGGCCTTTTCGATCTCGTCGCGGGAGGAGCGGCTGGCGCTTCTCGAGCGTATCCTCGCCGCCTACAACGAGCGCATCGACGACATCGCCGAGGCGGCCAGCCGGGAGATGGGCGCGCCGCTTCCCTTCGCCCGCGATTCGCAGGCGACCTCCGGTTCGGCACATCTCGAAACGACGATCGAGGCGCTGAAGACCTTCGCCTTCAGCGAGAAGCGCGGCACGACGATGATCGTGCGCGAGCCGGTCGGTGTCTGTGCCCTCATCACGCCGTGGAACTGGCCGCTCAACCAGATCGCCTGCAAGGTGGCGCCGGCGATCGCCGCCGGCTGCACCATGGTGCTGAAGCCGTCCGAGATCGCGCCGATCACCGGCGTCATTTTCGCCGAAATCATGGAGGCTGCGGGCACGCCGAAGGGCGTCTTCAATCTCGTGCACGGAACCGGTCCGGACGTTGGCCAGCCGATGGCGAGCCACCCGGATGTCGACATGGTTTCCTTCACCGGATCGACCCGCGCCGGCGTCGCCGTCGCCAAGGCTGCGGCTGACACGGTGAAGCGGGTGGCGCAGGAACTCGGCGGAAAGTCCGCCAACATCATCCTGCCGGATGCCGATCTGGAGATTGCAGTGAGCAAGGGCGTCGCCGGCTGCTTCGGCAATTCCGGTCAGTCCTGCAATGCGCCGACCCGCATGCTGGTGCCGGCCGAACGGCATGACGAGGCTCTGGCGATCGCCAAGACGGCGGCGGGTACCTTCGTCGTCGGCGACCCTCGCTCGCCCGACACCCGGCTCGGTCCGGTGGTCAGTGGCATGCAGTTCGACAAGATCCAGCAGCTGATCGAAGCGGGCATTCGCGAGGGGGCGACACTCGTCGCGGGCGGGCCGGGGCGGCCGGAGAACCTCAACCGCGGCTACTATGTGCGCCCGACGGTGTTCGGCAACGTCACCAACGACATGACCATCGCGCGGGAAGAAGTCTTCGGGCCGGTCCTGTCGATCCTGCCCTACAGGGACGAGGAAGAGGCGATCGCGATCGCCAACGACACCGTCTACGGGCTCGCCGCCTATGTCCAGTCGGGGGATATCGGCCACGCCCGCAAGGTGGCCGCGCGGCTGAGAGCCGGTTGCGTCCACATCAACTATCCGGCGTGGGACCCTTACGCGCCGTTCGGCGGCTACAAGCAGTCGGGCAACGGCCGCGAATACGGCGAATGGGGCCTTCACGACTTCCTCGAGGTCAAGGCGGTCATCGGCTACGGGGAATAGGCGCCCCTTCCAGAGATTGCCGTCCTTTTGCCGTTTCGGCGGCTTCCGGCGCTCGTCGGGACGGCCGGCGCTCCGTCGTCACCGATGTCGATCAGCAGCCGGCACCGGCCAAGGCCGCAACCGCTGCATCCCTCGTTTCCTGATCTTTACTTGCCTGCCGTCGCCGGCTTGCCCCACTCGGCAATCGCGATCCCGCCGAGCACGAGGACGAGGGCGATGACGTGGAAGAGCTGTACCGGCTCGGAGATGAGGGTGACGGAGAGCAGGGTGCCGAAAACCGGTACGAGGTTGATGAAGAGCCCGGCACGGTTGGCGCCGATGCCCTCGACGCCCTTGATATAGAAGATCTGCGAGATGAGGGACGGAAAGAGCGCCGCATAGGCGATCAGCGCCCAGCCGGTGAGGTCGGGCACGACCAGGTTTCCGGACGACGCTTCCCATAAGACGAGAGGCAAGGCGGTCAGGGTCGCGCCGAGGGCGGCGCCCGCCATCATGCTCTTCCAGTGTACGGGCGGCTTCCACCGCAGGCCGACCGTGTAGATCGCATAGGCGACCACCGCCAGCAGCAGCAGGGCGTCGCCGTAGTTGAGGGTCAGCGCGAGAAGAGCCGCAAGATCACCGTGTCCGGCCGTCAGCGCGACGCCGATGAAGCTGATGAGGAAGCCGACGATCTGGACGAAGGAGACCGGTATGCGAAAGAAGGCGAAGTTCAGCACGAAGATCAGAACAGGGATGCCGCCCTGCTCGATCGCGCCGTTGACCGCGCTCGTATATTGCAGGGCGGTGTAGAGGAAGCCGTTGAACGCGGTATAGCCGATGGCGCCGTAGGCGAGGAGGAGCAGCCAGTTGCGCCGGAGCACCGGCCAGTCGGTCCTGAGCTGCGGCACGGAGATCGCCGAGATCAGGATGGCGGCGATCGCCCAGCGGGAAAGATTGAGCGCCATCGGGCTTATGTGGCCGATCGCGAGCTTGCCGACGATGGTGTTGCCGCCCCAGAAAAGTGTGCAGACGGTGAGCAGAATATAGGATCGAAAAGGCAAGCGGCTTACCTTCGGATTGGGACGGGAATGGGTGGTGCTGTGCATCGATTTGGCCCTCGGGATAGGCGAGCCAACGGGCATTGTCACGCAAAAAGCCAAATCGCCTTTCACAAACAGGTCGATTTTAAAAAAGCAACACAGTATAGATGCGCGGGTTTGGATAGGGCGCAGCCAGCGCAGATAGGCAGGATTTTGAGATGACGAACGTCGTGGTGGTCGGGTCGCAATGGGGTGACGAGGGCAAGGGCAAGATTGTCGACTGGCTCTCCGAGCGCGCCGATGTCGTGGTGCGTTACCAGGGCGGACACAATGCCGGCCATACGCTGGTGATCGATGGCGTCAGCTACAAGCTTTCGCTTCTGCCCTCCGGCGTCGTCCGGCCCGGCAAGATGGCCGTCATCGGCAACGGCGTCGTCGTCGACCCGCATGCGCTCATCGCCGAAATCGGCAGGCTGGAGGCGCAGGGCGTCAAGGTCACGCCGGAGAACCTGAAGATCGCCGACAACGCGACGCTGATTCTCTCGCTGCACCGGGAGCTCGACGGCATGCGCGAAGATGCGGCCTCCAACTCCGGCACCAAGATCGGCACCACCCGCCGTGGCATCGGCCCGGCCTATGAAGACAAGGTCGGTCGTCGTGCGATCCGCGTCATGGATCTCGCGAACACCGAAGCGTTGTCGGGCAAGGTCGACCGCATCCTCACTCACCACAACGCGTTGCGTCGCGGTTTCGGCGTTCCGGAAATCAGCCACGAGACGATCATGAAGGAACTAACGGATGTGGCCGACCGCATCCTGCCTTTCATGGATACTGTCTGGAGCTACCTCGACAAGGAACGCCGCAAGGGTTCGCGCATCCTCTTCGAAGGCGCGCAAGGGTCGCTGCTCGACATCGACCACGGCACCTATCCCTTCGTGACCTCCTCCAACACCGTCGCCGGCCAGGCGGCCGCAGGCTCGGGCATGGGGCCGGGCGCGCTCGGCTATATTCTCGGCATCACCAAAGCCTACACGACGCGTGTCGGCGAGGGACCGTTCCCGACCGAACTTCACGACGAGATTGGCCAGTTCCTTGGCGAAAAGGGCCATGAATTCGGCACCGTCACGGGCCGCAAGCGCCGTTGCGGCTGGTTCGATGCAGCCCTCGTGCGCCAGTCGGTCGCCACCAACGGCATCTCCGGCATCGCCTTGACGAAGCTCGATGTTCTCGACGGTCTCGACGAGATCAAGATCTGCGTCGGCTACACGCTCGACGGCAAGGAAATCGACCATCTGCCGGCAAGCCAGGGCGACCAGGCCCGTGTCGAGCCCGTCTACATCACGCTCGAAGGCTGGAAGGATTCGACCGTCGGCGCGCGCCGGTGGGCCGACCTGCCGGCGCAGGCGATCAAATATGTGCGCCAGGTCGAAGAGCTGATCGGCGCGCCGGTGGCGCTGCTTTCGACCAGTCCTGAACGTGACGATACCATACTTGTGACCGACCCGTTTGAGGATTAATGTCGGAATTCTTTAACGAATTGTCCGCCGGCCCGGGCCGGCGCCCAAGAGAAAGTGCCCATGGCTGATTTCATTTCGGTTATCCGGCGTGCCGTCGACGGCCTGTCGAACAACACACCGGAGATGCGTGCGAAGGTCTATGAAAAGGCCCGGAGCGCGGTGGCGCGGCAGCTGGAGAACATGTCGCCGCGTCCGCCGGAAGAGATGCTGCGCCGCCAGATGGACAAGCTGGAAGCCGCCATCCAGGAAGTCGAAGCCGAGCATATCGAAGCTTTGCCGGAAGAACCGGAAGCCGCCTTGCTGGAGGAGGAGCTGGGGATCGCCCCGGTTGCCGCCCATGCGGAACCGGAGCCTGAACCCGAACCGGAGCCGGAGCCGGAGCCTGAAGAGGAGCCGGAGGCCTATCAGGAGCCTGCCACCGAAGAGGTCCATGATGTCTACGCGGTCCATGAGGAACCGGTAGAGGAGCAGGCAGAGGAAGAAGCCTACGAAGAACCTGTCGCGCCGAGCTATCCGGTATATCCGGTCGAGGCTGCGCGGGAGGAAGAGGTAGAGCATCCGGCCGAGGAGCCCGCTGAGCCCGCCTATCACTACGAGGAAGCTGAGCCGGAGCATGTCGCCTGGGGCGCGGAAGGCGAACACGCCGCCGCCGAGCCTGCGGCGGAGGAAGCGGATCATGGCGAGCCGTGGCTGCATGCAGGCGAGGAGACGCCGGCGGAACCCGTGTCTGAGCCGGCCGTCCCTGCCGAGCTGGAAAGCCGGCATCCCGTCACGACCGCGGAGCCCGAGGTCGAGGAACCGGTAGCCGAAGAGCCGCCGGCCGTCGCGCCGGCCGTCTGGTCGGAGAGCATTCCGGAATACGACCGCACTTACGGTGACTGGGCGGAAACCGCGCGCGAGGAAGAAAAGCCGCACGAATACGAAGCGCCGGAAACGGCTGCTGCTGCAATGCCGGCTTCGGCCATGCCCGAGGTGACCGTCGGGTCCTGGCCGGCCGCCGAGCAGCCTGAACCGGTGGAGCCGCCGGCGGCGGAAGCGCCTGCCGGCAAGGCGCCGTCGCACGACATCGATCTGCTCGACTGGGACACCACGGCCTATCAGCCGCCGGCCGGCGTCGACGGAAGCAAGGGCGGCGAGGCGCAGAACTTCGACGATTTTGCCGACTGGTACGCGGCGGTCGCGACACCGGCGGCGGGCGCGGCGGTCGAGGCCGGCGAAGGCCGGAAGGCCGACCAGACGGCGTCCGAAACCGCGTCGAAGGCGGCCGGGACGGTTCCTCCGGCGGCGAAGACCGCAGGCAAGCCGTACCGTATCGAACAGACCAAGCGGCGCAACTATGCCCCGATCGCGGTCGGCGTGCTCGTCGTGGCGGCGCTTGCCGGCGGCGGCTACGAACTCTGGGCGAACCGCGACGCGGTGAGCACCTTCGTCAGTGACACCGTCAATTCGCTGACGGCGATGGTTGCCGGCGACGGCACGGAGCCGACGACGCCGCCCGCCGAAAACGCTGCGAACGGAACGCCGCCCGCCACGGACACAAAGCCCGAGGCAGGTGCAGAGACCAAGGCTCCCGATGCCAAGGCGCCGACGCCTCCGGAAGAGGGCGCCGTGACAGGGCAGAAGTTCACCCAGCGCCTGACGGCGGACGGGACGGAAGTCGATGAAGGCGCCGGTACTGCCGGCGCAAACACCGGCGGCGAAGGGCGCTCGGTCTCCGAACAGAACGTCGCCGGCACGCAGCCGGACGGCGAGGCGGGGGCGACGGCCGGAGGAACCTCGCCGGGCGCGACCACGACGCCGCCGGTCGACATGAGCAAGCCGATCGCAGGCGAGAAGGCCTTCCTCTACGAGGAAAAGCTCGGCCAGACCTCGCCGACGGCGATCACCGGCGCCGTCGAGTGGACGGCGCTCAACGACACGAGCGAGAACGGGCGTCCCAATCCGGCGATCCAGGGCAAGCTCTCGATACCTGATCGCGGCCTGTCGGCGCTGATCACCATCAGGCGGAACGCCGACAATTCGCTGCCCGCGAGCCACCTGATCGAGGTGGTGTTCTCGGTGCCGGCGGATTTCGAAGGCGGAGCGATCGACAATGTCCAGCGCATCGCGATGAAGCGGACGGAACAGGACCGCGGCGATCCGCTGGTGGCCGTTTCGGCGAAGATCACGGACGACAGCTACCTGATCGCGCTCAACGACTTCCAGGACGTGGTCGCCCGTAACCTCGACCTGCTGCGCACCCGCAACTGGATCGATATCCCGGTCACCTATCGCAACGGTCGCCGGGCGCTGCTGACCCTCGACAAGGGCACGGCCGGCGTGGCGGTCTTCGACGAGGTCATGAAGCAGTGGGCCGCGCTCGACAACGGCAACGGCGGCGGCTGACGACAAAGAAAAAGGGTTTCGGGCGATAGCCCGAAACCCAGTATCGTAAAAGGCGGAGAGGCGACCACGCCGCCGCGAAGATGACTGTCACGCCGCCCGCCCGTCAGGGCTCAGATTGCGGCCACGCTCCGGAAATTCCGAGGATCAGGCTTCGACCACGCGGAGAGCGGAGGCGCGCTCGAGCGCCTCCTTCTGGACGGCTTCCTGGACCTTCTCGAAGGCCCGGACCTCGATCTGGCGGACGCGCTCGCGGCTGATGTCGAACTCCGCCGACAGGTCTTCCAGCGTCACCGGATCTTCCGCCAGACGGCGGGCCTCGAAGATTCGCCGTTCGCGGTCGTTGAGGACGCTCATGGCGCGGGCCAGCATGCGCCGGCGCGTTTCGAGCTCGTCCTGTTCGATGAGCACATCTTCCTGGCTGTCGTGCTCGTCGACCAGCCAATCCTGCCACTGGCCGGATTCGCCCTCGGCGGCACGGATCGGGGCGTTCAGCGACGCGTCACCGGAGAGGCGGCGGTTCATCGAGATGACCTCGTCCTCGGAGACGTTCAGCTTGGTGGCGATCTCCGTCACCTGCTCGGGTTTCAGGTCGCCTTCCTCGATCGCCTGGATCTTGCCCTTGAGGCGGCGAAGGTTGAAGAACAGCCGCTTCTGGTTGGCGGTCGTGCCCATCTTCACCAGCGACCACGAGCGCAGGATGTATTCCTGTATCGCGGCCTTGATCCACCACATGGCGTAGGTCGCCAGGCGGAAGCCGCGCTCCGGATCGAACTTCTTGACCGCCTGCATCAGGCCGACATTGCCCTCGGAGACGACTTCGCCGATCGGCAGGCCGTAGCCGCGATAGCCCATGGCGATCTTGGCGACGAGACGCAGGTGGCTCGTCACGAGCTTGTGGGCCGCATCACGGTCGCCATGCTCGGCATAACGCTTGGCCAGCATGTACTCTTCCTGCGGCTCAAGCATCGGAAATTTACGGATTTCGTCGAGATACCGGCTCAGGCCGGCCTCGCCGGCGGCGATGGTAGGCAAAGTATTGCGGGCCATCAAGCACCCCCTTTTCTTGTGTCGCGACGGTCCCCTTGAGTAACCCCAGCCCATAGGCAAACCGCCGGCATGGCTTCTGGACGAAGCCCATCCAAGCCATATCCCAGATAAGTACGGCAAAACAGTGATTCAAGCTATCGTTACTGCGTTATATCATTACAATTCGGTAACCTCGACCGGTCCGCGGGTCACAAGCGCGTGAGGCGTTCCAGCCCGTAAGACCGGCTCCTGCGATAGCGGTCGAAATCGCCGTCGATCTGGCCGCGCGATACGCCGATGTCCTTCAGCGTCTGGTCGGAAAGGCCGTAAAGTGCCCTCCTGGTGCGTTGCTTCTTCCGCATCCGCAGAAAGAAGGCCACCACGCCGGCGAGCCACGATCCTGCTCGCGCGGAACCGTCCAGCGGACATTCCGCTGCCGTGCCGTCGGTCGCCGTGTCGGTCGAGGCGTCACGCCCGGGCGGTAAAAGGGCGAGCACATCCTGCCGCGGGCGTGTCCGCCCCGGATCAAAATTGTCCATCACTGTTCTCCTGTCAGAAAAGGCCGGCTCGTCAGAGCCGGCCGTCAAGCAGTGGTCGTTCGGTTTGCCTCAGTTCTGCATGTGTGCCGCAGGCTGGCGGCCGATCGCCTGATAGGCTTCCCGCAGGGCGTCCGCACATTCCTGGCAGCAGACCTCCACGGTCTTGCCGCCGATCCGCACGGCAATACGGCCATCGTCGAGCTTGCAGTCACAGGCAGCACATGTGTCGTTCTTCATCATCCGCTCCTTTGCATCGGCTGTTGTCCACGGTCTCAAAATGCCTCTTTCGCCGGTCCGCCGCTGTCAGATTCTTTAGCGATTTGCCTCCGCTCCGAATGTCGCGATGGTTCAGCGCAGGCCGACGAACCGCTGGAACTCCGCCGGGGTGCGGCCATAAGCCTGGCGGAAGGCCGCGCTGAAGTGGCTGTGGCTGGAAAAGCCGAGTTCGAGGCCGAGCGCCGTCAGGTCGTCGTAGTCCCCCAGAAGGTCGAGCGCCTTGGCGAGCCGGAGGCGCAACTGATAGCGATAGAGCGGCACGCCCTCGACCTGCTGGAACACCTGGGTGAGGTAGACGGGGGAGACGCCCGTTTCCGCGGCGATCTCGCCGAGCGTCCAGCGGCGGGCGAGGTCCGAGGAGAGCACGAGCTTCGCCCGGTCCGCGAGCTTCCTGCGGCCGTAACTCGACGAGTAGCTCGACGACGAGACACCTACGCTGCGCCGCCCGACGGCGCGGCGCACGAGCGTGAGCGCCAGCGTCTCGCCCTCCAGCATCTCGGCGGCGCGGGTGGCGAGGCCGTGGCGCAGCAGGGCGACGAGGGCTTGGGCGCGCGCGTCGATCTGCAGCTTCTGCCTGTCAAAGGCGAAGGCCGGCACCTTCGTGCAGTGGGTGTCGGGAACGAGTTCGGCGAGCAGGGCTTCCGGCATCGCCACGCTCAGGCAGGCATCGCCGCCGGCCACAGGATGGCTGACCCGATAGGCCTCGTCGCGGTTGAAGAGGAGCACCTGGTTCGGCTCGGCGACGACATCCTCGTCCCCGATGCGCCGAACGAATACACCCCGGTAGGGAAAGACGAGACAGGTCTGCGACGCTCGTTCTTCTTCACCCATCTCGCGACATGCGCCGTCGCAGATCACGTCGCGAACGGCGACGCTATCCGTCTCGAGCAGCAGGTTTACCACGAAGGCCATGGCCGGTTCTCCAGTTCAGGAATCGGAACGTAACGCGAACATTCGCGTTCCGCCACCCGATTCTTGAGAAAATCGACCGATACCTAATCGCCGTCCGGAACCAGCGCTCAGATCGCGCGCAGGGCCTCAATCACCCTGACCATGTCTTTCGGCAACGGCACTTCGAAGCGCATGACCTCGCCGGTCGACGGATGCTCGAACTGCAGGAGATAGGCGTGCAATGCCTGGCGGGGGAAGCGGTTGACGATGGTCCGGGCCGGTTCGGGCAGCAGGTTTGCCTTGGTGCGGAAGGCGGCGCCGTAGTCGACGTCGCCGACCAGCGGATGTCCGATATGGGCCATGTGGACGCGGATCTGGTGGGTGCGTCCGGTCTCCAGTCGGCACTCGACGAGCGAGGCGATGCAGGTGGCGTCCGGCTTCTCGCCGTAGCGCTCAAGCACTTCGTAATGGGTGATAGCCTCGCGCGCGTCGTCGCTTTCCTCGCGCTTGACGGCGCGCTTGGTGCGGTCGCCGGCGCGGCCGAGCGGCGCGTCGATCGTTCCGTGCAGGCTCCGCGGCCGGCCCCAGACGATCGCCTGGTAGGCGCGTTCCAGTGGGCCGGTGCGGCCGTGGTCGGCGAACTGGTCGGCGAGGCGGCGGTGGGAAAGGTCGTTCTTGGCGACGACCATGACGCCGGACGTATCCTTGTCGAGCCGGTGGACAATGCCCGGCCGCTTGACGCCGCCGATTCCCGAAAGGCTGTCGCCGCAATGGTGGATCAGTGCGTTGACCAGCGTGCCGGTCCAGTTCCCCGCCGCCGGATGGACGACGAGGCCCGGCGGCTTGACGATGACGATCAGGTCCTTGTCCTCGTAGACGACATCGAGGGGGATATCCTCACCCTTCGGCTCCGGATCTTCCGGCTCCGGCATTACGATCGCCAGGCGGTCACCGGGGTGGATCTTGCGTTTCGGTTCGGTGGTCGGATTGCCATTCAGCGTGACCGCGCCCTGCTCGATCAGCGCCTTGACGCGGCTGCGCGAGAGACTGCCTTCGAGATGCGCCGCAAGCCAGGCGTCAATGCGGCCCTCGGCATCGTCGCCGGCAATCAGCTCTTTCCTTGCGCTTTCGGGTTGGTTAAAGGGGTCGTTCATCCCTGCGATCCTGCGTAACGGCGGTTTTCCGCCCGGTTCGCTCTCGATCAGAACGGGCCATGGCCGGTCGCTCCGAAGGAAAGGCAAGCGTATATGACGAATTTCGAGCCAGAAGAACAGGAAGAAAAACCGCTCGATCCGGCGCTGGAGAATGTCCGCCGAAAGATGGTGCGTCTGCAACTCGTCTCCGCGGGCATCATGTTCGTCAGCCTTATGGCCGTGTTGGGCGCCGTTGTCTACAAGGCGACCAAGAGCGAGACCCGCGAGCCGCAGGCGTCTGCGACGCTTGCGATTCCGGCCGACCAGCCGGTGACGGCGACGGCCAGCCTGCCGCAAGGCTTCACCGTCCAGTCGACCGCGCTTTCGGGCAGCCAGATCCTGTTCTTCGGCCAGATGGCCGACGGCACGCGCAAGGCGCTCGTCTTCGATATCGCGATCGGCCGCGTCGTCGCGGACGTGACGGTCGCCGGGCAGTGATCCCAGCCGCATGACGCAGGCGCGCGAAAGAACGGAGATCACCGATCCGGACGATCCGCGCATCGCGGAGTTCCGGCACATCCGGGAGCGCGATCTCACGGGGCGGGAAGGCCGGTTCGTCGCAGAAGGCACGGTCGTACTGCGCATGCTGGCGGCCGCGCACCGGGCGGGCCGCGGCATCCGGGTGGAGAAGATCCTGCTCCTGCGCAACCGTGCCGCCGGCCTTTCGGACGTCCTTTCGCTCTTCCCGGACAACGTCCCCGTCTACGAGGCGGAGGCCCCGGTGATCGACGCGATCGCCGGCTTCCACCTGCATCGCGGCGTGCTGGCGCTCGGCGTTCGCGACACTGCACCTCCGCTGAAGGAACTGCTGCGGGCACTGCCGGAGGAGGCGCTGGTGCTTGCCGCCTGCGGCATTTCCAATCACGACAATATCGGCGCGATGTTCCGCAATGCCGCCGCCTTCGGCGCGCGTGCGGTGATCCTCGACGAGACCTGTTGCGATCCGCTCTACCGCAAGGCGCTCCGGGTATCGGTCGGATCGGTGCTCACAATGCCCTACGCGCGGGAGGGCTCGATCCTCGACATGCTCGGGGCACTTGCCGAAGCAGGCTTTGCGATCTGGGCGCTCTCGCCGAAGGGCGAGACAGAAATCCGCGACATCGCACCATCGCCGCGCCTGGCGCTGGTCATGGGAACGGAAGGCGAGGGGCTGCCGCCCGCCGTGCTGTCGCGGTTCCACACCGCCCGCATCGCCCAGTCCCCGGACCTCGACAGCCTGAATGTCGGGACGGCGAGCGGGATTGCCCTCTACAGCGCGGCGATGGCCAAGCGCATCCTCTGAAAAGTCGTTATTCGGACGTCGTGGGCGTGACCGTCGCCGGCAGCGACGGATCGAACGCCACGGCTCGTTCGGCAAGCGACTTGCGAGCCTCGGGGCTGCGGACGGAAACCTTGGACATGAGCGCGCGGATGGGCGAACCGGCGCCTTCCTTGCGAGCGGTGAGGGCGATCATCTTGGCGGCGATCTCGGCAATCTCTTCCCGCAGCGCCTCGTCGTTCGCAGGCGAGGTCGCCTTCATCAGCCGTTCGGTCAGCGCCGTGTGACGGTGGCGCAGTTCGTCGGCGAGCAGATCGGTGTCGATCGCGGCCGCCGGCTGCATCAGCACCAGCGGGTCTTCTGTGGCTTGCTCGGGAATGTCGATCTCCTTGATGTCCGGCGCGGAAATATTGGCGGCACGCAGCGCGCGGAGCGCCGCGCGCACCTGGCGATTGCCGGCCTTCAGGTTCTCCCGCAGCGTCGCGATTTCCTTCGTGCGGCGTTCGATGACGGCGTCCTTGTCGACCGCCTCGGCCATCAGCCGCGCCAGCCGGTCGTCGAGCCGCAGGAGCTTGTCTTCCTCCTGCGCCAGCCGCATCTCCGCGTCCTTGGCGCGGCGGGTGGCCAGTTTCGTCTCCTGCGCCAGCTCGTCGCGCTCGGCCCGCAGCGTCTGCACCCGCATCTTGAGGTTCTCGATTTCGGTGTCGCGCGCGCTTTTCTCGATCTTCAGGTCGTCGACTTCCCGGTTCATCCTGGAGATGCGCACGACGAGGCGTTCGATTTCGAGGTCCTTGGCGACGGCGGTCTCCTCGGTGCGCTTCAGCGTGGCGTGGAGATGCAGCGCCTCGCTTTCGGCGCGGCGGATCTCCGCGCGGAAATTTGCGGCCTCGATGCTCATCTCGTCGATCTGGGTGCGAAGGTCCTGGGTTTCCGCGGACAGCCGGCTGGCCTCGGCGGCGAGTGCCTCGTTCCTGAGCTTCAGATCGACCGACTTGTCGCGCTCGCGCTTCAAGTCCTGCGACATCCGCGCATTTTCGGCCGCGTAAACGGCGCGCGCCATGTCCTTCTGGGCGCGTACTTCCCGCGGGCTGAGCGGTGTCGTCGCTTTCATCCGCTTCTCTGTGTAGCGCACGATCCGCTTGTGAACCGCAGGAGCGATCAGCATCACCAGGAGAACTGCCGAGAGGAAGCCCAATCCGAATAGCAGTGCATATTCAATCACGATCGCGCCATCTCGACTGAGGTATTGCGGACACCAAGTCTGTCATTAAACATGGGGCTCCACGCAGAACAAGCCGGCGGGGAGGCAGTGGCCCGAGAAAGTCACCGGAGGGCGCCGCTCCGGCACCACGCGCCTGGCTGCTCAGAAGGGGTTCCAGGTGGGCTGGCGGGTGAGCTTCAAATAGCCGACGTTGACCCCGAGGCGGGCGCCGATGCCGGTGCGGATCGGGACGAGGACAATATTCTGGTTCTTCAGGACGGTCATGCCGAGGCCGGCGACGACGTAGGCCGAGCCGCTGACGCCGCCATAGCGGGCATAGAGGCTGTCGATGCTCGGCAGGTCGTAGACCAGCATCATCGCGCGCGTGCCGTTGCCGCCATAGTCGAGGCCCAGAGACGGTCCCTGCCAGAAGACGTCGTGCTGGCCGGCATTCTTCGTGTAGAGCATGCCCTCGCCGTAGGTCAGGCCGGCGATGAAGGCGCCGGAACCCTCCTGGCCGAGGATATATCCGTTCGGCAGTCCGTATTGGGAAAAGGCCTTCTCGATAACCTTGGCGAGCGCACCGCTGGTTTCACCGAAGAAGCTGTGGCCGGCGTCGACGATTTCCTGGGCGGTGTACTCGTCGCCTGCAGCCGCGGCCGAACCGGCCTGGTAGCCCACGCCGACAAGAAGGACGATCGCCGCCATCAGCGCACGAAGGCCTGCGATCTCGCGGATGAAGTCAAGGCGCATGGGTTCCTCCAAACTTTTCGATGCGCGTGCATCACTATGCCGAGTAAAACTATTTAGTCGTGATCGTCTTAATAATCGGTTTACCAAATATGGTGTCATTATGGCGCGAGGATTCCCGTGCGAACGGGAAGGCCGCATGCTCATGGCGCCCTGGTTCTGAACGGGCGACCGCGCCTCCAGGAGATACCGATGCCGAAGAACGCCAACCTCACTCTCGCCGGCCCCGATCTGGCAGCGCTGCTGTGCAGCCGCGTCTGCCATGATGTCATCTCGCCGGTCGGAGCGATCAACAACGGGTTGGAACTCCTCGACGAGGGCGGCGCCGACGAAGACGCGATGGAACTCATCCGCACCAGTGCGCTCAACGCCTCGGTGCGTCTCAAGTTCGCCCGGCTTGCCTTCGGCGCTTCCGGCTCGGTGGGCGCCTCGATCGATACCGGCGAGGCGGAAAAGGCCGCGCGCGACTTCGTTGCCGCAGAGAAGAAGACCGAACTCACCTGGAACGGCCCGCGGGCGATCATCGCCAAGAACCGCGTCAAGCTTCTCCTCAACCTCTTCCTCGTCGCCTACGGCGCCATTCCGCGCGGCGGCTCGATCGATGTGACGCTCGAAGACCCCGAATTCGAGGTGAAGTTCCGCATTGTCGCCAAGGGGCGGATGATGCGCATTCCCGCGAAGTTCGCGGAAATTTGCTCCGGCACCATCGAGGAGGCGATCGACGCCCATTCGATCCAGCCCTACTACACGGTACTGCTTGCCGAGGAATGCGGCATGGAGATCAAGTACTACCAGACGGACGAGGAAGTCGTCTTTACGGCCGAGCTCGTGCCGGTAGCCTGATTGGCCAGTACGCTGCCAAATCGGTGGTCGCGCCGGGGACAACTTGCCTCGGCCGGATGTCGACGAACCTGCTCCACAGCGGGACAAAGGACGGTAACCTTTCCTTAGCGGTCTCGCGTTAGACTACCTATTGGCCCAGTGCTGCAATTCGGGGTGGAAAAACGGGAGTCTCTGATGCAACGTCTGATGATCGCAGACAGTTCGGATATCGTCCGCAAGGTCGGCAAGCGTATCCTTTCGGAGATCGGCTTCCTCGTTCTCGAGGCCGCCTCCGCCCGCGATGCGTTGCTGCGCTGCGAGACCGAGCTTCCCAATATCATCATCGTCGATGCGGGCCTCGACGGGGCGCTCGATCTCATCACCAACATCCGTGCATTGCCGGACGGCAAGAGCGTGCTCATCTACTACTGCGTGATCGAGGCCGACCTGAAGACGATGATGGCCGGCAAACGCGCCGGAGCCAACGAATTCCTGCTGAAGCCGTTCGACCGCCAGATCCTGACGCAGATCTTCACCGGCAAGGCGATCGCCGCCTGATCTGACCCGGAACATATTCGCGCATCTGCCCGTCCGCCCGGTCCCGCCGCGGCGGACGAATTCTTTCGAGCGTGGGGGAGTCGCGGCAATTGCAGGCAACAAAAAAACCTGCCCCGAAGGGCAGGTTCCAGGAATGCGGGAAGGGGAGGGCTTTGTCAGGCCGTTTCCATGTATTCCGAACCGTCCGGCTCGCGCAGGACGTAGCCGCGGCCCCAGACCGTTTCGATGTAGTTGGCGCCGCCGGCGGCGTTGGCGAGCTTCTTGCGAAGCTTGCAGATGAAGACGTCGATGATCTTCAGTTCCGGCTCATCCATGCCGCCATAGAGATGGTTCAGGAACATTTCCTTGGTGAGCGTCGTACCCTTGCGGAGCGAGAGAAGCTCCAGCATCTGGTATTCCTTGCCGGTGAGGTGCACGCGCTGGCCGCCGACTTCGACGGTCTTGGCGTCCAGGTTCACGATCAGTTCGCCGGTGATGATGATCGACTGGGCGTGGCCCTTGGAGCGGCGAACGATGGCATGAATGCGGGCGACGAGCTCGTCCTTGTGGAACGGCTTGGTCATGTAGTCGTCGGCGCCGAAGCCCAAGCCGCGGACCTTGTCTTCGATGCCGGCCATGCCGGAGAGAATGAGGATCGGGGTCTTGACCTTTGAAAGACGCAGTGTGCGCAGGACCTCGTAGCCGGACATGTCGGGCAGGTTCAGGTCGAGCAGAATGATGTCGTAATCGTAGAGCTTGCCGAGATCGACGCCTTCTTCACCGAGGTCGGTGGTATAGACGTTGAAGCTTTCGGATTTGAGCATCAACTCGATGCTCTGCGCTGTGGCGCTGTCGTCTTCAATGAGTAGAACCCGCATAATTATCCCCTTTACCGCCGCCGAAAGGTCGAGTTGGCCCCCTACGCGATACGGATCCAGTCGTTGCCTGATTTGAAGGCTGCCACCAAATGGTTAACAAATTCTGATTCCCTCTGGCAAGGAGTATCGAATTTATTAAGCAAAGATACCAGTCTCCTGTTTTTTCACAGATTTCGGGCATCGCCATAAGTGAATCAACTTGCGAGGAAAACGCGCTAACCGATTCATTTGACTCATCATTGTCGCAGGTCATTTTCAGACCCTGGCATTTACCGACCCTTAAATGATCGTCCCTATCATTAACGATGCCCGTAAACGAAAGGTTACCAGCGGTAGTTTTTTGTTAACCCCGGCGGACTTTTGCAGACACTGATTCGTCTGATCGGCATGGGCAGTTCGTTTTGAGCATGTGTGGCGGGGGGTCTCGCATCACGGGAGTATTGCGTATGAAGTCGCGTGAGAGCCTATTGCGCCTGAAGGAATTTCAGGTCGCCGAGAAGCGTCGGCAATTGCAACAGCTGCAGACTATGATGTCCGAATTCGATCGCATGGCGAAGGAACTCGAGAACCAGATCATCGTCGAGGAAAAGAAGTCCGGCATTTCCGATCCGAACCATTTCGCCTACCCGACCTTTGCCAAGGCGGCACGCCAGCGGGCGGACAATCTCCAGATCTCGATCCGGGAGCTGAAGGTCCAGCAGGACGCAGCCGAACTGGCGCTGGAGGAGGCCGAGGCCGAAATGGCGAAGGCCGCCGCGCTCGGAGAGCGCGACAGCCAGATGCGCGCCCGGGCGTAGGCATTCGCCTTCGGGGCGTTCCTGAACGAGTTCGCAGTGCCGCGACTTCTGGTCGCGGCATTTTCTTTTTCGGATCGGGATATCGGCTGAAGCCGCCTGTCGGCAGATCAGAACTGAATGGCGTCCTTCCATTCCGGATGGCGGTTCGCCTGGGCGCGGAAGAAGGGGCAGAGCGGGATGATCTTCCAGCCTCCCTTCCGGGCCGCCTCGACCACGTGGGCCGCCAGCGCCTGACCGACGCCCTTGCCGCGAAGAGCGTCCGCGACCTCGGTGTGATCGACGATGATGAGGCGAGGGGAGGTCCGCGAATAGGTCATGACGGCATCGGCACCGTCCAGCGTCGCGCGGTAGCGACCACCTGATCCACTTTCTTCGTGGCTGAAATCCATCTTCCTGCTCCTCGCCGCGTGACGGTGCCGTATGACGGCGCCGCGCTGGCACTTTGACCGGCCGCCCGCGTTTCAATATGGGAGGTGGATTGTAAAACGAAAAGGCGCTCGATGTGGTCGAACGCCGGATCGCGGGAGGAGTGCTTCGGCCCGGAGGGGCCGCCTGGTGCCGCTCAGTGGCGGTACTGCTGGATGCGGGTGGTGCGAAGGCCCGGCAGGCCGTGGTCGTTGATCGAAGACTGCCAGGAAAGGAACTCCTCGACCGTCAGCGTATAGCGCTCACAAGCTTCCTCGAGGCTCAAAAGGCCACCACGTACCGCGGCGACGACTTCCGCCTTCCGCCGTATGACCCAGCGGCGCGTATTGGCCGGGGGTAGATCGGCGATGGTCAGTGGACTGCCATCGGGGCCGATGACGTATTTTACTCGCGGGCGGATCATATCGGTCATTGGACTCTCTACACATACTCAAGACCACACGAGCGCATGCTAGCCGGGCATCTTTAAAAATTGCCTAAGCAGGCAGTTACGATTTGATAAGAATTCTACCATTCCTCCGACTGCGGCATTCGCTGCGTGTTTCCGCGACTGCCGTTGCGTAAATTTGAGCGGAATGCATAGGAGTCATTCCTAAAGAACAGTATTCGTTCTCGCTAAATCGTGTACAAGGCCTACAACAACGCGGAAGGAAGTGCATTTTCTTCGCCGCGAGACCTTCGTTTCGACGCGTGCTCCTTCATCCGTCCATGCAGACGGATCGTTCTTGAGCCTCGGTCGCGCGGGCCAACTGAATTTCGTCATCGACAGCCATTTTCAAAAAATGCCCGCGAGGGCATAAGGACATCATGTTCAGAAGCCACAATCACGCATACCGCATGTCAGACGAGACGCCCGTCGAGAAAGAGCATTCCGTCGAGGAAAAGCTTTCCGGCATGTCGCGGCGCTTCGGGCTGGACTTCTATCTCGTTTCCGCGTTTCCCGGCTCGCTCGTCCCGACGTTCGCCGCGGGTGTTGTCATCTCGAACTGGCCTGCCAGCCTGATCGAGGCCTACGACCTGAGCGGATTTTATAAGGAGAGCGAACTCGTTCGGCGGCTCGGAGAGACAATGCGGCCGGTTTCCTTTTCGGAGTGGCCGTTTGCCGACCGGCATCCGCCCGGCAAGGCAGCGGTGATCGACGTGTCGGACGGCTTCGAAAGAACACTCGCCTTCGCTATCCGGGACCATGATCACCAGCGGCTGATCTTTGCCTTTTCCGGAAGGCGGCGCCCCCTCGACGAAAACGAGATCGCCACGCTCTATCTTTCCTGTCTCACACTCATCGACGACGGCCTCGGCCGCTTGCGCCGGCCGTCGCTGCCGACGGAGCCGCTGAGCGGGCGCGAACTCGACTGCCTGCGGTGGGCGGCCGAGGGCAAGAGCAGCGATGAGATCGCCGTCATCCTCGACATTTCCGCCCACACGGTCGTCAGCTATCTCAAGAACGCCCTGCGCAAGCTCGACGCGGTCAACCGCATGCAGGCGATCGCCCGCGCCTGCCGTCTCGGACTGATCTAGATCATCACCGCCGAAAGCTCCGTCCAGCCGTAGCCGAACTGTAGCTCAGCGCTGCCCCCGTGCCGGAGCGAGAGTTCGTCTCCCGCCGAGAACCAGGTCAGGGCGGTGACGGACTGGAGCGTCTCGGCCGAGAGGGCAGGGCCCCGGATCGTAGCGACGTTGGTGGTTCCGTTGACGCTGAGCGCGATCTCATGTCCGGACGAAGACAGCAGGTCGGCACTGACACTCACCTGATAGATGCCGGTCGCCGGAACGGTAAGCGCGTGGCCGGGACCGGAGCCGAGGGCCGGGCCGAGAGCGAACCCGCCCTGGACGACGTGAAGGTTGTCGAAGCCCGTATGGCTTCCGTCGGCCGGTGTGAACGTCGCGGCGGCGAGCGAGGCGCGCACGGCCGGACGTCCGGTCATTTCGACGACGCCGCTCGGGGAGATCGCGAGAGCTGTTGTCCAGGTGTCGCCATCGGGGCTCACCTTGACTGCGAAGGCGTCGGAGCCCGTAAGTCCCATCTCGGCACGTCCCTGCCAGCCGGACTGGAAGAGCAGCGAGGCTGTATCGGCGGTGGCGGCCTTGTTGATCTTTACCTGATGGCCGTGGCCGGCATGGCTGAAGAGGCTGGCATCGGCCGCGACGGCGAGCCTGTTGTAGCCGTCGGCCGCCGTATTGACGCCGAGCGTCTCGACTACGGCATCCGGCGGCAGCGGCAGGTCGATCCAGGCGCTCCCGGAAAAAACGGCCAGTCGCCCACGCTGAAGGTCGAAGGCACGCCAGCCGGCGCGGGGCGCAATGAAGATCCATGCGCCGTCCTGGCGAAAGGCAAGCCTGCCTTCCTGGCCGGTCCACTCGCCGGCCGCAGGTGCCGTCGGCCAGTAGCATTCCCCTTCGGCAGCATCCGCCGGCGGCGACGATGGCGTGCCTGCGATCACCAGCTGGACGAGCGCGTCGAGCCGCTGCAGCGCCTCGTTGTGGGTGACGTGCTTCTGGGCTTGCGCGGCGAGGAGGTAGGGCAGGGCGAGATTGGCTGTGGCGTCGGTCATGGTCGTGCTTCTCCGGTTGATGCGCCGGGCCGATGACGGGCTGATGCCGGCACGGGCCGCGACGCAGGTTCGGAGCATTGTCCTATGGCCTGTGGGAGGGTGAACGAAAACGGGTTCCCTTCTTTGAAAGAAAAGGACTTTTCGCCCCGTACCACCACAGGGATCGCGCAATTATACCGGCTGGCGTTTGCCCCAGGCGACGAAGGAGGGATTGGCGAAATCGCTATCGGCCGCCTGTGCCACCTTGCCGTAGCGGAGCGGCAGGCCGTCGAGGTCGAGCGTCGCGCCGCCGGCGGCTCTCAGAACAGCGTCGCCTGCGGCGGTGTCCCACTCCATCGTGCGGCCGAAGCGCGGATAGACGTCGGCGACCCCTTCCGCCAACAGGCAGAACTTGAGGGACGAGCCGACGGACGTGCGCGACGAGACCCGGTGCCGGTCGAGGAAGGCTTCGGTCTCCGGGGTGCTGTGGGAACGGCTGGCGACGGCGAGCATGTCATCCGCGACCGGGCGGGCGCGGATGACCTTGCGGGCGGATATGGTGAAGTCGGGCCCGACGACGAGCTTCTCCGCGCCTGTCGACGATCCGCTGTAGGCGATCCCCTTGGCCGGAGCGTAGACCACGCCCGCAACCGGTGCGCCCTCGACGACGAGGGCGATGTTGACGGTGAAGTCCTCGCGGCCGTTGACGAATTCCTTCGTCCCGTCGAGCGGGTCGACGAGGATGAACGTCCTGCCCGCGATCTGCGGCACCTCTCCCGCGGAGACGGATTCCTCCGCGACGACCGGCACGTCCGGCAAGGCCTCGCGGAGTGCCGCCAGAATGATCCGCTCGGCGCGCTCGTCGGCCTCGGTCACCGGCGAGGCGTCACTCTTCAGCCTGATGGTCGCCCCGGCTTCGAAGACTTCCATGATCGCCCGACCGGCGGTGATCGCCGCCTTTTCGAAGGTGTCCAGTATCTGCATCCCGCGTTCTCCTTCTCCGCCGCGCTCCGGGACAAGCCGCAGTGCGAGAATGCGGCTGGCCGTCAGCGTTAAGCTATGGCAGGATTGATGAAAAGCCGATGGGTGTTCTCGGCTGCCGTTTTCATCGGAACCGGTGGTCCACCGCTTCCTCCGGGCGCCACGCGCGGTCATCGCCACCGCCGCGGACTGGCCGCATGGCGACATTTCCTCTCCGGCAATTCCGCGAGATTCCCGGCGATGACTATTTCCGAAGCAATTTACGTCGCTTTTTTGGGTAGTTTGCCGCGGAAATCACCAAATCTGTGGGGGAAACCAACAAAATGTGCGCGAGAAAGCTTTTGCGCTTCACATTTTCAGCGAAAACGCTATCAAATCCCGTCACGCCAAAAAACCCTGAACGGGGAAACGAAAAAGGGACGCGTTGACGACCGCGTCTGGGGGATAACATATGGAGTATTTCGTCCAGCAGCTCATAAACGGGCTGACTCTCGGGTCTATCTATGGCCTGGTGGCCATCGGCTACACCATGGTTTACGGCATCATCGGCATGATCAACTTTGCCCATGGTGACATTTTCATGCTCGGCGGCTTCGCCGCCCTGATCGTCTTCCTCATCCTGACGTCGTTCTTCGCAGGCATTCCGGTTGCGCTCGCGCTGCTGGTGATGCTGATCATCGCGATGCTGATGACGGGTCTCTGGAACTGGGTGATCGAGCGCGTAGCATACCGCCCGTTGCGCGGTTCCTTCCGGCTTGCACCGCTCATCACCGCAATCGGCATGTCGATCGTGCTGTCGAACTTCATCCAGGTCGCGCAGGGTCCCCGCAACAAGCCCATTCCGTCGCTCGTCAACGACGTCTATCATCTGGGCGCGGTCACCGTTTCCCTGAAACAGATCATCATCGTCGTCGTCACGGCGGTGCTTCTGTCGATCTTCTGGTACATCGTCAACAAGACGCCGCTCGGCCGTGCGCAAAGAGCGACCGAGCAGGACCGCAAGATGGCGGCGCTCCTCGGCGTGGACGTCGACCGCACCATCTCGATCACCTTCGTCATGGGGGCGGCGCTGGCAGCGGTCGCCGGCACCATGTACCTGATGTATTACGGTGTCGCCTCGTTCGCCGACGGCTTCACTCCCGGCGTCAAGGCCTTCACGGCCGCGGTTCTCGGCGGTATCGGTTCGCTTCCCGGCGCGGTTCTCGGCGGGTTGCTGATCGGCCTCATCGAGTCGCTCTGGTCGGCCTACTTTACGATCGCCTACAAGGATGTCGCGACCTTCGCGATCCTGGCTTTCGTGCTGATCTTCAAGCCGACCGGCATTCTGGGCCGTCCTGAAGTCGAGAAGGTGTGATCCGATGGCGAATACTGCAACCGTGCACAACACCGCCCAGTCGGGTCACCTCGTGAAGGCCTTCAAGGAAGGCATCTTCGCCGGCGTGATCGCGCTCGGCATGTTCATCCTCTATATCGGCATCAAGACCGACCAGGACATTTCCAACACGCTGATCTGGTATCCGCGCTGGGGCCTGCTCGCCATCTTCGTCGCGATCGCCGCAGTCGGCCGCTTCCTGATCGTCGGCTTCTTCTCGCCCTGGGTCGCCCAGCGCAAGGCGAGCCGTTCGCAGGTTCCTGTCCACGAGGTCGAGGCGAAAGCGTCCTTCTTCCACCGGCACTTCCTGAAGATCGCCCTGCTGGCGCTGGTTCTCTATCCGCCGGTCATCGTGTCGACCTTCGGGGTCCAGGGCTCGCTGAAGTTCGTCGACAACTTCGGCATCCAGATCCTCATCTACGTGATGCTCGCCTGGGGCCTCAACATTGTGGTGGGCCTCGCCGGCCTGCTCGACCTCGGCTATGTCGCCTTCTATGCGGTCGGCGCCTATTCCTATGCGCTGCTGTCGCAGCAGTTCGGGCTCTCCTTCTGGGTCCTGCTGCCGATCTCCGGCATCCTGGCGGCCTTCTGGGGCATCATGCTGGGCTTCCCTGTCCTCAGGCTTCGCGGCGACTACCTCGCGATCGTGACGCTCGCCTTCGGTGAAATCATCCGTCTGGTGCTGATCAACTGGACCGACGTCACCAGGGGCACCTTCGGCGTCTCGGGCATCCCGAAGGCGACACTGTTCGGCATCAAGTTCGACGCTTCGCCCGACGGTTTCGCCAAGCTCTTCGGTCTGCCGATGTCCTCGGCCTACTACAAGATCTTCCTCTTCTACCTGATCCTCGCGCTCTGCCTGCTGACGGCCTATGTGACCATCCGCCTGCGCCGCATGCCGATCGGTCGGGCCTGGGAAGCGCTGCGCGAAGACGAAACCGCCTGCCGTTCGCTCGGCATCAACACGGTGACGACCAAGCTGACCGCCTTCGCCATCGGTGCGATGTTCGGCGGCTTCGCCGGCTCCTTCTTCGCCGCCCGTCAGGGCTTCGTCTCTCCGGAATCCTTCGTGTTCCTCGAATCGGCGGTGATCCTGGCGATCGTCGTTCTCGGCGGCATGGGTTCGCTGACGGGTATCGCGGTCGCCGCGATCGTCATGGTCGGCGGTACCGAACTGCTGCGCGAAATGGAGTTCCTGAAGCAGATCTTCGGACCGGACTTCACGCCCGAGCTCTATCGCATGCTGCTCTTCGGCCTTGCGATGATCATCGTTATGCTCTTCAAGCCCCGTGGCTTCGTAGGCTCGCGTGAACCCACCGCCTTCCTCAAGGAGCGCAAGGCGGTATCCGGAAGCTTTACCAAGGAGGGTCACGGCTGATGACCTCCGGAACCGAACACATGACGAATGACAACATCCTGAAGGTGGAACATCTGTCGATGAAATTCGGCGGACTGATGGCCATCAACGATCTCTCCTTCGACGTCCGGCGGGGTGACATCACCGCCCTGATCGGACCGAACGGCGCCGGCAAGACGACCGTGTTCAACTGCATCACCGGCTTCTACAAGCCGACGATGGGGATGCTCACGCTGACCCAGCGTTCGGGCAAGCAGTACCTGCTCGAGCGCCTGCCGGACTTCGAGATCACCAAGCACGCCAAAGTGGCGCGTACCTTCCAGAACATCCGCCTCTTCTCGGGGCTGACGGTGCTCGAAAACCTGCTGGTCGCACAGCACAACGCCCTCATGCGGGCGTCGGGCTACACCGTTCTCGGCCTGCTCGGTCTGCCGGCCTACAAGCGGGCGGCCAAGGAGTCGGTCGAGAAGGCTGCGCACTGGCTCGAAAAGGCCGATCTCGTCGATCGCGCCGACGATCCGGCGGGCGATCTGCCCTACGGTGCCCAGCGGCGTCTCGAGATTGCCCGTGCCATGTGCACCGATCCGGAACTCCTCTGCCTCGACGAACCCGCAGCCGGTCTCAACCCGCGTGAATCGGCGGCTCTCAACACTCTTCTTCACAGCATCCGGGGCGATACCGGGACCTCGATCCTGCTGATCGAGCACGACATGTCCGTGGTCATGGAGATTTCCGACCACATCGTGGTGCTCGAATACGGTCAGAAGATCTCGGACGGCACGCCGGATCACGTGAAGAACGACCCGAAGGTCATCGCGGCCTATCTGGGTGTCGAGGATGAAGAGTTGGATGAAGCGATTTCTGAGGTCGAAGCCGTATCGGGAGGGCAGAACTGATGTCCACTGAACCGCTTCTCAAGGTAACAGACGTCGAGACCTACTACGGCAACATCCGCGCGCTCGGCGGGGTGAATGTCGAGGTCCGGCAGGGCGAGATCGTGTCGCTGATCGGTGCCAACGGTGCCGGCAAGTCGACGCTGATGATGACGATCTGCGGCAGCCCGCAGGCGCGTGCCGGCCAGGTCATCTTCGACGGCACGGACATCACCCGGATGCCGACGCACCTGATCGCGCGCCGCCGCATCGCCCAGTCGCCGGAAGGTCGCCGCATCTTCCCGCGCATGACCGTCTTCGAAAACCTGCAGATGGGCGCCGGGCTCGACAACCTCAAGTATTTCAACGAGGACGTCGAGAAGATCTTCACGCTCTTCCCGCGCCTGAAGGAACGCCAGCACCAGCGCGGCGGCACACTTTCGGGCGGCGAGCAGCAGATGCTGTCGATCGGCCGCGCCCTGATGGCGCGTCCGAAGCTCCTCCTCCTCGACGAACCCTCGCTCGGCCTCGCTCCGCTGATCGTCAAGGGCATCTTCGAGGCGATCAAGAAGCTCAACAAGGAAGACGGGCTTACCGTCTTCCTCGTCGAGCAGAACGCATTCGCGGCGCTCAAGCTGTCCGACCGCGCCTATGTGATGGTCAACGGCCAGGTCACCATGAGCGGCACCGGCAAGGAACTCCTCGCGGACCCGCAGGTTCGCGCGGCCTACCTTGAAGGCGGCCATCACTGATCGGGTTAGGGGGAATTTGACATGCAAGGATTGTTTTTCGAGACCGACACCGGCGTCCGCTACGTCCTGCGGTTCCTGGTCCTGCTGCTCGGTTTCTGGACCGCGTGGCGGACGGGCAAGGCCGTCGCCGAAGGCTGGCAGCACTATCCGACGGTGATCGTCTATACGCTGCTGCTGGGAGTGGTGATGCGCTTTCTGCATTACGCGCTCTTTCAGGGGCCGTTCATCAGCCCCTTCTATTATGTCATCGACGTCGTTCTGCTGTTGATCTTTGCAACGGCCGGATACCGGGTCCGACGGACCCGTCAGATGGTCGATAATTACTACTGGCTTTACGAGAAGACCTCGGCCTTCTCGTGGAAGAAGAAAGATTGACAGCCACGTTTTTCTTGTCACAGATTGCCGACAAGAAGGGCCTGGCTCTCAATACAGAGTGGAACAGATTTCCGGCGCAGTGATGGTGGGTATTGCGCACGGTTTCAGAAACCTAACCTGCCTAAAAAATTGGGAGTAACAATATGAAGAAGCTTCTTCTTTCTGCTGTTGCGCTGACGGCCATGGTGGCCTACGGCGGCAGTGCCTGGGCCGAAGTGCTCGTCGGCGTCGGCGGTCCGCTGACGGGTCCGAACGCCGCTTTCGGCGCTCAGCTCCAGAAGGGTGCTGAACAGGCTGCAGCCGACATCAACGCTGCCGGCGGCATCAACGGCGAACAGATCAAGATCGTTCTCGGCGACGACGTTTCCGACGCCAAGCAGGGCGTTTCGGTTGCCAACAAGTTCGTCGCTGACGGCGTGAAGTTCGTGGTCGGTCACTTCAACTCCGGCGTTTCGATCCCGGCTTCTGAAGTCTACGCCGAAAACGGCATCCTGCAGATCACCCCGGCCTCCACCAACCCGCAGTTCACCGAACGGGGCATGTGGAACACCTTCCGTACCTGCGGCCGTGACGACCAGCAGGGCGCGGTAGCTGGCGCCTATATCGCCGAGAAGTTCAAGGATACCAAGGTCGCCGTCGTTCACGACAAGACCCCGTATGGCCAGGGTCTCGCGGACGAAACCAAGAAGGCAATGAACAGCCTTGGCATCACCGAAGTCATGTACGAAGGCATCACCGCCGGCGACAAGGACTACTCGGCCCTGATCTCCAAGATGAAGGAAGCCGGCGTCGGCGTCGTCTACTTCGGCGGTCTGCACACCGAAGCCGGCCTGATCATGCGCCAGATGGCCGATGGTGGCCTCAAGGCGACCCTGATGTCGGGCGATGGCATTACCTCGAACGAACTGGCTTCGATCGCCGGCGACGCCGTCAACGGCACCCTGATGACCTTCCCGCCGGATCCGCGCAAGAACCCGAACGCAGCTGACGCCGTCAAGAAGTTCCGCGACGCCGGCTTCGAACCGGAAGCCTACACCCTCTATTCCTACGCTGCCCTGCAGGTAATCGCAGAGGCTGCCAATAAGGCCGGCACGAACGATCCGGAAGCTGTCGCTGCCGCGCTCAAGGAAAAGGGTCCGTACACGACCGTTATCGGCGAACTCGGCTGGAACGAGAAGGGCGACATCACGCGTCCGGACTACGTCATGTACACCTGGAAGAAGGGCGAGGACGGCAAGTACTCGTACTTCCAGGACTAATTCGATCCATCACCGGATTGACGGAAAGCCCGGCCTCGTGCCGGGCTTTCTGCGTTTCAAGTCCGGGAGCGGATCGGCCCTAACGCTCCTGCAGTCGCTGCAGGAGGAAGTCGGCACGGGCTTGGGGCGAGACCTTGGGCAAGACGACCGTGCGGTAGCCCAACTGCGGATAGAGTGCGAGCAGACGTTCATATTCTTCTTCGGCCGCCGGAAAGAGGTGCTGTCTTTCTGCGTCCGGGTGATAGATCTCACGCTAGGGAGGCGTCATGAAAACGGTGGAGTGGTATCGGTGCTGCCACGCGAGGTGACGCGTTGCCGCCGCATCGCCCGTCGCATGGGCGAGAGCGGCGTAGGCGTCGACCAGCCCCCTGTCGAAGAATATCCAGGGGCTGTTGCTGCTTTTGGCCAGCGCGCGATCCCGCTCGGCCAAAGAGATCGCTTCTCGTGCAAAGGCTTCGAGATCGACCCATGGCAAGGCGGAGCCGCCGCTCCTCAGCTGATCGGCGACGATCCTGCGACCCGGCTCATCCACCACAGCATGACCGCGTTCGGCGAACACTTCTAGAAGCGTCGACTTGCCGCCGCCCGAGCAACCGGAGATGACGACGAAGTTGTCCATGTTTCCTCCTGTTTCAATTGGGCATGTATCCGCTGCGACGATACCGAGCGGGAGCTCCTGCTCGGTCGCTTCCGAGACTGAAGATGTCTGCGGAGCTGGACGTTCCCTCACGCCTCATGCAGCACGTTCGCTGCCTTGACGGCGGCGGAGGCGCGGTTTTCGACGCCGAGCTTCACGTAGATTTGCTCCAGGTGCTTGTTGACGGTGCGGGCGGACAGGCCGAGGATTTCGCCGATGTCGCGGTTGGACTTGCCCTTGGCGATCCAGGCGAGAACCTCGGATTCGCGTGCGGTCAGGCCGAAGGTGCGGCGCAGGGCCTCGTCGCTGTTCTTCGTGCCGGCCGTCAGGCGGAAGAGATATTCGTCGGGTCCGATCACGCCGAGAAACGCAAAGTGCAGCAAGGCGTCGCCGGACGGCGGATACGAAAAGGCGGCTTCCCCGCCGTGACCCTGCTTCCCGCGGACTGTCATCCATGCGGCGACGGCGGGTGCCACGAGATCAGCACCATCGTCGCGGCCGGTCGCCTCGCGGATCAGCCGCGAGGCTTGTGGTGTCGACCAGCGGATGCCGCCGTCGGCGCGGAAGGCCACGAGATGGCGACCGGTGGCGTCGAGCGCCACGCGGGCGCTGCGGGCCGAGCGGGCATTGGCGAGATGCACCCGGATGCGGGCGCGCAGCTCGTCGATGTTGATCGGCTTCGTCAGGTAGTCGACGCCGCCCGATTCCAGCGCATGCACGACGTGCTCGGTTTCGGTGAGGCCCGTCATGAAGATCACCGGCACCTGCGCTACGGCCGGGTCGGCCTTCAGCCGGCGGCAGGTCTCGAAACCGTCCATCGTGGGCATCACCGCATCGAGAAGGATCAGGTCGGGGCTGATGCGCCCGACGATCGCGAGTGCCGCCTGCCCGGAGGTCGCGATCAGCACGGAGAAACCCGACTGTTCGAGCGCTTCGGTGAGGAAGCCGAGCGCGTCCGGGCTGTCGTCGACGAGCAGCACGATGTCGCGGGGTTCGAGTGCGTCAGCCACGGATTTCGGCCCTTTCCGTCTCGTAGGTCTTCAGGAGAGCGAGGTAGCCCGGAATGTCGAAGGACTGCACATGAACGCGCAGCGCCTCGGTGAAGGCGAGATGGTCCGGATTGGCGCCGATCTCGGCGAGCTTGGCCTCTATCCCCCGGATATAGCCGATTTCTCCGAGCCGCACGAGTTCGTCGACGTGTCCGGCCGCGGGCGGCTTCGGTCGTGCCGGCGCTTCGGCCCTTTTCGTCGCCACCTGCTCGTCGGCGTAGGTCCAGTCGAGGCCGAGATATTTCGCGAGCTTGTCGCGCAGTCGGCGCACGTCGACCGGCTTGGCGATGGTGTCGTTGTGGGCGTCGCTGCCGCCGTTCGAGATCGATCCGTCGCCGATATTGGCGGACAGCATCAGGATGGGGGCGGTCTGACCGGCCTCGCGTAACCGCTCCACGAGTTGCCAGCCGTTCATGCCGGGCATGGAAATGTCGACGAGGAAGAGGTCGGCCTTCACCCCCTCGGTCAGCGTCAGGCATTCCGGCCCGCCGGCGGCGGTCAGCACCACGAAGTCGAGCGGGGCCAGCACCTCGCGCATCAGGTCGCGGTGGTCCTCGTTGTCGTCGACGACGACGATGGTCCGGCGTGGGCCGGTGTAGGAGACGATCTTTCGCTCGGGCGCCGGCGCGGTGTTCGGCCGGTCGACGGCCGAGAGCATCAGCCGCACGCGGAAGGTCGATCCCCTGTCGCGCTCGCTCGAGACGC
Source organism: Ciceribacter lividus (assembly GCF_003337715.1). Lineage (GTDB taxonomy): Bacteria > Pseudomonadota > Alphaproteobacteria > Rhizobiales > Rhizobiaceae > Allorhizobium > Allorhizobium lividum. The sequence continues at coordinate 39,831 of NZ_QPIX01000001.1, forward strand.
CGATCTCACCGCCGAGCGTATTGGTGAGGAGCTTTGTGATCGTCAGGCCGAGGCCGAGGCCGGGCAGGGGGCGGACGTTGTCGGCCTCGCCGCGTTGGAAGGGTTCGAAGATCCGCGTGAGCTCCTTTTCGGCGATGCCCCGCCCGGTGTCGGAGACCGTGAAGGTCGCCACCTGGCTGCGATAATCGACCTTGAAGGTGACGCTTCCGCGGTCGGTGAACTTGATCGCGTTCGAGAGCAGGTTGACGAGGATCTGGCGCAGCCGTTTCTCGTCGGTGCGGACATATTGCGGCAGCCCGCGGGCGCGCTCGTGCACGAAGGCGAGCCCCTTGGCCTCCGCCTGCGGGCGGAACATGTCGGTGATCTGGTCGAGAAAATCCTGGATGTCGAGCTCGTTCGAATAGACCTGCAGGCGACCGGCCTCGATCTTGGAGATGTCGAGGAGACCGTCGATGAGGCCGGAGAGGTGATCGGCGGAACGGCGGATGACCTTGATCGCCGACTGCCGCTTCGGCGGGATCGTTTCGTCACGCTCCAGGATTTGTGCGTAGCCGAGCACCGCGTTGAGCGGCGTGCGCAGCTCGTGGGAGAGGCCGACGACATAGCGGCTCTTGGCGCGGTTGGCGGCCTCCGCCGTCTCCTTGGCCGTCTGCAGGGCGGCGTCGGTCTTCCGGTGGGCGGCGATTTCCTTCAGGAGCAGCGTGTTCTGGCGGGAGGATTCCTCTTCTGCCACAACCCGGCTGTCATGGGCGAGCACGTAGAACCAGCTTGCGACGCCGGCAATCACCGAGAAGACGAAGAAGACGATCAGTGCCGTGCGGTCGACCACTGCCGCGGTCTCCGGCGAGGCCGCGCCGACCTGGTGGGCGATGAGCGTCAGGATGGCGCCGATGCCGGTGATCGCCACGATGGCCGTGAGGCCGTATCGTCCGAGCCGCGTCGACAACCTGGCGATGACGCTTTCCGGCAGAAACGAGCGGGCGACGGCCGCGGTCTGCGCGTCGAGCCGTGCATGCGGCTTGCACATGTCGTGGCAACGGCTGTCGAGCGAGCAGCAAAGCGAGCAGATGGGGGCGGCATAGGCCGGGCACCATGCCATGTCCTCCGGCTCGAAGGGGTGTTCGCAGATCGAGCAGGTGATCGCGGCAAGCTTCTTCCAGCTTTGCCGCGGCTTGCGGGCGAGATAGTAGCGGCCGCCCGTCGCCCAGGCGATCAGCGGCGCGATCACGAAGGCGACGAGCGTCACGTAGGTGGCGAGCGAGGCCATCAGTGGACCGAACAGCCCGAAATGCGCCGCAAGAGCCAAACCGCCGGAGGCGACGAGGGTCCCGAGGCCGACCGGGTTGACGTCGTGGAGATGGGCGCGCTTGAACTCGATGCCGGGCGGCGCGAGACCGAGCGGCTTGTTGACGAAGAGGTCGGCGGAGACGGTGCAGAGCCAGGACATGGCGACGATCGAGAAGATGCCGAGCGTCTCCTCGAGCAGCCTGTAGATTCCGAGCTCCATCAGCAGCAGCGCGATCGCCACGTTGAACACCAGCCAGACGACGCGGCCGGGATGGCTGTGGGTGAGCCGCGAGAAGAAATTCGACCAGGCGAGCGACCCGGCATAGGCGTTCATCACGTTGATCTTCAGTTGCGAGATCACCACGAAGCCGGCCATCAGCAGCAGGGCGGCGGTGTGGTTCGGGATCATGTAGCCGAAGGCCGTCACATACATCCGCGCCGGATCGGCGGCTTCGCCCACGGGCACGCCGGTCGAGAGCGTCAGCACGGCGAGGAAGGAGCCCGCCAGCAGTTTCGGCACGCCGAGCACGACCCAGCCGGCGCCGGCGAGGAAGACGGCGATGCGGTGATGCCACCGGCGCCCGCCCTCCGGCGGCAGAAAGCGCAGGAAGTCGACCTGCTCACCGATCTGCGGCATCAGCGCCAGGATGACGGCGGAGGCAGCACCGAAATCGACGAGATCGAAGGGCGCGCTCTCGCCCATGGCCGCGGCCGGATGACCGATGCCAGCAAAGGCCCGCCAGAGGTCGATCTTCTCCCAGTCCATGACGGCGATGAAGACGAAGGGCAGGATGTTGAGCACGATCCAGAACGGCTGCGTGACCAGCTGGAATTTGGAGATCAACCGGACGCCATAGGTGACGAGCGGAATGACGACCGCCGCGGAGACGATGTAGCCGATCCAGGGCGGCACGCCGAAGGCGAGGTCGAGCGCCCCGGTCATGATCGACGCCTCGATGGCGAAGAGCATGAAGGTGAAGCTCGCATAGATCAGCGAGGTGATCGTCGAGCCGATGTAGCCGAATCCGGCGCCGCGGGTCAGAAGGTCGATGTCGACGCCGTGGCGGATGGCGTAGCGGGTGATCGGCACGCCGACGAGCAGCATGACCAGCGCCGCCGCGAGGATCGCGAGAGAAGCGTTGGTGGTGCCGTAGGAAAGGGTGATCGTGCCGCCGATGGCCTCGAGCGCCAGGAAGGAGATGGCGCCGATCGCCGTCTGCGATATCCGCGACGACGAAAAGCGCCGGGCACCCTTGGCCGTGAAGCGGAGCGCATAGTCCTCGAGCGTCTGGTCGGCGACCCAGCGGTTGTATTCGCGGCGGACGGGGATGATGCGTTGGCGTGCGGCCATGCCTAAAAACTGGCGCCTTCTTTGAAATGACTATTGCCTAGGCATTTTCATGGGAATTGCGCGAATGGCAAGGGCGATTTGAGCGCAAGCGTTTCGCCTTGGATGTCTGTCCCCGGCCAGGATCATCGCCCGGATGTCTGCGGGCGCGCGGGAATTTCCGCTCGCCTTCCGATTCTTCTGCGCGAAACGGCTCGGCCAGCGAGATTCTCCTTTCGAGTTGTCAGCCCGTCCGCTAAGCGAGGTGGCAGGGAAACTCAGCGGAATGGGTCGGCCGAGATGATGGAGCTTTTCACCGCAGCCGGATTGGCGGCGTTTTTCGAGGTCGTGGCCATCGATCTCGTGCTGGCGGGCGACAATGCGATCGTGATCGGGCTTGCTGCCGCAGGCCTGCCGGCGGCGCAGCGGCGAAACGCAATTCTCGTCGGCATTCTCGCCGCCACCGTCCTGCGCATCAGTTTCGCGACCGTAACCGCCTTCCTCCTGACGGTCGTCGGTCTGCAGCTTCTCGGCGGGCTGATGCTCGCCTGGGTCTGCTGGAAGATGTGGTCCGAGCTGCGCAGCGTCGCGCACCAACCGCACAAGCTGGGGGAGACCGACGACACCGAGCTCACCATCAAGGAGAAGACCTTCCTCGTGGCGGCAGTGGAAATCGTCGTCGCTGATGTCTCGATGTCGCTCGACAACGTGCTCGCGGTCGCCGGTGCGGCCAAGGAGCACATGATCATCCTCGCCTTCGGGCTCATCCTCTCGATCACGCTGATGGGGCTTGCCGCCAACCTCGTCGCGACCCTGCTGCATCGCCACCGCTGGATCGCCTATGTCGGCCTCGGCGTCATCAGCTACGTGACGGTCAGCATGATCTATCACGGGTTCCTGGAGGTCTGGCCGGTCGCTCTCGGCTATCTCGGCTAATCGCCCGCTTGCGCATTCTTGGCGTCAGTACGCGCCGGTCGCCGAAAGGTGGCCGGCGTTTTCCGTTTCCCGGTCCCCGGCTCCGGATGGTGATCGCGCCGTTTCCGGTCAGCTTTCTGTCAGTGTCGTCCTGCTAGAACTCTTTCCATCGAAACGAAGCGACCACGCTTCACGAGAGCCGGGAGGAGAGAGCGATGAAAGGGATCGGGGTCGAAAGCCGGAGGAGGTACCCCGTCCTGCGCGCCGGAAACGAGGGTCATCCTTTCCGCTGAAGTTGCCGCCCGCCGTCCGATCGCCGCGCCATCGCCAAGGGAATGTCTCGCTCAGTCTGCCGCCAGGAGCGACACCCCCATTGCGCTCCGTCGATGCAGGATTCGGGCGAGCAAGAGGCCGTCACATTCCCTGAAATGTGACGGCCTCACCTTTGTTGCAGAACACGACCGCGATCATGCGGCGCGCGCTTTCCCCCTCGGCATACGTCAAACGACGTATGCCGTTTTGCATTGCAGCAGCCGATAGTTCCCCAAGCAACAGCGAGCGCCGGAAGGCGCGGTTGCTGAACTCACGAAGAGGGGAAAAATCAGATGAGACTGAAGGCACATCTTTCAGGCGCCCTGCTCGGCGCCATGCTGTCGACGACGGCGTTCACCGGCGCCTTTGCGGCCGACGATACAATCAAGGTCGGCGTCTTGCACTCGCTGTCCGGCACGATGGCGATCTCGGAAACGACGCTCAAGGACGCCATGCTGATGCTCGTCGAAGAGCAGAACAAGAAGGGCGGCGTTCTCGGCAAGAAGCTCGAAGCCGTGGTCGTCGACCCGGCCTCCGACTGGCCACTGTTTGCCGAAAAGGCCCGCGAGCTGATCGAGAAGGACAAAGTCGCCGCCGTCTTCGGTTGCTGGACCTCGTCGTCGCGCAAGTCGGTCCTGCCGGTCTTCGAAGAGCTGAACTCGATCCTCTTCTACCCCGTTCAGTACGAGGGTGAGGAATCCTCGCGCAACATCTTCTACACCGGTGCCGCCCCGAACCAGCAGGCGATCCCGGCCGTCGACTACCTCGCCAACGAGGAAGGCGTCGAGCGCTGGGTGCTCGCCGGCACCGACTACGTCTATCCGCAGACGACCAACAAGATCCTGAAGGCCTACCTGATGTCGAAGGGCGTCAAGGAAGAGGACATCATGATCAACTACACGCCGTTCGCTCATTCCGACTGGCAGACGATCGTCTCGGACATCAAGAAGTTCGGTTCGGCCGGCAAGAAGACCGCCGTCGTCTCGACCATCAACGGTGACGCCAACGTTCCCTTCTACAAGGAACTCGCCAACCAGGGCATCAAGGCCGAAGACATCCCGGTCGTCGCCTTCTCGGTCGGTGAAGAAGAACTCGCCGGTCTCGACACCGCGCCGCTCGTCGGTCATCTCGCCGCCTGGAACTACTTCCAGTCCGTCGACGCCGACGTCAATGCCGAGTTCATCAAGACCTGGCATGCCTTCACCAAGAACGACAAGCGCGTGACCAACGACCCGATGGAAGCCGCCTATATCGGCTTCAACGCCTGGGTGAAGGCCGTCGAAGCCGCCGGCACCACCGACACCGATGCGGTTCTCGACTCGATCATCGGCGTCTCCGTTCCGAACCTCTCGGGCGGCACCTCGACCGTCATGCCGAACCACCACATCACCAAGCCGGTGCTGATCGGTGAAATCCAGGCCGACGGCCAGTTCGAAGTCGTGCAGGAAACTCCGGCCGTCGTCGGCGACGAATGGTCCGACTACCTGCCGGACTCCAAGGACCTGATCTCCGACTGGCGCAAGCCGATGTCCTGCGGCAACTTCAACGTTGCTTCCGGCAAGTGCGGCGGCAAGGGCAGCTGATCGCTCATTCGGGTCCAAGAACCCCTCCCAACCCTCCCCACAAGGGGGAGGGCTTTAACCCAGCCGACCCGCCGAAGCCGATTGAAGCCCAGGTGGGTGCCGCAAAGTGTCTCCCCCCTTGTGGGGGAGATGGCCGGCAGGCCAGAGGGGGTAGTGCTTTTCCTGCCTCGTCGCAACGCCGGTTCCGTCAGGAAAAGGTGCTGGCAGGCGGCTGAGGGGGGCCTCAGGCACGGCCGCCCGCCAACCGGGGGACAAGAGAATGCTTATCCGTTTCATCACACTGATTTTTCTCCTTCTATCCATCACCACACCCTCCCTTGCCCAGTCCGATCCGAAGGCGTTGATCGACCAGCTCGGCAAGGCCAGCTTCAAGCAGGCGGAAGAGCTGATCGGCCAGATAGCGGCGACGGGCGACCCACGGGTCGTGCCGGCGCTCAACGCGTTTGGCGAAGGCGATCTCTATGCCCGCAAGTCCGATGGCGCGGTCTTCATCACCAAGGCGGCGGGGGCCAATTTTGCGCTGATCGATCCGCTGACCGGCGAGACGGCCGGCGAGGCGCCGAAGAGCGCCTTCACCAAGATCAAGGTCAACAACAATCTCCGTCGCGCCATCCGTTCAGCGCTCGGCGGGCTGACGCTGCTCAGCCCCGATCGTGCCGTGCGCCTTGCGGCAGCGCAGGCGGTCCTGCAGTCGCCGAGCGCGGAAAACCTCGAACTGGTCGAGGCGGCGCTCGCCAAGGAAACAGACGCCGAGGTCAAGACGCGCATGGAAGAGGCCCGCGCCGTGTCGGTCCTGGCCTCCGACCGCAGCGCCGATGAAAAGCGGGCCGCGATCAAAACCGTCGCCTCGCTCGGCGGGCGCGAGGCGATCGGCATCCTGATGTCGGTGTCCTCGACCATCGACGGGAGCCTCAGGCCCGACCTCGACTCTGCCATCTCCGGCATCGAGGGCCAGTTGCTGCTCTGGGATGCCGGCCAGAACGTCTGGTACGGGATCTCGCTCGGCTCTGTACTGCTGCTCGCGGCGATCGGGCTCGCCATCACGTTCGGCGTCATGGGCATCATCAACATGGCGCATGGCGAGATGGTGATGATCGGCGCCTATTCCACCTTCGTGGTGCAGCAGGTGATCCGCACGAATTATCCGGGACTGTTCGACTGGTCGCTGGCGATCGCGCTGCCCGTCGCCTTCCTGATCACTGCCGCGGTCGGCCTCGTCATCGAGCGCGGCGTCATCCGCTTCCTCTACGGCCGCCCGCTCGAGACCCTGCTCGCCACCTGGGGCATTTCGCTCATCCTGCAGCAGGCGATCCGCACCATCTTCGGCCCGACCAACCAGGAGGTCGGCAATCCGTCCTGGATGTCCGGTTCCTTTGCGCTCGGCGGCATGACCATCACCTGGAACCGCCTGTGGATCGTCTTGTTCTCGCTGACGATCTTCTTCGCGCTGTTGACGCTCATGAAGCGCTCGTCCTTCGGCCTGCAGATGCGCGCTGTGACCCAGAACCGCCGCATGGCCTCCTCCATGGGCATCCGCACCCCTCTCGTCGATGCCTTCACCTTCGCGCTCGGTTCGGGGATCGCCGGCATCGCCGGTGTGGCGCTCAGCCAGATCGACAATGTGAGCCCGAACCTCGGCCAATCCTACATCATCGACAGCTTCATGGTCGTGGTCTTCGGCGGGGTGGGCAATCTCTGGGGCACGCTGGTCGGGGCGCTCTCGCTCGGCGTCTTGAACAAGTTCCTCGAACCTTCGGTCGGTGCGGTTCTCGGCAAGATCCTCGTGCTGGTTCTCATCATCCTCTTCATCCAGAAACGTCCGCGCGGCCTGTTTGCGCTCAAGGGAAGGGCGGTGGAAGCATGATTGCCGGCTTCATCCTGCGCGCACTCGAAGGCAAGATCGTCATTGCCGTCGGCATTCTCGTCGCCTTCGCCCTGCTCATTCCGGCGCTCAATTTGCTGACGGCGCCGGGCAATCCGCTGCATGTACCGACCTACATCATGTCGCTGCTCGGCAAGTATCTCTGCTATGCGCTGCTGGCGCTCGCGCTCGACCTCGTCTGGGGCTATTGCGGCATCCTCTCGCTCGGTCATGGGGCCTTCTTCGCGCTCGGCGGCTATGCCATGGGCATGTATCTGATGCGCCAGATCGGCAGCCGGGGCGTCTACGGCGACCCGATCCTGCCGGACTTCATGGTCTTCCTCAACTGGAAGGAACTGCCGTGGTTCTGGTACGGCATGGACGTGTTCCCGGTCGCCATGGCGATGGTGCTCATCGTGCCGGGCCTGCTCGCCTTCGTCTTCGGCTGGTTCGCCTTCCGCTCCCGCGTCAACGGCGTCTATCTCTCGATCATCACCCAGGCGATGACCTATGCGCTGATGCTCGCCTTCTTCCGCAACGACATGGGCTTCGGCGGCAATAACGGCCTGACCGACTACAAGGAGATCCTCGGCTTTTCCGTTCAGGCGGACGGAACGCGCGCGGTGCTGTTTTCGCTTTCGGCGTTGTTCCTCGCCGTCTGCCTTGTCATTGCTTCGGCCATCACCCGCTCGAAGTTCGGCAAGGTACTGGTCGGCGTGCGGGACGCGGAAAGCCGCGTGCGCTTCCTCGGCTACCGGGTGGAGAACATCAAGCTCTTCACCTTCACCGTCTCGGCGATGATGGCGGGCATTGCCGGCGCGCTCTTCGTGCCGCAGGTCGGCATCATCAATCCGGGCGAGTTCGCACCCGCCAACTCGATCGAAGTGGTTGTGTGGACCGCAGTCGGCGGGCGCGGCACGCTGATCGGGCCGATCATCGGAGCGATCCTGGTCAACGTGGGCAAGAGCTACTTCACCGGCGCCTTCCCGGACCTCTGGCTCTTCGCACTCGGCGGCCTCTTCATCGGCGTCACGTTGTTCCTGCCCAAGGGAATCGTCGGCACGATCCAGCAGCGCCATGCGGCGCGCCGGGACCGCAAGGCGGCGGATGATGCCACCAACCATGACAAGGTATCCGACGCGGCGTTGCCGCTCGAACAGGCCGCGGAGTGAGCGCCATGAACGAGAAGAAACCGACGAGCATTCTCTATCTCGACGGCGTATCCGTCTCCTTCGACGGCTTCAAGGCGCTGAACTCTCTGTCCTTCGTCGTCGAGCCCGGGGAGCTCAGGGCGATCATCGGTCCGAACGGCGCCGGCAAGACGACGATGATGGACATCATCACGGGCAAGACCAGACCCGACGAGGGCGAGGTCTTCTTCAACGGCGAGGTGGACTTGACGAAGAAGGACGAGGCGGAGATCGCGGAGCTCGGCATCGGCCGCAAGTTCCAGAAGCCGACCGTCTTCGAGAGCCATACGGTCTGGGACAATCTCGAACTCGCGCTCAACCGCAAACGGGGCGTCTTCGCGACGCTGTTCTACCGGCTGAGCGTGGAAGACAAGGCACGCATCGAGGAGATCCTCGAAACGATCCGCCTCACCGGTCGCAAGGACGACGTCGCCGCCAATCTCAGCCATGGCCAGAAGCAGTGGCTCGAAATCGGCATGCTGCTGGCGCAGGAGCCCAAGCTTCTGCTTGTCGACGAACCGGTGGCCGGCATGACCGACGCGGAGACGGCGGAAACGGCGATCCTGCTCAAGCAGATCGCCAAGACCCGTTCGGTCGTCGTCGTCGAGCACGACATGGGCTTCATCCGCGACCTCGGCGTCAAGGTGACGTGTCTGGCGGAAGGCTCGGTGCTGGCCGAGGGCTCGATCGATTTCGTCTCGAACGACCAGAAGGTCATCGAGAACTATCTGGGGCGGTGAACTTGATCATGGTCAATGTTGCCGCCCGCTCCGCTGGTAGTCTGATCTCACTCTCCCCGACGCCCGGCGTCGTGGACGTGGCTGCGGAGATCGGGATGATGTTGACGCGCAGAACGCTTTTCGCTTTGGCTGCGGGCGGTACAGCGGTCGCGGTCGGGGCCGGTTGGCTGCACCGTCGCTACGCGGTAGCCCTCGGCGCCGCGCGGGCGCACATCGCGGGCTATCGCGCCACGACGATCGAAGGCCGCTTCGGCCCGCTAGAATATGCCGAAGCCGGCACAGGCAAGCCCGTGCTGATGATCCATGGCAGCGGCGGCGGATGCGATCAGGGCTTGCTGTTTGCCGCGCCGCTGGTCGAAAACGGCATGCGGGTGATTTCGCCATCGCGGTTCGGTTATCTCGGCTCGGCCTTTCCGACCGATCCTTCTTCGGAAAACCAGGCGGACGCGTTTGTCGATCTGCTCGATGCGCTCGGCATCGACAGGATACCGGTCATCGGCGGCTCGGCCGGGGCGTTATCTGCCATCGCTTTCGCCATCCGCCACCCGGATCGTTGTGCTGCGCTGATCGCGGTCGTGCCGGCGGCCTATGCCCCCAACCGGCCGCCGGCACGCCCATGGTCGCCGGGTCAGGAACACCTGGTCGAGGCGGCGCTCGGATCGGACTTCCTGTTCTGGGCGGCCATGTCGGCTATGCCCGACCTGATGATCGGCTCGGTCCTGGCGACGGATCCGGCTCTGTTCGCCGCTGCCGCGCCGGACGAGCGCAGCCGCGTGCAGGCGATCCTCGATGCGATCCTGCCGGTCAGCGAGCGGGCGCAGGGATTGCTGAACGACATGCGGCTGGCTGGCGATCCCCAGCCGATGCCGCTGGAAGCGATCACGGCACCGACGCTCGCCATCTCGGTCGAAGACGACCGCTACCTGACCGCCGACGCTGCGCGCTACATCGCCGACCGCGTAGCGGGCGCAAGGCTGATCCTCTACCCGACCGGCGGCCACGTCTGGATCGGCCACAATGCGGAGCTCTTCTCCGCCATCCAGGGTTTCATCGAGGAGACAGCACGGTGAGCGAACTCGTCGTCGACAACATCAACCTCCACTACGGTGCCGCGCAGGCTCTTCGCGGCGTCAGTCTCGTTGCACCGATGGGCAAGATCACCTGCGTGCTCGGCCGCAACGGGGTGGGCAAGTCCTCGCTGTTGCGGGCGATCACCGGCCAGCATCCGGCGTCGGCGGGCGAGATCCGGTTCGCCGAAAAAACGATGAACGGCATGGCGCCCTATCAGCGCGCCAAGCTCGGCGTCGGCTACGTACCGCAGGGGCGGGAAATTTTTCCGCTGCTGACGGTGAAGGAAAACCTCGAAACCGGTTATGCGCCGCTCGTCCGCAAGGACCGCTTCATTCCGGATGACATCTTCAGCCTGTTTCCCGTGCTGCAATCCATGCTCGGACGGCGTGGCGGCGATCTTTCCGGCGGGCAGCAGCAGCAGCTGGCGATCGGGCGGGCCCTCGTCATGCGGCCGCGCCTTCTCGTGCTCGACGAGCCGACAGAGGGCATCCAGCCGTCGATCATCAAGGATATCGGCCGTGCCATCCGCTATCTCAGGGACTCGACCGGCATGGCGATCCTGCTCGTCGAACAGTATCTTGATTTCTGCCGGGAGCTTGCCGACTACGTCTACATCATGGATCGCGGTGAGATCGTACACGAGGGCGCGGCCGAGACGCTCGACTCGGCCGATGTCCGCCGGCACCTGACGGTCTGACGGAGGTCAGGTGAGGGGATGCACGGCTGCCCAGAAATTGGGCAGTGATATTGCCCGCCAGGAGGGCAGGACGGGTTTCCTGTCCGCGGCGCATCCCGCGGGCGGTGTGTCTGCAGATGCTTCAGCGGCTCGGTCGGGAAGGCACGGAACTTGCTTTCCTTGCCGTCGCCGGGCCGAGAAGGCTCCGGGACGGCGGCAGGACAGCGGAGACGAGGGAAGCTTGACGGCATTGGTGCAGGACCGACAGCAAAGGGCGTGGGGCCGCGGGCATATCGCAGCGAAGCTCCTCGGCGGCCGCACGCGCCTCGCCGAGCTCTACCAGGAAGGGGCGGCCAAGATCCGGCTGCCCGAGACCTTTTCCGCCGAGATGGAGGCCGTATTCATCAACACCGGCGGCGGCCTGACGGGCGGCGACCGTATGGACTGGTCGGTCGCCGCCGGCCCCGGCACTTTCGTGACAGCAACGACGCAGGCTTGTGAAAAGATCTACAAGGCCTCGTTCGGAACTGCCGCCGTCGAGACGCGGATCACCGTCGCCGCCGGTGCCAAGGTCCACTGGCTGCCGCAGGAGACGATCCTTTTCGACAATGCGTCGCTGACCCGGCGACTGGATGTCGATCTCGACGAGGACACTGAGTTCATCGCCGTCGAGGCAGTGCTGCTCGGGCGCAAGGCGATGGGGGAGGCCGTTTCCCGCGGCCTCCTGCGGGACCGCTGGCGCATCCGCCGCGGCGGGCAGCTTCTCCATGCCGAGGAACTGCGGCTCGACGACGACATCGCGGGATTGACCGCCTCGAACGCGGTTCTCGGTGGTGCTCTCGCCTTTGCCACCGTGCTCTATGTCGGGCCGCTCGCGGAGGCGCTGCTACCGCAGGTGCGCGCGATCCTCGGTGACGGCTCGGGTGGTGCGAGCCAGTGGGACGGCAAGCTCGTCGTGCGGATGACCGCTGCCGACGGCTTCCAGCTCAGACAAAAACTGGTTCCAGTCGTTTCGGCCTTGCGCGGAAGCGCAACTATGCCGAAAGTCTGGAATCTCTGACAGTCGTCAAGAAGAGTGGAGCGGGCATGAACCTCACGCCGAGAGAAAAAGACAAACTCCTGATCGCCATGGCCGCCATGGTGGCGCGCCGCCGGCTCGAACGGGGGGTGAAGCTCAACTATCCGGAAGCGATCGCGCTCATCACCGACTTCGTGGTGGAAGGCGCGCGCGACGGACGTTCGGTCGCCGACCTCATGGAGGCGGGGGCGCACGTGATCACCCGCGACCAGGTGATGGAGGGCATCGCCGAGATGATCCACGACGTCCAGGTCGAGGCGACTTTCCCGGACGGCACGAAGCTCGTGACCGTGCATGAACCGATACGTTAAGTCGTTGGAGGACTGATTCATGATCCCCGGTGAAATCATTGCCGCAAAAGGCGAAATCGAGCTGAATGCCGGCCTTCCGACCGTGACGGTCGAGGTGTCCAACACAGGTGACCGGCCGGTGCAGGTCGGCAGCCACTACCACTTCTTCGAGGCCAATGCCGGCCTTTCCTTCGATCGCGAGAAGGCAAGGGGCATGCGGCTCGATATTCCGGCCGGAACGGCTGTGCGCTTCGAGCCGGGCCAGACCCGGCAGGTCACGCTGATCCCGCTTTCGGGCAAGCGAGAGGTCTACGGTTTTCGCCAGAAGGTCATGGGAGCACTCTGATGGCGGTTTTGCATTATCACGGAAGCTGCCAGTGCGGCGCGGTGGATTTCGACGTCGACGTCGATCTCGGGCACACGGTCGTGTGCAATTGCTCGCGCTGCCGGCGTCTCGGATCGGTATTGGCCTTTGTTCCGCGAGAGGCCTTCACGCTGAACTCCGGCGAAGGCAATCTCACCGAATACCAGTTCAACAAGCACCTGATCCATCACCTGTTCTGCAAGACCTGCGGCATTCAGAGTTTCTCTTTCGGGACGACGCCCGACGGCGAGGAGATGGTGGCGGTGAACGTCAATACGCTCGACGGTGTCGATGCCCGCTCGCTTCCGTCGCAGGCTTTTGACGGCGCGTCGGTCTAACTGCATTTTCAGCCGGGGTTTTCAACAGTCATGAGTTTTTCGATATTTTCCTGCCGCGGTGTTGCAGCGGTCCTTCTCTCCGGCCTCGCTTTCGCCGCGCCGGCGGCGGCCGAGGATGAGCCTGAGGTCGATTGCGAAAACGCGATGACCCAGTTCGACATGAATGTCTGCTCGCAGCAGGATTACGAGAAGGCCGACAAGGAGCTGAATGCCCAGTGGGCCAAGACCAAGAAGGTGATGGCCGACTGGGATGCCGAGCTCGATGCCGAGAACAAGGGCGCGGTCGAGTCGCTGGTCGGTGCGCAGCGCGCATGGATACAGTACCGCGACAATCAGTGCGACGCCGTCGGCTACAGCGTCTGGGGCGGAAGCATGTATCCGATGATCGTTTCTTCCTGTCTTGCCGACCTTACCCGCAAGCGGACCGAAGAGCTGAAAAGCATGGTCGAGAATTAGCAGGAGTGTAACTGGCCCTATGCGCGCTCTTTTCCTCTTCTGGTTGACGTCTTCCTCGCTGCAGGTCGCGGTGGTGTTGGCGCTCCTCTGCCTTGCGCCGACTGCCGCCTTCGCGCAGGTGGATGTATCCGAGGCGTGCGACGAGATCCTCGACACGGTGGAGCTTGCGGAATGTGCCGAGAGCGAACTCGCTCGCGAGGATGCCAGGTTGAACGCCGCCTATCAGCAGGCGCGCAGGGTGATCGGTGAGCGGGAGGGCAAGGTCGAGGGCTATGCCACCGGCTATCTGGAGGCGCTGACGGAGGCGCAGCGCGCCTGGATCGCCTATCGCGACCGCAAATGCGAAGTCGACAGCTGGAGCTGGCGCGGCGGCTCGCAGGCGGCGCTGCACGACATTTCCTGCCGGCTCGAGATGACCCGCGTGCGGCGCGGCGAGCTCGACGCGCTCGGCGAACCTCCGGAGAATTGACGTCGTGGCGAGAGCACAGCAGATCGTGATTGTCGGCAATGGCGAGATCGAACCCGGGCTTGCCCCGGTCATCGACGCGGCCGACCTCGTTATCCGCTTCAACGAGTGTCGCTCCTTCGGAGCCGGAGGCACGCGCACGGATGTGGTCGCCGTCTGCAATACCGGCAGGCCGCCGCTCATGATGCTCTCCTCGCCCGAATGGCGAGCGAGCCAGCCGGTGAACGACTGCCGGGAAATCTGGTCGGTCCGCGATCCGGAGAAGTTCCGGGAGCTTCGTCCAGCGTTGATGGCGACCCATCCGGAGCTTGCGGACTTTTGCGACGATTATACCGATGCGCTTGCGGCCTTCGCGAATGACGCCGGCAAGACCCACGCGGTCATCGACCGGTCTGTGCACGAAGCCGTCGACGCTGCGCTCGTGCCGTTCGATCCGGGCGACTATGTCGTTCCGAGCAGCGGCATGGTCGTCGTCGCTAGCATCCTTGCGCAGGCCGAAGAGGCCGGCGATGCCGTCGCCCTGACCGGTTTTTCGCATGAAGGCTGGGATGGCCATCCCTTCGCCGCCGAGCGGCGTCTCGTGGATTCCTACATTGCAGCGGGCAGGCTCAGCCGCCTGCCGCAGACCAATTTCATCTCTCCCCCGGAAGGAGCCTGATCCGATGTCCTACAAGATGTCCCGCGCCGCCTACGCCTCGATGTTCGGTCCGACGACCGGCGACAAGGTGCGGCTCGCCGATACCGAGCTCTTCGTCGAGGTCGAGAAGGACTACACGACCTACGGCGACGAGGTGAAATTCGGCGGCGGCAAGGTTATCCGCGACGGCATGGGCCAGAGCCAGGTGACGCGCGCGGCGGGTGCCGTCGACACGGTCATCACCAATGCGCTGATCGTCGACCACTGGGGCATCGTCAAGGCGGACATCGGGCTGAAAGACGGGCGTATCGTCGCGATCGGCAAGGCCGGCAACCCGGATACCCAGCCGGGCGTCACGATTATCGTCGGGCCGGGGACCGAGGCGATCGCCGGCGAGGGCAAGATCGTCACCGCCGGCGGCATGGACAGCCACATCCACTTCATCTGCCCGCAGCAGATCGAGGAGGCGCTGATGTCCGGCATTACCTGCATGCTCGGCGGCGGCACCGGACCGGCCCACGGGACGCTCGCCACCACCTGCACGCCCGGGCCCTGGCACATCGCGCGGATGATCGAGGCGGCAGATGCCTTCCCGATGAACCTCGCCTTCGCCGGCAAGGGCAATGCCTCGCTGCCGGGGGCGCTCGAAGAGATGGTGCTGGGCGGGGCCTCGTCGCTGAAACTGCATGAGGACTGGGGAACGACGCCGGCGGCGATCGATTGCTGCCTCTCGGTCGCCGACCAGTACGACGTGCAGGTGATGATCCACACCGACACGCTGAACGAGTCGGGCTTCGTCGAGGATTCGATCGGTGCCATCAAGGGTCGGACCATCCATGCCTTCCATACCGAAGGGGCAGGCGGCGGGCACGCGCCCGACATCATCCGCATCTGCGGGCAGGCGAACGTCATCCCGTCTTCGACGAACCCGACGCGGCCCTATACCGTCAACACGATCGCCGAGCACCTCGACATGCTGATGGTGTGCCATCACCTCTCGGCGTCGATCCCGGAAGACATCGCCTTTGCCGAAAGCCGCATCCGCA
This sequence comes from Ciceribacter lividus, assembly GCF_003337715.1. Taxonomy (GTDB): domain Bacteria; phylum Pseudomonadota; class Alphaproteobacteria; order Rhizobiales; family Rhizobiaceae; genus Allorhizobium; species Allorhizobium lividum. Next base: position 55,468 of record NZ_QPIX01000001.1, read on the forward strand.
AGGAGACGATCGCCGCGGAAGACATCCTGCACGATATCGGTGCCTTCTCGATCATTTCCTCCGACAGCCAGGCCATGGGCCGCGTCGGAGAGGTGGCGATCCGCACGTGGCAGACCGCCGACAAGATGAAGCGCCAGCGCGGGCGGCTGCCGCAGGAGACCGGCGACAACGACAACGCCCGGGTGAAGCGCTACATCGCCAAGTATACGATCAATCCGGCGATCGCCCACGGCGTCAGCCACGAGATCGGGTCCGTCGAAATCGGCAAGCGGGCCGACCTCGTCCTCTGGAACCCGGCCTTCTTCGGCGTCAAGCCGGACATGGTGCTGATGGGCGGGACGATCGTCGCCGCCCCGATGGGCGACCCGAACGCCTCGATCCCGACGCCGCAGCCGGTGCATTACCGGCCGATGTTCGGCGCCTACGGCAAGGCGCGGACCAACTCCTCCGTCACCTTCGTTTCCCAGGCCTCGCTCGATGCCGGGCTTGCGAACAGGCTCGGCGTCGCCAAGCAGTTGGTGGCTGTCAAGAACACGCGCGGCGGCATTTCCAAGGCGTCGATGATCCATAACGACCTGACGCCGGAGATCGAGGTCGACCCGGAAACCTACGAAGTGCGCGCCGACGGCGAGCTGCTCACCTGCGAGCCGGCGACGAAACTGCCGATGGCGCAGCGGTATTTCCTGTTCTGACGGCTGCCTGACCAAGCGTTGTGCAGAAGTGCCGATCGGCGGCGTTTTTGCTATGCGTTTTTTGCAATCCAGCCATGCATCCGCCCTGCGGCGATGTTTCATGCTGCGTCGCAACCGGTTTTAGGCTAGTTCTAATTCGCAAGTCCGGTGCTCCATCCCGTATGGAACCGGCTACCGTGTTTCCCATGCAAGGAGATTGCTATGCTGATCGGCAAGAAAGTGCCCCAGGTCACCTTCCGTACCCGCGTCCGTGACGAGTCCGTTGGCGGTCCGAACCCCTATCGTTGGCAGGACGTCACCTCGGACGACTACTTCAAGGGCAAGCGGGTCATCCTGTTCTCCCTGCCGGGTGCCTTCACCCCGACCTGCTCGACCTACCAGCTTCCCGACTTCGAGAAGATGTACAACGAGTTCAAGGCCGAAGGCATCGACGAGATCTACTGCATCTCCGTCAACGACGCCTTCGTGATGAACGCCTGGGGCAAGTCGCAGAACCTCGAAAACGTCAAGCTGATCCCCGACGGTTCCGGCGAGTTCACCCGCAAGATGGGCATGCTGGTCCGCAAGGATAATCTCGGCTTCGGCATGCGCTCCTGGCGCTACGCCGCCATCATCAATGATGGCCTGGTCGAGCAGTGGTTCGAGGAAGAAGGCTATTCGGACAATTGCGAGAGCGATCCCTACGGCGTTTCCTCGCCGCAGAACATTCTGGCGAAACTCCAGGAGAAGAAGGCCGCGTAAGGCTTTCGCGTTCTCTCGTTTCGAGGGCGTCGTCCGGCTGGTCGGCGCCCTTTTTGGTGTGTGTCGACAAGATGTGCTATCACTAATTGTGATTACAACTTCGGTGTTGCCGTTGACGCTCAAATTCTGCATTTTCCCGGGATAGTCAGTTCGGATTAGCCATGCAGCGTATCACGACCTATCTCTCGGCCGGCACATCGGCCGCTCTTCCCATCGGCACGGTGGTGCTTGCCCATGACGAGCGGCACCTGAGGCGGAAGCTTCTTCATCTCACCGACGGCGACATGGTCATGCTCGACCTCAAGGAACCGGTCGTCTTCGGCGACGGCGACCGGCTGGTCCTCGACAATGGCGACCAGGTGGAAATCCGGGCGGCGAAGGAGCCTCTCTACGAGATCGTTCCGCGCGACCCGCTGCATCTGGCGGAACTCGCCTGGCATCTCGGCAACCGGCACATGTCGGCGCAGATTGAGGCGGATCGCATCCTCATCCTGCGCGACCGGGTGATCCGGGAGATGATCGAGCTGCTCGGGGCGAGGGTGGTGGAGATCGTCGAGGCGTTCCAGCCGATGCGAGGCGCCTATCACACCCACGGTGACAATCACGGCCATGCCCATGGCGGCCGCGAATGAGCGCCGATGCGTGAGACCTCCGCAGTGCAGGCCCTGTTGCGGCTCATGGCCTGGCTTTCTCCGGCCTTCCCGGTGGGCGGCTTTGCCTATTCCGGTGGGCTCGAGGCCGCGGTCCAGTCGGGACACGTGTCGTCGGCCGAGGCGCTGGAGGACTGGCTCGTCACTCTGCTTCGCTGTGGCAGCCTGCGTAACGACGCGGTCCTGCTCGCCGAGGCCTACCGTTCCGTCGAGGACGATGAGCGCCTGCGGGCGGTGACGGAGCTAGCGGCGGCGCTCGCCGGATCGGCCGAACGGCATCTCGAAATCTCCCGGCAGGGCGGCGCCTTTCTTGCGGCCGCGAGCGCCTGGCCCGGTGCGGTTCCGGAAGTGCTCGGCGACGGGACGGCCTATAGCGTCGCCATCGGTGCCGTCGCCGCATCGAACGGCGTCGGCCTTGCAGAGACGCTTTCCGCCTTTCTTCACGCCGCCGTCTCGCAACTCGTTTCGGCGGCGATCCGTCTCGGCGTCCTCGGGCAGAGCCGGGGCGTCACGCTGCTCTCGCGGATCGAGGACGTCATCGCCGACGAGGCCGGGAGGGCTGCTTCATCCAGCCTCGACGATCTCGGCAGCGCAACGCTGATCGCCGATCAGATGAGCCTCAGGCATGAGACCCAACATTCGAGGCTGTTCCTGTCATGACCGCGCTCGCCCTTCTCCTCGCCGTCGTGCTTCTGGCGATCGCGGCGCTGCATCTTGCCTGGGCCGCGGGCTCTACCTTTCCGGCCGCGAGCGAGCGGGAGCTCGTGCGGATGGTGGTCGGCTTCAAGGGACAGGAACACATGCCGCCGCCGGCGGCCGCCGTGCTGGTTGCGGTCGCGCTCGCCTTCGCCGCCTATGTTGCGCTGGCCCTTGCCTCCCTGTGCGTCTGGCCGCTCGGGGGCTGGTCGCTCACATCCGCTGGCATGGTCCTTGCTTTCGTCTTTCTTGCCCGCGGTGTCGCCGCCTATCTGCCCGCGTGGCGGATGCGGGTTCCGCAGCAGCCTTTCGCGAGGCTCGACCGGCGCTACTATGGGCCGCTCTGTCTCGTGATCGGCGCGGGCTTCACTCTTCTTGCAACGGGATACACGGGATGAAATCGGCAAACGGACCCTTGCGCATCGGTATCGGCGGCCCTGTGGGCTCCGGCAAGACCGCGCTCACCGAAAAGCTCTGCAAGGCGCTGAGGGGAGACTATTCCGTCGCGGTCGTCACCAACGACATCTATACGCGCGAGGATGCCGATGCGCTCGTGCGCATGCAGGCGCTCTCCTCCGACCGCGTGGTCGGCGTCGAGACCGGTGGCTGTCCGCATACCGCGATCCGCGAGGATGCGACGATCAACCTGCAGGCGATCGCCGACCTCAATCGCCGCTTTCCCGATCTCGATGTCGTCTTCATCGAATCGGGCGGCGACAATCTGGCGGCGACATTCTCGCCCGATCTCGCCGACCTGACGATCTATGTGATCTCGGTCTGCCAGGGCGAGGAAATCCCGCGCAAGGGCGGACCGGGCATTACCCGCTCGGACCTCCTGGTGATCAACAAGAAGGATCTCGCCCCTTACGTCGAGGTCGATCTGGACGTGATGGATCGTGACGCACACCGGATGCGCAACGCCAAGCCTTATGTCTTCTCCGACATGAAGCGAGGAGCGGGCGTCGAGGATATCGTGCAGTTCATCAAACAAACCGGCGGCCTCTGATCGCCGGCTGTCGTGCCCGACAGGTCCCGGTTCAGATCTGTTTCAGCGCGCCGATATCGTTGATCTGGATGATGCGCCCGCGGACCGTCACGCCCGCCCGGCGGAGCGACGAGAAGGCACGCGACAGGGCCTCGGGAGCCAGCCCGAGCTTGCCGGCGAGCAGGCTCTTCTGGAATGGCAGGCGGATCGAGGCGGAGCTGCCGTCCTCCGGGCAGTTGTCGAGCAGGTAGTGGGCGACGCGCTGCGGCGCCGTCTGCAGCCGGTCGTTGGCGATGCAGTCCATGCTGCTGCGCAGATGCGCTGACAGGCATTGGATCACGGCCTTCGCCACGTCCTTTTCCTGCTCGGCGAGTTGCCGCACCTTCTGCAGCTCGAAACGCGCCACCATGACGTTTTCCGCCGCCTGGGCGTTGTAGAGGTAGCGATCACCGCAGGAGAGCAGGCATTCGGCGAAGGTGTCTCCCGGTCCGCAGATGCGGATGTCGGCCTCCCGACCGTCCCTGTTCAGGCGGTAGAGGCGAATATAGCCGGTGAGGACGCAGTAGAAGTATTCCGCCACCTCACCTTCGCGGAAGAGGATGTCGCGGGCCTCGAAACTGGTGACGGTCGCAAGGTCGAGCATCCGCGCCATCGATGCAGGGCCGAGTGGCTCCATGAAGGAACTCTTCAGCAAAATGTTCTTGTCGCGTGTGTTCAGCTTCAATGTCTTGTTCACAGGTATCACCATTCCTGCCGACCTTGCGTGGCAGACGCAGGGCCCGTTGCCGGTTCTTGGGAGATGGTCGTTGATCCGGCTTTGCTGGGAGTCGTCTCGATCCGAACGGCACACGCCATCGGCGGCCTTCGGCCCTGGTCTTTCCCGTCCGCTCCGCCGTTCCGTGGCCACGGAATACCCGCGGCGCGCGGCCGACCACGCTCACTCCCAAAACCCGGGAAACGACCTACGCTGCACTCATTCCCCAGTACGAGCCAAGATAAGCAAGGGCGGGAAATGACGATTTGATTTCGATCAATCGTCCTGCAGGCAATTGCGAAAATGCGGCGGTTGCGCCCTGCTTCTCAACGAAAAAGAGCCGGTTTCCCGGCTCTCTTCCCGTTTGCGGTTGCGCCTCGACCCTCACTCGGCGGCAAGCGGGCGGATCGGCACCAGCTTGTTTGAATCCGCAGGCGCCGGCGTGCCGCCGGACGAGCGCTTCTCTATGCTGGAGAGGCGTTGTTCGATCGCAGCCAAAGCCTCGTCGTTCTTGCGGGTGCGCTCGCTGAGCTCTTCGCGACTCAACGTCTCGCTTTCCTCTTCCTTCCTGCCGACGAGGCGGCCGAAGATCCAGCCGAGCAGGCGGGACAGGTCGTCCATGATCAGGAAGAAGGCGGGTACGACCAGCAGGCTGAGGGCGGTGGAGACGATGATGCCGCCGATCACCGCGGTCGCCATCGGGGCGCGGAACGAACCGCCCTCGCCGACGCCCATGGCGGACGGCAACATGCCGGCGGACATGGCGATCGACGTCATGATGATCGGCCGGGCGCGCTTGCGCCCGGCTTCCACCATGGCCTCGACGCGGTTCATGCCGCGGTTGCGCATTTCGATCGCGAAGTCCACGAGCAGGATCGCGTTCTTCGTGACGATACCCATCAGCATCAGAATGCCGATCAGTACGGGCATGGAAAGCGCATTGCCGGTTATGATCAGCGCCACCGCCACGCCGCCGATCGCAAGCGGCAGCGAGAACAGGATGGTGAAGGGCTGGATGACATCCTTGAACAGCAAGATCAGCACGGTCAGCACCAGCAATAGGCCGAGCAGCATGGCATTCAGGAAGCTCTGCTGCATCTCATTCTGCACCTTGGTGTCGCCGCTTTCGGCAAGCCGCACCGTCGGGGGGACTTTCGTCTCCGCGACCGCCTCGCGGAAGGCGGCGGAGGCCGTGTCGAGCGCCACGCTGCGGGGCAGGTCGGCACCAATGGTGACCACGCGCCGGCGATCGCTGCGCTTGATCGAGCTCACGCCTTCCGAGTAGTCGATGTCGGCGACCGTCGAGAGCGGCACGGAGGCGCCGGTCGCGGTCTGGATCTTCATCGCGCGGATGGCTGCAAGGTCGCTGCGTAGATCGAGAGAGGCCTGAACGCGGATCGGGATCAGACGGCTGTCGAGCGAGATCTTCGACAGCGCCGCGGCGGTATCGCCGATCGTTGCGACACGCACCGTCTCAGAAATCTGTTGCGGCGTGATGCCGAGGCGGGCGGCTTCGTCGTTGAGCGGCCGAATCTGCAGTTCCGGGCGGGGCAGGGCGCCTTCCGCGCTGACATTGGCGAGTTGCGGTACAGTCCGGAGCTTCGCCTCCAACAGCCCGGTGGCGGCGTTCAATTCCTCCTCGTCCTTGGAGAGGAAATTGAACGAGATGTCGCGCTCGCCGCGGTCATTGAGCTTCAGAACGCGCACGTCGGCGATCGGCCGCACCTTCTCGAAGACCTCCTGCTCGATGTCCCATTGCGGGCGTGTGCGGCCTTCGACGGACATCTTGGGAAGATAGGAACCGATGAGCGGAATGTTGCCGATGCCCTTGTTCACGAGGGTCTTCAGCAGCGAATGCTCGATCTTTACCAGATTGAGGGTCACCGTGGCGCGGCGCAGTTCGAGTTCGCCCTTCGGCGAGGCGCCACCGAGCACGAAGACGCTCTCGACCCCGTCGAGGTCCTTCACGGCCTCGTAGATCGCATCGCTCTTGCGCTCGGTTTCGGCAAGCGTGGCATTCGGCGGCAGCTCCACCGAAAGCACGATCCGTCCGGCGTCCTCCGGTGGCAGGAAACTGCCGGGGACCTGAAACAGCAGCGCCATCGAGGCAATGAGAAACAGGATGGCTCCGAGCAGCGTCGCATAGCGCGAGTACCAATGGGTGGTCGTGCCGCGAACCAGCCGGGTGTAGCCTTTCATGAAGGCGCTGTCGTTGTCGGCATGGTCGTCCATCGCGTCTTCGGCCCGCATCAGGTACGCCGCCATCAGCGGCGTAATGAGGCGGGCAACCATCAGCGAGAAGAAGACCGAGAAGGCGACGGTGAGGCCGAACTGGATGAAGTACTGGCCGGGAATGCCCGGCATGAACGACACCGGCACGAAGACGGCGATGATGGTGAAGGTCGTGGCGATGACCGCAAGCCCGATCTCGTCCGCCGCCTCGATCGCCGCCCGGTAGGGCGTCTTGCCGAGCTTGATGTGGCGGGCGATATTCTCGATCTCGACGATCGCGTCATCGACGAGGATGCCGGTCGCAAGCGTAAGCGCCAGGAAGCTGACAAGGTTCAGCGAGAACCCCATCATATCCATGATCCAGAAGGTCGGGATCGCCGAAAGCGGCAGCGCGATCGCCGAGATGAGCGTCGCGCGCCAGTTTCTCAGGAACAGGAAGACGACGATGACGGCGAGGATGGCGCCTTCAAGCAGCGTGTGCATTGCCGCTTCGTAGTTGCCGTAGGTGAAGTAAACGGAATCGTTGATGAGTTCGATCTGCACATCCGGGTTTTCCGCCCGGACCTGGTCGAGGCTCTTGGCAACCGTCTCCGCGACCGTCACCTCGCTCGCACCCTTGGCACGGAAAACCGCGAAGGTGACGACCGGCGTGCCGTTGAAGCGGGAGAACGACTTTTGTTCCTCGTAGGTGTCCTCGATCTTGCCGAGGTCGGCGAGGCGCACGAAACGGCCGCCCGAAAGCGCGATCATACGGTTGGAAAGCGTCTCGACATTGCGGCTGTCGCCAAGCGTGCGGATCGTCTGTTCCGCACCCGCGACCTGTCCGCGGCCGGAGCCGAGATCGAGGTTGGTGCCGCGCAGTTGCCGGTTCACGTCGGCGGCGGTGATGCCGTAGGCGTTCAGGCGGTCCGGATTGAGTTCGACCCGGATTTCCCGGTCGGCGCCGCCGTAACGGTCCACGCGGCCGATGCCGCTCTGTCCCTGCAGCGCGCGCTTGATCGTATCGTCGACGAACCAGGAAAGCTCCTCCAGCGTCATGTTGGGCGCGGAGACCGCAAACGTCTGGATCGCCTGACCTTCGACATCGATCTTCGAGACGATCGGCTCGTCGACGGTTGCCGGCAGATCGCCGCGGATGCGATCGATGGCATCCTTGACATCCTGGACCGCCTGCTCGGTCTGGACCTCCATGCGGAACATGACGACTGTCTGAGACTGCCCGTCGGTGACGGTCGATGTGAGCTCGTCGACGCCGGTGATGCTGGCGACGGCGTCCTCGATCTCCTTCGTCACCTGCGCTTCGAGTTCGGCGGGGGAGGCGCCGCTCTGCGTGACCGTGATTGCCACCAGAGGCACGTCGATGTTGGGGAAGCGTGTGACCGGCAGCGCATTGAACGACTGCAGGCCGACCACCATCAGCAGGAAGAAGCCGAGCAAAGGTGCGATCGGATTGCGGATGGACCAGGCAGAGAAATTCATGACGCCGACCTTCTCAATTCGACAATGCCGATTGTTCCTGCACGGGCCTGATGTGGTCGCCGTCACGGACGAAGGCCCCTGCCTTGGCGACCACGGCGTCTCCGGCCTTCAGGCCCTTGGTGATTGCGATGAAGGCGCCGTCCTGGATGCCGGTTTCGATGCCGACCTGCTTCACCACGCCATCGGCGACGAGACGGGTTGTCGAGCCTTCTTTGCCGGTAGTGATGGCGGAAACGGGCAGCGCTACGGCTTCGGCCTCGGCGATCACGATCTCGGCGGTCGCAAACATGCCCGCAAGCGCCTTGTCGTCGTCGTCGATTGCGATATGGACGGCCCCGAGACGGGTCTGCTGGTCGACGACGGGCGAAATCAGGCGGATGGTGCCGGCGAGCCTGGAAGCGCCGCCGGCGACGGTGATGTTGGCCTTCTGGCCGACCTGCATCTTCAGGATGTCGGTTTCCGAAACGTCGGCGACCAGTTCGATCTGGCCGTCGCGGATCACCGTGAAGAGCGGCTGGCCGGCACCGCTCGCGATAGCGCCGACCTTGGCGGTGCGCGAGGCGACGAGGCCTGCTGCCGGCGTCTTGATGTCGGTGCGGGCGAGCTTCAGGTCGATATCGGCGATCTGGCTATCGACGACCTTGATGTCGGCGTCGGCAATCGCGATCGCCTGTTCGGTGCTGTTGACCTTGGCCCTTGCGCTGGTTGCGGCGGTTTCCGCCTGTTCGATCTGTGAGGTCGAGACGGTGCCGGACTTGCCGAGCGTCGTCGCGCGCTTGTACTGCCGTTCGGCTTCGGCGGCGTTCGCTTCGGCATCCGTCAGTTGAGCCTTGTACTGGGCGAGCGCTGCTTCCGCCTTGGCCCTGGTCGCGACGAGCTGGCTCTTCTGGAGAAGCAGGCTGTCGTCGGAGAGACGTGCCAGCACACCGCCGGCCTCGACCCGATCCCCGACATCTGCCTCGAGCGAGCGGATCGAGAGCCCCTCGACCTGCGGCTGGACGTAGATCTCTTCGACCGGCTTGATGGTGCCCGTCGCCACAACGCGATCCACGAGCTTTCTGACCGTCGCTTCTGTGACGACGATGGAGGGCAGGATCTGCTCGGTCTTGGCCGCCGGTGCTTCCTCGGCGGTTGCGGTCAGCGGCGCGAGAATGGTGCCCAGAGCCAGAAGCGCGGCCATCGTGTTCGGGTATCGACTCATCTGTCCCTTCCGAGGTTTAACTTCAAGAAATTCACTGTTCTAAAATTGAAGAATGGCCGTAAAAGTCCGGCGGGAGTTCCGTAACTCTGTACGGAAGCCGTATATCTTCTCTGAACGCGACCGACAATTCTTCCCGAAGGCACTTCAAGCGGCTTACGTGGGTTTGGTAAAGACTGCTTGCAAGGCCCTCCAAAGCGCTTTACGCGCAAAATATTAGGCTGGCCGTCCTGGTAAATCAACGCTTGGTGCGCCTGCTGCCGCAGCGATTTCCGGTTTTTGCGGAGGAACGGCCGGAATGTGCCCGTCCGGCAACAGAAAGACGCACGGGCGGTGACCCGTGCGTCCTCGTCGTTTGCGTGGGGCCGAAGACTACTTCAGTGCGGCGTCGGTGATCTCGTGAGTGAAGGCGCCTTCCGGCTCCTTGGTGATGACCGGATCCGAACCGCCGCCGAGCAGGGTTGCAACCGTGCGTTTGTAGTCGGCCTCGTCGAGGGCGCCGTTCGAGCCGGCGGTGAGCTTGGCGACTTCGCCCATCATGCGCTTCTGGTGGCTTTCCGTCTGAGCACCGGAGGCGTCGTTGTCGAGAACGATCCCGGCTGCGTCATCCGGGTTCTCCTCGGCCCATTTCCAGCCCTTCATCGAAGCGCGGACGAACTTGACCATCTTGTCCTTGAAGGCCGGGTCCTTCAGCTTGTCCTCGAGCACGTAGAGGCCGTCCTCGAGGGTTGCCACGCCTTCGTCCTCATACTTGAAGGTGACGAGGTCTTCCGCCTTGATGCCGGCGTCGATGACCTGCCAGTACTCGTTGTAGGTCATGGTGGAGATGCAGGCGGCCTGCTTCTGCAGGAGCGGGTCGACGTTGAAGCCCTGCTTGAGCACGGTCACGCCGTCCGGCGATCCGTCGGTCTTGATGCCGAGATGGGCCATCCAGGAGAGGAACGGATATTCGTTGCCGAAGAACCAGACGCCGAGCGTCTTGCCCTTGAAGTCTTCCGGCTTGGTGATGCCGGTTTCCTTGAGACAGGTCAGCATCATGCCGGAGGACTTGAACGGCTGGGCGATGTTGACGAGCGCCACGCCCTTCTCGCGGGTGGCGAGTGCCGAGGGCATCCAGTCGACGATCACGTCGGCGCCGCCGCCGACCAGCACTTGCGGCGGGGCGATGTCCGGGCCGCCCGGCTTGATCTCGACGTCGAGGCCTTCCTCTTCGTAGAAGCCCTTGTCCTTGGCGACGTAGTAGCCGGCGAACTGCGCCTGCGTCACCCACTTGAGCTGCAGGGTCACCTTGTCGGCGGCCGCGGCCTGCATCGCCATCAGCGAGACGGCGCCGGCCAGCAGCAGAGATGCGATTTTCGTTTTCATTCCTGTTCCCTCTTTTTTGTTCAGGCCTGTCCACCGCGGACAGACGGATGCCAGAAGGTGACGGCGCGCTCTGCCAGCGCCACCACCCCGTAGAAGACCGAACCGGCGATCGCGGCGACCGCGATCTCGGCCCAGACCATGTCGACATTGCTGCGCCCCACTTCCGTGGAAATCCGGAACCCCATGCCGACGATCGGGGTGCCGAAAAATTCTGCCACGATCGCCCCGATGAGCGCCAGCGTGGAATTGATCTTCAAGGCGGTGAAGATGAACGGCCAGGCGGCGGGCAGCCTGAGTTTCACCAGCGTCTGCCACCAGCTCGCGGCATAGGTGCGCATCAGGTCGCGCTCCATGTGGCTTGCCGAGGCGAGACCCTGAACCGTGTTCACCAGCATCGGGAAGAAGGTCATGATGACGACGACGGCGACCTTCGACTGCCAGTCGAAGCCGAACCACATCACCATGATCGGTGCGACGCCGACGATCGGCAGGGCCGACACGAAATTGCCGATCGGCAGCAGGCCCTTCTGAAGGAAGGGCGAACGATCGATGAGGATCGCCACCGCAAAGCCGAGGCTGCAGCCGAAGACGTAGCCGGTCAGTACCGATTTCAGGAATGTCTGGCGGAAGTCGGCCCAGAGGGTCGGCACGGAGCCGACGAGCCGCGTCCAGATCGCCGAGGGCGCCGGCAGCAGGATCGAGGGGATCGCAAAGCCGCGCACGACACATTCCCAGACGACCACGAGCGTGATGCCGAAGATCAGCGGAACGGCGATGCGGGTCGCCCGTCTTGCTGCCGGTGCGGCAAAATGCTGGCGCACCAGCCATTCGTTGAGGCCCCAGGCACCGAGCCAGAACAGGACGGCGAAGATCAGGTAGGCGCTGTTCACGGCTTTTCCCCCATGCGCTTCAGGACGGCGGAATGAGCCATGCCGACGATGGTGACGAGGACGGCGGCAAGGCCGGAGGCCATGAAGAGGGCGGCCCAGATCTGGATCGTCTGCCCGTAATAGGAACCGGAGAGCAGGCGGGCACCGAGCCCGGCTACCGCCCCGGTCGGCAGCTCGCCGACGATGGCGCCGACGAGCGAGATGGCGATCGCCACCTTCAGCGAGGTGAAGAGATAGGGCATCGAGGCCGGCCAGCGCAGCTTCCAGAAGATCTGCGAACGGCTGGCATTGTAGGTGTGCATCAGATCGAGCAGGATCGTATCCGGGCTTCTCAACCCCTTCACCATGCCGACGACGATCGGGAAGAAGGAGAGGTAGGTCGAAATCAGCGCCTTCGGCAGCAGGCCGGAAACGCCGATCGAGTTCAAAACGACGATGATCATCGGCGCCACCGCGAGGATCGGGATCGTCTGGCTGGCGATGACCCACGGCATGAAGGAGCGGTCCATGGCGCGGTTGTGCACGATGGCGACCGCAAGCACGACGCCGAGCAGCGTGCCGATGCCGAAGCCGGCCAGCGTCGCCGAGAGCGTGATCCAGGCGTGATAGACGAGGCTGCGCTTGGAGGTGATCGCCTTGCCGACTGTGGTGTCCCAAAGCTCGACGGCGATCTGGTGCGGCGCGGGGAGGACCGGCCGCTCCTGGTTGAACGTGCGCTCCACCACCTGTTCGAAGGTCACCGTCTCGCCGGCGCGTGCGGCCTGATCGCGCACGAAGGGCGCGTTCAGGTAGACGACGAAAAGGTGCCAGATGACGAGGATCGCGAAGAGGACGGTGAGGATGGGCAGGACGCGATCGCGGAAGAGGGAGGGGGCGGTCATGGGCGCGGCTCCGGGGCCAGGAACCGCTTTAGGCTCGTCTCCAAGGTCACGAATACATAGTCGGGATTGTCGATGACTTGATGATTGTCGAAGCGGATCACCTTAAAACCCTGACCGCGGAGAAATGCATCACGCCGCAGATCATGTGCGCGCCCTTGATCCGTTTCGTGACTGTCGCCATTGACCTCGACGATCACGCGGGCGGAAAGCCACGCAAAGTCAGCGATGTATGGCCCAATTGGTGTTTCCCGGCGGAAACGAGCGCCACGGAGTCGGAAGTCCCGTAGCAGGTTCCACATCTCCTGTTCCGCCCTTGTGAGTTCCCGACGCAAGGTCTTTGCACGATCTCTGGTCTTCGGATCGATATTGGAATGCGGCATGGGACACTCCACGAAGAAGGATTGTTCCAGAACGCGAACCCCCTCTGGCCTGCCGGCCATCTCCCCCACAAGGGGGGAGAAGACCCGGGGCGCCGTCCTGCCCCGATCGAAGTGCGGGAGGTGGGCGATCAAGCCCCTCCCCTTTGTGGGGAGGGGTTGGGGAGGGGTCTTTACTCTTAAATTAATACTATTCCTCATAGCTGTGCCCCGCCTTCAAGCCCTCGCGGACGCGGTGGGCGATTTCGAGGAACTCCGGCGTCTCGCGAATGTCGAGCGGGCGCTCCTTCGGCAGCGTCGAGTGAATGATGTCGGTGACGCGGCCGGGCCGCGGGCTCATGACGACGATCTTGGTCGAGAGATAGACGGCTTCAGGGATCGAGTGGGTGACGAAACAGATGGTCTTGTTGGTCGCCGCCCAGAGCTTCAGCAGTTGTTCATTGAGGTGATCGCGGACGATTTCGTCCAGCGCCCCGAAGGGCTCGTCCATCAGCAGGAGGTCGGCGTCGAAGGCGAGCGCGCGGGCGATCGAGGCGCGTTGCTGCATGCCGCCGGAGAGCTGCCAGGGGAACTTCTTGCCGAAGCCGGTCAGGTTGACGAGCTTCAGCGTCTCCTCGATGCGTCGCTGCTGTTCTTGCTTGCCGTATCCCATGATCTCGAGCGGCAGGGCGATGTTCTTCTCAATCGTCCGCCAGGGATAGAGGGCGGCCGCCTGGAAGACGTAGCCGTAGGAGCGGTCCTTGCGGGCGTTCTCCGGCGTCATGCCGTTGACGGTGATTGCGCCGGAGGTGTGCTTTTCGAGGTCGGCGATCACCCTCAGAAAGGTCGTCTTGCCGCAGCCGGACGGGCCGATGAAGGAGACGAAATCGCCCTTCTCGACCTCGAGATCGACGTTCGACAGGGCATGGACGGGGCCGTCATTGGTCTGGAAGACCAGACTGAGGTCCTTGGCGGAGACGACGGAGGAGGGTGCATTCATTCGTTGGAACCAATCGGCTTTCTTGCAAAGGCATCAGGCCTCTTGCATTCTGTCAATGAGGCGCCGCGAAGCCGCGGCGGAAGGAAAACGGCGGTCCCGCCGCCAGGGAGAAGAGGTCGTGACCATGGAGGCATCATCGAAACTCACCTGCCGCATCGTCAAGCCCGGCAACACCTATGACGGTAAGCAGGGGCTCAGCTATTTCGAGGGGATCTCGGCGGAGACGGTCGGCTCGAAGGGCATCTGCATGCATCTTCTCACCATGCCGCCCGGCGCGCGTGCCAAGGCGCACCTGCACGAAAGCCACGAAACCGCGATCTATTGCCTCTCCGGCCAGGCGCATACCTGGTACGGCGACCGGCTGGAAAATCACGTTATCCTGCACGCGGGCGAGATGATGTACATCCCGGCCGGCGTGCCGCATCTGCCGGCGAACCTTTCCAGCACGCCATGCACGGCAATCATCGCCCGTACCGATCCCAACGAGCAGGAAAGCGTCATTCTCCTGCCGGAGCTGGATGCGCTGGTGGGGGTCTGAGGATGCCCTTCTCCCCGGCGGGGAGAAGGTGGCGCGTAGCGCGGGATGAGGGGGGGCGGAGCGAGTGGGCTGTTCTGTCGCGTTCGTTTTTGCGCTGACGTCGGTGGGCGGGGTACCCCCCTCTGTCCTGCCGGACATCTCCCCCACAAGGGGGGAGATCGGACCCATTGCACCTTTTGCCCGACGGTCAATGTCAATGCGCTCATGCGCGTATTCTTGTGTGCCTGTGGAATTCGCGGTGACGTGCGCAGGCAGATCGAGTCTGCCTCTTGTACCAGTACCGTTTCCAACGTCTGTCGCAGGGCAAGCGGCCAGCCGCTCCCGATCTCCCCCCTTGAGGGGGAGATGCCCGGCAGGGCAGAGGGGGGTGGATCGCACCGGGAACGCCATCCTTCGCCTTACACCCCCGTCGCCGGAATGCCGGTGCGCTCGACCTTGCGGGGGGCGACCAGCTCCTTCCAGGTGGAGAGCGCCTTGTTGACCGCCTGGAACGGCTCGCGCCGGACGAATTCGCCATGGCCCTCGCGCGTCTTGACCGTCGATTCCTCGATCGCGACCATGCCGCGGGTGAGCGTGAAGCGCGGCAGACCGGTCACCTGCTTGCCCTCGAAGACGTTGTAGTCGATCGCCGACTGCTGGGTACCGGCCGAGATCGTCTTCGAGCGCTTCGGATCCCAGACCACGATATCGGCGTCGGCGCCGACGAGGATCGCGCCCTTCTTCGGATACATGTTGAGGATCTTGGCGATGCTGGTCGAGGTGACGGCAACGAACTCGTTCATGGTAAGGCGGCCGGTCGCAACACCGTAGGTCCAGAGCATCGGCATGCGGTCTTCGAGCCCGCCGGTGCCGTTCGGGATCTTGGTAAAGTCGCCGACGCCGAAGCGTTTTTGGTCGGTGGTGAAGGCGCAGTGGTCGGTGGCGACGCAGGAGAGCGAGCCCGACTGCAGGCCGGCCCAGAGACTGTCCTGATGCTGCTTGTTGCGGAAGGGCGGGCTCATGACGCGGCGTGCGGCATGGTCCCAGTCCTTGTTGAAGTACTCGCTCTCGTCGAGCGTCAGATGCTGGATCAGCGGTTCGCCATAGACGCGCATTCCCTTCTGGCGGGCGCGGCGGATTGCTTCATGGGCCTGTTCGCAGGAGGTGTGCACGACGTAGAGCGGAACGCCCGCCATGTCGGCCAGCATGATCGCACGGTTGGTCGCCTCGCCCTCGACCTCGGCAGGTCTCGAATAGGCGTGCGCCTCCGGTCCGTTGTTGCCCTCCGCCAGGAGCTTGGCGCACATGGCGGCCACCACGTCGCCGTTTTCCGCGTGGACGAGCGGCAGCGCGCCGAGTTCGGCGCAGCGCGAGAAGGAGGCGAACATCTCGTCGTCGTTCACCATCAGGGCGCCCTTGTAGGCCATGAAGTGCTTGAAGGTGTTGATGCCCTTGTCCTTGACGACGGTTTCCATCTCGTCGAACACGCGCTTGTTCCAGCCGGTGATCGCCATGTGGAAGGAGTAGTCGGCGTTGGCGCGGCTTGTCTTATTATGCCACATCTGCAGCGCGTCGAGGAGCGACTGGTCGGGGGCCGGCAGACAGAAATCGACGACCATGGTCGTGCCGCCGGCAAGGCCCGCGCGCGTGCCGCTCTCGAAATCGTCGGAGGAATAGGTGCCCATGAACGGCATTTCGAGGTGGACGTGCGGATCGATGCCGCCCGGCATGACGTAGCAGCCGGAGGCGTCCAGCACCTCGTCGCCGGCAAGGTTCGGGCCGATCTCGACGATCACGCCACCCTCGATCCTGACGTCAGCCTTGTAGGTGAGATCGGCGGTAACGACCGTGCCGCCCTTGATGACTGTGCTCATTTTTGTTTCCCTCTGTCGTTTTCGTTGCCGGGGCGTCGGACCGCCCGTCCGCTTTCAGTTCGGGCAGAATTTTACGTCCTTTGTCAGGTCCCTGTTTCTTAGGATCATAGAGATGCGCATGGATTTCGCCGCGCGGCAGGCGGCGGAAAAGTTGATCTTGCGGTCGGTGTATTCGGCGTCAAAGATTGCCTTGCCCTTCTTCGAATAGACGGCCACATCACCACACCAGCCGTCCTGATGGCAGCTTTCCGTGATGGCGAAATCCAGGACGTTCACGAAATGGCCGGTCATGTCCGGCACGTTTTTCTGGCCTATGGCGAGGCCGAGGCCATGGGCGATCTTCGCCAATGCCAGCACATAGGATTTGGTGTGCGCTTTGGTGATGGGAAACCCTGAATCGGCGTAGTGGACGTCCATATTGTCCGGCTCGATCGCCTGGAATCCCTTGGCCTTGCAGACCTCGAAGCGCTTCTTCATCAGCGGCAGGAGGATGTCGCGCTGGCGGATGTCCAGAAACTTCTCGTCGGGCCAGTCGCCATAGACCTTGCCGATGACCTTCGCCGGAAATGCCTTCCGATCCGGGGCGGTTTTCTCCAGCGTGCCGACACTGACGTAGCAGATCGTCTTGACGCCGCGCGCCCTGAGCCGGTCGATGGCTTTCTGCGTCACGAGTCCCGGGTGGAGGTCGTACACATTCACCTTGCGGGTCAGATCAAGCGGCGCGGTCAACTGCCAGTCCCAAGGCTCTCCGGCCGAAAAACGGGTTCTGGCTTCGGCCAGGGAACCGTGTGCAGCCATAAGCAGGCAGAGGACGAGCAGGCGCGTCAACGGCATGGTGCTACCTCACTCGGCCGGTCGCTTCTCCTTCCGGAAAAGCCGGTCCCCCACAGCTCGCAGATAGTCGAGAACGAGTTTCTTCGTTGCGAGCGGGACGGTTGTTTCTCCGGGCCAGCCAATCTCCGCAAGTATGGGACGAAAGCCGTCACCCCACAATCTCCGCGGTTTCCAGCACTGCGTGGAAGAGCACGTCGGCGCCGGCGGCGGCCCATTCCCTGGAGATGTCCTCGGCCTCGTTGTGGCTGAGGCCGCCGACGCAGGGGCACATGACCATGGTTGCGGGGGCGACCTTGGCCGCCCAGCAGGCATCATGGCCGGCGCCGGAGATGATGTTCATGTGGCTGTAGCCGAGCCGCTCCGCGGCCTTGCGGACACGCTCCACCAGCACCGGGTCGAAGGTGACGGGATCGAAATGCCCGACCGCCTCGACCGAGCAGCCGACGCCCAGTCCTTCGCAGATCACGGCCGCCTCCTTCTCGATCCGCGCGCGCATGGCGTTGAGCTTGGCGAGGTCGGGGGTGCGGATGTCGACGGTGAAGACGACCTTGCCCGGCAGCACATTGCGGGAATTGGGAGAGAAGAAGACCTGCCCGACGCCGCCGACGGCGCCCGGCTGGTTTTCCATGGCGACCGTCTGCACCATTTCCATGATGCGGGACATGGCAAGCCCGGCATTGACGCGCATCGCCATCGGCGTCGATCCGGTATGGGCTTCGCGGCCGGTGAGCGTGAATTCCAGCCACCAGAGACCCTGACAGTGGGTGACGACACCGATCTGCTTGTCCTCGGCTTCGAGGATCGGCCCCTGCTCGATGTGATACTCGAAATAGGCGTGCATCTTGCGCGCCCCGACCTCCTCGTCGCCCTGCCAGCCGATGCGCTTCAGCTCCTCGCCGTAGGTCTTGCCCTCGGGGTCCTTGCGGTCATAGGCGTAGTCCAGGGTGTGGACGCCGGCGAAGACGCCGGAGGCGAGCATGGCCGGCGCAAAGCGCGCGCCTTCCTCGTTGGCCCAGTTGGTGACGACGATCGGATGCTTGGTCTTGATGCCCAAGTCGTTCATCGAGCGGACGACTTCGAGAGCGGAGAGCACGCCGAGCACGCCGTCGAACTTGCCGCCGGTCGGCTGTGTGTCAAGATGCGAACCGACATAGACGGGAAGCGCATCCGGATCGGTGCCGGGGCGGGTCATGAACATGGTGCCCATCTTGTCGACACCCATGGTGAGCCCGGCGTCGTCGCACCACTTCTTGAAGAGATGGCGGCCTTCGCCGTCAGCGTCCGTCAGCGTCTGGCGATTGTTGCCGCCGGCAACGCCGGGGCCGATCTTCGCCATTTCCATGAGTGAATCCCACAGGCGATCGCCGTTAATGCGCAGATTCTCGCCGGGTGCAGCCGTCATTGCAAAGTCCTCACCAGTTTTTCGACAGGGCCATGCAAGGCGCATGCCCTCTTTCTTGTTCCCGTGGTCCCCGGCGGCCTCTTCGTGCCTTGTCCGGTGTCACATGCCGGTTGCCTTTGTCAGACAACTGGCAGATAATTTGACCGATTGGTAAACATTACTACTTCCGTCGCCGCACTCAAGCCGGAAAAAACAAAAAAAGACACCACAATTTGGTGGGCAATTGCCAAAACGATGTGCGGCGGAAAAAGGCAGAAAAAGCGACGGCCGACAGGCGACAGGAGGGACGGCATGGCGATACCGAGGGCAGCACAGACCCAGCGCCGGACGCGCATCCAGGAGGAGAAGGAGGAGATCATCCTCGAAGCTGCTCTCGACGTGTTTTCGCGCCGGGGGTTCCGCGGTGCGACCATCGACCAGATCGCCGAGGTCGCCGGCATGTCGAAGCCGAACCTGCTCTACTATTTCCGCACCAAGGAGGCGATGCACCGCACGCTGATCGACCGGGTGCTCGACACCTGGCTCGAACCACTTCGCGCCTTCGACGCAGACGGGGACCCGGAGGAGGAGGTGCGCTCTTATATCCGGCGGAAGCTCGAAATGGCGCGCGATTTTCCGCGCGAGAGCCGTCTCTTCGCCAACGAGATACTGCAGGGCGCCCCGAACATCGAGGACGTGCTCAAGGGCTCGCTGAAGGCGCTGGTCGACGAGAAGGTCGAGGTCATCCGCTCCTGGATAAGGGCCGGCAAGGTCTACGACTGCGATCCCTATCACCTGATTTTCTCGATCTGGTCGACGACCCAGCACTATGCCGACTTCGACGTCCAGGTCCGGGCCGTTCTCGGCGAAGGTCGTCCCTGCGACGACCGCCTCGAGGATGCGGCTCGCTTCCTCGAAGCCTTTTTCACGCGCGGGTTGATTCCTGCAGCGAGCCGCTGATCAGTCCGGTAGCCGCGCCATCAGGAGGAGACCGCCCGCCGTCACCAGCGCCCCGGCAAAGACGGGCGCGGAGGCCCAGCCGTGGCCGATCAGGCCTTCCAGAATGATGATGAAGGTCGGCGTCAGGTAACCGTAGCCGAGCACCTTCGGCGCGGGCAGGCGCATCGAGGCGAACTGCAGCAGGAAGAAGGTGATGCCGGTGGTGACGACCGCGAGATAGATCGCGGCAAACCAGACAAAGCCGGGCAGGGCGGCGTAATCGATACTGAGGAGCTGCGGCGTCGCCGGGATCAGAATGAAGAAGAGCGTGCAGACGGTCGCCCAGAAGACGAAGACGATCGCCGGTTCGCCGCGATTGAAGCGGCGGAGCAGCGGCACATAAGCGGCGTGGCAGAGCACGCCGACGAAATAGATGAGTTCGCCGCGACCGACGTCGAAGGCGAGGAGTGCCGCGAGGTCGCCGCGAAAGATCACCCAGATGGCGCCGACGGCGGCAAGCAGGAGACTGAGCAGCACGTCGGGCCGGGTGCGCTGACGCATGAGCATCCAGGCAAAGACGGCGCTCGCGAGCGGCATCAGCGTGAACACCGCGCCGGTCGCCACTGGCGCGGTGAATTGCAGCGCGATGAACATGGTGACCATGTAGACGGCCATCAGCAGGCCGAGGACGAGGAAGCGCGCCGGCTCGGAGGGGGCGCGGAACCGGTGGCGGAATACGCCGAAACACAAGACGCTGATGACGGCGACCGTTGCCGCATAGCGAACCGCCTGCAGCGCGATTGGCGGCATGGAACGGGTGGCAAGACCGCCGATCGAGAAGGACGAGGCGATCAGCATGGCAAAGAGCAGCATGGCGAGATGGGCCAGCAGCTTCTGCCGTCCCGTGGCATGGACATTGTGCCTATTTGCGGACGTTCGCTCGTTCGTCATGATTGTTCCTTGCCCACTGCGACCGATGTCGCGGCACTGCCGTAGCATGGTGCGACGGTGGCCGGAAGAACCGATTTCGGGGCGAGGCTCGTCCTGGCGGCTGGCGAACGCCGGTCAGCGCATGCGCAGGATCATCGCGCCGGCGGCGATGACGAGTGCGGCTATAATCCGCGTGCCGCCGACCCGTTCCTTGAGCACGAGACCCGAAATTGCCGCGCCGAACAGGATCGACGTCTCCCGGAGTGCTGCGACGACCGCAACGGGCGCGAGCGTCATCGCCCAGAGCGCGATGCCGTAGGAGGATACCGTTCCGACACCGCCGATCAGGCCGAGATGCCAGTTGCCGGCGGTGTAGCGCCGGAAGACCTCGCGGCGGGTGAGGAGAGCCCAGAGCACCAGCGGCGGGCCGGTGAGGAGCGAAAGCCAGAGCGTGTAGGCGGCCGGCGATCCGGAGAGCCGGACGCCGACACCGTCCACCAGTGTGTAGCCGGCGATGACGACGGCGTTCATGAGGGCGAGCAGGACGCCCGTCCTGCTGTCGCGTCCGGGAATTCCGCCCATCATGCTGAGGATGCCGGCGCAGATGACGGCGATGCCGATCCAGCCGTTTGCCGAAAGGGGCTCACCGATCCAGGCAACGCTCGCGAGGGCCACCAGCAGGGGTGCCGTTCCACGCATCAGCGGATAGGTCTGGCTCATGTCGGCAGCGTGATAGGCACGGGCGACCAGCACGAAATACCCGACCTGCAGGACGGTCGACGTGGCGATGAAGGGCCAGCTCGCCGGTGCGGGCTGAGGGAGGAAGGGGAGGACCACGGCGGCGATCAGCGAGGCGGAGGCTGCGACGAGCACCGTCGTCAAAAGCTTGTCTCCGGCGCCCTTGACGAGCGCGTTCCACGTCGCGTGCAGCGCGGCTGCGAAGAGAACGATCGCGAAGACGGAAAGGGCCAAGGGCTATGCCGATCGGTTGTTTTCTGCCGCCACGCAAGCCCGTTCCTTCGCAAAGCGCAGGAAGGTCGCCCCGTCCATCGGACGGGCGAGGGCATAGCCCTGCAGGGATTGGCAACCGAGGTCGCGGAGGATCGCCGCGTGCTCCATCGTTTCCACACCTTCGGCGACGATCTCGATGCCGAGCGAGCGGCCGATTTCGACGATCGAGCTGATCAGGCGGCGCTGTGCCGGCGCCTCGATGATCGGATAGACCAGCTGGCGATCGATCTTCAAGCGACGCGGAGAAATCTTCAGCAGCGACAGGATCGAAGCATAGCCGGTCCCGAAATCGTCGATCTCGATGTCGATGCCGTGGCGCCTTATCCGCTCGATGCTTTCGACGACCGCCGAACCCTTGTCATCGAAGGAGATCGACTCGAGGAGCTCGAAGGACAGGCTTCCGGGCAGAAGCTCCAGCCGGTCGAGGTGCTGGAACAGGCTTTCGTCGAAGAGACGCTGCGCCGAGATGTTGACCGACACCTTGCGGATGTCGAGATCGTTGGCACGCCAGCGTGCGAGCTGGAACAGCGCCTGATCGAGGATCGTCGCGTCGATCTGCGAGACCACATTGAGGTTCTCGGCGACCTTCAGGAATGTATCGGGTCCGAGGATGCCGTGCTCGGGGTGATCCCAGCGGGCGAGCGCCTCCACGCCGGTGATCTCCAGTGTATGGGCGCAGAATTGGGGCTGGAAGTAAGAGACGAAGCCGTTCTGTTCGAGCGAACGGAGGATGGCGTCCGCGGTCTTCTTGGTATGGATGGTCAGCGACTTCAGGTCGTCGTTGTAGCGTTCGACGCGATTGCGGCCATGCCGCTTCGCCTCGTAGAGGGCGATGTCGGCGTTGACGAGCAACTGTTCGATCTGCATGCCAGAGTCGGCACGCGACGCGAGCCCGATGCTGGCTCCGATGCGGCATTCGTGTCCGGCATAGGTGAGGGGTAGATTGATCGCATCGATGAGCCGCTTGGCGAGATCGAGGTGTTCCTGCTCGTTGAACACACCTGCGCAGACGACGACGAACTCGTCCCCGCCGATGCGGGCGACAAAATCGTCCGCGCGGATGCTTGCGCGCAACCGAAGTGCCGCTTGCCGCAGGATGTGGTCGCCAGCGGCATGTCCGAGCGTGTCGTTGATATCCTTGAAGCGGTCGAGATCGATGTGAAGCAGCGTGAAGTGTTCCGCTTCTCCCGCCTTCTCACTCAGCTTGGCGAGATACTGATCGAGATAACGCCTGTTCGGCAGGCTGGTCAGCGCATCGTGGAGCGAGTTGTGCTCCATATGCTGGCGGGCAAGCTCGAGCTCGCGGTTCTGCAACTCCGCGCGTGCCTTTGCTTCGCGCAGCTCCTGTTGCAGGGTGATGTCTGCCGTCACGTTCCAGTTGACCCCCACCATCTTGCGGTGAAGGAAGGAGTCACGATACGTGGTGCCGAGTGCGCGGATATGGCGAACCTGACCCGACGGCGTGATGATGCGGAACTCGGTCGCGTAGTCCGTGCCTTCGGCGATGCAGCCACGAAAGACCCTCTCGGCCTCTTCCAGATCGTCGGGATGGAGCGCATTCCTCCACGTTTCGTAGGTGCTGCCGAAGGCGGATATTTCGACGCCGTAGAGTTGTGCCATGCGACCGTCCCAGTTGAGTGCGCCGGTCGTCAGGTCGAGCTCCCATACCCCGATCTTGGAGGCTTCGAGCGCGATGTCGAGCCGGTGCGAGAGCGCGTGGAGCTCTTCCTGGTGGCGGGACAGCACGGCAATGTTCCTTTGCCGTTCCGCCAAAAGGCGCGCGACCCAGAGAACGGGTGCCAGGATCATGACGCCCACCGCCAGCATCAGCAGACGCGAGAGCCACATGCCCTCCTGAGGCTGGTCCCAGCCGCCTTTCGGGATCGCGGCGATCTTCCAGCTTTCATGGCCGAAATTGATGAGCATGCTGACCGGCGTTTTCGCGAATATCGCGGAGTCGCCGTAGAACGTCTCGATCAGCCGCCCGCCTTCGGTCGTTGCAATGGCCACGTCGATGTTCGTGGGCTTGCCGAATAGGCCGCTGTCGGCGAACAGCTTCTCGACGTCCACGACCCCCGAGACGATGCCCCACAGCACGGGAGAGGAGCCCTCCCTCTCGATCTTGACCGGATAACGCACCACGAGCCCGCGTCCACCCTGGACGAGATTGATCGGTCCGGTGACGACGAAGTTGCCGGTGTCCGCGGCCTTCAGGGCACCGTCGCGCTGGGCAGGGTTGGTGCGGTAATCGAGGCCGATGACCGCCTTGTTGGCTTCGTAAGGGTAGACGTAGGCGACCTTCAGGTCGGGCGCGCCAACCACATTACGCAGTTGCGACTTGGCACTCAGGATTCTCTCAGAAAGGGCCGAGAACCGCGCCTCGTCGATTGTCGGTTGCGTCTCGAGCGCCGCGACGAAACCCTTGAGCAGCTGGATGTTGCCGCTCATGTTGCCTTCGAGCTTCGCCCTGACGAGACCGAGATTTTCCGTCACTTCGGCCCGGAGGTTGTCCAATCCGATACGCTGGCGCTGCTTTTCCGCATAAATCATCGACACCGCGAGCCCGGCAACGACGATGATCGCCGGCAAATAATATGGAAGAACCGAACGCAAGTATTTCCAGTTCGGACGTGTATCGTCGATGGGGTTCATATTCGAAACGGATCAAGAAACGGATTGAATGGCGACAAAAGCTGAGCAGTTCTCCCCTTGCAGTCCGCAGAATAAAGGAAACCCTTGAAGAATTTCTGAATCGAGTTGTGTACGCCCGGACGCCTTACCTTGGGTGGATGGCGCGAACGGGCGCCCGACGGGCCGCCGCAACGAGCGCCTATTTCTGTTCCAGGATCCGACGCAGCCGTTTTCGTGCCTCCTCTACCGATATGCTTTCGTCGTTGAAAAAGTCTGCGAGCACGCTGATCCAGCCTTCCGACATCTGTGATGGCATGGCCATGGACTGGGCGCTGACGACCTTGTTCTGTTCGGAGATCATCCGGAGTCCGAGCTTGCCGCAGCGATCCAGACCTTCCGGATTCACGTCCATGCGCACCGGAAGCGAGCCCTTCAGCTTGCTGAACTCCAACTGGTTGAGGGGATCGAGCACCATCTTTGCGAAGGCGTACTGTGCCGCGGCGGTCTCCTCCCGATTGGTCAGGGGGAAGGCGAAAGCGTCGATGACCATGAAATAGGCGATGGATGTACCGGGCGCCAGCTTGCAATCGAAGTCGGCCTCGGCATCGTACCCGCGTGCGTACAATTCTCCCTTCGCCCAGTCTCCCATGAACTGCATGCCGGCCTCGCCGCTGCCGACCATGTCGGAGGCATCGGCCCACGTCTTGCTCTTGCGAGTCTCTTCGGGCTCGACATGCTGCGAGATGCGGCGAAGCATCTGTAAGGCTTCCGTCATCCCGGGCTCGTCCATGACCGCGGCATCGGCTCGCAGGGCCCTTGCATATCCCTCCGCACCCAGCGCGTAATACACGAGATTGTTGAAGATCAGGGAGATTTCCCAGGATCCGCCACCAATCGCGATCGGAAGTATGCCCTGCGCCTTCAGCTTGTCGGCCGCCTCGAACACGTCGCCCCAGGTCTCGGGCGCGGCGATGCCGGCTTTGGCGAAAGCCTTGCGGCTGGTCCACAGCCAGTTTTCCGCATGAATGTTGGTCGGTGCGAAGTAGACATGCTTCTTGTAGGAAATTCGCTCAAGCACGGATTTGGGAAGGACCTCGCGCCAGTTCTCTTCTTCAGCAACCTTGTCGATCGAGAGCGCGATGCCCATTTCCGGCAGTTCCCGCGAGCCTTCGTTCGCATTCCACTGCATGACAGCGGGGGGATAACTCGACGCGATGCGTTCGGCCACGACGCGTTGCACGGCGACCTTGTTTTCAGCAGGAAGGTCGATCCACTCGTGGCCGTCCTTACGCCACGCCGTGCGAAATACGTCGAGTGCCTTGCTCTCGCTCTGCGATATCCAGAAATGCACGACGTCGATCGTCATCGGGTCGGCCTTGGCGGTTTGCGCCGGCCACGCGGCTCCGGCGAGGAGGGCTAGGGAAAGGGTGGCCTTTCGCACCGTGTTACGTAGTTCTGTCATGTATCTTTCAGTTCCCTCGTGTGTTGTTTTTGCCTGGATGGCCGCGCTTTCAGCGCCGGGCTTCTCGCCGCAGCGGAACACGCGTAATGAACGTTTCGAGATAGGAAGTCGCCTCGTTGACGGGCATCGGTTTGGCGAACAGATAGCCCTGTGCGACGGAGCACCCATGTGCTGCCAGGAAGGTACGCTGAACTTCGGTCTCCACGCCTTCGGCGACGCAGTTCTTGCCGAGGCTACGGGAAAGATCGAGCATGGAACGGGTGATCTGTTCCGAACGCGGGTCGTGACCGATGCCGGAGACAAAACTGCGGTCTATCTTCATCTCGTCGAACGGGAAGTCGCGCAGATGCAGGAGCGAGGCAAAGCCCGTGCCGAAGTCGTCGAGCGAGACCGATGCGCCGTGCTCGCGGAAGCGATCGGCGGACCTGTAGATCCGGTCCGAACCCTGGTCGAAGAAGACGTTCTCGGTGACTTCGACGGTAAGGTCGCTCCAGCAGATGCCGTTAGCCTGGATGGCGTCGGCAAACATCTGAAACCCGTCGTCGCAGACGAGCAGCGATTCCGGCAGGTTGATCGAGACCGGTCCCGGTGCGATCCGTGCGTCCTTCCACTTGCGGATGTCCTTGCAGGTGGCGTCGATCACTGCCCTCGTCATCTGGCGCATGACGCCGGCCCCCTCCACGAGAGGCAGGAATTGTATCGGAGGCAGCAAACCGCGCTGGGGGTGTTGCCATCGAACGACCGCCTCGAAGCCGAGCGGCGTCCCGGACACGAGATCCACTTTCGGCTGGTAGTGCACCACGAACTCGCCGCGCTCCGGCGCTGTCACGAGTTCAAGCATGAGCTGATTCTGCTTCATCCTCTCCGCCCAGGATGCCTCGTCGAAGATGACGGCCTTGCCGCGCAGGCCCTTCGATGCGTAAAGGGCAATGTCGGCGATGCGGATCAGATCCTGCTTGCTCGCCGCATGCACCGGGGCAATCGCCCCGCCGATGCTGGCTGAGACGTGCACCAAATGCCCGTCGACCGAGACGTCGGCACGAATTCCTTCAAGGATTCTCGCCGCGATGCCCTGAAGGACGACGGGGTCGGTGATGCCGTGTACCAGGATGGCAAATTCGTCGCCGCCGAGGCGCGCAGCGACGTCCTGCGCGCGGACCGCTCCCCTTATGGCCTTCGCGACGTGGCAGAGAACGGCATCGCCGGCCGGGTGCCCATAGCTGTCGTTGATGTCCTTGAAGCGGTCGAGATCAAGCAGCAGCAGGGAGAAGCCGCCGCCGTTTGCCGGCAGGAGGGCAAGCGTTTCTTCCAGCTCCTCGTGGAAAGCCGCGCGATTGTTCAATCCGGTCAGTGCATCCGTATGTGCCTGATGCGCGAGTTGCGCTTCGTATTCCTTCGATTGCCCGTGCTCCTGCTTCAGTTTCTTCAGCAGCGGCTTGAAGAGGAAGAAGCTCGCGAAAAGGAGGGTGGCTTCGAGGAGCAGCGCCAGAAGCGTATAGAGCGTGGCCGCATTGTTGATGCTGATGTCGCTCCGATCGTGCACTCTCGAAATCAGATCACCGAACTGCTGCATGAGTGCACCGTCCGACGACGTTGCGAAATCGATCGGTCCCCAGAAGCTGTAGCGCAGCCTGCGCTCTTTGCTCGACGTGCCTGTCACCCGTTCGGCACGCGACAGAAAGTCCTCGAGGCGCTCGTTGAGTTCCTCGCGGAGCCTCTCGTACTCCGTGTCCCGCGGCCTCAGCCGTTCGAGAGCGTTGTCGCCGAGAGCCTGATTGAGCTGCCGAAGCTCCCCGCCGAGCGCCCTGATATGGGCGATGTTGCGCCGGATCTCCTTGATCATCGGCTGCAAGAGGCTGTCCGGCAGATCCCGGTCGCCGGATGCCCGCATCAACGCCCGCGTCTGATTGGCGAGCTGCTGAAAGCTGATGAACTGGCTGCTCGTCGCGAAGCTGACGCTTTGCTGCAGCGCATGGCGATCGAGAGCGACCTTGACGGTGACATAGCCCGCGCCGATGAGGAGCGTCATGACGATGGCCGCATTCATGTAAAGTCGTGCGATCGAACTGATATAGCGTTCAACCGAGAGCGACGGTGCCCTGGTCATTCCAAAAGAATTC
This sequence comes from Ciceribacter lividus, assembly GCF_003337715.1. Lineage (GTDB taxonomy): Bacteria > Pseudomonadota > Alphaproteobacteria > Rhizobiales > Rhizobiaceae > Allorhizobium > Allorhizobium lividum. Next base: position 83,086 of record NZ_QPIX01000001.1, read on the forward strand.
CTCTTCCCGCGCCTGAGACGATCAGGAGCCCTGGATAAAATCCGACGTTTTCTAACAGAATAAAAAGTTCAATTATTTCGTATTTTCTAAAGTCATGTAATTCGCCAATTCTACGGGCGATCTACTTAAGACATACTAAAAGCTGACGAGAACTCGAACAGTGGGCGCTTTGCCCGGCCGCATGCGCTTTGCGGCGGATATGGGGAGACGCGCGGCGGCACTCCTTCGCGCCCGATGTCACGACGCGAAAAAAGAGGGCCGCGGTTCGCGCGGCCCTGCAAGACGATCAGATTTCCGAGGGACGGGAAGCGTTGACGATTATTCCGCCGCCTGCACCGCCATCGGGTTGTTCGGATGGGTCGTCCAGTTCGCGTAGTTCGGATCGACCGGCTTGCCGGTGCGCTGGTCGATCGTGCCGGGCTCGAGGCCGACCATGGTGATGCAGTTCTCGACCGGACAGACGTTGACGCAGAGATTGCAGCCGACGCATTCCTCTTCCTTGACTTCGAAGTGGCGAACGCCGTCGACCATGTTCGTGATCGCTTGGTGCGAGGTGTCCTCGCAGGCGATGTGACAGCGGCCGCACTTGATGCAGGCGTCCTGATCGATATGCGCCTTGGCGATATAGTTGAGGTTCAGGTATTTCCAGTCGGTGACGTTCGGCACCGCACGACCGCAGATGTCGTCGAGGGTCCGATGTCCCTTGGCGTCCATCCAGTCGGAGAGCCCGGTGATCATCTCCTGCACGATCTTGAAGCCGTAGGTCATCGCCGCGGTGCAGACCTGCACGTTACCGGCACCGAGCGCCAGGAATTCCGCCGCGTCGCGCCAGGTGGTGACGCCGCCGATGCCGGAGATCGGCAGGCCGTAGGTCTCCGGATCGCGGGCGATTTCGGCCACCATGTTGAGCGCAATCGGCTTCACCGCCGGACCGCAATAGCCGCCGTGCGTCCCCTTGCCGCCGACGGTCGGGTTCGGCGCGAAGCTGTCGAGGTCGACCGACACGATCGAGTTGATGGTGTTGATCAGCGATACGGCGTCGGTACCGCCGGCCTTTGCGGCGCGCGCGGGCTTGCGGATGTCGGTGATGTTCGGTGTCAGCTTGGTGATCACCGGCATGCGGGTGTATTGCTTGCACCAGCGCACCACCATTTCGATATATTCCGGCACCTGGCCGACCGCTGCACCCATGCCGCGCTCGGACATGCCGTGCGGGCAACCGAAATTGAGCTCGATGCCGTCGGCACCGGTCTCTTCCACGAGCGGTAGGATCGCCTTCCACTCCTCCTCGACGCAGGGGACCATGATCGAGGCGATCAGTGCGCGGTCGGGCCAATTCTTCTTGACCATCTTCATCTCCTGCAGGTTCACCTGCAGCGGACGGTCGGTGATGAGTTCGATGTTGTTGAGGCCGAGCAGGCGGCGGTCGGCACCCCAGATTGCGCCGTAGCGCGGGCCGTTGACGTTGACGACCGGAGGGCCTTCCGAGCCCAGCGTCTTCCATACGACGCCACCCCAGCCGGCCTTGAAGGCGCGCTCGACGTTGTAGGCCTTGTCGGTCGGCGGTGCGGAAGCCAGCCAGAACGGATTCGGAGACTTGATGCCGACGAAGTTGTTGCGAAGATCAGCCATGATACCTCTCCCGATCCTTTAAGCGACAGCAGTGACGCCCGCCGCAGCGGCGGCGAGAGACCGGTTGATGCTTTCGGCCGCGTCGCGGCCCATGGCGACGGCGGAAACCGTCAGGTCCTTGCCGCCGGTCGCGCAGTCACCGCCGGCCCAGACGCCCGGAACGGAGGTGCGGCCCTCGCCATCGATGGCGATCTTGCCGCCCTCGAGCTTCAGCCCGTCGAGCCCGAGCGGATCGAGCTTCTGGCCGATCGCCACCAGGACCTGATCGGCCTTGATCTCGGCGGTGTGGCCGGTGCCCTTCATCATGCCGTTTTCGACGTGGGTGTATTCGAAGGTGATGGCGGAGACGTGCCCGTGATGGTGGGCGACTTCCTTCGGCTGCAGCCAGTGGCGGATGGTGACGCCCTTCGACGCGGCGAGATCCTGCTCGAACTCCGAGGCGTTCATGTGCTCCTTGCCGCGGCGGTAGCAGATCGTGACATTTTCGGCGCCGAGCGCCTTGGCCTGCACGCCGGCATCGATCGCAGTCATGCCGCCGCCGATCACGACCACGTCGCGGCCGACGGGGACGTCGGCCTTGTTCGTCGCTTCGCGCAGGTTGGAGATGAACTCGACCGCGTCCGCCACGCCGTTGATGTCGGCGCCCGGAATGCCGAGCATGTTGATGTTGCCGAGACCGGTGCCGAGGAAGACGGCGTCGTACTTCGCCTGGAGATCGGCCAGCGTGAAGTCGCGGCCGAGCATCTCGCCGTTGATGACGTCGATATTGCCGATGGAGAGCACGTAATCGACTTCCGCCTGGGCGAAGTCGTTGGTCGCCTTGTAGGCGGCGATACCGTATTCGTTGAGGCCGCCAGCCTTCTCGCGGTGGTCGTAGATGGTCACGCGGTGGCCGTGCATCGCAAGCCGGTGGGCGCAGGCGAGGCCTGCCGGACCGGCGCCGACGACGGCGACGCTTTTGCCGGTGGTGGCTGCCGGCTTGTAGAACTGGCGGCCCTCATCGATCGCGAGATCGGTGGCGTAGCGCTGCAGGCGTCCGATCTCGACCGGCCGCTCCTCGGCCGTATTGCGCACGCAGGCCTCTTCGCAGAGCGTTTCGGTGGGGCAGACGCGGGCGCACATGCCGCCGAGGATGTTCTGGTCGAAGATCGTCTTCGCCGCGCCGGTCGCATTGCCGGTCGCGATCTGACGGATGAACATCGGGATGTCGATCGAGGTGGGACAGGCCGTCATGCACGGCGCGTCGTGACAGAAATAGCAGCGGTCGGAGGCAACCAGTGCTTCGTGGTCGCCCAGGCGCGGGTGCAGGTCGGAGAAATTCTTCGCATATTCGGCAGCGTCGAGCCGCCCGGCCTTCAGGCCCGGTTCCAGTCTTCGCATCGCAGTTCCCTCTTTTTTATGGCGCGATTGCCATGACGGTAACTCAAGACAAAAAATTTATCAAACGGTAAAAGTTCTTCGTCGACGTATCGTGCAATGCCGGCGATGCAAGGGTTTCAGCCGCCGAGGAGGGCGCGTTCGCGGTCCCGGTAACGGGCAGGGGAGAGGCCCGCATGGCGGGAGAAGAATCGGCTGAAATAGGCCTGGTCCTCGAAACCCAAGCCGTCGGCGACCTGCTGGATGGTGATGCCCGCGAAGACGAGGTCTCGCTTCGCTTCCGAGATGATCCGCTCGGCGATGAGACGGCTCACCGGCTTTCCGGCGATTGCGCGCGCGATGCGGTTGAGGTGGGTGACCGAGACGCCGAGTTCGCGTGCATAGAACGTCACCGGCCGGTGCGCGCGAAAGCCGTCGTTGATGAGGGCGTTCAGTTGCTCGAAGCGCACCTGATCCCGGCCGGCCTCGATTGCTTCGGTCGTTCCGCCCATCCGGAAGACGAGGAGGAGCGCCGAGACGAGCATCGCCTCCAGAAGCGGCGAGGGACTGGCGCCCGCCTGGATGATCTCGCGCTCGATGTGGTTCAGGGTTTCTCCGATGTAGGGAGTATCCGGATGATCCGCCGGCATCTGCGTCAGGCGAGGGTGGGACAGCCATTCCGCGATCCCCTTGTGTGCCGGCAGCCGGGCGGGAAGCCGTTTCGACATCAGGGTGATGACGGCGCCGTCGACGTCGATCGAGAAGCGAAAGCCGTGCTCATGCCGCTCCGGCACAACGATCGCCGTCGGTGCCGTGAAGGGGTACCATTCACCTCCGATCAGTGCCTCGCCCTTGCCGTGGCGGATGTGCAAAATTTGAAAAAGGCATGCGTGGCGGTGCCGTTTGATCTCCCAGCCATGGAGGCGGCTTCGGCTGGCGATTGATTCCGCATGAACCCAAAATTCCGGGATTTCGGCGGTGTCTTCGCCGTAGAGGGCATAGGTCGGAACGTGCGTATTCATTATGGGCCGCCGGCGTGATGTTCGAAACGTCCAAGTATTTGCCGGAATTTTCCATTGTGGGCAAGCGACGCGCGCTTATCATTTGGCAAGAAATCAGGGAGGATTTCCATGCGCACTCAAGTCGTCATCGTCGGCTCCGGTCCGTCCGGGCTGCTGCTCGGCCAATTGCTCGCCAATGCGGGCATAGACAATATCATCCTCGACCGCGTCGACCGCGACTACATTCTCGGACGTATCCGTGCCGGGGTACTGGAGGTCGGCGCCGTCGACCTGCTCGACCGTGCCGGCTGCGGCGATCGGATGCACAAGGAAGGTCTCGTTCACGACGGCTTCGAGCTTTCCTTCGCGGGACGTCGCCACCGCATTCACCTGAAAGGCCTGACCGGTACGTCGGTCATGGTCTACGGCCAGACGGAACTCACCCGCGATCTGATGGACCATCGTGCCGTGACCGGCGGAACGACGATCTACAATGCCGCCAACGTCACGCCACACGATTTCGACGGTGCCTCACCCTATGTCACCTACGAGCAGGACGGGGTCACGCACCGTATCGACTGCGACTACATCGCCGGCTGCGACGGCTTTCACGGGGTCTGCCGCGCATCGGTCGAGGGAAAGGGCCTCCGCACCTTCGAGAAGGTCTATCCCTTCGGCTGGCTCGGCCTTCTCGCGGACGTTCCGCCCGTCCACCACGAACTCATCTACGCCAACCATGCGCGCGGTTTTGCCCTGTGTTCGCAGCGTTCCCATACGCGCAGCCGCTACTATGTGCAGGTGCCGCTGACGGACAAGGTGGAGGACTGGTCGGACGATGCGTTCTGGGACGAAATCCGCCGGCGGCTGCCGCAGGACGTGGCCGAGGCGATGGTGACCGGACCGTCGATCGAAAAGTCGATCGCGCCGCTGCGGTCCTTCGTGGCCGAGCCCCTGCGGTTCGGGCGGCTCTTTCTCGTCGGCGACGCCGGCCACATCGTGCCGCCGACCGGCGCCAAGGGCCTCAACCTCGCCGCCTCCGACGTTCACTACCTTTTCGAGGGGCTTCGGGAATATTACGCCGACAGGAACGCCGCCGGGCTCGACGCCTATTCCGGCCGGGCACTGTCGCGCATCTGGAAGGCGGAGCGCTTCTCCTGGTCGATGACCATGCTGCTCCATCGCTTTCCCGAGGACGGCGACTTCGGAAGCCGGGTGCAGGAGGCGGAGCTCGACTACCTCTCCTCCTCGCAAGCCGCACAGACTGCGATGGCGGAGAACTATATCGGCCTTCCCTACTGAGGTTGAGGGCAGGGCGAGGAACGGCGGCGGGGCAAAACCCCGCCGCCTTCATTTCGAAAACAAAGATGAGAATAAGGCTCAAGTTTATTCTTTACTGCGAAACTCAAGTTTTGTATGTTGCTTGTCGCAGCGGCTGAATTCCGGTCGCTGCCGGGGTAAACGCAACCGACAGAAGGTCGAGCATGGCGAAGAAGAACAGGAAGAGCAGCTCTCGAAACACCTCCGAGACGGCCGCCGTGCCGGAAGCCGGCGGCCGGTCCGCAGGCGAGGTGCGCAGCTTTCTCTATGTCGGTGGGCGCGATTGCCAGGTCGCCCATCTTCGCCAGATCGCCAGCAGCTACGGCGCGGAACTTATCCACCATGACGGCGGTTTGCGGGAGGCTGTGTCGCGCATCGATACGGTGCTCCCCTCGGTCGACTGCGTGTTCTGCCCGATCGACTGTATCAGCCATGACGCATGTCTGAGGGTGAAGACCGGCTGCAAGAAGTTCGGCAAGACATTCATTCCTCTGCGCAATGGCTCGAAGTCCAGCCTGGAGCGAGCGCTCCAGACGATGAGCGAAAGGAATGATGTCTCATGAACCATGATGGTTTCGATCCCGCTCTGCTGATCGGTCTCCAGAAACGCGCCGGACGACATGGCGACGGCCTCGCCACGGAACCCGGCGAGCGGCTGGCCGAGCAGGCCGAAAGGAACGAGGCGGGTGCCGAGGTGGTCGCCATTCCGGGGCTGCACCAGCGGCCGGTCACCCGCCTGCCGCACGGCGCCTATAGCGGCGGCGAAAACGGACGCGGCGCGGCAAACGTCATCCCGTTTCCGCTGCCGCGCTGGAAGCGCAACGAGAAGCGGCGGCGGAACTGATCCGTCGTCGCGGACGACGGCGGTGGCGTAAGCCTATTCCGCCCGCGTACGGAAGAACGCACCGAACCCGGCAATGAGCCAACCGAGCATCATCAGGATGCCGCCTGTCGGGGCGGCCATCGGAAAGAGGCTGGCACCGGCGAACTGTTTCATCGAGAGATCTCCGGCAAAGAGCAGCGTGCCGATGGCGAGCACCAGCCCGGCGGCGGTCGCCGTGCGGATCTGCCGGTAGCCCGCATAGAGCGCGAGCAGCGCCGGGGCATGGGCGAGGCACATCATCGAGGCAGGACGCAGCAGGCCCTCCGAATCGAGATGGGTGGCGGCAGCGGCGAGCCCGACGCCGGCGGCGCCGATCAATCCCGCGAGCAGCAGGAGGAGGGGGCGAATGCGGTTCATCCGGATCGCTATTCCTTGTTCTGCATGTGATGGGCGAGCCGTTCGACCGGATCCCAGATGATGTTCCGCAGCATTTCACTCTCGATGGTCTCGTCGAGAGCCTGCCGGAAGCAGAGGAGCCATTCGTCGCGCTCGACCGGGCCGATTTCTGCAAACATGTGCCGCCGGCGCAGCATCGGATGGCCGCGCTTCTCCATGTAAATGGGCGGGCCACCGAGATAGCCGGTCAGATATTCGTAGAACTTCTCTTCGCTGCCGCTCAGATCCTTCGGGTGGACGGCGCGGCAGTGGGCCGCTTCCGGCAGCGTGTCCATGAGATGGTAGAAATGCCGGACCAGCGCGCGGACAGTGGTGTCGCCGCCGATCGCTTCGTAGAGCGTGATTACGTCTTCAGTCACCGATAGAACCTCAAGGAGCCGCCATGCTCTACATGGCGGGTTTGAAGCGGTAGCGCAACCGTGCGGGCGGCCATGCGGCGATCGGGCACATGTCCGGCGCGCAGGGTAAACGTCGTCGATCGCCTGCCTTCGTCTGCGGATGCCCGGCGGCACGGAGACGAGGGCGGTGGCAGGCGATCGACGCCGACCCCGGGGTGGCGCCGGGTCGGAGTATCCGGCGTGGCCGGATCAGTTGTCGCATTTGGCCTGGCGCACGTGCTCCATCAGCCGCTCGGTGTCGGCGGTAAAGAGGGGGCCGTTTTCCTCGTCGTCGACGCCCTCGAGATGGTGCGAGTTGAGGCTGACGACGAGGTTGTCATCGACGCCGCCGTCGACCTTGAAGCTGGCAAACCAGGCGCCGCCGCTGTTGCCGCTGCGCATCGGATTGCCCTTCATGGTGACGATGCCGCCGGAGATCGACGACCACTGGCCGTCAACCTTGTAGAGATAGCGCCCCTGGTCGTAGTTGTTCGGATAGCCGACGGCGGTGATCGCATCGTCCTCGGGCTCGCCGGTGCGAAGGGCGAGCGGCGGGCGCCCGTCGTCGACATCTGTCAGGATGAAGGCGTAGTCGTAGGCGAAGTTCTCCGACGGCGTGTGATAGGACGTGAAGAGCGACATGCATTTCCAGCCGACGTCCTGCGTGGAGACGCCGTTCGTGTAGCCACGCTGGAAGAGGAAGTCGCTGTTCCAGTCGTGGGCGTCGTCGGTGTCGTAGACGCAATGCGCCGCGGTCAGCACCACCTTGAAATCCTCGGTGAACTGCGCCGTGCAGGCGTAGAGATTGCCGTCGGCCTTGCGGAAGATGAGCCGCCCCGTACTCCAGTAGGGATTGGCGGCATTGGGGTTGTCGACCCGCTCCGGCACGCCCTGCTGCCTGAGGTTTGATTTTCTTTCGATCTCCGGGGCGCCGGGGCTCAGTTCGCGGAAGCGCTCTTTCATTTCCTCGAGCGCTTCCGGGCTCACGGTCCTCTCAGGCAAGGGAACGGCGGTCTCGACGTCCTCCGCGGTGAGCATGTCGGCGCCGGTGTTCTTCAGGTTCTCGATCTTCAGCCCGTTCGCCGCGGCGGCTGGCGCGACGACAAGGAGGGCGGTGGCCGCCAGGCTCGCCCCGGCAAAGCGAATGGATATGCGTTTCATGACCTTGGCCTTTCTCTTCCGGCAAGGCGTTCCGCTCCTCGCAGAGGGAGGAGACGGCGCCTTTGACCTTCGGTGTCGTGGAAAGCGTGACCTCTCGGGTGCCCAGCGGCCGGCCCGGATGGAACCGGCCGCCGGGGCGGGGGCGATCAGAGCAGCAGCGGCGTCCGCAGCTCGATGAGCCCCTGCTCGAGCAGGCCCTTCGACGAGGCTTCGGGGACGAAGACGCCGCGGTCCGGATCGTATTTCAGCGTCATGGAATTGACACCGCCGCCGAACTTGGCGACCGCCGTATGGCCGATGATCTTGGTGATGATCGTCTCGCTGGAGAACTGGCTCTGCAGCCAGATGTAGATGGTGGTGAACGGCGTCATCTGGATCTGCTGGGTGGCGAGCACCGTCTGGGCGGAGATCGGCTTGCGCTCCGCCGGCTTCTTGTTGATGAGCGCCGACTGCGACAGGCCGAAGGTGAGATAGGGGTACTGCGAGTTCGGCATGTCGTTGTTGGCGGCAAAGGTGCCACCGGGGATCGAGGCGTCCTTCTGGAAGGGGTTGAAGACGGCCGCCGAGGTGAACGGATAGTAGCCGGCGTCAAGTGCGGGGCCGGGCGTCACCTCGGAGAGCTTGGTGATGCTCGCCCCCTGGGCGACCGCGGTGGTGGAGGCGAAGACCCAGTAGTCTTCCGTCCATTCGACCGTGGTCGACTGGAACGGGTCGATCGACAGCCAGATGACGTTCGGGTCGCCGCTGCCGACCGGCTTTGCGAGCGTGATGCGCTGTTGGGCGGCCTTGATGTTCTTCAGGTCGTCCGGTGCGATGTTCAGGGTCAAGCTATAGTTGGGCATTTCCCATATCCTTTTTCTCGGGGTGAACGATGCGCTTCGGAAGGCGCCGTCTGCGTCTCGAAAGCGTTCCTATTTGCGCAATCGCCGAAATCCAGTTTGCAACTCGTGATTTTGCTGAGGTTGCGAGCCTTTCCCGGGCGGGAGACGGGTGTTGTCGCCGATATGGCGAAATTGTCTTTGTTTTTCAATTGTGTAGTATCTATGCGAGACGGATGGCAACAAATTCGCCGGTCCTCTCGGCGTCATGATATGTATACTTATAGATGTATTTTCTTGTTGACCTGTACTTAAGGATGTGCTCAAAAGGGAACGTTTATGATACATATCGCCTTCGAGGCCCGGGTGTTTTCGGAGGCTTCGATGCCGGCGGGCGACCTAGAAACGGATGCGCTTTCGACGATGCGGATAGGCTATGCGCGTGTATCGACGTCTGACCAGAACATAGACCTGCAGCTGCAGGCGCTCTCGGAGGCCGGATGCGACCATGTCTTCACCGACCAGGGCCATTCCGGCGCCTCGCGCAACCGCCCGGGCCTGGTGCAGTCCATGCGCCGGCTGAAACCGGGCGACACGCTCGTCATCTGGCGGCTCGACCGGCTGGGGCGGTCGCTCTCGCATCTCATCGAGGTGGTGAGCGAGCTCGGGCGTCGTAACATCGGCCTCTACTCGATCACCGAGGCGATCAACACGGCGTCCGCCGGCGGCATCCTGATCTTCCACATCATGGGGGCGCTTGCGGAATTCGAGCGGACGCTGATCTCGGAGCGGACCAAGGCCGGCATGTCGGCGGCACGCGCCCGCGGCCGACAGATCGGCCGGCCGGTGAAACTTCGGCCCGACAGCGTCGCCGACGCGATGCAGGCGATCGGGGCCGGCGAACTCTCGGCCACCGATGCCGCCCGCGAGCTCGGGGTCAGCCGTGCCACGCTCTACCGGGCGATGGGACGCAAGCGCCGCAAGGGCGAGTGCGGTGCGCTGGACCTGCTGGGCGAGGTGCTCGCCTGACCGGCCGGGCGGCTCGCGATCGTAGGCGAGAGCGCCCGTACGGCTATCCCTTGCCCTCCGTGTGCCTCGCTTCCCTGACGCGAACCGTCTCCGGCCTTTTTGGGGCTTTCTCCCGTTTTTTCCGCCTCGGTCGCCGGCCGGGCCTTGCGCGGATTGCGCGCGTCATGGGACGCTTTGCACGAATTTCGTCAGGGGGAACACATGAGACGCATGATCGCCGCCGTCATCGCAACGGCACTCGCAACGCCGGCCGCCGCTGCGCTTTCCGGATTTTACGACAGCGCCGAGCGGATCAACACGATCCTCGCGAGCCCGGAGGTGGCGAACGCCGTCCGCCAGGCGCCGGTCGGCGCGATCTCCAACACCGGCACGCGCAAGGACGGAGCGAGCGAATGGCAGGTGCGGACGCAGGAATGCGACCTCATCGTCTACCTCGTGCCCATCCTGCCCGAAGGACCGGGCAAGACGACTTATCGGGTCGAGGTTCCGGGGAAATGTGAGTGAGGGGGGAGGGGCGGGAGAGGATTAGTCCCTAAGCGCGGTGACCTTTGCAATTACACGATTGCGAATGATCGCTTCGTCTTCCATGCTCAAAACCGTTGAACACGGCTCCTTTGGTCCGGTCGGCAGGTCAGCTGTTGACGTCGGTCTTTCCATTTGGCGACTATCTTCTGGTCGATCCCGTAACGCTTAGAAGGCGCCCTTAGGTTCTCTTGACTATTCTGTATTGCTCGACGGATCGCCTCATTCGTCGTGGCGCTCCTGTGTAGAGTCTGTCGCGCAGTGCATCCCTCCCTTCATGTGAGAAAATTGCGCCATCAAAATCTGGGATCAAGTGCCTGCAACCACCCCTTTTCCCGACATCTCGACCACTCCAGATTCTTCCTTCTCTAGGCGACATCACCTTGGACGTCCCGGGCCGGTGGCGATCGTCCATTTCGGCTCTTCTTCAACATCGGCTATTTTTCAATGGCAGCGCGGAAGCCTTCGAGCGCACCTGCTCTTCTCAGGAATTCACGGGCTGCAGGAATGTCTGCATCGTCTCCCAGAGCAACGACTCCAAAGCCTACGTCGTCGGTGGGATAACATGCTAGGCCAAGCTTCTCCACAACCAAGAAGCAGTGCCCATGCACGCCGTAAACCAGCAGCCGGCAGATAAGCAGGTTACGGAAGACCACCGGCTGATACTTGCCGATACGAAAAACCTTGAAATTCGTCCAAATCCCTTCGATCGCAGCTTCATACAGCGCTGATCCGTAGTCATGGCCGAATTCGTCATTGTAGCTCAGCCTTCGGATCAGCCCGGCCGACATTGGAGATTTCACGAGAGCCAGATTCCGCTCGTCGTCCAGAACGTCCCCGCTGTGGCCAACTTGATCGGCATTTATGTGCAACGACGATACCATGGCGACGTCATGCAACCATTCGGCAAAGAACTCGCAGAAGAAGTCGGCAACGACTTCCGCCATGCCGGGTTTGTATTTCGCCGCCTTTTCGAAATACCCCACAAAACCCGGAGAGCTGCCATAGCCGTCCAAGTTGACAGAGTTGAGGACGAGACTGAGCATATCATTCATCGTTGCAGCCCGAGACAGGGTGATATTCGATAGCTACCGCGGGATTTCATTGTCCGGAAAGGTCGCCGACGCGCCACAGTCAGAGGCTGTCACCCATGTCCTAGGGACAGACTGTTGCCTATGTCTCTGGGCTAGACAATTGGAAAAAATGGCGCACCCGACAGGATTCGAACCTGTGACCTTTGGAATCGGAATCCAACACTCTATCCAGCTGAGCTACGGGTGCTCCGTCGGCCTGTGCGGCCGAAGCGCTGACGAAGCGGTCATACCCCAGACTCGGTTCGCCTGCAATCGCGAAAATGAATGGAACGGGTCTTTGCCCCGCGCCTTCGCCCGTCTGTCCTCCCGCGCCGGGATCGCTGCGGGCAGGGGGGGCGTCGCACTTCGTCCTGCGATCGGCCGAAGGTATTTGCGAAAAAGACATACTTTTTCAGAATATATTTGTTTCTTAGTCACTTGGGCGGTGAGGCTTGTGCCGCTCAGGTGTTCTTGTACTATGACGCAAGGCTTCGTCGGGAATGCGTGCGGCATCCTCCCGCGGAGCGGAGTGGGGGGAATGGCGCAAGCATGCCGAAAACAAAAACCGGGGAAACACATCCATCGTCGGCAATCGATTTTTCGATGATGGAAGACGCGGTCGGATACCGTTTGCGCCGGGCGCAACTGGCCGTCTTCCAGCAATTCAACGAGGCATTCGCCGCCAAGGACCTGCGCCCGACGGACTTTGCCGTTCTCCTGCTTTTGAGCGGCAACCAGGGTCTGAAGCAGAGCGAGGTCGCCGAAGCGCTCGGCATCCAGCGGGCGAATTTCGTCGCGATCGTCGACGGCCTCGAGGGAAAGGGGCTGGTCGAACGCCGGAAGTCGGAGACGGACCGGCGCGTGCAGGCGCTCTACACGACCAGGGCCGGCTGCGACTATCTGGAGGAACTGATGCCGATCTGGGCGGCGCACGAGGAGCGCCTGATCGCGCGGCTCGGCGGCACGAAAGAGCGGGACCAGCTTATTGATCTGCTGAAGCGCCTCTGCGACTGAGAGGTTCAGGCGAGCCGGGCAAGCGCCTCGTCGATCAGCAGGTTGGCGATCTTCATCCGCATGTTGGCGGCATCACGGAAAGCCTCATGAACGCCGTCCGGGTGATTGGCGCGGGCAAACCGGCGCCGCTTTTCGGCAAGCGTCGCGGCGGTGTCGCTCGCTAAAAGCGCCAGATCCTCGGCGATCTCCTGCGGCGAGAGCCGGGCAAGGTGCGCCGGCATGACGGGCGGCTCTTCCGGCGGCGCCGGTTCCGCCGGCTGCACAACGGTCTCCGCCTGTCCGTCCTCCGCCATCAGGTCGCGATAGAGGTCTTCGGCCTGCCTGCCGGCCGTTCCGGGTGCGGCGCCGGCCTCGCGAACGAAGCCGGACGAGAGCCCCGAAACGCGGTAGGCGCGCGGCACATCATCGTCGTCTTCGACTGCGCGTTCCGCCGCGAGCCGTTCCACCACCGACTGGAAAACCGATCGTCCGAACACCCTGCTCTCCGCCTGAGAAGCCTGTTTCGCGTGGTATTTTAGGCCGTGAGCATGGTGCCGGACTGACCTCGTCAGCCGGGGATCGCGAGACGCACGGCGCCGGTCGTCTGCCCGGCCTCCATGTCGCGGTGGGCCGTCGCGGCCTCGGCAAGCGCGTAAGTGTGGCCGGCGGGGACCTCAAAGCCGTCGCGCAACAGGGCAAACCATTCGCGCGCCGCGGCATGGTAGGCTTCACGGTCCTGCGTCAGCGCGAGGATGCTCGGCCGGGTGAAGAAGCGGTTGTTGAGGGCCGCCGGCTCGATGGCCGGCACCGGACCCGCAACCTGACCGACATTGGCGAGCGTTCCGAAGGGCCGCAGGACCTTGAGCGTCCTCGCCGTCGTATCCGCCCCGATGCCGTCGATCGCGAACTCGACGCCACGCCCGCCGGTGAGACGCAGCGTTTCGTCGACGAAGTCGGTCTCTCTGTAGGGTATGGCGTGATCCAGTCCGTGGAGGCGGGCGAGCGCCGCCTTTTCTGGCGAACCGACGGTGCCGATCGTGCGCGCGCCGATCCGTTTCGCCCAGCGTGTGAGGATGAGGCCGAGGCCGCCGGCGGCTGCGTGAATGAGCACGGTATCGCCGGCCTTCACGCGACCGACGGTGACGAGCAGCATATGGGCGGTCAGGCCCCGCAGCAGCGATCCGGCGACCTTTTCGTCCGGCAGGTCGTCGCCGAGACGAAGGACCCGGCCCCGGGGCAGGGTGCGGACCGTGGCGTAGCTTCCGGCCGGCAGGCCGGCATAGCCAACCCGGTCGCCGACCTTCAGGTCTGTGACGTCTTCCGCCACCGCCTCAACGACGCCGGTGGCCTCGACGCCGGGAACGGCCGGCAAGGGAAGCGGATAGAGGCCGGAACGATGATAGATGTCGACGAAGTTGACGCCCGCCATCGTCTGACGGATCCGGACCTCGCCGGCGGCAGGCGGCATGACCGGCCGTTCGGCGTTTCGAAGAACGTCGGGGGTGCCGGGTTGTGCAAATTCCATGACCAAATTCATCGTCTGCTCCTATGTGCGGAAGGTCTGTGTCCTCACGGTCCGGAGCTGTTTTAAGATAGTCGATGAATGTGCAATATTGCAGAAATATGCATGTTGTATGTGGAAATTTGCACAAATGAACTGGGATGATTACCGCATTTTCCTGGTGCTCGCGCGGGCAGGCAGCCTGTCGCGCGCCGCCGATCTCTTGAAGCTCGACCACACGACCGTCGGTCGCCGCGTCGCCGCTCTCGAGGCGGACCTGAATGTCCGGCTCGTTCACCGGCTGCCGCGTTCGATACATCTGACGGCTGAGGGCGAGCGGCTTGCCGAACTCGGCAGCGACGTCGAGGAAGCCCTGGCCAGGGTCGCGCGGGTGGCAAGCGGCGCCGCCGCGGATGTCCGTGGCCTGGTCCGCATTTCGGCGCCACCGTCGCTGACCCTCGCCGTTCTTGCCCCGGAGGTGACAGCGTTTCGCGGGCGTCATCCCGGCATCGTCCTCAGCCTGATCGGGGAAAAGACCTTTGCGAACCTGAACCGCCTGGATGCCGACATCGCCCTGCGGCTCTCGCGTCCGGCCTCGCCGGGACTTGTGGTCCGCAAGCTCGGGGAGATGCGGTTCTCCTTCTATGCGGCGGCGTCCTACGATCGGCCGGAGGCGGAGTGGGATTTCATCGGCTATGACGACGGCGAAGAGCCGTTGCCGCAGCAAGCCTGGCTGCAGGCCCGGCTCGGCGGCCGCGCCTTCGTCCTGCGCAGCAATGATGCGGCAAGCCAGGCCGCCGCGGCGGCCTCCGGGGCGGGTGTGGCCCTGTTGCCGGAGTATGTCGCGCGCATGCACACGTCACTGGTCCGCCTGCCGAGCCGCCTGCAGACGCCCGCGAGGGAGCTGTGGCTCGTGGTGCACGAGGATCTGCGCCACACGCCGCGTATCCGGGCCGTTCTCGACTGGCTTGTCGAGCTCGTCCGCGCCGATCCCGCCTTCGGGAACGTCAGTTCTGGCTCTGGGCCTGCTCCTGGCGCCTGACGACGACGGCGACCGAGAGGTTTTCCCCCGCCGGGCCGATCCGCATGCCGGAGACCGGCGCGGCGTCCGCATAGCAGAGGCCGGAGGCGATCCGCACGTAGCGGGAATCCGGGCAGACGCGGTTTGCGGCATCGAAGCCGACCCAGCCTAGCCCCGGCAGGTGCACTTCCGCCCAGGCGTGGGTCGCCGTCTGCTCCTCCTGTCCGTCCATCATCAGATAGCCGGAGATGTAGCGGGCGGGGATGTCGAGAACCCGCGCCGCGGCGATGAAGATGTGGGCATGGTCCTGGCAGACGCCGTGGCCGGCCTTCAGCGCCTCTTCGGCGGTCGTCTCCGTGCCGGTCATTCCCGGCTGGTAGCTGACACTGTCGTGGATGGCGTTCATCAGCGCATGCATGCGGGCGAGCGGATCATCCTCCGGCAGGCCGCGGGCCAGCTCGCGCACCAGTCTGCCAGCCTTGGTGCGCGGTGTCTCGCGATTGAAGAGCCAGAGCGGCGCGTCGCCGACATGCGGCCCGAAGACACCGGCGCGGTCCTCCGTATCGACCTCTCCCGAGGCGACGATGTGGAGACGGCTGTCGCCGCCCTCTCCGGCGACCAGTTGCACGTGGTTGCCGAAGTGGTCGTCGTAGCCGACCTCGACCGCCGCACCGTCGACGGCGACCTGCCAGGAGAGGACCGTCTGGCCGGGCGAGGTCTGCGGAGTGAGCCGCAGCCTTTGCAGCGAGTAAGAGACCGGCTGGTCGTAGCGGTATTCGGTCGTGTGGGTGATCTTCAGCCGCATGGCGTGTTCCATCCGTTCGAATTAGCTGTAGAACCGGTATCCGTCGGATATCTCCCGCCCGAGCTGGCTGTTGCGGGCGATGAAATTGCCGAGGAACTCGTGCAGTCCCTGATCCATGATCTCGGCGACAGAGGTCGAGCGCAGGCACCGGCGCACGTCCTCGGCCGTGTCGTGGGCCGGCAGCCGCTCGCCGTAGTCGCGGGCGATATAGTCGAGATTGCTGGTGATCTTCTCGTAGGAATAGGCGAGTGAACGCGGCATCTGCACGTTGAGGATCAGGAAGTCGGCAATGTTGGCGGCGCGGTGATCGCCGTCGTAGACCCAGCGGTAGGACCGGTGGGCCGAGACCGAGCGCAGGATCGATTCCCACTGCATGTTGTCGAGCGAGGAGCCGACATGGCTCACCGCCGGCAGCAGCACGTAGTACTTCACGTCGAGGATGCGGCTCGTATTGTCCGCCCGCTCGATGAAGGTGCCGATGCGCGCGAAGTTGTAGATCTCGTTCCTCAGCATCGACCCGTGGAAGGCGCCGCGGATCAGGCCGGTCCGGTTCTTGATCGCGTCGATCGCCTCGGGGAGGTCGGCGGGTTTCAGCCGGCGGGCAAGCGTCTGCCTGAGGCTGATCCAGCACTCGTTGGTCGCCTCCCACGTCTCGCGGGTGAGCGCCGTGCGCACCATGCGGGCATTGTTGCGGGCCGCGTCGATCGAGGCGGCGACGCTCGAGGGATTGGCCGGATCGCGCAGCATGAAATCGATCGCGTCGGCCGCGGTGAGCTTGTCGCGCCCGGCGCCGAAGGCGTCGCGCACGCCGGCGCTGTGCAACACCGCATCCCAGTCCTCGTCCGAGGCGCTGTTGCGGGTGAGCGAAACCCTGAGGCCGGCATCGACGAGGCGGGCGACGTTTTCCGCCCGCTCGATGTAGCGGAACATCCAGTAAAGGCCGTTGGCAGTTCTTCCGAGCATTCCGTCAGTCCTCCAGAACCCAGGTGTCCTTGGTGCCGCCGCCCTGGCTGGAATTGACCACGAGCGATCCCTGCTTGAGGGCGACGCGGGTCAATCCGCCGGGGATGATCTGCACCTTGTCGGAGACGAGCACGTAGGGCCGCAGGTCGACATGGCGCGGCGCCATGCCCTTGTTGACGAAGATCGGTACCGTGGAAAGCGAAAGCGTCGGCTGGGCGATGTAGTTCGAGGGCTGAGCCTTGAGCTTGGCGGCGAAGGCGGCCCGCTCCTTCCTGGAGGCGGCGGGCCCGACCAGCATACCGTAGCCGCCGGAGCCGTGCACTTCCTTGACGACCAGTTCCTCGAGGTGCTCCAGCACGTATTTCAGGCTGTCGGGCTCTGAGCAGCGCCAGGTCGGCACGTTTTCGAGAAGCGCCTTGCGGCCGGTGTAGAATTCGACGATTTCCGGCATGTAGGAATAGATAGCCTTGTCGTCGGCAATCCCCGTGCCGGGCGCGTTGGCGATCGTGATGTTGCCGGCGCGGTAGACGTCCATGATCCCCGCAACCCCGAGGCAGGAGTCCGGCCGGAACGTCAAAGGATCGAGGAAATCGTCGTCGACGCGGCGATAGAGCACGTCGATCGCCTCGTAGCCGCGGGTGGTGCGCATCTTCACCTTTCCGTCAATGACGCGCAAGTCCGAGCTCTCGACGAGCTCGACGCCCATCATGTCGGCCAGGAAGGAATGCTCGTAATAGGCGGAATTGTAGATGCCGGGCGTGAGGACGGCGACGCGCGGCTTGCCCTTGCATCCGGGCGGGGCGAGCGAGGCGAGGCTCTGGCGCAGCAGGTGCGGGTAGTCCTCGACGCGTCGGACCTTGTTGAGCTGGAAGAGCTCGGGGAACATCTGCATCATGGTTTCCCGGTTTTCCAGCATGTAGCTGACGCCGGAGGGCGTGCGGGCATTGTCCTCCAGCACGTAGAACTGGTCCTCGCCGGTGCGTACGATGTCGGTGCCGACGATGTGGGTGTAGACGCCGCCCGGCGGGCGGAAACCAATCATCTCCGGCAGGAAGGCCTCGTTCCGCTCGATGAGCCGGGCGGGAATGCGGCCGGCGCGAACGATCTCCTGCTTGTGGTAGATGTCGTCGAGAAAGGCGTTGAGCGCCAGCACGCGCTGCTCGATGCCCTGGGCGAGACGGCGCCATTCCCGGCCGGAAATGATGCGCGGAATGATGTCGAAGGGGATCAGTTTCTCCGAGGAATCGGCGTGGCCGTAGACGGCGAAGGTGATGCCGGTCTTGCGGAAGATGTTTTCCGCGTCCCTGGACTTCGCCACCAGCCTTACGGGATCCTGTCCGGAGTACCACTCGTGGTAGGTCCGGTACGGCGTCCGCGGATCCTTGTCCGCGGTCAGCATTTCATCGAACGTCAATGCGCCCCCCTTTGTCGTTCTTCGTTCCGCAACAGTATCTTCAACGATGCAAGAAGCGTGCACAATCGGGAATACCTACTTTTTTCGGTGGTCGTTCTCCTTTCGCTGCGCGACATCGCTTGCGCTTTTTCGGCGAATATTCAGGGCAGGCGCCGGGATGCGGGCGGCGCGACGAACGGTTGCGGGCTGGATATGCTCTCTGCTGCCTGAAATTTGGGCATTGGCGAGTGCGTAACTTTTAGGCATCTCTGCCGATCAGCGGAATTGATGACAGCGATCAACAAAACTCCGTTGAGCTTGCCCCTCCCGCCCGCTAACCCGTAATCTCCCGATCCGGAGAGACCCGTGACACTTGCCCGCCTTGCGCCCATCCTCTTCGTGTTTCTCTGGTCGACGGGCTGGGTGGTCGCGAAGTTCGCCGACCGGTTTGCCGATCCGCTGACATTTCTCGCATTGCGCTATGCCGTGGCGGCGGCGCTCTTCTACATCGTCTGCCGTTCGACCGGCGCGGCATGGCCGAAGAGGCCGGAGGCATTCTTCCATGCCCTGGTTTCCGGCATTCTTCTTCACGGTCTCTATCTCGGCGCTTTGTGGTGGGCGATCGGGCAGGGCGTCCCGGCAGCGCTCTCGGGTATCATCGCCGGACTGCAGCCGCTGATGACCGGCATCGCGGCGACCCGCCTGGTCGGCGAACGGCTCAGCCCGTCGCAGCGTCTGGGGCTGCTGCTCGGCTTCGTCGGCATCGCGATCGCCGTGCTGCCGAAGGTCTTCGCCGTCGACGCCTCTGCCATTCCCGCCTTTGCGGTCGTGGTCAACATCATCGGCATGGCCTTCGTCAGCGGTGGCACGATCTACCAGAAGCGCTACCTGCATGAGGGCGACATCCGCACGGTCGCCACGCTGCAATATGTCGGCGCGCTCGCCGTCACACTGCCCGCCGCCTACCTGATCGAGGACATGCGGGTCGAATGGGGTCTCGGTCTCTTTGCGACGCTCGGCTGGGCGGTGCTCGGAATTTCCATGGGAGCGGTGATGCTGCTCCTCTACCTGATCCGCCGCGGGGACGTGTCGAAAGCCGCCTCGCTCATCTATCTCGTCCCGCCGCTTGCCGCCGTCGAGGCGGCGATCGCCTTCGGTGAACAATTGACCGTCTGGATGATGACCGGAACGGCGCTCGCCGTCGCCGGCGTCTACCTCACCAACCGCAAGGCCGTGCCGAAAGGGGCGTGAACCTGCCCAAACGAAAATGGCGCGGCCGAAGCCACGCCATTCAACTTTTCTTGCTCGTAGCGGAGCATCACGCCTCGCGGCGACGTCCGCCGGCATTGCCGGAGCGCGCGGGACGGCCCTGGCCGAAGCCGTTCCCCGGGCGGTTGCCGCCCTTGCGGTGGCCCGGCTTGCCGGCGGGGCGACCGTCGGCCTTGGCGCCGCCTTCGGACTTGCCGCGGCCCTGGCCGCCCTGGTGGTTGCGGTTGTTGCCACCGCCGCCGGCGCCGCCACGGCGCTGCGGACGGACGGGGCGGGAAAGGTTCGCCGGCGGTTCACCCGAGGCGACGGCGATCTCGACGCCCATCAGCTTTTCGATGTCGCGCAGCAGGCGGCCTTCATCCGGACCACAAAACGCGATCGCGATGCCGTCGCGGCCGGCACGTGCGGTACGGCCGATGCGGTGGACGTAGGCGTCCGGGACTTCCGGAAGATCGTAGTTGAAGACATGGCTGACGGCCGGGATGTCGATGCCGCGGGCCGCAACGTCGGTGGCGATCAGCGTCTTGATCTCGCCGTCGCGGAAGCCCTTCAGCGCCCGCTCGCGCTGACCCTGGCTCTTGTTGCCGTGGATCGAGGCGACCGAATAGCCGGTGATGTCGAGGTGCTTCATCAGCTTTTCCGCACCGTGCTTGGTGCGCAGGAAGACGATGGAGCGGCCGTCCGGATTTTCCGTCAGGATCTTCTTCAGCATCTCGGTCTTGGCGTTCTGCCCGGCGACGAAATGGACGTGCTGTTCGATCTTGTCGGCAGCCTTCCCGGGCGGGGTCACTTCGACCTTGGCCGGGTTCGAGAGGAATTGGGCGGAGAGGTCGGCGATCGTCTTCGGCATGGTGGCCGAGAACAGGAGCGTCTGGCGCTTCGTCGGAACCATCTTGGCGATCTTGCGAAGATCGTGGATGAAGCCGAGGTCGAGCATCTGGTCTGCTTCGTCGAGCACGAGGTGGCTGACGTGACGCAGCGTCACGGCTTCGCGGCTGATCAGGTCAAGCAGGCGGCCGGGGGTGGCGACGAGGATGTCGGTGCCGCGCTCCAGCTGGAACTGCTGCTTGTTGATCGAGGCGCCGCCGACGACCTGGATGATCTTGAGCGGAAGCTTCTGGCAGAAGGCGCGCAGGTTGTCGCCGATCTGGTTCACCAGTTCGCGGGTCGGTGCGAGGATGAGAACGCGGGTGGAGCGGCTCTGGGGACGAGCTTCGCTCGCCATCAGCGCCTCGATGATCGGCAGGCCGAAGGCGGCCGTCTTGCCGGTGCCGGTCTGGGCGAGGCCGATCAGGTCGCGGCCTTCCATGACGATCGGGATGGCCTGGGCCTGGATGGGGGTGGGCGTCTCGAAGCCGAGATGGCCGAGGGTCTTCACGATTTTCTTGGACAAGCCAAGGTCGTCGAAAGTGGTCAAAGCATTTGCCTTTCGGGGGGCGCCAAAAACCATTCGTCCGGATCGCGGGTTTGCGAACCGGTTGGCATTGGCGTCAAGAACCCCGCGTGATTTGGGAACTTGTAAGTTGGAAGAACTTTCCAGCGCATCGGCGATGGTGATCGCCGCATTCTCTCTGCGCCTTGCCTTCTTCGCGTCTCAGATGTCGCTGGGCTCGCTCACGCGGCGGCCGGAAGGTGAAAGCACACCGGATGTGGGGCCTGTGGTCAGGAAAGTCAAGCAGTTATTTTGCGGCGCAGCGTGCCGGACCGAAGCCGAGCGTCACCCGCAGCCCGCCTTCCTCACGGTTTTCGATGCGCAAATCGATCTCGTAGGCGGTCGCGATATCGCGGACGATGGCCAGTCCGAGGCCCGTACCCGGCTTCTGCGTGTCGAGCCGAATCCCACGTTCCGTCATCAGGCTTATGCCTTCTGCGTCGGCCCCGGGACCGTCGTCCTCCACGATGAGCATGAGCTTGCCGCCCGTCTCGACGTGACGGATCGAGACCCAGTTGCGGCTCCATTTCGATGCATTCTCGAGGATGTTGCCGATCAGTTCGTGCAGGTCATGCGGGTCGACGTCGAGCACGACGTCCGGCGGTATCGAGATTCTCCAGTCGAGGTGCTCGCCGAGCGGTGTCCGTTTCAACGTTCTCACGATGGTCTGGACGGTGTTGCGGAGATCGGAGACGGAACGATGCAGCTCCGCATTGACGGCGAGGCGACTGCGGGTCAGTTCGCGGTCGACATGGGCCTGCATGACGGTCGCGATATGGGCGAGTTCGTGGGCGAGCTCGGTTTCACCCTTTTCACGCAGGGTCTCGGCATCGTTTGCGAGAATGGTGAGCGGGGTCTTCAATCCATGCGCGAGATCACCGGCGGCGGCGCGTGCCCGCGTGAGGATATCGGACTGCGAATCGAGCAGCCGGTTGACCGCTTCGACGACGGGGCGAAGCTCCTCCGGAAACCGGCCCGTCAGCCGGTCGGCCTTGCGCTCCCGGATACGGTTCAACCCTTCGCTGACGGAAGAGATCGGACGCAGGCCGTAAGTCAACTGAGCAAGCGAGGCGGCGATCAGGAAGATTGCGAGCGCTGCCGCGTAGGGCAGCATGTCGCGGGCGAACTCGCCGCCGGCCTTCGCGACCACCGCGGCGTCGATCGCGGCGGCAATCCGGATCTCGCGTTCTCCTTCCGGTGCCGTCAGGATCACCTTGCGCTCCTGGACAATGAGATCCGATTCATCCGGCCCCCTCAGGTGATACCTGTGGATCTCTCCGCTTTCGTGGACATCGACCGGAAGGGCCAGCACGTAGTCCCACAGCGAAGGCGAGCGTAGCGTCTGTTTGCGAATGTCATCCTCCGCCTGCCAGTAGAGCCCGCCATAGGGCATCTGGAAGCGGAGGTCGGTGGGGGTCTTGGGCAGCGCCAGATTGCCTTCCCCGGTCACCCGCAGGGCGCCGGCGATGTTGTTGATGTGGTTGGTCAGTTCCTGATCGACGCGTCGCTCCAGATTGCTCCTGAAGAGTTCGATGAAGGCGAGGCTCGCCATCGTCAGGGCCAGCAGCACGCTGGCAACCGAGACGAGAAAGAAGCGGCTGCGGATGGAATGCATCAGCCGTCATCTCCGGCGATGCGATAGCCGTAGCCGCGCCTGGTCTCGATGATTTCGCGTCCGAGCTTGCGGCGCAGGCGGCCGATCAGCACTTCGACCGAATTGCTCTCCCGTTCGAAGTCCTGTGCGTAGAGCTGTTCGGTGAGCTCCGCCTGCGAGACGTTGCGCTGGCGGTTGTGCGCCAGATGGACCAGACAGCGATATTCGAGCGGCGTCAGGCTCACCGGCAGTCCGTCGCGCTTGACAGACTTGGTCCTCGGATCGATCTCGATGCTGCCGATGAGCATGACCGGCGTCGACTGACCGCAACTGCGGCGAATGATGGCGCGCAGGCGTGCAAGAAGCTCCGGGATCTGGAAGGGCTTGGTGAGGTAGTCGTCGGCGCCGGCGTCGATGCCTTCGACACGCTCCTGCCAGTTGCCTCGGGCGGTGAGGATCAGGACGGGCATTGCCCGTCCACCGCTTCGCCAGCGCTTGAGGACCGAAAGCCCGTCCATGCCGGGCAGGCCGAGGTCGAGCACCACGGCGGCGAACTCCTCCGAATCGCCGGTGAACCAGCCGCATTCGCCGTCGGTTTCATGGGTCACGACGAAACCTTCGCGCTCCAGATGGGCGATCACGTTCCGGGCGATGAGCCGGTCATCTTCGACAAGCAGGAGACGCATCAGTTATTCTCGATCTGCAGGATACTGCCGGTCGCGGCGTCTATATTGACTTCGACGACCCGACCGTTCGGTTTCAGCACGCGGAACTCGTACACGGGGCGCCGGCCCCGGCGGAGGAGCTCGACGGATACGATGTCGCCGCTGACACGCTGGCGGAGAATCTTCTGGAGCGTCGCCAGAGACTTCATCTTGCCGAGGGCGACCGCCTTCTGGATACGGTCGCGGCTGTCGTCGCGGTCACCGGACGAGGAGCTGCCGCCGCTTCTGCCGCTCGAGCTACCGCCGCCGCTACTACCACCACCACTACCGCCGTCGCCGCCGCCGTCATCACCGCCGCCGTCGTCGTGTCCGCCGTCGCCAGAATCGCTGTCTGAACTCTCGTGCCCATCATCGTGACCGTCGTCGTCCGCATACACATGCGGAGTCGTCGCCAGCAGAACCGTGACGACCAGCCCCGCGAGCGAGAGTCGCGACAGCCAGTCTCCAAGTCTCTTACTCATGGGAGCGATGTAACACCGTGAAGCTGACATTTCACTGACAATCTCTGTCAGTTATCGATCAGCATCGGTCGACTAGGTTCCGCATCAACGGTCGGCGGCAATGGTGCTGCGGCCGGTTGCAAAAGGATGTTCCCATGAAAAAGACCTTTATCGCTTCGATCTTCGCTCTTTCCGCCCTCGGCGCTGTCGCTCACGCGGAAGAAAGCACCTCCTGCGACGTTGCGAAGGACAAGTGGATGGCCGAGGACGCCCTGAAGGCGAAGCTGACCGGCGAAGGCATGGAAGTCCGCAAGATCAAGGTCGAGAACGGCTGCTACGAAGTCTACGGCATCGACGCCAAGGGCGGAAAGGTCGAAGCCCTCTACAATCCGGAAACCGGCGAGCAGGCCGGCACTGCCGGAGCCGACTGATGAACGAAGCCGTGCGGAAAATGCCCGGCACCGCTTCCGGCCGCGAATCGCGGCCGGGGGTTGTGAAAGTCTGGGACCCGCTGGTGCGGTTGTTCCACTGGTCGCTGGTCGGCTTCTTCGCCTTTTCGTACCTGACCGGGGACGAGTGGAAATCGGCCCACATCATTTCCGGTTACGTGATCGCCGGACTGATCGCGTTCAGGGTGCTGTGGGGGCTCTTCGGTAGCCACCATGCCCGGTTTTCGAGCTTCGTCTACAGCCCGCTCACGGTCCTGTCGTTCCTTCTCGATACCGCCCGCATGCGTGCCAAGCGCTACATCGGCCACAATCCGGCCGGCGGCGCGATGGTGGTGGCTCTTCTCCTGATGATCTCGGGGATTGCCACGAGCGGTTACATGATGACCACCGACACCTTCTGGGGCGTCGAGTGGGTCGAGGAAGCGCACGAGACGTTCGTCTATGCGACGCTCGCGCTGGTCGCTCTCCACATCTGCGGCGTCGTTCTCGCCAGTCTGGAGCACAAGGAAAACCTCGTGCGCGCCATGATCACCGGCTGGAAAAGAGCCGAATGAAAGAAGACCGGCGGCAGGCCTTCGCCTGGCGCCGGATGTTCTTTTCCGGAGTTCAGACCTCGGAAAAATGCCCCATCAGATTGATTCCGGCGACGTGCGCCATGAACGGCGCGAAGGCCGGATCGCTCTCGAACTTCTTTGCCGCCGATTTCGCCTCTTCGAGCGAGCGCCATGTCACCATGTCGGCGAGCTTGGCGCTGCCGTCGGCGGCGGCGAGCGTCGTCCAGCCGAGATAGCCGGGAAAGGTGGAGAGAACCGCCTTGATGCTTTCCCGCGCGGCGATCGCGCTCTCCCGGTCCGCGACGTCGTAGACCACCAGTTCGTATGCCTTTTCCATGTCGTGCTCCTTGTCTTGACTGCCGGCCGGTTGACCGGATGGCGAGGTTTAAGCACAGTGCTGCTGACAGCCTTGTGGCCACAATCGCTCAGCCGAGTACCGATTCATGCGTCCTGCCGACCGCCTCTTCCGAATCATCCAGCTGATGCGCGCCACCGGCCGGGCGATGACCGCCGCCGAGATCGCCGAGAAGATGGAGGTCTCCCGGCGCACGATCTACCGCGACATGGAGCATCTCGTCGGATCGGGGGCGCCGATCGACGGCGAACCCGGCGTCGGTTACCTGCTGCGGGAGGATTTCGACGCGCCGCCGCTGGTCTTCACCTTCGAGCAACTGGAGGCGCTCGCCTTCGGCGTGCGGGCGGTACAGATGCTCGGCAATGATTCGCTCGGCCGCGCGGCGCGCGAGGCGCTGGAAAAGCTCGAGGCCTCGCTGCCGAAGGAGCATGCCGAGAGGTTGCGGCGGGCGCCGCTCCGGGCGTTCCGCAGCGGCAGCCATGCGGGAGTTCCGACTTCTTTTGATCTCGTCCGAAAGGCGATCTCCGCCCGTCGCAAGATCGAGATCGGCTATCACAGTCTCTCCGGAGGGGTGACCCGGCGCGTCGTCCGGCCGCTCGGCCTCAGCGCCTTCGGAAATCTCTGGTTGTTGACGGCCTGGTGCGAGCTGCGTGACGGCTTCCGGGATTTTCGTCTCGACCGTCTCGAAGGTGCAATCCTGCTCGATGAAACCTTTCCGCCCGACGAGGAACGGAGTTTCGAGCGCTATCTGGACGGCGTCGCCGGTTGAAGGGGCGGCCGGTCGCGCGGCTTTCAGGCTGGGGCAAGTCTTGCGGCGTATTTTGATGTCACTTCGTTTTGAACCCGTTCTCCGGTCCTGATTCTCTTGCCCTTTTCCTCGTCTTTCCCCGCCCGGTCGACAATGAGCACACATCCCGATGTGCGTGCCGGCCGTTCGGGTGGGCTGGTGACGGACCCTTTACCATTGATCGGCATCTTCGCTTCGGGGGATGAGCGATGACGCATGCGAGTGATTTGCTGGAAAGGGCGTGCAGCAAGATCTCCGATCTGGCCGATCCCGCATGCATCAAGGACAGCGAGCTTCGCTACGTCGCCGTCAACGAGGCCTATGTGCGACTTTTCGGCCTCCATCCCGAGAGTTTTGTGGGCAAGACCGATCAGGAGCTCTTCGACCGTGCGGACGCCGGTGGACGTGACGACCGCGAGCGGCGGGCGATCGTCTTCGGGGAGGAAGAGATGGTGCTGGTCTCGGGCTGCGCCGGACGGCCGTACCGCCTGACAATCGAGCGATTCTCGAACGAAGACGGCCGCTCCTATCTTTTCGCCGAGGGAGCCGAGGCGAGCGATATCTCGGGCCAGGCGGTCGCCGTCGTGGCGTCCGCATCCGCGCCGGAGGCGAAAGAAGGCATGGTCTCCCTGGATCGTCATGTCGAGAGCCTGCTGCGCTTCCTGCCGGTCGGTGTCCTGTTGCTCAGCAACGAGCTCGTCATCGAATATTTCAACGATGCCTTCGCAGCCATGCTCGGGAGCAATCGACCGCAACGGCTCATCGGCATGAGCTACAGGGATTTCGTCCGCAGGAACTATGATCGGGGTGTCTACCGGCACGGGGAGGAGGATTTCGAAACCTTCTATGCCCGTCGGCTCGCACAGATCCTGAACAACGACGGGCATGGCGGTACTGCACAGTTCGAGACGACCCGGGGACTGGTGCTGTCGGTCGTGGCCCAGCATCTGGAAAGCGGCAAGATTCTGGTCACCTATTCAGATGTGACGGCGTTGCACAGGCGTGAGCAGGAAAGCGCCCTTTACCGCTCGACGATCGAGCAATTGTCGGTTCCGGTGTTCATCCGCGACGAACACCATCGCTTCATCTTCGCCAACAAGGCCTACGAGGAGATGCATCAGGGCACGCTGGAAAGCGTGTACGGTCTCGATGAGACACAGATGTTTCCCGACACCGGCGCGAAGTTCCGTGACGACAATGCCGAGGTGCTGCGGACCGGGGAACTGATCGATCACTTCGCCGACGTCGAACTGCCCGGGGGACGACCGGCCTCGATCGTCACCCGACTCAATCGCATCATCACGCCGGACCAAAGACATTATCTGGTCGGCTCGATCACGGATGTGTCGGCGCTGAAGGCGCGCGAGCGCGAGTTGACCGAGGCTCAGGCGCGGGCCGAAAAGCTCTACGATGATCTGCTCAGCGTCTTCCGAATCATGCCGGTCGGCGTGGCAATTCTCGACCGCGACCTCAATGTCGAATTCGCCAACGAGCAATGCGCGACGATCTGGGCCTGGCCCGAGGGCACGCCGCTCGAAGGCATGTCGTTTCGCCACTATTGCGAACTCAACCGCAAAAAGGGGTGGAGTTGGCCCGAGGTCGAGTTCGAAGAGGGCTACCAGCAGCGCGTTGCCGTCTTCGCTGCCCTTCGGGGGTCCGTGACCCGTGAAATGGCCTATGCCGACGGAAAATATGTGCTGAGCACCGCCACGCGCCTCAATGACGACCGTATTCTGCTGACCTACGCCGATCTCACCGAGATGCGGAAAAGGGAGCGCGAGATCGGCGAAGCCAAGGCCGAGCTCGAACAGCTCGGCCAGTTCATGCACGATGCAACACGGGTCATGTCGCAGGGCCTCGCCTTCGTCGAGGACGGCGTGATCCTGCAGTCGAACGAGGCGCTGGCGCGAATCCTGAATGTCCCGGCGCGGCTTGTGGAGCCGGGCCAGAGCTGGCATGCCTCCTTCGCCTATTGCGCCAGGCGCGGGGATTTCGGCGCCGATCCGATGGAGCAGCTCGGCAAGTGGCAGGAGAAGATCGAGGCGCAGAAGGGTTTCTCCGAGGTCTTCCTCGCCGACGGCCGGACCTGGGTCCAGGTCGATGCGACGGTGAGCAGCCGCGGACACTGGATGCTCGTCTATTCGGACATAACGGAGATGAAGAAGCGCGAGCATGAGCTCACGGTCCTGCTCGCGCGGAGCGAAGCGGCAGACCGGGCGAAGTCGGAATTCCTGGCCAACATGAGTCATGAAATCCGCACACCGATGAACGGGGTGCTCGGCATGGCGGAGCTGCTGGCCGGCTCCAATCTCGACACCCGCCAGAAGACCTTCGTCGATATCATCGTGAAATCCGGCAAGGCCCTGCTGACCATCATCAACGACATTCTCGATTTCTCGAAGATCGACGCCGGGCAGATGCAATTGCGCAAGATGGCGTTCGATCCGATCGACGCGGTCGAAGACGTGGCGACGCTGCTTTCTACCGCGGCAGCAGAAAAGGACATCGAACTCGTCGTGGAAGGAGATGCCGCCGCCCGCCATCTGATCATCGGCGATGCCGGGCGGTTCCGGCAGATCGTCACCAATCTGGTCGGCAACGCCATCAAGTTCACCGAGAAGGGGCATGTGCTCGTCGCCCTTTCCAGCGAGCCCGCCGCCGACGGCGAGGTCATGATGACGGTGAGGATCGAGGACACCGGCATCGGTATTCCGGAAGACAAGCGACGGACGATTTTCGAGAAGTTCTCGCAGGCCGACGCATCCTCGACCCGCCGGCACGAAGGGACCGGGCTCGGACTGGCGATCACCGCCGGCCTCGTCGGGCTCTTCGGGGGCAGCATCGAGGTCGACAGCGAACTCGGGCGAGGTTCGGTTTTCACGGTCCGACTGCCGTTCAAGACGGCAGGCAACCGCCTTCAGCATCGCGCACTGCCTCCGAATGTCGAGGGCGCGCGAGTGCTCGTCGTCGACGACAACGCCCTCAACCGGAACATTCTTGCCGAGCAGCTCGTCGGCTGGGGTTTCGATGGCCTGGCCGTCGACGACGGTCCGGCCGCCTTCGCGATCCTCGAGGAGGCCTTCCGCGTCGGTGTGACTGTCGATGCCCTGATCATCGACGATCAGATGCCGGGCATGAGCGGCGTCGATCTGGCGCGCAGGATTCGCGAAGACGCGCGCTTCGGCGACGTGGCGCTCATCTTCCTCACATCGATGGATGCGGTGGGCGACGAGCGCGCCTTTGAGCAGTTGAAGGTCGATGCCCATCTGATGAAGCCGGCGCGCAGCAACCTCCTGCGAAACGCGATCATCGACGTGGTGCGTGCGGCGCGCCTGCGCCATGGCAATTCTGCCTCGGAGGCAACGTCCGCCCTTCCGGATTTGTCAGGAGCCTTGCCCGCCGGTGAGGCGGAGAAGGAAACCGGTGTTGCCGCAGCCGGCTACGAAATCCTGGTGGCGGAGGACAACGAGGTCAACCAGATCGTCTTTACCCAGATCCTGCAGGCCGCCGGCCTGAGCTTCGCCATCGTCACCGACGGCCAGGCCGCCGTGAACGCCTGGGAGCGGCATTGCCCGCGTCTCATCCTGATGGATGTCTCGATGCCGGTCATGAACGGGCTTCAGGCGACGCAGACGATCCGCGAGCGCGAGAGGGCAGCGGGAGACGGCCGGCACGTCCCGATCATCGGCGTCACCGCCCATGCGCTCGACAGCGACCGTGACATCTGTCTTGGCGCGGGTATGGACGACTATCTCTCCAAGCCGGTCGGACCGGAACAACTCGCCGCCAAGATGGGGCGCTGGCTCGCGGGGTCCCGGGACGGGGCCAAGGCCGCCGTTTCAGGCGCCTGAACGGGCCGGCTTCACGCCGCAGAGCATTTCCCGTTTGCCGGCGAAGCCCTTTCGCCGCTCGACCTCGAAGCCTGCGGCAATCAGGTTCCGCCTGACGAAGCCCGCCGCCGCATAGGTCGCAAACGTGCCGCCTTCAACGGTCTTCGCGAAGACGGCGTTCATCAGTTCGGCCGACCACATGGCGCTGTTGCGGGAGGGCGCAAAGCCATCGAGATACCAGGCGTCGAAGGCGAGTTCGGTGGCTGAGACGGACGCGAACGCGTCGCCGCAGACGACCGTCAGCCGGGTCGCCTCGTCAAGCGCAAGGTCGATGGTGCCGCCGGGTTCCGGCGGCCAGAGCGCCGTCAACATCTCGCGCTCGGCTTCGATTTCCGGCCAGCGGGAGAGCGCGCGCGAAAGATCGTTTGTCGACATCGGATAAAGCTCGAAGGAGACGAAGTGCAGTACGCCGCCCGGCCTGCGGGTGAGCTTCCACTGCCGCCAGGTCTCGCAGGCGTTGAGGCCGGTGCCGAAGCCGAGTTCGCCGATCCGGAAGAGCCCGTCCGTCTCCCAGCGCGCCGGCAGCCCGTTGCCCGAGAGGAAGACATGGCCGCATTCGAGGCGGCCGTCCGTCTGGCAATAAAAGTGATCGCCAAAGGCGGCCGAATAGGGCATATCGCCCTCGTGCCACAAGAGCGTGCCGCTGTCGCCGGCCGTCGGTGTCGAACTGGATCCTGTCATGCACGTAGCCGATACTGCTCATGTTCGCGCGGGTCAATCGCGCGTCGGCCTCCTGATTGTCGGCGGCGGCGTCATGGGCCTCTGGGCGGCCGTTCGGGCCGAGCGCCGCGGCATTGACACCCTGCTGATCGACAGCGGCCAGATCGGCCGCGGCGCGAGCGGCGGCCTCATGGGCGCGCTGATGCCGCATATGCCGGACAACTGGTCGGACAAGAAGCAGTTCCAGTTCGAGGCGCTCGTCTCGCTGGAGGAGGAGATCGCATCGCTGGAGCGTGAGACCGGTGTTTTGGCGGGCTATCGGCGCAGCGGCCGGCTGATCCCGCTGCCGAAGCCGCATTTGCGGGTGATCGCCGAGAAGCACGAGAAGGAGGCCGGCGAGCGCTGGATTGCGGGCGACCGCAGTTTCGCATGGAGCGTGCGTGACGTCTCACCCTGCGGAAACGACTGGCCGGCCGCCGAGCACGCTGCATCAGGCCTGGTCTTCGACACGCTGGCCGCCCATGTCTTCCCGCGTCGCGTCTCTGCTCTTCTCGGAGCCTTCCTGCGTTCGGCACGGCATGTGCGAATTCGCGAAGGCGCCGAACTCGACCGCTTCGACGCCGCCCGCGGCATTGCAACGCTCTCCACCGGAGAAGAGGTGGTTTTCGGTCATGCGATCGTCGCGGCCGGATACCGGTCGTTCCCGATCCTGGAGGCGCTCGGTGCACCGCTTCCCCGCCCGCTCGGCCAACCGGTGAAAGGGCAGGCTGCCTTGCTTCAAACCGATGTCGATCCGGACCTGCCGCTTCTCTATCTCGATGGTCTCTATGTCGTTCCGCACGAGGGCGGGCGCGTTGCCGTCGGCAGCACCAGCGAGAACCGCTTTGCCGATCCCTTCTCGACCGACGCGCAACTGGACGAGGTCGTCGCGCGTGCGCGCGTCCTCGCTCCGGTGCTCGAAAACGCCGACGTGGTCGAGCGTTGGGCCGGCCTGCGGCCGAAGGCGATCGACCGCGATCCGATGGTGGGGGAGCATCCCGATCACCGCAACGTGATCGCGCTGACGGGCGGTTTCAAGGTCAGTTTCGGTCTCGCGCACCGGCTCGCCGACGCCGCGCTGCAGGCCGTCGAAGGCGGCGCTCCTGTTCTTCCGACATCCTTCCACCTTTCGAGCCACGTCGCCGTCGCCTCTCGTTAAACGAGAAATTTCAACGGTCTCCCGTCGTCATACTGTCACGCAAATCACCTATCAGCTTGCGTGTAACGGCGATTGCTAAAGTTCGCCGTCAGCAGTCACGCGGAGAAGTTGCGATGCGGTATGCGATCTATTTCACGCCGCCTCCGGGCGATCCTCTGACCCACGCCGCTTCGGCATGGCTCGGGCGGAACGTCTTTTCGGACCTTCCCGTCGACCATCCGGTGGTGCCCGGGCTCGGTCTGCACGAGATTGCTTTCCATACAGCGCTGCCGCGCCGCGCCGGCTTCCATGCGACCTTCAAGGCACCGTTCCGGCTGGCCGAGGGGCAGACGGAGGCCTCGCTTCTCAATCGCCTCATGCGCTTTGCCGGCACCGTCGAACCGATCGCGCTTCCGCGGCTGGAGGTCGCCCGGCTCGGCGATTTCTACGGTCTCCTGTTGTCGAATGCCTGCCCGCAGCTCGACCATCTCGCTGCGTCCGTCGTCCAGGAGTTCGATGCCTTCCGTGCGCCATTCAGCGAGGCGGAGATCGAACGGCGCAGTCCGGAAGGACTGTCGGCGCCGCAGTTCGCCAATCTCTACCGCTGGGGCCATCCTTACGTGATGGACGAGTTTCGCTTTCACATGACGCTGACGGGGCCGCTGCTCGCCAAGGATTTTCAGAGGGTCGAAGCGGCACTGCGTCATCAATTCGATCCTGTGCTGCAGGACCGGCTGGCCGTCGCCAATCTCGCGCTCTTCGTCGAGCGGGAGCCGGGCGCTCCCTTCCAGGTACATTCGCTGCACCCGCTCGGCCGGATTTCGGTGCGCAAGATCGCCTGACCGGGCGGTCGTCACCGCTGCCGGAAAGGCAGCGCTCCGCGCATCTTTTCCGTCTCGACATCGCCGGTCTCCATGCTTACCGTTCGGCATCCGCATGACGAAGGTGATTTGATGCTGAAGGACGATTATCCGCGTGATCTCGTCGGCTACGGCCGCGCTGCTCCCGATCCGAAATGGCCGAACGACGCCCGCATTGCCGTGCAGTTCGTGGTCAATTACGAGGAGGGCGGCGAAAGCTCGATCCTCGACGGTGATCCGGCGTCGGAAAACCTGCTTTCCGAGATCGTCGGGGCGCAACCCTGGCCAGGCCAACGCAATCTCAACATGGAATCGATCTACGAATACGGTTCGCGGACCGGTTTCTGGCGGCTCTGGCGGATGTTCACCGAACGCAAGGTGCCGGTGACCGTCTATGGCGTGACGCTTGCCATGGCCCGCAACCCGGAAGCGGTCGTCGCCATGAAGGAAGCCGGCTGGGAGATCGCCAGCCACGGGTATCGCTGGCTGGAATACAAGGATTTCCCGGAAGAGGTCGAGCGCCAGCATATTCTCGAAGCGGTGCGCCTTCACAAGGAACTGACCGGCTCGCACCCGCTCGGCATGTACCAGGGCAAGCCCTCCGAGAACACGCTCAGGCTCGTCATGGAGGAGGGCGGCTTCCTCTATTCCTCCGACAGTTATGCCGACGATCTGCCCTATTGGGTGAAGGGCCTGGACGGAAAGCCCTTCCTCATCATCCCCTATACGCTCGAAACCAACGACATGCGGTTCGCGACGCCGCAGGGCTTCAATTCCGGCGACCAGTTCTTCACCTATCTGAAAGATGCCTTCGATGTGCTCTACGAAGAAGGGAAGAACGGTGCGCCGAAGATGATGAATGTCGGCCTGCACTGCCGCCTCGTCGGACGACCTGGCCGTGCCGCAGCGCTCGCCCGCTTCATCGACTACGTGCTCTCGCACGAAAAGGTCTGGATCCCGCGTCGGATCGAGATCGCCGAGCATTGGCACAAGTTTCACAAGCCGGCGTGGTGAGGAGAGCTTTACCTGCTCTTTCAAAAAAGAAGGAGCGAGGGTGAAAGTTGTGACTTTCACCCTCGGTTACTAGCTCACAAGTGCGGCAATAGACGCGCCGAACTTAGCCAAAGTCATGATCAAACCGTAGGGCAGTGAGCGTACGGCCTGGCCAACGCTCCAAATGTGGGCGGAAATGGGCCCAAATTCAGAGTATGCTTGCTCAAACCCCTCATCGAGAGCGGTCAAAGCGTCTTCACGATAGTCTTTCTCGACCGAACACCAGACAAGAAAGCGTACGAACTTAGTGGGCGAACTCGCCATGTTTATTCTCCTGTGGACGGAGAACACTTGGTGCATTTAAGAAATCGACCGTTCTAGCCAGAGCCTTCGCACCAGGTGTCTCAAGTCTGTACACCTTCTTTGAACGGCCGCCTCTAACAGGCTCTGGATCTTTTTTGTCGGCCGAGATCATCCCCTTCTTCTCCAGCTTGGAGAGCGCAAGGTAGAGTTGGCCAATGGCCACATCCCGCCCAACTATCTGACTAAGATCTGCTTGGAGGTTGGAACCCCATGCCCGATCTCGCAGCTTGTTTATCGAAGCCAAAAGCTTCAGCTCGAACGAACCTAGTTCGCGAGCTTCTGCCTCCGACTGCAAAACTGTATTCTGGTTTGAATCATGCATTCTTTCTCCTTTTCTAAGATCGGCCACCATGGCTCGATGACGTATATATATAACACGGTGTTATATATTTCAAGTCGTGTTCCCTAAGAGATTGAGGAAGACGTTGCCAGGGGCATTTTGGTAGGGCACGTTCCCCGCTAAACATCCTCCTATCCTCGGAGCCTCCTATGCCCCCCCCTTCAACGCCAGTATTCCCGTTCCCGCCGATGCGGCTGCCCGCCGGGCCGTGAAGCCCGTCGTCTGCTATCCGGTCGAGTCGTTGAAAGCGCCCGACATGAGCATTCTGGAGCGGGCACGGGCGACGATGGAGAAGGTCGGCGAGGTGATCGTGCCGCCGCGCAGGGCAATACGTTCGAAGCGCCGAAGGGGCATTTCTTCCGCATCGTCAGCGTCGAGGGGCCGCAGGTTGGCGATCTCAACCTATGGAACGCCCATGATCTCTCCGAGCGCTTCTTTTCCGGCAAGACGCGGGCGCTGCATGCCACCCATGTCACGACCGGCAATCGTCTCTGGAGCAATCTGCCGTCGCTCAGACCTATGGCGACGATCAGCCATGACACGCTCGGCTGGTACGGCTTCGACGAATTCGGTGGCGGGGTGCCTGACGTGATCGGCACGCGCTGCGATCCCTGTACCAACCGGCTCTTGTCCGGCGGCGACTATCATCATTGCTGCCATTTCAATCTCTGCCGGGCGCTGGCGCACCACAAGGGGATCGACATCAAGGCGGCCGAGCCGCATGTGCATGACGTCTTGAACGTCTTCATGTGCACCGGCTTCACCCGCGACACGCAGCAGTATTTCATGAAGGCAAGCCCTGTGCGCCCCGGTGATTTCCTCGAGATGTTCGCGGAAATCGATCTCCTGGGTGCGCTCTCGGCCTGCCCGGGCGGGGATTGCAGCGCCAGCCATTCGAGCGATGCGGCGAAATGCTATCCGTTGAAGGTGGAGATGTACCGGCCGGATATGGCTTTGCTCAAGGACTGGCCGTTTCCGGAGCTAAACGGGTATCAGCTGGAGGCGTGAGCCCGACACCGAGGGAAACTCGACAAGCGTCTGAGCCTCGGCTAATTCTTCCTTCGGCTGCTTCGCGCTCAAGGGCGAGGCGCTTCCCTTCGCCGCGCTTTGTAGCTGCGGCCTCATGACAGATGGATATGTGAATGGACAGAGCGGACTTCGTTCAGCGCTTCGGCGGCGTATTCGAGCATTCCCCCTTCATTGCCGAGCGTGCTTTCGACGCCGGAGCCATTCGCGAACCTCTCACCGCCGCCGGCGTGCACGCGTCCATGTGCGCGGCATTCCGTGCAGCGAGCGAAGCGGAACGGCTCGGCGTGCTGCGCGCGCACCCGGACCTCGCGGGGCGGCTGGCGATCGCCGGCGAACTGACCGAGGACAGTCGCAAGGAACAGGCCGGCGCCGGCCTCGACCGGCTGTCGCCTGCGCAGCACGCCCGTTTCACCGCGCTCAACGAGGCCTATACGGAAAAGTTCGGCTTTCCCTTCATCATTGCCGTCAAGGGGTTGACCAGGGACGACATCCTGTCCGCCTTCGAAACCCGCATCGCCAACAGCCGGGAGCAGGAATTCGAGACCGCCTGTGCGCAGGTCGAGAAGATTGCCCGGCTTCGACTCGAAAGCCTCATTCCGGAGAACGACTGACATGCCCGAAATTTCGACCGTCCTCCTGCCCGGTTTCGCGGCAGGCTGCGTCAACCTCGCCTCGGCTCGCCTCGGGGCGAAGGGCGTCTTTGCGACCGACGAGTTCTTCGCGCCGCTGGAGCGCATGCTGAACGATGCGCCGGCCGCCTTCGATCCCGACCTCTACGACGACAACGGCAAGTACATGGACGGCTGGGAAAGCCGTCGCAAGCGCGTGCCCGGCCACGACTGGTCGGTGATCCGCCTTGCCATGCCGGGCCGGATCGCCGGCTTCGACGTCGACACGCACTTCTTCACCGGCAATTATCCGCCGCACTGCTCGATCGAGGCGGCTTTCGTGGCGGACGGCGATCCGACAGATGCGACGGTCTGGACCGAACTCCTGCCGAAGAGTCCGCTCGGCCCTTCGTCGCAGCATTTCTTCGAGAACGCCGATCGTGAGCGGGTCTGGACGCATCTTCGCCTGCACATCTATCCGGACGGTGGCATTGCCCGTTTCCGCGTCTACGGCACGGCCTATTTCGACTGGTCCAAGGTCGGATCAGACGAGGAAATCGATCTCGCTTATATCTTTCACGGTGCGAAATCGCTCGCCTGGTCGGATGCCCATTACGGTCATCCCGACAAGATGCTCGGACCGGGGCGTGGCCTCAACATGGGCGACGGCTGGGAGACCAAGCGCCGCCGCGGTCCGGGGCACGACTGGGCGGTGATCCGCCTCGGCCATCCGGGCATCATCCGCCGGGTGGTCGTCGACACGCACTTCTTCAAGGGAAATTATCCCGACACTTGCGAGTTGCTCGGCGCCTATCTGCCGGAGCTCGGCGACACGCTGTCGGAAGCCGACATCGCGGCATCGGAGGCCTGGAAACCGGTTCTTTCGCGCCAGAAGCTGGAGATGGACAAGGTCCACGAGTATGCCGGCGAAGCGATCGCCGATATCGGGCCGGTCACCCATGTGCGCTTCGCCATGCATCCCGACGGCGGCGTCATGCGCCTGCGGCTCTTCGGTGTGAAGGCCTGATTCCGGATCCGGGGCGCGCTACTGCTTGCGCGCCTCTTCCTCTTCGCGGATGGCTTCCTCGTGATACCAGCTGCCGCAGCCGCTGTCGTAGATCAGCGGGCGGGCGCGGTTCTCCTGCGCGTCCTTCAGTCTCTGGATGTTGCGAACCGGGAATTCGTAGATCTTCGCAGATTCCCGAACAATGTTCGTTGCCATGCTGCTGCCTCTCGTTTTCCATCCTGCACCGGGCTGAGAAGGCCCGGGCGCGATAATTCGTTTCTAGCAGTTTTTGAAAGCGAATGCACATCAAATGTGCTGAATGCACAAAAAGTAGGCAATTATGTATCGGGGTCGATACTGAGCACGAATTCATCATCGCGCTCTTCCGCCGGCGGTCAAAAGTGAGGCAGGTCAGCGTCCACGAGACGGGCCGAAATTGTTAAGGAATCTTCATATCTCAGACGTGCCCGCGAACCCGCGCCTGCGACAAAACGTGCCGGCCGGAGCGTGGTCGGTCGCAGTTGGCACGGTTCCTGCTTCATTAGACGCGGAATGGCGTCGCCCGGAGGTTTCACCTTTGCGGCGCGTCAGATGGGTGCCCACTGAAGAGAGACCAAGGATGACCAAGTACAAACTCGAGTATATCTGGCTCGACGGTTACAAGCCGGTAGCGAACCTCCGCGGCAAGACGCAGGTCAAGGAATTCGACAACTTCCCGACCCTCGAACAGCTCCCGCTCTGGGGCTTCGACGGTTCGTCGACGATGCAGGCCGAAGGCCACAGCTCGGACTGCGTGCTGAAGCCCGTCGCCGTCTACCCGGACCCGGCCCGCACGAACGGCGTTCTCGTCATGTGCGAAGTCATGATGCCGGACGGCGTCACGCCGCATGCGTCGAACACCCGCGCCACCATTCTCGATGACGAGGATGCCTGGTTCGGCTTCGAGCAGGAATACTTCTTCTACGAAAATGGCCGTCCGCTGGGCTTCCCGGAACAGGGTTTCCCGGCGCCGCAGGGCCCGTATTACACCGGCGTCGGCTACAAGAACGTCGGCGCGATCGCTCGCGAGATCGTCGAAGAGCACCTCGACCTCTGCCTCGCCGCCGGCATCAACCACGAAGGCATCAACGCCGAAGTGGCCAAGGGCCAGTGGGAATTCCAGGTCTTCGGCAAGGGCTCCAAGAAAGCCGCCGACCAGATCTGGATGGCGCGCTACCTGCTTCTCCGTCTCTGCGAAAAGTACGGCATCGACGTCGAGTTCCACTGCAAGCCGCTCGGCGACACCGACTGGAACGGCTCGGGCATGCACTGCAACTTCTCGACCAAGTACATGCGCGAAGTGGGCGGCAAGGAATATTTCGAAGCCCTCATGGCTGCCTTTGCCAAGAACTGGAAGGAGCACATCGACGTCTACGGTCCGGACAACCATCTGCGTCTGACCGGCAAGCACGAGACGGCTCCGTGGAACAAGTTCTCCTACGGCGTTGCCGACCGCGGCGCTTCGATCCGTGTTCCGCACTCCTTCGTCAACAACGGCTACCGCGGCTATCTCGAAGACCGCCGTCCGAACTCCCAGGGCGACCCCTATGCGATCGCCTCGCAGGTTCTGAAGACGATCTCGGAAGTTCCGCTGGCGGCTTCCGCTGCGGCCTGAGGCCCGACGAACGAACTGACATTGCGGCAGCGCCGGCGAAAGCCGGCGCTGTTTTCGTTTGCGCGGGTCTTCGCTATATTGGCGAAAGGAGACAAAAGAGATGCGCCCCTCGGAAGCATTGGAGAAGAACAGGCAGGCGATCCGCGAAGCGACGAAGCGCTTCAACGCGGCGAACCCGCGCGTCTTCGGCTCCGTCGCCCGCGGCGAGGATCGGCCGGACAGTGACCTGGATATTCTGGTAGACGATCTTCCGGGTTCTACGTTGTTTACTCTCGGGGGACTACAATCGGCGCTGGAAGACCTTCTGCAGGGCGTCCCTGTGAATCTACTTACCCCGGGTGATCTCCCGCCGGAGATCCGATCGCGAGTATTAGCCGAGGCGAGACCGGTATGAATGCCTCAGAACGCCTGCCGTTACTGCTGCGGGAGATGAGGCAGGCTGCCGGCGAGGCCAGGCAGATGCTGGGAGACCGGTCGTTCGAAGAGTTTGAGCGTGATCTGGTGCTGCAGCGGGCCATCGGCATGACCCTGCTCATCGTCGCGGAAGCCGCAAGCCAGGTAACAGCGAAGGCTCCCGAATTCGTCGCCGAGCACCCGGATATACCCTGGACGGCTATGCGCGGTATGAGAAACCGCATGGCGCACGGTTATCTTTCGGTCAATCTACGTGTGGTATACGAGGCCGCTCTCGTCGAGGCGCCGGCTTTGGCCGCGACGCTGGACGGTATTCTCAACCGATACGCGCAAGGGGAATAGGATTGTCTCAGGCCCTCACGGTCCAGTCTCTCACCGCCGAAACCTTTTCCCCCTTCGGCGAGGTGATCGAGGCCGATCCCTCGACCATGCGTCTCATCAACGGCGGCACGACGGAACGCTTCCACGCGCTGTTTTCGCCGGAAGTCGCGGGCGAGGGCGCGCGGGTGATCGTCAACATTTTCCGTGGGCAGCCGCGCGCCTTCCCTTATGCGATCGGCATGATGGAGCGTCATCCGTTCGGCAGCCAGAGCTTTTCGCCCCTTTCCGGGCGGCCCTTTCTCGTCGCCGTTTCGCCGGACGAGGGCGGCAGGCCGGGGCGCCCGCAGGTTTTTCTCGCGCGACCGGACCAGGGCGTCAACTATCGCCGCAATGTCTGGCACCATCCGCTGATGGCCGTCGGGGAGGTAAGCGATTTTCTGGTTGTCGACCGGGACGGGCCCGGCAACAATCTGGAAGAGTACTTTTTTGATTCCCCGTTCACGATACTGGAGCCGCATTTATGACCGGTCTCACCACCCATGTTCTCGACACCGCGCTTGGAAAGCCTGCCGAGGGCATGAAGATCCAGCTTCTGCGGATGAACGGCGAGGAGGCGGAGATCATCCGCACCGTGTTCACCAATGCCGACGGACGGATCGACGGAGGCGCGATCCTTTCGGGCGAGAATTTCAAGGTCGGCCAGTACGAACTGCTCTTCCATGCCGGCGACTATCTGCACGGACAGGGCGCGCCGCTGACGGTTCCCCCCTTCCTCGACGTGATACCGATCCGGTTCGGTGTCTGCGATCCGCAGGCGCACTATCACGTCCCGCTCCTGCTTTCGCCCTACGGATATTCGACCTACCGGGGCAGCTGAGCGATGATCTTCGCCGCGATCGCCGACATCCACGGCAATCATCTCGCCCTCGAGGCGGTGCTGGAGGATATCCAGCGGCTCGGCATCGACGCGATCGTCAATCTCGGCGATTGCCTTTCCGGACCTCTGGAGGCCGGGAAAACGGCAGAAATCCTGCTCGGGCTCGATCTTCCGACCGTGCGCGGCAACCATGACCGCTACCTCGTCGAGCAGGCCGTGGAGGCCATGGGGCCGTCGGATGCTCACGCTTTCCGGCAGCTCGACGAGCGCAGCCGGGACTGGATCAGAGCCTTGCCGTCCAACATGATCTGGCGGGACGAGGTCTATCTCTGTCACGCGACGCCGAAGGACGACAGCACGTACTGGCTGGAAACGGTCACGTCCGAAGGGCACGTCGTGCCGCGTCCGGCTACCGAAATCGAAGCGTGGGCGGCGGGCGTTTCACAGCCACTCATTCTCTGCTGTCACACCCATCTGCCCCGCACCGTGCGGCTTGCGGACGGGCGCCTCGTCGTCAATCCCGGCAGCGTGGGCTGCCCGGCCTATACCGACGACCGGCCCTATCCGCACAAGGTGGAAGCCCGCAACGTGCATGCCTGCTACGCCGTGTGCGAAAAGCGTGGCGACGCCTGGGCGGTTACGTTCCGGCAGGTGCCCTACGATCATATGGCGATGGCGGAGCTTGCCGCGGCGAACGGCCGATCGGACTGGGCAAGCGCGCTCGCCACGGGCTTCATCCGGTAGGGCGGAAACGGGCGCTCACCGCGCTACCGGTCAGAAGTGCTCGCCCGAGCGGAACGGGCCGACGCGGATGCCGGCGGCAACGAGATAGGCTGTCGACCAGCCGATCATCAGGAAGCCGCACACGCCCTCCAGGGCCGAGAGCATCCGCCAGTCGGAATGGGCGACGATGTCGCCGTAGCCGACGGTGGCAAAGGTTATCGTGGAGAAGTAGAGGGCGGTAGGGAAGTCCGAAATGACACCGATGAGGCTGTAACAGATCGCCCAGAGCCAGACTTCGCAGGTCAGAACGGCGAAGACGCCGATCACGACGCTGTTCATTGCGAGCAGGTGACTACGGCGGCGATGCAGCCGCATCCGATCCGTTATCCAGCCCATGGCATGGGTCACCCAGATCAGCCCGAAGCTGTGGATGACCACATTGAGGGAGATCATCACGGTTCCGACGAAGAGGTTCAGCATCAGCAAGCCCATGATCTATCTCCCGGGTGAAGTTCAGGCCGGCGATGTCGCCGGCTTCATCGGTTTGCCGGCCACATAGGTTTCGATGACGGAGCGGTCGTCGCCGAGCGTTTGCAGGAGGAAAAGCTCTTCCGTGAGCGTGCTCACCGTTTCCATCCGGAGCTTCATCACCGGCGTGGCCGCAGCATCGAGGACGATGAAGTCGGCATCGGTGCCCGGCTCCAGCGTGCCGATCCGGTCGGAGAGCGACAGGGCATCCGCATTGCCGAGCGTCATGTGGTAGAAGCTCTCGAGCGGATTGAGGCGCTCGCCCAGCAATTGCTGGATCTTGTAGGCCTCGGCCATGGTGGAGAGCATGGAATAGCTCGTACCGCCGCCGACGTCGGTTGCGACCGCGATTCTGAGCGGCTTGCCGCGCCGCTCGTATGTCCGCCAGGGAAAGAGCCCGGAACCGAGGAAGAGGTTGGAGGTCGGGCAGTGCACGGCGACCGAGCGGGTTTCGCTCATGGCGTCCGCCTCCCGCTCCGATAGATGAATTGCGTGCCCGAACAGGCTCTTCGGTCCGAGCAGGCCGTAGCGGGCGTAGATGTCCGTATAGTCCTTCGCCTCGGGAAAGAGCTCGCAGGTGTAGCGGATTTCGTCGTGGTTTTCCGACAGATGGGTCTGGATGTGGAGGTCCGGGAACTCGCCGGTGAGTGTGCGGGCGACCTCCATCTGCTCCGGCGTCGAGGTGATGGCAAAGCGCGGCGTGATTGCGACGAGGTTGCGGCCGCGGCCATGCCAGGCAGCGATCACCGCCTTCGTTTCCTGATAGGCCTGTTCCGGCGTATCGAGGAGACCCTCCGGAGCATTGCGGTCCATCATCACCTTGCCGCCGAGCATCAGCGTGCCGCGCCTGAGGCTTTCGGCGAAATAGGCGTCGGCGGAGGTCTTGTGCACTGTGCAGTAGGCGACCGCGGTCGTCGTGCCGTTGCGCAGCAGCTCGTCGAAAAATTCACTCGCGATCCGCGAGGCGTGAGCCGCGTCGGCGAACCGGCGCTCCTCCGGGAAGGTATAGGTGTTCAGCCATTCGAGAAGACCGCCGGCATAGGAGCCGATCACCTGCATCTGCGGGAAGTGCAGGTGAGTGTCGATGAACCCGGGCATCAGCAGATGGGGTCGATGGTCGATCTCGCGCGTCCCCTCCGGCGCCTTGTCCTTCACGTCTGCATAGGCGCCACAGGCGACGATCCGGCCGCCCTCGACGATCAGCGCGCCGTCGCTCTCGTAACGATAACATCCCTCATCGCTCGCCGATTCCGGCTTGCGGAGGAAGGAGAGAAGCCGGCCGCGGATAATCGTCCTGTCGCTCATCGGGTCCTGCTCTCCTCCACGGCGCTTTCGAACCAGGCGACGAGCAGCGCGCGTTCCTCGCCGCTCACCTCGGTTATGTTGCCGGGCGGCATGGCATGGGTGCGTCCCGCCTGCAAGTAGATTTCCCGTGCATGGGCCGCGATGTCCGCATCTGTTTCGAGCTTAACGTTCTTCGGCGGCCGCGGGATACCCTCCCAGACGGGCTGCTCGGCGTGGCACATCGAACAGCGCGACTGCACGACATCGCGGGCGGCGGAGAAATGCGCGTTCTCGGCAAATTGCCGGAAGGCCGGCGCGACAGAGCTTTCCTCGTTCGCCGGCGGCTTCTGGACGGTCGAGAGCCACATGATGACGATGAAGATCACCGTCGTCAGCATCCAGGTCCAGAGCGGGCGACCTTTGCGGGCATGCACGGTGTTGAACCAGTGTCGGATGGTGACGCCCATCAGGAAGACCAGCGCGGCGATCACCCAGTTGTAGGCCGTGGCGAAGGCCAGCGGATAATGGTTCGACAGCATGAAGAAGATGACGGGCAGCGTCAGGTAGTTGTTGTGTAGCGAGCGCTGCTTGGCGATGACGCCGTATTTCGGGTCGGGCGTGCGGCCGGCGATCAGGTCCGCGACCACGATCTTCTGGTTCGGGATGATGATCAGGAAGACATTGGCCGACATGATCGTCGCAGTGAAGGCGCCGAGATGCAGGAAGGCGGCGCGGCCGGTGAAAACCTGTGTGTACCCCCAGGCCATGGCGACCAGCGCGACGTAGAGCACGCCCATCAGCACCCAGATGTTCTTGCCGAGCGGCGACTTGCAGAGGAGATCGTAAATGATCCAACCGACCGCGAGCGACCCGGCGGAAAGGCCGATCGCCTGCCATTGGGTGAGGTCGAGCACGTGACGATCGATGAGGAAGAGATCCGCGCCGCCGTAATAGACGATGCAGAGCATCGCGAAGCCGGAAAGCCAGGTGGCGTAAGATTCCCATTTGAACCAGGTCAGGTGTTCCGGCATGGTGGCCGGTGCGACCAGGTATTTCTGGATATGGTAGAAGCCGCCGCCATGGACCTGCCATTCCTCGCCATAGGCACCGACCGGCAGATGCGGCCGCTTCACCAGCCCGAGGTCGAGCGCGATGAAATAGAAGGACGAACCGATCCAGGCGATGGCCGTGACGACGTGCAACCAGCGCACGGCAAAGGAGAGCCATTCCCAGGCAATGGCGAATTCATACATCGACAACCCCTCATGGAGAACCAGCCTCCCGAGTCGGCAGATTGCAGAAAAACACGGGGTGAGGGAAGGGGCGAAGCCCGCCCGTCGTCTAGATCCACGGGAACTAAGCTGCGCTCCTTCCGTTACCGCTGTCAGGGAACAAAGCTGTGTGGCACGATTGCGCCGTCGCGGCTTTTCACCTGCCTATCCGGGGGCGGGGGAAGGAGCGTGAGACATGCGCAGTCTTCTTGCGTGGCTTATGATGATCCTTGCGCTGCCGGCCTATGCCCACGACGCTGCAACCGGCTGGTCCTACGACGCTTACTGCTGCAATGGCGATCATGCGAGTGGCGACTGCCAGACGATCCCGTCGCGGAGCGTCAGGGTCACACGGAACGGCTACGAGATAACGGTCGGGCCCGGCGACCACCGGCTGGTGACGCGGCGCCATGACTTTAGCCTGCCCCAGAGCAACGCCCGGCGCTCGCGGGACGAGGAATACCACCTCTGCCTTTTTCCCAACGAAGACACGTTGCGCTGCTTCTATGCGCCCGACATGGGATACTGACCTTCGAGGTCGAAGGTCGGCACGGTTTTGCGGAGGAATTCCCGGAAGGCGCGGATCTTCGGCGAGTTGCGCCGCGCTTCCGGATAGACGAGCCAGTAATGCCCGCCATCGTCCCCCAGTATGTCGAAAGGCTGCATCAGCCGTCCGAGAGCGACGTCGTCGGCGTAGAACTCGGGCGTGAGGATAGCGACACCGTGCCCGGCGATTGCGGCCGCCGCCTCGAACGCCTGCACGCCGAGCTTGCTGCTTTGTCTATCGGCCAGATCGACGTCGACAAGGCCCGCAGCAGCAAGCCAGGTTTGCCACCAGTGGTCTCGGGGAT
The DNA here is from genome assembly GCF_003337715.1 of Ciceribacter lividus. GTDB lineage: Bacteria > Pseudomonadota > Alphaproteobacteria > Rhizobiales > Rhizobiaceae > Allorhizobium > Allorhizobium lividum. The sequence continues at coordinate 127,781 of NZ_QPIX01000001.1, forward strand.
CGATGATCCTGAGTTTCAGCAAATCCTCCGGCTTCGTGATGCCGCCGATGCTTTCCGCGAGTGCCGGGCTCAGCATCGGCGTGAAATGGCCGCGCATCACGAAGTGGCGCCGCAGTCCCGGCCAGTCGCCCCGTCCCCAGCGGATCGCGAGATCGGCTTCCGTGCGGGAGAAATCGATCACTGCGTTCGAGGTTTCGAGCCGCACTGCGATCATCGGATTTTCGAGCTGGAAGGAACCGAGATGGCGCGCAAGCCACCGTGCGGCGAAGGTAGCCGTGCAATGGATGTTGAGCATCTCCTCGCTCGACTTGCGCACGCCGGCGACGGCCTCGTGAAGCGCGCGGAAGGCCTCGCCCACCTTCGGCGCGAGCCTCGCCCCGGTATCGGTCAGTGTGACCTGTCTCGGGCGGCGAAGAAACAGGGGCTCGCCCAACAGTTCCTCCAGCAACTTGATCTGGTAGCTGACGGCCGTCTGGGTCATGCCGAGTTCCTCGCCGGCGCGGGTGAAACTCATGTGCGGGCGACCGCTTCGAAGACGCGCAGCGCATTGAGCGGAAACTGTCTCGCCATCTTCATGCATAAGTTCTCCTGATCCATGCAGACGATCATTCGATTGGATTGCGACCGTGCAGAGGCGCATTCTACGGCGGTGTCCAACGAATGGAAGGGCGAAAAAATGCTTCTCGATCCGGAAAATCAGGGTGGAGGACAGGCAGGCAGCGAACGCCGGTTCCGTCTTTTGCCGCTCGGTCTGCTACGGCGCTTCTTCCGTCCACGCAATAGCAGGATTGATGCTTGCGCCATGCCGGAGTCTCTTCTCAGGGATATCGGCTTGCGCGACGGGCGACGGCCGCGGGGGGCGACTTGCGGCGCGGACGAGCTGCGAACAGCCTTGCTGTGCCATCCGCCGCGCAGTGTCTGACGCTACGAGTCGCGTCTCCCGAGGAGAGCGGCTATCAGTTCCGCCGCCACCATTGCGGCGATGACGGACGGCCGCTTGTCCCTGACCGCGTTGCCGCCGATCGGCAGGATCAGCCGGGCGAGCCGTTCCAACGCGAAGCCCTCGCGCCGCATGGCGCTCTCGAACGTCGCCCGCTTGGTCGCCGAACCGATCATCCCGACATAGGCGAGGTCGTCGCGCGCGAGCGCCTCGCGGGCGATGAGAAAATCGAGGGCGTGGTCGTGGGTGAGGATGACTGCGGCACCACCCGTGGGGATCTCCGCGACGACGGCCTCCGGCAGCGCGGCCAGCCGTCCTGCGACATTGGAAGGCAGGTTTTCAATCGCATCAGAGCGGGTTTCGACGACGGTGGTCGCGACCGGCAGGGGCGCGAGCGCGGCGGCTAGCGCCAGACCGACATGGCCGGCGCCGAAGACGAAGACCTGCGGCAGCTCCTTCCGCGCCTTCTCCTCGCGCGCGAGAAGCCGCAGGCGTTCTTCTTCCCCGAGCCGTTTCAGGTCGATGACGACGCGGCCGCCGCAGCACTGCCCGATTTCCGGGCCGAGTGGGAGGTTTAGTTCATTCTCGGCCTCGCCTTCGGCCAGCATGGCCCTGGCCTTCTCGATTGCCAGCAGTTCCATCTGCCCGCCGCCGATCGTGCCCCACAACGCCTCGGGTGCGACCAGCATGTAGGCCCCGGCCTCGCGTGGGGTCGAACCCTTCGCCTCGCGGACCTCTACGAGGATCAGATCGGGGTGGTTGGCGAGGAAGTTGGGGAGGGAGGACGCTATCATCCGTGGATACCCCCCTCTGCCCTGCCGGGCATCTCCCCCTCAAGGGGGGAGATCGGCCAGACGCGCCGTCTCGCCCCCCAACGGTAGATAAGGCAGGCTATTCCGGATCTTCCATGCTGGTGGTCCTGTTTCGCGAGCCAACGACGCAACAGTGCCAGTGAGCCGGGTCGTGCCCCGGGCTCCGGATCAGCGGTCAGGTCGAGGAGGTCATTCTCGCGCCGGATCGTGCCTCTCGCGGATATCCCCCCTTGAGGGGGAGATGTCCGGCAGGACAGAGGGGGGTGAAGCTCCCGCGGCGCCGAAATCATGCCTCAGCCGCTAGCCTTCAGCCGCTCGACCGCCATCAGCACCCGCTCGGGCGTCGCCGGGGTGTCGAGGCGCGGGCAGACCTTGTAATCCGCGACGCTTGCGACCGCTATCGAGAGCGCTTCGAGCACCGAGATCGCCAGCATGAAGGGCGGTTCGCCGACGGCCTTGGAGCGGCCGATGGTGGGTTCGGCATTCTCCGACCATTCGGCAAGCCGGGTGTTGAAGATCTTCGGCCGGTCGGAGGCGAGCGGAATCTTGTAGGTCGAGGGCGCGTGGGTGCGCAGCCTGCCCTTGTCGTCCCACCAGAGTTCCTCGGTGGTCAGCCAGCCCATGCCCTGAACGAAGCCGCCCTCGATCTGGCCGATGTCGATCGCCGGATTGAGCGACTTGCCGACGTCGTGCAGGATGTCGGTGCGTTCCATGACGTATTCGCCGGTCAGCGTGTCGATCGACACTTCCGTGCAGGCCGCGCCATAGGCGAAGTAGTAGAAGGGCGTGCCACGCCCGGCCGTCCGGTCCCAGTGGATCTTCGGCGTCTTGTAGAAGCCGGCGGCCGAAAGCTGGACGCGGGCGAAATAGGCTTGTCTCACGAGGTCGGGGAAGGGGATCTCCTGATCGCCGACGCGCACCCGGTTCGGCAGGAACTCCACCTCGTCCGCCGGCACCTCAAAGTGCCCGACCGCGAAGGCGACGAGCCGTTCCTTGATCTGTCGGGCGGCATCGTAGGCGGCCATGCCGTTGAGATCGGAACCCGAGGAGGCCGCGGTCGCCGAGGTGTTTGGAACCTTGCCTGTCGTCGTGGCGGTGATCTTGATGCGGTCGATGTCGACCTGGAAGGCTTCGGCGAGCACCTGCGCCACCTTCGTGTAGAGCCCCTGGCCCATCTCGGTGCCGCCATGGTTCAGGTGGATCGAGCCGTCCTGGTAGACGTGCACGAGGGCGCCGGCCTGGTTGAAGGCCGTCATCGTGAAGGAGATGCCGAATTTCACCGGTGTCAGCGCGATCCCCTTGCGGATGACCGGGCTTTCCGCATTGAAGTCGATGATCGCCTTGCGGCGCGCCTGATAGTCGCAGCTCCGTTCGAGTTCGTCGACGATGCGGGCGATGATGTTGTCCTCCACCTTCTGGTGGTAGGGCGTGACGTCACGGCCCGAGCCGGGGGCGCCGTAGAAGTTCGCCTTCCGGACCTCGAGCGGGTCCTTGCCGAGCGCATAGGCGATCTCCTCGATGATCCGTTCGCCACCGAGCATGCCTTGCGGGCCACCGAAACCGCGGAAGGCCGTGTTGGAAACACTATGCGTTTTCAAGGGTTGCGAGGTCAGTCTCACATGCGGGTAGAAGTAGCTCGAGTCGGCATGGAAGAGCGCGCGGTCGGTGACCGGTCCCGAGAGATCGGCCGAATAGCCGCAGCGCGCGGCGAAATTGGCGACGAGGGCATGAACCCGCCCGTCGCCGTTGAAGGCGACGTCGAAATCCATCCGGACGTCGTGCCGCTTGCCGGTCATCGTCATGTCCTCGTCCCGGTCGGGACGGAACTTGACGGCGCGACCGAGCTTCTTGGCAGCGAGCGCTGCGAGTGCCGCGAAAAGGTTGCCCTGTGTCTCCTTGCCGCCGAAGCCGCCCCCCATGCGCCGTACGTGGACGGTGACCGCGTTCGACGGGATGGCGAGCACATGGCCGACGACATGCTGGATTTCCGACGGGTGCTGGGTGGAGGACCAGACCTGCACCTCGTCGTCCTCGCCGGGGATGGCGAGCGCCACATGGCTTTCGAGATAGAAATGCTCCTGCCCGCCGATGCGCATCTCGCCGATCAGGCGGTTCTCGGCATTGTCGAGTTCGGTCTCGGGCGCACCGCGTTCGAGCGTCATGCCGGCGGTGACGAGGGGTGCGCCGTTTTCGATCGCGCCGTCGATGTCGGTCCAGTGCGGCAGGTCGCGATAGTCGATGCGCGCGAGCCGGGCGGCGCGGCGGGCGGCGTCGCGCGTCGTCGCGATCACCGCGAAGACCGGCTGGCCGTGGAACTGGACCTCTTCGGTCGCCAGCAGCGGCTCGTCATGGTGGCCGCCGGAGGAGATGTCGTTGACGCCCGGCACGTCGGCGCCGGTCAGGACGCAGACCACACCGGGATGGGCCTTCACCGCCGAGAGGTCGACCGAGAGGATCTCGGCATGGGCGCGGTCGGAAAGTCCGAGCGCGCCGTGCAAAAGGCCGGCTGGTTCCGGAATATCGTCAATATATTCGGCACTTCCGGCGACATGCTTGTGTCCTGAATCATGGCGCAGTGCCTGATGCATCGGGCCGTTGATGTACTTGTAGGTTTCGTAGGTCGACTTATGCATGGGAAAGGCCTCCCAGTTCCACCCTCCCCTTGAGGGGGAGGGTCGGAGCATAGCTCCGGGGTGGGGTGTGCATTGTTCCAGTCTCGCTGGCTGGTTTGTCGGAAGTGGCGGCAGGGATCACCCCCACCCGCCGCTTCGCGGCGACCTCCCCCCTCAAGGGGGAGGTAGAGAGACGCTCGACCATCACGCCTCCTCCTCCGCAAAGCGCTTCAGCTCCTGCGGTGTTCCCGAGGCTTCAAGGAAGAAGCGCGTCAAAAGGTTCTTGGCGGCCAGCTGGCGGTATTCGGCGCTCGCCCGCCAGTCGGTGAGCGGCGTGTAGTCGTCGTCGAAAGCGGGCCGGGCGGCGGTAATCGTCGCCTCCGTCCACGGCTTGCCGCGAAGGGCGGCCTCCACGGCGGTCGCCCGCTTCGGGGTTGCCGCCATGCCGCCGAAGGCGATCCGGATATCGGACACCTTGTCTTCGTCGCGGGTGAGCAGGAAGGCACCGCAGAGCGCGGAAATATCCTCGTCGCGGCGCTTGCTGACCTTGTAGACGGCAAAATGCTGGTCATCCCGCGGCCGCGGCACGAAGATGCTCTCGACGAACTCGCCGGGGCGGCGGTCCTGCTTGCCGTAGGCGATAAAGTAGTCCTCGAGCGGCCGCACGCGCTTGCCCGAAGCCGAGCGCAGTGTGATCGTCGCGCCGAGCGCAATCAGCGCCGGCGGCATGTCGCCGATCGGCGAGCCGTTGGCGATATTGCCGCCGATGGTTCCGACATTGCGGACCTGCTGCCCGCCGATGCGGTCGATCAGCCGGCCGATCGCGGGAATTTCGGCGCGAAGCCTCGCGGAGGCGTGCTCGTAGGTGACGCCGGCACCGAGCGTGATGCCGTCGGGCCCGGTCTCGATCGCCTGCAGCTCGTCCAGGTGATTGATGAAGACGACCGGGTCGAGATCGCGCATCTGCTTGGTCACCCAGAGGCCGACATCAGTCGCGCCGGCGACAACCGTCGCGGAAGGTTCTGCAGCAAGCACGTCCGCGAGTGCTGCGACCGTTCCCGGCACGATCAGCCGGCGTCCGGCCTTCTCGATGACGATGGTTTCCCCGGTCTTCAGTTCCCAGAGCTTGGCGCTGATTGCCGTCCGGTCCCGTTCGAGCGGATCGAAGAGAGCGCTCGGCCGTGTCCTGGAGACGAGCTCCGCCGCCTTGACGATCGGCTCATAGCCGGTGCAGCGACAGAGATTGCCCTGCAACGCCTTCTCGATCTCGGCGCGCGAGGGGTTTTCGTTGGAAAGCCAGAGGCCGTAGAGCGACATCACGAAACCCGGCGTGCAGAAGCCGCATTGCGAGCCGTGGCAGTCGACCATCGCCTGCTGGACCGGATGCAGCGTGCCGTCGTGCGCGGCGAGATGTTCGACCGTCACCACGTGGGTGGCATGCAGCGAGCCCATGAAGCGGATGCAGGCGTTCACCGTCTCGTAGCGAAGCCCGCCGTCCCGGAGGCGTCCGACGAGAACGGTGCAGGCGCCGCAGTCGCCTTCCGCGCAGCCTTCCTTGGTGCCGGTCAGGCGGCGGTCGAGGCGCAGGAAGTCGAGAAGCGTGGCCGTCGGATCGACGTCCCTCAGGGCGACGTCCTTCCCGTTCAGGATGAAGCGAATGCAGTCGGTCATGCAGTGCCTTTCCGCTGTCTGAACCGTCAAGGTTACTGCGCCGTCCAGCCGCCATCAATGGAGATGTGCGTGCCGGTGATCTGGCGGGCGGCGTCGCTCGCCAGGAACAGCGCGACGGCGGCGACCTCTTCGACGGCGACGAAGTCCTTGGTCGGCTGGAATTTCAGCATGACATCGGACTTCACCTGCGCCTCGCTGATCCCGCGGGCCTTGGCGGTGTCGGGGATCTGCTTTTCGACGAGGGGGGTCAGCACGTAGCCGGGGCAGATGGCGTTCACCGTCACGCCGAATTCCGCGAGTTCCAGCGCCGCCGTCTTGGTGAGCCCCATGATGCCGTGCTTGGCGGCGACATAGGCGGCCTTGAAGGGCGAGGCGATCAGCCCGTGGGCGGACGCGACGTTGATGATGCGGCCGTGGCGCTTCTCCTTCATCGCCGGGATCGCCGCGCGCATGGTGTGGAAGGCGCTCGACAGGTTGATCGCGATGATCTGGTCCCACTTCTCGACCGGGAATTCCTCGATGGCTGCGACGTGCTGGATGCCGGCGTTGTTGACGAGCACGTCGACCATGCCGAACTCGGCGGCGGCGGTCGCCATGAGGTCGGCGATCTCTTCCGGCTTCGTCATGTCGGCACCGTGATAAATTGCGCGGCCGCCTTTGTCTTCCAGGCTCCTGCGGATCGCTTCGATCTCCGCCGCATCGCCGAACCCGTTGATGACGAGATTGTCGCCTTCGGCGGCGAAGCCGCGGGCGATCGCAAGCCCGATGCCGCTGGTGGAGCCGGTGACGACGACGGTTCTGGCCATTTCAGTTTCTCCCGAGAACTTCTTTCTGGAACAGCGCGGCGTTCTGTTGCGCCGCAATAGTCGAACGAAGTTACGCGCAAACCGGCGACGGTGGCAATTGCGTTGTTGCGGGGCGCAGTCGTCTTTTCCCCATGCCCCGGAAGCGAGTGTCCGGATCGCCGCGCTTTCTTTTTGACAAGCATCCGGCAGTCGTATTGAACTCTCGCCCGGAGAAGAAACTGCGCATATCGGGGAGGAAGTGTATGGGTGGATTTGTGCTTGCGATCGATCAGGGGACGACGTCGAGCCGGGCGATCGTTTTCGACGGCGACATGCGGATCGTCGGCATCGGCCAGAAGGAATTCCCGCAGCACTTCCCGAAATCCGGCTGGGTGGAGCATGATCCGGAAGACATCTGGCAGAGTGTCTTGGCCTCCATCCACGATGCCTTCGGCCGCGCACGTGTCGAGCCGCACCAGATTGCCGCAATCGGCATCACCAACCAGCGCGAGACGGTGGTCGTCTGGGACCGCGAAACCGGCCGTCCGCTGCAGAACGCGATCGTCTGGCAGGACCGCCGCACGGCGAGCTATTGCGACAAGCTCAAGCGCCAGGACCTCGAAAAGCTCTTCGTCAGGAAGACCGGGCTGCTGCTCGATCCCTATTTCTCCGGCACCAAGCTTTCCTGGCTGCTTTCCAACGTCAAGGGGGCGCGGGCGAGGGCGGCGAAGGGCGAGCTCTGCTTCGGCACGATCGACACCTATCTCATCTGGCGGCTCACCGGCGGTCGTGCTCACGTGACCGACGCCACGAATGCCTCGCGGACGCTGATGTTCAACATCGCGACGAACGAGTGGGATTCCGAACTGCTCGAAATCCTTCGCGTGCCGGCCGCGATGCTGCCGGAGGTGAAGGATTGCGCGGCCGATTTCGGCGTGACCGATCCCGCCGTGTTCGGCGCGGCCGTCCCGATCCTCGGTGTCGCCGGCGATCAGCAGGCGGCGACGATCGGCCAGGCCTGCTTTGCGCCGGGCATGATGAAGTCGACCTACGGCACCGGCTGCTTTGCGCTCCTTAACACCGGCAGCGACATGGTCCGCTCGAAGAGCCGGCTCTTGACCACGATCGCCTACCGGATCGACGGCAAGACCACCTATGCGCTCGAAGGCTCGATCTTCATCGCCGGTGCGGCGGTGCAGTGGCTCCGCGACGGACTGAAGGTCATCGGCGACGCCCGCGAGACGGGCACGCTCGCCGAACTCGCCGATCCCGGCCAGCAGGTCTACCTGGTGCCGGCCTTCACGGGCCTCGGCGCTCCGTGGTGGGACCCGGAAGCACGCGGCGCCGTCTTCGGCATGACGCGCAATACCGGGCCTGCCGAATTCGCCCGCGCGGCGCTCGAAGCTGTCTGCTACCAGACCCGCGATCTGCTGGACGCCATGCACAAGGACTGGCGCAATGGCGGCGATGAGACCGTGCTGCGCGTCGACGGCGGCATGGTCGCTTCCGACTGGACCATGCAGCGGCTCGCCGACCTCCTCGATTCCCCGGTCGACCGGCCGGCGATCACCGAGACCACTGCGCTCGGTGCCGCCTTCCTCGCCGGCAGCCGCGCCGGCATCTGGCCGGGCATGGAGGAGTTTTCCAGGGCCTGGGCGCGCGATCGCCGCTTCGAGCCGGCGATGGACGAGAAGACCCGCGCGATGAAGCTCAAGGGCTGGCGGAATGCGGTACGGCGCACACTGAGCGACTTCTGACCGAGCACTCGAACATCAAAGCAGCCCGGCGAACACTGTGTCGCCGGGACAGTCCCTTGTTTCGGGTGAACCGGCTGCTATCTCTCATGCGGTTCACCAGTCACCAAGGGACAAAGCCATGGAGCTCGGCCTCTACACCTTTGCCGACGTCGATCCGAATGCCATAAACAAGGGAGCCGAAGGCGCACGCCGGCTCGCGAACCTCATGGAGGAGGTTGCGCTTGCCGACGAGGTCGGGCTCGACGTCTTCGGTATCGGCGAGCATCACCGGGCCGACTATGCCGTCTCCTCTCCCGCGACGATCCTCGCGGCCGCCGCCGTCAGGACGAAGCGAATCCGGCTCACCAGCGCGGTTTCGGTTCTGAGTTCGGACGATCCGGTCCGGGTGTTCCAGCAATTTGCGACCGTCGATCTTCTGTCGAACGGCCGTGCCGAGATCATGGCGGGTCGCGGCTCCTTCATCGAATCCTTCCCGCTCTTCGGCTACGATCTCGACGATTACGACCGGCTCTTCGCCGAGAAGCTCGATCTTCTGCTGACGCTGCGCGAACAGGAAGTCGTCAGCTGGTCCGGCGAGACGCGCGCCGCGATCCCCGCCCGCGGCGTCTATCCGCGGCCGCTGCAAGAGCCGCTGCCGCTCTGGATCGCCGTCGGCGGCACGCCGCAGTCGGTCGCCCGTGCCGGTGTGCTCGGCCTGCCGCTGGCGCTCGCGATCATCGGCGGCCAGCCGCGCCGCTTTGCGCCGCTCTTCGACCTCTACCGCGAGAGCGCGCGGCGCGCCAACCGCGATCCTGCGACGCTGAAGACCAGCATCAACGTCCACGGCTTCATCGCCGACACGACCGAGAAGGCGGCGGACGTCTTCTACGAGCCGCAGGCGGCGGTGATGAACCGCATCGGCCGCGAACGCGGCTGGGGCCCGACCAACCGGCAGCATTTCGACCAGTCGCGCGGGCCGGAGGGTGCGCTCTTCGTCGGCGATCCGGAGACAGTCGCGGAGAAGATCGTCGCCCACCACAAGATCTTCGGCAATGACCGTTTCCTGCTGCAGATGGCGATCGGCCTGATGCCGCACCGGGAGGTGATGCGCGGCATCGAGCTCTTCGGCACAAAAGTCGCCCCGCTGGTCAGAAATGCGTTGACGCCCGCGGAAACGGGCGCGTAAGCAGCCCGAAACAGCCGCGACCGGCCACTGCCCGGTCTGCCTGCGCGTGAAAGAGCACGAATGATTGTTTCCAGTGAAGACGAACTCAACGGCCTGAGGGAGATCGGCCGCCTCTGCGCGGTCGCGCTGAAGACCATGGGCGCGGCGCTGGAGCCCGGGATCACCACTCGCGAACTCGACATGATCGGCCGCAAGATCCTCGAGGATGCCGGTGCCCGCTCGGCACCCGAACTCTGCTATCAGTTCCCCGGCGCCACCTGCATCAGCGTCAACGAGGAAATCGCCCACGGCATCCCCGGCGACCGGATCGTCAAGGCGGGCGACCTCGTCAATATCGATGTTTCGGCGGAGAAGGGCGGTTTCTTCGGCGATACCGGTGCGTCTTTCGCCGTGCCTCCGGTCACGTCGAAGACCGAACGCCTCTGCCGCGACGGCAAACGGGCGCTCTGGGTCGGCCTCAACCAGGTTCGCACCGGCCAGCCGCTCGCCAACATCGGCAATGCGATCGGCACTTTCGCGAAGAAGAACCGCTACACGCTGATCACCAACCTCGCGAGCCACGGCGTCGGCCGGTCGCTGCACGAGGAGCCGACGGAGGTCGCGACCTGGCCCGATCCGGACGAAACACGGATCATGGAAGAGGGGCTGGTCTTCACCGTCGAACCCTTCCTGTCGCTCGGCGGGCACTGGGCGGAGGACGGCGACGACGCCTGGACGCTCTACAGCGAACCGAAGGCGCCCACCGTCCAGTTCGAGCACACGCTGGTCGTCACCCGCAACGGGCCGCTGATCCTGACGCTCGCCGACTGAGAGCGGGCGGCAAGGCGCCTCCGGTTTGACCGCGACCCTGTTCGGGACTATCTTCGTATTACAAACGGAGGTGAAAAACGATGTCCGTCAAGCGTGAGCTATCCGATCCGATCACCCTTCGCCTGCCGGTGGACGTTCTGTCGGAGATCGAGGACGTGGCCCGGACATGCGAGCGAAGCCGCAGTTGGGTCATCGTCCGGGCGCTGAAATCCTATCTGGCAAACGAAGGACGAGAAGTTCTCGAACTCGCAAGAGCGCGTCGGGCGGTCGATGCTGGCGATGTCCACGATCTCGACGACGTGCTCAAGGAGGTCGAGGCAATCGTTAAGGGAGCCGCCGCTTGAAGGTGCTGCTCGCCCCGGAGGCCAGGAACTACGTTTCGTCCGAGGCGCGATATCTCAAGGCTCGCAGTCCGCAGGCTGCGCGGCATTTTGCCGACAGCCTGAAGCAGCTCAAGGAGCATCTGTCACAGTTTCCGCATTGGGAAAAGTATCGGACGAGACCCCGGTGCCAGGAGTCCTCCGTTTCGTCATGGGAGCCTATCTGGTCGATTACGAAATCCGCCCAGGCGTTATCGTCATCCTCGGCATTCGCCACGGGCAGCAACGCCCGCCAGGGATGCCCCTCGATGACGATTTTGATTTCGAGGCGCCATGACGGCGAGTCGCCGGTGGCCGCCCGATCTCAGGCGGAGAACGCGACGGCGACGCCCCGTTTCTTGAAGTAAGACTGCATGATCTTGCGGCCCTGGCGATTGGACTGGGCGAGCTTCGCCGTCTCGAACACCGCTTCCTTGACGCCCTCGCGGGCCATGGCCCCCTTCAGCGCCGCGATGTGGAGATCGATCTCCTCGTTGTTGTTGTTGAGCGAGGCGTAGATGTTGTCGATGGCCTGGCTCAGTGTGAGGTCGTTCATGGGATGCTCCTTCGGATTGTCGCTTCTCCACTAGCGATTTTTGCCGTGGGAGCAAGCCGGGCTTTGAAACGGTGGTTCAGGCTGGTCGCAGCTGAAGGGTGGTCCATCTCGGTAGACAATTTCACGGGATACCCTGCGGTCGCGATCCTGGCACTTGTTCTCGCTGCGGTTCTGGCGGTTCCGGTGTAGAAACGCGTCGGTTGAGGCTGCGTTAGTGCGGGCTTCCGCGGGGTGGTGAACAGCAGGTTACAATGTCGTAACAAACCCCTGAGAGCATTGCTGGCAACATCGTTCTGCCCTAGTTTCGCGACAATCGAAATGTCCGACGCGCCGACAGCACCTGCCAGGAAAGTATCCGCCCGTGTTCAAATCATTCTTCCCACAACCAAAACTATTCTTCTCTTCTTTTGCAATCTGGACCCTCCTGTCGATCCTCGTGTGGTACTTTTTCGGCGCGCAGATGGGAACGGCCATCGGACTGCCGCCGTTGCCGGAGGACGCCGAGCCGATCATCAACTTAAGCTTCTTCGTTACACGCGACTACGTGTGGTTCTATCTCTATGTCAGCGTGTGGGCGCTGGCCTTTGCGCTATTCTGGGAGATTTATGCCAAGGATCATCCGTGGCGCCATTGGTCCATATGGGGCTCATATTTCATCATCTTCACCACCTATTTCGACGTTCAGGTCTCGGTGCTCCTCAACAACTGGCGCCGCCCCTTCGGGGACTTGCTGCAGAATGCCCTGACAGGAAAGCCGGGAATTACGGAGTGGGACTTTTACAGCTTGATGATCACGTTCTGGAGCATTGCGTTCCTGAACGTCGGCGTGTTCGTCGTGGTTCGTTTCTTCGTCAGCCACTATGTGTTCCGTTGGCGCACGGCAATGAACGAGTACTACATGTCGGTATGGCAGAAGGTGCGTCATATTGAGGGAGCTTCGCAGCGCGTGCAGGAAGACACCATGCGATTTGCTACCACTTTTGAGGGCCTCAGCGTCAGCCTGATCGGCGCGGTGATGAACCTCATCGCCTTTCTCCCGATTCTGTTCGCGCTGTCGAAATACGTCACGGACCTGCCGATCATCGGCGCCGTCCCGCACAGCCTGTTCTGGCTGGCGCTGGTCTGGTCGGTGTTCGGTACCGCGCTGCTGGCGCTGGTCGGCATCAAGCTGCCGGGCCTGGAATTCAGGAACCAGCGTGTCGAGGCCGCTTACCGCAAGGAGCTGGTTTATGGCGAAGACCAAGCCGATCGCGCGCAGCCGCTAACCGTGGCGGAACTCTACCGCAATGTTCGCCGCAACTATTTTCGCCTCTACTTCCACTACACCTATTTCAACCTGGCTCGGTCGTTCTACGGTCAGGCGGACGCTCTCTTCCTGCTCTTCATGCTGGTGCCGACGATCGTTGCTGTGAAGATCACTTACGGTATCTATCAGCAGATCGCGACCGCCTTCGGTCAGGTGAGCAATTCGTTCCAGTACCTGGTGAATGTCTGGCCGACGATCGTCGAACTGCTGTCCATCTACAAGCGCCTGCGCGCCTTCGAGGCGACGATCGACAACGAGCCGCTGCCGGAGATCGACCAGGATTACCTGCGGGACGCCAACGAACTGCCTGCTTCGCAGTAAGCCGACATTCGCCCGGCGGGTTGCCGCCGGGCAACCGTCCTAGTTGGAGGCCGGCGCCGCGCGGCGCTGACCGGTTTTGATGACGTGCATGGCCTCTGTGTAGCTCACGCAGGCGACGTCGGCGCGACCGCAGACGTCGCCCACCAGCCGCTCGAGCGCCCGCCAGTAGGCGCCGCCGTTCATCTCGACGAAGTGGAAGCCGAACTGCAGGGGAATGCGCTCGCCGTCATATTGTGCGTCGAAGGCGCTCTTGAAGGCGGCGTAGGCGCGTTCCTCGTATTCGATCGATTTCGACGGATTGTCGAGGCCGGCCGAATGGCGGATGAAGAGATTGTAGTCCATGCCGAGGATTTGCCGGTCCCGCGGCCCCTCGGGGATCAGCGGCAGGGCGAAACGGACGAGCCCGCCGTCGCTTTCCGGCCATTGCGGCCCCTTGGCCACGCCGCTCGCGTCGTAGACGAAGCCGGCAGCCCGCTCGGCCTCGGTGAGTGCCTTGGTCGCGGAAAGATAGGGTGCACGGAAGCCGGTGATGCCGTTCTCGACGAAATCCTGCCATTCCTTCGGTTCCCGCTCGCCGACGCCGTTCGCCTGCCATGCGCCCTTCAGCACGGTGTCGAAGGTCGAGAATTCTTTCAGCCAGTCGTCGCGCGTCCAGTCCTTGCCGTCGAAGTGGCCGCAGGCGTGGCTTGCGATCTCATGGCCTTCGAGATGGGCCTGCCAGATGTGATCGAGGCGGGCGGCCGCATCCTCCTTGCTCGGCGCGAAACCGACATTCGAGCGGCCCGGCTTCTGACCGGGTGCCGCATAACCCTTCTTCGCCTCGCGCGGGATCAGGTTGGTGCAGGAGAGGAAATAGGTGAAGCGGGCGTCGACCTTCTTCGCCATCGCCCGGCTCCTCGCCCAGAGCTCGTTGCTGCCCGCGCCATCGAACGAGATCACCAGGATCTGCGGACGCCTGATGAGGACCGGCTGCTCCGCGGCTGCGGCCTCGGTCACGGGCAGGAGGAGGGCGGTGGAGAGGAGAAGAAGCGAACGGTACATGGCAATCCTGACGGTGGGGCGGCTTGCGGCGTTCGAGCCGCCGGACGCCTTGTCTCATTTTCGGGCGATGCCGCACGAAAGACGCCTCGCGCCTTTCACGGAGCCCTCGCGGGAGAGGGGATTTCCTGTCATCAAAATGGGGCGAAGCTTTGAACGCGCTGGCAATTTCGCCCCACGCACTCTATTCCATTGGGAATGTTCAAAATGGGGCTCGAAACGATGGCTTTGCTCATCCTTGGGATCGTGGTGTTTCTCGGCATACATCTGACACGGATCGTGGCGCCCGGCTTCCGCGACGCGACGGTCGCGAAGCTCGGCGAGCAGCGCTGGAAGGGGCTCTATTCGCTGGCGAGTTTCGCGGCGCTGGTGGTGCTCGTCTACGGCTACGCAAACGCGCCGATCGTCGATCTCTACTATCCGCCGGTCTGGACGGCGCATCTGACGCTGACCCTGATGCTGCTGGCGATGATCGTCCTCGTGGCAAGCCTGCTGCCGGCGGGCCATATCGCCGCCAGAGCCAAACATCCGATGGTGCTCTCGGTGAAGATCTGGGCGTTTGCCCACCTGCTGGCGAACGGCGATCTGCGCTCCGTCCTGCTCTTCGGCTCTTTCCTCGCCTGGGGTGTCGTCGTCCGCATTTCCCTGAAGCGGCGGGAAAGGGCGGGCGATCTGAAGCCGCGGCCCTTCGTTTCCGCCCGTTACGACCTGCTGGCGATCGTGATCGGCGCGATCGTCTGGGGCCTCTTCATCGCGAGGCTGCATGCCTTGCTGATCGGCGTTCCGCCGATCGTCATGTAGGCTTTGCAAAGGATTCGCGGCATTCCCACTTACAAGGCCCGAAAAATCGGGTAGAAGGCCGCTCACGAACACAAAGGCATGAATGGCCGTCAGGCCGGAGACAACCATGGTTGAGAACAACGACAGCTTCATCCGCGAAGTGAACGAAGAGCTTCGCTCGGATCAGGTCAAGCAGGTGTGGCGCCGCTTCGGGACATACATCATCGGCGTCGCCGTCCTGATCGTGGTCGGCACGGCCGGATACCGCGGCTACGAATACTGGCAGGACCGTCAGTCCTCGGCCTCTGGCGACCAGTTCCTCGCGGCCCTGACGCTCGCCAGCGAAGGCAAGCGGGACGAGGCGCTTGCCGCACTCGCCGCGCTCGAGAAGGACGGCTACGGCGCCTACAGCGTGCTCGCCCGCATGCGGGCGGCGACCGTTCAGGCCGCGAAGGGCGAGACGCAGGCGGCGATCGACGCCTTCACCGCGATCGGCAAGGACACTTCCGTGCCGCAGGTGATCCGCGACGTCGCGCGTCTTCGCGCCGCCTGGCTGCTGGTCGACACCGGCACCTACGAGCAGGTCTCTGCCGAGGTCGAGGTGCTCGCAGCACCCCGCGACGCGCTGCGCCATTCGGCCCGCGAAGTGCTGGGGCTTGCCGCCTACAAGGCCGGCGACATGGTGAAGGCCCGCGAGTGGTTCGAGCAGATTACTGAAGACAACGAAACGCCGGGGAATGTCTCCAGCCGGGCACAGATGATGCTCGACAACATCGTCGCTTCCGGCAAGGCGCCGTAAGCGGCACACCGGCGGCAGCCAGAAAGCAAGGTCCATGAGTTTTACCGTCGCCATCGTCGGTCGTCCGAATGTCGGCAAGTCCACGCTCTTCAACCGCCTGGTCGGGAAGAAGCTGGCGCTTGTCGACGACACGCCGGGGGTGACGCGTGACCGTCGTCCGGGCGCGGCAAAGCTCATCGACCTGCGTTTCACCATCATCGATACCGCCGGCCTCGAAGAATCCGGTCCCGAGACGCTGCAGGGCCGGATGTGGGCGCAGACGCGCGCCGCGATCGACGAGGCGGACGTCACCCTCTTCGTCATCGACGCCAAGGCCGGGCTGACGCCGGCCGACCAGACGCTCGCCGAAATGCTGCGCAAGAGCGGCAAGCCGGTCGTGCTCGTCGCCAACAAGTCGGAAGCACGCGGCTCGGACGGCGGCTTCTATGATGCCTTCACGCTCGGGCTCGGCGAACCGTGCCCGATCTCGGCCGAACACGGTCAGGGCATGCTCGACCTGCGCGACGCGATCGTCGCGGCGATCGGCGAGGAGCGCGCCTTCCCGGAGGCGGACGATGTGGCCGTCACCGACGTCGACGTGCGCGAGCCGGCCGGCGCTGACGACGACGAGGAGGTCGAGCCGGAATACGACGAGACGAAGCCGCTCCGGATTGCCGTCATCGGCCGTCCGAACGCCGGAAAGTCGACGCTCATCAACCGCTTCCTCGGCGAGGATCGCCTGTTGACCGGCCCCGAAGCCGGCATCACCCGCGACAGCATCTCCGTCGAATGGGAGTGGCGCGGCCGCACCATCAAGATGTTCGACACCGCCGGCATGCGCAAGAAGGCGAGGGTGCAGGAGAAGCTCGAAAAGCTCTCCGTCGCCGACAGCCTCCGCTCGATCCGCTTCGCCGAACTGGTCATCATCGTCTTCGACGCGACGATCCCCTTCGAGAAGCAGGACCTGCATCTCGTCGATCTCGTCGCCCGCGAAGGCCGTGCCCCGGTGCTCGCCTTCAACAAGTGGGACCTGATCGAAGATCCGCAGGCGTTCCTTGCGGATCTCCGCGAGAAGACCGAGCGGCTCTTGCCGCAGGTGCGCGGCATCCGCGCGGTGCCGATCTCCGGGCAGACCGGTTACGGCCTCGACCGGCTGATGCAGTCGGTGGTCGAGACCGACCGCGTCTGGAACCGCCGCATCTCGACGGCGAAGCTCAACCGTTGGCTGGAAAGCCAGCAGGTGCAGCATCCGCCGCCGGCCGTCTCCGGACGGCGCGTGAAGCTCAAGTACATGACGCAGGTGAAGACCCGTCCGCCGGCCTTCATGATCTCGTGCACGCGGCCGGAAGCACTGCCGGAATCCTATCTTCGCTACCTGACGAACGGGCTCCGGAACGATTTCCAGATGCCGGGCGTACCGATCCGCATCCATCTGCGGGCGTCCGAAAACCCGTTCGAGGGCAAGAAGAAAAAGCGCTGATCGCTAGCCCGTGGCCGTCGCCCAGCGCGGCGAGGGCCGCGCTTTGGCTGCCTCGACATTGTCGAGGAATTGGCGCGTCGCGCGCTCCCATGAAAACGTCTCGGCAAGAGCCCTCGCGTCGTCGCGGGAACATGCCAGCGTCGCCTCGCAGGCGGAGCGGAGATCCTCTTTCAGAACGCCCGCCTTGCCGTCTCCCGGAATGATGTCGACCGGCCCCGTGACGGGAAAGGCAGCGACCGGCACACCGGAGGCGAGCGCTTCCAGGATGGTGTTGCCGAAGGTGTCGGTGCGCGAGGGAAAGACGAAGACATCGGCTTGCGCATAGGCGGCGGCGAGGTCCTCGCCGAACCTGGCGCCGGTGAAGACGGCGTCCGGATAGCGCCGCTGCAGGTTTTCCCGTTCGGGACCGTCGCCGACCACGACCTTCGAGCCCGGCAGGTCGAGGTCGAGAAAGGCCGGCAGGTTCTTTTCCACCGCAACGCGCCCGACCGTCATGAAGAGCGGCCGCGGCAGGCCGAAGGGACGCTCCGCGCGAGGCCTCGGGTGAAAGAGATCGAGGTCGATGCCGCGGCTCCAGAGGCGCAGGTTGTCGAGCCCGTGCCCCTCCAGCTCCCTCTTCAGGCTCTCCGTCGCGACCATGCAGACGCCGCCGCCGTTGTGGAACCAGCGGACATAGGCATAGAGCCAGGACATCGGCACCGGGACGCGGGCTGCGACATATTCTGGAAAGCGGGTGTGGTAGGTGGTCGAGAATCCCATGCCGTGCTTCAGGCACCAGTGGCGTGCCATCAGTCCGAGCGGCCCTTCCGTCGCGATATGGAGGTAATCCGGCGCGTGGCTCTCGATGGCGCGGGCGACACGGCTGTAACGCGCCATCGACAGCCTGATCTCAGGATAGGTCGGCATGGGAATGCTCGGATAGGCGTCCGGCGTAATCATCGCGACCTCGACGCCCATGCGCGCGAGTTCGCGATTGGTGTTCTCGATGGACCGGACGACGCCGTTGACTTGCGGTCGCCATGCGTCGGTGACGATGACAATTCTGGGCATGCCTGGACGAACTTCTCTTCGGCACCGGAAGGCGGGAACCCTCCGCTTTCTTCAGGCTTTATGTGGCCGCAGTGTTACAGGTTGATGTCACCCGCCTGTTCACAACATCGGCCTCTGGCCTCGTTGCCGCCGTCGCCTATACTGCCCCCACGATCACCACTGGCCGAACCGCAGGAGCCTCGATGCCCTCTCCCGACCGTAAGAGCAGTAGCCGAACGAGCCGATCGGATTGGTGGCGAGGCGCCACGATCTACCAGGTCTATCCGCGGTCCTTCCAGGATACGGACGGCGACGGCATCGGCGATCTCAGGGGCGTGACGCAGCGGCTCGGTTACATCGCCTCGCTCGGGGTGGACGCGATCTGGCTTTCACCATTCTTTACCTCACCAATGGCCGACATGGGCTATGACGTCGCCGACTATTGCGACGTCGATCCGATGTTCGGGACGCTCGCGGATTTCGACGAACTGATGAAGGAGGCGCACCGGCTCGGCCTCAAGGTCATCATTGACCAGGTTCTGTCGCACACCTCCGACCGGCATCCCTGGTTCGAAGAAAGCCGCGCGCACCGCCACAATCCCAAGGCGGACTGGTATGTCTGGGCCGACCCGAAGCCGGACGGCACGGCGCCCAACAACTGGCTCTCGATATTCGGCGGTCCGGCCTGGGAATGGGACGGCGTGCGCAAGCAGTATTACATGCACAATTTCCTCGCGAGCCAGCCGGACCTCAACTTCCACAATCCGGAGGTTCAGGCGGCGCTGCTGCAGGTCGTCGAGTTCTGGCTGAAGCGCGGCGCCGACGGCTTCCGCCTCGACACGGTCAACTATTTCTTCCACGACCGGGAACTCCGGGACAATCCGGCGATGGTGAAGGACGACGATGCGCCGGGCCTCGATGCGCCCGACGTCAATCCCTATGGCATGCAGAACCACCTCTACGACAAGACCCAGCCGGAGAATCTCGTTTTCCTCGAACGACTGAGGGCTTTGATCGATCGCTATCCGGGGCGCACGACCGTCGGCGAGGTGGGTGACGGCGCCCGCTCGCTGAAGACCGTCGCGGCCTATACCAGCGGCGGCGACAAGCTGCACATGTGCTACACCTTCGACCTTCTCTCGCCGGACTTTACTGCGAACCACATCCGCACTTGCGTCCGCGCTGCGGAAGAGATGATTTCCGACGGCTGGATCTGCTGGGCCTTCTCCAATCACGACGTGGAGCGCCATGCGAGCCGCTTTTCGCAATCGGCGGAAGAACGCGAGGCGGTCGCGCGGCTGTCGATCAGCATCCTTGCCGCCTTGCGCGGCTCGATTTGTCTCTATCAGGGCGAGGAACTGGGATTGCCGGAGGCCGAGCTTTCCTTCGAGGACCTGCGCGACCCCTACGGCATCCGGTTCTGGCCGGCCTACAAGGGCCGCGACGGGTGTCGCACGCCGATGGTCTGGACCTCCGGCGGTAATCATGCCGGCTTCTCGTCGGGGCATAAATCCTGGCTGCCGGTTCCGGGTGAGCACAAGGCCCTGTCCGTGGAAGTGCAGGAGGCGGCGGAGGAATCCGTCCTCAACCACTATCGCCGGACGATCGCCTTCCGCAAGGCGCATCCGGCGATGGTCGAAGGCGGCCTGACCTTCGTGGACATGGAGGAGGACGTGCTCGCTTTCACGCGCGACAAGGGCGGGGAACGACTGCTCTTCGTCTTCAACATGCGCCGTGGACCGCAGGACGTGGCCTTGCCGGCCCATGTTACCGTCAAGGAAGTGCTGGAGCTGCCCGGCTGCACCGGATGTATCGAAAAGGGGCAGCTGCGGCTCGGCGCCCTCGATGGCTGCTGTGTGAGGGTAGGCGCATGAAGGTCCGTAGGGCCACCGTTGACGATTCGGCTGCATGGGGAAGGCTGCGACTGCAGCTCTGGCCGGACACCCCGGTAGATGCGCATTCCGGCGAACAGGCCGCCATGCTGGAGGCTCCCGACCGTTTCGCCGCCTTCCTGTACGAGGAGGGAGGAAGCGTCTGCGGCTTTGCCGAGGCGAGCCTTCGTCGGGATTCCGTCAACGGTTGCGAAACCTCGCCGGTCGGCTTTCTCGAGGGCATCTTCGTCGTGCCCGAACACCGTCGCCGCGGCGTTGCCGGTCAACTCGTCGCTGCCGTCGAGCAATGGGCGCGCGAGATCGGCGTGCGGGAGCTTGCCTCCGACGCCGATCTTGCCAACACGGTCTCACATGCGATGCACAGGCATCTGGGTTTCGAGGAGACGCAACGGGTGGTCTATTTCCGCAAGGAGCTGTGAGCGTTTCCGGAAAACGGCGGCTTGCAGCCGAACGTGCCGGAGACCGCTTTATTCCTCACCCGAGCAGCATGAACTTGTCGACGTCGACCATGCCCATGTCCGAGATCTTCAAATGCGGGATGACCGGCAGCGGCAGGAAGGCGACCTGCAGGAAGGGCTCCTGCAGCGTGGTGCCGAGCGCATAGGCCGCGTGACGCAGGTCGTGCAGGGTGTCGCGCACGGTCTCGTACGGCTCGAGGCTCATTAGCCCGGCGACGGGGAGGGCGATCTCGCCGGTCACCTTGCCGCCGTCGACAACCACGAAACCGCCCTTGATCTCGCCGAGGCGGTTGGCGGCAAGCGCCATGTCGTCCTCGCTGACGCCGACGACGCAGATATTGTGGCTGTCGTGGCCGACGGTGGAGGCGATCGCGCCGCGTTTCAGTCCAAAACCCTGCACGAAGCCGTTGGCATGGTTGCCGTTCTTGCCGTGGCGCTCGATGACGGCGACCTTGATGATGTCGCGGTCGAGATCGACGGCGGTCTGGTTGCCGGAGGTCGGCAGATGGTAGCGGCGATGTTCGGTGATGATCTTGCCCGGCAGCACGCCGATCACCGGCGTCTCGCCCTCCGTTACCGGCACGCCGAAATCCGCCGCCTTGACGATCCGCGCCTTGACGCTGTCGAGGCCGACGGGCGCGACCGGCTTGCGGGTTGCGAAGAGTTCGTCCGTCACGCGCCGGCCGGCCGCGAAGACCATTTCAGCCTTGCAGTTCTCGAGACTGTCGATGACCACGAGGTCGGCGCGCCAGCCGGGGGCGACGAGGCCGCGGTCGCGGAGCCCGAAGGCGCGGGCCGCCGAGATCGAGGCGGCACGATAGACGGCGACCGGGTCGACGCCGTTTTCGATTGCCTCGCGGATCATGTAGTCGAGATGGCCCTGTTCGGCGATGTCGAGCGGATTGCGGTCGTCGGTGCAGAGCGCGAGGAAAGGCGAGAGCCGCTCGGTGAGGATCGGCATCAGCGCGTGGAGATCCTTCGATACCGAGCCCTCGCGCACGAGGATGTGCATGCCCTTGCGGATCTTTTCGAGCGCCTCTTCGGCTGTGGTGCATTCGTGATCGGTGCGGATGCCGGCGGCGAGATAGCCGTTCAGGTCGTTGCCGGAAAGAAGCGGCGAATGGCCGTCGATATGGCCGCCCTGGAAGGCTTCGAGCTTCGCCATGCAGACGGGATCCTTGTGGATCACGCCCGGGAAATTCATGAACTCGGCGAGGCCGATCACCTTCGGATGACTGCGGAAGGGCAGGAGACGCTCGATCGGCAGGTCGGCGCCGGAGGTTTCGAGATGGGTCGCCGGAACGCAGGAGGAGAGCTGGACGCGGATATCCATGATCGTTTCGAGCGCGCTGTCGAGGAAGAACTGGATGCCCTCGGTGCCGAGAACGTTGGCGATCTCATGCGGATCGCAGATGACGGTCGTGACGCCGTAGGGCAGGACGCAGCGGTCGAACTCATGGGGCGTTACCAGCGAGGATTCGATGTGGAGATGGGTGTCGATGAAGCCCGGCACCACGATGCGGCCTGAAATGTCGATCTCCTCGCGGCCGTGGTAGTCCCCGCAGGTGCCGACGATGGTGCCGCCGCAGATTGCGATGTCGGAGGCCACCAGTTCGCCGGTCACGAGATCGAAGAAGCGCCCACCCTTGAGCACCATGTCGGCCGGTTCGCGTCCCGTTCCCTGGTCGATGCGGCGTTCGAGGTCAGTCATGCGGTGTCTCCGATTCTTGTCCATCCGGCATCACTGTAGCGACTTGCGAGGGGGGTGGGGAAGGGCAGCGATATCAGCGAGCCGCGACATCCACATACCCTTACGCGCCGTCGTCGTCCCAGCGTCGGCGCCCCCACGCTCCTCTGCCGCGCTTGACTTCGCCCTATCGGTCTGCGTCGGCCTGTGCCGCATCGAAACGGGCGTCGACGGGTACGCCGAGCGCGACCGCGAGCGCGTTCGTCTGGCTGGCGAGCGCGATGACTTCGAGAAGCTCGGCGTGCATCTGCGGTGTCATACCTTTCACCCTGGCCGCCGCCGAATGGGAGTGGATGCAATAGCTGCAGCCGTTGACGACCGATACGGCGATGTAGATCAGCTCTTTGACCAGAGGGTCGAGCGCGCCCGGCGCCATGACCGATTGCGCCTTCTCCCAGACGGCCCGAAGCTGGACCGGATCATGGGCCAGGACCCGCCAGAAGTTGTTGACGTAATCGGTCCTGCGGCGTTCGCGGATCTCGTTGAAGACGGCGAGTGCTTCCGCACTCGCCTCCTCGTCGGTGAGCACGGGAAAGACCGCCATCAGACGAGCGCCAGAACGCGAGCGGGGCCGCCGGTGCCGCCCTTGTGCTTCGGTGCGCCGACGACGATCGTCGCTCCCTTGACCGGCAGTTCCTCGAGATTGTTCAGGCATTCGATCCCGTAGCGCCCGCCCGGCAGCCAGGTGTTGTGTACGGCGAAGTCGGCCGAGTTGCCGGGATCGAGCGACAGGGTGTCGACTCCGATGGCGGCCACGTCCAGCGTCGCGAGCAGATCGGTCGCCGACTTGCCGAAGCCCGGAAAGGCAAACTTGCCGTCGCCGTCCGTCCGGAAGGAAGGATCGGTCACCTTCTTCGACCATCCGGATCGCAGTGCCACGACCGCACCCTTCGGGATCTCGCCATTGGCGCTGATCCAGGCTTCGATGTCAGCGGCCTCGACGGTCGTGTTGGCATCGTCCTTCGCCCGGTCGGTGATGTCGATGATGGCGAGCGGCGCCACCAGCTTCTCCGGCTCGATCTGGTCGACGCTCTTGCCGTCGGCGCTGAAATGGAACGGTGCGTCGATATGCGTGCCCGTGTGTTCGAAGATCGTCAGCTTGTGGAGTTGATAGCCGTTTTTCGCGATCTCCACGGCCCATTCGTATTCGATGCCCGGCTTGCCGTCGAAGGTCGGGAAGGACCCGTCATAGGCGTGGGTCAGGTCCACCACCTTGCCCGGGCTCTGCTGTGCGAGCACCGGCGTCTTCATGCCGCTTCCGACGACTGCTGCGCCCGCAATCGCCATGCCCGTGAACAGGGAGCGTCGCGACAGCATGTTTTGCTTCACATTCTCGATCACGCAATGATTGCACATAGGATTTCATCCTCTCCAAATGGACTGGCAGGCAGAGAGTAGAGGATGCGGAAGGTTCGGCAAGTGGCACGGCCGGCCGGGAGAGTGGGTCAGGTGCGCGGAAGCGCCAGTTCCTCCGCGCTCGCCTGCCGGAAGGACAGGGCATTCGGAAAAGCGAAGGCGGTAACCGACGCACGCGCCGCCGCGACGGCCTTGACGGAGCGGTCGATGCCGAGGACGAAGCATTCGCCTGACAGCCGTTCGGCGATGAGGCTGGCGAGCACTCCGGGGCCGCAGCCGACCTCGAGGCTACGCATTCCGGCAGCAAGCGGCAGGGCATCTGCGATCTCGACGAGACGTTGCGATGCCCGTGCCGCCAGCGACCTACGCCCTGATCTCGACCGCAAACCCGAAGCGCATGCTCTCGCCCGCGGCGAGAGCCACCGTATAGGGACGCTCGACCAGTTCGGCTGTGCCGCCGGCATGCGCCGCCATGCCGTGCCAGGGTTCGATGCAGAGGAAGGGGGCTCCGGGTTTCTGCCAGAGCGCGACGATGGGCAGGTTCTCGAAGGTGAAATGCAGCTTCGGTCCGCCGTCGGCGCCGTAGGTGAGGCCGGTGCCGGTGCCTTCGGGGAAGATCAGCGCATCGTTCTCGAAGAGCGAGGGCGCGAGCTCCAGGTGCCCCGCCTTGAAGGGCGAGCCGTGCAGTGTCTTTCCGATCAGGCCGTTCTCCAGCTGCACGACGCCCGGTTCGGCGCCGTTGTCGAGGATCACGTGATGCGCCTTTCCGGTCGCGCCGGGCAGGGGCCACAGGAACGCCGGGTGGAAGCCGATGCCGAAGGGAAGGGGGCTGTCTCCCGGATTGGTCACCTCGGCGGTGACAGTCAGGGTCCGGCCGTCGAGGCGATGCTCGACGGCGAGGCCGAAGTCGAAGGGATAGATCTCGCGCGTTTCCTCCGTCGAGACGAGGCGGTGCCGGCAGGCGTTTGTCGTGTGATCGACGAGGTCGAAGATGCGTCGCCGGGCGAAGCCGTGCTGCGCCATCGGATAGGTCTTGCCGTTGACGGCGATCACGTCGTCCGGCGCCTTGCCTACGATGGGAAAGAGGATCGGCGAGCGGCCCGTCCACCATCGGGCGTCACCGTTCCAGAGAAAATCGCGGCCGTCCGCGGTTCTCAACGACTGCATCTCGGCACCGAGATGATGCACCTCGACGGCGAGCTCTTCGTTCTCGATCAGAATCGTCTCCGACATGATGACACCCGCCTTTCACGTACCGATCATAGCGCAAGCGCGGCGGTTGCCGCCAGCAGCAACGTGCGCGGCGCTTTCCGGTTCACGTCCGCGGCTTCGCCGCCACCGCCTCGACCGGATGACCGGCGGCCCGCCAGGCGGTGAAGCCGCCCTCAAGATGGCAGACGCTCTCGAGGCCCATCTCGCCGGCCGTTTTCGCTGCGAGTGCGGAGCGCCAGCCGCTTGCACAGAAGAAGACGAAGCGACTGTTCCCGGCGAAGACGGGCTTGTGATAGGGGCTTTCCGGGTCGATCCAGAATTCCAGCATGCCGCGCGGACAGGAGAAGGCACCCTCGATCGTGCCCTCCCGTTCCCGCTCCCGCGGATCGCGCAAATCGACGAAGACAACGTCACGGCGACCGTGCAACGTCCTTCCCTCAGCTGCGTCGATCGCTTCGACGACCGCATTCGCCTCCGCGAGCAAGGCCTTGTAACCCTTCTTCATTTTGTCCCCCCCTGCGGCGCGAGGACGCCGTTCTCCCGATCTATCGTGGAACGGACCATAGCAGCCCGGTCGCCGCTGTCACCGGATGCCTTGGTCGAAGACCGGCAATGAATATTCAACCGCATGGTTGATTATCTTGTCTCTGCGGTCTATGAAGAAGATATTCAACCATATGGGTGAATAAAAGCCGTAGCGCGCGGCAGGCATTGCCGTTCGCACCAGCCCGTGGAGGTCATCATGTTTCTCTCGAACAAAAACATCGTCATCTTCGGCGGCTCGGGGGCGATCGGCTCCGCGGTCGCCGGTGCCTGCCTCGCCGAGGGCGCCCGGGTCTTCATCGGCGCACGGGATGCTCAGCGGCTCGCGGCAGCGGCGTCCTTGCTCGACACCGGGCACGGGAGGCTCGAAACCTTTGTGGTGGATACGCAGCGTTCCGACGTGGTCGCCCGGTCGGTCGCCGGGATCGCGGCGGGGGTGGACGAGATCGACGTCGTCATGGATGCGACGAGCGTGCCGCACGACCAGGGCACGCAGATCGACGCTCTCGATGTCGACACCTTCATGGTTCCGGTCGACGGCGTTCTCGCTTCGCTGTTCAACACCACCAAGGCCGCCCTGCCGCGCATGGGCAAGACACGTCAGGGTCTGGTGCTGACGTTGACGACGCCGGGAGGCCGCACTGCCGTGCCCGGCCATCTCGGAAACAGCGTCGCGTCCGCCGGCGTCGAGGCCTTTACCCGGGTCTTGGCAGCGGAGCTCGGTCCGCGCAACATTCGCGCCGTTTGTCTTGGTCCGCATGCGCTCGCGGATGCGCCAAGGGCCGGCTCCTACACCGCGAAGCTGTTCGAGGCGAAGGCGGCGGCGATGGGGCTGGCGGTCGACGAATGGCTCGGCGCGGCGGCCGGAACGACCATGCTCGGACGGTTGCCGACCCTGCAGGACGTTGCCCAGACGGCTGTCTTCCTGATGTCGGACAGGGCGCGCGCCATGACGGCCGCCTATGTGAACCTCACCTCGGGCATGATCGCGGACTGACGCGGCGATCGACCGGCCACGGACTTTCCTGCATGTTCGAAATGCAAGAAGGCGGCTGTCGCCAGCCGCCTCCCGGAGTCGTGGTGATTTCGACCTTACTCGGCCGGGACGATCTTGCCGTCTTCCCACTTGTAGAGCGAGAAGGCCTGCGAGGTGAGGTCGCCGGTTTCGCCGTAGGTGACCTTGCCGATCGCGGTTGCGATCGGTTCGCCACTCTTCAACGCGGTTGCGACGGCTTCCGCGTCCTCGGCGCTTCCGACCTTCTCTATGCCGGCCTTCAGCACTTCGACGGCTGCGTAGGCGTTCAGGGTGAAGGCCTCGGCCGGAATATTGGCGGCAGCAAGCGCGTCGGCGGCAGCCTTCGAGTCCGGGTTCTTCAGTGCGTCGGAGGCGTTGGTGAAGACCGTGCCGGCCGCAGCCTCGGTGCCGATCGTCCAGAACTCCGTGTTTGACAGGCCGTCGCCGCCGATGAGCGTCGCGTCCATGTTGAGGTCGCGCATCTGCCGCACGAGCAGACCGGCCTCCGGATGGTAGCCGCCGAAATAGACGACGTCGACCTTCTCCGCCTTCAGACGGGTGGTGAGCGCGCTGAAGTCCTTCTCGCCGGGCGTGAGCGCGTCGTTGAAGACTTCGGTGATGCCGCCCTCGTTCAGCGTCTTCTTGAAGGCGTCGGCGAGGCCCTTGCCGTACTGGCCCTTGTCGTTGAGGATGGCGACACGCTTGTCCTTGAACGCGTCGAGCACGTATTTCGCGGCGACTTCCGCCTGCTGGTCGTCACGACCGCAGGTGCGCAGGATGTTGGTGAGGCCGCGATTGGTGAGGTCCGGGGCGGTGGCGGTCGGCGTCACCATCAGGACGCCGTTTTCGGCAAGGACGTCGGAGGCCGGAATGGCGACGCCTGAGGTCACCGGCCCGACGACGAAGCGGACGCCTTCGCCGACCAGCTGGTTTGCCGCCGAAACGCCCTGTTTCGGTTCGCCGGCGTCGTCGGCGACCTTCAGGACGACCTGCTCGCCGAGAATGCCGCCGTTCTTGTTGATTTCCTTGATGGCGGTTTCGGCGCCGTTCTTCACCTGCTCGCCATAGGCGGCGACCGGGCCGGTCAGCGGTGCGATCAGTCCGAGGACGATTTCGGCATGGGCTGCTTGTACGAATGCCAGCGAGGCAACCAGGGCGGTGCCGGTCAAGAGTTTCAGGTTCATTTTCGTCTCCTTGGATGGGCCCTTCGGCCCAGGCTCGGCACCGTTCGTCTCCGGCAGGCCCCGGTTCAGGAGCCGCCGGGTCGGTGCTTCGTTCATGGCTATCGAAGTCGCGGATGCGACAATAGCGTGAAAGGCGATGAAAGGTAACGTGCTTTGCGTGCAAATATGCATCGGCGGGGTAGCCTCCCCCGCGAGGCGGGGGAGGGAAACGGCGGATCAGATATTGTTCAGCAGAACCTTGCGCAGCTTGCCGAAGAGTTCGTCGATCTGGTCCTTGGTGATGATCAGCGGTGGCGACAGCGCGATGATGTCGCCGGTGGTGCGGATCAGCAGCCCGTCTTCATACGCCTTCAGGAAGGCGTTGAAGGCGCGCTTGGTCGGTTCGCCGGCGATCGGCGCGAGCTCGATTGCGCCGATGAGGCCGATGTTGCGGATGTCGATCACGTTCGGGCAATCGCGCAGGGAGTGGAGCTGTTCTTCCCAGTAGGGGGCGAGCTCGGAGGCGCGGGTGAGCAGCCCTTCGTCACGATAGGTGTTGAGCGTGCCGATGCCGGCCGCGGACGCGATCGGGTTGCCGGAATAGGTGTAGCCGTGGGCGAACTCGATGAGGTGCTCCGGGCCGGTCATGAAGGCGTCGTGGATCTCGGAGGTGACGAAGACGGCACCCATCGGGATCACGCCGTTCGTAAGTCCCTTGGCGGTGGTGATGATGTCAGGCTTGACGTCGAAATACTGCGTGGCGAACGGCGTGCCGAGGCGACCGAAGCCGGTAATGACTTCGTCGAAGATCAGCAGGATGCCGTACTTGTCGCAGATTTCGCGCAGGCGCTGCAGGTAACCCTTCGGTGGGATGAGGACGCCGGTGGAGCCGGCGACCGGCTCGACGATGACGGCCGCGATCGTTGAAGCGTCGTGCAGGTTGACCAGGCGTTCCAGATCGTCGGCGAGTTCGGCGCCGTATTCCGGCTGCCCCTTGGTGAAGGCGTTCTTGTCCGGCTGGTGGGTATGGCGGATGTGGTCGACGCCGGCGAGCAGCGTGCCGAACATCTTGCGGTTTCCGACGATGCCGCCGACCGACATGCCGCCGAAGTTGATCCCGTGATAGCCACGTTCGCGGCCGATCAGGCGGGTGCGGGTACCTTCACCCTTCACGCGCTGGTAGGCGAGCGCGATCTTCAGCGCGGTGTCGACCGACTCCGAACCGGAATTGGTGTAGAAGACGTGGCTCATGCCGTCCGGGGCGATGTCGACCAGTCGGTTGGCGAGCTCGAAGGCCTTCGGGTGGCCGAGCTGGAAGGCCGGCGCGTAGTCGAGTTCGCCGGCCTGCTCGCGGATCGCTTCGGTGATCTGCGGGCGGCAGTGGCCGGCGTTGACGCACCAGAGGCCGGCGGTGCCGTCTAGCACCTGCCGTCCGTCATGGGTCGTGTAGTACATATCCTTCGCCCCGACGAAGAGGCGCGGCGCTTTCTTGAACTGCCGGTTGGCGGTGAACGGCATCCAGAAGGCGCGCAGGTCGTTGGGGGTGGAAGTCAGGCGGTTGGACATGATGCTCTCCATGGCCGTTGATTTTGTGGGCGGCCATTTCCCGATTGGCTGCAAAACTGCCGAAAAAAGCGAATGGCCGGGCCAAATTATCAAGGCTTGGACAAGCGTCAACCCGGCATCACAAAACGTCATGGATGCCCTGTTCGGTGGTTATGGATTGGGGGCGAAAATCGCTGGAAAGAACGGGTTTCGCCCGGACTTGCGAAGTCCTTTTCCGCCTCGCCACCCGTCCTGCCGCAAAAAACAAAGGCCGGCAGATCATGGATCTGCCGGCCAGGGCTATTAGCATGCTCGTCAGTCGAAATCGCCGCTGTATCGAGTTCAGGCGTTCATCGCCCTCTCGACAGCTTCTCTGTCCCCCTCATGCGGGCTTCTTGGTTACGCGGCCGTTCTGTTAGTATTTGCCTCACAATAAATGTCTTCCAGCGTCTCCAGAATCTTGATGACGGATTCCGAGGAGCTGGAATAGTAAATCGTCTGTGCGTCGCGCCGTGTCTTCACGAGCTTCTGGGCACGCAACTTCGACAGATGCTGGGACAGCGCCGACTGGCTGAGCCCGACCTGGGTTGCGAGAACGCCGACAGGTACTTCTCCCTTCACCAGGCTGCAGAGAATCATCAATCGTTTGGGGTTCGCCATGGCCGACAGAAGTCCTGCTGCTACGGTCGATTGTTCGGACAATGATTTGGTCTTCATACGTTCAGTCTTCCCTATGCACGGCACCTTCCGGTTGAGAAAGTGCCGTTTACAATCAGTCAAATAAGCCGCTATGAAACTCTAGCGATCCAAGAAAAATTGTATATTCCTAAATTTAAGGTATCGGTTTTTCTGTATTAGTCAGGACTGATGACAAGTCCTTGCGCCTGGTAATTAAGCAACCGAATTCGTAACGAATGAGTGAATCGCCGCAAATGAGGTCGATGCCGGCCATGTCGAGCCCGCAAAACGCCCATTTTCCGGGCTTTTGGCCGCATTTTTGGGTGGCGATCGCGTTTGCCAGATCCGGTGCCACCTCAGCTAAATCTAGTAGTGCCTCCGCCTCGTATCCGGCGATATCTCCCGCCTCAGGAGCGACGATCCGGAAGTCTTCTCCGGTCAGCAGATAGGCGCGTCCGAAGCCGCCGTTGAGGCTTGCCGACTGGGGCACTAGCCGGAAGAAGCCGAAGTCGCCGAAGTCGATGTAGAGCGCGGATTTCGGATGGCGGGCGATGAAGCGCGCCCGCAACCGGTCGTGCTCGGGGCTGTCGCGATCGACGGCGTCGGCGAGGCACTGGACCGTTACGCGGGGATGGGCGAGGGGATCGCCCTTGCCGGGAACGCCGGCCAGCAGGGAGGCGCGCGGATCGTTCTTCAGGGCCCGCGTGTGTGCCGAGAGTGCCGAGACGAGGATGACCGCAGAGCCATCGGTGTCCGTGCCGAGCAGCACGCGGCTCACGAAGGGGAAGCCGGTCTCCGGGTCGAGGACGGCAAGGGCGACGTAACGGGCCGAGCGCAGCAGCCGGCGGGCGAGCCCGCGCGCCTCGTCGTCGGTTTCACGAATGACCGAAGGTTTGTCCGTCATGGTTTTCCTGCTCGCCTCTCTTCGTCGGAGGGACCGGGGGCAGTCATCCGTCGCCCATGCGGCGCGCGATGCGCGCCGGTGCCGCAGAAAGCTGCGACACCGACGTTGATCTTCGAGCCGGTCAGCCTCTCTGCCGGTGCCTCGTCAGCCCGGCCACGATGTCTTCGGCGGAAATCGAGCCGACGACCGTGCCGTTGTCAACCACGCCGATTGCGCCAGGTTGACGCGCCATCGCGTCGAGGATGTCAACGAGCGGCGTTTCCGGTTTTGCCGTCCCCATCACCGCGTTGCGGGTGGCGGCGGCGTCGATGCCCATGCGCATGACGTCGCGGGCAGTCAGCATGTTGATCGGGTTCATGTGCTGGACGAAGTCGGCGACGTACTGGTCGGCCGGATTCTTGACGATCTCCTGCGGCGTGCCGCACTGGATGATGCGTCCGCCCTCCATGATGGCGATGCGGTTGCCGATGCGGAACGCTTCGTCGAGATCGTGGCTGACGAAGAGGATGGTTTTCTTCAGACGGCTCTGGAACTCGAGCAACTCGTCCTGCAGGCGGTTGCGGATCAGCGGGTCGAGTGCGGAGAACGGTTCGTCCATCAGCAGGATCGGGGCGCCGGTGGCAAAGGCGCGGGCGAGGCCGACCCGCTGCTGCATGCCGCCCGACAGTTCCTGCACCTTGCGACCCGCCCAGGCGGTCAGGTTGACGAGCTCGAGCTGCTCTCCGACGATCTTGTGGCGTTCGGCATCCGGAACGCCGGCGAGTTCGAGGCCGAAGCCGACGTTCTCGGCAACCGTGCGCCACGGCAGGAGGCCGAATTGCTGGAACACCATCGAGACGGAATGCATGCGCAGGTCGCGAAGTTCCGCCGGGTCGCACTTGTAGGGATTGGTGAACTTGCCTCTGTTGGAGACGCTGACGTCGCCGCGCACGACCGGCGCGAGCGCGTTGACGGCACGCAAGAGCGTCGACTTGCCGGAGCCCGAGAGCCCCATGAGCACCAGGATCTCGCCCTCTTCGATGGTGAGCGAGGCATCGGCGACGCCGAGCACCAGGCCGGTTTCGGCACCGATCTCGTCGCGCGTCTTGCCCTTGTCGACCAGCGCAAGCGCCCGTTCCGGATTGGCGCCGAAGACGATGGAGACGTTATCGAACTTGACCGCGGTCATCATGCGTCTCCTTCGTCGGAGGACCGGAATATACGGTCGAGAATAATGGCCAGGATGACGATGCAGAGACCGGAATCGAAGCCCTTGGCGATGTTGACGGTGTTCAGCGCGCGAACCACCGGCACGCCGAGGCCGCTTGCGCCGACGAGGGCGGCGATGACCACCATCGAGAGCGACAGCATGATGGTCTGCGTGAGGCCCGCCATGATCTGCGGCGTGGCGAATGGCAGCTCCACCTTCGTCAGCACCTGCGTCTTGGTGGCACCGAAGGCCTCGGCGGCTTCGACGAGCGACGGCGGCGTCGAGATAATGCCGAGACGGGTGAGGCGGATCGGTGCGGGAATAGCGAAGATGACGGTCGCGATGAGGCCCGGAACCATGCCGAGGCCAAAGAGGATGAGGGCCGGGATCAGGTAGACGAAGGTCGGGATCGTCTGCATGAGGTCGAGCATCGGGCGAACGCCGGCATAGAGCCACGGACGGCGCGCACAGGCGATGCCGATCGGAACGCCGACCACCATGGACACGCCGGTGGCTGCGAGCACCAGCGCCAGCGTTTCCATCGTCTCTTTCCAGTAGCCCTGGTTATAGATGACGAGGAGGCCGATGAGCGTGAAGGTCGCAACACCTGCGGAACGTCTGACGAACCAGGCGACCGCCGTGAAGACGAGGATCATGAGGAGCGGGTAAAAGTCTTCGAGCCCGGTTCCTTTCAGGTACGGCGCCTGCAGGACGACGAGCATGGCATTGATGGACGCGTTGAGGATCGCGGCAATCGCATCGAAGAAGATCTTAAGGTTGGTGGTCAGCCAAGCGACCACTTCCTTCGCTCCGACCCCGATCGGGATCTTGTAGTCGGTCAAGAAGTTCATGAATGTTCCCGGAATCTGGCGCCAAACAAACGCTCATAAAGCTCGCGCGGGAATGGTGCCATTCCCGCGCGTTTGTTTCAACGAACCGATCAGAAACCGATCGCCGACTTTGCCGCTGCCAGAGCGTCGCCGCCGTCCTTGGTGGTGACGCCGGCAAGCCAGGGTTCGACCGCCGAGCCGTTGGCCTTCAGCCATTCGGTCGCGGCTACTTCCGGGTCCTTGCCCTCATCGAGGATCTTGCCCATCACGACGTTTTCCATGTCGAGCGAGAAGACGAGGTTCTTCAGGAACTTGCCGACGTTCGGGCACTCGTCGAGATAGCCGGCGCGAACGTTGGTGTAGACCGAGGCGCCGCCGAAGTTCGGGCCGAAGGTGTCGTCGCCACCCGTGAGGTACGTCAGCTTGAAGTTGGAGTTCATCGGGTGCGGAGCCCAGCCGAGGAAGACGACCGGTGCGCCTTCCTGTTCGGCGCGGGCGACCTGGGCGAGCATGCCCTGTTCTGAGGATTCCACCACTTCGAAGCCTTCGAGGCCGAAGTCGTTCTTTTCGATCATTTCGAGAACGAGACGGTTGCCGTCATTGCCCGGCTCGATGCCGTAGATCTTGCCGTCGAGTTCGTCCTTGTGCTTGGCGATATCGCCGAAGTCCTTGATGCCGAGTTCGGCACCCTTGGCGTTGGTCGCGAGCGTGTACTTCGCGCCTTCCAGGTTCGGTCCGAAGGATTCGACGGACTTGTCGTCGATGTAAGGCTTGATGTCGTTGCTCTGGCTCGGCATCCAGTTGCCGAGGAACACGTCGATGTCCTTGTTCTTCATCGAGGTGTAGGTGACCGGGAGGGAGAGTACGGTCACCGAGGTCTCGTAGCCGAGCGCCTTGAGGATCACGGATGCCGTGGCGGTCGTCGAGGTGATGTCGGTCCAGCCGACGTCGGAGAAGCGGACAGGCGAACAGCTCGCCGGCTCGGCAGCGAAGGCCGAAGCGGTTCCGAGCGCGAACACGGCCGCAGCCGTGGCGATCGAA
Source organism: Ciceribacter lividus (assembly GCF_003337715.1). GTDB lineage: Bacteria > Pseudomonadota > Alphaproteobacteria > Rhizobiales > Rhizobiaceae > Allorhizobium > Allorhizobium lividum. The sequence goes on from NZ_QPIX01000001.1 coordinate 161,553, forward strand.
AGGCGGCGCAAGTTGATTTTTTGCATTGGTGGTACTCCCTTTTGTTTTAATGTTCCCAAGTCAACATTCTATACACCACAAAAGCAAGCGCATCCGCGCGTTTGCGCCGTGCTCCCTACCCCCTTTGCGACGTCTCGACATTTATTTTCCCGCAAAGCGCGTCTGTCGCCGCCTCCGGAAAAAGCTGTGATTCTTCGCTCCACGGGCTTCCATCCGGCCGAGCTTTTTCCGAAAGGGGCTGCGACCGGAGACACAAGCATGGCAAAGCTCTATTTCAATTACGCATCGATGAACGCGGGCAAGTCCACGATGCTCCTGCAGGCCTCCTACAATTATCAGGAGCGCGGCATGCGCACGGTGACTTTCACCGCCGCCTTCGACGACCGCAGCGGTGCGGGCAAGGTTGCTTCGCGCATCGGGCTTTCGACGGATGCGCTGACCTTCGACGCCGGGACCGACCTCTACTGCGCAATCGAGGAACTTGCCGCCGAAGGGGCGATCGCCTGTGTCTTCATCGACGAGGCGCAATTCCTGACCGAGGCGCATGTCTGGCAGCTCGCGCGCGTCGCCGACCGGATGTCCGTCCCGGTGATGGCCTACGGGCTGAGGACCGATTTCCAGGGCCGGCTCTTTCCCGGCTCGATGGCGCTTCTGGCGCTCGCCGACGAACTGAGGGAAATACGCACCATCTGTCATTGCGGCCGCAAGGCGACGATGGCCGCCCGCTTCGATGCCGCAGGTAACCTCATCCGGGAGGGCGCGCAGATCGATGTCGGCGGCAACGAGAAGTATGATTCCTTCTGCCGCCGGCACTGGGACGAAAAATTCAATAGTGCCTGAGGTTTCCGCATCTGCCGTCGGATGCGTGTCGCCGCGGCAACCCGCCTCGTGGCAAAAGCCTTAAAATCGTCTATCTTCCGATCGTCACTGGCTACCCAGGGGCATCAACGACGTGGAGAGAGGTATTCTATGAAAATCAACTGTCTTGTCCTGGCCGCCGCGCTGGTCCTGCCTGCAGGTTTCGCCGCTGCCGACGGCGACCCGGTTGCCGGCGCCAAGGTTTTTAAACAATGCGCCGCCTGCCATACGGTCGACGGCAAGAACAAAGTCGGTCCGACGCTGCAGGGGGTGATCGGCCGTCCGGTCGCGACCGCTCAGGGGTTCAAGTATTCCAAGGCGATGACCGAATTCGGAGCTGACGGCAAGACCTGGACCGAGGACCTCCTGCAGTCCTACCTTCCCAAGCCGCGCGATCTCGTGAAGGGCACGACGATGACCTTCGTTGGCCTCAAGAAGGAAGACGACATCAAGAACGTCATCGCCTACCTGAAGGACCCGGCCGCCGCGCAGTAAGCGGCGCTTGCGGCATTGGAGCGAAGCCCCGTCGCCGTTCGGTGGCGGGGTTTTCTGTTCGCGCGCGTTCCGGTACTTCGCGCGGGAGGGGCTGCGGGCAGGCGGGGCCGCAATGGTCGGACCGGAGATTTCAGCTGATCTTTCGCAGCCTTACGTGGTAACCGTTGATCGGCGGCGAACCGCAGGGGAGGGAAGGACAATGGCGAAGCTCGAACTGTTCGACCGGAAAGTCGAGACGGTCCGTGTCGCCCTCGGAGACCTGCGAGAAGAGACGGCGCAGTCGACCGCGGCACTCGCGAGGATCGCGGCCGCCGAAGGCGGGATGGAGGGCGGAGAACTCGACGCGCAAGCCGCCCGTGTCGCCGAGACCATCCGTCGGCAGGAGGCGATTGTCGCGACGATCGCCGAGCTCGTTTTCGGCCTCGATCAAGCGGCGGCGGCGATTGCCGGCGAATTCGAGGCGATCAAGCGGTTCACGCGCCGCGAACGCTTCGTCGCGTTCTTCTCTGCGCGGAAAGCCGCAAGGATGCGGCATTCGCGCACGATGGAGCATACGCTTGCCGCAAGGCTCGAGGACCTGCTTTCGAAATCCGGCGCGATCCTTCGCCTGATCGAGGATGAGCGTGCGTTTGCCTCCGAGCAGCAGCAAAGGGCCGAGGGAGACCTCGTCCACCTGATCGAACGCCGGAAGGGGACGGCGCGCCTGCTCGACCTGGCGGCGCGGCAGCCCGACGAGTCCGGACTGTTCGCCGAGGACGCCCTGCTGGAACGCGCCACGTCCATTTTCCGGGCGCTGGTCGAATCGCTGAACGACGGCATCGCCGCCATGCAGACACTGCTCAACAAGCTCGCGATCGACGGGCAGCAACGACGTCTCCTCTGTCGGGCGGTCGAGGGCTGGGGCTTCGGCGGCTTCACGCCGGGCGTGGCGGGCGAGATCCACGCCACAAGCCAGGGCGCGCAGACTGCACGTGAGATCCGGCGTCGCAAGACGCTCGCCGACGACGCCTTTGCTCGTCGTTTCGTCAGGCTTCTGGAAAAGCACGACGCGTCCGGCTAAGACTTCCGGCAGGGCGGCCACGTCGCGCGCGGCTGCGGTGTGTTCAGCGGTGTCGAACGACATCGCAAGGGAAAGGTTCAGGGGGACAAATGGCAAAGCTTGCATTGGGGCACGCACTCGGAAGCAATGGCGGCGGGTCGTCTGCCGGCGGCAGCGGGCGGGCGAGAATTTTGCTCTACGTCGGTGTCGCCGCGATCGTCGCGGTCATGGGGAGCAAGTCGTTCTATACGGTCGACGAAGGGGAGCGCGGCGTGATCCTGCGGATGGGGGCGGTGGTCGGCACCGCCGAGCCGGGGCTGGGTTTCAAGATCCCGTTTCTCGACCGGGTCGTGAAGATCAGCGTCCAGAGCCGTGCCCAGATCTACGAACAGGTGGAAACCTATTCCCGCGACCAGCAGGCTGCGACGATGAAGCTCTCCGTCAACTACCGGCTTCCGGCGAACGAGGTCGAGCGCATCTACGCCGAGTACGGTGGCGAGGACGGCGTGGTGCAGCGCCTGATCGACCGGCGCGTCTTCGAACAGGCGAAGAACGTCTTCGGCAAGTTCAACGCCGTGACCGCGATCCAGGAGCGTGTGCGACTGAATGCGGAAACGGAAACCGCGATCCGCGATGCGGTGAAGGGACCGGTCCTCATCGACAGCGTGCAGATCGAGAACATCGATTTTTCGGACGCTTACGAGCAATCGATCGAAAACCGCATGCTGGCCGAGGTCGAAGTGCAGAAGCTGCGACAGAACGCCGAGCGGGAAAAGGTGCAGGCGGAGATCACCGTGACCCAGGCGAACGCCCAGGCGCAGGCCGTGCGCGCGCAGGCGGAGGCGCAGGCTGCGGCGACGCGGCTTGCCGGCGAGGCGGAAGCTGACGCCATCCGGGCGAAGGGGGCGGCGCTGCGCGACAACCCGGCGCTAATCGACCTCATCGCTGCGGAGCGTTGGAACGGCCAGTTGCCGGCAACGATGATTCCGGGTTCAGCCGTTCCGTTCATCGGAACCAAATAGGGCGGGCGTCGGCCGCTTCCCGGACGCTGTGTCGCGCTTGGTCTCGGCGGAAGCTGCTTCTATGATGCTGTCAAAGGCGATCGGCGGGTGCTTCGTCAGGCTGTTGCATCCCGCCCCGTCGAGACATATGTGCATGACGAGAGAAGCTCTCGCCATGGCTGCGACGGCATAAGGAGACGACCATGCTTGATCCGATCATTGCATTCTTCCATCGCGTCTTCAGCGCCGTCGGTCGTGGTGTCGGACTGGTCGTCGCCGGGCTGCTCTGGCCCTTTCTCGCCGCCCATGGATGGTATTCGCGCCGGACCTGGCTGGTCAGGGGGCCTATCCTCCTGTTCCTCCTGCTCGTCCTCGTCTTCTACGCCCAGTTCTTCTGGCGCACACAGGTCTGGTACAATTTCGATCCCGAATTCGTGAAAGCCTACAAGTTCGAGGAACGCACGGTTCCGGCCGGCCAGCCGGTCGCGGAGCGGCCTGGAACCTGTCAGAATTCGGCGGTCGTCAGTGTCGTCACCGACCTCACCGACGCCAACGTCAACAAGAACACCTGGATTTCCTCGACGCTGATCTACAAGCTCGGCTTCTTCGGGGTTGACTGGGATCACACGCCCTTCTTCGACAACAAGGCCTCCTTCCAGCGCGGCGTCAACCAGGTCGCCCGCCGTATGGCGATCGAGCTCGTCGACAATCTCGGCCGCGTGCGTGGCACGTCGAGCATCAACAACGACCTGCAGGATGCACGCGGCAATATCCAGTTCGACGAGGGTACATGGTATTTCGGCATCAGTCCCTTCGGTCTCAAGACGCCGACCCCGAGCTTCTACCGTGCGGCCATTCGCAACTGGACGAAGTTCAACGCCGATCTTTCCGCCTGCAAGGCCGTCGTCGATCCGCGCGCCGACAATCTGGTCCAGCTTCTCGACCGCTTGGCGAGCGATCTCGGCAGCACGTCCGACATCCTGCGCCGACGCTCGGAGGACTTCAACTCCGGCTGGTTCGACACCCGCGCGGACGACCGCTTCTGGTTCGCCTATGGCCAGCTCTATGGGCAGTATGCGGTGCTGCAGGCGGCGCGCGCCGATTTCGTCGACGTCATCCGCGAGCGCAATCTGACCGCCATATGGTCGGAGATGGAAAAGCAGTTGCAGGCGGCGCTCAGAATTCAGCCCGCGATCATCTCGAACGGCAGCGAGGACGGCTGGATCATGCCGACGCATCTCGCGACAATGGGCTTCTACATGCTTCGCGTCCGCTCGAACATGGTGGAACTCCGCTCGGTGCTCGATCGCTGAGGCGGTCGGACGCCGTCCTTCAGCGCGGCGCTGGTTGTCTGCAGGATCGGGAGGACGGAAAGCCGTCAGATCAGTTTCAGCCGGATCGCCTTGGCGACAAGCTGTGTGCGGTTTACGCAGTCGAGCTTCTTGATCGCGTTCATCATGTAGGCGTTGACCGTGTGGTCGGAGAGGGAGAGGATCTGTCCGATCTCGACCGAGGTCTTTCCTTGCGCAGTCCAGCGAAGCACTTCGAGTTCACGCGCCGAGAGAAGGTTGGCGCAGGCCTTTTCGGCGCGGCGAATGCGGTCGAACACGTCGAAGGCCTGCAGTGTGATCATGCCGAGTTCGTTGATTTCGGCCTGGGTCAGCGGCGGGCGGCTTCCATCGTAACGGAAGAAATAGCGGCTGGAATCGACCGAAGTCAGCGGAAAGATGAGACCCATCTTCAGCCCGTATTTCCTGAGCAGATCGAATATCACCTGCGGGAAGTCGAAATCGCAGGCGCCGTCGTCGTCGACGGTCCAGCATTGCGGCATCACCGACCGGCTGAGTTGCGGCAGGACCGGGCAGTAGCGCAGCAGGCGGTTGGAGTCGAACTCGCGGACGTACTGTGCGGGAAGGGTGGTTTCGAGGAAGTGCGGGGCCAGGAACTCGTCATCCGCAGACGGGACGGTGAGCACGGAAACATGCTGCAGCCCGAACCGCTCCGCCACCCGCATCATGCACTCCATGAATCCGGAACGTGTCTCGATGCTGGTAATCTCGCTGCTGAGGAGCGACTGGCGTTGGGCGGCTATCATCTGAGCGGGTTCGAACTAGACCTGTTAGAATGTTAACTTTAGCGAATATAGCAGAATGATTAAAAAGTCAGCTTTTTTTACCGCCGTCGCCGGCAGTGACGGGAATAATTTCGGGAAGCTTCGATTTATCGTTAAATCACAATATGTTATCTTTTCTATATGTCAGACGGGAAGGAGTGAGCCGGCTTTGACTTCCTCCATGACGGCATAGGTGTGCGTCTCGCGCACGCCCGGGAGTGGCAGAATCACTTCGGATAGAAACTGCCGGTAGGCCTCCATGCCGGCCACCCTGGCCTTGACGAGATAATCGAAGCCGCCGGCGACCATGTGGCATTCGATCACATCGTCGCTGCGCTTCACCGCCGCCGCGAAAGCGTCGAAGACATCGGGTGTGGTGCGGTCGAGCTTGACTTCGATGAAGACGAGCAGGCTGCGCCCGAGTTTCTGCGGCGAAAGGATCGCCATGTAACCGGTGATGAAGCCGTCGCGGGTCAGTCTCTTGACCCGCTCCGCCGTGGCTGTGGGCGAAAGGCTCACGCGTTCGGCCAGTTCGATATTGGTGAGCCGGCCCTCCTGCTGGAGGGCGCGGAGGATCTTGCGGTCGAGGCGGTCAAGCTCTTTCATTGTTCCCTACGGATATCGATATTCGTGGACATTTTCTCTGAGTCTATATCAAAACATGGCGAGTATCGCTAGTATGTTGTCGATATGTTGCCGATAACACGGAGGTGACAATGATCAACGCAGACATGCCCGCAGTTCCGCCCTTCAGCGCTCCCTTTGCCGGCGACGACGACGCTCTTCTCGGGCAACTTGCCGCGGAGATTTCCTTCACGCCTGCCCAGAATGCCGCCATCGATCGGCGTGCGACGCGCTTCGTCGAGGCGATCCGCGACAATTCCGGCTCGATCGGCGGGGTGGAGGATTTTCTGCGCGAATACGGGCTTTCCACCCGCGAGGGGCTGGCGCTGATGGTGCTTGCCGAGGCGCTGCTGCGCGTGCCCGATGCCCTGACGCAGGACCGGCTGATCGAGGACAAGTTGAAGGAAGGCGGCTGGAGCGAACATGAGGCGCATGGCGACAGCTGGTTCGTTTCGGCGTCCGCCTGGGCGCTCGGCCTGTCCGCCCGCGTCATCCGTCCGGGCGAGACGCCGGAGGGTGTCGTGCGCGGCCTCGTCAAGCGGCTCGGGCTTCCGACGGTGCGCAGCGCCACCAAGCAGGCGATGCGGTTCCTCGGCCATCACTTCGTGCTCGGCGAGACGATGAAGGATGCGTTGTCGCGTGCGGCCAAGAGCGAGGAGAAGGGCTATCGCCATTCCTTCGACATGCTGGGCGAGGGCGCGCGGACATCGGCCGACGCCAAGCGCTACTTCCAGTCCTATGCCGAGGCGATCGAGGCGATCGGCGCCTTCATGGCGAAGCACGGCAAGGGCAAGCGGCTGCCCGACCGCATGGGCATCTCGGTCAAACTCTCGGCGCTGCACCCGCGCTATCTCGCGACCCATCGCGACCGCGTCATGCGCGAACTGGTGCCCGACCTCCTGAAGCTCGCGCAGATGGCCAAGGCCCACGAGCTCAACTTCACCGTCGACGCGGAAGAGGCCGACCGGCTGGAACTGTCGCTCGACGTGATCGCCGCCGTCTTCGCCGATCCCTCGCTTGCCGGCTGGGACGGCTTCGGTCTGGCGATCCAGTCCTATCAGAAGCGCGCGCCGGAGGTGATCGACTACATCGACGCTCTCTGCACGGCCCATGGCCGGCGGATGATGGTTCGCCTCGTCAAGGGCGCCTACTGGGATACCGAGATCAAGCGGGCGCAGGAGCGGGGGCTCGACGATTATCCGGTCTGGACGCGCAAGCCGGCGACGGACCTCGCCTATCTCGCCTGCGCGAGCCGGCTGCTCGCCAAGCGGGCACGCATCTTTCCGCAGTTTGCGACCCACAATGCGCTGACCGTCTCGACCATCCTCGAACTTGCCGGCGCGGACCGCTCCGGCTTCGAGTTCCAGCGCCTCCACGGCATGGGCGAGGCGCTCTACAACAGCCTTCTCTCCGGCGAGGATCGCGTCGCCTGCCGCATCTATGCGCCGGTCGGCGGCTATCGCGACCTGCTCGCCTACCTTGTCCGTCGCCTGCTTGAAAACGGCGCCAATTCCTCTTTTGTCGCGGTTGCCGGCGACAAGAACGTGCCGGTCGCCAAGCTGCTGGAACGGCCGGCGGAGCGGCTCGGGCTCGATCAGGGCCGCAGCGTCCGTCACAGCCAGATCCCGCGGCCGCTGCAGATCTACGGCGCCCGCAAGAACAGCGCCGGATTCGAATTCGGCCATCGCGAAAGCCTCGCGCAACTCGTGAATGAACTCTCCGCCGCGCGTTTCGACATCGCCGCCGTGCCGCTGGTTCCGGGCGTGGCGCCGGCCGGCGAAGTGCAGCCGGTGCTCTCTCCCGCAGACCGGTCGCGCCGCATCGGCACGGTGGTGAACGCCACCGCCGCCGACGTCGACAAGGCGTTCGTTGCCGCCCGCAAGGGCTTTGCCGCCTGGTCGCGCGAGCCGGTCGAGACGCGGGCCGCCTGCCTCGAACGGATGGCGGAGCTTCTGGAAGCCGATCGCATCCGGTTCGTCGCGCTGCTTTCCGCGGAAGCCGGCAAGACGCTCGACGACGGCATTGCCGAGGTGCGCGAGGCGATCGATTTCTGCCGCTACTACGCCGGCGAGGCGCGGCGGCTCTTCGCCGAGGCGGAAGCGATGCCCGGCCCGACCGGCGAGGACAACCGCCTGTTCTGGCGCGGCCGCGGCGTGTTCGCCTGCATTTCGCCGTGGAACTTCCCGCTGGCGATCTTCCTCGGACAGGTGTCGGCGGCGCTCGTCGCCGGCAACGCGGTGCTCGCCAAGCCCGCGCCGCAGACGCCGCTCGTCGCCTACGAGGCGGTCCGGCTCTTCCACAGGGCCGGTGTTCCGGCCGACGTGCTCTGCCTGCTGCCGGGTGCCGGCGAAGTCGGCGCGGCGATCGCCGCCCATTCGAAGCTCGGCGGGCTCGCCTTCACCGGTTCGACCGCGACGGCCCAGGCGATCAACCGCTCGCTTGCCGCCAAGAACGGGCCGATCGTGCCGCTGATTGCCGAAACCGGGGGCATCAACGCGATGATCGTCGACGCGACCGCGCTCGGCGAGCAGGTGGCCGACGACGTGGTGATGTCAGCCTTTCGCTCGGCGGGCCAGCGCTGCTCGGCGCTCAGGATCCTCTACCTGCAGGAAGACATTGCCGACGGCATGCTGGAAATGATCGAAGGGGCGGCGCGTGAGCTCACCCTCGGCGATCCGGCACGGATCACCACCGATGTCGGTCCGGTGATCGACGAGAAGCAGCAGGCGATGCTGACCGGCCACATCGAGGACATGCGCAAGTCGCAGAAGGTCCGCTATGCCGGGACGGTTCCGAATACCGGCGTCTTCGTCGCCCCGCACATCATCGAGCTCGACCGGCCGGAGGCGCTCACCAAGGAAGTCTTCGGTCCCGTCCTGCACGTCGTGCGCTGGAAGGCGAAGGACCTGCCGAAGGTCGTCGAGGTGATCGCGGCGACCGGCTACGGGCTCACGCTCGGCGTCCACAGCCGCATCGAGGCGACGGTGCGCACCGTCGCCGAGACCCTCGATGCCGGCAATGTCTACGTCAACCGCAACATGATCGGCGCGGTGGTCGGCACCCAGCCCTTCGGCGGTTCGGGCCTTTCCGGCACCGGCTTCAAGGCGGGCGGACCGGCCTATCTGATGCGCTTTGCGCAGGAGCAGGTGGTCTCGGTCAACACGGCGGCCGCCGGCGGCAATGCGAGCCTGATCGCCATCGGCGAGGGCTGAGGACGAACCGGGTCGCCCGGCACCCGGGCGACCACTCTCCGATACCCGGGCCTGCGCCATTTGGTCCCGAAATCGTCGCCCGGAAACGCTTGCTGGGGCGCCGTCCGCCGGTTAAGGATCAGGTATATCACGCCGTTTTCGTGCAGGCGGAGAGCGCCTTGCCCGGTTTCAGGACGTGAGACAAAGGGGAGGGGTGTGCATGACCGGAATGAAATCGGATATCGAGATCGCGCGTGCGGCGGCAAAGAGGCCGATCACCGAGATCGGGGCGAAGCTCGGCATTCCGCCGGAGAAGCTCGTTCCCTACGGCCACGACAAGGCGAAGGTTTCCGCCGATTTCATTAAGTCGCTTTCCTCCCGGCCGGACGGCAAGCTCATCCTCGTCACCGCGATCAACCCGACGCCGGCCGGCGAGGGCAAGACCACGACCACCGTCGGCCTCGTCGACGGTTTGAACCGCATCGGCCGGAACGCCATGGTCTGCATTCGCGAAGCCTCCCTCGGACCCTGTTTCGGGGTGAAGGGCGGGGCGGCCGGCGGCGGCTATGCGCAGATCGTGCCGATGGAGGACATGAACCTCCATTTCACCGGCGATTTCCACGCGATCACCTCGGCGCACAACCTGCTTTCGGCACTCATCGACAATCACATCTACTGGGGCAACGAACAGGCGATCGACAGCCGCCGCGTGACCTGGCGCCGCGTCATGGACATGAACGACCGGGCCTTGCGGGAGATCGTCTGCTCGCTCGGCGGGGTCGCCAACGGCTATCCGCGCGAAACCGGCTTCGACATCACGGTCGCCTCCGAGGTGATGGCGATCCTCTGCCTTGCCGAGGATCTCGCCGACCTCGAACGCCGCCTCGGCGAGATCATCATCGGCTATCGCCGCGACAAGAGCCCGGTGCGTGCCCGCGACATCAAGGCCGACGGCGCCATGGCGGTGCTCCTCAAAGACGCCATGCAGCCGAACCTCGTACAGACGCTCGAGAACAATCCCGCCTTCGTGCACGGCGGCCCCTTCGCCAACATCGCGCATGGCTGCAATTCGGTGGTCGCCACCCGCACGGCGCTGAAGCTCGCCGATTACGTGGTGACCGAGGCGGGCTTCGGCGCCGATCTCGGGGCTGAGAAATTCTTCGACATCAAGTGCCGCAAGGCCGGCCTGCAGCCGGCGGCGGCGGTGATCGTCGCGACCGTCCGGGCGCTCAAGATGAACGGCGGGGTGAAGAAGGACGAGCTCGGGCAGGAGAATGTGGACGCGGTCGTCGCAGGCGCGGAAAACCTCGCCCGCCATATCGAGAACGTCCGCAAGTTCGGCGTCCCGGTGGTCGTCGCGATCAACCATTTCGGCTCCGACACCGAGGCTGAGATCGAGGCGGTGAAGCGCTGCGCCGCCCGCCAGGGCGCCGAGGCGATCCTCTGCCGGCACTGGGCGGAGGGCTCAGCCGGCATTACCGAACTCGCCACGCGGGTGGCCGATCTGGCGGACGCCGGCACCGCGCATTTCTCGCCGCTCTATCCCGACAAGCTGCCGCTCTTCGAGAAGATCGAGCGCATCGCCCGCGACATCTACCGCGCCGGCGAGGTGACCGCCGACAAGCAGGTGCGCGAGCAATTGCGGCTATGGGAGGAGCAGGGTTATGGCGGGCTGCCGGTCTGCATCGCCAAGACCCAGTATTCCTTCTCCACCGATCCCGGCCTTCGCGGCGCGCCGGAGGGCCATGTCGTCAACGTGCGGGAGGTGCGGCTTTCCGCCGGCGCCGGCTTCGTCGTGGCGATCACCGGCGAGATCATGACCATGCCGGGCCTGCCGCAATCCCCCGCCGCCGAGCGGATATTCCTCAATGAAGAGGGGTATATCGAGGGGCTGTTCTGAGGGGGAGGGGAGTGGTTGGTTGGAAGCGGACACTCACCGAAGGCGGCCGAGGGGTCTTCATCCGTTTTGGCCGATCTGAAAGGATTCGTCGACTTCTGAAAAATCGCTAGTGGACTTCATTTTTTCTACCTGCTATAAGGTGAAGAAAATGAAGTCGGAGCCTGTGGATGAGCACTGTTGCGAGCACTGCACTCTATCAGCATCCTTTTGACGCTCGTCGTCGTCTGATGGAGCTGGGCATTTCTGTCGAAGCCTTAGTCAAGGCTGTTCAGGCGGGGCACGTGGCCCGGTTGAACTGCACGGATAACGACCCACCGTTCATCCCGGGAACTGAGGCTTGGAGGATGGTTGTACGTACCCTGCGGGATGAATTGGTGCCTCTTGGTTGGCGCAAGGACGACCCGAGCAACTACTCTTTGGTGATCAATGATTCGAGCGAGATCAACATCGTAGTTGCGAGTGCCGACGATCTCACTTGCAGGTGGCCTGGCAGACCGAGAACCAAGTCCCTCAAGGGCCTCTTTACTGAGGCAGCTGTGTTGAAGAACAGGCTGGAGGGCGACCTTTTCCCCGAGACGGTGGAAGCTGATCTTCGGCGGGCTGCGACCGTCCTTAACTACAAGACGTATATGCTGCTCATAAACATTGATGATGAACAATGTCGGGCCGAGCTGTCCCTGCCGTCGAACTTCGACGACCAGATGGTGACCGACTGGGCTGAACGCATATTTATCCCCATACCTGGTGTGGACGGAGGCGTGCCCGAGAAAGTAGATGACGCGCCCGATATCGACGTGCCGGTGAAGCGCAAGGCTGCATAAAATGTTCAACAAATCGCGGCTGAAAGTCGCTCGTCAGCGCGCTGGGCTGACGATGCGAGAACTCGCGTCCAGAGTTGGTATCGAACCTCGTACTGTGACCGGCTATGAGGCTGGAGAATACCTGCCGAGCGATGAGGTCGCTCGGAGATTCGCGCGGGTACTCGGCTTCCCGTTGGAATTCTTCATGGCTGACGACCTGGACATACCCCAAGTGGAAGGTGTGAGTTTTCGGTCTATGAGCAAAATGACGGCTCGGCAGCGGGATGGTGCAATCGCCGCTGGCGCTGTAGCCTTCCTTTTGTCGGACTGGCTGGAAGGCGAGTTTGATCTGCCGGACGCTGATCTACCCGACATGCGAGAAGAGTTGCCTCAGACTGCTGCGGCTGGACTGCGAGACTATTGGGGCCTGGGCAACAGACCCATTAAGAACATGGTTCACCTGCTGGAGCTGAAAGGTGTTCGAGTCTTCTCTCTTGGAGAGGACGGCAAAGAAGTCGATGCATACTCATTGTGGCGGGGAGCACGGCCTTATGTCTTTCTAAACACTCAGAAATCGGCAGAGCGAAGCCGATTCGACGCTGCTCATGAGCTCGGGCACCTCGTGTTGCACAAGCATGCTGCGCCAAATGGCCTGGAGGCAGAAAAGCAAGCTAATGAATTCGCGGCGGCCTTCTTGATGCCCGAGGCGCCACTTCGGGCTGTGGGCCGCGTTTCAGGGCTTCCTAAAGTCGTGCAACTGAAGCAGGATTGGGCGGTGTCCGTTGCTGCTATGGCCTACCGACTGCACGAGATCGGCCTCCTTACCAAATGGAATTACCAGCAGATCTTTATCGAGATCTCAAGGCGTGGCTGGCGGGTTGAAGAGCCTTCGCCGATTCGACGCGAGCAGTCTCAGATATGGCATAAGGTGCTGGGTGAAGTTCGCCGGGAGGAACAGTTCGGATTAGTCGGTTTGTCCGAGCTTCTGTCGTTGCCTGAGGCGGAACTCGCGAAACTGTTGTTTGGTCTCGTGACCGTCGGTGTGCCGTCGTCCCCGCGGACGGCGCCAAGTACGCCTCCTCGTGGTCATCTAAGGCTGGTGAAATAATCTCCGAAACACGATCCTTCTGGGGATAGTATCTACCGCGCGAAACGGATCCTACGCATGCGGAGCTATCGAAACCTTGAACAGCAGTTCAAACGGCAGCATTGAGGAAGCCGAAAGGTGTCCTCAGATGCCCGAAACGGGGCAGATGCAGTCACCGAGTCACAGTCGCTCTACGGCAGGAGAACGGGTCGTGACCCCTAAGACCTGATCGTCAGGATACGGCCCTCAGTCTGTCCCCCGCTCACGCCAGCCCCCTGCTTCCGCTCCAGCCCCAAAACCATCCTCCCCCAACCGCCCATCTTCTCCGCCCTTCACCGGCAATACCGATACCCGCCCGTCCGCTTCCTCCCGTCGAGATGCATGTGGTCGCGGTGCGTCTCGTCGCTGCCGGGGGAGAGGAAGGTGGTGAAATAGAGGCAGGCGGCGGCGTTCAGCGCCCGCTGGAAGGCGGCGGTGCGATCACAGAGATGAGAGATGACGGCAAGATCGTTGCCGACGAGGATGTAGGTCAGACCCTCGTGCTCGCGCAGGTGCATCAGCAGGTTCAGGATTTCCTGTTGGATCGATACGTCGAGCGCAGAGATCGGCTCATCCAGCATCAGGATGAGCGGCGGTCCCTCCCCAGAGCGAGCTTTCGGGGCCGCGACATTTTCAGATGTCCAGAGGTAAGTTGGACAGCCGGCGAAGAGCGCCATTTTCTATGACGTAATTCTGCTCGAGACGTATTCCACCCCGGAGATTGTCACCGTACAAGCCGGGTTCGAGAGTGAACGTACAGCCCTCTTCAAAGATGTCGTTCGAACCCGAGTTTATGAACGGGCGCTCGACCGGATCCAGGCCAAGCCCGTGGCCCAAGTGATGGTCAAAGCGCCAGTCATCGCGGTGGCTATTCAGGATGGAAGCAACCTCCTGGAAAACTGTCCCGCATCGAACGCCCGGCCGGATCATGTCTTCGGCTATTGACAGTGCATGAACAACGCGGCCGAAGGCTTCCTCCTGCACTGGCGCTCGTGTCCCCGACACAGCGAAAGTCCGGCACATGTCGGAAAAATAGTTTCCGACAACCGCTCCGGCATCCACGGGCAGAAGATCGCCCTCCACCAGGGGCACGGGTCGAGGCCGGCCGCCTGGCTGTCCCCCGCGAAAATCGTTGCCTAGCTCCCCCATCGTCTGTCCCGCAGCCACAATTGCAGCTCCCTGAAATAGGGCAAACACTTCGGTTTCCAGAAGTCCGGGGGCGATATGCGGCGCAATCGCACGGTATCCAGCTTCATTGGCGGCAATGGCCGCGGAAATTAGCGCGACTTCATCCGGGTACTTGCGTCGGCGCATCGACGAGATATGCCCGGATATCGGTGTGGTGGTCTGTCCTGCGATATCGGTGCAATCCGCGCCAAGCGCCTTCGTTTTAGCCAGGCGGATATCCAACGCCGCAAGTCCCGCTCGCTCGCGGTCTTCGAAAGTGGTCGTGAACATCGAATCGTCGAACCGGACTGTTTCATCGGCGTAGACGTCAGACTCCATTGAATTGCCGACCGAGATCAAACCGAAGCCGTCACGGCCGACGAACCCCGAGGCTGGCGAGCTTCTCCATCCTCGCAATCCAAAAAAGTATGTCAGGTGCTGAGGTCGCGTGACCAGGGCCCCATCCAGGCCAACCTCAACAAGCCAATTGGAAAGGCGCGTACGACGCTCCCGGCAACCTGCGTCTTGCAGTCTTGCCAGTGCTGCGAGGTCCACAACATTTCTCTCGGGATAGAGCGAGGTGGGTAGGCTCATGGACAATCTTCTCCAACTTCGTCTCGCTCCTCTTTAGAGCCGACGCAGCATTCAAACTATTATCATCTATTCCTATACAATGCGGGCTTCTCTCTACAAGCTGGCATACGGTGTGAGGATGATCCGCCGGACAATGAACCTCCGACGCGGCCCCAGCAAAGGCTTGCGATGGTTGGTACTTTCGTTCCAATTGCGGACCGTGACCTTCCGAGCCCAAGTCGGTCATCTATCGCGGGCGAGCGGAGGTCCGCTCCCGCCGCAATCCCCCACGCCCCCATCTCCGCTGCCTTCACCGGCAATATCGATACCCACGCGTTCGCTTCATCACGTCGAGATGCATGTGGTCCTCGTGCGTGCCGTCGCTGCCGGGGGAGAGGACGGTGGTGAAACAGAGGCGGGCGGCGGCGTTCAGCGCCCGCTGGAAGGCGGCGGCGGTGGCCGTTGCGATCAACCATTTCGGCACGGACACCGAGGCCGAGATCGAGGCGGACGTCTCATGACGCGCCTTTGATCGTATTCCATCCACGGCATCACTTGAAAACCGGCGCCGCAGCGGATAAATCGAAACTATACAGTTAAACTGTATAATTTCGATACGATAGCTGACGGGAAGGATCACTCATGTCTGCCGACAACAAGGAGGTGGTTCGCCGCTTCAACATCGAGGTCATCCAAAACGGCAACGAGACCGAATTCCATGCCCTGATGGCTCCGGATTTCATCAACCACTCAGCGCCGCAGGGAATGCCGAATGGCCCGGACAGCATGTGGAACACCTTCCAGAACGTCCTTCGCCCCGCCTTTTCCGACCTGAAGATAACAATCCACGATCAGATCGCCGAGGGTGACAAGGTGACGACCCGAAAGACGATCAGTGGCGTTCACTCCGGCACATTGATGGGAATTCCCGCCACAGGCCGGGACGTCGCCATCAGCGTCATCGATATCGTGCGGGTGGAGGACGGCAGGTATGCCGAGCACTGGGGGCTGAACACCCTGTCCAATGTCCTCGCCGTACTGTCGAAGGCATAGCGGTCCGGGCTACATCAGCCGCTCGATGACGAGGATTGCGGCTTGAAGCGTCTGTTTGTCCTGGCTGGATAGCCGCTCTTCGATCAGGGCCGCAATCTTCGATGTCCGGGCTTCGCGGGAGCGGGACAATTCTTCCCGCCCCTTTGGGGTTATGGAAAGAAGTTGACTGCGCCCGTCGGCCGGATTGGGCAGTTTGTCGACCAGCCCGTCAAGCTCCAGCTGTGCGGTGACCAGTCGCATGCTCTGGTGTCTGACATTGCGGAGGTTCGCCAGTTCGGCAACACTCAGCGGACCGCTCCGATCAAGAAGCGACAGGGTCTCCGACTGAGACGTGGTCGGCGTATTCGCCTCACTCCTGACGAGACGGACAAATCTCCCAAGCGTGGCGCGAAGATCTTCCGCCAGTGCAAGCACATCCGTATGATTTTCAGAACTGGCTCGATCGCCGGCCATTCGCCTTTGCCTCCCGTGGAGAACATAGTTCCCTCCGGCATACACTGTCATGCGCCATGAGCGAAATAGCCCAGGCCGACAGGTGCGCAACTGGCGCAAATTCATCCTCCTACGCCTGCATCTTCCCCTGACTTCACCGGCAATACCGATAGCCGCCCGTCCGCTTCATCACGTCGAGATGCATGTGGTCCTCGTGCGTGCCGTCGCTGCCGGGGGAGAGGACGGTGGTGAAATAGAGGCAGGCGGCGGCGTTCAGCGCCCGCTGGAAGGCCGCGGCGAGATCGGAATCCTCCTGCCCGACGATCTTCATGGGAACCAGGCCCTTCTCGAATTCGAGGCCTGCGATGTCGATCGCGTTCCCGCGTGCGTGTTCCGAGATCTTTCCCGTGTCGGCACTGTTGCGCTTGCGGCAGACATAACCTGAGGCCTGGTGCACGACCTCGAGCCTGCCCATGTCCGGCAGGCCGAGGCGCGCCGCGGGCGCGATGAGATCGCGGGTCATGCGGGCGAGTTGCAGCAGCGTCTCGCAGCGCGCCGTCGCCTCGGGTTCGATCGCGACGTCGGCCGAGAGCCGCGTCATCGCGATCGGCTTGTCGATGCCGCAGCCCTCGCCGTCGTCGATGCGCGGGAGTAGCTTGAACGCCGCGCCGAGTTCCTTCAGTTCGGCCGTGCAGGCATCGAATGTCGCCTGGTCTTCGGTTTCGATCGGTGGCGGCGGAGGGGCGGGTACGGTCGGCGCTGCCGGTTCCTCTTTCTTCTCCGGTTCCGGTGCCGCCGGCTCTTGCCTTTCCTCCGGCTTTTCAGCGGGTAGGGGAGGCCCTGCGGCGGGGGCTTGGTCGGCCTGAGGCGGTTTCGGCAGGGGGAGCGGAGGATTGTCCGGCGCAGCCATGGCGGTGGCGGCGGCGAGTGCTGCCGCCAGCAGAAGAAGTCTCAGCAACCGTCCTGTCTCCGTTGTAGGGCCTGTCGACAACGGCCTAGCGCGTATTTGGTTTCATCGATAGCCGGAAATACAGTCCTCCAAGCCCTCTTGCGCGGCCGCCGGCTTGACGGTATGAGTTTCGTCATGACGACGTTTTTGAACATCGGTAACTGGTGGTGGGCTCGCTAACGCGGCCTTGACCAGTCATGTCCTAAAGACAAGTGACCCAAAGCCGCCCGGAAAACCTGAGGCGGCTTTTTTGTATTCAGGCGCCTCCATCCGGGCCTTGAACGACGGAGTGAAGAGAGAGCATGACGACGATCATTCGGGATGATGGCGGGGAGACCTATACCACCCGCGGCGGTATCAAGGTGACGCGCTCGCGCCGGGCGGCGCTCTATGCCGATGCCATCAACGGCTACATCGACAGGCTCGACGAGCGCCGCGGTGCGGTCTTCTCCTCCAACTACGAATATCCGGGCCGCTATACGCGCTGGGACACGGCGATCGTCGATCCGCCGCTCGGCATTTCCTGCTTCGGCCGCAAGATGTGGATCGAGGCCTACAACGAGCGCGGCGAGGTGCTGCTCTCCTTCATCACCGCAAGGCTGCGGACGGTCGCGGAAATCGCGCTCGGCGCCTCGACGGCGCGCCGTCTCGATCTTTCGGTCAACGAGCCCGACCGCATCTTCACCGAAGAGGAACGCTCGAAGATCCCGACGGTCTTCACCGTGCTCCGTGCGATCACCGATCTCTTCCATTCCGAAGCCGACAGCTCGATCGGCCTTTTCGGCGCCTTCGGCTACGATCTCGCCTTCCAGTTCGATGCGATCAAGCTGTCGCTCGAACGTCCGGAAGACCAGCGCGACATGGTGCTCTTCCTGCCGGACGAGATCCTCGTCGTCGACCACTACTCCGCCAAGGCCTGGATCGACCGCTATGATTTCGAGAAGGACGGCGTGACGACCGAGGGCAAGGCGGATGCGATCGCGCCGGAACCGTTCAAGGCGACCGACACGATCCCGCCGCGCGGCGACCATCGTCCGGGCGAATATGCCGAACTCGTGGTCAAGGCCAAGGAGAGCTTCCGCCGCGGCGACCTCTTCGAGGTGGTGCCGGGCCAGAAGTTCATGGAGCGCTGTGAGTCGAAGCCGTCGGAAATCTCCAAGCGGCTGAAGGAGATCAATCCGTCTCCCTATTCCTTCTTCATCAATCTCGGAAACCAGGAATATCTGGTCGGGGCCTCGCCGGAAATGTTCGTGCGCGTGTCCGGCCGGCGCATCGAGACCTGCCCGATCTCGGGCACGATCAAGCGCGGCGCCGACCCGATCGCCGACAGCGAGCAGATCCTGAAGCTTTTGAATTCCAAGAAGGACGAGAGCGAGCTCACCATGTGCTCGGACGTCGACCGCAACGACAAGTCCCGCGTCTGCGAGCCGGGCTCGGTCAAGGTCATCGGCCGCCGCCAGATCGAGATGTATTCGCGCCTCATCCACACCGTCGACCACATCGAGGGGCGGCTCCGCGACGGCATGGACGCCTTCGACGGCTTCCTCTCCCATGCCTGGGCGGTGACGGTGACGGGTGCGCCGAAACTCTGGGCGATGCGCTTCATCGAGGCGCATGAGAAGAGCCCGCGCGCCTGGTATGGCGGGGCGGTCGGCATGGTCGGCTTCAACGGCGACATGAACACCGGCTTGACGCTCCGGACCGTGCGGATCAAGGATGGGATCGCCGAGGTGCGCGCCGGCGCGACGCTGCTCAACGATTCCATGCCGGAAGAGGAAGAGGCCGAAACCGAACTGAAGGCATCCGCCATGATTTCTGCCATTCGCGATGCGAAATCCGGAAACGACGAAAAGTCGAAGCGCGGTGTCGCCGCCGTCGGCAAGGGCGTGAACATCCTGCTCGTCGATCACGAGGACAGCTTCGTCCATACGCTCGCAAACTATTTCCGCCAGACCGGCGCCACCGTGACGACCGTGCGCACGCCGGTCGCCGACGAGGTCTTCGACCGCCTCAAGCCGGACCTCGTGGTGCTTTCGCCCGGCCCCGGTACCCCGAAGGACTTCGACTGCAAGGCGACGATCAAGAAGGCGCGGGCGCGGCAATTGCCGATCTTCGGCGTCTGCCTCGGGCTGCAGGCGCTTGCCGAAGCCTATGGCGGCGAGCTGCGCCAGCTCGCGATCCCGATGCACGGCAAGCCCTCGCGCATCCGCGTTCTCGAACCCGGCATCGTCTTCTCCGGCCTTGCCAAGGAAGTGACGGTCGGCCGCTACCACTCGATCTTCGCCGATCCCGCGACGCTCGACCGCGACTTCATGATCACGGCGGAGAGCGAGGACGGCACGATCATGGGCATCGAGCACACCAAGGAGCCGGTCGCGGCGGTGCAGTTCCACCCCGAATCGATCATGACGCTCGGGCAGGACGCCGGCATGCGGATGATCGAGAACGTGGTTGCGCATCTCGCACGGCGTGCGAAGGAAAAGGCGGCGTGACGACGGCGAACGCTTGACCCCGTACCGCCATTTGTCATAGGGACCTGATTGCGAAACCGTCCACCGTCCGTGGGCGGTTTCGTCGTTGTGGAACTAGCGAATGCAATTCGCTTGCAAGTGCAGGGGCGGCAGGAAGATGACGACAGCGAGCAACGGTCTGGTAAGGCGCCTGGCCTTCTGGGGCATTCCCCTTTCGATCGGGGTGATGGGGCTGAAGCTCGTCGCCTGGAAGGTGACGGGGTCGGTGGCGCTGCTCTCAGACGGGCTGGAATCGACGGTCAACGTGGTGGCGGCGGTCGTCGCATTCTTCGTCATCCGCTACGCCCAGAAGCCGGCGGATTCGAGCCATCCGTACGGTCACCACAAGGCGGAGTATTTCTCCGCGGTCCTCGAAGGCGTGCTGATCGTCGTCGCGGCACTGCTGATCCTTCAGGAAGCGGTCGGTGCTCTCCCCAATCCGAAGCTTCTCGACGCACCGGTGCTCGGTCTTGCCATCAACTCGCTCGCGGCCGTCATCAACTGCGTGTGGGCCTTGACACTCATTCGTGTCGGCAAGACGCATCGTTCCCCGGCGTTGCAGGCCGACGGCCACCACGTGCTCTCCGACGTGGTGACGTCGGGCGGCGTGCTGATCGGCCTTGTGCTTGCCATAGTCACCGGCTACGCGATCCTCGACCCGTTGCTCGCCATCCTCGTCGCGCTCAACATCATCTTCCAGGGCTGGAAGGTGATCTCGCATTCCGTTGCCGGCCTCATGGACCAGGCGGTCACGCCGGAGGAGGAAGAGGCGATCAAGCAGACGATCAAGGAGAATTCCGAAGGCTCGCTCGGGGTGCATTATCTTCGGTCACGTCGAGCCGGTGCCGCCACCTTCGTCGCCTTCGACCTGGTGGTACCGTCCAGGATGACCGTGGGGGATGCCCATGTGATCTGCGACCGGCTGGAAATGGCCTTGCACAAGGCACTGCCCGGCACCCGCGTCACGATCCATGTCGAGCCGGAGAACGAAATGGCGCACGGCAACGGCGTCGAAATCTGAAGGAGTTTCATGATGAGCAAGACCGACGTTTCCGGGTTGACGCAGCTCGGTCAGTCCGTCGAGGCGCCCACGACCCCCGAATCCGCGGTCCTCGAACGCGTGCCGAACGGCAATGCCGGGACCGACTACGTCGTCCGCTTCACCGCGCCCGAATTCACGTCTCTCTGCCCGATGACGGGCCAGCCGGACTTCGCGCACATCGTCATCGACTACATTCCCGGCGACTGGCTGGTGGAATCGAAATCGCTGAAGCTCTTCCTCTTTTCCTTCCGCAACCACGGTGCCTTCCACGAGGATTGCTCGGTCTATATCGCCAAGCGGCTGGTCGACCTCCTGCAGCCGAAATGGCTCCGGATCGGCGCCTACTGGTATCCGCGCGGCGGCATTCCGATCGACGTGTTCTGGCAGACGGGCGAGGTGCCCGCCGGCGTGTGGCTTCCCGACCAGGGCGTTCCGACCTATCGCGGCCGCGGCTGAATCGTGTGCACCGGCCGGCTGCCGCGGAAAGGGCGGCCGGCCGTCGAAGATCGAGGAATAGCCCTCCCAGGATTGGCACAAATGAAAACGGCGGGCCTGGTGCCCGCCGTCCTGGTTTTGGGGATGCTCTCGGATCAGCCGAAGACGAGGGCCGCGCCGCCGAGTGCGGTCGCAGCGCCGAGAAGGCGAGTGGTGATCGTTCCCATGCGGGACAGCGAGATGCCGAGGCCGACGCCCGCCGCATGCAGGAGCGCGGTGGAGACGAGGAAGCCGAGGCCGAACTGCACGGCGCCGGCGGCACCGAGTTCGCCGCCATGGGCATGGCCGTGGAAGAGGGCGAAGAGGCCGACGATCGCCGCCGAGACCGCGGTCGGAAGACGGACGGCGGTTGCGATCAGCAGGCCGAGGCCGATGACGGAGGCCAGCACGGCCGGCTCGACGAAGGGCAGGCCGATGCCGGAGACCGCAAGCAGGAAGCCGACGGCCATGGTGGTCACGAAAGCTGCGGGAACGGCGAAGAGCGCACGGCCGCCGATCTGCGAGGCCCAGAGGCCGACGGCCACCATGGCGAGCACGTGGTCGGCACCGCTCAGGGGATGCGACACGCCGGCCATCATCGAGCCGTGCTCGGTCGGATCGAGGTGGGCGAAGGCCGGGGCCGTGGCAGCGGCGATGAAGGCGGCAGAAAGTGAAAGTCGTTTGAACATCTCTTGTCCCTCGGTTTGGTCGACACGGCGCCCGGAAATCGGTCACGCCTGCCCTCGAAGCTATAGGCCATCCGAACGCGTGACGTAAGCCGGTCAGCCCGGTTCGGCAGCAATTTTCGCACCGGTAACAAATACGCACAGCGAAATGAACGATCCCGGAGCCTTTGCGGCGCCGGGATCGGCAATTGCGACATTGGGCGCGGGACGGCGCGGTGGCGGAAGAAGCTCGCCTTACTTCTGGGCGTCGAGAACTTCGGCACAACGCGACAGGCTGAAGCCTTCGCCGGTCGTGTCGTTGCTCGCCCGAATCGCGCGAATGCGATCGGTCGCGTCGACGGTGATCTGCACCTCGCAGAAGAGTTCCTCGACACGGGCGGGAGAAATCATCTGCGGCTGCTGCGGCACGTAGACGCCCATGCTGCTCGTCGTCGTCTTGGTGACGGTGACGCCCGGCTCCTTTTCGCGGCTGGTCGTCTTGGTGACGGTCTTGCCGTAGACCGGCTGCTCGGCCGGTGTGGAATATTGCGCGGGGATGTACTGCGTCTTTTCCCCGCCACGCCATGTATAGATGGTGTTACCGCTGGCGGTGCGGAATTCCGAGACCGGCGGCCCGTAGCGGGAGAAGAAGAGTTCGGACGGCTGCCCGATCCAGCGCGACTGGATGACGGTGTTGGCTTCTTCCGTGGTCGTGCAGCTCACGAGTGCTGCAGCCACAAGCGCCAGTGCGGCGAGACGGATCTTCATGTCGGATACCCCTGTCGTTTCCCAGCCATCCGGCAGACCGTTCCCCTCGCAAGCGCGGTCGCGGGGTCCTCTCGATCTGTCGGCTTGTAGCGGCGACGTTAGTTCGCCGGCAAAAGGCGAGACAACAGGACACGTCCGGTCCGCCCAAAAATGGGCGGCATAACCCCCGGAAAACCGATGGACGGCGGCTTTTCACGGCTCGCCGCTTGCTCCGACGGCAGACGATCCCATATTCGAGATGGTTGCCCCATGTGCCCGGTTGCACGGGCCTTGCGAAGGAGACGCAAGCTTGATTGCCTTTGACAACAGCTATGCCCGCTTGCCCGAGCGCTTCTTCAGGCCGGTCGAGCCCTGCCCGGTCGCCGCACCGCGCCTCATCCGTTTCAATGCCTCCCTTGCCGACGAACTCGGCCTTGACCTCGGCGCGTTCGACGACGACGCGCTTGCGCGCCTTTTCAGCGGCAATGCCCTGCCGGAAGGGGCCGCCCCGGTTGCCATGGCCTATGCCGGCCATCAGTTCGGCAATTTCGTGCCCCAGCTCGGTGATGGTCGGGCGATCCTGCTCGGCGAAGTGCTCGACCGCCACGGAATTCGCCGCGACATCCAGCTCAAGGGGGCAGGCGAGACACCGTTCTCCCGGCAGGGCGACGGCCGCGCGGCGCTCGGGCCGGTGCTGCGGGAATATATCGTCTCTGAAGCCATGCACGCGCTCGGCATTCCGACGACACGGGCGCTTGCCGCAGTGCTGACGGGTGAGCCGGTCTACCGCGAGACGGCTTTGCCGGGGGCGATCCTGACCCGGGTCGCGGCGAGCCATGTCCGCATCGGCACCTTCCAGTATTTCGCCGTTCGGGGCGATATCGACGGCTTGCGTGCGCTCGCCGGTCATGTGATTGCCCGCCATTATCCTGAGCTTGCGGACTTGCAGGATCCCTATCTTGCGCTTTTCCGGGCGGTGGCGGCCTGCCAGGCGGCGCTCGTCGCGCGCTGGATGTCGATCGGCTTCATCCACGGCGTCATGAACACCGACAACATGACCGTCTCGGGCGAGACGATCGACTTCGGCCCGTGTGCGTTCCTCGATGAATACGATCCGCGCAAGGTCTTCTCCTCGATCGACCAACGCGGCCGCTACGCTTACGCCAACCAGCCGGGCATCGCCCAATGGAATCTGGCCCGGTTTGCCGAGACCTTGCTGCCGTTGATGGGCGGGCGCGAGGACGAGAATGTCGAAGCCGCCAACGAGGCGCTTGCCGAGTTCGGCCGCGTCTTCCAGGCGCGGTGGCTCGAGGCCTTCCGCGAGAAGCTCGGACTCACCGGCGAAGCTGATGACGATCTGCCGCTCGTCAACGATTTTCTCGCGCTAATGCATCGGGGTGAGGCCGATTTCACGCTGACCTTCCGGGCACTCGCCAAGCTCGCCGGCGGCGCGCCGGATGCGCCTCTGCTGGCACACTTCTCTGATGCGGAGGGCGTCACGAACTGGCTCTCCCGGTGGCGCGCCCGCCTAAGCGCCGATCTGCGGCCGGCCGCGGACCGTCAGGCGGCGATGGAGGCGGTCAATCCGGCCGTCATTCCGCGCAATCACCATATCGAGGCGGTGATCTCCGCCGGTCTCGCCGGTGATTTCAAACCTTTCGAGCAAATGCTGAAAGCAACGTCGAAGCCTTACGTCGAGCGGCCGGAATTCGCCGCCTTCATGGAGCCGCCGAAGCCGGAGGAACGGGTCGCGCGGACCTTCTGCGGGACGTGACCGGCGTCAGAATGCAATCCCGGCAGCCGGGCGAACACTGACGGCGCGGTCGGCGGCATCGAAGCCGTCGAGCGTCGCGTTGTGGTGGGCGATGATCTCATCGTAGGTGAGGGCGCCGGCATCGGCGGTCATGTGGCCGTCCGCCACCAGCGTGACGTCATAGCCGAGCGAAACCGCGCGCCGCGTCGTCGTGTCGACGCAGAACTGGGTCATGCAGCCACCGATGACGAGCGTGTCTATGCCTCTCTCGTCGAGCCTTTCCTTCAGGTCGGTTTCGAAGAAGGAATCGCAGGCCTGCTTGTGGACCACGATGTCGCCCGGCGCCGGCGCGATCTCGGGGCGGATGTCCCAGCCGGGTGTGCCGGCGGCGAGGCGATGGCCGGCCGGGCCGTCGTGCTGGACGAGGACGATGGGGATGCCGGCCGCTCTTGCCCTGTCCTTCAGTGTCTTCAGTCGTGAGACGGTTTCGTCGAGGGCGCGGTCCAGGACCGGCTGGCGTTCGGGCGTGCCCTTGCCGGCCAGGATTGCATTCTGGACATCGATGATCAGCAGCGCCTTCGGCATGGTGGCCTTTCCATAAAGAGAAGAGGTGAGAGTGCGGACACTCTCACCCCGTTCGACGATTCGCCAGAGCGAAATGCGGAGACTTACGACGCCTTCGGCAGGCGCAGGGTTTCCGGATCATAGACCCGGCCGAAGCGGTTTGCGAGGAAGCGCTCGAGGCTGATCTCCTCCTGCCGGACGAAGCCCTGCTGCGGCAGTTCGCCGTTCGCCAGCATGTCGAGCACGGTGCAGATGCCAGCCGCCGTGGTGATCTGGATGGCGCTCATCTTGCGGCCTGCGACGACGCCCGCATAAACCTTGTTGGCGTAGGTATCCTGCATGAAGCGGCCTTCGCGGGTGCCGCAGACGGTGACGAAGATTACGACGACATCCTGCATGGTTGCAGGCAGGGCGTTCTCGAAAAGGTCCTTCAGCACGTCGCGGCGGTTCTTGAGGTTGAGGTCGTTCAGGAGTGCCTTCACGATCGCCTGGTGGCCGGGATAGCGGATGGTGCGGTAGTTCATTGTGCGCACGCGGCCTTCGAGCGTCTTGCAGAGCGTGCCGAGGCCGCCGGAGGTGTTGAAGGCTTCGTAGGTGACGCCGTCGAGCGAGAATTCCTCGCGCTCTTCCATGGCCGGGACCGTGACGAGCTTGCCTTCGACGATCGCCTCGCAGGGCTCGATATACTCGTTGATCAGCCCGTCGGTGCTCCAGGTCAGGTTGTAGTTCAGAGCGTTCGACGGATATTGCGGCAGGGCGCCGACGCGCATGCGCACGCTGTCCAGCGTGTCGAAGCCGGTCGCGAGGTCATGGGCGACGATCGAGATGAAGCCCGGCGCGAGCCCGCATTGCGGGATGAAGGCGCCCTTGGCGCCCTTGGCGAGTGCTTCCACCTTGCGGGTGGTGGCGACATCCTCGGTCAGGTCGAGATAGTGGATGCCGGTGCGGGCGGCGGCTTCGGCGATCGCGCCCGTCAGGTGGAAGGGCGCGGCGCTCAGGACCGCGAACTTGCCCGAAAGCAGGGCATCCAGCGCGGCGCTGTCGGAGATGTCGACGGCGGCGGTGGAAACGGCCTCGTGCGGTGCGATAGCGTCCAGCTGTTCGCGGCTGCGGTCGGCTACCGTCACGCGGTAGTCGCCGGTCGCGGCGAGCATGTGGGCGATTGCGCCGCCGATCTTGCCTGCGCCGATTACGACAATGTCCTTCATTGATGTCCCCTTGGAAGTTCTGCAAACGGAAAGCATCAGAATGACGCCGTAATTGGTCGTTTCATAGCTGCAATTTGTGCGATATGATGTGCCTGTCTCGGCATATCGGCAAAGGGAATGGACAAAATGCAAGTTTCGGCCAAGGACCAGGAATTGCTGGCGCTGCTCGGCGAGAATGCCCGCATGCCGGTCGCGACGCTGGCACGGCGGCTCGGCCTGTCGCGGACGACCGTACAGGCGCGGCTGGAGCGGCTGGAACGCGACGGTGTGATCGCCGGCTACGGGCTGAAGCTCTCGGACGCCTATCTGAGTGGGCTCGTGCGCGCGCACGTGCTGATCACCATCGCCCCGAAGTCGCTCTCGGCGGTCACCGCCGAACTTGCGGCGATCCGCGAGGTGACGACGCTCCATTCGGTCAACGGCCCTTTCGACCTGATCGCCGTCATCGCCGCCGCCTCGATTGCCGAGCTCGACCGGCTGATCGACCGGATCGGCGAACTGGCCGGCGTCGAGCGCACGCTCTCCTCGATCATCCTGTCGACGCGGATCTCGCGGTAGCCATCCGCCGCGGGCAAGGGCACCACCGCCGCGTCGCTCTCGGTTCCCTTCGCTAACCGCCTGTTCACCGGTTCGGTGCTTCCCCTTTTTCCCGCATTGTTTTAGGACTTGAGTCGCACTATGTGCGGGAGAGTGAACCCCAAGTGGAGAATGTCCGATGAATGAAGACGACGACGACAAGAGCAAGGAACTGCCGCTCGGCAAGGAAACGGAAGCGAACCTCTTCAAGTCGCGTTCGATCTTCATCTATGGCGGGATCACCCAGGAACTCGCCCAGAAGGTCTGCACCCAGCTCGTGGCACTGGCCGCCGCCAGCGACGACGACATCCGTGTCTTCGTCAATTCGCCGGGCGGGCATGTCGAATCGGGCGATTCGATCCACGACATGATCAAGTTCATCAAGCCGAAGGTCTGGATCATCGGCACCGGCTGGGTCGCCTCCGCCGGCGCGCTGATCTATGTCTCTGTTCCGAAGGAACAGCGCCTCTGCCTGCCGAACACCCGCTTCCTGCTGCACCAACCCTCCGGCGGCACCCGCGGCATGGCTTCCGACATCGAGATCCAGGCTCGCGAGATCATCAAGATGAACGAGCGGCTCAACAAGATCTTCGCAGCCGCCACCGGCCAGCCGGTCGAAAAGATCGCCAAGGACACCGACCGCGACTACTGGCTGTCGGCGCAGGAGGCCAAGGAGTACGGCCTCGTCTCCCGCATCATCGAGAGCCAGTCGGACATCTGAGCCGGACGGTCCGGAACACGGAATTGAAGCACCCCGTCGGAGCGATCCGGCGGGGTTTTGTGTTTGGGGCGAACGTTCGCCGGGAATGCTGCATGGCAGCATTTTGACGGTTGTCAGGTAAGCGCCGCTTGCCTATAACCGCATCAATCACCCCGGACCCGGTGAAAATCCGGGTGGCTCTTCTGGCCGCCGATCCGCCAGACAACGCATCAGCATCAAACCTTGAATGGCCTGCACATCCCAGCGGCCAGGTGCACTACTTTTGCGGAAAATCCATGAAATTGACGAGTTACAAACGTGAATGGTTCTCCAACGTCCGTGGCGACATCCTGTCCGGTGTCGTCGTGGCACTGGCTCTCATCCCCGAAGCGATCGGCTTCTCGGTCATAGCCGGCGTCGACCCGAAGGTGGGTCTCTTCGCGTCCTTCGCGATCGCCTGCGTTTCCGCCTTTGTCGGGGGGCGTCCTGCGATGATATCGGCTGCTACGGCGGCCACCGCCGTACTGATGGTGACGCTGGTCAAGGAGCACGGGATCGAATACCTGTTCGCCGCGACGCTGCTGATGGGACTGATCCAGATTCTCGCCGGTTTCCTCAAGCTCGGCCGCGTGATGCGCTTCGTCTCGCGATCGGTGATCACGGGCTTCGTCAATGCACTGGCGATCCTGATCTTCATGGCGCAGCTGCCGGAGTTGATCGGCGTTGCAAACACGACCTATGTCATGGTCGCCGCCGGGCTCGCGATCATCTATCTCTTCCCGTACGTAACCAAGTCGATCCCGTCGCCGTTGGTCGCCATCGTTACCCTGACCCTGGTCGTGTGGTTTACCGGCATGGACCTGCGCACCGTGGGCGACCTTGGCGAACTGCCGTCGGCACTGCCGGTCTTCGCCCTGCCGCAGGTTCCGCTGTCCTGGGACACGCTGAAGATCATCTTCCCCTATTCGGTGGGGCTCGCTGCCGTCGGGCTGCTGGAATCGCTGTTGACGGCGCAGATCGTCGACGACATGACGGACACCGCCAGTTCGAAGAGCCGGGAGTGCATCGGGCAGGGCGCCTCCAACATCGCCTCGGGTCTGATCGGGGGCATGGGCGGTTGTGCCATGATCGGCCAGTCGGTCATCAACGTGACGTCGGGAGGTCGCGGCCGGCTCTCGACGTTCGTCGCCGGCGCCTTCCTGCTGTTTCTGATCCTCGTGCTCGATGACATCGTCCGTGTTATTCCCATGGCGGCGCTGGTCGCGGTCATGATCATGGTTTCGATCGGCACCTTCTCCTGGCGTTCGATCCTGGACCTGCGGCGAAACCCCTGGCAGTCGTCCGTCGTGATGTTGGAGACTGTCGTCGTGACCGTCGGTACGCATGACCTCGCCAAGGGTGTTCTCGTGGGCGTGCTGCTTTCCGGGGTGTTCTTCGCGAGCAAGGTTGCGCATCTTTTTCATGTCCGCTCGACGCTGAGCGCTGACGGCAAGGTCCGCACCTATCACGTCGACGGTGCAGTCTTCTTCGCATCCGCCGAGACATTCGTCATGGCATTCGATTTCATCGAACCGCTCGACAAAGTCGTCATCGATGTGCACGAGGCGCATTTCTGGGACATCACCGCCGTCGGGGCGCTCGACAAGGTCGTCCTCAAATACCGTCGCCATAACATCGACGTCGAGGTGATCGGTGCCAACGAGGCGAGCTCTCACATGCTCGACCGCTTCGCCTTGCATGACAAGGATGACACGGCGATGCAGGTGGCCGCGCATTGAACAGGAGCGGCATCGTCGGAGGCGTGCGCGGCAGTTGCGTGCGCGCTCGCCGACAATGAACGGTGTACCGATTTCGGGGTGTTCTGGCTTGTCAAACTGTCTGCGGTTTGTTCTTCGATAGCTTTACGCCCCCTGATCTCCGAGCCCGCCATGTTGAAAGACCTTTCCGCGCAAAGCCTGTTCATGGGGCTTTTGACCGCTTTCGTCGGTTTCGCGAGCTCGTTTGCCGTCGTGCTGCAGGGCCTCAAAGGGGTCGGCGCGACCGATCTCGAGGCCGCGTCCGGGCTGATGGCGCTCTCTGTCTCCATGGGGCTTTGCGGCGTGGTGCTGAGCCTCGTCACGCGGCTTCCGGTGTCGATCGCCTGGTCGACGCCGGGTGCCGCACTGCTTGTGACCGCCGGCGTGCCGGAGGGCGGCTTTCCGGTCGCGGTCGGAGCCTTCCTCGTCTGCGGCGTGCTGATCGTCGTTGCCGGCCTCTTCCGGCCGCTCGGTCGGGCGGTTGCGGCAATCCCGGCACCGCTTGCCAATGCCATGCTCTCCGGGGTGATCCTCGGACTCTGCTTCGCGCCCTTCAAGGCGATCGCCTTCGATCCGCGTCTCGGCCTGCCGATCCTCGCTGCCTGGGCGGTGGTCGCGGCGTTCAAGCGGCTCTATGCCGTGCCCGCGGCGCTTGCGGCCTTCGCGCTGGTCATCGCCTTCGGCGTCGACCTGCCGGACGGGGCGATGGCAAGCTGGGCGGCGTCGCTCAAGCCACCCGTGGAACTCGTCATGCCGGCGTTCACGCTACCATCGCTGATCTCGATTGCGCTGCCGCTCTTCATCGTCACCATGGCCTCGCAGAATATTCCCGGCATCGCGGTGCTGAAGGTCAACCATTACAATCCGATGCCGGGGCCGCTCTTCGCGGCGACGGGCCTCTTCTCGCTCCTCTCTGCGCCCTTCGGCGGCCATGCGGTGAACCTCGCGGCGATCACGGCGGCCATGTGCGCCGGCGAGGACGCCCACCCGGACCCGAAGAAGCGCTACTGGGCGGCGGTCGTCTGCGGCCTTGGCTATGTCGTGCTCGGACTGCTCGCCGGTGCCGTCACCGCCTTCGTCTCGCTCGCGCCGCCGATCCTCATCCAGGCGGTGGCGGGACTTGCGCTGATCGCCGCTTTCTCCGGTTCGGCGGTCGCCGCCTTCAAGGAGGTCGAGACGCGGGAGGCCGCCGCCGTCACCTTCCTGATCACCGCCTCCGGCGTCTCCTTCGGCGGCATTTCGGGCGCCTTCTGGGGGCTCGTCGCCGGCGGCCTGATGATGATGCTGATGCGGGTGGCGAAGGGCAGGCGGTAGCCGACTCGCAAAGAACGCGCTTGCGGCTTATATTGGGACATGGACTTCGAGTTCGATCCCGCAAAGAGCGCCACCAACAAGCAGAAGCACGGGATCGATTTCGTCGAGGCCCAGTCCCTGTGGCTGGATCCTTATGCTATCGAGTTTCCGGCTCGTGATGTCGATGAACCGAGAATGATGGCGATTGGCCGGATCGCAGGCAAGCATTGGTCCGCCATCGTCGTGTATCGCGAAGGCCGTACCAGAATTATCTCCGTGCGACGGTCTCGAGAACAAGAGGTTGATCTGTATGAAAGCCAAGGATCTGGATAAGCTGTTTGATGGCGGCGAAGAGGATGTCCTGCAGCATTTCGATCTCTCGAAGGTCCGGCGTATCCAGTTTGAGCATGAATTGATCGAACTGGAATTGCCCAAGGAGCGTATGGCAGAGCTCGATGCCGAGGCGTCGCGCCTGAATATGACGCGGGATCAACTGATTTCGGAATGGGTCCGCGAGCGGCTGGAAGCGAAACCGGCTGCGGAATAACAACACGCTTGCGCGATCGGTCATCGCGCGTTATCACTCGGCATCATGACGAACACGGGCAACAGCATCTCGATTTCTCCCGTCGCAGGCCGCATTCCGGCCGGCGCGTCGATGCTCGCCCTAAACTCGCTTCTTCTTCTTGGCCTTATCCGCGGTTGCCGGGTCCACTGAGGAGCGCCCGGCGGCCGATAAGCCCGTCCGGCTCAGCTCCTCGAAAAATTCATGAAACCAGTTTGATGCAGTCCCGACGGGACCCAAGCATTTTCCGTCCGCTCCGGCCGCGATTGTCAGGCCTTCGAGAGCGGCGGTGAATGCGGGAAGAGGAAGAAACGACGATGAACATCAAGACCCACATCGCCAAGCAGGGCATGCCGGAAGCCGCGGTGAAGTACCGGCCCTATCCGCAGATCGACATTCCGGACCGCACCTGGCCGGGCAAGACCATCACCAAGGCGCCGATCTGGTGCTCGGTGGACCTGCGCGACGGCAACCAGGCGCTGATCAACCCGATGGGCCACGACCGCAAGGCCCGCATGTTCCAGCTGCTCATCGAGATGGGCTTCAAGGAAATCGAGATCGGCTTCCCCTCGGCTTCGCAGACGGATTTCGATTTCGCCCGCTGGTGCGTCGAGGAGGGCAATGTGCCCGAGGACGTGTCGCTGCAGGTGCTGGTCCAGTGCCGGCCGGAGCTGATCACCCGTACTTTCGAGGCACTGGAAGGTGCACACAAGCCGATCATCCACTTCTACAACTCGACCTCGGAGCTGCAGCGGCGCGTCGTGTTCGGCAAGGATGTCGCGGGCGTCAAGCAGATCGCCGTCGACGCGGCCAAGATGATCACCGACATGGCGGCCAAGGCCGGCGGCGGCTATCGCTTCGAGTATTCGCCGGAGAGCTTCACAGGCACGGAACTGGACGTCGCGCTGGAAATCTCGAACGCGGTCATCGACATCATCAAGCCGACCCCCGACAACAAGCTGATCCTCAACCTTCCGTCCACCGTCGAAATGTCGACGCCGAACATCTATGCCGACATGATCGAATGGATGTGCCGCAACATCGACAACCGCGAGAACGTCATCGTCTCGCTGCATCCGCACAACGACCGCGGCACCGGGATCGCGGCGACCGAACTCGGCCTGATGGCCGGCGCCGACCGCGTCGAAGGTACGCTCTTCGGCAATGGCGAACGCACCGGCAATGTGGACATCGTCACGCTGGCGCTCAACATGTTCACCCAAGGAGTTGATCCGAAACTGGATTGTTCCGACATCGAGCGGATCAAGGCGGTCTACGAATATTCGAACCAGATGGTCATCCCCGAGCGCCATCCTTACGTCGGCGAACTCGTCTACACGGCCTTCTCCGGTTCGCACCAGGACGCGATCAACAAGGGCATGAAGGCGATCCGCAAGGCCAATTCTCCGATCTGGGAAGTGCCCTACCTGCCGATCGATCCGCAGGACGTCGGCCGCACCTACGAGGCGATCATCCGCATCAACTCGCAGTCCGGCAAGGGCGGCATCGCCTACATCCTGCAGGAGGACTACGGTATCAACCTGCCGCGCAACCTGCAGGTGGAGTTCCGCGAGGACATCCAGCGGATCACCGACGAAGAAGGCGTGGAGCTGCCGTCGAAGCGCATTTATGAGCGTTTCCTCGATCGCTACGTGACGCAGCCCGAGGCGCGGTTGAAATTCGTCGACCACCACACCTATCCGGACACCGAGCACAAGGGCATGCGCATCGTCGCGGCCGAGATCACCGACGGTGGCGAGGTGAAGCGTATCGAGGGCAGGGGAACCGGCCCGATCGACGGCTTCATCAACGCGCTTTCCACCTATCTCGGTTTCGAGATGTCGGTGCAGGACTATTCCGAGCATTCGCTGCAGCACGGCTCGAATGCTTCGGCGATCGCCTATGTCGAGGTCTCCCATCCGGGCGGAACGCTGTTCGGCGTGGGCATCAACACCAACATCGTCGCGGCTTCGCTCGAAGCGATCATCTCGGCGGCGAACCGGGTGCTGGAAGAGCGCGCGAAGGCCTGAGCGATGGGCCTTCACGCGGCGGTCCGGGGCGAGGTCGGAACTGCGGCGGCACCGCTGGTGCTGCTGCACGGCTTCGGCGGCAGCTCCGGCATCTGGACGGCGGTGCTGCGGCACCTTTCGCCGACGGTTCCCGTTCTTGCCTATGACCTGCCGGGCCACGGCCATTCGCTTGGTGCCGACGGTCTCGGCGGCGCCGGGCGGATGGCGAAGGCGGTCGCCGCCGATCTCGCTGCGCGCGGGATCGAACGCTTCCATGTCGCGGGCCATTCCCTCGGCGGGGCTATCGCCGCGATCCTTGCCCTGAAGGCGCCGGACAAGGTGGCGAGCCTGACGCTCGTGGCCCCCGGCGGCTTCGGCCCGGAGATCAACGGTGCCGTTCTTTCCGCATTCGCCTTTGCCGACACGGCGGCGGAGATGCAGGCCGCCATGGAGGTCATGGTCGCGCCGGACCATGCGATATCCGGGGAAGCCGTCCGGGCGATGCTTGCGGCGCGGCGTGCGCCGGGTGTGCGCGAGGCACTCGGCACGGTTCTGAAGGCGATCCTTTCGGAGACGACGGAGGCCGGCGAGCCGCGTCAGGGCACCTTGCCGGTCGAGGACCTCCGCAGCCTGCCGATGCCGAAATATCTTCTCTGGGGGCTCGAGGATCGTATCCTGCCGCCCGGGCAGGCCCGCTCCCTCGAAGGCGCCGCAACGATCCGGCTCTTGCCCTCGGCGGGGCACATGCTGCCGGAAGAGTGTCCGCAGGAGGTGGCGCGCGTTCTCGCCGCCGCGGTGGGTGCGGTCGCGGGCTGAATGCTGCGCATCACTCGATCAGGAACTGGTGGTGGTCGACCTTCATCTGGCCGCTCGCGCCGGCGATGCAGTGGCGGTCCCATTGCAGCCGCCAGGCTTTCGGTTCGCCGCTGATGGAGAAGAGGTTGTAGCCGGCCGGCGGCTTGTGGCTGCCCGGCCCCTGCGAGGCGGAGGCGATGCCGACGACCGGGACCTTGCGGCCATGGCTTTCCAGCCAGTAGAGCGTGTTGAGATGCGTGTGGCCGTGCAGCACGAGCTCGGCGCCGCCGACCGAAATTGCCGCGGCGAAACGGCGTATGCCGATCATCCGCTTGTAGGGGGAGGTCGCGCCGCGGATCGGCGGATGGTGGATCATCACCACCCGGAAGAGGCCTTCCTTGCCTGCCGCCTTCAGCAGCTCGGCCGTCTCCCGCGCCTGGCGCTCGCCGAAATAGCCGGTGGCGGAGAAGGGCGGCGTCGCGACCGAGGTCGAACAGCCGATCAGTGCGATGGGGCCGCGGCGGCGGATATAGGGAAAGAGCTTGTGGCCCTTGCGCCAGATCAGCGGGTCGTCGTCGCCGCGCATGTAGTCGTACCAGGCCTGCACGGACTCGTCGTGCGCGCCGGGAACATAGGCGTCGTGGTTGCCGGGAACCACCGAGGTGTCGAGGGGCGCGCCTGCCTCCTTCAGCCATTCCGCGGCCCGGCGGATCTCGATGCCGGAGGCGAGATTGACGAGATCGCCGGTGATCGCTAGGTGATCCGGCTCGTGGCGGCGCAGGTCGGCAAGTATCAAATCAAGTGCATTGGCAAAAAGATGCTTGCGCCGGTTGCGGTGCCAGTTCACATATCCGGTAATGCGCTTCGAGGCGAGTTCACGGATGGTCAGGGCGGGAAGCGGCCCGAGGTGAACGTCGGAGATATGCGCGAGCTTGAACATGGCGCCTTCATAATGGCGCAGCAGACCCGGAGCAAGCCCGATGGGGGAGGACAGGACGATCGAAGAAAAACGCAGCGCCGCTTCCCGGCTGGTCACACGCATGCTGCACGGCTATTTCGCGATTTCCCGCGGCATGACGCTCGGCGTGCGGGCCGCCTGCTATGACGATGCAGGCCGCATCTTCCTCGTGCGCCATTCCTATGTGCCCGGCTGGCACATGCCGGGCGGCGGCGTCGAACGACGGGAAACGGTTCTGCAGGCGCTGTCAAAGGAGCTGCGGGAAGAGGGCAACCTCGAAATGACCGGCCCGGCGCAGCTCTTCCACGTCTATTTCAACACCCGCGTCAGTCGCCGCGACCACGTGCTGTTCTACCGGGTAAACGTCCTGCAGACGGCGCCGCGCAGGCCCGATCTGGAAATCGTCGAGAGCGGCTTCTTTGCCCTCCACGACCTCCCGCGCGGGGTGACGCCGGCGACGCAGCGACGCCTGCGGGAGCTCAGCGGCGAGGTTCCGCCCGACGATCTCTGGTGAGCGAACCGGCTTCGGCGAGGCTGTCGCGGCCGTGCGGCCGGTCGAGGTCGAGCTCCGGTCCGATGGGCACGACGCCGGTCGGGTTGATCGTTTTGTGGCTGCGGTAATAGTGCGCCTTGATGTGCGCCATGTTGACCGTCCCGGCGACGCCCGGCACCTGGTAGAGATCGCGCAGGTAACCCGAGAGGTTCGGGTAGTCGGCGATCCGGCGGATATTGCACTTGAAATGCCCGACATAGACGGCATCGAAGCGCACCAGCGTGGTGCAGAGCCGCCAGTCGGCCTCCGTCAGCCGGTCGCCGAAGAGGTAGCGCTGGGTCGAAAGCCGGCCGTCGAGCCAGTCGAGCGTCTCGAAGAGGGGTAGCACGGCGCTCTCATAGGCTTCCTGCGTGGTCGCGAAGCCCGCCTTGTAGACCCCGTTGTTGACGGTGTCGTAGATCTTCGCATTGATCACGTCGATCTCGGCGCGCAGTTCCTCAGGACAGAAGTCGTCGGTCGAGCCGGTCAGCCCGTCGAAGGCGCGGTTGAACATGCGGATGATCTCGGCCGACTCGTTCGAGACGATCGTCTGCCGCTTCCTGTCCCAGAGGACGGGCACGGTGACGCGGCCGGTATAGGACGGATCCGCCTTCACGTAGATGTCCGCAAGCGTTTTCGCGCCGAACAGGTGGTCGACGGTGCCGCCGTCGCGGTCCTTGAACTCCCAGCCCTTCTCCAGCATCAGCGGATCGACGACCGAGACCGAGATCAGGTCCTCGAGCTTCTTGAGCTTGCGGAAGATGAGGGTCCGGTGCGCCCAGGGACAGGCATAGGAGACGTAGAGGTGATAGCGCCCGGCCTCGGCCTCGAAACCGCCCGTACCGCTCGGGCCAGGCGCGCCGTCTGCCGTCACCCAGTTGCGGAAGGCCGATTCGCTGCGCCGGAAATGCCCGGCGGTCGCCTTGGTGTCGTACCATACGTCGTGCCAGACGCCCTCGACGAGCATGCCCATGACAAATTTCCTTCCTGCTTTGCTATCTCTTGCCGGGGAAAATATGCCATGGGCCGGCAATTGCGAGATGCCGATTGCTGAACACTGCGTTTTTCCGATGGACGGCAAAAAAAAATGCTGCTATCGGCGTCGATACCTCATCTGGAAAGACAACCGATGGCCGAAACCCGGACCCTGCGACGACGCTGATGTTTTGCCCGACGTGCTCATGCGCGTCCCGTGAACCATTTTTCCCTGTCTGTCTGCCGGTCCTGGTCTTCCCATGAAAAATCACCAGCTTGTCTACCTCACCGAGGATGCGTCGCACGACGCCGTCATCGAACTCATCAACGAAGAAGCCTTCGGTCCCGGCCGGTTCACCCGTGCCGCCGCGCGCATCCGCGAGCAGGGCCCGCACGACCGGACCCTCTCCTTCATCTGCGCCGACGACGGCGAGACGATCGCCTCGGTGCGCATGACGCCGGTCACCGCCGGCTCGGTGAAGGGGCATCTGCTCGGGCCGCTCGCCGTGCGCCCCGCCCACAAGAACATGGGGATCGGCCGCGAGCTCGTCCGCATCGCCGTCGAGGCGGCGCGGCGGGCCGGATCGGAAGCCGTCATCCTCATCGGAGACCCGCCCTATTACATGCCGCTCGGCTTCGAGAAGGTGGCGTGGAAGGCGCTGGAATTTCCGGGACCGGTCGACCCCGGCCGGGTGCTCGCGGTGCCGCTTGCCGCCGATGCCCACGAGCGGCTCAAGGGCGTGATCGCCTGGCGCCCTTGAGGGGCTTTTCCCTCAGGCGAGCTGCTTCCTCATCCAGGTGATTGAAAAGTCGCCGGTGAAATTCTCCAAAGCACCGAAGACCTCGTAGCCCTGCCGCGCATAGGCGCGGCGGGCATCCGGGTTGATCGTGTCGATATAGGCGCCGGTGCAGCCGCGTGCCTTCGCCTCGTCCTCGGCCATCTGCAGCAGCCGCCCCGCGAGGCCCTGTCCGCGCAGGCGCTCCGGAATGTAGAGCATCGTCACGTAGAGCCAGCCGCGCCCGGTATAGCCGATGAGCCCGCCCTCGACCTTTCCCGCGCCGTCACGGATCGGGATCATCAGGTCGCGCCGGTCGGTCGGCCCGAGCATCCTGTCGTTATGGGCGAGGATCGCATCACGGATCGCGTCGCGCGCTTCGTCGGGGACGGTATCGGAGAGGGTGAGCTCGAGGGACATGGGGCGAGGGTAGGGGGAAGCGGGGGAGGAGTCGAGGGGGAACCTTCAGGGGCTGGATCCCTGCTTTTCGAGCGGCTGGACGGAAAGGCGGAGGCCCATGCTTCGAAGGAGGGCGCTGAGGCTCCGCAGCTCCGGATTGCCCTTTTCGGAGAGCGTCCGATAGAGCTGGGTCGGGTTGAGGTCCGCCGACTTCGCGACAGCCGGCACGCCGCCGAAGGCCTTCGCCATCTGGCGCAGCGTTACCAGCAGCTCGCCCTGATCGCCGTCGGCCAGTATCGCATCGAGGGTGGCTGCTGCGAGTTCCGGGTCGTCACGGAAAAGTGCGGCCATGGCGTCGTCGTGAGACTGATCTTTCATTTTCCGCATTCCTCAATCCGGGCGGCTCAGCCAGTCCTGCCAACAAGAGCAGGCTCGCTCGATATCAGCTTCCTGCGTTCGCTTGCTTCCAGCGCACAAGAGCAGAACCACTGTCTTCCCTGATCTTGCATAATAGACACGGTATCCGGGACCTACATCGACACGCAATTCATAGACACCACTTCGCAGAGCCTTGAAGTCTCCAAAGTTGCCTTGTTCCAGTCGGTTCAGGCGCCTGATGATCGCCGTCTTGGCAAGCGGATCGCGGAGGCTGGCAAGCCACTCGGCAAGCAGATCTCGACCGTCGCGCGTCAGGTAGTGCCGGATTTCTAACATGAAATTAGGTTCGTTTAAAGACGAATTTTGTGGACTATTTATTGCCGGTCGGCGGCAGTCGCAATCGATTGTCGAAAAGCTACACCCGGGAACTAGTCATGCACGATGCCATCTTCTCGAGCATCGCGCAACTATGGGTGGTGACTCGCTTGAATTCCAGTCTCGACGGATAAGCCATCCCACCGTCCCTCGCGCCACCACATCGCCGAAATTGAAAGAAGCAGCGCGGCAAAGGCCGGTCAGGGCGATATCCCCTCCACTAACTGCTGACGGAAGAAGGTGAGCACTTGAGCGTTGAAGGACTGGTGGAAGGCGGCGCGGTCGAAACCGGGGCCGTCCGTGCAGATCTTTGGTGCCGACTTGGCCATGGCAGGCGGGCACATCGTCAGAAAGGCGAAGTGCCCGGCATCGGGAACGACATGAAAGTCCGGCTTCTCAGGGAGATTGGCGGCGAGCGCATCCACTACTGCGGGTAAGACGCCATCGCCGCCATTCTGGGAACTCCAGAGCTGAATGGGCATCGTCACGGCCTGTATATTCTCCTTGCCCGGAAAGACATCGCTCAGTGGGTCCGCAATGACAAATGCCTTGATGCGCGGATCGTGAACCCAGGGACCGGCCGGTGCCAACTGAGGAGCTACGCGTTCGCAGGTCATGCCAGTCGGGTCCTGACAGGGCAGGCGCAATTCGCGGAAATCGGGGCTCGCCCCACCAAGGACAAGGCCTGTATAGCCACCCCGAGAAAAGCCGTAGAAACCAATGCGCCGTGCATCGATCGCGGTGCTGTCGGCCGAGAAAGCGAGCATGTAGTCGACCAGTCGCTTTATGTCCTGCGGCCGGTTGACGAGTGCAGCCAGAGTGTTTGAGCGATTTGACGCCAGCGTGATGGCGTTATCGTCGGGATGATTGAGTGCCACGACCATGAAGCCGGCGTCCGCCAGGGCTTCTGCGGTGTCATGGTGGCTCAAGCCGGTTCCACCGAAACCGTGCGATATGACGATGAGTGGCAGCTTATTGCCCGCAAGCGGGCAATCGCGAACGGCGTCCAGTACGAAGGGGCCAAGTTCGATCCTCTGCGAGGGTTGGGCGCATGGTGACCATTGCACGGCTTTCAGGGCGGGGCCGTCGTCATCGGCGGGAACCTCGAAGACCTTCAGACCGGCAGCGTGCGCGCCGACGGCAAAACAGAACGAAGCGAGAAAGACAACGAACTTCTTGATCAGCATGTCTCGTAACTCCAAAACACCGGGTGCTGGTGGTGAGAGAACTCTCGCTCCGGGCCTTCGCTCTCCATCTCATTCTCCCTCGAGAGTTGCAATAACCATCTCACCCACCCCGTACCATCAATCCGCTCAAACCTGGGACTTCCTCATCCTCCCGACATTTTCAAGGACAGGAAAAGAGCTCGGGATGATGGATTTCTCGAAGGCGGAAGGACGTCTCTGGCGCAAGGACGCCACCGCCTATGAAGAGCTGACGCACGAGGACTGCATCATGGTCTTCGTTCCCGTCGGAATTTCAGAACGCGGCCTGATCGTCGAGAGTACCCGGATTGTGTCGCGCGCTTCGTCGGGGACGGTGTCGGACAGGGAGAGGTCGAGGGACATGGGGCGAGGGTAGGGGGAAGCGGGGGAGGAGTCGAGGGGGCGGAGGTCCGAAGCGGACACGGGAATGTAATTGGCTGCCATGAGATAACCAAGATTCCACTAGTCCTAGCCAGCCGGGAAGGGACTGTCAGAAAAATAAGCAGCATGATCACAGATGCTCGTCCACTCAAAATGGACGGGCCTGCATGACGAGAGAGTTTTACCGCAGGCTTCGGCAAATCCCTTGAGCGCAATCGCACGAGCGCGGGATGCCTGCGCCTGCTCCGCTTACCGTTCGGATCTTGTTCCGCCCCTATCACGGTTGCGCCGTCTCTGCCGAATACGAGCGGTGAACAGAGCCCTACTTTTCGAACCGTTCGCCCTCGAACAAATCCCTGACGACAAGAACCGACAAAGCAAAGCCTGGGCTGTGCATGTCGACCACTCCATCACTGAAGTCGAAGTAGTAGAACATATTGGGAATGGCTTCGCTGGTCGTCCAGAATTCTGCTCCTTCACCCTGATCAGACATTGCGGCACCCGGAAATACCCTCGTGTCGATCGTCTGCCCATCACAAGAATGAAACCAAAGTTTTTCCATCTCTGGGCCAGACGGAAGCCTCCATCCTTGCCCATATGCCTTGGCCTGCTTGATAGCCTCGTTATGGTTGAGGTAGCTCGGTTCGCCGGTACACCGATCCTCTTTGCTCCAGGTCATGCCAAGAGGACAACGGTTCCAGACCAGCTTATTTCTTGGATCGATCGCAAGCGAACCTTTAAGCACAAATCCGGTCACTGGTGGTGGCTTGCAATCTGCAAGAACAAATTGATACGGGATTATCGCCAGGAGGACACTTAGGATTAAACTGAAGACAATTTTCATTGGTTCGCAATCTGTTATCTTCTGATAATGCGGGATTTTCGTAGCAATTGCGGCGGTTTTACAATTCATCCCACATGCAATGCACGTCGCAAAAATCCCTGCATTTGACTCGGTTCTGCGCCTGAGTTTTGTTCTGTTCGAAAAAAGAGGGAGATGACAAGAATAAGGCGATTGCTATGCATATCGGGGATGCTGGACAAACGAAGAACACCAAACGCTGCGACAATCACGGCTGCTATTCCCTGGCAAGGATTGTTGGCTTGAAGCGGCCGTCTGTTGGCCGGGATACGACTCTCTTGCCTC
The DNA here is from genome assembly GCF_003337715.1 of Ciceribacter lividus. Classification (GTDB taxonomy): domain Bacteria; phylum Pseudomonadota; class Alphaproteobacteria; order Rhizobiales; family Rhizobiaceae; genus Allorhizobium; species Allorhizobium lividum. Next base: position 202,697 of record NZ_QPIX01000001.1, read on the forward strand.
GTCACCTACCGTCCCTCGCGCCACCACATGGCCGACATCGCGAGCAGCAGCACGGCAAGGCCGGCGAAGCCCGCGAATAGCGGCAGCGTGTCGATGCCCTTCAGCACCGTCTCGTCGGTCATGCGGATCAGCATCCGCTTGTCGTCGCTGACGCGGATGTCGCTTCTGACCGGCAGGATATCGGGGATGCGCAAGCCGCCGCGGCCGTCGTCGAGCCTGCCGAGATAGCCCTTGCTGCGCTCGGCGACCGGCTCCAGCGCCCCGGTCGTCGAGACCATCGCCTTGAATTCCTGGGCATCGGCCGCGCCCACATGGGCGAGCGTCGAGAGCTCGCCATTGGTGATCTTGAAGAGGCCGGTCTCGTCCATCCGCTTTTCGCCGCGGTAGAGGCCGGGGGCAATCTCGGTAAGCGGCAGGCTTTCGGTCTTGCCGGAGGGGTATTCGACCACCGCCGCGCCCGGCGCGTCGCCGATCGTCTGGCGGGTCACTTCGAGCAGGTGGCCGGAGGCCTTGGCCGTCAGCGCCTCTTCCTCCAGTTCCGGCTCCTTCATCAGCCAGTGGGCGATGCGGCGATAGAGCGAGACATGCGGCCCGCCGCCCTCGAAACCACGCGCCCAGAGCCAGCCCTGGTCGGAGAGCAGCATGGCGACGCGGCCTTCGCCGGCGCGATCGAGGACGAGGAGCGGCCGGTCGCCGTCGCCGGTCATCACCGTCTCGCCCTTCGGCGGTTCGACGTCGACGGTGCGGAACCAGCGGCCCCAGTGCGGCGGCTCGACGGTCGAACCGTCGAGGCCGCGGGTGACGGGGTGGCGCTTGCCCTTGTCGGAAAGCCGCGGATAGAAGCCCACCTCATGCATGGTGCCGAGGGGCGCTGCCGGCAGCACGGTTTCCAGCGGTGTCAGCGCGATCGAATCCTCGCTCGCATGCTCGGGACCAGCGGCGATCAGCAGCGCGCCGCCCTTTTTCACATATTCGGCGATGTAGTCGTAATAGAGGATCGGCAGCACGCCGCGGTGCTGGTAGCGGTCGAAGATGATGAGGTCGAAATCGTCGATCTTCTCGACGAAGAGCTCCCGCGTTGGGAAGGCGATCAGCGACAGCTCGTTGATTGGCGTGCCGTCCTGCTTTTCCGGCGGCCGCAGGATGGTGAAGTGCACGAGATCGACCGAGGCGTCGGATTTCAGGAGGTCGCGCCAGGCGCGCTCGCCGGCATGCGGCTCGCCGGAGACGAGCAGCACGCGCAGGTTCTCGCGGATGCCCTGGATGAGGTGGACTGCCTGATTGTTGGCTTCCGTCACCTCACCGGCGACCGGATCGACGGCAAGCTCCACGACGTTGGTGCCACCGCGCGGCACCTTGAACGGGAACGGCGTCTCCGCTCCCGGCGTCGCATCGACGACGGCCGTCTGTTCGCCGTTGATCGAGACGGTCACTCTTGCCGGCTCACCCGTGGAGCGCCCGTCGTCGAAGACCCGGAACGTCAGTTCCTGATCCTCCCCGACGATGCCGAAGCGGGGCGCGCGCAGCACCTCGATGCGCCGGTCGTGCTCGTCGGCCTTGCCGGTGACGAGGCTGTGCACGGGGGCCTCGAAGCCGAGTGACTGGCCGGCGCCGGGCACGTCGTGCACCTGGCCGTCGGTCAGGAGGATCGCGCCGCCGACGCGTGCCGGCGGCACGTCGGAAATGGCAGAGCTCAGCGCCTCGAACAGCCGGGTGGAGGGCGAATCCGAGTTCTTCGCCTCGCCGGCCTCGACGATGCGTGGTTCGATGAGCGGGAAGCGCGCGAGCCGCTCCTTGAGCGCCGTCAGCGCCGCGTCGGTCATCTCCCGCCGACCGGCGGTCTCCTGGCTCTGGCTGCGGTCGACGACGACCGGCACGACGGTGGTCAGGCGCTCGCGGTTCTCCTGAAGGAGCAGCGGGTTGGCGAGCGCGGCAAGCACGGCGAGCGCGGCGGTGAGGCGGAGCGCCGTTCCGCGGATCGAAGAGCGGAAGCCGAGCACCGCAAGGGCAAGCGCGATCACCGCGAAGGCGGCAAGCGCAGGCAAGGGCAGGAAGGGTGCGAACTCGATCGTCATCGTCACTGCCCCAGCCGTTCGAGCAGGGCGGGGATGTGCACCTGGTCGGCCTTGTAGTTGCCGGTCAGCATGTACATCATGATGTTCACGCCGGCGCGGAAGGAGAGTTCCCGCTGCCTTTCGTCGGGCGGCACGGTCGGCAGCATCGAGATGCCGTTGTCATCGATCGCCCAGGCACCGAGCAGGTCGTTGCCGGTGATGAGGACCGGAGACACGCCGTCGGCGGAGGAAACCACGCCGCTATTGCTGTTGCGCGCCTCCTGGCGTGCCTCGACCCAGAGTGGGCTGCCGCTGTAGCGGCCGGGAAAGCCCGTCAGCAGGTAGAAGGAGCGTGTCAGCACGTGGTCCGAGGGTACAGGTTCGAGCGGCGGGATGTCGATATTGGCGAGGATGGCCCGCAGCCGCTCGCCGTTCGCGCTCGGGCCTTCGTCACTGCCGAAGCTCGCATACTGGTCGCGGGTGTCGAAGAGGACGGTGCCGCCGGCGCGCATATAGGCGTCAATCCGGTTGATCGCGGCGGCCGAGGGCATCGGTGCCGACGCCGAGACCGGCCAGAAGATGATCGGATAGAAGGAAAGCTCGTCGGTTTCGAGGTCGAGCCCGACCGGCTCTGCGGGCTCGAGCGTGGTGCGGTAGGTCAGGAATTCCGTGAGGCCGGCAAGCCCCCGTTCGGAAAGCCGGTCGACGTCCGGTTCGCCGGTGACGACATAGGCGAGGTGGGTGTTGTCGAGCCGCTCCAAGAGCTTCTCATCGCCGGGGCGGGCATCGGCCGCATGGCTGCTGTCCGGGTGGAGAGCGAGGATCGCGGTGACGGCCAAAGCGGCTGCGAGGCCCTGGCCGCGGCGCCTGCCGCTGAAGACGCCGTTCATGAAGAGCACGATCAGGCTGTCGGCGAGGAGAGCCAGGAAGGCGAGCGCGAGCAGCGCCGGCTTGAGCGGCGTCGCGGCATCGCCGGCGAGCGCTTCGCGGGTCACGGCGGCCGCCGGATCGACGGGGAGCGGCAGGAGTTCGGCGCCGGGTTCGAGCAGGTTCAAGGCGACGAAGCCGTCTTCGCTGCCGTAGAGGCCGGGCGGGTTGTCGAAGGTCGCAGCGAGCGGCCGTCCGGCACCGAGATTGATCGGTCTCGCCGTCGCGGTGTCCGTGGTCATCGCACCCCGCGCGGTCAGCAGGCGGTAGGGCGGCAGCGTCGCCGCGGCGGTGCCGTTCCCCTCGGCGCTCGCGCCGGTGTGTGACAGCTGCACGATCCGCCGCAGCATTTCGACGAATTCGCCCGAGATCGGCAGATCGGACCACGTCACCTCGGCGCTGACGTGGAAGAGCACGATGCGACCGGCGCCGTTCTCCCTGACCGTCACCAGCGGCGTTCCGTCGTTGAGGCTCGCCCAGGTGCGCTCCTGAAGATCTGGGGTGGGTTCGGCCAGCACCTGGCGCTTGATCAGCACGCCTTCCGGCTTCTTCATGCCCGCGAAGGGGCCGGTCTTCGGGAATTCGGCGAGCGGCTGCGGTTCGGCCCAGGACATGGCGCCGCCGAGCACGCGTTCGCCCTGCCTGAGCATGACGGGCAGCAGCGGATCGTCCGCGGGTGCGGCGGCGAGGCGTGGACCGGCAAAGCGGATGACGGTGCCGCCCTTGGCGATCCAGCGCTGGAGCGGCTCGTAGAGTTCGCCGGGCAGGCGGCCGATGTCGGCGAGAATGATCACTGAGGGGTTTTGCGCAAGGAGTTCGGGGATCGCGGCGGCGAGGTCGGCATTGTTCGAGCGGATCAGATCGGCATAGGGCGCAAGCGCGCGCTCGGTGTAGTAGAGCGGCGAGAGCAGCGGCTGGAAGCCGTCGTCCGGTTCGCCGGAAATCATCGCCACGCGCCGGCGACGGAAGCCGTCGTCGAGCAGATGGGTGGCGCCGGCATTGGCAGCGCCGGTGACGGTAAGCCGGGTGAAGTCGTTCCGGAGCTCGAACGGGGCGGCGACGGTCGCCTTGGCAAGCGTCTCGCCGGGCGAAAAGCGTGCCTCGCCGGTGGCGATCGCTCGGCCCTGCCGGTCCTGCGCATCGATCGTCAGGCGGCTCTCGCCGGCGGAAGGCAACCGGGAAACCGTGACGTCCAGTTCGTTCGCACCGTTTACGGCGTTGGTGATCGCGACCGCGCCGCGTCCGTCGCCTTCGACGAGGCGCAGCTGCCGGGGCGCGAGCGCGGACAGTTGCTTGACCGTATCATCCTCGGCGGTCGCGGCGACGCCGTCGCTGACGAAGACGAGCGAGCCGGGCGCGGTTCCGTCGAGCGCTTCCTTGAGCGCCTTGATGGCACGCGGACGATCCGGCCTCAGCGGCTTTGGTTCCGCGGCGCGCAGCTTCTTCAGTGCGGCGGCGGCCGTTGCCGGCACCGCGTCGTGGCTCGCGTCGGCGGTGAAGGCGATCGCGACGGGAATATCTTCGCCGTCGGCTTCCGCAATCAGGCCCTCGGCTGTCGCGACGCGGCGGTCCCAGTCGGCTGTGGCCGCCCAGCTGTTGTCGACGAGGAGGACGAGCGGGCCGTCGCCGGAAACGGATGCCGTGCGTGGATTGAGTACCGGCTCGGCGAGCGCGAGGATCACGAGGGCGGCGATGACCATCCGGAGGAGCGTCAGCCACCACGGGCTCTTGTCCGGTGTCTCCTCGCGCTTCAGGACGGTCGCGAGGATGCGCAGCGGCGGAAAAACCTCCGTCCGCGGCCGCGGCGGCGTGAGCTTCAAAAGCCACCAGATGAGCGGCAGGGCGGCGAGTGCGATGAGGATGGCCGGCGTCCCGAAGGCGAGGGGAAGAAAGCTCATCGCACTCCTCCCGCAGGCTGCGGCGGATTGCCGGAGAGATACATGTGGACGGCGACGAGCGCCTGCGAGGCAGGCTGGTCGGTCCGGTGGGCGACGAAGCTCCAGCCAAGCCGCCGCAGCGCTTCGCCGAGGCTCTCGCGGCGGGCGAAATAGGCGCGGCGATAGTCCTCTTGCAGCCGCTCGGCGCGACCGGAGACAAGCTTCTCGCCGGTTTCCGGATCGGTGAAGATCGTCCGCCCGCTGTAGGGAAAGGATTCCTCCGCCGGGTCGGCGATCTCGACGACATGGCCACGCAGCCCGCGCCGGGCAAGCGGCGCGATCCGTTCCATGATCCGGTCGGCATCGTCGAGGAAATCGCCGATCAGCACGATGTCGCTGATACCGCGGATCATCGCCGTTTCGGGGAGGCCGGCGCTCGGCGGTGCGTGCATGATCGCTGCGGCGAGCCGTTCGGCGGCATTGCGCGAGGAAACGGGGTCCATGACGCCGGGACAGCCGATGCGCTCGCCCGAGCGGGCGAGGATTTCGGCGAGCGCCAGCATGAGAACGAGTGCGCGGCCTTCCTTCGAGACGGGTGCGAAGGAGGATTTGTACATCATCGACGGCGACATGTCGGCCCAGAGCCAGACGGTGTGGGCGGCCTCCCATTCGCGGTCGCGGACATAGGTGTGGTCGTCGCGGGCCGAGCGCCGCCAGTCGATGCGCGAGAGGCTTTCGCCCTCCGCATAGGGACGGAACTGCCAGAAATTCTCGCCGATCCCACGCTTGCGGCGCCCGTGCCAGCCGGCGATCACCGTGTTGGCGATCCGGCGCGCCTCGACCATGCAGTCGGGAACGAGCGCGGCGCGCTGGCGCGCGCGCGTCAGCGCATCGCTTCCGGAGGTCTGTTCGACGATCTGGCCGACTGCTGCCACGCTGACCGCCTTTCTAGCCTCGCGCCTGCTTGACGAGATCGAGGATCACGTCGCGCACCGTCATGCCTTCCGCGCGGGCGGCAAACGTCAGCGCCATGCGGTGTTCGAGAACGGGCTCGGCGAGGGCCATGACGTCGTCGAGCGAGGGCGCGAGCCGTCCTTCATAAAGGGCGCGGGCGCGGGCGCAGAGCATCAGCGCCTGACCGGCGCGCGGACCGGGTCCCCAGGCGACGTTCTTGTCTGTGCCGGCGTTCCCGTGGCCCGGACGGGCGGAGCGGACGAGCGCCAGGATCGCATCCACCACGGTTTCGGAGACGGGCATTTGGCGGATCAGCTTCTGGATGTCGACGAGCCGCGCTGCATCGATGACGCTCGACGGTTTCGCCTCGGTGACGCCGGTCGTTTCGAGCAGGATCTGTCGCTCCGCCGAAAGCTCCGGATAGCCGACGTCGACCTGCAGCAGGAAACGGTCGAGCTGCGCCTCCGGCAGCGGATAGGTGCCTTCCTGCTCCAGCGGGTTCTGGGTCGCGAGCACGTGGAAGGGGGAGGGCAGGTCGTAATGCTGCCCGGCGATGGTGACGTGGTATTCCTGCATGGACTGCAGGAGTGCCGACTGGGTGCGGGGGCTCGCGCGGTTGATCTCGTCGGCCATCAGAAGCTGCGCGAAAACCGGCCCCTTGATGAAACGGAAGGATCGCCGCCCGGTCTCGTCCTGGTCCATGACCTCGGTGCCGAGAATGTCGGAGGGCATGAGGTCCGGGGTGAACTGGATGCGGTTCGCCTCGAGCCCCAGCACGCTGCCGAGCGTCGAGACGAGCTTGGTCTTGGCAAGGCCCGGCACGCCGACGAGCAGGGCATGGCCGCCGGAAAGGATGGCGAGCAGCGTGTTTTCGACCACGCGCTCCTGGCCGAAGATCACCTTGGAGACTTCCTGCCGCACCTCGGCGATGTCGGACAGCGCCTTCTCGGCCGCGGCGATGATGGCCTTCTCGTCGAGCGGGGGTTCGGCCGACGTCATCATGCCCATGATCTTCTCCCTCTGGTTCCGGCGTCAGGACATTCGTACCATGCCGCCGTTCTTCCGTCGCATCTAAAAGAAGTTATTCCCCAATCGGCGGCTGACAAGCGGGCGCGGAATGACTATCTCGTGACAGACAGCGATTATCGACAAACCGGGACGCAAAGATGGCAGGTGAGACCCTGAAGGCGACGACGGATGCGGCCGGACTGGCGGCGCTGGTCGCGCGTGCCGCCGACCAGACCGCGGACAGGGGGCTGCCGCCCGTCGAGCGCTGGAACCCGCCGTTCTGCGGCGACATCGACATGGCGATCCGCGCCGACGGAACCTGGTTTTACATGGGAACGCCGATTGGACGGGAAGCGCTGGTGCGCCTCTTCTCGACCGTGCTCAGGAAGGACGAGGACGGCAAGACCTATCTGGTGACTCCTGTCGAAAAGGTCGAAATCCGGGTCGAGGATGCGCCGTTTCTGGCCGTCGAGATGGTGTCCGGCGAACGCGACGGCGAACCGGTGCTCACCTTCCGCACCAATGTCGGCGATGTCGTCGAGGCGGGGCCGGATCACCCCTTGTGTTTCGTCGTTCACGGCGAGAACCACGAGTTGAAGCCCTATCTCAACGTCCGCGGCCGGCTGGAGGCCTTGGTGTCGCGCGCCGTCATGTACGATCTCGTCGAACGCGGCGAGGTGATCGAGGTCGATGGCGTGGAGATGTTTGCGGTTCGCTCCGCCGGCACGGTCTTCCCGGTCATGCGGGCGGACGAACTGGACACGTTATCGCGATGACGCTTTCGACGCTCACCCCCCGCTTTTCCGCCGCCGACTTCCGGCACAGGGCGCTCAACCAGATCGGCGCGCCGCTCGAACATGCCTGGCGCGAGCACGGCGACCACCTGCTCAATCCGGAGACGCTGCAGGAGATCGAAGGGCTTCAGTTCAAGGATGCCGCCGTGCTCGTCCCGGTCGTCGACGACGGCGACGATGGTGCCAAGGTGATCCTCACCCAGCGGACCACGCGGCTGCGCAAGCATTCTGGCCAGATCGCCTTTCCCGGTGGCGGCATCGACGAGACCGACGTCTCGCCCGAGGAGGCGGCGCTGCGCGAAGCGCAGGAGGAGATCGGCCTAGACCCTGCCTATGTCGAAACAGTGGGACGCCTGCCGCAATATCTCTCGGCGACCGGCTTCCGCATTTTCCCGGTGCTCTCCGTCGTCAACCGCGGTTTCACCATCACGCCCAATCCGCACGAGGTGGAAAGCGTCTTCGAAGTGCCGCTTTCCTTCCTGATGAACCCGGAAAACCACCAGCGCGACAGCCGGGACTGGCGCGGTATCCTCCGCCACTACTATGTGATGCCCTATGCTGAGCGCTATATCTGGGGCATCACCGCCGGCATTATCCGCACGCTCTATGAAAGGCTCTATGCATGACCAACCTGTCGCAGGAGCCCTGGTTTCGCGACCCGGCGCTCATCCGTGTCATGGACCTCCTGAACGCCGAAGGCGGCGAGGGGCGGGTTGCAGGCGGCGCCGTTCGCAACAGCCTGATGGGGCTCCCCGTCGCTGACATTGACATTGCGACGACGCTGGAGCCGGAACAGGTGACCGCGCGGGCGAAGGCTGCCGGCATCAAGGCGGTGCCGACCGGCATCGACCACGGCACGGTGACGCTGGTCGTCGACGGCAAACCCTTCGAGGTGACGACGCTTCGCCACGATGTGGAAACCGACGGGCGGCGCGCGACGGTGAAGTTCGGGGCGGACTGGCGGGAGGATGCCGAGCGGCGGGACCTGACGATCAACGCGCTCTACGTCGACCAGGCGGGCGAGGTGATCGACCTCGTCAACGGCCTGCCGGACGTCGAGACGCGGACGGTGCGGTTCATCGGCGACGCCGACAGGCGGATCGCCGAGGACTATCTGCGTATCCTGCGCTTCTTCCGCTTCTTTGCCCATTACGGCGCCGGGCGCCCCGACGCTGAAGGGCTCAAGGCCTGCATGCGCGCGCGCGGCAAGCTCGCAACGCTTTCGGCCGAACGGATATGGTCGGAGCTCAAGAAGCTGCTCAAGGCGCGTGATCCGGGCCGCGCGCTGCTGTGGATGCGCCAGTCCGGCGTGCTCACCGAAATCCTGCCGGAGACGGAGAAGTGGGGGATCGACGCGATCCACGGGCTGGTCGCCGCCGAACAGGCGCTCGGCTGGCATCCCGATCCGATGCTGAGGCTCGCTGCGATCGTGCCGAAGGACGCCGCACGGCTCGCGGCGATGGCCGAACGGCTGCGGATGTCGAAGGCGGAAGCACGCTTCCTCGATCATTTCGCGCGTGCGCCGAAGCCGGATATCGCGGTCAAGGATACTGCGTTCGACCGCGACCTCTACCTCCACGGCAAGGAGGGGCTCGCGACGGTCCTCAAGCTCGAGCTTGCCACGGTGCGGGCGAAGGGCGAGGACGACCCGGCGGTCATGGCGCGGGTTGCGCGGCTCTCGGCGCTTCTCAAACGGACCGAGGCCTTCGAAAAGCCATCCTTTCCGGTTTCCGGCGCGGATCTGCTCGCTGCCGGCATTTCACCGGGGCCGGCAGTCGGAAAGGCGCTGAAAGCGCTGGAATCGGAATGGGTTGCCGGCAATTTCTCGATGGACCGGGCGAGGTTGCTCGCCCGGCTCAAGGAGATGAGTGTTTCCTGATCTGGTTCAGGCCGTCGCCTTTTCCGTCGTGACGATGCGGGCCTTGATGTTCTCGACCATGTTCTCGCGGATTATGGTTTCGCCATGCGCGGTCCGCATATGCTCGACCGCGCGGCGCACGACTTCCGCTTCCTCGTCCGCCCGCGTATGCCACGGGCAGCCCGGCACGAGCGAACCGCATTCAAACAGCTTCATGGCTTTCTCCTCTTCATGTGGGGTTCAACCCTTTCTCTAATCGGCGCGAAGGCACATAGGTTCCCTCCCGCACACGCGACCGGGCGCAAGGCAATGAAAAAGGGAATCTATACCTGTTCCGGCATAGCCCAGGCGTTGAACACCGAAGGGGCTGCCTTCGGCTTCCAGCCGCGGATCAGGGTCTTCACTGCTTGATCGGTGTCCAGAGCGCTGAGATCACGGCCGGCGAGACGAAGTCTGACTTCCTCCACGAAATAGGAGTGGGGAAGGTCGACGCCGCCCGACGCCCTGAGTTCTTCCGCGAGACGGTCGATGATGCGCTCGGTTTCGGCAGCGTTTTCGCTGTTCTTGGGAGTGGGAGCGCTAGTCGAACGGGCCATTGCATTTCTCCTCCTGCAAACCGCGGGGAGAATAGCACGACGTTAGGGATCACTAAAATATAAAATTCGTTAGGGTTTGTGATTCAATCGACGCGGTCAGTCTTCATGGCCAGCGTACGACCGGGGGTAGCGAAGACAGGATCGACTCGACATTTCCGCCGGTCTTGAGCCCGAAGATCGTGCCACGGTCATAGAGCAGGTTGAACTCGACGTAGCGTCCGCGCCGTACGAGCTGTTCGTCGCGATCGGCCTCTGTCCAGTCGTTGTTGAAGTTCGAACGGACGATCCGCGGATAGACGAGGTTGAAGGCACGGCCGACATCCTGCACGAAGGCGAAATCGGCGGCCCAACCGCCCTGTTCCGCCCCGGAATGCAGCCAGTCGAAGAAGATGCCGCCGATGCCGCGCGGCTCGTTGCGATGCTTCAGGAAAAAGTATTCGTCGCACCAGGCCTTGAAGCGCGGGTAGTCCGCGACGGCCGCATGCTTGCCGCAGGTGATTTCCATCGCCCGGTGGAAGAGACGGCTGTCGGGGTCTTCCTGGGTGCGGCGGCGGTCGAGCACCGGGGTGAGGTCTGCACCGCCGCCGAACCACTGGCTGGTGGTGACCACCATGCGGGTGTTCATGTGAACGGCGGGAACGTTCGGATTGACCGGATGGGCGATCAGGGAAATGCCCGAGGCCCAGAACCGCGGGTCTTCCTCGGCACCGGGCATCTGCTTGCGGAATTCCGGCGAGAACTCGCCGTAGACGGTGGAGGTGTGGACGCCGACCTTCTCGAAGACGCGGCCTTCCATCATCGACATCCGGCCGCCGCCGCCGGCGCCGCCGTCGCGCAGCCAGTCCTTGCCGACGAACCGGCCGGGCGGCTGATTGGAGAGCGGTCCCGCCAGCTCCTGTTCGAGCGTTTCGAAGGAGGCGCAGATGGTGTCCCTCAGCGTCTCGAACCAGGCGCGCGCCTCGTTCTTCTTCTCTTCGATGTTCTCGGGCAATTCCCGTGGCAGGTCGGGTCTTTCCATTCCTCAGGTCCTCGTCACCGGCCGTCTTGAACGAGTCGGCCGCATCGACCCATGGCTTAGCAGGTCGCCCGGCGGCGAGCCAGAGAGGCTCCCCGCCGTCCCCCGAATTTCGACTCGCAAACGGGCGGCTGCGCGACTACATTTCAGGGCAGGCGAGGTGTTTCATGACGAAGATACCCGGCTTGCCGCCGCTCGACGGTCTCAGGAAGGAAATTGCCAAACATCGGAGGGCGAAGTCCCGTTCCGAGACCGGGCATTTTGTTCGCGAGACCTTCTGTCTGTCGCGCGAGGAGGCGAGGGCCAAGGCCAAGGAGTGGTTCGACGCCTTTCCCAAGGCCGCCTACTGGACGGAGGTCGAAAGCTGGCGGCAGCTCGAGGGCGACCGAATCGAGTTCACCATGCGGCGCCTTCCATCCGCAGACTGACCTCTTCTGGTTCTATCGGATGTTTCCCCCTCTCGGCGGCAGGGATCGGTAAAATTTTATCCGTGCGCTGAAAGCTTTCGAAATGCCGGTTTGGCACTCTCCGGCCATCCGTCCGCAATGATATCGGAAAGTACCAATAGAGAATGAGTCTCCTGCAATCCCTGTCCTCTACCGCAACGTTCTCGCGGGCCGGCGAGCGTGTCGCGCCATCCGCCGTTGTACCGGCTCCAGCCGTCTCCGCGCGGAAGGTCGACGCAGCCGCCGAAAACGACAGTTACTGGTCGATCACCACGAGCCTCGGGATGGGCAGTCTTTCCCTGTCGAGTGCCGCAGACGCGACGGGGCGTGCGGCCGCGCTGACCGATGTCGCCGCCCTCGGCATCGAGACGACCACCGGTATCGTCATGGACATCCGCGAGCGGCTCGTCGAGGCCCGCTCGCCGGGCGCCGACCGCAATGCACTCAATACGGAGATCGGCGCGCTGAAGGAGCAATTGGCGGCGGTCGCCGCTTCCAGCACCTATGATGGACAGAACTGGCTCCATCTCGACGCGGGACAGCGGCCGAAGGTGCAGTCCGTCATCGCCTCCGTGTCGCGCTCGGGGCCGGGTGAGCTTTCCGTCAACGTCGCGGATTTCGATACCGGCCGATCCGTGGTCACCAGCAGCGAAAACGCGGCCGACGGCGTTCTGACGCGCGCCCATGCCGGGCTCACCCGCAGCGGCGGGGGCTACGCCTACTTCCTCCTCGATACCAATGCCGCCGTTCCGCCGTCCTCGCCGGCGCGAGAGGTCTCCCTTGCCGGCAACACGAGTTCGACGGAACTCGACGGCATGATTGCCGCCGTCGACAGCATGCTGACCGGTCTCTACGAGGCCGGTGCCTCGCTCGGCGTCATGCGCAAGGGCATCGCCGGCGAAGACGGCTTCCTCGACAGCATCCCGGAAATGACCGAAAGCGCTGTCGGCGAACGCATCGAAACCGGTATGACCGGTGACGAGGCCTCGCGTGCGGCGCTGCAGGTCCGCGACCAGCTTCAGGCGACCGGCCTCAACATCGCAAACGGCGACATGCGGGTACTGTCCGACCTGTTCCGCTGACGGCTTCTTCTCGACCGTCAGGCTGAAGGCGCCGCGTCAGTGGATGGAGTTCTTCTTGGGAGATCTCCGCCGTGCCGCGGGCTTGCGTGTGCCGGGTGCGGCAGGGGCTTTCTCAGGCACAATCGAGACCACCTCGTCCTTCGCCGTGTCGGCGACATCCGCGACGGGGGCGACGTGCGGAAGAGCCGTCACCTCCGCCGGAGCCGGCGCGGCGGTCTCCACGACGACCGGCAGGCTGTGCCCGATGATCTCCTTCAATACACTCGTGACCTGTAGCGAGCCGGGCAAGTCGGTGTTCGTCGAATGCCCGGCGAGCGGCACGCGGATGTCGGTGCCGATTTGCGGCCGCGAGTTGACTTCGCCATACCAGTCGAGTTCGCCGACCACGTCGACGACGTCGGTGAATTCCGGTGGCATCACGATGCGTCCGCCGAAGGTGACGATCCTCAGTCCGTCGGCGAGCGCGCGGACGCGCTGCGGGTTTGTGCGCCTCAGCCCATAGAGTGCTTCCGAGAGCACCCGGTTGCCGCTCGAATGGGCTGCCAGCATGTGGAAGGAGAGCCGCGGATCACAGAGCAGTTCGGCTGCCGTGTCGGCGTCGAGGCAGGAGCCGCCCTCGCGCCCGGGGTTCAGGTGGCGCTGGGCATAGGCGCCGAGCTGCGGGCGGCCGACCGCATCGTCCAGCGTTTCCATCTGACTGCGGAAATGCCCGAGCCAGCCGAAGAAGAAGCTTCCGCCCATCGCCTCGACGAAAACGTCGCCGAGGCCGTAGCCGGAGACGATCGCCGCAACGGGAGCACCGACCGCGTCCGCGACGTTGCGGGCGAAGGCCGCCGCCCCGATTGCCGAACCGCCGACACCGGCGATCGCCAGCACGTGGACGTCCTTGCCGCCGCGCAGCAGGTATTCGTCGACGCTGTCGCACAGCGTCAGCATGCCGGCGCCGGTCGGCGGCACGATCATGATCAAGCCTTCGGCCGTGATGGCGTCGCTGATATAGAAGACTTCCTCGGAGGTAAGCGCCTTCACGTCATAGAAGAGCGCATCGAGGCCGGTGTTGCGCGCCCTCAGCGCCTCCAGCGCGACGTTTCGGAAGGGGCGGTGCTGCAGCCTTTCGGGGATGCTCAGGCTGCGCGCGAACTGCGTCAAGCCCAAGGTGAATGCCGTATCGAACATAAGGCCACCTCGTCGTTCTTTCGCGCTGCAGCATGACACAACGGCGGGACTTCGCCAAGCGCGTGTTTGCCGCAGCCGTCTTCAACTTTCGAGCAGATGCGGTCCGCCGCCCTTCTCGGCCAGAGTGTCCATGGGATTTCTGAGCGGGCAGTCGCGCATCGACAGGCAGCCGCAGCCGATGCAGCCGGTGAGGTGGTTCCTGAGCGACTGCAGCTGGTCGATCCGCCGGTCAAGCGCGTCGCGCCAGCGTTCGGAGAGGCGGCTCCAGTCCTCGGCCGTCAGCGGCCGGTCGTGCGGCAGCACGGAGAGCGCCTCGCCGATCTCGGCAAGCGGGATCCCGGTCTTCTGCGCGACCTTGATGACGGCGACACGCCGGAGCACCGAGCGGGGATAGCGGCGCTGGTTGCCGCGGTTGCGGTTGCTGTGGATGAGACCCTTGGCTTCGTAGAAATGCAGCGTCGAGACGGCGACGCCGCTGCGCTCGGCGACCTCGCCGACGCTTAGCTCGCGCCGCGGCTTTTCGGGATCGGATTTCTTCGCGACCATGTTGACCTCAATATTGGTTGAGGTCTTATACGGTCAAACAGACGCTTTTCCAAGCGGGCCGCAGCGCGGCGAGAGGCGGTCAGGCTTGCCCGAACCCGGTCTGCCGCAGGGCCTCGCCGGCGATCATCGCCGCCGACATCGCGACGTTGATCGAGCGCTGGCCCGACATCATCGGGATGATCACGCGGCCCTCGGCAGCGTCGTGGACGAGATCGGGAACGCCGGCGCTTTCCCGGCCGAAGAGAAGGATGTCGTCGGGACGGAAGGCGAAGTCGACATAGGGAACGGCTGCCTTCGTCGAGGCCAGGACAAGGCGGCGGCCGGACATCGCCCGCCATGCCTCGAAGCGTTCCCAGTTGACGTGGCGCACGAGGGAAACCGCGTTGAGATAGTCCATGCCGGCGCGCTTCAGGTTGCGGTCGGATATGTCGAAACCGGCCGGCTCGATGACGTCGACGCCGAGGCCGAGGCAGGCGGCGAGGCGAAGGATGGTGCCGGTATTGCCTGGAATGTCCGGCTGGTAGAGGGCGATGCGCAACGAGGTCATGGCGCGTTTCTTAGGCCAGGTGGAGCCGCAAGCTCAAGTGCCGGTTCGGCGAGCGGTAGAGTTGTGGTCAATGGGCAACACCGCTGCAGTGATGCGCGCAGAAGGAGCAGATTGACGCTTTTCAATTCGACGGGAGGCGGCTAGGTTTCGCATCTCTTCAACACGCAACAGGGAGGCCTTGATGATACCCACTGGCGTTATTTGCCTCCCGGTCCCGGACATGCATCCGACGGCGTGGTAGCGATCAGTTCGCTCCTTTTCTGACTTTCCGTTTTGTTCAAGGCGCAGTCCCCGATGGATTGCGCCGTCCGTTCAAACCCCTGACTCCGTTTGTCGCGGCATCGCCGCGCGGTGTCGACAGGGGCAAGACGAGTGGAGATATTCATGTTTGGCTGGTTCGAACAGCGACTCAATCCCTATCCGGCGGGTGTTCCGACCCTGCCGCCGAAAGGGCTCTTCCGCTTCTGCTGGTACTATTCAAAGCCGGCGGCGCCCTGGCTTCTCGGTGTGGCGATCTGCACGGCGCTGATCGCCGTCGGCGAGGTGACGCTCTTCCGTTTTCTCGGCGATATCGTCGACTGGCTTTCCAAGGCCGATAGAGAAACCTTCCTGCAATCGGAAGCTCCGCGGCTCATCGGCATGGCGCTCGTCGTCCTCGTCGGGCTGCCGCTCGTCGTGGCAATCGACTCCCTCATCATGCACCAGGTGTTGCTCGGCAACATGCCGATGATCGCGCGCTGGCAGATGCACCGCTTCCTGCTTCGGCACTCGATGACCTTCTTTGCCAACGAGTTCGCCGGGCGCGTCGCGACGAAGGTCATGCAGACCTCGCTTGCGGTGCGCGAAGGGGTGATGAAGGTGCTCGACGTCTTCGTCTACGTCGTTACCTATTTCATCTCGATGATCGTGATCGTCGCCACGGCCGATCTGAGGCTCGTCGCGCCGCTCGTCATCTGGGTTGTCGTCTACGTGTCGATCGTCAGCTATTTCGTTCCGCGGCTACGGAAGGTATCGGCCGATCAGGCGGATGCGCGCTCGATGATGACGGGCCGGATCGTCGACAGCTATACCAACATCGCGACGGTGAAGCTCTTCTCCCATGCTGGCCGCGAGGAGGACTACGCCCGCAACGGCATGGACGAGTTTCTCGTCACCGTGCACCGGCAGATGCGGATGGTGACGCTCTTCCACGTCCTCGTCTACGTCAACAACTGTATCGCGTTGTTTGCGGTCGGTTCCCTCGCCATCGCCTTCTGGCTGGGCGGCTCGATCTCGGTCGGCGCGATTGCCATCGCGATCGGCCTTGCCATGCGCATCAACGGCATGTCGCAATGGATCATGTGGGAGGTCTCGGCGCTCTTCGAGAACATCGGCACCGTCTACGACGGCATGAAGATGATGACCAAGGCGCATGACGTCGTCGATGCACCCGGCGCCAGGCCGCTCACCGTGGCGAAGGGCGAGATCGTCTACGATCACGTCCGTTTCCACTACGGCAAGGCGAAGGGCGTCATCGAGGACTTCTCGCTGGTCGTCAATCCGGGTGAGAAGGTCGGTCTGGTCGGCCGCTCCGGGGCCGGCAAGACGACGCTGATGAACCTGCTTCTGCGCTTCTACGACCTCGAGAAGGGAAAGATCCTGATCGACGGGCAGGACATCGTGACCGTGTCGCAGGACAGCCTGCGCTCGATGATCGGCGTCGTTACCCAGGACACCTCGCTCCTGCATCGCTCGATCCGCGACAACATCGCCTACGGCCGGCCGCAAGCGAGCGACGCGGAGGTGATCGAGGCGGCGAAGCGGGCGAATGCCTGGGAGTTCATCGAAGG
Organism: Ciceribacter lividus; assembly: GCF_003337715.1. GTDB lineage: Bacteria > Pseudomonadota > Alphaproteobacteria > Rhizobiales > Rhizobiaceae > Allorhizobium > Allorhizobium lividum. The sequence continues at coordinate 219,406 of NZ_QPIX01000001.1, forward strand.
TCTCGTCGACTACAAGGGCCGGACCGGCCTCGACGCCCAGGTGGGCGAACGTGGCGTCAAGCTCTCCGGCGGCCAGCGGCAGCGAATCGCGATCGCCCGGGTTTTCCTCAAGAACGCCCCGATCCTGGTGCTCGACGAAGCAACCTCGGCGCTCGACTCGGAAGTCGAGGCGGCAATCCAGGAAAGCCTGTTCTCGCTGATGGAGGGCAAGACGGTGATCGCGATCGCCCACCGGCTTTCGACGCTGACGCAGATGGACCGGCTGATCGTGCTCGACAAGGGCCGGATCATCGAGACCGGCACCCATCAGGAGCTGGTGGCGCTCGGCGGCATCTACGCCGATCTCTGGAACCGCCAGTCCGGTGGCTTCCTCGCCGACCACGACCTCGACGAGACGGAGCAGGCGGCGGAGTAGTTCCGCCGCCGGCAAAGACTACGGGCTCACGCCATTCCGGCTGCTGCCGCATCACCATCCGTGGTGCGGCGGCGGCCGTCCTTTCCGCCGGGCGGGAATCCGCCTATATCCCTTCCATGCTGTTTCGCCCGATCGCCCGCCTCTTCGAGAACTGGATCGACCCCTTTGCGCGTTCGGACGACCTGCGTCCGCCGGAAGGGACCGCGGCGTTCATCTGGTTCTACGTGCGCCAGGCGAAATGGGCCTTCGCCGCCATGGCCGTTCTCGGCGGCGCGGTCGCCATGCTGGAGGCGGCGCTCTTCTGGTTCGTCGGCAGGCTCGTCGACCTCCTCGACACCGTGCCGCGGGAAGGCGGCTGGAACGGACTGATCGCAGCGCACGGCGTGGAGCTCGCGGTGATGGCGCTGACCGTGCTCGTCGTGCGCCTCGTCGTGGTGACGCTCGGCGCGCTGGTCGAAGAACAGGTGATCGTCCTCAACTTCTTCAATCTCGTGCGCTGGCAGGCGCATGTGCACGTGGCGCGGCAGGCGCTTTCCTTTTTCCAGAACGACTTTTCCGGCCGCATCGTCACCAAGGTCTGGTCGGCGGGGCAGGCGACCGGCGATCTCATGACCTCGCTGCTGCAGGTCGCCTGGTTCATGGTCATCTATACGGTTTCGACCATGGCGCTCGTCGCCCAGCTCGACTGGCGGCTGGCGGCGATCATCGCCGGCTGGGTGGTCATCTTCCTCCTGCTCGCCCGCTACTTCGTGCCGCGCATCCGCCGCCACGCCCGGGCGACGGCGGAAGCCGCCTCGATGCTGAACGGCCGGCTCGTCGACAGCTATTCCAATATCCAGACGTTGAAGCTTTTCGGGCGCGAGCGCGAGAACGATCATTATATCCGTGCCGGCTTCGACCGCTTCCAGGCGACACTCACGCCCTTCGCCCGGCTCCTGACCGGCGTGCGGGCGGCGCTTGCGACGCTCTCGGGTGTGATGATCCTGATGGTTGCCTTCCTTTCGGTGGATCTCTGGTTCAAGGGCGCTGTCACCGCTGGCGGCGTCGCTTTCACGCTCGGCCTCGTGCTGCGCCTCAACATGCTGCTCGGCCGCATGATGACGCAGATGAACAGCATCATGCGCAATATCGGCACGATCCAGAACTCGGCCGAGCTCGTCTCGAAGCCGCTGGCACTTGTCGACCGTCCCGGCGCCGGGGAACTCAAGGTGGCGCGACCGGAAATCCGGTTCGAGGACGTCTCCTTCCACTATGGCAGGAAGAGCGGCGTCATCGACCACCTGACGCTGACCGTCCGGCCCGGCGAGAAGGTCGGCATCGTCGGACGTTCGGGCGCCGGCAAGTCGACGCTCGTCAACCTGCTGCTGCGCTTCTACGACCTCGAAGGCGGGCGTATCCTCATCGACGGGCAGGACATCGCCACCGTGACGCAGGAAAGCCTGCGCCGGCAGATCGGCATGGTGACGCAGGATACGGCGCTGCTCCATCGCTCGATCCGCGACAACATCCTGTTCGGCCGCCATGACGCCGATGAAAAACAGCTCGAACGCGCGGCGGAGCGGGCCGAGGCGCTCGATTTCATTCTGCGGCTCGAAGACCAGCGCGGACGGCGCGGCTTCGATGCACATGTCGGCGAACGCGGGGTGAAGCTCTCAGGCGGTCAGCGCCAGCGGATCGCCATCGCCCGCGTGATGCTGAAGGATGCGCCGATCCTCGTTCTTGACGAGGCGACCTCGGCGCTGGACTCGGAAGTCGAGGCGGCGATCCAGTCCAATCTCGACCGGCTGATGCAGGGCAAGACGGTGCTGGCGATCGCCCACCGGCTGTCGACGATCGCGGCCCTTGACCGGCTCGTGGTGATGGACAGGGGTCGGATCGTCGAGGAGGGGACCCACGCCGAACTGGTCGCCGCGGGCGGGCTCTATTCCGAGCTCTGGGCGCGGCAGTCGGGCGGGTTTCTCGGCGCGGGCGACCGCGAGGGTGGCGAGGGGAGGGTGTCCTCCGTCTCGGCGCCGATGCCGCGGCGCTGAGGGCGGATACCTCGCCGGGCGTTGGCGCGGCGGTTGGAATACGGTCGCCGAGGCCGGTGAGGTTGACGAATGACAGGCCGGGAGGTGCCTTCTACGCCTTTCGGAGGAGGTCTGGCGTCGCCTGAAAGCCCCTCGTGTGACGCGGACGGAACTCTCCCAAGATTTTCCGCGACAATGTGCCCCCATCCCCCTGCCAAGGCTGGACATCTTTTGTTATCGGGCTTAGAACGCGCCAAATTGGCGGGGAATCTGTGGCGCAACTGTGTCTGCGCACAGGCTTCCTGTCGCGGAGGCAATGCGGTTTATCGCAGACGTTTGCGAAGAGGATGGTTTGACCGTGAGCGAACACGACATCAATAGCGAGACCTTGGGCGAGCCTTCTCGCCGCGACTTTCTTTATCTGACGACCGGTATGGCCGGTGTGGTCGGTGCCGCTGCGGTCGCCTGGCCCTTCATCGACCAGATGCGTCCGGACGCCTCGACGCTCGCGCTCGCTTCAATCGAAGTGGACGTTTCGGCGCTCGAGCCCGGCATGTCGCTCACCGTCAAGTGGCGCGGAAAGCCGGTGTTCATCCGCAACCGCACCGACAAGGAAGTCGAAGAGGCCAAGCAGGTCGCGCTCACCGATCTCAAGGATCCGGTCGCCCGTAACGCCAATCTCGCACCTGATGCAGAAGCGAACGATCTCGACCGCTCCGCAGGCGAAGGCAAGGAAAACTGGATCGTGATGATCGGCTCCTGCACCCATCTCGGCTGCGTTCCGCTCGGCCAGTCAGGCGATTTCGGCGGCTGGTTCTGTCCCTGCCACGGCTCGCACTACGACACCGCCGGCCGTATTCGCAAGGGTCCTGCGCCGCAGAACCTTGCCGTTCCTACCTTTGCATTCGTTTCCGATTCTGTGATCAAAATCGGTTGAGGGGATACATAATATGAGTGGTCATTCTAGCTACCAGCCGTCGAGCGGTCTCGGGAAGTGGATCGACGCGCGGCTGCCTCTGCCGCGCATGGTCTATGACAGTTTTGTCGCCTATCCCGTTCCCCGCAACCTGAACTATGCCTATACGTTCGGTGCCATGCTGTCGGTGATGCTCGTTGTGCAGATCCTGACCGGCGTGGTTCTCGCCATGCACTACGGCGCAGAAACGACGATCGCCTTCAACTCGGTCGAGAAGATCATGCGCGACGTCAACCACGGCTGGCTGCTGCGCTACATGCACGCCAACGGCGCGTCGTTCTTCTTCATCGCCGTCTATCTCCACATCGCCCGCGGCCTCTACTACGGCTCCTACAAGGCGCCCCGCGAAATCCTCTGGATCCTCGGCGTCGTGATCTACCTGCTGATGATGGCGACGGGCTTCATGGGCTACGTCCTGCCCTGGGGTCAGATGTCCTTCTGGGGTGCGACCGTCATCACCGGCTTCTTCACCGCCTTCCCGGGGGTCGGCGAATGGATCCAGCAGTTCCTGCTCGGCGGCTTTGCGGTCGACAATCCGACGCTCAACCGCTTCTTCTCGCTGCACTATCTGCTGCCGTTCATGATCGCCGGCGTCGTCGTCCTGCACGTCTGGGCGCTGCACGTCACCGGCCAGACCAACCCGACCGGCGTCGAAGTCAAGTCGAAGACGGACACCGTTCCGTTCACGCCTTATGCGACGCTCAAGGATGCCTTCGGCGTAGCGGTCTTCCTGATCGCCTATGCCTGGTTCATCTTCTATCTGCCGAACTACCTCGGTCACCCTGACAACTACACGATGGCCGATCCGCTGAAGACCCCGGCTCACATCGTTCCGGAATGGTACTACCTGCCGTTCTACGCGATGCTGCGCGCCATCACCTTCAACGTCGGCCCGATCGACTCCAAGCTCGGCGGCGTTCTGGTGATGTTCGGGTCGATCATCATCCTGTTCTTCCTGCCCTGGCTCGACACGTCCAAGGTCCGCTCGGCCGTCTACCGTCCGTGGTACAAGCTGTTCTTCTGGCTGTTCGTCGCCGACTGCATCCTGCTCGGCTGGCTCGGCTCGCGTCAGCCGTCCGACCTCTACACGCTGATGGCCCAGTTCGGCACGCTCTACTACTTCGGCTTCTTCATCGTGATCATGCCGCTGCTCGGCCTGTTCGAAAAGCCGCGCCGCGTTCCGAACTCGATCACCGAGGCGGTTCTCGAAAAGAGCGGCAAATCCGCCGCAACCCAGGCCTGAGCGCGCGAAAGAGGGATTATAAGATGAAAAAGCTTGTAACGAGCATCGCGCTGATCGCCGCCATGGCGGGCTTCGGCGCCTCTTCCGCGGTCGCGCAGGAAGCAACCGATCTTGCTGCGGCGGCGGAACACGCCGCGGCTGCCGGCCACTACCCGATCTTCAAGCCGAAGAACGTCGAGTGGACCTTTGCCGGTCCGTTCGGCAAGTACGACAAGGGCCAGCTGCAGCGCGGCCTCAAGGTCTACAAGGAAGTCTGCTCAGCCTGTCACTCGATGAGCCTCGTTTCCTTCCGCACGCTCGAGCACCTCGGCTACTCGGAAGAGCAGGTCAAGGCGTTTGCCGGCGAGTATGAGGTTCAGGACGGTCCGAACGCCGACGGCGAGATGTACACCCGCAAGGCGGTTCCGTCGGACTACTTCCCGTCGCCCTTCCCGAACAAGGAAGCAGCTGCGGCTGCCAATGGCGGCGCCGCTCCGCCGGACATGTCGTTGCTCGCCAAGGCTCGCGGCATCGAGCGCGGTTTCCCGACCTTCATCTTCGATATCTTCACTCAGTATCAGGAAGGCGGTCCGGACTATATCTACTCGCTGCTGACCGGCTACCAGGCGGCGCCGGAAGGCGTCGAAGTGGCTGAGGGAACGAATTTCAACCCCTACTTCGCAGGCGCCTCTGCCTTGAAGATGGCTCCGCCGCTCAGCGACGGCCAGGTCACCTATGACGACGGGTCGCCGGAAACGCTCGACCAGTACGCGAAGGATGTTGCCGCGTTCCTGATGTGGGCTGCCGAGCCGCACCTCGAAGAGCGCAAGCACACCGGCTTCATGGTCATGGTGTTCCTCGCGATCTTCACCGCTCTGGTCTACCTGACGAAGAAGTCGGTCTACGCGAACAAGGAACACTGATCCCCGCGATCGGTGCTTCGAAAAGGCGGTCTTCGGACCGCCTTTTTTGTTGGTCGGGAAAGCCGGACTTGCTACTGTCCGGCGCAATCTTCCCGAAATGTGAATGACACTGGACAGACCATGAGCAACTTTGCGCTTGAGCTCGCATCCTCGATCCGCTCGATCCCCGATTATCCGAAGCCCGGCATCGTCTTTCGCGACATCACCACGCTGCTCGGCAACCCGCGGGCCTTCCGCCGGGCCGTCGACGCCCTCGTCCAGCCCTATGCGGGCATGAAGATCGACAAGATCGCCGGCATGGAGGCGCGCGGCTTCATCCTCGGCGGCGCTGTGGCCCACCAGCTGTCCGCCGGCTTCGTGCCGATCCGCAAGAAGGGCAAGCTTCCCCACGATACGGTCAGGATCGCCTACAGCCTCGAATACGGCGTGGACGAAATGGAGATGCATGTGGACGCCGTCGATCCGGGCGAGAAGGTTATCCTGGTCGACGACCTGATTGCGACCGGCGGCACGGCCGTCGGGGCGGTTCAGCTGCTGCGGCAGATCGGCGCCGACGTCGTCTCAGCGTGCTTCGTCATCGACTTGCCGGATCTCGGCGGGCGCAAGAAGCTCGAGGAACTTGGCGTCGAAGTGCGGACGCTCGTCGAGTTCTCCGGCCACTGAGCCTGGCGAGATCCGGCCTTCAGGCCTCGTCTTCCGGCAGGAATTCGAGAATGTTGCTTTTGAACCGTAGCACCGGATCGCCGTTCTGGTTGATGCCTTCGGCGAGGCCGGTGTTGAGAGCGAGTCCGGGCCGGGAGGCGAGGGGGCGGCTGTCGACGCTGGTGAGCGAATAGCTGACGACATCGCCCACATAGACGGGTTTCAGCCATTGCAGCTCGGCGAACCCCGGGGAGGGGCCGAGCCTCGGCGGTACGATGCCTTCGGCCGAAAGGCGCTTCGTCTCGCGTTCCCAGAAGCCGATGAAGCACCGCATCCAGCAGGCGCAGGTGTGCCAGCCGGAGGCGCAAAGTGCTCCAAAGACGCAATTCTTCGCCGCCTCGGCGTCGACATGGAAGGGCTGCGGGTCGAACTTTTCGGCAAAACGGACGATGTCCTCGGCGGAGAAGCTTGCCGATCCGAGCGCGAGGCGCGTACCGGCGGGGTAAAGGTCGAGCATCCTCATGCGGAAGCCTTTTCGGGGTTGCGCTGACGCACCATGATGGAATTGCGGGCGGAAAGAACGAGCTCTCCGCGCTGGTTGAAGAGTTCGTGGCCGAAGGTGACGATGCCGAGGCCGGGGCGCGAGCGCATCGGACGCGCGGCCTCGACCGTCGAATGGCCGCTCAGCGTATCACCGGCGATGACCGGCTTTCTCCACTGCATGACGTCGATGCCGGGCGCCCCTTCCGAGGCCGTCGCTAGCACGTAGCTGTCGATCATCATGCGCATGAAGAGGCTGCTCGTATGCCAGCCGGACGCCGACAAACCGCCGAGAATGCTCGCGCGCCCTGCCTCTTCGGAAAGATGCATCGGCTGCGGATCGAACTCCTTCGCGAACTCTATGATCTCCGCGGCCATCACCGTCCGCGGCCCGAGCTCGAAGCGTCGCCCGGGCGTGAAGTCCTCGTAGTGGAGCCGTTCGGCCTGCATCGGCTGTTCCCTCCGTCCGCCAAGTGTGCACAATGGGTCTTATGCCCCGGAATCGCTGGAGGGTCCATGGCGGGTTGGGTGGATCAGGCAGGCTTTCTTTCCGCACTGGAGCCGGAGGTGCGTGCGCAGCTTGGCACCTTGAAGCCGCATTACGTGCCGGACCGGACGACGCTTTTCCGGCCGGGCGACAGGGCCGAGGTCTTTCTCATCCTTCTCTCAGGGCGCATCGGCGTCTACATGACCGGCCGCAACGGCCGCGAGCTTCTCCTCTATTCCGTCTGCCCCGGCGAGACCTGTGTGCAGACGACGCTCGGCGTGCTCGGCGGCGCGCCGTATACGGGCGAGGCGATCGCCGAAACGGATCTGGTGGCGGTCATGATGCCGCCACAGATGTTCGATGATCTGCTCGCGACATCCGCCGCCTTCCGCGGCTTTGTTTTCCGCGCCTTCGCCGGTCGCCTTTCGGAACTGATGCTGCTTCTGGAGCAGGTGGCGTTCGTGAAGGTCGAGCGGCGTCTTGCCAAGTCCCTGCTCGAAAGGGCGGGACCGGAAGGGATCGTCGTCGCCACCCACCAGGAACTTGCCGCGATGATCGGCTCGGCCCGCGAGGTGGTGTCGCGGCGGCTGGAGGAGCTTTCAGCGCGCGGCATCGTCAGCAGCGAGCGCGGGCAGATCCGCATCCGCGATCCCGTCCAGCTCCGGCGCATGGCATCGCCCGACTGACAGGCGCATCCCGCCCAAGTTTCCTGTCCTGTGACTAAGTCACTGACGGGGCACCGCGTTTGGCTATGCTTGCGACATTGCGGAATCTCCTGCAACGCGGAAAGGAAAGACAATGTTTGCCAAGAATGTCGGAACGGTCGACAGGGTCATACGCATTGTACTCGGCCTCGTGCTGCTGTCCCTGTTCTTCTACTATCCGGGCGCGTGGTGGCGCTACTATACGCTGATCGGGATCGTGCCGCTGCTGACGGGGCTCTTCGGAAGCTGCCTGCTCTATTCGATGCTGGGCATCTCGTCCTGCCCTACGAAGAAGGCGTGAGGCGTTCCCGCCGATCGTAAAAGAAGAAGGCATCGCCACGGTGGTGGCGATGCCTTCTTCGTCGTGTGATGGGAGTTGGTCCGCTCAGGTGTTGAAGCGGAAGTGGATCACGTCGCCGTCGTTGACGACGTATTCCTTGCCTTCGTCGCGAGCCTTGCCGGCTTCCTTGGCGCCGACTTCGCCGCCATAGGCGATGAAGTCGTCATAGCCGATGGTGAAGGCGCGAATGAAGCCACGCTCGAAGTCGGTATGGATGACGCCGGCGGCCTGCGGCGCCTTGGTGCCGCGGACGATCGTCCAGGCGCGGCATTCCTTCGGACCGACGGTGAAGTAGGTAATCAGGTCGAGCAGGTGATAGCCGGCGCGGATCAGCCGGTCGAGACCGGCTTCTTCCAGACCGAGTGCGGAGAGGAACTCCTTCGATTCCTCTTCCGGAAGCTGGGCGACCTCGGCCTCGATGGCCGCGGAGATGATGACTGTTTCGGCGCCCTGTTCCTTCGCCATCTCAGCGACGGCTTCCGTGTACTTGTTGCCGGTCGAGGCGTCGCTTTCCGCGACGTTGCAGACATAGAGGACCGGATGCGAGGTGAGGAGGTTCAGCTCCTTCAGGATCTGGATCTCGTCGGCGCCGAGCGTCTTCAGGAGCAGACGGGCGGGCTTGCCCTCCTGCAGCAGCTTGATGACCGCTTCCATGACCGGAAGCTGCGCCATGGACTCCTTGTCCTTGCCGGTCGCGCGCTTGCGGGTCTGTTCGACGCGGCGCTCCAGGCTTTCGAGGTCGGCGAGCATCAGCTCGGTCTCGATCGTGTCGGCATCGCCGACCGGATCGATGCGGCCTTCGACATGGGTGATGTCAGGATCCTCGAAGCAGCGCAGGACGTGCACGATGGCATCGACTTCGCGGATATTGGCGAGGAACTTGTTGCCGAGGCCTTCGCCCTTCGACGCGCCGCGCACCAGGCCGGCGATGTCGACGAAGGAGATGCGGGTCGGGATGATTTCCTTCGAGCCGGCGACCTTCGCGAGCTTCGGCATGCGCGGATCGGGAACGGCGACTTCGCCGGTGTTCGGCTCGATCGTGCAGAAGGGATAGTTGGCGGCTTGCGCCGCCGCCGTCTTGGTCAGCGCGTTGAAGAGGGTGGATTTGCCGACGTTCGGCAGTCCGACGATACCGCATTTGAAGCCCATGGCTTGAATACCTGCTCAGCTTGAGAATTCCGTTGCTGCCTTTTGCGAAATGGGCGGGGCAAGGTCAAGGGCTGTCGTCACCGGAGCGCCGATCGGAAGGCCGTTCGGCGGGGTTGAATTGCTGTCTGCAGAGCATGGACGGCCCCGAAGATCTTGAACGGCGTCCGTTGGCGAGGCAAGATCGTCCGGTCAGGCTTTGCCCATCCATCTGTCATCACGGGAGCGTTCCGATGAGTGACAATGATATTGCGGTCAAGGTGAAACTGGGCACCAGGCCCAGGATCGAACGGCCGAGACTCTACAAGGTCATCCTCGTCAACGACGACTACACGCCGCGGGAATTTGTGGTCGTCGTGCTCAAGGCGGTTTTCCGCATGAGCGAGGACATGTGCTACCGGGTGATGATCACGGCGCACCAGAAGGGAAGCTGCGTCGTCTGCGTCTATGTCCGCGACATTGCCGAAACCAAGGCCAGGGAAGGCACGGAGCTCGGAAAGCAGGCGGGCTTCCCGCTGATGTTCACGACGGAGCCGGAGGAGTGAAGGGCATGCGCAATACCAACTGGAGCCTCATCCGGAACATGATGAACGCGGCGATCGATTTCTGTGAGCGCGTCGAAGCGGCGGGTTATACTGAAGCCGATCGGGATGCCGACGTCGTGGTCAATGAACAGCCCGTGACGGTCCAGGATATCCTCACAAGCGCGTGGACCTATCCGGAGAACATGCGTTACGAGATTATCCGCATGCGCTATGAGGATCGCACTAATCTCGCCTACGTCCCAGAGATGTCGCGCATCCTAACGGCCATGGCCGAGGCCTCGGCCGAGTTGGTAGGTGGCAAGGGGCTAGCTGAGGAGCCTGTTCGCAGGATGATTACATGGTTCGAAAAGGATGGTGCAGTCTTGCTGGAGACTGCGATCAAGCATCGACGTTCTGCTGCGGCTACAGAATGACCTGCCGCTTGGTCGATTGAGTTCCAAGTCTGGCGACGGGGCAGGCGGGAATCAATCGTCCTTCTTGCCGAACATCCGCTTCAGCATCTCCGCCATCGATCCGGTTTCGGGAAGCTGCGTCGTGTGCGTCTATGTCCGCGACATCGCCGAGACCAAGGCCAAGGAAGGCACGGAGCTCGGCAAGCAGGCGGGCTTTCCGCTGATGTTCACGACCGAACCGGAGGAGTAGCGGCGCGGCTCAGCGCGGTGGAATTAGGCGGATTTCCAGCCCGTGCTTCGTCGTGTCGAAGCCGCAGCTTCGGTAGAAGTCGAGTGTGCCCGGTCGTTTGGCGCCCGTCATCAGCCGCACGGTGTAGCACCCAGCGTGAAAAGCGGCGTCGATTGCGGCTTGCAGGGTCCGGCGTCCCAGGCCGGTGCGGCGATGCCGGGCATCGGTGACGACGTTTTCGATGAAGGCGTACGGCATGCCGCCGCGTGTGAGATTGGGCACCACGATCAGCGTGCAGGTGCTGGCGAGCGTACCGTCGACGAAGGCGCCGAACACGGTGAGACCGTCGTGACCGAGGATTTCATCGAAGCGGACTTCCGCGAGATCGGGCGCCAGCGGCAGATCGCTCTCGATCAACTGGTCGTAGAGTGACAGCAGACCTTGTAGATCCGGCTTTCCCAGCGCCCGTATCTCGACCGGGTTCGCCATCGCATCAATCGTCCTTCTTCGAGAACATCCGCTTCAGCATTTCCGCCATCGGTCCGGTTTCGGGCAGCTTCTTCGGCTGGGCGTTGTTGCGGGCCTGACGGATGTGCGACTGGCCGGCCGGTTTCTCCGGCTTCGCTTTCGCCGGCTCCTCCTTGCCGCCGGTCGCAAGTGCGAGCTTGTTCATGAGCTTCGACTCGTCGGGCTGGAGCAGCAGGTCGGCATTGTCGGCGATCGCATCGAGCAGCGGATCGAGCCAGGTCCGGTCGACCTTGGCAAAATCGCCGAGCACATGGCCGTGCACGCGCTCCTTGTCGCCGGGATGACCGATGCCGAGCCGGAGCCGGCGGTAGTCCTTGCCGCAATGGGCGTCGAGCGACTTCAGCCCGTTATGGCCGCCATGGCCGCCGCCGGTCTTCATCCGCGCCTTGCCGGCGGGAAGGTCGAGTTCGTCATGGATCGCCACGATGTCGGCAGGCTTCAGCTTGTAGAAGCGCATGGCCTCGCCCACCGCCTCGCCGGAAAGGTTCATGAAGGTCTGTGGCTTCATCAGCAACACCTTCTCTCCGCCGATCTCGCCTTCGGCGATCTCCGCCTTGAATTTCTTGCTCCAGGGCGAGAAGCGGTGGCGGCGATGGATCGCATCCACCGCCATGAAGCCGATATTGTGCCGGTTCTCCGAATACTTGGCGCCCGGATTGCCGAGGCCGGCGATGATGAGCATGGGACGGTCCGCCTTTGGAATGGGTCTGTGATCCACCACCGCGAAACCGCGCGGATGTCAAGCCCTGCGGGCGTCCGCGTCAGTTGAGGACTTGCATTCCGTACTTGGTGAGGAGCGCCTTCTGCGTGCCGTCGGCAATCAGCTTGTCGAGGCCTGCCTGCATCTTCCGGATGATATCCTCGGGAAAGTTCAGGTTGCAGGCGATGCTGAACTTCTGCTCCGCCAGCACGAAGCGCTTTTCGAGCCGGTGGCCCTCTTCGCGCAGCTGGAGATAGTAGCGTTCCGAGATCGGCATCATGTCGACGCGGCCGCTCAGGAGCTTCTTGAGTGTCAGGTCGAGATCGGTCGCGAGGTCGATCTTCGGAAAACCGTTCCGCTCCAGCAATTGCTGGGTATAGTCGTTGCGCTGGGTTCCGACGACGTATTCCCGCGCCTCGGCGATGGTGATCGCCTTGATGCCGGCACCTTCCCGCGCCACCATGACGTTGCGGTCGATCGCGAGCGGCTCCACCCATTTGAAACGGCTGTTGCGTTCGGCGATGTGCGCGGTGGTGAAGACGCAGTGGAGCGGCTCGCTCTCGGCAAGCGCGATCGCACGGGCCCATGGCATCATCTCGATCGTGTAGTCGACGCCGGTGTCCTTCATCAGCGCCACCACCTGCTCGTAGCCGAGGCCGCGGTACTCGCCGTTTTCGCGGAAATTGTAGGGCGGATAGTTCTCCGTCGTGAAATGGACGGTTTCGGCCTCGGCGGCTGGCGCCGTGCCGAGCAGCAGCAGTAATGCAAGCCTCTTCATGTCATGCCATCCTTGCTCGGTTGTCGCCGCGGTCAGGCGACGGAGGTTGTCTTTCGGGCAGTGTCGTAGGCTGCGATCAATTGCTCCACGGGTTGCGGCCGCGCGAAGAAATAGCCTTGTCCACAGTCGACACCAAACCCCTGAAGGAGGTCGCGCTGCTCCTTCGTCTCGACGCCTTCCGCGGTCACCGAGCATTCCATCTTGTGGGAGATGGCGGTGATGCCTTCGACGAGCATGCGGCTCTTGTGGCGCAATTCCGCCTCGTCGGCGGCGAGGGAACGGATGAAGGACTGGTCGATCTTCACGATATCGACGGGGAAGCGGCTGAGATAGCTGAGAGAAGAATAACCGGTGCCGAAATCATCGAGTGCGATGCGGCAGCCGATGCGGCTGAATTCGTCGAGTACCATGCGGATCTGCGGGTTGTCGTGGAGCAGCGTCGCCTCGGTGATCTCGACAACGATGCGCCGCGGATCGATGTGGTGGCGGGCAGTCAACGTCGTCAGCAGCATCGGCAGCGTCTGCTCGAGCTGGAGCGGAGAGAAATTGACCGCGAGATAGGTCTTGTCGTCGCCGGACGCCCGGGTGAGCGCAACGAGGTTGGCGAGCGCCTTTTCGAATACGCGGTTGCCGATGCGGCCGATCGCCCCGGTTTCCTCGGCGATCCTGATGATGTCGGAGGGCGGCAGCAGTCCCTTTCGCGGGTGGGCGAGGCGCATCAGCGACTCGTATCCGATCACCCGGTTGTTGCCGAGGTCGACGATTGGCTGGAAATAGGCCTCGAACCAGTCGTTGGTAAGCGCCTCCTCGATGTCCTGCTCGATCTCCGCCCGCTGGCGGGTGTTGTCCTGGATCAGCGGGTCGTAGAGCAGCGCGCCGTTCTTGCCGCCACGCTTCTTGGTGTACATCGCCATGTCCGACTTCTGCAGCAGTTCCGCCGCATTGTGCGCGTGGCGGGGATAGAGCGCGACACCGATGCTGGCGCTCAGCCGCACCGTCGATCCGTTGATGAGGAGGGGCTCCTCCAGCATCCCGCAGAGACGATGGGCGAGGGCGAGCGCATCCGCTTCGGCATTGTCTGAGCGAAGCAGGACCGCGAACTCGTCGCCGCCGATACGCGCGGCGGTGGCTGCCGGCGGCAGCTGCTGTTCCATGAGTTCGACGAGCCGGCGCAGCACCGTATCACCGGCCTGGTGGCCGAGATTGTCGTTGATCCACTTGAAGCGGTCGAGATCGACGAAGATGCAGGCGAGCTCGCCCTGGCGGGCGTCGGTCTCGCGGATTTCCTCATCGAGGACACTCTCGAAGCCTTGCCGGTTCAAGAGGCCGGTCAGATGGTCGGTCACCGCCTGCCGACGGATCCTGGCTTCCGACTGCTTGAGCTCGGTCACGTCGGTCATGACGCTGAGGGAAAGGCCCGTCTCGCAGTCACCGGCGGCCTTGCCGCTTTCGACGATCAGCACGTCCATGACACGGCCGTCCTTGCAGACGAACCTGGTGGTGCATTCGACGACCTTGCGGTCGCTCGGACCGTGGCGGTGGACCAGATACGCACCGCGCACGGGGCTATCGACGAGATCCGCAAAGTGCTTGCCGACGACGTCCTCGCGCGCGTAGCCCGTCGCCAGCAGCCAATAGTCGCTGACGTCGGTGATACGGTCGTTCTCATCGATCGAGAACAGCATGGCGGGTGTCAGATTGTAGATGTCCGTCGCCCGCCGGTGCGCGATCTTGAGCTCCCGTTCTTCCTGCTCCAGCTGCGTCTGCATGGCGTTGAAGCTCTTTGCGAGCCGGCCCATTTCGTCGTTTGAGTTCCAGTCGACGTGATGGCGCGATCCGAGCCTTCGGGTCGCCTCGATGGCAGCCGTCAGCTTCAGCAGCGGCTTGACGATCATGATGCGGTTGCCGAGGATGGCGGCGCCGACCATGGCGAGGATCGCGACGATGAAGATGCCGATAAAGACACCTTCCGCCTCCCGGAGAGCCGAGAAGATGCCGAGCCGGTGGTAATAGACGGTGATGGTGCCGACGGTCTTCGGGCCGTCCAGCGTCTTGTAGATGATCGGACGATAACGAGACTGGACGCCGCCTTTGGGCCAGGCCGGCATCGGCGGCATGGAGACGTTGATGCCGCCGGCCACGTCGCGGACCCGGACCTTGGTGATCGCGTCGTCGGAGGTAAGTGCGGCGGTGATCCGCTCGGCGCTCTCGAGGTCGAAGTCCCAGAGCGGCTTTGCCAGCGCCAGTGCATTGGCGGCGAGGAGGATCTCGACGTGGTCGTCAAGCTCCTTCGCGGAGCGCTCCGACGACAGGGCGAGGAAGAGCCCGAGGAGAGGGATGACGAGGATGCCGACGGCGATTGCGATGATCGCGAGAAAACGGCTTTCGACCGACCGTGTCATGGCTTGTCACCGCCAGGATATGGTTGATCCGATATCGCTTCCCTCACGGTGTCACATCCCCCTTACGCAACTTTTGCGGCAGGTAAGGCTGACACGAAATCATTAAATCTCGCTAAAGCCCTCATGCAACGGGCTTTCATGCCGCAGCGGGCCGGTTTTCGAGCCCGGAAACGAAAAATCCCGCCTCCTTTCGGAGACGGGATCGGAAAAGTCCGGAGTGCCGATTGCGCGATTACGCTTCGGCAGCTTCCCCGCCTTCGGAAACACCGCCAGCCGGGGCGACGATGGTTGCGATCGTGAAGTCACGGTCGGCGATGACCGGGGTCACGCCGGCCGGCAGCTTCACATGCGAGATGTGCAGGCTGTCGCCGATCTTGTGGCCGGCGAGGTCGACGGTGATGAATTCCGGGATCGCATCGGCCGGGCAGTGCAGCTCGACTTCGTGGCGAACGACGTTCAGAACGCCGCCGATCTTGATTGCCGACTTCTCTTCGTTGATGAAGTGAACCGGAACCTGGACCGAAACCTGGCTGTCGGCCGAGACGCGCAGGAAGTCGACGTGCATCGTGAAATCGCGAACCGGGTCGAGCTGGTAGTCCTTCGGCAGGACCTTGATCTTCTCGCCGTTCAGGTCGATCGTCGCAACGGTGGTCATGAAACCGCCGGCGTGGATGCGCTTGGTGACTTCGTTGGTGTCGAGCGCGATGGAAATGGGGGCCTGCTTGTCACCATAGATGACAGCGGGAATGGAACCGTTGCGGCGAAGTTCACGGGAGGACCCCTTACCAACCCGTTCGCGTGCTACGGCCTTGAGCTCGTAAGAAGCGTGGCTCATGGCTTTATCCTTTCAAGGTTATTTGGAGAGTTCCGGGGCAGGGCGATGTTGACCTGCCATGCGAAACCGAGGTGTCTTGCGACGGCCTCATCCGCGTTGCCTCCAAGGGTGTCTACGCGGACGGGGGCGCTATAGACCAGAAGGCCGCGAAAGGCAAGCGCAGGCCGGCAATTGCAGGGCTTTTCGCGTGAACGGCGGCACAAACACTACCCGTCCTCCTTGCGGTGCGGCAAGGAACGGCATGAAGCCATCCGCGAGTGTCTCAAAACTGCGACAGATGCGAGGGTGATATTCGTATCGGTCTTGTATCAGCGGATGATGATTGAAAGATAGTCCATGCGCAGGCATGATGTCATATGCTTTGGGAGGAGCAGATGCCTCGGCAGCCCAACCACTCAGACTTGGTCTATCAGACAGCGACGCAGAGTTCTGCCGCCGCCAGTTCGCCGATTGCGGCCTCGTGGCGCCGCTGCCTCGACCTTCATCAGCTCCAGCCGGAAGAGCGCCGCAAGCCTGTTCGTGTCGACGAAACGGTCTTCCGCTCCGCGCGGGAGAGGGCAGGCCATCTGGTTTTCGCCTGCAGCGAGGAGGTCGATCGGCTCTATCAGACCGTCGGCCGGTCGGGTTGCTGCATCCTTCTTTCCGATCGCGACGGCGTGGTGCTCGATCGCCGCGGTGCGCCGTCCGACGATGCGGACTTCCGTGACCTCGGGCTTTGGCCGCAGACCGTCTGGAGCGAGGCGAGCGTCGGGACCAACGGCATCGGCACGGCCCTCGCCGACCAGCGGGCGGTGATGATCCACCGCGACCAGCATTTCCTGAGCGCGAACACGGAGCTCAGCTGCGTGACGGCACCGATCCGCGATCATCTCGGACGTGTCGCCGCGGCGCTCGACATCTCGACCTGCCGCAACGACGTCACCGACATGACGCTTGCGATCCTCTCGCAGGCGGTGCGCGACGCGGCCGTTCGCGTCGAGGCGACGCTCTTCAGGCTCGCCTTTCCGGGCGCCCGTTTCGTGATGGTCCCGACGGCGAGCGCCGGCTCGGTCGCGCTTCTCGCCGTCGACGGTGACGACCTCGTGCTCGGAGCCACCAGGGCGGCGCGTCTGGCGCTGAGGCTCGACGACCAGCGGATCGCTCAAGGATTGCCGGCTTCGGATGCACTCTGCGAGAGCAGGGGAGACGGTGTCGCCGACCTCGACGAGGCGGAACGTGCGGCGCTGCGCCGGGCATTGTCGCGTACCAATGGCAACGTCTCGCAGGCCGCCCAGGTGCTCGGCATCAGCCGTGCGACCCTGCACCGGAAGATGAAGCGCCTCGCCCTCCAGTGACGCCGCCGCAAGTGTCGCAGAACTGAAACAGTGTGCGCTGCGGTATCCTGTCATCCCCCTATCCGCGAAGGGCGTTGCCGGCAATCATTCTCCCATCGGTCCTGAGGAGGGACCTCGATCCAGGGAGGATGATTTCATGAATATCCAAGTCCAGACCATTGCCGAGAGCCCGTTCAAGCTGCGCTACGGGAATTTCATCGGCGGCGAGTGGCGCGATCCGGTGAACGGCCGCTACTTCGACAACATCACGCCGGTGACCGGCGGAAAGCTCTGCGAGGTCGCCCGCTCCGACGAGCACGACGTCAATCTCGCCCTCGACGCCGCACATGCCGCCAAGGACAAGTGGGGCCGCACCTCGACCACCGAGCGGTCCAATATCCTGAACAAGATCGCCGACCGCATGGAAGCCAATCTCGAGCTTCTGGCGCGCGCCGAGACCTGGGACAACGGCAAGCCGATCCGCGAGACGACGCTTGTCGACATTCCGCTAGCGATCGACCATTTCCGCTATTTTGCCGGCGCCATCCGCGCACAGGAAGGCTCGATCGGCGAAATCGACCACGATACCGTCGCCTATCACTTCCACGAACCGCTCGGCGTGGTCGGGCAGATCATTCCGTGGAACTTCCCGATCCTGATGGCCGCATGGAAGGTGGCGCCGGCGCTCGCCGCCGGGAATTGCGTCGTCTTGAAACCGGCCGAGCAGACCCCTGCCTCGATCCTCGTGCTGATGGACCTCGTCGGCGATCTCCTGCCGCCCGGCGTGCTCAATGTCGTCAACGGCTTCGGCCTCGAAGCCGGCAAGCCGCTCGCCTCCAGTCCGCGCATCGCCAAGATCGCTTTCACAGGCGAGACGACGACCGGCCGGCTGATCATGCAATATGCCAGCCAGAACCTGATCCCGGTGACGCTCGAGCTCGGCGGCAAGTCGCCGAACATCTTCTTCGCCGACGTTGCCGCGGAGGACGACGATTACTTCGACAAGGCGATTGAAGGTTTCGTCATGTTCGCGGTCAACCAGGGCGAGGTCTGCACCTGCCCGAGCCGGGCGCTGATCCACGAGTCGATCTATGACCGCTTCATGGAGCGCGCCCTTCCGCGCGTGAAGGCGATCGTGCAGGGCAGCCCGCTCGAAATGAGCACCATGATGGGCGCGCAGGCGTCGACCGAGCAGATGGAGAAGATCCTCTCCTATCTCGACATCGGCAAGCAGGAAGGCGCCGAGGTGCTCGCCGGCGGCGAGCGTGCGCATCTGGGCGGCGCGTTGAGCGACGGCTTCTACATCCAGCCGACCGTCTTCAAGGGCCACAACAAGATGCGGGTCTTCCAGGAGGAGATCTTCGGCCCAGTGGTCTCTGTCACCACTTTCAAGGACGAGGACGAGGCGCTGTCGATCGCCAACGACACGCTCTACGGCCTCGGCGCCGGCGTGTGGAGCCGCGACGCCAACCGCTGCTACCGCTTCGGCCGCAACATTCAGGCCGGCCGCGTCTGGACCAACTGCTACCACGCCTATCCGGCCCATGCCGCTTTCGGCGGCTACAAGCAGTCGGGTATCGGCCGCGAGACCCACAAGATGATGCTCGACCACTACCAGCAGACCAAGAACATGCTGGTGAGCTACAGCCCGAAGGCGCTCGGCTTCTTCTGAGGAGGCCTCCACCACCTCCCCCTCGATGGGGGCGGTTGCAGCAGAGCTGCGGGTGAGGTGATTGTGCACCTCCACCAAGGGTCACCTCACCCCGGCACTTGCGTGCCGACCCTCCCCCTCAAGGGGAGGGTTTCGCGTGTTGGCAACGTCTTTGGAAGGAACGACGATGACCGAAAGTCCCGCCGGCGAACCGCGCGTGATTGCCACCGAAGCGGCGCTCGATTTCCTATCTGAGATCCGGCGCGACCACCCGGACATCCTCTTCCACCAGTCCGGCGGATGCTGCGACGGTTCTTCGCCGATGTGCTATCCGGCGAGCGAATACCGCGTCGGGGAGACTGACGTGAAGCTCGGCGAGATCGGCGGCGTGCCGTTCTACATCAGCGGCAGCCAGTACGAGGTCTGGAAGCACACCCAGCTCATCATCGATGTGGTGCCGGGCAGGGGCGGGATGTTTTCGCTCGACAACGGCCGGGAGCGGCGCTTTCTCACGCGCTCGCGGCTGTTCGGATCCGGCGAGGCCTCGTGCGGCATTCCTGCCCCGTCCCGTCCCAAGACATAAAAAGCCCGCGGGCACCGGAGCGCCGCGGGCTGCTGTCGTCATTGTCACCGGCTCAGGCCGCTTGACGTCTTACGGCTGCTGCGCCGCGGTCGATGGCGAAGCGGTTCACCTGGCCGGTGAGGCCGTCTGCCTCGTGCGCCAGCGCGAAGGCGCTTGCCGTCGTTTCCTCGACCATGGCGGCATTCTGCTGCGTCACCTGGTCGAGCGCGTTGACGGAGGCATTGATCTCGGAAAGCCGCATCGACTGCTCGCGCGAGGCGGTGGCGATCGCACCGATCTGGTCGTTGATCGCCGCGATGTTGGTCTCGATCTGATGCAGGCTTTCGCCGGTCTTCAGCACCAGTGCGACGCCGCCTTCGACATCGGACGTCGAGGTGTTGATGAGCTGGCTGATGTCGCGGGCGGCACCGGACGACCTCTGCGCCAGTTCGCGGACTTCCTGCGCGACGACGGCAAAGCCCTTGCCGGCGTCACCGGCCCGGGCCGCCTCGACGCCTGCATTGAGCGCAAGCAGGTTCGTCTGGAAGGCGATCTGGTCGATGACGTCGATGATCTGGCGGATCTTCGAGGAGGAGCCTTCGATGCGCTCCATCGCGGTGATCGCCTCGCCCACGACCGAGGACGAGGTCTTCGCACCGGCGAGGCTTTCGGCTGCGACCTGGACCGCCGTTTCGCAACGCTTCAGCGCATCGTTCACGGAGCCCGTCATGTCGCCGAGGGCGGCGGCGGCCTCCTCGAGCGACGCCGCCTGCCGTTCGGTGCGATGTGCGAGGTCTTCCGATGCGGCCTTGAGGTCGGCAGAGCCGCTGCGGATGACGTCGGCGCTTTCGCTTATCGTGCGGATCGTCTGTTCGAGATGTTCGAGCGACTGGTTGAAGTCGAGGCGCAGGTGGTCCAGCGAGGGCACGAAGGGCGTGTCGATCCGGACGTTCAGCTTGCCGTCGGCAAGGTCCTGCAGTCCGCCGGCGAGTGCGGAGACGGCATATTCGAGTTCCTGTGCGCTGCGGGCCTTCTCTGCCTCGCGCTGGCGGCGCTCTTCCTCGATCTGCTCGCCGCGTTCGACCGCCTCCGTTTCCATCCGGTCCTTTTCCAGCGCGCTGGTCCGGAAGGATTCGAGCGCCCTGGCCATGACGCCGATTTCGTCGGGGCGACCGGCGGCACGGATTTCGATGTTCTTGTCACCCTGGTTCAGCCGGTTCATCAGCTTCGCGAGATCGGTCAGCGGGCGGGTGAGGCTCGACGAGACGAAGGTCCCGATGACGCCCATCACTGCGAGCACCGCGACGGTCGCGAGAAAGGCCCATTTGGCGAGGTCGTTGGCCGATGCCAGAACCTTGGCGTCCTCCTGGCCGATCGCGAGGAGATGTCTTTGCCCGAAGAGATCGAGGGGGCGATAGGCGTAGAACGAGGTGCCGTTCGCCGAACCGGCGAAGGTCGCGCCGCTGGCACCGGATTTCGCCGCCTCCACGAGTTCCGGCGCGACGACTGCATCCTTGCCACCGGTAATCGTGCCGCCGCGCAGGCTGCCGTCGTCGCTGAGGAGGAAGGCGTCGTCGATGGTGGCGCCGAGCCCGTCCGGCTTCATCATCTGCGACAGCTTGTCGGCTGAGACGCGGATGAAGACGGTGCCCTTGCGCTGCGTCTCGCCCCAGACGGAAATGGCGAGCGGTTGCGCGACGAAGGCCGAGGGCACGCCGGCTTCGTAAGGGTAGTCACCGAAGGGCGAGAAATGGACGTCGCGGTCGCCGCCGGCCTTCACACGCTCGGCAAGTTCCTTGAGGCGGGCATTGGCCGGATCGTCGAGCGTCGTCAGGAGTTCGCCACCCTTGGTTACGGTGTAGACGATCGTCCCGTTGACGTCGGCAACCAGAATGTCGCTGACATTGGTGTTCTTCCAGGTGCTCGACAGCGTGCCGTGAATGGCCGCGTGGCGCACGCCGTAGAGCAGCTTCTGCTTGCTGCCGTCGATGGCGATCCGCTCTTCGACGGTCGAGCCGTCCGGCTGGAAGACCTTCTTGATCGTCGGCGCCTCGACGGGAATGATGTTGACCATCATGTCGGTCGCTTCCCCGACCGCCGTATTCTGCGCGATTTCGGCCAGCGACTGGCCTACGCGGTCGAGATAGGAGGCGACTTCCTTCGACTGGGTGGCAGCCACCGACTCCAGCCGCAACTTGCTGGCGTCGATCAGGCCCGCCTTGCCGATCTGGTAGCTCAACAGGCCGACCGCCATGCACGAGACCAATGTGGCTCCGACGACGAGGCCGGCGAATTTCGCCTTGACGGACGACAGAGGACGGATTCGGTCCGTCCCTATATCGGTGCGCGACATAAAATATTCTCCTCCCGCAACTAGATTGCGCGGAAGTGTCGCGGAAATTGCTTACGGCAATCTTAAGTAAACACTGTCGAATGTTCGGATGCCGCGACGATGCGGGCATCCGTCATTGTTTACGACAGGGGAGGCGAGCCTCAGTCGAAGAGGCTCGAAACCGAGGCTTCCGCGCTGGTGCGGTTGATCGCTTCGCCGAGCAGGTTGGCGGTCGTCAGAACGCGGATGTTGTGGGCGGACTGGACGGCGGTCGTCGGCTGGATGGAGTCGGTGATCACCAGCTCGCGCAGCTTGGACGAGGCGACGCGGGTCACCGCACCGCCCGAGAGCACGCCGTGGGTGATATAGGCCGTCACGCTGGTCGCGCCGTTCTTCAGCAGCGCTTCCGCGGCGTTGCAGAGTGTGCCGCCCGAGTCGACGATATCGTCGATCAGGATGCAGTCCTTGCCGGTCACGTCGCCGATGACGTTCATGACTTCGGACTCACCCGGACGGTCGCGGCGCTTGTCGACGATCGCGAGAAGACAGTCGAGGCGCTTGGCGAGCGAGCGGGCGCGAACCACGCCGCCGACGTCCGGCGAAACGACCATGACGTTCTTGGTGTCGTAGCGTTCCTTCACGTCGCGCGCGAGAAGCGGCACGGCGTAGAGATTGTCGGTCGGGATATCGAAGAAGCCCTGGATCTGGCCGGCATGCAGGTCGAGGGTCAGCACGCGGTCGGCGCCGGCCTCGGTGATGAGATTGGCGACCAGCTTCGCGGAGATCGGGGTGCGCGGGCCCGGCTTGCGGTCCTGGCGGGCGTAGCCGAAATAGGGAAGCACGGCGGTGATGCGGCGGGCGGAGGAGCGGCGGAACGCGTCGATCATGATCAACAGTTCCATCAGGTGGTCGTTGGCCGGGAAGGAGGTGGACTGGACGACGAAAACGTCCTCGCCGCGCACGTTTTCCTGGATCTCTACGAAAATTTCCTGGTCCGCGAACCGTCGAACGGTGGCTTTTCCAAGAGGAACATTGAGATAATTGCAGATCGCCTCGGCCAACTGCCGGTTCGAATTCCCCGCGAAAACCTTCATTTTGGCCCGCCTGTTGTCATGCTGGATGGGCGCTTTTTAGCGTCCTTGAACCTGAATGCAAGAGGCCTTGCGGTCGCGACCACGAAATTCGTGAAAAGTTTGTGACCAGTGGTCATCCGCCGTGTCCGGCCAGCCAGCTCGTGTATTCGTTGATTGTCTTGGTCGCGATCTGCTGCATGAGGGAGGCGGGCACGCCGGCCCAGGCCTCGGTCGCCGAGGAAGGAACGACCTCCTGGCCCTGGATACGGTGCAGGCGGCTTCCGCTCTGGTTGAGAATATCCCAGACATAGATGATCGTGACTTTGCCGCCTTCGGAGAAGGCCGAGAAATAGCCCTTGAGGATGTGGTCGGCCGCCGGGTCGTTCGAGCCCTTGATCGCCAGTCCGTGCGCACGGGCCTCGGCCCCGAGCTGGCGTGAGAGCGGCGTTACCGCCTGGATCGGCGCGCCGATGATCGGCAGGAAGCGGATCGTACCCTTTGCGGGGGCGAGGGCGGCCGTCTGTGTCGGCGCCGGTGAAGACGCTTGAGCGGCCGGCTGCTGCTGGGTCGTCACGCCTCCGACCGGCGGGGGAGGCTGCATCGGCTGACTGCCGGCGGCGAGCGCCTGGGCCTGGGCTTCGAGCGTGTTCTGCGGCGGTGTCGCGTATTCCTGGCCGGCGAGCGACTGCTGCCCTGCGGAGACGCCGGCCATCTGGTCGGTGTCGGACTGCGTGACGGGGGAGCTCGCGACCTGCGTTCCTCCGCCGACGTCGGCGCGCGGCGTCAGGGCATCGGTGGTATTGCAGCCGGACAGGGCGAGCGCCGGGATCAGCACGTTCAATGCTATCGCGATCCACTTCATCCTGCCATTTGCCCTTCCTGTTCGGTCAAGCTTTTCATCCACCCTTCTTATCGGGTCCGGGAGGGGTGCTGTCAATTCCCCGAAATTTCACGAGGCCGCGTCAGCGGACGAGAAGTTCGAGCGGATGCCGCGAGAGCGCACGCGGCGCTTCCTCCGTCGTCAGATAGGTGTGGCCGAGGGTCATTGCCGTTTCGCGCTCGGAATCCATGACGATCATGTGCACGAAAAGCGACATGTCGGGGAGGATCTCCTGCGGATTGCCGGCATGGAACATCTGGTGCTCCATCCACGACGGCGAGAAACGTGCGCCGAGCGAATAGCCGCAGGCGTTCAGCCTGTGCCGGGTGAGGCCCCGCTCGTCCATGATGCGGGCGTGCGTGTCGAAGACGTCGCCGAAAGTGTTTCCCGGACGCAGCACCGCCTCGATCTCGCGGATCGTCGCCTCACAGGCCGCGTAGAGTTCGCGGTGGCGCGTGGTCGCCTCGCCGATGAGGATCGTCCGCATCATTGCCGCATGGTAATGGGCGTCGACGCCCGCCCATTCGAGCGTCAGCTGGTCCTTCTCGGAAAGCGTCCGGCGACCGGACTTGTAGCGGCAGAGAAGGGCGTCCGCCCCGGAACCGATGATGAATTCGTTCGCCGGATAATCGCCGCCGCCCGCCAGGATCGTTCCCTGCATCGCCGCGAGGATGTCCGCCTCGTTTCCACCTGCCCTGATGAGCGGCAAGGCGGCGTCGAGCGCGTCGTCGGCAAGGGCTGCCGCGCGCTCGATATGGCCGATTTCGGCGGTGCTCTTCACCAGCCGGAGATTGCTGACGAGGTAAGAGGCATCGACGATCTGGCCGAAGGTCGTGAGCTGGTTGTCGAGAAGCCGCGCGACGCGGCCCGTCATGCCGTGGGTGTCATATTCGACGCCGATGCGGCATCCGAGCAGGTCCATGTCGCTCAGCAGGTTGCGCAGGTCCATGGCCGGATCGGCATTCACGCGGTCCACCCAGACGACGATGTTCTCGATCGTCGAGGTGTGGCGCGCCTGGCGCAGGTCGGCGGAGCGGGTGAGCAGCGTCAGCGAGCCGTCCGCCCTCACCACGAGCGTCTGGAAAAAGCAGTAGCCGAAGGTGTCGTAGCCCGTCAGCCAGTACATGCTCTCCTGGGCGAAGAGCAGCAGTGCGTCGAGCTTTTCTTCGGCCATGCGCGCCGTCAGGCGGTCGAGCCGGGCAGCGTATTCGCTCGCGTCGAAGTGCAGCGCCATGTCAGTCCTCCGTGATTGCGATTGCGGAAATCTGGCGGCCGTAGTCCGGTTCCCCCGCATGTGTGGTCCGACGATAGGAGAAGAAGGAACCGGGGTCGGCATAGGTGCAGAGGCCGAGGCTTTCGGCCTTGAGGCCGGCATCCGTGAGCCGTTTCAGCGTCAGGCCCTGCAGGTCGAACATTGCGTGCCCTTCCTTGGCGGAAGAAGAGAAGAAGGCCTCGTAGGACGGATCCTGTTCGAGGAAGCGGGCGACGAACTCGGGGCCGACCTCGTAATTCTGCGCACTGATCGAGGGGCCGAGGCAGGCGACGATGCTCTCGCGGGCGGCACCGAGCTGTTCCATGGCGGCGATCGTGTTTTCCAGAACGCCGGTGAGGGCGCCCTTCCAGCCGGCATGGGCCGCGCCGATGACGCCGTTTTCCGGGTCGGCGAAGAGGATCGGCCCGCAATCGGCGGTGAGGACGCCGAGGATGACGCCCGGCGCCGAAGTCACCATGGCATCGGCCTGCGGGCGCGAACCGTCGTAGCGGGCGTCGACGACCATCACGTCCGGCGAATGGACCTGGTGGACGGTCGCGAGCCGCTCCGCAGGCAGTCCGAACCAGCGGCTGACGCGGCTGCGGTTCTCGTGCACGCGCTCGGGCGCATCGTTGGAGCCGAGCCCGACGTTCAGGCCTTCATAGATGCCTTCCGACACGCCGCCCTTGCGGGTGAAGAAGCCGTGGCGAAAGCGATCCCTTCCGTTCCTCGCGAGGAGCGTACTTTCGATCGGCTCTGGAGACGCTTGATTCTGCATGGCTTTCCGGTGTCCGCGTTTGGTGAGAGTGATCTTCGTCCACCTGCCGGGTCTTGTGAAAGAGACGGCGCCTTCTGCCCCTGCCGGATTTGGCGGGATGGTGACCCAAGCCCGCCGCCTCTGTCAATCCGCAGGCTTGAAGGGGGGAAGCGGCACGGCGGGGCTCGAAAGCGCGAGAACCTTGAAGAGCTCGCCCATCCGCCCTTCACCGGCGCCGGCCAGCCGCTCGACCGCCTGCACGATCTCCGTCTGGGTCTTGGTATCTTTGCCGCGGCCGAGCGCGGATGCGCGTTCCTCGATCCCGAGGCCGACGAGGAAATCGCCCTGGTGCATGCAGCCGTTGACGTGCACGCCCGCGGCGCTCGCGGTGATCGCAAGCTGCTCGAAGTCGACATGGCTCGTCAGGTCGGCCATGCCCGGATGGGCGAGCGGCGGATCGAATTCATGAGCGAGCACCGCCTGCAGGGTGTCGCCGTAGGCCGTGGCCATATGGCCGTAATCGATGATCAAGGCCGTGCCTCCGGAGGTGCGCAGTCTGTCGCACATCGTTTCCAGAACCGCCTGGCGGGCGGGGGCGATCTCGAAAATGGTGCCGTCCGGCGGCAGGTTGCCGGCCGTCGGCAACAGAGCGGGGTCTATGCCCGAGACGCCGACGGCAAAGGTCAGTTCGTCGTCGGCGTCGAGGCCGACCATGCGCTCGCGAAAGCCGGTGGGGGTCTTCACGAACTGGCGGATCGGGATCGCGTCGAAGAGTTCGTTTGCCGCGACGAGGACGAAACCCGCGGGGACTTCGTCGAAGCTCTCGTGCCAGGCGATCCTGTCCTCATGGCCGGCGAGTGTCTTCCTCTGCACCTCGCGAAGGCGTCCGCTGGTTTCGACCAGATGGACGGTCGCCGCCTCGTAGAGCGCGGGCGCGATGCGGGCGATCACCCGCAGCATGTCCGACATCATCGTGCCGCGGCCGGGGCCGACCTCGACGAAGCGCACCGGCTGCGGCTCGCCGTGGCGGCGCCAGGCCAGCACCATGAAGACGCCGAGCATCTCGCCGAAAAGCTGGCTGACCTCGGGTGCGGTCACGAAGTCGCCATCGCTGCCGAAGGGATTGCGGGTCTTGTAGTAACCGTGTTCCGGATCGGCGAGGCAGAGCGCGAAATAGTCGGTGACGCTGATCGGGCCGTTCGCACGGATAAGCGCCTTGATCTTGGTGGCAAGCGGTGTGGTCACGTCAACGCCTCTCGTTTTGTCAACGGCCGCTCGCTCGGCGCGCGCGAAGGATTGCCCAGAGCCCGGCCACCAGCATGGGCAGGGACAGCACCATTCCCATGGTCAGCCAGTTGCCGGCAAGATAGCCGATCTGCACATCGGGCTCGCGGAAGAACTCGACCAGAATGCGGGCGAGGGCATAGAGCGCGACGAAGGCGCCGGTCACCGTTCCGGGCCTGCGCAGCGCCTTGAAGGCGCGTGCGAGGATTTGCAGGACGATGAACAGGAGGAGGCCTTCGAGGGCCGCCTCGTAGAGCTGGCTCGGATGGCGCGGCATCGGGCCGCCGGTCGGGAAAACCATCGCCCAGGGAACGTCGGTTATGCGGCCCCAGAGCTCGCCGTTGATGAAATTGGCGAGCCGCCCGAAGAAGATGCCGATCGGCGCGACGCTCGCAACGATGTCGAAGAGGCTCCAGAGCGGGATCGCGTGGCGGCGGGAAAACAGGATCATCGCCGTGGTCGCGCCGAGGAAGCCGCCGTGGAAGGACATGCCGCCGTTCCAGATCTGGATGGCGCGCACGGGTTCGGCGAGCACCGCTTCGAGATCGTAGAAGAGGATGTAGCCGATGCGGCCGCCGAGCACGATGCCGAGCGCGACCCAGACGAGGAAGTCGTCGAGGTGTGCGGCCGTGCAGGGGGGCGTACCGTTCGGCCAGAGCGCCGTGTTGGCGAGCATGCGGCGGGCGACGAACCAGCCGAGCATGATGCCGGCGACGTAGGCGAGGCCATACCAGCGGATTGCGATCGGCCCGATGGCGATGGCCACGGGATCGATTGCCGGGAAGCTGACGATGGAAAGCAGGGCGGCGGCTGACTGCACGGTTGAACCTTCGTTATTGTCGGCGGAAAATGGCGTTCTGAAATGGGACGGTCAAGATGGATTCTGGACGGCCGGCAAGCTGCCCGACCCTCCCGGCAAGATTATGGCTTGCATCGCTCCCGGCAAATGCCTACCTCAAACCCATGAACAAGGGCGCCGGCGGACGGCGTCGACTGCGAAAGAGGAGCCGATCCCGATGTCCACTGGACCGAACCGCATTCTGGACGAATTCGCCAAGCTGATGACCGATGCTGCCGGCGCCGCCCAGGGCGTTCGCAAGGAAATGGAGACCGCCTTCCATGCGCAGGCCGAGCGCTGGCTGAACAGCATGGATGTGGTGAAGCGCGAGGAATTCGAGGCCGTCCGGGAAATGGCGGTGAAGGCGCGCGAGGAAAACGACGCGCTGCTCGCCCGCATCGCGGCCCTCGAGGCACGGCTCGACGCCAAGGACAAGTGAGCCGTTCGGCTCCTTCACGACCGACGATCAACACCGCCGCCGAATCTCCGGAAGTCACCGAACTTCCAGCGGGATTCGGCGGCGGTCGCATTTCGACGGGTGCTTTTGCGGAAAGAAACGCCGACGGCCGGATTCGCCTGTCGCTGCAAGCGAAAATAATCGTCCTCGTTGTCCACATGTGGACAGCGGCCGAAAAGCCAATCGGCAGAGTCGTTTAAGTCTACTTGCCGATATTGTGGAACCGAACCTGTCCACAGTCCCGTCGGCCGAAACGCATTTCTGGGCTGGTACTTCGACTTCGCCATTATACACTGATTTTAAATGATGATTCGAAACGGGCCATCACAAGTTTCGGGCAGGGTGCCTATGGTGTCCTGATGGTCGCGGGGGAATCATTCCCAGTGTTGTTTCCGGCAGGATGATGTCTGTTCGTTTGTGTGCCACCACGCGAATTGTCGCCTTTCGCTCCGGTCAAGAAGGTGCTGCATGAGCCTTATGGAAATGGAATTTGAACGTCAGTCCAATCCGGTTGACATGATCGAGTTCGTTGCAGCCAACAACGACTGGTCGTTCGAGCGCTCGGGCGAAGACGAAATCGCCATGACGGTTGAGGGGCGATGGGCGGACTACCACGTCTCGTTCTCCTGGATGGAAGAGTTCGAGGCGCTTCATCTCGCCAGCGCCTTCGACATCCGCATTCCCGACTCCCGTGTCAACGAGGTCATCCGGCTCCTCTCCTACATCAACGGCCAGGTGCTGATGGGGCATTTCGACCTGTGGCGGCAGGAGGATGTCATCATCTTCCGCCAGTCGCTGCTGCTCGCCGGCGGCGCCGAGCCGACCAACCGTCAGGTCGAGGTCCTGCTTTCGAGCGCGATCGACGCGTGCGAAGCCTATTTCCAGGCCTTCCAGTTCGTCGTGTGGTCGGGCATGGACGCCAAGAGCGCCATGGACGCGGTGCTCTTCGAAACCGCCGGAGAGGCCTGATCCATGGCTGCGACCGGCAACATCGTCCTCGTCGGCGCCGGCAACATGGGCGGTGCCATGCTGGCGGGATGGCTGAAAAGCGGCATTCCGGGTTCCTCGATCACGGTCATCGATCCCGGTCCGTCCGAGGCCATGCTGGCGCGGATCCGGGAAGCGGGCGCCACCTATACCAGCGAGGTGCCGCAGGGGCTTTCGGTCGGCATCCTGTTCCTTGCGGTCAAGCCGCAGGTCATGGGTGCGGTACTGCCGCCGCTGAAGTCACTGGTCGGCCCGGAAACGGTCGTGGTCTCGGTCGCGGCCGGCAAGACGCTCTCCTTCATGGAGAGCCATCTCGGCGCCGCGCCGATGGTGCGCGCCATGCCGAACACGCCGGCCATGGTCGGCCGCGGCATCACCGGCGCTTTCGCCAATGCCGGGGTAAGCGAGGCGCAGCGGCAGGTCGTCGACGGCCTGCTCAAGGTTTCCGGCCCGGTCGAATGGGTATCCTCCGAAGCCGACATCAATGCCGTTACCGCGCTCTCGGGCAGCGGCCCGGCCTATGTCTTCTATCTCGTGGAATGCATGGCTGAGGCAGGTCGCAAAGCGGGCCTGCCGGCGGACCTCGCCATGCGCCTTGCACGGGAGACTGTCTCGGGGGCTGGTGAACTGCTTCACCAGTCCCCAGACGACGCTCAGCGTCTGAGGCAGAACGTCACCTCGCCGGGCGGCACGACGGCGGCCGCACTTTCCGTCCTGATGGCCGACGACGGCATGCAGCCGCTCTTCGACCGGGCGGTCGAGGCCGCCCGCAAGCGCGCCGAGGAGCTCGCCGAATGAGCGAGGCAGAGGGAACCAGCGAACTGATCAGCTACAGCGATTTCGAGAAGGTCGACATCCGCGTCGGCACGATCATCGAGGTCGAGCCGTTTCCCGAGGCCCGCAAGCCGGCCTGGAAGCTCAAGATCGACTTCGGCCCCGGGATCGGCGTGAAGAAATCCTCCGCCCAGATCACCGTGCACTATGGCGCAGCCGAGCTCGTCGGCCGTCAGGTTCTCGGTGTCGTCAATTTCCCGCCACGCCAGATCGGCCCCTTCCGCTCGGAAGTGCTGACCCTCGGCTTCGAGGACGAAACCGGCGCCATCGTGCTCGCCGCCGTCGAACGATCCGTACCGAACGGCCGCAAGCTGATGTGAGGCCGTCCGGCCTCAGTGGATGTCGCGGCTGAGCGGGTCCGTGAGCACGAAGCGGTGAAAGGTGACTTCGAAGCCGGCTCTCTGCGGCGAGCAGGCGGTCACGCCGACCTCCAGCGATTTCAGTTCCGGCGGAAAGTAGCCGAGTCGTGCCATTTTCCAGGTATCCGGTTCCGAGAGCCGGTACTGCACGAACAGCGCATCCGCGAGACGGGTGACGCGGGCTTCCACCGGACCATTTCCGTCGGGCAAGGCGAAGGCCGACCAGTCCGAACGGCCGGCGACGGTCACGACCGTGCTGAAATGGCGGCAGCCGTCGGTAAACTCGACACCGCATTTCATCCAGTTCTCCGCGTCGTGGCGCAGCATCAGGCCGGCCTGATCGTATAGAGCCTCGTAGCGGCCGGTGAAGGCCGTCTCCATGGTGAAATCGCCGTCGCGGCGGCGGTGAAGGAAATGGCCATTGTCACGACGGAAGCCGTAATAGGTCCGCTGCCAGAAATCGGTCCGGTCACCCGTCGCTAGCCGCAGATCGCCGGCCGCGATCTCGAGCAGAGGAGGCGGATTGAACCAGCTCATGCCGTTCCAGTTGCCGATCGTCATGCGTCTGCCCCTTGCCGTTTGATTATGCCGGAACGCGCACCGTCGCCCGAAGGCCACCGAGCGGGCTGTCGCCGAGGGTGATGTTGCCGCCGTGGCTGCGGGCGATGTCGAGGGCGATCGCGAGGCCGAGTCCCGTTCCCGAAGAGTCGAGATTGCGCGCGCTGTCCAGCCGGAAGAAAGGTTTGAACACCTCCTCCCGCATCTCCGGGGCAATCCCCGGCCCATCATCGTCGAAGGTGATCGTCAGCCATTTGGCGCTGTGCTTCGCCTCGATGTCGAGGCGATGTGCGTAGCGGCCGGCGTTCGAGGCGAGATTGCCGACGAGCCGGGCAAAGGCGTTCGGGCGCATGATGACGTCGTCCTCACCCTCGATCGTATAGGAGAGCGCCTTGCCTTCGCGGGCGAAGTCGTTGCGCAGTTTTTCGAACAGCGTGCTGAGCTGCAGCGAGCCGACATCCTCCTCCGCCTCGCCGCGCGCGAAGGCCATGTAGCCTTCGAGCATGGACTGCATGTCCTCGACATCCTTGTTCATGCTTTCGAGTTCGGGATTGTCGCCCGCGAGCGCAAGCTGCAGCTTGAAGCGGGTGAGGATCGTGCGCAGGTCGTGGCTGACGCCGGTCAGCATGGCGGTGCGCTGCTCCATCTGGCGTTCGATGCGCTCGCGCATCAGGATGAAGGCGAGACCGGCACGGCGGACCTCGTCGGCGCCGCGCGGAACGAAGTTCTCGGCCTTCTGGCCCTTGCCGAAACTCTCGGCGGCGCGGGCGAGCGCCAGGATCGGGCGGATCTGTCCGCGCAGGAACAGGATCGAGATGACGATCAGCACCAGCGAGGTCCCGACCATCCAGACGAGGAAGATGTGGGTGTTCGAGGCATAGGCCTGGTTGCGCCGGGCGAAGATGCGGAGCGTGCGCTCCTCGAGCTTGATGCGGATTTCCACCAGACGGGAATCTCCCACCGTGTCGATCCAGAAGGGCCGGTGAATCTGGTTTTCGATCTGGTCGCTCAGGATCTGGTCGAGGATGGAGAAGAAGGGTTTCGGGCGCGGTGCGGGCAGTTCGCCGCCCGGTTCCAGCGAAATGGTGAGGTTCATCTTCTCGCGGGCGATGCGGACGATGTTTTCAAGGTCCTGCTCGCCCGGATAAAGTTCGATGAACTCGATGATCGAGGCGATGTCGCGCGTCACGGCCGCCGAAAGGCGATCCGTTACCATCTGCCAGTGGCGTTCCATGAAGACGAAGGCGAGCACCGTCTGCAGAATCAGCATCGGCAGGATGATGATCAGCAGCGACCGCGCATAGAGCCCTGTCGGCAGCCGGTGCCGCAGCCAGCGCGAGAACGCCCGGTAGCCGCTGCCGCCGGGGCGTTCGTGATCTCGCCGGATGGTGTCGAACAGAGCCATGATGTCCTTTACCGTCGTGGTGCTGTCCGGCGTTCGCCTAGTCCATGCTGAGGCGGTAGCCGATGCCGCGCACCGTCTGCAGCCAGGCCGGGTTGGCCGGGTCGTCCTCGATCTTGCGGCGCAGCCGGTTGATCTGTACGTCGATCGTCCGCTCGCCGACCTCGGTGTCGTTGCCGACAAGTTCGTGCCGCGGGATGGTGTCGCCGGCACGGCTGGCGAAGAGCACCATGATTTCCTGCTCGCGGTCGGTCAGGCGAATGAGTTCCGACGCCTTCTTCAGTTCCCGTCGCGAGAGCGAGAAGGTGTAGGGGCCGAACATCACCTGTTCGATCTTCGGCGCATCGGCGACGGTGTTGCGCCTCAGGATGTTGTTGATGCGAAGCACCAGTTCGCGCGGATCGAAGGGCTTGGCGAGATAGTCGTCGGCGCCCGCTTCGAGGCCGGCGATGCGCGACTCCGCCTCCGAACGCGCCGTCAGCAGGATCACCGGAATGCTCTTCTCGTCGGCAATGCTGCGCGTCAGCGAAAGGCCGGATTCGCCCGGCATCATCACGTCGAGGACGAGAAGGTCGAAATTCAGCCCCTCGAGCTTGCGCCGCGCCTCGCCGGCATCCGCCGCAACGGTGATGCGGAAGCCCTGTTCCGTCAGGTAGCGGTGAAGCAGGTCACGAATGCGCGTGTCGTCGTCGACCACGAGGAGATGCGGTGCGTCGTCAGCAATCGTCTTCTTTCTTGCCATTCATTCGTCTCCGGACGTCTGCGGCTCGCCGGCTGCCGGTGTTTGGGTCATGCCTTCCAGGAACCGTTTCACCGCCTCCCTCATCTCGGGGGTAAAGCCCTCGAGTGCTCGTGATATGCGCAGTGATTGCGGTTGCGAG
Source organism: Ciceribacter lividus (assembly GCF_003337715.1). Lineage (GTDB taxonomy): Bacteria > Pseudomonadota > Alphaproteobacteria > Rhizobiales > Rhizobiaceae > Allorhizobium > Allorhizobium lividum. The sequence continues at coordinate 252,639 of NZ_QPIX01000001.1, forward strand.
AGGGCAAGGGCGAGTTCCCGGCCGGCAAGGGTCGAATAGAGCCTGCGCTGGCGGCGGTCCGCCGGACCGGCGATCTGGCGGATGTAGCCGGAATCGATGAGTTCCTTCAGCACGCGGGCAAGGCTCTGCTTGGTGATCTGCAGGATGCCGAGGAGGTCGGCGACCGTCATGCCCGGTCGGCGGCTCACGAAATAGACGACGCGGTGATGGGCGCGGCCGTAACCGATCTTGGCGAGGATCGCGTCCGGGTCCGAAACGAAATCGCGGTAGGCGAAGAACAGGCGTTCGATCGTGTCGAAATCGATCGTCGTGTCGTCGACGACCGGCATTTGCGGAAGTTCCTTCCTGGCAGTCTTGCCCGCAGACTGTCGCATGACTTTCTCGTTTCCTTTCATTCGGCTGTCCGGCATCCGCCGGCAGGTCTCGCATCGGCGCGCCGATGTCGCGGCCAAAACTAAGCGGAGATCACCGGAAACACCAATGAAATTAGCAGAATCGCACAGTTTCGCGGGTGAGGGTGGCCTCGTGCGGCCGTGGCGGTGGTGGCTGCTTCCGGACCTTCGGCGAACGGGGAAGACATCCGGTCGCCCGCCAAACGGCGAGGAGGGTGTCGAGCCGGCAGGCTTCGGTTTTCGTTTCCGGCCAGACATGTTATGCGCCGTAGCGAACAGACGCGAGACCGGAGCTTCGAGAGAACGCCATGGGACAGTTGCAGGCCGGAATCATCCCGGTCACACCCTTCCAGCAGAATTGCACCATCCTCTTCGATTCGCAGACGAAGGAAGGGGTCGTCATCGATCCCGGCGGCGATGTCGATGTCATCCGGCAGACCATTGAGCGCAACGGCATCACGATCAGGGAGATCTGGCTGACGCACGGTCACATCGACCACGCCGGCGGCGCCGACGAACTTCGGGAGGCGCTCGGGGTTCCGGTCGTCGGTCCCCACGAGGACGATCTGCCCTTGCTGCAGAATCTCGAGAAACAGGCGCTGATGTTCAATGTGCCGATGCAGGTGCGCAACGTGATCCCCGACCGCTGGTTGAGGGATGGCGACCAGGTCTCCTTCGGCGAGCACGTCTTCGAGGTCTACCATTGCCCGGGCCACGCGCCGGGACACGTCATCTTCTTCAACAGGGCGCAGAATTTCGCCCATGTCGGCGACGTTCTGTTCAACGGGTCGATCGGCCGGACCGACCTGCCGGGGGGCGACCACCAGACGCTCCTGAATTCGATCAGGGACAAGGTCCTGCCGCTCGGAGACGATGTCGGCTTCATCTGCGGCCACGGACCGGGTGGCCGGATCGGCGAGGAACGCCGCACAAACCCCTATCTCCAGGGGCTCTGAGGTTTCCCGAAACGAACGATGCGCCGGCGAGGCGGCGCATCGGGCATTCAACACTTGGGGTCGCAGATCAGCCGGCGGTGCAGAAGTGCTCGCGGCCGTCATAGCCGACATAGGTGCCGGAGCGCGGGTTGAAGCTGCGGTAGCGGTCAGAGCAGTAGCGGTACCACTGCGGCGACCAGGGCTCGAGATCATAGGTGACGTAAGTGCGGCGGGGGGGCGCCGGATATTCGTCCACATAGGCCGGCTGGGGCTCGACGTAGACCGGCGGACGCTCGACATAGACCGGGTCCGGCTCGACGTAACGCGGCTGGCTTGCCAGCGCGCTGCCCGCGGCAACACCGGCTGCCAGTCCGACGACGCCTGCGATGATCGCGGCATCATTGCGGTGGTGGCGATGACCGGCCAGGGCGGGGCTCGAAGCCGACACTACGACGGTCGCAACCGCTGCCGACAAGAGGGTGAATTTTGCGAACTTGGTCATGGCGTTGCCTTCCTGCGTCTGCGACTCTCGTCGCACTGTCTTTCCGACGATGAGGAATAGTTAACGCAGCCGACCTGAACGCAAGCTGAACAAAAAAACCCGGCAGTTATGCCGGGCCGCTACGCGAAGACGAAAGCCGTCGTGAAGATCAGCCTGCGATCTGCAGGTTGACTGCCTTCGGGCCCTTGCCGCGACGGTCCGGCTCGGTGTCGAAGCTTACTTTCTGGTTTTCGCTCAGACCGGTCAGTCCGGAAGCTTGAACGGCGGAAATGTGGACGAAGATGTCCGCGCCACCGTTGTCGGGCTTAATGAAGCCGAAGCCCTTGTCGGTATTGAAGAATTTTACAATGCCAGTCTCGGCCATGCGTCAGGTCCTTTTCTCTCTGCCCGAAATCGCGGGCAGCATTGCAAGTTCACCCCAATTCGGAGTGGTGCAGGCGCGTCTTGACGCAGGAGGAAAGGAACCCCTCTTAAACAACCAAAAAACGCCGAACCAGTCCTGTCGACCGCTTCGCCGCTCGGCTGCCCGGATATCTTTTGCGCATCCGGAGCGCATTGGTTCTAAGGTCTTCCCGTGCTCGTAAAACTGCCCGAACGGCGCAACAGTGCTTTCTTTATAAAAGATTGGCAAGCGAAACTTTTTGGACGACGACGACCAACGCATTGTAGCCATAAGGTTTTATGGGATTTCATTGAAATCCTTCGTCATTTTTACGAGTTTTCGCGGGCTAGCCCAAAAGGGTTATATCACGCGGGCAGCACTTCCTTCGCCGGAGTGCCAAGAATCGCATACCCGACGCGCACCTTTTCAGGCGGTCGCTACCCTGCGGCGCGTCAGCTCCGGCACGAGTTCAACCATCAGCATCGCCGCAAACATGATCGCACATCCGGCGTAGCCGATCACCGGAAGCGAATCACCCATCAGGATGGCGCCGAAGAGCGCTCCGAAGAGGGCCTCGGATGAAAGGAAGATCGCCGCCTGCGGCGCCGTCGTGTAGCGCTGACCGATGATCTGGAGGACGAAGGCGAGCCCGGAAGAGAGCAGGCCCGCATAGAGGATTTCGGTGAGCGAACCCGTTATGGCATCGACCGTGATCGGCTCGAGGATCGCGCCGCCGAGGCTGCCACCCAGCGCGCAGACGCCGAACTGGAGGGCCGCCAGCGCGAGCGGCCTGCCGCTCCTCCCGACTGCGATCGGCGTCAGGGTGATCTGGACGGCGAAGAGCACGGCGCAGACCATGATGAGGAGGTCGCCGTCCGTCAGGCCGGAGAGGGAGCCGCCGCTCAGGAGCAGGATGCCGACGAGCGTCAACGCCGCCGCGGGCCAGATGATCCAATGCGGTTTGCGGCGCAGGATCAACACCGCGATCGCAGGGACCAGGACGACGTAGAGCCCGGTGAGGAAGCTCGCATTGGTGACGGTCGTCGTCTTGATGCCGATCTGCTGCAACGTCTGGGCGCCGAAGAGGACGGCGCCAATAACCACGAATGCGCCGATGTCGCCGGCTGCCAGCGGTCGCGCGGCATTCTTTGCCTCGCGCCAAGCGAAGGGGACGACGGCGAGGAAGGCGAGACCGAAGCGAATGCCGTTGAACCAGTTCGGCCCGAGCATGTCCATGGCGCTCGACTGCGCGACGAAACCGCCACCCCAGATGGCGGCGGCAAGCAGCAAGATCAGGTTGGCCTGAATTCGTGACATCGCGGACAGGCTTTCTCTCGGGGAGGTTCGAAGGCGGCAAGAGTTATCAGGAGGTCTCCCGGGCAGCAAGCGCCGGCGGCAGGCAAGCCGCCAGGGTCAGGGCGCGCCGGCGCGGGAAACCCGCAGAAGTGCACCGTCGTCCTCGTCGGTCACCAGCAGCACCGCACCGTCGGGCGCGACCTTGACGTCTCTCAGCCTGCCGAATTCCCCCTCGAACAATCGTTCCTCGTGGGCGGGAGTGCCGCTGTCGTCGCGCTCGATGCGCGCGAGCAACTGGTACTTGAGCGCAGCGACGAGGAAATTTCCCTCCCATTCGAGGAACATCTTGCCGTGATAAACGTCGATGGCGCCCGGCGCGATCGACGGATCCCAGTAGTAGATCGGTTGTTCGTAGCCTTCTGCCGCCTGCCCGATACCGATCTCCGCGCCGGAATAGTGCTTGCCGTAGGCGATCACCGGCCAGCCGTAGTTCTTGCCGGCGGTCACGGCGTTGATTTCGTCGCCGCCGCGGGCGCCGTGCTCGACCACGAAGAGCTTTCCGTCCGCGGGATCGATGACGGTTCCCTGGGGATTGCGGTGGCCGATCGACCAGATTTCATGGGCGGCCGTCTCGCTTCTGGCGAAGGGGTTGTCCTGCGGGATGCTCCCGTCCGGCTCGATGTGGAGGATGGAGCCGGCATGGTCGCGCGGGTCCTGCGCACGGTCCATCTCGCCCCGCTCGCCGATGCCGAAGAAGAGGCTGCCGTCGGCGGCGACGGCGATCCGCGAGCCGAAGTGGACCTCGGTCTCCGTGAAGCGGTTCATCTGGAAGATTCTGGTGAGGTTGTCCAGGCGATCCTCGTTCTGTGACAGGGTGGCGCTGAAGAGTGCCGTGCCCTGTCCGCCGGGGCCGGGGATGGAAGCGGTGAAGTAGAGCTTGCGGCTGCGGGAAAAGTCGGGCGCGAGGGCGACATCGAGCAGGCCGCCTTGCCCTTCGGCGTAGACCTTCGGCAGACCGGAGATCGGCTCGCCGACCTTGCCGTCGCGGATGATCCGCAGGCGTCCCGGTCGCTCGGTGACGATATAGGCCCCGTCCGGCAGGACTTCGACGGCCCATGGATGGTCGAGGCCGCCGGCGATCTTCGTGACCTCCAGCTCGGCCTTCTGCGAGGGATACTCCTCGGCGAAAGAGGAGGAAGCGCCGAAGCCGAGCAGCGGCAGGACCGCTACGAGTATTCGTGTGTCGAACGATCGTCTGATGTGCATGACGCCTCCCATTCCCGCCGTTGTCGCTTCCTCCATTCCGAATATTGGAGAGCGGTGACAGATTGGCAAGATCGTCGTCGGCGACGAGCCGACGACGCGCCCTATCGGCCGCGGCGTTTCCGCTCTGCCTGGACGAAATCACGAATGCTGCGGCGCCACAGGGAGACGCTGGCCGATGCCATCCCGACGAAGCCGATCATCATCAGCGCCATCAGCAGGCGCCGGTCGACCGACCCCATGACACCGGCGCTCTGTGCCCGGACCGCCGGCGTGATCGAGCCGGTGATGAGTGGCGAGATGTCGGGCTCCGGCGCCTCGGTGATGCCGGCGGAGGGCGGGGCGGGGGTGCTCGGCCCCGGAGGCGCGGGAGCCGCCTGTGCAACGGTTACCTGCATGGCGGCGCGCGCGGGCGTCCCGGCAAGGCCCACCCCGGATGGAAGCAGGAGGACTGCGGTGAAAAGAACGGTTGTCATACCCGCACGCGTTCTCTTGCGTGCGGTCTTTCCTTCGTTGTCGATCAGCATGACTGAAGCCCTCGGGGACGCATCTTGCCTCCCGGTCACGAAGCTCGGCCGACACGGCGGACGGTAGACGGGCGTCGGAAATGGGAAGCTGGTATTTCGCAGGCGCCGACGTCCTGTTTGCCGGATCCATTCGGATAGTGCGCCGCCTTTGTGGACATCTCCGGGACGGGAATGTGGCGCCGGTGTGTCTTTCCGCGGCAATTGCGCGGCAGGCTTAACGCTTCGTCAACGCCGTGCGCCGGTCGCCGTCGTCAGCTGCGGCGCTTGCCGAAGACGGGCGTGGTCCGCTGGGGCCCCGCCTTCGCGGCGGGCTGGGTCGTCGCAGGGATCGCCGCCTGCGCCGGGGCCGGCAGGTCCGGGTGGCGGTCGGCGAGCGGAAGGATGATCTCGGGATATTCCGCGTTGAAGTTCGTCGGAGCGATTTCGGGCCTGGCGAGCGCATAGCCTTGCATCAGCGACACGCCGAGTTCCTCGCAGAGGTCGACCTGCCAGATCTCTTCGAGGCGTTCGAGGATCGTCTCGGTGCCGTGCTCGGAGAGTTGCCGCACGACCACGCGCAGCAGCGCGAAGCCCGCGGAATTGTGCATGTAGTCGCGCACCCAGTCGCCGTCGAGCCGCACGAAGTCGGGCCGCAGTGTGCGGACCCGCTCGATGTCGGTGTCGCCGGCGCCATGGTCGGTGAGCGAAACGCGGAAGCCGGCTTCCTTGAGGCGCTCGACGTGGCGTGTCAGCCGCGGAAGTTCGATCCCGGATGCGCCGGAGATGTCGCAGATGACGCGGCCGGGTTCGAGCCCGGCACTGTGGCTTGCCAGACGAATGCGGTCGAATTCGACGCGCAGGCGCGTCGGGTCCGGATAGAGCGCCGGGTTGAAGCTGACGAGGGCCATGGCCCGTCTTCTGTGCAGCAGGCCGGCATTCAGAATGTGGATGGTCCGCAGCAGGCTTTCGATTTCCGGGAGGTCGTTCGGCTCGACCAGCGGGAAGAAGTGCGCCGGCGCGAAGGGCTCGCCATTGCGTTCCGCGCGCACCAGACCCTGGAACGAATGGATGTCGAGCACCTTCGGGGAGAGCCGGCGGAACACCGGTTGCAGCGCGCACCTGAGAACAAATGGGCCGTAGACGGTCGACCAGGCGCCGTCCTCGCCCCGGACCAGATTGTTGAAGATGCTCGGTGTGGTCATTCAGAACGGCCCGCACGGATGAAATTCTGCACGCATGCCTCAGTTCTAGCGCGGAAGGCTTACCTGCCGATTAATTGCGCGGCACGTCCGCCGGCCTTGCGTTTTCCCGGCGCTGACGCCGGATTGGGCTTGAAACAGCGGAGTGATTTCGCCATAGAACTTGAACCTGGAGCCCTGCACCACGAGGTTCCCCCGTTCAACAGCTTCAGGACACACAAATCATGGCATTTCTCGCCGACGCCCTTTCGCGCATCAAGCCTTCCGCGACCATTGCCGTCACGCAGATGGCCCGGGACCTCAAAGCCCAGGGTAAGGATGTGATTTCGCTGTCGGTCGGCGAGCCGGATTTCGATACGCCGCAGAATATCAAGGATGCGGCGATCGCGGCCATCCAGCGCGGCGAGACGAAGTACACGCCGGTTTCGGGCATCCAGCCGTTGCGCGAGGCGATTGCCGCCAAGTTCAAGCGCGAGAACGGGCTGGACTACAAGCCGAGCCAGACGATCGTCGGTACGGGCGGAAAGCAGATTCTTTTCAACGCCTTCATGGCGACGATCAATCCGGGGGATGAAGTCGTCATCCCGGCACCTTACTGGGTGTCCTATCCGGAAATGATTGCGCTGTGCGGCGGCACGCCGGTCTTCGTCGAGACGACGATCGAGAACAATTTCAAGCTGACGGCCGAACAGCTGGAAAAGGCGATCACGCCGAAGACCAAGTGGTTCATGTTCAACTCGCCGTCGAACCCGTCGGGTGCTGCCTACAGCTATGACGAACTCAAGGCGCTGACCGACGTCCTGATGCGGCATCCGCACGTCTGGGTACTGACGGACGACATGTACGAGCATCTCGTGTTCGGCGATTTCGTCTACTACACCCCGGCGCAGGTGGAACCCGGCCTCTACGACCGCACGCTCACCATGAACGGCGTTTCCAAGGCCTATGCGATGACCGGCTGGCGTATCGGCTACGCCGCCGGCCCGATCGAGCTCATCAAGGCGATGGACATGATCCAGGGTCAGCAGACCTCCGGTGCCTGCTCGATCGCCCAGTGGGCCGCCGTCGAGGCGCTCAACGGCCCGCAGGACTTCATTCCGATGAGCAAGAAGGCCTTCGAGGAACGTCGCGACCTGGTCGTCTCCATGCTGAACCAGGCGAACGGCCTCGTCTGCCCGAAGCCGGAAGGCGCTTTCTACGTCTATCCGTCCTGCGCGGCGCTGATCGGCAAGAAGGCTCCGTCGGGCAAGGTCATCGCGACCGACGAGGACTTCGTCATGGAACTGCTCGCGACCGAAGGGGTTGCGACCGTTCACGGCTCGTCCTTCGGCCTCGGGCCGAACTTCCGCGTCTCCTACGCGACCTCGAACGACAAGCTCGAGGAAGCCTGCCGCCGCATCCAGCGCTTCTGCGCCGACTGCAAGTAATCGGCCGGACGACAAGAACCGGAAAGGGCGGGGCCTCGCGGCTCCGCCCTTTTTCTTTGGAGTATAGGCGCCTCAGCTTGCGACGCTCGGCGCCGGGCTCGAGGGCGGGCCGAGGAAACGGTCGCGCTCCCGCCAGAGGGCCGGCAGGCTGAGCAGCGCCAGCGCGCCGAGCGCGATCATCGTCTTGGTGAGCTGGGTCAATTCGCCGGTGCGTCCGTCGAGATAGAAGATCACGTAGACGATCAGCACGTGCCAGACGTAGATCTGCAGGGAATGCCGCCCGAGGAGCTGCAGATAGTTCAGCGAGAAGAGGCCGGTCAGCATCGACGCGATCCGGCGGATCACCGCCCGGTGATGGCGGGGTCCGGCGATCAGCAGCCAGGCGACGCCATAGGCGGCGGCGGCGAAGTTCAGCAGGTACACCGGTCCGAAATCGGCGCGGATCTCCATCAGTCCGAACTTCTCGAGAACGAAACCGGGCATCAGGTTATGCGCCGTCAGGAGCCTCAGCGGCAGGAAGAAGAGGCAGACGGCGAGCGACATCTTGGCGAGAAAAGTCTGGTCGGGACGAAAGACCTCCTTCCAATCCACCTTCTTCATCGAGGTCAGCGTGCCGGCGATGATCCCGGCGAAGAAGATGATCTGCCAGCCGAGCAGGTTGAAGCTCGCGCGGATGCCCTCCTTCTGTGGCGTGGCGCCGAGCCAGCCGTCGAGCGGATAGGTGACGAGGCGATGCAGGCCGAGCTGGCCGGTCATCCAGACCAGCAGCGAGGTGATGGCGACGGTCCGCCAGCGGCCGTCGAGGCAGAGCCGGATCACGAACGGCGCCACGGCCATGTAGACGATGTATTGCGGCAGGATGTCCATGAAGGTCGGCTGGAACAGGAAGGCCGCGATCGTGCCGAGCCGCAGCGGATCGTCGAACCGGGTACCGCCGAGCCAGTCCTTCCAGATTGCCGCTGCACCCGGCAGCAGGTGCTGCAGCAGAAGTATGACGAGCACGATGCCCATAGCGTAGCGGTAGAGTTCGAGGGCGCGCGTCCACAGCCTCTCGCGACCGGCGGCATAGCCGCTCTTCAGCATCTTGCGTGCGTAGACCATGCCGGTCAGCAGCCCGGAAAGAAAGACGAAGCCCTGGGCGTCCTCGACGAAGGCGAGGTTGCGGTGATTGATCTGGACGAGCCACAGCCCGCCGGCGAAAACCAGATGGTTGAGCAGCATGAAGACGAGGAAGTAGCCTCGCATGCCGTCGATGAGGTCCAGTCTCTTCAATAGCCGTGCTCCCGACTTGCTTCGCCCCATCCCGCGCGGAAGCGTTGTTGTCGCGCATTTTGGTCAGATTGCGGCGCAGCACGCCGGTGGCTGCAAGGAATGGCCGAAGAAACGGCCGGTGCGGACCGAGAGTTTCGGACGCTCGCGCGGAAGTGATCTCGTTTCCCGGAGCGCCTCGTGAAGAAAGGGGCGTCGTACCGCCGCAGGCATCTTGCAGGCTGTTCCGGACAAAGCCTTTTCGGCGTATCATGATCCTCGTGCCGCTCCCGCAATTTGCAGATCGGCGGCTTTGATGAGATAGTGCCGTGGGCGAGAAAACGCATCCAGGAGACATGCATGGTCAAGGTCACCTACGAAATCGTGCCGCACGACGGTGGATGGGCGTACAAGCTTGGTGATGTCTACTCCGAGACCTTCGCCAGCCATGACGAGGCGCTCGAAGCTGTCCGTATCGTGGTCCAGGAACAGCAGGTCGGCGACGAGCCGGTCGAGATCAGCTACCAGGACGAGTCCGGCAAGTGGCGCGAAGAGTACAGCGACGGCGGCGACCGGCCGGAGGTCGAGATCATAGACCGGTTCCGTCCCGGCGAGGCTTCGGTTTAAGCTCGCCGGCGACCTGATCCGTGCCTTCAGTCCCGCGACGGACGACGCCACGCCCGCCGTGGCGATCTGGCCTTTCCATCGAGTTGCATCAAGGAGATGGCGGCATCAGCTCATGCCCGATGACAGCGTCTTCCGAGGCGGTGGGGTTCTGCACCCACGCCCGGATCTGACCGCTATTTTTCGGCGATATAGGCGAGCAGCCCGTTAACAAGCGCGTCGAAGGTGACCCGGAATCGCGGTGTCGTCTTCAGGTCTTCATGCATGACGACGAAGGTCTCGAGCTTCAGGTCGAGCGCTCCGGCAAGCAGCCCGACAAGATCCTTGTCGCGGCGGGCGAGCCCCGTCTGGCACATGCCGATGCCGATGCCTGCACGGATCGCCGCCAGTTGGGCAAGGTTGCTGTCGGTGCGGAAGGAAAAATCGAGTGCTGCGAAATCCGGCTTCTCCCGCAGCAGTGCGTGCACATAGGCGAGTTCCCGGTCGAAGCCGATCAACCGGTGGCCGGCAAGGTCTTTCAGGCTTGCGGGTGTGCCGTGTCGCGCAAGATAGTGGCCGTGAGCGTAGAAACCCAGCGGAATCGCGCCGACGTGCCGGCTGAGGAGCATCTCCTGCCGGGGCGCGGTCATGCGCACCGCGACGTCGGCTTCCCGGCGCAGCAGATCCTCCACCGCGTCGGAGAGCGAGAGTTCGACCGAAAGTCCCGGATGGCTCTCCTGAAGCTCGGCGAGGATCGGCGGCAGCACCTCGACTCCCATCACCTCGCTGGCGCTGATGCGCACGGTGCCCTTCACCTCGCCAGGCGCCGCACTTGCTACCCGCGCCAGTGCCGCGGCGGTGGCGGCCATCGTCTCGGCGTGGCGTTTCATCTGCAGCGCCGTCTCGGTCGGCAGCAGGCCCCGCGGCGTACGCAGGAAGAGCGGCGCGCCACTTGCGGCCTCAAGCGCGTCCATGTGGCGCCCGACCGTCGGCTGGGTGAGGCCGAGGGCGCGGGCGGCGCCGGAGAGCGACCCTTCCTCCAGGACGGCGAGGAAGGTGCGGTAGTGGTCCCAGCTTTCGGTTTCCTTCATCATGCAAATATGTATAGCCGATGAACGAAATATCGCAATTCCGTATGTCTCTGCCGTGACGCATGCTTCGCTCATCTCGACGACACACGGAGCAGGATGATGACCGAGGAACTGATTTCACGACCCGTCGCGCTGGTTCTCGGCGCAGCGGGAAGCATCGGTAGTGCCATGACTGCGAAGCTCGCCGCCCGCGGTTACCGCGTCCGCGCGCTGCACAGGAATGCCGCGGCGATGGCGGCGCGCAATCCCTCGATCGACTGGCGGCAGGGCGATGCCATGAACCGCACCGACGTCGTTGCCGCGGCGGAAGGCGTGTCGCTGATCGTGCATGCCGTCAATCCGCCCGGTTACCGCGACTGGGCGCGTCTGGTGCTGCCGATGATCGACAACACGATCGCCGCGGCGAAGGCGGCCGGTGCGCGCATTCTGATGCCTGGCAACGTCTACAATTTCGGTCCCGACGCCTTCCCGGTCCTCGACGAGGACAGCCCGCAGCGGCCGGCGACCGTGAAGGGCAAGATTCGCGTCGCGCTCGAAGAGCGTCTCGAAGCCGCTGCGGCAGAGGGCGTGCCGGTGATCATCGTCAGGGCAGGGGACTTCTTCGGACCCGGCGCCGGAAACAACTGGTTCGCCCTGGGACTCGTCAAGCCCGGGGCGCCGCTGAAGGTGGTCACACTTCCGGGAGCGCCCGGCATCGGTCACCAGTGGGCCTATCTGCCGGATGTTGCGGAAACGATGATGCAGCTCGTCGAGCGCGCCGATGGTCTGCCGACGTTCGCACGGTTTCATATGGAGGGCGTCTTCGATGCGGACGGCCTGCAGCTTGCCGAAGCGATCCGCCGCGTCGTCGGTGACCCGAGGCTGCCGCTCCGGCGCTTCCCGTGGCTCTTCGTGCGTTTCTCCGCGCCGTTCGTACCGCTCTTCCGGGAGATCATGGAGATGCGCTATCTGTGGCGGGAACCGCTGCGGATGAGCAACCGGCGCCTCGTCGAGGTGCTCGGTGCCGAGCCGCACACGCCACTCGATTTGGCGGTCGCCGAGACGCTGGCAAGCCTCGGCTGCCTGCCGGCTCGACAGAAGGCGGACGGGCGGCTCGTCGCCGCCCGCGGTTGAGCATTTCGGTTGCCCCGCGACGGACGCTGCGGGGCATGCCCTCCTCAGGGGAGGAAGGGGTAGTCCGTATAGCCTTCGGCGCCGCCGCCGTAGAAGGTGGCGCGGTTCGGCGTGTTGAGTTCGGCATTTTCCCGTAGCCGCCGCACGAGATCCGGGTTGGCGATATAGTCGCGACCGAAGGCGACCATGTCCGCATAACCGCTCGCCACGGCGGCCATGGCGCTGTCGCGATCGTAGGCGTTGTTGACCATCCAGACGGCCTTGCCGCCCTTGCTGCGATAGGCCGCCTTCAGTCCGGCCCAGTCGAAGGGCTTGTCGCCCTGCCGGAAATCGCGGTCGCCGCCGGTTGCACCTTCGATCACATGGATGAAGGCGAGGTCGAACGCCGCGAACTGTTCGACGAGATGGTTGAAGAGCGGCTGCGGGTCCGGGTCGGAGGCGTCGTTGGACGGTGTCACCGGCGAGATGCGGATGCCGGTACGCTTGCCGCCGATTTCCTTCGTCACGGCAGCGACGACCTCCAGCGCGAAGCGGACGCGGTTCTCGATCGATCCGCCGTAGGCGTCGGTGCGGTGATTGGTGCCGGAGCGCAGGAACTGGTCGATCAAGTAGCCATTGGCGCCGTGAATCTCGACCGCGTCGAAACCGCAATCGATCGCGTCATGGGCGGCGCGGCGGTAGTCCTCGACGATGCCGGGGATTTCCGAAAGTTCAAGCGCCCGCGGCTCGGACGTGTCGGCAAAGGCGCCGCTGCCGTCCTCACCGATAATATAGGTCTTCGACTTGGCGCGGATCGCGGAGGGGGCGACCGGTGCGCCGCCGCCCGGCTGCAAGGAGGTGTGGGAGACGCGGCCCACGTGCCAGAGCTGGACGGCGATGTGGCCGCCGGCCTGGTGAACGGCGTCGGTCACCTTCCGCCAGCCGGCGAGCGCCTCCGGCTTGTAGAGGCCCGGTACCTGGGCGTAGCCCTGGCCCTGCTGGGTGATCGCGGTGCCCTCGCTGACCAAGAGGCCTGCCGTCGCGCGCTGCACGTAATAGGTGACGTTGAGGTCATTCGGGATTGCACCCGGCGAACGGTTGCGGGTGAGCGGCGCCATCGCGACGCGATTGGGCAGGTGCATATCTCCGAGCTGGATCGGATCAAAGAGCGTGGTCATGGGATGATGCCTTTCGGAACGGAAGGAGGCGGCTCATCCGCCGATGGGAGGAGGGCGGGACGACCGTCGCGAGGGGAGAATGGCAGGAATCAGAGTTTCGAGGCAAGGGCGCTGAGGAACGCGCCGATGGTTTCTTCGTTGCGCTTGTAGAAAACCCACTGGCCGACGCGGGTGGAGGAGAGCAGGCCCGCCCTCTGCAGCGTCGAAAGATGCGTCGAGACGGTCGACTGCGAAAGCCCGCACCGCTCGAATTGCCCGGCGCTCACCCCGATGTCGAAGGGATGCTGCTGGCTCTCGAAGTGGTCATGCGGATTCTTCAGCCAGGTCAACATTTCGATCCTGGCCGGATGAGCAAGCGCCTTGAGGACTTCGTCGAGGTTCATTTCCGTCGTTTCCCTTTCCGCGTCTCCCGCGTTGACATATGAGCCTGCGCCCGAGAATCAACATCTGCGAATGCGATATATTTCGAAAATACGAGATAGCGCCAGCCCCGAAGGGGAGCGGAAAAGGACAAAAAAAGAGGGCCACCGGATCGCTCCAGGGCCCTATAAGTGTGAAGGTCAAAAAAACCTCCAGAGGGGAACAGCTGCTGCGGTGGAACTGGGAGGAAAAGCCACCATGTGCATCAGCTATGTGCGATATGGTCGTTATTTGTGCAGTGAACAATGCATTATAATGCATGTCTGGCATGCACATGTTGCAGACCTTGCAAAATCCGCACGCACCGCGCGAATTAGAAGTTCCAGTTTCGGGCCTTCGCCACGATGAAATCGCGGAAGGCCTTCAGCTTCGCCGCGTTCTTCATCTCGTCCGGATAGCAGAAATAGGTGTCGAAGGACGGCACGTCCGCGCCGGTCACGAGTTGCAGCAGGCCGGGATCTCGGCCGACGATATAGTCCGGCAGCATCGCGATGCCGATCCCGAGCAGGCAGGCGCGCTTGATCGAGGTGAGGCTGTTGATCTGCAGGTGCGGCTGGCGCGGGTTGTCGGAGGTGCGGCCGGCGACTTCCAGCCAGTTGACGTCGAGCAGGTAGATCGGCGCGGGTTCGCCGAAGGTGATGATGCGGTGGTTGTCGAGGTCCTCGATCGACTGGGGCTCGCCGTAGCGGTTGATATAGGAGGGGGCCGCGTAGACGTGCATGTGCACGGTGAAGAGCTTGCGCTGGATCAGATCCGACTGCTGCGGCTGGCGCAGCCGGATCGCGCAGTCCGCATGGCGCATGTTCACGTCCAGCTCCTCGTTGTCGAGGATGAGCTGGATCGACATGTCGGGATAGAGTTGCAGGAACTCCTGGATCTTGTCGGTGAGCCAGCCCTGGCCGAGGCCGACCGTCGTGGTGACGCGGAGCTTGCCGCTCGGCTTCTCCGTCGTCTCGGTGAGCTGCATCTTCACCGTCTCGAGCTTCAGCAGCACGTCGTGGGCGGTGCGGTAGAGAAGCTCGCCCTGCTCGGTGAGGATGAGGCCGCGCGCGTGGCGGTGGAAGAGCTTGACGCCGACTTCCTGTTCCAGCGCGCTGACCTGGCGGCTGATCGCCGACTGGGACAGATGCAGCTTGTCCGCCGCATGCGTGAACGAGCCTGCCTCCGCTGCCGCATGAAAAATGCGCAGCTTGTCCCAGTCCAGTGGCATTCCGCCGCCTCTCATCATGATCACTCCGCCGCTTCGGCTCGGGTGGAGACGGCCGTCAGGTAGCGTTCGGCCTCGAGAGCGGCCATGCAGCCCATGCCGGCGGCGGTGATCGCCTGGCGGTAGACGTCGTCGGTAACGTCGCCGGCGGCGAAGACGCCCTCGACGCTGGTCGCGGTGGAGTCAGGGGCCGTCCAGAGATAGCCGTTGGACTTGAGCTTCAGCTTGTCCCTGAAGAGCTCGACTGCCGGGGCATGGCCGATGGCGACGAAGACGCCGTCGATCGCCATGTCAGAGACCGCGCCGGTCACCGTGTTCCTGAGGCGGACACCGGTGACGGACGGCGGCATCGGCGGCTTTGCGGCCTCGCCGGTGATCTCCTCCACTTCCGCGTTCCAGACGACCTTGATGTTGTCCTTCGCAAACAGGCGCTCCTGCAGGATCTTTTCCGAGCGGAAGGAATCGCGGCGGTGGACGACCGTCACCGACTTCGCGATGTTCGACAGATAGAGCGCTTCCTCGACCGCCGAGTTGCCGCCGCCGACGACGATCACATCCTTGTTGCGATAGAAGAAGCCGTCGCAGGTGGCGCAGGCCGAGACGCCGAAGCCCTGGAAATGCTGCTCGCTTTCAATCCCGAGCCATTTCGCCTTGGCGCCGGTCGCGATGATCAGCGTATCGGCCGTCCAGACGGCGCCGGAATCGGTGCGTACCGTGAAGGGGCGGTGGTCCATGTCGACCTCGGTCACGAGGTCGTTGACGATCTCGGCGCCCACGTGTTCGGCCTGTTTCAGCATCTGCTCCATGAGCCACGGCCCCTGGATCGGATCGGCAAACCCCGGATAGTTCTCGACGTCGGTCGTGATCATCAGCTGTCCGCCCTGTTCCATGCCGGCAATCAGCACGG
Source organism: Ciceribacter lividus (assembly GCF_003337715.1). Lineage (GTDB taxonomy): Bacteria > Pseudomonadota > Alphaproteobacteria > Rhizobiales > Rhizobiaceae > Allorhizobium > Allorhizobium lividum. The sequence continues at coordinate 268,287 of NZ_QPIX01000001.1, forward strand.
GTTTCAGCATGGCCCGCGCTGCATAAATCGCGGCGGTGTAGCCGGCCGGGCCGGAGCCTATGATCAACACCTTGGTATGACGGGCAGTCATGGTCGTTCCTTTCAGGGATGTCGCAGAGGATGAACGATCGATTCGCATCGGGGCCATATGTCTGCCGCCCCATTTATGATTGCTCCATGCGTTTATTCAAGGTCAGCCTTGCAATAACGGCACGGCATCCACACCGTACGGCAATAATTGTGCCTGGCGGGGACTGATTCTTGCGTAATCGCGGGAATGCGGTACATATCCGCGCAGCCACATCTGAGAAGGTTTCTCCCTTGTTCCGCGCCGAGCTGGACGCCATCGACATCCGTATCCTCCGCGAGCTGCAACGCGACGGCCGCATCACCAATGTCGAGCTCTCCGAGCGCGTCGGCATTTCCGCGCCACCCTGCCTGCGCCGCGTGCGCAAGCTCGAGGAGGCCGGCATCATCGAGGGATATCACGCGTTCCTCAACGCGCCGAAGCTCGGCTTCGACCTCGTCGCCTTCTGCATGGTCGGTCTCAAGCATCAGTCGGAGAGCAACCTCAAGGCCTTTGCCGCCGCGACGGAAAGCTGGCCGCTCGTCCGCCAGGCCTGGATGGTCTCCGGCGACAGCGACTTCCTGCTCCATTGCGTCGCCGAGAACCTCACGAAGTTCCAGGACTTTGTCATCGAGGTGCTGACGGCCAACGACCACGTCCATACCGTCCGCACGATGCTGACCATCCGGCAGGTGAAGCGGCTCGGGCTGGTGGAGATCTGAACGTGACAGGTTTGGTGCAGGTCGGCAATTCGGCAGCGGCGATCGAGACTTTTCTCGGCGCGATCCGGCTGGAAACGGGAGCCCCTTCGGCGGACCGTCGTGCAGGACATGTCGTCGCCCATTTGCGCCGGCCGCAAGACGGCGATCAATATGCCGAGGCCGGTCTGAAGGATCTCATCGCCCTTGCGGAAAGACGAAGGGAAAAGCCGCCGCTTTTCGTCTCCTATTTCACCGCAGACACGCCCTACGAAGCACTCGCCGAACGTCTGAGGCTGTCGCTGGACCGTTTCGGCCTGCCGCATCGTATCGAAGCGATCCCGTCTCGCGGCAGCTGGGTCGCCAATACCGGGCTCAAGGCCGCCTTCATCGAGCGCGTCTGGCAGGAAAGCGACGGGCCGATCTGCTGGGTCGACGCCGACGCAGAAGTCCTCCGCACGCCCTATTTCGTGTTCGACAATCCCTTCGACTTTTCGGCGGTACAGCGGCACGGTTGGTATGTCATGTCGGGCTTGATCTACCTGAACAAGACGGAGGGGGCGGGGGCCATCGTGCGTCGATGGAATGAACTTTGCCGGGCCAATCCGCATGTATGGGATCAGGTGCTGCTGACGCTTGCGTGGTTTCAGACAGCGCGGGAGCGGGATCTTTCGACGCTCTGGATGAATGACGGCATCTTTCGCTTCCCGCGACCGTGGCTGCGGGATCTGCGCGACCGCGTCCTTTACTATCCCAGGCAAAAGAAGATGCGGCCCTTCATTGACCAGAAACAGGCCTCACGTTCCCTCAAGGCTTTCGTCGATGGTTCGAAGAAGCGCGAGAATGAGCGGGGAAGCGACGATCTGTCGGAGGGCTTCATGACCGCTTTGAAGGTCTACGACTTCAGTTTCGACGCCCGGATCGAGACGATCTTCAGAGCATGAGATGCTCTAGACGGCGGCGGACAGCAAGACCTTTTCGAGCCTGCCGGCGATTTCCTCGATTGACTGCATATAGCTGAAGTCAGGATACCCTTCGTTGAGCAAGAGGTCCAGATTTCCACTTTGGTCCAGGTGTCGCCGTTGGGGCGCTGTTCGCCCAATTGCGCTTGCATAGTCTTCAAACTTGTAGTTGCCTCCGGCAATTCGGTCGCCCAATGCTATACGCCAGTTTGGGATACCAAAGCTGTCAGCTGCGACCAGTCCATGCAGGCTGGACGACGCGATATGCTCGCACTCGCCGATCAGCCTCAATGTATCCATCGGATCGATGTCGAGCGGGATCAGCAGTGAATTGGGCGTTTGCTCGACGATTTTCTTGAGTAACGGTGAATCTGCGTCGGTATAATGCGCGGTGATACCCCACTTGTAGCGCTTGGTTGAAGCCGGTTGGTGCAATCGATTGAACAGCAGTCCAGGATCGCCGAGTGGCAAGTCGCAAGGGCAGGCCAGTCGCTCTCTTGTGTGCTCTCCTCGCACAGCCAGCACATTAGTGAAAATGCGCGAGATATTGTCGCCCGCACGAAGGCAGCCGGAGCCCCATATCTGAATCGGAAGGAAGCGCCCGTGCAGAATCCGCTTGATGCGCCGTTCGGCGATCATTTCGATGATGCTGCCAATCGCCGCCCAGTCGCACCGCGATACGGTTGCGTGATGAACCTCCCGGCCAGTAATGTGAGACACTAGGATCGGCGATATATCGTCACCGAAGTTTGTTGCGCCATTGCGTCGGCGACTGAAGAACAGACGGATCGGTCGTCTCGTTAATCGCATTCGCTCCTCCGAGCAACATCCGTCCTGACAATCAAGGCGCCATCGTGATGCACGTTATGACATGGGGGGCAGGCCCCGCCTTCCAGCGGGCATACACGTCTACAGGTTGGTGTTGAAGCCTCTGATGTAGAGCAGGACCTGCCGATCCCAGCTTCTGATATCGGCTATGTAGCCGACCGCTGAAATCACGCCTACGAGGTCTTTCATGTTCATATGATTGCGCCAGCCCCTGCTGGTTGATCTGATCCGGATTTCTTTGAGGTATTTTGCGTCGTGGAACTCCGACGACAGAGGAACGGGACCATATGAGAGGAGGAAGTACTGATGGAATTCGCTCAGCAACGCGAGTGTCTTTCCTAAATCGTTCATGTACTCGCAAACGCCGCTCAATACCCCGACGGAATTTTTCGTGACGGAAATCGCATCTTCATTCAAATCTACGACTTCATTTTCGTCGCTCCATTTTTTCAAATCATAGCAGTCTACGTGATATCCGTATTGCGTTGACGCAATTTTTCGAAATGGGGTGTAGGGACCGCACCCGTACTCCGAAAACGTCCACCTTTCTTCTTTGCTCTCGTGATCGAGGAACATGGAGAGCAATTCGCCGCTCCGCTCTCCCCACTTCACATCATATGAATTGGCGCTGAGCCATCGGGTCTTGATTGTCTTGTCGAGCATGATCGCCATTCTGGAAAAGAGTGTCGGTTACTGGTTGCAAGCTATCGATGGAATCGGGACCGGCGCAATAGGTTGAACCCTTCAGTGCCTGTGTTTCGGTGGATAAGGCCGGAAGTCTGTCGGGGTCAAGAAGCGGTCAAGGTTGTTGTTTCCATCCGAAGATGCTGTTGCTATTCACAGATAGGCCGCCAGATGTGGTGACGCGGCTGCGAAAGAAGGTCACATGCCGCGCAAGAAAACCGGGCTCGAACGCTTCCTTTCCTTTAATCAGCACCGCAAGCGGTGGGGTGCCCGTCGGCACCTGCCGACCGAGGTCGATTTCGCGGTGCTGAAGGCGGCGATCGTCGAGGGAGGCGAGCAGCAACAGACGCGCGGCTCGGAAAAATCGCTTGATGAGCATCTTGCCAACCTGCGCCGCGAGTTTTCGGGTCGGTCGGAGCTCGTCTACCATCATGCCAAGCTCATCGTCCTCCTGCGCCGCGAGTTCCGCGTCAAGGAGACCTTTGCCCAATTCAAGGGACTTTGGGAAAGCGAAGCCGAGTTCCTGTGCGAACATCTCAACATCCGCTGGCTGGTTTCCGCCGCGGACACCTTCGCAGATCATGATCCCGACCGGGCCGTGCGCAACGCGGCGCTCCTCGTGTCGCTGCTGGTCAATACGGTGAAGGTCTACGAGACCGAGCGGTTCATCACGGCCGCTGCCGGCAATTCTGTCCTCGACGACAGGATCGAACTCCTGCAAACCGAGCTCGTGCCGCTTTTCGAGGGCCTCTCGTGTTTCACCGTCGGGACCGACGACACGCTCCGCAACATGCGCTGGCGGCTCGAGAAAGCATTCGACGACGGGGTGCTCGGGATGATCCTGAAGACGGTCTATGACCGCCTTCAGGTCAACGATACCGTGTTTGCCCGCCTTCGGGCGCTGCATCGACGCGACCGTACCGGCTGGTGGTAGCCGCAATCATCCGCGCGTGAGTTCCCTCAGATGGTCGAAGTCGCGAGGGTCGAGCATGATTTCGCGGCGGACGGCAACGGGAGCCTTGATGACGCGGCGAAGCCCCATGCGCAGTTGCGCGAGGGCACGGCGGAACCGAAAGACGAGTTTCCTGTGCGGGTCGGCTTCCGTTGCGTTCTTGCCGGCGTCGATCGCCGACCGTGTGGCAATAGGCTCCTCAATGCCGTAATGGCGGCAGCGGTCGATCTGGAGCGCGAGAGCCGGGTCCGCCTGATAGGCCTTCAGTTCATAGGCGGCGCATATCACGGCGTCGGCAAGTCCCGCTCTCCGTGCGGTTCTCTTCATGAGTTTTCGCGCTCCTTCCGGCCAGAGCACGTAGGCGGCGGCGCCGGTCCTGTCCTGGTAGAGCCTGCGGATCGGCAGGTCAGTGTGGAGCCCGCTCGGGCTCTTCGACACCAGTTTCTTGCGGGCACGCACTTCCAGCGTCACCAGATCTGTGTCGTTCCGTTTCTCCAGGCGGGCAAGAAGATCAGGGACGCGCTTCGAAAGAACCGCGTCGTCTTCGAGAATCAGGGACGGCGTGTCGCTCGCCGCGACCATTTCCCAAGCTGCGCGATGACTGAGCAGGCAGGCCTTCTCGACATCCACGAGCGGGCGTTCCCAGGTGTCCCAATAGGTCGATGGACGTAACGCCGGAGCGCTTGCCATATCGAAAGCCCGCAGACGCCGGTATGTCAGCCCAAGTGCCTCCATTTGAGCCTTCTGGAAGGCCATGCGCTCGGTCGCCCTGTCAAGATTGATGATGATCACATCCATGGTCGGGCCTAGGGGGCGTCATCGATGAGGCGGCGGTAGATTTCGCCGAGCCGGCGGGCCTCGCCCTCGATGCTGAAATTTCCGGAGACGTGGGCCAGCGCCCGGGCGCCCGCCGCGGAAAGGCGTGCCGGATCGTCCATGAAGGCGCCGGCGGCGTTCGTCATCGCGGCGAGGTCGTCGGCGGGGATGACGATACCGGTCTCATCCCTCCCGGTCACCACCAGTTCGGGGAAGGCGCCGACATCGGTCGCGACGACGGGCACGGCGGTTGCCATCGCCTCCAGCGGTGTGAGGCCGAAACCCTCCCAGCGCTGCGGCGCGACGAAGAGGTCGAGCGCCCGGTACCAGTCGTTGATGTTGGCGTGTTCGCCGACGAAGAGAATGCGGTCCGAAAGCCCGGCTTTCGTGACCCGCTCCTTGAGTTCGGTCTCGAAGGTGGCGTGGGAGGCGGTCGCCCGGCCCGCGACGATGGCGCTCCAGTCCGGCCGGTCGGACAGCAGGGCGATCATCGCGTCGACGAAGAGGTCAGTGCCCTTCTGGTGGCGCACGCGGCCGAAACAGCCGGCGATCTTCTTTTCGGGATCGAGCCCGACCGCCTGCTTCGCCGCAGTCTTGTCTGCGGGGGGGAAGAAGCGCGCCGTATCGATGCCGTGCATGACGACGCTGTTTTCGACTTCGAGATAGGCGGCAGTGCGGGCGCTCGTTGCGACGACGGCGTCGACGCGGGCAATCAGCGCCTTGGTCCAGCGGGTATGTTTGCGCTGCGAGGCGGAGGTGAAGAGAACCTTGATCGGCATGCGCAGGAGATCACGCAGCACGAGGCCGGCGAGCATCTCGTTGTTGCGGCGCGCGTGCCAGACGCGCTTGCGCCCGCTGCGCAGCCTCTTCCAGAGCCGCAGCAGGTCGGCATAGCCGATTCGCGGAAGCGAAGAGGGAAGGCCCGGTCCGAGGGTTGCAACCTTCTGGCCGAGCCGGGTCTGTACGGGAACGAGCTGGATGATCGTCGAGGTGACGCCGGAAAGCCGCTGCTTGAAATTCGGCGCGATGACCTCGACGTCTGCGATATCCGTCACGCGGGCAATCCTTGTTCCGGCGACAGAGCCCTCAGCCCCACTGCACCGCCAGGATCTCGTAGGCCCTGGAGCCGCCGGGTGCGACGACTTCGATCGAGTCGCCGACTTCCTTGCCGATCATGGCACGGGCAATCGGCGAGGAGATCGAGATGCGGCCCTGCTTCACGTCGGCTTCCTGGTCGCCGACGATCTGGTAGACCTTCTCCTCGTCGGTGTCCTCGTCGACGAGCTTCACCGTCGCGCCGAACTTGATCTTGGAACCCGACATCTTGGAAAGGTCGATGACTTCCGCGCGCGCAATCAGGTCCTCGAGTTCCGTGATGCGGCCCTCGTTATGGCTCTGGGCTTCCTTGGCGGCGTGGTACTCGGCATTTTCGGAAAGGTCGCCATGGGCCCGCGCTTCCGCGATCGCCTCGATGATCCGCGGGCGCTCTTCCTGTTGCCGCCAGCGCAGTTCTTCCTGCAGCTTGGCGAAACCGTTCTGCGTCATCGGTACCTTTTCTACCATTTCGACTTCCTTCGCATGTGGCGCCTGCATGGCGCAGACATAAAAGAAAACAGGTTCCGGAGCGCCGCCCCGGAACCGTGTTTCAAATCATCAGTTCGAAAGGTATAGCAGCGCGGTCCGAATTTCCAGAGGTTTTGTCGCGCCCGCCTGCGGCTGCCTTCGCGATCAGGATTCCACACGATAGCGGGCGGGGAGGTTCTCCGGCGCGTAGGGCCCTTCGGGCAACGGGGAGCCGAGACGGTCGACGACCGACTGGTGGACCAGCGCATTATCCGGGATGAAACGCGGGTCGCTCAGCGGGACGTAGACGCCGCCGGCGATACCGTGACGTCGCCATGAGCTGTCCGGAATACGTCGGGGCACGAGCTCCAGAAGCCGCCAGGCAGGGTTCATGCTGTCGTGGGCCGGCCCTTTCGGGTCAGGCGCGACATGGGGCTTTTGCGGGTTCTGCCCGTGCACGATCTCGTTCACCGTGCGGGTGATAAACTCGAGCCCCTTGCCGGTCGCTTCCCGGATCATCCAGGCGAGCGGGATCTTGATGAGTGCGCTTTCCCTTTCCGGATGACCGCCGCCGACGTCTCCGTGGCAGCCGGCGAACCAGACCTCCTTGACGTCCTGCGGTGGAGGATCGTCCTTAGGACGGAAGGGGCTGCCCCAGTAAGGTTGGTCGATTTCCCAGTATTGCGGGCGGAACATCGTCCGCCGCTCGTCGATCGCCAGCGCATGACGAACGATCTCGACGCTCGGATTGCGCCGGGTGAACGGATGCGTCTTCAGCCGCACACCCGAGGAGCCGTGCTCGATCACCGAGCCCACCGTATCAAAAAGCCCTAGCATCTTGATCTTCGGTCGGTAGGTCTTCAGCGCCCGCTCGTGCAGCCGCATGACGGAGAAGGCCGAAGGCGTGTCCTCGCCGGCGGCGGCGTCCCCCGGCGGCGGGACGAAATCCGGGATCGCCTTGTAGGCGCTGTAGGCGTAGTCGACGAGGTTGAGGTTGTGCCGGCTGACGAGGCCGAGGGCATGGATGAAGCCGGCCAGCACTCTTGCGGTATAGGCGCCGCGGCTGAAGCCGAAGAGGAAGAGATGGTCGTCTTCGCCGTCTTTCCTGCGGCCCCGGCCGCTAGAGGCGGATTCGTAGTTCTCGACGATGAAGCGGTAGGCGTCCTTGACGTTCTGGTCGAGGCCCCAGCCGGTGCCCATACCCCATATCTCGACTGCATCGCGATAGGGCTTCAGCCAGGCGTTCACCGCACCGAAGGTGCCGACGCCCGGATCGTAATAGACGATCTGGTCGGTGTTTCGCTTCAGCGCCCCGAAGAGGCGCAGGATGTTGGTTCGGTCCTCGGCAATCTCGTTCGAGGTGCCGTCGAACAGGAGGACGATGTTTTTCGCCATGATGCACGCTCTCCGCCGTCACGCGGGAAGCATAGCAGGTGGTGTGCCGTACAACAATTTGCGGTTGATCGGCGCAGGGTGACGGCTGCCGTCCGGCTATGCCGGGTCAGTGCGCATGTTCAATCGCGAAGGCAGGCAACTTGACGGTCAAGCGCCGGGTAAAAAGAAGCCGGTCAAGGGGTGTCTTGACCGGCTTTCGCGTTGTGGTTCCGTCTCAGAAGTAGCTCTGCAGCGGCCGAACTTCGAGCTGACCGCTCTTGAGCGCCCGGATCGCTTCCGCCGCGGCCAGCGCGCCGGCCATGGTGGTGTAGTAGGGCACCTTCTGCATCAGCGCGGCGCGGCGCAGCGACTTGGAGTCCGAGATCGCCTTGTTGCCGTCGGTCGTATTGATGACGAGCTGGACCTGGCGGTTGCGGATGGCATCCTCGATATGCGGACGGCCTTCGAGCACCTTGTTGATCTTGACGGCGTCGATGCCCTTCTCTGCGAGGAAGCGCTGGGTGCCGCCGGTCGCCATGACCTTGAAGCCGATGTCGGCGAGGAGGCGCACGGCCGGCAGGACCCGCTCCTTGTCCTCGTCGCGGACCGAAACGAAGACCGTGCCTTCACGCGGCAGTTCGACGCCGGCGCCGAGCTGGCTCTTGGCGAAGGCCAGCGCAAAGTCGGTGTCGAGACCCATGACTTCGCCGGTCGAGCGCATTTCCGGGCCGAGCAGCGTGTCGACGCCGGGGAAGCGGGCGAACGGGAAGACGGCCTCCTTGACCGCGATGTGCTTCAGGTTGCGCGGATCCGGCTTCCTGCCATAGGCGGCGATCGCCTGGTCGAGCTTCTCGCCGGTCATGATGCGGGCGGCGATCTTGGCGATCGGCGCACCGATGGTCTTGGCGACGAAGGGCACCGTGCGCGAGGCGCGCGGATTGACTTCGAGAACGTAGATCGTGCCGTCCTTGATGGCGTACTGCACGTTCATCAGGCCGCCGACGTTGAGCGCTTTCGCCATCGCCCTGGTCTGGCGTTCCAGCTCGTCCAGCAGTTCCGGCGAGAAGGAGCGCGACGGCAGCGAGCAGGCGCTGTCGCCGGAGTGGATGCCGGCTTCCTCGATGTGCTCCATGATGCCGGAGACGAAGACGTTCTCGCCGTCGCAGAGCGCATCGACGTCGACCTCGACCGCGTTGGTCAGGTAGCTGTCGAACAGCAGCGGGTTCTTGCCGAGCAGGGTGTTGATCTGGCCGGTCTTGTCGTTCGGGTAACGCTGCTTGATGTCCTCCGGAACAAGACCCGGAACGGTGTCGAGCAGGTAGGACTGCAGCATGCTTTCGTTGTGGATGATCTGCATTGCACGGCCACCCAAGACGTAGGACGGGCGCACGACCAGCGGGAAGCCGATCTCGGAGGCGACGAGGCGGGCCTGCTCGACCGAATAGGCGATGCCGTTGTTCGGCTGCGTCAGGTCGAGCTTCATCAGGAGCTTCTGGAACCGGTCACGGTCCTCGGCGAGGTCGATCGCATCCGGCGCGGTGCCGAGGATCGGGATGCCGTTCTTTTCCAGCGCCTCGGCGAGCTTCAGCGGCGTCTGGCCACCGAACTGGACGATGACGCCGACGAGCGTGCCGCTTTCCTGCTCGGCGCGCATGATTTCGATCACGTCTTCGGCCGTCAGCGGTTCGAAATAGAGGCGATCGGAGGTGTCGTAGTCGGTCGAGACCGTTTCCGGGTTGCAGTTGACCATGATCGCTTCATAGCCGGCATCCTTGAGCGCGAAGGCGGCATGGCAGCAGCAGTAGTCGAACTCGATGCCCTGGCCGATGCGGTTCGGACCGCCGCCGAGGATGACCACCTTCTTGCGGTCGGAGACCTGCGCTTCGGAACGGGCATTGCCGACGAAGGGCGTCTCGTAGGTCGAATACATGTAGGCGGTCGGCGAGGCGAACTCGGCCGCGCAGGTGTCGATGCGCTTGAAGACCGGGCGGACGCCCAGCGAATTGCGCAGCATCGCCACGTCCTTCGGCTTGCCGCCGGTCAGCGAGGCGAGGCGGGCGTCGGAGAAGCCCATGGCCTTCAGCATGCGCAGGTTCTCGGCGTCTTCCGGCAGACCGTGTTCGCGGATGCGGGCTTCCATGTCGACGATCGCCTTGAACTGGGCGATGAACCACGGGTCGATCTTGCAGCCTTCGTGCACTTCCTCCGGCGACATGCCGAGGCGCAGCGCCTGGGCGACCATGCGCAGCCGATCCGGGGTCGGCGTGCCGATCGCGGCGCGGATCGCGTTCCTGTCGTCGCCGCTGTCGCCATTGGAGCCGAGGCCGGGGATTTCGATCTCGTCGAGGCCGGTCAGGCCGGTTTCGAGGCCGCGCAGCGCCTTCTGCAGCGACTCTGCGAAGGTGCGGCCGATCGCCATCACTTCGCCGACCGACTTCATGGCGGTGGTCAGCGTCGGCTCGGCGCCGGGGAACTTCTCGAAGGCGAAGCGCGGGATCTTGGTGACGACATAGTCGATCGACGGCTCGAACGAAGCCGGTGTGGCGCCGCCGGTGATGTCGTTTTCGAGTTCATCCAGCGTGTAGCCGACGGCGAGCTTGGCGGCGACCTTGGCGATCGGGAAGCCGGTGGCCTTTGAGGCGAGCGCCGACGAGCGCGAAACGCGCGGGTTCATTTCGATGACGACGAGGCGGCCGTCCTTCGGGTTGACGGCGAACTGCACGTTGGAGCCGCCGGTCTCCACCCCGATCTCGCGCAGCACCGCGATCGAGGCGTTGCGCATCATCTGGTATTCCTTGTCGGTCAAGGTCAGCGCCGGCGCCACCGTGATCGAATCGCCGGTGTGGACGCCCATCGGGTCGATGTTCTCGATCGAGCAGATGATGATGCAGTTGTCCGCCTTGTCGCGGACGACCTCCATTTCATACTCCTTCCAGCCGAGCACCGATTCTTCGATCAGCACTTCGGTGGTCGGCGAGGCGTCGAGGCCGGAGCCGACGATCTCGAAGAATTCCGAGCGGTTGTAGGCGATGCCGCCGCCGGTGCCACCCATGGTGAAGGACGGGCGGATGATCGCCGGCAGGCCGACGTCGTCGAGCGCCTGGGCGGCGATCGCCATGGCATGGTTCATGTAACGCTGCTTGCGGTCGCTCTCGCCGAGGTTCCACTGGTTCTCCAGCTCGTCGAGAGCCTTGTCGAGTTCGGCGCCGGAGAGCTTCGCCTTCAGCTCCGCACGGGCGGCCTCGTGGGTCTTGCGGTCGGCATCCTTGATCTCGGTGGCGTTCGCCAGCATCGACTTCGGCGTTTCAAGGCCGATCCTGGCCATGGCTTCGCGGAACAGCGCGCGGTCTTCGGCCTTGTCGATGGCGGCGGGCTTTGCGCCGATCATCTCGACATTGTAGCGGTCGAGCACGCCCATGCGCTTCAGCGAAAGCGCGGTGTTGAGCGCCGTCTGACCACCCATGGTCGGCAAGAGCGCGTCGGGGCGCTCCTTGGCGATGATCTTGGCGACCACTTCCGGGGTGATCGGCTCGATATAGGTCGCGTCGGCGAGACCCGGATCGGTCATGATGGTGGCCGGGTTGGAGTTGACGAGGATGACGCGGTAGCCTTCCTCCTTCAGCGCCTTGACGGCCTGGGTGCCTGAATAGTCGAATTCGCAAGCCTGACCGATGACGATCGGCCCCGCGCCAATGATGAGGATGGACTTGATATCTTGGCGCTTCGGCATCGGCGTCTTCCAATTTTCAGTTGCGCGAAAGGCCGGCCACGGTGAATTCACCGGCCGGGGCGCAAGGAGGGTCTTTTCAGGCTAGAAGCGGCTTATAGGGAATTGTTCGCCGTAGCGGAACCCCAAATTTCATCGCGCGGGAGGAAAGTTGGGGAGGGCGAGGGCAGGCCTGCTGTTCCGTCCTGTCATCGGAGCGTCGCACGACGCCGATACGAGGGGAGCCCCGCCCTTTTATCGGAGTTTGCAATGTCCGCCGACGTATCTGCCGCGCTGTTGCCCACCTACCTGCATCCCTTCTCGCGCAGCCTGCGGCAGGAGCCGCTGCCGCATTTCGGCACCCGCTATGGCGCCGACGGCGTCTTTCTTCCGGAGCCGGGCAATACCGTCGTCTGCCACCTCGCTGCCGGTTCGGACAGCGAACGCGCGATCGTCGCGGCGCGCAACCGCTATCTCGACACGCCGGAGGCGAAGCTCCTTGCCTTCACGCCCGTCTCGAGCCTCCACATGACGCTCTTCCAGGGCATTATCGAATATCGCCGTCGCCTGCCTTTCTGGCCGAGCGACGTTGCGCTCGATACGCCGATCGGCGAGATGACCACGATCTTCACGGAAAGGCTTCACGGCTTTGCCGGCGGGGCGCCGTTCAGGATGGCAGTGACGCGCGCCACGCCGACCGGCCTCATTCTCGAAGGCGCGAGCGCGGCTGACCGGGCGGCGCTGAAGGACTGGCGCGAGCGGCTGGCGGAGGTCTTCGGCTACCGCCACCCCGATCACGACTCCTATCGTTTCCACATCACCTTCGCCTACCTCATCGAGCGGTTCGATGATGCGGCGCTCGCTCGGTGGCATCCCTTCCTCGACTCGGTCGTCGAGGACATCAGGAACAATGCCGGGACCATAGAACTGCGGCCGCCGGCCTTCTGCTCCTTCGAGGACATGAACCACTTCGAGGAACTGCGGGTGCTGGCATCCGCCTGAGCGGCACCGCCGGTCGTCCTTCCCGCAGGATTCCAGCCGAGGCTCACGGACCGTTGTGGTGATAGACGACCTCGAAATGCTGGGGTGTCGTCAGATAGACGTTCTGCGCGCCGGGATAGCTGGCTGTCAGCTGGGTGCCGTCCGCGACCACCCAGTCTCCGACGCGGTCATAGGTCAGGCCGTGGTAGCTGATGCGGGTGATCGCGGCACCCGCATTGGCGTTGCCGTTGCCCGGAAGATTGACCTGTGTGTTATCTGCAAGAAACAGGGTCATGGCATCGGCCTGCTGGTTGTGTACCGGATACACCATCTGCAATCTCCATCCTATGGTTGCAATCAGACAATATACTCTTATTGAGGGAATTTTCTCCGGCAAAATCGGTAGGGTTGCTCCTGAATTTGCGCATGCTAGCCTGCGGCTCTGGGGGGCTCACATGTTTGAAGATTATCTGAATTGCGATGCGCTCGGTCTGGCGGAGCTGGTCCGGCGGAAAGAGGTGTCCGCGCGCGAACTCGTCGATACGGCGATCGCCCGCATCGAACGGGACAATCCGAAGCTCAACGCCGTCGTCCGGCCGATGTTCGACACGGCGCGGCGCCAGGCCGAAGAGCCGGCGGGAGAGGGGCCGTTCGCCGGTGTTCCCTTCCTCGTCAAGGATCTTCTCGCCCAGATTGAAGGGGTGCCGACCTCGAATGGCAACAGGCTCTGGGCGCGCATTCCCGCGACCGGAGAGAACGAGCTCGTCAAGCGCTGGCGCAAGGCCGGGGTGATCTTTCTCGGCAAGACCAACACGCCGGAATTCGGGCTGACACCCTATACCGAGCCGGAGGTCTTCGGCCCCTGCCGCAATCCGTGGGACCCGAGCCGCACGCCGGGCGGATCGAGCGGCGGCTCGGCGGCGGCGGTCGCAGCCGGCATGGTGCCGATCGCATCGGGCGGCGACGGCGGCGGGTCGATCCGCATTCCCGCTTCGGCCTGCGGCCTCTTCGGCATGAAGCCGACGCGCGGACGCACGCCCGTCGGCCCCTTCATCGGCGAGGCCTGGTCGGGCTTTGCCGGCGAGCATGTGCTGACGCGCTCGGTGCGCGATTCGGCGGCCATGCTCGACGCCACCCACGGACCGGATGTCGGCACACCGCATCCGCTCCCCGCCTATCCCGGTTCCTGGCTGGAGGCGGTCGGCCGCCCGCCGGGGAAGCTTCGGATCGCAGTCTCCGACGCGCCGATGCTCGGTCGGGAGGTGGCTCCGGAGGTGAAGGTCGCCTTCAGGGAGACGGTGCGGCTTCTGGAAGACCTCGGGCACGAGGTGGTGGAGGCGGCGCCCAAGGTCGACCGGACCGCCTTTTCCATGGCCTTTCTGACGGTGCTCGCCGCCGAGCTGCGCGCCGACATCGCATTCACCGCCGAAACGGCCGGCGTGAAGACAAGGCCGGAGGATTACGATCCGTCCTCCTTCGGTCTGGCGCTCCTGGGTCAGGCCTTCTCCGCTGCCGAGCTTGCTGCGGCGCTGCGCTACCTGAAGCTCTCGGCGCGATCGATCCTCGGCTTCTTCGAGACCCACGACGTGCTGATGACGCCGGTCCTCGCAAGCCTGCCGGTGAAGGTCGGCGCGCTGCAGCCGAAACCGATCGAGAAGACACTCATCCGCATCATGGGGCACATCCGTGGCGGATGGCTCCTGAAGAAGCTCGGCATCGCCGAGCAGCTCGCCGCCGAGACCTTCGGGTTCATTCCCTGGACGCCGGTTTTCAACGTCACCGGACAGCCGGCCATGTCGGTGCCGCTCCACTGGTCGGCGGAGGGCCTGCCGGTCGGCATGCATTTCGTTGGACGTTTCGCGGACGAAGAGACTCTCTTCCGGCTTGCCGGGCAACTGGAACAGGCCCGGCCGTGGAAAGACAAGCGTCCGAACCTCTGACAACCGTCGCAGACCGCGCTGCTCCGAATGGCCGTCGGGAACGCTTTCGGCTATAGACTGTTTTCGCCAACAGCGGAAAGCAGCCGGAAGAAGAGGTGCCGACATGGAATGGAGAGGCCGACGTCAGTCGCAGAACATCGAGGATCGCCGCAGCGCCTCGACACCTGGCACGGGCATGGGGCGCGATCCGTTCGGTCGCTCGGGCCTGCGCATCCCGGTCGGGCGGCGCGGCGGGGGCTTGAGCATCTCGACCATCATCATCCTGATCGTCCTCTACTTCGTCCTGAAGATGATGGGCATCGACATGCTGCAGATGCTGGATGGCGGCTCCACGAGCGGCCCCGGCTACGAGCAGACGGTGCAGCGCGAGCTCTCGCCGCAGGAGAAGGAGATCGGCAGCTTCGTCGGCGTCGTGCTCGCCGAGACCGAGGACACCTGGAACACGATCTTTTCGGCATCCGGTGAGCGTTACGAAGAACCGAAGCTGGTGCTCTTTTCCGGTGCCATCCGCTCGGCCTGTGGTTTGGCGTCTTCGGCGACGGGTCCCTTCTATTGTCCGGGCGACCGCAAGGTCTATCTCGACACCGACTTCTTCCGGCAGCTCGCGCAGCAGTTCGGCGCTTCCGGCGATTTCGCCCAGGCCTACGTGGTCGCCCACGAGGTCGGCCATCACGTGCAGAACCTGACGGGCATCCTGCCGAAGTTCAACCAGATGCGCCAGACGATGGGCGAGGGCGAGGCAAACCGCATGTCGGTGCGCGTCGAGCTGCAGGCCGACTGCTTCGCCGGCATCTGGGCCAAGCAGACCGACCAGAAGGGGCTTCTCTCCGCCGGCGACATCGAGGAGGCGCTGAACGCCGCCCAGCAGATCGGCGACGATACGCTGCAGAAGCGCAGCCAGGGCTATGTCGTTCCCGACAGCTTCAACCACGGCACCTCGGCGCAGCGGATGAAGTGGTTCAAGCGCGGCTACGACGCCGGCAAGGTCAAAGCCTGCGATACCTTCTCCGGCGACGTCTGATCGTCAGTGTTCAGGCGGATGCCGCAGCCGGCGTCCGCCTGCCTACTTGAACATGCCTTCGCGCAGGTTGATGCCGTATTCGAGCCATGCCTTCATCGCGCAGAGCATCTGCATCCAGCCCTGACAATTGCCGTAGGAGGCGGAGAGCCCGCCGGGCGTCGGACGCCAGCCTTCCTCGGCGATGGTGACGAGCGTGCGCCCGTCAGCGAGCGGTTCGAACTCCATGGTCACGGTCGTCTTGTATCCGGCTGGCGTCGTCACAGGGTCGCCCTCGGCGGGCGAGCCTTCGTTCGCCTCCCAGCGCAGGACGATGCGCCGATCCTTGACGACCTCTACCACCTCGACCGGAAAGGCGCCGGGAAAATCATGGAAATCCCAATAGACCGTCGCGCCGGTTTCGAGCCGTCCCTTCGCGCCGCCAGTGGTGAAATAGCGTGAGAGTATGGCCGGATCGACGACCGCCTCGAAGACCTCGCTGATGGGCCTGGAGATATGCGCAGACACTCTGAACTTCAGCGGACCGTTCATGGTCGTCTCCTCTTCTTGGCATTCGGTCAATAATGTTATAAAAATATAACATGTCAAGTGCAAATCAGGAGGATCTGGTCTTCAAGGCGCTGGCCGCGCCGGTGCGGCGGGCGATGCTCGACCGGCTGAAGGAGGCGCCGCTGACGACCGGGGCACTTTGCGAGTCTTTTCCCGCACTTGACCGCTGTACGGTGATGCAGCACCTGAAGGTGCTGGAAGGTGCTGACCTCGTCATCGTCAAACGGGAAGGGCGGGAGCGCCGCAACATCCTGAACCCGCTGCCGATCAAGGCGATCCATGACCGATGGATCGGCGAGTATGCGGCGAATGCCGTCTCGCTGCTGGATCGCCTGAAACGCGACCTGGAGGGGTGATCGCCAGAGCACCGGCGGGCCGAAACCTCTGCGCGAGGCGCGAGCGATTTTGCATGGCTCCATAAGGCGAATTGATATGTCGACGAGTTTTGCTGAAGAAACGCCCTTTCGGGTTGCGCGTTTCGGACGGCTCGCGTATCCGTGGCGCTGTCCGCCGCTTGCCAGATTTCCCGCAAGCGGCTTTTTTCGTCCAGGGTTTTGAACATGTCCACGCAAACCGCAGTTCGGCCGGTAGGCTCCTCCAACAGCTGGGGCGAGCATATCCGCGCAACGCTGGCGCTGGGGATTCCACTGATCGGCGCCCAGTTCGCCCAGCTCGGCATCCATACGACCGACGTCGTCATCGTCGGGCAGCTGGGTGCGCAATCGCTTGCGGCGATGGTTCTTGCCGGCCAGTTCTTCTTCACCGTCTTCATCTTCGGCTCGGGGCTCTCGATCGCCGTCGTGCCGATGGTGGCGCAGGCCTCTGGCCGCGGCGACGTGGTCTCGGTGCGCCGTTCGCTGCGCATGGGCATGTGGGCCTCGATCGCCTACACGCTGCTGACGATGCCGCTCTTCTTCAATGCCGAGCGGATATTGCTCGCACTCGGCCAGAAGCCGGAGGTGGCGGCCCTTGCCGCCGGATACGTGATGATCGTCCAGTTCGGGCTCCTGCCGGCGCTGCTCTTTGCCGTGCTGCGGGCCCTCGTCAGCGCCATCGGCCGGGCGGGGATCGTGCTCTACGTGACGCTCGGGGTGCTGGTGATGAACGGCGTTCTGGCCTACGGCCTCGTGCTCGGCCATTTCGGCCTGCCGGCGCTCGGCATGACCGGGGCGGCGATCGTCGCCGTCTGCGTCCAGTGGGCGAGCTTCCTCGCCATGGTCGTCTATATTCAGACTCGCGAGCAGACCCGCAAGTACGAGCTCTTCGTCCGTTTCTGGCGGCCGGACTGGCATGCTCTCTGGGAAGTCGTGCACCTCGGCCTGCCGATCAGCGTGACCGTTCTCGCCGAAGTGAGCCTCTTCACCGCCGCCTCGCTGCTGATGGGGCGCATCGGCACGATCGAGCTCGCCGCGCACGGGATCGCCCTGCAGCTCGCCTCCATCGCCTTCATGATCCCGCTCGGCCTCTCGCAGGCAGCAACCGTCCGGATCGGTGTCGCCCACGGCCGTGGCGATTATGCCGAGCTCGTGCGGGCGGCGATCGCCGTTTTCGCCATCGCCAGCCTGATCGCGATCGCCGGCGGCATTCTCTTCTTTTCGTTGCCGCGCGAGCTCAGCAGTGTCTTCATCGACGCCAACAAGCCGGAGGCGCCGGCGGTGCTCGACTTTGCCGCGCATCTCGTGGTGGTCGCCGGCATCTTCCAGCTCGTTGACGGGCTGCAGGCGATCGCAAGCGGCCTGCTGCGCGGCCTCAAGGATGCCCGCGTGCCGATGGTCATGGCGCTCATCGCCTATTGGCCGATCGGTTTCTTCCTCGCCTGGCTGATGGCCTTCCCGCTCGGTCTCGGCGGGGTCGGCATCTGGCTCGGCTTCCTCGTCGGGCTCGGCAGCGCCTCGTTCCTGCTTTGCGCCCGCTTTTTCCTCAGGGTGCGCTACGAAATGCGAACGGCCCGACAGTGATTGCCGGGCCGTCGAAATGATCCGCTAATAAGAGAGTCCGATCAGCGCTCTGCGAGCGCCGCTTCGCCCTTTCTCTCGCGCACCATGTTCATGAAGCGGCGGAAGAGATAGTGGCTGTCCTGCGGACCGGGCGAGGCCTCCGGGTGATGCTGGACCGAAAACACCGGCTTGCCGACGAGGCGCAGGCCGCAATTCGAGCCGTCGAAGAGCGAAACGTGAGTCTCCTCAACGCCTTCCGGCAGCGACTTCGAGTCGACCGCGAAACCGTGATTCATCGAGACGATCTCGACCTTGCCGGTGGTGAAGTCCTTGACCGGATGGTTGGCGCCGTGGTGGCCCTGGTGCATCTTCTCGGTCGTGCCGCCGAGCGCCAGCGCCAGCATCTGGTGGCCGAGGCAGATGCCGAAGACCGGCAGGCCACTGTCGATGAGCTTGCGGATGACCGGTACGGCATAGACGCCGGTCGCGGCCGGGTCCCCCGGGCCGTTCGACAGGAAGATGCCGTCGGGATTGAGCGAAAGGATTTCCTCGGCGCTGGTCGTCGCCGGCACCACCGTCACCTTCGCGTCGAGCCCGGCAAAGAGGCGCAGGATGTTGCGCTTCACGCCGTAGTCGACGCAGACGACGTGGTACCGGGCGTTCTCGGCGCCGAGCGTGCCAAAACCCCTGTTCCAGACCCAGGGCGTTTCCGTCCAGACTGAAGACTGGCCGGAGGTCGCGACCTTGGCGAGGTCGAGGCCTTCGAGGCCGCTCCAGGCCTTCGCTTCCGCCTTCAGCGTTTCGAGGTCGAAGACGCCGGCCGGATCGTGGGCGATCACCGCGTTCGGGGCACCGTTCTCGCGGATCCAGGCCGTCAGCGCGCGGGTGTCGACGCCGCAGAGGCCGATGATGCCACGGGCTTTCAGCCAGGCGTCGAGATGCTGGGCGGCGCGGTAGTTCGAAGGATCGGTGATGTCGGCCTTGAAGATCACGCCGACGGCGCCGTTGCGGGCGGCAGGCGTCAGGTCTTCGATGTCTTCCGCGTTGGTGCCGACATTGCCGACATGCGGGAAGGTGAAGGTGACGATCTGGCCGAGATAGGAAGGATCGGTCAGGATTTCCTCGTAACCGGTGAGCGCGGTGTTGAAGCAGACTTCCGCCTGCACCTTGCCCGTCGCGCCGATTCCGCGGCCCTCGATCACGGTGCCGTCGGCGAGAACGAGAAGGGCGGTTGGCTTGCGGGTGGTCCAGGGGGCTGTCGCGGTCATATTCCGTTCCTTGGTTTAGCCGTCTGCCCCCGGTTCCCTTGAAGAACCGGCTGACAGTGGCCATTTTCTGTCGCAGATCGAGGCTGCGCGGCAAAGCGCGCTTGAAGCCCTGATTACATTTTCGTGCAGGTGCCGGAAAATAGACGGATCGCTCCGCCAGGTCAATTCTTCACTGTGGAAACCGTGGAATTAACGTCCATCGGATTCAACGGCTTGTCTAATTGATTTGCCTGAGCGGACGCCACTGGCTATTACTGCGGCTCAACTGACAAGGAAAAGCCACAATTGACCGAGCCTGCCGAACGGCTTTTTCGCGGAGAAAGATCATGATGCGAGACGTGCTCGCCAATTCCCTCAAGGATGCCCTGAAGGCCAAGGATACGTGCCGGACGTCGACGTTGCGGCTGATCCAGGCGGCGATCAAGGACCGGGACATCGCCAATCGCGGGCTGGGCAAGGACCCGGTCAGCGACGACGAAATCATGCAGATTCTCGTCAAGATGATCAAGCAGCGGGACGAATCCGCCCGCATCTATGCCGAGAACGGACGTCCGGAACTCGCCGCCCAGGAGCGCGAGGAAATCGGCGTCATCAAGAGCTTCATGCCCGAGCAGCTGTCGGAGGAGAAGGTGCGCGAACTCTGCGCCTCCGTCATCACCGAAACCGGCGCGCAGGGCCTGCGTGACATGGGCAAGTGCATGAACGCGCTCAAGGAGCGCTATCCCGGCCAGATGGACTTCGCCAAAGCTTCCGGCGTCGTCAAGGACCTGCTGAAGTAAACAGCGCCATTTTGAAACGGACTGCTGCAACTCCGCCTTCGGGCGGAGTTTTGCGTTCAGCGCTTCGAGCGCTTCTGCTCGGTCACGAAATGGCGCAGGACCGCGTTGATGCGCGTCTGGTAGCCCTTGCCGGTCGCCTTGAAGAAATCGACGATATCCTCGTCGAGCCGGATCGAGATCGCCGTTTTCTGTGGCGGGGTCACGGCCACGGCCTTCGACCAGTCGATGTCGATAAAGTCCTGCCAGTCGGGATCGTCACGCATGGCCGCGACGATGTCCTCGTCGGTCATGGCATCGACGCGTTTCCAGTCGGTGCGGCTCTTTTCGCCCCTTGCCCGTTTGCGCAGTATGTCCTCACGGGTAACGCGCGTAATATTCTCGTTGCTCATTTGGCCGTGCGACGCGAGCTGAAATTATCCGGCAGATATCACCTCTCACCGTATAGACTATGGCGATCAGGCGTAAGTCATCCGGGCAGATTGCAACCGTGCGTCTCTCTCCATTTCTATCGGAAGGATACTCGACACGCGGCAAGGCCAAGGCCAATACGGCGTCTTCGAAATCAATCCCGTGTTTCTCTATATTCCTCAGTCGCTTGTTTTCGTCCCATTCGAAGCGGGAGAAGTCTGGTTGAGAGACATCCATAGGCACCGCTTCCTTCGGGACGAAAGAGGTTGGACTCAGTTTTGTCCGCTCGCCCCACGAGCTCTCTGGTCGCCGCGGCGTCGACAAAGACCAAGTCGACAAAATTGTATATACAAACGTACGTACGGTCAACGGCTGTGAATAACGGGTATGGATCATCGGCGCGATGGCATTTGCCGTGCAGGCGGCCTATATGGGTGGATCGACCCCGAGGACATTCATGCGTTTTTCCCAACCCTTTCTCGACGAGATCCGCGACCGCGTGCCGATTTCGGCGGTGATCGGCCGGCGCGTGTCCTGGGACCGGAAGAAGACCAACGTCTCGCGTGGCGACTACTGGGCGTGCTGCCCCTTCCACGGCGAGAAATCGCCGAGCTTCCACTGCGAGGACCGCAAGGGGCGCTACCACTGCTTCGGCTGTGGCGTCACGGGCGACCATTTCCGCTTTCTCACCGATCTCGAAGGCCTGAATTTTCCGGAGGCGGTCCAGCAGATCGCCGATATGGCCGGGGTACCGATGCCGGCGCCCGATCCGCAGGCCGAGCGTCGGGAGAAGGAGCGCACGACCCTCCTCGACGTCATGGAGATGGCGACGGTCTTCTTCCAGGAGCAGTTGCAGACGGCGAACGGCGCCAGGGCGCGGGCCTATCTGCGCGAGCGCGGCCTTTCCGGGCGAACGATCGAGACCTTCCGCCTCGGCTATGCGCCGGAGAGCCGCAATGCGCTCAAGGAATATCTCGCCGGCAAGGGCGTGCCGAAGGAACAGATCGAGGCCTGCGGCCTCGTGCGGCACGGCGACGACATTCCCGTCTCCTACGATTATTTCCGCGACCGCATCATGTTTCCGATCCTGTCGTCGCGCGACAAGGTCATCGCCTTCGGCGGCCGCGCAATGGCGCCGGATGCGCTGGCGAAGTACATGAACTCGCCGGAGACCGAACTCTTCCACAAGGGCAGCGTGCTCTACAACTTCTCCCGCGCGAGACGGGCGATCCAGGGGGCGGGCGGTGCCGATACCATTATCGCCGTCGAGGGCTACATGGACGTCATCGCGCTCGCCCAGGCGGGCGTGGCGAATTCCGTCGCGCCGCTCGGCACGGCGCTCACCGAAAACCAGCTCGACCTCATGTGGAAGATGACGCCGGTTCCGGTGCTCTGCTTCGACGGCGACGGCGCCGGCCAGCGGGCCGCCTTCCGCGCCGTCGATCTCGCCCTTCCGCATCTCAAACCCGGCCGCTCCGTCCGCTTCGCGCTGCTTCCGGACGGCAAGGATCCGGACGATCTCGTCAAGCACGAGGGCCGCGCGCCCTTCGACAAGGTGCTCTCCGAGGCGCGTCCGCTCGCCGAGATGGTGTGGCGACGCGAGGTCGGGGGCGGCGGCTTCGACACGCCGGAAAAGCGCGCTGAGCTCGAGGCGCGGCTGAAGCAGGTGATCTCGGTCATCGCCGACGAGAGCGTCAGGCGGCATTACCAGCAGGACGTCCGCGACCGCCTCAATGCCTTTTTCCAGTCGAGCGCGCCAGCCGGTCGCGGCGAACGTCGCGGCGGCTTCGAGCGCGGGCAGCGGCAAGGGCAGGGCAGGGGCGGGGCGCCCGGACAGGGCTACGCGCAGCGTGGTGCGGCGGTCTCCGAGCGGCTGGCGCGGTCCGGCATGGTCAAGGGCCGGTCCGACCAGCCGACGCTTCGCGAGAGCGTGCTGGCACTCACCGTCGTCAACCATCCGCAGATCCTGCAGGACGACTACGACGAGATCGCCCAGATCGAATACGAGAGCCGCGACCTGCAGCGCCTCTGGTCGGCGCTCCTGACCGCGGCGGCGGGCGCGGGCGCGCATCTTGACCGCGACCATCTGACGGCAAAGCTGGACGAGCAGGGCTTTTCCGAACTCATCCGCAGTCTCGACCAGCAGATCCGCAATGCGCGGCTCTGGACCGCGACCGAGATCGCCGCCGGCGAGGATGCGCGCGAGGGCTACCGGCAGGCACTGTCGCTGCACAAGCGTGCGCGGGCGCTGAAGACGCAGCGGCTCGAACTCGAGCGCGAGATCGCGGAGGCGACGGAAGCGGAGGATGCCGATCGCATCGGCCAGCTGATCGGCGCGCTGCATCAGGTTCAGCTCGAGATCACCCGCATGGAAAATCAGGAGGCGATCGTCGACGGCTTCGGCGTAATGTCGGGACGGGTGAAGGGTGCTGCGACCGGGCACCATTAGACGGCTCGCTGGGCGATCGCCGGCAATATCGGCTTCGGCGGCGCGCTCCCCCTTGTCTTCCGCGGTTTCGATCCTACATCTGCGTTGACAAACGAGGCTGATGGCTCGTTGCCGCGGTTTTTTCCAATTTTCCTGGGTATTGACGCCTGGAGAGCTTGACGCCGGGAAAATTTGTGGGAATCACCAGAACGGGCATTTGTAGGTGAATTGGATCAGGGCGGATCTATATTACCATGTGCGGTCATTCGGAAGCGCAGATGTGCGGCGTGGCCGTGGGTACTCCCGTAGTTAATCGGGGATTAAAGATCATTCCGTTAGGTCAGTGACTGTGATTCGCGGCGGACAGGGCCGGTTGGGGCCTGTCCGCGTGGTGTCACGTGGTAATGACAGCGTCAGGGAAAGCGACGAGATACATGGCAACCAAAGTCAAAGAAAACGAAGAAGCCGACAGCGAACGCGACGGTGCGACGGACGGTCCGCTTCTCGATCTTTCCGACGACGCGGTCAAGAAGATGATCAAGGCGGCGAAGAAGCGCGGCTACGTCACCATGGACGAGCTGAACTCGGTGCTGCCTTCTGAGGAGGTCACCTCGGAGCAGATTGAAGACACCATGTCCATGCTTTCGGACATGGGCATCAACGTCGTCGAGGACGAAGAGGTCGAAGAGGCCGCAGCCGACGACGACGACGGTGGTGACGACGGCGAGGAAGGCGGCGAACTGGCGCCGACCGCCGGCACCGCGCTCGCGACCGCCAAGAAGAAAGAGCCGACCGACCGCACGGACGATCCCGTGCGCATGTACCTGCGCGAAATGGGCTCGGTCGAGCTTCTCTCGCGCGAGGGCGAAATCGCCATCGCCAAGCGCATCGAGGCCGGCCGCGAGACGATGATCGCGGGCCTCTGCGAAAGCCCGCTCACCTTCCAGGCGCTGATCATCTGGCGCGACGAACTGAACGAAGGCACGACGCTGCTCCGCGAGATCATCGATCTCGAAACCACCTATTCCGGTCCCGAGGCCAAGGCTGCTCCGCAGTTCCAGAGCCCGGAAAAGATCGAGGCCGACCGCAAGGCGGCCGAGGAGAAGGAAAAGACCCGCCGCGCCCGCGCGCCGAGCGGCGACGACGACATCACCAATGTCGGCGGCGAAGGCCTGCCGCCGGAGGAAGAGGAAGAAGACGAGGACGAGAGCAACCTGTCGCTGGCGGCGATGGAAGCCGAACTGCGTCCGCAGGTCATGGAAACCCTCGACCTCATCGCCGACACCTACAAGAAGCTCAGGAAGCTGCAGGACCAGCAGGTGGAGGCGCGTCTCGCCTGCGCCGGCACGCTGTCCTCCGGCCAGGAACGCCGCTACAAGGAACTCAAGGACCAGCTGATCACGGCGGTGAAGTCGCTGTCGCTCAACCAGAACCGCATCGATGCGCTGGTCGAGCAGCTCTACGACATCAACAAGCGCCTCGTTCAGAACGAGGGCCGGCTGCTGCGTCTTGCCGAATCCTACGGCGTCAAGCGCGAGGCCTTCCTCGAACAGTATCAGGGCGCGGAACTCGATCCGAACTGGATGAAGTCGATCGGCAATCTGGCGGCGCGCGGCTGGAAAGAATTCGCCCGCGAGGAAAACCAGACGATCCGCGACATCCGCTCGGAGATCCAGAACCTCGCCCAGGAAACCGGCATCTCGATTTCGGAATTCCGCCGCATCGTGCACATGGTGCAGAAGGGCGAGCGTGAAGCGCGCATCGCCAAGAAGGAGATGGTGGAAGCCAACCTCCGTCTCGTGATCTCGATCGCCAAGAAGTACACGAACCGCGGCCTGCAGTTCCTCGACCTCATTCAGGAAGGCAATATCGGCCTGATGAAGGCGGTCGACAAGTTCGAGTATCGCCGCGGCTACAAGTTCTCGACCTACGCCACCTGGTGGATCCGGCAGGCGATCACCCGCTCGATCGCCGACCAGGCCCGCACGATCCGCATTCCGGTGCACATGATCGAGACGATCAACAAGATCGTCCGCACCTCGCGCCAGATGCTGCACGAGATCGGCCGCGAGCCGACGCCGGAAGAACTGGCCGAAAAGCTCGCAATGCCGCTCGAAAAGGTCCGCAAGGTCCTGAAGATCGCCAAGGAGCCGATCTCGCTCGAAACCCCGGTGGGCGACGAAGAAGATTCGCATCTCGGCGATTTCATCGAGGACAAAAACGCGCTGCTGCCGATCGATGCGGCGATCCAGGCGAACCTCCGGGAAACGACGACCCGCGTTCTCGCCTCGCTCACCCCGCGTGAAGAACGCGTGCTGCGCATGCGCTTCGGCATCGGCATGAACACCGACCACACGCTCGAAGAAGTCGGCCAGCAGTTCTCGGTGACGCGCGAACGTATCCGCCAGATCGAAGCCAAGGCGCTCCGCAAGCTCAAGCACCCGAGCCGGAGCCGCAAGCTCAGAAGCTTCCTGGACAGCTGAGAAACGGTCTGCAGACGTAAGAAAAACAGAAGCCCGGCGAGAGCAATCCCGCCGGTCTTTTTGTTTTTATCTCGCGGTGGCGCTTCTCGTTGCCCGCGGGTAACGGCGCGCATTTCTCTTCTGCCGCCGGTCATGCGGACTTTATCCCGTCTCCTTTCCGACTTACATGCTCTGCATGAACGACGAGACGGCAAGGCCGCGCAGCAGCAGCACTCTCCGATGGGGCATACCGGCCTCCGTCGCGCTGCATCTCGTCTTCGCTGCCGTTCTCTTCTTCGAGCTGCCCTTCGAGATGCCCGCGCCGCAAAAGGAGGAGAGCGTTAGCGTCGAGATCGTGCCGCCGCCGGAGGAGAAGAAGCCGGAGCCGCCGCCTCCTCCGGAGGACGAGAAGAAGGAAGAGCCGCCTCCGCCGCCACCGCCGCCCAAGGCAGAAGAAAAGAAGGCGGAGCCGCCCCCTGCCACCGGGGGGCAGCCGCCGGGCGGGCGTGTGCCGATCCCGGTGCTGCGTCCGGTCTTCGCCTTCGGCGAGAAGGACAGCGGCCCCCGCAAGGCGCTCGACGGCAATGCCGCGGAGGAACCGGCGGCAAAGCGTCCCGAGGAGAAGCCGCAGGTCGAGCCCAAGCCTCCGGCCGAGACGGCGGAGAAGAAGGAGCCCGCCGCCGGTGCGAAGCCGCAGCCTGCGATCGATCTCCCGAAGGCCGACATGATGGACGAGACGGCCAAGCCCGGGGCCGGCGATCTCGCCGCGGAAACGATCGCCGCGCTCGAGGAGGCCGCGCCGGAAAGCCCGCCGGAGGCCGAGCCGAAGCCGGATGCGCCCGCCAAAGGGGATGCGCCGAACGACCTTCCCGACGTGAAGACGCTCTTTTCCACCGCGATCACCGACAACCCGGTCGCGAAGACGGCGATGGGCGACATGCCGCGGGACGAGCGCGCCGCCGAGCTCTGCGTGACGGAGCTCCGCGAGCAGCTCCGCCGTGCCTCGCCGCCCTACCGGCCGGAGCTCCTGCCGTCCTTCGGGCTGAAGACCGGGACGGTGCTCGACGTCCGCAACGCCGCCTTCCGGGCGAGCGCCCGCTGGTACGAGTTGCGCTTCCGCTGCGAACTCGACGAGGACGCGATGAGCGTGCGCTCCTTCGCCTTCGCGGTCGGCAAGGAAATCCCGAGGAGCGAGTGGAAGAACCGGGGCTTTCCGGTCTTCTGAGGCCCTTGTTACCCGAGAAACGCAAGGCGGCCGGCGATCGTCCACATGACGAGTGCGATCACGCCGTCCAGCAGGCGCCAGGCGGCGGGCCGGGCGAAGAGGGGACGCAAGAGGCGCGCGCCGTATCCGAGCGAGAAGAAGAACAGGAAGGAGCCGGCCGCCGCGCCGATCCCGAAGGCGGTCTCCCGGCCGGGATACTGGGTCGAGATCGAACCGAGCAGCACGACGGTGTCGAGATAGACGTGCGGGTTGAGCCAGGTGAGTGCAAGGCAGGTCGCGAGCGCCGCCGCGAGGCTCTGCGCCTCGGCGCCGGAGGGGTCGAGGGCGGCATTGCCGGCGATCGCCGCGCGCAGGCTCTTCAGGCCGTAGACGGCGAGAAAGGCGACGCCGCCGAAGCGCAGCGCCGGCTCCAGCCAGGGCAGGGCGCCGGTCGTGGCGCGAAAGCCGGAGACACCGGTCGCGATCAGCACGGCATCGGAGGCCGCACAGGTGAGGCAGATTGAGAAGACGTGCTCGCGCCTCAGCCCCTGACGGAGCACGAAGGCGTTCTGGGCGCCGATCGCGACGATCAGGCTGAGGCCGAGGAAGAAACCGGAAATCGCTGCTGTCGTCATCGGACCTCTCCGTCAAGAATGGTCTTTGACTACGCCTCGGCGACGGATTAGAAAAATTAAATTTCCGTGGCTAGAGTAAGAGAAATTTACCGATGATGGACTATGCGCTGCTGGATGCGCTCGCAACCGTTCTCCGTGCAGGGAGCTTCGAGAAGGCCGCGCGCCTTCTCGGCCTGACGCCTTCGGCGGTGTCGCAGCGGATAAAGCTCCTCGAGGAGCGTCTCGGCCTCGTGCTCGTCGTCCGCGGCCAGCCCTGCACGGCGACGCCTGCCGGCCAGAAACTCTTCCGACACGTGGAGGAGGTGGCGCTGCTTGAAAACAGCCTGCGCGAGGAGATCGGTGTCAGCGCGATCCCCGCCGAACGTCCGAGCATCCGCATCGCCGTCAATGCCGACAGCCTCGCGACCTGGTTCGTCTCGGCCATGGCGGCGGTCGACGAATGCCTGTTCGACCTCGTGCTCGACGACCAGGACCACAGCGCCGAGTGGCTGCGGCGCGGCGAGGTGCGGGCGGCGGTGTGCGGCGACAGCGGCGCCGTGCAGGGCTGCGACAGCCGCCCGCTCGGGGCGCTCCGCTACATCGCGACCGCGAGCCCGGCCTTCGTCCGGCGCTGGTTTCCGGACGGCGTGACGCCCGAGGCGCTCGCCGCTGCGCCCTGCCTCACCTTCAACGCCAAGGACATGCTGCAGGCGCGCTGGATCGGAAAGGTGTTCGGCGAGGCGGTGGCGACGCCGACCCACTGGCTCCCCTCGTCCGAAGCCTTCGTCGACGCGACGCTCGCCGGCATCGGCTGGGGCATGAACCCGGAGGCGCTGGTCAAGGACCTGATCGCCGAAGGCAGGCTGGTGCCGCTCGTCGAGGATGCGCCTTACGACGTGCCGCTCTACTGGCACTGGAGCCGGTCGGTGCAGCCGGCGATCCGCGGCATCACCGCGGCAGTGATGGAGGCCTCCGGCGCCGTCCTGCTGCCGCCGGAAACATGAGCGCCGGCTGCCCCTTGCCGCGGCGGCTGCCGCGCGCTACCTCCTCGGAATGGGTGGAGAAGCGGGGGAGAAGAAAGATGCGCCTCAAGAGCCAGATCGATGCGAGCCTCGCAGCGCTCAACCGTCGCGATTTCGAGGCCCTGATGGGGCTGATCGACGACGATGCCGCGCTCGACATGCCGGACGGCAGCCGGGTGATCGGCGCCGAGTCGATCCGCAACACGCTCGCGGCCTTCATCCTCGGCCGCGACATCCGCTTTTCCGACGTCGTGGTGATGACCGGCGAGGCGGATCTCCGCGATGCGGCCGAGGTGACGCTTTCGGCCGTCACGAGGGCAGCGCCCGGCGAGGACGAGCCGGAAGAGGGACGGGTTTCGCTGCCGGCGGTCGTCGTCTTCGAACGCGACGACGGGCCGTTCCAGAGAATCAGCCTCTTCTGCGCGACGCCGCTCTGAGCCGGTTTACGACAGATAGTCTTCGAGGACGTTGACGATCATCGCGTGGTCTTCCTCCGAGGCAAGCCCGGAGACGGTGATGGCGGCGACGACGCCGGTACCGGTGACGCGGACCGGGAAGCTGCCGCCGTGGCAGGCGTAGTCGAGCGGATCGAAGCCGTGGTCGGGACCGAGCGTGCGGCCCTTGAGGCGGTAGCTTTCGCCGACGCGCATCGAAGACTTGTGGAGTCTCAGCGTCACGTTGCTCTTGCGCCGGGCCCAGTGGTCGTTGTCGGGAGAGGAGCCGGGGAGCGCAGCATGGAAGAGGGTGCGGTCCGGCGTGCGGATGTCGATGACCACCGGCGCCCCATCCCGCCTTGCCGCCTGGACCAGCCGCTCGCCGACCTCGTAAGCCACCGTCTCGTCAAAGGCCGCAAAGACCAGCGCCTTCTCCTGCGCCTCGAGTTCGTCGATCAGGCTGGTGTCCGTGCTCATGGCGTGCTCCTCTGCTGGACGTGACGGTCGCTGTGGACCTTGCGGCGGCGCGGCATCGAATGTCAAATGCATCCGCCCCGACGGCAGGGGCGAGAACCGGCCGACGACGGAGGTGAACGTGCCGCAGACCATTCTCACCATCGCGACGTCGGGGCAGGGCCTCTACGAATTCACCGGCGAGGCGCGCCGCTTCGTCTCCGGCTATAGTGGCGAGGGTCTGCTGACGCTCTTCGTCCGCCACACCTCCTGCTCGCTGTTGATCCAGGAAAACGCCGATCCTTCGGTGCAGGACGACCTCACCCGATTCCTGCGCCGGCTGGTGCCATCCGCCGACGATCCGTCGATGCGCTGGATCACCCACGACAGCGAAGGGCCGGACGACATGCCGGCGCATATCAAGGCGGCGCTGACGCCCGTCTCGCTCTCCGTGCCGGTCAACGACGGCCGGCTGCTCCTCGGCACCTGGCAGGGCATCTATCTCTTCGAGCACCGCGACCGGCCGCACCGGCGTTCCGTCGTGCTGCACCTTTCCCCATGATTCGCCGCTTTCGGCCGATGAACGGCGAGTGAACGGCGGGTTCTGACAGCGTTCAGCCCCGCGCCGCTATCGTCTTCCCAATCGACAGGCAAACGGAACCCGAGGGTTCCACGCCACAGACCAAGGAGGAAGACATGCGCAACATTCTCGCAAAGGCAGGCCTTGCGGCCCTGATCGCCCTCGGTGCGGTTTCTGCGACGGCCGGCTCGGCTGCGGCAGGTTCGGACTTCGGCGTCGGCATCTATATCGGCGAACCCGGCTACTATCCCGGCGAGCGCCGCGGCTGGGAAGATCCCTACGGCCGTTACGAGCGCCATGACCGTTACGAGCACCATGACCGCTACGAGCGTCGCCAGTACCGGCCCTGCAATCCCGGCCGCGCGGTCGAGAAGGCCCGCTGGAACGGCCTTCGCCATGCCCGCGTCCAGCGCGTGACGCCGCGCAAGGTGGTCGTCGCCGGCTACCGTCATGGCGACTACGACCGGATGGTTTTCGCCAACGTGCGTGGCTGCCCGATCATCGGCTACTGATTGCGCCCACACCGCTGGGGGGCGCCGGCCGCTTCTGCCTCGGGTCAGGTCCGGGCAGGAGCGGCCGTTCGCATTTTTTCGGCCTACTGCTTGATCGCGTAGGTGATGTTGACCGTCACGCTGTAGCTGTTCTCGCCGGCCTCGATCGGAGCCGGTGCTCCGGCCATCATGTCCTTCTCCATGGCGGCGCGGAACATTGGCTGCGGCATCGGACGGGCGAAGTTTTCGCTGATCTCCACCACGCGGCCGAGCGTCACGCCGGCGGCTTCGGCGAGCGTCTTCGCCTTGGCGATCGCCTCGGCGGCGGCGGCCTTGCGGGCCTCGCTGATCGCGGCGTCGGGCTTGTCGTTGGTGAAGACGATGCTGCCGCCCTGGTTGACGCCGAGCCGCACCGACTGGTCGATGATCGCGCCGAGCTTGCCGAGATCGCGCACCCTGACCGTCAGCCCGTTGGTGACCGCATAGCCGATGATTTCCGGCTCGCGGATCTGTTCGTCGTCGTTGCGGTCGCGGTAGCGCGGCATGACCGAGAAATCGCTGGTCTGCAGGTCGCGTGCCTCGATGCCGCCGGCCTTCAGTTCGGCAATGACCTTGCCCATCGCCTCGGTGTTGGCGGCGAGCGCTTCGGCGGCGGTCGGCGCTTCGCGCAGAACGCTGAGCGAGAGGATTGCGAGGTCCGGGGCCAGTTTCGCCGCGCCCTCGCCGGAGACGATGATGGTGGCTTCGCGCAGCTTTTCCTCTTCGGCGAAAGCAGCGGCGGGGGAAAGCGTGGTGGCGCAGGCGAGTGCCGCGAATGCGAGGGAAGGCAGGATACGGCTCGTCATCATCTAGTCCTCTGGTTGATCGGTCCCTTCGCATAGCGTGATGGCGGGTGATTGTGTAGCCATTGCGGCAATGGCTTGTCGCCTCCACCGAATTGCGTTAGAGCGAGACCTTGCCGGCGGGGACCATTGCCGCCGGCGGCGCCTGGCGCCGGGCCTGTAGCTCAATGGTCAGAGCCGGCGGCTCATAACCGCTTGGTTGGGGGTTCGAGTCCCTCCGGGCCCACCATCTCTTTAAGCTTCTGAATTCCTGTAGACTTTTAAACACCCGTTTCCCGTCATGCGCGGTGACGTACACACGATTGTGCGCATCGCGGCCACTGAACGGGGTCGTTATGTATCTTTGCGACGGTCTTCCGGGTTTGCGTTCCGGCAACGGGTCCCGGCGGGGTTTCAGGAAAAACGCGGGTCTTCGTGTGTCGGAGTCGGATCTGGTCTGCTTCCGGCAGAACAAGCGTATCGTCGTGCTCGGGTTCTCGCTGGGGCGACGGAGATCGAGGAGCCGCACATGGCGCGCGAAATGCTTCTTACGGAACGACAAAGGCCGCCGGGTGGGGCGGCCTTTGCCTCAGCTGCTTCGGCGTGGGGAGCGATCAGAACCTCTTGACGGCTCCGACCCTGGCTCCGATGGATTTCTCGCCGTCGCCTTCAATGTTGAAGAGCAGACTCGAGTCCAGCGTCCACATGTCGGCTGTCTGCAATGACAGTCCGGCGGTGACGGAGCCAAAGGGGCCTGCGCCGTCGAGGCCTGAGACGCCGCCCGTCAGCCCGAGCTTCGGCGTCAGTTTCGCACCGCTCTCGAGCGTGAACGATCTCGCGATTTCCGCCCCGAGGCTGACGCGGAACTGCTGTTCGTCGAAGCCGTCGATGCCGATCGTATCGCCAGCGCTGTTCTTGACGGAGTAGTCCTTGACCTTTTCCAGGAAATAGAGCGCTCGCAGCTTAGGGGTCAGTGTCGTGTCTTCGTCGAGAGCCCACTGTCCTTCGATCGAGGTATCGGC
Source organism: Ciceribacter lividus (assembly GCF_003337715.1). Classification (GTDB taxonomy): domain Bacteria; phylum Pseudomonadota; class Alphaproteobacteria; order Rhizobiales; family Rhizobiaceae; genus Allorhizobium; species Allorhizobium lividum. The sequence continues at coordinate 300,348 of NZ_QPIX01000001.1, forward strand.
CATCCAGCGCTCCGACTCGAACGTGCCGTCCCAGAACTCGGTGTCGATCGTGTTGCTCGATCCGCCGTAAAGCAGGCTGGTATTCCAGAATACGCCCTTGCCGATCTCAAACGACGCATAAGGCCCGGCCATCCAGCCATTGCCGGTCAGCTTGGCATCCGTGTCGGTCGGATCGGTCATGTAGTCGTAGTGGAAGGACAGACCGAGCAATGACTTGTCCGTGAGCAAGTAGTCTGCTCCCAGATTGATCATGCCGAAGAGGCCCCACTTGTTGCCGTTCACGTCCTTGTCGTTGTGAGCGAGAAACGTGCCGTCGATCCAGATATTGAAGGGCGACGAGTAGCCTCCCGGCGCGCCGTCAGTGGCCTCTTCCGCGGATGTCATCTGCGCAAGGCTGGTGGAGAACTGAGCCGTCATACCGTTTTCTGACGGCATCATGCGCGCGGTCACAGGCTCGGTCGCCTGTTCCATCTGCCGGCGCTGTAGCAGACCCGGAACCTTGATGGACGAGGCAATCATGTTCTGGCGCGATCGCACGAAGTCGTGCACGAGCAGGTTGACGTCAGAGGCCACCTGCGCTGCATCCATTGCAATGCTGTAGGTCACCATGCCCGTATTGGACGTGCCGAGATCGCTGGTCAGCCGGAAGCCAACCTGGACCTGACCGGTATAGGCAGGGTTCGGCGTGAATTGGAGATACCAGCCGACGGGGATTGTAACCGCACCGGCCTGCGCCAGTTGCCCCCGAATGATCGTTGCAGTGCCTGCACTGGATGGCTTCACGTAGGTCATTTCTGCCTTGGTGAACGGACCACCTGTTGCGCCGCGGTTTAGATAGACATCAGTAGGAGACGACCCGGCAGGTACAACGACTACCTGATCGGTGACGGTGACCACACGCGATTTCACAGTCAGGGTATAGCTCGCCGTTCCCGTCGAACCATTGCCGTCGCGAACCTGGATTGTGAAGGAATAGTCCTTAGCTTCCGCGTCGACAGTGAGTGGACCGGTTAATTCGCCGGTGGATACGTTGAGCGTCAACCCCTTCGGTAAAGTTCCGGAAGCGAGGCTGTATATCAATGTGCCCCTGCCGCCTGTCGCGCTGATCGACTGGCTGTAATCCTCTCCGACCATCGCTGCCGTCAGCGCGCCGCCCGACGGGGTAAAGACGAAGGTCGCTGCAGGTGGCGCCACCGTCAGCGTATAGGTGCCCTCTCCGGTTGTGCCATTGGCGTCGGTGGCTTTGACGGCGAAGCTATAGCTTCCGGCCGTCGTCGGTGTTCCGGACAGGATGCCTCCGGAGGAGAGCGTGAGGCCTGCGGGAAGCGAACCGGATGCTACGGCATAGGTGTAGGGCGCGGTGCCCGCGGAGGCGGACATGGTTTTGCTATAGGCCGTCGCGACGGTTCCGTCCGGAAGGGCGCCGCTGGCGGGCGAGAAGGTGAGGGTCGGGGCGGTCACGGCGATCGATACCGTGGCTGCCGTCGAGGTTCCGGTCGCATTGGTGGCGGTATAGGTGAAGCTGTCGGAACCGGAATAGCCTGCCGTCGGTGTATAGGTGATCGACGTGCCTGAGGCGGTCGCGGTGCCGTGGTTGGCCTGTGTGTCGACTGCGACGGACGCTGCGGAGCCGCCGCTGATGTCGAGCGTGATCGGATTGGCCGAGGAATTGGCCGCAACCGTCGCGGTGACCGCACCGGCGACAGGCGCCTGCACTCCGATGGCGACTGTATAGCTGGCTGAGGTCGCGGCGTTGTTGGCGTCGGTGGCTTTGACGGCGAAGCTATAGCTTCCGGCTGTCGTCGGTGTTCCGGACAGGATGCCGCCGGAGGAGAGCGTGAGGCCTGCGGGAAGCGAACCGGATGCTACGGCATAGGTGTAGGGCGCGGTGCCAGCGGAGGCGGAGATGGTTTCGCTATAGGCCGTCGCGACGGTTCCGTCCGGAAGGGCGCCGCTGGCGGGCGAGAAGGTGAGGGTCGGGGCGGTCACGGTGATCGATACCGTGGCTGCCGTCGAGGTTCCGGTCGCATTGGTGGCGGTATAGGTGAAGCTGTCGGAACCGGAATAGCCTGCCGTCGGTGTATAGGTGATCGACGTGCCTGAGGCGGTCGCGGTGCCGTGGTTGGCCTGTGTGTCGACTGCGACGGACGCTGCGGAGCCGCCGCTGATGTCGAGCGTGATCGGATTGGCCGAGGAATTGGCCGCAACCGTCGCGGTGACCGCACCGGCGACAGGTG
>NZ_QPIX01000001.1:302681-810761 GCF_003337715.1 Ciceribacter lividus
TGCGACGGACGCTGCGGAGCCGCCGCTGATGTCGAGCGTGATCGGATTGGCCGAGGAATTGGCCGCAACCGTCGCGGTGACCGCACCGGCGACAGGTGCGGGCAGTGGGCAGTCGACTTGCACCGTGCCGCTCCAAGTAAGGTTATTAGAGGAGGTCACGGCATATGCAAGCAAGTCATATGTGCCGGCCGTCGCTACCGTCACCTGCGCGGGGCTTGCCGCAAAGACGTAAGAGTAGGCGGAGCCCACCGGTTGGGCAGTATAATTGACGTAGCCGCTCGGCGAGGTTATTGTGACAGTGCTGCCGGCGGAGAGTATCGCGTAGGCGACCTGAGTGCTGCCGGAGGACACATTCGGCGAGTAGCCGGTTTGCTGCGTGCAAGTAGCGGCCAGGGCCGGGGACGATGTCCCCACGACAAGGAACAGGAATGCTGCAATTGCAGTGGCTACTGCGCCAAGTCTTTGGCGCACGAAGGCAAGAATGCCACGCGTCGATAGCGGCCCCAAAAAGAACGTCATAAAAAAGCCTCATCTAATAATTTTGACCGGTCGGTTCGGCCTGATCGGTCCAGCCCTATCCCGGCTTATTCCAACGCAAACAACAGGATGTCATCTAAGCAGAGCGGAATGATTCGCGCCACGTTGCCATATGCAATTCAGTGTTGGAGTGGCGATTTCTCGTGCTCGTGATGGAATTGCATCATCTCGCGCGCCACTTTTCGTGCGGCGGAAGTGCTGCGGTTATCTCGGTACACTCCGGGGTCGAAGCGACCGTACGGATCGGTCAATCGTCGCGATAGACAGTCGGAGGCCCCCGGCTTTCCGGATCGATTGATACACCGCGCGGTCGTCGTCCATCGCTGCCATTCGGTCTTGGCGCGAGCGGGCTACGGGCAAGATGATGACATGGTGTCCGCGCAGTGCTCGCGCGGCAAACCCGGCAAGGGAACTCGCCGCTCTCAGGAGAGCACCGCCGCCGCCATCGGCGGCCGGGTTTCTTCGAATTGTCAGGAAAAGGCCAGCACGGGGGCCGAGATGATGAAAAGGCCGACCACGGTGATCGCTGCCAGTTTCAGTCTCCTGATACGCTGGGTACGCACGCCACTCCAATCATACGCCATCACAGATCCTCATGATCAGTCTGCACGACAGGGCTGCATTCGCGGTTGGCGAGTATGCCCCCAATGCTCGTTTCCTGCAAGCAAGTGCTAGGCTGCAAAACTGGCGCGAAGCTTGCCGGCGGGCGGTCCGCCGTTGACTTTTGTCAACGCGGGCCCGGCCGACCTGCTTTATGGTCGCGTCACATGCTGTAAGGTGAGACATGACCGAGCCGCTTTTCCTCGTCGAGAACGTCACCAAGTCGTATCAAACCGGCGACGTGGTGGTTCAGGCCTTGCGCGGCATCAACCTCACCCTCGAAGGGGGGGAAATCCTCGTGCTGCTCGGGCCGTCCGGCAGCGGCAAGTCGACCCTTCTCAACATCATGGGCGGGCTCGACCAGGCGACATCGGGCCGGGTCCGCTTCGCCGATCACGAGCTGACGAGCCTCTCCGAGCGGCAACTGACGCTCTACCGGCGCGACCATGTCGGCTTCGTCTTCCAGTTCTACAACCTGATCCCGAGCCTGACCGCATGGGAAAACGTGGCCCTCGTCACCGAGATCTCGCGCAACCCGATGAAGCCCGGCGAGGCGCTGGAGATGGTGGGGCTGAAGGAGCGGATGGACCATTTTCCCGCGCAGCTTTCCGGCGGCGAGCAGCAGCGGGTGGCGATCGCCCGGGCGATCGCCAAGCGACCGGAGGTGCTGCTCTGCGACGAGCCGACCGGCGCGCTCGACTCGAAGACCGGCATCCTGGTGCTGGAAGCACTCTGCCGGATCAACGAGGAGCTCAAGACGACGACGGCGATCATCACCCACAATGCGGCGATCCGGCAGATCGCCCACCGCGTGCTCACCTTCCACGACGGGCGGATCGCCGAGACGGTCATCAATACCGAGCGCCTGCCGCCTTCCTCCGTGGTCTGGTGACACGCTATGTCGATGCTCGACCGCAAGCTCCTTCGCGACATCCTGAGGCTCTGGGCCCAGGTGCTGGCGGTCGCGCTCGTCATGGCCTGCGGGGTGATGACGATCATCCTGGCGATCGGCGCCTATCGCTCGCTCGAGGAGACGCGCGCGGTCTTCTACGAGCGCTACCGGTTCGGCAACCTGTTCGTCACGGCGAACCGGGCGCCGCTCAACCTCAAGGAACGCATCGCCGCGATCGAGGGGGTGGGCGGCGTGGACTTGAGGATCGTCGACTACGTGCTGCTCGACATGCCCGGCATGGCGGAGCCCGCCACCGGCATCGCCGTCTCGATCCCGGACAACGGCCAGCCGGCGGTCAACCGGCTCTATATCCGCAGCGGCCGGCTGCCGGAGCCGGACCGTCCGCACGAGGCGGCGGTGCTCGAAAGCTTCGCGCTCGCGCACCGGCTGACGCAGGGAAGCACCTTCGAGGCGATCATGAACGGCCGCAAGCAGACCCTGACGGTGACCGGCATCGTGCTTTCGCCCGAATACATCTACGCGATCGGCCCCGGCGACATGGTGCCCGACCCGCATCGTTTCGGCGTCTTCTACATGACCCGCACGGCGCTCGAGGGCGTCATGGACATGGACGGCGCCTTCAACAACGCGTCGTTCACCGTGCTGCGCGGTGCCGATACCGATCATCTGATCTCCGCGATCGACGATCTGCTCGATCCCTATGGCGGGCAGGGCACGTATCTGCGCAAGGACCAGATCTCGCACACCTTCCTCGACAACGAGCTCATCCAGCTGCGCGCCATGGCGGCGATCATCCCGCCGATCTTCCTCTTCGTCGCGGCCTTCCTCGTCAACATGATCCTGACGCGGCTGATCACGCTGGAGCGCGAGCAGATCGGGCTTCTGAAAGCGCTCGGCTACCGCGATTTCGAGGTCGGCTGGCATTATGCCAAGCTCACCATCGTGATCGCGCTGATCGGGGTCGCGATCGGCTTCGTCGCCGGCAACTGGATCGGCCGCGGGCTGACGCGGCTCTATGCGGAATTCTTCTCGTTTCCGTTCCTGATCTTCCGCGAGAGCGTCGATCTCTACGCGATTTCGGGCGGCGTCAGCGTTGCCGCTGCGGTCGTGGGTGCCGGCAAGGCGATCTGGTCGGTGATCGTGCTGCCGGCGGCGGTGGCGATGCGGCCGCCGGCGCCGGTGCGGTTCCGCTCGCTCTTCCATCGGCAGCTGAGCTCCAGGCTGTTCTCGCAGCTGACGATCATGGCAGTCAGGCAGATCATCCGCACGCCGGTGCGCTCGCTGCTCACCTCGCTCGGTGTTGCGCTTTCGGTGTCGCTCCTCGTGGTGGCGATGTTCTCGTCGGACTCCGTCGACTACATGGTGGAGCAGATCTTCTTCCGGATGGAGCGGCAGGACGCGACGCTCCGGCTCGACCGGGAGCGGTCGCCGGCCGCCCTCGACGCCATCCGCCACATGCCGGGGGTGACGCGGGCCGAGCCGTTCCGCTCGATCGCCGTCAAGCTGCGCAACAAGAACCACGAGAAGGACCTCGCCATCCTCGGCATGCCGGAGGGCGGCGAGCTCGGGCGGATCATGGATGCGCAGATGCGGCCGATCGAGCCGCCGTTCTCGGGGCTTCTCGTCATCGGCCGCGTCGCCGAGGCGCTGGAGCTGAAGGTCGGCGACATGGTGGAGGTGGAGCTGGTCGAGAAGGACCACCGGCGGATCAACGTGCCGGTGACCGGCATCGTGCAGAGCCTCGTCGGCATCGACGCCTATATGCGCATCGACGCGCTCGACCGGCTGATCGGCGACGGCCGGCGGATCTCGGGCGCGCGGATCTCCGTCGACGCCTCGCTGAAGGAGGCACTCTACGAGAGCGTCAAGAACACGCCGGCGGTCGCCTACATCATGCTGATCGGGCTCTCGCGGGAGCAGTTCCGGGCGACGATCGAGAGGAACATCGCGATGATGACGACGGTCTATACGACGCTTGCCGTCATCGTTGCCTTCGGGCTCATCTACAACTCCGCCCGCATCCAGCTTTCGGAACGGGCGCGGGAACTGGCGAGCCTCAGGGTGCTCGGGTTTACGCGGACGGAGGTGTCGAGCGTGCTGCTCACCGAACTGTCGGTCGTCGTGCTCGTCGCGCAGCCGCTCGGCTGGGCGCTCGGCTACCTGTTTTCGAAGCTGGTGATCGAAGGGCTCACCAGCGACCTCTTTCGTGTCCCCTTCGTCGTCAATTCCGCTACGTTCGCGATCTCGAGCCTCGTCGTCATGGGCGCGTCGCTGGTCTCGGCGCTGGTCGTCCGGCGGCGCATCGACAGGCTCGATCTCGTGAGTGTCCTGAAGTCCAGGGAGTAAGGTGCATGTGGTCCAAATGGCTGAAACGGGCGGGCTTCCTGCTGATCGTCGCCGCGATCATCGCGGGGTTCGTCTATGCTCTCAGGGAAAAGCCGCAGCCGGTCGATACCGGCGTCGTGGAGCGCGGGGGGCTCAGGGTGATGATCTCGCAGGAGGGCATTACGCGGGTGCGCGACGTCTACACCGTCTCGGCGCCGATCGCCGGCCATCTCGCCCGCACAGTGCTCGACGAGGGCGACCGGGTCAAAGCGGACGTGACGCTGGTCGCAGCGATCCATCCGCTCGACCCGCCGCTGATCGACCGCCGCAGCGAGGCGGAGCTTGCCGCCGCGCGTGATGCCGCGCGGGCCTCTGTCTCGATGTCGGAGACCGATTACCGGCGGATCAAGTCCGACCTCGATTTCGCGCGCGACAACCTCGAACGCGCCGTCCAGCTCGCCAAGACCCGCTATATCGCCGAGAGCCAGTTGCAGAAGGCACGCACGGACGTCGAGGTACTGGAGGCGCAGCTTGCCTCGGCGGGAGCGGCGATCGAGCTTCGCAAGGCCGAGCTCGCGAGCGCCGAGGCACGCCTGGTCCAGCCGGAATCGGCTCCGGCGGCGAGCGAGCGCAGCTGTTGCGTCTACGTGACGGCGCCGGTTGACGGCGTGGTGCTGACGGTCTTCGCAAAGAGCGAGCAGCCGGTCGCGACCGGCACCAAGATCGCCGAGATCGGTGATCCGTCGGATCTGGAGGTGGCGGTCGATCTTCTGTCCTCCGACGCGGTGCGGATCGCGCCGGGTGCCAGGGCGGAGATCGTCGACTGGGGCGGCGAACGGGTGCTGCCGGCGGTCGTGCGACGCATCGACCCGGCCGGCTTCACCAAGGTTTCGGCGCTCGGCATCGAGGAGCAGCGCGTCAACCTCGTGCTCGACCTTCAGGAGAGCGATCCGCGGCTCGGTCACAATTTCCGCGTCTATGCGCGGCTGACGCTCTGGGAAGGGGATGATGTGCTGCAGGTGCCGCTGAGCGCGCTCTTTCGCGACGGCCGCAACTGGAGCCTCTTCGTCATCCGCGACGGCCGCGCCCGCCAGACGGAGGTCGGCATCGGCCACATGAACGACGAGCACGCCGAGGTGCTCTCGGGGCTCGCGCCCGGCGACGTGGTGATCCTGCATCCGAGCGACACGCTGAGCGACGGCAGCCTCGTCGAGCCACGGCAGGAGTGAGGGGTCGTCATCGGGTCTGGATCCTCGGGTCAAGCCCGAGGATGACCGAGGGTGGGGGGACTCGGTGCGCAAAGCGGACGTCCTGGAGCGCGGAGATATCTGCAACGCACCCCGCGCACATGAGAGATTGTCATCCTCGGGCTTGACCCGAGGATCCACAAACACGCTCCGTCAGGTCGCCTCGCTCCGAAGTCTCCCCCACCCAGGGGGAGAATGGAAGGCCTCAAACCTCCAAGGTCGGGCCGCCGGTTTCGGAGATCACCCGCGTGAGGCTTGCGGTCGCCGGGAAGAGCGGGATGAGGCAGGCCTGGAGCGCGTGGTAGATGTCGCCCTTGCCGGGGAAGATGGTGGTCGCCGGCGAAAGATCCTCCGTCAGTTCCTCGAACCAGCCGCCGTGGGTGCGGTCGAGGCTGTTGCGGGCGATGAAGCTCCAGATGCGGCGGTAGCTCTCCTCATGGAAATCGCTCGGCAGGTGTTCGGCGAGGTAGTGGGCGGCGCCGGCGCCCTCACAGAGTGGCCACCAGAGTTTCGAGCGGCGGGCGGGCGCGTTCTCCCAGTCGAGCGTGTAGAAGAAGCCGCCGTGCGTGCGGTCCCAGCCGAGGGACATCGACTGGAAGAACAGGCCGCGGGCGGCCTCCGCCATCCAGTCGTGGCGCTTGCCGCCGAGCACCCAGAGCTGCAGGACGAGGCGGGCCCATTCGAGCCAGTGGCCGGGCGTGGTGCCGGAGGGGCGGAACATCTCGTTGCCGCGGTAGTCGCGGTCGAGCTGCCAGTTCTCGTCGAAATGCTCCGGCACCCGCCAGCCGCATTCGCCGGCGCGACGGCGGATGACGAGATCGGCGATGCGTTCCGCCTTGTCGAGGTAGTGACGCTCGCCGGTCGCCTCGAACGCGGCCATCAGCGCCTCGGTGAGGTGCATGTTGGAATTCTGTCCGCGATAGCCGGGGACCGGCGACCAGTCGGCGGAAAACTCCTCTGCGATCGCCCCGTGGGCATCCTCCCAGAAACGGGCCTCAAGGATTTCGGTGACGTCGTCGAGCATGGCTTCGGCGAGCGGATGGCCGACGATCTTGGCGGAGGAGGCGGCGAGCAGTACGAAGGCGTGGCCGTAGCCCTGCTTGCTGGCATCGACCGGGCCGTTGTCGTCCACCTGCCAGAAATAGCCGCCGTGCTGCTGGTCGCGGTGCCGGTTCCAGAGGAACTGCATGCCGTGGTCGACGACGTCGGCCGATCCGGGCCGGCCGAAGAGGTCGCCGATCGCAAAGCAGTGGACCATGCGGGCGGCGGTGTGGATGCCGCGGACCGGATTGTCGACGACAAGCGGCGTGCCGTCGCGCTTCAGGTCGAAGAAGCCGCCCTTCGGATTGATGCTCGCGAACTGGAAGACGTCGAAAAGCTCATCCGCCCGGTCGAGAAGCCATTTGCGGTGATAGGGGCGATCGGCCCAGCGATAGGCGAGACCGGTGTGCTTGGCGGTTTCTGGCATGACTTCCTCCTCGGGGCCGATCGGCCCCAGCGCATCTAATCGGTTGAATCCTATATCGGCCCGTCGCGGTCGTGTCACCACGGGAACTTGTTGCGGCGTCGGAAGTTGCGTTTTGACAGGTGAAAAATAAACGCATGTTGACATAAACATATCTTTATGTGATTTGCGGATGTCGCGATCGGAACAGGGGAGTGCGCCATGCTCGACAAATTGTTTGATACGGACGTCATCAAACGCGACGGGGCGGAGATTTCGGCCGCACTCGCCAGGGCCGCGCGCGAGCGCATCCTGATCATCGACGGCGCCATGGGCACGCAGATCCAGGAGCTTCGTTTCGGCGAGGACGACTTTCGCGGCGAGCGCTTCATCGGCTGCGCCTGCCACCAGCAGGGCAACAACGACCTTCTGACGCTCTCCCAGCCGGATGCGATCGAGGAAATCCACTATCGCTACGCCAGGGCCGGCGCGGATATCCTCGAGACCAACACCTTTTCCTCGACCCGCATCGCCCAGGCGGACTACCGGATGGAAGGGGCGGTCTACGACCTCAACCGCGAGGGCGCACGGGTCGCACGGCGCGCGGCGATCCGGGCCGAGCGCGAGGACGGCCGGCGCCGCTTCGTGGCGGGCGCGATCGGGCCGACCAACCGCACCGCCTCGATCTCGCCTGACGTCAACAATCCGGGCTACCGCGCCGTCCGCTTCGACGACCTGCGGCTCGCATACGGCGAGCAGATCGACGGGCTGATCGATGGTGGCGCCGACATCATCCTGATCGAGACGATCTTCGACACGCTGAACGCCAAGGCGGCGATCTTCGCCTGCGAGGAGCGTTTCGCGGAGAAGGGCATTCGCCTGCCGGTGATGATTTCCGGCACGATCACCGACCTTTCCGGCCGAACGCTGTCGGGCCAGACGCCCTCGGCCTTCTGGTACTCCGTCCGTCACGCGCGGCCCTTCACCATTGGCCTCAACTGCGCACTCGGGGCGGATGCCATGCGGCCGCACCTGCAGGAGCTTTCGGGCGTCGCCGACACCTTCATCTGCGCCTATCCGAATGCCGGGTTGCCGAACGAATTCGGGCAGTATGACGAGACGCCCGACGACATGGCCCGCCAGGTCGCGGCGTTTGCGCGCGAGGGGCTCGTCAACGTCGTCGGCGGCTGTTGCGGATCGACGCCCGAACACATCCGGGCGATCGCCGATGCCGTCGCCGGCTCGGCACCGCGGCAGGTCCCCGAGCACCGGCCCTTCATGTCGCTCTCCGGGCTCGAACCCTTCGTGCTGACGAAGGACATTCCCTTCGTCAATGTCGGCGAGCGGACGAACGTCACCGGATCGGCGAAATTCCGCAAGCTGATCACCGCCGGCGACTATGCGAGCGCCCTCTCGGTCGCCCGCGACCAGGTGGAGAACGGCGCCCAGATCATCGACGTCAACATGGACGAGGGGCTCATCGATTCCGAAGGGGCGATGGTCGAGTTCCTGAACCTGATCGCCGCCGAGCCGGATATCGCCCGCGTGCCGGTGATGATTGACTCGTCGAAGTTCGCGATCATCGAGGCGGGCCTGAAATGCGTGCAGGGCAAGGCGGTGGTGAACTCGATCTCGCTCAAGGAGGGAGAAGAGAACTTCCTCGCCCAGGCGCGGCTCGTCCGCAACTACGGCGCGGCGGTCGTGGTGATGGCCTTCGACGAAGACGGGCAGGCGGACACCTATGCGCGAAAGGTCGCAATCTGCGAGCGGGCCTACAGGCTGCTCACCGAGGAGGCCGGCTTTGCGCCGGAGGACATCATCTTCGACCCGAACATCTTCGCGGTTGCGACCGGCATCGAGGAGCACGACAATTACGGCGTCGACTTCATCGAGGCGGCCCGCACCATCTGCGAGACGATGCCGCTGGTGCACATCTCGGGCGGCGTCTCCAACCTTTCCTTCTCCTTCCGCGGCAACGAGCCGGTGCGCGAGGCGATGCACGCCGTGTTCCTCTATCACGCCATCCAGGCGGGCATGGACATGGGCATCGTCAATGCCGGCCAGCTCGCGGTCTACGAGAGCATCGATCCGGAGCTGAAGGAGGCCTGCGAGGACGTGGTGCTGAACCGCCGCAGGGATGCCACCGAGCGGCTGCTGGAGATCGCCGAGCGCTTCCGCGGCGCGGTCGGCAAGGAGGCGAGGGCGCAGGATCTCACCTGGCGCGAATGGCCGGTCGAGAAGCGGCTGGAGCACGCGCTCGTCAACGGCATCACCGATTTCATCGAGGCCGATACGGAAGAGGCGCGCCTTGCCGCCGAACGTCCGCTGCACGTGATCGAGGGCCCGCTGATGGCGGGCATGAACGTGGTCGGCGACCTCTTCGGGTCGGGCAAGATGTTCCTGCCGCAGGTGGTGAAATCCGCTCGCGTGATGAAACAGGCCGTCGCGGTCCTCCTTCCCTATATGGAGGAAGAGAAGCGGCTGAATGGCGGCGATCAGCGCCAGAGCGCCGGCAAGGTGCTGATGGCGACGGTCAAGGGCGACGTTCACGACATCGGCAAGAACATCGTCGGCGTCGTGCTCGCCTGCAACAATTACGAGATCATCGATCTCGGCGTCATGGCGCCGGCTTCGAAGATCCTCGAAACGGCAATCGCCGAGAAGGTCGACATCATCGGACTGTCCGGCCTGATCACCCCCTCGCTGGACGAGATGGTGCATGTGGCTTCCGAGATGGAGCGGGACGGCTTCGACATTCCGCTGCTGATCGGCGGGGCGACGACGAGCCGCGTCCACACGGCCGTCAAGGTGAGCCCGCAATACAAACGCGGACAGGCGGTCTACGTGACCGATGCGAGCCGGGCCGTCGGCGTCGTCTCGGCACTGCTCTCGCCGGAGGCGAAGGACGGCTATGTCGAGACGGTTCGCGCCGAATACCAGAAGGTGGCGGAGGCACATGCGCGGTCGGAGCGCGAGAAGCAGCGGCTGCCGCTCGCCCGTGCCCGCGAGAACGCGATGAAACCCGACTGGGAGACGTACCGGCCGGCAAAGCCGAGCTTCCTCGGCACGAAGGTCTTCGACCACTATGACGTCGCGGAACTCGTCGACTACATCGACTGGACGCCCTTCTTCCAGACGTGGGAGCTGAAGGGACGCTATCCCGCGATCCTCGAAGACGAGAGCCAGGGCGAGGCGGCGCGCCAGCTCTTCGCCGATGCGCGGGAGATGCTCGACAAGATCGTCGCGGAGGGCTGGTTCCGTCCGCGCGCCGTGATCGGCTTCTGGCCGGCGAATGCCGTCGGCGACGACATCCGCCTCTTCACCGACGAGAGCCGGAGCGAGACGCTTGCGACCTTCCATACGCTCCGCCAGCAGGTTTCGAAGCGGGAGGGACGGCCGAACGTCGCCCTTTCCGACTTCGTCGCGCCGGCGGCGAGCGGAGTTGCCGATTATGTCGGCGGCTTCGTGGTGACCGCGGGCTTCGAGGAGATCGCGATCGCCGAGCGCTTCGAGCGGGCGAACGACGACTATTCCTCGATCCTCGTCAAGGCGCTCGCCGACCGCCTGGCGGAAGCCTTCGCCGAGCGGATGCACGAGCGCGTGCGGCGCGAGTTCTGGGGCTATGCCGCGGACGAGGCGCTGACGAACGAGGAGCTGATCGGCGAGGCCTATGCCGGCATCCGGCCGGCGCCCGGCTATCCCGCCCAGCCGGACCACACCGAGAAGCGGACGCTCTTCGACCTCCTGGACGCCGAGGCCGCGACCGGCGTGGAGCTCACCGAAAGCTACGCCATGTGGCCCGGCTCGTCGGTCTCCGGCCTCTACATCGCGCATCCCGAGAGCTACTATTTCGGGGTGGCGAAGGTGGAGCGGGACCAGGTCGAGGACTATGCCGCGCGCAAGGGCATGGCGGTTTCGGAGGTCGAACGCTGGCTCGGGCCGGTGCTCAACTACGTGCCGGTGAAGGCGGACGAGCGCACGGATGACGCCGCCTGAGACGCCGAGACTTTGATTCAACGCCCGCCGGCAAGCGGTTGATTTCGGATTCGAATTCGCCGCGGCGGCGGGATCCCCAGCCATGCTTCAAGACCGTCGCGAAGTGATTCCGGTTTCTGCGGCAAGCTATTGGCCGCAAACGGAAATCCTTGATCCCGAACAGTGTCAGGCGGCCCTGAAGCGTTCCATCACGTCGTTCCGTCTGGCATCGAACATGGTGACGGCGGCGCCGAACTCGAGTGGGCTGAGCGCCGCCTTTTCCGGATAGACGATGCGGTTGGAGGTCACTTCTTCCGGCAGCAGGGCCAGCACGCGGCTGTCGGTCGTCGGCGCGCCGTTGGCGATGTGCTCCCGCACGGCCACCGCCGGATCGAGGAGGAAATTCAGCAGGGCATAGCCAGCCGCCTTGTGCGGGGCCGCCGTCGGGATCGCGTAGAAATCGCACCAGAGTTCGCCGCCGTCGGCACCGATCACGTATTCGACCTCGGGTAAGTCGCGGTGGAGCTGGGCGGCGTCGCTGACCCAGCACATGCTGAGCCAGGCGTCCTCCGAGCGCATCGGCGCCTGATAGTCGCTGTCGATCGCGTAGAGATGCGGCTTGACCCGGATCAGCAGCTCCTCGGCCTTTTCGAGTTCCTGCGGGTCGACCGAGTTGAAAGAATAGCCGAGCGCGACAAGGGCGTTGCCGACGGCCGTCAGTTGGTAGTCGTGGATGATCGTGCGGCCGCTGGCGTCCGTCTGCGCGAGGTCGAAGAAGTCTTTCCAGCGAGTGACGGCGCTGCCGATACGGCCGCTGTTGATCGCGAAGCCGGTGGTGCCCCAGTTCTTCGGCAGGGCATAGATCCTGCCGTTGACGGTCCCTGCCGAGGCGAGGCGGGTATCGGTCGCCGAGGCGTCGAAATTGCGGACCCGGCCGAGTTCGATCTCGTCCAGCAGTCCGCGAGCCATGTAGTTCGGGATTGCGTAATTGGTCGGGACGCAGAGATCGCAGGCGTAGGCTCCCGAGCTGATGGCCGCGTACATGTCTTCGTTGGAACCGTAGGCCCTGACGTCCACCTCGACGCCGGTCGCCGCCGTGAAGGCCTCGAAGGAGGCGGGGTCATGGTAGTTCGGCCAGGTGGCGAGCGAGACGCGGCGACCGAGATCGGCGGCGGAGGCTCTGCCGGGGAGCGTCGGGGTCCCGCCGAGCATCGCCGCGGCGAGGCCGAGACCGGTGACGCCAAGGAAATGCCGGCGTGTGACCGAACCGTTCTTCCAGCGCAGAAATTCATCCCTGAACCGCCCGGCCAGAGACCGGTCGTCGGCGTTCGTGCTCATGTCGCTTATCCCCTTGCCGGGCGGCATCGTAGAGGCCCAAGCTGGAGGGAAACTGGCGCGGGCGGCGTCCGCCGTCCGCGGCCAAAAGTCACTCGCGAAGCAGCAGGAGATCGCCGGCGTCGAGGCGCAGCGCAACCGTTTCCCCGACGGCCGGCGGCTTGACGCCCGGGTCGTTGAAGCTGTCGAAGGAGACGACGTTGCCGCCGACGCTGACGCCGGTGCGGATGACCGAGCCGAGGAAGTGGCTGGAGACGACCCGGCCCGTGAGCGAGAGGTTGCCGTTCGGCCGTTCGGTGAGGGAGGCCGCTTCCGGCCTGAGCGCGAGCTGGACGGTCGTGCCGGTCTTGTTCGCGGCAAGCGATTCCTTGAGCGAGATCACTTCTTCGCCGATGCGCACCGTCGAGGCGGCGGGATCGGCGACGACGGCGTCGATGATGTTCAGCGTTCCGACGAAGGAGGCGACGAAGCGGGTCGCCGGCTTGTTGTAGATCTCGAAGGGCGTGCCGATCTGGTCGGCGCGGCCGGCATTCATCACCACCACGCGGTCGGAGATCGAGAGAGCCTCCTCCTGGTCGTGGGTGACGAAGATCGTCGTGATGCCGAGCTGCTGCTGGATCTGGCGGATTTCCTCGCGGAGCGAGACGCGGATCTTGGCGTCGAGTGCGGAGAGCGGCTCGTCGAGGAGCAGCACCTGCGGCTTCGGCGCGAGCGCCCGGGCGAGCGCGATGCGCTGCTGCTGGCCACCCGAGAGCTGGTAGGGATAGCGCTCGGCGAGATGTCCGAGATGGATGAGTTCCAGCATCTCCTTCACGCGCTTCTCGATGTCGGCCTTGGCCATGCCGTGGATTTTCAGGCCGAAGGCGACGTTGTCGAAGACGTTCATGTTCGGAAACAGCGCATAGGCCTGGAAGACCATGCCGATGTTGCGCTGGTTGGGCTTGAGGCTCGACTGGTCGCGGCCGTCGATGGTGATCGTGCCGCCGGTCGGCGTCTCGAAACCGGCGACCATGCGCAGGATCGTCGTCTTGCCGCAGCCCGACGGGCCGAGGAAGGAGACGAATTCGCCCTTGTCGATCGACATGTTGAAGTCGTGCACGACTTTGACAGGCCCGAAAGACTTCTGGATGTGGGTCAGCGTCAGGAAGCTCATGCGTTTCGTCCTCAGGCGGGGCGTTGGATTGTTTTCTGGAAGCGGGAGACGAGCTGGATCAGGCCGAGGCAACCCCAGGTGATGCCGAAGGCGATCACCGCGAGTGCGGCCGGCTCGTAGGCGCGGTTGGCGCCGAGAAGCTGCATGTACGGGCCGAAGGCCGGCCGGTTGAGCAGCGCCGCCATGGTGAACTCGCCGATCACGATGGCGAAGGTCAGGAAGGCGCCGGAGAGCACGGCGATCAGCACGTTTGGCAGGATGATCCGGAAGAGGATGCGGGTCCAGCCGGCGCCGAGGCTCTGGGCGGCTTCCGTCAGTGTGCGCACGTCGATGGCGGCAAGTCCGGTGTCGACCGCGCGGTACATGTAGGGCAGCGACAGCGTCGCATAGCCGAACATCAGCAGGATGTTGGTGCCGAAGGCCGTGCCGGTGAGCGGCAGCCAGCTCGAGGTGTTGTAGAGACGGATATAGCCGAAGACGATGACGATCGCCGGAATGACGAGCGGCAGGAGCGTCACGAATTCGATATAGGGCCGCAGCGACGGCAGGCGCAGGCGCACCCAGTAGGCGGTCGGCACGACGAGCACGACGCCGAAGACGATCGTCACAAGCGCCATCGTCACCGAATAGCTGAAGGTCTGCTGGAACTGCGTGTCGCCGAGCACTTTGGCATAGGCGTCGAAGGAGTATTCGCCGCGGCGCATCTTCAGCGAGAAATTGGTCATGCCGACGAGCGGCAGGATGAAATAGAGGAGCCCGAATGCGAGCGCGCCCCAAGCCCAGAGCTTCTTCATTTCAGCCACCTTTCGCTGCGGGCGCGCAGCCAGATGTAGATTGCATTGGCGACCCCCGTGACCATGATCATGCCGAAGGCGAGTGCGTAACCCAGATGGGGATTGCCGAGCACGTCGCCGCGGATCTGCGCAAAGAGCAGGATCGGCACAATGTTCAGCGATGAGCCGGTAAGCGCGATCGCGGTTGCGACAGCGCCGAACGCATTTGCGAACAGCAGCGCCATGGTGCCGAGAAGCGACGGCAGCAGGATCGGGAAGGCGACCATGCGCCAGTACTGCGCATTGCTTGCGCCGAGGATGGAGGCGGCCTCCTTCCATTCGCGCTTGAGCCCGTCGATCGCAGGCGTGATGATCAGCACCATCAGCGGGATCTGGAAGAAGAGATAGGTGAGCGTCAGCCCCCAGAAGGAAAGAAGGTTGAAGCCGAGTGCGCGCAGATCGATGCCGATCTCGGTGCGCAGGAAGACGGTGACAAGCCCCATCGGACCGAGGGTTGCGAGGAAGGCGAAGGCGAGCGGCACGCCGGCGAAGTTCGAGGCGACGCCCGAAAAGGTCAGGAGTGGCCCGCGAATCCAGCGGGGCAGGCCGCCGAGGACGACCGAGGTCGCCATGGCAAAGCCGATCGCGCAGCCGAGGAGCGCCGAGGCGAGGCTGATCTTGATGGAGATCCAGTAGGCCGCGAGGATCGACGGCGTGAACAGACCGGCCAGGTTGTCGAGGGTGAAGCTGCCGTCCGGGGTCTGGAAGGCGCCGATGACGATCTTCATCGTCGGCATGATCAGGAAGAGCAGGGCGAAGAGGAAGAACGGGGCGACCCCTATCCATTCGAGCGGCAGGCGCAATGCCGGGCGTGGTGTGGTGCTGTCGACGGTACTGTTCGCCGCCATCGTGATCATCCCCCTGTTCGCGCGCCTGGAGCGCGACTTCTCGTTTCTCATTGAAGAGAAAAGCCGCCCCGGCCACAAGACCGGGGCGGCATTTCACAACAGCAAATTACTGGACGTTGGCGCCGACGACCTTGTCCCAGCCACCGGTGACGGCAGCCTTGTTGGCGTCAACTTCCTCGAGGGTCGGGAAGTAGGCCTTCTCGTAGGAAGCGGCCGGCGGCAGCTTGTCGAGCAGTTCCTGCGGGATCTTGCCTGCCTTGGACATCGCGTTGAAGCGGGCCGGGTGGCAATAGCCGGCGAGCCATGCGGTCTGGCCTTCGTCGGAATAGAGGTATTCCATCCAGAGCTTGGCGGCGTTCGGGTGCGGCGCATAGGCCGAGATGCCCTGAACGTAGACGCCGGCGAGAACGCCCGTCTCCGGAACGACGACGTCGACCGGCGGGTTGCCGGCAAGCGTGTCCTTCCAGGACAGCGCATTGTAGTCCCAGGCGACGACGATCGGGGTCGAGCCCTGGGCGAGCGTGCCGGACTTGCCGATGACGGGCACGAAGTTGCCGGCCTTGTTGAGTTCGGCGAAGTACTTCAGACCGGCTTCACCGGCTTCCTGGCCGGCCTTGGCGCCGGACGAGAGACCAGCGGCGAGAACGCCGAGGATCGCCTGGTTGGAAGCGCGCGGATCACCGGCAAGCGCGACCTGGCCTGCGTAGTCGGCCTTCAGGAGGTCGGACCAGTCCTTCGGGGTTTCCTTGACGAGGTCCTTGTTCACGATGAGCGACATCACGCCGTAGTAGTCGCCGTACCAGTAACCGTCGGCGTCCTTGACGCCGTCCGGGATTTCGTCCCAGGTCGAGACCTTGTAGGGCATCAGCAGGCCTTCGGACTTCATCTGCGGGCCGAAGGCGAGACCGACGTCGACGACGTCCGGAGCCTGCGGGCCCTTGTTGTCCTTGTTGGCCTTGACGGCTTCGACTTCGTCGGCCGAGCCGGCGTCGGGGTTCAGCTCATTGACGCTGATTTCCGGGTACTTCTTCTTGAAGCCTTCGATGACCGCACCGTAGCCGCACCAGTCGTGGGGCAGGGCGATCGTGGTCAGCGAGCCTTCCTTCTTGGCGGCATCGACGAGTTCGGCGCTCGGTTCGGCGACGGCGACGGCCGTGGAGGCGATGACCATGGCGGTCGAAAGCGAGAGTAGGCGACGGAAGTGGCTAGTCACGGAAGTTCTCCTTGTTTTGTTTGAAGGCGACGCGCGTCTGATATTCGGGTTCGATGATAGTTATGTGACAGCTCGCGGCCCCGCGCGCCGGGACGGCTTGCTCTTCTTCTCTATTGATTTCTAACGTTTTTCCTCTTCCCCTCCTGGATCAACGCAATTTGCGAAAAAGCCGGGCCTGTTCGAACAGACCCTCGAGTGTATTCATGCGCTCGCGGGTCTCGTCCCATGCCGAGCTCTGGACCGCCTCGATCAGCGCCTCGACGACGAAAAGCGTCACGACCGAGGAATCCCAGGCGGACGGCGCTTCGATCTGGACCTTGAAACTGTGCAGCGCGTGCTTGACGACCGGCGAGGTCCACTGGTCGGTGAAGAGGATGATCTGTACGCCGGCGGTCTTGGCGACGGCGGCCAGCGTCGCCATGTCCGCCTCGTAGCGGCGAATGTCGAAGATCACCAGCACGTCGCCGGCGCTCATGTTCAGCACGTGCTGTGGCCACGAACTGGCGTTCGACGACATCAGCGTCGTCTTCGGCCGGATGACCTGCATGTGGGTGAAGAAGTACTCGGCGAGCGCACCGGTGATGCGGCCGCCGACGAAATAGATGCTGCGCTTCTTGTCGCCGAGGAGCTTTGCCGCCTCGTCAAAGGTGGCGGCGTCGAGTTCGCTCAGCGTCTGGCGCATGTTGTTCATCACCGCTTCGGCGAAGCGGTTGAGCACATGGGTGCCCGGCGCGTTGGAGGCCCAGCGGTCGTGCTTGGCGATCGGGTTTGAAATCGAGGCCTCGAGCTCGTGGTGCAGATGCGCCTGGAACTCCGGGTAGCCCTTGTAGCCGAGCTTCTGCACCATGCGCGCGACGGTCGGCGTCGAGACGCCCGCGTTTTCCGCGACGGTGGTGATGCTGCCCAGGCCCGATACGGGGTAGTTCTCGAGCAGACTCTCCGCCAGCCGCCGTTCGGCAGGCGTCAGCCCTCCGAAATGCGCGTGGATTACGTCCGAGACTGTTTTCGACGTAGTGAGCACGAGTTTTTTGTTCCCCAGTCCGGTCTCCGCCGGCCCATGGGAAATTTATCAACCGTGCCCGGCACGCTGTCAATCCGCATATTGAAGAGAAATTTTCAGAACCGGATTGACTTGTGACAAATCGTGAAGAATTCTCTTCGGAAGGTAGAGAGGCGCGAAGCCTCCGGGGAGAATTGCCGAATGCTCTTGAGAACGGATATTCTTTCGGCCGCCGACGGGGACGCAGTTTCCGTCGAGAGTGCGGCGGCGGCGGGAGACGTGTTGCTCGTCTGCGAGCACGCGTCGCGGACATTGCCGCAACGGGCGGGGGATCTCGGGCTTTCCGAAGAGGCCCTGTCGAGCCATATCGCCTGGGACCCCGGCGCGCTCGACCTGGCCCGGATGCTGTCGCGCTCGCTCGACGCCACGCTCGTCGCCCAGCGCTTTTCCAGACTGATCTACGACTGCAACCGTCCGCCGGAATCGCCCGCCGCGATGCCGGAAAAGAGCGAAATCTACGACATTCCGGGCAATCATGATCTCGATGTCGCCGAGCGCTACGCCCGGACCGCGGCACTCTACATTCCCTTCCATGACCGGATCGACGCCATCATCGCCGAGCGCAAGGCCGCCGGCCGACGCACGGTGCTGGTGACGGTGCACAGTTTCACGCCCGTCTACATGGGGCGCCACCGCGAGGTCGAGGTCGGTATCCTGCACGACGAGGATAGCCGGCTTGCCGACGCGATGCTGGCCGGCGCCGGCGCGGGGTTCCGGGTCGAGCGCAACGAGCCCTATGGACCGCAGGACGGTGTCACCCATACTCTGAGGCTGCACGGGCTTCCGTCCGGGCTTGCGAACGTCATGATCGAGGTCCGCAACGACCTTCTGAAGGACGAGGCCGGCAAGCAGGCCATGGCGTCCTATCTCACCGGATTGCTGCAGGAGGGGCTTGGCCGAATTTCTTCCTGAGTGATCCCTGCAGTTCGAGAATTGGCATGGTCTTATAATCAAAAGGGGAACAGATGCCGAAGGGAATGAAGCAAGGGGAAGCCGCGGATACAATGCCGGCGATCACCCTCACGGATGGCGGAGGCTCTTATGCCTGAAGCGATCCGGACCTATGTACGTGTCGTGGACGGCTTCAATCGCCGTGTCGGCCGGGTCGTCATGTACGGCATATTCGTCATGATGGGCATCATGCTCTATTCGGTGGCGTCGAAATCCATGCGGCTGCCGGCCAACTGGACGCTGGAGACGGCCCAATTCGTCATGGCGGGCTACTATCTTCTCGGCGGCGCCTATTCGCTGCAGCTCGACAGCCATGTGCGCATGGACCTGCTTTACGGCCGGTGGTCGACGCGCACCAAGGCAGTGGTTGACGCCATCACGATCCTGATGCTCTTCGTCTATCTGTTCTTCCTCCTTTACGGCGGCGTTTCCAGCACCGCCTACGCGCTGAAGTTCAGCGAGACGAGCTATTCCTCCTGGTCGCCGTACATGGCGCCGGTGAAGATCGTGATGGTCATCGGCATCGTGCTCACCTTCCTGCAGGCGTCATCGATCTTCCTCAAGGACCTGGCCCTTGCAATCGGGAGACCGATCGCATGAGCTACGAGATGATCGCCCTCCTGATGTTCACCTCGATGATGCTGTCGATGCTGACCGGACAGCGCATCTTCGCCGCCATCGGCTTCGTCGGCGTCGTTGCCGCAGCCTTCCTTTGGGGCAATGGCGGCTTCGAACTCGGCTTTTCCGCCGGCATGAAGCTAATGAAATGGTATGCGCTGCTGACGCTGCCGATGTTCATCTTCATGGGCTACATGCTGTCGGAATCGGGCATTGCCGAAGACCTCTACCGGGCATTTCACGTCTGGTTCGGCGGCTTGCGTGGCGGTCTGGCGCTCGGCACGATCGGGCTCATGGTCGTGATTTCGGCGATGAACGGGCTTTCGGTCGCCGGCATGGCGATCGGCGCCACGATCGCGCTTCCGGAACTGCTTCGCCGCGGCTACGACAAGATCATGGTCTCCGGCGTCGTGCAGGCCGGCAGCTCGCTCGGCATTCTCGTTCCGCCGAGCGTCGTCATGGTGCTCTACGGCATGATCGCGCGCCAGCCGGTCGGCCAGCTCTGGCTTGCGGGCGTCTTCCCCGGCCTGCTGCTCGCGGTGTTGTTCGCCATCTATGTGGTGATCCGCTGCTGGATCAACCCCGCCCTCGGTCCTGCGCTCACCAAAGAAGAGCGCGACATGCCGATGATCGAGAAGCTGAAGCTGCTGCAGGCCGGCATCCTGCCCTTCCTCATCTTCTTCCTGATGATGGGCCTGTTCGTGCTCGGCGTCACGAGCCTCGTCGAGAGCTCGGCGGTCGGCGCACTCGGCGCCCTGTTCGCGACCTGGATCAAGGGACGGCTGACACGGACCCTGTGGAACCGCGTCCTCGAACAGACGCTCGGCATCTCGTGCATGTTCATGTGGATCATCCTCGCGGCGCTGTGCTTCGGCGCGGTGTTCGACGGGCTCGGCGCGGTCAAGGCGATCGAGAAGCTGCTGGTCGGCGACATGGGTCTGTCTCCCTGGCAGATCCTGATCCTGATGCAGGTGTCGTTCCTGGTGATGGGGGCCTTCCTCGACGACACGGCCATGCTGGTCATCGTCGCGCCGCTCTACATCCCGCTCGTGGGCAAGCTCGGCTTCGACCTGATCTGGTACGGCGTGCTCTACACGATCACCTGCCAGATCGCCTACATGACGCCGCCCTTCGGCTACAACCTGTTCCTGATGCGCGCCATGGCACCGCCGGAAATCTCGCTTCTCGACATCTACCGTTCGATCGTCCCCTTCGTCCTGATCATGATGCTCGGAATGGTAATCATCATGGCGTTTCCGGAGATCGCCCTGTGGCTGCCCCAGCACGTCTACGTGAGGGGATAGAGCGGGCAGGAGTGAAAGGCCCGCCGGGCGGGCAATGTGCGCTTGTGCTTCCCGCGGTCCTGCCGCGGGGGGCACCCGAAAGAAGAAGTGAAAAACAAAACAGAGAGGGAATAGGACATGACAAACAGAAGAAGTTTTCTGAAGAATGCCGGCCTTGCCGCCGCTGCCGCTCCGGTGGTTCTGGCCGCTCCCCACGTCAAGGCGCAGGACAAGAAGATCACCTGGCGCCTGCAGACCTATGCCGGTGCCGCGCTCGCCGAGGAGGTGGTGCGTCCCTGCGTCGACGCCTTCAACAAGGCCGCCAACGGCCAGATGGTGATCGAGCTCTACACCGCCGACCAGCTGGTGCCGACGGGCGAACTGTTCCGCGCCATGCAGGCCGGCACGATCGACGCTGTGCAGTCGGATGACGACTCGATGAACTCGCCGGTCGACATCAAGGTGTTCGGCGGCTACTTCCCGTTCGCCTCGCGCTACAGCCTCGACGTGCCGACGCTGTTCCACAAATACGGTCTCGCCGAGATCTGGGACGAGGCCTATGGCGAGGTCGGCGTGAAGTGGCTTTCGGCCGGCGCGTGGGACCCGTGCAACTTCTCGACCAACAAGCCGATCAAGTCGCTCGCCGACCTGCAGGGTCTGCGTGTCTTCACCTTCCCGACCGCCGGCAAGTTCCTGGAGCAGTTCGGCGTGATCCCGGTCACTATCCCCTATGAAGACACCCCGGTCGCCATGCAGACGGGCGAAATCGACGCCGTCGCCTGGTCGGGCATCACCGAAGTGACGACCGTCGGCTGGGACAGCGTGGTCAAGTACTTCCTGACCAACAACATCTCGGGCGGCTGGTGCGGATCCTTCTTCGCCAATGCCGATCGCTGGAAGGAAGTGCCGGAACACCTGCAGCAGCTCTGGCGCGTGTGCATGGACAGTTCGCACTATCGTCGCCTGCACTGGTACTGGGGCGGCGAGGCGGCCCTGCGCGCCGGCGGCAGCAAGCTCGAACTCACCTCGATCCCGGACGCCGAATGGAAGACGGTCGAGGAGAAGGCCTTCGCCTTCTGGGACGAGATCGCCAAGCAGAGCGAGCGCAATGCCAAGGTGGTCAAGATCCTCAAGGACTACCAGGCCGTCATGCAGAAGGCCGGTCAGCCTTACCGCTACGGCTGATCGCCTGATGACACCTCGTCCGGGGCGCAGCGCGTCCCGGACGATCCCCCGACGAGAATTCCCCCCAAGGAACGAAACACGCCTGTCAGGAAACACCGATGTCTGCACCGTACACTTTTGACGATCTGAAGATGGATGTGGCCGAGGGCCGCATCGACACCGTTCTCGCCGTGCTGGTGGACATGCAGGGCCGGCTGATGGGCAAGCGTTTCCAGGCCGAGTTCTTCGTGGAGAGCGCCTACAAGGAAACCCACAGCTGCAACTACCTGCTTGCGACCGACATGGAGATGGAGACGGTCTCCGGCTATCAGGCGACGAGCTGGGAAAAGGGCTACGGCGACTACACGATGAAGCCCGACCTCTCGACGCTGCGGAAGACCCCTTGGCTCGAAGGCACGGCGCTCGTGATCTGCGACGTCCTCGACCACCACAGCCACGCCGACGTGCCGCATTCGCCACGCGCGGTCCTGAAGAAGCAGATCAAGCGTCTCGAAGACATGGGCATGAAGGCCTTCATGGCCACCGAGCTGGAATTCTTCCTGTTCGACCAGACCTATGACGACGCGCGCATGTCCGGCTACCGCGACCTGCAGCTCGGCTCGGGCTACAACGAGGACTACCACATCTTCCAGACGACCAAGGAAGAAGACGTCATGCGCGCGATCCGCAAGGGTCTGCAGGGCGCCGGCATCCCGGTCGAGAACACCAAGGGCGAGGCATCTGCCGGGCAGGGCGAGGTGAACGTCCGCTATGCCGACGCGCTGACCATGGCCGACCGGCATGCGATCATCAAGAACGCCTGCAAGGAGATCGCCTGGTCGCGCGGCAAGGCGATCACCTTCCTCGCCAAGTGGAACTACAATTCTGCCGGCTCGTCGTCGCACATCCACCAGTCGCTGTGGAGCGCCGACGGCAAGACGCCGCTGTTCTTCGACGAGAACGGCGAGCACGGCATGTCGTCGACGATGAAGCACTACATGGCCGGTCTTCTCGCCCATGCGAGCGAGATCACCTACTTCCTCGCGCCCTACATCAATTCCTACAAGCGCTTCATGGCCGGCACGTTTGCGCCGACCAAGGCGATCTGGTCGAAGGACAACCGCACCGCCGGCTACCGGCTCTGCGGCGAGGAGACGAAGGGCATCCGCGTCGAGTGCCGCGTCGGTGGCTCCGACCTCAATCCCTATCTCGCCATGGCCGCGCTGATTGCCGCAGGCATCGACGGCATCGAGAAGAAGCTTGAACTGGAGCCGGCCTTCGTGGGAGACGCTTACGGAGCCCGCGAGGTTCGCGAGATTCCCCGCACGCTGCGCGCGGCGACGGAATCGCTGCGCAATTCCGCCATGCTCCGGGCGGCGCTCGGCGACGAGGTGGTGGACCACTACGTCCGCGCGGCCGAATGGGAACAGGAAGAATACGACCGCCGCATCACCGATTGGGAAGTGGCGCGCGGTTTCGAGAGAGCTTGAACCACACAGACAGGATTTAAGATCATGACAATGATCCAATGTATCTCGCCGATCGACGGATCGGTCTATGCCGAGCGCGAGGCGATGTCGCTCGAAGCGGCGAAGGATGCCGTCCATCGTGCCCGCAAGGCGCAGAAAGCCTGGGCGCGGCGCCCGCTCGAAGAGCGCGTGCAGCTCGTGCTGAAGGGCGTCGCACGCCTCAACGAAATGTCGGACGAGGTGGTGCCGGAACTCGCCCACATGATGGGCCGGCCGGTCCGCTACGGCGGCGAATACAAGGGCTTCAACGAGCGCTCGAACTACGTCGCCTCGATCGCGGCGGATGCGCTCGCACCGCTGGTGATCGAGGACAGCGCCACCTTCGAGCGCCGCATCGAGCGCGAGCCGCACGGCGTCGTCCTCGTCATCGCGCCGTGGAACTATCCCTACATGACGGCGATCAATACGGTCGCCCCCGCGCTGATGGCCGGCAACACCGTCGTCATCAAGCATGCGACGCAGACGCTGCTCGTCGGCGAGCGCATGGTGCGCGCCTTCGTCGAGGCCGGCGTTCCGGAAGACGTCTTCATCAACCTCTTCCTCGACCACGCCACCACCACGGCGCTGATTGCCACCGGCAGCTTCGACTTCATCAACTTCACCGGCTCCGTCGAGGGCGGACGGTCGATCGAGCGGGCGGCCGCCGGCACCTTCGCAGGCATCGGGCTGGAACTCGGCGGCAAGGACCCGGGCTATGTGATGGAGGACGCCGATCTCGAGGCGGCCGTCGACACGCTGATGGACGGCGCGACCTACAATTCCGGCCAGTGCTGCTGCGGCATCGAGCGCATCTACGTGCACGAGAGCCTCTACGACGCCTTCGTCGAGAAGTCGGTCGCCTGGGTCTCCAACTACAAGCTCGGCAATCCGCTCGATCCGGAAACGACGCTCGGGCCGATGGCGCATCGCCGCTTCGCCGCCCATGTGCGCGAGCAGATCGCGGCTGCCGTCGCCAAGGGCGCCAAGGCGCTCGTCGATCCGAAACTCTTCCCTGAGGATGACGGCCACGCCTATCTGATGCCGCAGATCCTCGTGAACGTCGATCACTCGATGTCGTTCATGAAGGACGAGACCTTCGGCCCGGCCGTCGGCATCATGAAGGTGAAGAACGACGCCGAAGCGATCGAGCTGATGAACGACAGCCCCTACGGCCTCACGGCATCGCTGTGGACGCAGGATTCTGCCCGCGCCGCCCGCATCGGCCGCGAGATCGAGACCGGCACCGTTTTCATGAACCGCGCCGACTATCTCGACCCGGCGCTCTGCTGGACCGGCTGCAAGGACACCGGTCGCGGCGGATCGCTGTCGGTCATCGGCTTCCAGAACCTCACCCGTCCGAAATCCTACCACCTCAAGAAGGTCACGAAATGAATATCGTCGCAAACTGGAGCTATCCGACCGCCATCAAGATGGGCCGGGGCCGGATCAAGGAGCTCGCCGACGCCTGCAAGTCGCTCGGCATGAAGAAGCCGCTGCTCGTCACCGACCGCGGGCTGGCCTCGATGGCGATCACCCAAGGGGCGCTCGACGTCCTCGAAGAGGCGGGCCTCGGCCGCGCGATCTTCGCCGACGTCGACCCGAACCCGAACGAGAAGAACCTCGAAGCCGGCGTCAAGGCCTTCAAGGACGGCGGCCATGACGGCGTCGTCGCCTTCGGCGGCGGCTCGGGCCTCGACCTCGGCAAGTGCGTCGCCTTCATGGCCGGCCAGACGCGGCCGGTCTGGGACTTCGAGGACATCGGCGACTGGTGGACGCGGGCGAACGTCGAGGGCATCGCCCCGATCGTCGCCGTGCCGACGACCGCCGGCACCGGCTCGGAAGTCGGCCGCGCCAGCGTCATCACCAATTCGCAAACCCATGTGAAGAAGATCATCTTCCATCCGAAGTTCCTGCCGGGCGTCGTCATTGCCGACCCGGAACTGACCGTCGGCATGCCGAAGATGATCACCGCCGGCACCGGCATGGACGCCTTCGCCCACTGCCTGGAAGCCTATTCCTCGCCGTTCTACCACCCGATGAGCCAGGGCATCGCGCTCGAAGGCATGCGGCTCGTCAAGGAATTCCTGCCGCGGGCCTATGCCGACGGCACCGACATCGAGGCGCGCACCAACATGATGGCCGCGGCCGCCATGGGCGCCGTCGCCTTCCAGAAGGGGCTCGGCGCGATCCACTCGCTCTCGCATCCGATCGGCGCGGTCTACAACACCCATCACGGCATGACGAATGCCGTGGTGATGCCGCCGGTGCTTCGCTTCAACCGCGCGGAGATCGAGGAGAAGATCGCGCGCGCCGCCGCCTATCTCGGCATCGCCGGCGGTTTCGACGGCTTCTACGACTACGTGCTGGCGCTGCGCGCCGAGCTCGGCGTTCCGGACAATCTCTCGGCCATGGGCATCAAGCCCGACCGCATCGACGAACTGACCGCCATGGCGATCGAGGACCCGAGCTGCGGCGGCAACCCGGTCAAGATGACCTTCGAGAACACCAAGGCACTCTTCCTCGAATGCTTCTGAGGCGTTTTACCCTCAGTTGACATGCAAGGGCCCGCGTTCCCAGGCGCGGGCCCTTTTTCTTTTCCGCATCAATGGGCTGGCGGGTGCAGGGGCGGTCGCGGACGGCGGGCCGTTTGCCCTTTGTTAACCATAATGAACGAGAGTGACGGCCATCGACGCCATGAGCAAGGTGTCGCAGTGAGCGATGTCGGCTCGCCGCACTTTCGGGGACAAACGCATGCCAGTCATCTCATTCGCCAACGCCAAGGGCGGTGCCGGCAAGACCACCGCGGCGCTGCTGCTCGCCACCGAACTCGCCCAGCAGGGGTTCCGGGTCGCGATCATCGACGCCGATCCGCAGCACTGGATCAGCCAGTGGCACGAGCTTTCCGGCCCGCAGCGCAATATCGAGGTGATCTCCGAAGTCTCCGTCGCCTCGCTGCAGGGGCACATCGCCGAGTGCGGGCGGACGGCGGACTATACCGTGATCGACCTCGCCGGCGCGCGCGACGCGATCGTGACCACCGCGCTCGGCCTTTCCGACCATGTGATGATCCCGGTGCAGGGCTGCGCGATGGATGCGCGCGGCGCCGCGCAGATCCTCGACCTCATCGGCCTCATCGAGGAGAAGGGGAGGCTGACGATCCCGCATTCGGTGGTGCTGACCCGCGTGACCTCGATGGTGACGACCCGCGCGCTGCTGACGATCAAGGGCCTGCTGCAGGCCCGCGGCGTCAACGTCGTCAACACGCCGATCGTCGAGCGCAACGCCTTCCGCGAGATCTTCGATTGCGGCGGCACGCTGCACACGATGGACCCGGCGAAG
Source organism: Ciceribacter lividus (assembly GCF_003337715.1). Lineage (GTDB taxonomy): Bacteria > Pseudomonadota > Alphaproteobacteria > Rhizobiales > Rhizobiaceae > Allorhizobium > Allorhizobium lividum. The sequence continues at coordinate 329,028 of NZ_QPIX01000001.1, forward strand.
ATCAGCAATCTCGACCGGGCGCGTGAAAACGCCCGCGCCTTCGCGCTCGAAGTCATGCGCGTGCTGCCTGTGCGCGTGGTGCGCTCGCAGCCCGCCCGCCGGTTTCTTCGCGTTGTCGGCAACGCGGCGTGACGGTGAGAGGATAGTGAGGAAGCCGCTGGCGGGGGGGGGGTGCCCGGCCGGCGGCCTTTTGCTGTGTGGGTGGGGGGGTAGGTGATTGGGCGGAATGCGGAAGCGGCCGGCCTGAGTGAGTGACCGTTTTGGGGCCGAGAGCGGAATGTCGGGTTCTGGGGAGCCCCACGCCGGAGCGGTAATTGGCATCTACCGGCGACTTCCGATTATCGGCCGGGTGACAAATGTTGGACGAATGCTCTTGAAGGAGAGAGTTAGCTGCGTCATTGCTTCTACCTATTGAATGTTTGAGCGAGTAACTTCGAGGGCACAAATGGCATATTTGGAAGATGTTTTTGTTACCGAAGGTGTGCCCGAATTCACCTTTGTAAAACCGCCAAACTACACCGCGCTCCTCGTTGACATCCGCCGCAAAGGCAAACCAGTTGTGGTAGAAGGCCAATCCGGGACCGGTAAGACGACGACCGTAAAGAAGGCACTCGCGGAAATCTTCCCGGAGAACACGCCGAAGCTTTTGACGCCGCGCGAGCCCAAAGACCTACCGATCATCGAGGCAATCTGCTTAGAGTCCGGCGACGAAACTTACGTTGTTGATGATTTCCATCGACTCGACGTAGGCTCCAAGGAACGCCTTGCAAACCTCGCCAAAGTAATCGCCGAGCGGGACAATCGTGATGGGCTTCCAAAACTGATAATTATAGGAATCAACAACGTTGGGTCAGATCTAATTCAGCTGGTCCCTGACATCGCGAAGCGCATGGGCATCCACCGTATCGCCCCAGGAACAGCCGGCGTAATCGGCAAGATGATTGAACTTGGAAGCAATCTGCTGAATATTTGCATAGCGGACCAAGAAGCCGTCATTAGGGACAGCGGGGGCGACTACTGGCTCACTCAACAGATCTGCAAGACAATCTGCGTCTCCGCGGGTGTCGACAAAACGCAAGAAGAAACACGACAAATCGACTGGACCCCGGACGAGATCAAAGCACAAGTCGTAGACGCGCTGCATCACAACTACGATCCGGCGGTTCGCGAATTTTGTCGCGGTCGTCGATTCCGCCCCACGAATGACCCATACTACAAACTGCTGCGGGCCGTCTCCGAGCAAGAGCGATCGAATGTCGACCTGAACGAACTTGCAAATGCTCGCCAAGACATTAAGGGAAGTATAAACAACGTTAAAGATCACAGGCTGGGTGTTCTTCTAGCGCAAAAGGAGGCATGCGCCCGTTTATTCTATTACGACGTAGATACGAAAAACTTCGCTATCGAAGATCCGGCCCTTTTCTACTACATTAAGAATCTGAACTGGGAAGATCTTCGACAGCGTTGCGGTTTTCGCGAGGATGCCAAAGATTTTGAGTGGGATGTCGCAATCTCTTTTGCCGGTGAGAATCGTGCTTTGGCCGACTTCATAGGCCAGCAGCTCCGCGAACTCGATATTTCGGTATTCTATGACCGGAACTACGAAGACAACTATCTAGGTGGACTCTGGTCACAGCAGTTCCTAGATATCTTCGTCAATAAATCGCGCCTTGTTGTCGCAATTCTCGATCAGCACCACAAGGACAAGGTTTGGCCGACTTTCGAGAGGGACTGCTTTACTCCGAGAGTTCCGGAGGCAGAGGTAATTCCCGTTTTTCTTGACCGGACAATTTTCCCCGGCATCCCAGCCGACCTTGTTTCCATCCACTTTGATTACAAGGGCGATGTTGCTGCGCAGTCAGATGCGATCATTGACGACGTGGTGCTTCGCATCGCGGGCAAGCTTGACGGTCTATAAAACAAATCCACTGAGGCGTGACCCTTTCCGTGCAATCCATCGATACGCGCTGAACTTCCGCTTTTACGATTGGCAGGGTACACCCTCAATGTCCGAAATGGAGGCGCTTTCCAGCCAAGAGGGGTCGAAGCCGAAATTGCAGACCCTGCCAGCTCATGGTTACATCAGGCACGCGCTAGCTCCACCGCGCAAAGCGCTTAGGGCTTACCCGAAAATCCGTACCTGGTCACTACCGACCCACAACGCGCTTCGCATAACTATCGCCATCAATTTCAAGGATTTCAGCGCAAATCTGAACATGAAGATCAGGCGCAGGCGAAATGGTGCCCCGCAGGATCTCTACGATTGAATCGGATAAAGCTCTTTTAGTTTCGGCTGTTCTTCCGGCTGAAATCACAAGCTTCACGTGCACGAAGGCTCTACCACGCGGCATCGTGCCGACTGCAAAGTCATCCAGCCGAATGGCGCGACTTTTGATATTAAGTTCGGCGAAAACATTTGTGGCGGCAAGTGCCTCGTTCAAATCGCGCAGAGCTCGAAACGCATCGAAATTGGCTAGGTTCTTGGTGTACTCGAGCGTGAGATGGGGCATCAGTTACTCTTTTGGGAGGCAAGGCCCAGAGGTATATCCTGATGGGGTGCATTGCGTCTAGCTGACCGTTTCCTGTCAGCCTGCCGCCCGATCACCAACCATCGCCTCTCAGGAATTCGGCCTGATTGGGAGAACGGCAGCTTCCAGGAATTTAACAGCAGGATGGAGCGACCGGAATGCGGGCGCGAAAGCGGCCGCGTTCGCCCCTCACTCCACGAATTCGACGGCACACCGGGGGAGACCATACTGGTGACTGCTGTTCTACCAAAGGTTGGTGACTGATCGTGCCATCCGATCCTTTGCGTGTTATGAGCACTCATGCTCATCTGATTCACGTTGCAAGCTGGAGAGACATCATGGGAACTATCGCCGCCATCGTTTTTCTGTCATTGGCCGCATGGTGGTTCGTGCCTTCGCCGAAGACGGGTATTTCCTGGCTGGGGATGATCTTCTTCGTTCTGGGGCTGCTTCCCATCGCCGCGATTACCAGCTTTCACCCCTACATGGTGCTGGCCATCGGGCAGTCGATTGTAACCGTCCCATTGATCCCGCTCGGCATCGCGATCATGGCGGTGGGCCATTACCTCGCGACATCGAAGGCCGAGAAGGCTAAAGACTGAGGCCGATGCGGCTGCAGGTCGCTCGACCGAGGCCCATGAAGGCCCTGCGGCGTCGAGTGTCCCCCCCCTCAATCCACAAATTCGACCGTCACCCCCGGCGAGACCATCTTGGCGAGTTCGGTCGCGTCCCAGTTGGTGAGGCGGATGCAGCCGTGGCTCTGGGTGCGGCCGATCTTCGAGGGTTCGGGCGTGCCGTGTATGCCGTAGGTGGGCTTCGACAGCGCCATCCAGACTGTGCCGACCGGGCCGTTCGGGCCCGGCGGGATGGCGAGCACCTTGTTGTTGCTGCCCTGCTGGAAATTGATCTTCGGATTGTAGGTATAGCCGGGGTTCAGCGCCACGCGCTCGACGGTGACGATGCCGGACGGCGAGGGGGTGTCGGCCGAGCCGATGCTCGCCGGATAGGCGGCGACGAGGCTGCCGTCCTCGCCATAGGCGAAGACCTGCTTCTTGCCCTTGTCCGCGACGATGCGGGCGACCTTGCCGGTCTTCGGCTTGCCCGGCTCGACGACCTTGATGATCGTGCCGGGGATGGTGAAATCGACACCCGGATTGAGCGCGCGCAGGTAGTTCTCGTCCATGTGGAACTTTTCCGCCAGCATTTCCACGGTCGAGGTGTAGGCGAGCGAGGGGAGCTGCGCCTTCAGGCTGTAGTCTTCCGGAATGGAGGCGACATAGGGGCCTGCGGCGTCGCCCGGCGTGATCGTGTAGGCGGTCACCGCCATGCCGCCCGACATGCGCAGGCGTTCGAGGATGTCCTCGGCATTGTTCGGGTCGATGGTCTCGCCGGTCATCTCCTGCCAGGCGACGAGCGCCTTGTTGACGTTCTGGCCCATCTTGCCGTCGATGACGCCGGGAGAGACGCCCTCGCGGTCGAGGAAGACCTGCAGCGCGGTGATCTCGAGCTGCGAGAGATTGCTTTTGACCGGAATGTCCGGCGTGACGATGGGCTGCGGCGCCTGGTCGACCGGCGGCGGCATGTCGGGACCGCCCGACGGCATGTCCGGCAGCGGCTGGTCGAGCGGCGCGCGGTCGATCGTGCCCGGTCCGGGGATCGCGCCGGTGACGACGCCGTCATCCTCAAAGCCCGGGGCGGGGGCGCCGAAATCCTCGTAGACCGGCTCACCCGAACCGGGGTGGCGGCGGGGGAAATAGGTGTCTGCGCGCACTTCGGTGGCGATCACCCGGCCGCGGCGGTCGATCAGGACACGGCGGCCCATCTGGTCGCGGCTCACCACGACCTCGCCCTCTTCTGGCGTATAACCGAGAATGTCGCCTTCCGGCGTCACCAGCAGGGTGTCGCTGCGATAGGGATCGAACCCTTGCGCCTCGGCCGCCGTCCACGCCGCCGAGCCGGCCGCGAGGCTTGCCAGTACCAGTCCTGCTTTCCAGATGTCGGTCACGATGACGGAGTTCCTCAGATGATGTCGGTTGCGACAGACGCGATATCGGCTGGCGCGAACCCGGTGCTGGTCGGGACAGACGCGACAAATTTGACACTAGTGTGGAAAAGGTGAATTCATGGTGAATATTCAGCTAATTGTGATTGCCGGTGCTTCGTCCGGCGTCCAAGAAAGAGCTGCGGCAGCTGATTTCACGCCGTGGCCGATGTCCTCCCGAAGGAGCAATTCATGATCGAATTCAAGGGGCTTGCCGGCCCTTCGCTGACCCTCGACCGTAGTTCCGTGCTCGACATCGGCGCCTGTGTCGTCGACGGCGTCGACCTTGCGCCGGGGCGGGCGATCCCCGACGACGGCGATCCGCGAATCGACCATTCGCTGGAAGGCTTCCTCTTCACCTGCGGTCCGGACCACATCCGCCATCCGGAGCCGATCGGCGAGGGGCGCGGCACCTATCCGCTGCATGGTTCCTTCTCGTCGCATCCGGCGGAAATCCTTTCCTTCGAGACCGTCGAGGGGAACGCGGAAGCACGCGCGGTTGTTTCCGTGCGGCTCGCCGACGGCGGCAGTGCCAGGCTCGAGCGGTTCTGGCGGATCGACGGGAAGACCGGCGAAGTGCACCTTTCCGACCGGGTGACGAATACCGGCGACGAACCGTTTCCGGCGATGCTCATGTATCACATGAATATCGGGGCCCGGCATTTCGACGACGGCGTGCGGCTTTCGGGCGCCATGCTCGACGGCGGCGGCTTTCCCTGGGCCTTCGGGGAGGACCCCGGCGGGGTCGTCTGCGTGCCGGCGGTCAAGGAGGGCGAACCGTGGGCGGAGGTGCGCCTCGGGCCGATCCAGGCGATCGGCGGCAAGACGCTCCGGGTGCGGTTCCGGACCGACGCGCTGCCCTTCCTGCAGATCTGGCGCAACCAGCAGGCGCCGGCGAACGTTCTCGGCATCGAGCCGGTCTCGCATCGCTGGGAGCCGCGCAGCGTGCTTGCCGAGCGCGGCGAACTCGATCTGCTCGCACCCGGCGAGGCGCGCGACTACGCGCTTTCCTTCGCGTTCGTGTGATTGCGGCCGGCGGGCGATTGACGCCCGTCGGGCTTGATCGTAGAGGTTTGTCCCGCATCAGGAAGGGAGAGCCGTGCCATGGACATCAGGCAGATCGACGAGGAATACTCGGTCACCGGACAGATCACCGTGTCGGACCTCGACACCATTTTCGAACTCGGCTTCCGCTCGGTCGTCTGCCACCGGCCTGACCACGAGGAGCCGGGCCAGCCGCTGTTTGCCGAGATCGAGCGGCGTGCTGCGGAACTCGGCATGAAGATCGCCCACGTGCCCGTCGGCCCGATGGGCGTCACCTCGGAAGCGGTCGCCGGCATGGTCGACGCGCTCGACGATTTCGAGCGTCCGATGCTCGGCTATTGCCGCTCCGGCGCCCGCTCGACGGCCATCTACCAGAAAAGCCTGCAGCTGCGCGACTGAGCGGCTGCCGCCTTCATCCTTCGACATCCAACAGGAGAATTGTCATGAGCATCAAGCGCATCGAACCCGGCGCCCGCATGAGCGGCGCGGTCGTCCACGGCAACACCGTCTATCTCGCCGGTCAGGTCGGCGAGGGCGCGACCGTCACCGAACAGTCGAAGTCGGCGCTCGCCGAAGTCGACCGGCTGCTGGCCGCCGTCGGTTCGGACAAGTCGAAGATCCTGCAGACGATCATCTATCTCTCCGACATGTCGACCTTCGCCGAAATGAACGCCGTCTGGGAAGCCTGGATCGACCCGAAGAACCCGCCGGCCCGCGCCACCAGCCAGGCCGCACTCGCGACGCCGGCCTACAAGGTCGAGTTCGTCGTGACGGCCGCGGTCTGATCGCCACCGTTTCGTGAATGCGGGGCCGGGAGAAATCCCGGCCCTTTTTCGTTTGCACACGTCGCCCTGTGGGTCGGCCGCCGCAGCGGCGGGAGCCCGGGGTCGGTTTTCGGGGATGAGGTGCGCCTGACCTTCGTCAATCTGGGGCAACCTTATGTGCTGCGGGCTTTGCCCTGATCGATATCGCCGACGTGACGACCTTTCACACCGACCCGGAGATGCGGTTTCCTGCTATCATGGCGGTCAAACGGGAGGTCTTTCCCTCCACGTCCTACCCGAACCGGACGGCGGTGCGCCTCAACCGGCTTGCTGGCCTCGACTTCGAAATCGAGGTGATTGCCCGCATTCCGGCCGGGATGTGATGCCGTCTTGTTGCACGATGGTTTCCGGTCGCGTGACTCTACGCAAGCGATAGATCCGAGACGGCGAGGCTGAGTCCGAAGCCGATCAGGGCAACGCCGAAGGCCCGGTCGATCCAGTGGCTGGACCTCAGCAGTCTCCGGCGGAGTGCCGGAGCGCCAAAGAAAAGCGCCACCACGGCAAACCAGAGGATATGTGCCAGAGAGATGAACCCGCCATAGGCGATGCGGGTGAAAAGCGGAGTGGCGCCACCGACGACTTGGGTAAACAGGCTGACGATGAAAATCGATGTCTTCGGGTTGAGGGCATTCGTCCAGAATCCCATCCTGAGCGCGCCGGTATTGGAGAGGGTCAGTGCGCGGGGTGCTATATCGTCGCTGCGCGGGCGGCTCATCAGCATCTTTGCTCCGAGCCAGACCAAGTAGGCCGCCCCCAGGAGTTTCATCACATCAAGAAACCTGGGGGAATAGCGGATCATTACGCCGATGCCGAGCAGCGTGTAACAGACATGCACCAGCACGCCCGCGCCAATGCCAATCGCCGTGAGCAGACCCGCTTTGTGCGAAAGCGTCAACGAATTGCGCGACACCATGGCAAAGTCCGGTCCAGGACTGATGACGGCGAGAATGGTGATGGTGATGACGGCAAGCCACTCGGTCATGCGAAGCTCCTTTGGAAATACGGTTCGGATAGCGCATTGGCCGCGGGATGAATAACGATGACTTCTGACAAAGAGTGTGATTTAAACTGACACATATGAAGCGACCGATCACCTCACTTCCTGCCCTCGAATGCTTTCGCGCTGCCGCTGCGGTGGAGAGTATCAGCAAGGCTGCAGAGAAGCTTAACCTGACGCATGGTGCTGTCAGTCGTGCGGTGCGTCTGCTGGAAGGTGATATCGGAACGGCGCTTTTCACCCGGCGAAATCGTGCGGTTTTTCTGACGGATGAGGGGCGGCGACTGGCACAGGCGGTGGCGCACGGGCTCGGGCATATCGAAGCCGCCATACGCGACATCCGCGCGGAGCAGGCCAACGCGCCGGTCACTGTCTCCTGCGAGCCGACATTGATGATGCGCTGGCTGATCCCGCGCATTCCCGATCTCAAGCGGATGCATCCGCAGGCGGATATCAGGCTCGTCGCCGGTGGTGGGCCAGTGACGCTGGGCGAGGGGATCGATCTTGCGATCCGCCGCGACGACTTTCTGCTGCCTGCCGCCTATGCGGCAGAGCCCTTGTTTTGCGAATGGGTAGGTCCCGTCTGCCGGCCGGATCTGCACGAGCGCTTCTTCGATAATGGCCATCTGCGGCCGGGCGCTCCCCTCCTGCACAGCCGCACCCGGATGTCTGCCTGGCAGAGCTGGGCAGGTCTCACCGGCACACCACTCGGCGGACATCCCGATCTCGCCTTCGAACATTTCTATTTCAGCCTTCAGGCCGCGATCGCCGGACTCGGCGTTGCCATCGGGCCCTGGCATCTGGTGCGCGATGACCTCAGTGCCGGCCTTTTGTCATCGCCTGCGGGTTTCTTGAAGGATGGCAGCCGCTATGTCCTGCTCTCGCCCGGCAACGGCCAAGCGAGTCAGGCGCAAACGGTGTTTCGCGATTGGCTGACACAGCTCGCTGTCGCCGAGCCCGGCCCTTCTTCAGGGGAGTAAGAGGGCGCGCAAGCGTCGCCCCATGTCCGCCGCTGCGGTCACGCCTTGTTGCGGATCTGCGTCAGCGTGCGGGCGGGCGTGATCGCCTCGGGGTCGAGCTTGATGTCGAGGATCGCCGGCTTGCCGGAGGCGCGGGCGCGCTCGAACGCTGCGGCGAAATCCTCGGTCTTCTCCACCACTTCGCCATGGCCGCCATAGGCGCGGGCGAGGGCTGCGAAATCCGGATTGGTGAGGTCGGTGGCGCTGACGCGGCCCGGATATTCCCGCTCCTGATGCATGCGGATCGTGCCGTAGATGCCGTTGTTCACCAGGCAGACGATGATCGGCAGGTTGTAGCGCATCGCGGTCGCGAATTCCTGGCCGTGCATCATGAAGCAGCCGTCGCCGGCAAAGCAGACGACCTCGCGCTCGGGGAAGAGCTGCTTGGCGGCGACCGCGGCGGGAAGCCCGTAGCCCATCGAGCCGGAGGTCGGGGCGGCCTGCGTGTTGTAGGCGCGGAAGCGATGGAAGCGGTGCACCCAGGTCGCGTAGTTGCCGGCGCCGTTGGTAAAGATCGTGTCCTTCGCGGTGTTCTCTTCCAGCCATTCCATGATCGGTCCCATATGGACCGCGCCGGGACCGCTCGAGGGCGGCGTCGACCAGGAAAGATAGGCGGCATGCATCGCCTCGGTCCGCGCGGCCCAGACGGGCGACTGCGGTGCCTGAACCGTCTTCAGGGCGGCGACGAAATCCTCGGGCGCGGCGCAGATCGCCAGATCCGGGCGATAGACGCGGCCGAGTTCCGACGGATCGGGATGGACGTGCACGAGGCTCTGCGACGGGTAGGGGACGTCGAGCAGGGTGTAGCTCGACGACGGCATTTCGGAGAAGCGGCCACCGAGAAGGACGACGAGATCGGCCTCCTTGATTTCCTTCGCCAGCGCCGGGTTGATGCCGATGCCGACGTCGCCGGCGTAAGACGGGTGCAGGTGGTCGAAGAGCATCTGGCGGCGGAAGGAGCAGCCGACCGGCAGCTTCCAGCGATCGGCGAAATCCTCGATCGTCACGACGGCGTCCTCGCTCCAGCGGGTGCCGCCGAGGACGAGTATCGGCCGCTCGGCCTTTGCGAGCATCTCCGCGAAGGCCGCGATCTGGGCGGAACCCGGATGGCTTTCGACCGGGGTGGCGGGGCGGGGTGCCGGCGCCTCGACCAGCTCGACCAGCATGTCTTCGGGCAGCGTCAGGACGACGGGGCCGGGGCGGCCGGAGGTCGCCACGGCGAAGGCGCGGGTCACGAACTCCGGAATGCGGCGGGCGTCGTCGATTTCGCCGACCCATTTGGCGAATTCGGTGAAGGCGCGGCGGTACTCGACCTCCTGGAAGGCTTCGCGCTCTTTCATGTCGCGGCCGATCTGGCCGATGAAGAGGATCATCGGGATCGAGTCCTGCCGGGCGATGTGGAGGCCGGCCGAGGCGTTGGTGGCGCCGGGGCCGCGGGTCACCATGCAGATGCCGGGCTTGCCGGTGAGCCGGCCCCAGCAGTCGGCCATCATCGCGGCGCCGCCTTCCTGGCGGCAGACGATGGTCTCGATGCCGCTGTCACGCAGCGCATCGAGCACGGCGAGATAGCTTTCGCCGGGCACGCAGGACACGCGCTCGACGCCGTTGGCGAGCAGCGCGTCGACGATCAGTTGTCCGCCGGTCTTCTTCATCTTCAAGCCTTTCCTTCGATGTCCGCCAGTTCGGCGAGAACCTCGTCCTGGTGTTCGCCGATGCGCGGGCTCGGCCGTTCGTAGCGCAGCGGGGTCTTCGAGAGCACGATCGGCGTACGCACGCCCGGAATGCTGTTGCCGTCGGCGTCGGCGAGATCGATGCGCAGGCCGCGCGCCTTCACCTGCGGGTCCTCGAACATCTCGGCGATCGAGTTGATCGGGCCGGCCGGGACGGCATTGCTCTCGCAGGCCGTCAGGAGGTCGCGCTTCATCCATTTGGCGGTTTCGGACGAGACGATGCGGCGGACCTCGGCCTTGTTGGCGACGCGCGCCTTGTTGGTCGAGAACCGTTCGTCGTCGGCGGTGGCGGCAATGCCGAGGATGGTGCAGAGGCGCCTGAACTGGCCGTCATTGCCAACGGCGAGGATCAGGTGGCCGTCGGCGGTCGGCACGACCTCATAAGGGGAAATGTTCGGATGGGCGTTGCCGAGGCGGACCGGCGCCTTGCCGGAGACGAGATAGTTCATGTTCTGGTTGGCGAGCACCGCGGCCATCACGTCGAGGAGGGCCATGTCGATGTGCTGGCCTTCGCCGGTCTTCATCGCGTGGATCAGCGCCGCCTGGATGGCGGTGACGGCATAGATGCCGGTGAAGATGTCGGCGATCGCCACGCCCGCTTTCATCGGCTGGCCGTCCGGCTCGCCGGTGATCGACATGAAGCCGGACATGCCCTGGACGATATAGTCGTAGCCGGCGAACTCGGCATAAGGACCGTTCTGGCCGAAGCCGGTGATCGAGCAGTAGACCAGCTTCGGGTTGATCGCCTTCAGGCTCTCGTAGTCGAGGCCGTATTTTTCGAGCCCGCCGAGCTTGAAATTCTCGATCAGGACATCGGCGGTGGCGGCAAGCCGGCGGACGATGTCCCGGCCTTCCTCGCTCTTCAGGTCGACGGCGATCGAACGCTTGTTGCGGTTGGTCGAGTGATAATAGGCAGCCGAAAGGTTCTCGCCGTCCTTGCCTTCGACGAAGGGCGGGCCCCAGGCGCGGGTGTCGTCGCCGCCCTCCGGGTTTTCGACCTTGATGACGTCCGCACCCATGTCGGCCAGCATCTGCCCGGCCCAGGGACCGGCAAGCACCCGCGCCAGTTCGATGACGCGGATGCCGGCAAGCGGTGGGCGGGGCTCTTGGGCTTCGGTCATGCGTCGTCCTCGTTTTCGGGGCGTCCCACCGGCGGCGATCTTGCAGCGGTCGAATAAGGTCGGCCCCGTCCGCCTCGAAGAGCGGTTGCTAAGCGTCTGGTATAGCGCCGAAATGTCCAGCCGGCACTTGAATTTCGCTCATGGGATCATTCCGTTTCGGACGCTGAAGCGCTCCGAGGGACGGTCAGCGGCCGGCGAGCGCACGCTCGGCCCAGTCGGCGAAGTCGGCGATCGCTTCCTCTCGGCCCAACTCGTTCAGCGTCTCGTGGCGCATCTCGTCGTAGATCCGGGTCGTGACGTCGGTGAAGCCGTGGCGTTCGAGACGGCGCCCGAGCCAGGTGATCTCGCGCCCGCCGCGCGTCGCCGGGTCCTTGCTGCCACCGACGAGGTGGATCGGCAGGTGCTTCGGCAGGCGGGCGAGCATGGCGGGTACTGGCGCGCGGAAGGTGAGCGCGAAGACGTCGCGCCACATCGAGACGCTCGCCTCAAACCGGCAGAGCGGGTCCCGGTCGTATTTCTCGACCTCCGCCCGGTCGCGGGAGAGCCAGTCGCTGTCGGACTGCCGGCCGGGAATGGAGCGGCCCCAGGCGCGGAAGGTGGCAAGCGGCAGGATGGTGCTCGGCACGTCCGAGCCTTTCAGCATCTGCTCGGCAAAAAGCACCGCCTCGGCGAAGCGGCCGGCAATGCCGGGGTTGAAGTTTGAATTCCAGACGGCGAGGGCCCGAAAATCCTGCGGGTGGGAGACCGCGGCGTTGAGCGCGATCAGGCCGCCCATGGAGTGGCCGAAGAGAAGGACCGGAAGGGCGCCATGGCGGGAGACGGCGAGATCGCGCATCGCCTTGACGTCGGCGATCACCTTCTCGGCGCCTCCGGCCGGCGCGAAGCGGCCGAGCGGCGCCCCTTCGGCGACCGTCTCGCCGTGTCCGCGGTGGTCGTGGGCATAGACCGCAAAGCCGCGGGCGGCCATCGCCTCGGCAAAGCCACGGTAGCGCCCGGAATGCTCGACGAGGCCGTGATTGACGAGCAGGATGGCGCGCGGCGTGCCCTCTGCCGGCGCATGATGATAGGCGAGCCTGGCGCCCGAGGGTGCCTCGTGAAAATCGGTCGTCTCAAACATCCGGAGTCTCGTTGTTCTGGTTGTGCAATGCGTTCGTTATTGCAATCTTAAGTTATTTTTGCTTGATCTCGGGCCATTGACTGTGTGTCGTTCCGACCAGCCGTGCCTGCTCCGCGAGTCTTGCCGGATTTGGTCCTTCGGTGTCAACGAGAGCCCGGCCTTTGCCGGCGAGGTGGGGAATGGTCGACGCGACGAAATCATCGGGTATGAGCCGCGGGGCGGAAACATCCGGGCGAATGACGCTCGTCGTGACCGCCTTTGCCGTCGCGGCGCTGCTGGTGGCGTTCGACGTCATGGACGGCCGCTTTTACTACCGCGACATCGACGATCTCCTGAGGTCGCTGCAAATCCGGACGCTTCTCGACCGCGGAAGCTGGTACGACCTGACGATCCCGGCGATCCGGATGCCGGAGGTCTATCTCTCTCCGTGGTCGCGTCTCGTCGATCTGCCCTATGTCGTCCTGACGCAGCTGACCCAGCCCTTTCTCGGTCGCGAACGGGCGCTGGCCTTCGCCTTCCACGTCTGGCAGCCGGTAATGCTGGCCGGCTTCTGCTGGCTCGCGGTCGCCACGATGCAGCGCATCGCCGGTGAGGCCGGCCTCGTGCGCCCGGTGCACGTCATCGCCGCGTTCGTGATGATGCCGCTCTCGCTCTGGGAATTCAGTCCCGGCCGGATCGATCACCACAACGTCCAGCTCCTGCTGCTGATGCTGGCACTTTACGGCGTCTCGCTGTGGTCGGCGGCGGGCGGCATGCTGGCGGGCCTCGCCTGCGTCCTCTCCGTCGCCGTCGGGCTCGAATTGGCACCCGTGGTTCTGATCGTGATGCTCGGCGTCGGCGCGGCGTGGGTCTTCGGCCTTGCAGGCAGCGGGCCGGTGCAACGCGCGCTTTCAGCATCGGTCGCAGTTGTGATGCCGGCTGCGGCCCTCCTGCTGATCGGGCCCGGCGAGATGCTCGCCACGCGGTGCGACGCCTTCTCCGCGCCCTATCTCGCCGCACTCACCGGCTATGGCGCGATCAGCTTCGCAGCCGCCCATTTCGTCCGCGAGGCTCGTCCCGTCGCCCGCCTCGCCGCCGTCGTCGTGCCGGGCGGGCTGCTTGCCCTTCTGCTCGCCTTCGGCTTTCCGACGTGCCTGCGGGGCCCCTTCCAGATGATCGACGCCAAGCTCCATGCGCTGTGGCTCGACCGGGTCCGGCAGGAGAAGACGTTCCTCGACTTCTATGCGGCGGGCGAGACGATCAAGGTCGTCTGCCTCGGTCTGATCGCGATCGTCGCTACTGCCGCCCTGCCGCTCGTCTGGCGGCGCACGCGGCGAGGGGAGGTTCCGGTCGTGATCATCTACGCCGTCGCCGTGGCGCTGTTCCTGTTCACATTGTTGCAGACGCGGTTCATCCGCTTTCCGGGCGCATGCGTCCTGCTCTTCCTGCCGGTCGTATGGGCGGAGATCGCGCGAAGGAATGTCGCCGTCGCCAGAGCGACGACCGCGGCGACGCTCGTGGTGCTGGTCGGCGGCTACGGCCTATACCGGCTGGTGCCGGCCGAGCCATTCCGCCCCGACGTCATCGACTATCTGACCTTCGACACGTGCACCGGCGTGGATGTGAACGCGCTTGCGGGGCTGCCGCCGGGGCGCATCATGGCGCCGTCTTCGCTCGGCCTCGACATCGCCGGCAGGCTGCCGGAAGGCATGAGCGTCGGTGCGATCTCGTTCCACCGCGCGGCGCCGGGGCTCAAGCGCATGTTCGACCTCTTCGTCTCGACGGAGAGCGCCGTCCGCCGGGAAGCTGCCGCTCCCTTCGACTATGTCGCCGTCTGCCGCTATCCGATCGTCGGCTATGTCCCGAACGACACGCTCTACGCCACGCTGGCGCGTGGCGGCGACTGGCCGGGGCTCGTCAGGATCGTCGATTCACCGAAAGACGGCTTCCAGCTCTTCCGCATCGACCACCAGGCGCTGCGCTGAGGCGCTCCATGTTCACGGCGCTGCGGTGTCCCGCCGGGGATTGGCAGTTGCCCCGCAAGGCCCTTTCGCCTACATAGCGGCACATCCAGTTCTTTTCCCCCGGGGAGCACATTTTCCATGGCACGGCAGTTCATTTATCACATGGCCGGACTGAACAAGTCCTACGGCAACAAGAAGATCCTCGAGAACATTCACCTCTCCTTCTATCCGGACGCCAAGATCGGCATCCTCGGCCCGAACGGCGCCGGCAAGTCGACCGTGCTGAAGATCATGGCTGGTCTCGACAAGGAGTGGACCGGCGAAGCATGGCTCGCGGAGGGCGCCACCCTTGGCTATCTCGCGCAGGAGCCGCAGCTCGACGAGGGCCTCAACGTGTTCGGCAATGTCATGGAAGGCGTGGCCGACAAGAAGGCGATCCTCGACCGTTACAACGAACTGATGATGAACTATTCCGACGAGACGGCGGAAGAGGGCGCCAAGCTCCAGGACATCATCGACAGCCAGAACCTCTGGGATCTCGAAAGCCAGGTGGAAATGGCGATGGAAGCGCTGCGCTGCCCGCCCGGCGACGCGACGATCGACAATCTCTCCGGCGGCGAGAAGCGCCGCGTCGCGCTCTGCCAGCTGCTCCTGCGCCAGCCCGACCTGCTGCTGCTCGACGAACCGACCAACCACCTCGACGCCGAGACGATTGCCTGGCTCGAAAAGCACCTGCGCGAATATCCGGGCGCCATCCTGATGGTCACCCACGACCGCTACTTCCTCGACAACGTCACCGGCTGGATTCTCGAGCTCGACCGCGGTCGCGGCATTCCCTACGAGGGCAACTATTCCGCCTATCTGACCGCGAAGGCGAAGCGCCTGGCGCAGGAAGAGCGCGAGGAAGGCAGCCGCCAGAAGGCTCTGTCGCGTGAGCAGGAGTGGATCGCCTCGAGCCCGAAGGCTCGCCAGGCGAAGTCGAAGGCTCGTATCCGTGCCTATGACGAGCTGGTGGCGGCGGCCGAGAACCGGCGTCCCGGCGAAGCGCAGATCATCATTCCGGTCGGCGAGCGGCTCGGCAATGTCGTCATCGAGGCGGAGAACATCACCAAGGCCTATGACGGACGCGTGCTCTTCGAAAATCTCTCCTTCAAGCTGCCGCCCGGCGGCATCGTCGGCGTGATCGGCCCGAACGGCGCCGGCAAGACGACGCTTTTCAGGATGATCACCGGCCAGGAAAAGCCCGACAGCGGCGAGATCCGCATCGGCGATACCGTCCATCTCGGTTATGTCGACCAGAGCCGCGATTCGCTCGATGGATCCAAGAATGTCTGGGAGGAAATCTCCGGTGGCAACGACATCATCAAGCTCGGAAAGTTCGAAATGAATTCCCGTGCCTATTGCGGCGCCTTCAACTTCAAGGGTGGCGACCAGCAGCAGAAGGTCGGCAACCTGTCGGGCGGCCAGCGCAACCGCGTGCATCTCGCCAAGATGTTGAAGGCCGGCGGCAATGTCCTGCTGCTCGACGAACCGACCAACGACCTCGATACGGAAACGCTGGGCGCGCTCGAAGACGCGCTCGAAAACTTCGCCGGTTGCGCGGTCATCATCTCGCACGACCGCATGTTCCTCGACCGGCTGGCGACCCACATCCTCGCCTTCGAGGGCGACAGCCATGTCGAATGGTTCGAAGGCAACTTCGAGGACTACGAGAAGGACAAGATCCGCCGCCTCGGCCCGGACTCGGTCAACCCCAAGCGGGTGACCTACAAGCGGCTGACGCGGTAATTATGGCGTAATTATCTGGAGGGTGGGGAAGTCCGTTCCCCACTTCCGTTTCAGATCTCGCGTAAGTAGAGGCAGGCCTTGGTGTTGAGCAAATGCCCCGATATAGAAGTCGGGAAGTATTCGCTTTTGAGTGCGTATTTGTTGGCGCTTCGTCTTCTTGTTTCTTGAGGAAAAGCTGTTGAACGTGGATGCTGCAAGGAACAGGCACTCTTCGTCTAAATGAACTATATTTATATCCAAGTCTCGGAATAATCTCTTTGCGTCGCTCGCGCTTGGGTAGGCTAGGCATACTTCCGAGAAAACTATATCTGGAGCGAACAGCCTTCCCTTCCGCGCTCGGTCAACCAATGCGGTCTTCGATGCCGTGGAAAAGCTATCGTTGCTCATTACGTCTATAATTATGCAGGAATCAATCACTGTCATCTTGCGGTCGTACCAAGGCTATAAGTTCATTTCCATTCAGAGTTGGCTTTGGTAGGCTATTGTGCAGTTTCTCTATAGCTTTGTCATAAAACTGCTCAGCATTGAAGCTTTTCAATTGCTCAAGTCTATCTTTGTCGACAAATTCTACGAATAATCTATTTTTTAGCCAGTTTCCGACTATTGCGGGTAATTCTTTGTACAACAATGGTTCTCTCGACAATACGCCGATAACCGTGCTGGTCGTTCCTTTTAGGCGATCTACGCCCTTGCTTTCGGTATATAGCCTCGCACTGATAGCTTCATAGGTGAGGAAAGTCTCCTCAAACGGACCCGCTAGGTCTGCGATACCATTTTCAGCTAACGTGTCTATAGCCCACTCGACGCCGAAGTTTTCTGGCTTTTTGATCATAAAGTATCTGTCTAACGCCAAAAAAACGCTGTCAGTTATCCAGCTCAAGTTATCTTCTTCGGCAAACTGATCTAATCGCGCGAGCGAGAAAAAATAGGCGAGGTTTGTCGCCAGTTTTCGGGTTCCGCTTCCACCTTCAAAACGATTGGTTTCGCTGAGGAATTTCTCGATCTCATTAGCAGAATAATGAGTTGGCGCCCAAGTGTCCTTGCCTTGCAGTCTTTCGAGTATGAAGTACCTAGCCCATTCAGAGGGTTGTGATTGTCCCGACCTCGCGCCTTTCCACTTGCCAACTTCGCTCAAGAGCAGGGTGAAAAGAGCCAGTTTGTCGAACGACCGATCATGTTCAGACGAGAGTGCTTTAAATACTAGCTCATCCGGAAAAATATAGTTCTCGCGATCGATAGTCCCGTTGAAGACAAAGAAATTTGATGGAATATGAGGTACGAAACCACCCCTCTCAAGCCGTTCCCAGAAGAGCTCTCGCGGTACTGGCTTAAGATCTCTTTTGAACCCAACATTTATCGCGTGATGTAGACGCTTGAAGCCGTTGTCAACGCTTCCCCAACTGAAGTTCTTGGTGAAACTTCCGATTCTCCAAGGGCTTTCACGTTGAGGTTTGTTCGACGTCACTCCGCTGCCTCCATTGCCGAATTGTAGGCATACGTCTTCCAAGTCGGTTTGTAGTTTTCGTCGGCCTGGTTGCCCCAGTACGTCCATTCTGGCCTAGTGCCACGTGCAAATAATTCCAGATAAGGTCCTTTTGAGCAACTTTCGATAAGATCGTATTGCTCGTCCGGTTTGCGGGAATGCTCGCGCTTGCGGCTGCCGATGTAGTTCACCTGACTACGTGCCGGCGGCAAGGTGCGGGCATTCTTTCCGCGCACGCCGAACAGCAGGATTTCGGTGACATTGCGGAAGTAAAATCCGACCCCGCGGCCGTCGGAGCCGCCGTCCTTGCGCAATTTGTGCCAGACGATATTCGACTTGTATTCGAAGCCCCATGCCTGCATGACCCGCAGCCCGTCAGGCAGAAGGGCGTTGGGAACCCAAAGGTACAGGTGCGCCGGCGAAGCGGTCAGCGATGCGACCGGGAGTTGGCATATCTCAGCCGTGCTCATTGTTCCGTAGCGAGAAAGGCGCCGATGCTCTGGCGCCACCTTGCCGGTTCGATTAACAAAGCGCCATGGGGGATCAGCGAGAACGGTGTGGAATTTCTCGCCGTTTGTTTTGTTAACCAGGTCCAAGCTCGCGCTCATCACTTCATTGCTCAATGGGAACTCCAAGAGTTGGAACAAAATAGGAACAAAAGGCGACGTTGTCAAACTCGCACGATTCCACCCCGCGAGTCTTCGGCGGCAGCGATTCGAACGGCTTTCTCCCATCATTTTCAATTTCAATTTGTTAAAAAGTTTGGTTGCGTCTCTCATTTATATGACATAAACATATCTTTATATCTTGATCGGGGATTGGAATGGCGAAGCCGATGGAATTTGGCGTGGATGCGCTTGTCGAACTGCTGAAGGCGGCGGGGGAGCCGACGCGGCTTCGGCTACTCGCCCTGCTTGCCGCCGGCGACCTGACGGTCACGGACTTGACGGAAATCCTCGGCCAGTCGCAGCCGCGCATCTCCCGGCACCTGAAGCTTCTCGGCGAGGCCGGACTGATCGACCGCTACCAGGAAGGGGCCTGGGCCTATTTCCGCCTGAAGCAGGACGGCGATGCCGCCGCACTCGCCGGCATCATTCTTTCGGCCGCACGGGTGGACGATCCCGTCCTGCTCCGCGACGGCGAGCGGCTCTCCGCGGTCAAGCGCACCCGCGCCGACAAGGCGCAGGCCTATTTCAGCCGCAACGCGTCCGAATGGGACGAGCTCCGCCGGCTGCATGTGGACGACCGGCAGGTCGAGGCGGCCCTTCTCGAGGTCCTCGGGCCGGAGCAGGTGGATGCGCTCCTCGACCTCGGCACGGGCACGGGCCGCATCCTGCAGCTTCTTTCCGACCTTTACCGCCGCGCCGTCGGCATCGACGCCAGCCGCGACATGCTCGCAGTGGCGCGCGCCAATCTCGACAAGGCGGGTATCCTCAAGGCGACGGTGCGCCACGGCGACATCCTGAACCTGCCGCTCGACGGCAGCGAATACGACGTCGTCACGATCCACCAGGTGTTGCACTTCCTGGTGCAGCCGGAACTGGCGATCGGGGAAGCGGCGCGGATGCTCAAAGTCGGCGGCCGGCTGGTGATCATCGACCTTGCGCCGCACAGCCTCGAACACCTCAGGGAAGAGCACGCCCATGTCCGGCTAGGCTTCTCGCATCCGGTGATGGCCGACTGGCTCGCCAAATACGGGCTCGCCGTCGAAAAGGTGGTCGACCTGCCGCCGGCAAGCCCGGCGACGCAGGCGCTGACCGTCACCATCTGGGTTGCGCGCCGGCAGGGCGGCGAGGGTACCCGCGCAAACAGCATCGAAACTCGGGAGGAATGACATGACGCGAGAGGATCGGCATCCGCAAGGCAAGAGGCGGCTCGGCATCTCGTTCGAGTTCTTTCCGCCGAAATCGGAGGAGATGGAAGGGCAGCTCTGGACGACGATCGAGGAACTCGCCGGCTGGAATCCCGACTTCGTTTCCGTGACCTACGGCGCAGGCGGCAGCACCAAGGCGCCGACGCTGACGACGGTGCGGCGGCTGATCGCCGAAACGAGCCTGCCGACGGCAGCGCACATCACCTGCGTCGGCGCGACGCGGGAGGAGGTCCGCCACGTGGCGGAGGAGTTCATCGCCGCCGGCGTGCGCCGCTTCGTGGCGCTCAGGGGCGACCCGCAGGGCGGGGTCGGCGCGGCTTATGCCCCGCATCCGGGCGGTTTCGCCAATGCCGCCGAGCTCGTCGCAGGGCTGAAGGAGATCGGCGATTTCGACATCTCCGTCTCGGCCTATCCGGAAAAGCACCCGGAAAGCCCCGACGTTCCCGCCGATATCGACATGCTGAAGCGCAAGGCCGACAACGGCGCGGCGCGGGCGCTCACTCAGTTCTTCTTCGACAACGACGTCTTCGAGCGCTATCTCGAACGGGTGCGCGCCGCGGGTGTCACGATCCCGGTCGTGCCGGGCATCATGCTCATCCAGAACCTCACGCAGCTGAAGCGCTTCGCCTCGCTCTGCGGCGCGAGCATCCCCGCTTTCCTCGACGAGCGGTTCGCCGGCCTCGACGACCAGCCGCAGGCGCGTGCGGAGGTCGCAGCCGAGGTCGCCGCCGAGCAGATCGAGGATCTCGTCCGCCGCGGCATCACGGATTTCCATCTCTATACGATGAACAGGGCGCCGCTCGTTTCCGCTGTGCTGAAACAGCTGGGCCTGGGGCGCGACGGCGAGGCGCGATCCGGCGCTGCGGCGTGAGCTTGGGCGCCGGCTGAACTGAAAAGGCGCATACCGAACGGTGTCGGTATACGCCTTTTTAAGAATTCTTGCATATTCTAGCCAGCTAGGACGCTGCTATGCCCTGTTCCGGCGGCTGGTCATCTGTTGGCTCAGATGAACAGCATGGTGGCTATGAAAACAAACGCTGCACCGACGATCAGGACATTCAAGGAATTGGTCAGTCCCATGTGTGCCTCCTTGCGTTGACCGGGGAATAATATGTCCTTTTTGTGTCGGTTGGGAAGCGAATTGTGTGCTGCGATGCAGTGATCGCGGCCGCTCCACGTCCGTCATATTGTCGCATCTCCCTGAAAATCAAGGCCTCGGTGCTCTGCAGCTTTTCAGTGGATTTGTTTAACGGAGTTGCCCGCACGGGGCTCCTTCGGCTGCCGTCCGTCTCCGAATGATACGTCCGCGGGACGATGCCGTGACGCAGCCGGCGGGCCCGTGTTTGCCTCCGGCGACGTCGCGTGCATCATGGCGCGGAACGAGAATCGCCGCAGGAGGATTTCAGCTGGATACTGCCGTTGCCGAAAACGCCGGCCACGCCACCGCACTCGTCGGCATTGCGACCGTGGTCGCCGTCGCGGCCCTGCTCGGCCTTCTGTTCCTGTGGCTGCGCCAGCCGCCGCTCGTGGGCTTCATCGCCGCGGGCGTGGCGCTCGGCCCGACCGGCGCCGGCCTGATCTCGAGTTCCGAGAACGTCGCGGTGCTCGCCGAAATGGGCGTCGTGGTGCTGCTCTTCTTCATCGGCATGGAGCTTTCGGTGAAGGCCTTCGTGCTGTCGCTCCGGCAGGCGCTTCTGGTGATGGCCGGGCAGCTGCTCGCGGCCATGGTGCTCGCGCTCGGCATCGCCACGATCTCCGGCGCCTCCAGTTCCGAGACGATCATCCTCGGCTTCATCATCGCGCTCTCCTCGACGGTCGTCGCCATGAAGATGCTGGAGGAGATGGGCGTGCTGCGCGGCGACGCCGGGCGGATCGCCGTCGGCGTGCTGATTGCGCAGGACATCGCCGTGGTCCCGATGCTGATCTTCGTTTCGGGCCTCGGCGGGGAGGTCGTCGACTACCGGCTGATCGCGATCCGCATGGCGGTCGCGCTGGCGCTGCTCGGCGGTCTCCTGTGGTGGTTCGGGCGGCACATGAAGCTGAAGGTGCCGTTCGCCGACGCCATCGAGGACAAGGTGGAGATGCTGGCGCTCGGCGCGCTCGCCGTCTGCTTTACCGCCGCGGCGGTCTCCGGTGTCGCCGGGCTCTCGCCCGCCTACGGTGCCTTCCTCGCCGGCATCATCGTCGGCAATTCGACGCTGCGCAGCCGCGTGATCCCGGTGATCGAGCCGATCCAGAGCCTGCTGCTCGTCGTCTTCTTCCTGTCGATCGGCCTGTTGATCGATCTTGACTTCATCGCCGAACGCTTCTGGCAGGTGCTGTTCGTGTCGCTCTTCGTGATCGCGGCGAAATCCGTGCTCAACATCTTCCTGCTGCGCAAGACCGGGTCGAGCCCGCAGACGGCGCTGGTTGCCGGCCTGTCGATGGCGCAGATCGGCGAGTTCTCGTTCGTACTGTCGTCGGCGGGCTATGCGGCGGGTGCGCTCGGCTATGATCTCTTCCGGCTGTCGATCGCCGTCTCGGCCGTCTCGCTGCTCGTCTCGCCGCTCTGGGTCAACGTGATGCACCGGCTGGAGAACATGGCCTCCGAGGGGCTCGAGAACTATAGGCAGGCACTCGCCGTCGCCTATGCGCATGAGTTGCATGAGGTGAGCCGCGGGCGCGACGTGCTGGCCCGCGGCATCGACTGGTTGCGGGTCCGTCTCCGGGCGGCCCGCGTCGCCTACGAACAGCGTCGCCGCGCGCATCGCGGCGACGACGACTGAAGGCTTCTCAGAGGGCGTTGAGCAGAGCGGGCGTCGCCCAACCGTCGGCGGGAATGCCGAGGCGCAGCTGTTCCTTCTGCACGGCGATGCGGGTGCCGGAACCAAGGATGCCGTCGATCTCGCCTACGTCATAGCCTAGGGTCTGAAGACGGGTCTGCAGCGCCTTCATCTCGGTGTCGCTGAGGCCCGGTTCCGGATTGCCCTTCTGGTAGGGCTCGGCCCCCATCAGCCGGGTGGCGAAATAGGCCGCCGAAGTCGTGTAGATGAAGGACTTGTTCCACTCGAGATAGACGCTGAAGTTCGGATAGGTGAGGAAGGCCGGACCTTTCCGTCCCTGCGGCAGGACAAGGCCGACGGGGAGGGCGGCGGACGCGGTGTTGCCGTCACGCGGCTTGACGCCGAGCGCGAACCAGTCGCCCGCGGTCATGCCGCCTTCGAGGCCCGTCTTCTCCCAGGGCAGGTTTTCCGGAAGGGTGACTTCCTGGATCCACGGCTCTCCGGCGCGCCAGCCGAGGCTCTGGATGAAGCGGGCGGCGGTCAGGATCGCGTCCGGCGAACTCTTCTTGACGTTGACGTGGCCGTCACCGTCGCCGTCGATGCCGTAGGCGACGATGTCCTTCGGCAGCATCTGCACCTGGCCGATCTCGCCCGCCCAGGCGCCGGTATTGGTCGAGGGATCGAGATCGCCGTGCTCGACCATGGTGATGAGGTTCAAGAGCTGCGGCCGGAAGAGTTCGGGGCGGCGGCAGTCGTGGGAGAGCGTCACCAGCGCGTTGCGGGTGTTGAAATCGCCCTGCACGGCGCCGAAGTCGGTCTCCATCGCCCAGAAGGCGGTGATCACGCCGGGCGGCACGCCGTAGTCCCGCTCGGCCTTGGCGAACACATCGGCATACTCCTTCATCTTCTGCCGGCCAAGATCGAGGCGTGCCTGGCTGACGGTGCGCTTCGAAAATTCGAGGAAGGTCTGCTTGAAGACACCCTGGGCACGGTCGCGCGACAGCACCTTCTGGTCGATCGCGGCGCCGGCGAGCGCCCGATCGGCAGCGTCGGGGGACGCCCCGTTCGATACGGCCTCGGCCTTTACGCCTTGCAGGAAGGCGGCGAGATCGCCGCCGCACTCGGCCGCGCCGGCAACGGCGGTCGAGGCGAGCAGGCTTGCGAGGGTGACGAAGGTGGTCAGGCGGGTACGGGCGGACATGCGGACTTCCTCATGGGTTTCGGTGGACGTGGTATCGGAAGAGATTTTGGCCAAAGCGAGGAAAGGACGCCGGCTTCGGGTGACCTTGTGCGGGGCACGGGGCGTTCGATCGTCACGCCCGGTCGTCGAACGTTCCCGCGCGGGATTCCGTTACTGCGAGACGGAAGCGACCCATTTCTTCCAGTTCTGTTCGGTACCGGCGAAGACATTGATGTCGGTCTGGCCGCGAATGCCCGGCACGACGCCGGTCGAGGTGTACTGCCAGAAGGCCCAGCGGCGGTCGGCATAGATTTCCTGCGGGTGCTTCGCCACAGAGCGCACCCAGAAATGATAGTCCTGGAAATAGCCGGCGAGATTGTCGCGGTGGAAGTCGACCGAGGTGTAGATGATCGGCCGCTTGCCGTAATAGGCCTCGATCCGGTCCATGAACCGCTTCATCTCGGCGCGGACCGTCGCGGCGTCCGGCCTGAGCGTGCAGGTCTTCGAGCTCGGGTTCCACTCGACGTCGAGCACCGGCGGCAGATGCATCGAGGCCTTCGGCACGTTGTGGATGAACCAGTCGGCCTGCTCGTCGGCGGTCGAGCAGAAATAGTAGAAATGGTAGGGCGCGTGCGCCAGGCCGGCTGCTGCCGCTGCGCGCCAGTATTCATCGAAGCGCTGATCGATCCTGTCCTTGCC
Organism: Ciceribacter lividus; assembly: GCF_003337715.1. Classification (GTDB taxonomy): domain Bacteria; phylum Pseudomonadota; class Alphaproteobacteria; order Rhizobiales; family Rhizobiaceae; genus Allorhizobium; species Allorhizobium lividum. Next base: position 353,177 of record NZ_QPIX01000001.1, read on the forward strand.
CTCGGTCGCCTTGATGAAGACGAAGGACACGCCGGACCTGCGCACCGAGGCCCAGTCGACGTCGCCGTTCCACTTCGAGACGTCGATGCCGTGGACCTTGTGACGGTAGGGCGTGTTGTCGCCGAAATCCTGCGGGTCGGTATCCTGGAAGCGCGGCTTGATCGACGATGTTTCCATCAGGTCGTAGCTCGCGGAGGTGCAGCCGCCGAGAAGCAGGAAAAGGGGCAGGAAAGCCAGGACAAGCAACCGCATCGAAGGCCCGTAGATGAAATTTGAACCGTACTCCTGAGGCGGCGCACACGAACGCAGGACACAACAGGTGCAAGCCCAATTGTGGCACTATCATCGTTAAAAAGCGGTTATTTGCAACTGTCGATGTCAGCCGGGCATCCGCACGACCGCAATCCAGGCATAGCCGCGGCCCACGGTTTCGAAGCGAAGGTCCGCGCCGGCGGCCGTCGCCCGCGTTTCCAGAGCCTCCCGCAGGGTCGCGCGCGGGCTGACGTGGAAGCGGGAAAGCCAGGCCCTGAGCAGGCGCCGGAACCAGGCCGGCAGGCGCTCCTGCTGACCGAAATCGACGATGTGCAGCGAACCGCCTGGCGCCAGCGCCGCGATTGCTGCGTCGATTGCGCTCTCCCAGTCGGGGATCATCGAAAGGGCATACGAGATCATGATCCGGTCAAAACCGGCGATCCCGAATTCTTCTGCGGAAAAGCCTGTCGCATCCGCGAGCCGGAATACGGGCAGCGGCCGGCCGCGGAAATTGCGCTCCGCCTGGGCGAGCATTTCGGCGGAGATGTCGAGGCCGTAGAGCCTGGCGCCGGAATAGCGGCGGGCGGCGAGCAGGAGATTGCGGCCGGTACCGCAGCCCACTTCCAGCAGCGAACCGTTTTCCGGCACAGCAAGTTCGGCGATCAACCGGTCGCGGCCGAGGAGATAGTATTTCCGCGTCAGGTCGTACACGTGGCGCTGGTAGCGGTACATGCGGTCCATGCGCTCGGCATGGCCGTTCCGGTCGTCCTGCCCGAACAAGATCTCCGCCATCAGCCTTTTCTCTCGTAGATGTGGAAGCCGCCATAGATCGCCGAGCGATCCTCGACCCCGAGTTCGCGCGAGCGTTCGGCAAGATAATGCCACTGGTCGAGGAGGGCGGACGAGAGGCGCCCGTCCAGCACGCTGCGTTCGGCCGCGGTGCGGAAGATCACGCGCGCTCCGGGAGCGGCGGTGCGGGTGATCTCGCTCCACAGCGCGTTGAGCTGGCGGTCGCTCATCCAGTCCTGGGCGTCGAGGAGGACGAAGCGGTCGACGCTCGCCGCCGGCTTGCCGGCGAGCAGTTCGGTGAAGCTCGCATGATGGACGGCGACGCGACCGGTATTGGCGCGGATCGCGTCATAGTTCTCCTTGCGGAGATAGGTCGGGAGCCGACCCTCCTGCGGTCGCGGATAGCGGCGGGCGAAGGCCTGCCAGGCGAACCAGTTCTCGGCGACGGGGAAGTCGCAGGCGAGCTTTTCAAGACGGCTCTTCAGGACCGGTGCGATGCTGTTGCCATCTGAAAGGCTTGCGAGTTCGTCATATTGCTGCGGCGGGATGCCGAGGCCGAAGAGCGAGCTCTTGCGCCGCGTGATCCAGCGCACCAGCGGCTTGTCGAAGAGGGGCGCGACGCGGGTGTCGAAATAGCGCCGCTGCTCGGAAAGCGTCTTCGCGCGGGTGATGCCGTCGAGGCGAACGCCGTGCAGGGAGGCGAGCAGATGGCCGGCGGCGATGAAGCGTCCGAGCAGGCCGGTGCGGCAGAAATTGCCGTTGAAGGCGGTGATCCGCCGGCGCCCGTCGAGCCGGCGTCCGCTCCAGTAGCGACGGCTTTCGGCATCGAGATTGGGCGCGATGAAACGGTCGAAGTTGCAGCTGTTGGTGCGCATTCCCGCCATACCGAACATCCGCACGACGGCCGCATGGTCTGGCAGGTGGCGGAAGGCGGCGAGCTTCAGGCGGTTGAGCGCCACGTGGTGCGGGTTCAAATCGACGACGTCGATGCGCCCGGGCGAGCGCGAGAGATAGGCGAGCATGTTGCAGCCGCCCGACCCGATGGTGACGAGGCGGTGGCCTTCGCCGAGTTCCATCGCGGCCATGTCGACCTCCGGGTCCTCCCAGATCTGCGGGTAGACGAGGCCGGAGAAGAGCATGCCGAACAGCCGTTCGGAGAGACCATCCCTACTGAGCGCCCTGTGCTGGAGGAGCGCGGCCTTGAGTTTGCTGCTGCGGGGAAGTTCGGTCTCCGGGGCGAGGTCTGTCATCGGGAAGGCCATCCGTTGAAGGTCTCCGGCATGTAGCGCGGCGATGCAACAGTTTGATGAAGCGCCCTGTTGGCGGGCGATCGGGTCGGTTTTGGTCGGGGAGAAAGCAGCCAGCTTTTCCAGCCGGGCTTCAAAGACTTTGCAGGAGACGAACCGGCGGCGCTATGGTGCGGCCGCACGAGGCGGCAAGCGCCCGGCAAAGAGGAGCGTAGCGCGGATGAGACTGATCAGGCGAATCATGAAGGGCTTCTTCCTGTTGCTCGCGGCGGCCGTCGGGGCCGTCGTCGTTTGGCTCGCCGTGGCGCCGCCGGCGCTGTTGCGGGTCGGCACCGGCTATGCCGCAAAGATCGTCTGCTCCAACGTCTTCGTCGCCGGTCGTGATCCCGACCAGGTGCTGAGGGTCGACGTCCAGGCGCCGGGCCATCCGCTCCTGAAGCTCGTCGGCCTCGACACCGACCGCGAGAACAAGCGGGTGACCGCCCGCCTTCTCGGCTTCGTCGCGCCGAACAGTGCCGTCTACCGCGAGGGCCTCGGCTGCGCGAGCGCCCCGGACGGCGGTGGCGCGATGGCCGGACCCATTCCTGCGCCGGTTCTCGAACAGGTTGCCGCCGCCCCCACCGACGTGCCGTGGCCGGACGGCGAGGCGGCGACGCCGACCGATCCGACGCTCGGGGCCGTGCTCGCCGATGCCACCCTTGCCGGTCCCGGCATGCGGGCCGTGGTCGTGATCAAGAACGGCCGGCTGGTCGGCGAGGCTTATGGCGCCGGGTTCTCGGCGACAACGCCGCTCCTCGGCTGGTCGATGACCAAGACCGTCAATGCGGCGATCATCGGCCGGCTGATGACCGAAGGACGCATCGCGCTCGACGACCGTGACCTGCTGTCCGAATGGAAGGGTGACGGTCGCGCCGCGATCCGCATCCGCGACCTCTTCGCGATGGAGAGCGGCCTTGCCTTCAACGAGGAGTATGGTGACGTGACCGACGTCACGCGCATGCTCTACCTGGAGCCGGACATGGCGGCCTTCGCCGCCGCGCGGCCGCTTGCCGCCGAACCCGGTAAGGCCTTCAGCTATTCATCCGGGGGAAGCGTGCTGCTCTCGAAGATCTGGATGGGCCGGATCGGCGATCGCGACGCGGCGCTCGGCTATCCGCGGAAAGCTCTGTTCCGGCCGCTCGGCATGGCGAGCGCCGTCCTCGAGGCAGATGAGGTCCGCACGTTCGTCGGCAGTTCCTACATGTATGCGACGGGCCGCGACTGGGCGCGCTTCGGCCAGTTCCTGCTGCAGGACGGGGTCTGGAAGGGAGAGCGGCTGCTGCCGGCGGGTTTCGTCGCGGCGATGCAGCGGCCGACGCGCGCCTCGGGCGGCACCTATACGGAAATCCAGGCCTGGGCCGTGGGACCAGGGGACGAGCCCGACAGCAGATACGGGCTTTCCGACGACACCTTCTGGGTCGTCGGTCATGACGGCCAGACGATCGCGATCGTTCCTTCGAAGAAACTGGTGGTGGTCAGGCTCGGGCTCACGCCGTCAAAGCTCGGCTATCGTCCACAGCTGCTTGTCAAAGCACTCGCGGACGCGCTCGACTGATCCTATTCGAGGACGTGGAGCATGCCCTTGCGCTTGGCGTCGTAGTAATAGCCGCGCGCATAGAGGCGCACTGCGCCGTCATTGCTGTTGTCGGCCACCAGCCAGGCGCCGCGCAGATACTTGGCGGCGTACTTGATGTTGGTCTCGGCGTCGAACAGGCCCGAGGCCGGACCTTCGTAGCCCATCGACTTCGCGGTGTTGTACTTGATCTGCATGAGCCCGTAATGGCCGTTGTTGTAGGCCTGCGGGTTGTAGGTGCTTTCGCGGCGGACGACGCGGTGGAGGAGTTCCTCGGGGATCTTGTAGAACGCGGCGTATTTGCTGATGAGGGCGTTGATGACGGTCGGACCCTTGGCTGCCTGCGGCACCTTCTCCTTCTCGACCGCCGGCGGCGCGCCGGGCGGGGAGATGTCGAACTGTGTGTCGAGGGCTGCGAGCGAGGAGGATGCGGAGGGGGCCGCGTAGGCGAGCACGCCGGCCGGCTTCTGCGTCGGAACAACGGTCTGGATCGCCGTCACTTCCTCAGGCAACACGGATTCGGCGCTGGCCAGTTCCGGCACAGCGTCGGGCGTTGCCGGCATGGCGGCGGTCTGCATCGCGAGCTGTTCCTGGCCGGCGGCCATGGCCAGCGCCGTGGGCGTCGCCGCCGGGTTTGCGAGCGCGATCGCCTTGAAGGTCGGGACCGGCGCCGGCGTCGAGGTTCCGGGGATGATCGGGCCGGGTTCGGCACCGGCGGTCGAGATCAGGGCGGTGTTCGATTCGGTGGTCGCCGGCGTCGCCGCAGCGGTCTGCGCGACCGGCGCGCCGGCCGTGGGATTGGCCTTCAGTTCCTGCCTGGCCGCCTGGTCCATGCCGCTCGTACAGCCTGCAATCCCGGCGACAAGCACGCCGGCGAGGCTGAGCGAGGTCTTGCGGTCCAATCGAGAAATCATCCGGCCATCCGTATGTAAACGACGACTGCCGCGAAGCAGCTTACGAAAAGTTAACATGGGTTTTCATAGCCGCTGGGCGGAATTGCGGCAAGCCCGCCGCAATTTGCGGTTTCACGCGGCGATCTTGCGATAACCCGCCGTCACGGCGCCGGCTGCGATGAGCAGCGTGCCGCCGGTGCGGTTCACGGCTTTGCGCACGGAGCGCTTGCGGATGAAGCGGCGGGCCGAGTCGGCGATGAAGGCGTAGATGAGCGCATTGACGATCGCGAGCGTGACGAAGGTTGCCTCGAGCACGACGACCTGCTGCAGGAAGGGGGCCGACGGCAGCATGAACTGCGGCACGAAGGCGACGAAGAAGACGATGCTCTTCGGATTGAGCGCGGTGACCGCGAAGGCGTGGCCGAGAATGCGCAGCGGCTTTTCTTCCGGCAGGTTGTCGTTGTCGGCGATCGGCTCGTCACCGACCGGCGCCCGCCAGAGGCGGATGCCGAGATAGACGAGGTAGGCGCCGCCGATCCACTTCATGATCGTGAAGGCGGTAGCCGAGGTGGCGAGCAAGGCGCCAAGCCCGGCGACCGAGGCCGTCATCGCGACGAGGTCGCCGAGCGCCACGCCGGTGACCGTGGCCAGCGCCGTCTTGCGCCCGTGGCCGAGCGCATAGGAGATGACCAGCAGGATGGTCGGTCCGGGGATCGCCAGAAGCACCGCCGAGGCGGCGGCGAAGGCCAGCCAGTGTTCCAGTGACATTTGCCTCACTCCTCTTTTGAAGAAAGCAAGCCACCTTTCTCCGGGGCCGTCAATCGGCCGGGGTGAATTTCTGGCCGATGAAATCCATCACTTCCGCGAACCACGGCGTCTTCACGTCGAAGGCCTTGCCGCCCTTGATGCGCGGGAACTCGATGGTGCGCAGCTTGCCGCCCTGGTCCTCATCGTGGCCGGTGACGCCGGAGACCTTGTTGAGCGCGCTTTCGACGGCGAGGTCGACCATGCTCTGGATCAGCCGCAGGTCCTCGTAGTTCGCCGGGGCGGAGCGGGCATAGTAGCCGGACTTCTGCACCATCGAGCGTTCGGCGTCGAGGAGCTTGGCGAAATGCTTCTGGAACCAGTTGCCGACGTTGATCGTGTCGATCTTCACGTGGCCGAAGGCGTCGCGCTTGACCTCCTCGCCGGCGGCCTCGCGGTCGGCGACGATCTCGTCGAGGCAGGCGCCTTCCGAGACGAAGAGCGTGACGAAGCCGGTGCGGTCCATGATGTCCTTGAGGCGCGCGGCCTCGGCCTCGAGATCGAAATGGGTTTCCGGCAGGTAGAGGCCGTCGATGTTCTTGAGCTGGGTGTTCATCATCAGCCCTTCGACATACTCGTTGTTGCGCGTCCGCTGGATGTAGGCACGCGCGGTTGCTGCGGTCAGCCAGCCACAGTGGCGGCCCATGACCTCGTGGATCACCAGCGTGCGGGGTGCCGCACTCTGCTCGTTCGAGACGTGATCGAAGAAGCGGGCGCCGACTTCCGCCGCCGTCCAGGCGCCGAGCGACTGACGGATCGGCACGACATCGTTGTCGACGGTCTTCGGCAGGCCGACCACGGTGAGGTCGTAGCCGTTGGCGCCGAGGAAGGCGGCGAGATCGGCGGCCGTCGTGTTGGTGTCGTCGCCGCCGATCGTGTGGAGGATGGTGACGCCATCGGCGGCGAGCCGTTCGGCGGCGACGCGCAGCGGATTGTCGCCTTCCTTGGTCAGTCCGCGCTTGTGGCAGTCCGCGGCGTTCGTCAGCTTGACGCGGCTGTTGCCGATCGGCGAGCCGCCGTAGCGATGGAGGAGATGCGCCTTCTCGCGCATGTCCGCGGTGATCTCGATCTTGTCGCCGAGCAGCACGCCCTGATAGCCGGAGCGGTAGGCGATGAGTTCGATGTCGGGGGCGATGTCCGTATAGCGTTCGATCAGTCCGCCGACTGCGGACGACAGGCAGGGGGCGAGACCGCCGGCGGTCAGCATTGCAACTTTCTGTTTGGCCATCGTTCCTCCTTCAGCGCCTCGGTGCGCTTCTCAGTACAAGCGTTCGGCGCGAATGGATGCGACAGACGGGCAGGGCTGTAAAGGGAAAAAATCAGGAAATCCGGGCGTTTCCGGCTCGTGTGGCAACAAATGCGGCGGCCGCGCGGATATAATCGTTTCAATCCGGGAGCGGCCTGCGAGCAAGGCTGTGGATAAGAACGCCGGTCTGCGGATCGCCGGCATCCGGCCCTTCCGCGACGGTCGGAACCACTGTCCGCGGCCACGGTTGGACCACCGGATTGTGAACAAACTTTAACCTGGTCGAAGACGGGCTCCGCTTGCATTTTCGCCGGTTATCTGGTGATGCTTGATCATGCTCTTCGATTTCGCCTGCGAACAGATATCGTCGTTGTGGGACAAATTGCTCGGCGCGATCGGCGACGCAGCAGGCAATGTTCTTTCGAGCATCGTCGAGGCCGTCCGCACGGTGTTCGAAGGCGATCCCGAAACCCGCCGGCGGGTCTCCTTCTCGGTGGCGATCATCGCCCTTTCCGCGAAGATGGCCAAGGCCGACGGTGTGGTGACGGTGAGCGAGGTCGACGCCTTCCGCGAGATCTTCGATTTTCCCGCAAAGGAAGCGCAGAACGTCGCCCGCCTCTACAACCTCGCACGCCAGGACGTCGCCGGCTACGAGGCCTATGCCGGCAAGATCATGAAGATGTGCGGCACGGGCAAGAAGGGTTGTCCCGTTCTCGAGGACATCGTCGACGGCCTCTTCCACATCGCCAAGGCCGACGGGCTGGTGCACGAGAAGGAAATGGCCTTCCTCTCGCGCATCGCCGACATCTTCGAGATCTCGGAGGAGCGGTTCGAAGCGATCACCGAGCGCCACGTGAACCCGGACGGCAATCCCTATGCCGTGCTCGGCGTGCAGCCTTCGGACGATTTCGCGACGATCCGCAAGCGCTACCGGGCGCTCGCCGCCGAACATCACCCGGACCGGCTGCATGCCCGCGGCGTGCCCACCGAGTTCCACGCCGTCGCCCATCACCGGATGGCCAGGCTCAACGCAGCCTACGCGGCGATCGAGAAAGAACGCCGCGCCGCATGACCGTCTTCATTCCCGACTTCAAGGGTGCGCGGGTCCGGCCGTCGCCGAACCATGGCGAGCGCGCCGGTGGGCGGCTGCCGGACATGATCCTGCTCCACTATACCGGGATGCCCTCGGAGGAGGGGGCGCTCGAATGGCTCTGTCGGCCGGAGAGCCAGGTTTCGAGCCACTATTTCGTCCACGAGGACGGGCGGATCGTGCAGCTGGTGCCGGAGAACCGCCGCGCCTGGCACGCGGGCAAGAGCTGCTGGGCGGGCGAAAGCGACGTCAATTCTATGTCGATCGGCATCGAGATCGCCAATCCCGGTCATCCGGCCGGACTGCCGCCCTTCACCGACGAACAGATCGAAGCAGTCGTCGAATTGTGTCAGGATTGCGGCAAACGGTGGAATATCGCCCCGGAACGGGTGCTCGCGCACTCCGATGTGGCCCCTGTTCGCAAGGTCGATCCGGGCGAAAATTTTCCATGGGAGAGGCTTTACGCCGCAGGCGTCGGCCACTGGGTGGCGCCCGCGCCGGTCAGTGGTGGAAGATTTTTCCAAAAGGGTGATTGCGGCCGGCCCGTCGAGGCTTTGCAATCGATGCTCTCACTCTACGGCTACGATATTGAAATTTCAGGACAATATTCCGAGGCAACGGAAGGCGTCGTCGCCGCCTTCCAGCGTCATTTCCGTCCTGAACGGGTCGACGGCATCGCCGACAGCTCGACCATAGAGACGCTGCACCGGCTGCTCTCCGCGCTTGCGAAATACGCCTGAAACGACCTCGGACGAAGACCGTCCGCCCGCTGCCGCCGCGGCGCTGAATCCCCCTAAATCCCGGCAGGTCACAGGAATTCCATATTGCCCGGCTTTAAAAGCTCTCGCTGAAACGGCGGCAAAGTTCCCAACGAGGTGACGGCCGCAAATAACAACGATGAGGGCAGGTGCGGCGTCGCTCCCTGAACGGGATGGCGCGGTAGGACGCTTTTGCGCAAGGAAAAATACGCGCCATAGCCCCACTGGTTCGGAGACTGGCTTTTCACATGCAGAAATTGATTGTTGCTGCCGCGGCATGCACCGCTATCCTCATGTCCGGTATCGGCGCGGCACATGCCCGCAACGACGACAAACGCAGCTTCTCGGCGCCGCTGAAGGTCGTCAAACGAGACGCAGGTTTTCCAAGCGCGCCATCCTTTTCCCAGAGCCCCTACACCCAGATCATTTCGAAATATGCCAAGGCCTACGGCGTTCCGGTGAACCTCGCCCATGCCGTCGTCCGCATCGAAAGCAACTTCAATCCCAGGGCACACGGCAGCGCCGGCGAAATCGGCCTCATGCAGATCAAGCCCTCGACGGCGCGCATGATGGGCTATTCCGGCTCCTCGAAGGGGCTCTACGACCCGGAAACCAATATTCGCTACGGCATGAAGTATCTGGCTGCTGCCCATGAGCTCGGTGACGGCAGGACCTGCTCGACGATCCTCAAATACAATGCCGGCCACGCGGCAAAGCGCATGAACCCCGTCTCGAAGCGCTATTGCGGCAAGGTGCTGGCGCTGATCGGCAGCTGACCGCCGAGCGATCCGCTCCCGCGGTGGATCACCCGCGGGAGAACACGCCGCCGACGGCGATGTCCCGGAGTTTGATCTTCGTCGTGAACCGAACTCGCAATTTGTGAGAGACTGATTCAAGTTGGATTGGCAAATATCTGAACTAGAATCATAATCATGGATGATCGGGCGGGAACGGGCATGAGCGATCGCTTCAAATTCATCGTCGTCGGGCGGGGCATGATGGGGGCCGCCGCCGCGCGGCATCTGAGCCTCGAGAGCGAAGGCGTTGCCGTCATCGGACCGGACGAGCCGACCGATCCCGCGCGCCACGAAGGCGTCTTCGCCAGCCATTACGACGAGGCGCGGATCACCCGGACGATTGATCCGGACCCTGTCTGGGCCGCACTCGCCAACCGTTCGATCGCGCGCTACCGCGACCTCGAAAGGGAGAGCGGTATCGATTTCTACCACGAGGTCGGCAATCTCATCGTCGGGCCGAAGCGGGGCGGGCGGGATCCCTATATCGAGCGCATCTGCGAGGCCGCCCATCGCACCGGCATTGCGCCGCAGATGCTCGAATGCACGACCCTTGCCGAGCGCTTTCCCTATTTTTCCTTCGGCGCCGGGCAGGAGGGCGTCCACGAGGCGGCGGGGGCGGGATACGTCAATCCGCGGCAGATGGTGCGGGCGCAATCCTGTCTCGCGCACAGGGAAGGGGCGACGCTGATCGCGGAGACTGTGGTTTCCGTCCGCGACGACATCCGTGGCGTGGCGGTCCGGACCGCCGAGGGCAACACCTATTATGCGGACCGCGTGCTGGTCGCCACGGGCGGCTTCTCAATCGCAAAGGACCTGTTGCCGCGGCCGGTCGACCTCAAGGTCTATGCCCGCACCGTCGCCTTCTTCGAGATACCGGAAGCCGATCTTGAAGCCTTCGCCGGCATGCCGTCGCTCATCCACCATCCCGACGATCCGCTCGACCACATCTATCTCTTGCCGCCGGTTCGCTATCCCGACGGCAAGGTCTACCTGAAGATCGGCGGCGATCCCGACGACCTCGAACTCACGAGCGAGCCGGAGGTCCGTGCCTGGTATCGCAGCGGCGGGCGCGAGACGACCCGCAGGCATCTGGCGCGAATCGCGGCCGAGCTGGTGCCGGGCGTCGCGAAGGCGACGGTCACCATGGGTGCCTGCGTTACCTCGTTCACCCCGAGCGGCTATCCGGCGATCGGCTATGTCGACGAGGAACGGATCGCGGTCCTCACCGGAGGCTGCGGGGCTGCGGCGAAGAGTTCCGACGAGATCGGCCGGCTCGGCGCCCGGCTGCTGCTCGACGGCGCATTGTCGCCGGAGGACCAGGCGGTTTTCGCACCCCGTGTCCAATAAAGTGCGCGACAGCACGTCCGGACTGACGTTTTCTGTGGCATTTGCCGCGGCAGTCCACTATCTAGCGCTTGCCAGTCGGCCGGGCAGCCGCGCTCTACCAGTGCCGAAAGGCGGTAGGGTGAGGAAAGTCCGGGCTCCACGGAAACACGGTGCCGGATAACGTCCGGCGAGGGTGACCTTAGGGATAGTGCCACAGAAAGCAAACCGCCCCGCCTGCTTTTCCGTCCGCATGAGGACGCAAAAGTCGGCGGGGTAAGGGTGAAAGGGTGGGGTAAGAGCCCACCGCGTCGCTGGTAACAGGGACGGCACGGTAAACCCCACCGGGAGCAAGACCGAATAGGGATGACGCGGGTGCTGCGCAAGCGGTGCCACAGCCTGTTTCCGGGCCAGTCATCCGGGTGGGTTGCGTGAGGCAGCGTGCAAACGCTGTCCCAGATGAATGGCTGCCACGTTCCGGGCGACCGGAGCCATACAGAACCCGGCTTACAGGCCGACTGGCACTTTCCCTTTTTCTCCCGCGGCGGCTTTGGCGGTCGTCGGCGCCTTCGTCGCCAACTTATTGAAAGCCTTCGAGGAACGCGTGTCCGATCGAAGCCCTGCAGGGCGGTGCGATCGGCTGTCGGCGGGCGTCTCCATAACCTTTCGTTAAGCTTAACCGCTTATAAACGTTTGACGCTCTTCGAGAGCTTCAAACCACCCTGTCCCATTGACGCCCATACTGTCCCATGCTATCCCATACGAGTACCGTTTCAGGGTGGTTCTCCACCCCAAGAATCGAAGTTCAGGGAACGTCACCCGCGGCGGGTGATCGGCAGTTCTCCCTGCCTTCGGGCACGGTGTACGTGTTCTCGCGTTTCGGGGGGTGGATGGTTCGCCTCCCGTCTGAAGGAGCGGCGGTAGGCTTTGATGGACCGCTTCTTGTCCAATGTGACAAACCGGATCGATACGAAGGGGCGGGTGTCCGTTCCGGCGGCGTTCAGGTCTGTCCTCGCGAAGCGCGATATTCAGGAGCTCTATTGTCTCCAGGATTTCGTGTTTCCGGCGATCAATGTCGGCGGGCCCGATCTGCTGGAGCGTTACGAGCGGCAGATTTCCGTCGAGGATCCGTTTTCGCCGCTGGCGAACGAGATGTCGCTGCTTGTGCATGGTGGCGGTGTCTTCATGAAGCTCGATGCCGAAGGGCGGTTGATGGTGACCGACTTCATTCGCGACTTCACGGGCATCACCTCGGAGGTCGCGTTCGTCGGGCGGGCGGATCATTTTCAGCTCTGGCAGCCGCAGGCCTTTCTCGAGGCGCAGGCGGCGGCGAGGCAGGCACGCAAGCTACGAGGGTTGCGGCCACAGTAAGGCGGGGACTTGGAATGGTGGCTAATCCTGGCGCGGAAATCTCTGGTGCCGATGGCGGACCGGTTCGCCACATTCCAGTCCTGCTGCCCGAGGTGCTCGCGGCGCTCGAGCCGGCATCCGGCAAGATCATCCTCGACGGAACGTTCGGGGCTGGCGGCTATACGAGCGCCATCCTCGATGCCGGCGCAGACGTGATTGCGCTCGACCGCGACCCGACGGCGATCGCCGCCGGCCAGCCGCTGGTGGCGGCGCGCGGCGGCCATCTCACGCTCATCCATTCCCGCTTTTCCGAGCTTGACCTCCATGCGCCCGCAGACGGGCTCGACGGCGTCGTGCTCGACATCGGTGTGTCTTCGATGCAGATCGACGAGGCCGAGCGTGGCTTCTCCTTTCAGAAGAACGGTCCGCTCGACATGCGCATGTCGGCCGAGGGGGTCTCGGCGGCGGACGTCGTCAACCGTGCCAAGGTCGGCGACCTCATCCGCATCTTCGGTTTCCTCGGCGAGGAAAAGCAGGCGGGGCGCATCGCCCGCGCTATCGAGAAGAAGCGGGCGAGCGAGCCGTTCCGTACGACGCGCGACCTTGCCGGCCTGATCGAGATCGTGACGCCGCGCAAGGCGAAGGACAAGATCCATCCGGCGACCCGCGTCTTCCAGGCGCTGCGCATCTTCGTCAACGACGAGCTCGGCGAGCTTGCGCAGGCGCTCTTTGCCGCCGAGCGGGCGCTGAAGCCCGGCGGCCGGCTCGTGGTGGTGACCTTCCATTCGCTCGAAGACCGCATCGTCAAGAAATTCTTCACCGAGCGTTCGGGCAAGGCGTCCGGCTCGCGCCACCTGCCGATGGTGCAGGGGATGCCGGCGACCTTCGAGCCCGTCGGCAAGGGCATGGTCGCGGCGAGCGAAGCGGAGGCCGAGGCCAATCCGCGCGCCCGCTCCGCCAAACTTCGGGCCGGTATCCGCACCCACGCGCCGGTACCGAAGGCGGACATGTCGATCTTCGACCTGCCGGACCTCGCCAGCCTCGACCGGATCGGAGGATGAGACATGCTGAAAACCCTTGATCTCATAATGATCGGTTCCATGGTCGCGGCGGCGACCGTCACCTATTCGATCAAGCATCATGCGGACGAGAAACTGCAGGAGGTTCGCCGTATCGAGGCCGAGATCAAGCTCGAGAAGGATACGATCGATCTCCTGAAGGCCGACTGGGCGCTCTTGACCCAGCCGAACCGGCTCGAGCGGCTGCTTGCCGTCTACGGGCCGGAACTGCAGCTGCAGCCGACGGCGCCCGAACAGCTCGTGCGGCCCGTCGAGTTGCCGATGTTGAAGAGTGAGTTGCCCAAGCCGGAGGTGGCCGAGGGCGAGAAGAGCAAGGATCCCGTCTCGGATCTCATCACAACAGGATCGGTGAAGCCCTGATGTCTTTCCTCTCACGCATCATGCTCTTGAAAAGCCAGGCGCATTTCGCGACCGGCGGCGACCGCGCCGTCGTCGGCAAGACCGTCGCCATCAAGGGGACCGGCAAACGCAAGTCGGAACTCGCCCGCAAGCGCGTCGGCCTGATGATCGCCGGCTTCGTCGTCGCCTACGGCGTGATCGGCGGGCGGCTGGTCCAGTACGGTTACGCCCACCCCGAGACCGTCTCCAGCATCGTGCCGGCGGACCGGCTGATGGCGTCGCGACCGGACATCCTCGACCGCAACGGCGAGGTGCTGGCGACTGACATCCGCACCGTCTCGCTCTTTGCCGAGCCGCACAAGATCGTCGATCCCGACGAAGCGGTCGAGAAGCTCGCGACGGTGCTGACCGATCTCGACATCAAGGGAACCTACAAGAAGCTCTCCTCCGACTCCCGCTTCCAGTGGCTGCGCCGCCAGCTCACGCCGAAGCAGCAGAGCCAGATCCTGGCACTCGGCATTCCGGGCATCGGCTTCCGCCCCGAGAAGCGCCGTTTCTATCCCGGCGGCACCACGGCCTCGCACATCGTCGGCTATGTCAATATCGACAACCGCGGCATGGCCGGCATGGAGCGCTACATCGACAGCCAGGGGCTGGCCGACCTCACCGCGCTCGGCATGACGACCGATACGCCGCTCGAACCGGTTCGCCTGTCGATCGACCTTCGCGTGCAGAACATCGTGCATGACGTGGTGGTCGACGCGGTGAAGAAATTCGAGGCGCTCGGCGCCGGCGGCGTCGTCCTCGACGTCCATACCGGCGAAGTGCTGGCGATGGTCTCTGTTCCCGATTTCGATCCCAACAATCCGGCGGCGAGCGCCCAGGAAGGCTGGCTCAACCGCATGTCGAACGGCACGTTCGAGATGGGGTCGACCTTCAAGTCCTTCACGCTGGCCATGGGTCTCGATTCGGGCAAGGTGAAGCTCTCCGACACCTTCGACGCCCGCTACCCGATCCGCATCGGCCGCTACACGATCAAGGACTTCCACGGCAAGAACCGCATCCTGAGCGTGCCCGAGATCTTCCAGTATTCCTCCAACATCGGCACCGCCAAGATCGCCGACACGGTCGGCACGGAAGGGCACAAGGCGTTCCTGGAGCGTTTGGGCCTCACCACGCGCATGCAGACCGAGCTGCCGGAGGTCGCGACCCCGAGCCAGCCGCGCGAATGGAAGAAGATCAACTCGATCACCATTTCCTTCGGTCACGGGGTCTCGACGACGCCGCTGCAGACCGCGGTTGCAGGCGTCGCGCTGATGAACGGCGGCAAGCTCATTCAGCCGACCTTCCTGACGCGCACGCGGGAACAGGCCGACCAGGTGGCCCAGCAGGTCCTCCGTCCGTCGACCAGCGACGACATGCGCTATCTGTTCGAGGTGAACGGCATCAAGGGTTCCGGCAAGAAAGCGCGCGTCGAGGGCTTCAACGTCGGCGGCAAGACCGGCACGGCGGACAAGGTCGTCAACGGGCGCTATGTCAGCGACAAGAACTTCAACGCCTTCCTCGCTGCCTTCCCGATCGACAATCCGCAGTATGTCGTGCTCACCGTCATCGACGAGCCGAGGACGGACAAGGGCAACGGCGCGGCGCTCGCAGGCAATTCGGCCGCTCCGATGGTGGCGGACATCATTCGCAGAAGCGCCGCAATTCTCGGTGTAGAACCCAAATTCGGGGAAGACGGCTCGGCGCTGCTCGTCTCTTATTAGAAATAATGCTCGAATTATGCAGGCGATTCGCACGCGAGTCGCCTGTTCTGCAAGGAAACGAAAATACATGCGACTGCGCGATCTGGCCGATGACGAGTTTGGAACGCTGAAAGAACAGCTTGGCGGCGAGGTCGGGGAACTCGCGATCTCGGGCATTTCCGCCGACAGCCGCAAGGTCACGCCCGGAATGCTGTTCGTGGCCGTCGCGGGAACGAAAGCCGACGGTGCGGCCTACGCGGCGGATGCCGTCGCACGCGGTGCGGTCGCTGTCGTCGCGGGCCATGCCGTCGAGGCGAACGTTCCGGTCTTCACGGTTTCCAATCCACGCCGCTTCCTGGCGCTCGCGTCCGCTCGCTTCTACGGTGCCCAGCCCGCGACCATGGTCGCCGTCACCGGCACGGCCGGCAAGACCTCGGTTGCCTCCTTCACCCGGCAGATCTGGGCCGAGGCCGGCCATCCGGCCGCGCAGATCGGCACCACCGGCGTCGTTTCGCCCTCGCGCAACGACTACGGCTCGCTCACCACGCCCGATCCGGTGGCGCTGCACAAGCTGCTCGCCGAGCTTGCGGCGGAAGGCGTGACCCACGCCGCGATGGAAGCCTCCAGCCACGGTCTCGACCAGTGCCGCCTCGACGGTGTGCGGCTTTCGGCCGCCGCCTTCACCAATCTCGGCCGCGACCACATGGACTACCATCCGACGGTCGAGGAATACATGTCGGCCAAGATGCGGCTCTTCGACACCCTGTTGCCCAAGGGGGCTCCGGCGGTGATCTTCGCCGACGATCCCTGGTCGGGCGAGGCGATCCGCGTCGCACGCGCCGCCGGCCATGATGTGCGCACCGTCGGCCGCAACGGCGATTTCCTGGCGCTGAAGCGTGTCGAGCACCTGCGTCACAAGCAGGTGGCCGAAGTGCATTTCGGCGACGAGATCCACGAGGTCCACATTCCGCTCGCGGGTGATTTCCAGGTCGCCAACGCGCTGGTCGCGGCGGGGCTCGCGATTTCCACCGGCGTTCCGGTCGCAATCGCGATGAAGGCGCTCGAAAAGCTGCAGGGCGCGGCCGGTCGTCTCGAACTCGTCGCGCATACAGAAGACGGGGCGCTCGCCTATGTCGACTACGCCCACAAGCCGGATGCGCTCGAAAACGTCCTCAATTCGGTCCGTCCCTTCACCACCGGCCGCGTCATCGTCGTTTTCGGCTGCGGTGGCGACCGCGACCGCGGCAAGCGCCCGATCATGGGCGAGATCGCCTGCCGGCTCGCCGACGTGGTGATCGTGACCGACGACAATCCGCGCTCGGAGGTCGCCTCCGAAATCCGCGCGGAGATCATGGCCGCCGCGCCGACCGCGATCGAGATGGGCGACCGCGCCGCAGCGATCCGCCATGCGGTCTCGATGCTGTCTTCCGGCGACACCCTGATCGTCGCGGGCAAGGGGCATGAGGAAGGGCAGGTGGTCGGCGATGTGACGCTGCCGTTCTCCGATCATGCCGAACTGCGCAAGGCACTGGAGGAGCTTGGACATTGACGTTTCTCTGGACGACGGACGAGATGATCGAGGCGATGGCGGGCCGGCCGTTCGGCACGCCGCCCGAAGGGATCATCGGCATCTCGATCGACAGCCGCACGATCACCGCCGGCGAGGCCTTCTTCGCCATCAAGGGTGACCGTGTCGACGGACACGATTTCGCAAGCCTTGCCGTTGCCAACGGCGCTTCCCTGCTTGTCGTCGCCGAGGCGAAGCTTCCGGCGCTCGGCCGCGTCACCGTTCCGATGATCGTCGTCGAGGACGTGCTGGCGGCTTTGGAGAAGCTCGCCGCCGCCGCGCGTGAACGTTCGTCCGCGAAAATCGTCGCCATCACCGGCTCGGTCGGCAAGACGACGACGAAGGAGATGCTGCGCCGCGCGCTGGAGCCGTCGGGCAAGGTGCACGCGGCCGTCGCCTCGTTCAACAATCACTGGGGCGTGCCGCTGACGCTCGCCCGCATGCCGGCGGATACCGAATTCGGCGTCTTCGAGATCGGCATGAACCATCCGGGCGAAATCCGCCCCCTGGTGCAGCTCGTGCGTCCGCATGTGGCGATCGTCACCACCATCGCCGCCGCCCATCTCGGCAACTTCGCGAGCCTCGAGGAGATCGCCGCAGCCAAGGCCGAGATATTCGAGGGCGTCGAGCCCGACGGGCACGTGCTGCTCAATCGCGACAACGCGCAGTTCGGCTTTCTCGAGAAGGCGGCGCAGGAGGCAGGCGTCGAGAACGTCCACAGCTTCGGCCAGCACGCCAAGGCGGAGTTCCGCCTGGCGGAGTTCGACGGCGCTGCGGAAAGCTCGACGCTATGGGTCTCCTTCGGCGGCGAAACGCGGGAAATCGTCATCGGTGCGCCGGGCCGCCACATCGCCGAGAACGCCGTTGCGGTGCTCGGGGCCGTGTCGCTCGTCGGCGCCGACGTCGCCGCGGCGGCGGATGCCTTCGGATCGCTTTCCGCCGTCAAGGGACGCGGCGAGCGGCATACGCTGAAGGCCGGCAACGGCAGCTTCACGCTGATCGACGAGAGCTACAACGCCAATCCGGCCTCCATGCGCGCGGCGATCGCCGTGCTCGCGGCGGCTCATCCCTCGGGCGACGGACGGCGGATCGCCGTCATCGGCGACATGCTGGAGATGGGCGAGTTTTCAGCCAAGGTCCATGCCGAGCTTGCCGGGCCGCTGCTTGCTGCCGGCATCGAGCATGTCTGGCTCGCCGGTCCGGAAATGGCGGCGCTTCGCGATGCGCTTCCGGAGAGCGTTCAGGTGGAATACCGCGAGACGACCGCGGAGCTTGCCGATTTCGTGGTGGCGTCCGTCCGCCCCGGCGACGTGCTGATGGTCAAGTCCTCGCTCGGCACCGGTTTCGGGAAGATCGTCTCGGCCTTGCTTGACAAGTTTCCGGCGGTCGCCGACATCGGGCGCCGCGATTAATCAGGGGTTTCGGAAAGGGCTCTTATGCTGATCTGGCTTGTGGAACTGGCGGACCACCTCCAATTTTTCAATCTCTTCCGGTACATCACGTTCCGGACCGGTGCTGCCTTGTTCACCTCGGCGCTGATCGTCTTTCTCTTCGGGCCGGCGATGATCGCCTCGCTGCGCATTCGGCAGGGCAGGGGACAGCCGATCCGTGCCGACGGACCGCAGACCCATTTCAAGAAGGCCGGAACGCCGACGATGGGCGGTCTGATGATCCTCGCGGGGATCGTCGTCTCCTCGCTGCTCTGGGCGGATCTTTCGAGCGTCTACGTCGTCTCGACGCTGCTTGTCACCCTCGGCTTCGGCGCGATCGGCTTCTACGACGACTACCTGAAGGTGACGAAACAGACGGAAAAGGGCTTCTCCGGCAAGGCGCGCCTCGGCATCGAATTCGTCATTGCCGGCATTGCCGTCTACTTCATGATGAACACGGCGCTGACCTCCGGCCCGCAGGGTTCGACCTTCGGCTCCTCGGTCGCCTTTCCGTTCTTGAAGGACTTCCTGATCGACCTCGGCATCTTCTTCGTGCTTTTCGGCGGCTTCGTCATCGTCGCCGCGGGGAACGCCGTCAACCTGACCGACGGCCTCGACGGGCTGGCGATCGTGCCGGTGATGATCGCGGCGGCGTCCTTCGGCATCATCGCCTATCTGACCGGTAACGCGGTCTTTTCGAACTATCTGCAGATCAATTTCGTGCCGGGCACCGGCGAACTCGCCGTCGTTCTCGGCGCCGTCATCGGTGCGGGCCTCGGCTTCCTCTGGTTCAACGCCCCGCCGGCGGCGATCTTCATGGGCGACACCGGGTCGCTCGCACTCGGCGGGCTCATCGGCACCGTCGCCGTCGCCACCAAGCACGAGATCGTCATGGCGATCATCGGCGGCCTCTTCGTCATGGAGACGCTGTCGGTCATCATCCAGGTCGGCTATTTCAAGATGACCGGCAAGCGCGTCTTCCTGATGGCGCCGATCCACCATCATTTCGAGAAACTCGGCTGGACCGAGAGCCAGGTGGTGATCCGCTTCTGGATCATCGCCGTGGGGCTCGCCATGCTTGGCCTCTCGACCCTCAAACTCCGGTGAGGGGGCGATGATCCCGGTCTCCACATTCAGGGGCAGGAAGGTCGCACTCTTCGGGCTCGGCGGGTCGGGGCTCGCGACCGCGAAGGCGCTGATTGCGGGCGGGGCCGAGGTCATCGCCTGGGACGACAATCCCGACAGCGTGGCGAAGGCCGGCGCTGAAGGGGTTGTGACGCAGGACCTGCATGACGCTGACTGGAACACCTTTGCTGCCTTCGTGCTGTCGCCGGGCGTGCCGCTCACCCATCCGAAACCGCACTGGACGGTCGGGCTGGCGCGCGCCGCGGGCGTCGAGGTGATCGGCGACGTCGAGCTCTTCGTGCGCGAGCGGAGGGCTCACGCCCCCGATTGTCCGTTCATCGCGATCACCGGCACCAACGGCAAGTCTACCACCACGGCGCTGATCGCCCATATCCTTTCGGCGAGCGGCAGGGACACGCAGCTCGGCGGCAATATCGGCCGGGCGGTGCTGACCCTCGATCCGCCGAAGGCGGGACGCTATTTCGTCGTCGAGTGTTCCTCCTACCAGATCGACCTTGCGCCCACGATCGACCCCACCGCCGGCATCCTCCTCAACGTCACGCCGGACCATCTCGACCGCCACGGCACGATCCAGCACTATGCCGACGTCAAGGAGCGTCTCGTCGCCGGCAGCGATACGGCGGTGATCGGCGTCGACGACAGCTATTGCGAGCTGATCGCCGATCGCGTCGAGCGCGCCGGAACCAGGGTCGTGCGCATTTCGAAGCGGCAGCCGCTCGCCGATGGCTTCTACAATGACGGCCACCGGATCATCGAGGCCCAAGGCGGCGCGACCTCGGTCGTCGCCGATCTCAACGGTATCCAGACACTGCGCGGCAGCCACAATGCCCAGAACGCGGCGGCGGCGATCGCCGCCTGTCTCGCCGTCGGCGTCTCCCCCGACGAGGTCCGGGCCGGGCTTCGCTCGTTTGCGGGCCTCAAGCATCGCATGCAGCCTGTCGGCCGCCGCGGCGAGGTCGTCTTCGTCAACGACAGCAAGGCGACCAATGCGGAAGCGGCCGCACCTGCGCTTTCGAGCTACGACCGTATCTACTGGATCGCCGGCGGCCTGCCCAAGGAGGGCGGCATCGCGAGCCTCGCACCGCTCTTTCCGCGCATCGCCAAGGCCTACCTGATCGGCGAGGCGGCGTCCGCGTTTGCGGCCACGCTCGGCGAGGCGGTGACTTACGAGATTTCCGGCACGCTCGAGCGGGCGGTCGCCCACGCCGCCGCCGATGCGGCGGCGGACGGCCAGCCCGTCGCGGTGATGCTTTCCCCGGCTTGCGCAAGCTTCGACCAGTACAAGAACTTCGAGGTCCGCGGCGATGCCTTCGTCCGCCACGTTGCGGCGCTCGAAGGGATCGAAATGCTGATCGACGCTCCTGAAGGAGGCAACTGACATGGTGAGCCGCGTTGAGAGGGGGCCTGTGGCCGAGTGGTTCTGGACCATAGACCGTCTGTTCCTTGTGACATTCGTCCTGCTGATGGGCATCGGTTTCATGCTCTCCTTCGCGGCCTCGCCGGCGGTTGCCGAGCGCCTCGGCCTCGACAGCTTCCACTTCGTCAAGCGCCACGCGGCGTTCATGTTGCCGGCGCTCGGCGTGATGTTCGGCCTGTCCTTCCTCTCGCCGCGGCAGGTGCGGCGGACCGCGATCGTCATCCTGGCCGTCTCGCTGCTCATGATGGTGCTGGCGCTGTTCTTCGGCATCGAGGTCAAGGGCGCACGGCGCTGGGTGACGCTCGCCGGCATCTCGATCCAGCCGTCCGAGTTCATGAAGCCTGCCTTCGTGGTCGTCTGCGCCTGGCTCTTCGCCGAACATGCCCGCCAGCCCGAAATCCCCGGCAACTTCTTCGCGATCATCCTCTTCGGCATGGTCGCCGCGCTGCTGATTGCCCAGCCTGACCTCGGCCAGACGATCCTGACCTCGGTCGTCTGGGGCGGGATGTTCTTCATGGCCGGCATGCCGTGGCTCTGGATCATGGTGCTCGGTGGGCTCGGCGGTGTCGGCCTCGTCGGCGCCTATCTGACGCTGCCGCACGTCGCGGGCCGTATCGACCGCTTCCTGACGGGCGAAGGCGACACCTTCCAGGTTGATACCGCACGCGAGGCGATCATCCGCGGCGACTGGTTCGGACAAGGGCCGGGCGAGGGCATGGTCAAGCGGATCATTCCCGACAGCCATACCGACTTCATCTTCTCCGTCGCGGCGGAAGAATTCGGCATCGTCTTCTGCATCGTTCTCGTCTCGATCTTTGCCTTCCTGGTGCTGCGCGGCCTCAACCACGCCTTCAAGGAACGCAACGACTTCAACCGGTTCGCGGTTGCGGGCCTCGTGCTGCAGATCGGTGTCCAGTCGCTGATCAACATCGGCGTGAACCTCGAACTGCTGCCGGCGAAGGGCATGACGCTGCCGCTGATCTCCTATGGCGGATCGTCGATGATCGCGATCTGCGTGACGGCGGGTTTCATCCTGGCGCTCACGCGGCGGCGGCCGGAAAAGCGTGCGCAGGAGCGGAGCCTGTTCCGCTCGGTCCACGGCGTTCCGGCGGAGTAATGGCAATGGCAAAGGGCCTTATCCTTCTCGCCGCCGGCGGAACCGGCGGACACCTCTTTCCGGCCGAAGCGCTCAGCCACTCGCTGGTGGATCGCGGCTATACGGTTCATCTCGTCACCGACAACCGGGCCGAACGCTATGCCGGCATGTTCCCCGCCGAGATCATCCACACCGTGCCGTCCGCGACGATCGGCTCCAAGAGCCCGGTCGCGGTGGCCAAAGCGCTCCTGACGCTCTGGCGCGGCTATCGGGCCGCCCGGCGGCTGATCCGGGAGCTGAAGCCGCTCGCCGTCATCGGCTTCGGCGGCTATCCGACCCTGCCGCCGCTGATGGCGGCGGTCCGTCTCGGCATACCGACGGCGATCCATGAACAGAACGCCGTCATGGGCCGCGCCAACAAGGTGCTCGCAAGCCGCGTGACGGCGATCGCGGGCGGCTTCCTGCCGGAAGGCGGAGCATACTCGGAGAAGACGACGGTCACCGGCAATCCGGTGCGGCCGGCGGTCGTCGCGGCGTCGAGCATTCCCTACGCCCCGTCGCGGGAAGGGCAGCCCTTCCGTCTCGTCGTGTTCGGCGGCAGCCAGGGCGCGCAGTTCTTCTCCTCCGCCGTACCGGACGCCGTCGCGCTTCTCGATGAACCGCTTCGGCACCGGCTGACGGTGACCCAGCAGGCGCGACCGGAGGATGCCGAGCAGGTGGCCGCCCGCTACCGGGCGCTCGGGATCACCGCGGACGTCTCGCCGTTCTTCACCGACATGGCGGCGCGCATCGCCGCCGCCCATCTCGTCGTCTGCCGCTCGGGCGCCTCGACGGTGTCGGAACTCTCGATCATCGGGCGACCCTCGATCCTCGTGCCCTATCCTTACGCACTCGACCACGACCAGGCGGCGAATGCCGCCGCACTCGCGGCGAACGGCGGCGCCGAGGTGATTCAGCAGAAGGACCTTTCCGTCGAGCGGCTCGCCGGCCTCTTGAAGGCGGCGATGAGCGAGCCGGAGCGTCTTTCCGAGACGGCAACGGCGGCGCGGCGATCTGGCATGCCTGATGCATCGAACTTGCTTGCCGATCTCGTAGAGGCTATTGCCGGCAAGACGCGAGCGCATGTGAAGGGAGCCAAATCATGAAAATGCCGACGACAATCGGCCTGGTCCATTTCATCGGCATCGGTGGGATCGGCATGAGCGGGATCGCCGAGGTCCTGCACAATCTCGGCCATCGCGTGCAGGGCTCCGACCAGAGCGACGGCGCCAACGTCCAGCGCCTGCGCGCCAAGGGCATCGAGGTCTTCGTCGGTCACAAGGGGGAAAACCTCGGTGATGCGGAAGTCGTGGTCGTCTCGACGGCCATCAAGAAGGACAATCCGGAACTCGTCGCGGCGCGCGAAAAGCTGCTGCCGGTCGTGCGCCGGGCGGAGATGCTCGCCGAACTCATGCGCTTCCGCAACGCGATCGCCATCGGCGGTACCCACGGCAAGACGACGACTACGTCGATGGTCGGCGCGCTTCTCGAGGCGGGCGGTCTCGACCCGACCGTCATCAACGGCGGCATCATCAACGCCTACGGCACCAATGCCCGCATGGGCGAGGGCGAGTGGATGGTCGTCGAGGCCGACGAATCGGACGGCACCTTCCTGAAGCTGCCGGCGGAAGTGGCGGTCGTCACCAACATCGATCCCGAGCACCTCGACCACTACGGCAATTTCGACGCGGTGCGCGCGGCCTTCCGCCAGTTCGTCGAAAACGTGCCCTTCTACGGCTTCGGCGTGATGTGCCTCGACCATCCGGAAGTGCAGGCGCTCGTCGGCAAGATCGAGGACCGCAAGGTCATCACCTATGGTGCGAACCCGCAGGCCGATGTCCGCTTCTCCAACGTCCGGCTCGAAGGAACCCACTCGACCTTCGACGTCGAGATCCGCCGGCGGCGCACGGGCCGGGTCTTCACCTTCAAGGACCTGACGCTGCCGATGCCCGGCCGTCACAACATTTCGAACGCCTGCGCGGCAATTGCCGTCGCCAACCGGCTCGACATTCCGGAAGAGGCGATCCGTAAGGGCCTGTCGGGCTTTTCCGGCGTCAAGCGCCGCTTCACGCTGACCGGGACCTGGAACGGCGTGTCGATCTTCGACGACTACGGCCATCACCCGGTTGAGATCAAAGCCGTGCTCAAGGCAGCACGCGAAGCGTGTAGCGGACGGGTCATTGCTATCCACCAGCCTCACCGTTATACCCGTCTTTCAAGCCTCTTCGAGGACTTCGCCAACTGCTTCAACGATGCCGACTGCATCATGCTGGCGCCGGTCTATGCGGCGGGCGAGGACCCAATCGAAGGGGTAAACGCCGAGGCGCTGGTCTCGCGCATCAAGGCGAGCGGCCACCGCGACGCACGGTATCTGCCGGGACCGGAAGGTCTCGCGCCGATCGTCGCGGAGCTGGCCAAACCCGGTGACTTCGTCGTGCTCCTCGGAGCGGGCAACATAACCCAGTGGGCTGCCGCCTTGCCCAAGGAACTGGAAGCGATTTCGGAAGGTCGGAAATGAAACAGGTCGATGGAGAAAAGCTGCTCGCCTCGCTCGGGGACGGCGTCAATCAACTGCGCGGGCGTCTGACGCCGGATGCGCCGATGGACCGGGTCACCTGGTTCCAGGCCGGCGGCCTGGCCGAGCTCATGTTCCATCCGCACGACCTCGACGACCTCGTCACCTTCCTCAAGCTTCTGCCGGAAGATGTGCCGCTGACCGTGGTCGGTGTCGGTTCCAACCTGCTCGTGCGCGACGGCGGGATACCGGGCGTCGTGCTGCGGCTCTCCGCCAAGGGCTTCGGTCAGGTGGAGCTTGCGGGCGAGAACCGCATCCGCGCCGGCGCCATCACCCCGGACAAGCACCTCGCCGCCATGGCGATGGACCACAATATCGGCGGCTTCCACTTCTATTACGGCATTCCGGGAAGCATCGGCGGCGCGCTGCGCATGAATGCCGGCGCCAATGGC
Source organism: Ciceribacter lividus (assembly GCF_003337715.1). Lineage (GTDB taxonomy): Bacteria > Pseudomonadota > Alphaproteobacteria > Rhizobiales > Rhizobiaceae > Allorhizobium > Allorhizobium lividum. The sequence goes on from NZ_QPIX01000001.1 coordinate 378,163, forward strand.
GGCGACACCTCCCAACGTCTGGTCGAGGTCGAGGCGGTCGACCGCAAGGGCAACATCCACGTGCTTTCCGCGGCTGACATGGGCTACAGCTACCGGCATTCCACGGCGCCCGCGGACCTGATCTTCACCAGCGCGGTCTTCGAAGGCTATCCCGAGGAGAAGGCGAAGATCCGTGCCGACATGGATGCCGTGCGCCATCACCGCGAGACCGTGCAGCCGGTCAAGGAAAAGACCGGCGGCTCGACGTTCAAGAATCCGGAAGGCCATTCGGCCTGGGAACTCATCGACGAGGCGGGTTGCCGCGGGTTGATGATCGGCGGCGCGCAGATGTCGTCGCTCCACTGCAACTTCATGATCAATATCGGCCACGCGACCGGCTACGATCTCGAATATCTCGGCGAGACCGTGCGCCAGCGAGTCTTTGAGAATTCCGGCACCAAGCTGCAGTGGGAGATCAAGCGGCTCGGCATCTTCATGCCGGGACGAGAGATCAAGCCGTTCATGGGCGTCACCGAAGAATAAATACGCCCGAGGGCGAGGGGCGGACAGGTCCCTCCGGTCATCGAGGGAATCATCGAAAACGGGCGGCGATTCCGCCCGTTTTTTCGTTTCCGGCCCCTCTTGCCCGTCGCCGTGGAGCGTCGGAGGCTTGCCGCCGGCTTCTTCCGTTCGTCCGCGGAAATCAATAAAAACAAATAGATATCAACATCATAGCAAGTGCGTCCGGTGTCCGGCGCTTGAAAAAAAATCAGCACCCGATGCGCGCCGGTTAACGAAAGTAAACGCTTCATTAACCTTAATGTCGTTTTACTCAGGCAACGGGTCATGTCTCGCCCAGATGGCGGCGGACCTCAACAATGTTCGGTCTTTCGCAGCCGGGGGCGTAAATGAGTGGCAAGCATGTAGCCGTCCTGATGGGTGGTCTTTCTTCGGAGCGGCCTGTGAGCCTGTCCTCCGGGAATGCATGCGCCGAGGCGCTGGAAGGCGAGGGCTATCGCGTCACCAAGATCGACGTCGGTCGTGACATTGGTCAGGTGCTTGCCGATCTGCGGCCGGACGTCGCCTTCAATGCGCTCCATGGTCCCTTCGGCGAGGACGGCACCATCCAGGGTGTCCTCGAATATCTGCAGATCCCGTATACCCATTCTGGCGTGCTCGCCTCGGCCCTCGCCATGGACAAGGGGCAGGCGAAGATCGTTGCGGCGAACGCCGGGATTCCGGTTGCGGAAGCGCGGGTGATGTCGCGCTTCGACATCGGTTCCGAGCATCCGATCAAGCCTCCTTATGTCGTCAAGCCGGTGCGCGAGGGCTCGAGCTTCGGTGTCGTCATCGTCAAGGAGGATCAGTCCCATCCGCCGCAAGTCCTGACGTCGTCCGAATGGCGTTACGGCGACCGGGTCATGGTCGAGCACTACGTGGCCGGCCGCGAGCTCACCTGCGGCGTCATGGGCGACCGGGCGCTCGGTGTCACCGAGATCGTACCGCAGGGGCACAGCTTCTACGACTATGATTCGAAGTACGTCGCCGGCGGTTCCAGGCACGTGTTGCCGGCGGAAATTTCACCGAAAATTTACCAAAAAATACAAGAATTGGCCATGAAGGCGCATCAGGCGATCGGCTGCCGCGGCGTGAGTCGGTCGGACTTCCGCTACGACGACCGGTTCTCCGAAGACGGTGAGCTCATCTGGCTGGAGATCAATACCCAGCCGGGCATGACCCCGACCTCGCTGGTTCCTGAGATGGCCGCTCACGCCGGTTTCGGCTTTGGTGAATTCGTTCGTTGGATGGTGGAGGAAGCATCGTGCTTGCGCTAGGCGGCAGAAAGCATAAGTCCCGGGCCGGGATTTCGGCTGCGTCGCCGGCAGGCGAGGCGGTGGTGCTTCCGCGTCCGCTGCGCCGTGCCACGCGCTTCGCGCTCGGGCTCTGCTCCGGTCGAATCGGCATCCCGCACTATGTCGGGCGTCTCTCCTTCGTTGGCTATTGCTCCTTCGTCGGCGTCTACGGCGTCGTCGCGGGCGGGCATGGGGCGCAGGTTGCACAGTCGCTGACCTCGTTCGCGGGCTTCGCCATCGAGGACGTCAAGGTCGCCGGCAACGAGCAGACCTCGGAAATCGACATCCTGCAGCTGCTCGGGCTCGACGGCACGACGTCGCTCATCTCCCTCGACATCGATGCTGCCCGTGACCAGCTTTCCAGGCTTCCCTGGGTGGAAAGTGCCGAGGTCCGCAAGGTCTACCCCTCGACGATCCAGGTCGCGCTGCATGAGCGCAAGGCCTACGGAATCTGGCAGCACGGCACGGAACTTTCGCTGATCGAGCGCAACGGCAGCGTCATCGGCCCGCTGCGCGACAACAAGTTCGCGACGCTGCCGCTCTTCGTCGGCCGTGACGCCGAGACGGCGGCCGCTTCCGTCGAGCAGGAATTTGCCAAGTGGCCGCAGATCGCCGGCCGCGTGAAGGCCTTCATTCGCGTCGCAAGCCGCCGGTGGGACATCCATCTCGACAATGGCGTGGTGGTGAAACTTCCCGAGGAGAACCTCGACGACGCGCTGGCACTGCTCTCCAAGCTCGATGCCGAGCAGCAGGTGCTGGCACGCGACATCGCGGCGATCGACCTGCGGCTTCCCGATCGCACGACGATCCAGCTGACGCCCGAAGCACAGGCGCGTCGTCAGGTGGTGCTGGAACAGCGGGCCAAGGCCCTCAAGAAGGCGGAGCAGAGTATATGAGCCTTTTCGGTAGCTCCAGTTTCGGTCTGCCGCGCATGAAGCCCCTTTCGGCGAAGCGGTCGCATGTCGTGTCGGTCCTCGACATCGGCTCGACCAAGGTCGTCTGCATGATCGGCCGGCTTACGCCACGCAAGGAAAGTTCGGTCCTGCCGGGTCGCACCCACAATGTCGAGATCATCGGCATCGGCCACCAGCGCTCCCGCGGCGTGAAGTGCGGCGTGATCGCCGATCTCGATGCCGTCGAGAGCGTCGTCCGGCTCGCCGTCGATGCGGCCGAGCGCATGGCCGGCCTCACCGTCGAGAGCCTGATCGTCAACGTCTCGGCCGGGCGGCTCGCCAGCAACGTCTATACGGCGACCATCGATCTCGGCGGCCAGGAAGTCGAATCGAGCGACCTGAAGAAGGTCCTCGTCGCCGCCGGCCAGCAGTCGCAGCGTCACGACCGCATCGTCCTGCATTCGCTGCCGACGGGCTTCTCGCTCGACGGCGAGCGCGGCATCCGCGATCCGCTCGGCATGTATGGCGACGAGCTCGGTGTCGACATGCACGTCGTCACCGCGGAACGGCCGGCGCTGCGCAATCTCGAACTCTGCATCAACCGTGCGCATCTGTCGGTCGAAGGCGTGGTCGCGACCCCCTATGCCAGCGGGCTGGCGGCCCTCGTCGACGACGAAGTCGAACTCGGCTGCGCGGCAATCGACATGGGCGGTGGCATGACCACCATCTCCGTCTTCGCCGAAGGCAAGCTCATCCATACCGATGCGATCGCGATCGGCGGCCATCACGTCACCACCGACCTCGCACGCGGTCTGTCGACCCGGATCGAGGATGCCGAGCGCCTGAAGGTCGTCCACGGCTCGGCGCTCTCCAACAGCACCGACGAGCGCGACGTGATCTCCGTTCCGCCGATCGGCGAGGACGATCGCGACCAGCCGACTCAGGTGCCGCGCTCGCTGGTGACGCGAATCATCCGCGCCCGTATCGAGGAAATTCTCGAAATGCTGCGCGACCGGATCCAGCAGTCGGGTTTCAGCCCGGTCGTCGGCAAGCGCGTGGTCCTGACCGGCGGCGCAAGCCAGCTGACCGGCCTTCCGGAAGCCGCCCGCCGCGTGCTCGCACGCAATGTGCGGATCGGCCGCCCGATGGGGGTCGCGGGCCTGCCGGTGGCGGCCAAGGGGCCGGCGTTTTCGACCGCGGTCGGTCTTCTGATCTATCCGCAGGTCGCCGACCAGGAGACACATGCAGGGCAGGGCGGGCTGTTCTCGCCCTTCGGCAACGGAAACAGCCGGATCGCCCGTGTCGGGCAATGGCTGAAAGAGAGTTTTTGAGTTTCTGCCTCGCCGTGGCGGCGCAAGGCAAGAAGAGTTGAAGAGATCAGGCCGGCGTGGCGATGCGGCCGGAGAAAGAAGGAACGGGTAACATGACCATTAAGCTGCAGAAGCCAGACATCACCGAGCTGAAGCCTCGGATCACGGTATTCGGGGTCGGTGGCGGTGGCGGCAACGCCGTCAACAACATGATCACCGCCGGGCTCCAGGGCGTCGATTTCGTCGTCGCAAATACCGACGCGCAGGCGCTGACGATGACGAAGGCCGAGCGGATCATTCAGCTCGGCGCCAGCGTCACCGAAGGTCTCGGCGCCGGTTCGCAGCCGGAAGTCGGCCGCGCAGCCGCCGAGGAATGCATCGATGAGATCATCGATCACCTGAACGGCACCCACATGTGCTTCGTCACCGCCGGCATGGGCGGCGGCACCGGCACGGGTGCGGCTCCGGTCGTCGCCCAGGCCGCCCGCAACAAGGGCATCCTCACCGTCGGCGTCGTCACCAAGCCCTTCCACTTCGAAGGCCAGCGCCGCATGCGGCTGGCGGAAGCCGGCATCGAGGAACTGCAGAAGTCCGTCGATACCCTGATCGTCATCCCGAACCAGAATCTCTTCCGCATCGCCAACGACAAGACCACCTTCGCCGACGCATTCGCCATGGCTGACCAGGTGCTCTATTCCGGCGTGGCATGCATCACCGACCTGATGGTCAAGGAAGGCCTGATCAACCTCGACTTCGCCGACGTCCGCTCGGTGATGCGCGAGATGGGCCGCGCGATGATGGGAACCGGCGAAGCTTCCGGCCCGGGCCGTGCGATGCAGGCGGCGGAAGCAGCGATCGCCAACCCGCTGCTCGACGAGACCTCGATGAAGGGTGCACAGGGCCTCTTGATCTCGATCACCGGTGGCCGCGACCTCACGCTCTTCGAAGTCGACGAAGCCGCGACCCGCATCCGCGAGGAAGTCGATCCGGACGCCAACATCATCCTCGGCGCGACCTTCGACGAAGCGCTGGAAGGCCTGATCCGCGTGTCGGTCGTCGCGACCGGCATCGACCGCACCGCCGGTGCCATGGCTCCGAAGACCTACGAAGCGCCGGCCGCACGGCCGGTCATGCGCCCGGCCGCAGCCGTCGCTCCGGCCCCGGCTCGCCCCGTCGTGGCACAGGCTCCGAAGGCCGCCGATCCGGTTGCCGACACCATCCGTTCCGCGGAGGCGGAAATGGAGCGTGAACTCGAGATCGCTATGGCCCGCCAGATGGCTCCGGCCCCGGCCGCAGCCGCAGCGCAGCCGGAGTTCCGCCCGCAGAGCAAGCTCTTCACCGCACCGGCACCGGCCGCTCCGCAGCAGCCCGTCGTCCGTGAGTCGGTCGTCGCTCCGGCTCCGGTCATGAGCCGTCCGGCCGCGCCGGTCGAGGCTGCCCCGGCCCGCATCGAGCCGGTCGCCCAGCCGGTCCGCCAGACGGTCGAGCCGGTCCGCATGCCGAAGGTCGAGGACTTCCCGCCGGTCGTCCGCGCCGAGATGGATCAGCGGGCGAGCGTCGCTCCGGCCCCGCAGGACGAACGCGGCCCGATGGGTCTCCTCAAGCGGATCACGAGCTCGCTCGGCCGTCATCACGAGGAAGAACCGGTCAACGCCGACATGACGACGTCCGCTCCGGCCGCCGCCTCGCAGCAGCGCCGCACGCTCTCTCCGGAAGCGAGCCTCTATGCGCCGCGCCGCGGCCAGCTCGACGACCAGGGCCGCACGGTGCCGCAGACGCGCGTGGCGCATGAGGACGACCAGCTCGAGATCCCGGCGTTCCTGCGCCGCCAGTCGAACTGAGTCTCGAAGCGGAGTGATTTCGGCGCCCGGGTCGCAAGGCCCGGGCGCTTCCATTTTCCGCACCTGCGAAAGAGCAGTGATTGTGCAATGGTTCCAATTGTTTGCCTTCGTAACAATACGAAAGAAACAGTGATTTGTGCTATCGGAGCGCTCTCCATATGTATGGGTTCGGGACAGGGGTGGATTCGGTGTGCAATGCCGATGTCATGCCCCCCAGAACGATAAACGGCAGGCGCGTTCGCCAGGCGAGACGCCGCCGCGGCAGATAAAGGCACTCTTCTATGGCAATCGGATTGCTGGGTTTTCAGACCACCATCGCGGCGCCGGTCACGCTGACCGGGATCGGCGTGCATTCGGGGACGCCAGTAACCATCAGCTTCCTGCCGGCCGAGGCCGGCACGGGTATTGTCTTCCATCGTCAGCATGGGAACGGGGCGATCACGGAACTGAGGGCGGTTTCCTCGCAGGTCGGCAATACCGATCTCTGCACCGTGCTCGGGACCTCGGCGGCCAGTTCGATCGCGACGGTCGAGCATGTGATGGCGGCGATCTATGCGCTTAGCATCGACAACCTGATCATCGAGGTCGACGGGGCGGAAATGCCGATCATGGACGGCAGCTCGGCGCCGTTCATCGAGGCGATCGACCAAGTAGGCGTCAAGAATCTCGGCGTGAAGCGCCGCTACATCCGCGTCACCAAGCCGGTGCGTATTGAATCGGGTGCTTCCTGGGCCGAGTTCCGCCCGCATGACGGCACACGCTTCGAGGTGGAGATCGATTTCGATAGCCCGCTGATCGGTCGCCAGATGTGGCAGGGCGAGATGACGGCTGCGGCCTTCCGCAACGAATTGTCGCGCGCCCGTACCTTCGGCTTCATGCGCGACGTCGAGCGGCTCTGGGCGGCCGGCTTCGCGCTCGGTTCGTCGCTCGAAAACTCGGTCGTCATCTCCGACGACGACACCGTCATCAACATGGAAGGCCTGCGCTATGCCGGCGACGAATTCGTCCGCCACAAGACGCTCGACGCCGTCGGCGATCTCGCCATGGCGGGCGCACAGTTCATCGGCTGCTACCGTTCCTACCGCGGCGGCCACAAGCTGAACGCCAATGCGCTCAAGGCCCTGCTCGACGACCGCAGCGCCTACGAGGTCGTGGAAGCGCCGGTGCGCAGCCAGCAGGTGCGCGCGCGGGAGTTCGTGGCGGTCAATGTTCCAGAATTCGCGCCATGGTCTGCCTGACATCGCGCAGATGACACGAAAGGCCGCCCGTCGAGGCGGCTTTTCTTTTTTGAACGGCGGGGAAGAGAAGAACTGCGGCAGAGCCTCTGCGGGCGATCGTCCAAATTCGGGATTTCCTTCGGAGCCTGCCACAAAATTGCGTCAAATCACCATCATTGCGTTGCTCTCTCCACGCTTTTATGGCTAGAAACGCCAGTTGGAAGCGGCGGTATTCACGCAGCGCTGCAATCGGGAACTGTCGAATGAGTGAAGTTAAGTCGGGAATGCTTGGAACCGCCGCTCGGATCGCCGGCGTGTTCTTGATGATCACTGCGACAGGTTCCCTGCTGGCATCGTGCCAGTCGGATCCCGACATCGACATCACCAAGCTCGCGGCCGAAACCGAGCCGGCGGAAGTGCTGTACAATCAGGGCCTTGCCAACATCAAGGCCGGCAACATGGCCGAGGCGGGGCGCAAGTTCGACGCAGTCGACCGCCAGCACCCCTTCTCGGAATGGTCACAGAAGTCGCTGGTGATGAGCACCTTCGTGAAGTACCGGCTCGGGCGCTATACGGAAGCGACCGCGACAGGCAAGCGCTATCTCAGCCTCTACCCGCGTGCGGACGACTCGGCCTATGTGCAGTACCTGGTCGGCCTTTCCTACTGGAAGCAGATCACCAACGTGACGCAGGACCAGAAGGCCTCGAACCAGACGATCGAAGCCATGCAGAAGGTGGTCGACGAGTATCCGGACTCCGAATATGTCGACGACGCGCAGGCGAAGATCCGCTTCGCGCGCGACCAGCTCGCCGGCAAGGAAATGCAGATCGGCCGCTACTATCTGGAGCGCAAGGAATATCTGGCGGCGATCTCGCGCTTCCGCGTCGTCGTCGAGAGGTATCCGACGACGAACCAGGTCGAAGAGGCACTTGCCCGTCTCGTGGAATCCTATTACGCGCTCGGCGTCGTCGAGGAGGCGCAGACCGCCGCGGCCGTGCTCGGGCACAACTATCCCGACAGCCAGTGGTATGCCGACTCCTACAAGCTCCTGAAGACCGGTGGTCTGGAACCGCGTGAGAACGCCGGCTCCTGGATCTCCCGTGCCGGCAAGAAGCTCCTGCTCGGGAGCTGATCGTCAGTCTCAAACCAGGCGAGATCTGAAAGCCCATGCTGGTCCAGCTATCGATCCGCGATATCGTTCTGATCGAGCGGCTCGACCTGTCCTTCGAGGCGGGGCTCTCGGTGTTGACCGGCGAGACGGGCGCCGGCAAGTCGATCCTGCTCGACAGCCTCTCGCTGGCGCTCGGCGGCCGTGGTGACGGCTCTCTGGTGCGCCACGGCGAGGACAAGGGCCAGGTAACGGCCGTGTTCGACGTGGCTCACGCCCATCCGGTGCGCCTGCTGTTGCAGGAAAACAGCGTCGACGAGGACGGTGACCTCATCTTCCGGCGGGTACAATCGGCGGACGGCCGCACCCGCGCCTTCATCAACGACCAGCCGGTGAGCGTGCAGCTGATGCGCCAGGCCGGGCAATTGCTCGTCGAGATCCACGGCCAGCACGACGACCGTGCGCTCGTCGACACCGACGCACACCGTACCCTTCTCGATGCCTTTGCCGGACTGACGGACGAGGTGGGCGACCTCTCCGAGGCCTACCGCCGCTGGAAGGATGCCGATCGGCAGTTGAAGGCGCACCGCGCACGGGTCGAGGCAGCAGCCCGCGAGGCGGAATATCTGAGAGCCTCCGTCGAGGAACTGGAGATCCTCTCGCCGCGCGACGGCGAGGAGGACGAACTCGCCGACCGCCGCTCGCAGATGCAGAAGGCGGAGCGCATCGCCGGCGATATCGCCGAGGCATCCGAATTCCTGAACGGCAACAGTTCCCCCGTGCCGATGATCGCCTCGCTGATGCGGCGCCTGGAGCGCAAGAGCCACGAGGCGCCCGGCCTTCTCGAAGACACCGTGCAGCTTCTCGATGCGGCGCTCGACAGCCTCTCCAACGCCCAGATGGAGGTCGAGGCGGCGCTACGCCGGACCGAATTCGACCCCCGCGAACTGGAGCGGGTCGAGGAGCGGCTGTTCGCGCTCAGGGCGGCGGGCCGCAAGTACTCCGTGCCGGTCACCGAGCTTCCGGCGCTCGCCGAGCGGATGGTCGCGGAGCTCGCCGATCTCGACGCCGGCGAGGAGCGCCTCGGGCAGATGGAGACCGCGGTCGCCGAGGCGAAGGCCGCCTACGACCACCGTGCGACCGCACTCTCCTCGAAGCGGGTGAATGCGGCGACGGCCCTTTCCGATGCGGTAATGGCGGAGCTTCCGGCGTTGAAGCTCGAGCGTGCCCGCTTCATGGTCGAGGTGATGTCCGACCCGGAGGCTGCGACCGCCGAGGGCATCGATACCGTCGAATTCCACGTCCAGACCAATCCTGGCACGCGGCCGGGGCCGATCATGAAGGTGGCGTCGGGTGGCGAACTCTCGCGCTTCCTGCTCGCGCTCAAGGTGGCGCTCGCCGATCGCGGTTCCGCGCCGACGCTCGTCTTCGACGAAATCGACACCGGCGTCGGCGGCGCCGTGGCGGATGCGATCGGCCAGCGCCTGAAGCGGCTCTCCTCGACGGTGCAGGTGCTTTCCGTCACCCATGCGCCGCAGGTGGCCGCCCGTGCCGCGACCCATCTGCTCATTTCCAAGGGGCCGGTCGGCGACGCCGGCGACAAGATCGCGACCAGGGTCGCCACCATGGAACCCGAGCACCGTCGCGAGGAGATCGCGCGCATGCTCGCCGGCGCGTCGGTGACCGACGAGGCGCGGGCGGCGGCGGCACGGCTTCTCGCCGGAGAAAACTGACGGCGGGCCGCTTTCGCGGTAACCGACGATTGCATTCCTTCTGCAAACCTGTTTCCCTCCGCTTCGATGTTCGAAACGCTGCAAAGCTACTGGCCGGAGGTCCTTGCCGTCCTGTCGATCGGGATGGGCACGATCGCGGCCGTTCACGCGGCGATGACGAAGCGCGAGGTGCGTTCGGCGATCGGCTGGGTCGGCATCATCATCCTGTCTCCGATCGTCGGTGCGCTCGTTTATGCGCTCGTGGGTGTCAATCGCATGCGCCGGAAGTCCATCCTGCAGCGGCGGACCCACCGCCACGAGGCGCTCCGTCGCGTCTTGTCGCAGTTCCACCTGCCGGCCGGCGAGGTCGAGCGGCAGTTCGGCCGGCCGATGGCGGCGCTGAAGGTCCTCGGCGATCGGGTGACCGGCTATTCGCTCTCGTCCGGCAACAGCCTTTCGATCCTCTCCTCCGGCGACGAGACCTATGACGCCATGGCGGCGGCGATCGAGGGCGCACGGCGCTCGATCCTCGTCGAAACCTACATCTTCGATCGCGACACGGCGGGGCTCAGGATCGCCGACTGCCTGATCGCCGCCCACAGGCGCGGCGTTGATGTGCGGGTACTGGTCGATGCGGTCGGCGCCCGCTACAGCACGCCGAGCATTCTGAGCTATCTGAAGGACGCCGGCGTCGCGGCCGCCGCCTTCAACGGCAAGGTCATCCTCGGGCTCCGCCTGCCTTACGCCAATCTTCGCACGCACCGGAAGATCACGGTGGTGGACGGCGCGGTCGCCTTCGCCGGCGGCATGAATATCCGCGAAGGGTTCATGGGCAAGGGGGGCGCCCGCGACACGCATTTCCGGCTGACCGGACCCGTGGTCGCCGATCTGTTCGCGGTGGCGGCGGAGGACTGGGCCTTCGAGACGGGGGAGGAACTGAAGAGCGATGCCTGGAACGTGTCGGTCGGCGAGGCGGCACCGGGAACGCCGTCCTATGTCCGGGTGATCTCATCCGGGCCGGACACCAACCTCGAATGCAATCACAAGGTCCTGATGGGCGCGTTTTCGGTCGCCGAGCGCTCGATCCGCATCGTCTCGCCGTACTTCCTCCCAGACAACATCCTGCTCGGGGCGCTCGCGACTGCGGCAAGGCGCGGGGTGGCGGTCGACATCATCGTTCCCTCGCAGAACAATCTCGCCATCGTCAGCCACGCGATGATGGCGCAGTTCGACCAGATCCTGAAGGACGGCTGCCGGATCTGGAGCGCCAAGGGGCCGTTCGACCATTCCAAGCTGATGACCATCGACGGGCAATGGAGCTTCATCGGCTCCTCAAACCTCGATTCTCGTTCGCTGCGGCTCAATTTCGAGGTGGACCTCGAAGTGTACGACCGGCATTTCGCCGAACACATCGACGCTAGGATCGCCGCCGCGCGAGGCGGCGCGGAGGAGATCACGCTCGAGGCGCTTCGGCTCCGACCTTTCGTCTTGAGGCTTTTCGACCGTGTTCTCTGGCTCGGTTCGCCCTATCTTTGAGGAAGGTCGATGTTTGTCTTGGGAAAGAGCGGTTCAGGCATGAGAAGAAAGACCGGGAACATCGCGCGGACGATGATCACCTCGATCCGGAACCGGCACGACCGGCCGGCGGCGCACACGCCGCATCACCGCTCCGAGGAGAGCATGGTCGTCGCCTCCTACAATGTCCACAAATGCGTCGGCACCGACGGACGGTTCGATCCCGAACGGGTGATGGAAGTGATCCGCGAGATGGACCCGGACGTCATCGCGCTGCAGGAGGCGGACGAGCGCTTCGGTGAACGTTCGGGCCTCCTCGACCTGCCGCGGCTCAGGCTGGAGCTGGGGCTCACGCACATTCCGGTCCTGCACAAGCCGAAATCCCACGGCTGGCGCGGCAACGTGCTGCTCTTCAAGGAAGGGGCGGTCAAGGACGTCCACCAGGTCGCGCTGCCGGGGCTTGAACCGCGCGGCGCCGTCGTGGCCGAGATCGATCTTCACCGAGGGCTGGGGCTTCGCGTCATCGCCGCCCATCTCGGGCTCTTGCGCTGGGCGCGGCGCCAGCAGGCGGACGTGATCGTCGACATCATGACGGAGCGGGAGGAAAAGCCGACGGTGCTGATGGGCGATTTCAACGAGTGGCGGCTCGGCGAAGGCTCCTCGCTCATGCGGTTCGAAAAGGTCTTCGGCCCGCTGCCTCCGCCGGTGCCGAGCTATCCGGCGCGTCTGCCGGTGCTTGCCCTCGACCGCATCATGGCCAACCGGTCGGGGCTGGTCGCCAATGTCGTCGTGCACGATTCGCCACTTGCCCGCGAGGCCTCCGATCACCTGCCGATCACCGCCCGGATCGACATTTCGAAAGCAGTGCTGGGCTGAGCGGAGGTGTCTTTTCATTCGCGAGAATTCGGCTAATACCGGCAGGTCCCATTCTGGAGAGCGGCGATGGCGAATGACACGATAGCAGTCGAAGATCTGACCGAGGAGCAGGCAGCCGCCGAGCTCGCGCGGCTCGCAAAAGAGATCGCCCATCACGACACACTCTATCACGGCAAGGACCGGCCGGAGATTTCCGACGCCGCCTACGATGCGCTGAAACTGCGCAACGACGCGATCGAGGCGCGGTTCCCCGCACTCGTCCGCGAGGACAGCCCATCGCGGCGTGTCGGGGCGGCGCCCGCCGGCGCCTTTGCCCAGATCACCCATGCGCGGCCGATGCTCTCGCTCGACAACGTCTTCACCGACGAGGACGTGGCCGATTTCGTCGCCTCGGTCTACCGCTTTCTCGGCCGGCTGCCGGACAATTCGATCGCCTTTACCGCCGAGCCGAAGATCGACGGCCTGTCGATGTCGATCCGCTACGAGAACCGCCGCCTGGTGACGGCGGCAACCCGCGGCGACGGAACGACGGGGGAGAACGTCACCGCGAACATCCTGACGATCCGCGAGATTCCGCGCGAGTTGCCGGCGGGGGCGCCGGACGTCGTCGAGGTCCGCGGCGAGGTCTACATGGCGAAAAGCGACTTCTTCGCGCTCAATGCGCAGATGGAGGCCGAAGGCAAACAGACCTATGTCAATCCGCGCAACACCGCCTCGGGTTCGCTGCGGCAGCTCGATCCCAAAGTGACGGCAAGCCGCAAGCTGAGGTTCTTCGCCTATGCCTGGGGCGAGATGACCAACATGCCGGCGGAGACCCAGATGGGGATCGTCGAGAGGTTCCGCGAATGGGGTTTCCCGGTCAATCCGCTGATGAAGCGGCTGCATTCGATCGAGGAGATTCTCGCGCACTACCGGGAAATCGGCCTGATGCGCGCCGACCTCGACTACGACATCGACGGCGTCGTCTACAAGGTCGACCGCCTCGACCTGCAGGAGCGGCTCGGCTACCGTTCGCGGAGCCCGCGCTGGGCGACCGCGCACAAGTTCCCGGCGGAGCAGGCGCTGACCAGGCTTCTCGACATCGACATTCAGGTCGGGCGGACCGGCGCGCTGACCCCCGTCGCGCGGCTGGAGCCGATCACCGTCGGCGGCGTGGTCGTCACCAATGCGACGCTCCATAACGAGGATTACATCAAGGGCATCGGCAATTCCGGTGAACCGATCCGCGAGGGCCGCGACATCCGGAAAGGCGATATGGTGATCGTGCAGCGGGCGGGCGACGTCATCCCGCAGATCGTCGACGTGGTTCTCGACCAGCGGCCGGCCGATGCCGTGCCTTACGAGTTTCCGCAGACCTGCCCGGTCTGCGGCAGCCATGCGGTACGCGAAGCTAACGAGAAGACCGGCCGCATGGATTCCGTGCGCCGCTGCACCGGCGGCTTCGTCTGCAGCGCGCAGGCGAAGGAGCACCTGAAGCACTTCGTTTCCCGCAACGCCTTCGACATCGAGGGACTCGGCACCAAGCAGGTCGATTTCTTCTTCGATTGCGGCGATCCCTCGCTGGAGATCAAGACCGCGCCGGACATCTTCACGCTCGAACGGCGGCAGCAGGCGGCGCTGAACAAGCTGGAGAACCGCGACGGCTGGGGGCGCACGAGCGTCGCCAAGCTCTTCGAGGCGATCAACAGCCGGCGCGAGATCGCGCTCCACCGGCTGATCTTCGCGCTCGGCATCCGGCATGTCGGCGAGACGACGGCCAAGCTGCTCGCGCGCTCCTACGGCACCTACGATGCGTTCCAGCACGCGATGCAGGAGGCGGCGCCGATGCACGGCGACGCCTGGAACGAGCTCAACGCCGTCGAAGGCATCGGCGAGGTGGTCGCGACCTCGATCATCGAGTTCTTCAAGGAGCCGCGCAACATGGAAGTCGTCTCGCGGCTGCTCGACGAGGTGACGCCGCTTGCCGCCGAACTGCCGGTCGCCGCCGGCAGCCCGGTCGCCGGCAAGACCGTCGTCTTCACCGGCTCGCTCGAAAAATTCACCCGTGACGAGGCGAAGGCGAGGGCGGAAAGCCTCGGCGCCAAGGTCGCCGGCTCGGTGTCGAAGAAGACCGACTATGTGGTCGCCGGTCCCGGAGCCGGCTCGAAGCTCGACAAGGCGCGCGAACTCGGCGTCGCGGTGATGGACGAGGACGAGTGGCTGGCGCTGATCGGGGGGTAGGGCCGATCGACATTCAGGTTTCGGGCGTGGCGCGTGACGGATTTTGTCGCCGGACAGGAGGAGCGGCCGCAGTGGAGCTCACCTCCACAAGGCCGTTCCGACGCATCCGGAGGAAAAATCCGCCGCGTCCCGAAGGGATATGGTGAAAATCGCCCATGCCGGCGTCGCAAAACCTCGATGGAGATCGACTCCACCTTCGGTTTTTCTCCTGGCCATGAACGATTTTCCCTCATACCACGCTCCAAATCCTGAATGTCGATCGGCCCTAGGGGCCGCGGCATTTGCGAACAGGTCGCGTCTCGCTGGCCCCTTCGTCGCTTCTGGTGTATAGGCCTGCCAGATTGCGGGCCAAGGGCGCGCGCGAGAAGGTTGATCCATCCGATGACAGCAAATGCCAGACGTTCCGAACTCCTGATGCCCGCCGGCTCGCTCGAGCGGTTGAAGGTGGCCGTACTCTACGGGGCGGACGCCGTCTACATGGGTACGCCCGACATGTCGCTCCGGACCAAGTCGCAGCTTTCGCTGGACGACGTGAAGGAGGGCATCCGCTTCGCCCATGAGCATGGCGTGCGGGTCTACCTGACGCTCAACCTCTTCACCCACAACAAGGACGTGCCGAAGGTCGCCGAGTACGTCGCGATCTTGAAGGATGTGCAGCCGGACGGCGTCATTGTCGCCGATCCCGGCGTCTTCCATTACCTGCGCAAGCACGCGCCGGAACTGAAGCTGCATGTCTCGACGCAGGCCAATGTCTGTTCGTGGCTCACGGTCGATGCGTGGAAGGAGCAGGGCGCCGAACTCGTGGTGCTCGCCCGCGAGGTGACCTTCTCCGAACTTACCGAGATCCGGGAGAAATGCCCGGACGTGCGGCTCGAAACCTTCGTCCACGGCGCCATGTGCATGACCTATTCCGGGCGTTGCCTGCTCTCCAATTTCATGGCCGAGCGCGGTGCGAACCAGGGCAACTGCGCCAATTCCTGCCGCTGGCAGTACAAGGTGCACCTGAGGCTCCGCGACGGGACGATCAAGGAGCTGGAGATCAACGAGCACAATGAGGGGCTCTTCGAATTCGTGCTGGAGGAGGGCGCTCGCCCCGGCGAACTGATGCCGATCGAGGAGGATTCGCGCGGCTCCTATATCCTGAACTCCAAGGATATGTGCCTGATGCCGAAGCTGGACGATTACCTGAAGCTCGGCATCGACAGCCTGAAGGTCGAGGGCCGCAACAAGTCGCCCTATTACGTCGCGACGGTCGCGCGCACCTATCGCCGCGCGATCGACGACTACTATGCCGATCCGGAGAGCTGGTCGCCGGAACCGTATATGCGCGAGCTGGAAACCGTCGGCAGCCGCGGCTTCACCATCGCCTTCCACGAGGGGCGGCTGCAGAACTACGCGCACAACTACGAGAACACCAAGACCTTCGGCACCTGGGAGTTCGCGGGCATCATCCAGGAGGTTCGCGAGGACGGCTTCGTCGTCTCCGTGAAGAACAAGCTCGAAGCCGGTGATGTGCTGGAACTCATCCCGCCGAAGGCGACGGACGAGACCGTCTTCCTGCGGCTTTACGAGTTCCGCCATGCCGATGCGCCGGACGTGGCGCTCGAAACCGTCAATGCCGGGCCACAGCGGCCGATCCTCGTTCCGTTTACCGCCTTCGACCGCGAAAAGGTCGAGGACCTGATCGCCAAGTTCCCGCCCTTCACCATCATCCGCAAGGAGGCGCCGCTCACCGAGGAGGAATGGCAGCGCCTGCGCGTCGACAAGGTGGCGCAGAAGATCGAGCTCGGCCAGACGGTCTACGAGGGCGCCTATCGCAACGGCGTGAAGAAGCTGCAGGAGGCGATTTCCGAGGACGTTATGGAGAAGCGCTCCAAGACCTCGCGCAAGGGCGCGGAAGGCTGCTGCGGGCGCGGCTGCAACGGCTGTCTGATGTTCTGGAACGACCCGGAATACGCCAAGGCCCGCGAACTCCTGGCGAAGAAGAAGCACGGCGAGATGCTGGAGCGGGATATGCGGGAGGTCGCTCCGGCAGCGGAGTGAGGGAAGTGGAGCCGTGGCGTAACGCCGCCGGTTGTTCCCTACTGCCTCATCCCGCCTGCGCGGAGGATTCCGTCGCCGGCAGGTTGGCTGCCGCCAGCGCGGTGAGTTCGCCTTCATCGACGATCCGGTTGCGGCCCGAACCCTTGGCGAGATAGAGCGCCTTGTCGGCGGCGGAGTAGGCCGCCGCGTAGTCGCGTCCGGGGCCGATCGCCGCAAGACCGCCGGAGATGGTGACGCGGATCGTCTGACCGCCTGCGGAAATCGCCCTTGTCTCGACGGTTTGCCGCGCCTTGTCGGCCGCCCGTTTCGCCTCTTCAATCGTCATGCTGCGGAAGAACATCGCGAACTCCTCGCCACCGATGCGGGCGACGAGGTGGTGGTCTCCGGCGAGGCCGGCAAGCGCGCGGGCGACGGCCACGATGACTTCGTCACCGGCGAGGTGGCCGTAACGGTCGTTGATCTGCTTGAAGCGGTCGATATCGAGCAACAACAGGACCCCGCGCTCGTCGGCGGCGAGCGCCTCGGTAAAGGCGCGCCGGTTCGGGAGCCCGGACAGCATGTCGGTGCGGCTCTGGCGGAGGTATTCGAGCCGTGCATCCGCAAGTGCCGCGATCGAGCGTCCAACGACGTGGGTGGTGAACACGCCGAGTGCCATCGTGAGCGGGACGCCCATGACCGTGCCGATGACGATGCCTTGCCAGACAGAGTACGGCAGCAGGCCGAGTGCGTGGAAGAGGAGGTGGAGGAGGACGATCAGCACCCAGGCGACGAGGGCCATGCGGGCGGAGAGGTGCCACGCATATCGCAGCACGATCGCGCGGTCGTTGAAGTCCATCAGGCTGATGTTCGGCGTCAGCCATCGTTCCAGGAAATCCATCAGCATGCGCGCTCGCGAGAACGTAAGGCCTTTGATACCGGATCGGCCAGAGATTCAATCATGGGTTATCTCTGATCGATTGCCATCAACCTTCGATGCAGATTTGTGGACATGACTACCGCGCCATCCGTTAACGGCGCCTTCATGGGCCGCGTCACGCCGGACGTTCCCTCACCCGATGATGAAGGAACGGTAAACGGCCGCGACAGACATGCTCGTTCGACGGCGAGCGAGCACATATCCGGTCGAGAAGCGAGGTGATACGCCGCGGGCGCGTCAGCCCCTCTTCCCCGAAGGCTTTCCCTTCTTCGGCGCACCGTTGCCGGCCCCGCCGAACTTGCCTTTCGGCTTTCCTGCGAAGTCCTTTTTGCCGGAAAAATCCTTCTTGCCGGCAAAGGCTTTCCCGTCGCCCTTCGGCCGGTCGCTCCTGCGATCGTCGGAGGCCCGGTTCCGGTCGGACCATTCGGGTTTCGCCTTCTTGGCGTAAGGCTTCTGCGCGGGGCGGTCGTTGCGGTCGTCGAAGCGTTTCGGCCGTGCCGGAGCATCGGCCCAGACTTCGGCATCCACCGCCGAAAGATCGTCCCTGCGCGGCCGGCGACCGGTTTCCTCGGCTTTCTTTGCGTAGGGTCGTTTGTCACCCCGCGGTGCGAATTCCTCGCGTTCGCGCGGCGGCCGCGGCGCTCTCTCTTTGGGCGGTGCGGAGAAGTCGGGCGTGCCGGGAAGCTGCCGGACGGTGATGCCCCGCTCCAGTGCGCCGCTCGTTCCGATCGCCTGCAGGAAGGTGTCGAGGCCGTCCTGGGCGATCTCGACGAAGGTTTCTTCCGGCTGCATCTTGATCGCGCCGATCTCGTTCTTGGTGATCTTGCCGTTGCGGCAGAGCATCGGGATCAGCCAGCGCGGCTCGGCGTTCTGCCGTCGGCCGACCGAGAGCGAGAACCAGACGCTCGGGCCGAAATCGCCGCGTGGCTTGGTAGCGGCGCTCGACGGATTGGCGTAGTCCGGCTCGCGACGCTGCCTGCTTGCTTCGAGATTGACCGGGAGAAGGTCTTCCGGTGCCGAGCGACCGGCGCGATAGAGACGGAGGAAGGCGGCAGCGACCTTCTCCGGCCCGTGCGCCGCGAGAAGATCGGCGATCATCGGCTGCTCGTCCTCGGCCACGGTCTCGGCGAAGGCCTGGTCGGCGAGGATGCGCTCGCCGTCGCGGGCGAGAACCTCGTCGGCGGACGGCGGGTTCGCCCAGACGGGCGTGATTCGTCCGCCCAAGAGCAGGCGCTCGGCCTTGCGGCGCTGGTTGACCGGCACGATGAGCGCCGAGATGCCCTTGTTGCCGGCGCGGCCAGTGCGGCCGGAGCGATGGAGCAGCGTCTCGGAATTGGTCGGCAGGTCGGCGTGTATGACGAGTTCGAGCCCCGGCAGGTCGATGCCGCGGGCGGCAACGTCGGTCGCGATGCAGACGCGGGCGCGGCCGTCGCGCATCGCCTGCAGCGCGTGGGTGCGCTCGTTCTGGCTGAGTTCGCCGGAGAGGGCGACGACCGAGAAGCCGCGATTGTGGAGCCGCGCCGTCAGGTGGTTCACGGCCGCGCGGGTCGAACAGAAGACGATCGCATTGCGCGCCTCGTAGTAGCGCAGCACGTTGATGATGGCATTCTCGCGGTCAGAAGGGGCAACGGCGAGCGCCCGGTATTCGATGTCGACATGCTGCTTCTGCTCGGAGGTCGTGGCGATGCGGCGTGCATCGCGCTGGTAGCTCCGGGCGAGGTCGGCGATCGAGCGCGGCACGGTCGCCGAGAACATCAGCGTCCGGCGGTCGTCCGGCGAGGCTTCGAGAATGAACTCGAGATCCTCGCGGAAGCCGAGATCCAGCATCTCGTCCGCCTCGTCGAGGACGACGGTGCGCAACGCCGAGAGGTCGAGCGCGCCGCGGTTGAGGTGGTCGCGCAGGCGACCCGGCGTGCCGACGACGATGTGGGCGCCGCGTTCGAGCGCGCGGCGCTCGTTGCGGATGTCCATGCCGCCGACGCAGGAGGCGATCGTCGCGCCGGTGAACTCGTAGAGCCATTCGAGCTCGCGCTTCACCTGCATGGCGAGTTCGCGCGTCGGGGCGATGGCGAGCGCGAGCGGCGCCTCGGCACGGCCGAAGCGGCTCTCGCCGGCCAGCAGCGTCGACGCGAGCGCGAGCCCGAAGGCGACGGTCTTGCCGGAGCCGGTCTGGGCGGAGACAAGCGCGTCGCGTCCCTCGAGCTCGGGATCGAGCATGGCCTGCTGCACGGGGGTGAGCGTCTCGTAGCCGCGCTTGCGCAAGGCCTCGGCGATCGCCGGAACGATGCCGTCAAAATCAGTCATGGAAGTCGTCTTTCGAAATTCGGGTCTGTCGCATCCTTAACCGATGATGCGATCGGGCAGCATTGATACGCTGCTTCCCACACATGGCGGGTCATTCATGCGGCGTACGTACTTTGCAATCACGACAAAGTATAGAGCAGAATCGGGCCGCAAGGCGAGAAAAGCCACTCGACGGCCCGAAAAGGCGGTCCGGAAGGTCCGGTTGCCGGTCACTCGGGCCGAAACCGCGCCATCGCAAGCGCATCGACGTACCGGCCACCCCTGAAGGCGAAGGCGCGGTGCATACCCTCGCGCTCGAAACCGAAGCTTTCGTAAAGGGCGATCGCGCCAGCATTGTCGATGAAGACCGTCAGTTCTAGGCGCCGGATGTTCAGCCATTCGTCGGCGATCCTGACGATCTCGCTGAGGAGCGCGCGTCCTATCCCTCGACGGATGTAGTCGTCATGCACACCCATACCGATCATGCCGGCATGTGCTCTGCGGCCCTGAAAACCATGCAGGCCTACATCTCCGACGATCCGGCCGTCCATTACGGCGACGAGAGCCGTGACGCTGGAGCCTTGAGCTTCGATTGCGCGCCTGACGTCGTCGGCGCTCTGGTAGGGCAGGCGTAGCGTTCCGGACCGGCAACCCGGCATGTTGTGCAAGTCCGCCAAGCCCGCTACATCCGTCGCAGTCCTCGCGCGGATCTGCAGCCCGTCCGGCCAATTCGACGGGGCGCTTGAACTCGGATTTTGAAGGGACATTGCACTCTCCTAGGCTTGCGCGGGGAGAGCAGGCGTCTCGAACCCTGCTCGCCTCCGCAGGGTTTCTGAGATGGTTCGTTCCTTACCGACGCGACCCGACCCAGACACCCTGATAAGGGGTGACTGCCACGAGGGTCATCACTGCGGTCTGTCGGATGGCGAACATTGTCTCAGAATGGAGGCTGTCGGCAGCCGGGTCAAGCTCGGAAGCTCATGCGGAGTGATCTTGCCCGAATCCCCGGTCCGCCCTATGGCTTTATGATGTCCAGCTATCCGTTCCCCGGCAAGACCATTGCCATCGACTTCGAAACCGCGAGCGAAGCCCGCGCCAGCGCGTGCTCGATCGGGCTGGCATGGATCGAAGACGGTGAGGTCGTGCGCGTCGAGGAGCGGCTGATCCGCCCGCCGGGCATGCGGTTTTCGTCCTTCAACATCGCGATCCACGGCATCCGCCCGGAAGACGTCGCCGACCAGCCGGAATTCCCCGATGTGATGGCGGAGTTCTTCGAGGACTTCCACGGAGCGGCGATGATCGCGCACAACGCGTCCTTCGACTTTTCGGTCTTGCGGGCGAGCCTCGATTTCTATGGGCTCGCCTATCCGGAACTCTCCTACTACTGCAGCGTCAAGCTCGCGCAGCGCCACTGGCCGGACCTGCCGTCTCACCGGCTGAACTGCCTCGCCGATCATCTCGGGCTTTCCTTCGACCATCATAATGCGGCCGAGGACGCGCGCGTCTGCGCGCTCGCCACGCTTGCCATGGCCGAGGAGGCCGGTGTCAGCGGGATCGGTGCGCTCGCCGAGCGGACGGGCGTCAGGCCCGGACGTCTGCACAGGGACGGCTACGAGGCCTGTTCCTTCGTCAAGCGGGCGCGAAGGGCGCCTGTCCTGCAGTGATGGTGACCACACCGCGTCGGCACGGAGCGCAGAGCTTGTCGCGGGCGGGCTCCGACGCCACATAAGGCGCGACCGGGTCGTATCCTCACCCAAGACCCGCAGACAAGTACAGGAGCGAAGCCATGCCCTTCCGCAAACCGATTTTCGCCACAGCGCTCGTTCTCGCGGGCGCGATTCCCGCCGCCGCCGAGGTGGTCGGAAAGGTGGGCGTGGACTGGGTCGGCAACGACATCGTCATCGAGGCCGTCACCGATCCAGAGGTGAAGGGCGTCACCTGCCACGTGACCTATTTCGACCGCTCGATCATCGACCGCCTTTCCAAGGGCAACTGGTTCGAGGACCCGTCGAACAATTCCATCGCCTGCCGGCAGACCGGCCCCATCGAGATCGGCGACATCGACCTGTCGGAAGAGGGCGATGAGGTGTTCCGTGAAGGCATGTCGCTCATCTGGAAAAAGCTCGTCGTCAACCGCATCTACGACAAGGCGAACGACACGCTCATCTATCTCGTGCATTCGCGCCAGGTGGTGGACGGATCCGCGAAGATGGCGATCTCGACCGTTCCCCTGTTCGATCAGCCGGTGACGTGGAAGAACGGCAAACCGCGGTGAGACGGGATGCCGGCGACGGCCCGGTGTTCCAAAATGACCCAAAAAAGGTCGGTCAACCGTGCCGAAAACGCGGCACGGCCCCATCTTTTACCTTCAGATGTGATGGGATTTGAGGCAGGATACAACCGATGTGTTGTGGAATCGGCGATCTACCCCATCACCATATTTCACAGGCATGTCTTGCCAGTATTGCTCGGCCGAGGGCTTGCGTCCGAGGTCGTTGAAAAATGAAGGCCCTGGAAACAATCCGTTTCCAGGGCCTTTTCCATTCCGGGGATGTTCATGCGGATGCGGTGATGCCGCCGGAGGCCGCCTCGCGGAGGCGGCCGAGCGCATCAGTCAGGAAGGCCGGTCAGGCTCAGGCGGCCTGCGCCAGCTCGTCGGCGATGACGGTGTCGAGGTTCAGGAAGCAGACCATCGACTTTTCGAGGGCGACGATGCCGCGGCAGAAGGCACGCTGGGCTTCCGGAATGATTTCCGGCGCCGGCTGCAGGTCTTCGGCGCGGATCGTCATCATGTCGGAAACCTGTTCGACCAGCAGGCCGACCAGCTTGCCGGCGATGTCGGTGACGATGATGGCGGCGCGCTCGGAGGGTTCCGTCATCTTCATGCCGAGCCGGCAGGCCATGTCGATGACCGGGATGACGGCGCCGCGCAGGTTGATAAGGCCGAGGACATATGGCGGTGTGTGCGGCATCGGCGTTACCGGCGCCCAGCCGCGGATTTCGCGGATCGCCATGATGTCGATGCAGAATTCCTGGTCGCCGAGATGAAAGGATACGATCTCCAGATAGGCGCCTGACTGCTTGATTGCGTTCGTCATGTCTGAACTCTTCCCGGTTTGTCGGCCGTGCGGATCGGGTCCTGTCTGCGCGGCGGCATTGCGTCGTCCGCTGCGTCACGACGGAGCCGTGCCCCGCTTTCGCGTCGGTGGTGCATGATCACTGCGGAGAGCCGAGGAGATGGGTCGGCCATCCCGGCGGACATGATGTCCAAACGATCCTTGCGGAATCATCTTCGCCCCGCGACACTGGCAGAGATTTCTTAAACATCCGCTAATCGAGGGGCTTTGCCGGCCGTCGCCTCAACTGAGCGCCACGACGCGACGGTAGAGATGCCAGGTCGCGTGTCCGAGAATCGGCAATGCCGCGAGCAGGCCGACGAACAGCGGGACCATCGCCAGGATCGCCGCCGCGGCGACGATGACGCCGAAGCCCAGCATCGCTACGGGGTTCTCGACGACAGCACGCACGCTGGTGATCATCGCCGTGACGAAGTCGATGTCGCGGTCGAGCAGCAGCGGCATCGAGATCACCGTCACGGTGAAGAGTACGGTCGCGATCACCGCGCCGACGATCGTGCCGACCGCCAGGAAGAGCAGGCCTTCCGGTGTCGTGGTCACGACCGTGAGGAAGGCCGGCAGCGAGGCGGAAATCTTGAAGCCGAGGAAAAGTGCGAGCAGCAGGCGTACCTGGTAGATCCAGACCCAGAAGACGAAGAGCACCACGAAGGCCATCCAGGACAGTTGCCGCTCGCGCTGGCGGAAAACCTCCGCGAGGATGCCGCGCCACGTGACGGGCTGCCCCGCTTCGTCCCGGCGGCTGATCTCGTAGAGTCCGACCGCGACGAAGGGGCCGATCAGCGGAAAGCCGATCGCGATCGGGATGATCATCCACGGCTGGTGATAGAGGCTGAGCATGGCGACGATGAAGACACCACCCACGGCATAGATGCCGCCGAAGAACAGGCCGAAAAGCGGGTAGCGCCGAAAATCCTTCCAGCCCTCCCGCAACGCCGCCCGGACATCGGCGAGGCCTATGGTGTTGATGCGGATCTTGTGCGGCGGTGCCGCGCCGATTGCCTGTTTTCCCATGCGTCCCTCCCAAGACTTCCGGCAGACATTCCGGAACACAGGATTGCAGATCGGTGGCCGTTGTCCATCGCTTTTCGCAAGGCTTAAGAGCAAGATTGGGACTTCTCCGAGGCGGCAGGAGGCGATATGTATGGGCGCATGGAGCAGCCGGCCTCAAAATCACCGCGGATCGCCCTATGGGCCGCGCTTTTCGGCGCCGGCGCAGCGGCGACGGGTGCGGTTTTCGCAGGCTGGCTGAACTATGGCTCGGCGATCGTGCTCGCCTATATGGAAAACGGGCTTTCCAGCTGCTTCTGAGCCGGCGAGACAAATCCGCGCGCTTTTCCCGGATAACCACCTATTGAATTGCGCCGGCCGCCGCCGGGTTGTATCAGCGGGACATCATGTGCGGTGGAACGACTCCCGTGCGTTCGGCCCGATAGAAACAGGACAGGGATACATGAAGACGCTGCGGATCATTCTCTGGGGAGGCGTTCTGGTTTTCGCCGGGCTGCTCGGATGGCTGACCTTCCAGGTCACACAGTCGAAGGAGCAGATCGCGGAAGCGCCGTTCGGCGTGCCGTTCCAGCTCATCGACCAGACCGGCAAGCCCATCACCGAACAGGCCTTCCGCGGCAAGCCGACGGCGCTCTTCTTCGGCTTCACCCATTGCCCGGAAATTTGCCCGACGACGCTCTTCGAACTCAACGGATGGCTGGAGAAGGTCGATCCGGACGGCACCCGGCTGCAGGCCTATTTCGTGACCGTCGATCCGGAGCGGGATTCGCCGGAAATGCTCAACAACTACATTTCCAACGTCACCAAGCGCGTGATCGGCATCGGCGGCCCGCCGGAGAAGGTGGCCGAGGTCGTCAAGGGCTTCCGGGTCTATGCCAAGAAGATCCCGCTCGACGAGAAGGACCCGAACGGCGACTACACGATGGATCATACGGCGTCCGTCTTCCTGCTCGACGCCGAGGGCCGGTTCAAGGGCACCATCTCCTACGGCGAGAACCCCGACGTGGCGGTGCAGAAGCTCGAAAATCTCAAGAACGGCTGATGCCGACGCCGGCCTCGCCGGCATCTCCCAGGTTGCCAGCGGCGGCCGGGCGTTGTACCGGAGACGACGACAGAGGGCAGGGCCGGTGGTCCTGCCCGTTTCCATGACCAGGAAGGCCCGTCGTGAGTGAAATCCGCCTCTACGTAACCGTCACCGAAAAAGTGGCGAACGACATCCTCGAGCTGATGACCAACTTCTTCGGCGAGGAGGATTACGCGATCGCGACCACCGAGGTCGACGAGAAGAACGACGTCTGGGAAGCCTCGATCTACCTGATGGCGGAGGAGGAGGCGGAGGTCCACGAACGCCTGCGAGAAATGCTCGCCGAAGATTTTTCGTCGCTCGAGATCGAGCGCGAAGTCATCCCCGACATCGACTGGATCGCCAAGTCGCTCGAAGGACTGACGCCGGTCCGCGCCGGGCGCTTCCTCGTCCACGGCTCGCATGACCGCGACAAGGTCCAGGTCAACGACCTCGCCATCGAGATCGACGCCGGCCAGGCCTTCGGGACCGGCCATCACGGCACGACGGCGGGATGCCTCGAAATGATCGCCGACGTTACGCGGGCGGAGCGCCCCCGCAATGCGCTCGACCTCGGCACGGGAAGCGGCGTTCTGGCGATTGCCGTGCGACGCCTGCTGCCGATCCCGGTGCTTGCGACCGACATTGATCCGATCGCGGTCCGGGTCGCCAAGGAAAACGCGCGCCGAAATGGCATTGCTACCGGCATCGAATTCCGGGTCGCTCCCGGCTTTCACTCCACCGCTTTCGGCAAATACGGCCCGTTCGACCTGATCATTGCCAACATTCTCGCACGACCGCTGATGAAGATGGCGCCGCAACTGGTCGCCAACCTTTCGAGCGGCGGTTCGGTCATCCTGTCGGGGATTCTCGCAAGCCAGCGGTGGAAGGTGATCGCCGCCTATAACGGCGCCGGGCTGAAGCACGTCCGCACGATCTGGCGCAACGGCTGGGTGACGATCCACCTGCGCGGCTGAGGCGGGTGGGGTCGAAGTTCTGCTGCATTGCAGTATTGCTTCTGATGCATGGCTCAATACAGGTCCCGAAATACGAAAGGCGGCATCCGGGGATGCCGCCTTTCCGATCAGATCGACTGATCGATGCATGGGCCTGGGAGGAGGAGAAGCCCATGCGTGTCGCGTATTCCGGCACCGGCGCAGACCTGGGAGGAGGAGGAGGAGGGGCCTGCGCGGCGTTCAATCAGAATACGGAGCCTGTCGCCCGCTTGCGGCGGAGTTCCGCGCGGCTGGTGCCGATGGTTTCCAGCGTCTTGTCGTCCAGAGACAGCAGCGCGTCGTTGACATAACGGCTGGCCTGACGCTCGCGCGCTTCGATGATCCGCTGATACGCCCTGCGAAGGAAAGAGCTTGCCATCTTCGTATTCCTTTCGTGCCGGGCGGCGATCCCGCCCGTTCGATGAGTTGAATATAGTGACTCCGGCGCGGGGCGGCAGAGGGTAATCCCTCATGGGTGTTATGCGTTTTGTGCATGGATGGCTCGCCGCTTGGGCACTGCCCCTGCTGTTCTGAACAAAAACGAGGCAGGCTGCCGCTGATGTCGGCTGACGCTGCTTTGTCCCGCGTGCGCCGATCCGAGAAAACCTGATGAACCGGGCTCGGCTCTTGCTATAAGGCAAATCAGTCATCAGTCAGAGCGAGTCCGCCATGTTCCAGTCCTTCGAGGTGAAGTCCACTCCACAGTTCGGTCGCGCGCGTGTCGAGGCGCTACGGGCGCGGTTTGCCGCGCTCGGCATCGACGGCTTCCTGGTGCCGCGTGCCGACGAGTATCAGGGCGAGTATGTTCCCGAATCCGCCGAGCGGCTCGCCTGGCTCACGGGCTTTACGGGATCGGCGGGGCAGGTGCTGGTCACCATGGCGGAGGCGATCGTCTTCGTCGACGGCCGCTATGTGACGCAGCTTGCCGAGCAGGTCGATCCTTCCGTCTTCAAGGGCGGGGATCTCGTCGGCGAGCCGCCGCACAAGTGGATCGCGGCCCGCGCGCCGAAGAGGTTCCGCTTCGGCATCGATCCGTGGCTGCACACCGGCGCGGAAGTCCGACGGCTGGAGAAGGCGCTCGCGGAGAAGGACGGCGCGCTGGTGCTGCTCAGGGAGAACCCGCTGGATGCCCTTTGGACCGGCCGGCCGGCCGAGCCGCTCGGCGCCGTTTCGATCCAGTCGCAGTCCTATTCCGGTGTTCCGGCCGAGGAGAAGATCGCCCGCATTGCCCGGGAGCTCGGGGAGAAGGACCTGTCCGCCGCCCTCGTCACCGATCCCTCGTCGGTCGCCTGGATCTTCAACATTCGCGGTAGCGACGTGCCGCATACGCCGCATCCGCTGGCCCGCGCGATCATCGAGGCGAACGGACATGCCGTGCTCTTCCTCGACAAGCGCAAGACGGGGCTCGAGGCGGAAACCTATCTCGCCGGGCTGTGCACGCAGGTCGAGCCGCTGGAGCTTTCGCCGCGGCTGCAGGCGCTCGCCGCCTCCGGTGCCCGCATCCTCGTCGATCCCGACCTGACGCCGTTCGCTCTCTCGGAACTGATCCGCGATCACGGCGGCACGGTGGTGGAGGGCAACGACCCGGCGAAGATCCCGCGCGCGGTCAAGAATACCGTCGAGCTCAACGGCTCGGCCGTCGCCCATGTGCAGGATGGCGTTGCCGTCGTCGAGTTCCTTTCCTGGTTCGACCGCCAGCGGCCGGGCACGGTGACGGAGATCGGTGCCATCCAGGCGCTCGAAGAGGCCCGCCGGCGGGTCGGCGAGCGCATGCAGAACCCGCTCAAGGACATTTCCTTCGACACGATTTCCGGCACCGGCGACCATGCAGCGATCATGCACTACCGGGTGACGACCGAGACCGACCGGACGATCGATTCCGGCGAACTTTTCCTCATCGATTCCGGTGCGCAATACGTGAACGGCACGACGGACATCACCCGCACCGTCGCCGTCGGGCCGGTGTCGGACGAGAAGAAGCGCTTCTTTACGCTGGCGCTCAAGGGCATGATCGCGATCAGCACGGCACGGTTCCCGAAGGGGACGCGTGGCTGCGACCTCGATCCCCTTGCGCGCATCGCGCTCTGGAAGGCGGGGGCGGATTTCGCCCACGGAACCGGCCACGGCGTCGGCTCCTATCTTTCGGTTCATGAGGGGCCGCAGCGCATTGCAAGACTTTCGACGCAGGAACTGCTGCCGGGCATGATCCTCTCGAACGAGCCCGGCTACTATCGCCCCGGCGCCTTCGGTATCCGCATCGAAAATCTCGTCTATGTGCGGGACGCCGAGCCGGTCGAGGGCGGCGACATGCCGATGCTCGGCTTCGAGACGCTGACCTATGTGCCGATCGACAAGTACCTCGTCGTCACCGACCTCCTGACGGCGGAGGAGCTCGACTGGCTCGATGCCTATCATCGCCGCACGCGCGAGGAGCTGATGCCGCTCATCTCGGATGAAGAGACGCGGGCCTGGCTCGAACGGGTGACCGAGCCGTTCAGCCGATGAAATAACGCATCGCCATCACCGCGACCCATCCGGAAAGGAGGAGCGGGATGGCGGAGAACCGCAGACCGACGGCAAGGGCGACCGCCATGGCGACCTTGACGTCGGTGCCGCCGGCAAAGAAGGCGGGCGCGACGAGCGTCGTCAGCACCGCCGCCGGCACGGCACTGAGTGCTGCCTCCAGGCGCGGCGGCACGGTCTTCAGCCGCGCGATCAGCAGATAGCCGCCGATGCGGGTGAGGTAGGTCGCGACCGCGGCGGCGACGATCAGGAGCGTCATGTAGGGGGGGAGGAACTCGCTCATTCGCCGGCCTCCGCGCTGGCCGGTGCGGGCACCGGCGTTGCTGCCTTCGGCGGCAGCAGTGCTGCGAGCGCCACGCCGGCGAGCGCGCCGATGCTGACATGCCAGGGCGTGCCGACCATGCGGTAGGCGACGATGGAGACGGCGGCGCTGACGGCGACCACCGGCAGGAAGTTCGCCCGGCGGCGGAAGCCGAGGACGAGCCCCATGAAATAGATCGGCAGCAGCACGTCGATGCCGATCGCCGCCGGATTACCGATCATGCTGCCGAAGTAGGCGCCCACCGTCGTCGTCGCCACCCAGCCGACATAGATCGTCGCGGCGAATCCGAAGTACCAGGCGAACGAGACGGACCGTCCGGTCTCGCCGCGCGTCAGCGTCTCGGCGAACTGCGGATCGGTCAGCAAGAAGAAGGAAAGCGCCTTCTGGAGCGGCGAGAAATGCCGGATGAAGGGAGCGATCGCCGCCGAATAGAGGATGTGGCGGAAGTTGACGGCGAAGATCGACAGCACGATCACCCACATCGGCACGTCGTGGCCGAAAAGCTCGATGCCGACGAGCTGGCTCGCCCCGGCAAAGACGATCGCGCTCATCAGGGTCGCTTCGGCGACCGTTTGCCCGTTGGCGACGGCGACGGCTCCGTAGAGCGCGGCAAAGGGAATTGTCGAGATCAGGATCGGCGAACTGCCGCGCAGGCCGTCGAAAAGGTCGGATTTCATGGAAGGCTTCCTTTTGCCGAACAGATAGAGGCGAGGCGCCTGCCGGACAATTGAATTTGCCTGATGGATCGATTGATTCGCCTTACCGGTCGTGGCAGGCTCCGGCGACAGCGATCCTCTCCGAAGGAGCAGGCGGATGCCGAAACTCGATTTCTCCAATGACGATCAGGCGGCGATCGTCGCGCGGGTGAGGGACTATTTCCTCTCCGAATTCGACCTCGACGTCGGGCGCTTCGAGGCTGAGGCGATCCTGACCTTTTTCGCCAAGGAGATTGGCGCGCATTTCTACAATCGCGGACTTTACGACGCGCAGTCGGTGATCGTGAACCAGGTGGACGTCATCAACGACGCAATCTACCAGCTCGAAAAGACGCCCGGCGACTGAAGGGTGCCGGGCCAGATCGTGCCTCCGGTCCTACTTCTTCGGGCGGACCTGAAAGGTATGCTCGGGGCCTGGAAATGTCCGCGCGCGGACCTCCGTCGCATAGTCCTCGGCCGCCCTGGAGATGACGTCGGCCAGTTCGGCGAAGTGTTTGACGAAGCGCGGCCTGAAATCGTTGAACAGGCCGAGCATGTCGTCCGACACGAGCACCTGGCCATCGCAGGCGGGCGACGCGCCGATGCCGATCGTCGCGGCCGATACCGCCCCGGTAATCTCCCGGGCCAGCGGCTCGACCGTTCCCTCGATCACCATGGCGAAGGCGCCGGCTTCGTCGATGGCGCGGGCATCCCTGCGGATCTTGTCGGCTTCCTTGTCGGTGTGGCCCTTGGAGCGGTAGCCGCCCGAGGTGTTGACCTGCTGCGGCATCAGCCCGACATGGCCGAAGACCGGTACGCCGCGGGATACGAGGAAGGCGACGGTTTCCGCCATTTCCTCGCCGCCTTCGAGCTTGACGCCGTCGCAGCCGGTTTCCTTCATGATGCGGGCGGCGGTGCGGAAGGCCTGTTCCTTTGATTCCTGATAGGAGCCGAAGGGCAGGTCGACGATGACGCAGGCGCGGTTGACGCCGCGCATGACGGCCTGGCCATGGGCGATCATCATCTCGACGGTGACGCCGACCGTGGTGTCCATGCCGTAGAGCACCATGCCGAGGCTGTCGCCGACGAGCAGCAGGTCGCAATGCGGGTCGAACAGGCGCGCCATCGGCGTCGTGTAGGCGGTGAGAGAAACGACCGGACGCTCACCCTTGAGTGCCGTGATGTCATTCGGGGTCAGCCGCTTCTGGCGGGGCGGGGTGCTCATGTCAGGCGGCCTCCATGCCGGTTTCGGATGCGATGTCGATCACGCGGTTGTCGAGCAGCTTTGTCCTGCCGATGCGCACATAGAGCAAGATCAAGGCGGCGCCGGAGATCGTGTCGAGCGGCGCCAGCGTGTCCGGGTGACGGACGGCGACGACTTCCGGCGTGGCGAGCGGCTCGCCGCGGATGAAGGCGTCGAGCTTCGCTTCGAGCTCGGCCGGGTTACGGACACCCTCACGGATCAGGCGGTCGGCTTCGTCGAGGGTCCGCGGCACGATCACGGCCGCGCGGTGCTCCTCTGCCGAGAGATAGACGTTGCGCGACGAGCAGGCGAGGCCGTCCGCCTCGCGCACGGTCGGGACCGGAACGATCCGCACCGGCTGGGCGAGGTCCTCGACCATGCGGCGGATGACCGCGACCTGCTGGTAGTCCTTCTCGCCGAAATAGGCGGTGTCCGGCTGAACGATGTTGAAGAGCTTGGTGACGACCGTCGCAACGCCGGCGAAGTGGCCGGGGCGGGCCGCGCCTTCGAGCTCGCCACCGAGCTTCGGCACATCGACCACCGTCTCCATCGGCCGCGGATACATGTCCGTGACGGTCGGGGCAAAGAGGAAATCGACGCCGGCGGCTTCGAGCAGCGCGCTGTCGCGCGCGAGATCACGCGGATACTTGTCGAGGTCCTCGCTGGCGCCGAACTGCAGCGGGTTGACGAAGATGGAGACCACCGTCACGTCGTTCCCAGTCCTGGAATTTGCCACGAGCGTCATATGCCCGTCATGGAGGTAGCCCATGGTCGGCACGAAGCCGACCGTCTTTCCCGCCCTTCTGAGCGGTGCCAGGCGCAGGCGCAACTCCTCGATGGTGCTGACCGTTTCCATCCGGCCTCCTCCTTTTCGCACTTGCGAAGGCTCACTAGCGCGCGCGTGAAAAAAAGGCAATTGATGAAATCGGGTGCAGCCCTTCGGCTATAGGAGTATGTCGGCGCTGCGGACGATCTCGACACCCTTTTCCCGCATCTCGGCGATCGCCGTCTTGACGCCTTCCGGGTCGATGCCGCGGCTCGCATCCTCGACGAAGCGGACCTTCACGCCGGGCAGCATTTCCACGGCATCGATCGCCGAGAACTTCACGCAATAGTCGGTTGCAAGGCCGCAGATGTCGACCTCTCTGACGTCCTTTGCCTTCAGGTAGTCCGTAAGCCCGGTGAGCGCCGCACGGTCGTTGTCGCGGAAGGCGGAATAGCTGTCGACGGCCGGGTTCTGACCCTTGCGCTGCACATGGTCAATGCGGCCCACGTCGAGGTCCGGATGGAAGGCGGCGTCCTGCGTCCCTTGCACGCAATGGTCCGGCCAGAGCATCTGCGGCTTGCCGGAGAGTTCGCCCATCTCGAAGGGCGATTTGCCGGGATGGGAGGAGGCGAAGCTGCCGTGGCCCGGTGGATGCCAGTCCTGCGAGGCGACCACGAGGTCGTATTTGCCGGTCGCCATCAGGGCGTTGGCGACCGGTACGATTTCGTCGCCGCCGGCGACCGGCAGGTTTCCGCCGGGGCAGAAGCCGTTCTGGATATCGATCAGCAGCAGGGCTCGGGCCATCGTGGTTCCTCTTTTGCGTTCTGACGGCAGGATGGCGACCGCTTCGTCCGGGATCAAGGGTGAAAGCGTGTCCTTCTGCGGGAAACTGGCGACAAATGACTGAGACCGAAAGGGATTTCGATCGCATCTATTGCGCCATGGACCGCTGGCGCTATGCTTCCGGTGGTTGAACGGGAGGCGAGGAAACAACGCAGATGTCGATACGGAGACTACACCGGAAGGCACCGTCGCTCACCGCCGTCACGTTTGGTTTCGTGGCGGCCAGTGTCGTCGTCGCCGGCCTCTTGCTGTTCCTGCTGATGCGCGAGCGCCTCGAAACCTATGGACGCGAGACCATTGCGACGGAGATCGGTATCCGCGCAACAGGTGTTCAGACAGCGCTTGCCCAGCTCCTGCACGAGGAGTGGTCGACCGTCAAGGCCATGGCGCAGGATGTGGCCACGGACGACCCCGAGACGATCCACCAGAAGCTGCAGATGCTGGTGGGCGAGGGGAGGCGGCTCTCGTGGGCGGGTTATGCCGGTCTCGATGGAACAATTCAGGCATCTTACAATAACGTCTTGCTCGGCGAGGACGTGTCCACGACGTCGTGGTTCGAGACCGGCGTTACGAAACCTACGGCGCAGGATGGGCCGCAAGCCCTTCAACTGCCGCGAGGGCATGGAAGGCTGCCATCGTTCGTGCTGTTGGCTGCACCTGTCCGCAACGCCGACGGTCAGGTTCGCGGCGTGCTTTCTGCTCATCTCGATCGGTCGTGGGCCGCTGGACAGTTGCGGGACGTTGCAAGGGCGCTGGATATCGAGGTTCTGCTCATCGATTCCAAGGGCAATATCATCGTGGCGACGGGTGGAGACGTCGAGGAAATGCCTGATCTCCCCAGTGTTCGGGCGGCGCAAACAGGAGCGCCGGCCATCAGTCTCGAACGCTGGCCGGACGGCCGGCTCTATTTCAGCGCATCGGTTCCCAGCATTTCCTACCGCGATCTTCCCTCGCTCGGGTGGAGCCTCGTTGCGAGCATTCCGGCAGACGTGGCGGCGGTGCCGGCTGAGCGGCTTTCCCGGGGCATGATCTTCTACCTCGCGAGTTTCGGATTGATGTTGCTCTTGCTGACGATGATCTTCGTGGAGTCCTTCATCCGTCCGTTCGGTGTGCTGGCGCGGATCGCAAGCAAGATCGCCGATGGTGCCGAGATCTATCCGCCGGACACCAATCGCACACGTGAATTGCAGATGATCACGGCGGCGATCGTACGCCTCCAGACCCGGCTGCACCGGCACTGAGCCCGACGTTTACCGCGCGTGAGGGCCGATGACGAGATCGTGCAGGATCGCGCCGATCCGGGTCCGTGTGACACCCGGCGCCGATCCCTCGGCGTAGAGGCGACGGAGCAGTGCTTCGTACTGCCGGTCGGTGGTATCGAGCGAGATCAGGCCACCGTCGGACGTCGTCTCGATGACGTAGCCCGAGACATCCCCGACATCCCTTACCGCGATTTCGACAGACGAACCCTCCGCCAGAACCAAACCGCGCACGCGAGCCGATTGCTGGGTAAGGTCGGTCAGCCAGACGCGGTGCAGACCGTCGTCGAGGCGCATCAGCACCCGTTGCGGCCGGTCGTCGAGATGGCTCTCAATGCGGGGCATCTCCACGCAGACCGTCATCGTCACGGCAAGCGTCATCAGGTTGTAGAGGCTCCAGAAGAGTACGATGGATTTGCCTTCTCCGGCGTCGCTGAAGACGAAGCGGTCGGAGAGGAGGCCTATGACGAGGCCGAGGAGCGTCAGCGCCGCGAGAATGAGGAACGGCGCCATCATGCGCCACTGCACGACGAACTGGCTGCGATCGCCGCCCTTCGCCGTCACCTTGAAACTGCGGTTCCTAGGTCGGATGAGGCCGGTCCAGGTCGCACGGATGATCGGGATCGCGCCGAGCAACTGGCTGACGTCGTTGACGATCGGGATGACGAGGCCGCGCGAGATGAAGTTCAGGGCAAAGAGCGTCCATACGTAGTAGGCGCCGAAATGCGAGAGGATTTCCGGCACCGAGGCATAGACGGCGATGGTGCCGAAATACCAGTAAAGCAGGGGGTAGACGAAGGCGGCGAGACGGAAGGGATAGGTCGTCACCCAGTAGAGCAGGCTGTCGAGGACGCTCCAGCGGTCGCGCAGGCGTAGAGGCTTGCGCAACGAGAACGGGCCGTAGTCGCTGCGGACGATCTGCATCAGGCCGAGGCACCAGCGTGCCCGCTGCGTGACGTATTCCTTGAGGCCCTCCGGCGCAAGGCCCTCCGTCAGCGCCTCATTGAGGTAGGCGGTGTGCCAGCCCTTGGCCTCCAGCACCAGTGTCATCAGGAAATCCTCCGTCACGCTTTCGGTCGGGAAACCGCCGACATCGACGAGTGCCGTCCAGCGGACGACGGAGGAGGTACCGCAGCAGAAGGCGATGTCCCAGCCGTCGCGGCTCGGCTGCAGGTGATCGAAGAAGAAGCGCTGTTCGTCGGGATAGGAGCGACTCAGCCCGAGATTGTGCTGGATCGGGTCCGGATTGAAGAAGTGCTGTGGTGTCTGGACGAGCCCGACATTGTGGCGATGAAACAGGGCGAGCGCCCGCGTGAGAAAGTTGCGGTGCGGTACGAAGTCCGCGTCGAGGACGGCGACGAAGTCGGGGACCTCGCCACGCTCGGTGAGCCAGGCGATCGCATGATTGAGATTGCCGGCCTTCGAGCCCTTGTTGTCCGGTCGGCGGAGATAGTTCACCGCCTGTTCCCGGCAATAGTCCGCCAGCCAGTCGCGCCGGCCGTCGTCGAGGACGTAGACCGCGGTGTGCGGGTGGTCGAGTGCCTTGGCGCCGGCGATCGTGCGGGCGAGCACCTCCTCTTCTTCGTTATAGGTGGCAATCAGCACAACGACCTTGGGAGGAGGGGCGGGGTGCCACCAGTTGCGGGCCGCCGTCGCTTCAGGCGATCGGTTCTTGCGGCGCATCAGGATGACGAAGGCGCTGAAGGAGGAGACGAGGGCGGCGGCCTCGATCAGGAAGAAGCTCCAGGTGACTACGCAGTCCCAGGTCGCCCCGAAGGGCGCCAGCGTCTCGGTCGCGCGCCAGACGATGTAGCGGGCCGAAAGGATGATGGCGACGGCGAAGATCAGAGCCCGGTGGGAGACGGTCTCCCGGCGCAACACGAAAGGGGCGACGAGGGTGATGCCGAAGACGATCGCGACCACTGCGTAAGCCGATTGCAGCTCCGTCGGATGCAGCTCGAGCATGGGCTACCGCCAGAGCCGCCGCAGCCAGTCGAGCGGCCGTGCCTCGAAGAAGGCCCGGCCGGTGCGACCGATCGCGCAGCGCAGCTTGTCGTCGCCGAGGAGGCCGGGAACGGAAAGGGTGACATCGAATCGCTCGAGATGCCGCGGGCTCGCGGCGACGGCGAGATTTCGGTAGACACTCTCCGCACCCGAACCCGCGAGACGGATGATCGTGGCATCGAAGACGCGTGTTTCCCCGGTCGGGCGAAACTGCGCCCGCTGCCCGTGCTGCAGGGTGTTGTAGGTGCTTTCGCTCACACTCAGCGTCACCATGGTGGAATCGCAGTCCACCAGTTGGAACAGCTCCTGTCCCTGCCCGATCCGCTCGCCACCGGTCGTCATCAGCGTCCAGAGGATGCCGTTGACATTGGCGGAGAGGGTGGCGTGGGAGGTCCGGGTAAAGCGCAGGCGTTCGGCATTCAGGCGCTCGCGCTGTGCCGCAAGGATGGCGATCTGTGCGGTGAGGGCAGTCGTCAGTTCCGATTCCTGCCAGCGAAGTTCACTGATCCGCTGCTCGGAATAGGGCGCGTCGTTGTAACCGTCGCCGAGGAAGACACCGCGCCCTCCGGCGTTGAGACCGACCTGTGCGGCGGCGGTTTCCGCCTGCGCCCTTTCGAGCTCGCGCTCGGCGACCTGCAGGCGGGATTCGGCCTGTTCGAGCTCGCTCATCCTCTCGGCCCCGGTCGTGGTGAGCTTGCTCGCCCGGTCCAGCATATGTTGGTAGAGATGGATCTGCGCCTGCCACGCCTCTTCGGCGGCCTTCGACGCGGCAAGCTCCGCCTTCATCTGTTCCTGCCGCTCGCGTTGATAGACGTTGGCGCGCTCTTGCAGCTTGGCGATCGCCTCGCGAACCGCGCCGAGTGCGCCTTCGAGCCGCGTGCGCTCGGCCTCGGCCCTCGCCCTTTCGTCGGCGAGGTCGGAGAGGCGGGAATTGTTGGCGAGATCGTCGTCGATGAAGCCGAGCGTCTGGCCGGCGCGCACCCGTGCGCCGAGGACCGGCGCGTCGAAGGTCAGCAGACCGGCGATCGGCGCTCTCGCCGTGGTCAGCCTGGCATTGATGACCGCATCCGCGCTGGCACCGGCCAAATGTTCGCCGATGATCACGAACAGCGCAAGTCCGACCAGAAGGACCCCGATTGTCAGCTGTGCAAGTCTCATCCGCCGCCTCCCGTATTCCGTGTTGAGGACTGTCTGGTCGGCCATTCAAGATAGCGGTAAACGGGGAGCGCTGCAGCTGGAAAGAGCGGTTGTTAACCGCAAAAGTTGAATCAGGTTAACGGGATGGCGCCATCTCTTTCCAATGAACAGGAGCTTGAGGTGGCCTCGATGAGGAGATCGCGTGCCATTCCGTTACAACCGCGGCGAACGGCCGTCTTCAGTGGAGAAAGACGCCGACGCTCGCTGCCCGCCCGGCGGCGTCGATGACCGTCAGCGTCGAGAAGCCGATACCCTCGGGCGTCCATTCCGTCGTGCGCCTGCGCGAGCGGTCGCCCAGCGGGACGCCGTTCGCAAGCCAGCGGAACGGCGCGCGGCCGGCCTGCAGCTTGACGACGAGGGGAAGCGGCTTGCCGTCGGGGCCGGCTCCGAGTTCGACATGGGCGCCTTCCGGCGGGTAGACGATGCGTGGCGCCTTCTCCCGCGAGGATGTCGCGAGCAGGCCGTTGGCGCCCATCGAATAGCGTCGGAGGGCGGGCGGCAGATCGGCCTGCGCGATCCGTTCAGCGCCGGGCGGCGGGGAGGGCAGCGGCGTGCCGCCGACACCGGATTTGGCGAAAGCCTGGAAGAGTATCGGTGCGGCCGAACCATAGCCGGTGATGCCGGGAACGGCGGCATTGTCCGGCCGTCCCACCCAGACACCGAGCACGTAGCGCCCGTCATAGCCGACAGACCAGGCGTCGCGGTAGCCGTAGCTGGTGCCGGTCTTGTAGGCGATGCCGAGCGGACGGCTGCCGAGCGGCGGCAGGACGCCGCGCAGGATATCCGTGACGTTCCAGGCGGCGACCGGCTCCATCAGCGGCGCGCCGTCGATGATCGTTTCGGCAGTGTCGCGCACCCCGTCACCGAGGTGGATCGGCGAGCCGCGATTGGCCAGAGCCGCATAGGCCTGGACGAGGCCCTTGAGCGTCACGCCGGCACCGCCGAGCGCGATCGCCAATCCCGGCGCCTCGCCGGTCGGCAGTGCCAGACGAACAGCGGTCCGGCGCAGCCGGGACAGCAGTTCCGCCGCGCCGACGGCGTCGAGCAGGCGGACAGCCGGCACATTGAGCGAGAGTTGCAGCGCCTGGCGGATGCTGACGTCGCCCTGGTAGGTCATGTCGAAGTTGCGCGGCCGGTAGCCGAAGAAGTCGGCGGGCCGGTCCTCGATGATCGTCTCCTGCGCGATCAGGCCCTGCTCGAAGGCGAGACCGTAGATGAAGGGCTTGAGGGTCGAGCCAGGCGAACGCTCCGCGCGCGTCATGTCGATCCAGCCGGAACGGGCGGCATCGAAATAGTCGGCGGAGCCTACCTCCGCGACGATTTCGCCGGTCGTGGCATCGGCCATCAGCATGGCGAGCGAGGTCCGTGCCGGCAGGTCGACGGCCGCTTGACCGGCGACGGCTTCCAGCTCCGCCTGCACGGATTTCCGGAGTGTCGAGTGATGGATGCGGGCCTGCGGGTCGCTGCGCCGCGCCGCCTCGGCGAGATGGGCGGCAAGGGCGGGCAGCGCCAGCCGTTCCTTCGGCACGGGTGCTATGCCCGCGCGGGCGACCTCGCGCGCCTCCATCATGCCGTAGGCCTGCATGCGTTCGAGGACGCGCTGCCGGGCGGTGTGTGCGGCTTCCGGGTTGCGGTCCGGCCGGCGCAGTTCGGGAAGCTGCGGCAGCGCCACCAGCAGGGCCGCCTCGGCGACCGTCAGCCGCTTCGGCTCCTTGCCGAAATAAGCGAGGCTTGCGGCGCGCACGCCCTCCAGGTTTCCGCCGTAGGGGGCATGGGTGAGGTAGAGATCGAGGATCTGCTGTTTCGACAGCCGGCGCTCGATCTGCAGCGCCCGCAGGATCTGCAGGAACTTTGCCGAAAAGGAGCGCTCCCGGCGCGGCTCCATGAGGCGGGCGACCTGCATCGACAGCGTCGAACCGCCGGACACGATGCGACCGTTCGAGACAAACTGCAGCGCGGCGCGCGCGAGAGCGACGACGTCGACGCCCGGATGGTCGTAGTACCGGCGATCCTCGTAGGCGATCAGCATCTCGACGAAGCGCGGATCGACGTCGGCGCTCGTCGTCTTCAGCCGCCAGCGTCCCTCGCGGGTGGCGAAGGCCCGGAGCAGTTGCCCGTCTGCATCCAGAAGTTCCGCCGATACGGCGTCGTCCGCCGCAATCGGCGGCGGATATGCCGCGTCGAGGGCGTCGAGCCCCCAAAGGGCACCCGCCGCCATGAGAACGGCGAGGCCGGCGGCAGCGGCGATTTTCTTCCAGCCGGGCATCAGGGGGCCGCCTTGACCTCCATGCGGCCGGTTGCGGTCCGCGCGGAGTATTCCGGCCGGTACATGTCCTCGACCTGCGCCGCTGGATGGGCGTAGCTGCCCGGCGTCACGGCGCGCACGACATAGGCGAGGGTGATTTCCTCGTCGTTGTCGGCAGGGCGGTCGATCGCCGCCACGAAACGGTCGTTGCGGAATTCGAGATGCGCCGGCTCGGTCTCGCCGATCCAGTCGAAGTTTTCGAGCTGTGCGCTGTCGACGAGGCTCGGATTGTCGATCTCAAAGCCTGCCGGCAGCAGGTCGCTAATAAGGATCTGCGAGGGCCAGCTGTCGGCTTCGGTGACCGACAGCACGACGACGTAGCGCTCGTTCTGCTGCGCTTCGGTGACGTTCGCCTCCTCGCCGTCGAGCGTGTAGTAGGTACGCTCGATGGTGAAGCCCTCGCCGCCGGCCGGGGGCGCTTCCTTCGGTGCGGCGACCGTCGTCACTGCCGCGGTGATCGGCGCGCTGCTGCGGTTGGTGAGCACGACCGGTTGGGCGAGCAGCTGGTCGCCGGGAATGGTCGCCATGTAGCCGCCGGTATGGCTCGCGCCGTTGACGTCGACCTTGAGCGCATCGTCACCCTTCTGCAGGGCGCGGGCGGCGAGCAGCGTCCAAGTCTGCTCCTGGGTGCTGGTGTAGCGCTTCGTCGAAAGCTCGCGGGAGACGGTCTTGGTGAGCCCCGACAGGATCGGCGGCACCGGCCGGCTCTCGGCGGCGAGCGCGAGGATCGCCGCGCCGTCGCGCAGCGTGCTGCCGTAATAGTCGGCATAGTTGAAGCTGACCTTGGTCAGAACGGCCTTTTCCGTCATGCCGGCGGCCTCGGTGAAGATCGCCTTGGAGCGCTGGCCGTCGCCGTAAAGCGCAAGCGCCGCGGCGAGATGGGCCTTGGAGAGCGGCGTCGGGAACTCGCCGAGGCGGGTGTCGGCATAGTAGCGCAGGTCGCTGATGGCCGCCCGCTTGTTGCGCGCGAGCACGTAGAGCGCATAGGCCAGCTCGTCGCCGCGGTCCTTGATGTCGATGTCGTAGCCGGTCTGGTTCTGCAGGTTGTCGAGCGCCTGGATCATCGCCTGGTCCGGCACCTCGAAATTCTGCTCGCGGGCACGGGTCAGGAACTCGGTGACGTAGGAGTCGAGCCAGAGGTCGCCGTAGCCCGGCGACCACAGGCCGAAACTGCCGCTCGACGACTGGTAGGAAAGGACGCGGTAGATCGCATCCTGCACGCGCTTGGTGATCTCCTCCTGCTGCGGCAGGCCGGAGACGGCCGACAGCTCGTTGAAATAGAGGAGCGGCAGGGCGCGGCTGGTGGTCTGCTCGGCGCAACCGTAGGGGTAGCGGTCGAGGCTCATCAGCAGGGCAGGGATGTCGAAGCCTTCGGCGCGCATGACGTTCAGGCTGACCGAGGCATCCTGCAGGATGCTGTCGGCAAGCAGTTCGCCGTCGACGATCAGGCTCTTGCCCGCGGCAATCGTCAGCGAGCGGCGCTCGGTGACGGGGAGCGCGGCCGGACGGACGGGAATTTCCAGCGACTGGTCGATGGAAAGCCCGGCGCCGGTGAGCGCGATGTCGATGCGTCCGGTCCCTGCTTCGGTACCGGTGAGGGGCAGGTTGATCGCGGTCTTTCCGCCCTGGGTCAGGTTCACCGTCTGGCTGGCGGCCGTGGTGTCGACCGCAAGCGCGGTGTTCGTCGTGACCTCAAGCTGGTAGTCGCCGGACGGCGCGTCGGTCGCGGCGATCTCAAGCCTCAGGCGGCTCTCGTCGCCGGGGCTCAGGAACCGCGGCATGCTGGCGGTGACGACGACCGGATCGCGGATGACGACATCGGTGCTGGCATGCCCGACGCCGGTCTTGCTCCAGGCGACCGCCATGACGCGGGCCGTGCCGTTGAACTGCGGAATATCGAAGCTCACTTCCGCCTTGCCTTCGCTGTCGAGCTTCAGCGGTCCGGAGAAGAAGGCGACCAGTTTTTCGGTCGGGGGCTTGCCCTGCAGCGGCATCTGCGCGCCGTCGCCGCCGGTGCGAAGCCGGCCCATGGCGCCGAGCGAGCCGTCGATCAGCCGCCCGTAGAGGTCGCGGATCTCGAGGCCGAGGCGGCGCTGGCCAAAATACCAGCCCTCCGGATCGGGCGCTTCGTAGCGTGTCAGGTTCAGGATGCCGACGTCGACGGCGGCGATCGTGACATAGGCCTCCTCGCCGATGCCGGCGCCCTTCACCTGAACGGGAATGGTGAGCGGCTGGCGCGGCAGGGTCTTTTCCGGTGGCGCGAGGCTGACCTCGAGCTTGTTGGCACCCGGATCGACGGCGAGCCAGGTGACGCCGATTGCCCGCATCGGCATGCGGCTTTCCTGGGCCTCGCCGGGGCGGAAGAGGGTCGCCGTCACATAGGCGCCGGCACCCCACTTGTCGGTGACTGGCAGGTCGACCTCGCCGCCTTCGGCGGGGATCGTCGCCGTCTGCGTGGTGATCAGGTTGTCGGTGCCGACGGTCACCAGCAGTTCGCCGGCGAAGCGCGGCGACACCTTGAGCTTGGCCGTCTCGCCGATCGCGTAGTTTTCCTTGTCGAGCCCGATTTCCAGCGCGTCCGGGGTTTCGGTCGAGCTTGCCTCGACGTACCAGCCCGCCTCGAACTCGACACTGCTCGCGGGTCCGTCGGCAACGGCGGACTCGACTTCGAGGCGATAACGCCCCCAGGCGACGGGCACCGAGATCGCAGCGCCGTCGGCGGTGACGTCGACGGTGCCGTCGGCGATCTGCTTGGTGGTGATGATCGGCTCATAGGTCCAGGAACTGCCGTCGCGATACCATTGGTAATTACGCTCGAGATTGACGAGGCGCCACCTGGCACCCTGCAGCGGCTGCTTCTTGCCCTCCGCGTCGATCGCGATCACGTGGAAGCGGGCCTGCGTGTTTTCGGCGAGATCGCCGGAGAATTCCGGCTTGATGCCGATCATCGGCCCTTCGGGGCGGACGGGCAGGGTCAGCGTCCGCTCGACGGCGCGGCCGCCGCCTTCCTGCATCCGCACGACGATGTCGGCGTTCAGCATCTGCGTCGTCGAGGGCACCTCGTCCAGCGACACTTCGAAGCTCGCCTTGCCTTCCTCGTCGAGGACCGGCAGGTCTTCGAGCGTCAGGCGGGTCTCTTCATCCGTTTCCTCGTCTACGAGGCCGAACTGGTAGTTCTCGAACGCTGCGCTGGTGCGGCTGCGCTTCAGGTTGACCTCGCCTTCGAGCATAAGGCCCGCCGCCGGCGCGCCGTAGAGATAGCGGCCGTCGACGTCGACGGTCACCGGTGTGCCGATCGCGATGTCCTTCGCCTCGCTCGTCAGGTCGAACTCGGTGCGGTCGGGCACGAAATCGTCGACGAGGAACTGCTTCTGGCCGATCGCCGCCTTCTTGGGGTCGGTGTAGATCTGCATGGTCCAGGTGCCGCGCATGGCGCTTGCGAGCAGCGGCAGGTCGACGGCGTAGCCGCCGAGCTTCGAGTCCGTCTCGACCATGCGGCGGTATTCGACGCCGTCGGGCCGCGTGAAGACGAAGGTGAGCGGCAGGTCGGTGATGGCGCTTGCACCGGTGTCGCGGGCAAGTGCAGCGGCATGGACCGTCTCGCCGGGGCGGTAGATGCCGCGCTCGGTCCAGGGCAGGATGTCGATCGCGCCCGGCGCCGGACGGCCCGTCACGCCGCGGTCGGAGAGGTCGAAGCCTGCGCGTTTCATGTCGAGGAAGACGTAGTCGTCCTCGCCCTTCTTCGCGGTGATTGCAGCGGGCGCGAGTGCTGCTCCACCGCGGATCAGTCCGGCATCGAAGCGCGCGTGGCCGTCGGCATCGGTCACCGCCGTGCCGAGGACCTCGTTGTTGGTCGCTAGCAGTTGCAGTTCGACCCCGGAAAGCGGCTTGGCACTTGCGAGCGAGCGGGCGAAGACGTTCAGCCCGTCCGTGCCGGCGAAGGTCTGCAGCCCGATGTCGGAGACGAGGAACCACTGCGTGGCGCGCTGGTTCCAGTCCTCGACGCGGCTGCCGGCGGCGGCCGCCGTCAGGACGTAGATGCCCGGCTGGCGCTTCGGCAGGGCCTCGTCGACGGGGAAGCTCGTCACGACGTCCTTGTTGAGCTCGCTCCCGATCTCGATCTTGCCCTGCCAGACGAGTTCGCCGGATTCGTCCTCGATGCGGCTCGCATCATAGCCGTCGAGCTGGGTCAGGAATTTCGACTGTGCAAGCAGCGGCGCGATGTTGCGCTCGCCGATGCGGTAGAGTTTCAGGTCGGCGCCGTCGGTGTTGACCGAGATGATCGGGATGCCGCGCCGGGCGGTGGACGGCAGGACGAAGCTGTCGCCGGTGAAGCGGACGGTCGGCGAACGGTCGCGGACGTAGATCGAGAGGTCGACCTGGGAGAGCAGCGGCTCGTCGACGGAAGAGGGCAGGCCGGCACGCAGCGCAAGCGTATAACGCGCGCCGTGCTGCAGGCCCTCGACACAGATCTGGTTGTCCTTGGCCTCCACCGCCTTGGCCGGAGCGCCGTCGAGGAGGACGAAGGGTGCATAGTCGACGCCGCGCTTGACGAGCGGATCGGAAAACTGGACGCAGGCCCGCGGGGTCGCGCTGTCGGTGTCGATCGTATGCTCGACGACGCGGAAGCCCTTGGTCTCGCGCAGTTCGTTGTAGGCGGTCTGGACGGTCTTCGCCGTCACCAGTGCAAGGCTCGCCTTGTAGGAGCTGAGCGCGGCGCGGTAGTTCTCGCTGTTTTCGAAGGCCTTGGCGAGCACGGCGAGCACGTCGGCGCGCGCCTGCGCGGTGCGGGTGAGCTGATAGCCATTCAGCGCCATTGCTGCGGCTTCGGCGGCGATGTCGGTCCGGCCAGTGACGGTATTGAGTGAGCGGGCAGTTTCCGTCCACAGTGCGGCGTCGTCCGGTGTGACGGACAGTGCGGCCTTGAAGACGGCGAGCGCCGAATCGTAGTTGCCGGCGGAGAGTTCGTTGTTGGCGAGCATCAGGAGGCCGGCCTGCCCGAGCTGCTCCTGCTCCTCGGTGATCGAGAGGTTGTCGCGCATCGCCTGCGCATCCTGGCGCAGCTGGTCGGAGACGAAGGGCAGACGGGACGGTGCGCCGATGTCCGGTTCGGCGGCAGTGACGACGATCTTGCCGGCGATGGCGCCGGGGAAAGTGTCGAGGCGGCTGAA
The DNA here is from genome assembly GCF_003337715.1 of Ciceribacter lividus. Classification (GTDB taxonomy): domain Bacteria; phylum Pseudomonadota; class Alphaproteobacteria; order Rhizobiales; family Rhizobiaceae; genus Allorhizobium; species Allorhizobium lividum. The sequence continues at coordinate 422,461 of NZ_QPIX01000001.1, forward strand.
GTCGGATTTCAGGAAGCACCACTTCACCTTCGGGTTGTAGGTGAAGGCGCGGCAGGACTGGTCGGCGATGCAGCTCTCGCGACACTGGTCGAGGGAGACGTTCTGTTCGGTCCTGAGATCGAACCCGAAATAGTCGCCGTCCCTGGTGATGACGACCGAGCGCGTCGGCTCGGCGGCGCCGGCGGCGAGCGCCGAACTCAAGAGGCTGAAGGCAAAAACGAAGAAACCGATAGACCTGCGCATCGACATGCCTCCTCCATGCTGTCTGTCCAGACGGCTAAAGTGTTCTGACTAAAGCGGTCGGTTGTCAATCGCGCGCATGCGCAAGTCATGCGTCAGCCTTCGTCGAAAACTGGGTGAACGTTGACGTGGAAGGCGTGTCTGACGCTCAACCGTGACTTGCCTGGTCGTGCAACCAGGATTTCATGCCTTCGGCGGCGGCCTTTCCCGTGGCAAGGCAGGCGGTCAGGAGATAGCCCCCGGTCGGGGCCTCCCAGTCGATCATCTCGCCGGCGACGAAGATGCCCGGCAGCGCCTTCAGCATGTAATGCTCGTCGATGGCGTCCCAGCGGACGCCGCCGGCGGAGGATATGGCTTCGGCGATCGGGCGCGGGCGAAGCAGCGGGATCGGCAGCCGCTTGATCACCGTGGCGAGCGTTTCCGCCGTCGCCCTGCCGGCCTCCGGGACACATTCCCGGACGAGCGCGGCCTTGACGCCCGCGAGCCCGGCGCCCTTGCGCAGCCGCGTCGAGAGACTTGCCTTCGGGTCCTGTTTCGCAAGGTCGCGGGCGAGCCGTTCGAGGGGGCGCCCCGGTGCGAGGTCGAGAAGGAGGGAGGCCTGGCCCTCCCGCTCCAGCGTGTCGCGGAGGCTTGCGGCATGGGCGTAGACGAGGCTGCCCTCGATGCCGTGGCGGCTAATCACGAATTCGCCCGGCAGCGTGCCGGCGGCCGAGGAGGCGGTGACCGCCTTGACCGGTTCGCCGGCGAAGCGTTCCCGGAAGCTCTCGCTCCAAGCGACATCGAAGCCGCAATTGGCCGGCCGGAAGGGGGCGATGTCGACGCCCTTTTCGCGAAGCGCCCCGATCCAGGCTGCGTCCGACCCCAGTTTCGGCCAGCTCGCGCCGCCGAGAGCGAGGAGTGTGACCTTGCTCGCGACGCGCTTCTCCCCGTCCGGCGTTTCAAAGAGGAGATCGCTGCTCGCAAAGCCTGTCCAGCGGTGGCGGGTGCGGATCGTCACGCCCTGGGTGTCGAGCCGCCGCAGCCAGGCGCGCAGCAGCGGCGAGGCCTTCATCACCTTGGGGAAGACGCGGCCCGACGAACCGACGAAGGTTTCCGTCCCGAGCCCTGCGGCCCAGTCGCGGACTTCTTGCGGGGTGAAGGCATCGAGGGCGGCACGAAGCCTTGGTGAAGCGCTGCCGAAGCGTTCGGCAAAGCGCTCGAACAGCTCGGAATGGGTGATGTTGAGGCCCGACTTGCCGGCGAGCAGGAACTTGCGCGCGACGGTCGGCATGGCGTCGTAGACGGTGACCGCGTAGCCGTCGCGCGACAGAAGCTCCGCGGCGGCGAGGCCGGCCGGCCCGCCGCCGACGATCGCGACATCTGTCTGCTCCACCGAAACCACCATCCGCTATCCGTTACTCGGTCAGCGCGCGACGCAGCTTGCGCAGGATGACGCCGCGGGCCTTGTCGTCGGCAGCCTTCGCCAGTTCCTGCTGCAGGTCGAGGACGAGGGACTGGAAGTCGTTGTGCCAGTCGCGGTGACCGACCCGCGCGGGGTCGATGCGTGGTTCTGGCAGCTTCTCCGAGATATCGACGGCACGCTCCGGCCTGAGTTCGAAGGCGCTGTCGAGGTGCGGCACGTTGATCATCTCCTCGGCAAGGAAGGCGGAAGCGCGCTTGCGCAGGCCGGCGATGCCGTCCTCTTCTCCATGGACGAGGAAGAGGCCGGCACGGATCGGCTGGCGCGTCCGCAGCCATGCGGCGAGTTCCGGCCCGTCGGCGTGGCCGCTGTAGATGTCGAGGCGGCGAATACGGGCCCGCACATTGATCTCGTCGCCCTGGATGCGCACGACGGAGGCGCCTTCCTCGAGAATCCTGCCGAGTGTGCCGGTCGCCTGGAACCCGACGAGCAGAACCGTTGCCTCGTCGCGCCAGAGCCAGTTCTTCAGCCGGTGACGAATGCGGCCCGCCTCGCACATGCCGCTTGCAGCGATGACGATGTGGAAGCCGCGCATGTGGTCGAGCGCTTTCGACTGTTCGACCGATTCCGTGAACCGCACGTTGCGGGCATGCAGCGCGTCGGCGAGGAGATGACCGTCCTCCAGCTCGCGGGCGTGGCGAAGAAATATCTCGCTCGCGCGTGTGGCGAGCGGTGAATCGATGATGACGGGGCAGGTCGGGATCTTCTCCGACCGCATCAGGAAGATGAGGTCTGCGAGCAGTTCCTGCGTGCGTTCGACCGCGAAGGAGGGGATGAGGAGCGCCCCGTCCAGGTTATAGGCGTCGGCGACCTCGGCGCGCAGGGCCTCCCGGCGCGTGGCGTCGTTCGCCTCCTCGCGGTCGGTATCGCCATAGGTGCTTTCGCAGATCACGTAGTCCCAGCCGGACGGTGCTTCGGGAGCGTATTGCAGCAGCTTGTGGCTGGGGCCGATGTCACCGGAAAAGAGGATGCGGAGCGTCTTCTCCGGCGTCTCGACCTCCATCTCGACCGAGGCCGAACCGAGGAGGTGGCCGGCGTTCCAGAAGCGGAAGCGAACGCCATCCGTCGCGCGCTGCCAGGTTTCGAGTTCCACCGGGCGCAGCAGCGTGACGGCGATCGCCGCATCGCGGGCCTCGTAGATCGGCGTCACCGGATCACGGCCGCGGCGGAGGTTGCGCCGGTTGAGGAATTCGACTTCGCTTTCCTGGATGTGGGCGGAATCCGGCAACATGACCGAGCAGAGGTCGATTGTTCCTCTCGTCGCGTAGATCGGCCCCTGATACCCCGCCTTGGCGAGCTTCGGCAGCAGGCCGGAATGGTCGATATGGGCGTGCGTGAGAATCACCGCGTCGATCGCCGAATGGTCGAACGGGAAATCGCGGTAGTTGAGTTCCTTCTCGGTCTTAGAACCCTGGAAGAGGCCGCAGTCGACGAGGATCTGTCGCTTGCCGATGTCGAGCCGGAAGCACGATCCGGTGACGGTTCCGGCAGCGCCATGAAAACGCAGGACGGGATGGTCGTTCATGGGCGGCTCCTCCAAATTGCGGTTCAACGGCACCAGGATAGCCGGGATCGGCTACCGGTCATTTGACAGGCATCAATCCCTGATAAGCCGCAAGAGGTGTTCGCGTCCACAGGCCGACGGTGGAAAACATCCCGGATCGCCGCCGCCCTGCCGAAGCAATGACGATGGACCTGGGTCTTCTTCGCAGACGGACGTCCCTGGTTCCGGCTGGAAAATTCGCGCCATACGTGTATGATGCCTGCCGAGCCGCGCCGACAGGTGGCGGCTGTGCCGGAGGGGGTGTGATGCCGAACTATGCCGACCTCAAGCGGATACCGGATATCGACAAGCGCAAGCGGATCGTCCGCGGCCTCAAGGCGCTCAGGGCGGGGATCAATGCGGAAGGCGGCGCGATCCCGCCGAAAACGGCGTCCGACACGCTGCTGCTCGCCTCCTGGAACCTCCGCGAATTCGACTCCGGCAAGTACCGCTACCGCGATGTCGAGCCCTATCACTACATCGCCGAGATCATAAACCGCTTCGACATCGTCGCGATCCAGGAGGTTCGGAAAAGCCTGTTCCCGCTGCAGCAGCTGAAGCGCATGCTGGGGAGTTGGTGGGATTTTCTCGTCACCGACGTGACGCTCGGCCGGTCCGGTAATTCCGAGCGCATGGCCTTCTTCTACGATCGCCGCAAGGTCGATTTCACCGGGCTTGCCGCCGAACTCGTGCTGGAGGAGGCGATCCCCGCCGCGGACCGGCAGGTGCAGTTCGCCCGCTCGCCCTACGTCGCCGGCTTCCGGGCGGGCTGGGCCTATTTCACGCTCGTCACGGTCCATATCTACTACGGCGAAGGTACGCCGGTCGATGCCCGGCGACTTGCCGAAATCACCGCACTCGGCAAGACGATCGCGAGCTATGCCGGCGATTTTTCCGGCGCCAACGTCTACGGTCCGGAGGACAAGCCGAAGCGCGACAACCTGCTGCTGCTCGGCGATTTCAACATCTTCAACCGCAAGGACGTGACGATGGAAGCCCTGACTACGGCCGGCTTCCGCGTTCCCGAGGCATTGCAGACCATTCCCGGCTCGAACGTCACCAAGGACAAGCATTACGACCAGATCGCCTATTACAGGGAGCTCCGCAGCATGAAGCCGACCGGCAGGGCGGGCGTCTTCGATTTCTACGACTGCGTCTATTGCGAGGACCAGGAGGCCGACTATGCCGCCGAGCGGCAGGAGAAGCCCGGCCGCAGTTTTCGCGACTGGCGCACTTACCAGATGAGCGACCACCTGCCGATGTGGGTCGAGTTCCAGGTGGACGACAGTGACGCCTATCTCGACGAGCTCGGGGCGTGAAATGACCGAAAACGATCCATTTTCAAGGTGAGGAAACCGAACGTTAACCATGACCGTCCTAGACCGGAAGCATCACGTCAGGATGGTATGGATGACCGTAATCAAGACCGAGTATCCGGCCGCAACGCCGAAGGTCGCATTTTTCCCCCTCAAGGGGCGTCGTGCCCTCATTCGTCGGTGCGCCCGCGAACTCGACGAGAGGAACGGTGAGGCTGCGCTCACCTATTGGCGCACGACCTGCCGCGGGCTCGGGGCCGAGCTTCTGGAGCGTGGTTGCCCGGAGCCGGAGATGCGCCGGCAGATCCTCGACTTCCAGGACATGGTCCAGCAGGAACTCCAGTGGCTGCATTGCGGCGACCGCCGCCAGGGCCGCGCCGACAGCTGAGCGAAAGCGCTATTTCGAAACGCCGGTCGTGCCGTTCTACTCGCCGAGCCGTGTCTTGAGCGATGCGAGGATACGTCCGGCGAGGGCTTCGTAGTCCTCGTCGAAGTGGTGTCCGCCGGTAATGCCGATGCTCTCGACGCCGCGGTCCTTGAGCGTCGGGCAGGGGTCGTCCTCTTCCTCCGTGCCGTAGATGCACTGGACGCGCTTCGGATCGATCTTCGCGATGTCGTCGACGGGATCTCCGGCACCTTGCCCTGAAACGCCAAGCCAGCCCTCGACCGAGATTTCATAGTCGACCTGATGCGACAGCGCCATCAGGGTTACCTGGGCGATCCGTGCCTTGTCGTCCGGCGGCAGCAGGTTGTAGGTCGCCGGCAGGACGTCGGCCCCGAAGGAATAGCCGGCCAGCAGCACATGGCGGACCTTCCATTTGCGGCGATAGGTGTCGATGATCCGCGCGAGATCCTCGGCGGTCTCCTTGGGAGTGCGCTGCGACCAGAAATAGTGCAGCGAGTCTACGCCGACGACAGGGATACCCTTTTCCTGCAATACTGCACCGACCTGCCTGTCGAGGTCCCGCCAGCCGCCGTCGCCCGAGTAGATGATCGCCATCGTGTCCATGGCGGGCGTCGTATCGAGGAGCGTGAGCGGAAGCCCGAGCGGGTCGTCGGCATTGCCGCCGGCATCGACCCGGTCGCCGAGCGCCTGGGCAAGGGCGTCGCCAGCGGTATCCTCGACATCGCGAACCTCGATGTCACCATGATCCTTCACCAGCGAGGCGACGTGGTCGCGACCGGCCTTGTCGGCTGCGGGCGAGAAGAGAACCGTCACCGGAGCCGGCAGCGGGCCGTCGGTCAGACCGTAGACCATGCGGTCGCCGACCCGCTCTTTGGTGGCGGGCGTGCAAAGCTCCTTGTCCAGCGGAATGCCGGCCACCGGATCGACGGCGATCGCCTCGCCGATGGTGGCTGCCGGGCTCTGGGCGATCATCGCGAGCGCCAGTGCGGCACCTTCGCCGATGCCGGCGACGATCGGCGGATTGAAGACGCTCGTTTCCGCCGCCCGCTGGACCTGGTGGGCGAGGGATTCCACATCCGAAATCATGTAGACGCAGTCGCCGTCGTCGGCGCGCAGTGCCTTGAGGTAGGTGGGCAAGTCGATGCCGACGACGATCGCGCCCTTGTCGACGAGCGCCTGCGCCTGCTGCTCCTCGTTGTCGCCCCAGCCGCCGGTGTCCGAGATCAGGAAGATGTCGGCGCGCACTTCGCCCTTCGGCAGCAGGATATGGTCGGCCGGGATCATGCCGGGCTGATAGGTCGGCGACTGGGCAGCGGCGATGCCGGAGGAGACGAGAAGGCTTGCAGCCAGGCTAAAGCCGGAGAGTCCGATAGATTTCATTTCGCTACCACGCCTTTCATGCCGCCGCTGATCAGGAAGGTGATGTCCATGAGCGCCAGCGCCGCGCCGGTGCCGTTGGTGACGGCGAGGTAGCGCGGCTCCCATTGCGGGTGGAACTTGGACTTGAAGGCCCTGAGCCCCTTGAAGTTGTAGAAGCGCTCGCCGTGCTCGAAGACCAGGCCGCCGATGCGGTCCCAGACCGGCGCGGTCTCGCGGCGCGACATGCCGGAGAGCGGCGCCATGCCGAGATTGAAGCGGGAAAAGCCCGCCTCGCGCACATGTTTCATCAGGCTGATGAAGAGGAAATCCATGGCGCCACGCGGCGCGTCGGGCGCAAACCGCATCAGGTCGACCGTCGCTTCCGCCTTCGTATCCGTCGTCATCACGGTGGCGAAGGCGACGATCCGGTCGTCCTTGGTGAGGATCGCCACCGGCTGCGAAAGCACGTATTCAGGATCGAAGGCGCCGAGCGAGAACGATTTCTCGCGCGTGTTGTGATGAGCGAGCCACGCATCCGAGATCGCCTTCAGTTCGTCGAGGATCGGCGGTACGTCCGGCGGCTCGACGATCGAGAAGACGAGGCCGTCGCGCTGGCCGCGGTTATAGGACTGGCGCAGGCCCGCAAGGCGGCTGCCGGCGAGGTCGAATTGTCCGAGATCGACGGTCGCGAGTTCGCCGAGTTTGAAGGCGCGCAGGCCCGCGTCGATGCAGGACGGCAAGAGCGCCGGCGTGATCTGGTAGAAGACGGCGCGGCCGCCCGAGGCGCGGGCCAAGTCGACGAACTGCCAGACGAGATCGGCGAAATCCTCTTCCGCCCCCACGGGGTCGGCGAGCGCGATCCAGGACCGTCCCTGGATGCCGTACATTATGAATGCCTTGCCGCTCCCGGAGAAGAGGAGCCTCTTGTCGCCCATGCGCACGAGGTTGGCGTCGGCGACATCCTGGTCTTCGACGATCGCCACCGCACGCGCGAGATCGTCTTCAATCGCCTCGTCAGGTCGGTGGGCAAGCGGGCGCAGCAGGCTGAACATCGCCACCGCCGCCGAGCTGATCGCAAGGCCAAGCAGCGCCCGCAGGCCGCGCGGGGCTTCCTCGGAGAACTCGAACTGCCACCAGAGTTCGTGGCTGTACTGCGTGTCGCGGTAGACGAAGAGCAGGATGCCGGCGGCGCCGACAACCGTGACGGCCATCGCCGTCAGCCAGGCGGGACCCAGCGCCTGTCCGAAGAGCGAGGCGTGGCGGGTGAAGCTGCCGGCACTGACGAGCATCGCGGCGATGAAGAGGCCGAGCGCGATGGCTTCGAAGACGGCGAGCGCCTTCATCAGCGAGAAGAGGAAGGCGATCGCCGCTGCTGCGAGCCCGACCCACCAGGCGCCGTCGAGGCGCTGGGCGATGCCGCGGGAGGCGATGACGAGGACGAGGCCGAGGATGCTCGACAGGAAGTGTGCCGCCTCGACGATCGGCAGGGGCAGGAGCCCGGCCAGAAGGTCCAGGTCGCCGTCGGGCGTCGGCGTGACGCTCGAGAAGATCAGCATGGCGCCGAGCATCAGCGCATAGGTGGAGAGGAGCGCGGGCACGAGCCGCGCGGCGATCTGGGCGATCTCGGCGGCGAGCGGCTGTTTCGCGAAGCTCCGCAGTTCGCCGACGACGGCAAGCGCGAGCGCAAACAGCAACGGCAGGAAGTAGTAGACCAGACGGTAGAGGACGAGGCTGCCGAGGAGCTGGTCGGCGCTGATCGCGTTGCCGAGGCCGGCGATCATCACCGTCTCGAAGACGCCGAGGCCGGCGGGAACGTGGCTCAGAACCCCGAGCGCGACGGCTGTCGCGTAGATCGCGAAGAAGGCCGGCCAGCCGATATGTGTTTCCGGCAGCAGGACGTAAAGGGCCGATGCCGAGCCTGCGAGATCGAAGGCGGTGACGAGAAATTGCCGGGACGACGTGCGCGTGTCAGGCAGGCGGAGCGTCACGCCGGCGATAGTGATCTCGCGTCCGTTTCTGCTGAGGAAGACGAGAACGGCCAGCACCACGACGACGGCCACGGCAGCGAAGCGAAGCGCCGGACCGTTCAGGCCGACGATATCGGCGACCCGCGGCGCGACGACCAGCAGCGCGAGCGCGCTCACAGCGGCGAGCCCGAAGCCGAAGGAGAGCGTTACAAACGCGATGACGCGGGCGATTTCGCCTGGCTGGAGCCCCATCCGCGAATAGGCGCGATAGCGGATCGCGCCGCCGCTCAAGGGGCCGAAGCCTGCGGTATTGCCGACGGCGTAGGCGATAAAGGCAGTTGTCACGACCGACGGCAGCGGCAGTTTGCGTCCGATGTAGTCGATGGCGTTGGCGTCGTACAAGGCGAGCGCGCCGTAGCTGAGCGCGGTGAAGAACGCTGCCCAGAGAAGCGACCACCAGGAGGTATCCCCGAGGGCGGCGAGGACGTCGTCATAGCGCACCTCCGCGGTCAGGCGGTGGATCGCGAAGATCATCATCGTGAACACGGCGACGACGGCGACGGCCGTCAGATAGCCGCGATAGCGGGAAAGGAGCCGGCTAGCACCGGATTGCGTTTCACTGTCGGGCAGCATGCCTTTATCCATTGCGGAAGGTCTGGCGGGTTTCGCATGATTCGATGACAGGCCCGTGCCAATGATCGGACGCGGACCGGGCAGGGGACTTTTGCGTGCAGCCGGGTTGGCGGAGGTCGGCCGGCATCATCTCTCGTCGATCCTTGTCCAGGCTGACGCAGCCCCGGGGGCGGGGACGCGCTTGGTTCAGGTCTTTTTCAGACAACGGGAATGCGAAGGAATAGTGGCAAGCGGCCGGACGGTCACGGGATTGTATCCGGCGGCAGGTCGCGAGGGGACTTACACCCGCTCGACGAAGCCGTCCAGCACGCGCTTCTGGCCGGCGCGGTCGAAATCGATCGTAAGCTTGTTGCCCTCGATCGCAGAGACGTTGCCGTTGCCGAACTTGACGTGGAAGACGCGGTCGCCGAGCTTGAACTTCGATGGCTCCGAACTGGTGGATTTCGCCACCAGTTCGCCCTCGATCGTCCTGCCGCGCGGGCCGCTCTCGCCGTAGCCGATGCGTTCCACCGCATGGCCGGAGCGGGTACCCCAGTTGTCGCGGGTGGCGTCCGACTTGTTCTGCTGGGCGCGTTTCCATCCGGGCGTCGAATAGGAGTTGGCGAAGGGATCTGCGCGATCGAAGCGGGACTGGCCGTAGCCGCCGCGTCCGTAGCCGCCGTAGGACGTTTCGGCTTCGGCGACCTCGACATGGCTCTGCGGCAGTTCATCGAGGAAGCGCGAGGGCATGGTTGACTGCCAGAGGCCGTGAATGCGGCGGTTGGAGACGAACCAGATGTGGCAACGGCGCTTGGCGCGGGTGATGCCGACATAGGCGAGGCGGCGTTCTTCCTCGAGGCCTGAGCGTCCGCCTTCATCGAGGGCGCGCTGGTGGGGGAAGAGGCCTTCCTCCCAGCCGGGCAGGAAGACGGTGTCGAATTCGAGCCCCTTGGCGGAATGGAGCGTCATGATCGAAACGGCGTCCATGTCCTCGTTCTGCTCGGTATCCATGACCAGCGAGACGTGTTCGAGGAAGCCGCGCATCGATTCGAAGGCTTCCATCGAGCGGACGAGTTCCTTGAGGTTTTCGAGCCGGCCCGGCGCTTCCGCCGACTTGTCGTTCTTCCACATGTCGGTATAGCCGGACTCGTCGAGAATCTGCTCGGCCAGCTCGGTATGCGGAGTCGTTTCAAGGCGTTCCGACCAGCGGCGGAAGTATTGAATCACGTCGAAGAGCGCCTTGCGCGCCTTCGGTTTCAACTCGTCGGTCTCGACCATCTCGGCGGCGGCTGCGAGCATCGGAATGTCGCGCGCGCGGGCATAGTCGTGCAGCGCCCGGACCGTGGTGTCGCCCAGGCCCCGCTTCGGGGTGTTGACGATGCGCTCGAAGGCGAGATCGTCGGCCGGCTGGCAGACGAGGCGGAAATAGGCCATGGCGTCGCGGATTTCGAGGCGCTCGTAGAAGCGCGGACCGCCGACGACGCGGTAGTTGAGGCCGAGGGTCACGAAACGGTCTTCGAACTCGCGCATCTGGAAGGAGGCGCGCACGAGGATCGCCATTCCGTTGAGGGCGTGCTTCTTGCCGTCGGCGTCACCGCGCTGCAGCCGTTCGATTTCCTCGCCGACGGCGCGGGCCTCCTCCTCGGAATCCCATGCGGCGTGGACGATCACCTTCTCGTCGTCGGGCTCGGTGCGGTCGGTGAACAGCGTCTTGCCGAGGCGTCCCTCGTTGTGGGCGATCAGGTGGCCGGCGGCACCGAGAATGTGCTCGGTGGAACGGTAGTTGCGTTCGAGCTTGATGACCTTGGCGCCGGGGAAATCCTTCTCGAAGCGCAGGATGTTGTCCACCTCCGCGCCGCGCCAGCCGTAGATCGACTGATCGTCGTCACCGACGCAGCAAATATTGACGGTGGGGGCCGGCCCCTCGCCCCCCGCTCCGCGGGACCCTCTCCCCGCAGGCGGGGCGAGGGGGGGGCTGGCGCCCGCCGCACCGTCCTTCTCCCCGTTTGACGGGGAGAAGGTGGCCGACAGGCCGGATGAGGGGCTGTTCCTGGATGCCGCCGACCTCTGTGCCAGCAATCTCAGCCACATGTACTGGGCGGTGTTGGTGTCCTGGTACTCGTCGACGAGGATGTACTTGAAGCGCTGATGGTAGTCGCGCAGAACGTCCGGATTGGCTCTGAACATGCGGATCGGATGCAGCAGGAGATCGCCGAAATCGCAGGCGTTCAGAGTCTTGAGCCGGTTCTGGTAGGCCGCGTAGAGCTCCCGTCCCTTGCCGTTTGCGAAGGCGCGGGCGTCGCCCTCCGGGATCTGCGCCGGATCGAGACCCTTGTTCTTCCAGGTGTCGATCATCGCCGCAAACTGGCGGGCCGGCCACCGCTTGTCGTCGAGCCCTTCGGCCTGGATCAGCTGCTTGATCAGGCGGATGACGTCGTCGGTGTCGAGAATGGTGAAATCGGACCTCAGTCCGACCAGTTCGGCGTGGCGGCGAAGGATCTTCACGCCGATCGAGTGGAAGGTGCCGAGCCAGGGCATTCCCTCGACGGCGCCGCCGACCAGCATGCCGATGCGTTCCTTCATCTCGCGGGCGGCCTTGTTGGTGAAGGTCACGGCGAGGATTTGCGAGGGAAAGGCCCGGCCTGTCGCAAGAATGTGGGCGATGCGCGTGGTCAGCACACGGGTCTTGCCGGTGCCGGCGCCGGCGAGGACGAGCACCGGACCCTCCGTCGTTTCCACGGCTTCGCGCTGTTCGGGATTGAGGCCGGACAGATAGTCCGGGGTGCGGGCCTGATCGCGGGCGGCCATGGCACGGGCGGCAATTCCGCCTGTCGCCGGTCCTGCCGGCTTGCGCGGCGGCGGCTCTTCATCGAAGAAGGGAATGTCGTCGTAACCGTTACTCATGGCGCCCAATGTAGTGATTCGGACCGGAAAGGCGAGTCAAGACGTTCTGGTTTCATTCCGGCTCGGGCCGGTTCCCGGCTCTTCTACAGGAAATATCGGGTGACCGCGGCCGGTCCGCATCCGTCTCGGGTGGCCGATGACAATTTGGTAATGTTGGCCGGCAGGCCTTGCCGAGAGTCGACCCCGCGGAAATATTGGCGCATATGTCGACCGAATTTGGACGCCTTCGACCGCCCGCACATCCGCCGCGGTCCGGCAGTCCTTGCCGGAGCTTTTAAATGCCCCTCTGGAAACAGGTGATCGTCATTTTCGCGGTGGTTGCCGCCTTCGTCGTCGGCTGGGCAAGGTTCGTGCCGGGAGCCGGAGACCTGCTGCTGCGGATTGGGACGCCCGCCGGGCTGGTTGCGGTCCTGGCGCCGGCCGGGGAGACTGCGGGACCGGATGCCAAGGGTGGCGAAGGCAACCGTCGGGGCGGCAACGGCGCGCCCGTGGTCGTCGTGCAACCCGTCAGCCTCGGCACCGTCAACGACCGGCTCTCGGCGATAGGCACCGGCGACGCCGTGCAGTCCGTCGCGGTCACGCCGCAGGTCGACGGCACGCTCGCCAAGGTGGCGATCGTTTCGGGGCAGAAGGTTACGAGGGGTGATCTCCTCGCCCAGCTCGACAACGACGAGCAGACGATCGCGCGTGACCAGGCGCGGGTGGCGCTGAAGAGCGCGACCGAGAAGGCGAACCTCTACGCCAATCTGAAATCCACGGTGTCGCGCATCGACGCCTTCGATGCGCAGATCGCCGTCGAGGCGGCGAAGCTTGCACTCGACACCGCCGAACTCAACCTGAAGCGGCGTGACATCGTCGCCCCGATCGACGGCATTGCCGGCATCATCACCATCAATCCGGGAGACAACGTCACCACGGGAACGGTGATCGCCACCCTCGACGACCGTTCCGAAATCCTCGTCGACTTCTGGGTGCCTGAGCGCTTCGCGCCCATCCTCAAGGTCGGGCAGGCGGTCGAGGCGACCGCGGTCGCACGCCCCGGGCAGCTCTATCGCGGGACGGTCGAGGCGATCGACAACCGCATCGACGAGGCGAGCCGCACGCTGCACGTGCGCGCCCGCATCGCCAACGCGAATGACGACCTGAGGGCCGGCATGTCGTTTACCGTCACCATGGCGTTTGCCGGGGAGAACTATCCCTCCGTCGATCCGCTCGCCGTGCAATGGGACGGCGAAGGCGCATTCGTCTGGCGCATCGGAAGCGAGAGCAAGGCGGAGAAGGTCCGCGTCCGGATCGTCCAGCGCAATCCCGACGCCGTGCTGGTCGATGCCGACCTGCGCCCCGGCGACAGGGTCGTGACGGAAGGTATCCAGCGGGTGCGCCAGGGCGGGACGGTCCGGCCGGCCGGAGAGGAGACCGGCGTTCCGGTCGCAAGTCAATGAACGGGCCGTTTTCCGATTTCCCCGGCGGCGGCAGCGCGGGCTTCACTGCCCTCTTCGTCAGGCGGCCGATCCTCGCGCTGGTCTTCAACGCGCTGATCGTCGTCGCGGGGCTTGCGGCCTTCTATGGCATCGAGGTTCGCGAGCTCCCCGACGTCGACCAGCCGGTGATCACCGTGCGCACGACTTTCTCCGGCGCCTCGCCCGAGACGATCGACCAGGAGGTGACGACGGTCATCGAGGGGGCGGTCGCGCGCGTGTCGGGGCTGAAGAGCATGTCCTCGACCTCGCAGTTCGGGCAGAGCCGCGTCACGCTGGAATTTTCCGACAGCACCGATCTCAACGTCGCGTCGACGGATGTGCGCGACGCGATTTCTCGGGTTTCTAACGACCTGCCGGACGATGCCGACGAGCCGCGCATCGTCAAGGCGGACTCCGACTCGCAGCCGATCATGCGGCTCGCCGTAACCTCGGACCGGATGAGCCTCGATGATCTCACGCTGCTGGTCGACAATCAGATTTCCGACCGTCTCTCGACGGTGGACGGTGTCGCCGACATCGAAATCTACGGCGATCAGGAGAAGATCTTCCGCATCGACGTCGACCAGGCGGCGCTGGCAAGCCGCGGGCTCACCATCGCATCGCTGACATCCGCGCTCTCCAATCTCGCCTTCGACGTGCCGGCGGGCTCGCTCACCAGCCCGACGCAGGACATCGTCGTGCGCGCGACCGCCGACCTCAGGACACCCGAGGATTTCGGCAGTCTCATCGTGCAGAACCGGGTCCGGCTGAGAGACGTGGCCACGGTAACCTTTGGCGCTGACACCGGAACGACGAGCCTGCGCTCGAACGGCCGCGCCGGCATCGGTCTCGGGATCATCCGGCAGGCGCAGTCGAACACGCTCAGCATCTCAAAAGGCGTTGCGGCGGCGGTCGCCGAGCTTTCGAAGACGCTGCCGGAGGGCACCGAGCTGCGCATCACCAGCGACGACGCCGTCTTCATCCGCGGCTCGATCGAGGAAGTGGTGCGCTCGCTGGTGCTTGCCGCAGTGATCGTCGTCGCGATCATCTATCTCTTCCTGCGCGACGCGCGCGCGACGATCATTCCCGCCGTCACCATGCCGGTCGCGCTGATCGGTACGGTGGCCGCCATCTATCTCGCCGGATTTTCGATCAACATCCTGACGCTGCTTGCCGTCGTGCTTGCGACCGGCATGGTGGTCGATGACGCGATCGTGGTGCTGGAAAACATCGTGCGAAGGCGCGGGCAGGGGCTCGGCCCGCGGGCTGCCGCCGTCCTAGGCACACGGGAAGTGTTCTTCGCCGTCATCGCGACAACGGCGACGCTCGCTGCCGTCTTCGTGCCGCTCTCCTTCCTGCCGGGCCAAGTCGGTGGGCTTTTCCGCGAATTCGGTTTCGTGCTCGCCTTCTCCGTCACGCTTTCCTCGCTGGTGGCGCTCACGCTTTGCCCCATGCTCGCCTCGCGGGTCTTGAAGCCGCACGAGCACCGGGAGGGCGGCGATCCACTCGGCCGCTTCGGCGACGCCTTTTCGCGCTTCTACCGCAAGACCCTTCATGCGTGCCTTGCAGCGCCGCTGATCGTCTTCGTCGTCGCGGCCCTGTTTTCGCTCTCCGCGCTCGCCGCCTTCTCGCTGATCACCAGCGAACTCACGCCGCGGGAAGACCGCTCGGCGCTGATGCTGAGGGTGACGGCGCCGCAGGGGGTCAGCCTCGACTTCATGCGCGACCAGATGCAGCGGATCGAGGAGAATCTCGAACCGCTCCGCAAGAGCGGCGAAGTTGCCAACCTCTTTTCCATTTCGGGTTTCGGCAGCAGCAAGAACAGCGGCTTCATGGTGCTGACGCTCGCCCCGTGGGAGGAGCGCAGCCGCAGCCAGGACGAGATCGCCGCAGACGTCAACGCCGCCGCAGCACGGGTGCCGGCGGTCAGGGCCTTCGCCATGCAGCCGAACAGCCTCAGGATCCGCGGCGGCGGCAGCGGCCTGCAGTTCGCGCTCGTCGGCGCGGACCACCAGACCCTGACGAGTGCTGCGACCCGGCTCGTTGCGGCGATGGAGGAAAGCGGACGTTTCGACGGTCCGCGGCTCACCAACGACATCAGTCAGGCGCAGCTCTCCGTTACCGTTGACCGCGAACGCGCAGCCGAACTCGGCATCGACTTCACAGGGCTGTCGCAGGCGCTGCAGTCGCTCCTCGACGGTCGTTCGATCGGCGACGTCTTCGTCGACGGCGAGGCCTATCCGGTGAAGCTTGCCTCCACCACCCGGCCGATCGACGATCCGACCGATCTCGAGAATGTCTTCCTGAGGACCGCGGACGGCAAGATCGTGCCGATGTCGGTGATCGCCTCGCTTCGGGAAAAGGCGGTGGCGCCGTCGCTGACCCGCGAGCAGCAGCTCGCGTCGGTCGCGATCACGGCCGGGTTGCCGGCGGGGCTTTCGCTCGGCGATGCGCTCAACGAGACGCAGACGATCGCCGCTCCGCTGCTGCCGCCCGGCGTGCGCGTCATGCCGCTCGCCGAAGCGAAGACGCTGACCGAGAACTCGAAGGGCATGGGTGCGACCTTCGGCTTTGCGATCGTCATCATCTTCCTGGTCCTGGCGGCACAGTTCGAGAGCGTCATCTCGTCGCTCATCATCATGGCGACCGTGCCGCTCGGCCTTGCCTGCGCCGTCTTCGCGCTGCTCCTCACGGGTTCGTCGCTCAATGTCTACAGCCAGATCGGCCTGGTCCTGCTGGTCGGCGTGATGGCCAAGAACGGCATCCTGATCGTCGAGTTTGCAAACCAGCTTCGTGACCGCGGACAGTCGGTGCGCGAGGCGATCGAGAATGCGGCCAACCTTCGCCTGCGGCCGGTGATGATGACGATGATCTCCACCGTGCTCGGTGGTGTGCCGCTGGTGCTGGCGACGGGGGCGGGGGCGGAGGCGCGCGTCGCACTCGGCTGGGTCATGGTCGGCGGGCTCGGGCTCGCCACGGCGGTAACGCTCTATGTGACGCCCGTCGCCTATCTGGCACTGGCGCGCTTCTCGAAACCGCATGCGGACGAGGAAAAGCGCCTGCATCAGGAGATGGCGATCGCGGCCAAGGTCGAGGCCGGCGAGTAGGCGCGTCAGCCCTCCGGCTGCTCGGTGCCGGGGCCGACGACCGTGTAGGCGTTGCCGGCCGGCTCACGGCGCAGGTAGCGGTTGGAGAGCGCGGCGCTGCCGCGGCGAAGAATCTCGCCGAAGACTTCGTCGATCGCCTCGTTGCGCTGGCCCGAAACGAAAAAGTAGTGTCGCCAGCTTTCCGGATCGAGAACGATGTAGTCGGCATTGGCGGCGAGCGGTTCGGCGCTGCCGTCGAGGTTTTCGAGAGAGCGTCCGAGTCTCGCCTCGCCGAACATGGTCGTCGCCACCTGGAGCGCCGGATCGTCCTTGTTGATGAAGACGAAGATCTCGTCCGCAAAGGTGAGCTTCTCCATCCAGGCACGGTGGCCGGGCAGCCCCGTCTCCGGGACCGCGAAGAGGATGCGTGCGGCGAGCCCGGTTGGCAGCGCGGCGTCGGCCTCTCCGACATGGCGAAGGACCTCTCCGGCGAGCGAATGGGCGACGATCACGAGTGGCCTTCCGGCAAGCGTTCCGCCGGGCTCCCGGCGCTCTGCCACCTGGCGCAGGAGCGCGACGAGCCGCTCGCTTGCCGCTTTCGCATTGAGGACCGGAAACTCCCTCACCGATATCCAGGAGGGCCAGCGGAACATGATGACGTCGGCGCCGGCACCTTTGGCGAGTTCCTCCATGGTGTAGAGGCCGAAATCGCCGTCCGGTTCGGGGCCGAAGCCGTGGACGTAGAGGACGAGCGGCTTTTGCTGAACGTCAGCGGCAGGAAAGCTGGCGATCGCGGCGTCGAGCTCCGAAAGGGCGAAGTGGTGGCCGTCGGCGGTGACGAGCGAGAAGCTGTCGTCGGAAGCGCTTGCCGCGCTCGTCTGCGGGTGCAGGATCGCCGCGACGATGGCGTCGTAGTTCCACCAAGCATAGCCGGCGGCCATACCGATCGCGATGAACACCAGGGCGAGATATTTGAGGAACCTGACCATCCCCGCATTCATAGGCGATCGCCGGCGGTCTCCGCAATGCGGCGGGACGCGGCAGCGCTGTGAATTGGCTCTCGCGGCCGGGCCTCGTCACTGGACAAGGGGTGAACTCCTGTCCCATACCACATTGGACAGACGTTGAATGGCGCGGCGCGCCGGGACGTCGGGACAGGGAGAGCGACGACATGGCGATGAAGGACGTGCAGCCGGGAACGCGCAACGAGGAGGGGATCGCGGCCGTCCTCGGCATCCTCAAACAGACCTTCGGCGAGCGTTTCCAGACCGGTCAGTCGTTCCGCGAGCAGCACACCCACACGACCACCTACCTGCCGGCCCAGCTTCCCGACGGCGTCGTCTTCGTGGAAAGCGCCGACGACGTGAAGACGGTGGTGAAGACATGCGTAGCCCACAAGGTGCCGATGATCCCGTTCGGCACCGGCTCTTCGCTGGAGGGGCACCTGAACGCGCCTAGCGGCGGGATATCCGTCGACTTCAGCCGCATGAACAGCGTGCTAGAAGTGAATGCCGAGGACCTCGACTGCACCGTCGAGCCGGGTGTGACGCGCGAGGAACTCAACACCTATCTGCGCGATACAGGCCTCTTCTTCCCGATCGATCCGGGTGCGAACGCCTCGATCGGCGGTATGACGGCGACGCGGGCCTCCGGCACCAATGCCGTGCGGTACGGCACGATGAAGGACAATGTGCTGTCGCTCACCGTTGTGACCGCCGACGGCGAGGAAATCCGCACCGCGCAGCGGGCGAAGAAGTCGTCGGCCGGATACGACCTCACGCGGCTCTATATCGGGTCGGAGGGAACGCTCGGCATCATCACCTCGGTGACGCTGAAGCTGCAGGGCATACCGGCGAAGATCGGCGGCGGCGTTTGCGCCTTCCCGAGCCTGAAAGCCGCCTGCGATGCGGTCATCATGACGATCCAGATGGGCATCCCGGTCGCCCGCATCGAACTTCTCGACGAGATGCAGATCAAGGCCTGCAACGCCTATTCGAAGCTCTCCTATGCGGAGAAACCGACGCTCTTTCTCGAATTCCACGGCACCGAGGAGACAGTAGCACTGCAATCGGAGCAGTTTTCCGAAATCGCCGCAGAGTGCGGCGCCGACGAATATCGCTACACCGCCAATGCCGAGGAACGCGCGCAGCTCTGGAAGGCGCGGCACAACGCCTACTGGGCAGGGCGCGCGCTGGCGCCGGAGCTGAACGGCCTTTCGACGGATGTCTGCGTGCCGATCTCGCGGCTCGCCGACTGCGTGGCCGAGACCCAGGCGGATATCCGCGAAACGGGGCTTCTGGCACCCATCGTCGGTCATGCCGGCGACGGCAATTTCCATGTGCTGATGCTCTTCGACGACAAGAAGCCGGCGGATCTCGCCCGCGCCGAGGCGTTCATGGCCCGCCTGAACGGCCGGGCGCTCGCGATGGGCGGCACCTGCACCGGCGAGCACGGCGTCGGACAGGGCAAGATGTCCTACCTCGAACAGGAGCTCGGCTCGGCGCTTCCGGTCATGCGGGCGATCAAGAAGAGCCTCGATCCGAACAATATCTTCAACCCTGGCAAGATCTTCCGCCTGTGACGGAAAGGAGTGCCGAATCCGACATTTGGGCTGGCGATTGCCGTAGCGGAATGCAAATATTTGCCCTGGACCACTGGTATCTTGGGTAGGGAGCAACGGGAGTCGACGGGTCGTGCTCGGACGCATATTGGTGGCACTCGGTGGTCTCTTGGTGGCGGCGCTCTTCGCGGCGCTGCTGGCGCCGTTCTTTGTCGACTGGACGAATTTCCGATCCGACTTCGAGGACCAGGCGAGCCGTATCCTCGGCAAGAAGGTCACCGTCCACGGGGCGGTCGAGGCCCGCATCCTGCCGTTCCCCTCCGTCACGCTGCATGACGTCACCGTCGGATCGGACCGCGACGGCTCGCCGCTCGTCAGTGTCGCCCGCTTTTCGATGGATGCGGAACTGGCGCCGTTCCTCTCCGGCGAGGCGCGCATCTTCGACATGCGCATCGAGGAGCCGAAGGCCCGCATCCGCCTGCTTTCCGACGGGACGCTCGACTGGGCGCGCGGCAGCGCGGCCGAGATCCCGGCGCGGACCGTCGTGCTGGAGCGCGTGCATGTGAGCGGCGGCGTGGTCGAATTCATCGACGAGCAGTCGGGCCGCACCCGCATCGTTTCTGGCTTCGACGCTGACATGTCCGCTCGCTCGCTCGCAGGCCCCTGGACCGTGGACGGGCACGCCTCCGTCGACGGCGAGGCCGGCCGCTTCCACCTTTCGAGCCTGCAGCCGGACACGAAGACCGGCGCCGTGCCGCTGAACGTCCGTCTCCTGCCGGACACGCGGCCGTTCGAGATCGATCTTTCCGGCGGTCTGACGCTCAGCGACGGCAAACCACTCTACAAGGGCAATTTCCAGGCCGCGTGGCAGATAGCTGAGGGTGACGCAGCCGCTGCCGAGCCTCAGGTGGGCGGCGCAAATCCGGTCGCGCCGAAGGTCAAGGGCGAATTCGAGCTGACGAACGAGCGCGTCCGCGTCCCTTCCTATCGCCTTGAGCTCGGCGATGCCGAAAATCCCTACGCCGTCACCGGCGAGGCGACGCTGGATACCGGCGCGCACCCGGAATTCCTGCTGACGGCCGACGGCCAGCAGATCGACGTCAACCGCATCGGCGAGGGGGCTCAGAAGGGAAAGACGAGTCGGCACGTCGTGGTCTCGGTCCGCGAGCGTCTTGACCGGTTGGTCGCCATTGCCGCCCGTATCCCGATCCCATCGGTCCCGGGCAAGGCGAGCCTCGCACTGCCGGCGATCGTCGCCGGCGACACGGTGTTGCGCGACATCCGGCTCGACGTGCGGCCCGCCGGCACCGGCTGGACGGTCGAGCGCGTGCTCGCGACGCTCCCCGGCCGAACGCAGGTCGAGGCGAGCGGAACGCTGGACCTCAAGGGCGAGCCGTCTTTTCGCGGCGACCTGCTGGTTGCCTCGACGCAACCTTCGGGGCTCGCCGCGTGGATTACCGGCGATGTCGATCCGGCGATCCGCGAGATGAAGACTGCCGGTTTCTCGGCGAAAGTGGACCTGACGCCCGAGCTCCAGCGCTTCGAGCGGCTGGAGCTTGCGATGGGAGCGGGTATTCTCAACGGCCGTGTCGAACGCGAGTCGCGCGACGGTACGGCGCCAAACCTGTCGGTCGACCTCACCGGGAACGAGATCGACCTGAACGCGGTCCGTGCGCTTGCGACGCTCGTCGCTGGCGACGAGGCCGGAGCAAACCTTTTCGCGCAGCGGATTGCGGGCCGTCTCAAGGTCGAGAGGCTGGCCGCCTCCGACATCGTCGCTAAGAATGTCGACGCGGTCTTTACGGCCGACGGCGAGAGGATGGCGGTCGAGCGTCTCAACATCGGCGACCTTTCGGGCGCGAAGATCTCCGCGACCGGGACGATCGAGGGCGGGTTTTCGGATCCGACAGGCGAGGCCGACCTCGCATTTGCGGCGGCAGACCCCGGCCCGTTTCTCGCCATACTGAAGGCGCGTGTTCCGGCTCACCCGGCGCTCGACACGCTCGTTCGCAACGCCCGCTGGTACGCCGGGGCGGACCTCAAGGCGCATGTTGTCCTTTCGGGGGCGGATGCCGCCATGTCGGTCAAGCTGGGCGGCGTGGCGAACGGCAGCCGTGTCGCGCTCGACTACGGCCGGGAGACGATTCCACCACTGCCGGGCGCCATGACACTCGAGGCGAGTCTCGAAAACCCGGACGCGCAAATCCTTTTCGGACAGGCCGGACTGGACCCGTTGCCGATCCCGTCTTCCGAGCCCGGCCGTCTCTCGGTCTCGCTCAGGGCGCAAGCGGATGCCCCGGCCGACACGGTGGTGACATTCTCCGGGACCGAGACCTTGCTGACGGCAAAAGGTCGGCTCGATCTCCGGGCAGGGCGGTTCCTGCAGGGGAGCCTGCAGACATCGCTGCGCAGCTCCGATCTCGAACCATATCTGATGATCGCAGGCATCGGGCTTCCGCAATCCGGCGCCGGCCTGCCGGTGGCGCTCTCGGCCGCGGCGGAGATCGGCGACGGTACGGCGAAGATCGACGCGATCGACGGAGCCCTTGCCGGCAATACCGTCCATGGCAGTCTCTCGCTCGACTGGAAGGAGCCGGGCCTGCGCGCCGGCGGTGCGCTTGACCTCGATACGGTCGACCTCGCCTGGCTGGCGGAGGCAGTGGCAGGGCCCGTTACCGACCCTGCGACCGGAGGCCTCTCGACCGGCGCCATCGCCGCGCCGATCGAGGTCCCCGACCTCGATCTCTCGCTCCGTTCGTCGACGTTCTGGCCGAGCGTTCTCGGAAAGGTGGAGGATTTCTCCGGCCATCTGACCGGCCGCACCGGCGAACTGGTGCTGGAGGATGCTGCAGGCAAGTGGCTGGGCGGCGATCTCAAGGGGCGGATCAGTCTTTCCAATGCCGAGAAGACGGCTTTCCTGCAGAGCCGCCTGACGCTGGAGAACGGCGATCTCGCGACCGTTTTCGCCGGCGCCGGCGAGGGCGTGACGCCGCCGCAGATTACCGGGCGCTTCGACCTCACTGCGGTCGCCGAGGCGACCGGCGGGACCGTCGCGGGCCTCGTCTCGTCGATCAACGGCTCGGGCGAGATACGGCTTTCGGACGTCGTCGTGCCGCACTTCGACCTCGGCTATCTGCCGCCGCTGCTCGCCGCCGCCGACCTCATCGAGGGAGAACCTGACGAAAGCAAGGTGCGGCCGCTCGTGGAGAATCTGGTGTCTGAAAGGAGTGCCTCCTTCGGGGCGCTGATCATTCCCTTCAACATCGGTGACGGCGTCGTGCGGGCGCAGAATCTCGTCGCCGACAATGCGCTCGCCAGGCTCGGCGGCGATGCGAGGATCGACCTGCGCAGCGGTGCGACGGAAGCCGTCGTCACCGTTTCACCGGAGGTGGGAACGGGCGATCTCGCCGGCGCCGATCCCGACATTCGCGTCAGGTTTTCCGGCCGGCTGCCAGCGCCGGAACGCTCCCTCGATGTCACGGACGTCACCAATTACCTTTCGCTGCGGGCCTTCGAGCGGGAGCGCCGTCGGGTAGAGACACTGCAATCCAACGTCCTCGAGAAGCAGCGGTTGAGACGCGAGGCGGCGCTCTACAAGTTCCGGGCGGCGGAACGCGAGAAGGTCGCGGCGGCCGAACGGGCCCGGCTGGAGGAAGAGGCTCGCCGGCAGGCGGAGGCCGATGCCCTGGCCCGCAAGGCGGCGGAGGAGGAAGCTGAGCGCCGGGCTGCGGAGGAAGAGGCGGCGCGGCAGCGGGCGATCGAAGAGGGTGCCGGAACGGCGCAACCGCCTGCGGGCGCCGCAACGTCGCCGGCAGAGGAACCACCGCCGGCCGGCCCGACGACCGGAGGGACCCCGCCGAAATTACGGTTCGAGGATCTGCCGGGCGTGAACTGACCGGTATCAATGATCTCGACCGTGCGAGGGGGGACGGCAGAGGGGTGGTCAGGGCGCCGGGCGATGGCGTTCCGGCGCGTTGAGGACAGGGGGACATGACATGCGCATACTTCTATATCTCGTTCAGGCGATCCTGGTTATGCCGTTCCTCTTCGCCGCGGAGGTTCGGGCGGAGGAACGCTATGTCACCTTCGCCGAGAACCGCGGCTGGACGGTGAGCTACGACCGGCAGCAGAACAACTGTATCGCCGTTCCGAAGGCCTCGGACGGGCTCTATTTCATCCGCCCGTCGAGCCGCGAGATCGTCGTCATGATCGCCGGGCCGAAATTCGCCTGGGTGACCGACGAGAAGGACTACAAGGTCGAGATCCGCACTGACCGGCAGCGCTGGGACGGAACCATGCGGGCCGATACCGACGAGGGCTTCGGAGGCCTCTATGTCTCTGATCCGAGCGAGAGCTTCATGTCCGCCTTGAGGGGCGCGTCGCGGCTCAGCCTGCGGGTGGATAACGTCAACTACGGACCCTATTCGCTCGGCGGATCGAGCGACACGCTGAAACAGATCCTCGGCTGCGCACAGGCGGTGGAGCGTGGCGAGTTCAAGCCGGCCGAACCCGATTACATCGGCATGAACGATCTCGTGTCGTGGAAGTCGGAAGACTTCGGCAAGAGCTACACGTCCGAAGGATGGACGCTGACGCTCAAGGGCCAGGACAATGTCGACGGTACGGCGACCGCCTACCTCGAAGTTTCCCGCGAAGGGAAGGGGTCTGCGACGATCAAGGCCGAGAGCGTCCCCGAGGGGCGTGGCTTCGGAACGCTCGGCATCTACAAGTTCGACTGGTCCGATCCGGCGGTCCTCTTCACCTCCTACACGGGCGGTGCCCACTGTTGCATCGAGGCGCGGGTGGCGCTCTCGACCGATGACGGCATCAAAGTCGTCGAACTCGGCCAGTTCGATGGCGATGTGGTCCATCCGGTCGATCTCGATGGCGACGGCATCTACGAGTTCGAGCTTGCCGACCAGCGTTTCCTCTATGCCTTCGCACCCTATGCGGGATCGGTGCCTCCGGTTCAGGTCCAGGCGCTCCGCGACGGCAAGTTCGTCGACGTGACCAAGGAGGCGGCATACCGGCCGGTCGTCGAGCGGGCTCTGCTGCGAACGATGAAGTTGTGCGGAGAGGAGCAGTATCCCGGCGCATGTGCGGGCGCGCTCGCCAACGCCGCTCTTCTCGGCCTCTACAGCAGCGCCTTCGAGTTCATGGTCTTCGACGAGATCAACCCGAAGCTCGAGGACAGCTATCTCAAGTGCTCCGATTCCGCGGCTTGCCGGGGAAGGGGAAACTTCAATGACTTCCAGGAGGCGGTCGCCTTCCGGCTCAAGGACTGGGGCTACGACATCGAGCCAGCGATCAGTGAACCGGCGGCGGCGTTTTTCGGCGAGCTCGCCAAGACGAAGACGGGTTACAGCGCGCCGGGCGACACGACGGAGGGCGGCTGCGCGATGGGGCCGACCCGCTTCGAGGAGGCGCGGGCGAAGGGGATCGTCGCCGTCAGCGGCTACGAATACAGTTGTCATATCGGTCGGGCCGACGTGCTGCACGACAGCGTGGTCACCGGGGCGCTCTGCACGGGCGAGGGCGAATACTGGCTCGACCGCCAGATCTTCGAGAAGGATGGCGCCGACATCTGGCAGCATTCGATGAGCCGCATGGAGGCGGGGCTGACGCCGGTCAAGGCCGCGCCCTGTCCGGCAAAGCCGTAAGTGGCCGGGCGGCCTGCCTTTCCTATCCTTCCTGGAAATGCCGGCCGCTCTTCAGCCAGTCGAGTACGTGGAGCCTGAGGGCGGAGGAGAGATTGCTGCCAGGCGGACGTTTGTCGTCGATCTCGGCGACGAGGGCGGCAAGCGGCAGGGCGCGCTCTGCCGCGATGATCTTCAGCTCGTCCCAGAAGGCATCCTCGAGGGAAAAGCTCGTGCGGTGGCCGTGAAGGGTCGCCGAGCGTTTGCGAATCGTCGCCGTTGCCAAACTGATTCAAGTCCCTGAGAAAATGAGTCCCGAACTGCCCGTAAGATGTTGAGGCTGAATCTCTATCAGGATTTGCTGTCGTCCGGTGCCGGGCGTTCGAGCTTGCCCTGGTCGAGCGTCTTTTCGGCCTTTTCCCGCTCCGCCCGTGTCAGTTCCTTTTCCGCCTTTGTGCGTCCGAACAGGATACGGTTCTGCTCCGCCGTCCTGTCCTTTTCGGCACGGGCTTTCGTCTTCTTGTACTGGCGAAGGTTGACGACGTCTGCGGCCATGACACGGCTCCGGGCAAGGCTTGCAGGCGGGACGTTCCCGCCCGCGCAGGCCGGCTAATGCTTTTTGCGGAAGGCGTCGAGGGAAACGACCGAAGCCGGCTTCTTGTCTTCCTCGCCGTCCTTGGTGGCGACCGGCTCCTGCGGTTCCTCAGCGGCGGCCAGCGGGTAGGCGGTGATTTCGGCGCTCTCCTCGTCCTCGTCGGCGAGCGGAACGTCGAATTCCAGCTCGAAGTTGACGGACGGATCGTAGAAGCCGCGGATCGCGTTGAACGGGATGACCAGCTTTTCCGGTGTGTCGGAGAAGGAAAGGCCGATCTCGAACTGGGTCTCGGTGACCTTCAGGTCCCAGAACTGGTGCTGGATGACGATGGTCATCTGCTCGGCATACTTCGCCTTCAGGTGCTGGGAAATCCTGACACCCGGCGCACCGGTCAGGAAGGTGATGAAGAAGTGATGATCACCCGGCAGGCGGCCTGTCGCCGCCACTTCCGTCAAAACCTTTCGAATGACACCGCGCAGCGCGTCCTGAGCCAGAATGTCGTAGCGAATATGGTCCTGCCCCATGTGATCCTGTCTTTCTTCTGTGACGTCTTTTCCAAGGCTATATGCCATGGCACCGGATGCGGGGAAAGCCCCGGTTGGCGAGTCTTACGGAAGCATAATACATGAATTGTCATCAGGGGAGTAGGTGAAGGCTTCTGTTGCCAGGTGCCTTCGAACCCCGCCTTCAGGTGCTAACCAGAAGGGCTTTAGTGTGGGTTTCCCGCACCGCCATTAGGCAGCGAGAGCATAACCCTGAGCGTTGTTGTCGTTTGCAACTACTCTTGTGACCCGATAACGGCGGTATCATGCCGAGCAAAAGTTCGATCTTTACGCCCTTGTCGATCCTATTTCGCCCCCATCAAAAGCCGGTCCGGAAAGAGCTCCGTCACCGACCGGTTTTTGGTGGAGGCGCCGGGTACCGCCCCCGGGTCCAATAGGTTTATTACACCGACCGTTTATTGCCATAGCCGGCCCGAGAGCCGGCACTCCCCATATAGGTCGTTCCGGGGCGGATGAAAAGGGTGGGACGCTGCCGTTTTTTCAGTCCCGGTGTGCGAAGGGGGAAAGGTGGCCGGACAGGGTACGCGCGGAGGGCGAGGGGTGGCACCTCCGCGGGTGCTCTCCGGCGGATGCAGGGCGGCCTTCGCCGCCCCTGCCGCGTGCCGGCACTGTAGGGAACAGTGGGGCGCCGTGCTCCTCAGGGCTGTACGTTGACGATGAAGAACACCGTCATGTTGCCGTTAACGGTGTAGGTCACCGTGTAGGTGTGGTTCTGAAAGGAGATCCTGGCATTGTCGCCTTTCGGATTGATGTTTTCCTTGTTGTTGTTGACCCATACCGGCACGGCGCCGGCAAAGGCTATCGGATCGAGGCCAAGGGTCTGAACGGCGCTCAGGCCGGACGGTTCGTATTCCACTCTCATCTCAACACCTCTCGTTTCGCTTGCTTCAAAGCCCACGCCGAGGCTGAGAGGAAGGATGATTTACATCTATAGTTGTGTCAATATGAAATACATCCAAAGGTTCAACTGCACGGCTCAATCGTGAATACGTCGCATCGCGACCAGTGTGCCGTCGACGAGCCGGCCGAAGAGGATGCCGCGGACCGGTTCGAAGGTGACGATCGCGGTTCCGTCCTTGTCGAGCAACGACAGGCCGCGGGGGACCGGCTTCCACGCACGAACCGACGCAAGTGTTCCTTTGCAGCCTTTGCTGCGGGCGACGAGGCGACCGCCGCTCCGCTCGCTTTGCAGCTCGAGGGTGCATCCATCCGTGCCACCGGACTGAATGACCCATCGGCCGGCGAACTGTCCGGGGGCGGGGCCGGCGTCGGCGCCGGGTGCGGCAAACAGCATGGCGATGATGACCCAAAGGCTCGTGGCGGTGCGGGACGCGAACGCAGACATCAATACACTACCAGCCATCGGCCTCTCGTCCTTCTCTTCGGTTCGGATCTTCTGCCGAATTCGCTAAGTATTCGCCAGCCTTTTCGCCGCGTTTTCAAGAAAGGCCCGAAAAAGGACATTGGTGTCCGCCCGTGACGCGGATGATGTAACCGGTGTTTCTGCAGGCAATGGGGCCTCCGTCCGGGTGCGTCAACCGAACTTGTTGACGGTTTTCTCTGCCGGGAGCATCCTTCACCTGCAATGAATGCAAAGAACGCGGCATCGAGTATCGGCGGAGACAGGGACATGAAGGACTATCTTGCAGATGTTCATAAGTACGACAGTGCTGCAGATGAAGGGACGGTCGGTCGGATCGTCCGTCATCTCGGGATTGCGTTGCGCGACAGGGATTCCGCTCTGGTTTCCTGCTCGTCCGAATCGGAGCTTGCCCGCGTGAAGGAAAGCTGGTGCGGCAAGAAGCTAGGCGTCGACGGCGATGCGGCCGACGCAGCGATCAAGAGTACCTGCCTCGCCATGGCCGACGACCGCTCGAAGTCGCGCGTGACCTTCTACTACCTGGTCGCCAAGCAACTCGGGAAGCTCGACGCCGTCTGAGGCATCGAGTTCCCGGGGAAAAGAGCGCGAGAAGCTTGGTTCTGCCGTGAACGGCCTCTAGTATGGGGGCCTGGATGAATCAGCGGCGGAACCATGAAGCAATATCTCGACCTTCTGAGCCACGTCTTGGAACACGGCAGCGACCGGGGCGACCGTACGGGCACGGGCACGCGTTCCGTCTTCGGATACCAGATGCGCTTCGATCTTCAGGAGGGCTTTCCGGTCCTGACGACCAAGAAGCTGCATTTGCGCTCGATCATCCACGAGCTTCTCTGGTTCCTCAAGGGCGATACCAACATCGCCTACCTGCACGAGCATGGCGTGACGATCTGGGATGAATGGGCCGACGAGAACGGCAATCTAGGCCCTGTCTACGGTGCGCAGTGGCGCTCCTGGCCGGCGCCGGATGGTCGCCGTATCGACCAGATCGTCAATCTGGTCGAGGGCATCCGCAAGAATCCCTATTCGCGCCGTCACATCGTCAGCGCCTGGAACCCGGCGGAAGTGGACGACATGGCGCTGCCGCCCTGCCACTGCCTGTTCCAGTTCTACGTCGCCGACGGGCGACTCTCCTGCCAGCTCTACCAGCGCTCTGCCGATATCTTCCTCGGCGTGCCGTTCAACATCGCCTCCTACGCGCTCCTGACGATGATGGTCGCGCAGGTGACCGGTCTCGAGCCCGGCGATTTCGTCCACACGTTCGGCGACGCCCATCTTTATTCCAACCATTTCGAACAGGCGAAGCTGCAGCTGACGCGCACGCCGAAAGCCCTGCCGCGGATGCGGATCGATCCGCAGGTGAAGGACATTTTCTCCTTCAAGTTTGAGGACTTTACGCTCGAAGGCTACGAAGCCGATTCAACCATCAAGGCACCGATCGCGGTCTGACGTTTGCCGTGCGAACAACATGCGGGAGAATGGCGTGAGCCCCATCAAGACCACGATCGTCGTTGCCGTCGCCGAGAACGGCGTCATCGGCCGCGAGGGCGACATGCCGTGGAGGCTCTCCACCGATCTCAGGCGGTTCAAGGCCCTGACGCTCGGCAAGCCCCTCGTGATGGGGCGCAAGACGTTTGAATCGATCGGGCGGCCGTTGCCGGGTCGTCCGCACCTGATCGTTAGTCGCAGTGCCGATTTCCGTCCCGAGGGCGTCGAAGTCTTCGAAACCGTCGATGCCGCCATCACGCGTGCCAGGGTCATCGCGACCGAGACCGGTGCCGGCGAAATCTGTATCGTCGGCGGCGGCGAGATCTATCGGCAGGTGCTCCCCTTCGTGGACGAACTGCACGTGACCCATGTCGAGGCCGAGGTGGAAGGAGACACGACCTTTCCGCCGATCGATCCCGCGCTTTTCGAAAGGGTAACGGAGACCTCCGTGCCTGCGGGCGAAAAGGATACGTACCCAACACGTTACGCCATTTATCGCCGGCGGACTGCGGCATAGTCGACTATTTTACCGTTCTTCCGAAGAAGTTCGCGCCGTTCCGTTGAAAGCGGCTCGCGCGATACTTATAACGGTCCGAGGATCGGCGCATCCCCGTGATGCGGGCGAGGCTGGGAGCATTTTCAACAGAAGAGGTCTTGATGCCCTGGAGCAATCAGAACGGCGGCGGCCCTTGGGGCGGCGGCGGCAATAATCAGGGTCCCTGGGGGCAGGGGCCGAACCGTCCACGCGGCGGCGGCAATACCCCACCGGATCTCGAGGAGCTCATTCGCCGGGGCCAGGACCGCTTGAAGAACATCATTCCGGGCGGATTCAACGGTGGCGTCATCTTTGCTCTGGTCGTCGTGCTCGCCGCTTTCTGGCTGATCCAGTCCATCTATACGGTGCAGCCGGACGAGCGCGGTGTCGAGCTGCGCTTCGGCAAGCCGAAGGACGAGGTCTCGATGCCGGGCCTGCATTTCCATTTCTGGCCGCTCGAAACCGTCGAAATCGTCAAGGTGACCGAGCAGCAGCAGAACATCGGCGCCAAGGCGTCCTCGACCTCGACGGCCGGCCTGATGCTCTCCGGGGACCAGAACATCGTCAACGTGCAGTTCTCGGTGCTGTTCACCGTGACCGACCCGAAGGCGTACCTGTTCAACCTTGAAAGCCCGCCGGAAACGCTGCAGCAGGTCGCCGAGAGCGCGATGCGCGAAGTGGTAGGCCGTCGCCCGGCGCAAGACATCTTCCGTGACGCGCGTCAGCAGATCGCCGCCGACGTGAAGGGCATCATCCAGGGCACGATGGACCATTACGGCGCGGGCCTCGCGATCAACGCGGTCGCGATCGAGGATGCGGCACCGCCGCGCGAGGTCGCCGATGCCTTCGACGAGGTACAGCGGGCCGAGCAGGACGAGGACCGCTTCGTCGAGGAAGCGAACAAGTACGCCAATCAGAAGCTCGGCCAGGCGCGAGGCCAGGCGGCGCAGATCCGTGAAGAGGCGGCCGCCTACAAGGACCGCGTTGTCAAGGAGGCCGAAGGTGAGGCCCAGCGCTTTGTCTCGATCTACGAGCAGTACACGAAGGCGCCGGACGTCACCCGCAAGCGTCTCTATCTCGAAACCATGGAGCAGGTTCTGAAGAATTCGCAGAAGGTGATCATCGATGAGCAGGAGGGGGTCGTTCCCTACCTGCCGCTCAACGAACTTGGCCGCAAGTCGCAGGGGGGCAACTGATCATGTCCAATCGTCTGCCCTATTTCCTGATCGCTTTCGCAGCCCTGCTGCTTCTGGTCTATTCGTCGGTCTTCGTCGTCAACGAGCGCCAGCAGGCGATCGTCGTGCGCTTCGGCCAGATCCAGGCCGTACACAAGGAGCCGGGCCTCTATTTCAAACTGCCGTTCGCCTTCATGGATGCCGACCGGGTTCAGTATGTCGAAGACCTCGCCCTGCGCCTCGACCTCGACAACATCCGCGTGCAGGTTTCCGGCGGCAAGTTCTACGAGGTCGATGCTTTCGTCGTCTACAAGATCACCGACGCCCGCCGCTTCCGCGAGACGGTCTCCGGTGACCGCGAGTCCGCGGAGGCACGTCTGCGTACCCGCCTCGACGCATCGTTGCGTCGCGTCTACGGCTTGCGCGGCTTCGAAGCCGCACTGTCGGACGAGCGTTCGTCAATGATGCAGGAGGTCGCAGCGGACCTCAAGACCGACGCCGAGTCGCTCGGCCTCACCATCGAGGACGTGCGCATCCGCCGCACCGACCTGACGCAGGAAGTCTCCCAGCAGACGTTCGAGCGCATGAAGGCGGAGCGTCTGGCCGAAGCCGAACTGATCCGCGCCCGCGGTAACGAAGAAGGCCAGCGCCGCCGCGCGATCGCCGACCGCCAGGTCGTCGAGCTTCAGGCCGAGGCCCAGCGGGATTCGGAAATCCTGCGCGGTCAGGGCGATGCCGAACGCAACCGTATCTTCGGCGAGGCATTCACCCGCGATCCGTCCTTCTTCGAGTTCTATCGCTCGATGCAGGCCTACACCGGCGCCTTCGACACGCCGGAGGGAAGCAGCATGGTGCTGTCGCCGAAGTCGGAGTTCTTCCGCTTCTTCAACGGTTCGGACGGCAAGCCGTCCGCCCCGCCGGCGCAGCCTGAACCGCAGACCGGCAACTGACCGGGTCTGACGATGTCGGATCTGGTCACCGGATTTGCATTCTTCCTGATCATCGAGGGGCTGGTGTACGCACTGGCCCCTCACTTTCTGGTGGCGATGGCGAAACTCCTGCCGGAGATACCCGAGCAGCACCTGAGGTTTTCGGGTCTTGCCGCGGTGGCGCTCGGGGTCGTGATCGTCTGGCTGGTGCGCGGGTAAAAGCCGTTTCGCCGGTCATCAATCCGCCTTATGGTTCGGGCACTGGGCCAAATCAGTTCGGGCACTGAACCAACGATGACAAACGGGGAAACCTCATGACTGCGAACGCCTCCACGAGATCGAAGCGCCTCATCACCGGCCTTGTCGGGGCGGCCTTCGCGTTCGGCGCGACGATGGGGCCTGTCGCGGTGGCAGAGGCACAGCCGACCGGACCGGAGTCGGTGGCCAATCTCGCAGAGGGCCTGATCGGTGCGGTCGTGAACATCGCAACCTCGCAGAACGTCAAGGAGGAGGAGCGCGGGCCGATGCCGCAGGTGCCCGAGGGCTCGCCCTTCCAGGAGTTCTTTGACGATTTCTACAAGAACCGCGAGGGCGGCGGCAATCAGAAGGTCAATTCGCTGGGTTCCGGTTTCGTCATCGATCCGAGCGGCTTCATCGTCACCAACAACCACGTGATCGAAAACGCCGACGACATCGAGGCAATCTTCTCGGACGGCTCCAAGCTCAAGGCCAGGCTGGTCGGCACGGACACGAAGACCGATCTTTCGGTGCTCAAGGTGGAGCCGCCGAAGCCGCTGACGGCGGTGAAGTTCGGTGATTCG
This sequence comes from Ciceribacter lividus, assembly GCF_003337715.1. GTDB lineage: Bacteria > Pseudomonadota > Alphaproteobacteria > Rhizobiales > Rhizobiaceae > Allorhizobium > Allorhizobium lividum. The sequence goes on from NZ_QPIX01000001.1 coordinate 454,493, forward strand.
CGCAAGATGCGCATCGGCGACTGGGTGATGGCCATCGGCAACCCGTTCGGGCTCGGCGGATCGGTGTCGATGGGCATCGTTTCGGCACGCGGCCGCAATATCAATGCCGGACCTTACGACAACTTCATCCAGACCGACGCGGCGATCAACAAGGGCAATTCCGGCGGCCCGCTGTTCAACATGGACGGCGAAGTCATCGGCATCAATACGGCGATCATCTCGCCGAGCGGCGGCTCGATCGGCATCGGCTTCGCCGTGCCGACGGAACTTGCCGAAAACGTCATCCGGCAGCTCAAGGAGTTCGGCGAGACGCGGCGCGGCTGGCTCGGCGTGCGCATCCAGCCGGTGACCGACGCCGTTGCGGCGAGCCTCGGGCTGAAGAGCAGCAAGGGCGCACTCGTCAGCGGTGTCATCAAGGGCGGTCCGGTCGAAAACGGCCCGATCCGGACCGGCGACGTGATCCTTCGCTTCGACGGCAAGGACATCAGCGAGAGCCGCGATCTCATGCGGAGCGTGGCCGAGAGCACGGTCGGCGCCGAGGTCGAGGTCGTGCTCGTTCGTGACGGAAAGGAACAGACGGTCAAGGTCAAGCTCGGCCGTCTCGAAGACGAGCCGGCCGATTCGCAGAGCGACGTGACGGAGGCCCCGCAGGGTGAGGGGACGCCGTCGCCGGAGACCGGCGAGCAGCAGCCGGGCGACCAGCCGTCCGACGAGGCAACACCCGATGCGCCGGCGAGCGTGGAAAGGCTCGGGCTGTCGCTTGCTGCGCTCGACGACGCGGCACGCCAGAAGTTCTCGATCGCCGAGAGTGTCGAAGGCGTGGTGATCACCGCCGTCGAGGCCGGTTCGGCGGCCGCTGAAAAGGGGCTTGTCGCCGGCGAGGTGATCGTCGAGGTGGCCCAGGAGTTCATGGAAACGCCGGACCGCGTCGCCGAGGTGCTGCAGCGCCTGAAAGGCGAGGGACGTCGCAGCGCCCACATGATGATCGCAAATCCCGTCGGCGACCTGCGCTTCGTGGCAATCCCGCTCGAATAGAGCCAGGTATCAGAGCGAGTGGGTTCCAGCCCGCTTGCCTGATCCTGTGATCGCACTTTGGGCATCAAGCCTTTGGCGGCGAATCCGTTTTCTGAAATTGAAGCCGGTGCAACGGTGCGTCTGCGGGACGATCAGACGTCGCCTCTGCCGATCCGGTAGAGCACGTGGCGCTTCAGGTACGGATGGGTGTCGGGGACGCGCGGATGGTCGAAATCGCCGGCTGCATCGCGCCTCATGCCGATCCGCTGCATGACTGCCTGCGAGCGGATGTTGGCTGCGACGGCGAAGGAGACGACTTCGTCGAGCGTCTTTTCCTCGAAAGCGAACCGCAGCAGCGCACGGGCCGCCTCCGTCACGTAGCCGTTGCCCCAGAAGCGTGTGGCAAGCCGCCAGCCGATCTCGACCGTGCCTTCGGGGAGGACAGGGGCGATCTTCGCTTCGGCAAGGCCGCAGAAGCCGATCGGCTCGGCGCTCTCCTTCAGCTCCAGCGCATAGAAGCCGTAGCCGGTCTCCTCGGTCATCGCTCGAACGAGGTCCATCATCGCATCGGCCTCCGCATGGGTGCGACGCATCGGAAAGAATGCCATCACCTTCGGGTCGGCGTTGATCTCGCGAAAGAGGTCACGGTCGGTGTCCCTCCAGTTGCGGATGATGAGCCGCGGCGTTTCGGTGATGATCATGGCGCTCCCGTCTGTCAGGGGAGTATGAAGTCGGTCTTGCGATAGCCCTGCAGGTAGAGAAGGGCGGTGAGATCGCAGTGATCGAGGCGGATCTTCGCCTGGGCCGCTACTGCGGGCTTCGCGTGCAGGGCGACGCCGCTGCCGGCGAGACCGAGCATGGCGAGGTCGTTGGCGCCGTCGCCGACGGCGATCGCGTCGTGCGGGGTGATCCCGAGCCGCTCGCAGATCTCCACCAGCGCGTCGACCTTGGCCTGCTTGCCGAGGATCGGCTCGGCCACTTCGCCGGTCAGGTAGCCGTCCTTCTCGAGCAGGATGTTGGCGCGGTTCTCGTGAAAACCGAGACGGTCGGCGATGGGGTTGGTGAACACCGTGAAGCCGCCGGAGACGAGCGCCGTGTGAAAGCCGCGCGCCTTCATGGTGGCGATCAGTTCCGGTCCGCCGGCCGTGAGCGTGATGTGCTTCTCGATCACCTCGTCGACAACGGAGATCGGCAGGCCTTTCAGGAGCGCCACGCGTTCGCGCAATGCCGGCTCAAAGGCGATTTCGCCGTTCATGGCACGCGCGGTGATCTGCGCGACCTTGTCCTTCAAACCGACTTCGGCGGCGAGCTCGTCGATGCATTCCTGCCCGATCATCGTCGAATCCATGTCGGCGATCAGGAACTTCTTGCGCCGGCTGTCGGCATCCTGGATCGCGAGGTCGACCGGAGCTGTGTCGAGGATTGCCCGGATATCGACGTTCGCTTCGACCGGATCGCTGCCGTCCTTCAGCACGATGTCGCAGGCGACGCCGTCGGCGAGCCAGTAGAGGCCGGAGGCGCCGACCGCTTCCGCAGCCTTTTCGGTGAGTGCCGGGGTGACGGCGGGATTTGACGGATTGGCAAGAAGCGTGGCAACGAAGGCCATGATGAGGAACCCTGTGGACGATATCGACGCGATCCTGATAACCGGGCCGACCGCCAGCGGCAAGTCCGCGCTGGCGCTTGAGCTGGCGAAACGCCACGGTGGCGTGGTCGTCAATGCCGACAGCATGCAGGTCTACGATACGCTGCGGCTCTTGACGGCACGACCATCCGAGGAGGAGATGGAGGGCATCCCCCATCATCTCTACGGCCACGTGCCGGCAGGCGCAGCCTATTCGACCGGCGACTGGCTGAGGGAGGTGGGCGAGCTTCTCGCGCGTCTCAAGGCCGAGGGGACGCTTCCGGTGATCGTCGGCGGCACCGGCCTCTACTTCAAGGCGCTGACCGGCGGGCTTTCCGACATGCCGCCTATTCCGGCCGAAATTCGGGAGGACTTGCGGTGCCGCTTGGCGGAGGTGGGAACTGCCGCGCTGCACGCGCTGCTCGAACGTGCCGATCCGGGAATGGCGGCGAAGCTCAATCCGCAGGACGGGCAGAGGATTCTCCGGGCGCTCGAGGTGGTCACGGTGACCGGCCGGTCGATCTCCGAGTTCCAGGGCAAGGCCGGGCCGATGGTCGTCGATCCCGGGCGAGCGCGGAAGCTCGTCGTGCTGCCGGAGCGGGATATTCTCTATTCTCGCATCGACCGGCGCTTTTCGACGATGCTCGAGAGCGGCGCAGTCGAGGAGGTCGAAGCGCTGCTGGCACTCGACCTGCCGTCGGAAATGCCGGTGATGAAGGCGATCGGCGTGTCACAGATTGCCGCAATGCTGAAAGGCGAGATGAGCCGCGAGGAGGTCATCGAAAGGGCGTCTGCCGCCACTCGGCAATATGCGAAGCGTCAGATGACCTGGTTCCGAAACCAGATGGACGAGAGTTGGGAGAGGATCGGCTGAGACGCTGTCTTTGTCTTCGGCCGCCTCAGTCCTTCCGGTAGAGGCTGGAGAGAGGCTTCTTCAGGATGCTCTCGCGAAGCGACAGGCCGGGCTCCCGGCGCAAGCTCGAAGCCGGTTGCGGCGGTTCGATCGTCCTGTCGGAGGGCTGAAGGCGGGATTGGTACTCGTGGCGGGGCGCTGCGGGCTCGTACAAGTCGGTTCGGCGCCGCAGCGGCTGCAATTCGTCCCCCGCGCCGTTCCCCATGGGCAGCATGTCCGGACGGTAGGGCTCGATGGAGGGCGTGTCCTGCAGCATGGAGGGCGTGGAGGCTGCGAAGGGATCGCTACGGTGCACGTCTGCGGGCATCGGCAGGTCGTCCACGAACGACGCTGGCTGTTCGGCCGCCTCGTAGCTGCGCTGGAAGGCGGAGATGTCCGGTCCGGATACGGCGCGCATACGGCTGACGACATTGCGCAGGTCGACCGTGTCCGGGGTTTCGTCGGAGCCCTTGACGGTGACCCCGTTCGCCTTCGGCAAGTGGTTCTGCTCGACGCGGGTGAAGCGCATGCGCATGGGCACCGAGATCGCCTCGCCGAAGGCGATCGCTTCGCCGTTGCCGATAGAGGAGATGAAGCTGGTGGTGGAGATCGAGGAATCGGGAATGGCCGAACGGATGATCTCCTGGTCGCGGTCGTTGGAAAGCCGCATCGCAAACAGCGTCGAGCATTGCGAGAGAATGGTCTGGTCGAGTTCGCCGGGTCGCTGGGTGATGATGCCGAGCGAGCAGCCGTATTTGCGGCCCTCCTTGGCGATCCGGGCGATTGCCTGGCGCGTCGGGAAAAAGCCGAGATTGGGATCTGCCGGCACGTAGCGGTGCGCTTCCTCGCAGACGACGAGCATGTGAACGGCGCCGTTCGACCAGAGCGCCAGTTCGAAGGCCATGCGGCAGAGCACCGAGGCGACGGAGTTCACCACCTCGGAGGGGATGCCGGCGAGCTGGAAGGTCGAAATCGGCCGGTCGTCGCCGGGAATGCGGAAGATATGTCCTATGGTCTCCAGGATCGTATCGTTGATCGTGTTGTTGGAGAACATGAAGTGGTAGCGGGGATCGTTGATCGCCGACATGATCCGCATCTTCAGCGACCGCAGGAAGGGCTTCTCGCCGCGGCCTTCGAGCCGTCCGATGCGTTCGTCGATCAGGGCCAGAAGGTCGGCGATGCGATAGGGCACGGGCGTGTCGGCGGTGACCGAGCTCTTCTCGTTGGCGCGGCGCATCAACCCGGTGTCGCTGCCGCGGAAGGCGCGCTTTGCCTCGGGCATCAGGTCGCGGAGAATGTCGAGCTCGTCGGGCACCGGCGGGCGCCCGCGGAAGATGACCTCGGCAAACTCCTCGAGCTTCATCAGCCAGAAGGGAAGATCGAGTGTCTCCGTGTCGATGACGACGGCGTGCTCGGGAAATGCGGCGGCGAATTCGTTGTGCGGATCGAGGATCAGCACGCGCAGCTTCGGGTCCGCCTTGATTGCCTGGCGCAGAAGCAGCGACACGGCGGTCGACTTGCCGACGCCGGTGGAGCCGACCACCGCGAAGTGCTTCGACAGCATCGAGGGGACATGGATCGTCGCATCGATGCTCTCGTCCTGGGTGAGCTTGCCGATCACGCAGACATCGTTCTTGCCGGTGTCGTAGATGCGCGAGAGGTCGGCGGTGCGGATGCGGTGGGCGATCGCCCCGAGATAGGGGTAGCGCGAGATACCGGTCGAGAACTCCTCGCGGCCGTTCATGCCGACATGCACCTCGCCGAGAAGCTCGACCTCGATCAGGAAGGTGTTGTCGAGGTTCTCGCCCCAGGCCTTGGTGTCCGTCTGCATGGAGTAGACCAGAGCGACGACGCGATTGCTGCCGACGGAAATGGAGATCAGGCGGCCGACCGACCAGAGTTCGCTGAGCTCGGTGCCGCCCGCTTCGGCGACGGCGGCGATGGTCGCGCGCGATCCGTTGCATGCGACGACGCGCCCCAGCATGCGGTTGCCGGGCCGCTGCTGGTCGCGGCGATCCTGTTCGCCGGCCGTGCCCGACGTATGGAGGTCGTTGTTACGCAATAATAAACTCCTGCTACGACAACTTGTAGCAAGAGAGGTTTAATAAGCCGTGTAAGGGCTTGACGGTCGCAAGGCGTGCCGTCCTTTCGAGCACAACGACGCTTTTTGCGGCGAATGCGCGTTGACGGGGTCTGAATTTCTGTCTATCACTCTCGGCCATGACTATTTCGGCAGTTCTTATCGTGGTGGGAAAGCGCATGGGCAGGATGGTGTAACCATCCGGCGACAGCCACCCATGCGCTAGATGACAGGCTCCTCAAGGGGCCTTTTTTTATGGCCAGAACCGGGTGAAAGCCCTGACAAGAAATCCAGAAGGCAAACGGAAACAGGCATGACGGGTACAGACAATCAGATGACCGGCGCGGAGATCGTCATCAGGGCGCTGAAGGACAACGGAGTTGAGCACATCTTCGGCTATCCGGGCGGCGCCGTGCTTCCGATCTATGACGAGATCTTCCAGCAGGACGATATCCAGCACATCCTCGTGCGCCACGAGCAGGGAGCCGGCCACGCGGCCGAAGGCTATGCCCGCTCGACCGGCAAGGTCGGCGTCATGCTCGTGACGTCCGGTCCCGGCGCGACCAACGCGGTTACGCCGCTGCAGGACGCGCTGATGGATTCGATCCCGATCGTCTGCATTTCGGGACAGGTTCCGACGCCGCTCATCGGCTCCGACGCCTTCCAGGAATGCGACACCGTCGGGATCACCCGGCCGTGCACCAAGCACAACTGGCTGGTCAAGGATGTCAACGATCTCGCCCGCATCATCCATGAAGCCTTCCGCATCGCGAGAACCGGTCGTCCGGGTCCGGTCGTCGTCGATATTCCGAAGGATGTCCAGTTCGCGACCGGCACCTACACGCCGCCGGAGGCCCACCGGATCCAGAAGAGCTATCAGCCGAAGGTCCAGGGCGATGCCCGTGCGATCCAGGCTGCCGTCGAACTGATGGCGAACGCCCGTCGCCCGATCATCTACAGCGGCGGTGGCGTCATCAATTCCGGTCCGGAAGCCTCCAAGCTGCTGCGCGAACTGGTCTCGCTCACCGATTTTCCGATCACCTCCACGTTGATGGGGCTTGGCGCCTATCCGGCCTCGGGCAAGAACTGGCTCGGCATGCTCGGCATGCACGGCTCCTACGAGGCCAACATGGCCATGCACGACTGTGACGTCATGGTCTGCATCGGTGCCCGTTTCGACGACCGCATCACCGGCCGCCTCAACGCCTTCTCGCCGAATTCCAAGAAAATCCACATCGACATCGATCCGTCCAACATCAACAAGAACGTCCGGGTCGACGTTCCGATCGCCGGCGATGTCGGGCATGTGCTGGAAGACATGGTCCGCCTGTGGCGGGCGCTTCCGAAGAAACCGGATGCCGGTCAGACGGCGGAATGGCGCGACAGCATCGCCCGCTGGCGGGCGCGCAACAGCTTCGCCTACACGCCGTCGAGCGACGTCATCATGCCGCAATACGCGATCGAGCGGCTTGCGGCGCTCACCAAGGACCGCGACACCTACATCACCACCGAAGTCGGCCAGCACCAGATGTGGGCGGCACAGTTCTTCGGCTTCGAGGAGCCGAACCGCTGGATGACCTCGGGCGGCCTCGGCACCATGGGTTACGGCTTCCCGGCGGCAATCGGTGTGCAGATCGCCCATCCTGAAAGCCTCGTCATCGACATCGCCGGCGACGCCTCGATCCAGATGTGCATCCAGGAAATGTCGTGCGCCGTTCAGTACGAGGCGCCGGCCAAGATCTTCATCCTCAACAACCAGTACATGGGCATGGTCCGCCAGTGGCAGCAGCTCCTGCACGGCAACCGTCTGTCGCACTCCTATACCGAGGCGATGCCGGACTTCGTGAAGCTCGCCGAGGCCTATGGCGCCGTCGGCCTGCGTTGCGAGAAGCCGGGCGACCTGGACGCCGCCATCCTGGAGATGATCAACGTCAAGAAGCCGGTGATCTTCGACTGCCGCGTCGCCAATCTCGCCAACTGCTTCCCGATGATCCCGTCCGGCAAGGCACACAACGAAATGCTGCTGCCCGACGAGGCCACCGATGAGGCGGTCGCCAACGCCATCGACGCCAAGGGCCGCCAGCTCGTTTGATTTCAAGGGGTTTACAATGAACGCACACCTTCAGCCCACGGGCTCCGCCTACTTCATCGCCCCGGAAACGGCGAGTGTCGAAAGCCATACGCTTTCGGTTCTCGTCGACAACGAGCCGGGCGTCCTTGCCCGCGTCATCGGCCTCTTTTCCGGCCGCGGCTACAATATCGAAAGCCTTACCGTCTCGGAAACCGAGCACGAGGCGCACCTCTCGCGGATCACCATCGTCACGCGCGGGACGCCGAGCGTGCTCGAGCAGATCAAGACGCAGCTCGAGCGCATCGTTCCCGTCCATCGGGTGGTGGACCTGACGGTACGTGCCCGCGAGCTCGGCCAGGAGCGGCCGATCGAACGCGAGGTGGCGCTGGTGAAGATCACCGGTTCCGGCGAGATGCGCGCCGAGACCCTGCGTCTTGCCGACGCCTTCCAGGCGAAGGTGGTGGACGCGACCGTCGATCACTTCATCTTCGAAATCACCGGGAAATCCTCGAAGATCGACCAGTTCGTGGCGATCATGAAGCCGCTCGGCCTGAACGAGATCTGCCGCACCGGGATTGCCGCGATGAACCGCGGTTCGCAGGGAATGTGAGGCAATCTCTGCCGATCGACTGGACGGGCGGCCCTTGTGCCGCCCGTCTTCTTTCTGGGGCCTGCCGTATGCGCGACGTTCGCGTGCCGCGATCCGGTGTTATTCGATTTCCAGTTTGCCGAGGAGATCGAGCACCTCGTGCGAGGCTGTCTCGACCGCCGATATCCGTTCGAGTGCCCCTCTGATGTCGCCGTTGTTGAAGCATTCGACTGCCTGGATTCCCTGCTGGTGCACCCTGCAGTGCGGCGCCTCGAGTGCGGCGAAGGCCGGATGTCGCCTGAACCGGACGTCCTCTACTTGGTCGTACCACTTGCCCAGCCGGCAATGGTGATGGTCGGCGAGTTCGTTCGCCCGCAAACCTTCGCGCCCGATGATCATGTTGGCGAGCCGCCGCTTCCAGATGACGTGGTCGGATTGTGCAAGCTTCACCAGCCTGTTCGGCACTTGCGTCTCGGCGACGACGCCGAGGAGCACGTTCACCGCACCCTGACCCTTGTCCATGGTGGCAAGGACGGTCTCCAGCGCAGTGCTCGACTTGCCGGCATGACTCGCAATGCGTGCGACCCCGCCGGCAACGCTCTCGGCGGCTTCCTTCTGCTGTTCGAGCGCAATGGCGATGTCCTGGCTGTTTCGGACCACTGCGGAAATATTGCCGTCGATTGCGCCCATCGCAGTTCCAAGCTGCCCGACAGCCGTGGCGCCCGCTCCGACGGAGGCGGTGTTTGCCTGCATCGCCTGCATCATACTCTGCATGCCGTCGGTCAGAAGGGACACGATTTCGCCGATCTCCCGCGTCGCCGCGGATGTTCGGTCCGAGAGTGATTTCACCTCGTTTGCGACGACGGCAAATCCTTTGCCGGCGTCGCCGGCGCGGGCGGCCTCCACCGCGGCATTGATGGCGAGCAGGTTGGTCTGTGCGGCGATCTTCTTGATGGTGTCGGCAATGGTGGCGATATTGCCGGTCAGGGCGTGGACGGCACTGAGGCGCTCCCCGGTTTCCGAGACCGACGCCGAGATCTTGCCGATCTCCTGTTCGACCGTCGAGAGTGCCGTCGCGCCTTTCGCGACGCTTTCGTTCGCCTGGAGCGCGCTTGCCGAGATCTCCTCGCCGCTGCGGCCGATTTCGGCAACGGTTGCGGCCATCTGTTCCGCTGCAGCGGCAATCGACTGGGAGTAGTCGTCTACCCGGCGAAGGCCGTAGAGCAGGTTCGCCCCCTGGACGACGGTCTCGTTTACGGCGACGGACGTGTCTACGACGCTCGTAAGGACGGTGGCGGCCTGACTTCCAAGCCGGGAGAGAAGTCCGTTGAGGGCGGCCGCGACGTCGTCGCTACCCTCCACGACGGAATTGTAGTCTCCGGCAGCTGCCCTTCGCAGTGCTGTGAGCATGTCCACCTGATGTGCTTCGGAGGAAGGAGTCTCTTGAAGTAGCGGCAGTCCCATTTCGGCTTTCCAAAGATCATGGCGCGGCTCAAGGTATCTGCCGCGGTAAGCACGACTTTAGAATTTTATCCTTAATCAAACTTAAAGTGTGACGCCAATACCAGTAACTTCCCGACATTTTTCCGTGAGAATATGGAAATGTACTTTATTTCAACGGTTATAAATTAGAAATTCATCGGTATTGTAATGATCATGCTTTATGGGCGTGCGTGAGCGCTTCGCTTGCGCCGTGTCTCTGGTTGCAACTTTTCGTTATCATGCTTTAGAACATCGACATCTGGGCCGGAGCCGGCTTCTCTGCAGGTCCTGCGTCCGCCTCGGGTTCCGTCGGCGTGGCCTTCTCCGTCGAAGCGGATCTCGCGGCGCCTCTTGCGCGGGGTCCTGCCGGCTTCTCGTCCTCGGGCGGCGCCGGGGTCGCACGCCCGGTCATGTCGACGTCCTGCAGAAATCCCGCAAGGCATGGTTCCAGCACCTTCTGCGCCAGTGCGTAGTGGACGAACTGGCCGCGCTTTTCGCGGGAGACGAGACCGGCGCCTTCGAGGATCGCAAGGTGCTGCGATATCGACGGCTTCGCCATGGTGAAGTGCGAGGCGATCTCGCCGGCAGTCAGGCTGGAGGCGGCGAGATGCCTCAGGATCGCCCGGCGCGGTGCTGCTGCCAGCGCCTGAAAGATCTTCTGCTCCCGCTTTTCGTCCCTGCTGGCCGCTGCCGTCTTCTTGCCGCGCTTCTGCATGTCCCGTCGCCCTGTTTGCATCGACGCAGATATTTCCGGAATCGCGGCGTCAGGCAATCCCCTCCAGCACCTCCAGATGGGTGGGTGACGGTTAGTTAACAACCTAATTCGGTAATTCGTGTTGAATGGGGTCCCCGACAGCGTCACGGCAGAGCGTCGTGCTTTCGGGCACCGCTCAGCTCATCGCCAGCGGCATCTTGTGCTCAGGCCGGGGGAAGACCGCATCGAGGGCCGCCCAGTCTTCTTCGGTCACGTGGAGATCGACGGCGTCGCGGTTTTCGCGCACACGGCGGAGGTTCGCTGATTTCGGGATGGCGATCACGCCTTCGCGCCTCAGAAGAAATGCGAGGGCGACCTGCGCGGGCGTCGCCTGGTAGGCCTTGGCGATATGGATCAGCTCCGGATGGTGGGCCAGTCGGCCCTGCTCGATCGGCGAGTAGGCCATGACCGCGACATCATGAGCCCGGCACCAGGGCAACAGGTCGTATTCGATGCCCCGTTGGCCGAGATTGTAGAGCACCTGGTTGGCCGCACAATTGACGCCGTCGGGCAGGGCGTAAAGCTCCTCCATGTCGGCAACGTCGAAATTCGACACGCCCCAGGCGCCGATCTTGCCGGCAGCCTTCAGTTCCTCGAAGGCGGCGATCGTATCGGCGAGCGGATGTTCGCCGCGCCAGTGCAGGAGATAGAGGTCGAGACGATCGGTCTTGAGGCGCTTGAGGCTGTTCTCGCAGGCGGCGATCGTGCCGGACCGGCTGGCATTCCACGGATAGACCTTGCTGACCAGAAATACATCGTCGCGCCGGTCTTCGAGGGCAATCCCGACCACGCGCTCGGCGCCGCCCTCGCCATACATCTCGGCCGTATCGATCAGCGTCATGCCGAGGTCGAGACCGAGCCGCATGCTGTCGATCTCTTCGTTGGCGCGGGCCTTCATCTCGCCCATCTGCCAGGTGCCGAGCCCCAGCGCGGGAACGGAGACGCCGCCGGGCAGGGTGACGGTCGGGATGGGGTCGTGCATCGCTTCTTCCTTCTGGCATCTGTCAGTAGAGCATAGCAGGCGGTGTCGGACCGGCAAGCAGCCGACATTGCCGGATCGGGTCGGGCTCGTGTGTCACTGCAACAATTCCGCGCTGGACCGACAAATTGGGTCAGCTATGTTGACCTGACGAAAAACAAGTCTCCGAAGGGGATAGTCATGACCTCGGAAATGCTGATCGCGCTGATGCTGTTTGCCTTCTCGACCTCGATCACGCCGGGGCCGAACAATATGATGCTGCTTGCCTCGGGCGTGAACTTCGGTTTCCGGCGTACGGTTCCCCATATTCTCGGGATCGAGCTCGGCTTCGGAGCGCTGATCCTCGCCGTCGGCCTCGGCGTCGGGACGATCCTGTCGACCGAACCCCGGCTCTATCTCGGCCTCAAGGTGCTGGGCGGCGGTTATCTTCTCTGGATGGCCTGGCACATCGCCATGACGCGGCAGATGGGGGAGGCGGCCAGTAAGGCGCGCCCGTTCAGTTTCGTTCAGGCAGCTCTCTTCCAGTTCGTCAACCCGAAGGCCTGGGTCATGGCGGCCGGCGCGGTCGCCGCCTATCAGAGCCCCAATTCCTACATCCGCGACTCCACGCTGATCTTTCTCGCCTTCATGTCGGTCGGCATCTTCTGCACGGCCGCTTGGGTGGGCTTCGGCTCGGCGCTCAAGGGCTGGTTGTCCGATCCCGTCAGGCTCAAGTGGTTCAACATCACCATGGCGGTGCTGCTGGTCGCGAGTTTGTGGCCGATGCTAAAATAACGCGATCGACGGTCTCGCGAGCATCAGCCAGATGATCGCGAGGACGGCGAAGAAGGCGGGGAAGCCGCAGGCGAACCAGATCCTGTAGAGCGATGTGAAGGCCGGCGGCAGAGCCGTGCCGGCCGCGGCCGCCGCACGCGCGATATCGCGCAGCTTCAGCTGAATCCAGACGACCGGCAGCCAGAAAAGACCGGTGACGACATAGAGTGCCAGCGCGATCACGATCCAGCCCTCGGTGAGCGGCCAGCCTATCGTTTTGGCGAGCAGATATCCGGTGATCGGCTGCACGATCACGGCGGTTGCCGTGAAGACCGTATCCGCAAGCACGACTGTGCCGGCGACGTGGGCGATGACCGCCGGATCGCGTGTGCGCTGCGCGACCACCATGAAGAAGGCGATGCCGGCGCCCGTCCCGAGCAGCACCGTCGCACCGACGACATGAAGGAAGCGGAGGAGAATGTCGACGGGCATCAGCGGTTGTCCAGGATGGCAAGGCTTGTGAGGGTGAGCAGGATCGACGGCAGGACCTTGACCAGCGGGCCGAGCGGATCGAGCCAGAGGGCCGGTTCCACGACGGATGCGGCGGCGAGGTAGAGCGCGGTGACGGCGAGCATGCCGAGGAGGGCGCGGCGGGCGAGCGGACGCAGGAGGACGCAGATCCCGAGCGTGACGTCGAGAAGGCAGGAAAGCAGTGTCGCAGCCGTCGCGGCCGCCGGCGGCAACAGCGGCAGGAGGTGGCTTGCGGCGCGCTCGACATCGGCAAGCGGCACGAGGCCGGAGAGCAGCCAGAAGAGCGACAGGGTGACGATCACCGGCGCCTTCAAGAGATAGAGGCGAGCAAACCAGAGGTCCTGCACGCCGGCCGGCTGGGCGGCAAGCGTTTCGGCCAGCGTCCGCATGGCGAACGGTGCCGGTTCCCCGTCATTGCGGCGGGTGACGCCGCCTTCCATCACGGTCATGGCGGTCGATCGCAGCGGCGACTGCCAGCCGAGACGGCCGGCGAGGTCGGCCAGTGCCGTAACCGCTCGCCCGAGGATCGCCGGCACGACGACCGTCGGGGCGGGGGCGAGGCCGAGCCAGCGGCGATGCAGCGCGAGTGTCGCGGCAAGCGTCAGCCGCTCCGGTGCCGCGAGCTCGAGGTCGCTGCCGGCAGGGATCGCGCCTTCGACGGCGAGCGCGACGGCGGCTGCCACATCCTCGACATCCACCGTCTCGACCGGGCTTTCGGCGTGGATGAGCGGCTGGACGAAGGGGAAGGCGGCGAGCGCTCGCAGCAGGGCGGTTCCGCCGAAGGCATTGCGCCCGACGACGAGCGCCGGCCGCAGGATGACGAACGACAGGCCGCTTTCCGCGAGCGCCGTATCGGCCCGGCGCTTGGTCGCCAGAAACGGCAGGTCGGCGCCGCCGCCGTCGACCCGGGCGGAGATCTGCACGATGCGGCGGATGCCGCTCGTCTTCGCGGCTTCGTAGAGCGCGACCATGGCATTCTGCTGGGAGGCGGCGAGATCGTCGGCGAGGCCGTCCTGCAACGCGCCGGCGCAATTGACGACGATTTCGAAACCGTCGAGGTGCGGCTGCCAGGATTCCGCGGTCTGGAGTTCGGCCAGGTCGGCGGCAATCCACCGGCCCTGCGGCCAGCGGGCGCGTGCTTGCGCGACGGTGCGGGCGAGCCCGGTGACCGCATGTCCGTCGCCGGCCAGCCGTCGCATGACCGCCGAACCGATGAAACCTGTACCGCCGAGAATCAGAATGTGCATGGCCGAGACTAGCAGGTCAGACGCATGCCGTCAGACCAGGGCTGGGCCGATTACCCCTCGAACTGCCGGTAGCATTCCTCGGCGATCTCGCGGAGCCGTTCGCGGGAGATTTCGCCGCTCAGCGCATAGCCGACCGGTCCGTCTATCCAGTAGAAGGTCTCGATGGTGCCTTCGGTCGCGTAACGGAAGCTCGTCGTGCGGTTGGCGTCGTTGCGCCCTGCGAGCACGGTGATGCGCTCACCGCCGGCATCCTCGTACATCAGCATGGCGCCGGCCTTCCCGCCGACAGGCACCAGCCGGCCGCCGACCAGGCGGTAACCGAAGCGGGAGAGATCGGGGATGCGGAGCGGATGATCGAGCCGCTTGCCGAGCCAGGCGGCAAGATGCTCCTGCTCGTCGGCGCCGACCTCCACCGGATGGCGGACATCGCTCGCATAGATCAGGAAGGCGGAGCGGGCCTCTTGCGGCAAGGCGGCAGCCGTCTGCTGCACCGAAAGGGGCGCTCTTCCCAGGAGAGAGGGCATCACCTGTCCGATCGCGATGCCGGCGCCGAGAAGGACCAGGGATGCGGCCATCTGCCGGAGGGGGAAAGGGCGTGGCCGTCGCACTGCCTTCGTCTCCGGCTTCCGCAGGAGTTCCGGATCGCCCGGCTCGCTGCGAGCGTAATTGGAGAAGAGCGCACGGATGCCGTCGTTCTGCGCCCGCCAGTCGGCGACCATGGCGGCGTCGTCCGGGTGCGCCGCGAGCCAGGCTTCGACCTCGCAGCTGCGCGCGGCGTCGAGCTGTCCGTCGACATAGGCGTGCAGGTCTTTTTCGTCGATGGAGCCGGGATCGGGCATTACTTTGGTCTCCGGAGAGTAACGATATTCTGTTCGGCCAGTACGAGCCACAGCCGCTCACGGGCGCGGGAGAGGCGCGACATGACCGTTCCGATCGGAACGCCGAGCATGTCGGCGACCTCCTGATAGGCGTAGCCTTCGACGACGACGAGCATCAGGACGGAGCGATATTCCGGGGCAAGCCCGTCGAGGGCGGCGTGCAGGCGATCACGCTCGAGCGGATCGGCCGCGGCCGTCGGCGCTTCGAGGTGTTCTGCCTCGCCGATGTCGACGGCGGGAAACCGGCGGGCATTGCGGCCGCGATTGTGGTGCAAATTGGTCATGATCGTGTAGACCCAGGCCTTCAGGCTGCCGCCACGCCACGTCCCGCGTTTGGCGAGCGCCGTTTCCACGCAGTCCTGCAGCAGGTCCTCGCCGTCGGGATCCGAGTGCGTGAGGCTGCGCGAATAGCGCCGCAGGCCGGGCAGCAGCGCCAGCATGCCCTCTTCGAAAGGGCTGGTGCCGGGGGCTGGGCTCCCCGGCGTCGCATTCTCCCTGTCAGGGCCTTGCGGCATCCCATACGCCTTTCACGCCGTCGCCGGTGGCATCGCCTTCCTTCATGTCCTTGACCCAGAAGTAGAGCGGCATGCCGTCCTTCGCCCACTGCATTGCGCCATCCTTGCGGGTCACCAGCGAGTATGCGCCTTCGGCCTTGGCACCGGAAGCGGCGAGGAAGGGAGGCCAGTTCTTGGCGCAGTCGTCATAGCAGTTCGAGACGCCTTTCTGGTCGTTCTGGAACGTGTAGAGCGTCATGCCGTTGTCTCCGGCGACGACCTCGCCCTTGTCGGTCTTGACGGTCTTGACCGGCGCCTGCGCAAGGGCCGGACCGGCGAGCGCTACGATGGCGAGAGAAAGAAGGAGACGGGATTTCATGGCGGGATCCTCCGAGTCTGCGGTTGTCGGGCACGTCCGGATCGGCCGTGCCTGATGTCTAAGACACCGGAGCGGCGCGTTTTATTCCCGGCTTGACGAAAAAAGAGAGGGACCGATGCAAGGGGCAGGTTCTCGCTCGCCGGCTCCCTCTATGCACGCGGGCGTTCATTAGTGAATTCTGCCACCTCAGGTTTAGTTCCCTTTAAGATTTTCCATATCACTTATGATTGCAGACGTTGTGCACGTTCATCTTTAGAGGGGGGTATTCTATGAGCCTTGAACAGTCGGCAGATACGACGGTTCGGACGAATGAAGGGGTGAGTGCAGCGTTTGTTGCATGGCTGAAACCTGCCCGTTCCCAACGCCTTCTTGTGGCGTTCTCCGGTTATGTTGCATGCGCAATCGTCTTCTTTCCTGAGACCTACGCACATTTCTGGACGGCCAAGGTTCATCATCTCGCGACGGCGTTCTCGTTCGCCATTCTGGTTGTGGTCTTCGTCTCCGTCATACGGACGCCTGCATCGCCTTGGTCGTCCTTTCGCGCGTATGTAAGGAGACGCGGCCTGGTCGTCTTTGCCGCCTTCGGTGCGCTCGTCTTCGGACTGTCGGCATTCTCCACCATAAAGGTGAATATCCCCAACGTGGTTCCGTTTTATGCAGACGGATACATAGCGGGCCTCGAGCGAACAATTCTCGGTGTCGACGCATGGAGGCTTGCCCACGCGATAGTTCCGGATCGTGTCGCGGGCGTGGTCGATTTCATCTATTCGAAATTCTGGTTCGTCGGGCTGATCTGCTGTTATGCCTTTGCGGCGGTCATCGAGGAGGGCGCACGTTTCAAGCGCTTTATGTGGACTGCACTGGCGATTTACGCGGGTCTCGGTTCGATCCTCGCGTTGGTCTTTTCGTGCGTCGGTCCGATTTTCTATGACGACTTCTATGCGGGCAATCGCTTTGCCGAGCTCACCGACGCCTTGCGGGCAAATCCGGGTATCGTTTACGTCGGTCAATACGCGGACTTTCTCCTGTGGAGCTACCGTGAGAATCAACCACAACTCGGTTCCGGTATATCGGCAATGCCCAGCCTGCACGTGGCGGTGGCCGTGCTGACGGCATGGTTCCTGACGAGTCATCATCGATGGCTGGCCGTCATCGGCTGGGTGTACGCGACCGTCATCGGCGTAAGCTCCGTCTACACGGGCTGGCACTACCTGCTCGACGGAGTAGTGTCTTTCCTGGTGGTTTCTGCGATCTGGATCGGTCTCAGCCGCTACTACGGGCTTACCGCGCTGCCGAATCGGCCCGCGGACAGTTGAGCGCGGGAGCAATTTGCTTGCATTGGCAGTACGAATCCTGCCAAGCACGGCGCATGCAGTTCGCACCCCAGCAGGACGACGCCCTGAAAGCCGTTTCGAAATGGCTGAAGGAGGGCAGGCAGCCGGTTTTTCGCCTGTTCGGTTATGCCGGCACCGGCAAGACGACGCTTGCGAAACATTTTGCCGAACACGTCGAAGGCGATGTGCTGTTTGCAGCCTTCACCGGCAAGGCGGCGCAGGTGCTGCGCTCGCGTGGTGCGTCGAACGCCAAGACCATCCATTCGCTGATTTATAGGCCGCGCGGCGAGGAGGCGGTCGAGGACGAGGAGACCGGCAAGACCTCGATCTCGCCGATGTTTGCGATCAATCGCCAGAGCCCGGTGGCGAAAGCTGCGATGATCGTCATCGACGAGTGCTCGATGGTCGACGAGCAGCTCGGCCGCGACCTGATGAGCTTCGGAACGCCGATCCTCGTGCTCGGCGACCCCGGCCAGCTGCCGCCGGTATCGGGCGGCGGCTTCTTCACCGATCACGAGCCGGATTTCCTGCTGACGGACATCCACCGCCAGGCCCGTGACAATCCGATCATCGAACTTGCCATGCACATCCGCGAGGGCAAGGAGATCATGTACGGCGACTACGGGACGGCGAGGGTGATTTCCAAGAACGAGGTCTCGCAGGATCTCGTCCTCGAAGCCGATCAGGTGCTGGTCGGCACCAACCGCACGCGGCGGCGCTACAACAAGCGGCTTCGGGAGCTGAAGGGCTTCACCGCCGAGTACCCGCAGGCGGGCGACAAGCTGGTCTGCCTACGCAACGACCAGGTGAAGGGGCTGCTCAACGGTTCTCTCTGGCAGGTCATGACGTCGTCGCGCGAGACCGTAAAGCCCGGCATCAACCTGCTGATCAAGCCCGAAGACGACGACATGGACCGGGGCGCGGCCAAGATCAAGCTCCTGAAGGCAGCCTTCGAGGACATCGAGACGGAAATTCCCTGGACGACCCGCAAGCGTTACGACGAGTTCGATTACGGCTATGCGCTGACGGTGCACAAGGCGCAGGGCTCGCAGTGGAACAATGTCGTTCTCTTCGACGAGAGTTTCGCCTTCCGCGATACGCGCGAGCGCTGGCTCTATACGGCGGTCACCCGCGCGGCGGAAACGCTCACCATCGTGCGGTGAGCGTTTCAGGCACTTTACGGCTTTAGCGTCGTCAGCGTCATCACGACATCACGCTCCGTCTTGCCGGAGGCGGTGGCGATCTCGGTCAGCGGCTTGCCGGCCTCCGCGGCGGCAAAACCCTTTTCCTTGAGCGTTGCGACGAAGGCCTCCTCCGTCTGGCCGTAGAGCGGCGCGATCTGCGCCGGCGTGCCTCCGACCACCAGTTCGATCATTGCCACCTGCGGGCTGACGCTCGTCGTTCCGGTCATCGCCGGCCAGGCAAAGGCGATCCCGGCGGCGAGCGAGAGGCCGAGCGCAATCGCCATCGGCGGACGCTTGAAGTAGCTGACGAAGGGGCGCCAGTTTCGCCAGACGTGCAGCAGGAAGGGTGCTATCAGCACCATGCTCAGCAGTTCGTGCATCTCCCGGAACGCGCTCGTGCCGAAGTGAAAGAAGAGGGCAACACCGGAGACGAGCGATATGAGAAAAAGACCGGTGGTAAATGGCGTGGCGTAGCGGGAAAGAAGCGCGGGCATTTTCGTTGTCCATCGTTGTTGGCGACGGACCAGTGATAGTCGGAGTCGACCCTGTAGTCGTGTTACAAAGTTGTCAGGTACGACAATTGTCAACTATGCGGCAACCTGTCCGCACGGCTCTCAGCAGGAGTTACGAGGCGATCACCCCGGACAGGACTGCCTTGGCGACGGCCTGGAAGCGATTGCTGGCGTCGAACTTGCGGATGATAGTGGCCTCTATGGCCGTGATCTCTTCACCTGCCATATCGAGGGTGCGGGCGATCCGCGTTGGGGTGTAGCCCTCGGCTATCAGCTCCAGGCAACGCCGTTCCAGATCGGAAAGCTCGACGCTGTCGCCCAGGTCGGCAACGGAGGCCTGGTCGGCTGCGCCGTCGGGAAAGAGAAGGGCGATGATCTGCTGCATCTGGCGGCGAATGGTCGAGAGCGCGGCGATGAGTTCGCGCTTGCGGGCGACGAGCGCCTGCTGAAAGATCGCGCTCGCGTCCTCCTGCGAGCCTGCCGCTGCCAGTTCCTCCATCAGCTCCTGGATGACGGCGACCGGCATGCCGATTTCCCGGCACGCATTGATGAGCGCCATGCGTGCGATGTCGGCGTGGGTATAGACACGCATGAGGCCGATGCGCCCCGCCTTGATGAGACCCTTCTCCTCATAGAAGTGCAGCGTGCGATGGGTGATGCGGAACATGTTCGCCATGTCGGCTATGGCGACCGGCTCCGCCGGCACGTTGCCGGGAAGCGGTATCTGCGGCAAGTAGCCGGGAACGCCGCCGCCAGAGGACAGTGATCGATTGCCCTGTCGCGGGCCCTCCTGCAACCGTTCCGCCATGATGTCCCCCTTGCTTTCTCGCGTCTACATCGTCTCGTCTACGTCTTTCCTGCTTGACCCTCGATGATCCGTATCAAGCCTTTCGGGCGCGGCGGCGCAAGGCTTTTGGACATGGAGCTTCCTGAATAAACGTGCAGATTAACGACCTCCTGCGAAGGTTGTAAACCTCTGCAGGTGCCCAACTTTGGTAATTGCAACCGCGCCGGTCGGAATGGGTCGTTTTTCGACTTCTCGTCCCTATCGAAGATTGCAATTGGCTGTGCCTGCTGCAACCGGCCATGGGCGGTTTCCATCAAGACTTCACATGAAGCCATGTGTTTTTGTCGTTGGCGTTCTTTCGAGCGATGCCGTAAATGACGATCTGCAAGACCCACGCCCTCATGGAACCGCGCCGATGCCCGCCAAGCTTTCCGTCAACCTGAACGCCATCGCGATGCTGCGAAACCGCCGGGATCTGCCCTGGCCGGATCTCGCCCGTTTCGGGCGCATAGCCCTCGCTGCCGGCGCAAGCGGGCTTACGGTTCATCCGCGTCCGGATCAGCGTCACATCCGCTTCAGCGATCTGCCGGTCCTGCGGGCGCTGATCGACGACGAGTTCCCCGAGGCCGAATTCAACATCGAAGGTTATCCGACGGAGGAGTTCCTGGCGCTCTGCGAGGCGACCGAGCCGGAACAGGTGACGCTGGTGCCGGACGATCCGAGCCAGGCGACATCGGACCATGGCTGGGATTTCGCCGGGCAGCAGGATTTTCTGAAGAATGTCGTCGGCCGCCTCAAAGGGAAGGGCATGCGCGTTTCGCTCTTCGCCGACGGCGACGGCAATGCAGAAGCCATGGCGCTCGCCGCGCAGACCGGTGCAGACCGGGTGGAACTCTATACCGGCCCCTACGGCGGCTGCTACGACGATCCGGAGCGTGCGGCCAAGGAGATCGATCTTCTCGGGCGGACCGCAGATGCGGCGATCGCCCACGGCCTTGCCGTCAACGCGGGGCATGACCTGACGGTCGCGAACCTGCCGCCGCTCGCCCGTCGCATCCCGCAGCTCGCCGAGGTCTCGATCGGCCACGGGCTGACGGCCGATGCGCTGGAATACGGCATGGCGGAAACGGTACGCCGTTTCCGCCATGCCTGCGGCCAGAAGGTCTGAGACGGCGGCTTGATCGTCCCGTTCCCTTCCCGTCGCAAGGCCGAAGATCAGCCGAGAAGTGTTGCCTTGTTGGTCACGAGGAAGCTTTTCAGGTCCTGCGACGCCTTGCCCGAAAGCGTCTCGATATCCTTCGTGGCGACATCAAAGCCGCCTTCGCGGGCGTTCGCATCGAACGAGATGAGAACCGGAACGAAGGGTTCGGGCACTCCGGCTGCCTTCATTCCGCCCGCAAGCTGTTCGTCGGTCAGGTGGACTACGGCGAGCGACTTGCCGGTGACCTCGCGCACGAGGGCGGCGATTTCGTCGGTGGTGAGTGCGGCCGGACCGGTGAGATTGTAGACGGCGTTCGCGGATGCCTCCGACACGAGCGCGCCGGCGATGGCGCCGGCGATGTCGGCGCGGGCTGCATGCGCGTTGCGACCCTTGCCGGCCGAGGTGTACCAGCTACCGGACGCCAGCGCATGGGGCAGGCTCATGAAGAGGTTTTCCATGTACCAGGCGTTGCGGAAGATGGTGTAGGCGAGGCCGCTTTCGCGGATCGCCTGCTCGGTCCCGGCGTGGTCCGGCGCGAAGCTGACGAGGCTGGTCTCGGGGTTGATCATCGACGTGTAATAGATCCGCCCGACGCCGGCGGCCTTGGCGGCGGCGACGGCCGCGCGGTGCTGGCCGATGCGGTGACCGGGCCGATCGAGCACGTCCGTTGAGATGACCAGCAGCCGGTCGATGCCGGAGAAGGCGGCGGCGAGGTTTGCGTCGTCGAAGTCGACGCGGCGGGTTTCGACGCCCTTCGCTGCCAGATCGGCGAGCTTCGTCGTATCGCGGCTACCGGCGACGATGTCGGCGGGGGCGACCTTGCCGGACTCGAGAAGGTTCTGGATGATGAGGCGGCCGAGATGACCGGAGGCGCCGCTGACGAGGATCTTGCTCATGGTAAATTCCCTTGATGCTTGGACGGCGACACCGTCCGCGATTTTGCGCTCTCAAAATGAGAGTAGCGCTAATTTGGGAATTGACGTGCGCTTGTAAAGAAGGCAGTTTTTCGTGACCACGTTACCGAAAGGGAACCACCATGACCGTCGCGAGCTTCGATTTCAAAACCAAGATGTCCGGTTTCGGGCGCGAAGACTCTCCCTTGGAAAACTGCCCGGTGCGGACGGTCATCGACCATATCGGCGGCAAATGGTCGACGCTCATCCTGTCGACGCTGTCCGAAAAACCCTATCGTTTCGGTGAGTTGCGGCGGCTCGTTCCAGATATCTCTCAGCGCATGCTCACCCAGACGCTGCGCGACCTGCAGCGCGACGGCTATGTCCACCGGACCGTGTTTCCGACGAAGCCGCCGAGCGTCGAGTATCGCCTGACCGACCTCGGGCGCTCGCTCTACGGCGCGCTGACGGGCCTGCTGCAATGGGCGGAGGACAATTACCTCACCGTGCGTGAGGCAAGGCAGCGGTTCGACGTCGAGGGTGCCTGAAGTCCGGCGGCGCTAGAGATCGAGTGTCCAGGTCTGGCCGTTCAGCTCCGGGCCGAACAGTGTGTGACGTTGCTCCGATTCGAGCGTGAACCCGGCCTTGACGTAGATGTGCCTCGCCGCGTGCAGAATGTCGTTGGTCCATAGCGTCATGCGACGGTAGCCGCTGCGGCGTGCGAACTCGATGCACTGGTCGACCAGCAGGCGTCCGAGTCCGAGCCCGCGGGCGGCTTCGTCGACATAGAGCAGTCGCAGCTTGGCGACGCCGTCGCCGCCGTTCATCACCAGAACCGAGCCGATCCGGACGCCGCGTCGCTCGGCGATCCAGCAACGCTCCTTCGCGGCATCGAAATTCGCCAGGAACTTCGAGGCGACATCGCTGACGAGCGCCTCGAACTGGTCGTTCCAGCCGAATTCGCGGGTGTAGAACTCCGCCTGAGACTGCACGATCCAGCCGAGATCGCCTGGCCGGTGCGGCCGCAGCACGGGCGGGACGGCGTTGCGCCTGTCGGCGTCGAGCAGACGGGTCACCGTTGCCATCGCCTCGACGAGCATTCCTCGCTCGGCGGGGCCGAGCTCCTCCAGCATGGTTGCGAGCTGTTCTCTGGACAGATTTGCGAGAGCCTCGAATTCGGCCATGCCGTCCGGCGTCAGCGTGATGACTTGGCTGCGACCGTCGGCGGGGTCGCGGGTCTGCTCGACCAGCCTTCTCGTCCGGAAGGCCTTGAGGATGCGGCTGAGATAGGCGGGATCGAGGTGCAGGTCGCGGACGAGCTCGGCGGCCGAGGCTCGCCCGCGGGCGCCGAGTTCGTAGATCACGCGCGCTTCCGCCAGCGTGCAGTTCGCCTTGAGATAGGCGCGGTCGAGAATGCCGATGCGGTCGATGTAGAACCGGTTGAAGGCACGCACGGCATCTATGGTCGTCAGGTCTCGTCTGTCCGGCATCGTTTTCTCCCTCGAATGCCGGATAAAACAGAAATGAGACTTTGGCAACTAATTGGTTGACTCAGGCAACTAACTGTTCGCCAGGTTCGACCTCGGACATGGCGAATTCGACGGCGGCGGCCGCGTGAATCCGCGTGGAATCAAAGCCGGGCAGCGAAAGCTGGTCCGGGTCGATCAGCAGGCAGATCTCGGTGCAACCGAGAATGACGCAATCGGCACCTGCCGCCTTCGCCTTGTCGATGATCGCGAGATAGGCCTCGCGGGAGGCATCGTTGACCTTGCCGGCGCAGAGTTCGTCGAAGATGACGTCGTGCACGGTCTGCCGGTCCGCCTCGCCGGGCACCATCGGGTCGAGGCCCTGCTTGCGCATGCGCTCGGTATAGAAGCCGTGCTCCATCGTGTAGCGGGTGGCAAGGAGGAGCGGGCGCTTGAAGCCCGCGGTGCGGATCGCCGCGGCCGTCTCGTCGATGATGTTGATGAGGGGAATATCGACGCGCGCGGCCACCGCATCCGCGACGAGATGCATGGTGTTGGTGCAGATCAGAACGCAATCGGCGCCTGCCCTTTCGAGGCCGCGGGCGCATTCGGCCAGGCGGTTTTCGGCGAGATCCCAGCGCCCGGCCTTCTGGTAGCCGACGATTTCGGCGAAGTTGACCGAGTGCATCAGGACTTCGGCCGAGGCGATGCCGCCCAGACGGTTGCGAACCATCTCGTTGATGTGACGATAGTAGACTGCCGAGCTTTCGAAGCTCATGCCGCCGATGAGGCCGATTGTCTTCATGGTCGCGTTTCCTTGCTGGACTTTGCCGGAATTATCCGGCCGATTCCGAGCAACCGGATTGCAAACTTCGGAGGCGGGCTGCTAATGTATGCATCAGGATTGCGCAAGAAACGTTGAACGCGCGCGCGGCGTGCGTGAACTATCTCGAATCGAGGTTGGAGATGCTGGACGAACGTGATCGAAAGATTCTGGATGCACTGCAGCATGACGCGGCAATACAAGTTTCCGAGCTTGCCGATCTGGTTTCGCTGTCACCTTCGGCCTGCTCGCGCCGCATCCAGCGGCTGGAGGAGGCCGGGTATATCGCGCGGCGGGTCGCGATCCTCGATCGTGACAGGGTCGGCGTGCCGACCACCGTCTTCGCGCTGGTGAAGACCTCGCACCATTCGGAAGACTGGACGGAAGCCTTCCGTCGGGCAATCAGCGATATTCCGGAGGTCGTGGAGGCGCATCGGCTGACAGGCAGCTATGACTACCTGCTGAAGATCGCCGTTCCTCGGGTCGAGCAGTATGATGTCGTCTACCGGCGACTGGTGCGCCGTATCGAACTCTTCGACGTCTCGGCTTTCATCTCGATGGAGACCCTGAAGGCCGGCGAGGCGGTCCCGGTCAACTATGCGGAATGAGGAGTAGGGTCGATCGGTCCTATTCCGGCTTGGGCAGGCTCTTGTCGGCGCTGCACTTGGCGATCTTGAGCTGCTTGAACGAATAGATCGCGGTGATCCGGCCGGCCGAGGAGACCTGCGGATCGGTGTTGCGCTCCGTCTCGACCTTCATGCAGCCGCAGGCATAACCGTAATAGCCGTTGGTCTTGACGAAATCGCCGGCGGAGAGATCGCCCATGTTCTCGATGCCGAGCGCTTCGTTCTCCGAGCCCTGGGTCGCTATGATCCAGGTGCCGTCGCGGTCGTCGAGCCAGTAGTTGCCGGGGGTGGGGTTCTGGACCCAGCCGCAACGGTTTTCGGCCGCGAAGACCGAGGTCGGCAGCGCGGCGAGGGCGGCGGCGATCAACAATGAAGAGATTTGGGTCCGCATCGATGTGCTCCGTGGAGGATTGACGTCGGGGAGAAGCCATAGCGCGGAACCGGTGCCTCGCCAAATGCCAAAACTGGGGCGAAGCTCAGCGGACATCTTTGGGCCCCGGGGCTTGCGCTCCGGGACCGTGGGCCGATTCAGACCGGGGAGGATCAGCCTTCGTGGCCGTGGCTGGGTTCCAGCGACGTGGCGCTGCGGTCGTTCGTGTAACGGTAGTCGTCACGGTTCTGGTTGCTGATGGAGCCGGTGTGGAAGAGGCTGGTGCCGGCCGGTGCCTTTTCGTAGCTCGCCTGGGGTTCGCCGGAGACGGTGCGGCCGTTGGTCGGCTCGAGCGCGAAGGCGGAGGTGGCGAGAGTAGCAAGGACGGTTGCTGCTGCGATGATGGTCTTCATGATGTCATTCCTTTTCGGTGTTTTTCGTCATGCGGGCGGTTCTCCCGCACGAAACAAATCAGTTGTGGCCGTGGCTGGGTTCCAGCGACAAGGCGCCGTGGTCGTCCGTGGTCTGGTAGTCGTTGCGGCCCTGGTTGGTGATGGAGCCGGTGCGGAAGAGGCTCGTACCGGCCGGTGCCTGCTCATAGCTCGCCTGGGGTTCGCCGGAGACGGTGCGGCCGTTGGTCGGCTCGAGCGCGAAGGCGGAGGTGGCGAGAGTAGCAAGGACGGTTGCTGCTGCGATGATGGTCTTCATGATGTCATTCCTTTTCGGTGTTTTTCGTCATGCGGGTAATTCTTCCGCATGAATAAAATCTAGCGTTGTGGTGACGGGCGAAGATCGTCCGTACGCTCTGATCGGGGTCACCTGTCGACGTACGTGCGGGCGACCAGTTCGACCGTGTGGTCGACATTCACGCGGTAGACTTCCTTTACCCTGTCGCCGTTCGCGGCGAAGAAGGTGTGCTGGAAGTTCGAGCCGGCCGGGGCCTCTTCAAGGACGGATACGTGACCGCCATAGGTGAGGCTTCCGGGGATCGGTTCGATGGCGAAGGCCATGGAGGCACCTGCGAGGAAGGCGACCAGTGCGGTTGCCGTTGCGAGAGTCTTCATGGCCAATTCCTTTCGTCGTTCTATCGAACTCGTCGGTTCGATGAGAGGTATTTGGCTCCGTTCTTCTGCATTTACAAGATCGAATTGTGCGCCATAGAACCGCTTGGTTCGATCCCGTGACTTGTTTCATTCGTTTCCTCTTGAAAAGAAAATGAAACAAAAACAATGGTTTAAAGTTGCGATGCATGCATTTTGTTATTGAATATGACTGATTTCTCACAAATCGATTTCAACTTAATGTGACTGCGACGCCCGTTCTCATTGATGGTTTTTCCGTCGGCGGCCGCCTGTTCGCCATGCCCCTTGACGGGATGGAGGTGAGGCGGTAAACAAACAGTACCGTACAGTACGGTACTTGAGGGGGTAGCCTTGCAGACCGACGACTCCACGTCCACCGAGTTCACGCCGCGCCAGAGCGCCGTGCTGGCGGAGGCGTTGCGTCTTCTGGTCGAGGGCGGCGACAAGGCCCTGACGACGGCGGGACTGGCGCGGGCGGCCAACTGCTCGAAGGAGAGCCTCTACAAGTGGTTCGGCGATCGCGACGGCCTGCTTTCGGCGATGATCTCTTATCAGGCGAGCAAGGTGCGAACCTTCGAGCGTTCCGGCGAGCGACTGACGGGCGAAAGCCTGACGCAGCATCTCGAGCTCTTCGCCCGGGATCTCCTCGGCGTGCTCGCCGGCGACGTTTCGCTCGCGCTCAACCGGCTGGCGATCGGCCAGACGAGCCGGGATGGATCGAAGCTCGGCCGGATGCTGCTCGAGCGCGGCCGGCGCCAGATCGACCGGCGCGCGCGCGCGCTTCTGGAGAGCGGGCAGCGTGACGGCTTGCTGCGCTTTTCCGACGGCGAGGAAGCCTATCGCACCCTCTACGGCCTGATCGTCTCGGACATGCATGTGCGCATGCTGCTCGGCGAAAAGCCGGATGTCGAAAGTTTCGGAGCCCGGGCGGCGAGGGCGGTTTCGTCCTTCCTGACGCTCTACGGCACGGAGAAGATGCTGGCGGACTGAGGTTTTCCCGAAGGTCGCCGGACACAAACAGGTACAAACGGACAAAGCATAGGGAAGGAAAGACAATGCGCGTCTATTACGATCGTGATGCCGACTTGAACCTCATCAAGTCGAAGAAGGTTGCCATCATCGGCTACGGCTCGCAGGGCCGTGCGCATGCGCTGAACCTCAAGGATTCCGGTGCGCAGAACGTCGCCATCGCCCTCAAGGCGGGCTCTGCGACCGCCAAGAAGGCCGAAGCCGACGGCTTCAAGGTCATGACGGTCGCCGAAGCGGCCGGCTGGGCCGACCTGATGATGATGGCGACCCCGGACGAACTCCAGGCCGGCATCTACAAGTCGGAAATCGCCCCGAACATCCGTGACGGCGCGGCAATCGCCTTCGCCCACGGCCTCAACGTCCACTTCGGACTGATCGAGCCGAAGGCCTCCATCGATGTCGTGATGATCGCGCCGAAGGGCCCGGGCCACACCGTTCGCGGCGAATACCAGAAGGGCGGCGGCGTGCCGTGCCTCGTCGCCGTTCACCAGAACGCCTCAGGCAATGCCCTTGAACTCGCTCTCTCCTACGCCTGCGGCGTCGGCGGCGGCCGTTCGGGCATCATCGAAACCACTTTCCAGGAAGAGTGCGAAACCGACCTCTTCGGCGAACAGGTCGTTCTCTGCGGCGGTCTGGTCGAACTCATCCGCGCCGGCTTCGAAACGCTGGTCGAAGGCGGTTACGCACCGGAAATGGCCTATTTCGAGTGCCTGCACGAAGTGAAGCTGATCGTCGACCTGATCTACGAAGGCGGCATCGCCAACATGAACTACTCGATCTCCAACACCGCCGAGTGGGGCGAGTACGTCACCGGCCCGCGCATCATCACGGCTGAAACCAAGGCTGAAATGAAGCGCGTCCTGCACGACATCCAGACCGGCAAGTTCACCTCCGAGTGGATGCAGGAATGGCATTCGGGTGCTGCCCGCTTCAAGGGGATCCGCCGCATGAACGACAAGCATCAGATCGAGGAAGTCGGCGAAAAGCTGCGCGGCATGATGCCGTGGATCGGCAAGAACAAGCTCGTCGACAAGTCGAAGAACTAAGCGGTTCTCGCCGACAGCGAGCCGACAGACAAAAGGCCGGAGAGGGTGACTTCTCCGGCCTTTCTCGTAAATCGGGGGTGGCGTCTCGCCGGGGCTGTTCGTCTCAGGCGGTCTTGCGACCGGTGAAGATCACGGTCGTAAACAGCAGCATCGACAGGATGGTGACCAGCGAGCCGATCGAGGCCAGGCCTTCCGTGATGCCGAGAACCGCCAGCGCAATTCCGGGCGCCAGCAGCACGACGCCGAGTGAGGCGACGGCGACATGAATCTTCGCCAGTCTTGTTTCCGCTGCCGTCGGGACGGCGTGGTAATAGAGGCCGTAAAGCGCCACCGAAACCCAGCCCACGAGGTTCAGGTGGGCGTGGGCGGGCGCGAGCACATGGTCATGGCTGGCCCCCATGTAGATGCCGAGCGACATCGCCACGAGAGCGTAAAGACTGGCGCTTGCCAGGCAGAAGAACGGTAGTCCACGCATTGTGATTTCTCCTCTCCTTTTTGCGGAGGCGCCGCAGGATCCCCTCTGCTTATCGACCCCCGGATTTTTACTGTACAACAAGGTATTCGCGACGTCTTCGTCCCGTTTTCTCGGCCCGAAGGACTTCCAAAGGACGGGCGCGCCGCCGGGCGAAAGGCTCTTAGCCGCTGGCGGCTTCGGGTGCTTCCTAAAACTTCCCTAAGCGTTTCGGCCCGACTGCCGTTGCCGGTCAGGCTGATGGCGGCAGAAGCTCGATCCCGTAGCGTGAAGCTGCGGCTGCGATCATGGCGATGTCGGGAGGCGACATTGGCGGAAAGCTTGTCGTCGCCGCGTCAACGACGTCGCCGACGGCGTCGAAGAAGCCTTCGTGGAAACCGCCCGGAAGGTTGATGATCAACATTCTTGCCGGCCTGTCGCCGGGATTGCGGAAGGCGTGTGGCGTGTTCGGCGCGACATGGACGAAATCGCCCGGGCCGCAGAGGCGCGTCTTTCCATCGAGCATGAACTCGAACTGCCCCTCGATGACCAGAAAGGCCTCCTCGTCCTTTTGCGTGTGGGGTGGTGAACCGGCGCCGGGCGCCGTCAGGCATTCCGTGAGAGAGAAACTGCCGCCGGTCTGGGCCGACCGCGCACGGAAGGTGAGAAGATTGCCGAGAAAGTGAAGTGTCTTCGACGGAACGGTCATGCCGTCCGGATTTTCAACTGTGGCATCCATGGTTGCGTCCTCCTGGCTTTATGCTACATTTGCATCTTAATGAGATTTGTGTCTCATAAAGAGGTAGAAATGAGCGGTCAAGAAAAAAGTTTCGAACGTGTAAATCAGAAGCGTCGGACCCGCGCCGAGTTGCTGCGCGCTGCGCAGGACCTGACTGCGAAGGGCCAGCAGCCGTCGGTCGCCGACGTGGCCGATCATGCCGGCATCTCCCGGGCGACTGCCTACCGCTATTTCTCGACCCCGGAAGATATGATCCGGGAGGCGGCACTCGACGCGGTGGCAAGCGGTATCAGCATCGAACTTCCGAAGGAGGGCGACGGGCTTGCTTCGGTGCCCCTCCGGGTGGAGAGCGTCGTCCGGCAGGTCTACGACATGGTGGAAGCGAACGAAGCGATGTTCAGGGCGCTGCTGGCGAGCAGCGTCAGCGGCAAGGGCGAGGCCAAGAGAGGTGCACGTCGCATTGCATGGCTGACTGCGGCGCTCGAACCTCTACGACAGACGCTTCCGCCCGACGAATTTCGGCGGCTGGTTCACGGCCTGGCCCTGATGACCGGGATTGAAACGCTTGTGGTTCTGAAGGATGTCTGCGACCTCAAACCCGGCGACGCCCAAGAAGTCGTCCTCTGGGCGGCAAAGGTCCTGGTCGCGGGTGCGTTGGGCGGGGCCGTCGAAACAGCAGGAGAGTGGGCGTCGCATGGCCCGCGGTAGGCCCGACCGGCGGATCCGGGCGCCGCGCTCTCCGGAGTGTTGCCGCTGCCGCTGCGTCGCGTCAGGACCCGCTCCGGACCACGAGTCACATCGTTTTTGTTGTGCTGCAATATAGGTCAGTATTATTGACTTAATGAAGCATCCATGGTCTTGTTGAGCTTCCAGAACATACCGAGGAAACACCCATGCTGAACTGGGAAGCGATCTTCGCGACGCGTTCGATGCGTATGCGCGCATCAGAAATCCGCGAACTCCTGAAACTGCTCGACAAGCCGGACATCATTTCGTTCGCCGGCGGGATTCCTGATCCGAAGCTCTTTCCGGACGAGCAGTTCAGGGCGGCCTATGCCGACATCTTTTCGGGCGAAGGTGTCGGCGCGGCACTGCAATATTCGGTGAGCGAGGGCTACAAGCCGCTGCGCGAATGGCTGCAGCGCGAGATGGGCCGGATCGGTATCGATTGCACGGCCGACAACATCTTCATCACCTCAGGTTCGCAGCAGGCGCTCGATTACATCGGCAAGCTCTTCCTGTCGCCGAAGGACACGGCGCTCGTCACCTGGCCGACCTATCTCGGTGCCCTGCAGGCCTTCAATGCCTACGAGCCGACCTTCGATCAGCTGACCCTTTCCGGCAACCGGACACCGGAGAGCTACCGGACGGCGGCGCAGAAGGCGGGCGGCGAGGTCAAGTTCACCTATCTCTCGTCCGACTTCGCCAATCCGACCGGGGAGACGGTCGATCGTGCGGGACGCGAGCGTCTTCTCGACATGGCCGAGGAACTCAACGTCGCGGTCATCGAGGACGCGGCCTACCAGCACCTGCGCTACGAGGGCGAAGCGATCCCGCCGATCCTTTCGCTCGAGATCGCGCGGAAGGGCTCGATCGAGAATACGCGCACGATCTATTGCGGCAGTTTTTCCAAGACGCTCGCGCCGGGTCTGCGGGTCGGCTATGTCGTCGCCGCCACGCCGGTCATTCGCAAGCTGGTCCTGATCAAGCAGGCAGCCGACCTGCATTCCTCGACCATCAACCAGATCGCCATCGCGCACGTCGCCGAGCGCTATTTCCATGAGCAGGTCGCCAAGATCAGGGCCGCCTATAGCGCCCGTCGCAACGCCATGCTCGCCGCGCTCGACCGGTACATGCCTGCCGGCACGGTCTGGACCAGGCCGGAGGGCGGCATGTTCATCTGGGTCACGCTGCCGGAAGGCATGGACGGGGCCGCGCTTCTCGCCCGCTCCGTCGAGACGGAAAAGGTGGCCTTCGTGCCGGGTCAGGCGTTCTTCGCCGATCGTTCGGGTACCAACACGATCCGGCTCTCCTTCTCCTGCGCCGACGAGGCGATGATCGACGAAGGCATCAGGCGGCTCGGGCGGCTGATCGGCGGAGCGATCGCCGCTGCCGCCTGAGTTCATTGCAGGCAAGCTGATGCGACAAAGGCCCGTCGGAGACGACGGGCCTTTGTCATGCGGGACGTTGCGGAGAACCGCCGTGACGATGGCGTCGGTCAGTCGCGGGCGAGGACGATCACCATGTCGTTCTTGTCGAAAGAGATCATGTCATTGCGGTTCGGATTGACCGTAACGCCGCCGAGATTACGCTCGTCGGGATCGTTCTCGCGCTGACGACGATAACCGATCGCGATTTCGCCGCGACGTAGCGCCGAGAGCGCGATCGTATGGAAGTTCACCGGCCTGTCGATCGCGACATAGTCCGACAGCGGACGGAGGTAGATTTCCGATCCTTCCTCGTCGAGCAGTTCACCGAAGATCTCCGCCATGTACTCGTTCTCCGAGGCCTGCGCGAGCATCAGGCTGACCAGCTTGTTGCTGACGACGAAATCGTCCGCGCGCGTCACTTCCGCGAGCTCGCGGTTGCGCACGTCGATCATCTCGCTGACGACGCTGACGTGCCTGCCGGCCCGTTCGGCGATCTTGCGAAGCTGCAGGAGGGTGACGAGCGTCCGGGTGTCAGCCGACTGGGCGCTCATGTGATCGCTATAGCCGAGCACGAGGACGTGGTCGTAGGAGGGTACGTCGAGAGCATCGAGGGCGGCGCGGCTGCTGGTGTCGATCACCCGGTAGTCGACCGAGAAACTCGAGCCGGCGGCGACGAGAGAGGACGCCTCCTGTTCGAATTCCGGCGTGTCTGCCGCGATGGTCAGCAGCGAGCCGGGAGCAACGTAGCGCGCCAGCTCTGTGGCGATCAGCGGGCCGCGCCGGTTCCAGCCGAGAATGAGCGTCCGCTCGGGGCGGCGCTCGCGTACGACGACGGGCAGGATCGCATCCTTGGCACAGACGGACGGTGCGGCCGATATTCTGATCGAGGCGTCGTCTTCGGCAATGACGATCGCCTTTTCTCCGGGCGCGAAGACGCGGTTCGGCGACGGATTGAGATGCACCTTGCCTTCCGTGTCGCAGATGCCGATCAGTGTCGAGCTGTCGTAGGACATCGCGGCGGCGCCGAACGGCTTGCCTATGAGGCCCGGCTGGTCGAGCGTGTAGATCTCGCATCCGTCGAAGTCGAGGAGTTCGGAATAGACGGCGCTGAGACCGGCTTGGCGGCTCGAATGGACGACGATCCGCGAGATCAGGTCGTCGGCGAGCACGAGCTGCATTTCCCGCCCGCCGACGATCCTGGCGACTTCCGCATTGGCCCCGCCGCGGATTTCGGCGGCGATCTTGTAGGGTGCCGCACGGCGGTTCGGATCGTTGACCAGCGCCAAGACCGTCTTGATGACCTGCGAATCCGGATCGGCGGTTTCCGGCGAGAGGACGATCACCGACCGCGAGGTCTGGGGGCTCAGGATGGCGAGGTCGTAGAGGTCGGTCGGATCGCCGCTGCGGCAGATGATCCTGGTGTTCTTGAGGTCGCCGACCTTGGCGGCGATCTCCTCCTCCATCTCCACCTTGTCCTTTCCTGCCATGACGACGATGCGGGGGCGTTTGCGGCTCTGGTTGGCGATCACCAGTTCCGAAATGATGTCGAA
The DNA here is from genome assembly GCF_003337715.1 of Ciceribacter lividus. Lineage (GTDB taxonomy): Bacteria > Pseudomonadota > Alphaproteobacteria > Rhizobiales > Rhizobiaceae > Allorhizobium > Allorhizobium lividum. Next base: position 487,503 of record NZ_QPIX01000001.1, read on the forward strand.
GATCGAGGCCGACCAGTTGAGAATGATCGTGTGGTCGTTCTCGATCACGTGGGAGCGGCCCTTGCGCAGCTCGTCGAGCTTGCCCTCGAGGCCGGAGCTGATCACGCTGATGAGGGCGGAGAAAACGAAGATGCCGGCGAACGTCACGGCGAGCGACACCCCGCGAAAGCTCCAGCCCTGGTCGCCGCCCATCGTGCCGGCGTCCATGGTACGCATCAGCGATTCCCACGCCGCCTCGACAAAGGTCACCGGTGAACCGTCGTCGGGGCCTATTCCGCTCAATGAGAGGAACGCAGCCGCGATGATGATGACGACAATCGAGACGAGCGCCAGCCAGCCGATCAGCGCGACGGTGCCTGCCGCCATGCTCTTGTCGAATTCGTAGCGCAACCGCGCCCGCCAGTTGGTGTTCGTCCTCATGCTCATGCCTTCGTCCATTTTTCGGATAGAGAAGGTGATCGCAGGAATTTTCTCCCCACATCAACAGGATAGCCGCTCCTGGGCGATGTCGGCCCAATAAAAGTCCGGGACCGGCGGAGACCTGTCGGGCGACCGTGTCGCAATCCCTCATCCGGGCGCCCTGCGGGGCCTGATGAGAAGGTGGCGATCCGAGGTGCGGCGACGCATGATTTGACATTTGATCCCGGCCTCATCACCTTTCGTTCGCGTGTTCCACCCCGGACCGTTCAGGCTCCGCCTCCGGCGGTGCCCGCACCAATTCGCTTCGCCATGTCGGGACTTGTCCTATGAACCTTGCGCCGGATCATGCCGAACTCCTGTGGCCGCCGGAGAAGACGCTCTTTCCGGTGCGGCAGGTCACGCTGGCGGTGGAGCCGGGGGATCATCCCTTTCATCTGGCGGAGCGGGAGGCTGCGGCGCGCAACTGGCGCGAGGAGGTTTCGCGCAATCCGGCCCTGTTCGACGGGAAGATCGTGTTCCAGCGGCGCCTGGATCTTCAGGAGGGAACAATCTGCGGGACAGGACACATCATTCCCTATTCGACCTTTCTCTGGTGGCGCAGCCAGCCCGCCCCGACAAGCGGCTTCCACCTCTTCGGCTTCCCGGTGATCGTTTCCTCGGACGGGGCGATCATCGCCGTCAGGATGTCTGAACACACGGCCAATCCCGGACAGGTCTACTGCGCTGCAGGCTCGCTCGACGACGGTGATGTCGTCGATGGCTACTGCGACCTCACCGGCAACATGCTGCGCGAAGTCAGGGAAGAGACCGGTCTCGAGCTTGCGGCTGACGAGACCGACGACCGGCTGTTCGCCAGCCATCAGCGGCGGCGGGTGACGATCTATCAGTTCTTCCGGCGGCGCGAGAACGCCCGCGAGCTTGTCGAGCGAATCGAGGAGCACATGCGCGGCGAAGAACGGGCGGAGATTGCCGGTGCCGTCGCGATCCGTTCGGCCGATCCGTCCGCCCATCGTTACGCCGCCGCCATGCTGCCGCTCATCCACTGGTTCTTCTCCGGGGGCCGCTGACGCCCTCGCTTGCACCGCCGCTGCGGCTGGGGCAGTGTGCGGGCGACGAAATGCGGCGAGGAGAGAGATTGGTGCGGCAATACTGCATCTATGACGTTTTCACCGACAGCAGACTTGCGGGCAATCCGCTTTGTGTCGTCTTCGACGGCGATGGGTTGTCCGATCCGGAAATGCAGGCGATCGCCCGCGAGACGAACCTCTCCGAAACGGTTTTCGTGATGCCGGCGGCAAATGCGACGCATACCGCGCGCATCCGCATCTTCACGCCGGCGCGGGAACTGCCCTTCGCGGGACATCCGACGGTGGGAACGGCGATCGCGCTCGCCGAGAGGGAAGGGGCGAAGAACGGTGCCACCGAACTCGTCTCGGTGCTGGAGGAAAATGTCGGGCCGGTGCGCTGCGCCATCAGGCTGCGGGAAGGCGAGGCGAGCTTTGCCGAATTCGACCTGCCGCGCAATTCGAGCCGGATCGATCTCGCCTTCGACCGGCAGGCCCTCGCCGAGGCCCTCTCGCTCAAACCGCAGCAGATCGGGTTCGAGAACCACGTACCCTCGCTCTGGAGCGCCGGCGTTCCCTTCATCATGATTCCCGTCCAGAACATTGGCGCGGTCGAGAGGGTCGATTTCGATCCGCAGTTCTGGGAGAGGATCGCGCCTTTTGCGGAGGGAGGCCTCGCTTCGGCCTATGTCTATTGCCGCGGCGGCATTCATCACGGAGCAAAGTTTCACGCACGCATGTTCAGTGCCGACATGGGCATCGGCGAGGACCCGGCGACGGGTTCGGCGGTCGCGGCGCTCTCCGGCGCCATCCACCATTTCGATGCGCTTCCGGACGGTCACCACCCGCTGCTGGTGGAGCAGGGCGTAGAAATGGGCCGGCCTTCCTACATCCATCTCCATATCGACGTCACGGACGGTGAAATTGCGCGGGCGCGTATCGGCGGTCAAGCCGTGCGCGTGGCGTCCGGGTTTTTAGATCTGTGAAAACAAATGGTTACGTTGATGGTGTGAATTTTTTCCCGCCGTGGCGAAAGTTTTTTCGCTTCGGCGCTGGACAAGTTCTCCGATCCTGTTTATACGCCCCCTCACGCCGCCAGACGGCGCAACGGTCGGGTGATTAGCTCAGTTGGTAGAGCAGCTGACTCTTAATCAGCGGGTCGTAGGTTCGAGCCCTACATCACCCACCATTTTTCTCTTAATCATTGAAATTTCATCATTTCCGCTGAGGACCGTCGAGTAAAGAAAATCGACGGTTATGAAAAATTCTATGTTTTTCGGTCAGCTATCTGTCAGCTTCTGTTCGTTATGACGGCTCCTGTGTTCAACGAGGAGTACACAAAATGAACAAGTTTCTGGCAACCACTGCAATGCTCACCCTGATGGCTTCTGCTCTCGTCTCCGGCCCGGCCCATGCCGGCAGCTGTTCGACGGTTGCTGCATGTCTCGGTCTGTCGTCTTCGTCCAGCACGGGCGGTTCCGGCGGTGGTGATCGGGTTACCGCAAGCAACGACGACAACGGTACCGACGACGATGTGAACGGCTCCGACGACGACCACAACGGTTCGGACGACGATAATGGTTCCGATGGCAGCGGTTCCGACGATAGCGGTGACGACCACGACAGCGGCAGCCACGACAGCGGCAGCCACGACAGCGACAGTCACGACAGCGGCAGCCATGATGGCGGCGACCACGGTGGCGGCGATCATGACGGTGGCGACCACGATGGTGGCGACGACGACTGATCGACAGCAGGTCGGGCAGGACAAGATTTCCGACACTGGTGCGGAGATGGAATTCGAGGGGTGGCAATCAGCCGCCCCTTTTTGCGTCCGGGTGGTGCTGTCGGGGAGGAAGCCGGTCGCTGGCGGATGGTCGCCTTATGTTCTCATCGCCTTCTTGATGTTCATGCTGCGTTCTCGCCATTCTCCCCGAATTCATGATTTTTGCCTGTGGATAACTGTGGATAACTTCGTGTCCGCCGTTGCCGGCGCTCTCCATGCCAATTCTCCGATGGCGCGTCGTTTGCGCCATGATGCTGCCGGGATCGTGGAGCCGTTTCTTTTCTTTCGCGGCGTCCGGTACTATTGTCCGCCTCGTTCCGCCACCAGCGAATGAAGGATCAGCCTTGTCGTTTCTCCGCATTCTCTTCCTCCTCCTGCTGACGGCGGGGGCAGGGGCTTTTCTCCTGTCACCCGTCGGGACACGCCTCGCACAGGCGCAGGAGTCGGTTGTTGCACCGGACGCAACCCCGGAGCAGGAGGCGGCCGATCACATCGCGGATGTAAGGAAGCGGCTGGACGCGCTCGCCGCGGACGTCGAGCGCCGGGCGAGCGACGATGCCGCACTGACCGATATCAAGGCGCGCGTCGATTCGCTGATCCGCGACGTCCTGAAGGTGTCCGTCGATCTGCGGCCGCGCCTGAACGAGATCAAGTCGCGGCTCGACCAGCTCGGCGAACCGCCGAAGGACGGGCAGCCGCCGGAGGCAGCGGCAGTTACCCAGGAGCGGCACAGGCTGACGGCCGGACGGCTGGAGATCAACACGCTGACGGGACAGGCCGAGGATATCTCGATCAAGGCCTCCGAGCTGTCGAACAGAATCACGAAGATGCGCCGTGATCTGTTTGCCGAGCAGTTGTTCGCCCATACAGAGATATCGATGGACGTGTTCTCGGAGGCGGCGAGTTCGTTCTCTCAGGAAGCCTCGGACTTCCAGCGCACGCTCAGCAGCTGGGTGACCTTCATCCTGAAGTTCAAGCGCGCGCCGCTCGGTATCGCCGTGATGCTGTCGCTGTCGCTCGCTCTCGTTTTGATGTTCGTCGAGTATCGGCTGTTCGGGCGGCTGATAAAGCGCGATCCGGCGAACGAGGCGCCGAGCTACATGAGCCGCCTGTCGGTCGCATTCTGGTCGACCATCCTGCCGACGCTGGCGCTCTGCGTCTTCCTGGCGGCGACCTATTTCTTTCTCGATACGTTCAAGGTGCTCCGGCAGGACATCGCTCCGATGATGGCTGTCTCGCTCGCCTTCGTGGGGCTCGTCGTTTTCGTCGGCCTGCTGACGCAAGCGGTGCTGGCGCCGAAAGCGCCGAGCTGGAGGCTGATCCGGGTCTCCGACCGCGGCGCGCGCCACCTGGTGACGGCCGTCCTCCTGATGGCGGTTATCAACGGCCTCGACTATGTCTTCGGAACCGTCAGCGAGGCACTTGGATCGCCGATCGTCCTGACGGTGTTCAAGAGCTTTCTGTCGTCGACGCTGGTCGGTCTCATCATCTTCGCCGTCTCCTTCATGACGCCGATTGTCGCCGAAACAGGTGATCCTCGCGCGCCGGGCCGGCCGTGGCCGCGATGGGTGGCGATATTGCTGCGGCTCGTCGGTCTCGGGCTGATCTTCCTGAGCGCCGTCGGCTATGTTGGCCTCGCGCGCTTCCTCGCGACGCAGATCATCGTCAACGGCGCGGTGGTCGTCACGATGTATATCGGCATCCTGTCGGGAAAGGCGATCTCTGAACCCGATCGCTTCGGCGACACGCGGGTCGGCCGCTATCTCGAGCGGCGTTTCCTGCTGCATCCCGTGGCTCTCGACCAGACCGGCATGGCGGCTGGTCTGCTGATCTACCTTTTTGCGCTCTCGATCGGCATTCCGCTGATCCTGATCTCCTGGGGCTTTCAGCCGCGCGACATCGAGGCATGGCTCTTCACCATGTTCACCGAGGTCAATGTCGGCAGCATCCGCTTTTCGGTGTTCGGTATCCTCGGTGGTATCCTGCTCTTCGTCCTCGGCCTCGTGGGCACCCGGTGGTTCCAGAAGTGGCTGGACGGCAGCATCATGGCGCGCTCGCAGGTCGATCCCGGCGTGCGCAATTCGGTCCGCACAGCGATCGGCTACCTGGGCACGGCGCTGGCCGGGCTCATCGGTGTCTCGGCCGCCGGCATCGATCTGTCGAGCCTGGCGCTTGTTGCCGGTGCGCTCTCTCTCGGCATTGGCTTCGGCCTCCAGAACATCGTATCGAATTTCGTCTCCGGGCTCATCCTCCTGGCGGAACGGCCGTTCAAGGTCGGTGACTGGGTCGCCACCGGCACGACGGAAGGATTCGTTCGGCGTATTTCCGTGCGTGCGACCGAAATCGAGACCTTCCAGCGCCAGTCGATCATCGTGCCGAACTCCGAACTCATCAATGCTTCGGTCGGCAACTGGACGCATCGCAACAGTCTCGGCCGCGTGGATATCCCGGTCGGTGTCGGCTACGACAGCGATCCGCGAAAGGTGATGGCGATCCTCGAGGAAATCGCCCAGACGCATGAGGGTGTCCTGCGCAACCCCGAGCCTTTCGTCATTTTCGACGGCTTCGGCGCGTCCTCGCTCGATTTCCGCCTCTGCTTCTTCATCGGCGATGTGCTGAATGCCCGCGGGGTCAAGAACGACATCCATGTCATGATCCTGGAGCGGTTCCGGGCCGAAGGGGTGGAAATACCGTTCCCGCAGCAGGATGTTCACCTGCGCGTGCGCTCCGCCGGCGACGCAGGGCGTCCGGGCGAGACGCCGGGGAGCGGCGGCCCGATGCTTGCTGCGGTCGACGAATTGCCGCGGATGGCGGGCGACGGGTTGCCCGCCGACGAGGCGAGTGGCAGTTTGCCACGGTAGGGGTGTTCAGGCGGCGTTCAGGCTGGCCGCGATAAAAGAGGAGTGTCGGATGAAGGGATGACCGGACTCCGACGACGAGCAGGGGGAGGCGTCCGCGAGACGCCGCGAAAAGATGACGAAACTGGTACTGAGTGTTCTCCTTTCGACGTGCATGGCCTCCGCTGCCCTGGCGGCAACGGTAACCAACAGCGGATCGTCGACCGTGGTTCTGCAGGTCGTGGAGGATGGTTCGCGCGTCGAGCTTGCCGTCGACGCCGGCGAGACCGAGAGTTTCTGCCCTTCCGGCTGTTTCGTGACGCTGCCGAGCGGCGATCGCATCGGCCTCGAGGGTGGGGAGACCATCGAGATCAAGGACGGCGCGGCCACCGTCAAGTGAGAAGGGCGCGCTGCTGCGCCGAACGAATCCGAGACAGCATTTTCCGACGGGAGCAAACGAGGAGCGGCCAAATGCCGCTCCTCGGCTTGTCGGCAAGTGTTGTCTGAAGGATCTCCGATTAATAGTTCCGCAAACCATTCGGTCTAACGTCCGGCGTCGATAAAAAGCAGCAAAGGCGCTCCATGACTTTCCTTGGTATTTCGGGCATGCAGTATACCGGAGAATCCTTTCCGGATGCGCGTATCATCGTCGCGGAAGATTCGAACGTTTTCACCTCGATGATCCGCACCAGGCTCAAGGAGCTCTTCAACATTGATGTGGAAATCTGTCGCTCTTTCGAGGACTTGCAGGCCGCGAACGAGCTTTCGGATGAGCCGGTGACCCTGGCGATTTCCAACATCAATCTGCCGGGAGCCGAGAAGGGCGAGGCGCTGGAATACCTGATCGATCTCAACATTCCGACGATCATCTTCACCGGCACCTTCCAGGAGCAGTTGCGGGAAAAACTGCTCGCCAAGGACATCGTCGACTATATTTTGAAGGACAATATTTTCGCGGTCGAAATGCTCGCGGAATCGGTCTGTCGCTTCCTCACGAATCATCGTCACCACGTTCTTGTTGTGGATGACAGTCCGACAGCGCGGGCTTTGTTGTCTAGCCGGTTGAAACGCTACAACTTTCGCGTCAGTCTGGCGGAAAGCGGGGCGAAGGCGCTGGAAATACTTAAGGCAAATCAGGATATCGGGCTGGTCATCACTGATTACAACATGCCGGATGTAGACGGCTTCGAACTGACGAGACGTATAAGGGGGGCGAGGGGGTCTCACGAACTGCGGATCATCGGGGTGTCCTCCTCGAATGATCGCCTGCTGTCGGCACGTTTCCTCAAGGTGGGCGGCAACGACTTCATGTTGCGGCCGTTCATCGACGAGGAGTTCTACTGCCGGGTGAACCAGAATCTCGACACTCTGACCCAGATAAAGGCGGCACAGCAAAGACTCCCCTGAGCGCTGGCCGCACGCAAATGACGAGAATGGGGTCGGGTGCGCGAGCGCCCGACCGATACCTGCATCTATCGACGTAGTGCCACTCATTCGGCTTATGGAAGTAAGAGCAATGTCTTTGCCAACCGAAATGACTGCGGATACCAGACCTCCCTCGCGAAAGAAGGGGCATGTTCTGGTCATAGAGGACTCGCGAACGCTTTCCTCGATCCTGTCGCACCGGTTCGAAAAGGAACATGGCCTCAGGGTCACCCACTGCGCGACGACCGAGGACTTCCGGCACGCCGTCGCCGGGAGGGCCCGGCAATACGACGTCGCGGTGGTGGATCTGAACCTGCCCGACTCGCCCGACGGCCAGATCCTCGATCAGGTGGTTCAACACGATATCCCGGCGGTCGTCTTCACGGCCGACTTCAATCGCCACATGCGCGAGCGGGTGGTTGCGCGCGGCGTCGCCGATTACGTCATCAAGAACAACGAACGGGCGATCGACATGGTGATCGCCGCTGTCGACCGCATTCTCGCCAACCGCAGCGTGCGCGTTCTCGTCGTCGACGACGTTCCGTCCGCCCGCAAGATGCTCGCCGATCTCCTCAGGCTGCAGCAGTTCCAGGTTTTCGAGGCCTCGACGGGAACGGAGGCGATGACGATGCTCGAGCAGCATCCCGGCATCGAACTCGTCGTTACCGACTACAACATGCCCGATATGGACGGTTACGAACTGACGCGCCGCATCCGGCGTGTGCATACCTCCGACCGGGTGCGGATCATCGGCATTTCCTCTTCGTCCGACCGCCTGCTCTCGGCAAGCTTCCTGAAGGCCGGCGCCAACGATTTCGTCTACCGGCCTTTCGTCGTCGAGGAGTTGCAGTGCAGGATCGGGCACAATGTCGAGACGCTGTCGCAGATCCGGCAATTGCGGCTGGCAGCCTTCAGTGACTACCTCACGGGCCTGCGCAATCGTCGCCATTTCTTCGACGAGGGACCTGCGATCGTCGCCTCCTGCCTCGATCGCGGCGAGGCCTGCAGCATGGCGATGCTCGATATCGACCATTTCAAGCGGCTGAACGACACCTACGGTCACGAGATCGGCGACCGGGTGCTGAAGGCGGTGGCGACCCGGCTGCGGGAGACGCTCGACGATACGGATCACATGCTCGCCCGGCTCGGCGGCGAGGAGTTCGGCATCCTGCTGACGGGCCTGGACATACAGCAGGCGAGCGATTTCTGCGAGATGCTGCGCCACCAGATCGCGGAGGTGAGGGTTGCCCTCGACGACGCCGACCTCGGAGTCACCGCGTCGATCGGCGTGGCGCAGGTCGAGGGGCACGAGAACTTCAGCAACTACCTCAACGCCGCGGATCAGTTCCTCTACCTCGCCAAGCGCTACGGCCGAAATCGTGTCTATTCCGAGCTCGCGATCCTGCAGGAACTGACGCTGAAGCCCGTCGGGACCTGAAGCCGGCGAGCGCGAAACGGAGCGACGCGACCGGAGGGGGTGGGGCTGGCATCCCGCATCGAGGTCTCTATATAGAGGGTTCACGACCCTCCAGGAGCTTCTTCCCCCATGTCTCCGATCCTATCCATTCGTGATCTCAAGAAGACCTATGCCAACGGTTTCGAAGCCCTCAAGGGCGTCTCCCTCGACATCGCGGAAGGGGAGATCATCGCACTTCTCGGCCCGAACGGCGCTGGCAAAACCACGCTGATCTCGATCGCCTGCGGCATTGCCAATCCGAGCGGCGGTCAGGTGCTGGTGGCCGGCCATGACGTCGTCAGCGAGTTCCGGAAGACACGGTCGATCATCGGCCTCGTTCCGCAGGAACTGACGACGGACCTCTTCGAGACCGTCTTCAATACGGTGAGCTTCTCGCGGGGGCTCCATGGCAAGAAGCCGGATCCTGCCTATATCGAGAGCATCCTCCGCGAGCTGTCGCTCTGGGACAAGCGCAACAACGCGCTGCGTGAACTTTCCGGCGGCATGAAGCGGCGCGTGCTGATCGCAAAGGCGCTGGCGCACCAGCCGCGCCTTCTCTTCCTCGACGAGCCGACGGCCGGCGTCGACGTCAACCTGCGCAAGGACATGTGGCAGCTCGTCGCGCGGCTGCGCAAGGGTGGCGTGACGGTGATCCTGACGACGCACTATATCGAGGAGGCTGAGGAGATCGCCGACCGGATCGGCATCATCAACCACGGCGAGTTGCTCCTGGTCGAGGACAAGGACACGCTGATGCGCAAGCTCGGACGCAAACAGCTCGCAATCGATCTCGTCGAGCCGATCGATGCCGTGCCGCCGCATCTCGCCGCCTGGCAGCTTGAGCTTTCCCCCGGCGGCACGCAACTCATCTACGATTACGACCGGCAGACCAATCACGGGGGCATCACCGGCCTCCTCTCCGCCATCGAGGCGGCAGGGGTGCGGTTTGCCGACCTTTCGACGCGGCAGTCGTCGCTCGAGGACATCTTCGTTTCGCTCATCGGAGAAAAGGCATGAACGTTGAGGCGATCAAGGCGATCTATTTCTACGAGATGGCGCGTACCCGCCGGACACTGCTTCAGAGCGTGGTGTCGCCGGTGGTCTCCACGGCGCTCTACTTCATCGTCTTCGGTGCTGCCGTCGGCTCACGCATGCAGGAGATCGGCGGCGTCGCCTATGGCGGCTTCATCACGCCCGGTCTCATCATGCTGACGCTGATCTCCCAGTGCATCATGAACGGGTCGAGCGGCATCTATTTCCCGAAATTCACCGGCACGATCTACGAGGTTCTCTCGTCCCCGGTCGCGATGACGGAAGTCCTGATCGGCTATGTCGGGGCGGCGACCACCAAGGGCATGATCATCGGGCTCATCATCTTGGCGACGGCCGCCTTCTTCGTCGACCTGTCGATCGCACACCCCGTCCTCATGCTGTTCTTCATGCTGATGACCGCCGTCACCTTCAGTCTCGCCGGCTTCATCATCGGCATCTGGGCCAAGAATTTCGAGCAGCTGAGCCTCGTTCCGATGCTGGTCGTTCCGCCGCTCACCTTTCTCGGCGGCACCTTCTATTCGGTCGATGTCCTGCCGCCGTTCTGGCAGAGCGTCAGCCATTTCAACCCGGTTCTCTACCTGGTGAGCGGCTTCCGCTGGAGCTTCTTCGAGGTATCGGACGTCGACCCGCTGATCAGCGTCCTGATGATCGGCGTCTTCCTCTCGCTCTGCCTCGGCTTTCTCTCGTGGATTTTTCGGACGGGCTACAAGCTTCGCAACTGACGGGGGAGTGATTTCTTCAGTCTCTGAGACGCAGCTCGTCCGACTGCATCTGCAGCGAGTGCAGGGTGGACAGGAAGCTCATGCCGAGCAGGCTCTGGTCGAGCTTGCCTTCCTCGACCACCAGTCCTTCGACATCTGTGCGAAGAATCGGACCGATCGCCACCTGCCGGAGCCGCGCCGGGGCGACCATGGCGCGACCGTTGGCCGTCAGGATCGTCCGGGTGAAGCTGAGGCTCGCCGGATCGATGCCGATCCGCAAGGCGTCCTCGTCGCTCAGGGCGACCGAGCTCGCGCCCGTGTCGACGACCATCGGCACGGATACGCCGTCGACATCGACGCTCGTCACGAAATGGCCGCCAAGCGATTTGTGCAGCACGACTTCATTTCCGCCGTCGCTCGCGGTCACGACGACGGCCCTGCCGGGGACGAGCCCGGCAAGCAGCCGTTCGCCGACCGAGCGGAGCTCGCCGCGATAGAGATAGCCCGTGACCAGTGCGAGGATGATCAGCAGCCAAAGCGCTATCTGGCGCACCGTTTCGCCGAGGCTTCGCCGGCTTGCGAGTATGCCGGCCGAGAGCAGCAGGGCGAATGGCAGCAGCCGGATCATCTCGCCGAAGCTGTCGTCGTCCATGCCGAAGTTGCGGGCGCCGCCGTTGGCAAACAGGAGGACGACGAGGCCGAAGCCGAGAATGAGAAAGACGACGAGGAGCCGCATCAGCCGTTCTCACGCTCCCGCGCCATGCGGCTGCGGCGGGTTTCTCGGCGCGGCTTGCGCTCGACGGTCTCGAGCCTCGCGGGCAAAGTGGCCATGATCTCCCGGCGCTCGGCATCCGTATAGGAGGTCCAGAGTGCAATCTCGTCCCTGGTCCGGCCGCAGCCGAAGCAGAAGCCGGTCTTCATGTCGATCGAGCAGACGAGGATGCAGGGCGATTCCATCGGCGTTCCTTGTGGTGCGTCCTCTATATCGTCCGGTCAGGAACTCACTGCAAGGGCGATGAGCGCTGCGGCCTCGCAGACCTGCTGCGTCGCGCCGATCGTATCGCCGGTATGGCCCTGGAGCTTCTTCCTGGTCAGGGAGGTGAAGACGGCGGCGGCGAAGGCCGCTGTCGCCAGGGTGACGATCGTCGTGAAGAGCGACGTGGCGGGCAGAACGAAGAGGACCGCGAGGATCGCGCCGCTCACGAGCGCCGTCTGCAGGGCGGGCTTCTCCGGCATGCCCGCACCGGCGGCCACCCCTTGCGTGCGGGCCGAGGGCAGCGCGGACCAGTGCCAGACCATCAGCGTCCGGCTGAGCGCGGCAACGCCGATGACACAGGCGGCCGCGCGGAGCGACGAAGTCTCCATCGCGAGCTGGGAAAGCGCGGCGATCCTGAGGCCGAGAATGAGGACGAGGGCCACAGCGCCGTAGGAGCCGACGCGGCTGTCCTTCATGATCTGAAGCGCGTGTTCGCGGTCGCGACCGCCACCGAAACCGTCCGCCGCGTCGCCGAGGGCATCCTCGTGGAGGGCGCCGATCGTCAGCACCTGCGCCGTGACGGCGCAGACCGCTGCGAGTAGCGGGCCGGCGCCTGCCGCAAGCATGACGGCGAGCACCGCCGCACCGGGCAGCGCGATCACAACCCCGGCAGCGGCAAAGGCGCGCACCGTTCGAGAGAGCCTGCCGTCATCTCCCTCGAAGACATACGCCGGAACGGGAATACGGCTCAGGAAGCCGACTGCCCTTGCCGTGTCGTTCAGGAATGCGCGCAAAGCCATCGCCGGTCCGTGCTCCGTTTTGTTCGCGACAGCATTGGCCGCAATTTCGGGTGTTGCGGTGGCCGGCGCTCAGTATTAGAGGAACCCACAAAGCCGATTTGGCGGAAAAAGACAAGGAAGCCTCCTTCATGACTGTGACCGGCCTGCCGTTCGACGATTTCCGTGCGCTGCTGCGCGATCTCCCGGGGCCGGAAACGGCCGCGCTCGTCGCTGCGCGTGATCGGGACAAGCAGTTGACCAAGCCGCCGGGCGCGCTTGGCCGGCTCGAAGAAATCGCGATGTGGCTTGCCGCCTGGACCGGTCGGCCGCCGGCGGTCAACCGTCCGCTGGTGGCGATCTTCGCCGGCAATCACGGCGTCACCAAGCATGGCATCACGCCGTTCCCGCCGTCCGTCACCCAGCAGATGGTCGAGAACTTCGCTGCCGGCGGTGCTGCGATCAACCAGATCTGCGCGACCTACGACCTTGGCCTCAAGATCTTCGACCTCGCGCTTGAATACCCGACCGGGGACATCACCTGCGAGGCCGCGCTTTCGGAGCGCGACTGTGCTGCGACCATGGCTTTCGGCATGGAAGCGATCGCCGGCGGCACCGATCTTCTCTGCATCGGTGAGATGGGGATCGGCAACACGACGATCGCCGCGGCGATCAACCTCGCGCTCTACGGCGGCACGGCCGAGGAATGGGTCGGTCCCGGCACCGGCTCGCACGGCGAGCTGCTGGAGCGCAAGATCAACGCCGTGAAGACGGCCGTCGAGTTCCATCGCGCCCATCTCGACGACCCGCTCGAGGTTCTGAGGCGACTCGGGGGACGCGAGATTGCTGCCATGGCCGGCGCCATCCTGGCCGCCCGCGTGCAGCGCATTCCGGTCCTGATCGACGGCTACGTCGCGACCTCGGCCGCAGCGATCCTCAAGGCCGCCAACCCTTCGGCACTCGACCACTGCCTGATCGGCCACGTTTCCGGGGAGCCGGGCCACCTGAAGGCCATCGAGAAGCTCGGCAAGACGCCGCTTCTGGCGCTCGGCATGCGCCTCGGCGAAGGCTCGGGTGCTGCTCTCGCCGCCGGGATCGTCAAGGCTGCTGCCGCCTGCCACTCCGGCATGGCGACATTCGATAGCGCGGGCGTGAGCAATCAGACCGATGGCTGAGGAAGAGCACCGAAGCGCGGCCTCGGCAGAGGACCGCTCCAGTTCTGTCCGCAAGGAAACGGGCGTCGCGCATTTCTTTGCGGCCGCACGCTATTCGCTGCAGGGCTTTCTGAGACTCTACGAGGAATCGGCCTTCCGCCATGAACTCCTGGCGTTCGCCGCCGGGTTCGTCCTGTTCTGGCTGGTCGGCGCGAGCTTCAGCGAGATCGTGACCTATGCGGTCCTGATGCTGCTGCTCTTTGCCGTCGAGGCCCTCAACACGGCGATCGAGGAACTGGTCGACCGGGTATCCCCGGAGATTTCGACCGTCGGACGCAATGCCAAGGACTTGGGCTCCTTCGCAGTCTTCTGCCTGATCCTCGTGAACGGCATCTTCGCGGCGGCCGTGATTTTCTTTTGACCGCCCGCCGCGAGCTTTCGCGCGTCGTCGCTCCTCAGAAGCGGACCGTGGCGACGGAGGCGCGGTGATCCGAAGGCCAGGGCGTGACGACGATGTCCGCTTCGGGCGCCTTCTCGCCGACGATGCCGGCCTTTACCACCGTCAGGTTTTTCGCCTTGCCGAAGGTGAAGTCGATCCGGTCGTGATGGTCCTCCGGATCCGTCGTTTCACTCGTCGGGGTCCATGTATAGGCGGGCTTGGCGACTTCCTCGGGGAAGGCTGCGCGGTAGAGGTCGGTGAAGCCGCCTTCTTCCTCGACGCGCAACGTGGTCGGGTATCGCACGGCCATCGGCTGGTGGCCGGCCGTTACGGAGGCGTCGGTCCAGTCGCGGAAGGACGGCTCGTTGAAATCACCGAACAGGAATACGGCGTCCGCGTTGTCGGCCTCCTTGAGATCGCTCATCAGGAGGTCGATCGCCGGGCCGCGGGCGGCTCTGGCGGCTGCGACCGCTTCCTCTGCCGTTTTCAGGAACGGCGCCGGACCATACTCGATGTTGAGAAGCTGGTAGGGCTGGTAGGGGTAGTCGGTCGGGTGGATGTTGAACACATAGACCTTGCGGCCGTCGACGTTGATTGCCGCGCCGGTGTCGTGGGCGGTCGCCTTGCCGATAGGGTAGCGGCTCAGGATGGCGTTTGCCCAGAGTGCCGGATTGTCCTGCGCCTGGTCGTAGTAGTGGAAGCCGAGCGCTTCAGCGAGCTTTGCCGCGACGCTCTCGCCGACCGGCTTGCAGTCATCCGCCTCGCAAACCTCCGGCTCGGGCTTGGTTTCCTGAATGCCGATGATATCGGCGCCGGCGGCGCGAATGACCGCCGCAGTTTCCGCGACGTCCTTTCCCTCGTTGGCGCCACCGCCCCAGATGTTGAAGCTCATTACGGTCAATTCCGTGACGGCACCCTGGGCGTGGCACAGGGACGCGGTGGATGCGAGGAGAGTGGCGCTCAGCGCGACCGCGCTCAGGTACGTATTCATGGTAGCTCCGGGAAGGGTGATGAACGAGACAGCGTGACGCTAGCGCGTTTCGATGACAGATGCGCGAAGCCTTCCGGGGATACTGCGCGATCGCTGTCAGGCCCTCATGTTCAGGCGAACTGGCGCCTGCGCGGCTGGACGGCCTGCGTTTCGGAGAAGGCGGGGATGCTCTGCAGCACGCGGCGTGCCGGCAGGATGGCGATCACCTCGGTGCCTTCCCGCAGCTTCGACTTCAGCTTGAACTCGCCGCCGTGCTTGGCAAGGATCGCCTGCACGATCGGCAGGCCGAGACCGGTACCCTGTTCTGCGCTCTTGATTGCAACCGAGCCCTGTCCGAAGGCCGAAAGCACGATCGGGATTTCGTTTTCGGGAATGCCGGGGCCGTTGTCACGGATCGACACGTACTGGCCGCCGCCCGCTGTCCAGCCGGCCTTCACCAGAACTTCACCGCCCTGCGGCGTGAACTTCACCGCGTTCGACAGCAGGTTCAGGATGACTTGACGGATCGCCTTCTCGTCGGCCCAGACGTCGGGCAGGGCCTGCTCGAACTGCTCTTCGATGGTGATGCTCTTGCCCTTGGCGCGCAGCTGCACCATGCCGATGCAGTCCTCCGCGAGATCGAGCAGCGACACCGCCTCTTCGTTCAGTTCGAACTTGCCGGCCTCGATGCGCGACAGGTCGAGGATCTCGTTGATCAGGTTGAGGAGATGCTGGCCCGAGCGGTGGATATCGTCGGAATATTCCTTGTAGAGAGGGTTGTTGAGCGGTCCGAGCACTTCCGTGGCCATGACCTCGGAAAAGCCGAGGATGGCGTTGAGCGGCGTGCGCAGTTCGTGCGACATCGAGGCGAGGAAGCGCGATTTTGCGAGGTTCGCCTCTTCCGCCCGCCGGCGCGCCTCGTCGGAAAGGGATTTCGCGACTTCGAGTTCCGCGATGAGATCGTCTTTCTCGCTCTGGAAGGAGAGGAGCTTCAGGTTGTTCTGGTAGAGGCGGAGCGTGATGAAGAAGAAGAACACCAGCGCGATCGTGAACATGCCGAGGAGGCCCGCCTCGAGCGGCGCGCGCGTCGCAGAGGTGGTGTAGATGAGGGCTGCTACGGTCGGCAGGAAGCCGAACACCACGGCGCCACGCAGGAGTATGTTGGCCATCGCAGTGACGGACAGGACGATGAGCAGCACCGCGCCCTTGAAAAGGACGAAGGTATCGCCCGTACAACTGTCGCAGCCCTGCAGGGCAAAAATCGCCCAACACATGCCCATGCCGGCCTGGCCGAGGAGCAGAAGGCGACGCCATCCCTTGATCGCAAGCGTCGCCCGATCGCGTTTTGAGATGTGGCGGGCGAGCAGGATGTTGAGCGAGTGGACCGTGAGGGTCAGCAGTGCCCAGGAATAGATCCAGGGCGCAAGGCTGACATAGGCCCCGAGGCCGCCGGCGAGCAGGACCATGAACGGCACGACCGCCGCTCCCTGCAGGGCCGAGTCGACGTGCATTCCGAGCAATTCGCGATCAAAGGCCGGGGAGCCGGAATGGCTCGATTGTAGCCGTTCGCGCATCGTGCGAACCGCTTTCGACACAGCCTTGTTTCGGTGGCTGCGGGAAAGGTCGACGATGTTCTTGTCGGCCGTGGTCGGGACGCCTTTACTCATGCTTCAAAATGTCATCTGTCGCGCGATCATGCGAGACTAGAGGCAAAAGATTAAGAAGATGCTCTCGAAAAGGATTTGTTTGCCATGCTCGAAAAGCCTTCGTTTGTGAAGAAGGCGGGATTGTGACCGGGTTTCGGCGCGTCTTTCGCGACGGCGTGGTCGGCGTCGCCATGTTGCTGCTCGCGCTGCTGATCATCGCCAAACTCGATCGGGACGGGGAACGGGACTTCTCCGGCGACCTCGTCGCCATCGACGGGGATACGCTCGCCAATGGCAAGGGCCGGGCGAGGCTCGAAGGCATCGATGCGCCCGAGCTCTCGCAGAAATGCCGGCGACCAGACCGCCGGACCTGGCCTTGCGGTGTCGAGGCGAAGCACCGCCTGGCCACGTTTCTGGCGAGCCCGGGTTTCGTCTGCACGGGGAGGGCCGACGACCGCTACGGACGGCGGCTGGCGCGTTGCCGGTCAGGTGAGACCGACGTCAACGCGCTCATGGTCAGGGAGGGGTTTGCCGTTTCCTACGGCGACTATTCGGCGGAGGAAGCGGCCGCCCGGCGCGCAGGCTCCGGCATCTGGAACGGCTCCTTCGACCGGCCGGAGGTGTGGAGACGCGCGAACAGCCTGGATGCCGGTGAGATGGCGTCGGCCGACTTCGGCGACCTTCTTTTCGCTTTTCTCCGGCGGCTCTTTGGTATCAATTGACCGACCACGGAGGAAACCGATGAAGCTTTACGATGGCGGACGGGCGCCCAATCCGCGCCGGGTGACGGTGTTTTTGAAAGAAAAGGGCATCGAGGTCGAGATCGTGCCGGTGGACATGAACACCCTCGGTCACAAGGCGCCGGAACTCACCGCCAAGAACCCTCTGCAGCGCCTTCCGATCCTCGAACTCGACGACGGTACGGTGCTTTGCGAATCCGTCGCGATCTGCCGCTATTTCGAGGAGCTTCAACCCGATCCGCCGCTCTTCGGGATCGATGCCAAGGACCGGGCGATCGTCGAGATGTGGAACCGCCGCGCCGAGCTCATCTACTTGACGGCCGTCGCCGCGGCCTTCCGGCACATCCATCCGGCGATGGTGTCGTGGGAAGTGCCGCAGGTGCCGGAATGGGGCGAGGTCAACAAGCCGAAGGCTGTCGAGTTCCTGCGGTTCCTGAACGACGAACTTGCCGGCCGGCCCTATGTCGCCGGACAGCGCTATACCATCGCCGACATCACGACGATGATCGCCTTCGACTTCATGAAGCCGGCGCGTATCACCTGCCCGGACGAGTTCACCCATGTGTGGCGCTGGTACCGCGAGGTCGCCTCTCGTCCGAGTGCGGCGCTCTGACGGCCTGCCGATGGCGGACGACGGGCTGGAGACGTTGCGCGGGGAGATCGCGCTTTGCCGTATCTGCCGTGACCGGCCGCGAGGCGGCATGGCGCACCGCCTGCCGCACGAGCCGCGCCCGGTCGCCGTCCTTTCCGGGACGGCGCGCATCCTGATTGCCGGTCAGGCGCCCGGTCTTCGGGTCCACGAAACGGGGTTGCCCTTCAACGACGCCTCCGGCGACCGCTTGCGGCAATGGATGGGGGTGGATCGCGAGGCCTTCTACGACCCGGATCGTTTCGCCATTGTTCCGATGGGTTTCTGCTTTCCCGGCTACAACAGTCAGGGTCACGACCTGCCGCCGCGGCCTGAATGCGCGCCTGCCTGGCGCGACCGCGTGATCGCCGCGATGCCGCAGATCGAGCTCGTCCTCGCCGTCGGCCGATATGCGCAGGCCTGGCATCTCGGCAGCCGGCGCAAGCGAACGCTCGACGAGACGGTGCGACATTGGCGAGAGTACTGCAACGACGTCGAATCGCCGGTGCTGCCCGTATTGCCGCTGCCACATCCGAGCTGGCGAAACACGGGCTGGCTGAAGAAGAATCCGTGGTTCGAGCAGGAGTTGCTTCCGGTCCTGCGCGAGGAAGTGGATCGTTTGTGTTCTTCGCCTTTGTGAGCTTTCAAAACCGAAAATCTCCGCTATACCGGAAATAATTTTCCGAAGGATCAGGGCATGGACCGTCTCGACCGAAAGATTTTGCGCATACTCCAGGAAGACTCCACGCTTGCCGTGGCCGATCTCGCCAAGAAGGTCGGGCTTTCCACGACCCCCTGCTGGCGCCGTATCCAGAAGATGGAGGAGGACGGCGTCATTCGCCGTCGGGTAGCGTTGCTCGATCCCGGCAAGGTCAACACCAAGGTCACCGTCTTCGTGTCGATCCGCACCAACACCCATTCGATCGAATGGCTGAAGCGCTTCTCCGAAGTGGTGGTGGATTTTCCGGAAGTCGTCGAATTCTACCGCATGAGCGGTGACGTCGACTATCTCCTGCGCGTCGTCGTTCCGGACATCGCCGCCTACGACGCCTTCTACAAGCGCCTGATCGCCCGCATCGAGATCCGCGACGTCTCCTCGGCCTTCGCCATGGAGCAGATCAAGTACACGACCGAGCTGCCGCTCGACTACATGATCCTCGACAATCAGAAGTCCCAGGAGGACTGATCTCGTTCGAGGCTCAGTCCTTCAGGCGTTCCAGCACCTTTTCGCTCGTAAGCTCGCGCACGGCATCCTTGCCGATCCAGCGGGCGGTCCTGTCTTCGCTGGCGGCGAGCTTTTCCGCGAGTGCCAGCGCCGGCCCGTGGCAGGCCCGGTTGCGCTTGCCGATGTTGCGGAGTGCCCAGTTCACCGCCTTGCGGACGAAGTTGCGCTCGTCCGTAGCATGCGCTTCGACCAGTGCCAGATAGCCGAGGATCAAGCCGTCGGGCTCCCGTTTCAGATGGACCGCCGCCGAGGCGATCATCGAAAAGGCGGTGCGGCGCACGAACTCGCGCGCATCCTCGGCAAATTCGGGAATGAGATCTTCGAGCCGGGCGGCTACGAAGAGGTCGGCGGCAGCGTCGACGATCTCCCAGGATACGAAATCGCCGGCGAGACGGCGCGCCGTTGCGGCCTCCAGCGTCTTCGGGTTCAGCGTATAGAGTGCCAGCATCCGTGCTTCACGGATGCCGGTCTCCCAGAGTTCGAGCGACCGGGCAGGGTTCTTCTTCACCTGCCGGGCGATCTTCTGCATCACCGGATTGGAGATGCCGAGCGCATTGTCGGTCGCGATCCCGAACCGGCCCATGCCGGCGATGTTCTCATCATTCCTGAGCGTTTGCAGGAAGGCGATGATCTCGTCGGTGGTCGCGGCCGGTCCGAGGGTCATTTTTCCAGCCGCGCGAGAAGCGAGGAGGTATCCCAGCGCTTGCCGCCGAGCTTCTGCACCTCGCCGTAGAACTGGTCGACGAGCGCGGTGACGGGCAGGGCGGCTCCGTTGCGGCGGGCTTCGGAGAGCACGATGTCGAGGTCCTTGCGCATCCAGTCGACAGCGAAGCCGAAATCGTACTTGCCCTGGTTCATCGTTTTGTAGCGGTTTTCCATCTGCCACGAGCCGGCCGCGCCCTTGGAGATGACTTCGATAACCTTTTCAATGTCCAAGCCGGCTTTCTTGCCAAAGTGAATCCCTTCGGCGAGGCCCTGGACGAGGCCGGCGATGCAGATCTGGTTGACCATCTTGGTGAGCTGCCCAGCACCAGCGGGGCCCATGAGCCCGACCATCCGCGCGTAGGCGTCGATGACCGGCCGGGTGCGCTCGAAGACCGCTTCATCACCGCCGCACATCACGGTCAGCACGCCGTTCTCGGCACCCGCCTGACCGCCGGAGACAGGGGCATCGATGAAGTCGCAGCCTCTGGCCTTCGCAGCCTCGTAGAGCTCGCGGGCGACCTCGGCAGAGGCGGTGGTGTTGTCGATCAGCACGGCGCCGGCCTTCATGCCGGCAAGAACGCCGTCCGGGCCGATCGTCACGGAACGGAGGTCGTCGTCGTTGCCGACGCAGGTGAAGACGAAATCGGCATCGCGCGCTGCGTCCGCCGGCGTGGCCGCCGACCGGCCGCCGTGCTGCTTCACCCAGCTCTCGGCCTTGGCGGCTGTCCGGTTGTAAACGGTGACGTCATGGCCCCCCTTCGCCTTCAGGTGTCCGGCCATGGGATACCCCATGACGCCCAGTCCGATGAATGCAATCTTGGCCATGCCGTCTCTCCCGAAAGTTCGTTTGCAGCGAAAGCTTTAGAGGAAAGACGCCGGCTCCTCAATCGCGATTCCGGGAGAGGCGGACCGATCGTCGGCGACCGTTCAGCCCTTCAGGCGCGCGATGACCAGATGGCCGGGGCTCGGCTCGCCGTCCTGCATGCGCACGTTGATCTCACCGATCTCGACGATCTCGAAGCCGGTCTGTTCCAGGCGTTCACGGATGTAGGCCTCGGTGTGCAGGAACCGCTGGTGCGGGCCGACGATGTAAGCTCGGCCGTCCTCGGCAGAGAGCGTCTCGGAGGAGAAGACGAAGATGCCGCCCGGTACCATGTTCTCGGCGGCCCCGAAGAAGAGCGGCTCGAGTGCGCCGAGATAGGGAAGCACATCCGTCGCGGTGATGAGGTCGAAGGCTTCTTCGTCGTTGTCCTCGAGGAAGTCCTCGACTTCGGCGACGTAGAGGGTTTCGTAGAGGTCCTTCTCGTGGGCGAGCTCGACCATGTTCTCCGAGATGTCGATGCCGGTGATGTCGCCGACCATGTCGCGCAGCGCGCCGCCGGTGAGCCCGGTGCCGCAGCCGAGATCGAGCATGCGCCGGAACGGACCGAGGCCGAGCGCCTGCAGGCGCTGGCGCACCATCATCGGCACGGCATAGCCGAGCTGTTCGACGAGGATGTCCTCGAAGGCCTCGGCATGCTGGTCAAAAAGGGTTTCGACATAGGCATCGGGGGCCTTCGGCGGCGTCTCGCCGCGGCCGAGGGCGGCGATGCGGACAGCCGCTCCGCCATGGTCTTCGGGATCGAGTTCGAGAACGTGCCGGTAGGCCTCGACGGCGGCGTCGATATCGCCGGCCTTTTCGAGCGCCAGTGCGCGGTTGTAGGCCTCCGCCAATGCTTCTTCATCGATCTTTGCCATGGGGGAGCTCCTCGAAAGGCGTTCGTTCTCCGGCGCCTGGCGCCGCGTGGCCCGGGTCTACAGACTCCGCGCGGATTTGGCAATGCGGGCGCATGGAACCACAGGGGCGGCCCATCCGTCGGGCGGATGGTGACCGGAGAACGCCTCCGACTGGAGGCGCTTTGGCGGACGAAGCATCATCGGGATGGCGGCGCTCGGAGCCGTGCCTTTCCGGGTCGTGCCGGCGATCGTCGGCCCCTGGCACCGGAATCCTCTACGTCACCCTCCTCAGGGAACCCGACGAGGGCGACTTCGCCCACGGCGAGGTCCGCGTGTGACTTCCCGTCAGTGGAGGATGAACTCGCCCTTCAGCGCGCGCCATTCGTTCGCGCCGATCAGCCGGCGGTGGACGTAGCAGACGGAATGCAGCGGGCCGTCGAGCTCTTCCTGCCAGAATTTCAGGAAGCTCTTCATCTCCGGAAATTCCGGCGCGAGATCATAGTGCTGCCAGACATAGGTTTGCAGCACGGCGGGGTGATCGGGCATCCGGTAGAGGATTTGTGCGGTGGTCAGGCCGTAGCCTTTCAGCATCATTTCCATGTCGTGGTTCATCGCAGCCTCGCAACGCTGTTCCCATTGCTTTCCCGCCGGAACGAATGGCGTTTGCCGCTTCTGTCGCACCCCGATGGGGTCTTTCCCAGACATGATCATGGAAGCACCGGTTTGCTTAAGCGAAGCTTAATATCCGGAGAGATGACGAAAAATATCATTTTCATTCAGTTGGATAGCAGCGCTCCGACACGAGTGCTGCCACGTCCGCCCCGCTGTTTCGTGCAGGGCGGATGCGGGGTCGTCAGCGCTTCAGGTGGCGGGTCAGGCGGGCTTCGAGGGCCGCCCAGACGTGCCGCATCGTTTCGACGATCGAGAGATAGAAGACCGCGGCCCAGAGATAGGCCTGATAGTCGAAGGTGCGCGAGAAGGTGTAGCGGGTCTGGCCCATGAGATCGAGCACGGTGACGACTGCGACGACCGCCGAGCCCTTGATCATCAGCACGATCTCGTTGCCGTAAGGGCGAAGCGCCACGATGAGGGCCTGCGGCAGGATGACCTTCCAGAAGGTGACGAACGGCGAAAGGCCGAGCGATTTGGCCCCCTCGATCTGGCCGTTCGGAACGCTCTGGATGGCGCCGCGCAGGATCTCGGCCTGGTAGGCGGCGGTGTTCATGGTCATCGACAGGAGGGCGCAATACCAGGCCTCGCGGAAGAACCACCAGAGCCCGACCGCCTCGATCTGCGGACGGAAACTGCCGAGGCCGTAATAGATGAGGTAGATCTGGGCAAGCAGCGGCGTCCCGCGGAACACGTAGACGTAGGCGTAGGAAATCGCGTTCAGCACCCGGTTCTTCGACATCCTGGCAAAGGCGATCGGCATCGAAAGGAGGGCGCCGAAGAGGATGGAGGCGAAGACGAGGGTTGCCGTCACCCAGAGGCCGGAAAGGTAGCGTGGCCCGTACTTGACGAATTTGTCGGTGTCCCAGTTGCTGACCATCATGTAGATCAGCGAGAGCGCCAGGAGGGTCCAGAGGGCAAGCCCCGCATAGCCGATCATCCGGCCCGCGGTCGGCGGCTTGGGCGGCACGACGGGGGCGGGGCGGGGAGCGATGAGTTCGGTCGTGTAGCTCATCGGCGGGCCTCCGCACGGTGGCTCCAGCGGTCGATCAGACTGAGGCCACCCGACGAAAGAACGGCGAGCCCGAGATAGAGGCCGCAGGCGAGCACGTAGAAGAAGAAGGCTTCCTTGCTGACCTTTGCCGCGACGCCCGTCTGGCGCAGGATGTCGGTGAGGCCGATCACCGAGACGAGTGCGGTGTCCTTCAGAAGGTTCATCCAGAGGTTTCCGAGGCCGGGAAGGGCGATCCGGATCAGTTGCGGCAGGATGACGAGCCGCATCGTGCGCCCCCGACGCAGGCCAAGCGCGTCGCCGGCCTCGTACTGTCCCTGCGGAATGGCGCGGAAGGCCGAAAGCAGCACTTCCGAACAGTAGGAGGAAAACACGACCGACAGGGCGATCATGCCCGAGACGAAGGCGTTGATCTCGATGCGCCCGTCATAGCCGAAGGCGTTGAGAAAAGCCTGGATCGCCATTTGCAGGCCGTAATAGACGATGAAGAGCGTCAGAAGTTCCGGAAGGCCGCGGAAGATCGTCGTGTAGATGCCGCCGGCCAGTCTCAGGACCTTGTCCTGCGATTGCATGGAGAGCGCGATCAGGAACCCCATCAGAAGCCCGACGGGCAACGTCGCCAGCGACAGCGTCACCGTCACCTTGACGCCGAAGGCGATCTCGTCTCCCCAGCCCTCGGGGCCGCAGGACACCAATGAAGATCCGAAGAGCGTGAAGAGGCCTGCCGGTCCGCAAAGCGGATCAAACGTATACTGCACCCAGGCCCAGAGTGCGCCGATGGCGGAGAGCAATCCGCTCATGCCTGTCCCCTGTTGCGGTCTGCGCCGCTTTGTCTTTTTGTCTGCTTAACGTAACATAAGTGGCGGAAGAACCTGCCTTCCGCCACTCCTGTGCAATTTCCGAGTCCGGCGATTATTCGCCGTAGACGTCGAAGTCGAAGTACTTGTCGTTGATTTCCTTGTACTTGCCGTTGGCGCGGATCGCGGCGATCGCTGCCGTGAACTTGTCGGCAAGTGCGGTTTCGCCCTTGCGGACGGCGATGCCGGCGCCTTCGCCGTTGATTTCAATGTCGACCGGCATCGGCTGGAGGATCTTGCAGCAGGAACCGGCGTCGCTCTTGACCCATTCCGACAGGACGACGATGTCGTCGATGACGGCATCGGCGCGACCGCCTTCGAGGTCGAGCTTGTATTCGTCTGCGGTCGGGTAGAGCTTCAGTTCCGAATCGGCGAGGTGCTTTTCGGCATAGTTGGAATGAGTCGTCGAGGACTGTGCACCGAGAACCTTGCCCTTCAGGTCCTCGACCGTCTTGATCGGCGAGTCCTTCGCAACAGCGATCGCCGGAGGGGTGTTGTAATATTTCTTCGAGAAGTCGACCTTTTCAAGCCGTTCCGGCGTGATCGACATGGAGGCGATGATGGCATCGAACTTCTTCGCCTGCAGGGCGGGGATGATGCCGTCCCAGTCCTGGGTGACGAACTCGCATTCGACCTTCATTTCTTCGCAGAGAGCCTTGGCAATATCGATGTCGAAGCCGACCAGGGTACCGTCAGATTCCAGGTTGTTGAAGGGCGGGTAGGCACCTTCAGTGCCGATGATCAGCTTTTCGCCTTCGGCCATGGCGCTGCCCGCGAAAAGCGACAACGCGGCAATGGACACCGCTGCAAAGAAACGGGTGGAGATACGCATAGTGATCCTCTCTGTTGGTCATCCGCGCGGTTGTCATTCCCGCGCTAACTGGGAAGGCGGCACCGAGCGTGCCCGGCCTGCGAGGATATTCCTACTCTTTTTTACGGAAAATCAACAGCAAAGACGCCGTTATCCAAAAAACGCATGAGACTGTCGAGTTCGCGGCATGTCGAGCAACAGTATTGCTCTTGGCGCCCAATTCCGGCGGCGCATGAAACCTTTTCCGTTCAGCTACGGTTAATTTGCCGCGAACTAGGGTCCGTTGATCAGGAGCGGGAGGACTAGTGGGGCGGACACAACAATGCCGTCCTTTCTTGTTCGCTCCTCGGACGTGCGTGGAGACACGCGTCACAAGGAAGACAAAATGACTTTGAGATCCAAATTGTTCGCCACGGTCGCCCTGCCGGTTCTCTCGGCGGCCGTCATCGTGGAGCCGGTCGCGGCGCGGGCCGTGTCGCAGACCCATGAGGCTAGCACCCCCTCCCGCGCCGAGGAGCAGGGCATACTGGTCGCGCAGGTAACCTGCGGCGACGGTAGCGAGGCCGAGTCTGCTGACGCCTGCCCGCAGGCGCCCGCCGAAGAGCAAGCGCCCGCTGAAGAGCTGGCTCCGGTCGAGGAGCCGCCGCCCGTAGAGGAGCAGGCTCCAATCGATGAGCAAACGCCTGCCGAGGAGCAGGCACCTGCGGAAGAACAGGCCCCGGTTGAGGAACAACAGGCACCTGCGGAGGAGCCGCAGGCTCCGGCAGAAGAGCAGGCGCCCGTAGAAGAGCAGGCGCCGGCCGAGGAGCCGCAGGCCCCGGTCGAAGAGCCGGCCCCCGCAGAAGAACAGGCGCCAGTCGAGGAGCCGCTGCCCGTAGAGGAACAGGCTCCGACCGAGGAGCAGGCCCCGGCTGAAGAACAGCAGGCTCCTGCCGAAGAGCAAGCTCCGGTCGAAGAACAGCAAGCGCCTGCCGAAGAGCAGCAAACTCCGGCCGAGGAACAGGCCCCGGTAGAGGAGCAGCCGGCCCCGGTCGAAGAACCGCAGGCACCTGCCGAAGAGCAGCAGGCGCCCGTCGAAGAACAGGCTCCGGCCGAGGAGCAGCCGCCGGTAGAGGAACAGCAGGCACCTGCGCCGGACGCGACGCAGGGCGAGGCTCCGGCCGCTCCCGACCAGTCGACCGCCGACCAGGCTCCGGAGCAGCAGGGCGAGCAGGCCGTGATCCCGGCCGTCGAGCCCCCGGAAGAGGCTCCTGTTCCGGAAATCGTCGACACCCGGAGCGAAGAAGAGAAGCAGCAGATCGCCGAGGACCCGTCCAAGACCGCGGAGACGGTCGTGCTGCCGGTCGACAATGGTGCCGCCGTTCTCGACAGCGACAAGGATGCCGACAACACCGGAGGCGAGGGCGTACGCCAGCAGCGTATGCAGTTGAGGTCGGCGGAGCCGGTTGCGCCGCCGCCGGAAAGCGACGCCGCGGCTCAGGCCGAAGCGATCCAGGTCGAGCAACAGACCCTCGATGCGGCGATCAAGGAAGAGGGAACGAGGCTCAAGGCAGCCCCCACCTTCCAGGTTCCGCCGACGGTCATCAACAACGTGACCAACGTCACCAATGTGACCAACAACACGGTGATCCAGAACAACGTGTCCAACCAGGTCACCGAGGTAAAGGTCATCGATCAGGTCGACGACCGCACGATCATCAACGTCGGCAACCAGGTGGTCGTTCGCGGCGATGAGCGTCAGCGTATTCGCTACGATGCCGAGGAGAGCTACTATGAGGAACTGCCGCGCGGCCGGGTTCGCGAAACCATCGTCCGGCCGAACGGCTCTCGCATCGTGACCGTCTATAGCCGTTACGGCGACATCATCCAGCGCTCGCGGATCACCGAGGATGGCGACGAATACGTCCTGTTCTACGCTCCGGAGGCGGATACGGATCGCCCGCGCGTCTATGTCGATGTCGGCTACAGCCTGCCGCCGATGCGTCTCACCGTCCCGCTCGACGACTATATCGTCACGATGTCGGACGCTCCGGACCGCGACTACTACGACTTCCTCGCCCAGCCGCCGGTCGAGCGGGTGGAGCGCGTCTATTCGATTGAGGAAGTGAAGTCGTCGGCCCGCCTGCGCGACAAGGTCCGGCGCATCGATCTGGATACCGTCACTTTTGCCTCGGGGTCGGCCGAAGTGCCGCTTTCGCAGGCCAAGACGCTCCGCAAGGTCGCCGATGCGATGGAGAAGGTGCTGGCGAAGGACCCGGGCGAGGTCTTCCTCATCGAAGGCCACACGGATGCCGTCGGTTCCGACCGCTCGAACCTCGTGCTTTCGGACCGTCGTGCGGAAACGGTCGCCAATCTGCTCACCGAAGTCTACGGCATTCCGCCGGAAAACATGACGGTTCAGGGCTATGGCGAGCGGTATCTCAAGATCCGCACGCAGGCTGCCGAACAGCAGAACCGTCGCGTGACGATCCGTCGTGTGACGCCGCTGGTGCGGCCGGTCGCGGCGAACCGGTAAGCACACCGGTCAGGCAAAAGAAAAGGGCCGTCGGCATCCGCCGGCGGCCCTTTCGTCTGTTCAGGCGGCGGCGGAGGGGAGCGGCGGCAGCCCGGTGACGCGGGCGACGAAATCCGCGATCGCCACCGTGTCGTCGAGGTCGAACACCGGCAGCTCGGTATCGGTGACCGGATGGTCCGCCGCAATTGCGACGATATGCGGATCGGTGGGCGCCAGCGGCTCGCGGCTTTTCGCCTCGAGCCGTCGCGCTTCGATCTTCGGAACCGGTTCGCGTTTGTATCCCTCGATCAGGACGAGATCGCAGGGTGCGATCCGCGCCAGGATTTCCGCAAAGCTCGGTTCCGGTGCCCCGCGCAACTCGTGCATGATGGCGTAGCGCGTTCCCGAGACGATCGTCACCTCGTGGGCGCCCGCCTCGCGATGGCGGTAGCTGTCGGCGCCGACCTTGTCGATGTCGAAGTCGTGGTGGGCGTGCTTGATCGTCGAGATCCGGTAGCCGCGGCGGGTGAATTCTGCGACCAGGCGGACGGCGAGCCCGGTCTTGCCGGAGTTCTTCCAGCCGGAAATGCCGAAGATCCTTGGCGTTGCGGTCATCCGTCTTCCTCCTCCAGAAGGGCTTTCGCGAGGGCGAGATCGTCCGGCGTGTTGACGTTGAAGAACGGATCGAGCGGTCCCTGTCGTGTTTCGATCGGCGCAAAATCGACGGAGGCCGACGGATGGCGCGCGATGAAGGCCTGGAGCCGGCGGTTCTCGGGATTGGCGAGCCAGTTTTCGAGATCGTCGGCGAGCGCAAGCGGCCAGAGTGCGACGACCGGATGTCCTCGTCCCGCAGACGAGGCGACGACAATCGCATCCGCGGTGGGCAGGGCGGCTTCCAGTCGTTCCACAAGATCACGCGGCAGGAAGGGCGTATCCGCCGGCGCCGTCACGATGTGTCGGGGCGGCCGCGCCAGCTTTTCGGCATGACGCAGACCGGCGAGCACGCCCGCGAGCGGTCCCGGATGGCCGGCGATGGTATCCGGTACGAGCGGCAGGCCGAGGCCGGCATCGGCCCCCTCGGGCGCATTGACGGCGAGCGACGAAACCTGCGGAGCGAGCCTCTCGGCGACATGCCGGATCATCGCCTTGCCGCCGAGCAGTACGGCCGCCTTGTTCTCACCCATGCGGCGGGAGAGACCGCCTGCGAGAATGATGCCCGGCGGCCTGGTCATCCGCCCATCCTTCGTTTGTTTTCACGATAGAAGGCATAGAGTCCCGACGCGATGACGATCGCTGTTCCGGTCATCATCCAGACGTCGGGTACTTCGCCGAAGACGACAATTCCGAGGCCGACCGCCCAGAGGAGACTGGTATAGCGGAATGGCGCGATAAAGGAGATCTCGCCGGTGCGCATCGCCATGATGATCGCCTGGTAGCCGATCAAGACGAGCACCGAGGCGAGTGCGAGAAGCCCGAACAACTCGCCGGACATCGGCTGCCATCCACCGAAGGGCTGGACGAGCAGGGCGCCCGCCACGGCGTTTCCCGCCGCCGAGAAGAGTGTGACGCTGAGCGAGGACACACCCGCATGGATGCGCTTCGTCACAAGATCGCGGGCAGCGGCGGAAAAGACGCTGCTGACGACGTAGAGGGAGGCAAGCGTGAAGCCTTCAGGTCCGGGGCGGATGATGATCATGACGCCGATGAAGCCGACGATGATCGCCGTCCAGCGCCGCCAGCCGACCGGCTCTCCGAGGAAAAGGGCGGCCCCGAGCGTGACGGCAAGCGGCAGGGACTGCAGGATGGACGCGGCGTTGCCGAGCGGGATCTGCCCCAGTGCCGAGAGATAGGCAATCGCCGCGGTCACCTCGAAGAGAACGCGCAGCGCAACCATCGGCTGGAAGAGCGTTCGGATGTGATCGAGCGCATTCATGCGCCGGGCGATCATGTAGACGAGCAGGCTCGTCATCACCCCGCGGATCAGCATGATCTGGCCGACATTCATGTAAGGGGTCACGGCCTTGATCACGGCATCGTTGCAGGTGAAGCCCGCCATCGACAGCATCATCAGGATGGCGCCCTTGGTATTGCTGGACAGTGCCATGCGTCGTCTTTCCGGGGGAGGACCCCGCTTCCGGGATCTGGATGTGTTCTTCGGCAACGAAGAGCGCAGACCGCCCACCGGCGAATCTCCGAAATCGTCACGCCGTGGAGAGGACACGGCAATGCCGCGTCGTGCAACACCAATTTCGAATTTGCTTGCAGGCCGCGATCGCGAGCATCGCGGCGGAGAAGGAATGGCAGGCGGAACGGGCAGGGTCAACCGCCGGTCACGCTCATGTGTCGGGCGACGGCAGGGCGGCGGTGATCGCGGTCGATGACGAAGTCATGGCCCTTCGGCTTGCGGGAAATCGCCTCGTCGATCGCCGCAGCGAGCAGGGTGTCATCGTCGGAGGCCCTCAGCGCCGCCCTGAGGTCGGCGGCATCCTCCTGGCCGAGGCACATGTAGAGCGTGCCGGTGCAGGTGAGGCGCACCCGGTTGCAGCTCTCGCAGAAATTGTGGGTAAGCGGCGTGATGAAGCCGAGCCGTCCGCCGGTCTCCTTCACCTCGACATAGCGGGCAGGGCCACCGGTGCGATAGGGGATGTCGGAGAGCGTGAACTGGGTCTCCAGCCGTTGCCGAACGGTCGAGAGCGGCAGGTAGCGGTCCGTGCGGTCCTCGCCGGTTTCGCCCATCGGCATGGTTTCAATGAGCGTCAGGTCCATGCCGTTGCCGTGGGCATAGCGCAGCAGGTCGGCAATCTCGTCCTCGTTGAAATCCTTCAGCGCAACGGCGTTGATCTTGACGCGAATGCCCGCTTTGCGCGCGGCGTCGATGCCCTCCATCACCTTGGCAAAATCGCCCCAGCGAGTGATCTCGGCGAATTTCCGCGGATCGAGCGTATCGAGCGAGACGTTGATGCGCCGCACGCCGCAGTCGGCAAGCTCGCCGGCGAAACGGGCGAGTTGCGAACCGTTGGTCGTCAGCGTCAGTTCGTCGAGGCCGCCGCCGTCCAGGTGCCGCGCAAGGTTGCGCATGAGGAACATGATGTTCTTGCGCACCAGCGGCTCTCCGCCGGTGAGTCTCAGCTTGCGCACGCCCTTGGCAATGAAGGCCGAGCACAGCCTGTCGAGCTCCTCCAGCGTGAGGAGATCCTTCTTCGGCAGGAAGTTCATGTTTTCCGCCATGCAGTAGGTACAGCGGAAATCGCACCGGTCGGTGACCGAGACACGCAGATAGGAGATCGAGCGGCCGAACGGGTCGACTATGGGCGCGTTTGTAGGCGCCGGGCCTGCGGCCTTTCCGAACGAACCTGGGCTGTAGTTCAATGTGTCTCCTCCATATTGAGGGTAATTTGGTGGCATCCTCTCCGCTCGTCAAGCAACCAGGTCGAGCAGGACGACGGCAAAATGGCTTGCATGGGCAAGGAGCGCCGCTTAGTTCTGGTCCCCCTGCCATGGGAGAGAACCGATCATGAGTGAATTCTGGCCGACCGAGCTGAAGGTTTCCAAGGATCGCCGGCAGTTGTCGGTCGCATTCGACGACGGTGCAGCGTACTCGCTGCCGGCGGAGATGCTGCGGGTTCTGTCGCCGTCCGCCGAAGTCAAGGGGCACGGGCCGGGGCAGGAGGTAACGGTGCCCGGAAAGCGCAATGTTGCGATCACCGCGGTGCATCCGACCGGCAATTACGCCGTGCGCATCGCTTTCGACGACGGCCATGACAGCGGCATCTTCACCTGGTCGTATCTCCGGGAACTCGGGGAGAAGGGTGCCGAGCTCTTCGCCGAATACGAATGCAAGCTTTCCGAGAAGGGGCTGAGCCGGGACGGGCGGTGACCTTTCGGCGACCTGTCCGGCCCGAATTGGCCGGAAATGCCCTAGTCTTCCTCGATACTGTCCGCGTGAAGTCTCGCGATCAGCGCTTCCATGTGAGTTGCAAGCCGCAGGCATTCGTCGATCGGCGTCACCGAAAGCGTCCTTTCGATCAGGTCGGTCTGGATCGTCATGGCCCGTTCGGTGACGTCACGACCCTTCTCGGTCAGGAACAGGCGCAATACGCGCTTGTCCTTCGGGTCGTCGCGCCGGGAGATCAGTCCACGTTTTTCCATCTGCGGCAGCAGCATGCTCATGTTCGAGCGGCCGACCAGCAGTTTGCGCGCCAGCTCCTGCTGCGAAATGCCTTCGTGCCGATAGAGATTGATCAGGATATCGAGATGCGGCGTCTTGATGTCGAGCGGCGCCAGCGCGCGGCCGAGCGCCGTCTGCATCATCTGGCAGGCACGGCCGACGGCGATCCAGCTTCGAAAACGCGGATGGTCCCAGGGGAGGGATTGATTTTTGTTCATCGTTGTACTTTTATCGTTCAGCATTGAACATTTCAGGGGAATCCCACTATGGCATCCTTCGCGCTCGAGGTCACCCGCTTCGGCTTCTCACTCGCCGGTCTCGCGTCTCCCGATCTCGCCGGGAGATTGGCGTTCTCGCTCTTCTGCCGCACGCCGCCCCGCCGGCCGAAGGACGGCAAGGCCGTGTCCGTGCTTGCCAGCGGCGCCGAGCAACTGACGGGAGCCGAGCGGATCATGCTGCCGGTCTCCTCGGGTAATATCGCCGCCCGCCGTCTGGGTGCAGAGAATGCCGACGCGCCGCGGGTGCTTATCGTACACGGCTGGGGTTCGCGCGCCGAATATCTCGCGACGCTCGCGACCGGTCTCCACCGGGGCGGGGCGGAGGTCGTGCTGCTCGATCTGCCGGGGCACGGGCATTCCTCGGGTCGGCAGCTGAACCTGCGCCTCGCGGCGGAGGCGATCTGCGCTGTCCAGGAACGGCTCGGCTTCTTCGACGTCGCCATCGGCCATTCCTTCGGCGGGGCCGCGGTGATGACCGCGATCGGCGGCGTCTTTCCCGGTGCCTGTCGCTTCGAGCCGGGCAGGGTGGTGCTCCTTGCTGCGCCGAGCAACATACACTGGGTGATCGACGGCTTCTGCGGGATGCTGAAGCTTCGCCCCGCCGTGCGGCAGGCCATGGTGAAGCGCGCCGAAGCGGTTGCGGGCTGCCCGGTCGATGCACTCGACACCGTCCCGATTGCAGCGCGGATTGGGCGCGACATCCTTGTCCTGCATGCCGAAGAGGACAAGGAGGTGCGTGCCGAGCATGCCCGCCGTTTGGAAAGGGCCGGTAATTATGTGAGGGTGCGGTGGGCGAACGGCCTCGGTCACCGGAGGATCGTGGCGGCTCCGGAAATCATCGCCGAGGTCGCGTCCTTCGTCTTCGATGACAACGAAGGGATCGCTGACGAACCGGAGCGGCGACTGTCGTCATCCCGATAGGGAATCGGCTATAGATCGGGACGCTTGTATCTCCGGGAGGTTCCGATGAAGACGATCCGCACCGTCGAAGAACTCATGGCTCGCTACGGCGAGCCGGGCGAGGCCTCTCTGGTGAAGGTGACGTCGTTCCTCACGCCGGCCTATCGGCGCATGATCGAAGCCTCGCCCTTCGTCGCCCTTGCGACTGTCGGGCCGGAAGGGCTCGACTGCTCGCCGCGCGGGGACCTCGGCGGTGCCGTCCGCATCGAGGACGAACGCCATCTCGCCCTGCCGGACTGGCGCGGCAACAACCGCATCGATTCTCTCAGGAACATCGTGCGGGATCCGCGCGTCGCGCTGATGTTCCTGATACCGGGCTCGAACAGCGTGGTGAGGGTCAACGGAAAGGCCGTGGTATCGGTCGACGAGGCACTGATCGACAGTTTCGAGATGGAGGGCAAGCATCCGCGCAGCGTCGTGGTCGTCACCATCGGAGAGGTCTATTTCCAGTGTGCCCGGGCAGTCATGCGCGCGGACCTGTGGAATTTCGACCGCTTCGTCGATCCGAAGAGCCTGCCGACGCCGGGTGAGATGCTGCAGGCGGCGAAGGCCGATTTCGACAAGGATGCCTATGACAGGGAATGGCCGGCACGCGCCGCCAGGACGATGTGGTAGGCGGTCTCCGTCAGCGACGGTAGATGAGCCAGCTCTTGGTAAAGTCCTTCTTCATGCCGTCCTCGAACTGCCGGGTGCAGTTGCGGCCGGCATTCTTGGCGCAATAAAGGGCGACGTCCGCCTTGGCGTAAAGCTCGCCCGGGTCCTCGGCGGCGTTCGCCATGCATAGGCCGAGGGAGATCGTGATCGGACCGTAATTGACGCCGGTCCTGGAGTTCTTGAACGGGGTCGTCTCCAGCGCCAGGCGCACGCGCTCGCACATCTGTATGATCTCGTCCGGCGTATTTCCGTCGACGATGATGGCGAATTCCTCGCCGCCGGTACGGGACACGAAGACATCCTTGCGGACATTCGTCCGGATAACGGTGGCGACGGAGGCGAGGATCTTGTCGCCGACGGGATGGCCGTAGCCATCGTTGATCTTCTTGAAGTGGTCGATGTCGGCGAGCACGAGGCCTGTCAGCGGCAGATTGAAGCTTCCGTCATAGATTGCCGCGAGCTTCTCGTCGAAGGCGCGTCGGTTCGCGATCCGCGTCAGGGAGTCGGTGTTGGCTATGCGCTTGTACTCGTCGAGCTCCTTGCGGACCTCGGCCATCTCTTGGGATTTCTGCTCGACACTCTCGACGGTCTTCTCGCCGTGCGCCATCGTGTCGCCGGTCGCCTCCTGCAGGAGCGCGATCGCGCTGCGCAGAAGTTCGGCGCTGTTCTTGTTCTTGGCATCGATGCGATTGCAGGTTTCGCCGAGAAGCTTGTTGTAGCTTTCGAGCGAACTCTGCTCCTGCTTCAGGAGCCCCATCAGTCCGTCGAGCTCGGTTACGATCCGGCTGTGAACGTTCTCGATCAGGCGGGACTGGTGGTGGCGGCCGAAATACTGTTCACCGAGTGTGTCGAGTTCTTCCTGCGTCGCCTTGCTGCCGAGTGCCGAGAGGTCGCGCGTCAGCGCTGGATTGGAGCCGATATAGGCTTCATAGAACAGCTCGTAGTTGCGCGGGATCGGTGCCACGCCCATGGTGCGCATGGCGTAGGTAATCTGTGCGGCGATGTCCGGAACCGGCGCCTTCGGCGTCACGCCCGTGTTCATCGCGAAATCCCCCCTTTCCGAGTCCCCTGATTTGTCTTGTTAAGATAAACTTCAACTCTTTGGAAATGCTTAATTCCGCAAGCCCCAATTATAGTCGGGTTTCATGCTTATAAGTATCTATGGAAGTTCTTTAAGCTACTGATAATATTGAAATCTCGTCTTCAATTAAGATACGGCGGAGCGCCGTCTGGCACTCCGCCGTTAATCTCTTCCGAGTTGTATTTTCAGTCGAGCTTGAACTCCTGGAAGAAATCGTTGCCCTTGTCGTCGGTGACGATGAAGGCCGGGAAGTCCTCGACTTCGATCTTCCAGACGGCTTCCATGCCGAGCTCCGGATACTCCAGGACCTCCACCTTCTTGATGCAGTCCTTGGCCAGACGGGCGGCCGGGCCGCCGATCGAGCCGAGGTAGAAGCCGCCGTGCTTGTTGCAGGCCTCACGCACCGCGCGCGAGCGGTTGCCCTTGGCGAGCATCACCATCGAGCCGCCGAAGGACTGGAACTGGTCGACATAGCTGTCCATGCGGCCGGCCGTCGTCGGGCCGAAGGAGCCGGAGGCGTAGCCGGCCGGGGTTTTCGCCGGACCGGCATAGTAGACCGGGTGGTTCTTCATGTAGTCCGGCATGCCTTCGCCCTTTTCCAGCCGTTCGCGGATCTTGGCGTGGGCGAGGTCACGGGCGACGATGATGGTGCCGGTGAGCGAAAGGCGGGTCTTGATCGGGTGTTTCGTGAGCTCACCGAGGATCGCGCTCATCGGCTGATTGAGGTCGACCTTCACGACATTCGACGAAAGAGCCTTCTCGTCGATCTCCGGCATGTATTTCGAGGGATCGGTTTCGAGCTGCTCGATGAATATGCCGTCCTTGGTGATCTTGCCGACGGCCTGGCGGTCGGCGGAACAGGAAACGCCGAGGCCGATCGGCAGCGAGGCGCCGTGGCGCGGCAGGCGGATCACGCGGACGTCGTGGCAGAAATACTTGCCGCCGAACTGCGCGCCTACCCCCATCTGCTGGGTGAGCTTGTGGATTTCCTTTTCCATCTCGAGGTCGCGGAAGGCGTGACCGGATTCGGACCCCTCGGTCGGCAGGTCGTCGAGATAGCGGGCGGAGGCGAGCTTGACCGTCTTCAGGTTCATCTCGGCTGAGAGGCCGCCGATGACGATCGCCAGATGATAGGGAGGACAGGCGGCCGTGCCGAGCGTCAGGATCTTCTCCTTGAGGAAGTCGATCAGGCGGTCGTGGGTCAGGAGCGACGGCGTGCCCTGATAGAGGTAGGTCTTGTTGGCCGAACCGCCGCCCTTGGCCATGAACAGGAACTTGTAGGCGTCTTCGCCTTCCTCGTAGATATCGATCTGCGCGGGAAGGTTGGTGCGGGTATTCTTCTCCTCGAACATCTTCAAGGGCGCGAGCTGCGAATAGCGCAGGTTCTTCTTCTCGTAGGCGTCGCGCACGCCATGCGCCAGCGCCTCGTAGTCGCCGCCTTCGGTCCAGACCTTGCGACCCTTCTTGGCCATGATGATCGCGGTGCCGGTATCCTGGCACATCGGCAGCACGCCACCGGCGGCGATATTGGCGTTCTTCAGGAGGTCATAGGCGACGAAGCGGTCGTTGTCGGTCGCTTCCGGGTCCGAGAGGATCGAAGCGAGCTGCTTCAGGTGTCCCGGGCGCAGCAGGTGGTTGATATCGGCGAAGGCCGTCTCGGCGAGCAGGCGCAGGCCCTCGGGATCGACGGTGAGGATTTCCTGACCGTTGAAGGTGGCCGTGGACACGTAGTCCGAGGAAATCTTGCGATAGGGGGTCTTGTCTTCGCCAAGCGGGAAAAGATCGTCAGCCATTTTCGGAAAACCTTGGAAGGGATGGGATGCGATGGCGGTGGTTTAAGGGCACGCACCGCAAAGATCAATGATTCTAAGGTTGCGGTGCCGCCCACGCCTTGCGACGCCGCGGGGACGCCTGTCGCGGTTGTCTTGCCGGATCGCGGCAAGGTGGCCGGTTAGGAGGGGCCGATCATCTTCTCCGGGCGCACGATCGCATCATACTGCTCTTCGCTGACCAGCCCGCTCGCGAGCGCTTCCTCCTTTAGTGTCGTTCCGTTCCGGTGAGCGGTCTTGGCGATCTTGGCGGCATTGTCGTAGCCGATCACCGGGGCAAGCGCGGTCACCAGCATCAGCGAGTTCTCGACGCCCTTCCTGATATTGTCCTCGCGCGCCTCGATGCCGATGACGCAGTTGTCGGTGAAGGATCGGGCGGCGTCGCCGAGAAGCTGCACCGACTGCAGGAAGTTGTAGGCCATCATCGGATTGTAGACGTTGAGTTCGAAATGGCCCTGGCTTCCGGCGAAGGTAATCGCCGCGTGATTGCCGAAGATGTGGGCGCAGACCTGGGTCATCGCTTCCGACTGGGTGGGGTTCACCTTGCCCGGCATGATCGACGACCCCGGCTCGTTTTCCGGCAGGGCGAGTTCGCCGAGTCCCGCTCGGGGGCCGGAGCCGAGGAAGCGGATGTCGTTGGCGATCTTGAAGCAGGCGGCGGCAGCGGCGTTGATCGCGCCGTGGGCGAAGACCATGGCGTCGTGGGCGGCGAGCGCCTCGAACTTGTTCGGCGCCGTGACGAAGGGCAGGGCGGTGATCGTGGCGATCTCCTCCGCAACCTTCTCGGCGAAGCCTTTCGGCGCGTTGAGGCCGGTTCCGACGGCGGTGCCGCCCTGGGCGAGCTCGTAGAGACCCGGAAGCGTGAGCTCGATCCGCCCGATCGCCGAGGCGACCTGCGCGGCATAGCCGGAGAACTCCTGGCCGAGGGTGAGCGGGGTGGCATCCTGCGTGTGCGTGCGGCCGATCTTGATGATGTGCGAGAAGGATTTCGCCTTGGCATCAAGGGTCTGGTGCAGATGTTTGAGATTTGGAATCAGGTGGCGGACGATCTGCTCCGCACAGGCGATGTGCATCGCCGTCGGATAGGTGTCGTTCGACGACTGGCTCATGTTGACGTGGTCGTTCGGATGCACCGGCTTTTTCGAGCCCTTCGTGCCGCCGAGCATCTCTATCGCCCGGTTGGAGATCACCTCGTTGGCGTTCATGTTGGACTGCGTGCCGGACCCTGTCTGCCAGACGACGAGCGGAAAATGGTCGTCGAGCTTTCCTTCGATCACCTCTTGGGCCGCATCGACGATCGCGTTGCCGAGGACCGGATCGAGGATGCCGAGGACCATGTTGGCGCGCGCCGCCGCCTGCTTGACGATGCCGAGCGCCCGCACGATCGACTTTGGCTGCTTCTCCCAGCCGATCCTGAAGTTGCCGCGCGAACGCTCAGCCTGAGCGCCCCAATAACGATCATCCGCCACCTCGACAGGGCCGAAAGTGTCGGTTTCCGTGCGTGTTTTCGTCATGACTGCACCTTCTCGCCCGAGATTGTCGCGTCCTTCAGTTGTTAATCTAGTCCGGCGTCGCGCGGGCGCAATCGCCTGACGTGAATTTGAGGAGCGACCATGGCCGCGGTCGTTCTCAATTTCCATCCAGGGTTGCCGTCATCCTGCGGCGACGACCCGGTCCGGTCGGTTGTTTGGGAAAAATTAACGATATATTCGACTAGAATACGCGCTGTTTCCCCTGAACGCCGCGCGGGCAGTCACATAATTTTTACGGGGCCGACGGCTCTGACCAGCCCGCGCGACCTTTTCATTGGAGAGCCGTTGGGCTAGTCGTCCGCGAAACGTCGATCATGGGCGAATCCGGCTTGCCGCAGCACCTGACTGGAAATTGAGAGAACGAATGACCCGATACAAGATCATCGCGCTGACGGCGGCATTTGCTGCATTCACGGCCCTGAGTGCCGCGCCGCGCCCCGCGTCCGCAGTCACCCTGCTCGACATGCTGCGCGGTGGTCCGGGCGCCGACAATCGCCAGCGGAGCAACGATACCTTCTTCGGCCGGCGTATTCCCGGCGTCTCCGATCCGACGGCCGATCCCGAACCGCTGCCGAAGGTCAGCGGACCGCGCTACTATACCTACAAGCCGGAAGCGACGCGCCCGGTAACGATCTTCGCGCCAGCCTCGGCCGCCGCTCAGCCTGCAGTCACCGGTTCCGAGGCTTCGACGACCGCGAGCATCGCGCCGGTCGATCCGCAGTCGGAGCAGCGCCGGCTGCTCTCCGAGACGAAGTTGCGTGCGCCTGACGATATCGCCGCCGCCGCCGAGGCCTATTACAATGCCGGCCGACCGATGATCTGGGTGACCGAGAATGGCATATCGGACCGTGCCCGTTCGGCGCTCGCCGCCTTCGCCGAGGCGGATCTCGTCGGGCTGGTCCCCGAGGACTACCTTGTCGCGGAGCCGGCCGAAGCGACCGCGGATGCAGACCCGCTCGCCCGTCAGCGCGAACTCATGGCCTTCGAGCTTTCGATGTCGATCAAGGCGCTGACCTATGTCGGCGACACGGTGCGCGGCCGCATCGATCCGAACAAGCTCTCCGGATACCACGACATCAAGCGCAAGACGGTCAACTTCAAGCCGCTCCTCAACATGATGCGGCTCAGCCCCGATGTTGGCGCCTACCTCAAGAGCCGCATGCCGGCGAACCCGCAGTTCCAGGCGTTGCAGGCAGAGCTCGTCCGTCTCAAGGCCGCGCAGAACGATCCGGCGCAGACGATCTCGATCGCCCCGGGCACGCTCCTGAAGCCGGGCGTCAGCAATCCCGAGCTCGCGAACGTCGTCG
The DNA here is from genome assembly GCF_003337715.1 of Ciceribacter lividus. GTDB lineage: Bacteria > Pseudomonadota > Alphaproteobacteria > Rhizobiales > Rhizobiaceae > Allorhizobium > Allorhizobium lividum. Next base: position 526,872 of record NZ_QPIX01000001.1, read on the forward strand.
CCGCCATCAGGCTGCGGGCCTCCGAGACACTGAAGACGGAGCATGCCGCGACGCTTGCCGCCTATACGGGGACGCCGGAATACACGCCGGAACTCGTGGCGCTCGTCGAAGGCTTCCAGAAGGAAAGTGGCCTGCATCCCGACGGCGTCGTCGGCAAGGCGACCATCCGGACGCTGATGGGTGACAGCAATTCCGCCAAGATCGAGAAGCTCGTGGTGGCGATGGAGGAGCTGCGCTGGCTGCCCGCCGATCTCGGCTCCCGCTACGTCTTCATCAACCAGCCGGCCTTCATGGCCTACTACGTGAACGAGGGGCGGCCGGAGCTGTCGATGCGGGTCGTGGTCGGCTCCAAGGCGAACCAGACCTACTTCTTCAACGACCAGATCGAGACCGTCGAGTTCAACCCCTACTGGGGCGTGCCGAAGTCGATCATCATCAACGAGATGCTGCCGAAGCTCCGCCGGGATCCGAGTTATCTCGATCGTCTGGGCTACGAGGTGAGCTATGGTGGTCGCAAGGTTTCTTCGAGCGCCGTCGACTGGAATTCCACGCACAATGTCGACGTCCGCCAGCCGCCGGGAAGCGACAATGCGCTCGGCGAGCTGAAGATCCTCTTCCCGAACGCGCATTCGATCTACATGCACGACACGCCGTCGAAGAGCTTCTTCAAGCGTGACATGCGGGCGCTGAGCCATGGCTGCGTGCGTCTCTCCGAGCCGCGCCGGATGGCTGCCGCGGTGATGGGGACGACCGTCGAGGACATCGGCGCGCAGATCGCGGCCGGCCAGAACCGTGCGGTCCAGGTGCCGCAGAAGATCCCGGTTTATGTCTCCTACTTCACGGCATGGCCGAACAAGGACGGCGTGGTGGAATACTTCGACGACGTCTACGGCCGCGACGAGTTCACCCGAAAGGCCTTTGCGGTGACGAGCGAGGCTCGCTCGGCGCGCAGCTGAGCGGGCGCCGCGGGGAGGTCATCTCCCCGCGAGCATGTCCTCGATCAGGGCGGGCGTCAGCTCGTCGAAATGGTTGATGAGACGGTCCGCGCCCAGCTCCTCGACCGGCTTATCCGAATAGCCGAAGGGCACGACGATCGACGGGACGCCGGCGTTTTTCGCGGCGAGCACGTCGTTGATGCTGTCGCCGACCATGATGGCGCGCCGTGGATCTCCGCCCGCCTTCTCGATCGTGCCGGTTAGATGGCCCGCGTCCGGCTTGCGGACCGCGAAGGTGTCGCCGCCGGCGATCACCGCAAAATGTCCGGAAAGGCCGAGCTTTTCGATCAGCGGAATCGCCAGTTCCTCGATCTTGTTGGTGCAGACCGCGAGCCCGTAGCCCGCTTCGGCCAGCCTGGCGAGAGCCTCGGAAAGCCCGGGAAAAGGTCGGCTCTCGCCGGGAATTTCCGATTTGTAATGGGCGATGAAGCGGTCCAGCAGAGGCCCCAGATCCTCCTGCGTCAGCGGCACGTCTCGAAGCCGGAAGGCACGCTCGATCATCACGCGCGCGCCGTGCCCGACGAGGTGCGTGACGTCCTCATAGCCGACGGGGGCGAGCCCGGCGGCGGCGATGGTGTGGTTGAGGCTGCTGATCAGGTCCGGTGCAGTGTCGATCAGGGTGCCGTCGAGATCGAAGACGATGATGGGCGCGGTCAATTCGGGTCTCCGCTGGTACGAGGTGTTCCTGAGAGCCGGTTATGGCATGGACAGGCGAATTGCAACCACGATGCCGCATGCTGGGGGCTTTCGTTTGTTCCATGAGCCGTGTAAACAGCTTCACGACGAAACAGACTGGAGCTGACGGCGTATGGACGCCCGCGAAATGAAGATCAAAGCCGCCGCGGCGGCACTGGAGCATGTGCGCGACGGGATGCGTCTCGGCATCGGAACCGGTTCCACCGCGGAAGAGTTCGTCCGGCTTCTTGCGGAAAAGGTCTCCGCGGGCCTTCGGGTCGAAGGGGTTCCGACATCCGAGCGGACGGCACGGCTCTGCCTTGAACTCGGCGTGCCGCTGAAGTCGCTGGACGAACTTCCGGAACTCGACCTCACCATCGACGGCGCGGACGAAGTGGACGGCCGGCTGCGCCTCATCAAGGGCGGCGGCGGCGCGCTCTTGCGCGAAAAGATCGTCGCCGCGGCCTCGCAGCGCATGATCGTGATTGCCGACGAGAGCAAGGTCGTCGACACGCTCGGCCGTTTCCCGCTGCCGATCGAGATCAATCCGTTCGGCCAGGCTGCCACCCTCATTGCCATCGAGAAGGTCGCAGCGCGACTGGGGCTTTCCGGCGAACTCAAGATGCGCGCCTCGGGCGACGGTCTTTTCAAAACGGACGGCGGACACTTCATCGTCGACGCATCTTTTGGCCGCATTCCTGATGCAGAGGCCTTGGCGAGAGAATTGAATTCCATCCCCGGCGTCGTGGAACACGGGTTGTTCATCAATCTGGCAACGCTCGCCATCATCGCTGGTCCGGCCGGCGCGCGTGTGCTTGAGGCATAATACTAGACAGGAGCATTGAATTTCATGATCAAGTATTCCGGTTTCGGCCGTCTTGCGTCTGCCGCCGTCGTTCTCGGAGGGCTCATGCTCGGCGCCTCCGCCAGTGCGCAGGATATTTCTCCGGAGCATCTGCAGGCCGCGCGGACCGCGATCACCGTTCTCGGTGTGACCGATCGCTTCGACAGCATCCTTCCGGCTGTCGCTGATCGCCTCAAGACGCAGCTGATCCAGGCCTATCCGAACCTGCAGGACCAGATCTACGGCGAGGTCGACAAGCAGGCGCTTTCGCTGGCCGCCCGCCGCGGTGACCTGGAGAAGGAGGCGGCGATGGTTTATGCCAAGGCCTTCACGGCCGAAGAGCTGAAGGTGATTTCCGACTTCTACAGCAGCGATGCGGGCAAGAAGCTCCTGAAGGACGGACCGATTGCCACCCGCGAACTGATGAAGGCCGCCGACATCTGGACCGCCGGCGTTGCGCGCGACCTCGAGAAGCAGACCAACGATGCCCTCCTGAGCGTCGTCGGTGAGCAGGCTCCCGCCGCTGCACCGAAGCCGTAAGGCGATCACGAATTCGTTTTCGCAAAGCCCGGAAGCTCTTCCGGGCTTTTCTTTTGGCCGGTACCCGCCCTATATCGGGGGCGGTTTCACCGGCCTTTTGTTGTTCTCCAGGAGTTTCTGATGGCGGATTTCGATTATGACCTGTTCGTGATCGGCGGCGGTTCGGGCGGCGTGCGCAGCGCACGGCTCGCGGCCTCGCTCGGCAAGCGCGTGGCGATCGCGGAGGAATACCGTTTCGGCGGCACCTGCGTCATCCGCGGCTGCGTGCCGAAGAAGCTGTTCGTCTACGCTTCGCAGTATCACGAGCACTTCGAGGATGCCGTGGGCTACGGCTGGTCCGTCGGTGAAACCAGCTTCGACTGGAAGAAGCTGATCGCCGCGAAGGACAAGGAAATCGCCCGGCTCGAAGGCCTCTATCGCAAGGGGCTGGAGAGCGCAGGGGCGGAAATCCTCGAGACGCGGGCCGAACTTGCCGGACCGAACAGCGTGCGACTGGTGAAGAACGGCCGGGTCGTCACTGCCGAGCGAATCGTCATCGCCGTCGGCGGCGCACCCAATCCGCACGCCTCTTTGCCGGGGCACGAGCTTTGCATCTCGTCCAACGAGGCCTTCCATCTCGAGGAACTGCCGCGCTCGATCGTGATTGCCGGCGGCGGCTACATCGCGGTGGAGTTCGCCAACATCTTCCACGGCCTCGGTGTCGACACGACACTCATCTATCGCGGCAAGGAGATCCTTTCGCGCTTCGATCAGGACATGCGGCGCGGCCTGCACGAGGCGATGGAGGCCAAGGGCATTCGAATCCTCTGCCACGACGTCATCGAGAAGGTGGAAAAGACTCCGGCTGACGGGCTCAGGGTGACGACGAAGAACAACGGCACGTTGTCCGCCGATCAGGTGATGTTGGCGCTTGGCCGCGATCCGAACACCAGCGGGCTCGGCCTCGAGGCGGCCGGTGTCGTCACCAACGAGCGCGGTGCGATCGTCGTCGACGCGTATTCGCGGACCAACGTGCCGGGCATCTTCGCCTTCGGGGATGTCACCGATCGGGTACAACTCACCCCGGTCGCGATCCACGAGGCGATGTGCTTCATCGAGACCGAATACAAGAACAATCCGACCCGCCCGGACCACGACCTCATCGCCACGGCGGTATTCTCGCAGCCGGAGATCGGCACGGTCGGTCTCTCCGAAGAGGAGGCCGCCAGGCGCTATCCGGAGATCGAGGTCTACCGCGCGCAGTTCCGGCCGATGAAAGCAACGCTTTCGGGCCGCAACGAGAAGATGATCATGAAGCTGATCGTCAATGCCGCCGACCGCAGGGTCATCGGGGCGCACGTGCTCGGTCACGACGCCGGCGAGATGGCGCAGCTTCTCGGCATTACGTTGAAGGCGGGCTGCACCAAGGACGATTTCGACCGGACGATGGCGGTACATCCGACCGCGGCAGAAGAGCTCGTGACCATGTACACGCCGAGCTACCGTGTCAGGAACGGCGAGCGCGTCTGACCGACGCGCTCCCGTTGGTCAAGCCGCTCCTCTGGTCAACTGGCGAGCCGCGGCGTGCCGATGACCTTCTGGAAGAGGGCTTCCATCGCCTCGGCGATACCTTCCGTGGGGCTCACCTCGAAGTAGAGGCCGGGTGAGGCGCAGGAGCGCATCCGGTTGGCGATCTCGCTCTGGAACGGTTTGATCCAGCTGTTGTACCAAGCGTTCTGCGGCAGGGGCAGGTAGGTCGTGTAGAGGGCCGCGATCTTGATGCCCTTCTTCTTCAACGGCTCGCAAACCGAATAGTCGATCGGCTCCTGACAGCGTGTGCCGGTCGTCTTCTTGGTGCAGGACGACCCCTTGGCACTGTCCGTCAAGCCGTCCGACACGAAGAAGATCACCTTTTCCGGGTCGGTCTTGTTCTTGCCGCTGCCGCCCTTCTTGATGATTTTCTCGAGGTTCTTGAAGGCGTTGTCGAGATCTGTCGCTTGGTCGTGATTGTAGTTCTGGTAGGGGATCGACATCAGGTCGATGGCGTTCGCCGCAGTGCGCACCGCATTCATGTCCGACGACAGCGTGGAAATCTCCGTGAGCTTCGTGTCTTTCGCCGAGGTGCCGAAGGTGTAGATGCCCATCCGGTACTGGCTCGGATAGCGTGCCGCTTTTGCGGCGCTGTAGGTTAGCTGCTGGACGGCCTCGCGAACGACGTCGATCCGCATGGCGACGCCGAGATCCTTGGCGAGGTCGTAATAGTCGTAGCTCTTCGATTCGTCGTGGCACGCGAACGCACACTTGTCCGGGGTGTGGCGTTCCATCGTCTCGATGTCCGCCATCGTCGCACCGACACCCATCGACGGGGTATTGTCGAGCAGCATGTAGAAATCCATGAAGGTGCCGGTGTTGTATGTCGCCGTGGCTGTTCCGGTCACTTCAATCATGTCGTGGCTGAGAAGCCTCAGGAAGCTCGTCGGCACCTGCGCCTTGAACGTGACGACCGAGTTCATCGTGTCGTCCTTCTTTGTGATGTCGATGGCGAGATCGGTCACTTTCGTGACCATGCCCTCGGGCAACTGTCCCTCGAAGAGCTTGCGGGCGTCCTTCTCTGCGACGACGATCGTGCCGTTCGCGGAGGAGTTGATCGCTGCCAACACGCCGACCGATTGGGTCGAGAGCGCTCCGATCGCCGCGGCATCGGCGGCGGCAAGCAGGGCCGCCCGCTGTTCTATCGCATAGCCGACGTCGACGGCCATGCCGATCGTACCGAGGAGCGGGAGGGCAAGAAGGGCTGTCGTTGTCGCGAAATTTCCGGACCGATCCCTGAAGTACTGCGCAAGTGAAACATACATTTCAGTCTACCTGATCTTTTGGATCTGCACGCCTTCATGGCGTCGCAATCCGCCCGAGCAACATTTCGGGCATGACCCTTCTTGCGCCTCCCTGATTATCTTGGGGTTAATTGTGCCTTGGCAGTGTGTCGCCTTCGAAAGGTATACCTAAAAATCGATTAATGACGATATGTCGATGCAGGGGCATCAGCCTCCGACGGAGGGTACGTCGCCAGCACCGACCTCCAGCCAGTCCGCCGCAGGCGTCCACAGTCGTTCGCGATGGGCGGAGCGGAAGAAGCCGAGGTGACCGATCGGCACCTGTGAAGGCTCCGGCGATATCCACGCGGTCTGCAGCGGTGCGCGAACATAGTGTTTCAGGATCGCCTGCTGGGCCCGTGGCGTTCCCCAGGGATCGTCGGTGAGCCCGATGGCAAGGATCGGCGTTTCGACCTCGCCATAGCGGCGGGCCGCATCCATGGACGGGTCGGCGAAGAAATACTCGGGATTGCGGCCCCATCGCGCCCATTGACGGAAAACGCTCCCGGGAAGGGTCTCTCCGAGGCCGATCCAGCCAGGTACCCGGCCGGTCACCGTGGCAAGGGGAACGCCGATGAGGTTCATCGCCGTGAAGACCTTCAGGGGAACGTTGGTGTAGCGCCAGTGACCCGACATCACCGCCACCATCAGGTAGCGCAGGAAGCGCCGGTGCCGACCGCAGAGGCCGAGTGCCTGCCCGCCGAAGGACTGGCCGACGCCGACCATCGGATGACCGGGCGCGACCGCGTCGAGGACGTCGACGGCTGCCGGCATGTCCCGTTCCGCCCAATCCGCCATCAGCGGCTCGCGTTTCCAGCCCGAGGGCGCCTTCGATGCCGCGACGCCGCGATAGTCGTAGGTGAGAACGGCGCGGAAGCCGCGGTCCTGGACGAGATAGGTGGCAAAGCGATTGTAGAAGCCGCGCGGGACGGCTGCGGCCGACGAGATGAGGGCGAGGGGGCCTTCGCCGGTGCCGGCGAAGAGAGTTCCCTTGAGCGGAAAGCCGTCAGCGGCCTCGAATGTGATGTCCTTCCCGATCACTGCGGCATCGCTCGACATTGGCTCCTCCCGTTCGGCGCTACGCGGCCATCGATATGCACCGATACTAACGTTTACGTCAATGTAAGTTTTTTGCGAGGCGCGTCTGTCTGCGGTGCGCCGACCTGCGGCGGCCGGCAATGCCGCGATCACGTGGAGGAGTTTGAACCGGCGCAACGGGCAGCGCGGAAGGTCCGGGTCGCGCCCGAAGTTCGGCTTTGCAAGTCGATGATAAGAGTTTATAAGCCGCCCATTCGACGGCAGGAGGCCGTCGCACTGCGTGAACAGGTTAGGTTACGATCATGGCACAGAATTGGACCCCGAACAGCTGGAGGCAGAAGCCGATCAAGCAGGTTCCGGCCTATCCGGATGCGGCAGCACTTGCCGATGCGGAAGCTCGTCTTGCCAAGTATCCGCCGCTCGTCTTTGCCGGTGAAGCCCGTCGCCTGAAAAAGGCGCTCGCCAACGTCGCCGAAGGCAACGGCTTCCTGCTGCAGGGCGGCGACTGCGCCGAGAGCTTCGCCGAGCACGGTGCCGATACGATCCGCGACTTCTTCCGTGCCTTCCTGCAGATGGCCGTCGTCCTGACCTTCGGCGCCCAGTTGCCCGTGGTCAAGGTCGGCCGCATTGCCGGCCAGTTCGCCAAGCCGCGCTCTTCCGATTTCGAGAAGCAGGACGGGATCGAACTGCCGAGCTACCGCGGTGACATCATCAACGGCATCGAGTTCACCAGCGAGGCCCGTATTCCCAATCCGGAACGCCAGATCATGGCGTATCGGCAGTCGGCTGCGACGCTCAATCTGCTGCGTGCCTTCGCGATGGGTGGCTATGCCAACCTCGAGAACGTGCATCAGTGGATGCTTGGCTTCGTCAAGGACAGCCCGCAGGCGGAGCGCTACCGCAAGCTCGCCGACCGCATTTCCGAAACCATGGATTTCATGAAGGCGGTCGGCATCTCGTCGGAGAACAATCCAAGCCTGCGCGAGACCGACTTCTTCACCAGCCACGAAGCGCTGCTTCTCGGCTATGAAGAGGCGCTGACCCGCGTCGATTCCACGTCGGGCGACTGGTACGCAACCTCCGGACACATGATCTGGATCGGCGACCGCACCCGCCAGGCGGACCACGCGCACGTGGAATACTGCCGCGGCATCAAGAATCCGATCGGGCTCAAGTGCGGTCCGTCGCTGCAGGCCGACGATCTGCTGAACCTCATCGACATCCTGAACCCGCAGAACGAAGCCGGCCGTCTGACGCTGATCTGCCGTTTCGGCCACGACAAGGTTGCGGAACACCTGCCGCGCCTCATTCGTGCCGTCGAGCGGGAAGGCCGCAAGGTCGTCTGGTCGTGCGACCCGATGCACGGCAACACGATCACGCTCAACAACTACAAGACCCGTCCGTTCGAGCGCGTCCTGTCGGAAGTCGAGAGCTTCTTCCAGATCCATCGCGCCGAAGGCTCGCATCCGGGCGGCATCCATATCGAGATGACCGGCAAGGATGTGACCGAGTGCACCGGCGGCGCCCGTGCGGTCACGGCCGACGATCTGCAGGACCGCTACCACACCCACTGCGACCCGCGGCTCAACGCCGACCAGGCGCTGGAACTCGCCTTCCTGCTCGCCGAACGGATGAAGGGCGGACGTGACGAGAAGCGGATGATGGCTGCGAATGCCTGACGGCTGCGGCGTGAGGTCGATGAATTCGGCTGATCGCTAGGTGAAGAAGACTGAAGTTGACGGACCGGGCCGGCTTGGCGAAGCTGGCCCGGTCTTTGTTTCTGGAGGTTTTCATGGTTGAAGTCCACGCCGGGCGCTGCAATTGCGGCGCTGTCCGTTTCCGCGCGAAGGGTGAGCTGGAGGATCTCATCGGCTGCCATTGCTCGCAATGCCGGCGGCAGACCGGCCTCTATTACGCAGCGACGAATGTGGACAAGGATCGGCTGGAGATCGAAGGCGCGGACAATGTCACCTGGTACCGTTCCAGCGACAAGGCGCGCAGGGGCTTCTGCCGCACCTGCGGCTCGGCTCTCTTCTGGGAAGCGGATGGTGCTGACTACGTGTCGGTGATGGCGGGTGCTTTCGATCAGCCGACGGGGCTCCGTTTCGGCTACCACATCTATTGTGCCGACAAGGGCGACTACTACGACGTGGCGGACGCCGCGCCGAAATTCTCCGTCGGCTCGACGTCGCAACCGATCGGAGGCTGACCGCCTCCGGCGAGGCTTTCGTCCTCTCGTCGGAGCTTTTCCACGGCGTGGTGGAAAGCCTCTTCCAGCGCCGCGAACTTGGTCGACTGCCAGTGGAAATAGTCGCCGGTGAAGCGGCGGGAAAGCCAGAGGCTGCCGCGGCGGCGCGGCAGCTCCCAGCCGAGCAGTCCGTCCGTTTCGGCCTTCTTGAACATGCGTTTCAGGTTCGTCGACGATACGGTGTAGCTTTCTCCGAGCTCCGCCAGCGTCGTCGGTCCGACGAAGGTTCTCTCGGCTGCCGGATCGTATTCACCGATACGCGAGATCAGGTCGTGCAGGACAATGCCGCCGAGATCGGACCACAAGAAGTGTCCGATCGTCTCCGGCGGGTCGCGCCAGTCCGGATGTTCGACGAGCTTGGCCGCCGCGTACGGCTGGGCGATGCGGAAGATGCGCGGGTCGGCGATGCTGGTTGCCTCGCGGTCGCCGCCGTCCAGCCGGTCGAGGCAGGCCATATGCGCCGTGAACCAGCTGATCATGCCCGCATTGCTGGGCTCCGTCGCTTCGAGAACCCGCACACGGCGGTCCGGTACGCCGGGCACGTCGCGCAGGAACTTGTAGGCGACGAGTTCCGCCAGGTAGGCGGTTGCGGTGTTGCGGCTCGCCGCCCCGACCTTCATCACGACTTCCACGAAGCGCGTCGCGGTGAGGCCCGAAAGCGGATCGCCCTCGGTGCGCTGCAGGTTGAGCGCGTAAAGGGACTGCGTCATCAGCCACTTTCGATGGGATGCCTTCAGCCGGGAGAGCCGCGGCGTGCGCAGGTGAATACCGATCAAATGGTCTGCGATCTGCTTTTCGATAGCAGGGAACAGCGGGTGGCCAACGATTTCGGCACGGGTAAGGGCTCGCATGGGGATGCTCGAAAACAAAATCAGCGCGTCATCAGAAAACGTGGGCCGTACCTTGCGTTGGGGACGCGCCGTAAGGCCCGGAGAAGATCATCTTCTCCTCCTAAGAGATTTGTAGATCCTTTGTATGTCAACGTTTTTCTGGTTTGCGAAAAACGCCGACCCGCAGATGTGCCGTCAGGAGGTCGGTGCGGTGACGCGTTCGGCCTGTTCGGGGAAGAAGCGTTCAGTGCCGAACCCGTCGCCGAAGATCGCGTCGTGTTGCAGGTAGCGGTAGTCGCGGACGAGTGGATCTACCGTCTTGCCGGCCTTCGACCAGTCGGACGTGGCTCCGCCGGAGCTGTCGACGAGCTGATAGCGGTCGATTGCGTCGTAGCGGTCGTGCACTGCACCCAGCACACCGGTATAGAAGGGGTGTTCGTAGCCGGCGAGCTTCACCACGTGATAGGGCAGGAAGGCGGGGCTGATGGAGCCGAGGTCCTTCTGTACCCCGCGCTTCGAAGACCACACGACCAGCGGGGTCTCGTGTTCGCGCTTCATGACGTCGACCGGAGCCGAACGGGTCGCGACCTGGTCAGGCATGTAGCCGCTCTCCGGGTAGACGTTGCCGAGCGGCGGCAAGTGGTCGCCGAAGATGACGACGATCGTCTCGCGGCGGCGCTTCTTCGCCCAGTCCATCAGCATCTTGAGGCTCTGGTCGGCCTCGCGGACACCCTGGGCGTAGGTCGCCAGCGATTGCGTGCTGGAGGCCGAAAGCGTGGGGCCGTCGATCGCGATGGTGTTCTTGCCGTACCGATGCGGCTCGTAGGGTCCATGACCCTGCAGCGTCACGCCGAAAAAGAAGAACGGCTCGCGGGTGTTGTCCGCCGCGCGCATGATCTCCTTCGTCAGGGCCTCGTCGGAGGCGAAGATGCCACGCTTGTCCATCACCGGCATGTTCTCTTCCGAGAGGAAGCTCTCGAAGCCGAAGGCCTCGTAGACATTGGCGCGGTTCCAGAACCAGCTCTGGAAGGGGTGGAACGACTTCGCGACATAGCCCTTCGAGCGGAAGAAAGTGGCGAGCGACGGCAGCGGTCTGCGGACATACTGCTGATAGGGGATGCTGCCATAGGGCAGGAAGGCGTTCGAGAAGCCCGTCAGCGCTTCGAATTCGACATTGGCCGTCATGCCGCCGAACTCGGGCGAGAAGACGTTGCCGGACGCATTCTTTCGGATCGTCGGCATCGGATCTGGCGAGAGCCGGACATTGCTGAGCCGCGTCGGGTCCCAGAGCGACTCGCTCATCAGCATGATCACGTCGGGATGGCCGGTCGTGCCGGAGCCGGCGACGGGCGCATTGCCGGCGGGAATGCTGTCGATCGCCTGCGCACCGTAGCCTTCCGGCGCGGTAACGTTCGCCATCGGCAGGTTGAAGGCAAAGGCCAGCAGGAAGCCGTTGTGCAGGTAGTTCTCGCGCTGGTCCCACATCATCGGGATGATGTTCAGCCGGTCGCGCAGCGGCGAATATTCGGCGTAGTCCATCAGCGAGAGGAAGCCGCCGATGAGCGGCAGGCCGACCAGCAGCCGGAACAGTTTCGCCGGACGTGAGAGCGACGGGAACCGGCGCCAGGCGAAAAACCACAGATAGACCAGGGCGACCAGCGCGGCGACCAGGCAGCAGCCGATTGCCACCGCGAGGTAGGGCCGTGCCGCCACCATGACCGGCAGCAATTGCAGGATCTGGCGGCCGAACAGCATGTCGCTCGGATAGAGCGGGTCTGACAGGAAGAGCTGCTTCTGCGCCGATATGAACGCGGGAATGACGGCGAGCGGCACCAGGATCAGTGCCGACTGGTAGGCCCGGCCCAGGAGCGCGTCGGTTGCCGTAAAAAGCAGGAAGAGGATGCCGACGGCTGCCAGCCCCGGACGATCCGAAGCGATCAGAAAGCGCAAGGCTTCGTGGAGATTGCCGCGGGCGATCCACTCCGTCGCGAGAACAGTGAGGATCGCGAGGATCAGCAGGTTGCCGAGGCGAACCGTGGCCCAGGCATAGCCGTCCCGTCGATTTGCCGCAGCGGCGGACGTGACGGTGGCGCGGGGCGTGATGGAACTAGCCGGATCGGAAGCGATCTCAACCAAGGCACTCTCCGGATTTTGAAAGGTATGTCGGAAAACTGTCGTTTCTCTGTCACATAACTGTCATGAACACCAGATGAACCGGCCGTTCATCGGAAGGTTCCACGCTGTTTTCCGTGCTCGATCGGGCCTTGCGGCGTTGCGGCTGGGTCCGGCTCGCGCTAAACGAGAGGTATGAGCGACACCATGACCCGTCCCGACACCCTCCGTATCGCAATCGCGCAGTTCAACCCGACTGTCGGCGACGTCGCCGGCAATCTCGCCAAGGCACGCGAGGTGCGCAGTCAGGCTGCGGCTGCCGGTGCCGAACTCGTGCTCTTCACCGAGCTTTTCCTCTCGGGCTATCCGCCGGAGGATCTCGTGCTGAAGCGCGCCTTCCTCAGGAACTGCCTTGCGGCGGTGGAGCAACTGGCGGCGGATACTGCCGACGGCGGGCCCGGCGTCGTTATCGGTTTTCCGCGGCAGGGCGAGAAAGGCCGGCACAATTCGGTGGCGATCCTCGATCGCGGCGAGATCATCGCGACCCGCGACAAGATCGACCTGCCGAACTACGGCGAATTCGATGAGAAGCGTGTCTTCGTTCCCGGCGATATGCCGGGTCCGGTGAATTTTCGGGGCATCCGCATCGGTGTCCCGGTTTGCGAGGACATCTGGGGTGATCTCGGCGTCTGCGAGACGCTCGCCGAAGCAGGGGCGGAAATTCTCCTCGTGCCGAACGGCTCGCCCTATTTCCGGGCGAAGATCGACGTGCGCTACCAGATCGCCCTGAAGCAGGTGATCGAGTGCGGGCTGCCGCTTGTCTATGCCAACCAGGTGGGCGGTCAGGACGAACTGGTGTTCGACGGTGCGAGCTTCGCCTTCAACAGCGACAAGTCGCTTGCCTTCCAGATGAGCCAGTTCGAGGCGGAACTCCTGGTCACCACATGGAAGCGCGGCGCCGACGGCTGGCGTTGCGACGAGCGGCGGATCGCCCATGTGCCGGAGAAGGAGGACGCGGATTATCGTGCCTGCATGCTCGGCCTGCGCGACTACGTCAACAAGAACGGCTTCAAGAGCGTGGTGATCGGCCTTTCGGGCGGCATCGATTCCGCGCTCTGCGCGGCGATTGCCGTGGATGCGCTCGGCCCCGAACGGGTGCGGACCGTCATGTTGCCCTACCGCTACACCTCGGAAAGCTCGTTCTCGGATGCTGCAGCCTGCGCCAAGGCGCTCGGCTGCCACTATGACATCGTGCCGATCGGCGAGCCGGTCGATGCTTTCATCTCCGCGCTTTCGGAACTCTTCGAGGGAACCGAACCGGGCGTCACGGAGGAGAACCTGCAGGCGCGCACGCGCGGCACGATCCTGATGGCGATCTCGAACAAGTTCGGCGCCATGGTCGTGACCACCGGCAACAAGTCGGAAATGTCGGTCGGCTACGCGACGCTCTACGGCGACATGAACGGCGGCTTCAATCCGGTCAAGGACCTCTACAAGATGCAGGTCTACGCGCTTTCGGGCTGGCGCAACAAGAACGTGCCGCAAGGCGCACTTGGGCCATCGGGTGAGGTCATTCCGGCCAACATCATCTCCAAGGCGCCGTCTGCGGAGTTGCGGCCGAACCAGACCGACCAGGATTCTCTTCCGCCCTATCCGGTGCTGGACGATATCCTCGAATGCCTGGTGGAGCAGGAGATGTCGGTGGAAGAGATCGTCGCGCGCGGCCATGATGTGGCGACCGTGCACCGGATCGAACATCTGCTCTACCTCGCCGAATACAAGCGCCGGCAGTCGGCGCCCGGCGTGAAGATCACCCGCAAGAACTTCGGCCGCGACCGGCGCTACCCGATCACCAACCGCTTCCGGGACCGCTGATCCCGCCGATCCCGGCAAGGAGGCGAGCATGCGCAGTTCCGTAGAGATCTTCGACTGCGAGGCCCGCACCTCTCGCGTCGTCTGGCAGACGGAGGCACTGGTCGAGGCCCCCAACTGGACGCCGGACGGCGGACATCTTGTGATCAATGGCGACGGCCTCATCTACCGTGTGCCGATCGACGGGAGCGCGGTTCCTGAACGGATCGAAACAGGGTTTGCCGGCGCCTGCAACAACGACCACGGGCTTTCCCCCGACGGCACGATGCTTGCGATCTCCGACAAGACCGAGCACGGAAAATCCTGCATCTATGTCCTGCCGGCGGCGGGCGGCGTGCCGCGGCAGGTGACCGCAAGGCTGCCGTCCTACTGGCACGGCTGGTCGCCCGACGGGCGGCAGCTCGCCTATTGTGGCATCCGCGACGGCGAATTCGGCATCTACACGGTCTCCGTCGACGGCGGTGAAGAGCGCGAGCTGATCCGCGGCGGCGGGCACAATGATGGTCCCGACTATTCGCCGGATGGGCAGTGGATCTACTTCAACTCCGACCGCAGCGGGCTTATGCAGATATGGAAGATCCGCCCGGACGGTAGCGAGCTCGCGCAGGTGACCGACGACGGTTTCTCCAACTGGTTTCCGCATCCCGGGCCGAGGGGCGACGTGCTCGTCTTCCTCTCCTACGCGGGGGATGTCGAAGGCCATCCGCGCGACAAGCAAGTTTCGATCCGGCGGATGGACGTCGCGACGGGAGAGGTGGAGACACTGCTGAACCTCTTCGGCGGGCAGGGCTCGCTGAATGTGCCGAGCTGGTCTCCCGACGGCGATGCTTTCGCTTATGTCCGCTATTTCCCCGTCGAGTAAAACCGGATTGTACGTCCTTGGACTTGCCACCGGCGGCGAACTGTGAACAATCGGACGCGTCAGGTGCCCGCCGGCAAGGTGGGAGAATCGGGAATCCGGTGACAATCCGGAACGTGCCCAACGCTGTGTGGCGGATGCCTGTCGCAAGGAACCGGTCTCTCGGTTCGCGTCACTGGCCTTTCGGCCGGGAAGGCGGCGACAGGCAGCGGAAGCCGAGTCAGAAGACCGGCCTGGCATGATAGACCTGGCCCGCGCGGACGGCGGGCGGTCCTTTGCATTGTTGGGGATTTGACGATGCCGGACGAACCGATGGACCACATGGTCCGGGCGGGTGCGTTTTCTGCTGAGGAACGCGCCGCCATCTACAGAGCCATAGAAACCCGCCGCGACGTGCGCGACCAGTTCCTGCCGGACCCGCTGCCGGACGATCTCGTCTGGCGGCTGCTTTCCGCTGCCCACCACGCGCCGTCGGTCGGCTTCATGCAGCCGTGGAATTTCATTCTCGTGCGCGACGCCGAGCGAAGGGAGGCGGTCTGGCGGGCCTTCAGCCGCGCCAACGGCGAAGCGGCCGAAATGTTCTCGGGCAAGACGCGCGACAACTACCGAGCACTGAAGCTCGAGGGCATCCGCAAGGCACCCCTCGGCATCTGCGTAACCTGCGATCCGACGCGCGGCGGCCCGGTCGTGCTCGGCCGCACGCACAATTTCAGCATGGACCGTTACTCGACCGTCTGCGCGATCCAGAACCTCTGGCTTGCGGCACGGGCCGAGGGCGTCGGCGTCGGCTGGGTCAGCATCTTCCACGAGACCGATCTCAAGCGGATTCTCGCCATCCCGGATCATGTCGAGGTGATCGGCTGGTTCTGTCTCGGCTATGTCGATACGCTCTACGGAGAGCCCGAACTGGCGGTGAAGGGCTGGCGGCAGCGCCTGCCGCTCCAGGACCTGGTCTTCTCCGAGACCTGGCAGGAGGGGCCGGGCGGCTGACACCCGCCGGAACAGACGGACCGCATACGCGGTCTACTGCTGGACCGGCTGCGGACCGGAGAGCGCAGGATGCCTGAGGTCGATGCCGCTCGTTTCGCTGGGGAGGAAGACGGGGCCGACTTGACGCACTTTCTTCTCCGTGGGGTCGTAGGGCCTCTCGACGGGCGCGGATGGCCGGACGTCTTCGGGAGCCGGCTTGCCGGCGGTCTTCAGATCGATGACGGAAGAGCCGTAGTCGGGAACGTTCGCGCTCGCGGCCTGCGCCTTCATTTTGCGATAGAAATCCGTGAGATTGCAGGTGCAGGAGGGCTGGTCGCCCTTGCGCCGGCTCTGGTAGGAGAAGGCAGTCGGCGATTGCCGGTACGGCCTGCCGGTCACGGTCGAGATCATCTCGCCGCTTTCGGGCTCGGTGACCGACCGGAAATAGAGTTCGGTCTCGATGCCGGGGCACATCTGCCGGCATAGCTCGGCATCGCGCCGGAAGGTAAGCGGCGTGGTATTCGACGAGATCGGGAAGAAGGCGCCGTCGCAACTGCGCACGCAAAGCGTCTGCAGGTCGCCGGCGCCGTTCTGCCAGCCGCCGGTCGGGAAACCGTCGGTGCCGAGGCGCGGCGCCACCATGTCGAGATAGGGGGTGCGCGGAGGGTCGGCGGGCGTGACGTCCGCCTCCACCGGCTCTTCGTCGCAGCGGTTGGCTTCCATCATGGCGAGGATCTTCCCGCGGACCTCGTTGCGCTGCGTGCCGCCGCTTCGCGCGGCCTCGCGCCTCTCGGCAAGCTGCAGCTTTTCCGCCTCCAGCCGCTTGATGTCGGCGGAAAGCGCGGCGCATTCGGGACGGTTCATCGCTGCGTAATCGGTGACGCTCGGCGAGCCGCAACGCAGGTCGAAGAAGCGCTGCCGAGCCTTGCGGATCTCGAAGTTCTGCCTAGCGATGGCGCTCGAGAAGCGCCGCATCGCGGCGGTGTCTCCGACCACCTCCGGTTCGCTCACGAGGCTCGCCCGCAACCTGTTGCAGATCATCGAGGCATGGGAGACAGCCGGAACAAGAAGGGTCGCAACGACCATCGTGGACAGCAGGACGAGGCTACGGCGGTACGGCAATTGGCGTTCCCGATCGGCGAATGACAGGCGTTGCTCGGATCGACTTGCCTATAGGCCCAATCATCATAGATGGCGAGCGTCATTCCGCCAACCGGAAGCTCGTTTTTGGCTTAACAGACGGCGCCCCGGCCGAAGGTTTGCCTCCGGCCGGTGCCAGACCAGTGAGCCTGGTCGTCGTCAGGCGGCCCGCGCCTGTTCGAGCGTCATCGGCTCCGCCAGTACGCGGTGGTCGATGCCCGCGACTTCCTTCATCCGCTCGAGCAGGTCGTCGCTGACCTCCCAGGCGATCGCGACGGCGTAGACCGAGCCGATCTTCTGGGGGTCGGCGATCCTCTCACCGGGGCAACCCATGCGGCGGAACATGCGCTCGAGGAACACGTCGGTCACCGTCACGATGTGCGTGAGCCCGGAAGCGATCCCGAGTTCGCCGACGCCGCACATCAGTTCGGCAGCGGCGATCGTCACCTGGTTCGACGCGCGGTCCTGCGAGATTTCCGGG
Organism: Ciceribacter lividus; assembly: GCF_003337715.1. Classification (GTDB taxonomy): domain Bacteria; phylum Pseudomonadota; class Alphaproteobacteria; order Rhizobiales; family Rhizobiaceae; genus Allorhizobium; species Allorhizobium lividum. The sequence goes on from NZ_QPIX01000001.1 coordinate 544,327, forward strand.
TCGATGCAGAAACGGCTCGATTCCCATATCTCGGCACTGCGGATCGGCGGATTGTCACCGAGCAGGACGGGGAACGTGTCGTCGAGCATGTTCGGACCGAGGGTGGGAAGCAGCCGTAGCGCACCGCGCAGGCGCCCCGTCTCGGGCGAATAGGAGAGAACGTAGATCGGGTTGGCGTCGTCGTAGCTATCGATCTCCCAGTCTCCCTCCACCTTGACATCCCATTTCAGGAGGTCGTGAAAAACCCGCTTGCGCAGGCTGAATACGTCCGCCATTTCTTTCGAGTAGCGGTCGCGATTGGCTCCGTTGATAATCCTGATCATGCCGGTCTCCCTTCTAAGGTCAGGGAGAAACGTTCGCTTTTTCATCTAGAAATTGAAACTGGCGGTAGGGACAGTTTAAGTCATTGCAATTTGCGATTATTCTCGCTTGCCCATCGTGCAGTGTCGGGACCGGATGTAGAACGTGCGGTCGGCGCGAACTCTATTCAGAACGGTTGTCGGGCCCGGAGATAAGGCCCTGCCAGACCGCCTCGGCGACGGCCTGCGTATTGCTCACGACGTTCAGTTTTCGTCGGGCGTTCGACATGAAATAGCGGACGGTGCGCTCCGAGATGCCGAGGATGACGGCGATCTCCCAGTAGCTCTTCCCGGCGGCTGCCCAGGTCAGCGCTTCCTTTTCCCTGCCGGTCAGAATGGAGCGCATGCTCTCGCGATGCCGGCCTTCGTCGGCCGTTTCCAGCACCGCTGCGTGGAACTTCGCCGCGAGAGCGTGAACGTCGCGGTCGCAGTGGCGACGAAACTGACGCCAGTCACGTGCGTCCGCGACGTTGATCGCGAAAAGGGCCGCGTGGCCCTCGCGGGAGGCGAGCGGATAGCAGACGCCGGTGGTGGAGAGAGAAAGTTCGCGTGCGACGGACAACAGGAGTTGTGCGCTCGGAATCGTTTCCGGCAGCATGGACCAGTCGAGCGGTCGCACCGAGGTGAGTGCGTGCTTGAGCAGCGGGGTCAGGACGTGCGGACCGAGCGCGGTGACGGCCCGGACCACATGCGGTGCATAGGTGTGGTGGATACGATGCAACCTTACACCGGTCGCAGCAGGGATGGCATCGATGTAGAGGATGTTCGAGATACCGAACTCAGCCTGCATCCTTTTGAAAAACGGCTGCGGTCGAACGACCTCTTCGCTTTCCAGCCAGTCCAGCAGGTCAAAATAACCCTTCTGGTTAATCATTATCTGACCCTGACAAATCTATGGGATAGGATCGTCCAGCACAAATGGCTTGTCCAGCGCATTTTTCATGCGCGGGAGGAGGTCTGACTGTGCCCGTTCGTTGATGCAGGGAGCATCCGTCGCGAGGGCAGTGCCGACGCGACGGGCGTTATCGTCACGCGGGCTGGGTGGCTTCCACGACGGCGAGCGCGGCCATGTTGACGACGCCGCGCGAGGTGACCGACGTCGAGAGCACGTGGGCAGGAAGGGCGGCACCCAACAGGATTGGGCCGACGTGAAGTGCGTCCATCATGGTGCGCACGAGGCCGAGCGAGATGTTGGCGGCATCGAGATTCGGGAAGACCAGGAGATTGGCTTCACCGGTGAGCGTGCTGTCGGGCATGGCGCGCTTGCGCAATGCTTCCGAGAGCGCCGAACCGCCCTGCATCTCGCCGTCGACCTCGAGGTCGGGAGCCCGCTCGCGGATCAGGCGCAGGGCCTCCCGCATCTTGCGGGCACTTTCGGAATCGCGCGAGCCGAAGTTCGAGTGGGTGAGAAGGGCCGCTTTCGGGGTGATCCCGAAGCGGCGGATCTCGTTTGCGGCAAGCACCGTCGTTTCGGCGATTTCCGCGGCCGTCGGGTTGTAGGTCACGAAGGTGTCGGTGAAGAAGATCGCGCCGCGCTGGGAAATCAGCAGGCTGAGGCCCGAGAAGGCGCAGACGCCCGGCTTCTTGCCGATGATCTGGCCGACGTCGCGCAAATGCCGGTCGAAACGGCCCTCGACTCCGCAGATCAGCGCATCGGCATCACCGCGGCGAACCGCGAGCGCGCCGATGACCGTGTTGTTGGTGCGAACGATCGTGCGGGCGGCTTCCGGGTTGATGCCGGCACGTCCGACGAGCCCGAAATATTCCTCGACATAGTCGCGGTAGCGCGGATCGTCTTCCGGATTGACCACCTCGAAGTCGGTGCCGGGGCGAATGCGCAGCCCGAAGCGCTGGAGGCGGTTCTCGATGATCGGCGGGCGGCCGATCAGGATCGGCTGGCCGATCCCTTCCTCGAGCAGCACCTGGGCGGCGCGCAGCACACGCTCGTCCTCGCCTTCGGCGAATATGACGCGCTTGGCCGGCGCCTTCTTGGCCGCCGTGAAGATCGGCTTCATGACGAAGCCGGAGCGGAAGACGAAGCGATTGAGCTGGTCGAGATAGGTGTCGAAATCGGCGATAGGGCGGCGGGCGACACCGCTTTCGGCCGCTGCCCTCGCAACTGCCGGAGCGATGCGCAGGATCAGGCGGGGATCGAAGGGCGAGGGGATGAGGTAGTTCGGGCCGAAGGTCGGCGATTCACCGGAATAGGCCTTCGCCGCCACTTCCGACACCTCTTCCCGGGCGAGCGCGGCGATCGCGCGCACGGCCGCCATTTTCATCTCTTCGTTGATGGTCGTGGCGCCGCAATCGAGCGCGCCGCGGAAGATGTAGGGGAAGCAGAGAACGTTGTTCACCTGGTTCGGGAAGTCCGAACGGCCGGTGCAGATCATGGCGTCCGGGCGCGCCGCACGTGCGAGATCCGGCATGATTTCCGGCGTCGGGTTGGCGAGCGCCATGATCAGCGGCTTCTCCGCCATGCGGGCGAGGAGCTCCGGCTTCAGGACGCCGGCGGCCGACAGGCCGAGGAAGACATCCGCGCCTTCGATCGATTCCGACAGCGTGCGCTTGTCTGACGGTTGGGCGTAGACGGACTTCCAGCGGTCCATCAGGGCTTCGCGGCCGACATAGACCAGACCTTCGATGTCGTGGACCCAGATGTTTTCGCGGCGGGCGCCGAGCGTGACGAGAAGATTGAGACAGGCGAGTGCTGCCGCGCCGGCGCCCGAGGCGACGATCTTGACGTCCTCGATCTTCTTGCCGGCGAGATCGAGCCCGTTGAGGATTGCCGCGGCGACGATGATCGCGGTGCCGTGCTGGTCGTCGTGGAAGACGGGAATGTTCATCTTCTCGCGGAGCTGCTGCTCCACCTCGAAGCATTCCGGCGCCTTGATATCCTCGAGATTGATGCCGCCGAAGGTCGGCTCGAGCGCGGAGATGGTCGAGATCATCTCGTCGACCGCCGGGGCGCTGATCTCGATGTCGAAGACGTCGATGCCGGCGAACTTCTTGAACAGGACGGCCTTGCCTTCCATCACCGGCTTCGAGGCGAGCGGGCCGATATTGCCGAGCCCGAGCACCGCGGTGCCGTTCGAAACCACGGCGACGAGATTGCCGCGCGCGGTGTAATCGAAGGCTGTATCCGGCTCGTCACGGATGGCGAGGCACGGCGCCGCCACGCCCGGGGAATAGGCGAGTGCCAGGTCGCGCTGGTTGCCGAGCGGCTTGGTCGCCTGGATTTCGAGTTTCCCCGGTCGCGGATAGCGATGGTAGAAGAGCGCCTGCTCGTCGAGATCGCCGGAGGCCGGTTGCGGCTTCGTCTTGTCCTGAGAATTCATCGTGCCCACTAACATATGTCTCTAAAGTCGAGACTCCTGAATACACGAAAAGTCCTCGGGGGGAAGTGTCTTCGGACGCTCTCCGGCGCCTCCCTGTCGCTTCTTAGATACCCGGCGTGAAGAGCGGCGGCAGCGAGGTCGGGCCCATGCCGTATCTGGAGGTGGCGCACTTGCCGTCCGCCGTCTGCTGGCAGGCTTCTGTCTTCTCGATCGAGCCGGTGGTCTGCGAGCAGCCGGCGAGGACTGCGGCGACGAACGTGGCGAGGACAATCTTTTTCATTTTCTTGGCTCCTGGTGTCGGCCGCCGCGGAGGATCCGCGCGCCGTTAAGTGAACTTGCAAGTCTTATATTGAACATCAATGTTCAAATTTCAACGGCAATGCGATAGAAAGAACGAGATGAATTGACGCAGCCGGAATTCCTGCAATTTTACGGGAGCAGGGGAGCGTCGAAAGGAAGGACGTCTTGAGTATCAAAACCCGGATCCGTGATGCGGCGATCTGCCTCTTTGCCAGGAAGGGTGGTGATCGGGTCACCGTCAGCGAGCTGGCGGACGAGGCCGGTGTCGCGCGTGGCACCGTCTACAACACCATTCCCGATCCAGGTGCGCTCTTCGAGGATATCGCCGGTGACCTCGCGCGGGAGATGCAGGACCGGGTGGTGGCGAGCATGGCCGACCTCACTGACCCTGCTTTGCGGCTGGCCTGCGGAGTCCGCCTGTTCATTCGGCGAGCCCATGAAGAGCCGCATTGGGGACGTTTCCTCGTCCGCTTCAGTTTCACCAACCGCGCGCTGCATGGATTGCTGACCGGCTCCTCGACGGCGGACATCCTGAAGGGGATCGAGCAGGGGCGCTACGTCGTGCCGCAGGAGCACGTCACGTCGGTTGTGGCGATGATCGGCGGCACCACGCTTGCCGCCATGCTTCTCGTCCAGGAGGGGCACAAGACCTGGCGGGAGGCCGGCAGCGAGGCGGCGGAACTGCTGCTGGCGGCGCTCGGGGTGGATCGGCAGGAAGCGAGAGCGATCGCGACCCGGAAGCTACCGCCGCTTTCCGACTGAATGCGCCATGCCGGAACGACGGCCTTTGCGGGCGTTCAATCCCCCACGCATGTCATCAAGCTGAAACAAGACTCTGGTTTTAGAGGCTGATAACGCCAATACCCAGAGGATGACCCTCGTGAGTACACACGCGGATACCCGCCAATTCCGGACGCTCTTCATTTCGGACGTGCATCTCGGCTCGAAGGCCGCGAAGGCCGACTTCCTGATCGATTTTCTCCGGTACCACGAGGCCGAGACGATCGTGCTGGTCGGTGATATCGTCGACGGATGGCGGCTGAAGCGCAGCTGGTACTGGCCGCAGGACTGCAATGACGTGGTGCAGAAGCTGTTGCGCAAGGCACGCAAGGGGACGCGGATCATCTACATTCCCGGCAATCACGACGAATTCCTGCGCGGTTTCCCTGGCAGCCATTTCGGCGGCATCGAGGTGGCGGAGCGCATCGTCCACGAGGCGGCGGACGGCAAGAAATACCTGGTGCTCCATGGTGACGAATTCGACGTGGTGGTTCGCAACGCACGACTTCTCGCCTATCTCGGCGACTGGGCCTACGACACGGCGATCGCCATCAACATTCTCCTGGCGGCCGTCCGGCGCCGTCTCGGAATGCCCTACTGGTCATTCTCCGCCTGGGCGAAACTGCAGGTGAAGCAGGCGGTGAACTTCATCGGCGAGTTCCAGAAGGTGGTTGTCGAGGAGGCGCGCCGCAACGGCGTCGACGGCGTGATCTGCGGGCATATCCATCATGCGGTGATGGACGAGATCGATGGCATTCGCTACATCAACACCGGAGACTGGGTGGAAAGTTGCACGGCGATCGCCGAGCATCACGACGGCCGTTTCGAACTCATCTCCTGGGATCATCTGATCCAGACACCGACGGCCAAGGGAATCACCCGTGCCGCGAACACGCTTGCGATCCCGCTCCGTGTCGCAAAACCGGCCGAAGCAGACGCGGAAGCCGCTCTGGTGCCTTCCGTCGGACACTGACAGGCCGGGTTCTCTGAGAAAGATGTGGTTTCGCGGCTACGCAGGCCGTCAAACTCCGCGATACGGATTCCAATGAGGGCACCTCAGGTTATACTGCCGCCTCATGTGGTGTAAGCCCGTTGCAGTCGCGAATCTTCGCACGAGAACCGTCAGCCTGTGAGAGACGTCTGACCTTGAATGATCATCCAGGAACCGCTGCCATCGAGGAAGGCGGCCTGCCGGGCGGCGGGCGGCGGCTGATCCTGTCCGGGACCTGGTGCAACAACACGCTCGCCGGCGTATTGCCGAGCATCGAGCGCCTGGGCTCCGACGGAGGTGCCCCGGTCGAACTCGACCTCTCGGGCATCGACGGGATGGACACGGCGGGGGCCTGGCTCGTCCGACGCATCGTCACGGGCCGCGAGGCAGGGGGAAGCACGGTCAGTCTTACGGGCGGCACTGCGGCCATGCAGGAACTCATCCGGGCTTTGCCCGAGACGGTGGAGGCACCGCATCACGCCGAGGAAAAGGAGCCGCTCTTCATCCGGGCTTTCGGGCCTGTCGGCGTCATGATGGCGCACCTCTGGCAGGACACGGTCGCGATGATGTATGTGCTCGGCTCGGCCGTTCGGGGCGCGCAGATGAAGCTCGGCCGCGGGTCGGGCGTGTCGCCGGCTTCCGTGGTCAACCAGCTCGACCATATGGGGGTTCGCGCCGTTCCGATCATCGTGCTGATGTCCTTCCTGATCGGCGCGATCATCGCCCAGCAGGGGGCCTTCCAGCTGCGCTACTTCGGGGCCGAAATCTTCGTGGTCGACCTCGTCGGCATCCTGCAGCTGCGCGAGATCGGCGTGTTGCTGACGGCGATCATGATCGCCGGTCGCTCGGGAAGCGCGATCACCGCCGAGATCGGCTCGATGAAGATGCGCGAGGAGATCGACGCGCTGAAGGTCATCGGCCTCAATCCCGTGGGCGTCCTCGTCTTTCCGCGGCTGGTCGCGCTGGTCGTGGCGCTGCCGCTGCTCACGGTCGTCGCCAATTTCGCGGCCCTTTACGGGGCGGCGTTGGTGGCATGGGCATATTCCGGGATCACCTTCGACGTGTTCACGACGCGCCTCAACCAGGCGATCGACTATTCGACCGTCGCCTCCGGCATGATCAAGGCACCCTTCATGGCGCTGATCATCGGAATTGTCTCGGCTGTCGAAGGCATGAAGGTCGGCGGAAGCGCCGAGTCGCTCGGTCGCCACGTGACGACTTCAGTGGTGAAGTCGATCTTCGTCGTCATCCTCGTGGACGGGCTGTTCGCCATGTTCTACGCCGCGATCGACTTCTGACGGAGGGCACGATGAACGAAGCCTCCGCAGCACCGGTGACACAGGAGAGGGAAACGGTCCTGTCTGTTCGCGGCCTCACCGTCGCCTTCGGCGACAAGGTCGTTCTCGACAACCTGGACCTCGACGTCTACCGCGGCGAAATCCTCGGCTTTGTCGGGGCCTCCGGCGCGGGCAAGTCGGTGCTGATGCGCACCGTCCTGCGTCTCCTGCCGCGGCGCGCCGGTACGATCCGCATTCTTGGCGCTGACTACGACAAGGTGAGCGAGGCGGAGCGGATGAACCTCGACACCCGTCTTGGCGTGCTGTTCCAGCATGGCGCGCTGTTTTCGGCGCTCACCGTCAAGGAGAACATCCAGCTTCCGATGCGGGAGTATCTCGACCTGCCGCAATGGCTGATGGACGAGCTTGCCTATCTGAAGATCAATCTGGTCGGCCTCGATCGGGATGCCGCCGACAAATATCCTTCCGAGCTTTCCGGTGGCATGACCAAGCGCGCGGCACTCGCACGTGCGCTTGCGCTCGATCCGGACCTCGTCTTCCTCGACGAGCCGACGTCGGGCCTTGATCCCATCGGTGCGGCCGAATTCGACGAGTTGATCGCCCGGCTTCGCGACACGCTGGGGCTCACGGTCTACATGGTGACGCACGATCTGGACAGCCTGTTTTCCGTCTGTGACCGCATCGCGGTACTCGGGCAGAAGCGGGTCTTGGTCGAAGGAACGTTAGACGATATGCTCGCCTGCGACGACGAATGGGTGAAGACCTATTTCAGGGGCAAGCGGGCTCGATCCATACCACGGCCGGGACATTCCGGCGACAATCCGGTGAAGTGACAGGTCTCCATGGAAACCAGAGCCAATTACGCAATCGTCGGTTTTTTCACGGTTTTCGTCATCGCTGCCGCATTCGGATTCGTCTACTGGATGGCCGAGTACGGCAGGGGCGGCCCCGTGGCCGCGCTGACCATCAAGATACCGGGCTCCGCCAACGGCCTGAGCATCGGCTCGCCGGTGCGCTTCAACGGCATTGCCGTCGGTACGGTGCGCAGCCTCTTCATCGACAAGGACGACCCGACGTTCTCGATCGCCAACACCGAGGTCCAGGCGGACGCGCCGGTCACCCAGTCGACCAAGGCTGTTCTCGAGATCCAGGGCCTGACCGGGGCTGCCTATATCGAACTCTCCGGGACCGCAGCGGGCGGCGAGAACATTCTGCAGCGCGAGCTTTCGACCGGCGAGCCGGCGGTGCTGGTTGCCGAGCAGTCGAGCGTCACCAACCTGCTTTCGACCGCTGACAAGATTTTGCAGCGCGCGGACGACGCAATCGGCCAGTTCCAGGGCTTCGTCAACGATGCACGCGGGCCGCTCACCAACACGATCAAGAATGCCGAGATCTTTTCGAAGTCGCTCGCCGACAATGCTGACGGCATCGACAAGTTCCTCAAGAGCGTCGGTGATCTCTCCGACTCGGTATCCAGCCTCTCCGGCCGGCTTGATTCGACTCTGTCGGCTGCGGAAGACCTCTTCCGGGCCCTGAACTCGGAGAAGATCGACACGATTCTTGCCAATACCGAAAAGTTCACCGGCAGCCTCGCCGAGACATCCGACAAGATCGGTCCCGCGATCGACAGCTTCAAGGAGACTGCCGATACCTTCCAGAAGTTCGGGGTGTCCGCCGGGGAGACGCTCGCCCAGGTGCGCGAACTCGTTGCCGCGGTCGACCGGCAGAAGGTCTCCAAGGTGGTCGACGACGTATCGGTCGCCTCCGCGGACGCCCGTGCGGCCATTGCCAACTTCCAGCAGTTCAGCGAGAAGATCACCGCGCGCCAGGAGGATATCGACCAGGCGATCACCGATTTCACGCAGCTTGGAAACAAGCTCAACAACGCCTCCGACCAGCTCGACGGCATCCTCAAGAAGGTCGATGCCTTCCTCGGCTCGGGCGAAGCCGACTCGTTGAGCGTCGAGGCGCGCAAGACGCTGGTCTCCATCCGCAATGCGGCGGACAATCTGAATGCCCGGATCGGGCCGATCGCCGACAATTTCGCGCGCTTCTCGAACACCGGACTTCGCGACATCCAGGCGCTCGTCGACGATACGCGCCAGACGGTCCGCGGGCTCGACGACGCAATCAGCAATTTCGACAAGAACCCGCAGAGGTTGCTTTTCGGCGGGGAAACGGTCAAGCAATACGACGGACGGACTCGGCGCTGACGGTTCGAAGGCCGGAAGGGACAAGGTGGGCATGGGAGAATCGGAATTCGATTTGCGCAGGCGGCGCCTTCTACGGGGCGCGGTGGTTCTGCCTCTGGTGGCTGCGGGGCTTGCCGGCTGCGGAACCGCGCCGGCGAAGAACGACACGTTCGACCTGTCGGTGGCGGCGACCGTCGAGACCAGGGCTCAGGCGAAGAAGCGACAGATTCTGATTGCCGATCCCTCCGCGCTGAAGGCGCTGGACAGCGATCAGATCATGGTTCGCGTCTCGGCTTCCGAGATCCAGTATCTGGCGAAATCGCAGTGGAGCGACCGCCTTCCGCGCATGGTGCAGTCAAAGCTCGTCGAGGCGTTCGAAAACACCGGCCGGATCGGCGGCGTCGGCAAACCGGGGCAGGGGCTGGCGATCGACTATCAGCTCGTCACGGACATCCGCGCCTTCGAGATCGACACCACGGGCAGCGACCGCGCCGTCGTCGAGATATCCCTGAAGCTGGTTAACGACCGCAACGGCACTGTGAAGGCCCAGAAGGTGTTCTCCGCAAGCGTGCCTGCGGCGGGCGTGTCGAGCCCGTCCTATGTCCGCGCTCTCGACCGTGCCTTTGCGCAGGTCACGGGCGAGATGGTCGCCTGGACGCTGGCACGGCTCTGACATTCTTCCGCTCGTCGGAAATGAAAAAGCCCCGGAATGGCGCTCACCATTCCGGGGCTTTCGTTTGTCGCGTTCTCGTGCCGCTCAGCCGAAGCGACCGGCGGCGTGGGCGAGCATCGTGTAGACCTTGCCCGTATCCGAGGTCAGGTAGGACTGGGTGACCGTCTTGTCCCGGTCGGTGCGGGCGACGTCTGCGAGCAGCTTCTCGAAGTCGGCGATGTAGCGGTCGACGGCGACGCGGAATTCCGGCTCGCGGTCGTACTTGCGCTTGATCTCGTCGAAGGTCTGCTGGCCCTTCAGCGTGTAGAGCCGCCGGGTGAAGACGTCGCGCTCGCCGCGCTGATAGCGCCGCCACAGCTCGACCGAGGCGTCGTGGTCGATGGCGCGGGCGATATCGACCGAAAGCGAGTTCAGCGATTCCACCATGTGGCGCGGGTTGCGGCCGTCTGTCGCGCGCGGTGCCGCCGCCGGCTCGGAGGCCTTCGGCGGGACGCCGCGGCTCTGCAGCCCGCTCGGCTCCTGCTCCTCACGGGAAGCACCGCGCAGCAGGTCGCTGATCCAGCCTCCGGTCTCCTGCCTCGCCGGCGTCGTCGAGGCGACGGGCTTTTGCTCCAGCCCGAAGCTGCCGCGAAGGGCAGGGGCTTCGACCGGGCGCTGCGGCACCGGCTGCGGCCCGGGAATGACGGCAGGCGTCGCTGCGGGGGCGGCGGCCTTCCGCGGCGGCTCGGACGGACGCGTCTCCACGGCCTTGCGCGCGACGGGTTCGGCGATCTCGAGCTGCTGGGTGGACCGGCCGACGAGCTGCGAAATGTCCTGCAGCGCCTTGATCTGTTCGGCCACCGCCCGGCGCATCGCAGCCGCGCTCTCCTTGGCTTCTTCCGGAAGATCGAAGGCGCCGCGCTTCAGTTCGCCGCGGGTCGCATCGAGTTCCTTGCGGATGTCCTGGGCCGATCGGCGGATCTCGTCGGTGGCGCCGGAGAAGCGGGTAACCGCCTCCTCGACGGCCTGGCGCATGACCTCCCGCAGGTGGTTCGCGGCACCATCCGACTTGCGGCCGGCTTCGCCGAGCAGCCGTTCTACGTCACCGAGCGAGGCGGAGAGCCCGCCACGCAGGCGGTCGGCCAGCTCGCCGGAGCGCTGTTCGGCTTCCGAGAGCGTCTTCTCGATCGACTTGTTGGCTTCCTCGCCGGCCGAGAGCAACGCGTCGCGCATGTTGGTAGCTGTCGACTGGGCCTGCTTCTCGGTGTCGGACAGGATCTTGCCGATATCGGCGAAGGAGGACTGGATGCTCTGGCGCAGGTTGCCTGCAACCTGACCGGAACGCTGTTCGGCGCGTTCGAAGGCGGATTCGACCATGGAGCCGAGGCCGTGCATCGTCGTCTCGATCTCTTCCGAACGCTTGACGAGACCGACCGCGAGGTCGCGCAGCGCCTGCTGGCGTTCCTCCAGCGTACCGACGAGGTTCGACTGCGCAGCACCGAGAAGCTCGGAGGCTTGGCTCAGCACCCTCGAGTGTTCGCCGAAGCGGCCGACGATCGAGGAAACCTGAGAGAGCGTCTGGTCGGAGACGGAGGCGAGCTTTTCGAGCTTGCCTTCGAGCAGCCGGCCCGACGTCTGCAGGAGGTCGGCGGCTTGCGCGGTCGTGTCGATGAAGCGCGCGGTCGTCTGGCCGAAGCGCTCGTCGGCGGCGGCGATGTTCGACGCTGCCTGTTCGACCATTTCGGTGAGCCCGGAGTTGCTCTCGGCAAGCCGGTCGATGAGCGTGCCGGCCTTTTCGGCAAGGCTTGCCTCCACGGCGCCGAGTGTCTGGGCGGCAAGCTCCGCGCGCTCGGTCAGGGCATTGAGCACGACGCCGTTTTCCGCGCGCAGCCGTTCCGCGCTTTCGCGGGCGGCCTCGGTGATCCGCTCGGCGGCGGCGCGTCCGGTCTCGGCATAGTCGGCGATGACGGGCAGGGCCTTCTCGTCGATGATGCGAGACAGCTCTGCAGAGCGGCCGGCGAGCATCGAGTTCAGTTCGCGGGTCCGCTCGTCGAGGACGGTGCGGATCGAGTTGCCGCGTGCTTCCAGCGCCTTCTCGACGGAATCCATCGTGGTCGCGAGTTCTTCGGTGTTGCCGGCGAGGGCTTCACGGATGGCGGCAGCGCGCGCTTCGAGCGTGCTGCCCGCATCGGCGAGCGTATCGGCAAGCGAGGCGATCCGCGTGTCGACGATCGCCTCGGCTTCCGCGATCTTGCCGGCGATCGCATCGCCTGCCTCGGAGAACGTGCGGGCGACCGACGCGGCCTGTCCGGCGAGGCGGTTCTGGGTTTCCTCGATACGGTTCGCGAGGTCTTCCGAGCGTTCTTCGACGGCACGGCTGAACTCGGCGCTGCGGGCGCCGATCGTGTCGGCGAAGTCGGCGCCGGAGCGGTTGAGGAGCTCGACGGAGCGCATGGCTTCGGTGTCGAGGGCCTGTGCGGCCTCCCCGACGGCGCTGCGCAGGGCGGCGGCAAGGCCGGCCGCCTTGCCTTCGATCGTCCGGTTGACAGCATCGAGACCGATGTTCAGGGCGCGGTCCATGGTCGACAGGCGGTCGTCGATGACCGCGGTACGGCTGTCGAAGGATTCCGCGACGCGGTTCGTGCCTTCCTCCAGCACGCGCGATACGCGCTCCGCGGCCTGCGAACCGACCCGCTCCATGTCCTCGATCTTTTCCGAGAGCTGCGCAGCGAACTTCTCGCCGGCATCGCCCACGCGGCTGTCGACGCCGTCGAGGCCGTCACGGATGCGATCCTCCAGCGTGCCGAGGCTGGTCTCGATCTTGCTGCTGGTCTCGTCCAGGCGGGCGGTCATGCCACCGACCGAGCGTTCGACGCGATCGGAGAAGTCGGCAGCCGTCCTGGTGATCTCGCCGGCGGCTTCGCTGAACTGGCCCGCGATCGACCCCGCTGTCCCGCGGAGCCGCTCTTCGAGAGCCTTGCCGCTTTCGTCGATGGTGCGGCGCAGGGATGCTTCCTGCTCCTCCAGCGACATTTCGAGCATGCCGGTGCTCGCCGCGATGGATGCGCCGAAGGACGTGCCCTGTTCGACGAGCGTGTTCTCGATCTGCTCGCGGGCTTCCCGCAGGGTGAGGCTGATCGAATTGGTGCGGTCCTCGAGGGTCGCGCGAATGCGATCGTGGTTCTCGCCGAGCGCATTGTCGAGGCGTGCCACACCAGTGACAACACTGTCGGAGATACGGGTGGCGCCATCTTCGATCGCGCGTTCAACGCGGCTGCTGCTGCCGCCGAGGGTGGAGGCGAGGTGCTCGGCATGGCGGAGGAGGGATTCGTCGAGCCGCTGCTGGTTGTCCGCGTAGGCGCTGCGGATCGCCTCTGCCTTGTCGGCGAAGGTCGCCTCGATCTGCCGGTCGGCATCGGCCACCGCTTCGGTGATCGCGGCCGCCCTGCGGTCGAGAACGCTCGACAGGCGATCTTCCGTGCCCGAGATGGCGTCGACGATGGCATCCGCGCGACCGGAGAGGGTCTGGTCGAGCCGCAGACGACCTTCCGAAAGGGCGGCTGCGATCTGGTGCGTCTTGTCTTCGATCGTGGAGGCGAGGCGGCTTTCGGTGCCGGAGATCGCATCGACGAGGGCTTCGGCGCGTCCGTCGAGTGTCTGATCCAAGCGCTGCTGGCCTTCTGAAAGAGCGGCGGCGATCTGATGGGTCTTGTCCTCGAGCGTCGAAGCGAGGCGGTTCTCGGTGCCGGAAATCGCACTCATCAATGCTTCGGCGCGACCGTCGAGAACCTGATCGAGGCGCTGCTGACCTTCCGAAAGAACCTCGGCGATCTCGCGGCCACGGTTTTCCAGCGTTTCGGCGAAGCGATCCTGGTTGCCGGCGAGTGCGTTGATGACGGATTCGGCGCGGCTCGAAAGCGTGTCCTCGAAACGAGTCTGGTTGGAGGCGAGGGCGTTGTAAAGTGCGCCGCTGCGCTCCTCCATGATCGCGTCGATCCGGCTCTGCGCGGCCTTCAGCGTCTCGTCGAGCGCCTGGGCCTTGCTGGCCAACGCATCGGCGATTTCCTTGGCGCGACCGGCGAGGGCGTCGTCCATCAGTTCCTGGCCGGTGCCGATTGCCGTCGCGAGCGCGAAGGACTGATCCGTCAGGGTGGAGCCGAGGCGCTCGATGCTGGAGTTGAGAATGCCGTCGATCGCGTCGGTGCCGCCGCTGACGGTCTCGTTGATCCGGGCGAGGCTCTCCATGAGCTTGCTGTCAAGGCTGCCGGCGCGCTGGTCGAAGGCGCTTGCAAACTCCGCGACGCGCTCGTCGAAGGCCGCGTTGATCTGGCCGACGGTCGCCTGGAGGCGGTCCTCGAACAGGCCCGAACGCAGGTCGAGGTCGACGATCGCGTCGTCGGCGCTGGACTGCAGGCTCCGGCGGAAGTTCGCGCCCTTTTCGTCGAGGGTGGTGTTGAGCTTGCCGAGAACGTCGTCGAGCGAGCTGGTGATGCCGCGCTCGCCGCTCGTCAGGCTCTCGGCGATCTCGCGGGTGCGCTCGACGAGCGTTTCGTTGAGCTGGCGGGCTCGTTCGTTGAGGGCGGCGTTCAGCTTCTCGGTGTTGGTGTCGAGCGACGAGGCACGAGTCTCGAATTCGCCGAGCAGGTCCTGGCCGCGCTGCGCGAGCGTGCTGGTCAATTGCTGCAGGCGCGTGTCGAATTCGCTGGCGAGCGAAATGCCGGAGGCCGACAGCGTCTGCACGAGGTTTTCGGTCTTGTTCGAAAGGAGCGTGCCCAACGACGTTGCCGCCGCGTCGGACTTCTCCATCAGCGCTGCCGCGCGCGTGTCGATCAGGGAGGCGAAGGCCTCGCCGGAGGTCGCAAGACGGACGGAGATCTCCTCGGTCGCCAGCGAAAGCTCTTCCTTCAGCTGTTCGTGAGCGCCGACGATCGAGCTGCGGATGCGCTCGGCGTGGTTGACGATCGCATCGCGCTCGGCGCTCAGTTCCTGGACGAGGCCGCGTACCCGCAATTCGTTGTCGGTATAGCTGCGCTCGAGTGCCGTCACTTCGGAGTGGACGAGGGTTTCGAGTTCGGTCGCCCGTGCGATCGTGCGTTCGATGCCCTCGTTCATCGCCGAGACTTCCCGGCGAACAGCCTGGCCGACGGTCATGATGCGCTCGGAGGCGATCGTCTCCGGCTCGGAAAGACGAAGGGCGACTTCGGCCATCGACCGGGCGACGTTGCGCAGGTCACGGGCGCGCGCCATCATGATCGAGAAGGCGAAGATCAGCAGAACGGGGATGACCGTGCCGAGGAAAATGGCGACGAGACCGGGAACCGCCGTCGTGCCGGGGGCGCCGGATGTATCCCAGAGCTGGTCGCCATAGAGAAGTTGTGCCAGCCCGAGCGCACAGACGACCCAGAGGATCGAGACGATCGCGGCATTGCGCAGCGCCGAGCGCATCGAAGCGCCTTCGAGCGACTTCATGATCATGGCAGGGCTGCGGCGCGAAGCGTCGTTGGCCGGTTCGAACACCGGCGACTTCGGCGCGGTTTCCGAACCGAATTCCGCGGAGCGGGTCGCCTTCCTGGCGGGGGCGGGGCGTTGCTGGGTCTTGCCGGACACTTTGCTCTCCCGAGCGTCAGGCTTCTTTGCAAGCTGCGGCGCCGAGGTCTCTTCCTCGTCGAAATCGATCCGCAATGCCGCTTCGAGAGCCTGGAAGGCGCTTTCGTCAATCGACTCGTTGGTCTTCTTGTTCGCCATAGGGTTACGCCTCGCTACGCATACAAGGCCGATCCGGTCGCCTTGCCCTCGCAACTTCGCCAGGGGCCACCGATCGGCCGAACTCGGGATCTTCCCGCTGCCGCCACGCCACGGGAAATCCCCTTGCAGACAAGGCCGGAATGCCCGCTTCTTCAAGCGTCGATGAAAAGCTTCCTTATCATCATCCGACCTTCGGGCAAAGCTTTGCAGCCTATGCCCCTCATATCCGTATCGTAGTGACACATTCGGGTATGCGTTACAATTAAGCGCTCCCGGCATCCCCAGGACAGCTCGTTGTTGTTAACAGTTATTTTACAGATAGCACGTGCGAAAAGCCTGCAATGCCGGGCATTTAGGAGATGTTAACCATAGCGACAGGTTTTCCCGCCAAACGAGCGACGTCTTAAGCAGGTGGCGCCGTATTTCAACCGAGGATCGTCGCCGGGTGTAAGCATGGGAGGTGGCCGTCATGGCAAGTGCAAATGCGGAGATATCGGAACTTCCTTCGGAGGAAGGACAGGGCGGCGGGCGCTGCCCGTCGCGGGCGAGGCCGGTCGACCTCGTCTATCTGGCCGCGAAGACGCGCGCCGACCGCGCGACCGAAGCCGAAGTCCTGCAGGCGTTCGCAAGCCAGGTCCGGCAATGCCTGCGATCACTGGTGCCGGGCGGCGACGCGGCCGCCAACAGGACGGCGGCGGCGCGACTGAGGGCTGCGGCCCTTGCCGTCGGCGCCTTCGCGCTGTCGGCGACGGCGGAAGCGGTCGAGAGAGACGGTGCGGACACCGATGCGATCGAATCCGTCTACTCGCGCGTCATCGAAGCGGAAAACTTCGTCTCGGGCCTTTGTCGCTGAGGGGCATTGCGCAAGCGACTATCGTAAAGTCGGCCGCACACGTCGCGGCATTTCGGCGGTGCGACACACAGTCTCGTGAAGGAACCCATTCCAGCGGCCCGGAAATGTTGACTGGTTCGGGATTTTCGTGAATGACTTCGGCCGTCTTTCAATAGTCTATCTGGATGCCCCCATGACCAAGCTGAACATCATCGCGTTCGACGGCACGCGTTTCGAAATCGATGCCGCCGACGGCTCCACCGTGATGGAGAACGCGGTGCGCAATTCCGTCCCCGGCATCGAGGCAGAGTGCGGCGGCGCCTGCGCCTGCGCGACCTG
Organism: Ciceribacter lividus; assembly: GCF_003337715.1. Taxonomy (GTDB): domain Bacteria; phylum Pseudomonadota; class Alphaproteobacteria; order Rhizobiales; family Rhizobiaceae; genus Allorhizobium; species Allorhizobium lividum. The sequence goes on from NZ_QPIX01000001.1 coordinate 561,150, forward strand.
TCACGTCTATGTCGACGAGGCTTGGACCGAGGCGGTTGGGGCACCTTCGGCCATGGAAGAGGATATGCTCGACTTCGCCGTCGACGTTCAGCCGAACTCGCGCCTCTCCTGTCAGATCAAGGTGACGCCGGCGCTCGATGGTCTCGTCGTGAAGGTTCCCGAGCGTCAGGGCTGAGCAGCAGACAAAAAAAAGCCTCGCTCGTCGTGCGTCGAGGAGCGAGGCAAGGGGGGCGCACCGCCAACAGGCGAGGGAGGAGACACCTGCTACCCGAAGATGCGCCGGGGAGAACCTGACAGACCCGAATCTGGCCGGATAAACTCTCTTTGATCACACGTATAATTCTGTTCTTTAGCAAGTTCTACTGTTAGAAATAGCAGGTTATTCACAGGGTGAAACGCAAGTTCCACTCAAGTTTGACGGGGAAAATCAGGCTTTTTTGGACGGTGAAGGGCGCGCGGACGGCCGAAAGCGTCAGGGTTACCGCTTCGATCGGTAGTTGAGGATGCGAATCATCCGCTTCTCGAAATTCGCTGCCTCGACGCGGTCGAACCGCAACTGGTCCTTGTCATGGGCGTTGATGATCCGGTCGGTGGTTTCGGCGACCTTGATCTCCATGGCCAGGCAATTGCCCTGCGGGCGCAGGCCTTTCAGGCTCGTTTCCAGCTTGCGTGCGTATTGACGGGCGATTTCCGCGTGCCGCTCCTCATGTCGGCGGATATCACTGGAAAGCGCATCCCAGATCAGCGCGAGGTCCTTCCCGGCGCGCTTGCGGTTTTTCCATTTCGGCAGGACGAGCTGGGTCTTCAGCGTCACCTTGGCGGAGCCGACGCGGCAACGGCCGCCGGATTCGACATAGGTCACGTCTCCGCCGAAACGGATGCGCGTGGCGCCGGGATGGCGGGCGCCCGTCGACATCGTGTAGGGACCCCGCCGCTCCAGTTCGCGGTCGAGATCCTGGGCGGTCGTGCCGCCGATCTGGAAATAGCTGACCGTCTTGTGGACGATCGTCTCGGCGGTCGCCTGGCTGCTCAGGAGAGCGAGGATTGCCGCGACGGAAACGAGATACCGGGGGCGGCGCGCAATCTTCATGCTGGATATCCGCTATGTTGTATTCGATAGGACCTTGGGGCATAGGCCCGGCAAGTGCAATATCGAACATGTATCTTTTTTCGCTTCGGGAGGATTCGCCGTGACGATGCAGGCAGGCAGAACGGACTGGCTTCTCGCCCACGGGCGTCGCCTCGATCTCGCGCGCGGGCGGCTGATGGCGATCGTCAACGTCACGCCGGATTCGTTTTCCGACGGCGGGCAGCATTTCGGCGTCGAAAGTGCCGTCGCTCATGGTCTGCGGTGCCTCGAGGAAGGGGCGGACATTCTCGACATCGGCGGCGAATCCACTCGGCCGGGCGCGGTCGAAGTCTCTCCCGCCGAAGAGCAGGATCGCATCCTGCCGGTGATCGAACGGCTGGTACGCGAGCGCGATGCGCTGATTTCGGTCGATACCTACCGTGCGGAAACGGCGCGGCTCGCGATTGCCGCCGGCGCCCACATCGTCAACGATGTGCACGGGCTGCAGCGTGAGCCCGATATCGCAAAGGTCGCTGCCGAGACGGGGGCAGGGCTCTGCATCATGCACACGGGCCGTGGTCGCGAGAAGCTCCCCGACATGATCGAGGATCAGTTCCTCTTCCTGACGCGTTCGCTGGAGATTGCGGAGGCGGCCGGCATCGCGCGCGGCGCGATCGTTCTCGACCCGGGCTTCGGCTTCGCCAAGGAAACCGAAGCGGAGAATGTCGAGCTCATGGCCCTCCTCGATGAACTGAAGGCTTTTGGCTTGCCGCTTCTCGTCGGGACCTCTCGCAAGCGCTTCCTCGGGACGATCACCGGCCGCAGCACACCGGAGCGTGATGCGGCGACTGCGGCGACGACGGTACTGCTCCGCATGAAGGGGGCGGCCGTTTTCCGGGTCCATAATGTCGCGATCAACAGGGACATGCTTGCGGTTACTGATGCCATTCTGGAGGCCGAACGGCGGGCAAAGGCGGGTAAACGGTGAATATGGACGCTGCGCAGGAATGGCACCGGGCGACGCTCGGCCTCGGCGGCAATATCGGCGATCCTATCGCTGCGATGGCGGCTGCGCTACAACGGCTCGATGCGCGCGACGACTGCCGCGTGGTCGCGGTCTCCCGTCTCTATCGCACGCCGCCCTGGGGCAAGACCGACCAGGCGGATTTCTACAATGCCTGCGCGGTGGTCGAGACGCGGCTTTCCCCCGAGGCGTTGCTCGACGCCTGCCTCGAGATCGAGCGGGAGATGAAAAGGGTGCGGATCGAGCGCTGGGGACCGCGGACGATCGACATGGACGTGCTGAGCTATGACGCGCTGGAATGCCGGACGGACCGGCTCGAGGTCCCGCATCCGCGGATGAGTGAGCGAGCCTTTGTGCTGATGCCGCTCGCCGACATCGCGGCCTCGATGCTCGTCCACGGACGTTCCGTCGCCGCATGGCTCAATGAGAGCGACAAGACCGGGATCACGGTTGCCAGCGAGAATGGCGACTGGTGGCGGCGGTAGTTACTTCTTGAGCGAGGCGGAGGCGTCCGCGTCCATCTCGCGGTTGAGCGACAGGCCGATGACCGGGATCATGCGATCCTCGACCTTGACCGAGATGGTGATGTTCATCGCCGTCTCGTTCTGGACGCGAGCGACCATGGCGCCGTTCAGCTTGGCGCGGTTGATGCCCATGACGACCTTGTCGCCGCTGACCGTGCCGGACACGATGTCGAGACCCTTGCCCCCTGCACCATCGAGGAACTTGCCCTGATAGGTGTTGCCGACCTGGGTGATGACTGCGTTCATCGGCTGCGAGAAGACACCGACGCGGCAGGTGCCGTCGAGCTTCAGTCCGGTCTCGCCGCTCGACGAGATGCCGGTCAGGTTGCAGGTGAACTTGGTGCCCTTGTACTTGCCGGCGACGATCTCGCCCGGCCCTTTCCAGATGCCCGACACGGAATCGAAGAAACGCTTGTCGCGGGATGCCGCTTCGGCGGACGGCGTGGACAGAACCACGGCGGCAACAGTGAGAGCGGCGAGAGAGCCGATAAAGGACAAGGAACGAAACGACATCGGTTCACCCTGGCACGAGCAACAAAAAGACCCGTCTGGCATCTAACGCGAAATTGGTTAATGCTTGGTTTCCTCGGCCGCGGGCCGTTTACCCTGTTGCAGGAAAAGCGCGTCGGAAACCATCCGGCTATTCCTTGCGGGCACCGGGAGCCGAAGTCAAGCGGGGCGCGAGGTCGGCGACGAAATCGCTGATCCCCGGGCGTTTCAACGCTTTGAACGGCAGGGGCCGGCAAAGATCCATGGCGGCGATGCCGATGCGTGCGGTCATCAGGCCGTTGATTACGCCTTCACCGAGCCGTGCGGAGAGCCGCGAGGCGAGGCCGTGACCGAGAATCTGCTGCGCGAGCCCGTCACCGACGGCGATCGAGCCGGTGACGGCGAGATGGGCGAGGACGTCCCTGAAGAGCCGCATCATGCCGAAGGCGCCGGGTCGGCCGCCGTAGAGTTCGGCCATCGCCCGGATCAGCCGGACGACCTCGAACAGCACATAGGCGAGGTCGACGACTGCCCGCGGACTGACCGCGGTGACGACCGAGACGCGCTTGGCGCTTCCGAGGATCAGCGCGCGCGCCTTGAGGTCGAGCGGGGCGAGCAGCTCGCGTTCGGCAAGGGCGATGAGATGCGGCGCGTCGATGACGTCGTCGCGAGCCGCTTCCAGCGTCGCACGGCCGCGCGCGGTCTCCGGGCGTCCGGCGACCAGCTTGACGAGACGGTCGACGATGGCGCGTGCGGCGCGCGGGCGGGTGCCGGCAGCGGCCGTCTCCGCCTCGGTCTTCAGCGACTGGACGGCATCGAGCCGCCACACGCCGAGTATTTCACGGCCGACGGCGACGGCAAGTGCAGCCAAGCCGACGGCGAGCACGGCAAGGGCGGCGTAGCCGAGCCAGTCCGAACGGGTGAAGAGATCGCGCAAGAGACTGTCGACCCAAAGGCCGAGCGCCAGCGACAGCAGGATCGAGAAAGCGCCGAGCGCCAGCTTTGCGAAGGAGAAGCGCCGGGGCCGAGGTGTCGCGACCGGAGCGTCCGCGATCTCCGACAGGTCGTTCGTCGAGAGAAACGGATCGTCCGCCTCGGCGACCACCGCGACCTCGTGATCGAAGCTACGCGGCGCACGGGCCTGCGGCTGCGCCGGTACCGCGTGCTCCTGTGGCTCGACCGTGAAGGCGGCGGGCCGACGCCCGTTTTCCGGCGGATGGGACGGTGATTTCTTCGTCATGCCAGTTTATCCCCGAGCAGGAACTGCATGGCCCTGTCGAGCCGGATGTGCGGGACGGAAAGGGTAACGCCGCCTCCGGTCTCCTCGATCTGTGGTGGACGGAAGCGCACGATGTTGAGTTCCGGCAGGTAGGCGCCGTGGCCGGCATCGTCTACGCTGCGGAAGAACCGTTCGGGATCGGCCGGCAGGTCGCCCGGGAAAATGGCGGTCTTGCGGTTGCCGTCGAAGCGTTCCTTGCCGACGGTCTCGCCCGCCATCGGCGTGCCGACCACCACAGGCAGTTCGTCGCCGTTCTGCTTCACGGTCGCTTCCCGGGTCGCACGCACGGAGGCGATCGCCATCACCTCGATACCCGCTCCGGTCATGCCGATGCGGGTCGTCGCCCGATCGACGAGACGGCGGGTGATCGCCTCGAGCCGGTCGTGGCTCTCGTGATGCAGGTGGTCGGCCTTGGTCGCGGCGACAAGCACCCGGTCGATGCGCCGGCGAACGAGTGCCGTGAGGAACGAGTTCGAACCCGCACGGAAACAGGCGAGCACGTCGGTGAGGGCGCGTTCGAGGTCCTGCACGGCTTCCGGCCCGCGATTGATCGCCTGCAGGGCGTCGACCAGCACGATCTGCCGGTCGAGCCGCGCGAAATGTTCTCGGAAGAAGGGTTTGACCACGACCGATTTGTAGGCCTCGTAGCGGCGCTCCATCATCGCCCGGAGCGAGCCTTTCGGCGCCCTGGTGTCCGGCAGGTCCGGCAGGGGGGCGAAGGTGAGGGCGGGCGACCCGTCGAGGTCGCCCGGCATCAGAAAACGTCCGGGCGGCAGTGTCGAGAGCGAGCGCTCGTCCGCCCTGCAGGCCCTGAGATAGGCGGTGAACCGTTCGGCGAGTTCCCGGGCGAGCGTCTCGTCGGCCGGTGCGTCGCCGTCGACCGTCGCCGTTCGTTCCAGCCATTCGCGCGAAAGTTCCGCCCGGATGCCGGTCCGCGCAAGCCCCACCGTGGCGGCGCTGAAGTCGCGATAGTCCTGGCTAAGCAGCGGCAGGTCGAGAAGCCACTCGCCGGGGTAGTCGACGATGTCGACGGAAAGCCGGCCCGGCGAGAAGAGGCGATTCCAGCCACTGGCGCTCTCATAGGCGATCGTCAGGCGCAGTTCGGAGATTGCGCGGGTGGAATCCGGCCAGATGCGGTCCTTCACGAGCGCGCGGATGTGATCCTCGTACTGGAAGCGCGGCACGGCGTCGTCCGGTTGCGGCTCGAGCCTCGTCGCGGAGATGCGTCCCGCCTGCAGAGGTTCGAAGAGCGGCAGACGACCACCATGCAGGAGATTGTGGATGAGCGAGGAGATGAACACCGTCTTGCCGGCGCGGGCAAGGCCGGTCACGCCGAGACGGATCGACGGGTTGACAAGGTTTGCCGCCCGGTCTGCCAGATTGTCGAAGGCGATCGCGGCCTCGTCGGCGAAGGATGTCATGGATGGCGGCAAGTCGGGTATCCCTGCGGCAGCGTCACGGTTTCGGCTGAGCGTCCGAAGGACGGGCCGAGCGCAAATATAGGCAGCGGAGGGGCGAGGCGAAAGGGCAGCGCAGCATATCCGAGGCCTTTCGCCGCCTCAGGCCGTTCATCCGGCCAGGAAATCCGCGAGCATCCAGGCGCTGTTGTCCGGTGTTGCCGCTGCCGCACGATCGAGGACGGCAAGGCCGGCCGTCGGGAAGCCTTCGGGTACCGCCGCCTGGGCCGCCTCGCTGCCGGCGAGCAGGAACAGCGCCTCCTCGATCGAAGGGTTGTGCCCGACAAGCATCACCGAGCCGTAATCCTTCAGCGCGCCGAGTATGTCGAAATAGCTGTCGGCGGGGCAGTTGTAGAGCTCGTCGAGATAGCGAAACTCGGTCCGTGTCGCGTATGCGCCCCGGAAGGCATCGGCGGTTTCGCGGCACCGCCGGGCAGTCGAACTGACGATCAGGTCGGGGCGGTAGCCGCGCTCGATTGCCTGTTCAGCGACGCTTGCAGCCTCCTGGCGACCGGCGTCGTTCAGCGCCCGGTCGAAGTCGCGCTCCCCCGGTTGTGCCCAACCGGATTTCGCATGCCGCAGCAGGTAGATACGATTTTGGGGTGGCGTCACCGAGGTCATCCGTTCAGCTTTCTGCGACTGCGCGTGCCCTCTGACTAGCTTCACTGGGGGATGGCCGTCAACTGGGCTTCCGTAGTGCTCCCTTACGCAAGGGGAAGTGCGGGGGCGACCGGCAGCAAGCGTCTCGAATTTGGAAATAATGCTTAAGAAATAGACATTTAGCTTAATTATATGACAGAATTAAAAATGGTTTAAAGCCGGTTGTAAGGCTTGAATGCGCTTTAGCGAAAGGATATACAGCCGCCCATTGAGATGTTCTTCAGGAGAATCGCGTTGAGTGAGAAGATCGATCTTAGCAATTATGTGCTCTCGGAAGACGATGAGTTCATGAACGCGAACCAACGGGCCTACTTCCGCGCAAAGCTCATAGCCTGGAAAAACGACATCCTTCGCGAGGCCCGCGAAACGCTCGACCATCTTGCCGAGGAAAGTGCCAACCACCCCGATCTCGCCGATCGCGCATCGTCGGAGACGGACCGTGCCATCGAGCTTCGGGCCCGTGACCGGCAGCGCAAGCTGATCTCCAAGATCGACGCGGCGCTGCAGCGTATCGAGGACGGCACCTACGGGTATTGCGAGGAGACCGGTGAGCCGATCGGACTGAAGCGTCTGGACGCCCGCCCGATCGCCACGTTGTCGATCGAGGCGCAGGAGCGCCACGAGCGACGCGAAAAGGTTTACCGGGACGAGTGACCGGATTTCGAAGCCCGCTCCTCGGAGCGGGCTTTTTTGTCACGCCGCCGCTTCTCCGTTCGGCGCGGGCAGGACTGCGGCGGCAATCGTGAAGGTCAGCCGTCGCGGCTCGCCGACATTTCTCCGAATATGCGGGCGATTTCCTTCTGCAGGCTCGGCTCTTCAGCGACATCGGAAGGGCGGTTGCCGGCGACGTCCACCTTCGGTGCGCCGACGACCGGCGGAATGCCGACGGGGCGTTCGGGCCTGATCGCGGGTGCGGCGGCGATGTCGCTCGCAGGGACAGGCGCCGCCGACGCAGTTGCCGCGAGGTGGCGCTCCATCTCTTCTTCCAGAACCCGTTCGAAATCGCTCGGGATTCGCTGTGTCGGTGCCTCGTCCACCTTTGGTTCTTCCAGGGAAGGCTGCGGCTCGGGAGCGAGTTCCGGCTCCGTCGCGGTCGTCTCCGTCAATTCCGGCATGACGCGGCCACGAGCCGCTTCGAGGATATCCTCAGCCCGGGCGGAAGCGAGCGAAACATCACTGTCTTGCGTCGGGGCGGCCGGCGCGGCGGCTTCCACAGGCTGGGTGGGGGCCGCAACCGCGGCAGGTGTCGCCGCGGTCATCGACGGGCGGCTCGGAGGCAGAACCGGCAGAGGTTCGACCGGTGATGCGGCCGTCATTTCGGACTTTGGTGGTTCCGTTGCTGCGACGACCGGTACGATCGTGACCGGGGCGTCATCCCTGACGAGTGCGGGGGCGGCTACAGGCTGGACGGGCGCCGGGCTCGGCGGCGGTGCGGACGCGGCTATGTCTGCGGCCGGAACTGGCTGTGGCGCCGGCTGCTTTCTCAGCGCCGGCTCGATTGCCGCGGCCGGTTTGACCGGTGCCGGCGGCTGTCGCGGCGGTTCGCGACGAATGGGTGCCGCGACCGGCTCCGGCCTGTTTGCCGGGAGCTCGGGCTCGGGACGGATGGCGGCGATTGCCGCCGCCGGTTTGGGGATCGCCACAGGCTCGCGATCACCCGGCCGGTCTTCGTGTGTGAGCGGGACGGCCTGCGACGGCGACACGGGCGTGGCCGAAAGATAGGCGCGTTCGTCGCCGATCCCGCTTTCGATGACGATGTCGGTCGGCCCGCCGATCATGACGAGATGTTCGACATTGTCGCGGCGCACGAGCACGAGGCGGCGGCGCGCGTCTACCGCGGCGGCATCGAGGACCTGCAGGCGCGGCTGCCTGTTGCGTCCGCCGCGCACGAAGGGCGAGGGTGCCCGCTTGCGCAGCAGCCAGAGTACGATGAACAGGCACAGGAGCGCCAGGCTGACACCCAGTGCCGCGACCAGGAAACGATTGCCGTAAGCGGCGACGAGTTCTTCGATCATGTCGGCCCTCCTTTTTCCCGCTTTGTGGCAGAAGACCGCCGGCAGCGCAATGCGATCACCGGGCAACGTCCTCCCGCAGGCGCTCGCGAACAATCCGGTTGCCCGGATGTTCTGCGTCAAATGCGGCTTTCCTGTGGGATTGCCTGTGTATGGCAGACCTCAAACTGTGGGGGCGGAGCTTTTTGCCGTACCTGCAACTTGCTAAACATGGCAGAAAGGTCCGATTCTGCCGATCTTCACGAGTAGGCGGATTGTCGGGCGGTAACGACGAGGCGTTCATGACGAGATTGCAACAGGCCGGCGAAAGCGATGCGCCCTTGGTCGACCGGGGTAACCGGTCCGGTGCGGCCATACGCATCATCGTGTTGGCGGTCGTGCTGCTCGCCGCCGCGGTCGCCTTCGTCCTCTTCAAGGATCAGCTCGAGAACGAATTCGTCCTCGGTATCCTCGGCGTGCTGGCGATGATGGGAATATTCTTCCTCGTCTCGGCGATGATCGGCTTCGTCGCCGTGATGCCGCAGTCGCAGTCCGACACGCTGGCCCGCAGCTTTCTCGCGAGCCAGCCAGAAGGTACGCTGATCACCGACGACAACGGCCGCATCGTTTTCGCAAACGCGGCCTACGGGCGGATCACCGGCGCCAGGAAGGCGACCGAAGTACAGACGCTGGAGGCTCTGCTCTCGCGCCATCGCGAATCGAGCGAGGCACTCTATCGGCTCGCCAACGGTTTGCGCACGGGCCGCGAGGGCTATGAGGAGTTTCGGCTCCTGAAGCCGCTCGGTCCGGTGACCGGCAGCGGCTCCGGCGCCCACTGGTATCGGCTGAAGGCGCGGCTGCTGCCGCTCGAAGGCAGCGTCAAGGTGCTGCAGATCTGGCAGATCACCGACATCACGTCGGAGCGCGAGGACCAGGAGCGCTTCTTCAAGGAACTGCAGCACGCGATCGACTATCTCGATCACGCGCCGGCGGGATTCTTCTCGGCCGGGCGAAAGGGCGAGATCTACTATCTCAATGCGACGCTCGCCGAATGGCTCGGCATCGATCTCACGCAGTTCTCTCCGGGTTCGCTCACCGTTGCCGAACTGGTCGCGGGCGAGGGAATGGCGCTCATCGAATCGGTACAGGCGGCGCCCGGCTCGACCAAGACGGAGACCTTCGATCTCGACCTGCGCTGCGCCAACGGCCAAAGCCTGCCGGTGCGGCTCATTCATCGCGTCCGTGCCGCCCGCGACGGTGCGCCGGGCGAAAGCCGCTCGATCGTGCTGGCGCGGCGGGACGACCACAGCGGCGACCAGTCGGCGTCGATCGCCTCGATGCGGTTCACGCGCTTCTTCAACAACACGCCGATGGCGATCGCCTCCGTCGACGGCGAGGGCCGAATTCTCCGGACCAACGCGCCCTTCCTCAAGCTCTTCTCGGACCTCGTCGGTCGCGACGACGTCGATCGCGGTGCGAGCCTCGACGTGGTTTTCCACGAGAGCGAACGCGAACGTTTCAACCAAGCGCTTGCGGCGGCGAAGAACCGTCAGGTGGATATCGCGCCGATCGACAGCCGGCATCCGAACAACGAGACGCGGCATTTCCGTTTCTACGTCAACGCGGTCATTGACCAGAGCGACGAGGCGCCGGAAGAGGCGGCGATCGTCTATGCGGTCGATGTGACCGACCAGAAGGCGCTCGAAACCCAGATGGCGCAGACGCAGAAGATGAATGCGGTCGGAACGCTCGCCGGCGGTATCGCCCACGACTTCAACAACGTGCTGACGGCGATCCTGCTTTCCTCCGACCATCTCCTGCTGCAGGCCCGGCCGTCGGACGCGAGCTTCGCAGACCTGATGGAGATCAAGCGCAACGCCAACCGCGCTGCCGTGCTGGTGCGGCAATTGCTCGCCTTCTCACGCAAGCAGACGATGCGCCCGTCGGTGCTGAACCTCACCGATGTCATCGGCGACCTGCGCATGCTGGTCGACCGCCTGATCTCGGGTACGGCGGTGAAGCTCCAGGTCGACTACGGCCGCGACCTATGGCCGGTGAAGACCGACCTTTCGCAGTTCGAGCAGGTGCTGATCAATCTCTGTGTGAACGCGCGCGATGCCATGCCGCAGGGCGGCACGATCACCATTTCCACCCGCAACATCAAGGCGGAACAGGCCGCCGCCTACCACTACCGTGAACTGCCTGCCGAAGAGTTCGTGCTGGTCGAGGTGGCCGACACCGGAACAGGGATCGCGCCGGAGATCATGGAGAAGATCTTCGAGCCCTTCTTCACCACCAAGGAAGTGGGGAAGGGGACGGGGCTCGGTCTCGCGATGGTCTACGGGATCGTCAAGCAGTCCGGCGGCTACATCTATCCCGAATCCGAGGTCGGCAAGGGAACCGCCTTCCGCATCTTCCTGCCGCGGCACGTGGCCGAGATCGTTCCTGTTCCGGCCGGCGGCGAGGCCGGAGCCGCGGATACCGAAGCGCGTCCGGCGGCGGTTTCGGAGCCCGCCGACCTCACCGGCAAGTCGGCGGTCGTTCTCCTCGTCGAGGACGAGGAGGCGGTGCGACGCGGCGGCAAGCGCATGCTGGAGACCCGCGGATACACGGTGCACGAGGCCGGCTCGGGCGTCGAGGCGCTCGACATCATGGACGAGCTCGACGGCGCCGTGGACATCGTCGTCTCCGACGTCGTCATGCCGGAAATGGACGGACCGACGCTGCTGCGGGAACTACGCAAGAAATATCCGGACCTGAAATTCATCTTCGTCTCGGGCTATGCCGAGGACGCGTTCGCCCGCAACCTGCCGGCCGACGCCAAGTTCGGCTTTCTGCCGAAGCCGTTCTCGCTGAAGCAGCTCGCCGTCGCGGTTCGTGAAATGCTGGACGGGGACGACTGAACAGCGACGTTTCGGTGTCGTGCACGCAGGCAGGTCGTGTGAGAGACGAGGGAAGAAGTGACCAAGTCGGCGAAGGACTGACGTAGCGGAATGTATCTCCCGCTACGTTACCTATGATCGCGAGGGTGCTCAGTCGTTCATCGCGACGGCGATTTCCGCAGCGAGGCGGGCATTGTTCTCGACCAGCGCGATATTGGTCTTGAGGCTGCGGCCGGCGGTCAGATGGAAGATGTTGTCGAGCAGGAACGGCGTCACGTCCTTGCCCGTCACCTCTTCGCGCTCGGCACTGGCGAGCGCGCGACCGATATAGATCTCCATCTCCTCGCGGGGGATTTCGTGTTCCTCCGGCACCGGATTGGCGATCAGCATGCCGCCCTCGATGCCGAGTTGCTCGCGCATCCGCTGGAAATTGGCGATGGCCGCGGGGCTGGAGAGCGAGAGCGGGCTGCGCAGGCCGGAATCGCGCGACCAGAAGGCGGGAAACTCCTCGCTGTCGTAGGTGACGACCGGAACGCCGCGCGTTTCCAGGAATTCGAGCGTCTTCGGAATGTCGAGGATCGCCTTCGGTCCCGCGGAAACGACGATGACCGGCGTGCGGGCGAGCTCTTCGAGGTCGGCCGAGATGTCGAGGCTTTCCTCGGCGCCGCGATGGACGCCGCCGATGCCGCCAGTGGCGAAGACCGAGATGCCGGCGCGGCTCGCGGCGATCATGGTCGCCGCCACCGTCGTTGCGCCGCTGCGGCGTTCGGCGAGCGCGAAGGCGATGTCGGCGCGCGAGAGCTTCATGACGCCGGTCATCTGCGCAAGCGTCGCGATCTGCGTATCCTCGAGGCCGATGTGCAGGATGCCGTCGATGACTGCGATGGTCGCCGGCACGGCGCCCTTCTCGCGAATGATCGCTTCGACGCTGCGCGCCATCTCCAGATTGCCTGGGAAGGGCATGCCATGGGTGATGATCGTCGATTCCAGCGCCACGATCGGCGCGCCGCGGACCTTGGCGGCGGCGACTTCCTTCGAATAGACGATCGGCAGCAGGGGCGAAATGGCTTTGGTCATGGGAGGTTCCGGGTTTCAAGACTGCAGGTCATGACAGGATTTTCGCGTCCGGCACAAGGGGCATATACGAATTGGCGAGATCGCGGGAGAGGTTTTCCGCGGTTGCGTGCGGCGAGCGAAGGGTAATGGCCGCAAGCGCGGCTCCGTGACGCAGTGCCTCGCCGAGGCCGCAGCCTTCGATGCGGGCCGAGATGACGCCGGACGCAAAGGCGTCGCCGGCGCCGGTGACGTCGACCACGTTGTCGAGCCGCGGCGGCGACAGGATCGCTGTTGCGGTCTCATCGAACGCCACGACGGCCCCGGCGCCGCAGGTGACGACGCCGCCCCTGAGGCCCTTTTCCCGCAGAAGCGCGGGCCAGTCGGCCGGATCATCGGGGCGGGCGCCGGTGAGGGCCTCGGCCTCCGCCGCGTTCATGAACAGCATGGTGAGGTCCGCAAGGGAGGGCAGCAGACGCACGACCTTCGCCGGCGAAATCGCGATCGCGAAGACCGGCAGGCCACGCGCGGCGGCGGCGTCGGTGAGCGCTGTGAGCGTCTCCGCCGGCAGATTGGCGTCGCAGAGCACGTGGCGTGCTTCGCCGAGCGCGGCGCGGAAGGAGAGGGTGCGGGTACGGCGTGGCCCGAACAGGTCGTAGAGGTCCATATCGGCAAGCGCGATGACGAGATTGCCGTCCGCCTCCAGGATCGCCGTGTAGCTCGGCGTGGCGCGGTCGAGAAAGACGACCGGACAATCGTCGATGCCGACGCGGAGGGCTTCGCCCGAGACGGCCATGCCCGCCGCATCACCGCCGCGCGGCGCGATCAGCCTGACCTCGTGGCCGAGCCGGGCGAGATTGCGGGCAGCGTTGAAGCCGCCGCCGCCCGGTTCCTCGAACCAGCGGCCGGGATTGCTCGCCCCCATGACAGTCGTGCCGGCGATCCGGCCGCGGCGGTCGATATGGGCGCCGCCGACGACGAGAAGGGAACCACTCATGCGCGCTTCCCGGAGCATTGCAAGCGCGACGAATCGCAAGCGGCCGCAAGTGCGGCGAAAGCACGGTGGGGCATGAGCGACGGTACATGGCATGTCGCCTGAAACATAAAGTGAACATCCTGCGAAATCGCAAGTCTATTCAGCAGGTTGAACAGGGATTGCCAGATGAGAACAAAACGTGTACACATGGTCCGTCGGCTGCTTCATTGCCTATGCGGCTTCAATAACCTAAAGGTGGATCGAATGGCACAAAATTCTTTGCGGCTCGTAGAGGACAAATCGGTGGACAAAAGCAAGGCACTTGAAGCGGCACTTTCGCAGATCGAGCGAAATTTCGGCAAGGGCTCGATCATGAAGCTCGGCGCGAACGAGAGCGTGGTCGAGATCGAGACGGTTTCCACCGGGTCGCTGAGCCTCGACATCGCGCTCGGCATCGGTGGCCTGCCGAAGGGGCGCATCGTCGAGATTTACGGTCCCGAAAGCTCGGGCAAGACGACGCTCGCACTGCAGACGATCGCCGAATCGCAGAAGAAGGGCGGTATCTGCGCCTTCGTCGACGCCGAGCACGCACTCGATCCGGTCTATGCCCGCAAGCTCGGGGTCGACCTGCAGAACCTCCTCATTTCACAGCCTGACACCGGCGAACAGGCGCTCGAAATCACCGACACGCTGGTGCGCTCGGGCGCGATCGACGTGCTCGTCGTCGACTCGGTCGCCGCACTCACGCCGCGCGCCGAAATCGAGGGCGAGATGGGCGACAACCTGCCGGGCATGCAGGCCCGCCTTATGAGCCAGGCGCTGCGCAAGCTCACCGCCTCGATCTCCCGCTCGAACTGCATGGTCATCTTCATCAACCAGATCCGCATGAAGATCGGCGTGATGTTCGGTTCGCCGGAAACGACGACCGGCGGTAATGCCCTCAAGTTCTACGCCTCCGTTCGCCTCGACATCCGCCGCATCGGCGCCGTCAAGGAGCGCGAGGAGGTCGTCGGCAACCAGACGCGCGTGAAGGTCGTCAAGAACAAGATGGCGCCGCCCTTCAAGCAGGTCGAGTTCGACATCATGTACGGCGAGGGCGTCTCCAAAACCGGCGAGCTCGTCGATCTCGGCGTCAAGGCCGGGATCGTCGAGAAGTCCGGTGCCTGGTTCTCCTACAACAGCCAGCGGCTCGGTCAGGGACGTGAGAATGCCAAGACTTTCCTGCGGGACAATCCGGAGCTCGCCCAGGAGATCGAGATGGCGTTGCGTCAGAATGCCGGGCTGATCGCCGATCGTTTCCTGCAGAATGGTGGCCCGGACGCCGGCGACGGTGATGGTTCCGCGGATATGTGATCCGCAATCATTTCAACGACCGACAGAGCGCCGGTCCGATATCGGAAGATGTCGGGCCGGTTTTTTTCCGTGCGGCTGGACAGTGCCGGTCACGGACGATAAAAGCCTTTGGTTTTTAGGCTTTGGCCGGCATCCGGCAGCAATGAAGGGCGTGACATGAGCGGCGTAAATGACATCCGGTCGACTTTTCTCGATTACTTCAAGGCAAATGGCCATGAAGTCGTGTCGTCGAGCCCGCTCGTGCCGCAAAACGACCCGACGCTGATGTTCACAAATGCCGGCATGGTGCAGTTCAAGAACGTCTTCACCGGCCTCGAGCAGCGTCCCTACAAGACGGCAGCAACCGCGCAGAAGTGCGTGCGCGCCGGCGGCAAGCACAACGACCTCGACAATGTCGGCTATACCGCGCGTCACCACACCTTCTTCGAGATGCTCGGTAACTTCTCCTTCGGCGACTACTTCAAGGAGCGGGCGATCGAGCTTGCCTGGAACCTGATCACCAAGGAGTTCGGGCTTGCCAAGGATCGGCTCTGCGTTACCGTCTACCATACCGATGACGAGGCGTTCGGCCTGTGGAAGAAAATCGCCGGCCTTGCCGACGAGAAGATCATCCGCATCCCGACCAGCGACAATTTCTGGGCGATGGGCGATACCGGCCCCTGCGGCCCGTGCTCGGAGATTTTCTACGACCACGGCGACCACATCTGGGGCGGCCCTCCCGGTTCGCCGGAGGAAGATGGCGACCGCTTCATCGAGATCTGGAACCTCGTCTTCATGCAGTACGAGCAGATCACCAAGGAGGAGCGCGTCGACCTGCCGCGTCCGTCGATCGACACGGGCATGGGCCTCGAGCGCATTGCCGCCGTCCTGCAGGGCCAGCACGACAACTACGACATCGACCTCTTCCGCGCGCTGATTGAGGCTTCCGTCGAACTCACCGGGGTCAAGGCGGAGGGCGAGCGTCGCGCCAGCCACCGCGTCATCGCCGACCACCTCCGTTCGTCCGCCTTCCTGATCGCTGACGGCGTCCTGCCGTCCAACGAGGGCCGTGGCTACGTGCTTCGTCGCATCATGCGTCGCGCCATGCGCCACGCGGAGCTTCTCGGTGCCCGCGAACCGGTCATCTACAAGCTCCTGCCCGTGCTCGTGCAGCAGATGGGCCGGGCCTATCCCGAACTCGCGCGCGCCGAGGCGCTCATTTCCGAAACGCTGAAGCTCGAGGAAACCCGCTTTCGCAAGACGCTGGAGCGC
Source organism: Ciceribacter lividus (assembly GCF_003337715.1). Classification (GTDB taxonomy): domain Bacteria; phylum Pseudomonadota; class Alphaproteobacteria; order Rhizobiales; family Rhizobiaceae; genus Allorhizobium; species Allorhizobium lividum. The sequence goes on from NZ_QPIX01000001.1 coordinate 577,158, forward strand.
GGGCTCAGCCTGCTGTCGGAGGCGACGGCCGATCTTTCGAAGGGCGACAGTCTCGACGGCGAAACCGCCTTCAAGCTCTATGATACCTACGGCTTCCCGCTCGATCTCACGCAGGACGCGCTGCGCAACCGCGGCATCGGCGTCGACCTCACCGGCTTCAACGATGCGATGCAGCGCCAGAAGGCGGAGGCGCGTGCCCACTGGGCGGGTTCCGGCGACAAGGCGACCGAGGCCGTCTGGTTCGAGCTCAAGGAAAAGTTCGGCGCGACCGAATTCCTCGGCTATTCCTCCGAAAGCGCGGAGGCCGAGGTACAGGCCATCGTCAAGGACGGTGCGGCCGTCAACAGCGCCTCCAAGGGCGAAACCGTGCAGGTGGTCGTCAACCAGACGCCGTTCTACGGGGAGTCTGGTGGTCAGGTCGGCGACACCGGTGTGATTGCCGGCGACAACGCGAAGCTCGAAGTTTCCGAGACGCAGAAGAAGGGCGAAGGTCTCTTCGTCCATACCGCGACGGTGACCGAAGGCACGCTGCGCGCGGGCGATGCCGTGGTGATGACCGTCGACCATGCCCGCCGCTCGCGGCTGCGCGCAAACCACTCGGCGACGCACCTCATCCATGAGGCGCTGCGCGAGGTACTCGGCACCCATGTCGCGCAGAAGGGCTCGCTGGTCGCGCCGGAGCGCCTGCGTTTCGACGTGTCGCATCCAAAGCCGATGTCGGCCGAGGAGTTGAAGGTCGTCGAGGCGATGGCGAACGAGATCGTCACCCAGAACACGCCGGTTACCACCCGCCTGATGAGCGTCGACGACGCCATCGCCGAGGGTGCGATGGCGCTGTTCGGTGAAAAGTACGGCGACGAGGTTCGCGTCGTGTCGATGGGGAAGGCCATCCACGGGCCGAAGGCCGGAAAGCCCTATTCGGTCGAGCTCTGCGGCGGCACGCATGTCTCCGCCACCGGCGACATCGGCCTCGTGCGCATCCTTTCGGAAAGCGCGGTCGGTGCAGGCGTTCGCCGTATCGAGGCGGTGACCGGCGAGGCGGCGCGCGCCTATCTCTCCGAGCAGGACGAGCGCGTGAAGCAGGTCGCGACGGCGCTGAAGGTACAGCCGGCGGAAGTGGTCACGCGCGTCGAGCAGCTTGTCGAGGAACGTCGTAAGCTGGAACGCGAACTTGCCGATGCCAAGCGCAAGCTCGCCATGGGCGGCGGTGGCCAGGCTGCCGCCGACGAGGGCGCCCGCGAGGTTGGCGGCGTGAAGTTCCTGGGCCGCGTGCTCAAGGGCGTCGAAGCCAAGGACCTGAAGGGGCTCGTCGACGAGAGCAAGGCAGGTCTCGGTTCCGGTGTCGTGACGCTGATTGCCGTCTCCGAGGATGGCAAGGCGAGCGTCGTCGTCGGTGTTACCGATGATCTCACCGGCCGCTACAGCGCAGTCGAACTCGTGCGCCTCGCCTCTGCTGCCGTCGGCGGCAAGGGCGGTGGCGGCCGCGCCGACATGGCCCAGGCCGGCGGCCCGGATGGCGAAAAAGCGGATGCTGCGATCGCCGCCGTCGAAAAGGCGCTGGCCGCGTAAGGCGGCGGCGTCACGGGCGCAAATCGGCTCGGCATTTTCGAAATCTTCATGCTTGCCGTATAAGGCGGTCGAGACGAATTGGGGATGCCGTGGCCACTCTCTTTCACGTGCCGACATTGATGGCCTGCCTGCTGGCGATCTGGGTGGTCTTCGCCGTATTGCTGACGATGGCCTGGTCTCTGGAACGGCAGCGCCCGGAACTGGCGATCTGGAGTGTCGGCTTCTGGCTCGGCGCCCTCGGCGCCCTGTTCTTGTCGCTGCGGACGATCCTGCCGGAGGGGCTCACGATCGGGCTCGGAAACGGCCTGCTCATCCTCGCGACAGGGCTTGCATGGCTCGGGATTCGGGCGTTCGACGGCCTCTCGCTCAAGTTCTGGGTACCGGTCGTTCCGACTGTCCTCTGGTTCGGCGCGTTCCTGTTCTGGCCGGGTTTCCGTGAGGATGTGAACGCCCGAATAGCGCTGGTTTCGGTCATCATCATTGTTTTCAGCGTGATGTTCATCCGCAGCATGTGGCAGGGTGAGGCGATCGAGCCGCTGCCCTCCCGCAAACTGGTGATGGGCACGATGGCCGTGCACGGCGTGATCAACGCCGTCCGATTGCCGCTAGTGGTGGTCGCCCCGGTCATGGAACAGGGAGGCATTGCCCTTTCCGCCTGGCACGGCGTCTTCACCTTTGAGATCGTCGTCAACACACTCTTCTGCGGAATGGCGCTCTTTTCGCTCGGCCGCGAGCGGGTGACGGCGGAATACAAGCGCGCATCCCAGATCGACGCGCTGACGGGCGTCTTCAACCGCCGTGCCTTCAGCGACCACGTCGATGGTTACCGCCGTCGCGGCGTGGGAGGCGCGATCGCACTTCTCGATCTCGACCACTTCAAGCGCGTCAACGACTCCTACGGCCATGGTGCGGGCGACAAGGTGCTCTGCGCCTTCGTCGCGATGGTTCAGGACATCCTGCCGCAGGATGTGGTCTTCGGGAGGCTGGGCGGCGAGGAGTTCGCGGTCTACCTGCCGGCGCGCAATCGGGGCGAGGCCCATGCCGTCTGCGAGCGGCTTCGGCGGACGGCGGAGGCCCTTCCCGTCGACTGGAAGGGGAACCGGCTGACGTTGACCGTCAGCATCGGCCTTTGTGGGGATGTTCCCGCCGGCGTCGATCTCGGCGTCGTGCTCGGTCTGGCCGACCGCGCGCTCTACGCAGCAAAGCGAAACGGCCGCAACCGGATCGCCTTTGCCGATGGTTCGGAAGGACAGGGTGAGCTTCTCCCGCGCGTCGGGCCAGCGGAGGCGGCCTGCCAGACCGGCACATCGCCTGCGGAGCATCAGGCGTCTTCCTGATCGACGGCGACCCGATATCCGTTGCGGATCAGGCCTTCTGCATGGCCTGCATGGCAGCATTGTCGAGCGACCGGGCGCGCGCGGCAGCCGGCCGATCGGTCACCCGGGCGAGGTAGGTCTCGAAGGCGGGACGCCGTTCGATCGACTCCATATGCAGACCCCAGCCGATTTGAGATCCGACATAGACATCGGCGGCGGTAAAGCGGTCGCCGGCGACGAAGGGCGTTCGAGAAACGGCATATTCGAGCGTGTCCATCACGTCCTCGAAGGAGCCGTAACCGATCATGCCCCGCCTGTCAGCGGGAACCTCGAAGCCGAGGGCGCGGTTGGACGTTGCAGCCTCCAGCGGACCTGCCGCGAAGAAGAGCCAGCGATAGTAGCTGCCGCGCTTGTTCGCCGGCGGCGCGAGACCCGCGTCCGGGAAGGCGTCGGCGAGATAGACGCAGATGGCCGCGCATTCGGTGACCACCGTCTCGCCGTGGCGGATCGAAGGCACCTTGCCCATCGGGTTGACGGCGCGATATTCGGGCGACTTCATCGGTGCGCCGAAGGGCACGATCTCGGTCCGGTACGGTTCCCCGATCTCCTCCAGCATCCAGCGGACGATGCGTCCGCGCGACATCGGATTGGTGTAGAAGGTCAGTTCCGTCATGCGCAATCCTCCTCTGTGCTGATATCGCGGTTTCGCGTGGACGGAAGTTGAGCGCTCAACGCGAGCACACGCAACAAAAAAACCCGGCACGAGGCCGGGTTTTCGTCATTTTCCGGTGCCGATGGCTCAGGCGGCCATGGCCTTCTTGAGGTTCTCGTCGACCTTGTCGAGGAAGGCCGTCGTGGAGAGCCACGGCTGGTCGGGACCGATGAGCAGCGCCAGGTCCTTGGTCATGAAGCCGCTTTCGACGGTGTCGACGCAGACCTTTTCGAGCGTCGTCGCGAACTTGGCCAGTTCGGCATTGTCGTCGAGCTTGGCGCGATGTGCGAGGCCGCGGGTCCAGGCGAAGATCGAGGCGATCGAGTTCGTCGAGGTTTCCTGGCCCTTCTGGTGCTGGCGGTAGTGACGGGTGACCGTGCCGTGGGCGGCTTCGGCTTCCACCGTCTTGCCGTCGGGGGTGAGCAGCACCGAGGTCATCAGGCCGAGCGATCCGAAGCCCTGCGCGACGGTGTCGGACTGCACGTCGCCGTCGTAGTTCTTGCAGGCCCAGACATAGCCGCCGGACCACTTCAGCGCCGAGGCGACCATGTCGTCGATCAGGCGGTGCTCGTAGGTGATGCCGGCTTCGTCGAACTGCGCCTTGAACTCGGCCTCGTAGACTTCCTGGAAGATGTCCTTGAAGCGGCCGTCATAGGCCTTGAGGATGGTGTTCTTGGTCGAGAGATAGACCGGCCACTTGCGCATCAGACCGTACATCATCGAGGCGCGGGCGAACTCGCGGATCGACTCGTCGAGGTTGTACATCGCCATGGCGACGCCGGCGCCGGGAGCCTGATAGACTTCCTTCTCGATGACCTGGCCGTCTTCGCCGACGAACTTGATGGTCAGCGTGCCCTTGCCCGGGAACTTGAAGTCGGTCGCCTTGTACTGGTCGCCGAAGGCGTGACGGCCGACGACGATCGGCTTGGTCCAGCCCGGAACGAGACGCGGCACGTTCTTGCAGATGATCGGCTCGCGGAAGATCACGCCACCGAGGATGTTGCGGATGGTGCCGTTCGGGCTCTTCCACATTTCCTTGAGGCCGAATTCCTTCACGCGGGCTTCGTCCGGGGTGATCGTGGCGCATTTGATGCCGACGCCGTGCTTCTTGATGGCGTTGGCGGCGTCGACGGTCACCTGGTCGTTGGTCGCATCGCGGTTTTCGACGGAGAGGTCGTAGTATTCGATCGGAAGATCGAGGTAGGGCAGGATCAGCTTTTCCTTGATGAACTGCCAGATGATGCGGGTCATCTCGTCGCCGTCGAGATCGACGACCGGGTTTGCAACCTTGATCTTCTTCATGAATGCCTCTTGAGCGCTGCGGATCGAAATCCTGAGGGTGGTTAAAGCGAAAATCCGGAGCGCTATAGCATTGCGCGCTCGTCAGGCAAAGGCGCGGGCCTGCGAATATCGGGGTTTTTATCACCAAAGTTGGACGCACATATCCCACGATTCCCGAGGGTTCGCCGATTGCCGTCCGTCATCTGCGAGATAGAGTGGCGGGGCTTTTCCTTCCCTTGGAACATGTTCAATGAAGACACCCAAATCCCTCTTGCTGCTGGCCCTGCTGGCTGGTGCGCCTGTCGTTGCGTTCGCCGCCGACCCGACCGTCCCGGTCAAGACCATCATCGAGGTTGCCGCCGGCAACTGGTCGGAGACCAGTCCGACTGCAAACGATGTCTTCGACAAGGAGCGTCTCGGACAGTTTTTCAGCGCCGACTTCGCGAAAACCTATCGCGAGGCGTCGAAGCACCCTGCCTACGATCCACCGGAAGGCGAAACGACCGGGAGCCCGTTCGATTACGATCCGATCGCCGGGGGCCAGGAGGGCTGCGCCTTCGAGAACATCCGCGTCGAGGACGATGGCGAAGGCCAGGTGACGGCGCTTTTCAACAACCGCAAGTGCCTCGGGGACGATCCAGCCTACAAGGAGGACACGGTCCTGATCTTCCATGTGGTCGAGGAGCAGGGGCGCGCGGTGATCGACGACATGTACCGCGTCGAGGACGGGCAGTCGGGCAAGTCCCTGAAGGACGAGCTCAAAGATATTGCCGGCCAGTGACGGTCGGTCAGGGAGACATGGAAATGAAGAAGATTATTGTTGCCACATGCATCTCGTTGCTCGCCGGCGGGGCATTCGCCGCCGACGCCGACGAGCCGGTCAAGGTGCTGATGGATATGGCTGCCAGCAACGCCGCCGTCGAGCCCGGCCCGAACGCGGTCTATGCCGACTATTTCGCGCCGGGCATGCTGCTCATGTATTTCAGCGACGGCTTCGTTCGCGACTTCACCACTGCCCTTCTCAAGCAGAAGGAAGGAGGCAGCCAGGTCCTGATCGACTGGGATCCGGTGATCGGCGGTCAGGACGGTTGCGCGCCCAAGGACGTCACCTACGGCAAGCCGGAGACGAAGGGTGCCGTCACCGAGGTGCTTGTCCGCTTCAAGCGCAGCTGGTGCTACGAGGGCGACGCCGAGACCAAGGAAGAGGTCACGCAGGTGACCTATCGCCTCGTGGAGGAGGGCGATGAAGTGGATGAAAAGCACTTCGTGATCGACGACATCCATTTCGCGAACGACGTGCCGCTGCGCGTCGAGCTCCGGGAGCTGGCGAAATGAGAAAGGCCGTCGTTCTTACTGCAACCCTCCTCGTTGCGAGCGTGGCCAGCGCCTTCGCAAACGAACCGCAGGATCCTGTCGCGGCGCTGATGGCGGTCGCGGACGGCATCGAAGGCAACAGCGAGGCGAGTGACTATTTCGACGAGGTTCTCCTGACGTCGATCTACAGCGCGAGCTTCGCCCAGGTCTACCGCATGGCGGTGCTCGGCGACCAGTTGCTCGATCTGCAAGGGGAAATGACCGGTCAGGACGAAGTCGTCGTCAGCCAGGACCCTTGCGAAATGAAGGACCTGAAGATCGTTCCCCGACCGGCGAAGGACAAGGTGACGCCGGTCGACGTCTATTTCGACGTCTCGTCCTGCTGGGGGAACGATCCGCACCTCGATCAGCCGTCCCTGACCGTCCACGTCGTCTCGGAGAACGGCCGCTACGTCATCGACAACTTCTGGAACAGCGACTACGACGGCGGCCGGCTCGAAACCTCGGTCAAGGCGAAGTTCGCGGCGCTTGCCAAGCGGTATGTCGACGACATGCTGACGAGCCGGTTCTCTCCCGAATAGCCACGGTCTTTGCCTCCGCCCGATTTTGTGCCAAGGAAACGCCGAATTCCTTGGAAGGGTACGAGATGGCAGGCACCAACAGCGAGCGCGAACTTTTGGCGGAGGGTCCGGCGATCGTTCTGGTCGAGCCGCAACTCGGCGAGAACATCGGCATGGTGGCGCGCGCGATGGCGAACTTCGGCCTCTCCGAACTGCGCCTCGTCAAGCCGCGTGACGGCTGGCCGAGCGAGAAGGCGCGTTCGGCGGCATCGAAGGCCGACCACGTGATCGATGCGACGTGCGTGTTCGATACGCTGGAGGAGGCCGTCGCCGACCTCAATTTCGTCTATGCGACCACGGCACGCGAGCGCGACGGCTTCAAGCCGGTGCGTGCGCCCATGGATGCTGCCGCAACGCTCAGGACGAAATTCGGGGCGGGCGAGAAGACCGGCATCCTGTTTGGCCGCGAGCGCTGGGGCCTTACCAACGAAGAAGTGGCGCTGGCTGACGAAGTGGTGACCTTCCCGGTCAATCCAGCCTTCGCCTCTCTGAACATCGCCCAGGCCGTATTGCTGATGTCCTACGAGTGGATGAAGTCCGGCATGGAGGATGTGTCGGAGACGCGCTTCCAGGCGGTCGAACAACGGCCCGCGACCAAGGAGCAGCTTTTCGGCCTGTTCGATCAGGTCGAGGAGGCGCTGGACGCGCGGGGCTATTTCCGCCCGGCAGGCAAAAAGCCGCGCATGGTGGAGAACCTGCGGGCCGTGCTGTCGCGGCGCGCCTTCACGGAGCCGGAAATCAGCGTGCTGCGCGGGGTTTTCGCCACATTCGACCGTTACAGCCGCCAGAACCCGCGCGGCGGATGGCGGGAAACGGCTGGGGACACAAGCGACGATGGCGGCGACACGGACTGATCTGAAACCCGTACTGGTCTTCGATTCCGGTATTGGCGGGCTAACCGTGCTGCGCGAGGCGCGCGTGCTGATGCCCGAAAGGGGCTTCGTCTATGTCGCCGACGATGCCGGTTTTCCCTATGGCGCATGGGAGGAGGGGCCGCTGAAGTCGCGCATCCTCGACCTGATGGCCGAACTCATCGAAACCTATGAGCCGGAGGCGGTGATCGTCGCCTGCAATACCGCCTTCACGCTCGCCGGCGCCGATCTTCGCGCCCGCTTTCCCGACATGCGTTTCGTCGGCACGGTGCCGGCGATCAAGCCGGCGGCGGAGCGCACCCGCTCCGGCCTCGTTTCCGTGCTCGCGACGCCGGGGACCGTCAAGCGCGCCTATACCCGTGACCTGATCCAGTCCTTCGCCGGCCAGTGCCACGTCCGGCTCGTCGGCTCGCAGAACCTTGCCGGCATGGCGGAAGCCTATATTCGTGGCGAATCGATCTCCGACGAACTCGTGCTCTCGGAGATCATGCCGTGCTTCGTCGAGCTGGACGGTCGGCGCACCGACATCGTCGTGCTCGCCTGCACGCACTATCCGTTCCTTGCAAACATCTTCCGTCGCCTTGCGCCCTGGCCCGTCGACTGGCTGGATCCGGCGGAAGCAATCGCGCGGCAGGCGCGACGTCTGGTGCCGCCGGCGCTCGATGCGGAACACCCGGAACAGTATGATTTTGCCGTATTCACCTCCGGCAATCCCGATTTCTCCACCCGGCGGCTCATGCAGGGTTTCGGTCTCAGGACCTGCTGAGGGAATTTTTTCCCCTTCACCGCATTTGCCCTTCTTCGGAAAGGCTCAATTTTCCTACGGTATTTTGAAAAGCGTCTTCAATGTATGCTAGTGGTTCGCTGATGCGCCCTCGCGGTGCGTCGATCAACGGAGCTCTCGAACTGCCTTGGCCATAGAAATCATCATCGTGATTTTGCTCACCGTCCTGAACGGCGTCCTCGCAATGTCGGAAATGGCGGTCGTTTCCTCCCGCCCCGCGCGGCTCAAGGTGCTCTCCGAACAAGGCAATCACGGCGCGACCGTCGCCATACGGCTGGCCGAGGAACCGGGTCGCTTCCTGTCGACTGTGCAGATCGGAATCACGCTGGTCGGGGTGCTGTCCGGTGCCTTTTCGGGCGCGACGCTCGGCAACCGGCTTGCAGGCTGGCTCTTGTCGCAGGGTGTGTCGCCGGCCTTTTCGGACGCCATCGGCGTCGGTTCGGTCGTCGTCCTCATCACTTATCTGTCGCTGATCGTCGGCGAACTCGTGCCGAAGCAGATCGCCCTTCACAATCCCGAAATGATGGCCGCGCGGATCGCCCGCCCGATGCTGGTGCTTTCCAAGGTTTCGGCGCCGCTCGTCTGGCTGCTCGACAATTCCGGCCGGCTGGTTCTGAGCCTGCTCGGCCAGAAGGAAATGGCCGCCGGCACCGTGACCGACGAGGAGATCAAGTCGGTTCTCGCCGAGGCCCAGAGCGCCGGTGTCATCGAAACCGAGGAATCGGCGATGATCTCCGGTGTCATGCGCCTCGCCGACCGGACCGCGCGCGGGCTGATGACGCCACGCCGCGACGTCGAGGTCCTCGACCTCGAAGACAGCATCGAGGAAATCCGCGAACATCTTCGCCACACCCAGCATTCGCGCCTGCCGGTGCGCGACGGCACGTCGGACGAGATCATCGGCGTTCTCTTCGTCAAGGATTTCTACAACGCCGTGATCGCCGAAGGCGAGGATTTCGACCTGCGTTCGATCATCACCCAAGTGCCGATCGTCTCCGATTTCTCGAGCGCAATCGACATCATCGCGGCGATGCGCAAGGCGGCGCCTCACATGGTTCTGGTCTACGACGAGAACGGCCATTTCGAAGGCATCATCACCTCGGGCGACATCCTGGAGGCGATCATGGGCGCTTTCCTGGAGGACGAAACCGAGGAACGCGCGATCGTCAAGCGCGACGACGGTTCCTTCCTCGTTTCCGGCTGGATGCCGATCGACGAATTCGTCGATCATGTGCGCGTCCGCGTGGAGGAAGACCCGGACTATACGACGGTTGCCGGGTTCGTCATCGACGTGCTGAAGCACATCCCCGAGCTCGGCGAGAGCTTCATCGCCGACGGCTGGCGCTTCGAGGTGATCGACCTCGACGGCCGGCGCATCGACAAGCTGCTGGTCTCGCCGGCGGACCAGGGCGAGATCTGATCACCCGCGCGCGGTCAGGGCGAGGAGCGCCTTCGCCCTGACAGGCCGGCCCTCCATTCCCTGTGGGTTTCTGCAATTGAAATGGCGAAATGCGCCGAGGTCTTTGATAGGTAGGCGGGACGCGCGCCGGGCCGGAAAGGCCGGGCTTTTGATTCGAAACGAGAGGTAGGGCACTTGCAGGTCGGAATCGACATGGGGACGTTGGCTGGCGGCCAGCCGGCCAAGCTCGATATCGAGGAGCTGCTCGCTACCCGTCTCTTGGTGCAGGGCAATTCCGGTTCCGGCAAGTCGCATCTCTTGCGGCGCCTGCTGGAACAGTCGGCGCAGTGGGTGCAGCAGGTCGTCATCGACCCGGAAGGCGATTTCGTCACGCTGTCGGACAAGTACGGTCATCTCGTCGTCGACGGGGAGCGCACCGAAGCCGAGCTTGCCGGCATTGCCGACCGTATCCGCCGCCATCGCGTTTCCTGCGTGCTGACGCTGGAGGGGCTGGAGATCGAGCAGCAGATGCGCGCGGCCGCCGCCTTCCTCAACGGCATGTTCGATGCGGACCGCGAGTTCTGGTATCCGGTGCTCGTCGTCGTCGACGAGGCGCAGATGTTTGCGCCCTCCATGGGCGGTGACGTCTCGGAGGATGCGCGGCGCATGTCGCTCGGCGCCATGACCAACCTGATGTGCCGCGGGCGTAAGCGCGGCCTCGCCGGGGTGATCGCCACGCAGCGCCTTGCGAAGCTTGCGAAGAACGTCGCGGCCGAAGCCTCGAATTTCCTGATGGGGCGCACCTTCCTCGATATCGACATGGCACGAGCCGCCGACCTGCTTGGCATGGACCGCCGGCAGGCGGAGATGTTTCGCGACCTGAAGCGCGGCAACTTCGTCGCCCTCGGCCCGGCGATGTCGCGCCGGCCGCTGCCGATCGTCATCGGATCGGTCGAGACTTCCGCGCGTTCCTCCAGCCCCAAGCTGATGCCGCTGCCGGAGGCGCCGCAGGACGTCGAAGACCTGATCTTCACGCCGGACCCGGAGGAACTCGCCCGCCCGATCGTCCGCCGTGCGCCGCCACAGCCGCGCCCGACGACGGATATTCTGGCCGAGCTGTCGCGCGCGGCGCCTGCAGCCTCCACCCCGGTCGCGACTGAAACCCGTCCCGGCACTCTGGAAATGTCGCCCGAGGAGCGGGAGGAGCGCCTCTCTGCTGTACTCGCCGAAATCCTTGATGATCCGCAGGCCGCCTACCGAACCGATTCCGTCCTCTATCAGGAGTTCCTCGTCCGCGCCCGCATGCGCCGGATCGGCGGTCCGCCGATGGCGATGGGCGAATTCCGCCGCCGGGTCGCCGTCGTACGCTCGGGCGTTGACGCGGAAACGGCGTCCTCCGACGCCTGGAAGACGGCGCTTTCGCTGGCGGAAGGTGTTTCAGACGATCTGCAGGGCGTCTTCCTGATGATGGCGAAGGCGGCGATCCGGAAGGAAGCCTGTCCGTCGGACCTGAGGATCGCGCGGGCCTACGGCACCCATTCGGCGCGGCGTGCCCGCAGGCTCCTCGGCTATTTCGAGGAGCAGGGGCTCGTTGTCGTCCACACCGATTTTTCCGGCAAGCGCATCGTCGCCTTCCCGGAGCTCGAGGCGGAAACGGCGCCCGGAAGCGCCGATGCGGCGGACGACCAGCCGGCGCCGACGGATCATTTCGCGGCGGAGTAGCTCCTACTCTTCTTCCGGCTTGGGAGCTTCCGGGCCCTCAGGCCCGCTCTTCCCAGACCTTCACCAGTTCCACGATCGTCTTCACCGCTGTTTCCATATCCTGCACGCTCACCCATTCGAGCGGCGAATGATAGGCATGGCCGCCGGTGTAGATATTGGGGCAGGGCAGGCCCATGAAGGAAAGGCGTGAACCGTCGGTGCCGCCACGGATGCTGGTGACCTTCGGCTCGAGCCCGACGCGGCGGGTCGCTTCCAGCAGGTTTTCCATCACCTCCGGATGGCGGTCGAGGACGATCTTCATGTTGCGGTACTGTTCCTTGACCGTGAAGGTGAAGGTGGAGCCCGGATAGCTTGCCATGACCTCCTCGGTGATCGCCTTCAGAAGCGTCTCCTTTTCGGCGAGGCCCTTTTCCTCGAAATCGCGGATGATGAAACCCAGTTCTGCGCCCTCCATCGAGGCGTTGACTCCGACCGGATGGATGAAGCCCTGCCGCTCTTCGGTCGTCTCCGGCGCCTGGTCTTTCGGCAGGCGGGCAACGATGTCGGCGGCGATCTTGATGGCGTTCTCCATCTTGCCCTTGGCGGTGCCGGGATGGATCGCGACGCCCTTGACCGTGATGGTCACGCCGTCGGCCGAGAAGGTCTCGTTCTCGATCTCACCGACGGTCGAGCCGTCCATCGTGTAGCCGAACTTCGCGCCGAGCTTTTCCAAGTCCACCTTGTCGGCGCCGCGGCCGATCTCCTCGTCGGTGGTGAAGAGGATCTTGACCGGCCCGTGCGGTATCTCCGGATTTCGGACGAGGAACTGTGCAGCCGACATGATTTCGGCGACGCCCGCCTTGTCGTCGGCGCCGAGCAGCGTCGTGCCGTCGGTGGTGACGATGTCGTGGCCGATCTGGTCCTTCAGGTCCGGATGCTCCGCAACGCGGATGATCTGGTTCGTGTCGCCGACGAGCCGGATGTCGCCGCCCTGGTAGTTCTTCACAATCTGCGGTTTGACACCGGTGCCGGAGAAATCCGGGGCCGTATCCATATGTGAGCAGAAGCAGATCGCCGGCACATCCTTGTTTGTATTGGCCGGGATCGTCGCATAGACATTGCCGTGCTGGTCGAGATGAGCGTCTTCGAGGCCGAGCGCCTTCAGTTCCCGCTCGAGGAGGCGGCCGAGATTCTTCTGCTTTTCCGTCGAAGGTTGCGTGTGCGAGGTCGGGTCCGATTGCGTGTCGATCACGACATAGCGGAGAAAGCGGTCAAGAACGGTGTCATTGGGAAGGGACATAGGTGGATATCCGATTGATTCTGGCTGGGACGTGAGGGCGAACTTAGCGTGCCATTCATGCCGCGGGAATGCCGGTTCCCCGGAAAAGAAGACCGCGCCGGAGGCTCCGGCGCGGCGGTTGGTCGAGAGGGGCCGCTTACTCGGCGGGCTTGGTTGCTGCCGGCCTGTCGCGGGTTGCCCACAGGGACCCGAGAATGCCGGCAGCGAGGATCGCGACGGTGACGCCCAGCGAAACCAGCGGCGGGATTTTGGCAAGGCCCAGCATGTCGGCGACGAAGATCTTCGAGCCGATGAAGATGAGCACCACCGAGAGCGCATACTTGAGATAGGCGAAGCGGTGGATGAGGGCGGCAAGCGCAAAGTAGAGCGCCCGCAGGCCGAGGATCGCGAAGATGTTCGACGTGTAGACGATGAACGGATCGGTGGTGATCGCGAAGATCGCCGGGATCGAATCGACGGCGAAGACGAGGTCGGCGAACTCGATCAGGATCAGCGCCAGCATCAGCGGCGTCAGATAGGTCTTCAGCCTGCCCGTCTTCGGGTCATTTTCGCGGGCGAAGAATTTCTCGCCATGCAGCCGGTCGGTGATCGGCAGGTGCTTACGCAGTATCTTCAGAACCGGGTTGTTCTCTACGTCATAGGGCTCGCTGCTTGAAAACATCATCTTGACGCCCGTGATGATCAGGAAGGCGGCGAAGAGGTAGAGAACCCAGCCATAGTTTTCGACGACGGCAGCACCGGCGCCGATCATGATGCCGCGCAGCACGATCACGCCCAGAATGCCGTAAAGCAAGACGCGGTGCTGGTATTCGCGCGGAATGGAGAAATAGCCGAAGATCATGGCGATGACGAAGATGTTGTCCATCGCCAGGCTCTTTTCGATCACGAAGCCGGTCAGGTATTCGACGCTTGCCTGCTGGCCGAATTGGCTCCAAACGAAACCGGCAAAGAGAATGCCGAGCGTCATGTAGAAGCCGGTCATCAGGAGGCTCTCCCTGATGCCGATTTCGTGGCTCTTCCTGTGAAGAACGCCGAGGTCGAGGGCGAGCAGAGCGATTACGACGGAAATGAAGGCGAGCCACATCCAGACGGCGGCGCCCTGGAAATCAACCCATAGGAAATCCATGACATAATCCATGCCGGATCAGGTTGATTGGAAGAGCACCGACATCACGGTCGATCCGGCGATACACGTCAGAGGGGCCCGGTGCCGAGGATGGAAGTGGGAAGCCGACTGGTGCCGTTCAAGAGGCCGGCGACAAAAACGAACGCGGTTTTCTAATGGCGCTCCTATGGTCCTGGAAAGGTCGAGCCGCGCCAACTCGGCCGCGTTTGCAGGGTGCTTGTTGACAATTCCGCGACTTCCCCCTAAAGACAGCGCCAGCACCGGGTGGCGACGCCCGGTGTTTCATTTGACATGTCCCGTGGCTGCTCCGTTGCTGACGTGAGCCGCCTGTCAGGAGAAGCCGAAAGGCAATCCAGAGGAGGGCGTGTTTCCTAACAGAGCGGGGCCGGAAGGTGCCGCATAAGAAGACGTTGAAAGGAAATACGATGAGCAAGCGCGCATCATCCAAGTACAAAATTGACCGCCGCATGGGCGAGAACATCTGGGGCCGTCCGAAGTCCCCGGTCAACCGCCGCGAATACGGCCCGGGCCAGCACGGCCAGCGCCGCAAGGGCAAGCTCTCCGACTTCGGCGTGCAGCTGCGCGCCAAGCAGAAGCTGAAGGGCTACTACGGCGACATCCGCGAGAAGCAGTTCCGCGCGATCTACGAAGAAGCCAACCGCCGCAAGGGCGACACCGGAGAAAACCTGATCGGCCTCTTGGAATCGCGCCTCGACGCCATCGTCTATCGCGCCAAGTTCGTGCCGACCGTCTGGGCTGCCCGCCAGTTCGTCAACCACGGCCACGTCACCGTCAACGGCGTTCGCGTCAACATCGGTTCCTACCGTTGCAAGGCCGGCGACGTCATCGAAGTTCGCCAGAAGTCCAAGCAGCTGGTTACGGTTCTGGAATCGGTCCAGCTCGCCGAGCGTGACGTTCCGGACTACATCGAAGTCGACCACAACAAGATGGTCGCGACGTTCGCCCGCGTTCCGACGCTCTCCGACGTTCCGTACCCGGTCGTCATGGAACCGCAGCTGGTCGTCGAATTCTATTCGCGTTAATTGCGTGCTATCTGGAATTCAGGAAAGCCGTCCCTCGGGGCGGCTTTTTTGTTAGAGGGACTGTCTCATGGATCTTCAGACGCTTCTCGACGACATTGTTGCAGAGCTCGCGGAACGGCGGGGCGAGGGCAAGGTGGCGGACTATATTCCGCAGCTTGCCAAGGTGGACCCGAACCAGTTCGGAATTGCGGTGACCACGGTCGACGGCAAGGTCTACGCCGCCGGCGATGCCGCGGTGCCCTTCTCCATCCAGAGCATTTCCAAGGTCTTCATGCTGACGCTTGCGCTCGGCAAGGTCGGCGAAGCGATCTGGCGCCGGGTCGGGCGAGAGCCGTCGGGCACGGCGTTCAACTCCATCGTCCAGCTCGAGCATGAGCACGGCATTCCGCGCAACCCCTTTATCAACGCCGGCGCCATCGTCGTCTGTGATCTCGTTCTCGCCGGCTACAAGCCAAAGGAGGCGATCGGTGAATTCCTGCGTTTCGTGCGTTCGCTCGCCGACGACGACACGATCACCATCGACAAGGCGGTGGCGCAGTCCGAAACGGCGACGGGTTACCGCAACTACGCCCTCGCCAACTTCATGCGCTCGTTCAATAATCTCCAGCATGATGTTGATCATGTTCTCGGAGTTTACTTTCACCAATGCGCGCTTGCGATGACCTGCCGGCAATTGTCGCGGGCCGGGCTCTTTCTGGCGGCGCGCGGTGCTGACCCGATCGGCGGCTATTCGGTGGTGACGGAAAAGCGGGCGCGGCGTATCAACGCGCTGATGCTCACCTGCGGCCACTACGACGGCTCGGGCGATTTCGCCTTCCATGTCGGCCTGCCGGGCAAGAGCGGTGTGGGCGGCGGCATCATGGCGATCGCGCCGGGCAAGGCTTCGATCGCCGTCTGGTCGCCGGGGCTGAACAAGGTCGGAAACTCCGCACTCGGCACCGTCGCGCTCGAAATGCTCGCCTCGCGCACCGGCTGGTCGGTATTCGGGGCTTGATCTTCGCTTCCCAAGCGGGCATTGCCAGTGCGAGCCATCCAGGTCGTCCCGGAGTCAGACGATGACATTTTCGACGTCCGCCGAGCAATTCGACACCGATGCCGGCGATGATCCCGAAGTTGCGGACGCGGTTTCCGCCCATCCGGTCTTTGCCAACGCCCCGCGCTCGGTCGGCTTCAACAAGCTGCGCAAGCGGCTGATCCGCCAAGTCCGGCAGGCGATTGCCGATTTCGACATGCTGAAGGGGCAGAAGCGCTGGCTGGTCGGGCTTTCCGGCGGCAAGGACAGCTACGGGCTGCTCGCGCTGCTTCTCGACCTCAAATGGCGGGGCCTGCTGCCGGTCGATCTCGTCGCCTGCAATCTCGATCAGGGGCAGCCGAATTTTCCCAAGCACGTGCTGCCGGACTATCTCTCATCGATCGGCGTTCCGCACCGGATCGAATACCGCGACACCTATTCGGTGGTGACGGAGAAGGTGCCGCAAGGCGCCACCTATTGCTCGCTCTGCTCACGGCTGAGGCGCGGCAATCTCTACCGTATCGCCCGCGAGGAGGGCTGCGAGGCGCTGGTGCTCGGCCACCACCGCGAGGATATCCTCGAGACCTTCTTCATGAACTTCTTCCACGGCGGCCGGTTGTCGGCCATGCCCGCGAAGCTCCTGAACGACGAGGGTGACCTGATGGTGCTCAGGCCGCTCGCCTATGCCGCGGAGGAGGATCTCGCGCGGTTCGCCGCCGCCATGCAGTTTCCGATCATCCCCTGCGATCTCTGCGGCTCCCAGGACGGGTTGCAGCGCAATGCGATGAAGGAAATGCTGGCCGGTATCGAAGCGAAGATGCCGGGGCGCAAGGACGCCATGTTGCGGGCGCTCGCCCATGTCGATCCGTCGCATCTGCTCGATCCGAAGCTCTTCGACTTCTCCTCCCTCTCGCCGACAAAGGACGAATGACCATGGCCGATCTCGACATTGCTGCGCTCGCCAACGTGCTTCAGGAGGCGGCGTATGCCGAGGTCCTGCCCCGCTTCCGCAATCTCGGCGACGGCGACATCCGGATGAAGACCGAGGCGATCGATCTCGTCACCGAGGCCGACGAGGCGGCCGAGCGGCTGATCCGCGATCGCGTGGCGGAACTGCTGCCCGAGGCTCTTTTCGTCGGTGAGGAGTCTGTCGCCGCCGATCCGGCCCTTCTCGGGAAGATCGGAGATGCCGATCTCGCCGTCGTCGTCGATCCCATCGACGGCACCTTCAACTTTGCCGCCGGCCTGCCGCTGTTCGGCGTGATGCTGAGCGTCGTCTCCGAAGGCGAGACCGTCGCCGGCATCATCTACGACCCGATCGGCAACGACTGGGCGATTGCGGAGAAGGGATCGGGCGCGTGGCTCTGCCGTACAGACGGCACGCAGGAGCGGATGGTCGTGCGGCCGTCGCAGCCGCTCTCGCAGATGATCGGGATCGCCAACACCGGCTTCTTCGATATCGAGACCCGCCGCAAGCTGCTCGTCAATCTCGCCGACGTGCGTCTCTTCACCAGCTATCGCTGCGCGGCCCACGAATATCGCATGCTCGCCCAGGGGCACATGGATTTCGCCATGTATAACAAGCTGATGCCCTGGGACCATCTGGCCGGTACGCTGATCGCACAGGAAGCGGGCGCCTACGCGGCGCGATTCGACGGCTCGCCTTACCTTCCGCATCACACGACCGGCGGCCTGCTGATCGCCAACGACGAGGAGAGCTGGCGGGAGCTCATGGAAAAGGTCTTCACCATCTGAGACAGAAAAGCCCGGTCAGACCGGGCTTTTCTGTCAGCGCGGGGCGTTCTGCGGTCGGAACAAGTGTCCCTTTTCGGCGACCAGCACGAAGACCAGGCCGATCAGCGAAACGGTGAAGTAGCCGGCCACCATCGGTAGCGCCGTCCCGTCATAGGCCTGGCCGATCGCGGCGCCGATCAGCGAGCCGCCGACCGTTCCCATGAAGCCGAGCACCGAGGACGCCGTGCCTGCGACATGGCCGAGCGGTTCCATGGCGAGCGAGTTGAAGTTCGAGCCGATCCACCCGAACTGGAACATCGCCAGCGCGAAGAGCAGGAAGAACAGCGGGAAGGGCATCGGCTGCGGCCCGAAGACCTGCACCAGCAGCCATACGAACGTGATGGAGATGAAGCCGACCAGCGAGGCGTGCGAGAGCCGCCGCATGCCGAAGCGTCCGACGAGGCGTGAATTCACGAAGGACGACAGTGCCATGAAGGTCGCGACGCCGGCGAAGGCGACCGGGAACCATGTGCCGAGATGATAGATGCCGACATAGATCTGCTGGGCCGAGTTGATGAAGCCGAAGAGGGCGCCGAAGATGAAGGTGCTCGCCAGCGTATAGCAGAGCGCCACGCGATCGGTGAGCACGATGCGGAAACCTTCGAGGATCGACCGGACAGTGAACGGCCGAACGTCCGCCGGCGAAAGCGTCTCCGGCAGGCGGATGTACATCCAAGAGCCGACGAGCGCCGCCGCCACCGCCATGAAGACGAAGATCAACTGCCAGGGGCCGAGCAGCATGATGACCTGCCCGGTGCCGGGGGCGACGACCGGGATCACCATGAAGACCATCATGATCAGCGACATGACCTCGGCCATCTGGCGACCACCATAGACGTCGCGCACGACCGAGATGGTGACAACGCGCATCGCCGCTGAGCCGATCCCCTGGATGAAGCGGAGGGCAAGCAGGACCCCGAAGCTCGGCACCAGGGTGACGGCCAGCGAGGAGAGGACATAGATGCCGAGGCCGAACAGAATCGGCTTGCGGCGACCGAAGCGGTCGGCGACCGGGCCGTAGAAGAGCTGCGCGATGCCGAAGCCGATCAGGTAGGCCGAGACGACGTACTGGCGGTGGTTCTCGTTGGTGACGTCGAGGGCGCTGCCGATCTGTTGCAGCCCCGGCAGCATGATGTCGATCGCCAGTGCATTCAGCGCCATCAGGAACGCCATCAGCGCGATGAATTCCGGCCGCCTCATGCCCTTGAGCAGCGAGGGGCGCGATTCCAATGGTTTGTTCATCGAATCCATTCCTGAAAAACAGCGAGAAGGCGCCGTGGGAGGCGGCGCCTTGGCAAGTTGAAGGTCATGGACATCCGCGGCGAAGGCCGCGGGTGGGAAAATCAGGCGGCGCCGCGGGCGCTGATGCCCTGGTCGGCGAGATGCTTCTGCAGTTCGCCCGACTGGAACATTTCGCGGACGATGTCGCAGCCACCGACGAACTCGCCCTTGATGTAGAGCTGGGGAATCGTCGGCCAGTTCGAGTAGTCCTTGATGCCCTGGCGGATCTCGTCATCGGCGAGCACGTTGATGCCCTTGTAGTCGACCCCGACGTAATCGAGGATCTGCACCACCTGACCGGAGAAGCCGCACTGCGGAAACTGCGGGGTACCCTTCATGAAGAGAACCACGTCGTTGCTCTTCACTTCGTTGTCGATGAATTCGTTGATGCCGCTCATGGCAATATCCTCTCACATGCGGTTCAAGTGCCGCTGCTTCGTCTTTCGCTTAGATAACATGGCGAGCCGAGATTTCCAGCCGCCATTTGAAAAAAGCCAGAAACGGGATGAGAGGTGTGTCCTATCGGCTGCGGCGGTTGATCCGGCGCGCCGCGCGCGCCGTCTTGCCCGCCTCGCGTGTGGTGCGCTTCTGCCGCGGTGTCGACGTGTTGCGGCCTCCCGTGTACGAGCGCCGCCGCCGCCGCGGCCGCGTGAGCCCCGATATGATGCTTCTGACGAGTGCCGCAATGAATTCGCCGAGGACGCCCTTCACGATCGTGGCTTTCCGTCGACCTATTCGGGAACCGAAGTCTGCAGCGCGAGCGCATGAAGCACGCCGCCCATGTTGCCCTTCAGCGCGTCATAGACCATCTGGTGCTGCTGCACACGCGTCTTGCCGCGGAACGCCTCCGCGACAACCTCTGCAGCATAGTGATCGCCGTCTCCGGCCAGGTCACGGATCACGACGCGGGCCCCGGGGATGCCAGCCTTGATGAGATCTTCGATGTCGCCGGGTTTCATAGCCATGATCGGTACTCCTTGCTTGCGGGCGGCCTCAGGCCAGTTCTCCGCTCATGAAGTCAGGGAACCACGATTCATGGGCCGAACGCAATTGGTCAATTGCGACCGGACGGGCCTCTCCGAGCTTGACCGTCGAGCCGCCGGTTCTGCCGATCCAGGGGCAGAAAACGCCGGCCGCTTCGGCGCGGACGAGCACGGTGTCAACATCCTCTTCCTTGACCGTCAAGACGTAGCGGCCCTGGTCTTCGCCGAAGAAGACCGGGATCGGATCGGCGTCGTTGAGGGCGTTGACGCTGGCGCCGATCCCCGATGCCATCGCCATTTCGGCGACGGCGAGAGCAAGCCCGCCCGACGAGCAGTCGTGGACGGCTGTTGCCAGTCCGTCTTCGATCAGGCCACGAACGAAGTCGCCCGTTTTCTTCTCCTCGGCGAGGTCGACATGCGGGGCAGGGCCGTCGGTGCGGCCGTGGATGTCACGCAGGTAGACCGACTGGCCAAGATGCGTTCCCCAGCTCGAAGGTGCGCCGGCGAGCAGGATCGCCTCGCCCTGGGCGGCAAAGCGGATGCGGGCCATCTTCGACCAGTCCTTGAGCAGGCCGACGCCGCCGATCGTGGGGGTCGGCAGGATCGCCTGGCCGTTGGTCTCGTTGTAGAGCGAGACGTTGCCGGAGACGATCGGGAAGTCGAGGGCCTTGCAGGCTTCGCCGATGCCTTTGATCGCGAAGACGAACTGGCCCATGGTCTCCGGGCGCTCGGGATTGCCGAAATTCAGGTTGTCGGTTGCAGCGAGCGGCAGGGCGCCGGTCGCGGTGATGTTGCGCCAGCACTCGGCCACCGCCTGCTTGCCGCCTTCGAACGGATCGGCTTCGACGTAACGCGGCGTCACGTCGGAGGAGAAGGCGAGCGCCTTGGTCGGGTGGGTGTCGACGCGGACGACGCCGGCGTCGCCGCCCGGAAGCTGCAGCGAGTTGCCCTGGATCAGCGTGTCGTACTGCTCGTAAACCCAGCGGCGCGAGCAGTTGTTGGGCGAGCCGACGAGCTTCAGAAGGGCGTCTGCGATGTCCGCCTGCGGAATGTCGTTTTCGGCGAGCGGAGCCGGCTTGTTGGGCTCGATCCACGGGCGGTCGTATTCCGGAGCCTCGTCGCCGAGCTCCTTGATCGGCAGGTTCGCCACTTCCTCGCCCTCGTGCAGGACGCGGAAGCGCAGGTCGTCGGTGGTCTTGCCGACGATTGCGAAGTCGAGACCCCACTTGTGGAAGATCGCCTCGGCCTCCTGCTCCTTTTCCGGGCTGAGGACCATGAGCATGCGCTCCTGGCTTTCCGAGAGCATCATTTCGTAGGCGGTCATGCGCTCTTCGCGGACCGGCACCTTGTCGAGGTCGAGCTCGATGCCGAGGTCGCCCTTGGCACCCATCTCGACGGCGGAGCAGGTGAGGCCGGCGGCGCCCATGTCCTGGATGGCGATGACCGCACCGGTCTGCATGAGCTCGAGGCAGGCCTCGAGCAGGCACTTTTCGGTGAAGGGGTCGCCGACCTGGACGGTCGGGCGCTTCTCCTCGATCGATTCATCGAATTCCGCCGACGCCATCGTCGCGCCGCCGACGCCGTCGCGACCGGTCTTGGCGCCGAGGTAGACGACCGGCAGGCCGACGCCCTTGGCCTGCGAGAGGAAGATGGCGTTCGACTTGGCCAGTCCTGCGGCGAAGGCATTGACGAGGATGTTGCCATTGTAGCGGGCGTCGAATTCGACTTCGCCGCCCACCGTCGGCACGCCGAAGGAATTGCCGTAGCCGCCGACCCCCGCAACGACGCCGGCGACGAGATGGCGGGTCTTCGGATGATCCGGTGCGCCGAAGCGAAGCGCGTTCATCGCCGCGACCGGGCGGGCACCCATGGTGAAGACGTCGCGCAGGATGCCGCCGACACCCGTCGCGGCGCCCTGATAGGGTTCGATGAAGGAGGGGTGGTTGTGGCTTTCCATCTTGAAGACGACGCAATCGCCGTCATCGATATCGACGACGCCGGCGTTCTCGCCGGGGCCCTGCAGCACGCGGGGTCCCTTGGTCGGCAGGGTTTTCAGCCACTTCTTCGAGGACTTGTACGAGCAGTGTTCGTTCCACATTGCGGAGAAGATGCCGAGCTCGGTGAATGTCGGCTCGCGTCCGATCAGCTCCAGAATCCGGTCGTATTCCTCGGGCTTGAGACCGTGGGCGGCGACGAGTTCGGGCGTGATCGGAATGGCGTTCGGAATGGTCATGATCTTCTCTGGATCGTTGGGACGACGGCTTCGGACTGCCTATAGCCCATGCGCGCCCAAACCGCGATAGGGAAATTGCCCGTTTTCGACGTGATCCGGAGGAGATTCAGGAATCGGTTTCGTACGCGGCCGGGCCTCCGTCCAGCAACCGCCGCAGGGTATGGAGACCGGCGATCACGGGATCCCGCTCGCGCCCTTCGCTGAACCCCACACGCACGTGATGGTAAACGCGCGAGGAACGACCGGCCTTGAACTCGTCCTCGTCGTCGATCAGAACGCCCTCGTTGAGGGCTGCCTGCTTGAAGGTTCCCGAAAGCCATGGCTCCGGCAGTTGCAGCCAGAAGAACGGAATGCGCGGATGGGAACGGAAGACGTGACCGGAAAAGATATCGCGCACATGCCGCTCACGAATGCCGATCTCTTCCACGACGCGGCGACGGATGTCATCGGCCGCCCCCGAGAGTACGAGCTGTGCGCTCAGTTCCGCGAGCACGAAGGGCAGACCGCCGGAGGTCATCTTCTGGGTGACCCGCAGGCGCTGCGAGAAATGGTCGGGTGCCGCGACCCAGGCGCCGCGGACGCCGGCGGCGACCGCCTTCGACAGGCCGCTGACGAGGAAGGTACGATCGGGCGCGATCTCGGCGAGCAGCGGAATGCGGTCCTGGATCAGGGCGCCGTAGATATAGTCCTCGATCAGGAAGACATTGTACCTTCGGGCTATGTCGGCGATCTGCCGCCTCCGGTCCTCGGGCAGAGTGCTGAGAGTCGGGTTTTGCCCCGAGCTGATGATGAAGGCGAGCTTCGGGTGCTCGCGCGCGCAGACCCTCTCGAAGTCCTCGGGCAGAATGCCGTCCCGATCGGAATCGACGAGGCAGACCTGACGTCCGATCAGCGTCGCACTGCGGGCGACTTGCGAATAGGTCAGATGCTCGCAGAGCAACCGGTCGCCGGGGCTGGTCACCGCGGCGATGATGGCGACGACGGCGGCGTGGACGCCGAGATGCGGTGTGACGGCTTCCCGCCGCGGCGTCCATTCTCCGTTCGTCAGCCACCGCTGGCCCGCCTCCAGCCAGTGCGGTGCGAGCGCCCGCGTATAGCTTGCAAGTTCGCCGGGATAGTCGCGGGCGATATCCTGCATCAGCTGGCCGATCAGGGCGGCCTGTCCGACGTCGACTGCGGCGGTGGTGTCGAATCGCAGCTTGCCGGCGGGCGCCGTCAGCGGCCGCGTGCCGCCGTAGCGCGCGACGACCGGATCCCCGGCGGGCGCGGGGGCTTCCCGATGGCCGGCGAGCACGTAGGTGCCGCGGCCGACTTCGCCCGAAACCAGACCACGTTCGCGAAGCAGGTTGTAGGCTCTGGAAATCGTGCCGATCGTGACGCCCATGTCGTAGGCGATATCGCGCTGCGGCGGCAGCTTGGCGCCGTCGGTGAGGCGACCAACCTTGATGTCGCGCTCAGTCGCTTCGGCAATGCGAACATAGAGGGGCCCCTCGGTCGAGGTAAGGTCTGGAAGCCAATTTGTCATGGTGACATTTTTGTATATTGTCATCGTGAATCTGTCAATTCATAGCAATTGTATCTGTCTTGCGATGTCGATATCCGGGGAATACGATGACAATCGATACAATGTGCCATATGCAGGGGCAGGCCGGAAGCTCGGCGCCTTGGCGGCGTCGCGTAAGGGGCGCATTGGTGACCCTCTTCAGGGAGATGGCCCGTCGCAGGCGTGTCCGCAGGACCCGGATCGATCTTGCCGGGCTGACCGCGGACCAGTTGCGCGATATCGGGTTGACGCAGCGCGAGGCGGACGCCGAAGTCCGCCGTTCTCTGTTTCTGGTGACCGACAGGACAGTGCTTCCGAAGTGAGACGCGGGCTGGTACCGGTACCCGGTTTCCCGCCCTTTTCTCGCGGCCCTTGTTCGGGCTGTGCCAGTATGGCGGACAGGTGGCCCTAGAACTTGTAGCCGATCAGGACGCCGCCGCGGGTGAGGCCGTTGTTCGTGTCACCGCACAGGTTGGCGTGGGAAGAATGCTCGATCTGGGCGATGACCCGCCAGTGAGCGTCGAGGTTGATGCCGGCGGCGGCGTATTCGTGAAACAACAGCGCGCAGCCGAGCTTCGGTCCGTCCGTTCCATCCACTCTCAGTCTACCGTTGTGAAGGGTTCCGCCGACGCCACCTTCAACGAAGAAACCGTCGCCGAGGTCGACGGTCCAGCTGAAGCCGCCGAAGATCTGGCTCGCTTCTCCGGCGGTGCTCATGGTTGCGCCGGCATGGATACGGGGGCGGATGAGCTTTTGCAGGCCATCGGCCTCGTTGCGGCCCCAAGGATCGAACAAGGCCATCGCCTCGACGAATCCGCCCTTCTCGTCGTTGGTGTCGGTCTTGTCGGCGGCCATCAGCCCGCCGAGGCGCACTTCATCGAACAGATGATCCTGCGCAGCCGCCGGCTCCACCCCGGCGGTTGAAAGCACCGCCACCGCCATTCCGAGGCGCAGAAGCGTCGCAGTAGTGGCAGTACTCATGCGCAAGGCTCCTCCCACAACTCACCTAGGAGGCAAGCAGCTCTCGAAGGTTGCGCGGAGGATAGGCCGACGAGGTTTATTAGTGCAATAGGAAAAACGCAGGTTTGTGGCCCGGCGTTTCAATCGCAGACCGAAGGGCACTTTTCCACAGGGCAAACGCCACGGACGCCGCGCGATCGACCGGCGATCAGCAGCCCTTGTCGCCCTTGGACCAACGGTTCACGTCGCGGACGATGCGGGCGTGGACCGGTTGGTCCATCATCGGCCCGAAGGCATCGAGGCGTGCCGGGTTGCCTTCCGCCTGCACGACGAGGTGCGGGCGGATGTCGCTGCTGTTCTTGCGAACGAGCAGGATGCGCGGACGGCCGGAATAGGAATCGAGTTCCGGCGCCATGGCGTAACCCTTGAAGTCTCCGTCACCCGATTTGATCCAGCAGGTGTTGGCGCCGACCGCGACCCGTTCCATGACGTCAAGCGCGGAATGGCCGCGGATCGGCTTCGGCTTGTCGGACTGGCAGGCGGTCAGTGCGAGCGCGCCGGAAAGGCTGAGCACGACGAGGGCAGGGCGCATGGGCGGGGTCCAGATTTTGGGCGCGGGTGACTTTCGGCCGGACGGCGTCAGGCAGCGATGACGTCGAGAGCCGAGGCGAAGAGGCCGCGACCGTCGCTGCCGCCGTGGGCCGCTTCGATCAGGTTTTCCGGATGCGGCATCATGCCGAGCACGTTGCCCCGGGCATTGATCACGCCCGCGATATCGTGGATCGAGCCGTTCGGATTGGTACCCTCGGCGTAACGGAAGACCACCTGGCCGTTGTCTTCGATGCGCTTCAGCGTTTCGTCGTCCGCGAAATAGTTGCCGTCATGATGGGCGACGGGGCAACGCAGGATCTGACCCTTCGAGTAGGCGCGGGTGAAATCCGTCTCGGCGTTGACGACTTCTAGCTTGATCTCTTTGCAGACGAACTTCAGCGATGCATTGCGCATCAGCGCACCCGGCAGCATGCCCGCCTCGACGAGAATCTGGAAGCCGTTACAGACGCCGAGCACCTTGGTGCCGCGTTCCGCCGCCGCCTTGACCGCCTGCATCACCGGCATCCGCGCGGCAATCGCGCCGCAGCGCAGATAGTCGCCGTAGGAGAAGCCACCGGGAATGACGATCAGGTCGACGCTTTCGGGAATTTCCGTCTCGGTCTGCCAGATGGTGAGCGGGGCCTTGCCGGAAATCTTGGTGAGCGCGGCAATCATGTCGCGGTCGCGATTGAGGCCGGGGAGTTGGAGGACGGCTGATTTCATGGCTGGGGCTCAAACCTTGCTTGGGCTTCCTGGAATTCGCGCAATTCCAGGCGATTTTCAATGCGGTCCAGACGCGCCTCGTGACGCGCCAGAGTGGTATGGATATTCAGCATGTCCTGATGCGTCGGCACGAGTGTGCCACGCATGACATTCAATTCCGCCCGCAGCTCTCGCTGACCCAGCCTTGTGTCGGTCACATCCGCGTGGACCCGCTTCAGTAGCTCGTACATCAGTTCGCTGGTCACCTCGGCCACGGCCGGCTCCTTCAACCGTCAGGCGATGGAGATAGTATAGTTCTCGATGACCGTGTTTGCGAGGAGTTTCTCGCACATGGCCTTGAGCTCGGCTTCCGCCTTCGTCTTGTCGGTACCTTCGAGCTCGAGGTCGAAGACCTTGCCCTGGCGGACATGGTCGACGCCTTCGAAGCCGAGCGCGGAGAGGGCGCCCTCGATCGCCTTTCCCTGCGGGTCCAGAACGCCGTTCTTCAGAGTTACGGTCACGCGTGCCTTGATCACTTGAGGCTTCTCCTGTCCTTACTTGACCAGAACCGGCCCGGTGCCGCGCAGCGGTTCATTCAGATTGATGATGCCGAGGCGGCGCGCCACCTCCTGATAGGCTTCGAGCAGTCCGCCGAGATCCTGACGGAACCGGTCCTTGTCCATCTTTTCCTTGGTCTCGATGTCCCAGAGACGGCACGAATCGGGAGAGATCTCGTCGGCGAGAATGATGCGCATCATGTCGCCCTCGTAGAGGCGGCCGCATTCGATCTTGAAGTCGATCAGCTGGATCCCGACGCCGAGGAAGAGGCCGCTCAGGAAGTCGTTGACGCGGATGGCGAGCGCCATGATGTCGTCGAGTTCGGCAGGGTTGGCCCAGCCGAAGGCGGTGATGTGCTCCTCCGAGACCATGGGGTCGTCGAGCGCATCGGACTTATAGTAGAATTCGATGATCGAGCGCGGCAGGACCACGCCTTCCTCGATGCCGAGGCGGCGGGCGAGCGAGCCGGCGGCGACGTTGCGCACGACGATCTGGAGCGGAATCATCTCCACTTCCTTGATCAGCTGCTCGCGCATGTTGATCCGGCGGATGAAATGCGTCGGAATGCCGATCTTGTTGAGATGCGTAAAGACGTATTCGGAGATGCGGTTGTTGAGCACCCCCTTGCCGTCGATGACGGCGTGCTTCTTCTTGTTGAAGGCGGTGGCGTCGTCCTTGAAGTGTTGAATCAGCGTGCCCGGCTCCGGTCCTTCATATAGGATCTTGGCCTTGCCCTCGTAAACACGGCGGCGACGGTTCATGGCTGGTTGTCTCTGCTGTTGGCGTCACATCGAGGACGCGTGGATCGATATGTTGCGGTCCCATAGCGGAAAACAACGGTTTTCACAATGCGGGTATTGTTCGTTTCGATCGAATCCTCAAATCGCACCCGGCGCCCCGGATGCGCCTAACTTCGCATTGGACTTTGGCGGGGCTTTTGATTAATGGGGGCTGAAACCCTTGGATGGCGCTAGTTTTTGGGAGACACAGATGAGCGGCATGAGCGATCGCGAAAAGGCATTTGAAAACAAGTTCGCGCACGATCAGGAACTGAAGTTCCGGGCTGAAGCACGGCGCAACAAGCTGCTCGGTGTCTGGGCGGCTGCGCTGATGGGCAAGGATCCGGAGGCCTACGCCAAGGAAGTGATTGCCTCGGACTTCGAGGAAGCGGGCCATGAGGACGTTTTCCGCAAGGTCCGCGACGATCTCGCCGCAGCCGGCGTTTCCGTCGACGAGCAGGAACTGCGCACGAAGATGAGCGATTTCCTCGCCCAGGCCGTCGATCAGATACAGAGCGAATAATACAGTCATGCGCGGGCGCGGTCCTCGCGACCGCGCCGGTCACGTTGCGCGCCAGCTTTGCGCGCGCAGGAAGGCGAACGTGTCTTCCATGCCCATCGGCTTTGCCAGGCCGTAACCCTGCAGCACATCGCAACCGAGTTTCGCGAGCACGCGCACGTGGTCTCGCGTTTCCACGCCTTCTGCGATGATTTTCACGTTCAGCGACCGTCCTATATCGATGATCGAGCCGACCAGCCGGCGCTGTTCGGGCGAACGTGTCACGTCGCGCACGAGCTCGCGATCGATTTTCAGCGAATCCGGACCGATCCGCAGAAGGCTCACGATCGATGCATGACCGGTGCCGAAATCATCGATCTCGATGCCGATCCCAAGCTTGCGGATGTGGGCGAGGTTGGCGCGGGCCTGTTCGTCGGATTCGTCGAGGAAGATCGACTCCAGGAGTTCGAACGAGACTGATCCGGGCTCGAAGGCGAGCGCGGCGAGCTTCTGGGTGAGGTGCGGATCGTGGAGGCGGCGGGTCGATACGTTGACGGATACCTTCGGAACGCGCAGCCCCTCGGCTCGCCAGCGGGCGGCATCCGCGACAGCCTTCTCCAGCAGCAAACCGTCGATCTGCGCGACGATACCGATCTCCTCGGCGACCGCGAGGAACTCGGCGGGCGCCAGAAGGCCGCGCCCGGGGTGTTGCCAGCGAACGAGGGCCTCGGCGCCGACCACGTCGAGGCTGCGGGCGCAGAACTGAAACTGGTAGTGCGGCACGAACTCATCGTTCTCCAGTGCGCGCATCAGATCGTCGGCAAGGCGATGCGCAGTCACCATCTGATGGCGGCGGTCGCGACAGAAGAACTCGTAGCGGTTCCGTCCGGCATTCTTGGCGTGGTAGAGAGCGATGTCGGCATTGAGAAGCAATTGCCGAGCATCGATCCTGCCGCTGCGCTCGATGGCGATGCCGATGCTCGCGCCGGCGCGGCATTCGTGTCCCTCGAAGATGACCGGGCGCCGCAGTTCGGCGATAAGCCGCTCCGCCATGGCGGCAAGCTCGTCCTCGTTCCCGTCGCATGGAGCGAGGAAGACGAACTCGTCGCCACCGATCCGGGCGACGAAGTCGCCATCGTGGCGCACGGCGTCACGCAACACGCGCGCCGCGTGACGAAGCATCTGGTCGCCGGCATTGTGGCCGAGCGTATCGTTCACCTGCTTGAACCGGTCCAGGTCTATGTGCAGAGCCGCGAGCCCCTGGCCGCGCTCGTCGCAGTCGGCGGCGAGGCGATCGAGCATCTGGTCGAGATAGCGGCGGTTCGGGAGGTCGGTCAGGTAGTCGTGCAGGGCTATATGCTCGATGCGCGCCTTGGCTGCTTCGAGCTCCGCGTTGCGTGCTTCGGCAAGCGTTTTCGCCCGTTCGAGCTCCCGATGCAGGACGACATCGCCGGTGACGTCCCAGTTAGCGCCGATCATCTTGCGGTGGCCATCTGAATCGATGAAGGGCAGGGTGCGTGAACGGATATAGTGCGTCGAACCGTCCCTGAGGATCACACGGTATTCATCCGAGAACGGCAGCAGGTTGGCAACGTGGCGCTCGACCTCGTCGAACACACGGCCACGATCGTCCGGATGCAGCATGCTCTCCCATAGCCCGCCGATCTTGACCTCCTCGTTCCTGTCGACGCCATAGAGGGCGAACATCCCGTCGTCCCAGTCAGACGTTCCGAGATCGAAATCGGCCTCGAACACGCCGACGCGGGAAACCTCCAGGGCGACCTTGAGTCGCCGCGAGAGGTGGGTGAGTCTCTCCTCGGTCTGTTTGCGTGCCGTTATGTCGATATCGGTTCCGATGATCCGCAGCGGTCGTCCGTCGGGATAGCGCTCGACGCATGAGCCGCGGCATTCGATCCATAGATAATGGCCGTCCCTGTGTCGTTCCCGGTAGTCGAAGATCATATAGTCGGGATCGCCAGCGGTCTGGCGTTCGACATAATGGGCGACGCGTTCGCGGTCTTCCGGATGGATGCGCTCGAGCCAGGCGTCCGTCTCGGTCTGGATGGGTTCGTCGGGGCCGATCCCGCGCATCTGCCGCCAGATGTCTGAACAGTACCATTGGTCGAGATCGGCACGGTATTCCCATACGCCGGAGAATGATCCAACCAAGGCGCTGTGCCAGCGCCTTTCGGCGGCCTCGCTCACCGCCAGCCGGTTCTTCAAGGCGCTTACATCCGTGAGGGTGACGAGAAAGAGGTCGCCGTTCTGCGGATACGGCGCGAGTGCTGCCATCAGCCAGATATCGCCGCCAGCCGAGGTGATCGCGAGCTCGAGACCGTGCTGCGCCGTTCCGGTTGCCGACGTCGCAAGAAGAGCAGCCGTCAGCTGGGCCGCGCAAGCCGGAGTAAGAAGGTCAGAGAGGCGTTCACCACCCTTCAGCAGCGCAAGTCCAGTCGCATTCGCCGCCTTTACGGAGGTTCGGATGTCTATGACAAGTGCCGGCGACGGGATGACACCAAGCAGGTCAGTGGTCTTTGTCAGGCGCCACTCGTCTTTCTTTCGGCAGCTACCGTCGGCCTTTGGCAAAACCAGTGCTCGCGTTTACATGGACGTTTCGGTCGAGACGCTAGTGCCGCCGGATTAATATCGAATTAAACCGATACATGCTGGCCTGTTCCGTACCGGGACGCAACCCCTCGTCAAAGGCGCGCCAGAAACTGGGCGAAGACCATGGTCCCTTCCGGCCATGGGCCGTGGCCGGACTCGGCGTTGATGTGGCCGCATTCTCCGGCATCGAGGAGCAACGAGCCCCAGGCGTTCGCAATATCCTCGGCCTGTTCGAACGCGCCGAAAGGGTCGTTCCGGCTCGCCACCGTTATTGAGGGGAACGGCAGGGGCGCGCGTGGGTAAGGGCCGAAGGTCATCAGGTGTTTCGGCCTGATCTCCGGATTGGCGACGTCCGGCGGCGCGACGAAGAAGGCGCCGGCGACCGTGCTCGTGAAACGGGGTACGGCCTGGACCGCGGTCGCCACACCCAATGAATGGGCGACCAGGACCACCGGTCGGGTCGAAGCATTCACCTCCTCGACCACGCGCTCCACCCAATCCTCCCTGACGGGTTTCGACCATTCCGCCTGCTCCACGCGGCGGGCGGTCGAGAGTTTCGCCTGCCAGCGGCTTTGCCAGTGATCGGGCCCGGAATTGGTGTAACCGGGAATGATGAGGATATCGGCGTCGGATGCTTTCATGCCGCTTATCTGCGTTCGCATAGCCTCCACGTCAAGACGAAGGCGGCTGCCGAACGCAGAAATAGCATGCCCTGTGGCCTCACCGGATGAGGGCGGCAACCAGGGCCACAGCCAATGTCGCCCCGTAGACGAGTGCGATCACCGAGATGAAGCGGCGCCTCACGATCCGGCACACGACATCGTTGCCGCCGTCGAAGTCGAAGCGTTCCATGACGATGTGAGCGGCCGGCACGCCGGCCTGCACGAGCAGCCCGATGGCGCTTTCCATCATGGCGGGCGGACCGCAGACGAATGCCGTGACCGCTCCTCGGTCGAGGTCCTCCAGGATGCGATTGAGGTGACCGGCGTCGCAGGTTCCCTTTTCGCAGCCGGAATCATCGTCCATGTCCGCGAGGAAGATCGCCCGGAAATCGTGCCCCGCCATCGCGTCCTCGATTTCCTTGCGAGCGACGTGGTCGGCGGCCGACCGGGCGCCAGCGATCAGCCGCACGGGCCGCCGATCGTCCGTTGCGGCGAGTGCACGAACAAGGCTGAGCACCGGCGCGATGCCGATGCCCCCGGCAAGGAGAGCGATCGGGCCATTGCCCGCCTCCCGCAACGTGAAACTGCCATGCGGTCCGTCGACGCCCATCCGCGTGCCGGGAGCGAGGCTGCTGACGCTGCCGCTCATGTCGCCGGCGTTGCGGATCAGGAATCGCAACTGCGGCAAGTCGGACGGGGCGGAGGCGATCGAGAAGGGGTTGTCGGTGAATGTGTGGCGGCGGCCGATCGTCAGCCAGACGAACTGACCTGCGGCGAAGGAAAAGCGTTCGGGTGTATCCGTCGTCAGCACGAGTTCGGCGATCGAAGGGCTGAGCGAGCGCGCGGAGGTAACGGTGAAACCGCTGCGAAAGGCGTGGACGGGCCTGAAGACATAGACAACGAGGAGCGATGCCAGCGCGACGAGCGCGATGAAGAGCAAGGCGGCTGCGCCCAGGGGATCGGCCATGAAGCGTGCGTTCGTGAATGCATGGTGAAGGCCGAGCAGCACCAGTGCCACCGCCATCGCGCCGTGCCCGACGCGCCAGCCCTGGTACGGCAAGACCCTTCCGCGCATATATTTGCCGGTGACGATGAGGATGACTGCAAGCAGTGTCGCGATGACGCCCGTGAGCAGGTCCGGCCTCAGGAAATAGGTGAGCAGCCGGCTCGCCATAGCCGTGACACCGCTTTCGCCAGCCCGAAAGAGGAAGAGGATGACGTGGAGGCCGACCATGCCGAGAGCGCCGACGGCCGCAAGCCTGTGAAAGCCCATGGTCCGATCGAGCCCGATCCGTCCGGAGATGGTTTCGAAGCGGCCCGAGGTCACGAACTGCATCAGGAACATGGAAAGTGCCGCCACGCCGCCCGCGCGCGCAAGAAGCGAAAACACGGTCGATCCGCGCGGCCCCCCGGTGAAGGACGCGAGCAGGACGGGGCCGGCTGTCAGGGCGACATAGATGACGGCAAGCACCGGCGCGGGCAAACCGATGAATCGATCTCCGGCTGATCTGGGCTGCGGCATTCGATCGTTCTCCCTGGGGCGGACGCCATCCGGCCGCGGATGTATTGCCATTTCCGTATACACGAATGTTCTGCGGTCGGTCGTGACACAAGTCAATGTGCGAGCGCGTTCGGATCCGCCGGAACGTTGAGGCACTTCGCGCGTTTACCTGCGGCTTTCTCGAGATGAGCGAAAATGGAAAATAAAATCAGTATCTTCGCGTGACAGCCGTGCAATCCGAACCAGGCTCGACGAAATCATACTGACCAGTCGGGCGGAGAACCGCTTCATCGGTATCGAAAATCGCGATGAGGAGGAACTAAAGCATCCCAACGCAACGCGCTGCTTGGCGACGCGGCGAAGCGCGACCGGCGCGCGCAGGAGACTGTGCTCTCCGTCTGCCACACGGTTCGGAGGCGGGACGAGACGGGACGGAAAAGGCGCCGCCACTCGAAAGGGCGGCGCCGCGCTGAGCGGACGACGGCTCAGCCGAAGACGCGCTTGAAGATCGTGTCGACGTTCTTGGTGTGATAGCCGAGGTCGAACTTTTCGCGGATGTCCTCTTCGGAAAGCGCCTTCCGGACATCGGCGTCGGCGAGCAGTTCTTCGAGGAAGTCCGCGCCCTTTTCCCAGACTTTCATGGCATTGCGCTGGACGAGCCGGTAGCTGTCCTCGCGCGACACGCCGGCCTGGGTGAGCGCCAGGAGCACGCGCTGGCTCATCACAAGGCCCTTGAACTTGTTCATGTTCTTCAACATGTTCTCGGGATAGATCACGAGCTTCTCGATGACGCCGGCGAGGCGGTTGAGGGCGAAATCGAGGGTGATCGTCGTATCCGGGCCGATGGCGCGCTCGACGCTCGAATGGCTGATGTCACGCTCGTGCCAGAGCGCCACGTTTTCCAGCGCCGGCGTCACCGACATGCGCACGAGACGGGCGAGGCCGGTCAGGTTTTCCGTCAGCACCGGGTTGCGCTTGTGCGGCATGGCCGACGAGCCCTTCTGGCCCGGTGAGAAGAACTCTTCCGCTTCGAGCACTTCCGTGCGCTGCATGTGGCGGATCTCGATCGCGACGTTTTCGATCGAGGAGGCGATGACGCCGAGGGTGGCAAAGAACATCGCATGGCGGTCGCGCGGGATGACCTGGGTCGAAATCGGCTCCGGCTTCAGGCCGAGTTTTTCGCAGACATGTTCCTCGACGCGCGGATCGATGTTGGCAAAGGTGCCGACGGCGCCGGAGATGGCACCGGTCGCGACTTCGGCGCGTGCCGCCTCGAGGCGCGCGCGGTTGCGGCTCATCTCGGCATAGAAGCGCGCGAAGGTGAGGCCCATCGTCGTCGGTTCGGCATGGATGCCGTGGCTGCGGCCGATGCGGATCGTATCCTTGTGCTCGAAAGCGCGCGTCTTCAGCGCGGCGAGAACGCGGTCCATGTCAGCCAGCAGGATGTCGGCGGCGCGTACGAGCTGGATGTTGAAGGTCGTGTCGAGCACGTCCGACGAGGTCATGCCCTGGTGGATGAAGCGGCTGTCCGGGCCGACGAATTCGGCAAGATGGGTGAGGAAAGCGATGACGTCATGCTTGGTGACGGCCTCGATCTCGTCGATGCGGGCGACGTCGAACTCCGCCGCGCCACCCTTCTCCCAGATGGTCTTCGCCGCTTCCTTCGGGATCACGCCGATCTCGGCGAGCGCGTCGCAAGCGTGGGCCTCGATCTCGAACCAGATGCGGAACTTGGTTTCGGGCGACCAGACGGCGACCATTTCGGGCCGGGAGTAGCGGGGGATCATAGGCCTATCTTTCCTGGAAAGCTGCGGGATGGCGTCGCTTTAGCAAAGACTGCCGGCAATCTCAACGGTTGCGGCGCGCCAGCAGGAGGCTTGCCGTGACGAGGAACAGGAGTCCGAACGGCAGGAAGAGGCGCAAGCCCAGGACACTGAACTGGAAAATGGCCGAGGCGGAGGTGAACACGAACTGAAACGCCCATATCCTGGTGCCGAACGGCGCATGCCACTGTGCGTAGAAGCTGCGGTACTGCATGGCGAAGAGAAAGGCCGTAAACGCGACCGTACCGACGGATAGAAACAGGAATCCGGCGGCAAAGCGCGTCTCCACCGGGCGGTTGAGGCTGAAGAAGCGGGTGACGGGCACGGCGGTCAGCCATCCGAGCATGCCGCCGCCCAGAAAGAGCAGGAGCAACTGGTCGCGGTGCGCGTAGGGTGTCCAGTGCAGCATCCACATCGCGAGCAGGCAGGAAAGCGCCATGACCGCGCCCCAGACCAGCGCGCCGAGAAGCCAAAGGCCGGCAGACGGAATGCTGGCGGCGAGGCGGGCACGCAGGTTGAGCGGCGAGGAGCGGGAGGCCTGGAGCATTTCAGGGATGCACCGGCACGGCGATCCAGCGTCCGTCGCGGCCCTCGAAGCCGAAGCTCAGCACGAGGACCAGCGCCATGTGGACGGGAGGTGCTCCCGGCGGCGTATGGGTCACCACACCGGCGAGACGATAACCGGTCGCGCAATTGCGGCTCGCAGGCAGGTGGTCGTCTTCATGGACCAGGTCGTCTAAGGCAGCGCCGTCGCGCTCTGTCAGTCGCAGCCGGAAGCCCCTGACCTCCTCGACGATGTCCTTGCAGGCCGGCGGCGAGGGAAGTGCGTATTCCTCCAGCACCAGCGCATAGGGCTTGCCGAAGGGTGGGTCGCTGGGGAAGGGCAGATACCGAAGCCGAT
Source organism: Ciceribacter lividus (assembly GCF_003337715.1). GTDB lineage: Bacteria > Pseudomonadota > Alphaproteobacteria > Rhizobiales > Rhizobiaceae > Allorhizobium > Allorhizobium lividum. The sequence goes on from NZ_QPIX01000001.1 coordinate 612,624, forward strand.
GTGGGTCGGAGTCGACTTCCGTCATCGGGTTGAAGGTGACGACCTGCCCGGGTTCATCGGCAAGACCATTGCTTTCGATGAGTGGGGACGCCTTCTTCGCCGCTTCGGCACGGGCGGCCCCGAGGCCTGCCTGCTCGTCGTCGATCCGCACGCGGATCGGCGTTCCGGAGAGGTAGGCGTCCTTTACCGTGTCGAGAAAGTAGATGTTCGAATAGGGAAAGCCGGACCCGTCCTGGATGCCGTATTCCTCGAAGGCGTAGACCTTGCCGTCGCCGGAGAAGCCGATCGACCGGAAGCCGGCGATGTCGCCGGCCGCAGCGGATGTCGCGGCGAGCGCGAAACCGGCCGTCAGTCCTGCAAGCGATCCCCACAATCCCTTCAACGACGTCCCTCTTCGGCAGCCTTCTTCAGACTGTCGACGGTTTTGCGGTAGTCGTCAACGCCTTCGCCCTTGTAGATTGCCGAGCCTGCGACCAGCACGTTGGCGCCGGCAGAGGTGACGAGCGGGGCGGTGGTCGCGGTAATCCCGCCGTCCACCTGGAGCATGATCGGGCGATCGCCGATCATCCGGTTCGCCTGGGCAATCTTCTCGACCATGGCAGGGATGAACTTCTGCCCACCGAAGCCGGGATTGACGCTCATGATCAGGAGCAGGTCGATGTCGTCGAGCACATGTTCGAGAACCGAGACCGGGGTCGCCGGGTTGAGCGATACGCCGGCCTTCTTGCCGAGCGCCCGGATGGTCTGCAGCGAGCGGTGCAGGTGCGGGCCGGCCTCGGCATGAACGGTGATGTAGTCGCAGCCGGCCTCGGCAAAGGCCTCAAGATAGGGGTCGGCGGGCGCGATCATCAGGTGGCAGTCGAAGACGGCCTTCGTGTAGGGACGGAGCGCCTTGACCACCGCCGGGCCGAAGGTGATGTTCGGCACGAAGTGGCCATCCATCACGTCGAGGTGGATCCAGTCTGCGCCCGCGTCCACGACGTCGGCGACTTCCTGGCCGAGCTTCGCGAAATTGGAGGCGAGGATCGAAGGGGCGATCAGCAACGGGCGGGTCATGGGCTCTTTCCTTGTCGGCGGTGACTTTGGCGTGGCCTTAACATTGCGGGCCGGGCGCGGCAACCGTACCAAGGGCGAGGATGGCGAGCCACTTGACGTTGCCCGCTTGCCGGGCCATCCCTGCGATGGTTGACGGAGGAGAGCATGAAGCGGTTTGCGATCATCACCGGTGGTAGTTCAGGTATCGGCCGGCACCTGGTGTCGGCCTTTGTCGCGGAGGGCTATGACGTCGCCTTCAGCCATCTCGGGGCCGCCGAGGACGCCGAGGCGACGGTTGCCGCCGCCTCCGGCTGCGGGCGGGTCATGGCCGCGGCCTGCGACGTCGGTGATGCCGTGGCTGTGGAACGTTTCGTTGCCGAAGCCGAGAAATGGGCGGGGCAGGCACCTGACGTGCTCGTCAACAATGCCGGCATCCAGACCTGGTCGCCGCTGCTCGAATTGTCCGAGGAGCGGTGGGACGCCGTTATCCGCACCAATCTCAAGGGCACATTCCTGAACACGCAGATCGTCGCCCGGCACATGGTCAGCGCCGGCAAGGGCGGCTCGATCGTCAACATCGGCTCCGGCTGCAACAAGCACGCCTTCCCACGGCTTGTCGACTACACGGCTTCGAAGGGCGGGGTCGAACAGTTCACCAAGGTCGCGGCGGTCGAACTCGGGCCGAGCGGTATCCGGGTCAACTGCGTCGCGCCGGGCGCTATCGAGACCGAGCGGACCAAGGCGGAGGCGCCGGACTACGCCGAGACATGGGGCGCGGTGACGCCGCTGCGCCGCGTCGGCACGCCTCAGGATGTCGCCGGACCGGTCCTGTTTCTTGCAAGCGAGGCAGCCGGCTTCGTGACCGGCCAGACGATATGGGTCGACGGCGGCGTGTTTTCGCAGCCGCAATGGCCGTATTGAGGAGTAGGTGGCGGCGCTACTGTCCGACGGCGCCGACGGGTACGAAGCGTCCGTCCCGCCACTCCATCAGCACGTAGGGATTGTCGGCCAGTTCGTGGCCGGAATCGAAGGTGACATTGCCGATTGCGGTCTCGAAACCGGTTCCGACCAGCGCTTCGGCGACGGGCATGCCCATCGCCGAGGAGAGGCCTGCGGCATCGGCCACCAGCTCGACGCCCGCAAAGGCCGGCAGCGCGTAGCCTTCCGGGACGATGCCCTTGCCTCGCAGGATGGCGACGGCCTCCTGTGCCGAAGGGGAGGCGTCGTATTCCGGCAGAGCGACGGCCAGTGTTCCCGCGGCGAGCGCGACCGGCTGGTCTGCCGCCCGCATGGCGTCGCCTCCCATCAGGGTCAGCGTCGCCTGTTCGGCCGCCGCATCGCGGGCGATGATCGCCACGTCGTTGCGGTCGCCGCCGACGAAGACGTGCGTGGCCCCGGCCTTCTTCAGCCGTCGTACCAGCGCTACCTGCTGTTCCTGTCCGGGACGGTAGGTGTCGGTGAAGACCGGCTTCATGCCGCGCTCCTCCATCCCCGCTCGGACTGCCTCCACGAGTTCCCGGCCGTGGATCGTGCCGTCCTCGATCAGCGCAACGGCATCTCCGGACCACTCCCGCAGGATGATCGCGATCACCTTTTCCGCCTCGTCGTCGGCTGTCGGTGCCATCCTGAAGAACGGCCATTCGTTCTTCAGGGCATCCTCCATCAGCACCTTCCATCGAACCGAAAGGGTGATTGCAGGAATGCCGGCCTCCTTGAGGAGCGGCAGCGCCCCGTCGAGCGACTCACTGCAAAGAAAGCCGATCGCTGCCGTGACCTTCGCGTCCCTGAGCTGACGGCCGATCGCTTCGCCGCTGCCGGGCTGGCAGGTTTCGGCGACGGGGTGAACCTCTATTCCGAGCCTCTCCGCCGCCGCTTCGGCGCCGTCCTGCATCTGTTTTCCGAGAAGTGCGAAGGGTCCCGACTGCGGGGCGACCACGCCGATGCTTGCCGCTGCTGCGGCCGTCGCCGACAGAGCCGTCGCGGCAAGCAGGACCGGCAGCAGGCGCAGGGCGGGCTTCAAATTCTTGTTCTCCTTCACGAAACGGCGGCAGCTTATCCGAGACGCGGGGCCGCACAAACCGCAAATTGGCCGGTCGACGGCGGTTTTCGAAAAATCGTCGCCGTTGTGGAAAATGTAAACCTTGCAAGCCATATTGTGGGCAAACCAATGTGCGGCGAGAGCTTTCGCACCCGGAGACACGCGATTGTTGAACACGCAGCAGATGGATCCCGTCCTTTATCGGGAGGCGATGAGCCGGTACGCGGGCCACGTCCAGATCGTCACGACGGAATATGAGGGCGTGCGTCGTGGCGTCACGATCACGGCCGCCTGTTCGGTATCGGATCGTCCGCCGATGCTGCTCGTCTGTCTCAACAACAACAATCCGAACAATGCGGTGTTCTTCGAGGCCGGCTATTTTGCCCTCAACACGCTCGGCGCCCAGCATGAGGCGCTCGCCAACGCCTTCGCCGGCTTCGGCGTGAAGGAGGCCGACGCCCGCTTCGCGCTCGCGGAGTGGCAGGTGCTTTCGACCGGTGCGCCGGTGCTGACCGATGCAGTGGTGGCCTTCGACTGCAGGGTCACCGACCGCAAGGTGACGGCGACCCACACCGTGCTCTTCGGCGAGGTCGCGGCGGTTCATTTCGGGCCACGCGAACCGGCGCTCATCTATCTGGACCGCGGCTACCGCAGCTTGTAATCTCCTCCCGAAAGGGAGGAACAATGGCCAATTTACCGGTAGAGGGCATCCCGACGACGATCGACGAGATGCTTGCCCTTCTCTCGTCGCATGACTATCTCGCAAGCCGATCCTTGGCCACCGTTCTCTTCCTCGCGCTGAGGATGGAGCGTCCGCTCTTCCTCGAAGGAGAGGCGGGCGTCGGCAAGACCGAGATCGCCAAGGTTCTTTCGGCGGCGCTTGACCGGCCGTTGATCCGCCTCCAGTGCTACGAGGGACTGGATGTCGCCTCGGCCGTTTACGAGTGGAACTATCCGGCCCAGATGCTGGAAATCCGGCTCTCCGAGGCGGCGGGGATCTCCGATCGCGACCGGCTGGAGCACGACATCTTTTCCGAACGCTACCTGATCCGCCGGCCAGTGCTGCAGGCGCTGACCAGTGAAGGTGGCCGCGCGCCCGTGTTCCTGATCGATGAGCTCGACCGCACCGACGAGGCCTTCGAGGCTTTCCTGCTAGAGGTGCTTTCCGACTTCCAGGTGACGATCCCGGAATTCGGCACGGTCAGGGCAGCGCATCCGCCGATCGTCATCGTCACCAGCAACCGCACGCGCGAGGTGCACGATGCGCTGAAGCGCCGCTGCCTCTATCACTGGGTCGACTATCCCGACGCCGCGCAGGAACTGGAGATCATCCGCCGCAAGGTCCCGGGCTGCAACGAGGCCCTGTCGCGGCAGGTCGTCGCCTATGTGCAGAAGCTCCGAACCATCGATCTCTTCAAGAATCCGGGTGTCGCCGAGACGATCGACTGGGCGACGGCGCTGACCGAACTCGACCGCGTGGCGCTGGACCCGGAGACCATTTCCGACACGCTGGGCACGCTCTTGAAATACCAGGACGACATCGCCCGCATCCAGAGTGGGGAAGGACGGAAGATCCTCTCCGAGATCGAGGCCGAACTCAGGGCGGTGGGCTGAGATGGAGAGGGAGGTCGGCAGGAAGGATGGGCTCGTCGTTCCGCCGGTTCCGGTCGGCGACGGACGGCTTGCCGACAACATCGCCTTTTTTGCGCGGGTGCTGCGCAAGGCCGGCCTGAAACCCGGTCCCGGCTCCGTCGCCGATGCGATTGCCGCGATCGATGCGATCGGGATTGGTTCGCGGGAGGAATTCCACGCCGCGCTTTCGGCTGTCTTCGTCAAGCGTCACGAGGACCAGGCGGTTTTCGACGAGGCCTTCCGTCTCTTCTGGCGCTCGCGCGACCTCGTCGGCAAGATGATCGCCATGATGTCGCCGGTGGCACCCGACCGCAGCGAGAAGGACAAGGCCAAGGCCGGGGCGGCGCGGGTGAGCGACGCGCTTTTCGCCGAACGGCAGCGCGAAGGCCGCGAAGAAGAGGAACCGGAGCTCGAAATCGATGCGCGCTTTACCGTCTCCGGAAGCGAAGTGTTGCGCGGCATGGATTTCGCGCAGATGTCGGCCGCGGAACTGGCGCTCGCGCGCAAGGAGATCGGCAGGCTCGTGCTGCCCTTCGACGAGGTGCCGGTGCGCCGTTATCGCGCGTCGCACCGGCCGCAGTCGGTCGATCCGCGGGCGACGATGCGGGCGTCGATGCGCACCGGAGGCGCGCTCATTCTTCCGCGCTTTCGCGAGCGCCGCACGATGCACCCGCCGCTGGTGATCCTCGCCGATATTTCCGGCTCGATGAGCCAGTACACCCGCGTCTTCCTGCATTTCCTGCACGCGATGACGGAGCGGCGCCGGCGCGTGCACACCTTTCTCTTCGGTACCCGGCTCACCAATGTGACGCGGCAGATGCGCAATCGCGATCCCGACGAGGCGCTCGAACAGTGCGCCGGCGCGGTCAAGGACTGGTCGGGCGGCACGCGCATCGGCGAGACGCTCCGGGAATTCAATCGCAAATGGTCGCGCCGCGTGCTCGGCCAGGGAGCGGTGGTGCTTCTGATCACCGATGGGCTCGAGCGGGAGGATGTCGACCTCCTCGTCCACGAGATCGACCGGCTGCACCGCTCCTGCCGTCGTCTGATCTGGCTCAACCCGCTCCTGCGTTTCGAGGGCTTCGAGGCGCGTGCCCGAGGGGTGCGGGCGATGCTGCCGCATGTCGACGAGCTGCGGCCGGTGCACAATCTCAATGCGCTCGGCGACCTCGTCGCGTCGCTCGGCGACGGCCGCAGCGGCGGCGGCGATCCGCGGCGTTTTCTGCCGGAGGGGCATCATGGCACACGACATTGACGAGATCGATCCGCTGACGATCGCCGAGACATGGCTCGACGAGGGCCGCAAGGTCGCGGTTGCGACCGTCGTGGAGACCTGGGGCTCGGCGCCGCGACCCGTCGGCAGCCATCTGGTGATCGACGGCGAGGGTAATTTCCACGGTTCCGTCTCCGGCGGCTGCGTGGAAGGGGCGGTAATCACCGAGGCGCTCGACGTGCTCGAAAAGGGCGAACCGAGAATGCTCGAATTCGGCGTTGCCGACGAGACGGCCTGGCGGGTCGGCCTTTCCTGCGGCGGCCGCATCCGTGTCTATGTCGAAAGGCTCGGCTGATGGATCCCCGGCTTCTGAAAGAGCTCAATGCGGCGCGGCAGGCGCGCAAGGCCGCCGTGCTGGTGACCAGCCTCGAGGATGGCCGCAGCCGTCTGGTTGTCGAGGGGGAGGCGATCGGGGGCGATCTTGGCGAGGAGGTCACCGGGCGCCTGCGCTCCGGCAAGTCCGGCTCAGTCGAGGTCGATGGACGTCCGCACTTCCTCAACGTTTACCTGCCGCCGCCGCGTATCGTGGTGATCGGCGCCGTCCACATCAGCCAGGCGCTCTATCCGATGGCGCGTATCGCAGGCTTCGACCTGACGATCATCGACCCGCGGACGGCCTTTGCCACCGCCGAGCGGTTCGCCGGTGCCAACCTTGTCGCGGACTGGCCGGAGGATGCGCTGAAGGCCCGCCCGCTTGATGGCTACACCGCGCTTGCGGCGCTCACCCACGATCCGAAGATCGACGACTATCCCATTGCGATGGCATTGAAATCCGGATGCTTCTACGTGGGCGCGCTCGGCAGCCGGAAGACCCACGGCAAGCGCGTGGAACGATTGAAGGCCGAAGGTTTCGGCGACGGCGAGATCGCCCGCATCTCAGCGCCGATCGGTCTCGACATCGGGGCCGCGACCCCCGGAGAGATCGCGGTCGCCATCCTCGCCGATATCATCCAGGCGTTCCGCCGGCGTGAACTCGGGCAGGAAGGGACCGCTGGATGATCTTCGGCGAATTTCCGGTCGAGGCTTCTGAAGGGCTGATCCTCGCCCATTCGGTCCGGCTGCCGGATGGGCGGCTCGGGAAGGGGCACAGGATCACCAATGCGGATGTGGCGCGGCTTAGGGCGGGCGGCATCGCGTCCGTCATCGCCTGCCGCATCGAAGCGGATGACCTCGACGAGGACACCGCGGCGGCGATGCTGGCGGAGGCGATCGACCCCGACCATCTGCGCTTCTCGCCGGCCGCCACTGGCAGGGTGAACGTCTATGCGACCTGCAACGGCCTCTTCACCGCCGACCGCGACACCGTGGACTGCTTCAACCGCATCGATCCGGCGATCACCTTCGCCTGCCTTGCCGATCACAGCGACGTCCGCGACGGCGACTTGCTTGCGACCGTCAAGATCATCCCGCTCGCCGCGCCGCGTGCGAGCGTCGAGGCCGCGGCGGCCGTCTTCCGCGGCGCACCGCCAATTCGTCTCAAGCCCTACCGGCCGCATGCCGTCTCGCTCGTTGCGACCGAGCTTCCGTCGTTGAAGCCGTCGGTGATGGACAAGACCGCCCGCGTTCTGGAGCTGCGCCTCGCCGCGTCTGGCAGCCGGCTTGTCGGCGAGCGGCGCGTGGCACATCGGGCGGTGGCTGTGGCCGCCGCGATCGAACAGGCGCTGGCAGAACCGCAGAACGCGCCGCAGATGGTGGTGCTGTTCGGTGCTTCCGCCGTCGCCGATCCCGCCGACGTGCTGCCGGAAGCGATCCGGATGGCGGGCGGAACCGTCGAGCAGGTGGGGCTGCCTGTCGATCCCGGCAATCTTCTGGTGCTCGGCCACATCGGAGAGGTGCCTGTGATCGGAGCGCCGGGCTGCGCGCGCTCACCGAAGGAGAATGGTTTCGATTGGGTCTTGAACCGGCTTCTCGCCGGCGAGAAGCCGACGGTGCACGACCTGACTGGCATGGGAGTGGGCGGCCTCCTGATGGAAATCCCGAGCCGGCCGATGCCACGCGAGATCGCCGAGGAACCGACGCGGCCGCGCGTCGCGGCCGTCGTACTTGCCGCGGGCAGCGCGAGCCGGATGGGCGAGGGCGGGCGCCATAAGTTGCTCGCGGAGTTTTCCGGAGAACCGCTCGTGCGGCGCTCGGCGCGGATATCGCTCGAGAGCGGCGCCGACGGCGTCGTGGTCGTGACCGGCTATCGGGCGGCGGAGATCGGCAGCGCCCTCCAGGGGCTCGCCGTCGACATCGTCGACAATCCCGATCATGCGAGCGGCATGGCGAGTTCGTTGAAGATCGGCTTTTCGAGCGCGGCAGCGCGGCGCGCCGACGGTGTGCTGGTGATGCTCGCCGACATGCCCGGCCTAGACACGCAGGATTTGCGGCGCCTGATCGCCGCCTTCCGCGAGGCCGGCGGGCGCGTGATCGTGCGGGCGGTTGCAGGCGGAAAGCGCGGCAATCCGGTGATCCTGCCACGCACCACTTTCGAGGCGGTCCAGGCGCTCGAAGGCGATGTCGGCGCTCGCTCGATCGTCGAAGGCTCGGGGCTTGCCGTCATCGACGTCGAGCTCGGCGAGGTGGCCCATCTCGACGTCGATACGCCCGAGGCGGTGCTGTCCGCCGGCGGGCTGCTGAAAGGGTGAGAGCATGGACAACGAAGCGCTCGAAGAGGTCTTCCAGTCGCTCGGTCGCGTGACGATCCGGCGGATGTTCAGCGGCAAGGGTATCTATCACGACGGACTGATTCTCGCGCTCGTCGTCGACGGGGAGCTTCTCCTGAAGGCCGACGAGGTGAGCGCTCCACTCTTCGAGGAGGCGGGTGCGCGGCGCTGGGTCTACAGTGGCAAGGCAAGGAAATCGCCCGTCCGTATGCCCTACTGGTCGGTGCCGGACGCGGCCTACGACGATCCGGAGGAAATGGCGAAATGGGTGCGGCTTGCCTATGAGGCGGCGCTCAGGGCACCGCCGGCGCGTGGTCAGCGCAAGTAGGGAAGAAGGGCCGCGGTGAACGCCGAAAGCGGTTGCGGCAGGTCGTCGAGGGAGAACCAGCCGATTTCGGCGATCTTGTCCGGCTCGGTCAGTTGCGCCTCTCCCTGCACATCGCTCGTCCGGTAGAGCAGGGAAATCCAGTGCTGGCGGTCGGCGTCGATGATCTGCTCCGTCGCACAGACGAATTCGATCGCGCCGACCGAGAGGCCGGTTTCCTCTTCGGCCTCGCGCTTTGCTGCCTGTTCGGCGGGCTCGAGGTGGTCGACCTTGCCGCCGACGATGTTCCAGAAACCGGCTTCCGGCGCCTTCAGACGGCGGGCGAGCAGGAGTTTGCCGTCGCGCAGGATTGCGAGCCCGACGCCGACGCCCGGGAAATTGACGCCGGGAAGACCCATCAGGCCTTGGCCTGGATCAGCATGAAGGCCGGGATGTCGTCGCCGAAGCCGACCGGGGTCGGGCCGTCGTCGCGATCGCGGTAATGGCTACGGCGTTCGCGGCGATCGTCATTCGCCGGGTTCGGCGTTCTGCCGCCGCGGGCCGGACGCTCTGCGTGGCTCGGCCGTTGATCCTTCTTCCGCTCTGCCTTCACGCTTTCCGTCCTTGCTGGCGTCTCTTCGATCTCGACGGCCACAGTCTGCTCGATCTTCTTTTCAGATTTGTGACCTGCGGTGTCGCGGCGTCCGCGACCCTTGTCCTTCGCGCCGCGGCGAACGCGCGATTCGTCGTGCTCTGCGGGCGGCGGCAGGGCGGTGAGGTCGCCGTTCTGCCATTCGATCTTGGTGCCGATCAGCTTCTCGATGGCGTCCAGGTGCTTGGTGTCGGACTTGGTGACGATCGTGAACGCCTTGCCGGAGCGTCCGGCGCGGCCGGTACGGCCGATGCGGTGGACATAGTCCTCGGCGTGGATCGGAACGTCGAAGTTGAAGACGTGGCTCACATCCGGGATGTCGAGACCGCGGGCGGCGACGTCCGAGGCGACAAGCAGGGTGATCTGGTTGTCCTTGAAGCCTGCGAGCATGTTGGTACGCGAACGCTGGTCCATGTCGCCGTGCAGGGCTCCGACGGAGAAGCCGTGGCGTTCCAGCGAACGGAAGAGGTCCGCGACATCCTTCTTGCGGTTGCAGAAGATGATCGCGTTCTTGAGGTCGTCCTGCTCGCGGATGAGGTTGCGCAGCACCTCCCGCTTCTCGTAGTCCTTGTTGTTCGAGGCGACGAGCCGCTGGGTGACCGTCTTCGCCGTCGACGACGGCGGGGCGACCTCGATCCGCTCCGGATTCTGCAGGAAGCGGTCGGCCAGCTTCTGGATTTCCGGCGGCATGGTCGCCGAGAAGAACAGCGTCTGGCGGGTGAAGGGAATCATCTTGGCGATGCGCTCGATGTCGGGGATGAAGCCCATGTCGAGCATGCGGTCGGCCTCGTCGATGACGAGGATCTCGACGCCGGTCATCAGGAGCTTGCCGCGCTCGCAATGGTCGAGAAGGCGGCCGGGCGTGCAGATCAGCACGTCGGCGCCGCGTTCCAGCTTGCGGTCCTGTTCGTCGAAGGAAACGCCGCCGATCAGCAGTGCGACGTTGAGCTTGTGATTCTTGCCGTACTTCTCGAAGTTCTCGGCGACCTGCGCGGCGAGTTCGCGCGTCGGTTCGAGGATCAGTGTGCGCGGCATGCGGGCGCGGGCGCGGCCCTTTTCGAGCAGCGTCAGCATCGGCAATACGAAGGAGGCGGTCTTGCCCGTTCCCGTCTGCGCAATACCGCAGATGTCGCGGCGCTGCAGCGCGAAGGGAATGGCACCGGCCTGGATCGGGGTCGGGGTCGTGTAGCCGGCATCGGTGACGGCTGAAAGTACTTTTTGGCTCAGGCCAAGGTCAGAAAACGTGGTCAATGGGGGATCTGTTTCTGTTCCGGTTCTTGCGAACACAATTCGAACGCCTGCGAAGCGCCGGCGTCAACGTAAGCGCGGGATAGTGCTAAAATCCCCGAAAGTCAAGAAAACTGGACGATCTGTCGTAACAAAGGGTGAATGTAATCGTTCAACTGCCGCGATGCGACACCATTACTGCCGCACCGGCCGTGGCAAGCACGCTTCCGGCCGCACGATTGACCGCCTTTACTATGCGCGGCGTCGTCAACAGCCGACGCGCCCGGTGTGCAAGCCAGACATGCCCGCCGACCACCACGACCTCGACGGCGACGATTGCTGTGGCGAGTGAAAGATAGTCCGCCGGGCGGAAGTCCGCGTCGACGAAATTCGGCAGCAGGGCGAGATAGAAGAGCGGCATTTTCGGATTGCCGAGATTGAGCGCGACGGCCGTCAGGCAGACGGCCACGAGGTCGCGCCGGTGTTCGAGCGGCCGCGCCTGCGGCAGAACAGGCTCGCTGGTCCACAAGCGGATGCCCATGTAGACGAGATAGGCCGCCCCGACGTAGCGCACGGCCGTCATCAAGAGCCCCATCTCGCCCGCGATCATCGAAAGGCCGAAGGCTGCGAGCGCAAGATAGATCAGGATGCCGATCAAGGTGCCGATCCCGTAGGCGATGCCGGAGGCGGGGCCGGCGGAGACCGTTCGCGCCATGATTGTCATGTTGTCGGGGCCGGGGCTTGCGGCAAAGACGAAGAAAGCGGCGGCAAAAGCCAGAAGGGTGGTCGTCTCCACGCGCATGTCCCTCTCGTCTTGGTGTTCGGGATATACTTTAGCGTGTGAAGGTTTCGCGTCAATCGATCAGCGTGGAAAGCTTCAGCCCGGCATTGACGAAATGCATCGGGTCGATCGGCGCCCCGTTGCGGCGGACTTCGTAGTGGAGGTGGGGGCCGGTGGAGCGGCCGGTGCTTCCGGATTGTCCGATGACCTCTCCGGGCGTGATCTCGTCGCCGACCTTGACGAGAATGCGCGACATGTGTCCGTAACGGGTGGTGAAGCCCATGCCGTGGTCGATCTCGACCATGTTGCCGTAACCGCCGACGGGGCCTGCCGTGATCACCTTGCCGCGGCCGGAGGCGCGGATTTCACCCCCCACAGGGGAGCGGAAGTCGATACCCGCATGGAGTGCCAGCCGGCCGAGGAAGGGATCGCGGCGATTGCCGAACCCGCTCGTGATGTCGCGGCCGGGCGCCGGATTGCCGAAGGGAAGGTCGGTCGCGGTCTCCCGGGCGGTCTCGAGGCGGGCGAGCGCGTTGTCGAGGCCGTTCAGCGAGGCTTCGAAAGACGTGGCGGGCTGCGGCGCAAGATAGGGGCCGCCGATGGCATCGGCTGCAGCAGCGGGCGTTTCGGTTTGCACTGCCACGCCGTTGCGCGCGAGGATGGTCTCGATCTTGTCGGCCGTTTCGACGGCGCCGTCGGTGAGGTCGCGAATGCGGTCGAACTGTTCCTGTTCGATATCCTTCAGCGAGATCGTCACCCGCGAAAAGATGCGGTCAGTGCGGTCGGCGACCGATTCGCCGGCTGGGGCGTAGCCGAGCGCTGCGACCTCCGTTCCCTGCGGTTCCGCGGCAGGTTTGCCGAGCAGGCTCTCGATTGCCTTGATCCCGCCGGTGAGGCTGGCCTGCTTTGCGCCGTCCGCCGGCCGTACCGATGGCACGGGCGCCCCCGTGTCGAGGCCGGATTGTTCCGCCCGGTCGAGCAGAGCACCAAGCCGTCCGTGGCGGGAAGAAAGCGCCATCTGCTGTTCGAGCAGCTTTTCGACCTTTTCTTCGACCACCTGCTGGTCGAGGAGCTGCCGCGACGTCACGCGGTCGACCTGCGCGCGCAGCGCGGCGATGCGGTCTTCGTAGACATGCTGCATGCGCGCCTGCCGCGCCATGGAGGCGCCGATCAGATTGTCGCGCATGACGAGGTAGGTGGTGGCGCCGAGATAGCCGATCGCCATGACGCCGCAGAAACAGAAGGCGAGTGCCGCCATCCACGGACGAACCGTCATGTGGCGGATCTTGTCGCCGCTTGCGAGAATGATGACGTGCTGGGTCCGGCGCTTTCCGAAGACGTGATGGCCTGCTCTTGCGGTCACGGGCTTTCCTCAACTTGGCCGGGCGAACTCCGCGCAAGCCATTCCTTCTCGCGACGGGAGAGCTGGAGCTTTTTCGGCTCCCGCTGGCTCGTCGCAATTAGACATTGTTAAGGTTAACAAAGGTTTGAGTTCGGTGGTCGCGGGAGGTGACCGACGGGCGTCAACCGCTGCTTGTCGAGGTGAGCGAGCGATAGAAGGAAGGCGTCAGTCCGGCTTCGGCGCGGGCGAGATCGTTGAAGGGCGCCTTGAGCGCACCGCGGAAGTTCACGCGCACCAGGTCCTGGAAGGTCCGTGCGGGGTCTTTCCGTTCCCGTGCGCAGAGGAAACGGAACCATTTGGCGCCGATCGCCACATGACCCTTCTCGTCCTCGTAGATGACCTTCAGCACTTCGGCGCTCTCGACATCACCGGTTTCGCGCATCTTTTCCTGGAGCGAGGGGGTGACGTCCAGCCCGCGGGCCTCGAGGATGAGCGGAACTACGGCGAGCCTCGCCGTCAGGTCGTTGCGGGTTGAATGCGCCGCCTGCCAGAGGCCGTCATGGGCCGGCATGTCGCCGTAGTCGGCACCGAGCGCGCGCAGACGCTCGCGCACCATGCCGAAATGCTTGGCCTCCTCGAAGGCGACCTGCATCCAGCCGTCGAAGAAGGAATGCGGGACCGGCTCGGTGGCGAATCGCGCGACGATGTCGAGGGCGAGATCGACAGCGTTGAGCTCGATATGGGCGAGGGCGTGCAGGAGGGCTATGCGGCCGGGGAGTGTGTGCAGCGAGCGCTTCTCGACCGCCTTGGGCGGCACGAGCTCCGGCCGTGAGGGACGACCGGGGCGCTCTGGAAGTTCCGGATCGAGCGGCGAGCGCAGCGAGAGCCTGCGGGCATGCCAGCGGCGGGCGGTCGCCTGTGCGAGCGCCGTCTTGCGGTCGAGATCGCTCGCGCTGATCGCCAGCGTCGCCCCGGCGCGTAGCGACCGGATCTCGTCGTATTCGTCCATCTCAAATGTCCCCGAGCCCGGCGACGGCGTCGAGCACCTCTTGGGCGTGGCCTTTGACCTTCACCTTGTCCCAGATATTGACGATATGGCCGTCGGGACCGATCAGGAACGTCGTGCGGACGACGCCCAGGAAGGTGCGGCCATACATGCTCTTTTCCCGCCAGACGCCGTAATCCGTCATCACTTTCGCGTCTTCGTCGGAGGCGAGGATGACCGTCAGCCCGTGCTTGGCGATGAACTTGTCGTGGCTCTTCACCGGGTCGGCGGACATGCCGATCACGACGGCGCCCTTCTTCTCGAACTCGGGAGCGAGCGCGGTGAAATCGATCGCCTCGGCGGTGCAGCCGGTCGTGTTGTCCTTCGGATAGAAGTAGAGAACCACCGGGCGCCCGGCGAATTCCTTCAGTGACACGGTCCCTCCGCCGTCACGGGGAAGCTCGAAATCGGGCGCCAAGTCTCCGGGTGCCAATTCTGCCATGGGATAACCTTTCTTTTGCCCGTTTTGTGGATGAAATACGCGACCATCGATATATAGTCCGCACGGCGGCAGTCCAACATCGGATTGCGTCGGGAGCGGGCAAACGGAGACAGTCGCCAGCACATGGGAGAAATCCGCGGCGAAAAGGTAAGGTTCAGCAAGAAAGACATCGTTCCCTTGCACGACCTGCCGTCTGCGCGCGCCGAGGATCCGCTGATCGTGCATTGTCCGCCACGATCCACATGGCTGGGCCGGGTCGCGCGCTTCACATTCGGTCTGTTCCTGCTCTCCGCCGTCCTGTGCGGCGGGTTTTTCGTCGTGATCGAAAGCGGGGCGCTCGACGCTACCTTCGCGGACGGTGCACAGAGAGTTCTGAACAATGCGCTCGCTCCGCAATATCGTGCGGAGATTTCGGGCACGGCGGTGCGCTTCTCCAGGGAGTGGAAGCTTGCCGTCGAGGCGCGGGACGTCTTCGTACACCGCGAGAGCGACGGGCTTGTTGCGGCGGAGACGGAGGCAGTCCGTCTCGTGGTCGATCCGATCGCCCTGCTTTCCGGCCGGTTCTCGGTGAGCGAGATCGAGGCGGACGGCGTATCGGTCGACGAATCGCTTTTCTCTTCCGGGCCGCCGCTCGACTTTACCAAGGTCAGGATCGATGCCGTCCCGACGCTGCTCGAGGCGGCGTTCACGCAGCTCGACCTGATGCAGGGATTCATTTCGAAGGGCGGCCTCGATCGCATGCGCCTCGACGGCCTCGAGATCGCGATGGGCAAGGCGCGCACGCGGCCCGTCCTGCTTTCGGTCCGCAACCTTGTGATGGAGCGCGGCGTTGACGCTTCGCTGACGATTGCCGGAACGCTGGCGATCAACGGCTACGACAGCCAGATCTCGGCAAAGGCGACGAACGCCGACGGGCTCACGCGCTCGTTCAGCGCGTGGATCGGCGACGTGCGCCTCACGCCGTTCCTGCTCCGGCGTGATTCGCGCGGCGATCCTCGCCAAGGATATGACGGCTTCGCGGAGGTGACCATATCCGCCCGGCGTGGAAGCGCGACGGAGAAGCCGGCCGTTTCGATGATCGCGCAGACCCGTGGCGGCACGCTCTACCAGGACGGCAACCCGCAGGAAGTGACGCGCGGCACGCTCAATTTCGCCTATGATTTTTCGAAGGACACGATCGAAGTCGCGTCCTCAAGGGTCGATTTCGGGCCGATGATCATGCCGATCTCCGGCGGATTGATCGACCTCGACCGCCTGCCCGGAAACGAAGCGGCCGGTCCGGGCATCGGTATCGACCTGCTCGTCGACCAGGGCCTCGCCAGCGTGCCGGCGGCCGGGGAGCAGCCTTTTCCCTTCTCGTTCAAGATCTTCGGACGCTTCCTCTACGACAGCGCTGAACTGCAACTCGACACTTTGAGCGTCTCGACCCCGATGGGGCAGATGACCGGGTCGATGAGGGTGCGCTTTTTCGAGGGCGAGGGGCCGGAAGTCAGCTTCGGCGCACGGTTCGCGAACATGCAGACGACCGTCGTCAAGCAGCTCTGGCCGTACTGGATTGCCGACAAGCCGCGTCGATGGGTGCTTGCCAACATTTTCGGCGGAACGGTGACCGAAGGGTCGGTGCAGGTCTTCATTCCGAAGGGCCGCATGTCGGTGGAACCGCGGCCGCTCCACCTCGACGAGAACGAGCTCAGGATCAGTTTCGACGTCGTCAACGCCCGAATGAACGTCACCGGGGATATTCCGCCGCTGCGCGACACGGACGCCCATTTCGAGCTCGCCGGGCCGAAGGTGACGACGACCATCAAGACGGCGACCTCGTACTTCCCCTCAGGCCGCAGCGTGAAGGTCGAGAGCGGCGAACTGGTTCTCGGCGAGATCTACACCAAGCCGCTGATGGCGGACCTCAAGATCGCCGTCGCCGGCAGCGCGGACTCCGTTGCCGAACTGGTCTCCTTCCGGCCGATCAACGCCCTGAAGCGCGTCGGTTTCGAGGCCGCCGATTTCAAGGGAACGGTCAAGGGAACGGCCGAGGTGCGCCTCGGCCTGATATCCGAGCAGAACCCGCCTGAACCGGTGTGGAAGGCGCATCTCGATCTTGCCGACGTCGATCTCGCGAAGCCTTTTTCCGGGCGGAAGATCGACAATCTGAACGCGGCTCTCGACGTCGATCCGAAGGCGGCGCGGCTGAAGGGCAAGGCCGACATCGACGGCATCTCGATGGAGCTCGCCGTTTCCGAGCCGGTCGGGGAGGACCCGCAGTTCCATCGTGAGCGCCAGGTCAAGGTGGTGCTCGATGGTGGCAATATCGGCCGTTTCGCTCCGGGGCTCGAGCGCATCATCGGCGGATCGGTGACCGTACAATTGGATCGCCTCGACGAAAAGCGGCAGGCGGTGACCGCAGACCTTACGCGCGCAGTACTGACCGTTCCGTGGCTCGGCTGGACCAAGGGCGCGGGAATTGCCGCCAAGGCGAAGCTGGAGGTGACGGAGGGCGAAAAGCAGTCTGCAATCGACAAGTTCGTCCTCGACGGCGACGGGTTTGGGCTCCGCGGTTCGATGGTCGTCGACAAGAACGGGCTCGTTTCCGCCGATCTTGCGCGCGTCAGGCTGTCGCCGAGCGACGATTACTCGGTCGTGGTCCGCCAGGCCAAGGGCGGCTACCAGGTTGCGGTCAACGGCAAGTCGGCGGATGTCCGCTCGCTGCTCGACCGGATGAAATCGCCGGGGAAAGATGAAGACGGCGATGCCGGTTCGGACCCGAACGTCAGTGTCGACGCCCGACTCGACCGCATGGTCGGCTTTGGCGACGAGGCTCTGTCGAACGTGACGCTCGACTACGCCTCGCGCAGCGGCAAGCTCTCCGGGCTCGACTTTTCGGCCGTGACGGCAAACGGCCAGGCCATCGTCGGGCAGATGCGCAGGTCATCGGGACTCGGCGAGGTTTCGGTGACGAGCGGAGACGCCGGCGCCGTCGCCCGCTTCGCCAATCTCTACAGCCGCATGAACGGCGGACTGCTGAACCTGAAGATGAAGGAGAATGAGAACGGCATCTGGAACGGTTCCGTCGATCTTCGCAATTTCAGCCTCGACAACGAACAGCGCCTGCAGTCGATCGTCTCGACGCCTGCGGGCGCCGACGGGCGAAGCCTCAACAAGGCCGTCAAGCGGGACATTGACGTCAGTTCCGCACGCTTCCAGCGTGGCTTCGCCCGGTTGATCTACAGCAACGAGACACTGCGGATCGAAAACGGCGTCGTGCGCGGTGAGCAGGTCGGCGCGACCTTCCAGGGGCTCGTGCGCGACAGTCAGGGGCGGATCGACCTTACCGGCACCTTCATGCCGGCCTACGGGCTGAACCGCCTCTTCGCGGAGTTGCCGGTGATCGGGATCCTGCTCGGCAACGGCCGCGACCGCGGCCTTCTCGGCATCACCTTCAAGCTCACGGGCGCCACAGAGCAGCCGAAGCTGGTCGTCAATCCGCTGTCGATCATCGCGCCAGGCGTCTTCCGGCAGATCTTCGAATTCCGGTAAAAGAGAAAGCCGGCGCGTCAGGCGCCGGCTTGCGTGTTCGATCGGAATGATGCCGGATCAGGCCGGGCGCACCAGAATATGCTTCTTCTTGCCGAGCGAGAGCTTGATCACGCCGTCCGTCGTGACCTCGCCTGTGCCGACGGCCGTGCGTTCGTCGGCGACCGCCTTGTCGTTGATGCGGACTGCGCCGCCCTGGACGTGGCGGCGCGCTTCGCCGTTGGAGGCGGCAAGACCCGCCCGGACCATCAGGTTGAGCAGGCCGACGCCGGCCTCGAGTTCGCCGGTCGGCACTTCGATCGACGGCAGGTTGTCGGCGATCGCGCCTTCCTCGAAGGTCTTGCGGGCGGTCTCGGCGGCCTCTTCGGCTGCGGCGCGGCCATGCAGGATCGCGGTGATCTCGGTCGCGAGGATCTTCTTCACCTCGTTGATTTCCGAGCCGGCAAGGGTCGACAGGCGCCCGACCTCGCTCATCGGCAAGGTGGTGTAAAGCTTCAGGAAGCGCGGCACGTCCGCATCCTCGGTGTTGCGCCAGTACTGCCAGAAGTCGTAGGCCGACAGCATGTCCGCGTTGAGCCAGACGGCGCCCGTCGCCGACTTGCCCATCTTTGCACCGGAAGAAGTGGTGAGTAGCGGCGAGGTCAATGCATAGAGCTGCGGCGTGCCCATGCGGTGGCCGAGATCGATGCCGTTGATGATGTTGCCCCACTGGTCGGAGCCGCCCATCTGCAGCCGGCAGCCGTAGCGCTTGGCAAGTTCGACGAAGTCGTAGGCCTGCAGGATCATGTAATTGAATTCGAGGAAGGACAGCGAGTGTTCGCGCTCGAGCCGCGTCTTGACGCTGTCGAAGGACAGCATGCGGTTGACCGAGAAGTAGCGGCCGACGTCGCGGAGGAACTCGAGATAGTTGATCGAACGCAGCCAGTCGGCGTTGTTGATCATCAGCGCGTCCTTCGGGCCGTCGCCGTAGTTCAGGTAATTCGAGAAGACCTTCTTGATCGAGGCGATGTTGTTCTCGATCGTTTCGATGGTCATGAGCTGCCGCGCCTCGTCCTTGAATGAGGGGTCGCCGACCATGCCGGTGCCGCCGCCCATCAGGGAGATCGCGCGGTGGCCGGTTGCCTGGAACCAGTGCAGCATCATGATCTGGATCAGCGAGCCGGCATGCAGCGAGGGCGCCGTCGGGTCGAAGCCGATATAGGCGGTCACGGTTTCCTTCGTCAGCAGATCGTCGAGGTCGGATTCATCGGAAATCTGATGAATGAAGCCGCGCTCTTGCATCGTGTGGAGGAAATCGGACTTGAACTTCTTCATGACGACTGGGCTTTCTGGAAAACGGAATGCGGGAGTGGCGGCGCTTTAGCATTGTTTTTTGAAATGTGCACCTGTTTCGGTCATGAATGTTGGGGTGTGACCACGCGAGTCGGCAGGGCAGACCATGGCAGAAATCTTCACCGCGATCGGACTGATGAGCGGCACGTCGATGGACGGGATCGATGTCGCGATGCTGGAAACCGATGGCGAGGGCATGGTCGTACGACGGCAGAACCTTTCCGTCCCCTACGACCCAGCCTTTCGCGATCGTCTGAAGCACGGTCTCGAGGACGCCAAGGCAATCATGAAACGCGACGAACGGCCGGGAAGCCTTGCCGGTCTCGAGCGTGACCTGACGTTACGGCATGCCGATGCCGTCCGAGCCTTCCTGAGTGAAAACAATATTTTGCCTGATGGTATTGATGTCGTCGGCTTCCACGGACAGACGGTCCTGCATCGCCCCGACGAGGCGCTGACGGTACAGATCGGCGATGGTGCGCTGCTGTCGCGGGAGATCGGCATTCCTGTCGTCTACGACATGCGGGCGAACGACATGGCGCATGGCGGGCAGGGCGCGCCGCTCGTTCCCGTCTATCACGCGGCACTCACCCGCAATCTCGACAATCCGCGCTGGCCGGTCTGTTTCGTCAATATCGGCGGCATCTCCAATCTCACCTGTGTCGGCGCCGATGGCGCGATCGTCGCCTTCGACAGCGGGCCCGGCAATACGCTGATCGATCAGTGGGTGGAGGCCCAAGCCGGCATTCCCTTCGACCAGGGCGGGCGGATCGCGAGCGAAGGCCGGGTGCTGCCTGCGCTTGCAGACCGCTATCTCGCCAGTCCGTTCTTTACGGACGAGAAACGCCGGTCGCTCGACCGAAACGACTTCCTGCCGCCGGAGGGCGGCGATGCAGAGCTTTCCGATGGCGCGCGCACGCTCGCCTACGTCACGGCGGCGGCGATCTTCAGGTCGGCCGGTCATCTCGAGGAGATGCCGAAGACGTTCGTGATCTGCGGTGGTGGTCGCCATAACGACACCATCATGGGCGATCTCAGGAACGAAGCAGAACGGATCGGCGCGGTCTTGCTGACGGCCGAGCAGGCGGGTTTCGACGGTGATGCGATGGAGGCGGAGGCCTGGGCCTATCTGGCCGTGCGCTCGCTGAAGGGCCTGCCTTTGACCTTTCCGGGGACAACCGGTGTGGAAAAACCGGTCACGGGCGGTATTGTTGCAGTCTTCGACGCGATCGGGCCTTGCTCTCAACATTAATCCTTTGTTTTATGGCTTACGCATATAGTATCTTAGATTGCGCACAGTAGCGCATTCTTGTTATGCGTGTAGTTGCCGTGAATGGCCCGGGGGAGTGGTTGTTAGCAGAATGGACGCGGCATTTTCGCTTCTGGCCGTGAACTTCGTGATCGCCCAGATTTTCGTGCTCGTGTTTGGTGTCGTCGCGTTGAAGGGGCCGTCGCGTCGTTCCGGCCTCGGCTTTGCTGTCGCCTTTGCCATCGCTTCGCTGTCGGCCGTCTGCGAGGCCCTGATCCCCATTACCGGATATGTCCGCTTCTTCGCGATCGGCGCCTTCGTGTCGATGTTCGGGGGCTTTTGCCTGCTCGCCCGGAGCATCACCCGGCACTACGGGCTTTGCGTTCCCAGCAGTGTTTTCTGGTTGCTCTTCGTCTCGGGCGTTTTCACCGATTTCCTGATCTACGACCTGCCGCGCGGGACGGTCGTCCATTCGGTCGCTTACCAGACGCCGTTCTTCCTGACGATGGCGCTTTCGGCCGTGGCCGTCTACCGCTCCGGTCGTCGTTCGGGGGCGGACATGGTGCTGTTTTCCATGCTCGCACTGAGTGCCGCCTTCTTTCCGTTCAAGGCATATGTTGCGGTCAAGGTCGGTGCGGGCGAGACCGCAGACGACTATCTGCTCAGCAAGTTCGCGCTGGTGTCGCAGGGGCTCGGCGCCGTGCTGATCGTTGCCGCGGGGCTCGCAATGGTGGGCGTTTTCGTCAAGGAGGCGATCGAGGACGCGGTAGCGAAGGCCGACATCGATCCGCTTTCCGGCATCTTCAACCGGCGCGGCTTCGCAAGGCGCGTGGCGCCGCGGCTGGAGCGGGAGAACGAGATGGCGGCGGGCGCACTGATCCTTGCGGACATCGATCACTTCAAGCGGATCAACGACAACTTTGGCCATCACGTCGGCGACATCGTCATCCAGACCTTCGCCCGCGTGCTGCGCGAGGCTGCGCCGAGCGATGCCGAGGTGGCGCGCATCGGCGGCGAGGAATTCGCGATCTACATTCCGGCGGTCGACAGCGAGCTTGCGCGCGAATGCGCCCACAACATTCGTGGCGCCATGTCGGCGGTCAGCCTCTGGCAGTTCTGTGACAGTGAGACGATCACGGCGAGCTTCGGCGTCGCCTCGATTTTCGGCGGTGACACGCTGGAGCGGGCGATGCAGCGGGCGGACACCGCCCTTTATGCCGCCAAGGCGGCCGGCCGCGACCAGGTGCAACTGGCCGGGGGTCCGCAGGCGCTCGCCTCCTGACGCCGCATGAAGAAAGGCGCGGTCCGCAGGAGCCGCGCCTTGATTGTGATTCCCGGGGAATGGAACAGGTCGGCCCCGGACGGGCCCGTACCTCGTCAGCGGATGCGCTTGGCAGCCGGCTCCGGCACCAGTTCGCCCTCGAGGCGGCGATCGAGGTAGTCTTCGCATTCGGCCAGCAATGTTTCCACCTGGCCGGAGAAGAAATGGTTGGCGCCCGGAATGGTCTTGTGGGTGATCAGGATGCCCTTCTGCGTCTTGAGCTTGTCGACCAGACCCTGGACGTCCTTTTCCGGAGCCACCTTGTCGGCATCGCCATGGATGATGAGGCCGGAGGACGGGCAGGGCGCGAGGAAGGAGAAGTCGTAGGTGTTCGGCTGCGGCGCGATCGAGAGGAAGCCTTCGATCTCCGGACGGCGCATCAGGAGCTGCATGCCGATCCATGCACCGAAATTGTAGCCGGCGACCCAGCAGCTCTTGGAATCCGGATGCAGGCTCTGCACCCAGTCGAGAGCGGAGGCCGCGTCGGAAAGCTCGCCCGCGCCGTGGTCGAATTCGCCCTGGCTGCGGCCGATGCCGCGGAAGTTGAAGCGCAGCGTCGTGAACCCGCGCTTCTGGAACATGTAGAAGAGCTGGTAGACGATCTGGTTGTTCATCGTGCCGCCGAACTGCGGATGCGGATGCAGGATGATCGCGATCGGCGCACTCTTCTCTTTGGACGGCTGGTAGCGGCCTTCGAGGCGGCCGGCAGGGCCGTTGAAAATCACTTCGGGCATGGATACTCCGGTCGTTCGTGTTTTTTCGGTTCCAGACTGTCCACAGGGCAGCGCGATGACTTGACGAATGCAGTCAGCTTTTCTAGAACAAAGTTTAGAACCGTTCGAAACTGGATGAAGGGTCACCCATTGTTGGACGTGTCATAAGGCAAGCCCGGCCGAAATTTCAAGAAAAATGCGCCGAGCGGGCCGGAATGGGTCAAAAGCGAAAATAGTCATGGCGAAACAACGCATCTACATGGACTGGAACGCGACGGCGCCTTTGCTCGGCGACGCGCGTGCGGCCATGCTCGATGCGTTGGCCGAACCGGGTAACCCGTCATCGGTGCATGCCGAGGGGCGTGCGGCCCGTGCCATGGTGGAGAAGGCCCGCCGGCAGGTCGCCGCACTTGTGGGCGCGGAGCCCTCGCACGTGACCTTTGCCAGTTGCGCAACCGAAGCTGCGAACCATGTACTGACGCCCGAATTCCGCATGGGACGGGCGCCACTCGTCGCGTCAATGCTCTATGTCTCGGCGATCGAGCATCCGGCGCTGCGGGAGGGCGGACGTTTTGCGGCCGATCGCGTCCGCGAGATTCCGGTGACCGCGTCTGGCGTCGTCGATGTCGGCGCTCTCGAACGTCTTCTCGGGGCTCATCCGAAGGAAGAGGGCTTGCCGCTGGTCGCGGTCATGCTCGTCAACAACGAAACGGGCGTCATCCAGCCGGTCGCCGATGTCGCTCGTGTCGTGCATGGCCACGGCGGGGTGCTCGTGGTCGACGCGGTACAGGCGGCCGGCCGTATCGCGATCGACATGGGTATGCTCGGCGCTGATTTCCTCATCCTGTCGTCCCACAAGATCGGTGGCCCCAAGGGTGCCGGCGCACTCGTCTCGCGCGGCGAGACGCTGATGCCGGTGCCGCTCCTGAAGGGAGGCGGACAGGAGAAGGGGCATCGCGCCGGAACGGAGAACGTCGCGGCGATCGTCGGTTTCGGCGCTGCTGCGCAATGGATGTCCGAGGGCCTTGCCGAACGGAATGCGGCAATCGGCGCCTTGCGGAGCCGCCTCGAAGGCGGCATGCGTGCGGCGGCCTCCGATGTCATCATCCATGGCGCGGACGAGGTGCGGGTCGCCAATACCTGCTTCTTCACGCTGCCGGGGATGAAGGCGGAGACGGGGCAGATCGCCTTCGACCTCGAAGGTCTCGCTTTGTCTGCGGGCGCGGCCTGCTCGTCGGGCAAGGTCGGGCGGAGCCAGGTGCTGACGGCGATGGGACATGATGCCAAGACCGGTGGGCTGCGCATCTCGCTGGGGCCCTCCACGACGGCGGACGAGGTCGAGCGGGCGATTGAGATCTTTTCGCGGGTCGCATCGCGGCGCAAGATGGCCGGCGAGGCGGCCTGAAACGGGATGAACTTGCGGAAAGTCAATTTTCCGCTTGCGACGAGGGGTGAAATACACGCCTCTGGCAATTACATAAGGGGCGGTTTCCGCTTCTGCGTCATCAAGCTGTCGGACCTTGGACCCGGCAAGATTGGAGAACGAGCATGGCTGCCGTACAGGAAACGATCGATCAGGTTCGCCAGATCGATGTGGATCAGTACAAGTACGGTTTTGAGACGATGATCGAAGTCGACAAGGCTCCGAAAGGCCTGTCGGAGGACATCATCCGTTTCATTTCCGCAAAGAAGAACGAACCGGAATGGATGCTGGAATGGCGTCTCGACGCCTATCGCCGCTGGCTCACCATGGAAGAGCCGACCTGGGCGCGCGTCCACTATCCGAAGATCGACTTCAACGACATCTATTACTATGCCGCTCCGAAGACCGCGGAAGGCCCGAAATCCCTCGACGAGGTCGATCCGGAGCTGCTGAAGGTCTATGAAAAGCTCGGCATTCCGCTGAAGGAACAGGAAATCCTGGCCGGCGTCGAGAAGTCCAAGATCGCCGTCGACGCCGTGTTCGACAGCGTCTCGGTCGTGACGACCTTCAAGGACGAGCTGAAGAAGGCCGGCGTGATCTTCATGTCGATCTCGGAGGCGATCCGCGAGCATCCCGAACTGGTACAGAAATACCTGGGCTCGGTGGTTCCGGTCAGCGACAACTATTATGCGACGCTCAATACCGCCGTGTTTACCGATGGCTCTTTCGTCTTCGTGCCGAAGGGCGTTCGCTGCCCGATGGAGCTTTCGACCTATTTCCGCATCAACGAGAAGAATACCGGCCAGTTCGAGCGCACGCTGATTATCGCCGAGGAGGGAGCCTATGTCTCCTATCTCGAAGGCTGCACCGCCCCGCAGCGCGACGAAAACCAGCTGCATGCGGCGGTCGTCGAACTCGTCGCGCTGGATGACGCCGAAATCAAGTATTCCACCGTCCAGAACTGGTATCCGGGCGACAAGGACGGTAAGGGCGGCATCTACAACTTCGTCACCAAGCGGGGCGATTGCCGCGGCAAGAATTCCAAGATTTCCTGGACGCAGGTCGAGACCGGCTCGGCGATCACCTGGAAATATCCGTCCTGCATCCTGCGCGGCGACGGTTCGCGCGGCGAGTTCTATTCGATCGCGGTTTCGAACGGCTACCAGCAGGTCGACAGCGGCACGAAGATGCTGCATCTTGGCAAGAACACGTCGAGCCGCATCATTTCGAAGGGTATCTCCGCCGGCCGCTCGAACAATACGTATCGCGGCCAGGTGTCGATCCACCGCAAGGCCGAGAACGCTCGCAACTTCACCAACTGCGATTCGCTCCTGATCGGCGACAAGTGCGGCGCGCATACCGTACCGTATATCGAGGCCAAGAACACGACGGCGAAGGTGGAGCACGAGGCGACGACCTCTAAGATCTCCGAGGACCAGAAGTTCTACGCCATGCAGCGCGGCATTCCGGAAGAGGAGGCGATCGCCCTGATCGTCAACGGCTTCGTCCGCGACGTCATCCAGCAGTTGCCGATGGAATTCGCCGTCGAAGCCCAGAAGTTGATCAACATCTCGCTCGAGGGAAGCGTGGGGTGATGAAGCCTGTTGTCAACATTGATGATGTTGCGCTTGTGGAACATAGCGCCGGTGATGTTTTTGCCGAACGTTATGCGCCGCTCAGTGACGTCATCGGTGCTAGGCAACTTGGCTATAATCTGACAATCGTCCCACCGGGAAAGCGATCCTGCCCCTTCCACAATCACCATGCCAATGAGGAAATGTTCTTCATTGTGGACGGTGAGGGAACCTATCGTTTTGGCGATGAGAGCTATGCCGTGAAGACCGGTGACATTATGGCGGCCCCTGCCGGTGGGCGGGAAACGGCACATCATCTGATAAACACTGGTCAGCAAGATCTGAAGTACCTGAGCGTCTCGACCATGAATGACCCGGATATTTGCGAATATCCCGATTCAGACAAGTTTCTGGTGCGTTCCACGGCACCGGGTTCGTCAGAGGTTTTTCGCTACATTGGGCGCATGGCAAGCAAAGTCGGCTATTTCGATGGCGAGGCTTGACGCTGGATGGGGTTTGCTACGGAGCTCGGAAATGAAATCAAATGGCTGTTGCGGGTGAATTGATCCGAAGCCGAACGTTTAAACAGGCGGCTCTTGAACCGCCCTAAGAACAGGAACACAGACATGCTTGAAATCAGAAACCTGCACGCCCGGATCGCCGAAGACGGCACCGAAATCATCCGTGGCCTGAACCTCACCGTCAAGGCCGGCGAGGTCGCGGCGATCATGGGGCCGAACGGCTCCGGCAAGTCGACGCTCTCCTACATCCTGTCGGGCCGCGAGGACTACGAGGTCACCGAGGGCGACATCCTCTACAACGGCGAGAGCATCCTCGAACTCGACCCGGCCGAGCGTGCGGCGAAGGGCATCTTCCTCGCTTTCCAGTATCCGGTCGAAATTCCGGGCGTCGCCACCATGCAGTTCCTCAAGGTGGCGATGAACGAGCAGCGCAAGGCGCGCGGCGAGCCGGAACTGACGACGCCGGAATTCATGCGTCGCGTCAAGGAAGCCTCCGCCGAGCTGAAGATCGCGCCCGACATGCTGAAGCGGCCGCTGAACGTCGGCTTCTCCGGCGGCGAGAAGAAGCGCGCCGAGATCCTGCAGATGGCGCTTTTGGAGCCGAAGCTCTGCATTCTCGACGAGACGGACAGCGGTCTCGACATCGACGCGCTGAAGATCGTCGCTGATGGCGTCAACGCGCTGAAGTCACCGGACCGCGCGACCATCGTCATCACCCACTACCAGCGGCTCCTCGACTACATCGTACCGGACACCGTCCACGTCCTCTACAAGGGGCAGATCGTGAAGACCGGCGACAAGAACCTGGCGCTAGAGCTCGAAGCCGGCGGCTATGCCGACATCATCGGGCAAGCGGCCTGACCGGCCGGGAAGGAGTCCTGACGATGACCCTGCAAGCAGCCAATCGACTGACGGCGGCAGAAACGCAGCTGATTGAAAGCTATTCGGACCAGATCGGCGAGTTGCCGGGCGACGGCGGTGTTCTCGCGGCCCGCGACCGGCTTTTCGATGAACTGAAGCGCGGCGGCCTGCCGACCCGCCGGGTCGAGGCCTGGCACTATACGGACCTGAGGAACCTCCTGCGTGTCGTTCCGGAGTTCGTGCCGGCGACGGATGCCACCACGGCTTCGCGCGTCGTGGCTGGATCGAGCCTGTTTGCCGTCCTGCAGGGGGTGGCCCAGGAGGTCCGTGCGCCGGATGGCGTCGACGTCCAGGCCTTCCGCAGCACGCTGGCGGACGGCTCCGCCGCCGCCCGGCTCGTCGCCTATGATCGCGACGACACCATCGGACGCATCAACAGCAGTTTCGTGCGCGACGGCTTTGCCGTCTCGGTCGATGCCGACACGGTCGTCGAGGCGCCGATCGAACTGCAGTCCGTCCACGGCGCCGGCCAGCTCCATGTCCGCTATCCCGTCACCTTCGGCGCGAAGAGCCGGGTGACGGTGATCGAGCGGCACATCGGCGCCGGCACGGGACCGGCGCTCGTCTCGTCCGTCGCTGATCTCGTTCTCGGCGAGGGCGCCGAGGTGACCTGGATCATCTTGCAATCCGAAGGCAAGGAAGACACCCATCTCGGCCAGATCAAGGCCGAACTCGGGGAAAACGCGAAGTTCCGCCTCTTCATCATCAATGTCGGCGGCAAGCTGGTGCGGCAGGAAGTCCATGTCCGCACCGCCGGCGAGGGCTCCGACTTCACCCTGCGTGGCATCAACCTGATCGGCGGCGAGAGCCATGTCGACGTCACGATGACGCTCGGCCACGACGTCGCGAACACCACCTCGACCGAAGTCGTGCGCAACGTCGTTTTCAATCGCGGTCGCGGTGTCTTCCAGGGGATGATTAAGGTGGCCCCGGATGCCCAGAAGACCGACGCCCGCATGGCCTGCAACACGCTGCTGCTCTCGGACGATGGCGAGTTCTCGGTCAAGCCCGAGCTGGAGATCTTTGCCGACGACGTGCAGTGCGCCCATGGCGCGACGGTCGCCGACATCGACCACAACCATCTCTACTACCTGATGTCGCGTGGCATCCCGGAGAAGCAGGCGCGGGCCCTGCTCGTGCGGGCTTTCGTCGCCGAGATCGTCGAGGAACTGGAAAGCGAGGCGCTGGTTGATGCCCTGGAAGGGGTGATCTCGGACTGGCTGGAACACCATGGCTGATCTCTCCTCGACAATCGCGGGCTATGACGTCGAGCGCGTCCGGCAGGATTTCCCGATCCTCTCGCGCGAGGTCTACGGCAAGCCGCTCGTCTATCTCGACAACGCCGCCTCGGCCCAGAAGCCGAGGCAGGTGATCGACGCAATCTCGCACACCTACGCGCACGAATACGCCAACGTGCATCGCGGCCTGCATTTCCTCTCGAATGCCGCGACCGAGGCCTATGAGGGCGCGCGCGAGAAGATGCGCCGGTTTCTGAATGCCGGCTCGGTTGACGAGATTGTCTTCACCAAGTCCTCGACCGAGGCGATCAACACCGTCGCCTACGGCTACGGCATGACGCATATCGGCGAGGGCGACGAGATCGTGCTGTCGATCCTCGAACACCATTCGAATATCGTGCCCTGGCATTTCCTGCGTGAGCGCAAAGGCGCCAAACTCGTTTGGGTGCCGGTCGACGATGACGGTGCCTTCCACATCGAGGACTTTGAGAAGTGCCTGACCGAGCGGACCAAGCTCGTCGCGATCACCCATATGTCGAATGCGACCGGCACCGTCGTGCCGGTCAAGGAGGTCTGCCGGATCGCCCATGAGCGCGGCATTCCGGTGCTGGTCGACGGCAGCCAGGGTGCCGTCCACATGCCGGTCGACGTCCGCGACATCGACTGCGACTGGTACGCCGTCACGGGACATAAGCTCTATGGCCCATCCGGGATCGGCGCACTTTACGGCAAGACGGAGCTGCTGAAGGAAATGCAGCCCTTCATGGGCGGCGGCGAGATGATCGTCGAGGTGACCGAGGACCGCGTGACCTACAACGACCCGCCGCATCGCTTCGAGGCGGGCACGCCACCGATCGTCCAGGCGATTGGTCTCGGCCATGCCCTCGATTACATCGACAGCCTCGGCCGCGAGGCGATCGCCGCCCACGAGGCGGGACTTGCCGCCTATGCCGAGGAACGGCTGCGGGCGATCAATTCGCTTCGCATCATCGGCAACGCGCCGGGCAAGGGCGCGATCTTCTCGTTCGAGCTTGCGGGCATTCATGCCCACGACGTCTCGATGCTGATCGATCGCCGCGGGGTCGCGGTCCGGGCGGGCACGCATTGCGCGCAGCCATTGCTTGCGCGATTCGGCGTGACATCGACCTGCCGGGCGTCGTTCGGCCTCTACAATACCCGCGCCGAAGTCGATGCGCTGGCCGATGCGCTCGATTACGCGCGTACATTTTTTGCTTGAGGAGCCGCTCATGAGTGTGAACGAGAGCGAACAGAAGCCGGACTTCCGCGAGGATATCGTGCAGTCGAACATCCCGCAGGAAGAGCTTGCGCGTCTTTCGGACGACATCGTCGCGGCGCTCAAGACCGTCTACGATCCGGAAATCCCGGCCGACATCTTCGAGCTCGGGCTGATCTACAAGATCGACATCGACGACGACCGCATGGTCAAGATCGTCATGACGCTGACGGCGCCTGGCTGCCCCGTCGCCGGCGAGATGCCGAGCTGGGTGCAGAACGCCGTCAGTGCCGTCGAGGGCGTCTCCGGCGTCGAGGTCGAGATGACCTTCGATCCGCCATGGACGCCCGACCGGATGTCGGAAGAGGCCCAGGTGGCGGTCGGTTGGTATTGATCGTCGTCAAGACCAGAACTACATTTGTATGACCGAAGCGCCGGACCTTGAACCCGGCTGCGGCAGGAGACAGGAAATGGGCTTTCAAGTCATGACCATGACGGACGCTGCGGCTCAGCGCGTCCGTGCAATCGTCGATAGTTCCGGACCGGACGCTCAGGGCGTTCGCGTCGGGATCAAGAAGGGCGGTTGCGCCGGCATGGAATACACGATCGAGCTCGTGACGGCGCCGAGCGCCAGGGACGATCTCATCGAGCGCGACGGGGCGAAGGTCTGGGTCGATCCGGCGGCCGTTCTCTATCTGCTCGGCACCGAGATGGATTTCGAGACGACGAAGCTGCGTTCAGGATTTACCTTCAGCAACCCGAACCAGACATCTGCCTGCGGCTGCGGCGAATCCGTGGAGCTGAAAGCGGCAGACCTCGCCGAGCTCGCCCGCCAGAAGGACGCAGCAGTGACCGCCGGCTGAGCAGCCGGCGGGGCGGTCACCTGCTCTTCCACTCTGTTTCCGATAGCTGTTTCTTCAGCCGTCAGCGGCCGCCCGAAGGGCGCGCGGCTTTCGAACTCGCAGGCGTAGCGCCCGGAGGCTCTGCGCTTCCGTGTGAATTTTCTGCAAAAACTATTGCTCTACGTTCCGCAATTTGTATAGTTTGCGGCCATGGATACAATAGACCACAAAATCATCAGCCTTCTCGCCGAGGATTCACGGCGCTCGCTCAGCGATATCGGTGAGCATGTAAGCCTCTCTCCCTCCGCTGTCAACGAGCGCATGCGGCGGCTTCTGGCGTCGGGAGCCATCAAGCGCTTCACGGTGGATGCCGACCACGCCGCGTTGGGGATGGACATTCTCGCCTTCGTCTTCGTGTCACTGGATGCGCGGGCGAACGAGGAGGCGTTCCGTGCCTATATGACTGATCACAGGTCGATCGCGGAGTGTCACCACATCACCGGCGCCTGGTCCTATCTCATCAAGATCAGGGTCGGTGCGTTGACAGACATCGAGGACTTTCTCGCCGATCTCAAGGCGCGCGGTTTTCTCGCCCGCAGCGAGACCGTGATTGCACTCTCCACCATAACCGAAACCCCGTTCACGCCGCCGGAGATCTGAGATGGCAGTCGCGCTCGTCGCTAAGGGCATCGTCCTCGGTCTGGCGATCGCGGCCCCCCTTGGCCCGATTGGAGCGCTCTGCATTAACCGGACGCTCGAGCGGGGCTTCTGGGCCGGTGTCGCCGGCGGTTTGGGTACGGCGCTCGCCGACGGCACTTACGCGCTGATGGCGGCGGCGGGTTTTGCCGCCTTTGCCTTCATCCTCGATGCCATCTCGTTGCCGCTCCAACTCGTCGGCGGGGCATTCATGTTGTGGCTCGGCTGGACGAGCTTTCGGCCACGTCCGCCGGTCACCGCCGCGACGGTCGGCGCGCGGGACTTGCTTGCGACCACCATATCGACCTTCTTCCTCACCATCACCAACCCGGCGACCATCCTCTCCTTCGCCGCCATTTTCGCAGGGCTCGGGCTCGCCGGAGCAGGCGACCGCTGGAGCGCGGCGCTGCTGGTTCTCGGCGTATTTGCTGGCTCGATGCTCTGGTGGTTCTTTCTTTCCGGCCTCGTTGCGATGCTGCACCATCGCCTGCCGCCGTCCTTCTCCGTCTGGGTCTCGCGCATCTCCGGCGTCGTCCTGCTCGGCTTCGGCGCGATTGCGATCGGCATGGGCGTGATGGGGTTGATCGGCTGACGCCCATTTTTGGGCAAATTCGCCCGAAATCGCCTATTCGACGATGACAGCCTTGCCGCCCCCGTGTCATTGCTGACCGGTGGGCAGAAAAGGGGGTGCCTGCAGGATCGTCATTTCCCCCGGGATCCGTTATTTCCATGCGAAAGATTTTCTGCTCCGCAGCCATCGCTGCGCAACTCACCATGGCATTCACCTCCGTCGCACCCCATCAGACGCTCGCTGCGACCGCCCATGTCCACAAGCTGCACTCGGCCCATTTCATCGTGACCGCGCTCGAAAAGAAGGGGATCAAGGTCATCGACCTTCGGCGCAGGGCGCAGGTCTACTTCCTCCACGTCTCCGACAACGCCGGTACGGAGGCGATCGTCGCCATCGACGGCTACAGCGCCGAGATCATAGGCCTGATGGTGCTGGCTCTCGGGCCGGGTGTGGTCGCCACCTCGACCGGCTCCAGGGGCAATCACTTCGTCGATCTCAGCTACAGCTTCGGCTACGAGGTCGAATACAGCGTCTACGAGAGCTATACCGTCGTCACGACGGAAGAGATATCGATCACCGAGGAATACACCGAGGTCACCTACGAGGAGAGCGAGGAAGTGACCTACGAGGAGGTCGAGGAGACGGTCGAAGCCGACCTCGACAGCGGCACCGCCGAGGACGCGGCCGGTGACGAGCTGGCCGACGGCAACAATGACGAGGTCGACGCCGCTGCCTACGACGAAGTTTCGGATCATGCTGCCGACGAGATGGGCACGGACGAGGCCGTCGATGACGGCACGGACGACGCCGGCGATGCCGGAATGGATGACGCCGGTGACGATGGAATGGATGGTGCCGGCGCCGACGATGGTGGTAGCGAAGTCATCGAAGACGGCGGCGATGAAGGCTGAACGGCTGCGGGGAGGGAGAAGTCCTTCCCCGTTTTTCGTTGTAGTCCACCGTATCGGGCGACAACCGTGGCGGCGGTGTTTTCGATCCGGCCGGCCGTAGCGGCGAGCCTCAGTCCCGCTTTATCGAAGCGAGCACGTCCCACATGTCGGCGCCGGTTTCCCACACGGCGGCATTGGCCTTGAAGCCGATTTCGGCCTGGATGGCGTCGAGCATCTCCTGCCCGAGGTCAACATCCGAGGTGTCGGGGAGATGCGTGGCGCCGGACGTGCGGACGGAGGTCGTGACGCCGCCGGAGGCATCGGCGGCGAAGGAAGTGACCTGACGCTGGTATCCGGGCGTCATGGCATTGGCGACGTTCTGCGCCGAGGTGGTGAGGCTGCGCGTGTTCGCCTGCATGCCCGAAACGGCGATATTCAAGATCGCGGAAATGCCCATAGTCCTGCCCCGAGGTCCGATGCGAGTGGCGTCACCCTAATGCACCTGGCTTTGCAAAGCGTGAACGAGCAGCCTTTAGGCTTTCGACCGGGCGCGCCGACTTTGTACCAGAACGGCACATTGGCATGTTCGCGGCGCTTTGTTGAAAATATGTAATTACAAATCTAATTATTTAGCTTTGTAACTAAGTGTATGCCAAGCATGCACGGTATCGATGGTCACTTTGCGACCCCGGCCCGAATGCAGAAAGCCCGCCGGGTGGGGCGGGCTTTCGCATTTCGGCTGAAATAAGCCGGTTACTCGGCAGCTTCCGCGTATTCGCTCATCGGCGGGCAGGTGCAGACGAGATTGCGGTCGCCATAGACATTGTCGACGCGGTTGACCGGCGACCAGTACTTGTCGACCCGGAAGGCGCCGGGCGGGAAGCAGGCCTGTTCGCGGCTGTAGGGCCGATTCCACTCGCCGACGAGGTCCTCCACGGTGTGGGGGGCGTTCTTCAGCGGGTTGTCGTTGCGGTCCATGCGGCCTTCCTCGACGGCGCGGGCTTCCTCGCGGATTGCCAGCATCGCGTCGCAGAAGCGGTCGATTTCCGCCTTCGTCTCGCTTTCGGTCGGCTCGATCATCAGCGTGCCGGCGACCGGCCAGCTCATGGTCGGGGCGTGGAAGCCGCAGTCGATCAGGCGCTTCGCTATGTCGTCGACGGTGGTGCCGGAGCTTTCGGCGAGCGGGCGCGTATCGATGATGCACTCGTGCGCAACACGGCCGCGCTCGGACTTGTAGAGCACATCGTAGGCGCTCTTCAGCCGTGCGGCGATGTAGTTGGCGTTGAGGATCGCGACCTTGGTCGCCTGCGTCAGCCCTTCGCCGCCCATCATCAGGCAGTAGCTCCAGGAGATCGGCAGGATCGAGGGCGAACCGTAGGGCGCCGCCGAAACCGCACCCGACCGGTCGTCGGTTGCCACATGGCCGGGCAGGTAGGGAGCCAGATGCGCCTTGACGCCGATCGGTCCCATGCCCGGGCCGCCGCCGCCATGCGGAATGCAGAAGGTCTTGTGCAGGTTCAGGTGGCTGACGTCGGAGCCGATGTCGCCGGGGCGGGCAAGGCCGACCATGGCGTTCATGTTGGCGCCGTCGAGGTAGACCTGACCGCCGTGCTCGTGGGTGATCCGGCAGATTTCCCTGACCGTCTCCTCGAATACGCCGTGGGTCGAGGGGTAGGTGACCATGCAGCACGCCAACGTGTCGGCATACTGCTCGGCCTTGGCGCGGAAGTCGTCGAGATCGACGTCGCCGTTCTCCTTCGCCTTCACCGGCACCACCTCCATGCCGGCCATGTGCGCGGAGGCGGGATTGGTGCCATGCGCAGAGGTCGGGATGAGGCAGACGGTACGGTGGGCGTCACCGCGGGCGAGGTGATAGTTGCGGATCGTCAAAAGGCCCGCATATTCGCCCTGCGCGCCGGAGTTCGGCTGCATGGAGAAGGCGTCGTAGCCGGTGACGGCGCAGAGCTTTTCGGAAAGATCGTCGATCATCTCCTTGTAGCCGAGGGCCTGGTCGGCCGGCACGAAGGGATGGATGTCGGAAAATTCCGGCCAGGTGATCGGCAGCATTTCCGCCGTGGCATTCAGCTTCATCGTGCAGGAGCCGAGCGGGATCATCGCCCGGTCGAGCGCGAGGTCGCGGTCGGAGAGCCGGCGGATGTAGCGGGTCATCTCGCTTTCCGCGCGGTTCATGTGGAAGATCGGATGCGTCATGTACTCGCTCTTGCGGAGCAGGTCATTCGGCAGCCGGTAGCCGGGCTCGAAATCGGCGAGCATGAAATTGCCGCCGAAGGCGCGCCAGACCGCTTCCAGCGTCGCCGGGCGCGTGCGCTCGTCGAGGCTGATCCCGATCTTCGTCTCACCGACCTTGCGCAGGTTGACGCCCTCCGCGCGGGCGGCGCGCAGCACGAGCCCCTGCATGTGGCCGACATCGACGGTGATCGTGTCGAAGAAGGTTTCCGGCTCGACCTTGTAGCCGAGCTTTTCCAGCCCCTTCGCCATCAGGACCGCCTTCTGATGGACGGCCTGCGCGATCGCCTTGATGCCCTTCGGACCGTGGAAGACGCCGTACATCGAGGCCATGACGGCAAGCAGCACCTGGGCGGTGCAGATGTTCGACGTCGCCTTCTCGCGGCGGATGTGCTGCTCGCGGGTCTGCAGCGACAGGCGGTAGGCACGGTTGCCGCGGGCATCGACCGACACGCCGACGAGGCGGCCGGGCATCGAGCGCTTGTAGGCATCCTTCACCGCCATGTAGGCCGCGTGCGGGCCGCCATAGCCGACCGGAATGCCGAAGCGCTGGGTGGAGCCGATGGCGATGTCGGCACCCATCTCGCCCGGCGCCTTCAGGAGCGCCAGCGCCAGCGGATCGGCGGCGACGGCGGCGATCGCGCCGGCATCATGGAGCTTCGTAATCAGGCCGGTGAAGTCATGCACATGGCCGTAGGTGCCGGGATACTGGAAGAGCGCCCCGAAGACCTTCGCCGGATCGAGATCGGTGAACGGATTGCCGACCACGACCTCCCAGCCGAGCGGTGCCGCGCGGGTCTCGATCACCGCGATGGTCTGCGGGTGGCAGTTCTCGTCGACGAAAAAGGCCTTCGCCTTCGACTTGGCGACGCGTTCGGCCATGGCCATGGCCTCGGCGCCCGCGGTCGCCTCGTCAAGGAGCGAGGCGTTTGCGACGTCGAGACCGGTCAGGTCGCAGATCATCGTCTGGTAGTTGAGCAGCGCTTCCAGGCGGCCTTGCGAGATTTCCGGCTGGTAGGGCGTGTAGGCGGTGTACCAGGCCGGGTTTTCCAGGATGTTGCGCTGGATGACCGGCGGCGTGATCGTGCCGTAGTAGCCCTGGCCGATCAGCGAGACGAGAACCTCGTTCTTGTTGGCCGTGTCGCGCAGCTTGTCGAGTGCTTCGCGCTCGGTCATCGGCGCCCCCCATGTGAGGGGCACCTGCTGGCGGATGGAGCCCGGCACGGTGTCGTCGATCAGCGCGTCGAGGCTCGGGTAACCGATCAGCGCCAGCATCTCGTCCATCTCCGCCGGCGAAGGGCCGATATGGCGGCGATTGGCGAAGTCGTAGGGCTGGTAATCGGTGAACTGGAATTCGGTCGGCGTGGTCATGCGATCAGCTCTTTGTAGGCCGCTTCATCGAGCAGCTTCTCGACATCGGCGGGATTGGCGAGCTTCAGCTTGAAGAACCAGCCGGCACCCTGCGGATCGGAATTGACGAGCGAAGGATCGTCGACGATCGCCTGGTTGACCTCGGTCACCTCGCCGTCGAGCGGGCAGTAGACTTCCGAGGCGGCCTTGACCGATTCCACGGTCGCGGCGTCGCCGCCCTTCTTGAAGCTTGCACCGACGTCCGGAAGTTCGACGAAGACCAGATCGCCGAGCTGTTCGGCAGCGTGGGTGGTGATGCCGACGATCGCGACGTCGCCCTCGATCTTCAGCCACTCATGTTCTTCGGTGAATTTCAGCATGTGATGTTCCTCTCTTGATGTTGGGGAGCGACCCGCCCTCACGCCGGCAGCAGCCGGGTGAGGGCGGTCGCGGTCATGGGTTCAGCGCTTGTAGGTCTGCGCGACGAAGGGGAGCGCGGCGACGGTCATCGGCAGGTACTTGCCGCGGACCTCGGCATAGACGGTCGTGCCGACCGCCGCATGGGAGGAGGGCAGGTAGCCCATGGCGACCGGACCGCCGGCCGAAGGGCCGAAGGTGCCGGAGGTGACTTCGCCGACCGCGGTCGTGCCGTTCTCGTCGCTGTAGATCTTCGCATGCGAGCGGACCGGCGCCTTGCCGTCGGGCTTCAGGCCGACGCGGCGGCGGGCGGGGCCGTTCTCGAGTTCGGAAAGGATACGGTCTGCACCGGGAAAGCCGCCTTCGCGGGCGCCGCCCTTGCGGCGAGCCTTCTGGATCGCCCACTCGATTGCGCCCTCGACCGGTGAGGTCGTGGTGTCGATGTCGTTGCCGTAGAGGCAGAGCCCGGCTTCGAGGCGGAGCGAATCGCGGGCGCCGAGGCCGATCGGCTCGCAGTCGGGATGCGCGAGCAGCGCATTGGCGAGATCCGTCGCCCTGTCGGCCGGCACCGAGATCTCGAAGCCGTCCTCGCCGGAATAGCCGGAGCGGGAGACGATGCAGGCAATCCCGGCGATCGTCGCGTCACGGACGTCCATGAATTTCATCGAAGCGATGTCGGGAGAGAGCGAGGCGAGCACGGCCTCGGCCTTCGGTCCCTGAAGGGCCAGCAGGGCGCGATCGAGGAGCTCGACCTTGCAGGTGTCGCCGAGGTTTGCCTTCATGTGCGCAACATCGGCATCCTTGCAGGCCGCGTTGACGACCACCAGCAGGTGATCACCGCGATTGGTGATCATCAGGTCGTCGAGAATGCCGCCGTTGGTATCGGTGAAGAAGCCGTAGCGCTGGCGACCTGCCTTCAGACCGAGAATGTCGACCGGGACGAGCTTTTCGAGGGCGAGGGCTGCGTCCTCGACGCTGCCGCTCTTTGCACGCAGGATCACCTGACCCATGTGCGAGACGTCGAAGAGCCCCGCCTTTTCGCGCGTGTGAAGATGCTCCTTGAGCACGCCGGCCGGATATTGCACCGGCATGTCGTAGCCGGCGAAGGGTACCATCTTGGCGCCGAGCGACAGGTGAAGGTCATAAAGAGGGGTGCGTTTCAGTTCGGCGGTATCCAAAGGGCGCCTCCGGTTTTCGCGCTCGATGCGCTGGCTCAGGTCATGGCGCGCAAATGCCCGCCGGTTACGTGAGCCCCCTCTGTCCGTTTGCCTGAGATTGTTATCCCTTCGGCGCGCGCCCCGTCATACGGAACGCTTCTCTCCAGAGTCCAATGGCACCTTGTGGTCCTTTCGCCTGAGAGTTTCCGGGGCGGTTGCTCCTTCGGCACCGGATCGAACCGGCTTCTCCCAACAAGATGGCTTGGCATTATCTGGCAAGGCGGGCGGTTGGCAAGAGGCTTGCGTCGTTGTGAAGCAAATAATTGTCGCTGTCGTTTTCGTCCGCCGTCAACGGTCGAGCTGTCCGCGGCGATTTGTTCTTGATCAAAGACAGCTGCGACGTGACGTCCGAATGTGGCGACGGCTGCAGAGGGTCGTTGATTCCGGCGCGAAAGACGCTAAGGATGAAGCCGCCCGGAGGTTATGGAATGACGAAGGTGAAGTGGATCGGTGGCGGTTTCGTGCGCATGCTGTGCGCGCTCGCCGTGCTGTCGCTCGCCTTCGCGCACAAGCCGCCGCAGGTCATGGCGGCGGTGCTCGAAACCGCTTCCTACGTCCTTCCCGACGGCAGCTACGCCGACCTCTGCATCGGCGACGTTGCGGTCAAGCACCCGGCAGCGAGCGGCTTCTGCGAAGCCTGCATCCTTGCTGCGGCGAGCCTCCTGCCGGCGCCGCCGGACGAGGGATGGCTGCTCTCCACCTTCGCGAGCCTCGACAACGAACCGGTCGTCGCCGACGCCGGTCCTGAACCCGAATCGGTCGAGCGCCCGCGCTCTCGCGCACCGCCGGCCTTCGCCTGATCTTTCGAGAATTTTCGTCAGAAACAAAGCCGCCACGCGGCGTGTTCCGGTCGCCTCCCATTCTGTTTCAGAGGACCGGTCAGGAGAACAATAATGAAAGTCACCATTTCCCGCCTCACCCTTGCTGTCGTCAGCGTCGCAGCCGGTGCCGTCTTCGCCCATCCGAGCCTTGCCTGCAGCATGCATGACGGTGCCGCGGCGGCGACGCCGGCCGACATGCATGCCGGTCACAATATGAGCGCTCCGGTGGTCAAGGTCGCCGATACCGGCGGTCACCAGATGCATGCCGCGATGGCCGGGTCCGGCATGGGCGTCGTCGATCCGGGCGGAATGGAATCCGTCAAGCTCGGCGACCTCGAACTGACCGGCGGCTTCACCAAGGCCATGCTTCCCGGCCAGCCGGTCGGCGGCGGCTTCGTCGTCATCAAGAACGCTGGCGCTGTCGACGACGTGCTGGTCGCCGCCGAATCGGCCGTGGCCGATCACGTCGAGCTTCACGAGATGGTCATGGAGAACGACGTCATGAAGATGCGGCCTCTCAAGGACGGCATTCCGGTTCCGGCCGGCGAGACGGTCGAACTGAAGCCGGGTGGCCTGCACCTGATGTTCATGGGCGTCAAGGAACCCTTCGTCGAAGGCGGTACCGTCAAGGTGAAGCTGACCTTCAAGAATGCCGGTTCGGTCGATCTCGTCCTGCCCGTCGGCCCGGCCGCGCCGATGAAGATGTAAGCAGGCGCCGGAGCTCAACCATAAAGGAGCGCCGCGGACGACGTGTCCGCGGCGCATTTCAAGTCGGTGCTGAAGGTGTCCTCAGGTCGTCGAGCTGAGATAGGCGTCGATCGCTTCCCTGAGCGTGGCCTGCTCATGCCTCGTCTGTCCGGCCGTCAGGAAATGGAGCGACAGCGCCGGCGGCTGCACGACGGTAAGGATCGCGCGCAGTCTGAAGTCGTCGCCCTTGGCGGCGCGTTCCGCAAAAACCTGCAACTGCTCTTCGACCAGCGTGCCGCGAGGAACACGCTGGGGCGGTTTGGTTGCTTCCATTGCATAGGCGGCCGTGGTGGCCGAAACTGTAACTACCTGGGGCATGGCTATCACCGGTATCTCTATCCCTGCAGGATACGGCATGCCTCTCTACGGACCGCTAAGGATGGTCGAGGCATTTTAGTCAAATTCGATGGACTGCAGGACGGTCCTCGGAGGCTGCGTCGAAAGGCGCCGACGGAACTACCCGAAATGGCAACGGGGCAGGCTTGCAATCGCTCGCCGATCTGTCATTTTGCTTGTAAATTCAGTCGTTCGAACGGCCGCGCCGTCGATCGACGATCGGAAGGGACGCGGTAACTCGGGCAGTTGCCGACAAAGGGATGGAGGGGAAAATGAACATTCTCATTGGCTTTGTCAGCATCGAAGGGCAGACGCGCAAGATTGCCGAGAAGATCGCCGAGCACGTCGAGAAGGCGGGTCATCGCGCCGTTTTCTTCAACGTCACCTCCATGGCCGAATATGCGCTGGAGCGACCGGAGGCGGTGATCCTCTGCGCGCCGATCCACGCCGGGCGCTATCCCGCACCCTTCGTGGATTTCGTCCGCCGCGAGAGGGACTTTCTGAAATCGGTGCCGAGCGCATTCGTGTCGGTGTCGCTGTTCATCCGCAGCGAGTTCGAGGAGGAGCGCGAGGAAGCGCGCCATTTCCCCGACACGCTGATGGCCGAGACCGGCTGGACGCCCGGCCGGGTGCTCAATGCCGCAGGCGCGCTGCGCTACACCGAATACGACTTCTTCAAGCGCTGGATGGCGAAGCGCCTTGCCGCCCGCGAGGGCGCCCCGACCGACGCCAGCCAGAACTTCGAATTCACCGACTGGGCCGAGCTCGAGCGCTTCGTTTCCGACTTCCTCGCCGGCGCGAAAGCCTGATGCTGCCGGTGTGCGACCTGCCCGCCGGACCTTTCGGAACACCTGAATAAGAAGAAGAGGACCAGAGGTGAACCAGATCCTCCTCGTAGCCGCCGGCGGCGCGGTCGGCTCGGTCTGCCGCTATCTCGTCGGCATCGGTCTGCTTCGGCTGGCCGGCCCGGCCTTTCCGTGGGGTACGCTTGCCGTCAATCTCGTCGGCTCGTTCGGAATCGGGATCCTGGCGGAGCTGATCGTCGCGCGTTTCGGCGCCTCGCCGGAGATGCGACTTCTGCTGATCACCGGCTTCCTCGGTGGGTTCACGACCTTCTCCGCCTTTGCGCTCGACGCCGTCTCGCTCTTCGAGCGTGGCGAAGCGCTTTCGAGCCTCGTCTATGTCGGCGCGAGCGTCGGCCTCTCGCTCGTTGCGACCGTTGCGGGCATCGGCCTCATGCGTTCGCTGCTCTGAGAGAGCTTTTGCACTTCCCTTCGGCGGGCGAAATGCTCTAAAGGCCCTGATGTGCGGCGTTCGGGCCGCGCGGAAATTTGTCGAAAGAGCAGAAATGGCGGGCGTCGAGCATATCAGGGTGGATGCGGACGAGGCCGGAATGCGGCTTGACCGTTGGTTCAAGGTGCACTTTCCGGGCCTCGGCTTCGGTGCGTTGCAGAAGCTTCTGCGCTCCGGCCAGGTGCGCGTCGACGGCGGCAGGGCGAAGAGCGATACGCGCGTCCAGCCGGATCAGATGATCCGCGTGCCGCCGCTCGACGTCGACGCCAAGGCCAAGACGGGGCCGATCGCCGGCAAGGACCTGAAGCATTCCGGTGACGGCGAACTCCTCTCGCGGATGCTGCTTTACGAGGACGACAAGGTCTTCGTGCTCAACAAGCCGGCTGGCCTTGCCGTACAGGGTGGCTCGGGTGTTACCCGCCACATCGACAAGATGCTCGAGGCCTGGACGAACAAGAAGGGTGAGAAGCCGCGTCTCGTCCATCGTATCGACCGTGACACCTCCGGCGTTCTCGTCGTCGCCCGCTCGCGCGGCGCGGCACAAAAGCTGACGGCCGCCTTCCGCGAACGCGACACCCACAAGATCTATTGGTCGCTGGTGAAGGGTGTGCCGCGCAAGCACGAGGACAAGATCTCGACCTGGCTCGTCAAGGAGCAGACCCCGGACGGTGACCGCATGCGCGTCGCCAAGCACGGCGAGGAGGGGGCAGACCACGCCGTCTCCTACTACCGGGTGATCGACACGGCCGCGCAAAACCTCGCCTGGCTGGAGATGGAGCCCTATACCGGGCGCACCCATCAGCTTCGCGTCCATGCGCTCTACATGGGGCATCCGATCATCGGCGATCCGAAATATTTCATCGACGATCCGAACTGGGATTTTCCGGGCGGCATCCAGAAGCGGTTGCATCTCCACGCCCGCTACATCGACATTCCGCATCCTTCCGGCGGGCGGCTCAAGGTCACGGCGCCGCTGCCGCCACACATGGTGCAGAGCTGGAACCTGCTCGGCTTCGATGAAGCCGACGGGGCGAGGGATGAGGAATGAAGCTCGTTCTCTTCGATTGCGACGGCACGCTCGTCGACAGCGTCTGCCTCATCCATGCGGTGATGACGCGCACCTTCCTTCATTTCGGCCATGCCGCACCGGATGTCGAACACACCAAGGCGATCATCGGCCTGAGCCTCGATCTCGCGATCGCCACCATGCAGGGCAAGCCGGATGTCGATCACGAGGCGGGGGCAATGGCGCTCTACTACAAGGCGGTCTTCGCCGAGGTGCGCGCCGAGCAGGGCTTCGAGGAGCCGCTTTACGACGGGATTGCCGAGGTGATCGCGGCGATGGTTCGCCGCGACGACCTTCTGATCGGTGCGGTGACGGGCAAGTCCCGCCGAGGCCTCGACGGCGTGCTTGAAGCCCACGGGTTGAAGCCCCATTTCGTCGTTTCACGGACGGCGGACGAATGTCCGTCGAAACCCAATCCGGCCATGGTTCTGGAGTGCTGCCGCGAAACCGGCATGGACGCCCGAGATGCGGTTGTCATCGGCGACGCGATCTACGACATGCAGATGGGCAAGGCCGCAGGCGCCCGGGCGATCGGCGTCTCCTGGGGCTATTCGACGACTGCTGCGCTGCTGCTTGCAGGCGCCGACGCCGTCGTCGACCACCCGGCCGACCTTTTGGCCCATGTCATGAAAGGAGCCGTCGATGCGTGACCTTCTCAGCGATTTCGGCCCCGAGCCGAGCGATCCGGACCCGGTGCGCCGCGCGCAGATCCAGATGCAGCGGCCGCAGGCGAAGCGCTTCTACACCGAAGTCGGCACGCGGAACGAAGATGAGGCCGTTGCCATCCTGCTCGACGGTCGCGGCGTGAAGACGCCGGCGAAACGTCCGCTGCGCCTGCCGACGGCCGATGCCGCCGAGCTCGTCGCTTCGGAGTGGCGCGCCCAGGGCGAAACGATCGACCCGGCGACGATGCCGATGACCCGGCTTGCCAATACCGCGATCGACGCCGTCGCCGAACAGATCGACGCCGTGTTCGAGGATATCGTGCGCTACGCCGGCAACGACCTGCTCTGCTACCACGCGGAATCGCCCCAGGAACTCGTCGAACGGCAGGCGCGGCAGTGGGGACCGGTGATCGACTGGGTGGCTTCCTCCCATGGCGCGCGGTTCATTCTTGCGGCCGGCATCGTCCACCAGGCACAGCCACAGGCGGCGATCGACGCCTTCGCCGGTGCGCTCGACAAGTACCGGACGCCGTTCGAACTCGCGGCGTTGCACGTGGTGACGACGCTGACCGGTTCGGCAATCCTGACGCTCGCCTTCGCCGAAGGCTTCCTTTCCACTCCGGAGGTATGGGCGCTCGCTCATCTCGACGAGGACTGGACCGAAGAGCAGTGGGGCGTCGACGAGGAGGCGCAGGCCCGCAGGGCCAAGCGCTTCGAGGAGATGGATGCCGCGGCGCGCCTGTTCCGGGCCGTGCGGGCTGCCGCTTAACGCGGCGCTAACCATAACGGTGACAATCTCTTCCGACCGAATCGGGATCGGATCAGCCTGCCATGTGTCTGCGGTTCTGCCACGCCGTCATCGCCCTTCTTCTTTCCGCTCTGCTGTCGTCGTGCAGCGTCGCGGGCGTCGAGCTCTTGACGCCGCGCAAGGTGTATGAGGTTCGCGACCTGACGGTGCTTGCCGATGTCCGCGTGCCGCAGACCGTGGTCGTCGGCACCGACAGCCGGATCGCCGCGGCGATCGCTGCGACCGTGCCGCGGCCGGAGGCGCCACCGGTGGTGCTCTCGGTGCGGATCGGCTCCTATCGACCCGACATTTCGCCGCTCAACCGCCGCAGCGAGGCAACCGTCACGGTGACCGCGATCTCGGTCATCGACGGTTCTCCGGTCGCCACCGCGACGTTCCCGGTGACGAGCGAAACGGAAACCCCCGATTTCGAGGCGGAGGCGCTCGCCGAGGCGGTCGCCGCGCGCATCCGCTTGCTCTTCGCCTTGAGCATGCCTTCTGCGCGTCAGTGACTGGCTTTGGGGCGGTTTGCAGGCGTTCTGTTCGAATTGACTTCACCGCCGCTTGCGCCTAAGCGTTTTCTCATTCGGATGGTTTCCGCGCCGTCGATACGGAGCGGAACGCAAAAGGGAATGCGACGGTGGGGACCCAAGCCGGGCCTGCCAATCGCAGCCGACCCCGCGACTGTAGAGCGGTGAGGGTCAATCATCCGGTGAGCCGGAATGCCCGCGACGGGTCCGCAAGGCGCGGACGGCGGGTTCTTCGGCGAAGCTGGAAAAGCCACTGGAGTGGCGACACGATCAGCCGGGGCCGGGACGCCTCTATTTCTACGAATCGTCCGCCTCTTCGTGCCGCTTCGAAGCTCCGGGAAGGCGAGATTGCCCCGCTGGCGCTTGGCGCCTCAACCGCGAGCCAGGAGACCTGCCACCCGTGCCGGGCTTTGAAAGCCCATCCTGGGGAAAAATCCCCGTTGCCAGCACGGAGGTTGTCGTGGCGACATCTTGTGATGGCGGGATCGTGCGATCCCGCATTTCCACATCCTTTCTGCCGGGCCGCGCGCCCGGCCCTTTGTCATGTTCGCTTTCACGGCGCGCCACCGCGGAGGTCCGTCCTTGAGCGCGGCCGCCGACCACTGCGTGTTCGTGCTCGGCGGTGCCCGTTCGGGCAAGTCGCGGCATGCGGAATCGCTTGCCGAGGCGAGCGGGCTCGAACGCCACTATGTCGCAACGGGACGCGCCTTCGACG
Organism: Ciceribacter lividus; assembly: GCF_003337715.1. Taxonomy (GTDB): domain Bacteria; phylum Pseudomonadota; class Alphaproteobacteria; order Rhizobiales; family Rhizobiaceae; genus Allorhizobium; species Allorhizobium lividum. The sequence goes on from NZ_QPIX01000001.1 coordinate 657,287, forward strand.
ACGAAATGCGCGAACGCATTGCCCTGCATCGCGAAAGCCGCGGCGGGCTCTGGGCGACCCACGAAGAGCCCGTCGACCTCGTCGGCGTTCTCGGGCGCATCGATGCGCCGGACCGTGTCGTGCTCGTCGACTGCCTGACGCTCTGGGTCACGAACCTGATGCTGGACGAACGCGATGTCGCCGCCGAAAGCGCGCGCCTCGTTTCGGTCCTGCCGACGCTTCGGGCGCGGCTGGTCCTCGTTTCGAACGAGGTCGGGCTCGGCATCGTGCCGGAAAACCGCATGGCGCGCGAATTCCGCGACCACGCCGGACGGCTCCACCAGATGGTCGCGGCGGTCGCGACCGAAGTCTATTTCGTTGCGGCGGGACTGCCGCTGAAAATGAAGGGTTGAACCATGCTGCAGCAGAAGATCCCGGCAACCGTCATCACCGGCTTCCTCGGCGCCGGAAAGACGACGATCATCCGCAACATGCTGATGAACGCCGGCGGCAAGAAGATCGCGCTCATCATCAACGAATTCGGCGACCTCGGCGTCGACGGCGAGGTGCTGAAGGGCTGCGGCGCCGACAACTGCACCGAGGACGACATCATCGAGCTCACCAATGGCTGCATCTGCTGCACGGTGGCCGATGATTTCGTGCCGACCATGCAGCGCCTGCTGGAACGCGACGAGCGGCCGGATCACATCGTCATCGAGACCTCCGGTCTCGCCCTGCCGCAGCCGCTGGTCGCCGCCTTCAACTGGCCGGACATCCGCACCCGCGTGACGGTCGACGGCGTGGTGACCGTGGTCGACAGTGCCGCGGTGGCGGCTGGTCGTTTCGCCGACGACCACGACAGGGTCGACGCCATGCGCGAGCAGGATGCCTCGCTCGACCATGACAGCCCGCTCGAGGAGCTCTTCGAGGACCAGCTCACCTGCGCCGATCTCATCGTTCTCAACAAGACCGATCTGCTGGACGGCGAGGGGATTGCCGCGGTCCGCTCCGAGGTTGCTGGACGCATCAACCGCAGGCCGACGCTGGTCGAGGCGAGGAACGGCGAAGTTCCGGCGATCGTGCTGCTCGGCCTCGGCGCTGGTTCGGAGGCCGATATCGAAAACCGCAAGTCGCATCACGAGCTGGAGCATGAGGCTGCCCATGCCTCCGGCGAGGGTCACGACCACCTGCACCACCACGACCACGACGAGTTCGAGAGTTTTGCGCTGCGGCTTCCGGCGATCTCCGATCCGGCGGCCTTCGTCGAGCGGCTGAGGAGTGTCATCGAGGCGCACGACATCCTGCGTCTCAAGGGCTTCGTCGACGTGCCAGGCAAGCCGATGCGGCTGGTCGTCCAGGCGGTCGGCTCGCGCATCGACACCTACTTCGATCGCCCCTGGGCGGCCGGCGAGAAACGGGAGACCCGCCTCGTCGTCATCGGCCTGCACGAATGGGATTTCGCCGCCGTGGTCGATGCGGTCGAGAAGGCGGCCTGAGGACCGATTGAGAGCGATGGACGCATCAGTTACCCCCCTCTGGCCTGCCGGCCATCTCCCCCACAAGGGGGGAGATCACTATGCGGCGACGCTCAGTCATTCTGTTAGCATTAAAGAGGGTCGGTTGGTTGAAGCACGGGTCAAAAGGGTTTGGCGTGAGGCGCGACTTGTCGTCTTCCGGTCTCTCCCCTCGAGGGGGAGATGGCCGGCAGGCCAGAGGGGGGTGATGTCAACGCGATACGCCCCGATCCGAGCTTTTGGGGAAGCGACGCGTCCATGCATCTTCTCCTAGCCCAGAAAGGCTCGATCAGCGACGGCGAGGAGGCGATCGACCTCGGCCAGAGCGCCGGCGACATCGTCTTCCTGACGGCGGCCGACACCGAGCTTTCCGCGATCGCCGCGGCGGTGCGGGCGCGTGGCGAGGCTGGTCCCAGGTGGCGTCTCGCGAGCCTGATGGCGCTCAAGCATCCGATGTCGGTCGACACCTATGTCGAGCGGACCGCGCGCCATGCCCGGCTGATCGTGGTCCGGGCGCTCGGCGGCGCGAGCTACTTCCAGTATGCGCTGGAGGCCCTGCACGCTGCGGCATCTCGGTCGGGCGCCGTGATCGCCGTGCTTCCGGGCGACGACAAGCCGGACGAGGGGCTTTCCGGCTTTTCCAACGTGCCGATGGAGGATCTTGCAGCACTCTGGGCCTATCTGATCGAGGGCGGCGACGCCAATGCCGGCGGCTTCGTCGCCTATGCCGAGGCGCTCGTCGCCGGAACCGAGAAGCCGGAGCCGGCGCGGCCGCTGCTCAAGGCCGGCATCTGGTGGCCGGGCCGTGGCGTGATCGGCGTGGAGGAATGGGGGCGGTGTAGCGGTTTTGCGCCCCCCTCTGGCCTGCCGGCCATCTCCCCCACAGGGGGGGAGATCGGAGGTGGCGGCCACGCCGCACCACCTCCGGGGTTGGAATTTGCGGTAGGCGATTCTGAGGGCACGGCGCCAGCTGAGGCTGGCGCTTGCCGCGAGCGGCTCTCCCCCCATGTGGGGGAGATGCCCGGCAGGGCAGAGGGGGGGAAACAAGCGTCGACGTCCGTCGTTGCCATCTGCTTCTACCGCGCGCTCGTCCAGAGCGGCGAGACGAAGCCGGTGGAGGCCCTGATCGACGCCTTGAAGGCCGAAGGGCTTGCCGCATTGCCTGTCTTCGTCTCGAGCCTCAAGGATGCGGTCTCCGTCGATACCCTCAGGGCAATTTTTGCTGATGCGCCGCCCGCCGTGGTGATCAATGCGACGGGCTTTGCCGTTTCCGCGCCGGGTGCCGAGCGTCGGGCGACCGTCCTTGATGAAGGCGGAGCCGTCGTCCTGCAGGCGATCTTTTCGGCTTCCGCGAAGGATGCATGGCAAGCATCGAGCCAGGGGCTTTCGGCACGCGATCTCGCCATGAACGTGGCGCTCCCCGAAGTCGACGGCCGGGTGCTCGCCCGTGCCGTCTCGTTCAAGTCGGCGGCCCGGTTCGACGAGCGCGTCGAGGCGAACATCGTCACCCACGAGCCCGAGCCGGGGCGGACGGCCTTCGTCGCGGCGCTCGCCGCCCGCTGGGCGCGTCTCAGGCAGACACCGGCCGCCGATCGGCGGGTGGCGCTTATCATGGCGAACTATCCGAACCGTGACGGCCGTCTCGGCAACGGCGTCGGCCTCGATACGCCGGCCGGAACGGTCGAGGCGCTGCGCGCCATGGAAAGGGCCCGCTATGCGGTCGGCGACGTGCCGGAGGACGGCGACGCCCTGATGGCGCATCTGATGGCCGGACCGACGAATGCCGCAAATGACGGGCGCGAGATCCGCGAAACGATTTCCCTCAACCAGTACAAGGCCTTCTTCGAAACGCTGCCGAAAGCGATTCAGGATGAAGTCGAGGCCCGCTGGGGCACGCCGGAGACCGACCCGTTCTTCATCGACGGGCGGTTCGCGCTGCCGCTGTCGCGGTTCGGCAATCTGTTCGTCGGCATCCAGCCGGCGCGCGGGTACAACATCGATCCCAAGGAGAGCTATCACTCTCCCGACCTCGTGCCTCCGCACGGCTATCTCGCCTTCTATGCGCATCTGAGGACGGTCTTCGACGCCCATGCGGTGATCCACATGGGCAAGCACGGCAATCTGGAATGGCTGCCGGGCAAGGCGCTGGCGTTGTCGGAAACCTGCTATCCGGAGGCCGTGTTCGGCCCGCTGCCGCATCTCTACCCCTTCATCGTCAACGATCCGGGCGAGGGCACCCAGGCCAAGCGCCGAACCTCCGCCGTCATCATCGACCACCTGACGCCGCCGCTGACGCGCGCCGAAAGCTACGGGCCGCTGAAGGACCTGGAAGCGCTGGTCGACGAGTACTACGAGGCAGCCGGCGGCGATCCCCGACGCCTGAAGCTGCTGAAGAAGCAGATCCTCGACCTCGTCGCCGACATCGGCCTCGACGAGGATGCGGGGATCGCCAAGGGCGAGGCGGAGGAACGCGCGCTCGAAAAGCTCGACGCCTATCTCTGCGACCTCAAGGAGATGCAGATCCGCGACGGCCTGCACATCTTCGGCCTTGCGCCCGAAGGCCGGCTGCTGACCGACCTGACCGTCGCTCTGGCCCGTGTGCCGCGGGGGCTGGGCGAGGGCGGCGACGCCAGCCTGCAGCGGGCGATCGCGGGGGATGCTTTCGGAGGAAACCCCTCCCCAACCCCTCCCCACAAGGGGGAGGGGCTGCCACTCGCGCCCGGCGCGCGCCCAGAGGAGCAAGGCGAGCCGCGCGTTGTCTCCCCCCTTGTGGGGGAGTTGGCCGGCAGGCCAGAGGGGGAGATTTTGGACGCTGACCGTTCCTTCGATCCCCTCGACTGCGTGATGTCCGACCCCTGGAACGGACCGCGGCCGGCGATCCTTGCTGACATTGACGACCAGCCGTGGCGTACCAGAGGCGACACGGTCGAGCGCATCGAACTGCTGGCCGCAAGGCTGGTGGCGGGCGAGGTGACGTGTCCCGAAACGTGGGTGCGGACCCGCGCGGTGCTCGACGAGATCGAAAACCGGCTGAAGCCGTCGGTCGTCGCCTGCGGTCCGGCCGAAATCGAAGGCTTGCTCACCGGCCTTGCTGGCCGCTTCGTGCCGCCTGGCCCCTCCGGCGCGCCGACGCGCGGCCGGCCGGACGTGCTGCCGACGGGCCGCAATTTCTACTCGGTCGACAGCCGCGCGGTGCCGACGCCGGCGGCCTATGAGCTCGGCAAGAAGTCCGCCGAACTGCTGATCGCCCGTTACGTGCAGGATCACGGCGAGTGGCCGACGTCCTTCGGCCTCACCGCCTGGGGCACCTCGAACATGCGCACGGGCGGCGACGACATCGCCCAGGCGCTCGCGCTTCTCGGCGTCAAGCCGCTCTGGGACATGGCCTCCCGCCGCGTCACCGGCTTCGAGATCGTTCCGCAGGCCGTCCTCGGCCGGCCGCGCGTCGATGTGACGCTCAGGATTTCCGGCTTCTTCCGCGATGCCTTTCCCGAGCAGATCACCCTTTTCGACCGCGCAGTCCGCGCCGTCGGCGCCCTCGACGAGGACGAGGCCGACAACCCGGTTGCCGCCCGCATGCGGGAGGAGGTCGCGCGGCTCCGCGAAGCGGGCATGGACGAGGCCTCGTCCGCCCGCCGCGCCGGCTACCGCGTCTTCGGTTCCAAGCCCGGCGCCTATGGCGCAGGCCTCCAGGCGCTGATCGACGAGAAGGGCTGGGAGCGCCGCGACGATCTCGCCGAAGCCTATCTCGTCTGGGGCGGCTATGCCTATGGCGCCGGGGAGGAAGGAAAGGCCGAGCGCGGGCTCTTCGAGGAGCGGCTGAGGTCGGTGCAGGCGGTCGTGCAAAACCAGGACAATCGCGAGCACGACCTCCTCGACAGCGACGACTACTACCAGTTCGAGGGCGGGATGACTGCGGCCGTCGAGCATGTGTCCGGCCATCGGCCGAGCGTCTATCACAACGACCACTCCCGCCCGGAACGGCCGGTCGTGCGCTCGCTCGAGGAGGAGATTGGCCGTGTCGTGCGGGCGCGGGTCGTCAACCCGAAATGGATCGAGGGCGTCATGCGCCACGGCTACAAGGGCGCCTTCGAGATCGCCGCGACGGTCGACTACATGTTCGCCTTTTCGGCGACCACCGGAGCGGTGCGCGACCATCATTTCGAGGCGGTCTACCGGGCCTTCATCCTCGACGAGCGGGTGCGCGACTTCATGGCGGAGAAAAACCCGGCGGCGCTCGAGGAGATGTCGGCCCGGCTGATCGAGGCGATCGACCGCGGGTTGTGGACGCCGAAGAGCAATTCGGCGATGTTCGACCTGACACGGCTTGCCGGCGGGGATGCCGATGCTTGAAACAGGTGACGGAGACATGTACATATATATGTACATGGAGGTGCCCTATGGCGCATGTGAATGTCAGTGAGTTTCGTCAGAACCTTGCAGCCCATCTCGATGAAGTCACAGACAGCCGCGCGCCGCTGGTCGTGACCCGCGGCAAAGGCAAGTCCGTCGTCGTGCTTGCGGAAGAAGAATATGAAAGCATGGTCGAGACCCTGCATCTCCTCGCCAGTCCCATCAATGCCGAGCACCTGCGGGCATCGATTGCCGAGCTTGATGCGGGGCAGGGAGCCGAGCGGGCTCTTGCCGGTAAGACGCCGTGAGGCACGTCTGGTCGGAGCGCTCCTGGGCCGACTACCTCTGCTGGCAGGAGACGGACCGCGCCATGCTCGACAAGATCAAACTCCTGATCCGGGAATGCATGCGCACGCCGTTCTCCGGCACCGGAAAACCCGAACCGCTCAAGGGAGAGCTTCAGGGTTTCTGGTCCCGGCGCATCACGGGCGAGCATCGGCTGGTCTATCGCATCAGCGGTTCCGGCGACGCACAGGAATTGCAGGCCGCGGCATGCCGCTATCATTATCGTTGAAATTCGCGAAAAAATGAGATGATCGTCGAACACGAAGGCGGCGACTGACCTCCAGTCGGCGATTACCTGCCGAAGGCCGAATGATGGGTTTCGATATGACGGGCATGATGGATATAGTCGTGGTTGATGGCGATGACGCTGGAGAACTGGCTGCGGCGCTCGATGCCATTCTCGACCGCTCTGCCGAAGAGGTCGGTCGCCCCTTTGCCGGAGAGCGTCTCCATCTGAAAGTCACGGATGGCGACGGCTCCTTGCTGGGCGGGCTGGTTGCCGAGCGGCTGCAGGGCTGGCTCTATGTCAAAGGGCTGGCGGTCGATGTGAAAGTGCGCAATTCGGGTATCGGAGAGCGGCTTCTGGCACGGGCCGAAGCGTCTGCCAGAGACGAGCAACTGGCAGGCGTGTATCTGGATACCTTCGAGTTCCAGGCGCCGCGATTCTACCAGCAGCATGGATACCGGGAAATCGGTCGTCTGCCGGCAGCAGGCAACGCCCCGCAGCGTATCTGGTTTGCAAAGACATTCGAATGACAAGGGAGACGAGCACTGTGAGCGAAGACCTTTCCGCCGGCGACAGCAATGCCTCAAGCGACGCCGATCTTGCCCGCCACGCGGAGAAGATGGCCAAGAAGAAGGCCGCGCGCGACAAGATCATGGCCACCAAGACCGACGAGAAGGGCCTGATCATCGTCCACACCGGCAAGGGCAAGGGCAAGTCGTCGGCCGCCTTCGGCATGATCTTTCGGCACATCGCGCACGGCAAGAAATGCGCGGTCGTGCAGTTCATCAAGGGCGCCATGTCGACCGGCGAGCGCGACCTGATCCTCAGGCACTTCTCCGACCTTTGCGAATTCCACACCATGGGCGAGGGCTTTACCTGGGAGACTCAGGACAAGGCGCGCGATATCGCGATGGCCAGGGCCGCTTGGGAGAAGGCGAAGGAACTGATCCGCGACCCGTCGAACTCGATGGTGCTGCTCGACGAGATCAACATCGCCATCCGCTACGACTACATCGACATCGGCGAGGTCGTCGACTTTCTCACGAACGAGAAGCCGGAAATGACCCATGTCGTGCTGACCGGCCGCAACGCCAAGGACGAGCTGATCGAGATCGCCGACCTGGTGACCGAGATGGAGCTCGTCAAGCATCCGTTCCGTTCCGGCATCAAGGCACAGATCGGGGTGGAATTCTGAAAGGCAACCTCGCTCAATGTGATGATGGGCCGGCTCCAGGTGTCGTCTGACGGTCCAACGAAGCTGGGTTGGATCGAATCAGGCCCCACGCCTCCAGGGTGCCGATTGCAGTATCGACGCCGTCTTCCCGTCTGAGCCGTTGGCCGAGCTCTGCGGCGGCGCGCTGCATGGCAGGATCTTCGACGGCACGCAGGGCTTTTTGCAGGCGTGCTTCGGTCATCTGGCTTCGCCGGATCGGAGGCGGTGCCGCGCCGAGCCGCTGGAGACGGGATGCCCAGAAAGGCTGATCGCCGAAGACGGGCACAATGATGGAGGGGATGCCGGCGCGTGCGGCTGCGATCGAAGTTCCCGCACCCCCGTGATGGATTGCGGCCGCCATTAGCGGCAGCAACCAGTCATGCGGCACATGTTGGACGACGTGGATGAGCGGGCAATCTGCAATTTCTCCGCTCTGCAGTCCGCCCCAGCCCGTCGCCAGAACGAAGCGTCGGCCGGTCTCGCGTGCGACCCTGGCCATGGTCCCGGTCAAGGCATCGGCGTCGATATTTGTCATGCTTCCGAAGCCCGCATAGATCGGCCTCGGTCCGGAAAGCAGGAATGTTGTCAGTTCGGGCGAGGGTTTATACTCGGACGAAGCCGGCAAGACCCAAGCTCCCGTCACCTGGACCGTGTCGGGCCACTCGGGGTCCGGCGGTACCAGTGTGGGGCTGTAGCCGAACAGCCTGAGATGGCGTGACTGGATACCGGAGAGCGGTCCGGGTGCCGTATAGGGATCGAGTCCCAGCCCAGGACGCACAACCTCTTGATATGCCGGTGCCATCACACTCCAGACAAGACGGCGTGACAGGCGACCGAGAAGCCGGTTGGCAGCGCCGGGCAGACGATACATCCAGCGTGGCAGCGGCATGAGGGGCGGATTTCTGGACGGCAGCGTGGGGACAAGTTGCGTCTCGGCCACAGGAAGGTCGAGCCGTTCCGCGATCGAATCCGCCAGCAGGAAGACCATGCCATTGCCGATCAGCAGATCCGCATCCGCCGCCGCCGCCATGCCTTGTCTCGGCCAGTCCTCCGCGAGCATCCTAAGGCGGTCGCGAAACTTGCGGGCCATGTCGGGTGTCGAAAGTCCCTGCTTGTGCAGATCCGGGTCCTCATGCATCCAGCTGCGGAAATCTCCCGACAGCGGGCGATAGTTGAGGCCATGGGCGGTGACGAGATCAGCACAACTTTTGTCCGTGGCGATGGTGATGATGTGGCCCTTGCGCGCCAGGCCAACGCCCAGGGCGACCAGTGGCCGCACGTCCCCCTCCGTGCCGATGGTGAAGATGGTGACACGCATGGCCTGTTTCCTGAGCCAAAATCGATACTTGAAAGGCGACCTGATGAATGACGGCCGTCATCGTGTGCAGGCGCCGTGCCTGCGTCAATTCGCAAGGATCTAGGGGTGTTCGACGTTTTCAGGCCGTGTGTGTGCCGAAATGGGTGAGGTTCGCAGAGCCGGGATGGGCTGTCGTCAAACCCCGAGCCACATCCTGACCGGATTGGCGGGATCGGCGAGCAGCTTCGTGGCAAGGGCGAGGCAGGTGACGACGAGGAGCGGGCGAATGATCTTCGCGCCGTTGCGCATGGCAAGCCGCGACCCGGTCTGGGCGCCGAGGAACTGGCCGAGGCCCATCAGCAGCCCGATCTTCCAGAGCACGGCGCCGGTCATCAGGAAGACCAGGAAGGCGCCGACATTGGAGCCGAGGTTGAGGAGCTTGGTGTGGGCCGTCGCCTTCAGCATGCCGAAGCCGGCGAGCGAGACGAAGGCGAGCATGAAGAAGGAGCCGGTGCCCGGGCCGAAGACGCCGTCGTAGAGGCCGATTACAGGCACGATGGTGACGCCGAAGAGGACGTTTGAGAGGCGGCGGTGCCGGTCTTCGTCGCTGAGGTTCGGCTTGAAGGCGAAATAGAGGGCGATGGCGACGAGCAGGAAGGGCATCAGCATCCGCAGTACCTCGCCGGGGACGATGGTTGCGATCATTGCCCCGACGGCGCCGCCGAGGACTGCCATTGCCGCCATCGGGCGCTGCGCCTTCAGGTCGACATGGCCTTTACGTGCATAGGCAAGTGTGGCCGACAGCGCGCCGAATTGCGACTGCAGCTTGTTGGTGCCGAGCGTTTCGAGCGGCGGGATGCCGGCGATCAGCATGGCCGGAATGGTGATCAGACCGCCGCCGCCGGCGATCGAATCGACGAAGCCCGCCACGAAGGCCGCGATGAACAGGAGGACGAAGGCTTGCAGGGCGAGATCGGCCACGAAACGACTCTTTCGGGGGAAGGTTGAGGACGCCGGCACTCTTGCACCAGCGATCCGCGCGCGGCAACCGTCTTGCCGCATGTCGTCGCGCGACTCGGGGCCGTGGCGCAGACTCCACAGCTTCCGGCGCAATCCGGTTTGACCGCGGCCATGGGCTTCGGTAAACCACTCGCTAATGTGCGACGGCGCCTGTTTGACAGGCTGGAAATAGTCCGGTGCGGCCGACCCAAGTCGGGGGCCAATTCCGGAGCTGTCCCGATGGCCGCAGGACCGCTTGACGGTTCTGGCGCTTCGTACATGTGGAAAGCAACGAAGCAGGAGGCCGGAAAGAATGACGGAAAAATTCGGAATCATGGTCTGCGGACACGGTAGCCGCAACCAGAACGCCGCGCGCGAATTCGCGGTGATCGCCGAAGCCTTGAAAGCGCGCAATCCGGACATGCCGGTCGAATACGGCTATCTGGAGTTCTGCAATCCGGTGATCTCGGCCGGCCTCGACAAGCTGAGGGGGGAAGGCGTCACGCGGGTGCTGGCGATCCCCGGCATGCTCTTTGCCGCCGGCCACGCCAAGAACGACATCCCGTCGGTGCTCAACACCTACCAGGCGCAGAATCCGGGTATGGTCATCGAATATGGCCGTGAACTCGGCATCGATCTCAAGATGATCCGCGCCGCCGGCGATCGCATCCAGGAGGCGGTCGACAAGGCAAATGCCGAACTGGGCTTCGTCGACAAGCACGAGACGCTGCTGATGGTCGTCGGCCGCGGCTCCTCCGATCCGGATGCCAATTCGAACGCCGCCAAAGTAATGCGCATGCTCTGGGAGGGCATGGGCTTCGGCTGGGGCGAGACGTGCTATTCCGGCGTGACCTTCCCGCTCGTCGAGCCCGGCCTCGAACACGCCGCCCGGCTCGGCTACAAGCGCGTCATCGTGTTTCCCTATTTCCTCTTCACCGGCGTGCTGGTGAAGCGGATCTACTCCTACACCGACGAGGTGGCGGCCCGTCATCCCGAAATACAGTTTGTCAAGGCGAGCTACCTGAATGACCATCCGCTGGTGCTCGAGGCCTTCCAGGATCGCGTCGGGGAAGTGCTGAACGGCGCGGCAGTGATGAACTGCCAGATGTGCAAATATCGCGAGCAGGTGCTCGGCTTCGAGGCCGATCTCGGCCAACGCCAAGAAAGCCACCACCACCACGTGGAAGGCATCGGCGGCGGGCTGGAAGACTGTCCCTGCAAGGGCGACTGCGACGCCTCCTGCCGCGATCCGGACTTCTGCAGGGAGCATGGGCTGCCCTGGACGCCCGTTCATTCCCACGCGGAGCCGAACGACCTCGAACCGGCCTTCGACTACGCGGCTTCGACCACGCTCGGCGGCAAGTACGGCCATCTCCTGAATGCAACGCCTGATGCCGAACTCGACGCGGTTATGAACGCGCCGTTGAGCGGCAAGGCGCATGTCCACGAGCACGGCCCGAACTGCGGCTGCGGACATCATCATGGCGATCATCACCATGGCCACGACCACGATCATCACCACCATCACGACCATGACCACGACCATGGACATGCGCACCATCATGGCCACGGGCATGGCCATGATCACGATCACGGACACCACCACGCACCGTATCCGCATGCGGACCATCCGCTCGGCCCGAGGTCTATGCAGAAGAAATGATGATGGTTTTCGCCGGGTCACCCCCCTCTGGCCTGCCGGCCATCTCCCCCTCAAGGGGGGAGATCGGTATGCGGCGCGGACATCGCCAAAACAGGTTTGGCCGCGAGCAAAGCGTTGGCGGCGCCGATGATAGGTTGGCCATCCGTGAAACGGCTGCAGTCATGCGCCATGCGGCAAATCCGAAGGTCGAAAGCGCCGGCTCCGGATGTCCGGACGGTGCTCCGCGAACACGTGCCATTGCGGCGGGAGCGAGAGGTTGCGGCAGGTCGATCTCCCCCCTTGAGGGGGAGATGCCCGGCAGGGCAGAGGGGGGTATCTATTGACCACTCCGCTCGATTACATCCGCGATCCTGCAGAGATCTACCGCCGGTCCTTCGAGACGATCCGGCGCGAGGCCGATTTGTCGCGGTTTTCCAACGGCATGGAGGCGCTGGCTGTCAGGTTGATTCACGCCTGCGGGATGGTCGATCTCGCTGGCGACATCGCCTTTTCGGACGGCGCCTTCGAGGCCGGTGCTGCGGCACTCGCCGGCGGTGCGCCGATCCTCTGCGATGCCGAGATGGTTCGCCACGGCATCATCCGCCGGCTGTTGCCGGCCGGAAACGAGGTGATATGCCTCATCGCCGACGAGCGCGTGCGCCCGAAGGCGGCCGAAATCGGCAACACCCGCTCGGCCGCCCAGATCGATCTCTGGGGCGAGCGGCTCGGCGGCGCGGTGGTGGCGATCGGCAATGCCCCGACGGCGCTCTTCCGGCTTCTCGAACGGCTGGATGCCGGCGCGCCGAAGCCGGCGCTGATCCTCGGCTTTCCGGTCGGTTTCGTCGGTGCCGCGGAGAGCAAGGAGGCGCTGATCGCCGATCCGCGCGGCGTGCCGTTCATCGCCGTCCGGGGGCGCCGTGGTGGCTCGGCCATGGCGTCGGCCGCCGTCAACGCGCTCGCCGGAGGGTTAGGCACCAATGACTAGGCGCTGGCTTGCCATCATCGGCGTCGGCGACAACGGCCTCGCAAGCCTCACGCCCGAGGCGCAGGCTCTGCTCTGGCAGGCCGAGACCATCGTGCTCGGCGAGCGGCTCGATGGCGTGCTCGAAGGCGGTCACCTTCCGGGGCTGAAACGTGTGCTCAACTGGAGCGGCGGCTTTCGTGAAACCCTGCAGGAGGTACTGAAGCTGCGCGGAACGCCGGTGACGGTGCTCGCCACCGGCGATCCCATGCATTTCGGCATCGGGGCGACGCTGCGACGCTACGTGTCGGCGGACGAGATGGCCGTGCTGCCGTCGCCGTCGGCCTTCTCGCTCGCCGCCGCCCGGCTCGGCTGGCCGCTGCAGTCGGTGGCGCAGATCTCGCTGCACGGGCGGCCGCTTTCGCACCTCAACCGGCACCTGCTGCCGGGCGCGCGCATCCTTGCGCTGACCTCGGGGGTGGAAACGGTGCGCGAGGCGGCGAACCTTCTCGTCCGCCGCGGCTTCGGCGCCTCGGTGATCACCGTGCTCGATCACATGGGCGGACCTGCGGAGCGGATCACCGCGATGAGCGCCGAGGCTTTCGCGACCGAGGCACCGCCGATTTCGGAGTTCAACACGCTGGCCATCGATTGCGCCGCCGACGGACCGCTTCTTGCGCCGGTGCCGGGTCTTCCGGACGAGGCCTTCGTGCATGATGGCCAGCTGACGAAACGCGAGGTGAGGGCGGCGACGCTTTCGCTGCTCGCGCCTTTTCCGAATGCCCTGCTCTGGGATGTCGGCGCCGGTTGCGGTTCGATTGCTGTCGAGTGGCTGCGTTGCGGCATGGGCACCCAGGCGGTGGCGATCGAGGCGCGCGCTGAACGGGTGACGATGATCCGCACCAATGCCGAAACGCTCGGCGTTCCGGACCTCCAGGTGGTCGAGGCGCCGGCCCCGGAAGGGCTCGAAGGACTCGATGCGCCGGATCGGATCTTCATCGGTGGCGGCTTGACCCATGCCGGCGTTTTTGAGGATTGCTGGGCGGCGCTGAAACCCGGCGGCCGGCTCGTCGCCAATGCGGTGACGATCGAAGGTGAGGCGAGGCTTGCGGATCTCAGGGGCCTTCACGGCGGCGAACTCACCCGCATCTCGGTGTCGCGCGGCGCGCCGGTCGGGCGCTATTGCGGCTGGAAGCCGCTGATGCCGGTGACCATCTGGTCGGTGACGAAGGGGGAGAGCGCGTGATGCGGTTCGCTTTTCAATGCCCCCTCTGGCCTGCCGGCCATCTCCCCCACAAGGGGGGAGAGACCCGCGCCGCCAACGTGCTGCGCGCCCGCCGCTCGCTTCGCACGGACATTGCCTTCTGGGCGTTAACCCGTGATCCTCTGAAGGTGCGAGCAGTGCCGCTTGCCTGTCTCCCCCCTTGTGGGGGAGATGGCCGGCAGGCCAGAGGGGGTATTCTTCCGACGAGCAGGGGGCAGTCCTCATGACCGGCAAGCTCTACGGCCTCGGCCTCGGCCCTGGCGATCCCGAACTCCTGACGCTGAAGGCGCATCGGATCCTGACCTCGGTCCCGGTGATCGCCTATCCGGCACCCGATACTGGGCCGAGCTTCGCCCGCCAGATCGCCGCTCCGCACCTTCCGGGAACACAGGTGGAAATTCCGATCGTCGTGCCGATGCGCGTCGAGCGCTTCCCGGCACAGGAGATCTACGATCAGGCGGCGGAGGCGATCGCCGCCCGTCTCGAGGCGGGGCAGGACGTCGCTGTTCTGTGCGAGGGCGATCCCTTCTTCTACGGCTCGTTCATGTATCTCTTCGAGCGCCTCGCCGGGCGCTTTGCGACCGAGATCGTCCCCGGTGTCTCCTCGATGATGGCGGCGGCGGCGGCACTCGGACGGCCGCTCGCCGCGCGAAATGACGTGCTGAGCGTCGTGCCGGGCCCGCTCGACGACGAGACCATGCGTGCCCGCATCGAGGCGGCGGGTGCCGTGGCGATCATCAAGGTCGGCCGACACTTTTCCCGCATCCGGGCGCTGATCCGCGCCATGGGGCTCGAAGCCGCCGCCGGTTACGTCGAGCGTGTGAGCCTTGCCGAACAGCGCGTCCTGCCGCTCGCCGAAGTCGGCGAAGACGTCGCGCCCTATTTTTCGATGATCCTGATCTACAAGGGCGGGGAGGGCTGGAATGCCGGCCTCTCGCCGCGCACCTCAAACGGAATGCCCTCATGAGCGAACTGAACAAACCGGCCGTCGTCATCCTGTCGGACAAGGTCCTCGATCTCGGCCGGCGCATCGCGCCTGCAATCGGGGGCGAGTTGCACGGCGCCCGCGCGCGCGTCGCGTCTGCCGACCGCCTGTTCGACGATGTGAAGGCGCATCTGGCTGGGCTCTTCGCCGAAGGCCGACCGATCGTCGCGGTCATGGCCTCGGGTGCCGTCATCCGTCTTCTTGCGCCGCTTCTCTCCGACAAGCAGGCCGAGCCGCCGGTGCTCTGCGTCTCCGAAGACGGTGCCTCGGTCGTGCCGCTCCTCGGCGGTCATCACGGCGGCAACGATCTGGCGCGGACGATCGCCGGCGCGCTCGATGCCCATGCGGCCGTGACCACTGCCGGCGACCTCCGGTTCGGTTTGGCGCTCGACGATCCGCCGGCCGGCTACGTACTCGCCAATCCGGCGAACGCCAAGGCGGTGATGGCCGAGCTGGTGGCCGGGGCGAAGGCGCAAATATTCGCTGAGGTAGCGGGACACCCCCCTCTGTCGCTTCGCGACATCTCCCCCTCAAGGGGGGAGATCGTTGGTGCACCTGGTGCCGACCCTTTGTCAGGGAGAGCCGCAGACTCGGACAGCCACTCCGATGGGACGCTCGACGCTGGAAGGATGTCGGTCTCCCCCCTTGAGGGGGAGATGCCCGGCAGGGCAGAGGGGGGCGCCGCGCCGACACTGGCCGGCTGGCTTACCGCCTCGCGCATCCCCTTCGCGGACGACGGGTCGGTGACTTTGACCGTAACCGACCAGCCGAAGGACGCAGGGCCGCTGGAGCTCGTCTATCACCCGAAGACGCTCGTTCTCGGGATCGGTTGCGAGCGGCACGCCTCCAGCGATGAGGCGATCGCGCTTGCCGAAAAGGCCCTTGCAGACGGCGGACTGGCGCGGCAGAGCCTCGCGGCGGTCGCCTCGATCGACGTCAAGGCGGACGAGGCGGCGGTGCATGCCGTCGCCGCGCATTTCGGGGTGCCGGCCCGCTTCTTCGATGCCGCGACGCTGGAGGCGGAAACGCCCCGGCTCAAGAACCCGTCCGATATCGTCTTCGCCGAGGTCGGCTGCCACGGTGTCGCCGAGGGTGCTGCGCTCGCGGCCGTCGGGCCAGCCGGGGAACTCGTCGTCGAAAAGATCAAGTCGAAGGGTGCGACCGCGGCAATCGCCCGTGCGCCGGGGATCGTCAATCCGGAAGCCGTCGGCCGGGCACGCGGAAAGCTCTTTGTCGTCGGCATCGGTCCCGGTGCCGACCAGTGGCGCTCGCCCGAGGTCTCGGCGATGGTTTCCGCCTCGACCGATCTCGTCGGCTATTCGCTCTATCTCGACCTTCTCGGTCCGCTCGCCGATGGCAAGGCGCGCCACGATTTCGACCTCGGCAAGGAAGAGGCGCGCGTCGTGCGGGCCATGGAGCTTGCCGGTGAGGGCCGGACGGTGGCGCTGGTCTGCTCGGGGGATGCCGGCATCTACGCCATGGCGACGCTGGTCTTCGAACTCTTCGACAAGGGCGGCATCTCGGACGGCGCACGCCGCATCGAAGTGCAGGTTTCGCCCGGCATTTCGGCGCTGCAGGCGGCGGCTGCGCGCATCGGTGCGCCGCTCGGCCACGATTTCTGCACCATCTCGCTCTCGGACCTGCTGACGCCGTGGGAGCATATCCAGCAGCGTGTCAGGGCGGCGGGCGAGGGCGACTTCGTCATCGCCTTCTACAATCCGGTGTCGATGAAGCGGCGCACGCAGCTTGCCTGGGCGCGCGAAAAGCTGCTCGAATACCGTCCGGCCACCACACCGGTGATCCTCGCCACCAATCTCGGGCGCCCCGGCGAGCACGTCCGCACCGTGCCGCTCGGCGCACTGAACGTCGACGACGTCGACATGCTGACGGTCGTCGTCGTCGGTTCGTCGGAAAGCCGCACGGTCGTGACCGGCGACGGCAAGACCTGGGTCTATACGCCGCGCGGCTATTCGGGGAAGGCGGACACGGGGATGGCGTCGTGAGCATCCGTATCGCCGCGACTGCCGGTTTCTTGGTAGCCCCCTCTGGCCTGCCGGCCATCTCCCCCACAAGGGGGGAGATTGGACTGCGGCAAACGCTGTCCGCCATGGCAAGGTGGGGGGCGAGCGAGGCGTGCCAAATGAGTTCAACGTCGGCGGGGGTGCATGAGGCTTGCCCTGCGGCGTTCTCCCCCCTTGTGGGGGTGCCCGGCAGGGCAGAGGGGGGTGAAGCCTCCGCAGACATGAGGAAACAAGCATGACCGTCTATTTCATCGGGGCAGGGCCGGGGGCTCCCGACCTCATCACCGTCCGGGGCCTCAGGCTGATCGAGCGCTGCCCGGTCTGCCTCTACGCGGGCTCGCTGGTCCCGGAGGAGATCGTCAAGGCGGCGCCCGAAGGCGCGATCGTCAAGGATACCGCGCCGATGCATCTCGATGCGATCGTTGCCGAGATGGAGGCGGCGCATGCCCGCGGCGAGGACGTCGCCCGAGTTCATTCCGGCGATCCGTCGATTTACGGCGCCATCGCCGAACAGATGCGCCGGCTCGATGCAGTCGGCATCCCCTATGACGTGGTGCCCGGCGTGCCGGCGTTTGCCGCGACCGCCGCCCGTCTCAAGACGGAACTCACGCTGCCCGAGATCGCCCAGACGATCATCATCACCCGCACCGAGATGAAGGCGTCCTCGATGCCGGAGTTCGAGACGCTGGAAATCCTCGGCAAGTCGCGGGCGACGCTCGCAATCCACCTGTCGATCCGCAACCTTCCGCATATCCGCGAGGTTCTCACACCCTACTACGGCGAGGATTGCCCGGTAGTCGTCGCCTACCGCTCGACCTGGCCGGACGAACTGTTCATCCGCACGACGCTGAAGGACATGCAGGCAGCGGTGCGCGAGGCGAAGATCACCCGCACGGCCCTCATCATGGTCGGCAAGGTCTTCGGCTCGGTCGAGTTCCGCGACAGCGATCTCTACAATTCGCAGTTCAGCCACGTGCTGCGGAATGTCGGCAAGAAGAAGAAGCAGGTGGCCGGCTGATCATGGAACACGCGGCGGAGGGTTGGGATTTCGAGGCCGAACTCTGGGAGTACAAGGGCAAGGGGGCCTGGCACTTCGTCACCCTTCCGCCGGAGGTCGGTTTTGCGATCCGCTGCGCGAGCGAAGGCCGCCGCCCCGGCTGGGGCATGGTGGCGGTGACGGCGGAAATCGGCGACGTCGCCTTCCAGACCTCGGTCTTTCCCGACAAGACGTCGGCGAGCTATCTGCTGCCGGTCAAGGCCGCGGTCCGCAAGGCGGCACGGGTGAAGGCCGGCGACACGCTGAAGGTCAGGATCGTTCTCCAGCGGTGAGTACCGCACAAGCGGGCGTTGGCAAGCCATTGCTCGCCAACACGCGGGCGCTAAGGTGTGCGGGCGTTTGGAACGGAGATTCCGTCGACAGTCAAAAGTAACGTAACGGAAGGCAGTTGCCTCTGCGGACAGCTGCGGTTCAAAGTGCACGGCAAACCGGTGCCATCACCGAATTCGCCGAAGCCGGCGTCTGATCGCTTGGCCATCGCGTCCGAAATGCGATAAGACGGCTGCCTCATCTTTCGACATAGACACACTCCCGGCGGTTTCATGCACAAGGTCATTTTCGATACGGATCCGGGCGTCGACGACGCCATGGCGCTGCTCTTTCTCCACCATCACCCGGATGTCGCCCTGCTCGGGGTCACCACGGTCTTCGGCAATGCCCGGATCGAGACGACGACACGCAACGCGCTCTTCCTGAAGCGCGAGTGGAAGATCGACGCGCCGGTGGCAAGAGGCGCCGGCGAGACCTTCATCCCGCATCGCATCAGCCACGAACCGCCGACCTTCATCCATGGCGACGACGGTCTCGGCAATATCGGCGTGCCCGATGTCTTCGACGTGCCGCTCGATCCGCGGCCGGCCCATCGCTTCATCGTCGAGACCATCCGCGAGAACCCGGGCGAGGTGACGATCGTCGCCGTCGGACGCATGACCAATCTCGCCAATGCGTTGAAGGAAGATCCGGAGATCGTCGACCTCGTGAAGGAAATCGTCGTCATGGGCGGCGCCTTCGAGGTCAACGGCAACGTGACGCCGGCGGCCGAGGCCAATATCCACGGTGATCCGGAAGCCGCCGACATCGTCTTCACGGCCGAGTGGCCGGTGGTGATCGTCGGGCTCGACGTCACCCTCCAGACCGTCATGACCCGGAAGGCGCTCGCCGACATCCGCGACGCCGCCGGCACGCGCGCGAAACTCCTCTTCGACCTCTCGCAGTTCTACATCAAGTTCTACGAGGGGCGTGTGCCGGACGGCATGGTGGTGCACGACAGTTGCGCCTGCGCCTATGTCGTCGCGCCGGAGCTTTTTCAGACCCGCGCCGGCACGGTCCGCGTCGTCTGCGGCGGCATTGCCGACGGCATGACGATCCAGAAACCGGACGGCCGCACCTTCGGCCCGAGCGACTGGGACGGACTTCCCTCGCAGCGCATCTGCACCGGCATCGATGCGCCGGCTGTGCTGCAACTCATCCACGACACCATCGTGTCGGTGAAGGAAGACTGAGCGCAGGGCACTCGACTGCCGGTCACTTCGTTGGTCGGTGCAGTCGAGATTCGCCCAGCTTGAACCAAGCCTTGGCGATCTTGCCACCTTCGATTTCGTAGATACAGATGACGTCTATTTCTCCGGTACCCTCCGGAAAGGTACGGGTCACTGTTTCATGATCCACGACCATGTTTCCGACAACCGATCTCGTCAGCAGTTTTCCGCAGAGGTTTGGCTCTTTGAAACGTTCTATATGCCGCGCGCGAATTTCTGCCTTGCCGTCGGCGAGGAGAGTGGAAGGGAAGGCATAGTACTTGCAGTCGTCCGCCCACCACTGAATGAAGGAATCGATATCGCGGGCATTGTAGGCGTCCAACTGCATCCGAACGGGATGAGCAATGTCGGTTGAGGCGCTGTTATTCAAAGCGAATTCCCTTCATGGCAGGTTCGGACCGGCACGCCAGCCTTGTTTCAGGGGCACTTCCGTTTTGCCTCTCGCGCTCTTGGTCCATCCTCCGATCCTGCCACAGATGTTGTTGCCGCCGGAACTGCAAAAAGTTTTCGGGGGCATTGGAAACTTCACCTTGAAAATATTCACCCATATGGTTGACTATGTGATGAGTTTCATATATTCAACCGTATGGGTGAACAAATGGACGATGACGCTCTGTCGCGAATTCTCAAAGCCGCCGGTGACACCACACGGCGACAGATCTTGACACTCCTCGTTCAGGAAGGGGCGTTGAGAGTGACCGCGCTCGCCGCCCATTTCGACATGTCGCTGAATTCCGTCTCGAAGCATATCAAGGTGCTGGAGGAGGCGGGACTGGTCACCCGCCGGACGATGGGCCGCGAGCATTTCATCGCGGCCGAGCTCGAACCGCTGAAGCTCACCGAGAGCTGGTTTGCGCAACTGAAGTCCATCTGGGAGTTGCGCCTGACGGCGCTGGAAAATGCACTCGTTTCAGAGGAACACGACCATGAGCGAACTTGAACTGACGGTAAGCCGCACGATCGCCGCCTCGCGGGAAAAGGTCTTCAATGCCTGGCTGTCGCCCGCCATACTTTCGAAGGTCATGCGCCCGCCGGGCACCGCCAGCGAGGCGGCGAAGGTGACGAACGATCCGGTCAAGGGCGGTCGCTTCTCGATCATCATGAAGACGCCGGAGAAGGAAATCCCGCACGCCGGCACCTATCTCGAGATCGATCCTTACTCGCGCCTCTCCTTCACCTGGGAGTCGCCATTCTCGCAGGACGACAGCGTCGTCACGATTGACTTTTCGGAGCCGGAGCCCGGCATGACGGACATCACCCTGAAACAGGTGAAGTTCCGCAGCGAGGAGGCGCGCCTCGGTCACATCCAGGGATGGACCGCGATCCTGGGCGATCTCGCCGAGACGCTCGCCTGATCCGGAGACTGCGTCGGGCGGCGTTCAGGCCGCCCGGCCCACCATGACGACCGGCAGGCCCATCTTCCTTGCCGCGGTTATCTTTCCGTAGCCGGCTTCACCGCCCGAATTGCGGCAGACGAGGTGCGTGACCCGATGGAGCCGGAAGAGGTTCGCTTCCTCCTCGGGATCGGCCGAGGCCTTTCCAAGAAGCAGATCGCAATCGGCAAAGCCGAGCGGCGTCTCCGGCGGATCGACCATGCGAACCACGAAATGGCAATCCGACCGGCCCTCAAAGGCGGCAAGATGCTGCCGCCCGAGGGCGAGAAAGGCACGGGCACCGGCGGGCAGGGCGGCGGCAGCTTCCTCGAGGCTCTGCACTTCGATCCAGTTGTCGCCGGGCTGCTTCTTCCAGGTGGGGCGCTCCGGTTGCTCCAGCGGTATCCCGGCTGCCGCACAGGCCAGCCGGGCATTCTGCGAGATCCGGTTCGCGAAGGGATGGGTCGCGTCGATCACTTTTGTGATGCCGTTCTCGGCGATGTAGCGGGCGAGACCTTCCGCTCCGCCGAAGCCGCCGATTCGGGTGCGGCCGGGGAGCGGCGCCGGGTTGCTCGTACGACCGGCGAGCGAGGTGACGACATCCGCACCGGCATCGACCAGCCGACGGGCGATCGCCGCCGCCTCCGCGGTCCCGCCGAGGATCAGGACTTTCTCCCGTCGGTCAACCGGCGCGGCCAAGGATATTGCCTTCCCGGTCGGTAACGATGACATCGACGTCGACCGGCGCGCCGCGCAGGACGTCGAGAGCCGTTTCGCGGGCATCCGCCGCGACGACGGCGGCGATGTCGATAGCCTCGTCCCGCAGGATTTCGAGAACTTCGAGGGCCGTGTTGGATTGTTCGATTTTGTTCCTGACAGACGGATTCAGGTTTTCCGTGCAAGGCAGTGAAAGAAAATAGCTATTGTCGATCTGGCTGCGGGACGAATGGAGGTCGAGTGCGCCCTGCGCGAGCTTGGCCATCTTGGCGAACCCGCCGGCGATCGTCAGCCGCGGCACCGGGTGGACCCGCAGGTATTTGAGAAGGCCGCCGGCGAAATCTCCCATGTCGAGGAGTGCCCCCTCGGGCAGGCCGTAGAGCTCCTGCGCGGTCCTTTCGGACGTCGAGCCGGTGGCGGCGAGCACGTGGGTAATGCCCTCGGCACGCGCGACATCGATGCCGCGATGGATCGAGTGGATCCAGGCGGCGCAGGAGAACGGGTGCACGATACCGGTCGTTCCCAGCACCGAAAGACCGCCCAGGATGCCGAGGCGCGGGTTCCAGGTCTGTCTGGCGATCTCCTCGCCGCCGGGGATGGAGACGGTGATTTCGATGTCGGCGGGCAGGCCGTGTTCGGCGCAGAGCGCTTCCACTTCGCGGGTCATCATCTGCCGCGGGACGGGGTTGATCGCGGGTTCGCCGACGCCGAGGGGCAGGCCGGGTTTGGTGACGGTTCCGACGCCGTCGCCGGCGACAAAGCGGATACCGTTTCCGGGCGGCAACGGCCGCACGGTCGCGATTACTGTGGCGCCATGGGTGACATCGGGATCGTCGCCGGCATCCTTGACGATGCCGGCCGTGGCATAGCCTTCTCCGAGACCTTCGAATGCGAGCGCGAAGGCGGGCTCCTCTCCGCGCGGCAGGCGAATGCTGACGGGGTCCGGGAACTCGCCGGTGATGAGCGCCGTCAGCGCCGCCTTCGTGGCGGCGGTCGCGCAGGCACCGGTCGTCCAGCCTGGGCGCAGCGGTCCTTCGGGCTTCTCCCGGCTTTCGCCGGCGATTCCCGTGGTCGTCTTCGCCGCTTCGGTCGTCTCGTTCATGGCTTTCTTATAGGCCAGCGTTCTGGCCTTCGAAAGCACCCAGATGGTGTGTCACGTGATTGCAATTTTGGGACTGCGGGCATAGAGCAAGGCCATGACTGAATTTCCGTTTTCCGATCTTCCGGCGATCGAGCCCGGTCATGTCTGGCTGGCCGGCGCCGGCCCCGGTGATCCGGGGCTTCTGACGCTGCTTGCGGCGAAGGCGCTCGGCGAGGCCGACGTGATCGTCCATGACGCGCTGGTCAACGAGGAGTGCCTGAAGCTCGCCCGTCCGGGTGCCGCCCTCGAATATGCAGGCAAGCGCGGGGGAAAGCCCTCCGCCAAGCAGCGCGACATCTCGCTGCGGCTGGTGGAGCTTGCGAAATCGGGCCTGAAGGTCCTGCGTCTCAAGGGTGGCGACCCCTTCGTCTTCGGTCGCGGCGGAGAGGAGGCGCTGACGTTGGTCGAGCACGGCGTTCCGTTCCGCATCGTGCCCGGCATCACCGCCGGGATCGGCGGGCTCGCCTATGCCGGCATTCCGGTCACGCACCGGGAGATCAATCACGCCGTCACTTTCCTCACCGGCCATGATTCCTCCGGCCTCGTTCCGGACCGGATCGACTGGGAGGCGATCGCCAAGGGCTCCCCGGTGATCGTGATGTACATGGCGATGAAGCACATTGGACGCATCTCCGCGCAACTGATCGCCGGCGGTCGTAGCGCGTCGGAGCCGGTCGCCTTCGTCTGCGATGCCGCAACGGCCACGCAGAAGGTCCTGGAGACGACGCTCGGCGAGGCGGAGCGGGCGGTGGCAGCCTCCGGTTTCGAGCCACCTGCCATCGTCGTCGTCGGCGAGGTCGTCCGCCTGAGACCGTCGCTCGACTGGCTCGGGGCGCTTTCCGGCCGCAAGCTCGTCGGCGATCCCTTCGCCGGCGACAATCGGAAGGACACGGCATGAGCGGGTTGATGATCGCCGCGCCGGCAACCGGATCGGGCAAGACGACGGTGACGCTCGGCCTCCTGCGCGCACTGAAGCGGCTCGGTCACCCGGTTGCGCCCGGCAAGGCGGGGCCGGACTATATCGACCCGGCCTTCCATGCGGCGGCGAGCGGCGAGGTTTGTCTCAACTTCGATCCCTGGGCCATGCGGCGCGAGCTGCTGCTTGCCAATGCGGCCCTTCACACCTCCGGCGGCAAGGATCTCGTCGTCGAGGCTATGATGGGGCTCTTCGACGGAGCCGCGGACGGGCGCGGCTCGGCCGCGGATCTCGCCGCGACCCTCGGGCTCTCGGTGCTCCTCGTCGTCGATTGCGCGCGCTCCTCCCATTCGACGGCCGCCCTCGTCAGCGGCTTTGCCAATTACCGGATCGAAACCCGCATCGTCGGCGTGATCCTCAACCGGGTCAGCGGCGACCGCCACGAGGCGATGCTGCGGGACGCCATGGTCGCCATCCGCATGCCGGTCTTCGGGGTCATCCGCACGAGCAAATCGCTCGAACTGCCGGCACGCCATCTCGGGCTGGTGCAGGCCGGCGAGCACGGCGAACTCGAAACCTTCATCGACCGGGCGGCGGACCTCGTCGCCTCTTCTTGCGACGTCAAGGCGCTGATCCGCACCGCGCGGCACATCCCCGATCGCGCCTCCGATGCCAATATCGCCCGGCTGATGCCGTTCGGGCAGAAGATCGCGGTTGCCCGCGACAACGCCTTCGCCTTTTCCTACGAGCATATGCTGATGGGCTGGCGTCGCCGGGGCGCGGAAATCTCCTTCTTCTCGCCGCTCGCCGACGAAGCGCCGGCGGATGACTGCGATGCGGTCTACCTGCCGGGCGGCTATCCGGAACTCTCCGCCGGTCGGATCGCTGCGGCCGGAACCTTCCGTGCCGGCATGGCAGAGGCACAGGCCCGCGGTGCCCGCATCTTCGGCGAATGCGGCGGCTACATGGTCCTCGGCGAGGCTCTGATCGACGAAGCGGGCGAGAGCCACCGGATGCTCGGCTTCCTGCCGCTGGTGACGAGTTTCGCCAGGCGCAAGCGCCAGCTCGGCTATCGTCGTGTGCGGCCGCTTCCCGGGTCCTTTTTCGCGACGGAGATGACGGCGCACGAATTCCACTACGCGACGATCATCTCCGAAGGCGAGGGCGACCGGCTCTTTGCTGCCGAGGACGCGCTCGGCACGTCGCTCGGTGAGGTCGGCCTCAGGCGCGGTTCGGTCGCCGGTTCCTTCATGCATCTCATCGACATCTGCGAGACCCGATGAGCGGCGAAATCGTGCATGGCGGCGGCATCGGTGCGGCGGCGGCGCTTTACGGTGGCCACGTCGAGGACTGGCTCGACCTGTCGACCGGCCTCAATCCGTGCCCGCCAGCCGTTCCGGACGTCGCTGCCTCGGCCTGGCAGCGCCTCCCGGACCAGCATCTTCTCGATGAGGTGACGATCGCGGCGCGTGATTTCTACCGCTCCGGCGAGATCTTGCCGCTTGCCGTGCCGGGAACGCAGGCGGCGATCCAGATGCTGCCGCGCCTCGTTCCTGCCGGCGCGCGGGTTGCGATCCTCTCGCCGACCTATGGCGAATATGCGCGGGTCTTCGCGCTCGCCGGCGCGGCCGTCGATGCCATCGCCGGGCCGGACGATGTGCATGAGGACCATGCTGTCGTGGTCGCCGTCAATCCCAACAACCCGGACGGCCGGTTGATATCGCGCGAGGTTCTCAAGCGGCTCGCTGCCGACCTTGCAGGTCGCGGCGGCTATCTCGTTGTCGACGAGGCCTTCGCCGACTGCACGCCGGAGACGAGCGTCGTCGATCTCGTGCCGGCGACCCCGAACCTGATCGTCTTCCGTTCCTTCGGAAAGTTCTTCGGCATGGCCGGCATCCGGCTCGGCTTCGTCATTGCACGGCCGGAGATCCGCGAGCGGATGGCCGCATGGCTCGGGCCGTGGGCGGTTTCGGGGCCGGCCCTTTCGGTCGCCGCCGCACTCTTCCTCGGCGACGCGGACGCCATGCGACGGCGGCTCGCCGAGCGGCGGGCGGCGCTGCAGCGCGTGCTCACGGGGGGCGGTCTTCACGTCGCCGGCGGCACGGCGCTCTTTGCGCTCGTAGAGGACCCGCACGCGGAGCAACTCCATGCCCATCTCTGCCGGGCGCACATCCTGACCCGCAAGTTCGATTATGCGCCGAACTGGCTGCGCATCGGCCTTACGCCGGACGAAGCGGCGGATGCTCGTCTCGCCGCCGCGCTTGCGGTCTGGAGCAGCCGATGAGCGGCACGATCTTCTCGGTTCTCTTCCTCGCATTGGTGCTCGACCGGTTCGTCGGCGATCCCGCGTGGCTGTGGCAGCGCGTCCGCCATCCGGTCGTGGTCTTCGGCGCGGCAATCGATGCGCTCGACAGGCGAATGAACCGCGATTCGCTCGCCGGCGACGTTCGTCGCCGCAACGGCGTGGTGGCGATCGTGCTGCTTCTGGTCGGAGCTGCGCTTGCCGGTAGCTTGCTGCACGGTCTCTTTGCCGCGCTCGGCCTTGTCGGTTTCCTGCTGGAGATCGCGGTCGTCGCGGTCCTGCTGGCGCAGAAGAGCCTGAAGGACCATGTCGCGGCCGTCGCCGACGGCCTTCGCCGCGAGGGACTGGCCGGCGGGCGCCGCGCCGTTTCGATGATCGTCGGGCGAGACCCGGAGACGCTCGACGAGGCCGGCGTCGTCCGTGCAGCAATCGAAAGCCTTGCCGAAAACTTCGCCGACGGCACGGTTGCGCCGGCCTTCTGGTACGCGGTCGCCGGATTGCCGGGCATCTTCGCCTACAAGATGCTGAACACGGCCGATTCGATGATCGGCCACAAGAGCCCGAAATATCGCGATTTCGGCTGGGCGTCTGCCCGCCTCGACGACCTCGCCAACTGGCCGGCGGCGCGGCTCTCGAGCCTGTTGATCGCCGCCGGCGCGGCGATACGACAGGGAGGCGCCGCCGCCCGTCGTTCGCTCTCCGTCGCCTTTCGCGACAGCGGCCTCCATCGTTCGCCCAATTCCGGCTGGCCGGAAGCGGCGATGGCAGGAGCACTCGACATCCGGCTCGCCGGTCCGCGTATCTATGGCGGCCAGGTGGTCAGCGAACCGATGATCAACGGCGCCGGCCGCGCCGAGGCTGAGGCGGGTGACATCGGCGCGGCCGTCGGCATCTTCGACGCCGCCTGCTCGTCGCTCGCCGTGCTCGTGCTCGGCCTGACGGTGATCGCAATCCTGCTCTGACGGTGATTCCGGCCGCGTGGGTGTTTGTTTACCCCTTTTGCGCTAATGTCGATGGGCATTTATGTGCAACAGGGGGTATTGGAGGAATGCGCCGTCTTGCCGCTCTGCTGGTCGTTTTCGCCTTCTTGGTGGCCGTACCTGCCGCCGCGATCGCGGATACAGTCGTCGCCCAGATTAGTCTCTCGGCGCAGACGATGAGGGTTTCGGTGAACGGCGAGCCGCAATATACGTGGAAGGTCTCCACCGCCCGCCGCGGCTACCGGACGCCGACCGGGATCTTCACTGCCCGCTGGGCCTCGCGCTATCACCGGTCGCGCAAATACGACAATGCGCCGATGCCTTACGCGATCTTCTTCAAGGGAGGATACGCCATCCACGGCACTTACGAGGTGAGAAGCCTCGGGCGGCCGGTGTCGCATGGTTGCATCCGGCTCCACCCCGACAATGCGGCGATCTTCTTCCGCCTCGCGACCAGCAACGGGCTCGCCAATACGAAGATCATCATCGCGCGCTGAGATTGAAACGCTGAACCACACCCAGGTCTCTGGGCGGGTGTCACGCGGTCCTCAAAGCTGATTTGCCGATAGAATCAGTCGTTGCCGGCGACGCAGCGCAGCCGTTCGAGGCTCGGCACCGTGACGTGGCGGTTGTTCTCGATGACGATGATGCCTTCCTTGCGCAGCTTCGTCATCTGCCGGCTTACGGTCTCGATGGTGAGGCCGAGGAAGTCGGCGATATCGGCGCGCGAGAGCGGCAGGTCGAAGGTACGTGGGCTCGCATTCTCCGGATCGATGTGAGTCGCGATCAGATGCAGGAAGCTCGCGACCTTTTCCTGCGCCGTCTTGCGGCCGAGGGTCAACATCCAGTCGCGCGCCTCGTCGAGTTCCTTCAGCGACTGCTCGTAGAGCATGCGCTCGAAATCCGGCGTCTCGCTGACGATCCGGTCGATGAGCGCCCGCGGAAAAACGCAGATCTCGGTGTCCGTCGCCGCTTCCGCGGTGACGGTGCTCTCTTCCTGATGCGGCCGGCCGAGGAAGTCCGGCGCAAACTGCAGGCCGACGATCTGCTGGCGGCCGTCTGCCATCATCTTGGAGAGCTTCACGACACCGTTCAGGATGTTGCTGTAGGTGGAGACCGACTCGCCCTGGCCGATGACCTCGTTGCCGGCTTCCACCTTGCGGCGGGAGGAGTGCTTGTTGAGTTCCACCAGCTGCGGAACGCTGAGACTCGCGCAGACACCACCATGACGTGCTTCGCACGTCTTGCAGACCGCAGGGCCTTCACACTCCAGAACGTTTCTCTTGAGGGCATCCATAATGTCGATCGGTCTCATCTGCCCGCCCATCCCTACGCCTGTTCGCGCTTACCAGGAACGCCCTGTTTCGACCGCGAAAGGTGCCGTGCACCCTCCGGTTTTCTTATGCCGTAATTTTAACAGCAAATTGATCGAAGTCAAAGGCTGCGGGCCCGTCTCCTGTTAATAATTAAGCAATTGCTTATCCTGACAATTGCGGTGAAGTTCATGCAAGAAGGCCTTCTGGGCAAGTATTCCGGCGCGGTGCCACGTTACACGAGTTATCCGACCGCGCCACATTTTCACGAGGGCGTCGGCTGCGACAAATATGCGCAATGGTTGCAGAATCTCGGAAAAGGGCAAGATATCTCGCTCTATATCCATATTCCTTATTGCGATCGGCTGTGCTGGTTCTGCGCCTGCCATACGAAACATACTCTGAAATACGATCCGATTATCGCCTATCTCGAGGCTCTCCACAGCGAAATCGCCCACGTCGGGAGATTCGTCGACCGGGATGCGAAGGTGAGCGCCGTGCATTTCGGTGGCGGCTCGCCGACCATGCTGAAGCCAGAGGACATGATCGCCCTGATGGCGGCGCTGCGCGCGCACTTCTCTTTCCGCGACGACGCCGAGATCAGCGTCGAAATGGACCCGAACGATCTCGATGACGCGCGCTACGACGCGTTGGCGGCGATCGGCATGACCCGGGCGAGTCTCGGTGTTCAGGATTTCAACCCGGACGTGCAGAAGGCGATCAACCGTATCCAGACTTTCGAACACACGAAAGGTGTCGTCGAGGCGGTGAGGGCGCGAGGCGTGCGCTCGGTCAACTGCGACATCCTCTACGGTCTGCCGTACCAGACGTTCGAGACGCTGGAAGCCACCGTCCGCGACATTCTCTCGCTGGCGCCCGATCGCATCGCGCTCTTCGGATATGCCCATGTACCGTGGATGAAGAAGCACCAGACGATGATTCCGGAAGAGGCGCTTCCCGGTGTCGAGATGCGCTTCCGACAGATGAACCGTGCTGCCGAGATGCTGGTTGAGGCCGGCTACGAGCCGATCGGCATCGACCACTTCGCCAAGCCCGGCGACAAGCTGGCGATCGCGAGCCGCGAGGGGCGGCTCCACCGCAATTTCCAGGGCTATACCGACGATGCGGCGGATGCGCTGATCGGCCTCGGGGCATCTTCGATCGGGCAATTGCCGGAAGGCTATGTCCAGAACATGCCGGCGACCGGCGAGTACCAGAAGATGGCGCTGGGGCAGGGGCTGACGGTCGTGCGCGGCATCGAGCTGACAGACGACGACCGGATGCGCGCCAAGGTCATCGAGGACCTGATGTGCCGCTTCGCCTTCTCGTTTGCCGACATCCGGAATCGATTCCCGAAGATCGCCGAGGCAGTGATCGCCGAAGCCCGACAGTATGTCGCAAGCAACCCGGACGGTATCTGCGAGATCGTCGCCGACCAGTTCCGCATCACCGAGACCGGCAAGCCTTTCACCCGCAGCATCGCGGCCGTCTTCGACAGCTACCTGTCGACCGGCAAGGGCCGCCACTCGATTGCTGTTTGAGCAACACTGCAACGGCAAATTTTCCTGCCGGCGCAACAGGGCATTGGCTTTTCGCCGAGTTTTCCCTATGTGGAACTCGGATTTAAGACATATGAGGTAATTGGCGTGAGCGCTACATTCGACAAAGTTGCTGACATCATCGCTGAAACCAGCGAGATTGACCGCGAAACCATTACGCCTGAAAGCCACACGATCGACGATCTCGGCATCGACAGCCTGGACTTCCTCGACATCGTCTTTGCGATCGACAAGGAATTCGGCATCAAGATCCCGCTCGAACAGTGGACGCAGGAAGTCAACGAGGGCAAGGTTTCCACCGAGGAATACTTCGTTCTCAAGAATCTCTGCGCGAAGATCGACGAATTGCGCGCCGCCAAGGGCTGATCGGTCCGGCGGACGAAACGCAATGCTGCTCGAATACTTCCAGATGATCGACAGGGTGGAGGCCGTGAACCTCCGCGACGGCACGCTCCGGGCCCGCTCGGTCGTGCCGGAGAAAAGCCCTGTCTTCGAGGGTCATTTCCCCGGCATGCCGCTCGTTCCGGGCGTGCTGCTGATCGAGACGATGGCGCAGGCCTCGGGTTTTCTCGTGCTGGCGGCGAGCGGCTTTTCGTCGATGCCGTTCCTGATGTCGGTCGACGGCGCGAAAATGCGCAGTTTCGTCGAGCCCGGTGCCGTGCTCGACATCGAGGCACACCTCGAACACGATGGTTCGGGTTTCGCCGTCACCAAGGCGAAGATCGCATCGGGCGGCAAGAAGATCTGCGACGCCCAGCTCAAACTGCGCACCATGCCCTTCAGCGAGGTGCCGCTGGCGGAGATCGTCCGCAACCGTGCGGTCGAGGTCGGGCTGATGGCGGCCATCGAAGCGGAGGGCGGCGCCTGAGCGGCAGGCCGCCCCTTCGCGGATTTTCCGACAAGTCCCGCCGGTCGCGAAAGCTATTGCCAGCGCCGCTGCGCAAGGCGTAGGGATGCGCCGGATGGAACGCCGGCCGAAGGATTGCCGGCTGAAGGATAGAGAATGAGCAAGAAGCCGAACGACGTGGTGATCACCGGTATTGGCATCGTCACCTGCCATGGGACCGGCAAGGAGCCGCATATCGCCCTGCTGTCCGCCGCGACGGCGCCCGAGCCGGTGGTCGAGATGGAGAAGTTCAAGCCGTATCCGGTCCACCACCTGCCGGAGATCGACTGGTCGACGCAGATCGCCAAGCGCGGCGACCAGCGCCAGATGGAAAACTGGCAGCGGCTCGGCGTCTACGCGGCCGGTCTTGCCCTCGACGATGCCGGGCTGAAGGACAATGCCGAACTCTGCGGCACGATGGATCTGATCGTCGCGGCCGGCGGCGGCGAGCGCGATGTCAACGTCGACACGCTGATCGTCAACGAGGCCCTGCGCCGCAACGATCGCGACAGGTTGCTGGTCGAGAAGCTGACGACCGAGCTTCGCCCGACGTTGTTCCTGGCGCAGCTTTCCAACCTCATGGCCGGCAATATCTCCATCGTGCATAAGGTCACCGGTTCTTCCCGCACCTTCATGGGCGAGGAATCGGCCGGCATTTCCGCAATCGAGACTGCGTTCGCGCGCCTGCGCTGCGGCCAGTCAACCCACACGCTCGTCGGCGGCGCCTTCATCGCCGAACGTCCGGACATCCTGCTGCTCGTCGAAGGCATCCGCGCACATGCGACCGGTGAATGGCGGCCCCTGTGGTCGCGCTCCGAGGATGCCGGCGGCGGCATGATGCTCGGATCGGTCGGCGCTTTCCTCGTGCTCGAACGCCGGGAACACGCCGAGGCGCGGGGTGCCCATGTCTATGCGGTTCTGGACGCGGTCGAGGGTGATCGCGGCAGTCGCGAGAGCAGTCGCTTCGAGGCCCGGATCGAACGCCTGCTCTCCGATGTCGCGGACGCATCTTCCGATACGGTGGTCTTTTCCGGTTCGAGTGGCCTGCACGATCTGGCACGCCGCGAGAAGGCCGTGCTCGATCGCCGCTTTCCGGCAGCACCGGTGCGCGGTTACGGCGGCAGCACCGGGCACGGCATGGAAGCGCAATTCCCGCTCGGGTTGGCGCTTGCCGCCCTTGCGCTCGACAGCCACGCGAAGGTGCCGCCCTTCGA
This sequence comes from Ciceribacter lividus, assembly GCF_003337715.1. Lineage (GTDB taxonomy): Bacteria > Pseudomonadota > Alphaproteobacteria > Rhizobiales > Rhizobiaceae > Allorhizobium > Allorhizobium lividum. The sequence continues at coordinate 689,082 of NZ_QPIX01000001.1, forward strand.
TCCCGCCCACGAAGCGGCGATGGCCGCACCCGCCCGCCATGCCGTCGTGACGACGGTGGGCTATGTCCACGGCGAAGGCGTCGCCCTCGTTTCTGCCGACGCTTGAGAAGGAAGGGATCCATGACCGACAACCGCTTCAAGGATCATCTCGGGCGCCCGATCGTCGTCGTGACCGGGATGGGCGTGATCACCTCGCTCGGCCAGGGGCTCGCCGACAACTGGAATGCACTGACTGCCGGCAAGTCCGGTATCCATGCAATCAAGCGCTTCCCGACCGAGGGCATGCCGACGCGCATCGGCGGCACCGTCGATTTCATCGATATCCCGGCCGGCAACGCCGTCGAGCGTTCCTATGCCCTCGCCCGCGAAACCACGATCGAGGCACTGGGCCAGGCCGGCCTCTCTGGCGACTTCAACGGCCCGCTGTTCCTCGCAGCCCCGCCCGTCGAACCGGAATGGTCCGACCGCTTCGCGCTTGCCGAGCGGGCGCCGCCGCCGGATCATGACGGCGACGTTTATGAGCGCTTCCTCGCCGCGATGCGGGCGAAGCCCGATCCGGTCTTCCTTGAAGCGGTGCAGTTCGGCTCGATCTCGGAACGGCTCGCCGACCGCTTCGGCACGCGCGGACTGCCGGTCACGCTCTCGACCGCATGCGCGTCGGGCGCGACCGCCATCCAGCTCGGCGTCGAGGCGATCCGCCAGGGCCGCACGGAGCGCGCGCTGACGGTTGCGACCGACGGCTCGATCAGCGTCGAGGCGGTGATCCGTTTCTCCCTGCTGTCTGCTCTGTCGACCCAGAACGATGCGCCGGAGAAGGCGTCGAAGCCCTTCAGCAAGGATCGCGACGGCTTCGTCATCGCCGAGGGCGCGGCAACGCTCGTTCTCGAATCGATGGAATCGGCCGTCGCCCGCGGCGCGAAGATCCTCGGCGTCATGAAGGGATGCGGGGAGAAGGCCGACCATTTCCACCGCACGCGTTCCTCGCCGGACGGTGGCCCGGCGATCGCGACGATGCGCGCGGCGCTTGCCGATGCGGGGATCGGAGAGGCGGACATCGACTATGTCAACGCCCACGGCACCTCGACGCCGGAAAACGACAAGATGGAATACGGCGCGATGCTCGCCGTTTTCGGCGATCGGCTGAAGCAGATTCCGGTGTCGTCGAACAAGTCGATGATCGGGCACACGCTGACGGCGGCGGGCGCGGTCGAAGCGGTCTTTTCGTTCCAGACCATGCTGACCGGCACGATTCCGCCGACCATCAACTACGTCAATCCCGATCCGGCGATGGAGCTCGACGTGGTTCCGAACGTCAAACGCACGGCGGATGTATCGGCCGTGCTGTCGAATTCGTTCGGTTTCGGCGGCCAGAACGCCAGCCTTGTCATGACGCGTGAACCGGCTTAATCGGAACGCCACGAAAAAGAGTGTATCGGAACGCCGAAAGGCGAAGGACGGGATTCATGCGCGCATTGCAGCTGGTCGATGACCGCAAGCTCGAAATTGTCGATCTGCCGGAGCCGGAAGCGCCGGGGCCGGGCGAAGTGACGCTCCGGGTCAAGGCCGTGGCGCTCAACCACATCGACGTCTGGGGCTGGCGCGGCATGGCCTTTGCCAAGCGCAAGATGCCGCTGACCATCGGTGCGGAGGCTTCGGGCGTCGTCGAGGCGATCGGGCCGGGCGTCGGCAACATCCTGCCCGGGCAACTCGCTGCCGTTTACGGCGCGCGCACCTGCGGCCTCTGCAAGCCCTGCCGCGAGGGTCGCGACAATCTCTGCGAACATGTGGGCGGCGTACACGGCTTCCATCTCGACGGCTTCGCCCAGGAAAAGATCAACCTGCCGGCGCGTCTGCTCGTTCCGGCCCCGCCCGGTGTCGATGCTGTCGGCGCGGCGCTTGCTCCGGTGACCTTCGGGACCGTCGAGCACATGCTGTTCGACAACGCCAAGCTCGAACCCGGCGAAACGATCCTCGTCCATGCGGGCGGTTCGGGCATCGGCACGGCGGCGATCCAGCTCGCCAAGAAGATGGGCTGCACGGTTATCACCACGGTCGGTTCGGATGACAAGATCGAGCCGGCGAAGGCGCTCGGCGCCGACCACGTCATCAACTACCGTACCGACCGCTTCGAAGGCGTCGTCCGCAAGATCACCAAGAAGAAGGGCGTCGACGTCGTCTTCGAACATGTCGGCAAGGACACCTGGGCCGGCTCCATGCTGTGCCTCAAGCGCGGCGGAAGGCTCGTGACCTGCGGCTCGACCTCCGGTGTCTCGACTGACATGAACCTGATGATGCTGTTCCAGCAGCAACTGAAGCTGCTCGGCTCCTTCGGTTGCCGGATGGAAAACATGGCGAACGCGATGCAGAAGATGGCACGCGGCATCGTTCATCCCGTCATCGACACCGAAGTACGCCTCGAGGACATCGACATGGCGCTGAGTCGCATGGAGACCCGGCAGGTGTTCGGCAAGATCATCCTCAGGATGGACTGACGCCTTGAAGCTCTTCGTCACCCGGATCGTGCTTGCATTGCGCCGCTTCCAGCAGTGGCTGGTGGCGCAGCTCGCCTTCGGTTTCCTGACGGCTCTCAAGATCTTCCCGGCCGATCCGGCGATGAACTTCGCCGACTGGCTGATGCGCAGGATCGGACCGAAGACGCGGCGTCACGGGCTGATGCTCACCAACCTGCGCAATGCGTTCCCGGAAAAGTCCGAGGCCGACCTCGAGCGGATCGCGGTCGCGAGTTGGGGCCATATGGGCCGGCTCGCCGCCGAATACGTCTTCCTCGACCAGCTCTTCGATTTCGATCCTGAAAGACTGGGAGAGGGGAGGATCGAGGTGAGCGGCATTCCGCTCTTCCTGGAACTGCGCGACCATCCGCGCCCCTTCATCGTCTTCACCGCGCATACCGCGAACTTCGAGCTGTTGCCGGTCGCCGGCGCTGCCTTCGGCCTTTACGTGAGCGTGCTCTTTCGCCCGCCGAACAACCCGTACATTGCCGAAAAGGTCTTCGACTTCCGCAAGAAGCGAATGGGCAAGCTGGTTCCCTCGCATGCCGGCTCGTCCTTCGCGCTCGCCCGCCAGCTCGAAGCGGGTGGCGGTGTCGGCGTGCTGGTCGACCAGAAATTCAAGAAGGGCGTCACCACGGCCTTCTTCGGCCGCCCGGTGAAGACCAATCCGCTTCTCGCCAAGCTCGCACGGCAGTTCGACTGTGACGTGTACCCGGCGCGGTGCATCCGGCTCCCCGGCAACCGCTTCCGGCTCGAAATCGAACCGAAGATCGCGCTGCCGCGCACCGAGGCCGGCCAGCTCGACGTCACGGCGACGGCCCAGCTCCTCAACGACAAGGTCGAGTCGTGGGTGCGGGAGTATCCCGAGCAATGGCTCTGGTATCACGATCGCTGGGACATCAAGCGAAGTCTCGATCTCGGGTGACAATCATCGCGTGTCCCGGCCGGTTCGCCCCAGGACGACTGCACTTACCTGTGCAGAGCCACATTTACCCCTAAAGTCAAGTTGTTGAGTCGGTCGGCTATTCGTGTTACCCGAGTTGTTATGCGTCGCGGGATCTCTGTTCCGAACGCGACACCCCGGCGCGGCTGAAGCCGCCGATGCCGGGCTAGCCGGGAGTGCTCCTTGATGCCAAAAGCGACACGGAAAGATAACCTGCGTGCACTGTTCGAGGTGGTTGCATTGAAGAGCGAGCAGCTTCGGCAGGCGGTTCGTTTCGGCGACGACCGTCTCGTCCGGTTGCTCGACAGGGAACTCGATCCGCTGATCGTGGCGGTGGTGGAGTATCACGCCTCGAACAGCGACGAGATATATCAACAGTTGCGCTTCATCAGCGATCTCATTCGCGACAACGCGGACGACCGATCCTGCGTCACGCGCCATTCGTCCGTCCTGTCGACGCTTCTCGACCGGTATTTCGGAGACGGAGAGGAACGGCCGGCGACCGGGAAGAGCGAGCAGGTGAGGGTGGCTGCGATCGCGGGTGACGACAATCTCTTCAACGAATCGATCCTCAATACGCTGTCGGAGCAGGTTGCAGTCGTAACCACCGACTATCGCTATCTCTATGCCAATCCTGCACATGCCTTGACCCTGAAGCGCAGACAGATCGAGATCGTCGGCCGTCACGTCGCGGAGTTCATGCCCGGCAGTCACTTCGAAGATTTTACGCGCACGCGGCTCGACCGCTGCTTTGCCGGCGAGACGCTGACGTTCACTTTCTCCTACCGGCCGTGGGGCCGCGAAGGGGCGGCGTGCTGCACGATGACGCCGTTCGAGGGGAACGATGGCCGGATCGTCGGCGCGGTGGTGCTGATTCGGCCGAAGCAGGAGCCCTGCAGCAAGATCGCCGCGTAATCGGCGCAGATGCGTCGCGTCCGGTCGCCTGCGAAGTCAGTGATGCCCGTTGGGTGTCGCATCCGGCGGCAACTGCGTCAGCAGGCAGTCGCGCTCGAAGGCGATATGCCGGCGCATGCCCTCGAAGAAGCCGCGTAACATGTAGCCGACGGCTTCCATGTTGACCGCGTCGCCAGTGCCGAGCTTCAGAAGTGCGTCCGTCAGTTCCTCCGCGAAGCACTCGTCCTCGCAGTGTTCGAACTTCAGCCGTTCGATTGTTTCGTGAAGCTGCGGGCCGCGCTGCGACTCGATCCAGGGAAACAGCACCGCCTCCTCGTACTCATGGATGCTCTGGACGAGGGGGCCGAGCATCTTGGCGGCGTAGAGGCACTTCTCCCGGTTGACGCTGGACGGCAGCGAATCGGCGATCTCCTCGAGCTCGTTGCAGAGGGCCAGCTGCTCGCCATGGGCACGGCGCAGCCACGCGATTGTCCGCTGATTGTCGTTGAGTGCTGCGGACAGAACGGGCGTGCCTGCCGTGGCATCGCAGCCCGTTCCGGTGGTTTTTGCTTTCATTACCGTCATCTCCGGTACCTCGACCGCGCCATAAGGTCGCGAACATGCCCGTCATCCTCCGCGCCTGCGAGGTTGAACTGGCTTTTCCCGCCGCCCGGGGCTCCCTGCGGCACCATTTCAGGCTGGCTGCGACAATATTCACTTTTCACTTAAGCACCGCTTTCCTGCATTGATTTAAATCAAGGTGCCTTGAGGCGCTCGATGTCAATTCTGCACACAGCGCAGGAGGATTCTCCGCCCTATCAGGGGTCTTTCTGCGGTTGATCAGCAAGCCGTTGGGGGTTCCAACAATGAATTACACAATAGAAACTACGGTGATGGCGATCCTCGCCTTCGCCGCGTTGCTCGGGGTGGCCTTCGCCCAGGACAGCCTTTTCGCTGTCCACATGACGGTCGCCTTCATCGTGCTGCTCGGCGGTACGGTCGTCATGCTGCGGCAGATGAAGTTCGCACCCGCGAACGCAAAGTCCGCCGCACAGGTCAAATCCGAATATTTCGATGAGGTCGTGAAATACGGCGTCATCGCGACCGTCTTCTGGGGAGTCGTCGGCTTCCTCGTCGGCGTCGTGGTCGCCTTGCAGCTCGCATTTCCCGACCTGAACATTGAACCCTGGTTCAATTTCGGCCGCATGCGTCCGCTGCATACGTCGGCGGTCATCTTCGCCTTCGGCGGCAATGCTCTGATCGCAAGCTCCTTCTACGTGGTTCAGCGCACCTCGCGCCAGCGTCTCTTCGGCGGCTCGCTCGGTTGGTTCGTATTCTGGGGCTATCAGCTCTTCATCGTGATGGCCGCGACGGGTTACTTGCTCGGCATCACCGAAGGTCGCGAATACGCCGAACCGGAATGGTATGTCGACCTCTGGCTCACCGTCGTCTGGGTTGCCTATCTGCTGGCCTTCCTCGGCACGATCCTGACCCGCAAGGAATCGCACATCTACGTGGCGAACTGGTTCTACCTGTCGTTCATCGTCACGATCGCGATGCTGCACATCGTCAACAACCTCTCGGTTCCGGTCTCCTTCCTCGGCGTGAAGAGCTACTCGGCCTTCTCGGGTGTGCAGGACGCGCTGACCCAGTGGTGGTACGGCCATAACGCCGTTGGCTTCTTCCTGACTGCCGGCTTCCTCGGCATGATGTACTACTTCGTTCCGAAGCAGGCCGGTCGCCCGGTCTATTCTTACCGTCTTTCGATCATCCATTTCTGGGCCCTGATCTTCCTCTACATCTGGGCCGGTCCGCACCACCTGCACTACACCGCTCTGCCCGACTGGGCGCAGACGCTCGGCATGGTGTTCTCGATCATGCTGTGGATGCCCTCGTGGGGTGGCATGATCAACGGTCTGATGACGCTCTCGGGCGCATGGGACAAGATCCGTACCGACCCGATCATCCGCATGATGGTCATCGCCATCGCCTTCTACGGCATGTCGACCTTCGAAGGCCCGATGATGTCGATCAAGGCAGTCAACTCGCTCAGCCACTACACGGACTGGACCATCGGTCACGTGCACTCGGGCGCTCTCGGCTGGGTCGGCATGATCTCCTTCGGCATGGTCTACTACCTGACGCCGAAGCTCTGGAACCGCAACCGCCTCTACTCGCTGCGGCTCGTCAACTGGCACTTCTGGCTCGCCACCCTCGGCATCGTTCTCTACGCCGCCGTCATGTGGGTCGCCGGTATTCAGCAGGGCCTGATGTGGCGCGAATACGATGCACAGGGCTTCCTGGTCTACTCGTTCGCCGAGTCGGTCGCCGCCATGTTCCCGTACTACGTCCTGCGTGCCGTCGGCGGTGCGATGTACCTCACCGGTGGTCTCATCATGGCCTACAACGTCCTGATGACCATCCGCGGCTACGAACGGCAGGAAGCACCGATCCCCGGTTCGGTCGTCCCCGCCGCCGTCCAGCCGGCTGAATAAGAAGGAAGGCTCTCATGTCTATTCTTGATAAACACCAAGTCCTCGAGAAGAACGCGAGCCTTCTCCTCGTCGCATCGCTGCTGGTCGTGACCGTCGGGGGTATCGTCGAAATCGTTCCGCTCTTCTACCTCGAGAACACCATCGAAAAGGTAGAGGGAATGCGGCCGTACTCGCCGCTGGAACTCGCCGGCCGGAACATCTACATCCGCGAAGGCTGCTACGTCTGCCATAGCCAGATGATCCGTCCGTTCCGCGACGAAGTGGAACGCTACGGTCACTACTCGCTGGCCGCGGAGTCGATGTACGACCATCCGTTCCAGTGGGGATCGAAGCGCACCGGGCCGGATCTGGCGCGCGTCGGCGACCGCTATTCGAACGAATGGCACGTTCAGCACCTGACCGAGCCCCGGGACGTCGTTCCGGAGTCGGTGATGCCGAGCTACTCCTTCCTGAAGACGACGCCGCTCAAGGTCGCGAACGTCACCGCGAACCTCGAGACCAACAGGATCGTTGGCGTCCCCTACACGGACGACATGATCGCGAATGCTGATGCGGATCTCGCCGCCCAGGCCGATCCGAACGCAGACACCTCGGGACTGCTGGCGCGCTATCCCAAGGCCAAGGTAGGTGATTTCGACGGCGATCCGGCGAAGCTGACGGAGATGGATGCACTCGTTGCCTATCTCCAGATGCTCGGCACGCTGGTGGACTTCACCACCTATGACGACGCGACCGGATATCGTTGAGGAGGGGCACATGGAAACCTACACGGCCATGCGCCACTTCGCCGACAGCTGGGGCCTGCTTGGCATGACCCTGTTCTTCGTTGGCGTGATCCTCTTCACCTACCGGCCCGGCGGCAAGAAACTGGCCGACGAGATCGCGCGCATCCCTCTCAAGGAGGACTAAGAGATGTCTGAGAAACATATTGACGAAATCAGTGGCGTCGAAACCACTGGCCATGAGTGGGACGGCATTCGTGAGCTCAACAACCCGTTGCCGCGCTGGTGGGTCTGGTTCTTCTACGCGACCATCGTCTGGGCGATCGGCTATACCATCGCCTATCCGGCCTGGCCGCTCCTGACGGGCAACACCAAGGGCATGCTGAACTACACCAACCGTGCGGCGCTGACCGAGGAAATGACGGCGGCGAAGGCGGCACAGGCGGTCTATCTCGACAAGATCGCCGCCTTGCCGCTCGACCAGATCGTCGCCGACAAGGAACTGGCGCAGTTCGCCATGTCCGGCGGTGCGGCGGCCTTCAAGGTCAACTGCGCGCCCTGCCATGGCTCGGGTGCCGCAGGTTCGCCTGGCTATCCGAACCTCAACGACAACGACTGGCTGTGGGGTGGCGATCTGGAGACGATCCAGACGACGCTCACCCACGGTATCCGCTATGATGCCGATGCCGATACCCGCGTGTCGCAGATGCCGGCCTTCGCCGACATCCTGCAGCCGGAACAGATCCAGCAGGTTGCCGCCTATGTCTGGAGCCTGACCAATACGCCGTCGGATCCGGCGCTCGTCGAACCCGGCAAGCAGGTCTTTGCGGACAACTGCGCCGCCTGCCATGGCCCCGACGCCAAGGGCATGCGCGAGTTCGGCGCTCCGAACCTGACCGACGCGATCTGGCTGCGCGTGCAGGGCGAGCAGGGCATCGCCCAGCAGGTCGCCCAGCCGAAGCATGGTGTGATGCCGGCCTGGGGTGCTCGCCTCGGCGACACCACCGTCAAGGAACTTGCCGTCTACGTCCATTCGCTGGGTGGCGGCGAGTAAGCAGTGCCTGCCGGCGGCCGGAGACGGCCGCCGGACCACGTGAATGCAATCAGGTCCCCTTTTCAGACCACGCCTGTCGCGTGGTCTCTTTTTTTGAAGGGTGCCCCGCGTGGCCGGTCAGGCCTGCTCGCCTCTCCGGACCGGCAGCGATCCCCGCGCGTGACCTTATGCCGCTGGCGGCGCTGTTCACCCTTCGTTGCGACGCTTCGCCGCCCCTTGATATAAGTCAAGGCGGCCATCTTGGCGAAGTGGGAAAAGGGTGGCCAGAATACGAGGTCCCCAGTCATGAATCTTCACATCGACAAGAACAATCCGGCAGGCTCCGACGAGGTCGAGCGGCTCGAGGCGGAGCCGGTGATGTCCGCCAAGCGGCGGGAACCCCTCTACAAGGCTCGGAAGAAGATATTTCCGAAGCGTGCGGAGGGGCGATTCCGGCAGTTCAAGTGGCTGGTCATGCTCGTGACGCTCGGCATCTACTACCTGACGCCGTGGCTGAGATGGGATCGTGGTGAGTTCGCGCCCGACCAGGCGGTGCTTATCGACCTCGCCCATCGCCGCTTCTACTTCTTCTTCATCGAGATCTGGCCGCAGGAATTCTTCTTCGTCGCGGGCCTGCTGGTCATGGCGGGCTTCGGCCTTTTCCTCATAACCTCGGCCGTCGGCCGCGCCTGGTGCGGCTATACCTGTCCGCAGACGGTCTGGGTGGACCTTTTCCTGGTCGTCGAGCGGGCGATCGAAGGTGACCGCAACGCACGCATGAAGCTTGAGACGGCGCCCTGGACCTTCGACAAGATCTGGAAGCGTGTGACCAAGCATGCGATGTGGCTGGCCATTGCCGTTGCGACCGGCGGCGCCTGGATCTTCTACTTCGCCGACGCGCCGATGCTCGCGATGGATTTCATCGAGGGGCAGGCGGCTCCGGTCGCCTACATGACCGTCGCCGTGCTTACCGCGACCACCTATCTCTTCGGCGGCCTGATGCGCGAACAGGTTTGCGTCTACATGTGTCCCTGGCCGCGCATTCAGGCGGCGATGCTCGACGAGAGTTCCCTGGTCGTGACCTACAACGACTGGCGTGGCGAGCCGCGCATCCGTGGTACCAAGAAGGCGGCCGCCGAGGGCAAGGTTGCCGGCGACTGCGTCGACTGCAATGCCTGCGTCGCCGTCTGTCCCATGGGTATCGATATCCGCGACGGGCAGCAGCTGGAATGCATCACCTGCGCGCTCTGCATCGATGCTTGCGACGCGGTCATGGACAAGATCGGCAGGCCGCGTGGCCTGATCGCCTACGCGACGCTCGAGGAATATCAGTCCAACATGGCGCTTGCGACCGACAACGGCACCACCGAGATCCAGCCGAACCGTGTGCACAATGCCGACGGCACGTTCAGCGACAAGGTTCGCCACTTCAACTGGCGCGTCATCTTCCGTCCACGGACGCTCCTCTACATGGGTGTCTGGACGGCCGTCGGCATCGGGCTTCTCGTTGCGCTGCTCGGCCGCGACCGGCTGGAGATCAACGTCCTGCACGACCGCAATCCGCAATACGTGCTGGAATCCGACGGATCGATCCGCAACGGTTACACCGTTCGCCTCTTGAACATGGTGCCGCAGCCGCGCAACGTGGAAGTCACGCTGGACGGCCTGCGGGGCGCGACCATGCGGGTGAACGGCTTGTCGGAAGTGGATGTCCGTTCCTTCACGGTCAACGTCGAACCCGACGAGGCGACGACCCTGAAGGTGTTCGTCACCGTGCCGGCGGACCAGATCGAGTCCACGGTCGAGAGCTTCCGGTTCAACGTCAAGGACGTCGATAGCGAGGAAGCCGACAGCTACAAGGCAGTGTTCAACGCTCCTGGAGAGAAACACAAATGAGTGTGCGTGAGGAAAAGGCCGGGTTCGTGTTCACCGGCAGGCATATGGCCGGCGTTTTGATCCTGTTCTTCGGAACGATCATCTCGGTCAACCTCGTGATGGCCTATTACGCCTCTTCGACCTGGAGCGGTCTAGTGGTTCAGAACACCTATGTCGCCAGCCAGCAGTTCAACGCCAAGGCTGAGGCGATCCGCGAGATGCTGGCTTCCGGCATCAAGGGTGAACTGGACGTTTCCGGTGACGCGATCCGCTACCGGCTGACCCTTCCGGTGGACCAGCCCGTCGCCGCCGACAAGGTGACCGCGCATTTCAAGCGACCCGTCGGCGAGCATCAGGACTTCGTCGCCGAGCTTTCGGCGCTCGGCGGCGGCCTCTACGGCGCAAGCCACGAGGTTCTGCCGGGCGAGTGGATCGTCGAACTGATCGCGGTCAAGGACGGCAAGCCGATCATGCACGAGGCGCCGCGCATCGCGCTCGCCGACGGCAGGATGATCCTGCTCGAGGAGCGACACGAGCATCCCGGCGAAGGAGGCAAGAAATGAGCTGCTGTGCGGCCGGAACCGAAGGCGCACTCGACATCGAACGAGCCGGCCATGCGCTGCCGACGGCCGAGGAACTGCGGCTCGCGAGCCGCGACCTCGGTGACGGCCTGCAGCAGATCGACCTCGCGGTGCCCGCCGTTCATTGCGGCGCGTGCATCACAACGATCGAGACGGCTCTGCGGAAACTTCCCGAGGTCGAGCGGGCCCGCGTCAACCTGACGTCCAAGCGGGTGTCGATCGTCTGGCGGGAAGAGCAGGGCGGTCGTCCGACCGATCCTTCGATATTGCCGCGGGCGATTGCCGCGACCGGCTACGAAACCCATCTCTTCACGACGGCCGCGGAAGCCTCCGACGAGTTGCGCAACAAGCTGATCCGGGCGGTGGCGCTCTCCGGCTTTGCCGCCGGCAACATCATGCTGCTGTCGGTTTCGATCTGGTCGGGTGCCGATGCCGCGACACGTGATCTCTTCCACTGGATTTCGGCGATGATCGCCGCGCCCGCGCTGATCTTCGCCGGCCGGTTCTTCTATCAGTCCGCCTGGAACGCGCTCAAGCATGGCCGCACCAACATGGACGTGCCGATCGCGCTGGCGATCACGCTCTCCTACGTCGTCTCCCTGTGGGAAACCGTCCATCACGGCGAACATGCCTGGTTCGACGCGACCGTGTCGCTGCTCTTCTTCCTTTTGATCGGCCGCACGCTCGACCATGTCATGCGTGACCGCGCGCGCTCCGCGATCACCGGGCTTGCGCGGCTCAGCCCCCGCGGTGCCATGGTGCTCGGCGAGAACGGCGCGCGCGACTACCGGCCCGTCGAGGAAATCCGCGTCGGCGACCGGGTCGCGATCGCGGCCGGCGACAGGGTGCCCGTCGACGGCGAGATCGTCGCTGGTTCGAGCGACATGGACGTCTCGATCGTCAACGGCGAGAGCGCACCGCTTGCGGTCACCACCGGCGACGGCGTGCAGGCGGGAACGCTGAGCCTTACCGGCTCGCTGGTCATCCGTGCGACGGCGACGGCGCGCGATTCCTTCCTCGCGGAAATCATCGGCCTCATGGAAGCGGCCGAAGGGGGCAGGGCGCGATACCGGCGCATCGCCGACCGCGCGGCGCAGATCTATGCGCCGGCGGTGCATCTTCTGGCGCTGACCACCTTCCTCGGCTGGGGCATCTTCGGCGGCGACTGGAAGCAGGCGATGCTGATTGCGATCTCCGTGCTGATCATCACCTGCCCCTGCGCGCTCGGACTTGCTGTTCCGGTGGTGCAGGTCGTCGCTGCCGGCCGTCTCTTCCGCAACGGGATCATGGTCAAGGACGGGTCCGCCATGGAGCGGCTTGCCGAAATCGACACGATCGCCTTCGACAAGACCGGCACGCTGACGCTCGGGCGTCCGCGCTTCATCAACCGCTCGGAGGTCGATCCGCAGCATCTTGCGCTTGCCGCAGGCCTCGCGGCCCATTCGCGCCACCCGCTGTCGCGCGCGCTTCACGCGGCGGGCGGCCGCCCGTCGTCCGACCTCGACACCGTCCGCGAAATTCCGGGTGCCGGCGTCGAGGCGGTTACGCCGGACGGCACCTATCGTCTCGGCAGCCGCGCGTTCGCCTGCGAGACGGCCGGCGCCTCCGCGGGCGAGAATGACGCGACCTCCGAGGTCGTGCTGTCGCTCGACGGCCGGGAACTCGAAAGCTTCCGCTTCGAGGATGCGGTGCGGCCGGGTGCGGAAAAGGCGGTCGCACGGCTGAAGTCCCGGGGCTATGCCGTGGGCATCCTCTCGGGAGATCGCGAAGGTGTCGTCGCGCCGCTGGCGCGTCGTCTCGGCATCGAGAATTGGCGCTCGGGTCTGTCTCCGCGCGAGAAGGCCGAGCTTTGTGCTGCTGCCTCCGACAAGGGGCAGAAGCTGCTGATGGTCGGTGACGGCATCAACGATGCGCCGGCGCTCGCCGCCGCCCACGTGTCGATCGCGCCGGCGACCGCCGCCGATGTCGGCCGCCAGGCTGCCGATTTCGTCTTCATGCGCGACAGTCTCGATGCGGTTCCGTTCGCCATCCAGGCATCCCGCCGCGCCGGCCGGCTGATCCGCGAGAATTTCGCGCTCGCGATCGGCTATAATGCGCTGGCGGTTCCGATCGCGATCCTGGGCTATGCGACACCGCTGATCGCGGCAATCGCCATGTCGACCTCGTCGATCATCGTCGTCCTCAATGCGTTGCGGCTCAACCGGCTCGAAATGGCCGATCAGCCCGCGACGGATGAAAAGCCGTCCTATGCCGGTCCGGAGGCGTCGTTCGCGTCATGAACATGCTGATCTTCCTCATCCCGATCGCACTCTTTCTCGGCGGTCTCGGACTTTTCGCCTTCCTCTGGTCGCTGAAGAGCGGCCAGTACGAGGACCTCGAAGGCGCCTCCTGGCGCGTTCTCGACGACGGCGACGACCGGCCGGCGCGCTGAACGACCTAAGGAGCAGCCCGCGGTTCCTCGCAGGTGTTCGGCTGACGCTGCCCGGCAGATCGGCGCTTGCTGCCCGTTCCGATGAGTGCCACATATGCCTCCACCTGAAACGAAGGAGGCTTGCGCATGCAGACGGCTGAAATCGGCTTGATCGGTCTCGGGGTGATGGGGTCAAACCTCGCCCTCAACATTGCGGAAAAAGGCAACCGGATCGCGGTCTTCAACCGCACGGCCGCGCGCACCGACGAGTTCCTTGAGGAGGCGGGCGACCTTGGCGGCAACATCGTCGGTTGCCGTACGATCGAGGCGTTCGTCGCCGCCATCCGTCCCCCGCGCCCGATCGTCATCATGATCAAGGCCGGCGATGCCGTCGATGCGCAGATCGATGCGCTGATGCCGTATCTCGCAAATGGCGACATCATGATCGACGCCGGGAACGCCAATTTCCGCGACACGATGGCCCGTTTCGACCGTCTGAAGGACACCGGCTTCACCTACATCGGCATGGGCGTTTCGGGCGGCGAGGAGGGCGCGCGCCACGGTCCGTCAGTCATGGTCGGCGGTACGCCGGACTCCTACGCTCGCGTCGAGAATGTCCTGACCTCGATCGCCGCGAAATACGAAGGCGATCCGTGCTGCGCGTGGCTCGGGCCGAACGGCGCGGGCCACTTCGTCAAGACGATCCACAACGGCATCGAATATGCCGACATGCAGATGATCGCGGAGATCTACGGCATCCTGCGCGACGGTCTCGGCAAACAGGCTCCGGAGATCGCCGGGGTCTTCGGTGCCTGGAACCGCGGTAGGCTCAATTCCTACCTGATCGAGATCACCGAGAAGGTGCTGCAGGCAAAGGACACTGTGACGGGAGCCGCGATCGTCGACATGATCCTCGACCGCGCCGGCCAGAAGGGCACCGGCAAATGGTCGGTCATTGAGGCGCAGCAGATGGGCGTGCCGGCGACGGCGATCGAGGCGGCGGTCGCCGCCCGCAGCCTCTCGTCGATGAAGGACGAGCGTGTTGCCGCGGAGACCATCTTCCCCGGCGGGCGTTCGCGCTTCGAACTGCCGGCCGGCGTCGCCCTCGAAACCGAGCTCGAACTGGCGCTCTTCGCCGCCAAGATCGCCGCCTATGCGCAGGGGTTTGCCGTGCTTTCCTCCGCCAGCCGCGAGTACGACTGGTCGCTGCCGATGCCGACCATCGCCCGGATCTGGCGGGCCGGCTGCATCATTCGCTCGCAGTTCCTCGACGAGATCACCCGCGCCTTTACCGCCAACCCGGAAGCGGCGAACCTGATCGTCACGCCCGCCTTCTCCGCCATGGTGCAGGAGAGCCTGCCGTCATTGCGCCGGGTCGTCGCAGCCGCCGTTGCGGCGGGACTTCCGGTCCCGGCACTCGCCTCGGCACTCTCCTACTTCGATTCCTATCGGCAAGCGCGCGGAACCGCCAACCTCATCCAGGCGCAGCGTGATTTCTTCGGGGCACATGGTTTCGAGCGTACCGACGGGCTCGACAGGCCGCACGGTCCCTGGGGCAGCGGCGCGTGAACGATCAGACCGCAGCGAAAATCTGAAGACAAGAGGAGCCCGTCGCGGTCAGTCGGACCAGACGGGCTCGCTCATGCTCTGGAGATGCTCCGGCGCGATGCCGTCGATGCGGGCGATGACCGCTTTCGCGAGTTCGCGGCCGGCGTGCTGCACGTCTTCGAAGGCGGTGATGATCTCCGGGCGGATCCATTTGAGGATCGGGGCGGATTCCTTCGAAACGAGGTCGATGTCGCGACCGACCCGCTTTCCAGCCGCCTCGATGCCGGCATTGACGGCGATGGTGGCACTGCCGGAGGATGAGACGATGCCGTCCGGCGCGTCGTCGGAGCGCATCAGCGCCTCGATCGCATCGCGGATGTCCTGCAGTGGCGCGTCGATGTTGAGGCCGAGCGGGACCTCCCTCGCGCCGTGCTCACGGAGCCCCGTTGCGAAGCCCGCCCGCGTGTGGGTGTAGTAGGAGAGCTTGCTCGGCGGCTGGAGCAGCGCGATGCGCCTGCGCCCGCGGCGCACGAGGCGCTCGACCGCCTGATGGGCGAAGGCCTCGTTGTCGAAATCGTGATAGGGGTGAACGAGCCCGGCATCGGTGCGCCCATGGGTGGCGAACGGCATGTTCTGCTCGGAGAGCAGCCGCACGCGCGGATCGTCCGGCTCGATCCGCGAGATGATGACGCCGTCCGCCGATCCGGTGTCGAGAATGTAGCGCACCGGCAGCATCGGGTCCTTGCTGTGGGAATGCGGCGTCACCACGATGTGGTAGGGCGTTCCTGTCAGCACCTCGGAGATGCCGAAGACCATCTGGCTCGAAAAGCCCATGATCTCCTCGTCGATGCTGAGCACCAGCGCGATGACGTTGGTCTTGCCGGTGCGAAGGCGCACGCCGGCGCGATTCGGCTGATAGCCGAGCTGCCGCGCGACCATGCGCACGCGCTCCTTCGTGTCCGCGCCGATGTCCGGAGCATCCTTCAATGCCCTGGAAATCGTGGTGATGCCCAACCCCGTCATATAGGCGATGGTCTTGAGTGTCGGCCGCTCGGCTGTCGTGCCAGCCGGTCTGCGGACTTCGCTCGCCTTACCCTTCTTCATATGTTCCCCGCCGCTTACGATGATCCGCATTATAGACACCGTCGCAGGCGTCGCAATCGATCCGGACCAGTCATTCAGGACAAGCGTAAGGCAGGCAATCTGAAACGTTGCAGTGAATTTGTCGAGTGTTCGCAAGGTAAAATTTTGACGGGAACAACCAGTGGTGTCGCTTTGCCGTCGGCGGCGAGCATTTCGCACGTGCGAGGGCATGGCCGGACGCCGGATCTCCGAGTATCCGCCGCAACTCTGCTAAGTTTTCGGCGGAAATGATCAAAATGCCGATCGTTGCGGTGCAGCGATGAGGTGACGGCCGACTCGCCACTTGACTGGCAAATATCGCGTAATGGTTGAAAATATCGCTTCGAAGAGATTGTTGATGCTTCCCGGTTGCACGGTTCAAACGTTTCGCATAGATTTTTTACGGCAACGTTTCAGTGAGGGAGGACACTCATGAATTTTCGTCGTATTGCCGTTTTGCTCGCAGCCAGCGTGGTTCTGCCGTTCGGGGCAGCCCAGGCGACCGATCTTGAAGTAACGCATTGGTGGACGTCGGGAGGTGAGGCGGCGGCAGTCGCCGAACTCGCCAAGGCCTTCGATGCGACCGGCAACAAATGGGTCGACGGCGCTATCGCCGGCTCTGGAGGCACCGCCCGGCCGATCATGGTCAGCCGTATCACCGGTGGCGACCCGATGGGGGCCACGCAATTCAACCACGGTCGCCAGGCGGAGGAGCTTGTCGAGGCGGGGCTGATGCGCGACCTTACCGATGTCGCGACCAAGGAGAACTGGAAGGAGATCGTCCGTCCGTCGAGTCTGCTCGACAGCTGCACGATCGACGGCAAGATCTATTGCGCCCCGGTCAACATCCACTCGTGGCAGTGGCTGTGGCTTTCCAATGCGGCCTTCGAGAAGGCGGGCGTTGCTGTGCCGAAGAACTGGGACGAGTTCGTCGCAGCAGCCCCGGCTCTCGAGAAGGCCGGCATCATCCCGCTCGCTGTCGGCGGCCAGCCCTGGCAGTCCGCCGGTGCCTTCGACGTGCTGATGGTCGCTATCGCCGGCAAGGACGTGTTCCACAAGGTGTTCAAGGACAAGGATGCCGAGGTGGCCGCCGGGCCGGAGATTGCCAAGGTGTTCAAGGCGGCAGACGATGCGCGCCGGATGTCGAAGGGTTCGAACGTGCAGGACTGGAACCAGGCCACCAACCTGGTCATCACCGGCAAGGCTGCGGGCCAGATCATGGGCGACTGGGCACAGGGCGAGTTCGCACTCGCGGGCCAGACGGCCGGCAAGGACTATAGCTGCCTTCCGGGCCTCGGCGTGAACGAGATCATCTCGACGGGCGGCGACGCCTTCTACTTCCCGCTGCTGAAGGACGAAGAAAAGTCCAAGGCGCAGGAGGTCCTGGCCTCGACGCTTCTCAATCCGGCGACGCAGGTCGCCTTCAACCTCAAGAAGGGTTCGCTGCCGGTGCGGGGCGACGTCGACCTCGCCGCCGCCAACGACTGCATGAAGAAGGGCCTCGACATTCTTGCCAAGGGCAATGTGATCGAAGGCACCGACCAGCTGATGTCTCCCGACAGCCAGAAGCAGAAGGAAGACCTGTTCTCCGAGTTCTTCGCCAATCCCTCGATGACGCCCGAGGACGCGCAGAAGCGTTTCGTCGACATCATCGCTTCGGCGGAGTGATCGGCGGTTTCGCGCTCCGGCCGGCGGCTTTCTCCGTCGGCCGGCATGTCTCCTTCCGGCGGGAAGGAGAGGTGAGGGCTTCCATGGGTCGCGGTAACGGCGGGCATCGCCGGTCCGAATGACGCCCGGTTGCCTTCGGTCGTGAATGAGGAGGATATGTCAATGACGGGCCAGACGTATGCCGGTCGACCCAGCAAGCTCTTGCGCAATCTCAATGCGAAGATTGCCTCCATTCCGATGATCCTCGTCGCCGTCGTCATCTTCCTCGGCGGCACGATCTGGACAGTGGTCTATTCGTTCACCAATTCGAAGCTCCTGCCGCGGCTGAAATTCGTCGGCATCGAGCAGTATGAACGCCTGTGGGCGGCGCCGCGCTGGCTGATCTCGATCGAGAATCTCGCGATCTACGGCTTCTTCACGCTCGTCTTCAGTCTGGTGATCGGTTTCGTTCTCGCGGCGCTGATGGACCAGAAGATCCGGTTCGAGAACACGTTCCGGACGATCTTTCTCTATCCTTTCGCGCTTTCGTTCATTGTCACCGGTCTCGTCTGGCAATGGCTGCTCAACCCCGAATACGGCATTCAGTCGGTGGTGCGCAGCCTCGGATGGACGAGCTTCACCTTCGATCCGCTCTATAATTCCGAGATCGTCATCTACGGCGTTCTGATTGCCGGGCTCTGGCAGGGGACGGGGCTCGTCATGTGCCTGTTGCTTGCCGGCTTGCGCGGCATTGACGAGGACATCTGGAAGGCCTCCCGCGTCGACGGCATTCCGATCTGGAAGACCTATCTCCTCATCGTCATCCCGATGATGCGGCCGGTCTTCATCACCACCCTCGTCATCATCGCGAGCGGCATCGTGCGCGTCTACGACCTCGTCGTCGCACAGACCAGCGGCGGCCCCGGTATCGCCTCGGAAGTGCCTGCGAAATACGTCTACGATTACATGTTCCAGGCGCAGAACCTCGGGCAGGGCTTTGCCGCATCAACAATGATGCTGATCACCGTCGCGATCGTGATCATCCCCTGGGCCTATCTCGAATTCGGAGGAAAGAAGCGTGGCTAATCCCGGCTCCCTCAACACGACCGCGGCCGCCCTCGACGCCTCTTCCGGCCGGCTCGGCTCCGAGCCGCGCGGCGCGCGGCCCCGGCGAGCCCTCTCGTCGCGTAACATCATGATCTACGGCACGCTCCTCGTCGCCGCCGCCTACTACCTGCTGCCGCTCTACGTGATGGTGATGACCTCGCTCAAGGGCATGCCGGAAATCCGCCTCGGCAACATCTTCTCGCCGCCGGTCGAAATCACCTTCGAGCCCTGGGTGAAAGCCTGGGCGACCGCCTGCACGGGGCTCAACTGCGACGGCCTTTCGCGCGGCTTCTGGAATTCGGTGAGGATCACGATCCCCTCGACGCTGGTGTCGATCCTGATCGCCTCGGTCAACGGCTATGCGCTCGCCAACTGGCGCTTCAAGGGTGCCGACCTCTTCTTCACCATCCTCATCATCGGCGCCTTCATCCCCTATCAGGTGATGATCTATCCGATCGTCATCGTGCTGCGCGAGATGGGCATCTACGGCACGCTGACCGGTCTCGTCATCGTGCACACCATCTTCGGCATGCCGATCCTGACGCTGCTCTTCCGCAACTATTTCACCTCGCTGCCGGAAGAGCTCTTCAAGGCGGCCCGCATCGACGGCGCCGGGTTCTGGCAGATCTATTTCAGGATCATGCTGCCGATGTCCCTGCCAATCTTCGTGGTCGCGATGATCCTGCAGGTCACCGGCATCTGGAACGACTTCCTGTTCGGCGTCGTGTTCACGCGGCCCGAATACTACCCGATGACCGTCCAGCTCAACAACATCGTCAACTCCGTTCAGGGCGTGAAGGAATACAACGTCAACATGGCCGCGACGCTGCTGACCGGCGCGGTTCCGCTCATCGTCTACTTCGTCTCCGGACGCCTCTTCGTCCGGGGCATCGCCGCCGGCGCAGTCAAGGGTTAAGCAAGATGTCGCATTCTGTTTCCATCAAGGATCTGTCTTTGAGCTTCGGCGCCGTGAAGGTGCTGCAAAACCTCGATCTCGATATCCGTGACGGCGAGTTCCTCGTCCTGCTCGGCTCGTCCGGCTGCGGAAAGTCGACGCTTCTGAACTGCATCGCAGGCCTCCTCGAGCCGACCGACGGACAGATATTCATCAAGAACCGCAACGTCACCTGGGAGGAGCCGAAGGACCGCGGCATCGGCATGGTGTTCCAGTCCTATGCGCTTTACCCGCAGATGTCGGTGGAGAAGAACCTCTCCTTCGGCCTGCAGGTCGCCAAGGTGCCGACGCCGGAGATCGAAAAGCGCGTGGCGCGAGCGGCCGAAATCCTGCAGATCGGTCCGCTTCTGAAGCGCAAGCCGGCCGAACTCTCCGGCGGCCAGCGCCAGCGCGTGGCGATCGGCCGTGCGCTGGTGCGCGATGTCGACGTCTTCCTGTTCGACGAGCCGCTTTCCAATCTCGATGCCAAGCTGCGCTCGGAACTGCGCGTCGAGATCAAGCGGCTGCATCAGTCGCTCAGGAACACGATGATCTACGTCACCCACGACCAGATCGAGGCGCTGACGCTCGCCGACCGGATCGCCATCATGAAGAGCGGCGTCATCCAGCAGCTCGACGACCCGATGACGATCTACAACCGCCCGCGCAACCTCTTCGTCGCCGGCTTCATCGGTTCCCCGTCGATGAACTTCATCCGCGGCGAAATCGCCGAACGGGGCGGGCGCCCGGTCTTCCACACCGACGGCGTCGACTTCACGCTCGATGGCTACGCGGCGAACGGGGCGCTGGGTGCCGGTCGAAAGGTGGTCCTCGGCGCGCGCCCCGAGCATGTCCTCGTCGACGAGGATATTGCCGCGGGTGCCGAGGTCCACGAGGCGGTGGTGGACATCGAGGAGCCGATGGGCGCCGACAACCTGCTGTGGCTCAAGCTTGCCGGCCATGTG
Source organism: Ciceribacter lividus (assembly GCF_003337715.1). Classification (GTDB taxonomy): domain Bacteria; phylum Pseudomonadota; class Alphaproteobacteria; order Rhizobiales; family Rhizobiaceae; genus Allorhizobium; species Allorhizobium lividum. Next base: position 709,868 of record NZ_QPIX01000001.1, read on the forward strand.
CTCGGTGTACGCATCGCCGGCACTCGTCGCTACCGTCCCGGCACGAAGGTGCGCCTCGGCTTCGACATGACGGTCGCCTCGCTCTTCGATGCCACGACGGAGGAACGGATTTGAACGCCGGCGTCCGGGTGAACGTACCCCCCTCTGCCCTGCCGGGCATCTCCCCCTCAAGGGGGGAGATCGCCGGGTTTCCGGCGCACCGATCTGCCTCTGATGCTGGCGCGAGCCGATGCGTCGATGGGGTTTCGTCCTGGACTTCGGGAAACCTCGCGTGGAGCGGCGCAGCGCATGTTTCGTCCTGCTCACGAGATGCGGCGGCCGACGCACGTCGATCTCCCCCCTTGAGGGGGAGATGGCCGGCAGGCCAGAGGGGGGTGCTCGTGCCTCCGACAGACGGACCAAGATCATGACATCACCCGCACCCTCGACCACCATCGACCTCTCCGGCGAATGGCGCCTGTCCACCGCCGACGGCGAGCACAGTTGCGCAATCCTGTTGCCGGGCGACGTGCACTCGGCCTTGCAGGCCGCGGGTCTCATTCCGGACCCCTATGTCGGGCGCAACGAGGAGCGCGTGCAGTGGGTCGCCGAATGCGATTGGGTGCTGGAGAGGACCTTCTTCCTCGACCATGCGGACGGCCGCTTCTATCTCGACCTCGACTATCTCGACACGGTTGCCGTCGTCTTCGTCAACGACATCCCCGTGCTTTCCTCGGACAACTGCTTCCGGCGCTACCGGCCGGACATCTCCGAGGCGCTGGAGCCGGGTGAAAACCGCATCCGCATCCTCCTGCACTCATCGATTGCGGCCGGCGCCGAGCGGCAGGCCCGTCAGCCCTTCTATGTTCCCTATTCCACCACCAACTCACCGGTCCCCAACGGCAACATGCTGCGCAAGCCGCAGTGCCATTTCGGCTGGGACTGGAACATCGCGCTTGCGCCGCTCGGCCTTTACGGGACGGTCGCGCTGAAGGCGCTCGATCCGGCGCGGATCGAGCATCTCGTCACCCGCCAGGTGCACAACGAGGACGGCAGCGTCGATCTCCACGTCACGCTGATGCTCTACGCTGCCGAACCGGCCGTCGTCCCGGTACATTTCGATCTCGACGGCGAGCGGGTGCTACTCGATTGCGGCATCGACGCAGGCGAAACGACGATCCCGCACATCTTCCATATCGAGGGGCCGCGGCTCTGGTGGCCGGCGGGCAGCGGCGAACAGGCGCTCTACCGCCTGACCGTCGAGATCCCCGGTGAGGTGGTGACACGGCAGATCGGTCTCCGGACCATCGAACTTGTGACCGACGCAGACGATGCTGGCAGCCGCTTCGCCTTCCGTATCAACGGGCGGGAAATCTTCTGCCGCGGCGCGAACTGGATACCGGCGGATGCGCTCTTTTCTCGGACCTCGCCGGAGAGGACCGAAGACTTGCTGCGCTCGGCGGTCGAAGCCAACATGAACATGATCCGCGTCTGGGGCGGCGGGTTCTACGAGCACGACTGGTTCTACGATCTCTGCGACCGGCTTGGCCTCATGGTCTGGCAGGACTTCATGTTCTCCTGCAATCTCTATCCCTGCACCGAGGATTTCCTGGCAAACGTCGTCGAGGAGGTGGACTACCAGGTCAGACGCCTTTCCTCGCACGCCTCCATCGTGGTCTGGTGCGGCGACAACGAACTCGTCGGCGCGCTCACCTGGTTCCCGGAATCGCGCGACAACCGCGACCGCTATCTCGTCGCCTATGACCGACTCAACCGGACGGTCGAGCAGGGGCTGAAGAAGGCGGCGCCGGAGGCGATCTGGTGGCCGTCGAGCCCGGCGTCGGGCTATCTCGACTACGGTGACGCCTGGCATGCCGACGGGTCGGGCGACATGCATTTCTGGTCGGTCTGGCACGAAAACAAGAGTTTCGATAATTACCGAACTGTCAAACCGCGGTTCTGCTCGGAATTCGGTTTCCAGTCCTATACCTCGCTTCCGGTTATCCGTGGCTTCGCAGCGGCGAAGGACATGAATATCGCCTCGCCGGTGATCGAGCTGCACCAGAAGAATGTCGGCGGCAACGAGCGGATCGCCGGCACCATGTTCCGCTATTTCCGTTTCCCGAAGGATTTCGCCAACTTCGTCTATCTTTCGCAGATCCAGCAGGGACTGGCGATCAGGACGGCGGTCGACTACTGGCGGTCCTTGAAACCCCATTGCATGGGGACTCTCTACTGGCAGCTCAACGACACCTGGCCGGTTGCCTCCTGGGCGAGCCTCGATTACGGCGGCGGCTGGAAGGCGATGCACTACATGGCGCGCCGCTTCTTCCAGCCGGTCACGGTCGCCGCGATACCGTCCGAGGACGGTGACGAGATCCGCTTCTCAATGGTCAACGACACACTGGAGCCGGCGGCGGTCGACATGAACCTCTTCGCGGTGACGCCCGGTGGCGAGAAGATCCCGCTGCGGACGGCGAGCGGGACGTGCCCGCCCGACAGGGCCGAAACCCTGCTCATTCTTGCGGCGGACGACATTCCGGCGGGCTGCATCCTCGCCTGGAGCTTCATCGCCAACGGCACGAGCGGCGAGGGCCACTATGTCCACGGCACCTACAAGGCACTCGACCTCGAGCCTCCGGGGCTGACGCTGCAGGCGGCACCGGGGCAGGGCGGCACGGTCGAAATCACCGTCTCTGCCAGCGGCCTCGCGCTCTTCATCATGATCGAGTGCGATCTCGCCGGCCGCTATTCCGACAACGCCTTCGACCTTGCGGCCGGCGAAAGCCGTGTCGTGACCTTCACGCCGAGGGAACCGCTCGCGGCAGGCGACCTGCCGGACTTCATTCTCTACGACCTCTATTCCTGCCAGGCCGCGAGCTGATCCTTCTGCGGCCTGCCCGACCAGACCCCGGGGCACCACCCGAACCCTACGAGGAGACTACAAATGACGAGACTCGGCTTCCAGCTCTACAGCGCCCGCAATTTCCAGCCCTTTTCCGAGGTCTTTCCGAAACTCTCCGCCGCCGGCTACAAGGAGGTCGAGGGCTACGGCGCCATGTATGCCTCGCTCGACGATACCGGCGTTGCGGCGCTGCGGGCCGATCTCGACCGCAACGGGCTTGCCATGCCGACCGCCCATTTCGGGCTCGACATGCTGGAGGACGACCCGAAGCGCGTGCTGAAGATCGCCGAGACGCTCGGCATCGAGGCGATCTATTGCCCCTATCTGATGCCGGACAAGCGCCCGACGGACGCGCGCGGCTGGTTCGCCTTCGGCCAGCGGCTGCAGGAGGCCGGCAAGCCGGTCCGCGATGCGGGGCTGGTCTTCGGTTGGCACAACCACGACTTCGAATTCGTCACCCTCGACGACGGCTCCACGCCGCAGGAACAGATTTTCGCCGGTGGCCCCGATCTCTCCTGGGAGGCTGATATCGCCTGGGTGATCCGCGGCGGCGCCGATCCGCTGGCCTGGATCGAGAGCTACGGCAAGCGCATCAGCGCCGTCCACGTCAAGGATATCGCACCGGCCGGGCAGAACGCCGACGAGGACGGCTGGGCCGATGTCGGCCACGGCACGGTCGACTGGAAGGGGATCGTCGGTGCCCTGAAGGCGTATCCGGTCCGGCACTACATCGTCGAGCACGATAATCCCAACGATCTCGACCGGCTGATTGCCCGGTCGATCGCCTCCTTCAACAGCTACTGATCATCACAGAAACAGTCGGAACGTACCCATGACACGTGAACTCGGCGTCGGCATCATCGGATGCGGCAATATTTCCACGACCTATTTTTCGCTCGCCCCGCTCTTCAAGGGGCTCAAGGTGCTTGCCTGCACCGATCTCAACATGAACGCCGCCGAGCTTCGGGCGGAGGAATACGGCGTCAAGGCACAGACGGTCGACGAACTGCTCGCCAATGACGAGCTCGACATCATCGTCAACCTCACCATTCCGGACGCGCATTACGCCGTCTCGAAGCGCATTCTCGAGGCCGGCAAGCACGTCTATTCGGAAAAGCCGCTGGTGCTGAGCCTCGAAGCCGGCGAGGACCTCCGCCGGATCGCGAAGGACAAGAAGCTCAGCGTCGGCTGCGCACCTGACACCTTCCTCGGCGGTTCCCACCAGCTTGCCCGCAAGTACATCGATGAGGGCGGGATCGGCCGCGTTACCTCCGGCACCTGCCACGTGATGAGCCCGGGCATGGAGATGTGGCACCCCAATCCGGACTTCTTCTTCCTGCCGGGCGGCGGGCCGGTGCTCGATCTCGGCCCGTACTACATCGCCAACCTGATCAACCTCATCGGCCCGGTGAAGCGGGTGGCGGCACTCACCTCCATGGCGTCGGAGACGCGGACCATTACCAGCCAACCGCGCGCCGGCGAGGTTATCCCGGTCCGGACGCCGACCAACATCCATGCGCTTCTCGAATTCGAGAACGGCGCGACGGTCACCCTGTCGGCGAGCTGGGATGTCTGGTCGCATCGCCACGGCAACATGGAGCTCTACGGCACCGACGGCTCGCTCTTCGTACCGGACCCCAATTTCTTCGGCGGCACCGTGGAGGCGAGCGGCCGCGACAAGGACATCAAGCCACTCGAAAGCTGGGACCATCCCTTCGGCATCGACAACCAGGAGCATGCGAATGGCCCGCGCGCCAATTACCGCACGGCCGGGCTCGCCGACATGGCAGTCGCGATCCTCGAAGGCCGTGACGCCCGCTGCTCGCTCGACCGCGCGCTCCACGGCGTCGATGTCATGACGTCCATCCTGCAGTCGGGCGCGGAAGGTCGTTTTGTCGATCTTTCCACCACCTGCACGCAGCCGCAGGCGCTCGGCATCGACGAGGCGCTGGCGCTGTTGAGGTGACGGAAGGCGGGGAAGCCGGTATGAGGAAGCGTCCGGCTTCCCCTCATCCGGCTGCCGCAAGTCCCTTCTCCCCGTTCGCGGGGAGAAGGTCCCGGCAGGGGGATGAGGGGCGATCCCGAAAGGCAATGCCGCCTGTGTAACTGGAGACTTTCATGACCTGGCAACCATCCGAGAGCCGCTACGAGCGGATGACCTACAATCGCTGCGGACGAAGCGGCCTGAAGCTGCCGGCGATTTCGCTCGGCCTCTGGCACAATTTCGGCAACGATACGCCGCACGCGACGAAGCAGGCGATCTGCCGGACGGCCTTCGATCTCGGCATCACCCATTTCGACCTCGCCAACAATTACGGCCCGCCGCCCGGTTCGGCGGAGGCGGCCTTCGGCGAGATCCTGCGGACCGATTTCGCCGGCTACCGCGACGAGCTCATCATCTCGTCCAAGGCGGGCTACGGCATGTGGGCTGGCCCCTACGGCGAGTGGGGCAGCCGCAAGTACGTCATCGCCTCCTGCGACCAGAGCCTGAAACGGCTCGGTCTCGACTATGTCGACATCTTCTATTCGCACCGCTTCGACCCCGATACGCCGCTCGAGGAAACCTGCGGGGCGCTCGACCACATCGTCCGGTCGGGCAGGGCGCTCTATGTCGGGATTTCCTCCTACAATTCGAAGCGCACCCGTGAGGCGGTGGCGATCCTGAAGGACCTCGGAACGCCGGTTCTCATCCACCAGCCGAGCTATTCGATGATCAACCGCTGGATCGAGGAGGACGGCCTCGTCGATACGCTTGAAGAGCTCGGCATCGGGTCGATCGTCTTCTCGCCACTCGCGCAGGGCATGCTGACGTCGAAATACCTGCACGGCATTCCGACCGGTAGCCGTGCCTCGCAGGAGAAGTCGCTCGATCCGGGTTTCCTCAACGAGAAGAACCTCGAGAACATCCGCGCGCTCGGCCGGATCGCGGACCGGCGCGGCCAGACGCTCGCCCAGATGGCGCTCGCCTGGGTGCTGCGCGGCGGGCGCATCACCTCGGCGCTCATCGGCGCGAGCCGCCCCGAGCAGGTCGAGGATTGCGTGAAGGCATTGGATAAGCCCGATTTCAGCGCCGAGGAACTCGCCGAGATCGACACCTATGCCAGGGAAGCCGACATCAATCTCTGGGCGGCGTCCGCCGAACGGAAAGGGCCGCCGCGGAAGAAGAAGTAAGATTGCTCTTACCCTCCCCTTGAGGTGGAGGGTCGGAGTGAAGCTCCGGGGTGGGGTGACGCGCAAGCTCAGTCGACTGGGTCAGACGCTGGTCACCCCCACCCGCCGCTTTGCGGCGACCTCCCCCCTCAAGGGGGAGGTGGGGCACAGCGCCGGCGGATGATCTCCCCCCTTGTGGGGGAGATGTCGGCGTAGCCGACAGAGGGGGTGTTTGCCGAGAAAAGGGAGGAGAAACGCGACATGATCATCAATCCCATCCTGCCGGGCTTCAATCCGGATCCGTCGATCTGCCGGGTCGGCGAGGATTATTTCATCGCGACCTCCACCTTCGAATGGTATCCGGGCGTCCAGATTCACCATTCGCGGGATCTGGTGAACTGGCGGCTCGTCTGCCGGCCCCTCAATCGCGCAAGCCAGCTCGACATGCGCGGGAACCCGGACAGTTGCGGCATCTGGGCGCCGTGTCTTTCCTACAGCGGGGGCCTGTTCTGGCTCGTCTATACCGACGTCAAGCGCTTCGACGGCAACTTCAAGGACGCGCACAACTACATCGTCACCGCGTCCTCCGTCATGGGTGAGTGGTGCGATCCGGTCTATGTGAACTCTTCCGGTTTCGACCCCTCGCTCTTCCATGACGACGACGGGCGGAAATGGTTCGTCAACATGCAGTGGAACCACCGAACCGAGAGCTACGGCGGGGCGCCGAGGCATCCGGCCTTCGACGGCATCCTGCTGCAGGAATGGGACGCGCAGAAGAAGCAACTCGTCGGACCGGTGAAAAACATCTTTCCCGGCAGCGCGCTCGGCCTCGTCGAAGGGCCGCATCTCTTCAAGCGCAACGGCTGGTACTATCTGACGACCGCCGAAGGCGGCACCGGCTACGACCATGCCGTCACCATGGCCCGCGCGCGGACCATCGACGGACCCTACGAGCTCCATCCGGACATTCACCTCATTACGTCAAAGGACCATCCGGAGGCGGTGCTGCAGCGCGCCGGCCACGGGCAATATGTCGAGACGCCGGACGGAACACCCTATCACACCCATCTCTGCGGGCGGCCGCTGCCGCCCAGGCGTCGCTGCACGCTGGGCCGCGAGACGGCGATCCAGAAATGCGTCTGGCGCGACGACGGCTGGCTCTATCTCGAAGATGGCGACCCGGTCCCCTCGGTGGAGGTGCCGGCGCCGGGCGGCGATGTCGCCCGCGTGGAAGGTCCGGCCCTTATTGCACACGATTTCAACGGGCCGGAACTGCCGGTCGAGTTCCAGTGGCTGCGCTCGCCGGTCCCGGAACGGCTCTTCAGCCTCTCCGCCCGGCCGGGCTTCCTGCGCCTCTTGGGCCGGGAAGGCATCGGCTCCTGGTTCGAACAGTCGCTGGTCGCACGGAGGCAGGAGCACCATCGCTTCCGCGCCGAAACCTCGCTCGAATTCTCACCCGACACCTACCAGCAGGTCGCAGGACTCACCCACTACTACAACCGCTACAAGTTCCATGCGCTCGGCGTGACGCTGCACGAGAAGCGCGGGCGGGTCATCACGATCCTGAGCTGCCCCGGCGATTATCCGAACGGCCGGCTGAGTTTCCCGCTGGACAGCGGGATTGCCGTTCCCGAAGGCCGGCTCGACCTCGCCATGGAGATCCGCGACAACGACCTGCAGTTCTTCTGGCGGCCGGCCGGCGCCGCCGACTGGAAGCCGGTCGGTCCGGTGCTCGACGCGGGTGTGGTCTCCGACGAGGGCGGCCGTGGCGAGCACGGTTCCTTCACCGGAGCCTTCGCCGGCATGTTCGCTTTCGACACCAGCGGGCGGGCGGAGCCCGCCGACTTCAGCCGGTTCGCCTACGAGCGGCTCTAGCCGAGCCGCTCTGCGTGCCAGCGCAGGTGGTCGTCCATGAAGGTCGAGATGAAGTAGTAGGAGTGGTCGTAGCGCTCGTGCATGCGCAGCCTGAGCCCGATCTCGGTGTCCTTGATCGCATCCTCGAAGAGCCACGGGCGCAGGCCATTCTCCAGGAAACTGTCGGCGCTGCCCTGGTCGATCAGGAATTCCGGGAAACGGGCACCGTCGGCGACCAGCGCGCAGGCGTCGTATTCACGCCACTTCGCCTTGTCGGGACCTAAGTATTTCTCGAAGGCGTCGACCGTCCAGTCGGCCGTCGACGGTTCCACGATCGGCGCGAAGGCGGAGCAGCTCCGGAAGCGTTCGGGGTTCTTCAGCGCGATCGTCATCGCGCCGTGACCGCCCATCGAATGACCGAAGATGCCCTGCCGGTCCATGTCGACGCGGAACTGTTCGGCGACGAGCGCCGGGAGTTCCTCGGTGATGTAGGTATACATCCGGTAGTTCTCGGCCCACGGCTCCTGCGTGGCGTCGAGGTACATGCCCGCACCCTTGCCCATCTTCCAGTTGGTGAGTTCGTCGGGCACGTCGTTGCCGCGCGGGCTCGTGTCCGGGCAGACGATGATCAGACCGAGCTCGGCGGCCATGCGGCGATACTCACCCTTTTCCATCACATTCTGGTGGGTGCAGGTCAGCCCGGAAAGATACCAGAGGACCGGCCGGCGTTCGAGCACGGCCTGCGGCGGCACGAAGACGGCAAAGGTCATCTCGCATTTGCAGGCGTCCGAATCATGGGCGAAAACGCCCTGCATGCCGCCGAAGGCGGTGTTTTGCGACAGGATCTTCATGGTATAGTGTGTCCCTCGTTGGTTCAGCCGGCGAGCGAAACCGCGGCGTTCACCGCCGCGGCCAGCAGGACCGTGTTGAAGAAATAGGAGACGACGGCATGCAGCAGGTTGAGCTTGCGCATGGCGGTCGTCGTTACGGCGGTATCCGAGGTCTGGGCGGTCATCCCGATGACAAAGGAGAAATAGAGGAAATCGTAGCCGCCGGGATCAGTCGTGCCGGGAAAGTCGAGGCCTCCCCTGTGCAGCCCGCTTTCTCCCGGCATCGCCGTCTGCGGCCGCCAATAGGCATGGGCGTAATGGCTCGCCGCCATCGCGTGGATGGTGAACCAGCCGGAGACCACGGCCGAGAAGGCGAGGAAGAGCTTGAGCGCGCGGCTTTCCGCACCATTCAGCACGAAGAAGAGCGAAACGACCGACACGATGACCGCGGCAAGCGTCACCGTCAGGATCACCCAGGCGGGTTCGTCGGCAGTGTCGGCATGCCGTTTCAGGAAGGCGGCCGTCAGCCGCGGCAACCTCAGCCACATCAGTATCAGGTAGCCGACGAAGAAGGCGATCGGCACGAGCTCGAGAGCAAGCTGCGGTGCAAACAGCACGGTGACCGGTCCAGCCGCGAGTGCGAAGACGAGTGCACCCAGGAAGGGACCGTGCCGATGTCCGATCACACGTTCGGAGAGTTGCCGCATGCTATCTTGATCCGTCTTCATCTGTCCGCGGCAGGCAGGCGGCCGCGTGCGTGCGGTGTCCGTTGCTGCAGGGTCGCAGGTCTCCGTGCCCGGCCGTCACTTTTTCACGCGACGGCAAAGCCTGTCAAAGGTTTCGAGGAATTGCGAGCGGTCACGCGGCGTGAAGGCGGCGTTGTAGCCCTTGCTCTCGCCGGTTTCCCTGAGGTGTGCCCCGAGATTGCGCATCGCCGTCGCCATGCCGATGTTGGCGGTGTCGAAGACCCGTCCGGTCGGCCCCGTCACCAGCGCACCGGCACTGACGCAGCGTCCCGCGAGCGGCACGTCCGCCGTCACCACGACGTCGCCGGGCCCGGCGCGCTCGGCGATCCAGTCGTCGGCGGCGTCGAAGGCGCCGGAGACGATGACGTTCTTCACCATCGGATCGCGGGACGGGCGCAGGCCCGAATTGGCGACGAAGGTGACCGGCAGGGCATGGCGCTCAGCGACCTTCAGGATTTCAGCCTTCACGGGGCAGGCATCGGCATCGACATAGATTTCGGGCATGCTACTGCTACTTCTTCAAGCTGCGGGCATAGGATTCCAGCACCGCATTCATCCGGGTCTGATATCCTTTGCCTGTCGCCCTGAAGGCCTGCAAAACGGACTTCTTGACCCTCAATGTGATCTGTTCCGTTCCTTCCGGCTCGACCACAACCGCTTTCTTCCAGAAGGTGTCGTCGAGTTCGGGAATGTCGCTGGTGTCTATGTCTTCGTCTTGGAGCTTAGCCAATTCATCCAGGCTGAGCTCGCTCTTGTAGCGCTTGGGCATAACGAGCGCGCTCCTTTCGCTTTGCCGGTCTTGCAGAGATCAGGCGTATCCGGCCGTTTCTGTCAGTGTGGGTGACGACAACGATGGCGATTCCGTTGACTGCGCCGATGCTGTTGATGCGAACTTCCCCGTAGTCAAAACGGTCGTCGGATGCGCTGATCACGACTCCCTCGAAGATCCGGCAGGCGGTCTCGAAGCTCAGTCCATGCTTCGCAACATTCGAGGCGTTCTTTTCGTCGTCCCATTCGAAAATCATTGTAACTACAATCGCATCTACCGGCAAGCGGATATGGCAGCATTGTTGCCTGCCGGTGCAGACCGGTTCACGGCGCTTGCCGCACCATGTCGACATGCGGGATGCCGTCTTCGAGATACTCCCCGGAGATCGGCGTGAAGCCGAAGCCCCCATAGAATTTCTGCAGGTGGCTCTGTGCCGATATCTCGATGGCCTCACCGGGATAGGCCTTCTCGCAAGCGCTGATCGCCTCGCGCATCAGCGCTTCGCCGAGCCGTTTGCCGCGATGCGCGGGCGATACGGCGACGCGGCCGATGCGGGGCAGGTGGGTGGGCGTCGGTCGCCACAGTCGGGCACAGGCGATGAGCCCGCCGCCGTCGATGAGCCGCAGATGCAGGCAATCCGCGTCGTTGCCGTCGAGTTCGGGGTAGGCACAGGCCTGCTCGACGACGAAGATGTCGACGCGCAGCTTCAGCAGTTCGTAGAGCTGGGCGGCGGAGAGCTCGTCGAGCCTCCGCACGTCCACGTCATAGGCGCGTTGAGCGCTCAATAGACCACCACGCTGCGGATCGACTCACCCTTGTGCATCAGCTCGAAGCCCTTGTTGATGTCTTCGAGCGGCAAGGTGTGGGTGATCATCGAATCGATCTCGATCTTGCCGTCCATGTACCAGTCGACGATCTTCGGCACGTCGGTGCGGCCACGCGCGCCGCCGAAGGCGGTGCCCATCCAGGTGCGGCCGGTGACGAGCTGGAACGGGCGGGTCGAGATTTCCTGGCCGGCGCCGGCGACGCCGATGACCACCGATTTGCCCCAGCCGCGATGCGAGGCTTCGAGCGCCTGGCGCATCACCCTGGTATTGCCGGTGCAGTCGAAGGTGTAGTCGGCGCCGCCGATCTGGTCGGCGCCGCGCTTGGTCATGTTGACGAGGTAGGGCACGAGGTCGTCGCCGACATCCTTTGGATTGACAAAGTGTGTCATTCCAAAGCGTTCGCCCCATTCCTTCTTGTCATTGTTCAAGTCGACGCCGATGATCATGTCGGCGCCGGCGAGCCGCAGGCCCTGGATGACGTTGAGGCCGATGCCGCCCAGTCCGAAGACGATCGCCGTCGAGCCGAGCTCGACCTTGGCCGTGTTGATGACGGCGCCGATGCCGGTCGTCACGCCGCAGCCGATGTAGCAGATCTTGTCGAAGGGCGCGTCCGGGTTGACCTTGGCCACCGCGATTTCCGGCAGAACGGTGTAGTTCGCAAACGTCGAGCAGCCCATGTAGTGGTGAATCTTGTCTTTGCCGATCGAGAAGCGCGAGGTGCCGTCCGGCATCACACCCTGGCCCTGCGTCGAGCGGATCGCCGTGCAGAGATTGGTCTTGCGCGACAGGCAGGAGGGGCATTCGCGGCATTCCGGCGTGTAGAGCGGAATGACGTGATCGCCCTTCTTGACGCTCGTGACGCCCGGGCCGACATCGACGACGATGCCCGCGCCCTCGTGGCCGAGGATGGCCGGGAAGAGGCCTTCCGGATCGGCGCCGGAGAGCGTGAAGTCGTCGGTGTGGCAGATGCCGGTGGCCTTGATCTCGACCAGCACTTCGCCGGCCTTCGGCCCTTCGAGCTGGACGGTCATCACTTCGAGCGGCTTTCCGGCCTGGATTGCGACGGCGGCGCGTACGTCCATGGTATTCTACTCCCTGAGAATGTGAATCGCGCGCGACCTTGGCACGGGAGCGGCGTCAGGCTCAAGGCCGAAGAGCATCAGAAACTGCTCCGTTCGGGCTCCCGGCGCCCCCGGTGGCGTCGTGAAAGCGATCAGGCAACGAGATGGTCGTCGGTGAAGAAGGAGTCGGGGATCTGCAGCCAGCGTGTGGTGCTCCCTTGCGCGGTCGGTGATGCGCATTCGACCGTAATCTCCGCCTCCCTCAGAATGTCGAGCCATCCTGCGGCGCGGATGCCTTTCACGGCGGCATCGATGCGCAGAAGTGCCGCTCTCTCCCGTTCGTCGAGAAGAAGACGCCCGTTGTTGCAGGCGTGCCTCAGCACGCGCCGCACATAGGCAATGTCGTCCGGCGCAAGATCCGCGTGTTCCGGGCGCCGACCTTTCTGCAGGGGGCCGCGCCCCTCCGCGAGCGCGATGGCGAGCTGGTCGAGGGCGAGTGCGGTCATGCTCGCCAGTGCCGGTGGCGCGAGGTCGATCAGATGGAGAAGAAGGTCGAGTTCGTGTGACGAGCGGACCACGCCGTCTTCCACGAAGACCTGCTCGAACCAGACGGCATTCATCGTGTCGAGCGATCCCGCCGGATGGCAGCGGTTCAGAATGAAGCCGGCGAGCGATTCGACGAAATAGTCGCGCCACTCGGGACATTTCTCCGGGCAGAGCGCGTCGAGCGCCAGCATGACGATCACGTCCTCGGAGGAACGGATGCCCTCCGGAAAGGTATATTTGCGCAGCAGAAGGAGGTCGTCGGCCGAAAGCCTGTTCTTCCCGGCGATGACACATGCCGGAAAAGAGAGACGAAATTCGCTCATCTTTTTTCCCGTTTCATCATGAAACTGGGGTCGAGCCTATGTGCGTCGGGTTTCCGGATGGTGAACGGACGCGGTTAAGCGACGATGAACGTCATCGTTAAATTGCCGCGCTTTTCGCGCGCTTCTGCTCGCGCCAGAGGATGAACAGGCCCGAGCCGACGATGATCGCGACACCCGCCCACTTCGAGGCGTCGGGGAATTCGCCGAAGAGCGCGTAGCCGAGCACGGTCGCGGCGATGATCTCGAAATACTGGAAGGGCGCGAGCACCGAGAGCGGTGCCATGCGGAAGGCGCGCACGATCAGAAGGTGGATGTAGCCGGAGATCGAGCCGAGCAGGACGAGCAGACCGAGGCCGAGCCAGGAGGAGGGGAGCGACGGGGAGAGATCGCTGGCACCCGTGCCGGTGCCGGCCAGCAAGGCGGCTCCCATGACGAGCGTGCCACCGATCCCCGCCATGGTCTGCATGGTCATCGGCGAGTCGGCCTCGCCGATCGCGCGATTGAGGAACATATAGAGCGCGAAGAGAAACGCGCAGGCGACCGGCAGCAGCGCCGTCAGCCCGAAGATCGCGTAGCTCGGCTGGATGACGATCATCGCGCCGCCGAAGCCGACGACGATCGCGAGCCAGCGCCGCCAGCCTACCCGTTCTCTAAGAAAGAGTGCCGAAAGGGCCGTGAGGATGAACGGCTCGACGAAGTAGATCGCAAAGACGTCGGCGAGCGGCATGTACTTGACGGCGGCGAAGAACATCAGGCTCGCCGCTCCGTGCAGCGCTCCGCGCAGAAGGTTCATATAGGGGCGTTTGGCCGCAAGCGCGTCACGCCCGCGCAGGAGGAAAAGCACCGGCAGGGTGCAGGCCAGCTGGAAGAAGAAGCGGTAGAAGGTCACCTGGCCGGGCGACATGCCCTCGACGGTCGCCATGTATTTGGCGATCGCATCCATCACCGGCAGCACGAGCATGCAGGAGGCCATCAGGGCCATGCCTTCGACGGGGCTCTGTCGGCGGAGAGAGGTCGCGGCTGTCATCGACTCGTGCTCGTTGGGGGCGGGCGCCCATGAAGCACGCCGGATGCTCCGAGATCAAGCGCGCCCGGAGCCCGCTTCGTCAGGCGCCGGCGACCGCTGCCGTTCCTTCGCCCGGCAGCAAGGATGTCTCCGCGACCGTGGGGCCGAAGACCTCCTCGAAAGCGCTGCGCAGCCGGATGTCGACATCCGGCATCATCACCGGCAGGCCGAGATCGACGAGGCTCGTCACGCCATAGGCAGTGATGCCGCAGGGCACGATGCCGCCGAAATGGGAAAGGTCCGGATCGACATTGAGTGAGAAACCGTGAAAGCTCACCCAGCGGCGCAGGCGGATGCCGAGGGCGGCAACCTTGTCCTCTGCCATCGAGCCGTCGGCAAGCCGCGGTTTTTCCGGGCGGCGGACCCACACGCCGACGCGGTCCTCGCGGCGTTCGCCGCGCACGTTCATCTGTTCGAGCGTCCGGATGATCACCTCTTCCAGCGCGGCCACATAGGCGCGGACGTCCTGACGCCGCCGCTTCAGGTCGAGCATGACGTAGCCGACCCGCTGGCCGGGGCCGTGATAGGTGTATTCGCCGCCGCGGCCGGTCGCATGGACGGGGAAACGGTCGGGCTCCTTGAGGTCGGCGGGGTCGGCGCTGGTCCCTGCGGTATAGAGCGGCGGGTGTTCCAGCAGCCAGACGAGTTCGTCGGCGCGGCCCTCGGCGATCGCGGCGACTTCCGCCTCCATGGTGGCGAGCGCCTCTTCATAGGAAACGAGACCGTCGGAGATTCTCCAGCGCACCGGCGGCGAGCCGGGCAGGGGAAACATTTTCGCTTCGATTTCTGTACGTTGCATGGGGTGGCCTGTCCTTTTCCCCTACTTGGCAAGAAAGCGCATCGACTTCAAGAGCCCGGAATTCCGGGGCTTGCCGAGGGCCTCCACAGGGGGGCCGGAGGAATTATCAAAAAACTGTCACGGCGCCCTTGTGCACCCCGAATGCTTTTGCTACATGCAGCCCCGCCGGAGCAATTCGGCACCTACCACGATGCGGTCGTGGCGGAATTGGTAGACGCGCAGCGTTGAGGTCGCTGTGGGGCAACCCGTGGAAGTTCGAGTCTTCTCGACCGCACCAAAAACCCGGCTTCGGCCGGGTTTTTTGTTGTTTTCTCGTGGCTTGCGCGGCAGAGCGCCCGTCCTGAAATCAGGCTACGTCGCCCAACGGCTTTCGAGATGTGACACGATCCGGCAAGGGCGTCTGCCCGGCCCGTCAGTCGTGTGTATGCCGGTGGTGAAGGTCCGGATAATGCGGATGCTTGTGGGTCAGCAGCTCGTGCCGGTGCCGGTGTGAATGGGGCTCGGTGGCGGGGCTGTCGTGATCGTGCTGGTGGTGCACGTCGTGAACATGGGCGTGTTCGTGTTCGAACGCTTCGTGAACATGAAGATGCTCATGGCGCTCCGTCAGGTGCAGCCAAAGTCCCGCGCCCATCAGCAGGCTGGCAAACGCGATCTGGAGCGTGAGTGGCTCCCGCAGGAGAATGATGCTGAGCATCGCCCCGATGAAGGGTGCCAGGGAGAAATAGGCTCCCGTCCGGGCCGTCCCGAGATGCCGTAAAGCGAGCATGAACAGAACCAGGCTGACGCCGACGCTGAGAAAGCCGAGGATTGCGCCGGCCCCGATTGCTGCCGGCGAAGGAACAGGTGTTCCCAGCCCGAGCGCGAGTATCAGGTTCGTCGCCCCGGCGGCCAGCCCCTTGATCATCGCGATCTGCACCGGGTCGGTCGAGGACAGCTTGCGCGTCAGGTTGTTGTCGATGCCCCATGCGAGGCATGCAAGGGCGACGAGAAGGCTGCCGTTGTCGAGTGCGATGCCCTGTCCGTTCCAGGACAGAAGTGCGGCACCGGCCAATATCGCGATCGCGCCGAGCAGCAAACGACGGTCGACGTTCTCGCGGAAGACGATCCAGGCGATCGCCATGGTCGCGAGGCCTTCGAGGTTGAGGAGCAACGACCCCGACGCCGCCGTCGTCATGGAGAGGCCGAACATCAGGAGCAGCGGGCCGAGAAGACCGCCGAAGACCACCACCGCAAGCAGCCATGGAAGATCGGAGATCCGAAGCGGCGCCTCGACACCTTCGAGCCCGATCCATCGTCGCCCGAGGTGGACAAGCACGAGCCCGACTCCGGCCCCGAGATAAAGGATGCCGGCCAGCAGCCATGGATCGATGCTGTCCATCAGAAGCTTCGACAGCGGCGGCGATGCTCCGAACAGCAGGGCTGAGCCGAGTGCGAGGGGAATGCCGGGGAACTGGTGTGTGCGGTCGACGGACATGGTGGCAGGCTATCATTCAACGGCCGGCCGACCAATGGCCTGTCTCAACGAGAGTCGCTTCACGCAAGGGGCATCGGTGCGCTCAGCCCCGCATCTTCTCCCATTTCTTGGTCAGCCGGTCGCGCTTCAGCTTCGACAGCCGCTGCAGCCAGAAGATGCCGTCGAGCTGGTCGATCTCGTGCTGCATGCAGATCGCCGGGAAACCGTCGAGTTCCTCCTCATGGGCCGTCCCATCGAGATCCTGGTAACGGAGCTTGACAGCGCGGGGGCGGGTCACCGTCTCGGTCGCGCCGGGCATCGAGACACTGCCCTCGGTATGGTTCATCAGTTCGTCGGACGAAGACAAAATCTGCGGATTGACGTAGGTGCGCCGTCCCCCGATCTCCGGCAGGTCGAGAACGACAAGCCGCACGGCGACGCCCACATGGGCGGCGGTGATCCCGACGCCGGGTGCGGCCTTCATCGTGTCGTAGAGATCGTCAGCGAGAGTGGCGAGGTCCGGGCCGAAATCGGTCACGGGCGTGCAGAGGGCCTTCAGTACGGGATGTGGATAAGTGATCAGGGGCAGGACCGCCACGATAGGCCTTTCTGTGCTGCGAGTGCGTCGGAACAACAGGTTAGCAGGCCTTCTTCGCGTTTGCACACACCGGCGCGCGATATCGCCCGGCGCGGTTGACAATGCGGTTTTTACCGCCATTCTCCAAGGCTGCCGGGATACGCAGGACGAGTTGATTTCTTAGGGTGAGGGCGCAGGCATGACGGATACCGGCGACGAACTCCTTGTTCGGCCCCCGCAGGACGATGTCCCCGACGACATCTATTCCGAAGACGGCTCCGTCCGGTCCGATTTCCTTGCCCTGGTCGGCGCGGCGATCGCCGACCGCGACACGCTCTTCCTGCGCCAGCGCGTCGCGCGGCTGCACGAATCGGAACTCGGCGACCTCATCGAGGCGATCCAGCCGGAGCAGCGTCTTGCCCTCGTACGCCTCCTCGGCGACGACTTCGACCTGACGGCGCTGACCGAGGTCGACGAGGCGATCCGCCTGCAGATCGTCGACCAGATGCCGAACGAGCAGATCGCCGCGGCGATCGGCGAGCTCGATTCGGACGACGCCGTCTACATTCTCGAGGACCTCGACCACGAGGACCGCGAGGAAATCCTCGCCAAGCTGCCGTTCACCGAGCGGGTCCGCCTGCGCCGGGCACTCGACTATCCGGAAAGCTCGGCCGGCCGGCGCATGCAGACGGAGTTCGTCGCCGTACCGCCGTTCTGGACGGTCGGCCAGACGATCGACTACATGCGCGACGAGGACGACCTGCCGGAGAGCTTTACGCAGATCTTCGTCATCGACCCGACCTTCAAGCTGCTCGGTACCGTCGACCTCGACCGCATCCTGCGCACCAAGCGTCAGACGAAGATCGAGACGATCATGCGCGAGACCAGCCACGCGGTTCCGGCCGAGATGGACCAGGAAGAGGCGGCGCAGCTCTTCGAGCAATACGACCTTCTGTCGGCGGCCGTCGTCGACGAGAACGACCGGCTCGTCGGCGTGCTCACCATCGACGACGTCGTCGACGTCATCCAGGAGGAGGCGGAAGAGGACCTCCTGCGCCTCGGCGGCGTCGGCGACGAAGAGCTGTCGGACAGCGTCGTCGAGACCTCGCGCTCGCGCGTGCCGTGGCTCGCCGTCAATCTCGTCACCGCCTTCATCTCGGCCTCGGTGATCTCGCTCTTCGAGGGGACCATTGAACAGGTTGTGGCGCTGGCGATCCTGATGCCGATCGTCGCCGGCATGGGCGGCAATGCCGGCTCGCAGACGATGACCGTCACCGTGCGGGCGCTGGCGACCCGCAACCTCGACATTCACAACGCCTGGCGCGTCGCGCGGCGCGAGGCCGGCGTCGGCCTCATCAACGGCGCGCTTTTCGGCACGCTCGTCGGTGTCGTCGCCGCCATCTGGTTCCAGGACGTTTCGATCGGCGGCATCATCACGACCGCCATGCTGATCAACATGTTCGCAGCCGCGATGGCGGGCATCACCATCCCGCTCCTGCTTCACCGATCCGGGACCGACCCCGCGGTCTCCTCCGCGGTCTTCGTCACCGCGATCACCGATACGACGGGTTTCCTCAGCTTTCTCGGGCTTGCGACCTGGTGGTTCATGTCGGGCTGAATGGAAAAATTGACTTGTACGTAAAAGTCAATAAGATACCTGTTCCAGATGAATCGGAACAGGCAGTGAAAAAGTATTACAGCATAACGGAACTGACGCGAGAATTCGGGGTCTCGACCCGGACCCTGAGGTTCTACGAAGACGAAGGCTTGCTTCATCCCGAGCGCCGTGGCCGAACGCGTCTCTATCGTGCTGCCGACCGCCGTCTGCTACAAGAGATTCTCCGCGGCCGGCGTATTGGATTCACTGTAGCCGAGATCCGTGAAATCGTCCAGGTTTACAAGGAACCGCCGGGCGAGATCGGGCAGCTCAAGATGATGATGAAGAAGATCGACGAGAAGCGCGAAGAGTTGCGCCAGAAGCGCAAGGACATCGACGAGACGCTCGCCGAACTCGACAATGCCGAGGAGGCCTGCCTCACGCGCCTCGTCGAGATCGGTGTCGGGACCTGATCTCTCTCAGATCCAGCGGCGGGTGTGCTGGCAGTATCGCTCGAATTCGATGCCGAAGCGCGCGAGCAGATGCATTTCCTCGCAGCGGATCGCGACCAGTGTCGTGACCACGGCGGCGATGACGGCGGCGACGAGAAACCAGCTGTTGCCGGTCAGCAGCCCGAAGGCGATCGTCATCAGCGTGTAGCCGAGATAGATCGGATTGCGGGTGAAGCGGAACGGGCCGTTCGTCACCAGGCGCTGTGCGCAACGGTTCGGGAGCACCGCCGTGTGGCATTCGAGCAGCGTCTTCACCGCCCAGATGTCGAGGGTGAGCGCGATGAGCGCGAGCAGTCCTCCGAGCGTCCAGAGAAGATAGCCCTCACGCGGCAGCGGCGGCAGAAGGCCGACGTAGCGGTTGAGGAGGAGCGCCGCGACGATCGCGACGCCGTAAAGCAGGGGTGGCCAGGGATATTTCAGTGGTTTCAGGCGGTAGGCGTTCATGATCATGTCCTGTCATTGGCTGACTGCGGTACACTCACGGGCTAACTGCAACACACGTTCATCCTGATCCGGCTGGATTGCGCCAGACTGGAGAGGTTCGAAGAGAGACTGTTGCATCAGCTTGTCCAGGGTGCATGCGCAGAAGCGGCTGCAGAGTTCCGCCTGGCTGCCTTCGGCCCGGCAGCTCGTTTCGCAACTCCGCAGATAGGACTGCATAGGATCAGGTTTCTGCGGCGGAACGATGATCGAGATCAAGTAGACGGTCGCGATCAACAGTGGCTGATGCAAGAGGTAGACGATGAGGCTGTGGCGGCCGCCGAAGCGCAGCACCGCCGGGCCTTGCGGCAGGCCGGCGAGCGTGTCGAGCGAGCCTGCGGCGCGCGCGAAGCGGGTCGCGGCGATCCCCAGCAGGAAGGCGCCGATCCAGGGAAGCAGCGGCACGTAGTCGTTCGAGCGCGGCAGATGCTCGGAAAGGCCGATCCACAGCAGATAGGGAGCGTCGAACGCCTCCGAACGGAGATAGGCCGGCGCGGCGAGGGCGGCGAGCGCGGCAAGAACCGTTAGCGCCGGCGGCAGCCGGAGGAACAGCAGCCCGATCACGCTCGCAGCGGCAATGTGGTGCAGGATACCGAAGAAGATCACGCCGTCCGGCATCGCGACCGCCGTCGCGATGGTGATGGCGATTGCCGCTCCGGCCACCATCGCAAGCCGCTTCAGGAACGATTGCAGCTTCAGCGTCGGGTAATGGGCGAGCACCAGGCTTACGCCCGCCATGAAGATGAAGCTCGAGGCTATGGCGCGGGCATAGAGTTTCCACAAGCCCTGGGTCGCCGTGCCGGGTTCGATATAGCCGAAGAATTCCAGATCCCATGTGAAATGGTAGGACGCCATCGCGATGAGCGCGATCCCCCGCGCGGTATCGAGCAGGCCGATCCGCCTCGAGGTTGCAGGGGGATTTCCAGTGTCTGGGACTGCGGCCACGATCGATCCTTCGCATGCGAGAATTCTACCCCGCGCACCCGCGCGGAGGGCTCATGCCACAGCGTCCAATCTGGTCGTTTTCAAGGCGCCGTGTCGGTCATCAACGCAAGACGCGCATCGGAGAAAAACTGTCGGCGTACCAGTACGAAGAAGATGATAATCGATGTTCCCACGAAGACGTAAGGGCTGACGAACCACCCTAGGTAGCCTATCGACAGGAAAATCGCGCGGAGGCCGGCATTGAACTGCTTTGCGGCGATGATGTTCATGCGGATGACCCGTTCGGCGATGCGTTGCGTCTCCTGCGGGTTCTTCTTCGCGTTTTCGGTCATCGGCAGCGTGCCGAAGAGAATCGTGCAGTAGTTGAACAGCCGGTAGGACCAGCCGAATTTGAAGAAGGCGTAGCCGAAGATGGCGGTGAGCCCGATCACCTTGAACTCGAAACCCGAGCGGCCGCTATAGGTGATGAAGGGCAGGTCGCGGAATACGGTATCGACCTGTTCGGTGGCGCCGAGAAGAGCGAAGCAGCCGCCAATCGCGAAGATCGAGGTCGAGGCGAAGAAGGCCGTGCCGTTCTGCAGGCCGGCCAGGATCTGCGTGTCGATCATCTTCAGGTCGCGGGTGAGCGAATTGTGGATCCATTCCCGCCGCCGCTCGGCCATCGCCTGGGTCAGGCTCGGGCGGCTGAGGATCTTTGCGCCACCGGTCAGCCAGGAGAAGACGATCCAGAGCACCAGGAACAGTGCGAGGGCGAAAAGGTCGATGAATGTCATGGCGATTCCCGTGGTTGCTCGCGGGAAGATTATGCCGCCGGCCGTACACCGGACAAGTATCCACAGTTTTGTAAGACTTTGGCTGAAATTACGGCGCGGTCCATCTCTTTAAGTATTATCTAAAAACCGATCTAACCGTTTGAAATTGCATAAATCCATGCATTCTGCGAATGGCTCCCCTGCGGAAGGTGCCACTGTTTTGCCATTTTTGCAGTTGCGATGGCCCATGAAGTCGAATAGACCGGGGCCGGAAAAGCGGTCGGGGGACGGCTTTTCGCCATAGGCGAACAATCGGAGTGATAATGGAAGATAGCATCCAGAAGTCTTGCTGGGGCGTTACCCTGCGGGCGTTGACGGGATTTGCAGGCGTTTTGTTCCTGGCCTATCTTTTTGGAACCATCTGAACTCGTTTTTGACGAGAATTCCGCAGCGCGGTCCGTAAGGGCCGCGCTGTCGTCGTTTATGGCGTCCCTTGCGATGTCGCGCCGACTCAAGCGGATGTCGGTTGCCCGCCGCGTCGGCTTCTGATCATAGTCTAGCCTTTCGATTCAGGTTTTCCGGTGTTCTGAGGCGCGGCCATACATGTTTCTTTCTGTTTTCGACGTATTCAAGATCGGGATCGGCCCGTCGAGCTCCCACACGATGGGGCCGATGACAGCCGCCAAGCGCTTTCTCGATCTTATTCTGTCGGACGACTGGCCGCGGCCGAGCGGTGCTGCGGTGGCGGCGCTGAAGGTGAGCCTGCACGGGTCGCTCGCCTATACCGGCATCGGTCACGGCACCGGCCGCGCGGTCATCATCGGCCTGACGGGTGAGGAACCGGACCACGTCGACCCGGACCGGATGGACGACATCATCGCCGCAGTCGAGCGGGAAGGGCAGGTGGTGCCGCCCGGTCATCATGCATATCGCTTCGTACCGAAGGACGATCTCGTCTACGACAAGAAGGTGCCGCTGCCGGGCCATGCCAACGGCATGCGCTTTACCGCCCTCGACCGCGACGGTCGTGTGCTGCTCACCACCGTCTACTATTCGATCGGCGGCGGCTTCGTCGTCACCGACACCGAACTTGCGGCGATGCAGAAGCAGAAGAAGCAGGCTTTCGCGCAAAAAGTGCCTTACCCCTTCGCGACGGCGAAGGAGATGCTCGACGTGGCGCGGCGCTCCGGCCTCACCATTGCCCAGATGAAGCGCGCGAACGAGGAGGCGGTGATGGACCGCGCCGCACTTGATGCCGGCCTCGATCGCATATGGGATGCGATGAGCGGCTGCATCGATCGCGGTCTCAAACAGGAGGGCCGCTTGCCGGGCGGGCTCAACGTCAAGCGCCGTGCACGGGCGATCCACGACAAGCTCGAGGAGGAGTGGCGTTCCAACCGGCAGAACCCTCTGCTCGCCAACGACTGGCTCTCCGTCTATGCGATGGCCGTCAACGAGGAGAATGCCGCCGGCGGCCGGGTGGTGACCGCGCCGACCAATGGTGCGGCCGGCGTCGTGCCGGCGACGATCCGCTACTATCTGCATTTCCATCCGGATGCCGACCAGGAAGGCATCCGCGACTATCTGCTGACGGCTGCTGCGATCGGCGGCATCATCAAGCACAATGCCTCGATCTCCGGCGCCGAAGTCGGCTGCCAGGGCGAGGTGGGTTCGGCCTCGGCCATGGCGGCGGCAGGTATGGCGGCCGTCATGGGCGGTTCGCCCGAGCAGATCGAGAACGCCGCCGAGATAGCGCTGGAACACCATCTCGGCATGACCTGCGATCCTGTGGCCGGCCTCGTGCAGGTGCCCTGCATCGAGCGTAACGCACTCGGTGCGGTCAAGGCGGTGACGGCGGCCTCGCTCGCCTTGAAGGGCACGGGCGAGCACTTCGTGCCGCTCGATGCCTGCGTCGAGACCATGCGCCAGACCGGCCACGACATGAGCGAAAAATACAAGGAAACCTCGCTCGGCGGGCTGGCGGTCAACGTCGTCGAGTGCTGATGCGCCTGTGCGTCCGGCGGGGCTTGACGGTCCCGCCCAAAGGCGTATCACCGTCGCCATGACACTGCATCTGATCAAGCTCTGCGTCGGCGCGGAGTCGCTCGAGGATCTCAGGCAATGGGTCGCCGAGCGCTCTCTGACGGCGATTGCCGCGGGCCTCGAACCCCACAGCTCCCACGTTACCCGCATGGTGCCCAAGCGCGCGGAAGAACTGCTGGACGGCGGCTCCCTCTACTGGATCATCAAGGGACAGGTCGCCGCGCGCCAGCGGCTTCTCGACATCAAGACCTTCACCGGCGGCGACGGCATCAGCCGCTGCGAGCTGATCCTCGGACCGGAGGTTGTCGAGGTGGCACCGGCACCGCGCCGGCCCTTCCAGGGCTGGCGCTATCTCGAACCCGATGCCGCGCCACGGGATCTCAACGCTTCGGGCGCCGATATCGAGGACATGCCGGAAGACCTGCGCCGCGAACTCGCGGAACTCGGCCTGCTGTAGCAACGCCCGGGAACCGCCCGCTTTAACGGAAGCGAAACGTCCTTCCGCAATTCTGTGCTGAACATCGGACTTGTCTAGAGCAAACGACGATTGGCGGCGGGAAGAAGTATGGAGAGGCATGTGGCGGTGCCGACGGTTGGGCGTGACGCGGCCGGGTTCGAACGCCTTGTCGTCGAGATCGCCGGCAGTGTGCAGCGTCGCGAGGTTTCGGCCGATGCAGTGCTCGTCGACGTCTTCAACATCAACCGCGCGCTGAAATTCGTCGAGGCCGTCTGGCAGGCGAGCGGCATCGAGCTCGACGTCAACAGCTTCTACCTGTGGCCGACGCTTCGCGATCTCGCGCGCGCCATGGCCGACGGCTCCTTCCGGAACGTCCCGAAACTGATCCGGATCCGCAAGGGCACCTCGCCGGATACGCTCATCGTCTTTGCCGGTGGCGCGAGCTGCTTTCTCGAAATGAAGGATTTCGTCAACGCGCTCGCCTTCGACGGCACCGTTTACGGCATGGCGCTCACGCCGTTCGGCCGTCCCGCCGCGAGCCCGGCCGTCATAGCCGACGAGGTGGCCGCCTGTCTCGCCGAACTGGAGGTATCGGACATCGCGCCGCCCTACCGCTTCGTCGGCTATTCCTTCGGTGGCCTCGTCGCGCTCGAGCTTTCCCGCGCGCTCGCCGCCCGCGGTACCCGCGTCGACTTCCTCGCCCTCGTCGACAGTCCGCAGAGCGAGCATGCCTGGCCGCTTCGCACCTGGCTCGCCTTCGCCGCCGGGCGCCTGCTTTCCAGGGGCGGAGGGACACCGGCCGCGGGCGCTGAGGAGGCTTCCGGTGAGCCTTCCAAGGTGCTGCGGGGCGGCAGGCTCGCAAAGTACCGCCGGACGCTCCGGCGTCTCGCCTTCCGTTTCCTGAGCCCCAAGGCGGAATCCTACCCGACCTTCGTGCCGCAATGGCTGGGCGGCTATCCGCCCGACTACGATCGCGCCGCCCGGCAGCTCCTCCGGATGAAGGGGCTCTTCCGCCCCTCGCGCTACGAGGGACCTTTGGTCTTCTACCGGACGGAGGGCGGCTCGCCGGTCGATTGCGATCCCAAGCTTATCTGGGAGGCCTACCTGCCCGCGGCGGAATGGGTCGATGTTGCCGGCAACCACCAGACGATCATCGTCGGGCGGCATGCCCGGGCGCTCGCCGCCGACGTCAGCAGGCGGCTCGCCGTGGCAGCGACGGCATAGGCGAAGGGCCGTTGCGAGGGTACTCCGATCTGGCTTGCGCATCGATTGGCGGTCGGGCGACCCCCGCGTCGCTTGGCCGTGGCAAGGTCCGATGTCAGATGTTCGCCTCAGCTTTCGAGCTGATCTTCGCAGGGGAGCCGGACTTCTGCCGACAGGATGGACCGACCCGCCTCCCTCGACGAAAGAGGCAAGGTCGATCGCGTTCAGGCCGAACTGCCGGCTCTTTGCGGCCGGTAACGCTCGTGGCGCAGCACCAGGATCGAGCGCAGGAGTTCGGACTGCACCACCGCGCCGATTTCCGCTGCCGGATCGGCGTCGAGCATCTCGTCGTGGCCGCAATCGAGCGTCCTCAGATAGATGCGACCGCCGATATGCGGCAGCCAGGACTGCGGCTCATACTCGATGACGGCGCGTGTCGCAGGTGCCGCCATGACTCGACCGGCCCGAAAGAAATGCAGGTCGACATCGACATGGCCGGGTACGAAACGGCCGGCCAGCTCTAAATTGCGCAGGATCGTCTGCCGGGCACGCTCGACCAGCTTCGGATCGTCGAGGCCGGTGTGGTTGAGGACGTCGGCGTTCCGCTGATAGAAGCGTTCGACCACATGATCTCCCAGCGCCTCCAGCGTATCGATGCCCTTCGCGGCCTCGTCGCTGCTTCCGAGAAAGCCGAGTGCTGCATGCACGAGCGTTGTCTCGTCCTGCAACAGGCTGTCCGGGCGGAACTTGTAGCTGTCGAGCATGCCGAGGAAGGCGACGGTTTCGTTGTTGTCGAGCAGCCGGCGGGCCATCTCGTGGGCGATCAGACCGCCGAGCGACCAGCCCAGCAGATGGTAGGGACCATGGGGCTGCCTGGAGCGGATGCGCTCCAGATAGCGCTCTGCCATGGCTTCGATGCTCTCGGGCGTCCGGGCGGGATCGAGCAGACCGTCGGATTGCAGGGCATAGATCGGCACGTCCTCGCCGACATGCTGGCCGAGCGAGAAGAAGCTCCAGCCCAGACCCAGGATCGGATGGATGCAGAACAGCGGTTCCCGGTTGCCGGTTGCCTTTATCGGCAGCATGGGCGCCATCAGCGAGGAGGCCTCGTTTGCCACCTCCAGCCGTTCGGCAAGTGCTGCGATGGTCGGGGTCTCGAACATGACGCCGAGCGGGATCTCGCCCTGGACCCTGCTGCGCAGAGCCGAGACCATGCCGGCCGCGGCGAGTGAATCACCGCCGAGTGCGAAGAAATCGTCGTGGATGCCGACGCTCCTCAGTCCCAGAACCTCGCACCACAGGGCGGCGAGGGCGCGCTCCGTCTCGTTGCGCGGCGCGACCGTTTCCTCGCCCTCGCGGACCTGCGGCGCGGGCAGGGCCTTGCGGTCGATCTTGCCATTGCCGTTCAGGGGAAGCTCGGCCACTCGGACGTAATGGGCCGGGATCATGTGGCTCGGCAGATGCTGGGCAAGGTGCTGCGACAGGATGCGCGGATCGAGATCCTGTCCTGCCTCGGCCGGCACCACATAGGCGACAAGGCGCTTGTTGCGGCCGGGATCCTCGCGCAGCATCACCACGGCCTGGCGGATTCCCTGATGGTTCATAAGGGTTTGCTCTATCTCGCCCGGTTCGATGCGGAACCCGCGAATCTTGATCTGGAAGTCGTTGCGTCCGAGATATTCGAGCACCCCATCCGCCCGCCACCGTGCCAGATCGCCGGTGCGGTAGAGCTTGCCGCCGTTTGCAGTGAAGCGATCGGGGACGAAGCGTTCTTCGGTGAGTTCGGGCCTGTCGAGATAGCCGCGGGCGACGCCCATGCCGCCGATCAGCAGTTCACCAACGAAGCCGGGCGGCACCGGTTGACCATGGCGGTCGACCACATAGACCTGGGTGTTCCAGATCGGTCGGCCGATCGGGACGGTGGAAAGATCGCCGTCCTTCAGCGCCATCGCGGTCGACCAGACGGTCGATTCCGTCGGCCCGTAGAGATTGATCACCGGTGTGCGCAGCGCCGCCATCTTGTGGGCGAGATCCGGTGAAAGGGCCTCGCCGCCGACAAGTGCGAGCACGTTGCGCAGTTCCGTTCCGCCGTCATTGACGAGGGCGCGCCAGAGTGACGGCGTCGCCTGCAGGATCGAGATCCGTTGCTCGGCGATCAGGCGCCGCAGCGCCGCCGGTTGCCGCACCGTGTCGCGCGGGGCGACAACCGTGGTCGCGCCGCAGATGAGCGGAAGGAAAAGCTCCAGGGCGGCGATGTCAAAGGCGATGGTGGTGACGGCGAGCAGGCGATCCGATGCCTTGATTTCGATGAGTTCGCGCATCGACATCAGGAAATTGGTGAGCGACTGGTGAGTGATCTGTACCCCCTTCGGCCGCCCGGTCGAACCGGAGGTGAAGATCACATAGGCGAGATCCTGAGATGATGGCTCCTCGGTCAGAAGCTCTTTCGGCAGATCGCCGTCGCCTTCCGCGATCGGGCGATCCAGAAGGATCTGCCGCGTCGTGCCGAGATCTGTTTCACTGGCGAGTGTCGAAGTGGTGACGATGGCGACCGGTTTTGCCTCGTCCAGAATGACGGACAGTCGGTTGCTGTGGTCGGAAGGGTCGAGAGGCAGATAGCTCGCACCGATCTTGAGGATGGCGAGCAGGACCACGACCATTGCCTCGGAGCGAGGCACCGCGACGGCGACGAGATCGCCGGGCGCCACTCCCTTGGACGCGAGATGTCGCGCCCAGGCATCGGAGGCGACGTCGAGCGCCCGATAGCTCAATTGGCGATCGCCGAAGACGACGGCCGGGGATTGCGGCGTGCGTTCGACCTGATGGCGGAACAGGACCGGCAGGCAAAGCGGATCGATGGGCCTGCCGGTGGCATTTCATTCCAGAAGCACACGCTCCCGCTCCTGCGGCAGGAGCAGGGACCGGGATGCGATCGGCCGCTCCGGTTCGGCAAGGATGGCTTCGATCATCTGCACGAAGCGCTTCTGGTGGTCGACCAGCTCGGACAGGGTGTAAAGCGCCGGATTGGCATCGAAATCAACGATCATCGACCGGCCGTCACCACGATCATAGGCAAAGATCGTCAGGTCGGCCGTCGTGCCGTTCGACAGGTTCCGTGCCGTCACCGGCAGCCCGTTGAAGTCGAAACTGTAGTCAAACGGTTCAATGTTGACCCCGAGCGTGGCGATCTGCTCGTCGCGGTGGGAAAGGCCGAGATCGCGCCGCATGTCCTCGTAGCGGTAACGCTGGTAGCGAAGCGCCCGCGCCATCTGCTGGCTCGTCTGGCGGATGACGTCGGCCAGCCTGACGTCGGGCCCGAATCTGAAACGAAGCGGCACCGCATTGGCAAGCATGCCCGGCATGCGCCTGAGGTCGGCGCTGATCCTGGCCGTCACCATGGTCAGGATCGTCAGTTCGTCGACGTCGGCCGCCTTGGCATAATAGGTGGCGACGAGTGCGATCAGCGTTTGCGGCAGGCTGCCGCCCGCCGCCCGACCGAGGGCTGCAACGCGGCGGATCATTTCGCGGTCGAGTTCGACGCTGTGGCGCAGGGTGCCGCCGGACGGATCGATCTTGCGCCGCGCAAGTGTCACTGGTTGCGGCAGCGATTTCAGCTGGTCGAGCCAGTATCTGCGGTCTCGTCCGAAATGCACGGAACCGCGATAGTCGCGCTCGATCGCGAGCAGTTCGTCGGGAGAGCCGAAGTCGCAGGGCGACGGCGAGCGTCCATTCTGCAAAGCCTCATAGAGCTCGCTCACCCGGCGGGCGATGAGCCCTGCGGAAAAGCCGTCGATCAGCGCGTGGTGGGCGCTGTGGTACCAGATCCAGTGGACGTCGCTGACTTTCAGCAGCGCGCTGGCCCAAAGCCAGTCCTCGGCGACGTCGATCGGCTTGCGATGCTCGGCGTTCATCCAGCCATACGCCGCCGAGAGTGGTTCGCTCTCGTCGCTGAAATCGAGGAGCGGAATGTCGCCGTCATAGGCGCCGAGAATGACCTGATGGGGCCGGCCCTCGATGCCACGGATCCGCGACCGGGTGGCTTCCAGTTCCTCAGTCAGGATACGAAGGGCAGCGATGAAATGTCGTGAATCAAGCCTTCCGTGAATTTCGATCGCCTCGGCGATCACGAAACTCCAATCAGAGGGAGATATCTTCTCTTTCATCCACATTCCCGCCTGAGGAGAGGATGCAGGAATTGTCTTTTCTGTTCGCGCGAAACTGTAATTCATCCATCGCTTCCCGTGTCTGGACGAGTAATAGAACAAAATATTAACCCAGTTAAGCCTGTATATATCTACCGACCTACCTGATTTAATATTCAAATTGTACGGGACCCTTCAATTCCTGTGGCGAAATCGCATTTAACCAGAGGAATTTTGTAGGTTTTTATCCTTGTAAATAGAAGCTATCATACTTTTTTTGGGCAATGCAACATAGGGGAAGCCCGTCGAGACGCGATCGTTCGGCCACGAACAGCCGCGACGCTCCGTCGACCGGATATGATGAATGATTGCATAGTGTTGAAACTGCAATGAAAGCGTGTTTCTGGCGACGCGAGGCCGGTGCACAGGATCCAACTAATTCGGGGAGGTAAAAAAAATTCCGCGAAAGTGCTTTGGGTGGCGCCGTCCGGCATAACCCGCACTCGCGCCATTTGGCCGACGCGCCCGTCTTTCCTTGCGCGCGGTGATCGTTCCCGTAAGCGGTTCCATAGTTGGTCCACCGCTGTTACATTTGGCCCATGGGGCCAAATCCGGTGCGAAAACGGGGGGGCTGGTCGAGAAGAAGCTTGAACAAGACGGGAAAGAAAGCGTTGCAGGAGCCTGTAAGACAAGAAAAAACGAGATATTTCAAGGCTCCCGTCTTTGCCGTTGCGCCGATGATCGACTGGACGGATACCCATTGCCGCGTCTTCCACCGGCAGCTCACCCGCCGCGCACTGCTCTATACGGAAATGATCGTGGCGGACGCGGTGATCCACGGCGATCGCGACCGGCTGCTTGGATACGAGCCCTTGGAACACCCGCTCGCCCTGCAGCTCGGCGGATCGGACCCGTCCAAGCTCGCCGAGGCGGTGAAGATCGCGGCCGATTACGGCTATGACGAGATCAACCTCAATGTCGGCTGCCCGTCCGACCGGGTGCAGTCCGGCACTTTCGGCGCCTGCCTGATGCGCACGCCGGAGACGGTGGAACGCTGCGTCGCGGCGATGAAGGCGGCGTCTCCCGTGCCGGTGACGGTCAAGTGCCGGATCGGCGTCGACGACCAGGACCCGCATGCGGTGCTGCCGGATTTCGTCGCGCGGATGGTCGCCGCCGGCGCCGACGGCCTCTGGATCCACGCCCGCAAGGCCTGGCTGCAGGGGCTTTCGCCGAAGGAGAACCGCGACATTCCGTCGCTCGACTACGATCTCGTGCACCAGGTGAAGCGCGAGAACCCGGACCTCTTCCTCGGCATCAACGGCGGCATCCAGACGATCGAGGCGGCCCTTGCTCATCTCGAGGTAATGGACGGGGTGATGCTCGGACGCGCCGCCTACAACAATGCGACGCTGCTGACCGGGGTCGACGCGGCGATCTACGGCGAGCCGGACCGGCGGCCGGACTGGGATGCGGTGCGCGACGCGATGATGGAGCATGCGGCACGCCATATCGCTTCCGGCGGACGGCTGATCCACGTCACCCGCCACATGGTAGGGCTGTTCCAGGGCTTTGCCGGGGCCAGGCGCTACCGGCAGATCCTCTCCGCCGACGGGGCACGGCCGGGGGCGGGGCCGGAGGTGATCGCCGCCGCCTTCGCCGCTGTCGACACGGAAGCCGGGCCGAAGCGGGCGGCCGGCTGAGGCCGGCGAGGGCGGAACCTTCGTCCTGAAACGGAAAACGGCGCCCCGGATGGAGCGCCGTGTCCGCCGGCCACCAGGGCCGGACATCATGCAAAAAGCGGTTCGCCGCGACGGATCAGGCGAGCTGGATGTTGACCGCCTTCGGGCCCTTGCCCATGCGGTCCGGCTCCGTGTCGAAGGTTACCTGCTGGCCATCCTGCAGGCCCTGCATGCCCGAAGCGTGCAGCGCGGTGATGTGGACGAACACGTCCTTGCTGCCGCCGTCCGGCGTGATGAAGCCGAAACCCTTGTCCTGGTTGAAGAATTTTACGGTGCCCTTGGTGGCCATGGGATAGTTCCTTTTCGGTGGTGTTTCCCGTCTCCGGCGCCGGAGGCGGGGCATTTCGGTCCCCCGGTCAGGAGGGACCCGTCGAGAGGCGCGATATCGGGAATGAACGTCTTTCGGCGGGAGTAGGCCCCCAGGGAAGCAACCACGCAGGCGATCCAAAACGAACGGTTCAGTCTCCGGGATCTGTAGCCCGAGCGGCGCAACCGTACATGGGACGCCGCCAAAGGCAAGTAAGAAAAATCTAAAACGGCATAAACTGATTTGCAAGCCCCTGAATCCCTTGGGAATTCGGGGGCGGTGGTTACTTTTTTCTGCCCGCCCGCGGTCATCCGGCACCAAACCGGCACCGCTCCGGCCGGTGCGGCCTTCGCGAATCTTCCGGCGTGCTTGATGCCGCCCCAATCCGGGTTTAGGAAAGCGGAGACGAGAGAACCATTTTGCCACGAAGACAGGTGCCGCCTTTGATCGACCCTTACGCGACGCTCGGACTGGACCGCGACGCCGACGCGGCCGCCATCAAGAGGGCCTATCGCCGGCTCGCCAAGACCGCCCATCCGGACGGCGGCGGCGACATTTCCGCCTTCGAGACGGTGACCGCCGCCTACGACCTCTTGCGCGACCCGGTGCGCCGCAAGGTCTACGACGACACCGGCTACGACCCGCAAATGGCCGACCCCCGCGACCTCAAGGGCCTGATGGTGCTGGAAACGCTGGTCAACGACATCATCCTCGACGAGCGCGAGCCGGGCAGCTTCGACCCCGTCGCGGCGCTGCGCCGCAAGCTCACCGACGACATCCTGAAGAACCGCTTCCACATCCTCGAACTCGAACGCCACCGCAACCGCGTGCGCCAGCACATGGACCGGCTCGCCCGCCGCCCCGGCGCCGACGTGCTCGGCTCGATGCTGCGCGCCCGCAGCCAGTCGATCGCCGAGGCGATCCGCACCGCCGAAGGGCAGATCGAGGCAATCGAGCAGGCCTATGCGATGATCGAGGGCTATGCCTACGAGCTGGAGCCGGTCGTGCCCGCCGCGCCGCACCCGCCGGCGGCGCCGGAGATCGCGGAGACCGACGAGGGTATCGACGAGGATATCGAGACGGCCGGCGACATCGCGGCCGCCGCGCCGGCGGAGATCCTCGAAGCGGCGGGCATGGCCGAACCGGCCGAGGCGCCGCGCGCCGCCGAATAGGCCCATCCGCGTCGAACCCTGCGCCATGGCGGTCAGCCCGCGCCGTCCTGCGGTGGGGCCTTGAAGAGCCACGGACGGTATCGGCGCTGCTCGGGATCGCCGGCGATCCAGGCGAGAATCCGTGCGCCGTAGAGGGGATGATCGAAGCCGAAGGCCGTCTCGAGCAGATAGGCGGCGCGGCGGCGCTCGTCGATCTCCGCCTCGTGTCCGTTCTCGGGTTCCGGCCAGGGATCGGGCGCACGGCCGAGCCGGGCGAATTTTGCGGCGAAATCATCGGGCACCCAGGCGCGGGTCTCCTCGGTGATGTGGCCGGTGCAGCGCGGCCATGGCGGCGGCGCGAGCGGCCCCGTGCAGCGGCCCCGACGGCGGCAGCGGCGGGTCCGGCAGGTCTTCGTGAAACCCATCATCGCGACGGCGGTGCGCAGCAGCAACTCCATCGGCGGCTCGGGCAGCGGCAACGGTGCGTCCGTCCGGTTCTCCGGGTCGGGGCCGTCGCTGCCGGGATTTTTCCGGGCAGGGGTGTCGCGGTCGGTCATGGCGTCTCCTCTCTTCGCCGGCTCTCTCTATCGGCTTTCCGGGCCGTCCCCCCGTCCGGCGGGAGGCGCGGGAAAAATGTCAAAGCTTCGCCGCCGGTCGGGATGTCTCCCTCCGGGTCGGGTCACTTCAGTCTCGGACGCGGCGCCGCAGGGGGCCTGTCAGAGTATGAGTATGTGGCTCCTTGCGGCGCCCCGTTCGGCGTTCTTTCCCGCTGCATGCGTCTCTCTGGCAAGGCGGCGCCTCTGCCGGAACCCGAAGGGTCCGGCATCGGCCGGCGCGGATCGGCATCGAGCGCTCATCCGTCCGGTGACGGACCTTCGCTGACGCCTGGCCGGTGGCCCGGGAAGATCCCGCCGGATGGTACCGTCCGGCCTGACCCTCGCCGGCAGATGGAGGAGCGGCATTTTCGCCGGCTTACTCCACCCCGCCGTCTTTTCGCCGGGGGGGCTTTTTCAAGCTCCCAGGGCGCCTGTCTGTGTGCCTCCAAGGCACGCCCGCGTTAGCAGCGGTGACGGCGAGCCGGTCCGGACCGTTTTCGCCTTCCGCCTCCCGCGGAGGGAGACCGTTGCAGCGGCCGGGGTTTTCGACCTGCGACAGTCGTCGACCCCGGCGCCGGTCCCGCCTCGCCGGACTTCGCATGGCCCGGTGTATCCGATGGCGGAACGGCAGTGATTCTACGACGGGTTGGAAGGGGGTGAATGAAAAAGGGTACCGGAGATTGATTTTATTGGGGAATTTTTGCGGTGAGCCGCGAACCCATCTCCCCCCTTGCGGGGGAGAATGGAATTTCAACATCTTGGCGGCAGCCAAGTGCTAGAAATTCCAAGAGAGGGGCTCGGTGAGGATCGTGCCATGGGAACCGAGCCCCCACCTGAAAAATCTGAGGTTTAGGCGGCTTGCGCGGACCTCAAGCTCTCGATCTTTCGTCCTCCCCCGCAAGGGGGGAGGTGGGGGCGTGCAGCCTTTGCCGCGGCCGGGGTTTGTCACCTACGACAACCGCCCACTTCCGCGCCGGTTCTTCCTCGCCCGACTTTGCAATCCCGTATGTCAGATGGCTGGGCGGGGGACACTCTAGGACAGGCTGGGTGGAGGTGAACGAAAATGGGGGGAATTTCTTGGGGGGCAGTGGAGCCGACGTACCGACGCGGGTGGCTCTGGGCGCAGTGAGTTGAGGGTAACTCACTCCTTCTTCATTTCGACCACGGCAAAGTCAATTCCCGAAGAAATAGTATTTAACAACTTTAAGCTATCAGGTACGTCGAAGCTAAATCTTAAAAGATTCCCCCCTTGAACCGTTTCAGTAAATTTCTCATCTATCTTTGAAAATGTCATGACTTTGCTCTTTGCCTTAAATAGCGCGTCTGACAGATCCCTGCCTCTTGTGACGCGGTTCGCTCCCTCCCTTAAAGTGTGCCTCAAGGTGCACGTGATCGTCCGACCATCTGTTTGAATCTCAAGACCCGTACCCGCGCCAGAGGTGTACGCCGCCCTTCGTTTGTCAGCATCAAATTGAATATCGGAATCTGGTGGCGAAATTCGATTTAATATTTCTACTATGACCGAATCTGCATCGAAGGGAAAGCGCTCTTCAAATATGCCAAGCAGCTTCGTCAGCGTATCGATAAAGTCCGGCAACTGTGGACGCACGTTTTGAATCTCACTGGTTGCTTTCAACATCAGTTTCTCGAATATGTATTTCGTAGACTTCCAGTCTTTATTGAAGAGATTCGCGCTCGCGCTCTTAAGCCGCGATGGCCAGTCAGCCCGGCCAGAAGCATTAGCAAGCGGGATTTCGCCGGAAACCATAAAATATAGAAGCATTCCAATGCCGTAGACGTCAACAAGCGCTGATCGATTGCTGTACTTCGACTTTGGATCAATCTGCTCTGGAGCGAGAAAGCCGAGTGCTTGCGACGCGTTCATATAAAATTCTGCGCCCGAAGCTCCCTTAAACCACGACAGATCAAAGTCAAGAATCCGAATGTCGGTCTCTGTAACTCTCTCCCAATATTCGCCCGTTATCATGATGTTGCTCGGTCTAAGATCTCTGTGTAGTATTATTCTTTCGTGTGAATGGCATTCAAATATTATCCTCGATATCCAGAGGCATATATTCAATTTGTCTACAATTGAGCTCGAATAATTATCGTTAATGTACTTCTGTAAGTCGACTCCTTGAACGTATTCCATGATGATGCTCGGCGGCAACTCAGAAGCGTCCACAAGTTTAACGACGCCGTGAATATTGCTGTTGCTGAGAAATTTCATAGAGTCGACGCCACGTCTAAAGCTGTTGAGCATGGCGTCGTCGTCGCGCACTTCCATGTGAGCGACCTTTATGGCAATAGAATTGTCCCTCGGGTCAAATGCTTGGTATACTCTTCCGAAGTTTCCCCTGCCTAGTTCTGTGGTAATACGATTTCCCAACCAGCTCTGATTACTATCATTTGGATTTACTCTTGTAGAAATATGTATCGCTTTGTCATATTTACTGCAGAATTCTCGATATGCACCATAGTCGAACTCGCTATCGATATTGTAGAATTTCTTTGTCGCAGAGGCCAGATATTTTCTGATCCTGTCTGGTTCGAGCTTGATTATCTCATCCGGAGAAGGAATGTCGCCGGGAGATGAGATATTTGATAGTACGGGATCTACCTTGTCTTCTACAGATTTTTGCTTCGTAAGGGTGCTTACAAACCATTTAAATCCTTCCTCCCAGCTCCTATCCTCGCCAGTGTATATTATATTCAACGGTAATTCTTTTACTATGTGCGCATCTTCACTTGAAGGCTTTTGCTTTATAATAAAATAGTCACCTGTGACGAAGCCAACGCTTCTTAAATAACTAAGCTGTCCGCTAACTGTTAGGTCGTTTACGCCTACCCCGTAGAACAAAACCAAGTTATGTGTAAACATACTCTTTATGAATTCTATATAATTTTGCTTAGAAAGTAAAGTTTCCTTCTCTTCTTTTGTGAGTATCCAAGATTTTGGCGTATCGATATTTCCGTGAAGATCAATAATTAGGGGGGCGACCGTCTCCTAAGCTGACGCGACTGGTCGGGGCTTCGACACCGACCATGTGGTTTTGAACTCGACCAGTTCGTCGTTGCACGTATGACGTATTAGCAAAATTATCTAAATTAAACGACAAAAGAGCATGCGGATCGAGATTCCATATTTCGTTATAAAACGTAGGTATAATTTCGTTTCGCGGAGAAAGTGCACTTCGGACCGCTAGTTCATATTGCTCGCCCATCAGTTCTCGCAACCGCGACATGCGTTGCCAATTGTCTGGAAGGTTTCTTATTTGCAGAGAAATTTCGTCAGCAAGCTTTTGTCCGATGTCGGACTTGGCGATCTCCAGGTAGGAGTTTTGAATTCGTTCAACTAATTCGTCCCATGTCGGCATGCCCGCTTCTCTTGAGGCGCCCGCGCCGCAAAAGACCACGAGTCGTTTTGTTTTCTCGGCATAGATCTTGGCAAGTCTCTGAAAGGAAGTCTGTCTCTCAAGATAAGGCATTATAGGTCATCCACTGTGTTTCGCTTCACAAGTCTGCACGTTGGCGATGTCTTTTGCAAGACGCTAACTTCTGGCTGTGGTTTAGCGGAGTTACATTATATTGAGTGACCATTTAGATATGGCTTCCGAGAGTGTACAGCTTCGCTAACGTAGTACTGAACTTTCCTCTGACTGCGATTGATATGTCGGCGAAATTCGCAGGCACCAAATAGCCGACGCCGTCGGTGCGTCTCTTGCGTACGCCCCTCATCCGCCTGCCGGCACCTTCTCCCCGTTCACGGGGAGAAGGGACTCGTGGCACCGCCGCATCGGCGGTTCCTCTCCCCTTGAGGGAGAGGTTACAAAATCAACAGCTTAGCCGAAGGCTAAGTGTTAGATTTTGTTGGTGAGGGGGTATTGCTGGTTCAGCGGAAAGACCCCCTCACCAAGTTCGCCGCGCCAATCGGCTTCGCCTCTTGGGGCGAACTATCCTCTCCCTCGAGGGGAGAGGAGGGCGTCGCGTGTGCCTCACCGTCCCGGCCGGCCGGTCTTGCCCTTGGTGCGGGCCTTCTTTTTCTGGTCCGCCGGGTCCTCGTAGGAGCCGGCGCCGGGGCGGGCGCGGATGATGGGGCGGGGGTCGTCGGACCCTGAGCGTGGGGCACCCCCCTCTGTCCTGCCGGCGTTCGTTGCTGCAATCGATTCGCTGGATCGATTGCTCGGCTTCGCCGACCGCTCCTCACCCCCCACAAGGGGGGAGACCGGGCTGCGGCCCGGTTCGGCCCCCGGCCTCTCGGGGACCTTGCCGGTCACCGGTTTCTCGGTGCGGCCGACGGTCATTTCGTCGAGGGTGTTTTTGCGGAAGAGCGAGCGGCCGGCCGGTGTCGGCAGGTCGGTGCCGGGGCCCATGTCGTCGAGCGACGGCTTGGCGAAGTAGGACGCTTGCTCCGGTGATCTCCCCCCTTGAGGGGGAGATGTCGGCGTAGCCGACAGAGGGGGGTGATCGGCGGACGCTTCATCGGGGGATACCCCCCTCTGTCCCTGCCGGGACATCTCCCCCTCAGGGGGGGAGATCGACTCGCGGCCGGCGCCGCGGGCACGGCCGGTCTTCGAGCGCGAGGAGAGGGAGATGCGGGGCTGCCCCTCATCCGCCCTGTCGGGCGCCTTCTCCCCGCCAGCGGGGAGAAGGGGTATGCTGCCGCCCTTCGACGTTTCCTGCGTCCGTGCCTCTTGCCTTGCCATCGGGTCGTCCATGGCGGCGAGTTCGACGGCCTTGAGGCGTTTGATCTCGTCGCGGAGCCGCGCGGCGGTCTCGAAATCGAGGTCGGCGGCGGCGTCGCGCATCTGCTTTTCGAGCGCGTTGAGGTGGGCCTGGAGGTTGGCGCCGACGAGATTGCCGCCTGCCGCAAAGCCCTTGCCGGCGACGCCGGAAATGTCGGCGCGGACATGGTCGCGTTCGTAGACGGAATCGAGGATGTCGGAGATGCGGGCCTTGACCGATTCCGGCGTGATGCCGTGCTCGATGTTGTAGGCCATCTGCTTCTCGCGGCGGCGTGCCGTCTCGTCCATCGCCCGCTGCATGGAGCCGGTGATGTTGTCGGCATAGAGGATGACCTTGCCGTCGACGTTGCGCGCGGCGCGGCCGATGGTCTGGATCAGCGAGGTTTCGGAGCGCAGGAAGCCTTCCTTGTCGGCGTCGAGGATGGCGACGAAGCCGCATTCGGGGATGTCGAGGCCCTCGCGCAAGAGGTTGATGCCGACGAGCACGTCGAAGGCGCCGAGGCGCAGATCGCGGATGATCTCGATGCGCTCCAGCGTGTCGATGTCGGAATGCATGTAGCGGACGCGGACGCCCTGCTCGTGCAGGTATTCGGTCAAATCCTCGGCCATGCGCTTGGTGAGCACGGTGACCAGCGTGCGGTAACCCTTGAGCGCCGTGTCGCGGATCTCGCCGAGCACGTCGTCGACCTGGGTCTTGGCCGCGCGGACCTCGACCGGCGGGTCGATGAGGCCGGTCGGACGGATGACCTGTTCGGCGAAGACGCCGCCCGCCTGATCCATCTCCCAGCCGCCGGGGGTGGCGGAGACGGCGACCGTCTGCGGGCGCATGGCGTCCCATTCCTCGAAGCGAAGCGGGCGGTTGTCCATGCAGGACGGCAGGCGGAAGCCGTATTCGGCCAGCGTCGCCTTGCGGCGGAAGTCGCCGCGATACATGCCGCCGATCTGCGGGATGGTGACGTGGGACTCGTCGATGAAGATCAGCGCGTCGTCGGGGATGTATTCGAAGAGCGTCGGCGGCGGCTCGCCGGGCTTGCGGCCGGTCAAGTAGCGCGAATAGTTCTCGATGCCGGCGCAGGAGCCGGTGGCTTCGAGCATCTCGACGTCGTAGCGGGTGCGCTGTTCCAGCCGCTGGGCTTCGAGCAGGCGGCCGGCGGCCTCGAGCTCGCCGAGGCGGTGCTTCAGCTCGTCCTTGATCGCCTTGATGGCGGCGTTGAGCGTCGGCCGCGGCGTGACGTAGTGGGAGTTGGCGTAGATCTTCACCGTCTGCATGTCGCCGGTCTTCTGGCCGGTCAGCG
Organism: Ciceribacter lividus; assembly: GCF_003337715.1. Lineage (GTDB taxonomy): Bacteria > Pseudomonadota > Alphaproteobacteria > Rhizobiales > Rhizobiaceae > Allorhizobium > Allorhizobium lividum. The sequence continues at coordinate 748,717 of NZ_QPIX01000001.1, forward strand.
GGTCGAACTCGGTGATCGCCTCGATCTCGTCGCCCCACATGCTGATGCGCCAGGCGGCATCCTCGAGGTGGGCGGGGAAGATCTCGATGGTATCACCGCGGACGCGAAAAGAGCCGCGGGTGAAGTTGATGTCCTGGCGCTTGTACTGCTGGGCGACGAGGTCGGCCAAGAGCTGGCGCTGGTCGAGCCGGTCGCCGACCGACATCTGGAAGGTCATCGCCGTGTAGGTCTCGACCGAGCCGATACCGTAGATGCAGGAGACCGAGGCGACGATGATGCAGTCGTCGCGCTCGAGGATGGCGCGGGTGGCGGCATGGCGCATCCGGTCGATCTGCTCGTTGATCGAGGATTCCTTCTCGATATAGGTGTCGGAGCGCGGGACGTAGGCCTCCGGCTGGTAGTAGTCGTAGTAGGAGACGAAATATTCGACCGCGTTGTCGGGGAAGAAGTTCTTGAACTCCGAATAGAGCTGGGCGGCGAGCGTCTTGTTGGGCGCGAGGATGACGGCAGGGCGCTGCGTCGCCTCGATCACCTTGGCCATGGTAAACGTCTTGCCCGAGCCGGTGACGCCGAGCAGCACCTGGGTGCGGTCGCCGGAATTCAGGCCCTCGACGAGGTCCTTGATGGCGGTCGGCTGGTCGCCGGCGGGCTGGTAGTCGGACTGCATGCGGATGGCGATGCCGCCTTCGGACTTTTCCGGCCGGGCGGGGCGGTGCGGCACCCAGATCTCGCCGTTCTTGAACAGCGGATTGCCGCTCTCGATCAGCTTCGAAAGGGCGTCGACGGTGGCGGTGACGCCGCCCTTGGCGAGCGCACCGGCCTCCTCCAGCGACACGTCGAGGCCGGCGACCGGATTGAGGCCGGCGGCGGCACGGGTCTTCGGGTCGGAGGAGGCGCCGATGGAGACACCGCGGGAGGTTTTGGAGGCGGTAACCTTTTCGGTTTGTTTCCGCGCCTCGTTCTCGACCTTCTTGCGGTGCTTGCCGGCCTTCGAGGCGATGTCGCGCTGGCTCTCGACGGAGGAGGCTTCCGCCTCCGCCTCGAGCTGCTTCACCCAGTCGGCGACGGAGCCGGCGAGCGGAGCGCCCTCGAACGCAGCCTGCGGCGCCTCTTTGAATCCATTCCTTGCATTCACGGCCGCATCGCCCTGCGGGCTGGCCGACCTGCGGGGCGCGGAATTGTCCGCGACGGGCACTTGCCCTTGCCGGGCTTCGCCCGGGCGGGCGGCGGAATCTTTCGGTGTCTTGGCCATGCGCCGAATATGGAGAAATGGCCGGCGGATGGAAAGGGGCGGCGGCGAAAAAACGAGTACAAAAAGGAAACATGACGTAGCCTGCTGACAGGAACTGTCAGGACGCGGCCCACCATCCGCAGGCGGCGCCGCTTCCTTCGGTCAGGCGACCGCGCGGCCGTCCTCCAGCGCGGCGGGACGATCCGCGCCGAGCCAGCCGACGAGGGCGGCGCACGGCATCGGCCGGGCGAAATGGTAGCCCTGGGCGACGCGGCAGCCGAGCAGCGCCAGCACCTCGGCATCTTCGGCCGTCTCGACGCCCTCGACGACGATGTCGAGCGCCAGCGCGTGGCCGAGGCCGACGAGGGCGGCGATGAGGCTCTGGTTGGTGCGCGAACCGGCGACGCCCTTGACGAAGCTGCGGTCGATCTTCAGCCGGTCGACCTTGAGGTCGATCAGGTAGGCGAGGGAGGAATGGCCCATGCCGAAGTCGTCGACGGCGAGCTTGTAGCCGGCATTTTCCAGCCGCTTCAGCTGTTCGCCGGCGCCTTCGGTGTCGAGCGTGGCCTCCTCGGTGATCTCGATCTCGAGCAGGGCGGGATTGATACCGCGCGGTCCGGCGACCCGGCCGAGCATGTCGGCGATGCAGTAGAGCGAGAACTCCCGCGGCGAGATGTTGAGGGCGACGGTCGCCTCCGGCAGGCCGAGCGCCGGCAGGCGGGTGAGCAGGTCGCAGGCCGCGGTCGCGACATGTTCGCTCAGCGCTTCGGCAAGGTGCTGCGAATGGGCGGCCTGGACGACCTCGGGCGGCGAGATCGGGCCGAGGCGCGGATGGGTCCAGCGCAGCAGCGCCTCGAAGCCGGTGACGGCGCCGTTGTCGAGCCGGACCTGTGGCTGGAACCAGGCCTCGACGGCACCGTTGCGGATCGCGTCGGCAAGGTCCTGTTCGACCGCGTGCTGGCGCTCGATGCGCGCCTTCAGCGCCGGGTCGAATTCGCGGATGCGGCGGCGGCCGTGGTCCTTGGCCTCGTAAAGCGCCATGTCGGCGAAGGCCATGAGTTCCTCCGCGCTCGACGCTTGGGCCGGGAAGCAAGCGAGGCCGATGCTGAGGCCGATCACCGAGCTGGTGCCGCCGACCGGCACCGGCTCCTGGCTGGCATCCTGCAATTGCTGGGCATAGGAAAGCGCGCGCCGGCGCGCATTGCTGCCGGTGAGGATGATGCCGAATTCATCGCCGCCGAGCCGGGCGACGAGGCCATCGTCGCCGACCACCCGCCGCAGACGCTTGCCGACTTCCAGCAGCACGGCGTCGCCGGCGCTGTGACCGAAGGAATCATTGATCGACTTGAAGCGGTCGAGATCGAGGAGCAACAGGGCGACCGGCTCGTCGACGGCGACAGCGCGGGCGACATCCCCACCGAGGCGGCCGTTGAAGTGCGTCCGGTTCGCAAGGCCGGTGACGGGATCGCAATTGGCGAGGACCTCGAGGCGGCCGTTCTTGCGCAGGATGTCGCCATGGGCTTCGGAAAGCGAGAGGGCGAGATCGGTCGCCTGGAGCTTGGCGAGCTCGTTGCTCGAGAACACCTGCTCGGCCGAAAGGCTATGACGGTAGAGGACTGTCGTCAGGGCGGCGGCGTTCGCTGCAAGCACCAGCGAGGCGGAGTTGCCGGAGAGCACCAGCGAGACCAGCATGGAGAGCAGCAGCGGCGTCGCGAAGGCCATGGCCAGCTGGCTATAGCCGAGACCCTTGATGATCGCGCCGGAGGCCGTACCGACCATGATGAGGAAGAGGGCGGCGTCGCGACCGGAACCGTCGAAGCCTTCGACCGAGAACGGCAGAGCGGCCCAGGCGAGGCCGGAGACGAAGGCGCCGAAGGAGAGCAGGGTCAGGACGTCGCCGGGCCGGCGTTCGATCATGCCGCTGCGTATGCATCCGGCGGCTGAGGCATAGCGGAAGGCGAGCGTCAGCAGCACGATCGCGGCCCATATGATCACGCCGAGCGAGGTACCATGGTTGAGGACCGTAATGCCGGCCGTGGAAAGGGTGATGAAGCCGTTGAAGAGCAGCGTCGAGGTGTGGCTGGACATGATCAGGTCTGCCTGGAAGCGGACCAGTTCGGCCTGATGCTGTTCCTTACGGGAACCGTTATGCGTATCCACTCTTCCCCCCGCCCGTCCGTTTTTCGTGTCTTGTCCGGGACAATCTTTTCTCCGCCAGCATGGGGTGCGTGTAATAAAATTCGCTTAACGGCGGTGACGGATTGACGCAGGGTGCGACATTGATCTCCAGGAGGCAGGCGGTACGGTTTCCGTCGCGCGCACCCCTCTGTCGCTTCGCGACATCTCCCCCTCAAGGGGGGAGATCGATCGGATGCGTTTGCTGCACCGCACCGGAAAGGACTTGGTATTTCGCCGCCGTTCGGCCAGTTTGATCGCCGTTCCGGCGATTCGCGGCAGCGATCGACCGGTCTTGCTCCCACTCAGTCATTGCGGTGTTCCATGCCCACTCTTCTCAATCCGGCGGCGATCTGGCCGATCGTGCTGCTGTCCCTTTCCAACGTGTTCATGACGTTCGCCTGGTACGGGCACCTGAAATTCCGCCACAGCGCGATCTTCGCCGCGATCCTCGTCAGCTGGGGGATCGCCTTCTTCGAATACTGCCTGGCGGTGCCGGCGAACCGCATCGGCGCGCAGGTCTATTCCGCAGCCCAGCTCAAGACCATCCAGGAGGTAATCACGCTGCTGGTCTTCTCCGGCTTCTCGGTCTTCTGGCTGAAGGAATCGCTGACCTGGGGGCACGCCGCCGGCTTCGCGCTGATCGCGCTCGGCGCCTCGCTGATCTTCCGGGCGTAGGTGAAGGATACGGCGCGCGCCCGTGGATCCTCGGGTCAAGCCCGAGGATGACGGGAGTGTGGGGTGACCGTGGTGCCCAAAGAAGCCTTGTAGCACCGTGACGCGATCGGGGAGGCTGATGCAGCGCTCAAGTCCGATGCCGGGGCTTGCGCAGACCTCACGGTAAGGCACCCCTTGCGACACAGGAAAGGTCGTCATCCTCGGGCTTGACCCCGAGGATTCACGCCGCGTTGCCGGTCGCGGGAGGGCGTCGTCGGTGGCGAAGAGAGTCCTTTCGGCTCGCGGACGCTCGCCGGCTGGACTCCGGCTCAGGGCCGGAGTGACGGCGGGAGAGTTGGACGGCTCGATACCGACTCCTTCACCAGCAAAATCGACGACTTGGCTTCGCCAAGACCGTGATTTTGTAACCTCTCCCGCAAGGGGAGAGGCGAGTCGGCGCGCCCTTCGGGGGAGAGCGGCAGCCGATCAGGCTGCCGGAACCGGGGTCGGCTTGCCGGCGGCGTCGAGGGCCACCATGACGAAGGTGGCGGCGGTGACCTTTTCCATCGTGTGGGTGAGATAGCGCTGCGCCCAGACCTCGACGGAGAGCGTGATCGAGGTGCGGCCGACCTTGGCGATGTCGGTATAGACGCAGAGCGTGTCGCCGATCTTCACCGGCATGTCGAAGGCCATTTCCTTGACCGCGGCGGTGACGACGCGGCCGCGGGCGCGCTCTGCGGCGCGGATGCCGGAGGCGAGGTCCATCTGCGCCATGACCCAGCCGCCGAAGATGTCGCCGGCGGCATTGGCGTCGCCGGGCATCGCAAGTGTGCGGAGGGTGAGTTCGCCGCGGGGCTTGGCGGTATCGGTCATGACGTCTGCTCCTTCGCTTTCATCCGTCGTCTGCCACAGGTCGCGCCGCTAAGGCGCGGGTCCCTGCTGCCCGACCTTGCTTAGGCAAAATCGTCCATCTTCGCAATTGCAACCCGCGAAGGGGAGGCTTGTCCTCGACGCAAGCCTGCGACAGGTGCGGTCCGCCGCCCGGCGTGGGCCGGGACAACGAAACGTTTACGGCTTGGCCGTAAGCTTAGAGGCGAATGTGCCGGATGGCCGGCGGCGGCAGAGTGGTGCTGGTATGGCGTTCGTTTCCTTTCTGCAGCGTTCGATGCTGGTATTGGCGTCCGGAACGGCGCTGGCCGGTTGCATGTCGGACGAACTGATCCCGCCGACCGTGATCGGCGACACTTCCGACTCGGTGATGCTCGAAGGTCCGGTCGGGGCGGAGACTTCCGGCCGCCGGCTGATCGGGCGGGTCGGCCGTGTCGACCGCGAGGACGTCGCCGAGAGCGCCTATTCCGCAGCAGGGGCCCGCAACGGCGGTGCGCAGGCGATCGACTATCTCGACACACCCAACCTCGCAGGGACGACCGGCGCTCAGGCGGCGACCGTGCCGGTCGCGAGTGCGCCGCTCGACGATGCCGGCGACGGCACGACGGACGCCGCGGGTAGGGACGGGCTTGCCGCCCCCGAACAGGCCTCCGCCGGTGCCTACGCCATTCCCGAAGAAGGGATCAATATCGATGCCGGGCTCGGCGTGGCGGGCGGAGAAGTCGCGGCGGAAGAGACGGCCGAACCTGTGCCGACCGGGCCGATGACGATCGCCGAGGGCAATACCGACCAGCCGGTGATCGACGGCATCGGCACCGACAATCCGGTTCTGCTGCAGCCGGGGGCGCCGCAGACGACGGACGGCGACCTTTAGCCGTCGTGGTGCGACGGGCGTACTGCAAGCGCCCCGTGCGGCCTTGCACCGGCGGCGCGATAGACTAAACCCGTGAACAAGAGAGGCCATGCGTTCGGCGGATCGGGTCCGATTCCGCCCGCGGCCGAAAACCGATACCTGACCCGTCACGGCCGGAGAGGTTGCGCGATCAATGCCGGCGCTGCCTCCATCTTCCGACCAACCGTGCCGGGCGCCGAAGGAATGCCCATGTCCACCGTGCCCGATCTCGTCTTGTTCGCCGTGCTGCTGGTCTTCGCCGGGGCGCTGGCCGGCCTTCTGGCAGGACTGCTCGGCATCGGCGGCGGCGCCGTTCTGGTGCCGGTCTTCTACCAGGTCTTCGGCTATGTGGGCATCGATCCGGCGGTGACCATGCATTTGGCGGTCGGGACGTCGACGGCGATCATCGTGCCGACCTCTATCCGCTCCTTTACGGCGCACCGCAAGCGCGGCGTGGTCGACATGGAGTTGCTGAAGGGCTGGATCGTCGCGGTGCCGCTGGGCGCGGTGCTGGCGACGGTCGTCGCCTCGCATGCCTCCAGCGAAATGCTGCGGCTGATCTTCGCGGTGATCGCGCTCATGCTCGCCGCCCGCATGATCTTCCTGAGCAATCGCCTGCATCTCGGCGACGACCTGCCGGGCGAGCCGGCGCGCTTCGCCGTCGGCACGGGATTCGGGCTGATTTCGGGACTGATGGGGATCGGCGGCGGTGTGCTCAACAACACCTTCATGACGCTCTACCGGCGGCCGATCCACCAGGCGGTGGCGACATCTTCGGGTGTCGGCGTGCTGATCTCGATCCCGGCGCTGATCGGCTACATCGCGGCCGGCTGGGGCGAGACGGGGCTGCCGGTGCTCTCCACCGGCTTCGTCAACTGGATCGCGTTTGCGCTGATCATCCCGGTGGCGATGGTGGTGGCACCGATGGGCGCGCGACTGGCGCATGCGATGAGCAAGCGTCAGCTGGAATTCGGCTTCGCCGCCTTCCTGGTCGTGGTTTCGCTGCGCTTCTTCTGGAGCCTCTACGGCTGAAGGCGGCGGCTTACGCCGCCACCGCCGTCGTCGCTGCCGCGGCACGCGCCGACATCAGCTTGCGCTCGGCCCGCTCCTGCTGCGGCGAGCGGTTGTAGACCTCGCGGTAGCACTTGGAGAAATGTGAGGCGGAGACGAAGCCGCAGGCGACCGCCACCTCGACGACCGGCATCGACGACTGCACCAGGAGGTGGCGGGCGCGGTCGAGGCGGATTTCGAGATAGTAGCGGGCGGGCGAGCGGCCCATCTCCTGGCGGAAGAGGCGCTCGATCTGGCGGCGGGACAGGCCTGCATGGTCGGCGATATCGAGCAGCGACAGCGGCTCGGAGAGATTGCTTTCCATGAGTTCGATGATCGACAGCACCTTGCCGTTCTGTACGCCGAGGCGGGCTCTGAGCGGCAGGCGCTGGCGGTCGTTGGGGCTGCGCACGCGGTCGGTGAGGTGCTGCTCACAGACCCGGTTGACGAGGCCCTCGCCGAAATCCTGGCCGATGAGGTTCAGCATCATGTCGAGCGAGGCGGTGCCGCCGGCGCAGGTGTAGAGATTGCCGTCGACCTCGTAGAGATCGGCATAGACCTCCGCCTGCGGGAAGCTTTCGGAGAAGCCGGGCAGGTTCTCCCAGTGGATGGCGCAGCGCTTGCCGTTGAGGAGGCCGGCCTGGGCCAGCACATGGGCGCCGGTACAGAGGCTGCCGACGGCGGCGCCGCGGTTGTAGGCTTCGCGCAGCCAGGCGTTGACCGACTTGTTGGCGAAGGTCTCGACGTCGATGCCGGAACAGACGAGCACCATGCTTGGCCGGCTCTCGCCGGAGAGGAAGCGGCGCTCGTCGGCAAGCGAGGTGTTGACCTCTATGCCGATGCCGCTCGATGAGAGCACCCGCTGGCCGTCGGCGGAGGCGATGCGCCACTCGTAGGCGTCGTAGCCGAGCATGCGGTTGGCGATGCGCAGCGTCTCGACGGCGCCGGCGAACGGCAGCAGCGTGAACTGCGGCACGAGGAAGAAGACCAGGGAACGTTTCTTGAGTGGGTTTTTGCTCATGGCGGCAATCCGGATCAGGCGGCGATACCATATTCCTCGCTGGGAAACGGTCACCTCGATATCCTTAAAGCGACGCGAATGGAAATAAAAGCGACATCCGCACTCCGCGAGGTGCGAAATAGCGACATTTCCTGATGCATGACGGCCGTCCTGCGTCCCGTTGCGGCGGCAAACCGGGACTGCGGGCGGATATCCCGGGAATTGCAGGGCATTGCACACACATCTCCGGGATGCGTGCGTGCGCCTGCCGGCGGGCGGCGGCGGCGGGCGGGCCGCCGCCATGTCGCAATCAGGCGCGTGAGCGCATGGAGCGCACGGGGCGTTCCTGCGGACCGGCAGACGGCCAGCCGATGTCCTTGCGCAGGTCGAGTGGCATGCCTTCCAGCGCGCGTTCCGTGCGGCGACGGTTCTGCCAGCGGCGCAGCTGCGTCGCAGCGGAGCCCAAGGGGGCCGCCAGCGCGGCCAGGGAGAGCGGCCGCCGGAATGTCCGGCTGCCGGTGATGGTGGTACCGAAGCTTGCCAGTCTCATGGTGATCTCCTTGTTTCCGCAACGCCTGCGCTGCGGACGTTACCGGTATGCGCCCTGTCTATTCATCAATCAAACGAATGTTTCTGATGTCAGAAATCACATCCAGTTATGCATTTCCCGATCGTCAGCCTCCGCCCGACGGGCGATCTCGGGCCAGCCGACATCCCTTTGCAGGGAGCGTGGCAGGGATTCCATCTGCCGGATGCTGCGCCGGCGCGCGTTGCGGGCGGCGATCTTCCTCAGCGCGCGGGTGACGCCGAGATCCGGGATTTTCTGCGAGAGCGATGTGAACCGCATGGTTTCCTCCTTCAGCGTTGACTGTATGAGGAGAGGATGAACCGCGATTGACATTCAATCAAACGAAATGATATGTCAGTTACATTCAAATTATTTGATTTAACTAACCGACGGAGCCGAAGATGACTCTGACAATGCGCCAGCCCCTGCCGCTGCTCGACAACGACGTGCTGAGAACGTTTGTCGCGATCGCCGAGACCGGCAGCTTCACCACCGCGGCGGATGCCGTCTTCCGGACGCCGTCTGCGGTTTCCATGCAGATCAAGAAGCTCGAGGAGCAGCTGAACGCTACGCTCTTCCTGCGCGACGCCCGTTCGGTGACGCTGACGGAGAGCGGCGAGACGCTGCTGCCCTACGCCCGGCGGATGCTGACGCTTTCCAACGAGGCGGTCGGCCGCTTCCGCATGCCGGAAATGAAGGGCGTGGTGCGCCTCGGCGCGCCGGACGACATCGGCGAACGGTTCATGCCGACGATCCTCAAGCGTTTCGCCGAGGTCTATCCGCTGATCATGGTCGATCTCACCGTCGACAGCAGCGGGGCGCTGCGCCGGCGGCTCGCCGAACAGCGCCTCGACCTGACGCTCATCAACACGGCACCCGGCACGACCTCGATCGAGGGCGAGGTGGTGCACAAGGAACAGCTGGTCTGGGCCGCGGCCAAATGCGGCACGGCGCATCTGCGCGATCCGCTGCCGGTGTCGATCTGGGAGGACGGCTGCTGCTGGCGGGCGGACGCGCTCTCGCGGCTCGACCGCGACAAGCGCTCCTACCGGATCGCCTATCTCTCCGCCCACAGCATGGCGCAACGCGCGGCCGTGATCGCCGACCTCGCCGTCGCGCCGCTGCCGCGCAGCTACCTCACCGCCGACATGGTGGCGCTCGGCTCCAAGCACGGGCTTCCCGATCTCGGCAGCTTCGAGGTGCGCCTGCTCAAGGGCCCCGAAAGCTCCGAGACGATCGACGCGGTCGCCGACAGCATCCGCTACGCCTATTCCGAGATGATCGGTATGGCGGCCTGACATCTCAATCGGTACCGGCCATGTGCTCGTAGAGCGACTGGCTTTCGGTAAGAACGTCATCCAGCCTGCGCCCCTCGCGGAAATGCGCGAGATGGGCGGGAAAGGCGACGCCCGGCGGAACATCGGGCGAGATTTCCGGCGCGCCGATCACCGTCGTCACGGGGATGACGCCCGCCCAGGCGGGGAGGCCGTAATCGGCCTCGTCGTCGCCCACGCCCTTGGCGCGCGCCTTCGCCGAGGCTTCCTCGATCTCCATGCCGATGACCATGGTCGCCTTCCGTTCCTGCGCCTCGTCGGGGCGGAGTTCGCCGCTGCGGCCGGGATAGAAGCGGTCGACGATCGCCTTCAGCGCGCGCGCCTTTTCTTCAGGCTCGTCGACGATGCGCGCCGTGCCGAAGCACATGGCGGAGCGGTAGTTGGCGGAATGGTGGAAGCCGGAACGGGCGAGCACCAGGCCGTCGAGATGGCTGACGGTGAGACAGACGGGCGTGCCCTCCTTCAGTTGCCGCAGCATGCGGCTTGCCGACGAGCCGTGCCAGTAGAGCCGGTCACCCTCGCGCCAGTGGATGGTCGGCGTGCAGAAGGACTGGCCGTCGATCACGTAGGCGACGTGGCAGAGGAAGGCGGCGTCGAGGATCGGATAGATCACCGTGCGGTCGTAGCTGCCGCGCTCGTGCAGGCGCCTGATGCGGCTTTTCGGGCTGACGGGGAAGGCGGTTTGTCTCGGCTGGTCGTTCATTGCGGATTCTCGCTTGCGTGATTGGCAGTTTCGAGCCACAGCTAGCCGAACGCTATTGGTCTGAAACAGGTCCACTTTCATGGATAATTTGCGAACCAATCCGCCGGACTGGTCGATCCTCATACCGGTGCTGCCGGAGGAGGGTGCGCGACCGCAGGCGCTCTACGCGGAAATCCGACGGCTCATCGAGGAGGGCGGGCTGCCGCCCGGCGCCAAGCTGCCGACGACGCGCGATCTCGCCGCGCGGTTCTCGCTTTCGCGGGGCGCGGCCGTGGCGGCCTACGAGATGCTGATCGCCGACGGCTTTGCCGAGGCGCGGGTGGGGGCGGGAACCTATGTGGCCCGCGCCGTGCCGAACACCGGCGGCCAGCCGGTCCGGGCGCGGACACGTCCGGCGGAACCGCAAGGACCGCTTCCCGGTGCGCTCGGCTGCTCGACGGCGGACGAGACGACGATCCGGACCTTCCGCACCCTCATCAACCGGCACCTGACGCAACCCTCCGCCCGGCACTATCATTACGGCGATCCGGCGGGCGGCGAGGACCTGAGGGTCGAGATCGCCGCCTATCTGCGCGCGGCGCGCGGGGTGCGCTGTGAGGCCGACCAGGTGATCGTGACCTCGGGGACCCAGCAGGCGCTCGATCTCGTGATCCGCTCGCTTCTGCGGCCGGGCGATCCGGTGTGGGTCGAGGATCCGTGCTATCCGATGGCGAAGGCAGCACTTGCGGCCGCCGGTCTCGCCCTGACGGCAGTGCCGGTCGACGCCGAGGGCATGGACGTGGCCGCCGGCGAGGCGCTGCAACCGCAGGCGCGTGCCGCCTATGTGACGCCGTCGCACCAGTATCCGCTCGGCGTGACGCTCACCATGCCGCGGCGGCTCAAGCTGATCGACTGGGCGCGGCGCAACGACGCCTTCGTCATCGAGGACGACTACGACAGCGAGTTCCGCTTTTCCGGGCCGCCGCTCACCTCGCTGCAGGGCATCGACGGTGACGGGCGCGTGATCTATGTCGGCACCTTTTCGAAGACGCTGATGCCGGGCTTCCGGATCGGCTACATGGTGGTGCCGCGGCCGCTCGTCGGTCGTATCCTCGATGTGCGCCGGCTGACCGACCGCTTCCCCTCGACGCTCTTTGAAAGCGCACTCGCCGAATTCCTGCGCGACGGCCATTTCGCCTCGCATCTGAAGCGCGCCCGCCGGCGCGTGCGGGCGGCCCGCGATGCGCTGATCGGCGTGCTCGAGGATGCCGGCATGGCGGTCACGACGCCCGAGCAGGGCCTGCACATGGTGGTGGAGGCGCCGCCCGGCCGCAGCGATGCCGAACATGTGCTCCTCGCCACCGCGCACGGCTTCGGGCTGCGCGCACTCTCGCCGCTGTATCAGGGCGGCGCAGGCCGGCAGGGGCTCGTGATCGGCTTCTCCGGCTTTCCCGCAGAGGTGCTCGCCACCGCGGCCGCGCGGTGGGTTGGGGTGCTGCGTGAGGGATAGCTCGGACTGCCTCGTTCCGGTGCTGGTTCAAATCAGTGTCATCATATCTGATGCAAAAATGACGCAACTGTTGATTGTTGCGGTGATGTCGTTGCGTGCCGCGATGCGGGCAGCTAAGGCGTTGAGAAACTGTTGTCATTTCGAGACTCAAGAAGATGTTTTTCGCCTTTTACCCGACGGTTCGCACCCTCTTCAAAAGATCCGGCTTCCTCCTTTCCCTTTCGACAACCACGGCCTTGGTGCCGGTCGGGCAGGGGCAAGCGCTGGCGAGCTGCAGCTTTTCCGGACCCTTTGCCAGTACCCGTTGCGACGCCGACCTCATTGGCGGATTTGCGTACGCCGGCACATCTTCACTGACGATCACGGATGAAAGCACGGTCCGCGTCGAGCTGGGAGTGGTCACGTCATCGGAGACGCCGGCGACGCAGACGCTGACGATCACCGGCAACACCACGATCTATAATCCCGACGACAGCGCGGTGTACTTCGACACGTTCGCTCCTAATCACACACTTGACGTCTACATCGGAGAGGACGTCTCCATTACGTCATCCGGCGGATACGGTACGATTTCGCTGGTCCAAGATGATAGCGGCGATATTTCGGTCGTAAACGACGGGGCAGTTACGGCGGCGCCGGACGGTCCGGGCATCCTCGTTAAGACGTACGGCGGCAAAACGTCGGTCGTCAACAATGGTTACGTGACTTCGGCGACGGGCAGCGGGATCAAAGCCTTTGGCGACGATTTCGGCAGGCCTGGCGCAGCGACGTCGATCGTCAACAATGGCGTGATCGACGCCCTTTCGACGGGCATCGACGCCAAGACCTATGAAGGCGTCGTAACCATAACGAATACCGGGACCATCGCAAGCTCCGACGGGGTGGGGCTTTTGGCCGACTCTGAGTGGGGAGACGTATCGATCTACAACTCCGGAACGGTAAAAACCGGTTACAACACTGCAATAGTGGCCTACAGCGCAGCTGGCAATATCACGATCATCAACAACGGCTGGGCAGGCAACGATGACGGATCGCCCGCCATTGCGGCAAGAGCAGGAGCCTCCGGCGACATATCGATCACGAATACCGGCACGCTCTTAGCCCCTTGGGAGGTCGCTATTTCAGCCGTGAGCGACCTCGGGGACATCTCGATTGTCAACAGCGGCAATATCACGGGCTGGGGCGGCATCGAAGCCACGACCGCCGGCGGGCGGATCGACGTCGAAAACAGCGGCACCATTGAAGCCGTCGAAGACGTGGGGGTCGACTTGTGGTCCAGCGGACGGCTGACCAACAGCGGAACGATTTCCGGGGCTTTGGCCGGCGTTTTTCTCGCGGGTTCCGGCAACACCATCACCACATCGGGGACGATCAGCGGTGGCGAAGCCTCCATTCTCTTCGTCTACGATGGCGGCGGAAATACGCTCAATATCCTGCCGAACGCAGTGTTCGAGGGGGTGGTGGACTACAACGACAGTACAGGCAACACGACCACCTTCGGCGCCGGCAGCTACCGGATCCCCGTCGCTGATTACCTCGCCGCGGAGAACAGCATCATTCTCGACAACCCGTCGCAGGTCGTGGTGTTGAGCAACGCGGACACGACCGGGACCATCAATGTCGTGTCCTCCACGCCGGTCGCCAACATCGCCAGCCAGTATACCAATTCCGTTTCTGGCGTGATCGGGACCATTCTCTCGCTCGACCTGCAGCGGCCGGATGAAATCGGCGGCAGCGTGCCCGGCCTGGAGCCGCTTGCCTATGGCGAGCTGAAGCAGGCCAGTCCCGCACAGCAGGCCATCGCGCGTATCGGCGAGGGCGTTGCCCTCGACCGATCCGGCAACCTGTTCTGGACCCGCGCCTTCGGCGGTGGCCGGCACCAACCGGACACGTCCGACAGTTTCGAGAGTGCCATCTATCACTACGGGCTGATGGCAGGCGTGGACCGCCAGTCGGGTGAGGTGCGCGTCGGCGCTTTCGCCGGTGGCGGCGCCGTCAATGCCGATCTCAGCAACGTCAGCAACTCGATCGATGGACAGACCGGATTCGCCGGTCTCTATGGCGCCGTTCCGGTCAACGGTTTCGTCGTCAGTGCGTCCTTGACCGTCGGCGCCATCGAGAGTGACGCGCGCCGCGCGGTCAACGGTGGCGAATGGGCAGAAGGCAATTTCTGGGGCTGGTACGTCTCGCCGGAAGTTTCTGTCTCGAAGCGCTATGATGTGGCCTCCGGATGGGCACTCACGCCAAGCGCGCAGCTGCGCTATGTCGGCTCGTTCTACGAGGGCTACACGGAAAGCGGTTCATCACAGAACATCAGCTACGATGCCCGCGACACCCACGCACTCGAAGGTCGTCTGCAGATGGATCTGACCCGCAGGGCCGTACTGGGATCCGGCCGAGCAGCCGCGTTCACGCTGACGGGGGCCGTCGTCGACACACAACACCTCGGAGACGACGGTTACGCAGCGAGCCTCGACGGGACGGAGTTCACGCTCAACGACACGACCGCCCGCAATGTTGCAGGCCTCCGTCTCGGCGCTTCGTTCGATGTCCAGATTAAGGACGCTATGAGCGTGTACGGGGGCATCGAGGGCACGATCTATACCGACGAATCCGTGGCCTATACCGGCCGTCTCGGCCTCAAGGCAGCCTTCTGACCGAACGTCGCCGGATGGCATCGTCTGGCGACTGCCTGCTTCTGCGGGCAATCTACGGCCGCGACCGTCACTCCCGGCTGCGTCTTCTCCTGCGTCCGCCGCCTTCGCCGTCGCCCTCGGCGAGCAGCTTGCGCTCTGGCAGCGTGACGGCGGCGGCGAGTTTCGGGAAGGGATCGACCTTGTTCGGCAGCGCCATGGCGTCGATGAAGAGCTGCTGGAAGTGGGGTTCGAGCGCCGTCTCGATCTTCTCGATGCGCCTCACCGTTTCCTCGATTTCGCGGCGGTGGTCGCGGTTCAGGAGCGCCATCAGCGCGCCGGTACCCGCGGCATTGCCGACCGCCTTGACTTCGGAAAGGTCGCAGTCGGGGATGAGGCCCAGCACCATGGCGTATTTCGGATCGATGAAGGAGCCGAAGGCGCCGGCAAAGCGGATGGTGTCGACGGTTTCGACGCCCTGCTTTTCCATGAGCAGCTTGATGCCGGCGTAGAGTGCCGCCTTGGCGAGCTGGATGGCGCGGACATCGTTCTGGGTGACGGTGATCTTCTGCGCACCTTCGTGCAGCAGGTAGGAGAAGGTGCGGCCGTTTTCGAGGATGCGCGGGCTTCTCGCGGCAAGCGATCCGTCGACGACGCCGTCGGCGGAGATGACGCCGGAAAGATACATTTCGGCGACGACCTCGATGATCGCCGAACCGCAGATGCCGGTGATTCCGGTCTTTTCCGCGTCTTCGGCAAAGCCTTCCTCGTCCGACCACTGGTCCACGCCGATCACCTTGAAGCGGGGTTCGAGCGTTTGTGCGTCGATGCGCACGCGCTCGATGGCGCCGGGGGCGGCGCGCTGGCCGCAGGAGATTTCCGCGCCCTCGAAGGCCGGGCCAGTGGGCGAGGAGGCGGCGACCGTTCGCTCTCGGTTACCGAGCACGATCTCGGCATTGGTGCCGACATCGACGAGCAGCATCATGCGGTCCTGGCGGTGCGGGCCTTCCGACAGCGTGGCGCCGGCGGCATCCGCGCCGACATGGCCGGCGATGCAGGGGAGAAGGTAGGTGCGGGCGCCGGGGTTCAGCGCAAGCTCGATGTCCTTCGCCTCGCAAGCGACGGCGCCGGAAACGGCGAGCGCGAACGGCGCCTGGCCGAGTTCGGTCGGGTCGATGCCGAGGAAGAGGTGGTGCATGATCGGATTGGCGACGAAGACGCTGTCCAGAATGTCGGAGCGCGAGACTCCACCTTCGGCGCAAACCTTGTCGACGAGTTCGGACACCGCCTGGCGGACGGCTTTCGTCATCGCCTCGCGCCCGTCCGGGTTCATCATCACGTAGGAGACGCGGCTCATCAGGTCTTCGCCGAAGCGGATCTGCGGGTTGGACGTGCCCGACGAAGCGACGACGCGGCCCGACAGCAGCGAGACGAGGTGCATGGCAATGGTGGTCGAGCCGATGTCGCAGGCAAGGCCGTAGGCCTCGTTGTGCAGGCCCGGCCAGAGGGCGATGATGGTCGGGCGCGAGGTCGGGCTGTCGCGGTGGATCGCCGCGGTGACGGACCAGTTACCCTTGCGGAGGATCTTCTGGACTTCGGGAAGAAGATGAGGTTCAACCTGTAAGTCTTTATAGTTCCAGTCTTTCTCCAGCATGACCTTCATGCGGTCGAGATCGCCGAGCGGTTTGTGCATGTCGGGTTCGTCGACCTCGACATAGCAGAGATGGACGGCCGGATTGCGCTCGATGACACGGTCGCTCGCCGCCTTGCGCACCACCTGGGCATTGACGACGGCATCCTGCGGCACGTCGATGACGAGGTCGCCCTCGATCGTCGCGGAGCAGGAGAGGCGGCGGCCTTCGGGGAGCGTCCGCACTTCGGCGTAGCGCTTCTCCTTCGGGCCGACGGGCGAGATATGATCGTTCGACGAGACGATGCCGTGCTTGGCGAAACTGCCCTCTTGCACCTCGACCTGGCAGCGGCCGCAGGTGGCACGCCCGCCGCAGACGCTCTCGACGTAGACTCCGAGCTGGCGGGCGGCCTCCAGCACCGGCGTACCGACGGGGAAGCGGCCGCGCTTGCCGGACGGCATGAAGAGGATGAGAGGATCCCTGGACTGGCCTTCGCTCATGTCGAACTCGTCTTTCCTGTGCGAACGTCATTGCCGGCGCGGGCCGGCCATTCTCGATAGACTGCACGGGTCCGGCGGCTGACGTGCGTCAATTTCCGACATGGAGATGCGTCCGCCGGACTTTTGCCCGCGCAAGCGCCGGGACGCAAGCGCCGAAGGTGTGCCGGGGCCGAAATGTCAGGGCTGGTCGGTGGTGGTGATCCAGGCGCCGATATTGATCGTGCTCGTCAGGATGTCGATGTAGAGCCCGGTGATGCCGAGGATGACCACCATGGTCGCGATGACCGAGACGACGAAGACGAGCACCTCGCGCAGATCGCTCTCCGGCGAGCCGAACCACGAGCTCACATAGTCGTAGGTCATCCAGTAGATGTGCTTCATCAGGTGCAGCACGAGGACCGCCATGCCGAGGGCGAGCGGATAGTAGAGGAAGGCGCGGGCGGTTGCGCCGCTGGCGTGGCGGAGGATGATCGCCGAAAGCGCGGAGATGAAGATCACCCGCGAGATCAGCGCCACGTAGTCGGCAAGGTGCTTGGCGTCCTGGTAGTCGCCGTGGGCGAGGACGCGGGATCTGCGCGAGAAGCGTGCGATGGTGTCGAGCATGAAAAGGCCTGATGAAAAACGGTTCGCCGCATGTTGCTGCGGCGAACCGTTCCGTCAAGGGGGCGTGTGTCGAGGCGCAATATTGCCCCTCACCCTAGCCCTCTCCCCGCGCGCGGGGCGAGGGGACGCCGCTTTGTCTCCTGTCCGTCAGGACGACTTCCCCTTCCTGCCGCGGAGAAGAGGCCGTCAGTCGTGCCGGATCACTCCGTCGCGGCACCTGCGCCGACGCGGGCGGCACGGCCGCCGCGGCGTCCGCCGCCGGCAGAGGCCGCAGCCGGAGCCGGAGCGGCGGCTGCGCCGCCTTCGGCCGGCTTATAGTCGCGGTAGGTCTTGATCCAGTTGTAGCAGTTCTCGTCGGTGCCGTTCAGCACGTTGGCGGCGCGCACGGCCTCCATTTCCTGCGGGCGGCAGGGGTTCATGATCGCCGACGTCATGCCGGCGCCGATGACCATCGGGATGAAGCCGGCATTGATGCCGTGGCGGTGCGGCAGGCCGAAGGAAATGTTGGAGAGGCCGCAGGTGGTGTTGACCTTCAGCTCTTCGCGCAGACGCCGGACGAGGGCGAAGACCTGGAGGCCGGCCGAGCCGACGGCGCCGATCGGCATGACGAGCGGGTCGACGACAATGTCGCAGGGCTTGATGCCGTAGTCGGCGGCGCGCTCGACGATCTTCTTGGCGACGGCGAAGCGGACGTCGGGGTCCTGGGAAATGCCGGTCTCGTCGTTGGAGATCGCGACGACCGGCACGTTGTACTTGGCGCAGAGCGGCAGGATCGCTTCGAGCTTTTCTTCCTCGCCGGTGACGGAATTGATGAGCGGCCGGCCCTTGGCGACCTTGAGGGCGGCCTCGATGGCGGCGGTCACGGAGCTGTCGATCGAGAGCGGCACGTCGACGAGGCCCTGGACGATCTCCATGGTCTTGACGAGGAGGCCCGGCTCCGTCTCGTTCGGGTTGACCGAGGTGACGCCGGCATTGACGTCGAGCATGGTGGCGCCGGCGGCGACCTGTTCCAGCGCGTCCTTGATGACGGTGTCGAAGTTGCCTTCCATCATCTCGGCGGCGAGCTTCTTGCGGCCGGTGGGGTTGATGCGTTCGCCGATGACGCAGAACGGCTGGTCGAAGCCGATGATGATTTCGCGGGTGGCGGACGCGACGATGGTGCGGGTCATTTCATTCCTCCGGTCGGATGCGCGGGAGAGCAGTCTAGCGCGCGGGCAATGGGTTCAAAAGACATTTGCCGGCGCGAACGGCGCGCCGGCCTTCGATCTGGTCAATGGGGATGCTGGGCGGCGATGCCGGCGAGCTGCTGCTGGTCCTCGACCTTTTCCTCGCGGATCGCCTCCAGCCGCTCGGCGACGAGCGCGTCGACCGGGTTCGGTTCGCGCTTCCAGGGCCTGCGACCCTTCAGCACGCCGGATTCGTGGACGATCTCGGCGACATATTCCTCCTGGCGGTAGGCCATCACGTGGATGCCGGAGACGCCTGCGACCTCCTTGACCTCGTTGATGATGTCGATGCAGAGCTGCTTGCCTTCCTTCTTCTGGTCCTGAGCCCCTTCGAGGCGGGCGATGACCGCGTCCGGGATGTGGACGCCCGGCACGTTGGAGCGGATCCACTTGGCGGTCCTGGCCGATGCCAGCGGGCCGACGCCGACGAGGATGAAGCATTTTTCATCCAGGCCGAGATCGCGGACCTTCTGCATGTAGGTCTTCAGCATCGGCACGTCGTAGCAGTACTGGCTCTGCACGAACTGGGCGCCGGCGGCGATCTTCTTCGCCAGCCGGTGCGGGCGGAAGTCGTAAGGCGGCGCGAACGGATTGATCGCGGCGCCGAGGAAGACCTGCGGGGGCGTCGTCAGCTTGCGGCCGGAGAGGAACTTCGCCTCGTCGCGCATGGTGCGCACGGTTTCCAGGAGCGACATCGAGTCGAGATCGAAGACGGGCTTGGCGCCCGGCTGGTCGCCGGCCTGCACGCCGTCGCCGGTGAGACACATGATGTTCTGCACGCCCATGGCGGAGGCACCGAGAACGTCGCCCTGGATGGCGATGCGGTTCTTGTCGCGGCAGGCGATCTGCATGATCGGTGCATAGCCCATGCGCGTCAGCAGTGCGCAGATGCCGACGGACGACATGTGGCAGTTGGCGCCCGACGCATCGACGGCGTTGATGCCGTCGACCCAGCCGTCGAAGATCGCGGCGCGCTCGTAGACGTCGTGCGGATTGGCGCTGTCGGGCGGGTTCAGTTCGGCGGTGACGGCAAATTCGCCGCGCCGCAGGACGCGCTCGAGGCGGCCGCGGGAGGAATGGCCGGGCAGCGGATCGAGCGGCAGGCCGGGATCGATGGGATTGATGTCGGGGCTCATGCGCTTTCCCCCTTCTTGGCGTTTTCGCGGGCGGCGGCGGCTTCGGCGGTCACGCGCAGCCAGGACGAGGTTTCGCGCAGCGACTGGTTCACCGGCTTCTGGACCTTGAGGATCGCGTCGCCGTTGACCATGTTGCGGGAGCCGGCCCAAGCCTGCACCCAGACGCAGGGCATGTCGGGCTCGACCTCGCAATGGCCGTTGGCGCGAACGCCGCCGCAAGGGCCGTTCCGGAGCTGCTTCGGGCAGTTCATCGGGCAGGACATGCCGGTCGAGGAGAGCACGCACTGGCCGCACATGCGACAGTCGAAGAGAAGCCCCTTGACGTTGCGCTCGACGAACGTCACCGGACGCTCGACGCGGCCGTAGCCGATGCGGTTCCAGACCGGATGCAGCCACAGGAAGGCATTGGCGAAGCGGCCGTAGAACCATTCGAGGAAGCGAGAGTGGCGCACCGACCACAGACGGATGGTGTAGGAACGGCGCGCGCGGCGGTTTGGCGACACCGCCGCGGGCGTATAGGCCCCCGTCGCCGCCTTCTTGGCCGGCGCCGCATTGCCGGGGCCGGGTTTGCCGTCAACCATTCTCGCGTCCTCCCTTCTGGACGAGCGCGGCAAGCCGCGCCTTGTCATATGCCTCTTCGATCGCGGCCGCAGCCTTGTCGGCCTCGGCTTCGAGATCGTCGGAGACCGGCACGGGATCGCCCTTGCGCCACTCGGCGAGATAATCGTCGGTTTCGGCGGCGCCGGTGCGCATCGCGCACATGTCGATCGCCTCGGTGAAGCGCAGTGACAGCTCACGTTTTGCCGTCTTCCTGCCTTGCTTGACGATCACCTGGGCGGGGATGTCGCGCCAATAGACGATGATGCAGTCTGCCATGCCTTTTCGGTCTCCTTTGCCGCCACATTGCACGGGCCCCGTGCGGCGGACTGCGCTTGCGACGACGTCGCACAGAGCAAAAAGCGACGTCGCAGAGAATTCCTGCATTTGTGCTCCCGGTCGACCGGGAACCTACCAGATGCCGCGGGTGAGGCCGTAAAGCAACCAGGTCCAGAGCGGTGGCGGAAAACGCAAATGCGACGGCCCTTCGACGGGCTTCGGCCGCAGGCGGCCGTGCACGGCATCCTCGACCGCCTGCCCTACGATCTCCAGCGAGGCGATGGTGAGCGTCAGCGGATAGGTGGCGATGAAATCGCCGGGTTCCGGACGGGTGCGGACCTCATAGAGCGTGCCGCCGGTGTCGGTGCCGGCGTCGACCAGGTGCACGGTGGCGCCGAAATTGCCGGCGTCTCCGAGAACCAGAGACCAGTAGCCGCCCATCTGACCACGATAGGCGGGGTTTATGCCGGCGTGGAGGTTGAGGACCGGGCAGGGGAGCTTTTCCAGCGACGGACGCGTCATCAACCGGGTGCTGACAAGCAGGATCACGGCGGGTCGAAGCTCCCGGACGAGGTCGGCGCATTGCGCGTCGTTGATCGAGGCGACCCGGCTGACCGGGACGTGTTGCGGCATGACGGGATCGGCATTGCGGCTGCGGCAGATCTCGGCGGTGCGGCGGGCGGAGAGCGGACGGAGAAGGCGGCCGGCCACCATGGTCGCGAGCTGGCCGAGCGCATTCGGCCAGCCGAAGCGGCGGGCGCGGCGACGGGTAATCCCGAATTTCGATTCCGGCTCTTCGAGGATGACGTGGAGATTTCGCCAGCGCGCGGCAAGCGCATTGATGACGACGGCGGGATTGGGGCCGCCGGCGGTCATCACCACCACGCGGGCGTCTTCGGTTCTCTCCGGCGGATTTAGCGTCATTCGGGACTGGCAGGACGGGGCCGCACGGGCTGGCTCAGAAGACGAGAGCGAGTATAGCACCCGCCGTGAGGACGACAAAGCCGGCGAGCAGCAGGGCGACGACGCCGACCAGGCAGCCGATCATCACGCCGAGGCCGTCGCGCTCGGAATGGGCGAAACCGATGATCGCCAGTGCAAAGGCGGGCGGCCAGTTGCCGAGCGGGATCGGCAGGATCACCACCACGGAAAGAAGAAGGACGTAAAGTCCCAGGATGCGTTCGGAGAAGCGGCTGCCGAGAAACCAGCGTCGCGGTCTGAACAGCTGTTCGGCGACGCGGAGCGAAGGCACCAGCTTATCGACAATCTTTTCGAAGGTGGAGCGGCTGAAACCGTAGTCGCCGAGCCAGTGTGGGAGAACCACGCGGCCCTGGGGCGAGGCGATCATCTGCCAGGCGACGATCGCGAGCGGCAGGCCGAGGACGAGTGTGGCGCCAGGTGGCGCCGGCACGAGATTGGGAAGGGCGAAGATCAGGAGAAAGGCGCCGAAGGAGCGGTCCTGCAGCGCAATGGCGATGTCGCGGACGGTGGTGCGTTCATGGGGCGTCCGCGCCAGACGCTCCAGCAGCCGCGAGAGATGTTCACCCGGCCGGCCTTCTCCGTTCTGGTCGAACGCTGCCGCCACCGGTTCCACTCCGTCCGTCATCCGCTCCGTTTCATTCTCCATGAAGACCATCGTGCACGGAAAATGTTGCGGCGACATTAAGGCGAACCGGGCAGCGCAGTGCGGACAAGGCCGCATTTGCGGGCTTTCCTGCAACCTTGTGGCTGCCATTGCGGTCATAGAAACAACCAGAATCACGAATAGGATTATATTCCTTCGATGCTGAGAAGCACTCCGAAGGCGAGAAAACGGCTCCGGCGGGAATGGCCGGGCGAACACAAGGAGACGTCACATGCCCTATTACAAGCGTGAAAGCGAAGTCCTGGTTCTCAGTGCGGCAACAAGCTCACCGGGGACGGGCTGGGTGTCGACGACCGTGCAGAACGCGATGAACTATGCCCGCACGAACGGACTGACGCTTGTGCTTTTGAGCGGCATCTTCTCGACCGGCGCGCTCACCGTCGACACGGCAACGGGCGGCGGGCAGAAGTTCACAATGCGGGCGGCAGTTGCCGGCGCGGCGACGCTGCGCTTCACCGGCGGCAGCTATCTCTTTCAGGTCAACGGGATCAATGATGTCTCGGTGTCGGGCGTGGTGTTCGACGGCCAGAATGCCGCCATCAGCGACGGCTCGAACCAGGCAGGCCTGGTGCGCTTCCAGAACTGTACGGGCTTCCAGTTTGCCGGCTGCAGGGTGACCGCCAGCACCAAGACCGGCGTGGTGGCGCTCACCGGTGCGCAAGGCATGATCGCCGACTGCGCGATCGACACCTGCTCGGTCGGCGTGCTCGTCTACAACAGCCGCGTCGACGTGGTGCGCAACCGCATCACCACCTGCTCGAACAACGGCGTCTATGTCTGGCGTGAGCCGGCCGGCGGCGGGGTCGAGTATGATGGCTCGACGATCATCGACAACCGCATCGACGACATCGACACGGCAGGCGGCGGCACGGGTCAGAACGGCAACGGCATCGTCGTCTACCGGGCGGTGGGCGTGAAGGTTTCGGGCAATACGATCTCGAACGTGCAGTATTCGTGCATCCGCTTCAATGCGTCCGGCGCCGCGCAGATCACCGGCAATCACTGCATCTCGGCGCGCGAATGCTCGGTGTTCGTCGAGGCGACCGCTCCGGGCCTGAACCTCGACGGTGCGGTGGTCTCCGACAACATCATCGAGCAGGCGGGCGACGGTATCAAGGTCGTCAACCTCGGGCTCTACAGCGACGGCATCGCCCGGCGGATCGCGATCTCGTCGAACCACATTCGCGGCATGACCAAGAACACGATCAACGATCCGGGCTACTCGCCGACCGTCTCGAACGCCTGCGGTATCCAGGTCGAGGGGCTCTGCGTGCTGACCGGCAACATGATCGAGGATGCGGCCGGATTCGGGATTTTGCTCGGCACCAACGAGGCGACCTACGACCTGCTGGCGACCGGCAACCTCATCCACGCCTCCGTTACCGGCATCGGCTATTCGAACAACGGTTCGGCCGGCCGGATCTCGATCGTCGGCAATGTGGTGAGCGGCGCGACGAACGGGTCCATCGTTCCGGCGGCGTTCAACGGCGTGAGCTTCTACCGTGTCGGGTCGACGGATGTCGCCAACACCGCCGACAGCCAGATCGGCAATGTCTATGTCGGGAACAATCGCGGCTATTGAGGCCGAGATACCCGTATCATCGGCCTCCGGGGGCGGGGAAACCCGCCTCCGGACTGGATGAAGCCCCATAATTTTCAGGTGGCGCTCCGCCTTGTTTTTACCCAAAGCCGGTGCCATGGACGCTGTCGCAGATTCCCTTTGGAACAAGAGGAGAGGTTACCCCGTGTCCTTCACCCGCATTTCCGCGGCCGCCCTCATCGGCCTCGCACTTCTTTCGCTCGCCGGCTGCGGCAACACCATCCGCGGCATCGGCCGCGACGTTGGCAATGCCGTCGATGCGACCCAGGACGCCGGCCGCAGCGTCGCCCACTCGGTCAACTGATCCGTCTTCGAGATCGCGCCGGAGAAAGGCCGTCAGCCGCCGTTCCTAGGGGCGGCGACGGCCTTCAGCTCGTGCTCCAGGTCGCCATAGCCGGTGAAGCGGTATTCGTAGGCGAGCTTCAGGTAGTCGGCCGCCCACTTTGCCTTGGCCTGCAGCTCCGCGTCTTCCGTCTGGGCAAGGTAGACGATCTTCGTGTAGTTGCCGAAGACCATGTCGCGGATTTCGGGGTGGCGGTCGAGTTTCAGGGGTTCGATGACGAAGGCCTCGAACTGGCGGGTGATCAGGTCCGTCAGGTAGAATGCTGTGAATTCGCTCTCGCATTCGGCGAGGAACTTTTCCGTGCCGGTGAAGAAGGCGTAGCAATGCGGGCCGGAGAGCCGCTCGATACCTTCCTCGCGACAGATCCGGTCGATCTCGCCTTGCGTGCCGCATTCGGCGTAACCGATGAAGATTTTCTCATGTCCTTCGGCACGCGCCTCGGCAATTTTTTGGCGCAGGGACGGCGCGATCCTGTCCGGCCAGACATGCCAGATCGCAGGCAGACATTCGAGCGTCAGATGATCGAGCCCGTTCAGGGCCTTCACCGCAAGGATCTCCCGCGCGATCGCGCCGCAGGCGATGACATGAACTTTTCCGGCCGCCCCGCGTCGGAGGGAGGCGGAGCCGAACACTTGATCGCCGTCGTTCACGGAGTTTGCGGTCATGATCTTCAGGAAACTCGCAATCGCCAAGGTTCTTCTCGCATCGGGCATCACTCGCGTCGGCTGCAGCAACACCAGACGGACATGGGCGAGGATACGGCCAATGCCGTCTACGCAATTCGGGTCGCCGCGCAGTCGCATGCGAGACGTTCGCGAGGCTCAACACTACCATATGGCTGCCGCTGTCGTGGCGGCAAGCCTGTCGTCCGTCTGGCCGCACCTCGGCCAGCGGACGGGGCCGCCGGCCGGGACGGTCGCCGGAGAAATGGACACCGGCCGCTGAGGCGGCCGGCGCACGGGTTTTCGAGCCTGTCCGCGGACCGCCGTCGCGATCAGGCGCGGGCACCGAGGCTGTTGTGGCGACGGGCGACGAATTCCTTGGCGGTTTCGACCGCCACCGCCGCGTCGCGGCAATAGGCGTCCGCACCGACCGCCTTGCCGAACTCCTCGTTGAGCGGCGCACCGCCGACGAGCACGACGTAATCGTCGCGGATGCCCTTTTCCTTCATCGTGTCGATGACGACCTTCATGTAGGGCATGGTGGTGGTCAGAAGCGCCGACATGCCGAGGATGTCGGGCTTTTCGCGTTCCAGCGCTTCGAGATAGTTCTCGACCGGGTTGTTGATGCCGAGGTCGACGACGTCGAAGCCCGCACCCTCCATCATCATGCCGACGAGGTTCTTGCCGATGTCGTGGATGTCGCCCTTGACCGTGCCGATGACCATCTTGCCCTGCTTCGGCGCGCCGGTGGCGGCGAGCAGCGGGCGAAGAATGGTCATGCCGGCCTTCATGGCGTTCGCCGAGAGCAGCACTTCCGGCACGAAGAGGATGCCGTCGCGGAAGTCGACGCCGACGATGCGCATGCCTTCGACCAGCGCCTTGGTCAGGACATCGTAGGGAGCCCAGCCGCGATCGAGCAGGATGCGGGTGGCTTCCTCGATTTCCTCCTTGAGGCCGTCATAAAGGTCGTCGTGCATCTGCTGCACGAGCTCGTCGTCGGACAGATCTTCAAGAATGATTTCGTCATCTGACATTGTATTGGTTCCCGCTTGCCTGAAACGCGATTCCGATTGCAGTTCGAGACTGCCTGTGATGCAGTTAAACCGCAATATAGCAGAAACCCCCTTTCGAATGCGACGTCACATGCCGCGAAAAGCGACGGCGGTGGCAAGGTCGACGCCGGTCGGGTGCCCGCCCCGTGTGCTCCGATGTCTGTCTCATGCAAGTGGTTGGCGCATTAAGAAAGGTTTCACGCCTCAAAACGAATAGCATAGCCGCGATAACGAGCGCCGTTCGGGCGCGTGAGTGAGGAAAAGACCATGGACGAGACGACAGAGCAGACGGGCGCCGCAGCCGGACGGCGTTCTCGGGGTGAGGGCCGCGGGGCGGCTGCACGCCGGGCATCGCGCGGCGGAGCGGGCGCCGGCCCGCAGATGCCCTACATCACCCGCAAGATCGCGGTCTACGAGGTGCTGGACGAGGAAGGTCTCTCGATCATCGAGCGCAATGCCGACACGGTGCTCGAGGAAATCGGCATCGAGTTCCGCGACGACGCCGAGGCGCTCGACATGTGGCGACAGGCCGGCGCCGACGTGAAGGGCGAGCGCGTGCATTTCCCGAAGGGGCTCTGCCGCGAACTCCTGAAGACCGCGCCCTCGGAATTCACCTGGCACGCCCGCAACCCGGAACGCAGCGTGCAGATCGGCGGCAAGGCGACCGTCTTCGCGCCCGTCTACGGCTCGCCCTTCGTGCGCGACCTCGACGGCAACCGCCGCTATGCGACGCTCGAAGACTTCCGCAATCTCGTGAAGCTCGCCTATATGGCGCCGTCGATCCATTCGTCCGGCGGCACGGTCTGCGAGCCGGTCGACATTCCGGTGAACAAGCGTCACCTAGACATGGTCTACAGCCACATCAAATATTCCGACAAGCCGTTCATGGGCTCGGTGACCGCGCCGGAACGCGCGGAAGATTCGGTCGCCATGGCGAAGCTGGTGTTCGGTGACGAGTTCGTCGAGAACAACTGCGTGATGCTGAACCTCATCAACGCCAACTCGCCGATGGTCTTCGACGAGACGATGCTCGGCGCCGCCAAGGTCTATGCCCGTCACAACCAGGCCTGCGTCTTGTCGCCGTTCATCCTGTCCGGCGCGATGAGCCCGGTCACCGTTGCCGGCACGCTGACGCAGATCCTCGCGGAAGTTC
This sequence comes from Ciceribacter lividus, assembly GCF_003337715.1. Taxonomy (GTDB): domain Bacteria; phylum Pseudomonadota; class Alphaproteobacteria; order Rhizobiales; family Rhizobiaceae; genus Allorhizobium; species Allorhizobium lividum. The sequence continues at coordinate 775,764 of NZ_QPIX01000001.1, forward strand.
TCGCCGGCGCTTCCTTCACCCAGCTCGTGCGTCCCGGCGCACCGGTGCTTTTCGGCACCTTCGCCGCGTCGATCTCGATGCAGTCGGGCGCGCCCACCTTCGGCACGCCGGAACCGGCGCTCGTCTCCTATGGCGCCGCCCAGCTCGCCCGCCGTCTCGGACTGCCGTTCCGGACCGGCGGCTCGCTCTGCGCCTCCAAGGTGCCGGACGCCCAGGCCGCGCATGAAAGCGCCAACACGCTGAACATGACGCTGCTCGCCGGCACCAACTTCGTGCTGCACGCCGCCGGCTGGCTCGAAGGCGGGCTTGCCGCCTGCTACGAGAAGTTCATGATCGACCAGGACCAGCTCGGCATGATGCAGAAGATGGCCGCCGGCGTCGATCTTTCCGAAAGCGGCCAAGCGATGGACGCGATCCGCGAAGTCGGCCCCGGCGCGCACTATCTCGGCTGCGCCCACACCCAGGCGAACTTCCAGACGGCTTTCTATCGCTCTGCACTCGCCGACAACAACTCGTTCGAGCAGTGGGAGATCGAAGGCAAGAAGCGGATCGAGGACCGCGCCAACGCGCTCTGCCGTTCGTGGCTCGACGCCTACGAGGCGCCGTCGCTCGATCCGGCGATCGACGAGGCGCTCCTGGCCTATATCGCCAAGCGCAAGGACGAGATGCCCGACGCCTTCTCTTGAAGGCATCCCGAAGCCAGGGAGCAAGGCGGAGCAATCGCGGTGGCCGACATGATCCAGGAGGAGGTCTGGCGTCCGCATTACAAGTTCGAGGGGCCGCGGTGAGCGGCCCTAAGAGTTTGCGCGCGGCGCTCCGGCCGCACGGGCTCATGCTACGCGGCAGCGTGCATTTTCCGGAGGGGGAGGGCGGACCACGCCTTCCCGGTGGTAGGACCGCCAGAACCGTCGTGCTCGTCGGCCATGCCGGCGGCGCGATGTGGCAGGCTTTCTGCGACTGGCGGGCGACAATGCCGGCCGACCTTGCCGACCCGCTCGACACTTGGTCGAAGGCGGTAATCGACCCGATTGCCGCGGCCTTCGGCGCCTTTCCCTACTATCCCTCCGATCCTCCGTATCAGCCGTTCCAGCGCTGGGCGATCGCCGCCGAAGGACTTGCGGCCTCGCCGCTCGGCATCCTCGCCCATCCCCGCTACGGCCTCTGGCACGGCTATCGGGCCGCGCTCGGCTTCGCGGAGGACTTCTCGGACATCGAGACGGAAGAGGGCGGACGGGTGCCGGTCTGTGAAAGCTGCTGCGAGAAGCCGTGCCTGACGGCCTGTCCCGCGGACGCTGTGACGGCGGCGCGTTTCGACGTCGCCGCCTGCAGACGCCTTCTCGCCTCGGAGGAGGGGCGGATCTGCCTCGACGAGGGCTGCCGGGCCCGCGCAACCTGCCCGGTCGGGCGGGACTACACCTATCCGGCGGAGGAAATCCGCTTCCACATGGCGGCACTTTCGCTTCCCGTCGGCTGAGCGGCTTTCAACGCGAGGGCAAGTGCGGCATAAGTCTCGAGACCGGACTGTTCACGTCAGGCGGCTTGCGCAGACAGGATATCGATGAGAATTCAGCGGGTTTTCGCAAGGCGCCTCGTCGCCGCAATCATGCTGGTGATCGCGACCGCGTGCCTATCCGGCCCGGCCACGGCCGCCTGCCGCGACCTCGTCGTCCAGAGTGCCGGCTACACGGTGTGCAGCTTCGATCCGAAGACGGAAGAGATCCGCGTCTATCACAGCGATCCCGAAGGAAAGCCGTTCTCCGGCTTCGATGCGCTGGTGCGGCAGCTCTGGGAGGAGCGACACTATCTCGTCTTCGCGACCAATGGCGGCATGTATCACGCCGACCTGTCGCCGGTCGGGCTGTTCGTCGAATACGGCGTCGAGCGCCGGCCGATCAGCACGAAGGCCGGATGGGGCAATTTCCACCTGCTGCCGAACGGGGTGTTTTCGCTAACGGACGGTAAGGCGGCGATCACCGAAAGCCGGTGCTATGCCCGCCGCCACGGCGCCGCCGACTATGCGACCCAGTCGGGGCCGATGCTGGTGATCGGCGGCACGATGCACCCGAAATTCCTGCCCGACAGTGACAGCTTCAAGATCCGCAACGGCGTCGGCGTGGACCGGGACGGCAAGGTCCATTTCGTCATCTCGAACACGCCGGTGCGCCTTTACGATTTCGCCCGCCTCTTCCGTGACACGCTCGGCTGCCCGAACGCGCTCTATCTCGACGGGACGATTTCGAGCGCCTACATCCCCGAGCGCGGGCGGCGTGACCGCCTGTTTCCGCTCGGCCCCATCATCGCGGTGATCGGCACCGTGCCGCAATTGAGCTCCAGCAGCGGGCGGACGCCCTGAGAGCCTTCCCCCTCAGACGGACGACTTCGGATAGGCGCGCTCGAGGCCGCCGGAGCGATCGAGGCCGGTGCGGAAGGCCCTGTAGGCGGGATGCTGGCCGGATTTCGCGGCTTCCGAAAGCCGGATCTGCAGCCGGGCGGGTGCGGTGTTGCCGAGCCATTCGCCGCAGCGTTCGAGTTTCAGGGAATTGAGGAAGGGCGCGGCCGCGGCGCGATCGATATAGAGATGCAGGCCTTCGAGCAGGTTTTCGTCCTGGGCGGGGTTTTCGAAGAGGAGCTTCAGGAAGGCCTGGTCGGCATCGGCAAGCGTCGCGAGCTTGTCGGCGACGGTTTCGCGGTCGGGGAAGGGGAGCGATTGCGCGGACATGACGTGTTCCCTCGTCTTTTCGATTCGGCTGTCTTTTCATCCGGATAGGACAGCCGGGCCGGTGACGCAAGCGCGGGAGACGGCTGCCCGGCGAATGACCGGACAGCCGATGTGGTCAGCCGCGGCGGCGGCCGCGACGCTCGCGGCCGGCATCGCCCGAGGATTCCTCGGCGGTCTTGTTGCGCAGCGGGCCGATGTGCTCGACGATGGCCTCGATCGTCGGGCGGGGGCCCGGCGTATAGTTGTCGAGCGCCTGCCGCATGGCGGCGAGGTGGCCGCAGGAGGTGCCGCAGCATCCGCCGATGATCTTCGCACCGGCGTCGCGGGCGAGCTTGGCATATTCGGCCATCAGCGGCGGCGTGCCGGAATAGTGGATCTCGGCGCCGCGATATTCGGGAATGCCGCAATTGCCCTTGACGATGACGGTGGCGGCGGGATCGGCCGACGTCATGTCGAGCAGGCTCGCCAGGATGTCCGAAGCGCCGACGCCGCAATTGGCGCCGACGGCGACCGGGCCCGCGCCGATGTCCTTCGCAACGCCGTGGATGTCCTTCGGCGCAAGCCCCATCATCGTCTTGCCGGCGGTATCGAAGGAGCCGGTATAGGTGTAGGGCAGGCCGACCTTGACGGCGGCTTCGGCCGCGGCACGGATTTCCTCGGGCGAGGACATGGTCTCGATCCAGGCGATGTCGACGCCGCCGGCCTTCAGGCCCTCCATCTGCTCGACGAAGGCAGCGACGGCATCCTCGTAGGTGAGCGCGCCGAGCGGCTGCAGGAGTTCACCCGTCGGGCCGACGGAACCGGCGACGATGACCTTGCGCGGCGCCTTGTCGGCGACGGAGCGGGCGATTTCGGCGGCCTTCCGGTTGAGGTCGAAGACGCGATCGTCCGCCTTGTGGAGCTTCAGCCGGTGACGGGTGCCGCCGAACGAATTGGTGAGGATGATGTCGGCGCCGGCATCGACGAAGTCCTGGTGGAGCTTGACGATCCGCTCCGGGTGGCTCTCGTTCCAGAGCTCGGGCGCCTCGCCGGCTTCGAGCCCCATGGCGAACAGGTTCGTGCCGGTCGCGCCGTCGGCGAGCAGGACGCCCTTCTCGGCAAGCAGTCTGGAAAGCGGATCGGAAGCGGTGGCCATGGGTCGTCCCCTCTAAGAAATCTGTCGGTCAACCCATAGAGAATGCCGGCCTGCGCCGCAACGGGATTTGCCGCCTGCGTCTCGCGCGGCTCAATCCGCGGCGGGCGGTGCGGCGGCCGGCGTCACGATGGCGGCGAGGATCGTTGCGATGTCGACGCAGCCGACGATGGCGCCATTCGCATCGACGACTGCTGCCGTGGATCGTCCCGCGCCGGTCATCGCACGCGCGGCGTCTTCGAGCCGGGTCGAGGCGGGCAGGGCGAGATCCCGTGCGGTGCCGTCCACGGGCCGCATGACAGCGCCGAGTTCGATGACCCGTCCGCGGTTCACCTGCCGCACGAAGGCGGCGACATAGTCGTCCGCGGGGGCGAGCACGATCTGCTGACCGCTGCCCTGCTGCACGATCTCGCCGTCACGGAGGATGACGATCCGGTCGCCGAGCGCCAGCGCCTCGTCGAGGTCGTGGGTGATGAAGACGATGGTCTTCTTCAGCTCTGCCTGCAGGTCGAGGAGCATCGAGCGCATGTCGACGCGGATCAGCGGGTCGAGGGCGGAGAAGGCCTCGTCCATCAGCAGGATATCGGCGTCGGTGGCGAGCGCGCGGGCAATGCCGACGCGCTGCTGCATGCCGCCGGAGAGCTGGTTCGGGTAGTGGTCCTCGTATCCGGAAAGGCCGACACGGGCGATCCAGCGGGCGGCGCGCCGTATGCCTTCCCGGTGGGGAACGCCCTGGACCTTCAGGCCGTAGAGCGTGTTTTCGAGGACGGTGCGGTGGGGCAGCAGCGCAAAGTTCTGGAAGACCATTGCGGTGCGGTGGCGGCGGAAGTGGCGAAGCTCGGCGGGGCTCATGCGGCAGACGTCGACGCCGTCGCAGAGGACCTCGCCGGCGGTCGGTTCGATCAGCCGGTTGATGTGGCGGATCAGCGTCGACTTGCCCGAGCCGGAAAGGCCCATGACGACGGTCACCCTTCCGGCCGGAATCGTCATGTCGATATCCTTGAGGCCGAGGACATGGCCGTAGCGGGCGTTGAGGTCGACTTTGGAGAGGCCGGCCTTCACCTCGTCGACATAGCGCTCGCCATGCGGACCGAAGATCTTGTAAAGGCCGCGGATCTCGATCCGCCCCTCAGCCATGGACGACCTCCAGATGCCGCTGCAGGCGCTTGCCGTAGGACTGGCTCGCCCGGTCGAAAACGACGGCGATCGCCACCAGCGCGAAGCCGTTCAGGAAACCGATGGTGAAGAACTGGTTGGTGATCGCCTGTAGCACGTTGCGGCCGAGCCCGCCGACGCCGATCATCGAGGCGACGACGACCATGGCGAGCGCCATCATGATCGTCTGGTTGATGCCCGCCATGATGGTCGGGAGCGCAAGCGGCAGCTGGACGTCGAAGAGCTTGTGGCGGGCGGAGGAGCCGAAGGCGTCGGCCGCCTCGATGACCTCGCGATCGACGAGGCGGATGCCGAGATTGGTGAGGCGGATCATCGGCGGCACCGCGTAGACGACGACGGCGATCAGACCCGGCACCTTGCCGATGCCGAAGATCATCACCACGGGGATGAGATAGACGAAGCTCGGCAGCGTCTGCATGACGTCGAGGACGGGGATCGCCGCCGCCTGCAGCCGGTCGGAGCGGGAAAGCGCGATACCGAGCGGAATGCCGACGGCGACCGAGACGGCCGTGCAGACGGTGACCATGGCGAGCGTCACCATGGTATCCTCCCAGAGCCCGACGAGGCCGATCGCGATGAGCGCGGCAAGGGTGCCGAGGGTGATCCGCAGATCCCGGCCGACGGCCTGCACGACCGCCGCGACGAGGAGGAGCACGAGCGGCCACGGTGCGTCGACGAAGAGCTTTTCCAGGCCGTTCAGGAACCATTGCAGGGGATCAGTCGCCCGGTCGATCGCGTCGCCATAGGTGCGCACGAAGGTCTTGAAGGCTGCGTCGACCGCCTTGCGGACATCCCGCAACAGGGCCTCGTCGAGGGCGGGGAAACGGCAGGCGAGTTCGGGCAGGAAGGCGCAGATGCCAGAGGCCATGTCTCGGGTTCCTTTCGGGATGCCGGCGAGAAAGCTCTGCACCGGGGGCGAACGGAGGCCGGCGGGGCCGGCCGCGCGTCGAACGGCGCGGCCGTTCGCGGTGGCTCAGAGCGATTCCCTGACCTTTGCCGCGACGTCGGCAGGAACCCAGGTGGTCCAGAGGTCGGGATATTCCTTGAGGAAGTGCTCGGCCGCCTCTTCGTTGTCCGCCTGGTTCTCGTCCATCCAGGCGAGCACGGCGCCGACCGTCTGGTTGTCCCACGTGCGGGCCTTCACATAGTCCATCGCCACACCCGCCTTTTCGGCGAAGGCCTTGGTGACGACGGTGAAGACGCCGGCGACGGGATAGGAGTTGACCTTCGGGTCCGGGCAGTCGGCGACGCCGGTGCAGCGGTCCCACTCCGCCTTGTCGTGCTCGACGCCGAAGCTCAGCTTCACCATCTCGTATTTGCCGAGGATCGCCGTCGGCGCCCAGTAATAGCCGAGCCAGCCTGTCTTCTTCTCGAAGGCGTTGGCGATCGATCCGTCGAGGCCCGCGGCCGAGCCGGTGTCGATGAGCTCGAAGCCCTTGTCCTTGGCGCCGACCGCCTTGAAGAGGTTGGCGGTGGAAATCTGGCAGCTCCAGCCCGAGGGGCAGTTGTAGACCGCGCCCTTCGACGGATCCTCCGGCGCGGGGAAGAGGTCGGGACGGGCGAGGGCCGCCTCGACCGTCTTGATGTCGGGATTGGCGTCGGCGAGGAATTTCGGGATCCACCAGCCTTCGACGCCGCCGTCGCTGAGGATCGGAGCGGCCTGGATCAGGCGGCCCTCCTTGACGGCGGTGTCGAGCGCGGCACGCACGGAGTTCACCCAGAGCTCCGGCGCCATGTCCGGCTCGCCCTTCTCGTTCATCGAGGCGAATGTCGGAACGGTGTCGCCGGTGACGAGTGTCACGTTGCAGCCGTAGCCTTTCTCGAGGATGATCCCGTCGACATGAGCGGCGACGCCGGCCGAGGCCCAATTCATTTCGGCAATCGAGACATCGCCGCATTCGGCGGCGCCGGCGGTCCCTGCGACGGACAAAAGCCCGCCGGCAAGGAGCGCGGCAGCGAGAAATTTCATCATGTCTTCGGACCTCCTGGTCTTATGGTTCCCTTGTCTTCTTCTTTCGACGGCTTCGGCCGCCTGCAATGCGTTTAGTCGCGTTCGCCCATACGACAGATTTGCCGCGCCATGGTGAGGGCGCGCCCGACGACGGGACGCGCGATGCGAGGAGACGCTCGGCATCGGCACAGATGCGGGACCTATCCCTCCGAGGCCTCGATGAAAAAGGTATCCTGTCCACTGGAGAAATCAACCTTCGAACTTTCAGGTTGCGTTAACAGATGATTTCACGCGACTGAAAGTAAAAGCTTTTTACTATGTTTGAATTCGCGTTTACGCCGCAGGGACCACCGGCGCGAAAAAGGTGGACAAGCCGGCGCAGGTAAACCATCCGGTAATAATGTCCGGCTATGGCTGTCGGCGCGGTCTTTCGCCGTCAGCGTCTCCGGCTCAGGTGTTTTGCGTACCGGAGACGCCGAAAGCCCCGGGCTCCCATGGGCGGACTTCTAGGTGATCCGACGGGACGCACCAATCTTGCCGCCGTCAGGGCGGCTCTTCTTTTCGAACGAAAGCGAAGACGAACGTCCGTCCGGGTCGAGAGGCCTTGCGGCGCAGGCGAGATTTCGGCAGGAGAGAAGCGGCGATCGGCCCGCGGGCTGCAGCGCGGGTGCGAAGTCGGGAGAACGGGCAATGGCGAAGGCGGTAATGTTGCAGGGAACCGGCTCCGACGTCGGCAAGACCGTGCTGGTCGCAGGCCTCTGCCGGCTCGCCGCCAATCGCGGCCTCAAGGTGCGGCCCTTCAAGCCGCAGAACATGTCGAACAATGCGGCGGTCGCCGACGACGGTGGCGAGATCGGCCGGGCGCAATGGCTGCAGGCGCTCGCCGCGCGCACGCCGTCCTCGGTGCACATGAACCCGGTGCTGCTGAAGCCGCAATCCGACACCGGCAGCCAGATCATCCTGCAGGGGCGGGTGTTCGGGCAGGCGAAGGGCAGGGACTACCAGCGGCTGAAGCCGCAACTGCTCTCGGCCGTGCTCGAAAGCTATGAAAAGGTGCGCGACGGTGCGGACCTGGTGATCGTCGAGGGCGCGGGCTCGCCGGCGGAGATCAACCTGCGCGCCGGCGACATCGCCAACATGGGCTTTGCGACGCGGGCCAACGTCCCGGTCGTGCTCGTCGGCGACATCGACCGCGGCGGCGTCATCGCCTCGCTGGTCGGCACCCACACCATCCTGCCGCCCGAGGACCGGGCGATGATCACCGGCTACATCATCAACAAGTTCCGCGGCGACGTTTCGCTGTTTGCCGACGGGATCACAGCCGTCGCAGGCTTTACCGGCTGGCCCTGCTTCGGCGTCGTGCCTTTCCTCAAGGCGGCCTCGCGGCTACCGGCCGAGGATTCTGTTGTTCTGGAGCGGCTCGCCGGCGGCAGCCGGGCGGCGCTCAAGGTCGCGGTGCCGATGCTCTCGCGTATCGCCAATTTCGACGATCTCGACCCGCTTGCCGCCGAGCCGCAAGTGGAACTGGTCTTCGTGCGTGCCGGCGAGCGCATTCCCGTCGATGCCGGTCTCGTCGTGCTGCCCGGATCGAAGTCGACGATCGGCGATCTCGAGGATCTGCGGCGCCAAGGCTGGGATAACGACATCGCCGCGCATGTGCGCCGCGGCGGCCGCGTGATCGGCATTTGCGGCGGCTACCAGATGCTTGGGACGAGTGTCGCCGATCCCTTGGGGATCGAGGGAGCAAAGGAGCGGATCAACGGGCTCGGCCTCCTCGACGTCGAGACGGTGATGGCGCAGGAAAAGACCGTCCGCAACAGCACCGCGCATTCTGTGGACTACGACGTCCCGCTCTCCGGCTACGAAATTCACATGGGCCGCACCGAGGGGCCGGATTGCGCCCGCCCGCCGGTCACGATCGACGGACGCGCCGACGGCGCAAGCTCGCCGGACGGGCGTGTCATCGGCACCTACCTGCATGGGCTGTTCGGCAGCGACGCCTATCGCAAGCGGCTGCTCGCCAGCTTCGGGATCGAGGGCGGCGGCGAGAACTACCGGGCGGGCGTCGAGACGGCGCTCGACGAGGTCGCCGCCGAGCTCGAGCGCGTGCTTTCGCGGGAATGGCTGGACCGCCTGCTCGGGTAAATGGCGGCAGCGTCATAATTTCTGCCCCTTCGTCGCGGCCGGCGCCGCGACAAGTCTCTGTGGCCGTGCGCGACAGCAGTTCGACTTCATGTCCTGCGACGGATGCGGTGCGAAATCCCCGCGACGGCGCTTCCTTGCCGGATACGGTTCGCGTCCGTTGTCGGCAGCACGCGTTGACAGGCCGCAGGCGCTGCCATAGTTACTTTGCCGTTGCCCGCGCGGGGGAGTGTGGGCGCGGCGGGACAGAGATGAATTACCGGAAAGAGATCGACGGCCTTCGCGCCATCGCGGTGTCGAGCGTCATACTGTATCATGCAGGCATAACGCAGATCAGCGGCGGCTATGCCGGGGTCGACGTCTTCTTCGTCATCTCCGGTTTCCTGATCGGTGGCCAGATCGCATCCGCCAAGGCCGAGGGAAGCTTCAGCTACCGGGACTTCTATGGGAGAAGGGCGCGTCGCATCCTGCCGGCGCTGTTCTTCGTTATCCTCTGTTCGCTGGTGGTCGGCTGGTTCACGATGATGCCGCACACGCTGCGCTACTTCGGTGGTGCCGCGGTGAGCGCGGTGTTCTTCGTCTCCAATCTGTGGTTCTGGAAGCGGATTGACTATTTCAATCCGGAGGCCGCGCACGATCCGCTGGTCCATACGTGGAGCCTTGCGGTCGAGGAACAATTCTACCTCTTCGTCCCGCTGCTCTTTTCGCTCCTGTGGCCGCTCGGGCGGAGACGGCTGACCATCGTACTGGCCGTTGTCGCCATCACCAGTTTCGCCCTTGCTGTATCGACCAACGAAACTCACCCGATGGCGGCGTTCTACCTGATCCATACGCGGGCGTGGGAGCTTCTGGCCGGCGTTCTGGCGGCTCTCTACTACGCCCGGGTCGCAAGGAAGGATGCCTTCGGCGCTCTTATCGGCAATGTCGGGCTAATGCTGTTGCTGGCCGGCGTCGTCCTGACCCCGAGCTATACGGCCTGGCCGGGCTTCTGGACGCTTCTGCCGGTCCTCGGGACCGTAATGGTGCTTCTATTCGGTGAAGCGCCTTCGGTTGCGCGGCGCGTGCTGACGTTGCCGATAGTCACGTGGCTCGGATTGATTTCGTACTCTGCCTATCTGTGGCATCAGCCGATCTTCAGCTTCGCCAAGATGACGAACCATCAGCCACAGAGCCTGGCCGCTGCGCTTGCTCTGACAGCCCTGGTCTTCGCCGTTTCGCACCTCTCCTGGAAGTACGTCGAACTGCCGTTCAGGAACCGAACCGTGCCCGTGCGGCTACAGTTGCGTGCGTTCGGTGTCGCGACAGCCGTAATCGCCGCAACGGCGATCGGAGGCCACTTCACCAAAGGTTATCCCTTCCGCATGCCGGCGGAGGTGCTCGACATCCTTGCCTATTCCGGTTCCTACAGCCAGAGCTTCCGCAAGTGCCTCTACGGCCGTGACGATGTCGAGGGTATCGATCTGGAGCGCGCCTGTATACACGGCGCGAGGGTGGAGCCGACGGTCGCGATATGGGGTGACAGCCATGCTGGGCGGATTGCCGAGCCGCTCGGTGTCCTGCTCGGCAAGTCCGGACTCGCCCTCAAACAATTGACGCTTTCCAGCTGTCAGCCGATTCCCGGTCTTCTCAATCGGGGACAGCAAAAGGCGGTCCGCTGTCCGGAATTCAACGAAAAGGTCCTGGCCTATCTGTCGGGGAAGCCGGGCATCGAGACGGTGGTCCTGTTTGCGACCTGGGACAACTACTTCCAGCGCAGACCGACCCGCAACATGCTGGACCGGCTCGCCCCGGACGAATTCTATTCCTACCCGGTCGACGGCGAACCCACCCAAGGCGATCGGCAAAGGAAGGCGGCGATCGTCGATGCGCTGGCGAAGGCGATCCGCAGCCTGACGTCCGCCGGCAAGACCGTCGTCGTGGTGGGATCTCTGCCGCGGCCCGACATCGACATCCCGTTCTACATCGCGGATCGCGCATGGCGGGGAGAGAATCTGCCCGCAGACGTCGGCTATCCCGTCGGCATCTTCGGGGAGCAGGCAGAGGAGGGGCGCTCCATGCTCCGCGAGGCGGTCGGTGCGGGTGAGAGCGCTCCCGGCAGAGCCTATTTCGTCGATCCGGCTCCGGTCTTCTGCGATTCCGTCCGGTGCCTGGTGATGCAGGGCGGCGTTCCGCTTTTCACCGATGGCAATCATCCGTCTCTACCGGGGGCCGCGCTGACCCTTTCCGCATTCGCTCGCTTCATTCCAGGTGTGGACGGGGATCGAGCGTTCGCGAAGGCGGCTGCGGAACCTTGATGCGCCTGCAATTCCAGCGGGATGCTCGCCGATAGGAACGCTCGCACGCTGCGGCAATACCCAAAATTTTATATGCCTAAAATTTGATCTACAAACACAATGAAGACGTAATCCGAAGTATCCATCCTGCCCCGGCAGGTCTCCTGCTAATTCTCACGGTGGAACTAACATGCGGCAAAAATCTCCTTCTTTCTCGTTTAGGTTGTTTTCAGGAATCGCTCTCGCGGCGTTTCTTGGGGGCGCAAGTATATCTGCGAATCCCGTCTTTGCTCAGGAGGCGGCGCAATTGACAAATGTCAAATTGTCCGTAGCCCAAAGCAAAACGGTCCAGCTGACAGCCTACATCACCGGCTACAGCTACTGGGACAACACACCTCCGGGCTCGGCGGAAATCGCCCGTCCAGTCGTCCATCGCCTCGCCGGCGGCAAGGGCAGCTACAGCGATCCGATCACGCTGGCCGTCGGCCACTCGATCGCCAACGGCCGCCAGACGCTCGACATCCCTGCCGGGACACGGATCTACCTCAAGCGGCTGAAGAAGTATGCGATTGTCGAGGACGTCTGCGGCGACGGTCCACGCCCGCAGAACGGGCCCTGCCACACCGGCCACCGCGGCCATCCGTGGTTCGACATCTATGTCGGCGGCGGCAGCAGCACCGCGAGCAAGGCGCAGTCATGCGCGAACAGGATCACGGCCCTGCAGACCGTCATCATCCATCCAAGGAAGGACCTGCCGGTGGTCGCCGGTGCGTTGACGGAAAGCGGTTGCCGGGTCTTCTGACCGGGCCTGACGTCGGCCGGGGGATGTGGGTCTCGACGCGGACCGCTTCCCCGGTCGTCGACAGCCCGGCCCGGCCTGTCTTGCGCCAACGCATGAGCTGGCCGGTGAGCGCAAGCGCGATCGCGCGGTAGGTCGAGATGCAGAGCAACTGGCGATAGAAGAGCCGTTGCAGCGGCAGCAGGAGAAGCAGGCGCTTGTCTTCTCCCTTCTCGAAACGGAACGCCATCAGCCCGAAGGCGAGGTCCGACAGGATGAAGGCACCGTAGGCAGCCGCGATATAGGGCGAACTCTGCGACCACGGCGTCGAGGGGTCGAAATAGAGCGCGATGGCGTGGTCGACGAGCGTCCAGAGGAAGATGATGTCGACGAGGGGCGCCAGCGCCGTCATCACCACGCCGACGAGCAGGAGGTCAATGATCGAGACGAGGCCGAGGCCCTTCATCTCGGTCACGGCCCCGCGGTGCTTCCAGCCGGTCTGCATCATGCCGAACAGCCAGCGCAGGCGCTGGTGCAGGAAGCGGTCGAGGCCCGCCGGCGCCTTGGTCAATGCGATCGCATCTTCCTCGTAAACGACCCTGTAGCCGGCGCGGATCACCGAGACGGTGAGATCGGCATCCTCGGCGAAGGTCTGGCCGGAATAGTAGCCGGCATCCTCGACGGCCTTGCGGCGCCAGGCGCCGATGGCGCCGGGGACCACGAGCATGCCGTTTATTCTCTCTGCGGCACGGCGGTCCATGTTCTGGGCCGTGATGTATTCGAGCGCCTGCATGCGCGTCAGCAGACGGTCGCGGTTGCTGACCTTGACGTTGCCGGCGACCGCACCGACGGCCGGGTCGCGGAAATGGCGGACGAGCCGGCCGATCGCGTCGGACGCGATCGTGGTGTCGGCGTCGATCGCCACGACGATGTCGGTGTCGACATGCGTGTAGGCATGATTGAGGGCGGCATATTTGCCGTGGTTGCTCTGCCGGATGATCCGGACGCGGGGATCGTCGCCGTATTCCCGCACGAGCCGGCTGCAGGTCTTGTCGGTCGACCCGTCGTCCATGACGATCACCCTGAGATCGTGATAGTCCGACACCAGCACGGAGGCGACGGTGCCGACGATGGTGTCCTCCTCGCAATAGGCGGGGATGAGCACGGTGACCGGCGGGGCATAGTCCGGATCCCGCAGGGGATGGCGGCGACGGAGATGGGAGACGACCGTGACGAAGAGCACGCGGGCCACGCCGGCGACCACCGAAACCCAGAAGAGCGCGTTGATCGCTACGGAAAAGTGGCTCAGGGCGGTGAAGGAAACGGCATCGAAGGTGGTGCCGGGGCCTTCGGCCGGAGGCATGACCTTTTCGGCGGGCAGGCCGAGCATGTCGGCAAGCGTCACGAAGCGATAGCCCTCGGTGCGCAGCGTGTCGACGAGATGGGCCGTCGCTTCGACGGTCGCCTCGCGATTGCCGCCGCCGTCATGCAGCACGATGACGTTGCCTCTGCCGGCCTTCAGGTCGCGCAGGACCGAAGCAACGATTTCATCCGCGGAGATGCGCCGCCAGTCCGGCGGCACAATGTCGGCACCGGCGACGATGTAGCCCTGCTGGTCCAGGAGTTGCATCGGCCCGGCCTCGGCGCCGGTCAACGGCCCCTCGCTACGTCCGTAGGGCGAGCGAAACAGCAGGGTCTGGCGGCCGGTGAGGCTCCCGATCAGCCGCTCGGTGGTGTTGAGCTCCATGCGCGCACGCCAGCCTGAGGCATTCTCGAGCGTCGGGTGGGTGAAGGTGTGGACGCCGATCTCGTGACCATCGTCGACGATCCGGCGGATGATGTCGGGATTGTCGAGCGCCTCCTTGCCGATGACGAAGAAGGTTGCGGGCGCGCCGCGGGCGGCGAGTTCGTCCAGGATCGCAGTGGTGTAGACGCGGTCCGGCCCGTCATCGAAGGTGAGCGCCACCATTCTGGGTTCGCCGGCGCCATAGCGCAGGACCGTGAACGGTTCGGCCGCGCGGGCGTAGTTTTCGGCGACGATGAGGCCGGTCGAGGGATCGACGGTGACGTTGCGGATGCCGGTTTCCGGTGCGCGGACCAGCCTGTGGAAGGCGCCCTTGCCGTCGTAGCCGACGTAATCGCCGATCGGGACTTCCTCGAGCAGGGACTGCACGGACCGGGGCGCCGCGTTGCGGTCGAGCAGGGGCCAGATGCCGGGGTCGGCATCCGTTGACGGCCATACGGCGACGGCGGGCATCGTTGCGCTGCGCGAGAGGGCGATCAGCTGGTTGTGGAAGGAGACCGCATCGAGCATCCAGATGCGGTGGCGGTTGCCGTCGCTGTCGACGAACCGTGTCGTCGGATTGAGCGATACAGGGTCAAGCCGGATACTCCCGCCGTGGAGCGCCGAAAGGCGTGCGGTTTCCGGGAAGGATATGGGCTGCGGCTCGCCGGCATTGCTGACCCAGTCGTAGCCGCCGGTGCCGAGCGCGACGATCAGCTTGTTGGCCGGTACCGTGGCCAGGACGGAGGTCAGGGCGGTCGTCAGCCAGTCCTGAGGCGCCAGCGGCGTCGGCCGCGGGCTCTCGCCCGGATCCTGAAAGGCGAGAACGACGTAGCGGTCGACCACGGCGTCAACTGTCGGTTCGCTCCAGGGAGCCTCTGTGATCGGATTGATGATGCAGGTCTGCTTGCCGGCGGCGGCGAAGGATTGCTTCAGCGACGCGAGCAGGCGCGCCAGGTCGCGATAGGCCGTCCCCGGCACGGATGCGACATCGAGGCAGATGCCGTCATAGCCCTTTGCCCGAACCTCGCGTGCCAGACCTTCGGCGATCCGCGTCGACGTCGTAGGGGAGGCGAGGGCCGCAGCCGTCTTTGCGGGGTCGTTGGCGGTGGAGAGGTCCACGACCGGCAGCAGGGTGAGTGTCGAACGCCGGCGTGCGATGATCTCGACGACTCGTTGCTGGTGGGGGGCGGAGAAGCCGAAGGGGACGAGATCGCCCTCCGGCAGGGCGATCTGGTACCATTCCGGCATCAGGCCGTCCAATGCCGGCAGGTCCTTCTGCAGCGAAAGGTCGCTCCATTCCGGCCAATAGGGGAGATAGCCGAAGACCTGCGACGGGATCGCGGGGCTCATTGGCGACTGCGTGGTCGGGTCTGAGGCCCCAGCCGGAGCGGGCGCGCGAGGAGAGGGAGCATCGATGGGCTGTTGTGCACCGGCACCGTCGTGGACGATGCCGGGTGACGGCAGTTTTCCGAGGAGATAGAGGCTGGCACCGAAGGCTCCGAACCAGAGGGCGAAGAAGACAAGCACAATTGCGGCACCGATCTTGACGATCGTCCCGCGTCTCGATCCGGGATCGTAGAAAATGGGCGCATCTTTTCTGGCCCGGCGTCCGCGCGCGTGACGGACCGCCGGCAGCATGGATCCTGGCTGCACGGTAGGTACTCTCAATTACCCATTAATATCTACTGGTATTTAGTGTATATGCGAAGATAGTGAAATTGACGAATATCAAAGGAATGCATTATTCCTGACTAATTTAGGGTATTTATCGCCGCCGCTCCCTGTGGACGCGGTCTTCCTCTGTAGTTTCTTACGCCCATCCGTACATTTCGTCGCCTCGCCTTTTCGGGTGAAAAACGGGCGATATCGCAAATAACCTCAATGGGTTAGTATCTATGGAAGGGGAGGCGAACGTCTCGTCCCGCGCGCCGGGGGGCGCCGGCGAAGAGGCGGCGGAGGTGACAAGGCTTTCTCGTCAGGCATGCGGGTGGAGAGCGCCGTCACGCGGATCAGGCAGACGGCGCCGGACCTTCAACCACGATTGTCCGGCGTGCGGCGGCGGCCGGATGGCGGTCGATCGCCGGCTTTCGTGGCCGCGACGACGCGCGGCGCGAGGCGTCTGCGCCTGGCCGCGGAGCCAGCGGTGGCCGTGTCGGTCGCCTTGCGCCAGCGCATGAGGCGGCCCGTCAGCGCCAGCGCGATCGCCCGGTATGTCGAGAAGTAGAGCAGTTGCCGGTAGAACACACGCTGCAGGGGAAGCAGCAGGATGAGGCGCTTGTCTTCCTTCGCTTCGAAATAGAAGGGCATGAGCCCGACCATGAGGTCGGACATCGCGAAAATGGTATATGCCGCGATCACATAGAGTGATGCTTCCGACCAGGGTGCCGAAGGGTCGAAATAGAGGGTCACGACGCGGTCGGCGACGACCCAGACGAGTCCGGCATCGATGAGCGGTGCCATGGTGGTCGTCAGCACGCCGAACAGCAGGAGATCGGTAATCGAGATCAGCCCGATGCCCTTCATCTCGAAGACGGCACCACGATGCTTCCAGCCGGTCTGCATCATGCCGAACAGCCAGCGCAGGCGCTGGTGCAGGAAGCGGTCGAGGCTGGTCGGCGCTGCGGTGCGGGCGATCGCGTCCTCCTCGTAGACGACCCTGTAGCCGGCCCGGATGACGGAAACCGTCAGATCGGCATCCTCTGCGAAGGTTTCCGAGGAATAGTAGCCGGCATCCTCTACGGCCTTGCGACGCCAGGCGCCGAGGGCGCCGGGAACGACCAGCATCCCGTTGATGACCTCGGAAGCCCGCCGGTCGACGTTCTGGCTCGTCAGGTATTCGAGCGCCTGCATGCGTGTCAGCAAATGGTCGCGGTTGCGAACCTTGACGTTACCGGCCACCGCCCCGATAGAGGGGTCGCGGAAGTGACGGACGATCTTGCGTATCGCATCCGGCGCGATCTGGGTGTCGGCATCGATCGCCACGACGATATCGGTGTCGACATGCGTGTAGGCATGGTTGAGGGCGGCGTATTTGCCATGATTGGCTTGCCGCGTGATCAGGACGCGTGAATTGCGGCTGTAGGTTTCCAGAAGCCGGACGCAGGTGTCATCGGTCGACCCGTCGTCGATGACGACGACCTTCAGGTCGGGATAGTCCGATGCGAGAACGGCGGCGATGGTGTCGAGGACGGTTTCCTCCTCGCAATAGGCGGGTATGAGCACGGTGACCGGCGGGGCATAGTCCGCGACGCGCAACGGATGGGGGGTGCGAAGCTGGGAGGCGACAATGACGAAGACCGCACGTGTGATGCCAGCGACGATGGATATCCAGAAGAGCCAATAGAACGCCCGGGACTGGTAACGGATGATGTCGAAGGAGATTGCGTCGAACATGGCGTCGGCACGTCGGTCCTGCGGCATGATCACCTCCTCGGGCAGGCCGAGCATGTCGGCGAGCGAGACGAAGCGGTAACCTTCCCGGCGGAGCGTGCTGACAAGGATCGGGATCGCCTTTATGGTCGCTTCCCTGTCGCCTCCGCCGTCGTGCAAGACGATGACATTGCCGCGTCCGGTCTTCAGTTGCCGCAGAACCGAAGCGACGATCTCGTCCGGGGAGATCCGCTGCCAGTCGGGCGGCACGATGTCGGCACCGGTGACGATGTAGCCCTGCTGGTCGAGGAGGCGCATCGGTTCCGCCTCGGCGCCCGTCAGAGGGCCTTCGCTGCGGCCGTAGGGCGAACGGAAGAGCAGCGTCTGGCGCCCGGTGAGGCTCGCGATCAACCGCTCGGTGATGTTGAGCTCGAAGCGTGAGCGCCATTCGGACGATTGCTCGAGCATCGGATGGGAGTAGGTGTGGACGCCGATCTCATAGCCCCTTTCGACGATCCGGCGGACGATGTCGGTGTTTTCCAGCGCCTGCCGGCCGATGACGAAGAACGCGCCCGGCGCATCGAGGGCGGACAGCTCGTTCAGGATCGCATCGGTAAAGCGCGGGTCCGGTCCGTCGTCGAAGCTGAGCGCCACCATTCCCGGCTTGCCGGCGCCGTAACGCAGCACGCTGAAGGGTTCTGCCGCGCGTTCGTAGTTCTCTTCGGTGATGAGGCCCGTGACTGGATCGAGCACGACGTCACGGAGGCCGGTTTCCGGCGCCCGGACCAGTTTGTGGAAAGCGCCCTTGCCGTCGTAGCCGATGTAGCCGGCGAGCGGCACGTTCTTCAGAAGCGACTGAACCGGCTTTCGAGCCGACGGGCCGTCGAGCAGGCGCCAGACGCCCGGGTCGGCATCGGTCAACGGCCAGATGGCGACGGCGGGCATCTGCCCGGAGGCCGAGAGTGCGACCAACTGATTGTGGAACGAGATGGCGTCGAGCAGCCAGATGCGGTGCCGGTTGCCGTCGCGGTCGATGAAGCGGGTCGTGGAATTGAGCGAAACCGGATCCACCCGGATGCCGCTCCTGTAAAGGCCGGCAAGCCGGGAAGCCTCGGGAAAGCTCATCTCTCGCGGAACATTGTCGCCGCTCACCCAGTCGTAGCTGAGATTGCCGAGGGCGATGACGAGCTTTTCCGGCGGAACCTGCGCGGCGACCGAGGCGGCCAGGTCGGTGAACCATGCCTGGGGCGCGAGCGGCACCGGACGGGCGCTGTTGGCGGGCTCGTCGAAGGCGAGCACGACATAGCGATCGACCGACGCTGCAATGGTCGCGTCCGTCCATGGCGTCTGATAGCTTGCGACGACGACGCAGGTCTGGCGATCGATCGCGGCAAAGGACTGCCGGAGCCCTGCGAGCAGCCGTCCGAGATCCTCGTAGGAGGTATCGGGCACGCTTGCGATGTTGAGGCATATCCCGTCATAGGCCCTCGCCGCGACCTCGCGTACAAGCGCCGAGCGGATCTGCTCCACCTTCTCCGGGGAGGCGAGCGCGCGTGCGATCTCGGCGGGATCGAAAAGATCGACGACCGGCAGCAAGGTGAGTGCCCAGCGGCGGGGTGCGACGACATCGGCAATACGCACCTGGTGGGTGGCGGAAAACCCGAGCGGCATGAGTTCACCCGCAGGCAAGGCGATCTGATACCATTCGGGCATCAGGCCATCGAGGGTGGCGAGGTGCTCTTCGAGAGCCTGGTCGCCCCATTCCGACCAGTAGGGCAGATAGCCGTAAACCTCCTCCGGGACGGGCGCCTTCCTCGGGGCAGCGGGGCCTGCGTCCGGGGAGGGCTGCGGCACGCCAACGGCCGCGGGACGGGATCTTGGAGCCGGCGGCGTTCTCTGGTCGGCAAACGCCATCCCGCCGCCGGCGATTTCGGGCGCGGGCAGCTTACCAAGCAGATAGATCCCGAGACCGAAGCTGACGAACCACGCGATGGCGCCGAGCACCAAAAGAGAGCCGACGACCTCGAGGGCGATGCCCCTTCTGGCTGTAGGATCGTAAAATATCGGACTTTGCTTCTTCTTCCGGCGTCCGTTCTTCGAGCCGGGTTCTGGCGGGCTTGGTTTCAATGACAAGGTCAGCACCCGTTCCTGCCGTAAACCTTTCCATTATTCTTACCTGATATTCGAATGTTATGAAACTGATCTGCGTCAAAGACATCCGTGATTTGTGACCAAAACTGGCCATGTCGGCCGTCTCCAATGTGAACCCGAAAGAGGCAATCCATGCGTCTGACCCGCCGTGAAGTCCTACAATCGTTGTGCATAGGTGTCGTCGGGGCGCCTTTTCTTGCCGGCGGGATGGCCCGCGCGCAGGCCTATACGCCTTTCATGCTGGTCCTCGATGGAACTGACGGTGCGCCGGCGCGGGACAAGATGCGCCTCCTTTCCGAGGCGATTATCCGTCGCAACGTGCCGCTCGGTCTTGCGCTGCCGGCGGACGCCGGAGACGAGGCGTTCAGCGCGGCGCTCGCGCTACGGGCGGCCTATGGGGGGATGTTCGAGCCTGTCGTCTTCCTGCCCGGCATGGAGACGGAGCGGGTCTACTTCCAGATGCGCCGCGCCGGCATCGCGCAGGCGCGGCTGGCGGCGCTCGCGACAAGGTCGGAGGACGGCGCGCTGCAGCACGCTGCCTGCGTCACAATGCTCTGCCGGCAGGGCGAGACGGAGGTGCCGACGCTTTCCGGCGTCAGGGCCGGCGGTTTCCGTACCGTTCTGGTGATGCCGAAGGAGGATGCGCCGACCAGCTATTCCGAGACCGAGAACGGCATCATGCATGTGGCGGGCGGACTGCGCCTCGGCTCACTCGCCGAACTCGATGAGCGGCGGGGAAAGATCACCCAGCGCATGGCAAGCGACGAGCCGGCCGTGCTCTACGTCTCGCTCGCCGACATCACCCGCTTCGACGACGATCGCCTCGCCGCGCTGGCGGCCGCACTCGCCGATTTCATCGCGGAGGCGGAGGACGAGGGAAAGATCGCGACGATCCTGCCCTCGGAATTCTACCTGCGTTCGGAGGCCTTTTCGCGCGACATCGCGCTTCATCTCGATCTGGGCTCCGGCGCTGCCCCGACGGATGCCGAGACGGCCTTCGTCAAGGCGCTGACGGCGGCCGGGATCGCGTTTACCCGCTCGGGCGGAGCGGATGTGACCGACGGGGCGGGTTGCCCGATGCTCGGCACGGACCCGCAGATGCCGGACTGGCAGGCGGTGCGGGCCGCGGCGGGCGTCGCCTTCGATCTCGACAAGCCTGAGGGTGAGGCCGCACCCGTGACCTGTGCAGTGACGGCGAAGGAGGGGCCGGATGCGGCGCTGCTGTCGTCGGCCGGGATCACGGTGACCGCCGTGCTTGACGGAGGCGAGGGGAACGGAGGACTGGACGAGAACGGGCTCCTCAACGTGCCGGTCGCTTTCCGGATCGACGGTGGGCTGCGGATCGGCAACGGCCGCGAACTGGCGGAAACGCTGAATACCCGGCTCGGCCACGAGCGCGATGCGCTGGTGATGGTCGGCGGTGCGGCGCTCGCCGAGGGCGGGGCGGGTGAGGTGATCGCCGGCGTCCTGGGCGGCCTTGCAGTCCGCAAGGGTAACCGCGTGACGGGGCTCGGGGCCTTTGGTGCGGCGGTGACCGGCCGCGACCCGATCTTCGGGCGGCTTCAGCGGTCGCAGCAGATGCGCTTTGCCGAGACCAGCGCCGGCGAGGCGGTGATCGACGCTGCCGAGAAGGCGCGGCTCGAGGCGGATGCCGAACTCGCGTGGCGGTACTTCACGCGCCTTTCGGACAAGTGGACCGGCCTTGCGCCAGCGAGCGCCGAAGCCTCCGGCTCGAGCGTCGTTCCCTATCCCTTCGTCACCATGTGGGACATCGCGAGCCAGATATTCGGACTGGTCGCCGCCCACGCGCTCGGGCTTGCGACGGACGATGAATTCGCCGAGGCGGCGGGAAAGATCCTGAAAAGCCTGCCGGCAACGCGCATCGGCAAGCTCCGACTGCCGCAGGCGAACGTGTCGACGAGGCGTGGCGGTGCGGTGGAAAACAGTTACAACGCCTCCGACACCGGCCGGCTGCTGGTGGCCCTGAAGCTGCTCGCAGGCCGGGGATTGGACAAGGACGTCGCCGCCGTGCTGGCCCGCTGGGACCTTGCGGCCACGATCTCGCAGCGCCGGATGCACGACATCGACGACGGCAGGTGGAAGACCTATTTCCGCTCCAATTACGCCCACTACGCCGCCCGCGGCTTCGCGCTCTGGGGCATGGAGGTCGACACACCTTACGCGCCGGAGCCGGAGGATGTCGCGACCGACCGGCGCATGCGCATCCTCGGCAAGGTCGCCGACATCGGCGCGGTCGGGACGGAGCCGCACACGCTGGAGGCGATGGAGTTCGGCGCCTCCGAGGCCGCGCAGGTGATCTCCGACGTCCTCTTTGCCGCCCAGGTCGACGAATATCGCAGGACGGGCCGGTTCGTCTGCGTCTCGGAAAGCTCGATCGACCGCGCGCCCTGGTTCGTCTACCAGGGGCTCGAGGTCGACGCGGAAGAAGACCCGTGGGCGCTGGAGACCATGGTCGACCGGGCGCGCTACGGAACGCCGGAGATGCGCCGGGCGCTCGACGTGGTGAACTGCAAGGGCGCCTATCTCTGGAATGCGGTGCGTCCGCACGCCTATTCGGCCCGCCTCGTCGAACATGTGCGCGAAAGGGGCCGCGTCCCCGGACTCGGATTCGCCTCCGGCATCTATGCCGCGACCGGCCGGCAGACGACGAACTACAGCGACGTCAACACCAACGGCGTCATCCTCGAAGCCATCGCCTATACGCTGAAGGGGCGCACGGCGCTGTTGTGAGGGTGGCGGCCGGGCGGCGCGCCGTCAGGCGGCGGCTGCGGTCCGTCGGGCGAGCCCCACAAGGACGATCGCCGCGATCATCAGGCCACCGGCGGCGAGAAAGGTGAGCCGCATCCCGGCGGCGATGGCCGAAGGTGCGGCATGGGCGAGATCCTCCGTCCCGGTGCCGAGCGCGAAGACAGCGCCCATGACGGCCGCGCCGGCGACGAGCCCGATATTGCGCGACAGGCCAAGCAGCCCGGAGACGGTGCCGCGGCGATCACTCGGCACGCCGGAGAGTGTCGCGACATTGTTGGCGGCCTGGAAGAACTGGTAGCCCGGCGTCAGGACGACGATGGCCAACACATAGCCGCCGAGGCCGATTGCCTCCGGCAGGAGTGCCAGCAGGAAGGCGCCTGCCGTCAGCAGGAGGAGGCCGCTCGCCAGCACCCGGCTGGTGCCCCAGGTGTCGACCAGTCGACCGGAGGGAACCCCGCTGAAGATCGAGATCACCGGACCGACCGACATCACGAGACCGATCAGGGTTTCCTTCAGGCCGAGGCCGCCGCCCAGGTAGAAGGGGCCGACCACCAGGGTCGTCATCATTACGGCGGCGACCGCGAGATTGACGAGGAGATTGGGCACGATGCTCCTGTCGAACGTCATCCATGCGCTCGGCGCCGGCGTCTTGCCACCCGAGTCGGCCGGCAGAACGGCGATGGCGAGGATGAGCGCGAGCCCGGCCGACGCGCGCCGCGCCCGCCGTCTCGCGGATCAGCGCCATGGAAAGGGTCATGAGGAATGCCGCGCCTATGCCCTGAACGGCCCGCGCCGCGATCAGCAGCTGGAGACCCGGTGCGAGACCGCAGACCAGAGAGGCGAGGGCGAAGAGGCAGAGACCGGCGACGAGCATCCGCTTCAGACCATGAACGTCGCCGAGGCGGCCGGCGACGACGACCGCCGCCGTCAGGCCCGCGAGATAGGCGACGACGACCGCCTGAACCGCGCCGAAGGAGGCGGAGAACGCCCCGGCCAGCGCCGGCAGCGCGATGTTGGCGATGCTGGTGCCGAGCGAGGCGAGCAGCATTGCGAGTGCAAGCGTCGTCGCGATCATCCCCGTCCGTTCAGATCGGCCTGTTTCTTCCTGTTTCATCGGCTTTCCCCTTGTGTGATTTGCCATTCAGGAGCAGGCTACGACTTCAAGTCGACTTGAGGTCAAGCATGAAATTTCTGGATATCGGAGAGGTCGCTGCAGCAAGCGGAATGGCGCCCTCGGCGCTGCGCTACTACGAGGAGGTGGGGCTGATCACATCGGTGTCACGGCACGGCCTGCGCCGGCAGTTTCCGCCCGAGGTGCTGCTGCAACTGAAGCTGATTGCCATGGGACGCTCCGCCGGATTCTCGCTCGACGAGATCGCCGGAATGTTCGGCCGCAACGGCCTGCCGGAGGCGCCGCGCGACGTGCTTCATCAGAAGGCCGACGACCTCGACCGGCAGATCCGGGAGCTGACGGCGCTTCGCGACACGTTGCGCCATGTCGCCGACTGCCCGGCACCCTCGCACCTGGAGTGCCCGACCTTCCGGCGGCTCGCGGATGTGGCGGGAAAGCGCGGCCGGCGGCGGGCGGCGTCGAAGGGTGGACAGGCGCGTTCGGGACGCGGGTGAGGGCTCGAGGCATCTACCCTGAATGTGATCCGATCTAGGGGGCCGTCACCACCAGGGCCTTGCAGGCGACGGCGCCTTCGCGCCGGTAGCTGTGGGGCACGCTGGAATCGAAATACATCGCGTCGCCGGCATGGAGCACGTTTTCCTCCCCGTCGACGTCGACCGCGAGGCGGCCGCTCAGCACGTAGATGAATTCCGCGCTGCCGTGCCGGTGCGGCTCCGACGGTGGCGCATCGGCGGGGAATTCTGCATAGAACGCCTCCATCCGTCGGTCCGCGACCGGATAGTCCAGGCTTTCGAACAGCCAGGCGGGCGGCCCGTCGCTTGCCGGCACCGGGAGCCTGATCCGTTCTCCCTTGCGCACCACCGCGACCAGAGGCCTGTCCTTGTCCGGCGCGAAGAAGTGATCGAGGCCGACGCCGAAGACCATCGCGATGCGGACCAGGGTCGGCAGGGTCGGGAAGAGCTGGCCACGCTCGATCTTCGACAGCATGGCGGGGGACAGCCCCGTATGGGCGCCGAGCTGCACCAGGCCGAGCTTCTTTTTCAGTCGCAGCGCCCTGATGCGGGGGCCGATCGCATAGCGCTGAAGTTCGTTGGTCAGGGTCTCGGACAGCACGTCTGCAAACCTTGTTTTCGTGTCGTGAATGCCTTTGTAGCGAATTTTTCAGCTTATGAAACTCTGCTTAATTATCACGAATATGTTATTGGCATGAAAAGGAATTGTCACCAGATGATAATTCGTGCCCTGCCAAGCGGGCATGTCATCGAGAGGAACAATGCCATGAAACTGAAGACAGCCATTCTTGCCGCAACGATCGGTCTTGCGGGTCTCCAGGGCGCCGCAGCCGCCGAAAAGGACATCGTCGACACGGCCGTCGAAGCGGGTCAGTTCAAGACGCTCGCCGCAGCGCTCGACGCCGCCGGCCTTGTGACGACCCTGAAGGGCGCCGGTCCCTTCACGGTCTTTGCGCCGACCGACGAGGCATTCGCCAAGCTGCCGGCCGGCACCGTCGAGGGCCTCCTGAAACCCGAGAACAAGCAGAAGCTCACCGAAATCCTGACCTACCACGTCGTCCCCGGCAAGGTGATGGCCGCGGACGTCGCGGGGCTCGACGAGGCGAAGACGGTGAACGGCAAGGCGATCGACATCACGGTCGACGGCCAGTCGGTCAAGGTGAACGACGCCAGCGTCATCAAGACGGACATCGCCGCCTCGAACGGCGTCATCCATGTCATCGACAAGGTGATCATGCCGCCCGAAGGCTGATCCAACCCAAACGAGGAGAACTGACATGACCTTCATGAACGTGCTGACACTCGCCCTCGTCATCGTGGGCGGGCTCAACTGGGGGCTGGTGGGCCTCTTCGGCTTCGATCTCGTCGCCGCGATCTTCGGCGCGGGCTCGCTGCTTGCCAGAGCCGTCTACGTGCTGGTGGGACTGTCCGCCGCCTGGCAGATCATGCCGCTGACGTCTGCCCTGGGCTCTCGCGAACTCGCCGCAGAGCGCAAGCGCTAGCCCTTTGGAGGGGGCGGCCGGTCCGGTCCGCCGGCCTGCTCCCTCCGTTTTCCATGCTCATGGAGGTGTCCTCTTTGGGTACACTTTCTGGGAAGGGCGCTGGTGAACACCACAGGTGTGGCGTCCTTGCCGCGCTAGGTGCGGTCGGCGTGGGGGGCGACTGAACGGCGCTTATCGTTCGAGATTGGCGACGATCTCGGCATAGCGGTGCGTCGCCCGGGAGTTGGGTATGCCTGTCCGACAGAGCGACAGCACGTCCAGCGCCGGTTTCCCGTGTTCGACGACCACCTTCCCATCCACCAGCTTTCCTTGCAGGGCGGCGAGAGCCGCGCGGAATGCCTCGTGCCGGCGCGCGCGCGGATAGAACGACAGCACATAGACATAGAAGAAGAGGTTGTAGCGAAACATCGGGAACTCGACCTTCATGAACCGGGATCCGATCCCGTAACGGCAGGGCCCGAGGGGGCGGCGCACCGACCAGTGGTCGAGCAGGGTGTCTACGGCCCGTTCGGCTTCGGGGGAGGTGACCAGCGGCGTCCGGAACCGCAGGACGTCCAGTGCCGCGAGTGTCGTTCCGGGGTTCGAGGCATCGGTGTCCGGGCCGGCCCCGAACTTCAGCACCTTGCAGCGCCAGCCCCCGTCCGCCGCCTGGTTGGACAGAAGATGCTCGACGGTCGGTGAGAGGCGTGCATCCTCCGCCAAGCCCAGACGGCACAGCAGCCGCGCCGCTTCGGCTGTATGACAGGGCTGCACGGTGAGATGCGGCCCGGGCCGGATCCGGCCATCCTCGGTCTGACAAGCAAGAAGCGTCTGCGCGATCCCCCGGGCGACGGGGTCCGAGGGATCGAGTCCGAGTTCGGTCAGCATCAGGCCGCAAGCCAGCGTCGAGAAGGGAGTCCCGACATTCCAGCGGCCATCCGCCGTCGCCCAGAGATCACCTCCGTTGGCATGCCGCTGAGCGAGCAGCTTGGCCACGTCGTCGGACACTGCCGCGCCGTCGTTCGCGGCACTCTGATCGCTGCTGTTCTCCGTCCGCGGTCGCCTTGCCATGTTGCAGAGGGTAAAGCCGGCCAGTCGCCTTGCATAGATGCTTTCCGGCGCTTGCGCACGACAATCGCCACCACCGAACGCGCCAATCGGCCAGCGCATCCAACGGCTGCAGGACGCAGGGGGGCGAAGCTTTGGCGGGGTTGAAACTCAGACCATTGGAAAGAAGAGGAAAAATCCGACCGAACCGAAACGGGTGAGGTTCGCCCGAATAGAGACAGAGGGCCGTCCAGAACCCGGAACGGGCCTCGCGCGCAGTCTCAGGGGGGGCGGATGGGTCTCGAAAAGCCCTTCGAAACACGACAATTCCGCGCCGCAATGGGCGCCTGTCCGTGTACGCAAGAAGGATGATGGCGGATGGGGTGGGATTCGAACCCACGGTAGGCTCTCACCTACGCCGGTTTTCAAGACCGGTGCCTTAAACCGCTCGGCCACCCATCCAGCGAGTGCGTTATGCGCAATGGCGCGAAACTTGGCAAGAGTGTTCGCCGATGGCGGGGCGAAATTCACCTCGGGCGGGCAGGGCCAAATGTTGCGTAACGTCAAATGCCTTCAGCAAGGGGATGCGACAAGCGAAAGCGGTACCCTTGTCGGTATAATTTACCGCCTGTTAACCAATACTCTTGCATCATAAAGGAAACTTGCGACAGTTTGCGCCCCTCTGCCATGTTGTCGACAGGTTTATCTTTCTGATATAGCCAAAGTGACCGGGAAGAGGGGCCTTGTTTCCTGGTCGCGTGGCAGGGCTGTTTACCGCAGCGTGAGCGAACAAGTGGGGCGTATGGGTTTCGATCGCGGTGGAGCTGTGAGGAGCGGTGCAAGGTGGTTCGCCTTGTCGGTCCTTTGCGTGGGTGTGGCATCGTGCGCGAGCACCGAGGGCAAGAAGAAGACCCGCCACGGCAAGGAATACTTTTCCGAATCCGAATACGGTGTGAAGGCGAGCCCGCGCGTCGCCTATGGCGGCAATATCCCGAAGGGCGGTGGACGCTATCTCGTCGGCAACCCTTACGTCGTCAAGGGCAAGGTCTACGTACCCAAGGAAAACCCGAATTACGACAAGGTGGGCATCGCCTCCTGGTATGGCTCGGCCTTCCATGGCCGCAAGACCGCCAACGGCGAGGTCTACGACCAGTTCTATCTTTCCGCCGCCCATCCGACGCTGCCGCTGCCGAGCTATGCGCGGGTGACGAATGTCGAGAACGGCAATTCGGTGATCGTGCGCGTCAACGACCGCGGACCGTTCCATTCCAATCGCATCATCGACCTTTCGAACAAGACGGCCGATCTCCTTGACATGACGCATAGCGGCACCGGCAAGGTGCGCGTGCAGTATGTCGGCCCCGCCCGCATGGACGGGCACGACATGCCCTACCTGATGGCCTCCTACATCAAGAAGGGCGACCGCTTCCCGCTGGTCGATCCCGTCGGCCAGATCGCGAGCGGCGTGATGGTCGCCTCGGCCGATCCGGCGGCTGTTCCGTTGCCCGCCCCCTCTCCGGTGGCGATAGCGGAGGCGCCGGCACCGGCCATCCAGACGAGTCTTGCAGGGCCGACACCTTCGGAAGCCTTCGGCGGCCAGCAGATCATGCCGGCGGCGCTCGATTCCTTCACCGGCTTCGTGCTGCTGCCGGACATCGGCCCTATGCCCTATGACCGACCGCAGCCCGGCCTCGGCGACGGAGCGAGCTATGCATCGGCCTATGCCGAGGAGCCGACCGTCACCGTGCGTCTTGCCTTCGACGCGGTTATGGTGCGCAATGATGGCCTGACCGAGGGCGCGATTCTGGCCTCGGCCCGGCGCGCGGCGGCAGGGAAGGCCTCTTCCGGCGGCGCCAAGCCGGCGCGGTGACGTTCGGGCTGCGACTGGCGGTCCGCCCGGGAAGAGGAAAGCGGGCCGAAGGCAGACGATGACGGGAAACAGCCTCGCAAGACCCATCGGGCATCGTCCGGCACGGCAATTTGCCGATGCGCCCGTCATTCGCCGTCTCGCGGCCATGTTCGCGGTTCTTTTCCTCGTCCTCGTGAGCGGCCTGCCGGCGACCGCGCAGCAGAAGGCTGCCCCCGCCTTCGAGACCAAGGCGGCGCAAGCCTATCTGATCGAGGCCTCGACCGGCACCATCCTGCTTTCGAAGAACCCGACGAAGGCGCTCGCGCCCGCATCGCTCGCCAAGATGATGACGCTCGAAGTGGTGTTCGACGCGCTGAAGCGCGGCGAGGTGAGCCTCGACACGATCTACAAGGTTTCCGAGCATGCCTGGCGGACCGGCGGGGCGCCGTCGCGCACCTCGACGATGTTCGCCGCGCTCAATTCGCTGGTGCGGGTCGAGGACCTGCTGAAGGGCGTCGCGGTGCAGATGGCGAACGACGGCTGCATCGTGCTCGCCGAGGGGATGGCCGGCAGCGAGGAAAAGTTCGCCGAACGCATGAATGCGCGCGCGGCCGCAATCGGGCTCACCGACACGCATTTTGCCAACCCGACGGGGCTTCCCGATCCCGCCAACCGCACGTCGGTCAAGGACATGGTGACGCTCGCGCGGTACCTCAAGACGGCCTATCCGGATTACTACCGGCTGCTGTCGCTGCCGGATTTCGAGTGGAACAAGATCTACCAGCGCAACCGCAATCCGATGCTGGCGGCCGGCATCGGCGCCGACGGGCTCGCCACCGGCTTTGCCGAGGGGGAGGGGTTCTCGATCCTCACCTCCGCGGAGCAGAACGGCCGACGGCTTTTCCTCGTGATGGGCGGGCTTGCGACCGACAAGGACCGGCGCGAGGAGGCGGTCAGGCTCCTCAAATGGGGTTTCGAGAATTTCGAGATGCGCACGCTCTTCAAGGCAGGCGAAACGATCGGGCAGGCGAGCGTCTATGGCGGCGATCGCGGCAAGGTCGACCTCGTCGCGGCAGCGCCGGTCGAGATCTACGTTCCGGTGACGAACCCGGAGCGGCTTTCGGCACGGATCGTCTATCGCTGGCCGCTCGACGCACCCGTGTCGCAGGGACAGGATGTGGGGACGCTCAGAATCACCGCCGGCGACAGGCTGCTGCGCGAGGTGCCGCTGAAGACCGCGGCGGCGGTCGGGCCGGGTACGCTGCGGCAAAAGGCGACGGACGCGCTGATCGAACTCCTGTTCTTCTGGCTGTAGAGCGCTTCCGGCTCCGATACGGCTTGCCGAGGTTTCGCGGCACGGGCATATGGGGTAGAAACGGAAGCGGCCGGCACGTGCGCCGGGATGACGGGAAGCAGAGATTGGCGACGGGACGGGGATTGTTCGTAACTTTCGAAGGCGGCGAGGGGGCCGGCAAATCGACGCAGATTCGCCGGCTTGCCGAGGCGTTGAAGGCCCGCGGCCTCGAAGTGCTGGTCACCCGCGAGCCCGGCGGTTCGCCGGGCGCCGAGGCGCTGCGGCACGTGCTCTTGTCGGGCGCGGCGGAGGATTTCGGTGTGCGCATGGAGGCGCTGCTCTTCGCCGCCGCACGCAACGACCATGTCGAAACGGTGATCCGCCCGGCGCTCGAAAGGGGCGCGGTGGTGCTCTGCGACCGCTTCATGGATTCCTCGCGCGTCTACCAGGGTGTCACCGGCAATCTTGAATCGGAATTCATCGATACGCTCGAGCGGGTGGCGGTGGACGGCGTGGTGCCGGATCTCACGCTCATCCTCGACCTGCCGGCCGAGCGCGGGCTCGAACGGGCGCGCGGCAGGGCCGAACCGGGCGCGAACGGTGCGCCGGACCGGTTCGAAAAGGAGGAACTGGAGACGCACGAGAAGCGGCGCCAGGGCTTTCTCGACATCGCGGCCGCCGATCCGAAACGCTGTCGGGTGGTCGATGCCGGCCGGCCCGTCGAGGCGATCGCCGCCGAGATACTCGCACTGGTCGAGCCGCTGGCGCTCGACCTGCGAAGGACGGAAAGACCGGTGACGGCCGAATGAGCGACGAACGCCAGGGACTTCTCGACGGCGCGGCACCGCCGCTCGG
The DNA here is from genome assembly GCF_003337715.1 of Ciceribacter lividus. Classification (GTDB taxonomy): domain Bacteria; phylum Pseudomonadota; class Alphaproteobacteria; order Rhizobiales; family Rhizobiaceae; genus Allorhizobium; species Allorhizobium lividum. The sequence continues at coordinate 806,180 of NZ_QPIX01000001.1, forward strand.
CACGGCCAAGCTTTTCGGCCACGAGGCGGCGGAACGCTTCCTCGCCGAAAGCTATCGTTCCGGCAAGGGCCACCATGCGATCCTGATCGAGGGACCGGAAGGGATCGGCAAGGCGACGCTCGCCTTCCGCTTCGCCGCGCATGTGCTTTCGCATCCGGAGCCGTCGCAGGCGCCGGCCGTGCTTGCCGATCCCGATCCGGCCTCGGCGCTGGTGCGCCAGCTTGCCTCGGGTGCGAGCCACAACCTGCTCCATCTCACCCGCCCCGTCGACGAAAAGACCGGCAAGGTGCGCAGCGCCATCACCATCGACGAGGTGCGCAAGGCCGGCCACTTCTTTTCGCAGACATCGGGGACGGGGAACTGGCGGATCGTCATCATCGACCCGGCCGACGACCTCAACCGCAACGCCGCGAACGCGATCCTGAAAATCCTCGAGGAGCCGCCGAAACGGGCGATGTTCCTGGTGCTGAGCCACGCGCCGGGCAAGCTTTTGCCCACCATCCGCTCGCGCTGCCTGCCGCTGAAGCTCGAACCGCTTGACGCGGCGAACATGGAACGGGCGCTCGGACAGCTCGGGGTGACGCTTGCCGGCGGGCAGCGGGAGACGGTGCTCGCGCTCGCCAAGGGCAGCGTCGCGCGGGCGCTGAAGGTCATCAATTACGGCGGCCTCGACATCATCGCCGCCTTCGACGAACTGCTGGCGGCACAGGGGCCGGCGGCGCGCAAGATCATGCACCGGATCGCCGACGCGCTGAGCGCCAAGGACAGCGACGTCGCCTTCGGCTTCTTCGTCGAGCACCTCGGCGACCATCTTCACGAACAGGCGAGGGCGGCGGCCCTTTCCGGGGCGATCGGCGAGGCCGACCATTTTGCGCGGCTTTCCTCCTCCGTCACGGAGCGGCTCGCCGTCAGCGCCGCCTACAATCTCGACCGCAAGCAGACCATCCTCGACATCCTCGACGAGATCACCCGGTAGGTTCGCCGTTCAACATCTCGCAAGAGCGAAACTTGTTGTTTCGCATGGCGATGACATGCGCTAGAGCAGGACGGCAAAAAGAACGCAGTCCGCAACAGGGCCGATCATGAAAGACACATTCTACATCACTACCGCCATTTCCTATCCGAACGGCAAGCCGCATATCGGCCATGCCTACGAACTGATCGCCACCGACGCGATGGCGCGGTTCCAGCGGCTCGACGGGCGGGACGTGTTCTTTCTGACCGGCACCGACGAACACGGACAGAAGATGCAGCAGACGGCACGCGCCGAAGGCATCACCCCGGAAACGCTCGCCGAGCGCAATTCGAACGAATTCCGCGCCATGGGCAAGCTGCTCAACGCCTCGAACGACGACTTCATCCGCACGACCGAGAAGCGCCACCACGAGACGGTTCAGGAAGTCTGGCGGCGCATGGCCGCGAACGGCGACATCTACAAGGACAGCTATGCCGGCTGGTACTCGGTGCGGGACGAGGCCTATTACCAGGAAGAAGAGACCGAAGTGCGCGCCGACGGCGTGCGCTACGGGCCGCAGGGCACGCCGGTCGAATGGGTGGAGGAGGAGAGCTATTTCTTCCGCCTCTCCGCCTATGCCGAGCCGCTGCTCCGGCACTACGAGGAGAACCCGGACTTCATCGGCCCGGCGGAGCGTCGCAACGAGGTGATTTCCTTCGTAAAATCCGGCCTGAAGGACCTCTCGATCTCGCGCACGACCTTCGACTGGGGCATCAAGGTGCCGGATGATCCGAAGCACGTGATGTATGTCTGGGTCGACGCGCTCACCAACTACATCACCGCCACAGGCTATGTCGAAGACGTGAACGGGCCGCGGGCGAAATACTGGCCGGCGGACATCCATGTCATCGGCAAGGACATCATCCGTTTCCACGCCGTCTACTGGCCGGCTTTCCTGATGTCGGCCAAGCTGCCGCTGCCGAAGCGGGTCTATGCCCACGGCTTCCTGCTCAACAAGGGCGAGAAGATGTCGAAGTCGCTGGGCAACGTCGTCGATCCGGTCAACCTGGTGAACCATTTCGGCCTTGATCAGGTGCGCTACTTCTTCCTGCGCGAAGTCTCCTTCGGCCACGACGGCAGCTATTCAGAAGAGGCGATCGCGACCCGCATCAATGCCGATCTGGCGAACGGCATCGGCAACCTCGCCAGCCGCTCGCTGTCGATGATCGTCAAGAACTGCGATGGCAAGATCCCCGAATGCGGCGAACTCACCGATGCGGACAGGGAAATGCTCGCTTCGGCCGACGGGCTGATCGAGATCTGCCGCGAGGAGATGAACCGCCAGGCGATCCACAAGGCGGTGACGGCGATCATCGCCGTCGTCTCCGAGGCCGACCGCTATTTCGCCGGTCAGGAGCCCTGGGCGCTCAAGAAGACCGATCCCAAGCGCATGGCGACCGTGCTCTACGTGACGGCGGAAGTCGTCCGGCAGATCGCGATCCTCCTGCAGCCGATCGTGCCGGACTCGGCCGCAAAGCTGCTCGATCTCGTCGCCGTTCCGCAGGATGCGCGCGATTTCGCCCGCCTCGGCGCGGCCGGCCGGCTTGCCGCCGGCACGCCGCTCGAGGCACCGAAGCCGGTCTTCCCGCGTTATGTCGCGCCGGAAGAGACAGCAAAGGCCTGACGGAATGCTGATCGACACCCATTGCCATCTCGACTTCCCCGATTTCGACGAGGAGCGCGACGCGCTCGTCGCGCGCGCGCACGCCGCAGGCGTCGGCCGGATGGTGACGATCTCGACCAGGGTGCGCAAGCTCGACACCCTGCTTGCGATCACCGACCGTCATCCTTCCGTCTTCTGTTCGGTCGGCACGCATCCGAACAATGCGAACGAGGAACTCGACGTGACGGCCGATGACCTCGTGCGGCTTGCCGAGCATCCGAAGGTCGTCGCGATCGGCGAATGCGGGCTCGACTATTTCTACGACACGCAGACGCCGGAAGACCAGAAGACCGGTTTCCTGTGTCACATCGAGGCGGCGCGGCGCACGCAATTGCCGCTCATCATCCATAGCCGCAGCGCCGACGAGGACATGGCGGCGATCCTGACGCAGGAAACGGGGAAGGGGGCCTTCCCCTTCATCCTCCACTGCTTTTCCTCCGGCGAAGCGCTGGCGCGGACCGGCGTCGAGCTCGGCGGCTATGTCTCGTTCTCCGGCATCCTGACCTTCCCGAAGTCGACGGAACTGCGCGAGATTGCGAAAGATGTGCCGCTCGACCGGCTGCTGGTCGAGACCGACGCGCCGTATCTCGCGCCGAAGCCCTGGCGGGGCAAGCGCAACGAGCCGTCCTACGTGGTCAACACGGCGGAGGTGCTCGCCGAAACCAAGGGCGTGAGCTTCGAGGAGATTGCCCGCATCACCACCGAGAACGCACTGCGCGTCTTCTCGAAGATGCCGGGGCTCTGACCGATGACGTTCCTCCGGCGCTTCACCATCTTGGGCTGCGCGTCCTCGCCGGGCGTGCCGCGGATCAACGGCGACTGGGGGGCCTGCGACCCGGCGAACCCGCGCAACCGGCGGACCCGTGCGGCCTTCATGGTGCAGCAGATCGCGCCGGACGGCGGAATGACGACGGTGGTCGTCGACACCGGTCCTGATTTTCGCGCGCAGATGATTGCCGCCGGCGTCCAGCACATCGACGGTGTCATCTACACCCACGGCCATGCCGACCATCTGCATGGCATCGACGACCTGCGTGGCTACTTCATCGACCGCAGTCGGCGCATCCCGATCTATGCCGACCCCGAGACGATGGCGCGCATCCGCCAGGGTTTCGGCTATTGCCTCGAAACGCCGGTCGGCAGCAACTATCCGCCGATCGTCGAGCCGCGGCTGATCGAGGATATCGAAAGACCGGTCGAGATCACCGGCAAGGGTGGCACGATCCGCTTTCAGCCGCTCGTGCAGCGCCACGGCGACATTCCTTCGCTGGGTCTCAGGATCGGCGACATTGCCTATTGCTGCGACGTCAGCGACTTTCCCGAGGAGACGGTCGCGAAGCTCCAGGGGCTCGACGTGCTGGTGATCGACGCGCTGCAATACCGCCATCATCCGAGCCATCTGTCGCTCGAACAGGCGCTCGGCTGGATCGAGCGGCTTAAGCCGAAGCGCTCGATCCTGACCCATATGCATGTGCCGCTCGATTACGAAAACGTGATGGGCGAAACGCCGCCGCATGTCGAGCCGGCCTACGACCAGATGGTTTTCGAGGCGGAGATCGCCGCGGACGCGGTGTGAGGATTTGTTTTCACACCGTGTGAAACGTCTTGCATATAGCATTGAATATTCGACGTTTTCTCTGACGCAGGCATCATTGTTCGCCGACGGAAACTCGAATGACCCGGGTCATACTCGTAGCCATTGATCATCGCAGGGCTGGTGCCGATGAAGTCTCGACGTTCAGGCCTTTCGCGGCTATCCGGCATATCTCGTAGTTCCATAATCTACCTTATGCGATTTTCGAACAGCGTTGGGGCAGATTCCATTTTCAAATGCAACGAAGAGAATAATGGTCGTAGTTTCAGGAGGATGGAATGGCCCGCTCTTTTGTGCAGTTGAGTATGGA
>NZ_QPIX01000002.1:0-402766 GCF_003337715.1 Ciceribacter lividus
CCAGTCGCCGGTCATCCAGAAGGTGTTCTTGCCGCCTTCGACGCGCCGCGACAGGGGACGGCTGTGGGCGCCGGTGATCAGCAGATCGCTGGACCGCAGGATCATCGCGCCGCCGCCGGCGGTGGCTGCGAGGCTCGCCTGCAGGTCTTCGAGCGTCACAAGTCCACCGCCTTCCTTCGCGACGCGCGCGATGAAGGCATGATCATTCTGAAGTTGCCCCACCACGACGCTGCCGTCGGTGTTGGTGCCGTTGGCGACCTTTGTCTGCAGGTCGGCCGCGACGTCGATGCCGGAGCCGATGAGCCAGTCCTCGACGCTCTGCATCCCGCCGGCCTTGGTCCAGCGGAACGCATGCACAGCGTTGCCCGACGCGCCATCGGTCGCCTCGCCGACCACCACCGCGCCGTCGGCGGATACACCGTTCGCCCACGAATAGTTGCCGCCGTTGATCGTGCCGAGGCTCACCATGCCGCCGGTCTCGGTCCAGCGGAAGGCGCGCCCGAAATTGCCCGATGCACCGTCGGCGCTGCCGCCGACCACCACCGTACCGTCGAAGGATACGCCAGTCGCTTGCGAATAGCCGCTGCCGTTGAGCGTGCCGAGGCTCACCATGCCGCCGGTCTCGGTCCAGCGGAAGGCGCGCTCGTCATTGCCGAATGCACCGTCGGCCGCACTGCCGACCACCACCGAGCCGTCGGCGGAGACGCCATAGGCCACTGAAGCCTGGCCGCCGTTGAGCGTGCCGAGGCTCACCATGCCATCCGCCACCGTCCAGCGGAAGGCGTAGTCATACCCGCCTTCCTCGACATCGTTCGAATGGCCAACCACCACCGCACCGTCGAAGGATACGGCGGTCGCCGAAGAACTGATGCCGTGGCCGAGCGTTCCCAGACTCTCCATGCCGCCGGCTTCCGTCCAGCGGAAGGCGCGGTCCTGCCCGGAAACCCCGTCGGTCGCGGTGCCGACCACCACCGAGCCGTCGCTGGATACGCCATTGGCCCACGCCCAGCCGCCGCCGTTGAGACCGCCCATGTCCTGCATGCCGCCCGCCGCGGTCCAGCGGAAGGCGTGATCCTCGTCCGATGTGCTGTCGTAGGCAACGCCGACCACGACACTACCGTCGCCTGACACGCCATTCGCCGCCGACCAGCCGCCGAGGCCTCCGAGATCGGTGATGCCCGTATCCTGCGCCCGTGCCGCCTGCGGCAGTGCCAGCATCGGCACCGCCGTCAGGGCGAGCCACATGGCCGCCGCCTCGGGGCGGGCAAGAAGGGGCCGCAGGCAGGTGCTGCTGTTCATCGCGAGTTTAGTCTTGCGGCTCACGTCGTACGTCTCCAGTTCAAGAATTCCCAAAGAATTGACGCCGGATTCCATTTGGAAACCGACAGTTCAGGTGTCCGTTCCCGGCGGACACTTCACGGTGCGCCAGCCTGCTACACCTAGTATTGGGGAACTCTTGGCCGATTGCTCTTCCGATGGCTATGGGTCACTTCACCTATACCGTCGTGGCGCTCTCTGGAGGTAAATCCCCTCATAGAAATCCAATTGAGAGGAACTCCATGAGTCTCGTCGTTCGCATAAAGGGCATCATGCTGACGCCCAGGCTGGTCTGGCCGGTCATCGCTGCCGAAGAAACCGGTACGGTGGCGCTCTACACCCGGTACGTCATGCCACTCGCCGCTGTTCCGGCAGTGGCCGGATTCCTCGGGGCATCCATTTTCGGGGTCGGCACCTTCGGACTTTCGATACGGGTGCCTCTTGCGACCGGGCTGCTGCAGATGGTCATGAGCTACACGATGTCGCTCGTCATGATCTTTATCGTGTCCTTGACAGGCAATGCTCTGGCTCCCGGCTTCGGCGGACAAAAGAATTCCGCGAATGCGCTCAAGCTTGTGGCCTACAGCAGTACTGCCGCCATGATGGGCGGCGTCTTCGCCCTCGTGCCGGCACTCTGGATGATGATGCTCGCGGCGTCGTTCTATTCTGTGTACCTGCTTTTCCTGGGTGTTCCGTCGCTGATGCTGGTGCCCAGGCAAAAAGCGCTGCCCTACACAGCCGTTCTGGTTGTCTGCGGGATCGTCCTGGGTGTGATCGTCAATATGGCCGTGGGCGTCGTCGCTTACACGGGACCGGCAGGCATCGGCTCAGTGGACGGCGCGGCAGACATGGAATCGCCGACAGGCGAAGTGACAATCAACACGCCGAACGGCGCTGTCACTTTTGACATGGGAAAGATGGAAGCCTGGAGTGCGAAGGTGGAGGCGCTGGGCCGCAAGCTCGAAGAAGCGCAGCAGGCCGGCGATTCTGCCGCCTTTGAACAAGTGCTCAAAGAGATGAACGAACTGCAACGAGAGCAGCCGACGGGGAAGTAAGGCTGTCGGCCCTGGTTTCCCAGACAGGTACGCGGTCGGGCAAGTACGACGGCCTGGCGAACGATGTGTGCAGTCTTGGCTGTGCGCGCGCCAAGCTATTGCCCAGACCAGCTTTGGGATTCCGATTTCTTAATCGATTGCAGAACATGCACAACACTGACTGCAAGGGAGTATCCGTGTGCCCGGCCCGCAGTTGAACGAAATCATACTGAAGATCTATCAGAGTTGCCGAGGCCTTCCGGTGCACGACTTCAAGGATTGGGCGATGACAACGGTGCGGAACGTCGTCGACTTCGATTCGGGCCTCTGGGCGACCGCCCAGAACGTCGTCAGCGAAGCATTCAACAGCGTGTATCTGTTCCGTCAGCCCTGGGAGATGATCGAGAACTACGCCCGCGAAATCGGAATCGCGGATGACAAGCTGGCCCAAGCGGCCATCGCGAATCCGGGCCGCACCATGATCTTGCATGAAGTCGTACCGTATGACGAGTTCATCACCATTCCGATGTATTTAAAGCACGGCCGGCACTTCGGGGTGGAGCACGCGCTTTGCACCTGTCATATCTCGTCGGTCAGCCAGATCCCCACCGCCATCTCTTTCTACCGTGCCGATCGGAACAGACCCTTTTCGGAGGAGGATCGACAGGCGAAGGAAATTCTCGTTCCCCACATGATCGAAGCCATGCGGATCAATCTGTTTGCCTCGCTGCTGGGCGCGGAGGGGCGGCAGGGCGAGGCGCTCGCATTCTGCGACGCGCAGGGCGTACTCTACGAAACGACGTCCGCATTCACGGCACTTGTGGCGGCTGTTCGCCCGGACTGGCGCGGGCCGCGGCTGGACTGGCCCTCCTTGCCGCTCGACGGTGTGAACACAACCCGGTGGTCCACGGGCGACCTGACGTTCGAGGCCTCCCCCTGTCGCGACCTGTTCCTCGTTCGAGCCAAGCGCGAAAACGTGCTGGCTCGTCTGAGCCCCCGCCAGCTCGCGGTGGCGGAGATGCTTGCTCGTGGCAAGCAATACAAGGACATTGGCCGCGCGCTCGGCATTTCACCCTCGACTGTCACCAACCACGTCAACCAGATCCACGAACGGCTGGAGATCAGGAAGCGCGAGGAGTTGGTCGAACTCTTCAATTCCAAACTTCACTAGGATGCCGATCTATGATTTCGCCGGATGCCCTCCTTGCGCAACCGGCTGGCGCCGGCCCATGCAGGCGGGACGGCGCCCGGGCGCCGGGAGACCGAAGGCAGGATGAAGCGGCAGCGCGCAAAGAAGCGCAGCTGCCCGGCGATTCAGCGGCCTATGCGCAGGCTCTCGAAGAGATGAATAGATTGCAGACCGAAGAGCCCATGGCACGATAAGGCATCACGCGACGACGAGCATCACCGATCGAGTATTTTTGGGGCATTGCAGACGGGAGCCCCTCCCGTCACTATATGAGGTGAGGATATCGCGGCGCGTTGATGCGATTTGCAGCCTTTGCCCGCGAACTCATGTCTTTGTCTCGCCTGCTGTCTCACAGCCGCCAGAAAGAAGCATGCACATCATGGAATGCAACGGAGTGTCCGCGTGCTCGGTCCGCAGTTGAATGAAGTCATTCTGAAAATCTATCAGAATTGCCGAGATATTCCCGTTCACGACTTCAAAGACTGGGCGATGACGACGGTTCAGAGCGTCATCGCCTTCGACTCCGGCCTGTGGGCCAATGCCCAGAACGTATTCAGCGAAGCATTCAACAGCGTACACCTGTTTCACCTCGGCTGGGACGTGATCGAGAACTACACGCGTGAGATCGGCGTCGAAAACGACCTTCTCGCGCAAGCGGCCATTGCGAATCCGGGCCGCACCATGATCATGGATGAAGTCATGCCGTATGACGAGTTCACCACCATTCCGATGTACTTGAATCACTGCCGGCATTTTGGATTGGAACAGGCTCTCTGTACGTGCCACGTTTCGTCAATTACCCACATTCCGACCGCGATTTCCTTCTTCCGGTCCGATCACGACAGGCCCTTTTCGGAGTCTGACCGTCGGGCAAAGGAAATACTCGTCCCGCACATGGTCGAGGCCATGCGGATCAATCTCTTCGCCTCGTTGTTGGGCACGGAGGCGCGGCAGGGCGAGGCGCTCGCATTTTGCGACGCGCGGGGCGTACTGTACGAAACAACCCCCATATTCAACGCGCTCGTGACGGCGGTGTGCCCGGACTGGCGCGGGCCTCGCCTGGAGCCACCCTGCACGCCGATGGACGGGGTGAGCACCGTGCGATGGTCGCTCAACGGCCTGACGTTCGAGGCCTCCCCCTGTCGCGACCTGTTCCTCGTTCGAGCCAAGCGCGAAAACGTTCTGGAGCGCCTGAGCCCCCGTCAGCTCGCGGTGGCGGAGATGCTTGCTCGCGGCAAACAATACAAGGACATTGGCCGCGCGCTCGGCATTTCGCCTTCGACGGTCACCAAACATGTCAATCAGATCCACGAACGGCTGGAGATCAGGAAGCGCGAGGAGTTGGTCGATCTCTTCAATTCCAAACTTCACTAGGATGCCGATCTATGACTTCGCCGGATGCCCTCCTTGCGCAACCGGCTCGCGTCGGCCTATGCAGGCGGGACGGTGCAGGGGTGCCGGGGAGACGGAAGGCAGGATGAAGCGGCAGCGCGCAAAGAAGCAGGCGACGGAGGAGGACACCGAAGGACGAGACTCGTTCTTCTGGTGGGAGGACGACGTGCTGGTCGTCAACATTCTCGGCAAGCCGGCCGCCAGTCGCGATGCGATCGGCAAGCCCAAGGGGCGGCAATTGCAGGTTTCGGTGACGGAGGCGCCGCGGTTCGGGCGGGCGACGGACCATATGGTGCGTTTCCTCGCGGGCGAATTCGGCGTTGCGCCGCATGCGATCACGGTCGTCTTCGGGCGCTTCAACGTCAACAAGCAGCTCAGGATCAAGGCGCCGGCGAAGTTGCCGGGCGTCTTTCGGTAGGGCCGATCGCCGAAGGCTCAGGTCGTCGCACGCCGTTTCAGCGCCGGATCGGCGAGCCGAACTTGCCGCTGACTGGCGGGGCCTCATGCGGCGAGGTTCTCTTCCACGCGGAGAGCCGGCGCAGTTCGAGGATTGCGCGCACTTCGTTTGGCGGCACTCCCGTCTTGGCGATCTCGCTTTCCGGCAGTCCGCGGTCGTGGCCGTCGAAGACGATGTCGATGTCGCGGTAGAGGTGACCGATCCCGAATTCGTCGGTTACGCCTCTCGCCATGTCGGGCGAGGGCAACTGGGTGCGCACGGCCTCGGGAAGGTCGAGAGCCTCGGCGAGCTGGCGTACCTGCGTCTTGTAGAGGCCGGAGAGCGGCTGCACCGGCAGATCGTCGATGCCGCCCTTGACGAACCAGCCGGTTTCGCATTCGGAGAGGTTTGCCGCGCCGATGAGGGACAGGTTCCGTTCCCGCGCGAGCCGCTCGGCGATGGCGCGGCGGCGGATGTGGCGCTGCGAGAAGCCTTCGTCGACATGCCGCATGGTCAGATTGAACATGAGCCGCTTGTACCACGGCGTCAGCGTTTCCCCGCCGCCGACCCGGAGCGCGGAGACGAACGGAGGTTCGCCGTGGACGAGCCTGTAGGCGGTCGAGCTGATCTCAGCGACGACAGGGGAGAGCCTGAGCAGCCTGACGAACAGCGGCGCATAGACGCCGCGCTTGGCCATCTCATCGCTGATGTCGACGGTCTCGAGGGTCAGGCCGAGCAGCCGCGCCACCTCTCTCGCGCGATCTGCAATGCTTGGATCGCTGTCGCGATCGCCGATATAGATCACGCTGACCGCCTGCGGGCCGAGGGCGCGCACCGCAAGCGCGGCGAGCACGCAGGAATCCAGTCCGCCGCTCAGTCCGAGGATCACGCCGCGCGAATGGTCGCGCCGGACGATCTCCTGAAGGTATGTGGCGATCGCCTCGATGGTCCGGTCGGTGTCGATGGCAAGCGAGTACATGTCTGGCCTCCGCACTATGAGACACGCCGACATGACGCCGTCGCGACGTTTCCGGCATCGCCGATCGTAACAACTGCCGGGAGCTCTCTCAAGCGCCGTCCGAAAGTCGCGGAAACCGTGTCCGCGACGGGGGCATGAAGCGGCTCAGCCTTCGTCCTGGTTTTCCGTCTGCTCCGGCAGGCGCAACTGCAGCATCGACGCACGGGCGTCGGCGAAGTCGAGCAGCCGCACCTCGATATTGGCGTTGACCGAGCCGTCCTCGAATTCGCCGTTCAGCATCCGCTTGCCGGCGGGCAGGCCGGTCAGATGCTCGATCGCGTCATCGACATTGGCGACGGCGTGGACATGGAAGCGCCCGGCCGCCACCGCCTCGACGACGTCGGTGCGCAGCATCAGGTGGGTGACGTTCGATTGCGGGATGATCACCCCCTGCCGCCCGGTGAGGCCGACCTCCCGGCAGAGATCGAAGAAGCCTTCGATCTTCTCGTTGATGCCGCCGACCGCCTGCACCTCGCCCATCTGGTTTACCGAACCGGTGACCGCGAAGGATTGCGAGAGCGGCACGTCGGCCAGCGCCGACAGCAGCGCACAGAGTTCGGCGAGCGAGGCGCTGTCGCCCTCGACGCCGCCATAGCTCTGCTCGAAGACGAGGCTCGCCCAGAGCGACAACGGCGTATCCGGCACGTAGCGGGTGGCAAGGAAGCTCGAAAGGATGAGGACGGCCTTGGAATGGATCGGTCCGCCGAGCCGCACCTCGCGCTCGATGTCGACGACGCGGCCCGTGCCCATGCGCACACGGGCGGTGATGCGCACCGGCGCACCGAAGCGCTCCTCGCCGAGTTCGCTGACGGTGAGCCCGTTCACCTGGCCGATCACGCTGCCCTGCGTAGAGATCTGGATGATGCCGCGCACCGTCGCTTCCCGCAGCCGATCCCGCGTCAGGCCGCGGCGGCGCTCGGTAGCCTCGATTACCGCCCTGACATGCTCGGCGGTGACGGCGGCTGAACCGGCCTTTCCGGCCCTGTGGTCGGCTTCGAGGAGAATGTCCCAGATCTCGCCCATGCGAAGCGACAGCTTCTGCTGGTCCTCGGCGGCCCGTGTCGCGGCATCGACGAGGCTCGCCACGCCGTCGCGGGAGACTGGCCGCAGGCGCTCGCGCGCCACGACGGTGGCGACGAGGCGCGCGAACAGCCCGACCGAATCGGCGCTGCGGTTCATGTCCTCGCCGAACTCGGCGGCGACGCGGAAATACTGCCCGAAATCCGGGTCGAATTCCGAGAGGATCAGGTGGAGCAGGCGGTCGCCGACCAGGACGACACGCACCTTGAGCGGAATGGGCTCCGGCTCCAGCGTCGTCGTGGCGATCAGGCCGAGCCGCTCCGCCGCGGTGATGACGTGCACCGCCTTCGTTTCCAGGCAGCGCTTGAGCGCGTCCCAGGCGAAGGGCTCGGTGAGCACGCGCCGCGCGTCGAGCATCAGAAATCCGCCGTTCGCCCGGTGCAGCGCCCCCGGCTTGATCTGCGTGAAATCGGTGACGAGGGCGCCCTGCATCGGGATGTAGTCGATCTGCCCGGTGAGATTGGCGAGTGTCGGCAGCGTTTCCACCACCACCGGCGCGCCGGTGACGTCGGCGGCCTGCGCGACCATGACGTTGACCGCGTAGCGGTGAAAGCGGGGATCCTCGCGAAGGGCCGCAAGCTCGGCGGGGAAGGGGTCGTTGGCCTTGCCGCGCTCCAGCGACAGGAAGAGATCGGCATGGGCGATCAGATCGGCCCTCAGCGCCTTGAAATGCGCGGCGAGCGCCGGAATGGTCTCGAAGCCGCGCATCGCCAGCGTGAGTGCGGCATCGACGGCCACCTTCGCCATGTCTTCGTTGAGACGGCTGATCGCGCTGCGCTGCTCCCGCTCGAGCTCGGGCAGCGACATCAGGAAGTCCTCGAGTTCCTGTTCCGTGGCGGCGACATCCTCCTGCAGCTTCTTGCGCTCTTCCTCGGGCAGGCGGGCCAGCACTTCGGCCTTCTGGATTTCGCCGCCATGCATGGCGGCCAGTGAAAAGCCCATCGGCGTGCGCAGGATCGCGACGTTGCGGCTCTCGGCGGCCTTGCGCAATTCCTCGAAGGCGGTCTCGTGGCGCGCGCCGAACTCCTGTTCCAGCGCCATGCGGCGGTTCTGGTATTCCTCCGAGACGAGGAGCGAGGGGATCTGGGTGGCGAGATCCTCGACCAGGGAGGTCATCGCCGCGCGCAGCCGCGGGCCTTCGCCGCGGGGCAGCTCGATGGCGAGCGGGCGATCTGGATTGTCGAAATTCTGGACGTAGACCCAGTCGGACGGCACCGGCCGGCCGGCCGCCTCCTCGGCGAGGATCTTCAGCACGGTGGAGTGCCTGCCGCTGCCCTCCGGCCCGTGGACGTAGAGGTTGAAGCGGTGGTGCTCCATCTGCGCGGCGAGACGGATCGCCTCGACGGCGCGGTCCTGCCCGATCAGCGCGTCGAGCGGTTCGAGTGCTGCGGTGGTCTCGAACGGCAGCGATGCCGGGTCGCAGGCAGCGCGCAACTGGTCGGCGGCAAGGGTCGTGGCGGTCATGAGCGGACATGCTCCGGGAAGGGTGCCGGAACAGCACCCACGACAGGACTTCGTATTGATATTAGGCGGTTATCCGGGAGAAATGCAAAGCTGTTTTGGACCTGTCGCAAAAAGACAGCTTGGCCAGGGCCGATCGGCCCCCGGTCATCCGCCGTTGACGAGCTGCAGGACGAGCTGGTGCACCGCGCCGCCTTCGTTCATCTCGACCCGGTCGAAATCGCGGCTCCTGCTGCGCTCAGTCTGCGAGATTTCGCCGAGGATCGGCTGCATCTTCTCGCGAATCTTGCGGCAGCCGGGATCGTTCTCGACCGAAAGGCCGATGGTGGCCTTCTCGATCTCCTTCACCAGCTCCCGGATGAAGGTGCCGTGCACCTTCTCGTGCGCCGTCACCCCTTCGACGAAGCGCTGCCAGTTGCCGCGGACCGGCTCGTCGAGCGGCTCGACCGCCTTCGGCAGCACGGTGGTGATGACGAGCTTCGGTTTCGCCGAGGCGAGCACGCAGGCGGTGCCGCGCTGCTGGTAGTCGCGCTGCCAGGTGAGCCGGAAGCTGGTATGGGCGATCGAACGCACCTTGCCGGCGAGCAGTGGCCCGCGCGCGCCGATCGAGGCGTAGAGCTCCGGACCGGTGCGGCCGCTGACCGAATAGGTCTCGACCTTCTCGATCACCTGCCCTTCGGCGCTGGCGATCCCGGCGGAGAGGAGGAGGGCGATGATGGCCGGGAAGATGGAGCGCACGCGGAGCCTTGCCTTGCTGTTTCGGATTTCGGGGAGGTTAGCGTTGTCCGGAATTATAGCAAATGCCCACCAAGGGACGCTTACGCCAGTCTTTTTGCAGTTCGACGAATGGTCGGAATGGGGGTGGGAGGGGACTGTCGGCTTGTTACAAAGAAGTCGGGAAAGCGGACGTTTTGCGTCGACAGGCGCGGCGTCAGTTACGGCCCAAAGCGGACGTCCGGTCGCGGACCCAATGCTGCGGTCCGGCCCGTAGAGACAGCCATTTGTTGGTCGGTCAGCATTTGAGCGGCTTGATCGTCGTAAAGTTGAATGGGCGACCTTCATCTGTTTCTTAAAATAGAACGCCTCGCGCTATTACCCATCAAGAAGTCCTTGAAGATGTCCACGAAGATCATCGCAGATTGAAGTTTCGCTGCATCCTTCATAGATTTTCGACATATTGCGGAGCTTTCGGGCCTGACCTGCTTCTGGTAAAGCACTCTGAAGTCCTTTACGCAAGGCGTCTTTAAAAGACTTTCCCTTTACAGTTGCCTGACAGAATTGGCCAAGATCGTTCCAGCGTTTGATGGCGTCAGCTTTGCCAGGCAGAGATCCAACTGCTTTATTATAGGCTTCATTAAAGCTTGCGCTGACCGTCCCCTGGTCAAGCTCGTTAAGCGCATATTCGATGCCCTTTTCTGCAACTGCTTGGTCAACATCCATGGCCCGAGCGATATGGTCGGGCGATTGGAAACAACTTTCAATATCTGAGCCAGGGCTGAACCAAACCGGTACGTCATTCTTTGTATACCCACGATTGGCCTTCCAAGCTGTTAGGTCGTCATCGCTCATGAAATCGCGGTCTCGATGAACCATGACCTTTATGCCATGCCGATCCCGCAGTTTTGCCAACCGTTCACCGTCTGGGATACTAGACACACCAAAACAAGGCCAAATCACCGTCCTGTGAGCCAAATGTGGCCATTGATCGATTATCGATTGAAGGTATTCAGTGTTGTCGTCCTCGGAGAACAAGATAATGTCTTTGTCGAGCGCTCCCCACCCCATGCGCGCCCGGACGTCTGTCCCTTGGTCTCTTATGGCACCATTCTCAAGCCATACGACTCTAGTACACTGCCCCGCGACGCGAACGATCCGCGGCGAGTGCGTTGACACAACGATTTGTGTTTCTGGAAAGTCTTGCAGGGCTGCCTCTAATGCTGCAACCAGCCTCTCTTGGCTCGATTGGTGCAAGTGCGCGTCCGGTTCATCTATCAACAGCAGGCGAGGGCGAAACGTCAGTAGATAAGCGAAGATTTGGGTCACTTGCAGCAGTCCGGTGCCTGCCATCTCGAGTGGGCGCCGCATCGTTGTGTAGTTGCTGCCACCATCTCCATATTTCATATCCGGTGTATAGAACCAGGCTCGTATGTACGCATCCCGACGTTGATCGAATTTCACCCAGAATCGGACGCCGGGAATGACCTGACCAACGAGTTCGGACAGTTTCGTAAGTTCAACACTGTCCTCCCCTGTGTTCAAGTCATCAGAATGCGTGTTGAGAAGCATTTGCCGCAAGACCGATCCACCGTCGCCTGATGCAGCCTTTCGCCTAAAGACCGGTGCCGCAAGGATGGTTTCGTGCTCAGCCAGTCCGGCCAAGCCAGGAATATAAGCTGTTTGCGGTTCTTCTTTCACAAACTCTGCTGCCACATCACCTTCGATCTCAACATTTACTCCCGCGTCATTCCCGAGTGATTTCAGCTTGATCGATCCTGTTTCTACACCACGTCTGAATTTCACGATTACAGGCTTCGTCGAACTACCGCCCCGTTCTCGACCTTGTAGAGTCGATTTGTGCGCCAGCGAGCGAAATTCCACGGAAGGCACGAAGTCCATAAGCTCTACTGGTAGCTTTTTGTTTTGTGCCAGCGAGGAGCATCTCGAGGCCCAATGGATCGCTTTAAGGACCGAGGATTTTCCGGAACCATTTTGTCCTACCAGAAGCGTGAGCGGCCCCAACGAAATGTTTTGGCAATCCTCCAGTCGCATGAAGTTCTCAATAGAAATTTGGTCGATCATCACGCACTCTTTCCGTAAGGGCTATTTCGCCTGAGACACTCTATGGTTCAGGCGGGAAATGCAATCGCTGGTAATATGGTCGATCATTTATTCTGTATACAACGACAGCTTTTGACGGTTGACGTGCCACTTTGCGTTCGCGGCGAAAAACTGCTTCCCGTCCAGTCAGGACTTTAGTGTGGAGTGCGGTAGTTGGCTTCTTACGGAAGTTTAGTCCATGTTCGCGAACGACCGAATTGGCGGTGCAAGGCCGCCAATTCCGTGCCGGCATTGCTTAACGGCATTGCTGCCAGACTTCGGAGTTCTCGCACGGCGTTTTCAACGGCGTGACGGCGAGGGCCGCCGATGTGCTGATCGCCGTGATCGTCACGCCGTCCGCGTCGCCTGCCGGATGATGCAGTCGGGGATTTTTACCGAGACGACGGTGCCGCAGCCCTCGCGGGAGCGGATGCCGAGCCGGCCGCCGTGCAGCGAGACGAGCGAGCGGGAGATCGCAAGCCCGAGGCCGGAGCCGCCCTTGCTCTTGGCATACTGGCTCTGCACCTGCTCGAAGGGCTGGCCGATCTTGGAAAGCGCCGTCTTCGGGATGCCGATGCCGGTATCGGCGATGGTGAGCATCACTGCGCCGTCGATCTTGCGGGCGCGCAGCGCAATCTTGCCGCCGTTATTGGTGAACTTCACCGCGTTCGACAGGATGTTGAGCAGGATCTGCTTCATGGCGCGGCGGTCCGCTTCCACCGTGAGGCCGGTCGAGACGCGCTGCTCGACATGGATGTTGCGCTGCTGGGCGGGGATTGCGGTGAGGCGGAGGCTCTCCTCGATGAGGGGGGCGAGATCGATGGTCTCGCAGCGGATGCGCATCTGGCCCGCCTCGATCTTCGACATGTCGAGGATGTCGTTGATGACGTTGAGGAGGTGCTTGCCGCTCTCGTGGATGTCCTTGGCGTATTCGGAGTATTTCGGCGAGCCGATCGGTCCGAACATGCCGGTGAGCAGGATTTCGGAGAAGCCGAGGATGGCGTTGAGCGGCGTCCTGAGCTCGTGGCTCATATTGGCGAGGAATTCCGATTTCGCCTTGTTGGCCGCCTCGGCGCGGTCCTTCTCGGCCTGGTAGTTGGCGTTGGCGACCGAAAGCTCGGCCTTCTGCCGCTCGAGCTTGCGCTGCGAGGAGGAGAGGTCGCCGATGGTCGCCATCAGCCGGCGCTCCTGCTCGCGCAGCCGTTCCTGGTGGCGCTTCAGGAGCGTGATGTCGGTGCCGACCGAGACGAGGCCGCCGTCGCGGGTGCGCCGCTCGTTGATCTGCAGCCAGCGCTCATCGGCGAGCTGCACCTCGGTGGTGCGCGACATGCCGGTCTGGTCGGGATCGGCGACGCGCCGCTGGATGATCGGCCGGGAGGCCGCGGCCTGGACGACGGCGCGTTCGGTGCCGGGCACGAGCACGCTGTCCGGCAGGCCGTAGACCTGCTGGAAATGCGCGTTGCACATCACGAGACGGTCGTTCTTGTCCCAGAGCACGAAGGCTTCCGAGGTGCATTCGATGGCATCGGCGAGCCGCTGGTCGGCCTCGGCATAGCGCTGGGCGAGCCGGTGCTGCTCGGTGACGTCCATGGCGATGCCGATGACGTGCATGCAGCCGGTCGAGGAGCGGATGACCTGGGCACGCGCCCGCATCCAGACGTAGTGGCCGCTCGAATGGCGCATGCGGAAAACCTGGTCGATCTGCCGGGGATCACCCTTGGCGACGGCGCGGGCGATCGCATAGAGGTTTCCATCGTCCGGATGCATCAGCCGGGCGGCATCGGCAAAGCCGAGCACGGCGCCGGACGGCGGCAGGCCGAGCATCTCGTACATCGAGCGCGACCAGAAGAGCTTGCGGCTCTCGAGGTCGAAATCCCAGAGGCCGCAGCGGCCGCGCGACAGCGCCGCTTCCACGCGCAGGTTGGTTTCGAGGAAGGTCTCGTCGGCTTCGCGCGCCCGTTTGACCTGCTGGAAATAGGCATAGAGGATGACGAGCAGGATCAGCGAAATGCCGGAGAAGAGCGTGACGCTCAGCGAGACTTCGCTGCGCCAGTAGGCTTCGAGCGGCTGCAGCGACTGCGCGGAAAGCACGAAGGCACCCTTCGCACCGACCGGAACCAGCACCACGTAGTGGCGGATGCCGTCGATGAAGGCTTCGAGTGCGCCGCTGCGGTCGGCGACATAGCGAATGCTGTTCGCCTGCGGCAGCAGGCCGGCCATGTCCATGCCGACATAGCGCGCCCCGTCCGACGAAGAGCCGAAGATACGGCCTTCGCCGTCGATCAGCAGCAGGAAGGAGCCGGAAGCCAGCCGGTCCTGCGGCAGGTAGCGCGCAAGGATCGCCTCGGCCGCGGACCGGTCGGAGGCGGCCAGAGTGATGCCGTCCGGCCCGAACGTTGCGGCAGCGGTTGCCGCAGAAAGCGTCACCGCCTGCCGGACGGCCGTTTCCATGCGGGAATATTCGGTGAGAATGCCGTTGAGCCGCGCCGTCGCGACGACCGCCAGGAAAGCGATGATGAGAACCGGAATGGCCCGCCGGAGCAGCGTTTCCGCCTGCCGCGAATTGCCGTCGCCCGTCAGGACGATTGCCAGCCGCCGCCCGAGCCCGTCGATACGACCCCCAAATCCCGAAAATTTGAGTCGCAGCCGCCCATCGGCCGCGGAAACCCGCCGCACGTCCGCCATCGTCCCACCTTGATCCCTCGTATGATTCGAAGCGCCGCCCGCCCGAATCTGACTCAATGAATCACTGGCGATTCGCCTTGTCCAGACGGTGATGGTGAACAAAATGTTAAGCCCTTAATCGGAATCGGCTTTTTTTGGATCAACCCCGCCAAACGATTGATTCCGATTGAAAAGAGGTCGCCCGCTGCCGTAGCACGGATGCCGGCCGCCGACTGGCGGCGGGGTTCGGGGGCTTTTCGAAATGGCATCATCTTCACCGTTGTACCGTCTTTCCGTGGCCTGTTCCTGCGCACTTCTTTCGGCGCTGCTGCTCGCCGCGCCGGCCATCGCCGTCGAGGCGACCCCGCCGGAACTCTACGGCGAACTCACCGACGAGCAGCGGGAGGAGGCCGACCAGTTCGCCCTCAACGTCGCGATCGGTACGGTCTTCCACGAGGCCGGCCACATGCTGGTGTCGGAGCTTTCGCTGCCGGTGCTCGGACGTGAGGAGGACGCCGTCGACGGGCTCGCCATGCTGCTGCTTCTCGAGGCCGACGACGAGGACCTGAACGTCGCGGTGGAGGACTGGGCAAATATCTGGTTCCTCTCGGCCGATCCCGACGCCAAGCCCGAGGACATGCCGTCCTGGGATTCCCACGGGCTCGACGAGCAGCGTGCCTATGCGACGATCTGCTGGATGCTCGGCAAGAACGAGAAGCGCTTCAAGGAATTCGCCGACTCGGTGGAGTTTCCCGACTATCGCGCCGAGGAATGTCCGGGCGAATACCAGACGCTGGCGGCGAGCTGGGGCGCCGTGCTGAAGCCGCACGAGGCCGGCAAGGGCGACCAGACGAAGTTCACGATTACCTATGACGAGACGAAGGATCCGAAGCTCGCCTACTTCCGCGAGATGATCCGCAATGCCGGACTGATGGAGATGGTGGCCGAGGTCTTTTCCGGCAGCTACAAGCTGAAGGACGGCATCAAGCTGACGGCGAGCGAATGCGGCGAGGCCAACGCCTTCTGGGATGGCGAGGCGCGCGAGATGACGCTCTGCTATGAAGATATGCTGAACAGCGCCGATCTCGACGCGCAGTGGTATATCGACAATCCCGACGAAGAGTAGAAAGACGCGGCCGCGGCGACGAAGCGGTGGAGGGCGGCGCCGGACGCCGCCCTGCCGTTTATCCCTTCAGCGTGCGATCGACGATGTCGCGGACGTCGTTCGAGAGCGCCTCGCGCTCGATCCTGACGAGGGCGGTGCGGGCAAGCTCGGCACGCCCGGCTTCCAGCTGCCGCCATGAGCGCATGGAGGTGAGAAGACGTGCGGCGAGCTGCGGGTTCTTCGCATCGATCCTGAGGATCTCCTCGGCGAGGAAGCGGTAACCCGCACCGTCCGCGCGATTGAAGCCGGTCGGGTTGCTGAAGACGAAGGCGCCGACGAGCGAGCGGACCCGGTTCGGGTTGTTCTCGTTGAAGTGCCGGTCTTCCTTGAGCCGCATGACGCGGGCGAGTGCCCCTTCGCCGGGGATCGTCGCCTGGATCTGGAACCACTTGTCGATGACCAGTGCGTTCTCGGCGAAGCGCGCCTCGAAGGCGGCGAGCGCGGCGTGCGTTTCCGGCGCCTCGGGGAAGCGGTGGGCGAGCACCGTCAGCGCCTGGGAGAGGTCGGTCATGTTGTCGGCCTTCGCGAAGGCTTCCGCGGCAAGGGCCGGCGCATCCTCGGCGATCGTGCGGTAGAGGAGGGCGGCGTTGCGCAGAGCACGGCGTCCGGCGCTCGCGGCATCGGGGCTGTAGGCTCCCTCTGCGGCCATTGCGTCGAAAAGGCTGCCGAAGGCATCTGCGCCGGCACGCGCAATCGCCGTCAGCACCGCCTCGCGGCCGGCATGGATGGCATCCGGATCGTTGTCGCCGCCGAGTTCGCGGGCGATGTCGGCCTCGCTCGGCAGCGTCAGCGCCTGGGCGCGGAAGGCGGGCTCCAGCGCCGGATCGGCGGCGACGGCGAGCAACGCCTCGGCGAAAGTGACGTCGATCTGGATCGCCTCGCCCTTGCGGGCCGCACGCGCGGCGTCCTTGAGCGCCGGCAGTGCGAGATCGGTGATCGCCTGCCAGCGCGAAAACAGATCGGTCTCGTGGCGGGCGATGAGGGCGAGGTCAGCCGGCTTCTGTTCGTAGCGCACGATGACCGGTGCGGAGAAACTGCGGTTGAGCGAAAGCGCGGGACGGGACGCAATGCCGGTGAAGGTCACCGTGTGGCGGGCTTCCTTGAGGTGGAGGACGCTGCCGGTCATCTCCGCGCCGTCGACCGAGGCGGGGACGGCGATCGTACCGTCTTCGAGCACGATGGCGAGATCGAGCGGAATATGCATCGGCTTCTTGTCGGCCTGGCCGGGTGTGGCCGGAACCGTCTGCCCGATCTCCAGCGTGAGTGCCTTGCCGGCGGCGTCGTAGTCAGCGGTCACGGTGACGTGCGGCGTGCCGGCCTGATTGTACCAGAGCGAGAACTGGCCGAGATCGCGACCGCTCGCATCTTCGAAGCACTTGACGAAGTCCTCGACCGTGGCAGCCTCGCCGTCATGGCGCTCGAAATAGAGGTCCATGCCCTTCTTGAAGAGATCGCGGCCGAGGATGGTCGCGATCATGCGGGTGACCTCGGAGCCCTTCTCGTAGACGGTCGTCGTATAGAAGTTGTTGATCTCGCGATACTTGTCCGGGCGGACCGGATGGGCGAGCGGGCCGGCGTCCTCCGGGAACTGCTCCGAGCGCAGGTGCCGGACCTCGGCGATGCGCTTCACCGGCCGCGAGCGCTGGTCGGCGGAAAATTCGTGGTCGCGGAAGACGGTGAGGCCTTCCTTGAGGCAGAGCTGGAACCAGTCGCGGCAGGTGATGCGGTTGCCGGTCCAGTTGTGGAAGTATTCGTGGGCGATGATCGCCTCGATATTGGCGTAGTCGGCGTCGGTGGCCGTCTCCGGATCGGCAAGCACGTACTTGTCGTTGAAGACGTTGAGGCCCTTGTTCTCCATCGCCCCCATGTTGAAGTCGGAGACGGCGACGATCATGAAGATGTCGAGGTCATATTCGCGACCGAACACCTCCTCGTCCCACTTCATAGAGCGCTTGAGCGCATCCATCGCATAGGTCGCGCGCGGCTCCTTGCCGTGCTCGACATAGATCTTCAGCGCGACCTCGCGGCCGGACATGGTGGTGAACGTGTCTTCCACGACGCCGAGATCGCCGGCGACCAGCGCGAAGAGATAGGCCGGCTTCGGATGCGGATCGAACCAGGCGGCGAAATGACGGCCTTCGTCGAAATTGCCGCCGCCGAGATAGTTGCCGTTCGAGAGCAGGAGCGGATTGGCGGCCTTGTCGGCGATGATGGTGACCGTATAGGGCGCGAGCACGTCCGGGCGATCGGGGAAATAGGTGATGCGGCGGAAGCCTTCCGCCTCGCACTGGGTGCAGTAGATGCCGCTCGAGCGGTAGAGCCCCATCAGCTGCGAATTGGCCTGCGGGTTGATGATCGTGGTGATCGTCAGCTCGAAGGGCGAGGATTCCGGCAGGTCGCGGACCGTCAGGCTGTCCGGCGTCGCCGTGTAGCGTTCGGGCGCCATCTCCATCTGGTCGAGCAGCAGGCCGGAGAGCGTCAGCTCGTCGCCGTCGAAAACGAGCGGGGCCGCGGGATCGGTGCCCTCGCGGCGGTGGAAGATCAGGCGGGCCTCGACCTTGGTCGCCTCCGGATCAAGCTCGAAAGTCAGATCAACGCGTTCCAGAACGAAATCGGTTGGGCGGTAATCTGCCAGATGAATGATCCGGCCCGTGTCTGTTCGCATGAATTCTTCCTGCTCGGTGTCTTGCATGAATCCGGCACCCGCGAACGTACATGAGATACGAACCAGCGCGATTTCGGCCGGGATGATTGCAGTAATTTCTGAACGATTGTTAAAATTATCACGAATACTTTCCTGCGGGCAGATAAATTCGGTTTCACTGAAAAGAGGATCAACACAGGTCCGCTGAGGACTGGCGCGGCAAGGTGGTTTTGGCTGCCGGAGAGCGTACCCGATCCGCCACTGCCGGCCTTGCCAGAAGCGCCTCGTCGGTCGATGATGAGTGCTCTTGCCTTCCGCAGCGGGTGCCGAGCAGCCGCCCACCTCCGTCACCAGATAGGCCCCGTCCGCGGGCTCACGAGAAGCAACAGATGGCCTCCGCCGTTTCCGATCCGCTTCGCGGCATCCTCATGAAGGTCTGCTCGGTCATGGTCTTCGTCGGCATGCAGACGTCGATCAAGCTGGCCGGCGCCGGCATGCCGCCGGGGCAGATCGTCTTCTACCGCTCCGCCTTCGCCATGCTGCCGATCCTCGTCTATCTCGCCTGGCAGCGGGAGATCGGCACGGCCTTCGGCACCGACAATCCGTTCGGCCACCTGAAGCGCGGGCTGATCGGGGTGACGTCGATGAGCGTCGGCTTCTACGGGCTCGTCCTCCTGCCGCTGCCGGACGCGATCGCCATTGGCTATGCGATGCCGCTGATCGCCGTCGTCTTCGCGGCGGTCTTCCTGCGCGAGGCGGTGCGCGTCTATCGCTGGACGGCGGTCTTCGTCGGCATGATCGGGGTTGCGATCATCTCCTGGCCGAAGCTGACGCTCTTCGGCGCCGAGGGTGCGCAGTCTGAGGCGGCGATCGGGGCGATCGCCGTGCTCGCCTCCGCCATGCTCGGGGCGGCCGCCATGCTACAGGTGCGCCAGCTGGTGCAGACGGAGAAGACGCCGACCATCGTCATGTATTTCTCGCTGACCGCCTCGGTGCTCGCCGCCTTCACCTGGTTCCTCGGCTGGCAGTCGCTCTCCTGGACCCAGCTCGGGCTGATGGCGCTCGCCGGCATCTTCGGCGGGGTGGGGCAGATCCTGCTCACCGAGAGCTATCGTTATGCCGATGTCTCGACGATCGCGCCCTTCGAATACACCTCGATCATCTTGGGCTCGGTGGTCGCCTACGTCCTCTTCGGCGACGTGCCGACGCTGACGACGCTTCTCGGCGCGGCGATCGTGGTGGCCGCCGGCATCTTCATCATCTATCGCGAGCACCAGCTGGGGCTAGAACGGAAGGCGGCGCGCAAGGCCTCGACGCCGTAGTCTACCCTTTGCCGGAAGGCCGCGTCAGGCGGGTTCGCTGCCGGGAGCGTCGTTGCCGTCTTCGGTGGGCGGCACGGTCGTATTCACCCGGTCGGCGCCGAGCACGGGGATCGTGGCACCCTGGAAGTCGGTCTTTTCGTCGCGGGCCTTGCCGCGCCTACGGCCCATGCGCCAGGCGGCATAGCCGGCATAGACGGCGAAGATGAAGGCCAGGAACCAGACGAGCCCGACCGGTCCGAGCGCCTGCATGAGACTGCCGCCGATCAGCGGGCCGGTGACCGTCCCCATGCCGTAGAGGATCATCACGCCGCCCGAAACGGTCACGTATTCGCCGGGCTCGGCCATGTCCGCCGCATGGGCGGCGTTCAGCGCATAGACCGGGTAGAGCACGGAACCGACGAAGAAGCCGGCGATGCAGGCGGCGACGACGCCGAACGCGCCGAAGGCGGCCATGGCGAGGCTCGCGGCGACACCGAAGAGGCCGCAGGCGATCATCACCAGGCGCCGGTCGATGCGGTCGGAAATGCGTCCGATCGGCATCTGGGCGAGTGCGCCGCCGGCGAGCACGGCGGCAAGCAGGGTCGCGCCGCCGGTCGCATCCATGCCGATCGCCTGGCTGTAGACGCCGCCGAGGCTGCCCCAGGTGCCGGAAAGCGCACCGGCGAGCAGGGAGCCGACGAAGGCGATCGGCGAGCGCCGGTAGAGCCGGACGAGATCGAAGCGCGCCTCGGCGATCGGCGCAGGCGACGGCGCGGTCGAGAGCATGGTCGGCAGCAGGGCGAGCGAGAAGACGATGCCGCAGGCGACGAAGAGCCCCATTTCCTTGGGGTCGCCGAGCGGCACGAGATACTGGCCGCCGATGGAGCCGAGGAGGCAGGTGATCATGTAGACGGAGAAGACCGCGCCGCGATTGTCGTTGGTGACGCGCTCGTTGAGCCAGCTTTCGATGATGAGGTAGCTGCCGGCGATGGCAAAACCCGCAAGCGCCCGGAAGGCGAGCCAGGCATAGACCTCGACCAGCAGGGCCGAAAAGAGGATCGAGACGGTAAGCAGCGTGATGAGCGCCCCGAAGACCCGGACATGGCCGACCCGGCGCACCAGAACCGGCGTGACGATGCAGGAGAGCGTGAAGCCGAGCGTATAGGCCGTGGCGATCACCGAGACGGTGACGGTCGACCAGCCGTCCGCAAGTGCACGCAGCGGTACCAGATAGTTCATCAGCCCGAGCCCGGTCATCATCAGGAGGGTGGACAGCATGAGGGTGGCGATGGATGTGAGGCTGGCCAGCATCGGGGCTCAATTCCGTTTGAGGACGCTCAAGCCTTTATTCGGAAATCCGAATGGTGTCGACGGGCAAACGCGGTTGCAACTAATTGCATGGAATCGCTTGCTTACTCTGCATTCAGTTGCATTATGTTAAGTATATGTGTATTTTGTCTGCATATACAGATATCTAGGGGGGCGGTACGGGGGCAGGCCGTGCCGAGCTTGTGTGCGCAAGCTCTAATTCATATATATATTAAAAGTTGAATTTCGGTCCCAGGGGCAGGTGGCAAGGCCGACCGGCAGACCGGATGGGCCTTTGCGCGGCGATGGGGCACGACTCCCCGATGGAAAAGACGAGGGTGATGATGGCGTATTCCGCGGCGGACCTGCAGGAACATCCACGTTTCGTACTGGCGGTCCGCTTTCTCGCGGAGAAACTGCGCGGCGTCCATGACGGCAATCCGCGTCTTGCGCGCTTCCTCGCCTCGCAGCAGCGATGGCTGCTGAGTCAGGCGGCGTTCGCCCTGCACAATGAATACGATCCTGACGTGCCGCGCTCGGGGCTGACGATCGGCCGGTTACGCGACATGGCGACGGGCGTCAACGCGGCGAGCCGCAACACGGTTCTGAACTTCCTCAACCAGCTCGAGGCCTATCGGTTCATGCGGATCGCCGGCGATCCGACGAAGCGGCCGCGGCGCTTCGAGCCGACGGAGGTGAGCGTCGAGGCGATGTTCAACTGGTTGCTCGCCAATCTGGCGGCGCTCGACCAGATGGACGGCGGCGCCCGTGCCGCCACGCTGATGGATCATCCCGAGCTGTTCCGCCTGATCCAGCCGCGGGCCGCCCGCCAGACGATCGAGGACTCGCGCTGGCGCGAGCCGCCGGCGAGGGTTGCGATGTTCCTCTGGACCGAGTCCGGCGGACTGGTGATGGACGAACTGATGCGCAGGCTGGGCACGCCTGCCGCCGATACCGAACGTATCGACATCGGCCGGATCGATGCGCGTGCGATGGCGGAGACCTTCCGCATGTCGCGCACGCACCTGCAGCGGCTCATCACCCGGGCGATCGCCGAGGGCTGTCTCGAATGGAAGGGCGAGGGACGCAAGGAAGGCCTCTGCCTTAGCCGAGACTTCCTGCGGGAATATCTCGGCTGGCAGGCGATCAAGTTCGCCGCGGTTGACGAGGCCTTTGAGGCGGCGTGCCTCAAGCTGAACCTCTGCGGACGCGAAGAACTCCGCCCGGCCGCGAAGGAACGCTGAGCCCCGCGCGGCGGCGCAGTCCCTCAGAGCGGGATGTTGAGGATGGCCGGGCTGACGTTGCGGTGCGCCCGGCGCTCCGCATCCCCGCCTGCCTGGGCGAGGCTGTATTCTTCCGAAGCATGGACGGCGGTGCCGATCTGGGCGACGGCCCGGCGGAAGCTGCGAAGCGGGTGGAAACTGACGTTCATGGCACGAACCTTTGCGTTTTTCGCGTGTCTTGCGATCGATCCCCGTCCTGTCGGCACGAGCCTTCGTTGTGCGGCGCACAAGAGGGGAGCGGGATCCTGCGACCGGCTCAGCGCTCGCGGAAATCGGTGAAGATCGCGGAGGGGCGGGACAGTCGTCCGAAACGGCCGAGCGCCCGTGCGCTCAATTGCTCGTGGGTGGCGGAGCCGAAACGGTGATATCCGTGGCCACTGCCCAGCTTCTCGCCGGCAAGGCGGAGCGTTTCGAAACTGCTGTGGGTGGGACGGCAAGGCATGGTCATGACGAGGCTCTTTCTTGAACGGTTCCTCCCACGACACCGACTGCAATATTGCACTGCAGCATCGATTCGACAATGTCGCAGATTGCCGCACTGCCATGCGCAATTTGCATGACTTTCGTCATCTTCTGTTTACCAGTGCTGAAAATTCGGGCTGATCAGCCGCCGAGGCGGGCGCGGAACGCCTGCAGGTCCGCCCAGGCGAGCGCCTTGCTGGCCGGGGCAGTCAGGAGCTCCTGCGGATGCAGCGTCGCGATCGCCGGGACCGCGTGGCTGCCGCAGGCGATCTCGCGCCACTCGCCGCGCAGGGCGTGAATGGTACCGGTGCCGCCGAAGAAGAAGCGGGCCGTGAAATTGCCGAGGAGCAGCACGGCCTTCGGTTCGGCGAGCTCGATCTGCCGTTCGACGAAGGGCCGGCAGATCGCCGCTTCCGGCGCCGAGGGCGGCCGGTCGCCCGGCGGACGCCAGGGAATGACCGTCGAAAGCAGCACCGTCTCGCGCGAAAGCCCGATCGCGGCGAGCATGCGGTCGAGCAGGAAGCCGGCCTTGCCGGAGAAGGCGGCACCCTCGCGGTCGTCGTCGGCGCTCGGCATCGGGCCGATCACCATGACGCCGGCGGCGGGATCGCCGGCGGCGAAGACCGTCGAGCGGGCGCTGGTCTTCAGGTTGCAGCCGCCGAAAGCCTCGACTGCGGTTCTGAGCTCGTCGAGCGTGCGGGCGCTCTCGGCGGCGAAACGCGCCTCGGTGACGGCATGCTCGTCGGGAATGGCGATCGCGGCGGCCGGCCTCGGCGCCGGCTGGGGCGCCTCCGGACGTCGCCGCTCGGGTGCGGGAGCCGTGCCCGGCGCTGCCGCCGCCGCGGGACGCTGGCGCGCCTGCTTCTCCGCCGAAAACGCCGCCTGCCGGTCGACGGGCGCATCCTCGACGAGCCATTCGACACCCGCCTCGGCATGGAAATGCAGAAGCGCGGCGAGCTCGGCGGCGGTCATGTCGCGGGCGGTGATCATCGGCCTGTTCTAGTCCAGCACCGGGCAGAAGCAAACAGTTTCCTGCCTGTCCCAGCAATATGATCGCCTAAGCCCCGCACAGTGGACGCCGATGCGGTCAGCCGGCCTTTCGTGCGGGCGGCGCGCCGCGAAAGTGCCCGCCCGCCCAGTCTAGGAACCGGCGCACCCGCGGCTGGGTCGCGGTCGCCCGCCGCGCCACCATCCAGACCTCCGCCGGCGGCGGCTGCATCCGGTTTTCGAGACGCACGAGGCCATGCTCCGGCAGGACGACGCAGGCGGGCAGCAGCGCGATGCCGGCGCCGGTCGCGGCCATGTCGCGCTGCACGACGACGCTCGACGAGCGGAAGACAGGGCGCCCACCGAGATCCGGGAGCCGGCGATAGGCGGCGACCTCGGCAAGCGAACCGGCGGCGTGGATGACGTCGTGCCCGTCGAGCCCGGTCGCATCCGCGGCAAGCGGCCGCGTGCGGGCATAGTCCGGCGCGGCGTAGAAATCCCAGTCGAGCCGGCCGATACGGCGGCCGACCATCTCGGTCGGCGCGGATTCGAGCGGTGTGATCATGACGTCGAACTCGTCCGCCGGCAGCACGAAGAGATTGTCGTAGACGGAAAGCTCGGCCGGTTCGCCGGTGTGCTCCCGCCAGCCGGCGAGTGCGGGTGCGGCGAAGACGGCCGACAGCACCTCGCAGGTGGCGAGGCGGAGCGGAACCGGGCTTGCCGCAAGGGCGGTATTGGCGTGGCCGACCAGCGCCTCGACCTGCCGTGCCGTCTCGATCAGTTGCTCGGCGGCCGCCGTCGGCCGCAGCCGCCCGTCCTCCAGCCGGAAGAGCGCTGTGTCGAGGTTCTGTTCGATCGCCTGCAGCCGCCGCGACATCGTCGACTGGTTGACGCCGAGCCGGCGCGCGGCACCGCTCAGGCTGCCTTCGGTCGCGATCGCGAGAATGGTCTGAAGGTCGCTCCAGTCGGAGATCATCGGGGTATCCGCCCATGCATGGTCCCATGCAAAATCGCGGATTGCCGTGAGGCTGTCAATTCCGCGAGAAGGGCGCGAACGGAGACCGACCATGACATTCGACAAAGACACCTATCTCGCCCGCATCGGCCTTGCCGATATCGACATACGCCCCGACGCCGAGGGTTTGGCGCGGTTGCAGGTCGCCCAGATCGGCACGATCCCCTTCGAGAATATCGACGTCCTGCTCGGGACGGTGCCGGATCTCGCCGCCGGCGCGGTGTGGCGGAAGACCGTTGCCGGCGGCCGCGGCGGCTACTGCCTCGAACTCAACCGGCTTTTCGGCGACGCGCTCGCGGCCTTCGGCTTTGAGGCCGAGCCGGTCCTCGGTCGGGTGCGGATGGGCGCGCCTTCGGGCGGACCGCGCGCCCATCACGCCTTCGTTGTCACGATCGACGGCCGCGAATGGCTCGCCGATACCGGCTTCGGCGGGCCGGGGCCGCGGCTGCCGGTCGATCTTTCGACGGAGGCGCCGCAGACGATCGCCGGCGAGCGCTTCCGCGTGGTGCGCGATGCGGCAAGCGGCGAACAGGTGCTGCAGCGGCTGAACGGCGAGACGTGGTTCTCGCTCTACGGCTTCGATCGGGTGCCGGTCGCGCCGCCCGATTACCATGCCGCCAACGTCGTCTGCTCGCGCTGGGAGGAATCGCCCTTTCCGCAGCACCTGATGATGACCGTCGGGCGCGACGACGGCCGCCTGAGCCTCTTCAACCGCGATGTCCGCAATGTGCGCGGCGGCGGCATCGAGGAGCGGACGCTCGCCTCGGAGGCGGAACTGGCGGACCTGCTGGTCGCCTCCTTCGGCCTGCGGGTCGATGCCTCGACCGTTGCGCGGGTCTGGGCGAAGATCGGTTGAGGGTTCCCACCTCCCCCTCGAGGGGGAAGGTCGCGCGGAACGCGCGGGTGGGGGTGATACGTCAGCGCCGGCACCTGCGGCAATACCCCCTCTGGCCTGCCGGCCATCTCCCCCACAAGGGGGGAGAGGACTCGTGGCAATGCTTCGGCCACAGCCGTTGAGGATCGGCATTGGTCGCCGGGGAGACTGGAGGCCGCCGAGGGCTCGGCGGGTTAAGCCCTCCCCCTTGTGGGGAGGGTTTGGGAGGGGTGGTCCTCACGCCGCCCATTGCGCGATGTCGTCGCGCTCGCCGATGAGCGAGAGCCCGTGGGCGATGGAGACGAGTTCGCCGCCGGTCTCGATGCGCGAAGCGTCGAAGCGCTCGGTGAAGATGCGCCGCACCGCCGGCACGAAGGAGGTGCCGCCGGTCAGGAACACCTTGTCGATGTCGGAGGCGGCGGTGCCGGTCGAGGTCAGCACGTCGTCGAGCGCGCCTTCGATGCGGGCGAGGTCATCGGCGATCCAGGTCTCGAAATCGGCACGCCGCACGGTCTTGCGGCCGGCCGCCCCGAGCGGCGCGAAACGAAACTCGGCCTCCTCGGACGAGGAAAGCGCCATTTTGGCCGCCGAAACCGCCTGGTAGAGCGGATAGCCCTCGTCATGCTCGACGAGGTCGATGAAGAGTTCGAGCTTTTCCGGCTCCAGCGCCTGGCGGACGAGGCCCTTCAGGTCGGCATATTCGCGCGAGGTCTTGAAGACCGAGAGCTGGTTCCAGCGCGAGAAGCTGGTGTAGTAGTTGCTCGGCACGTCGAGCACCTTGCCGAAGCTCGAAAACCGGCTGCCCTTGCCGATCTCGGGTGCGACGAGATGGTCGATGATGCGGGCGTCGAACTGGTCGCCGGCAATGCCGACGCCGGAATGGCCGACGGGGCGGGCGGTGACGCGGCCGGCCGACGTCTCGAAGCGGATCAGCGAATAGTCGGTGGTGCCGCCGCCGAAGTCGGCGACCAGCACGGTCGCGTCCTGCTTCAGGTGCCGGGCGAAGTAGAAGGCCGCGGCCACCGGCTCGTAGACATAGTGGATCTCGGGAAAGCCGAAGCGGGTGAGCGCTTCGTTGTAGCGGGTGATGGCGAGCGCGGGATCGGGGCTGGCGCCGGCGAAATGTACCGGCCGGCCGACGACGAGGCGTTTCGCCTGCGGCCAGCCGTCGCCGGCATAGGCTTCCAGCCGCCTCAGGAAGACCTCCATCAGGTCCTCGAACTGGAAGCGGCGGGCGTGGACGAGCGTGCCCTGAAAGAGCGGCGAGGCGGCGAAGGTCTTGATCGACTGCAGGAAGCGGCATTCGCCCGGATTGTCGATGAAGGCGCGGATCGCCGCCTGTCCGGCCTCGACCTTCAGCGCCCTGGCGCCGAGCGCCTTGTCCTTCATGAAGGAGAGCGCGGTGCGCATCGTGTCCGCCGTGCCGGCAGAGGAGGTGAAGGCGACCGAGGCGGTTGCCGCCCCGGCGTCGTCGGCGACCGCGAGAACCGTGTTCGTCGTGCCGAAATCAAGACCCAGCGCTTCAGCCATGGCCGCCGCTCCCCAAAACTGTTCGTGTGATGCTTGAACCGGGCAAGCGCCCGAACGCGAAACGGGGCGTCGTCAAGGAGCGCCCCGCAATGGAGGGCGGCTATTGCCACGAAGGGAGGAGGAAGGCAAGGGCGGAAAATTGGTTTGGTATCAGCGCGCAGTGCGCCGCGCGATGACGATCAGCACGAGGCCGAGGATGGCGAGGCCGGCCCCATAGGCGATCCACGGGCTCTGGTCGATCATGAAGCTCGCGGCCGGATAGGGGAAATAGCCGCTGCCCTGGCCGATCCAGACCAGCCCCATCACGACGGCGATCGCGCCGACCAAGGTGAGTATCCGTCGCATCGGCATGGCATCCGTTTCCCGACAAGGGCGCTGATCGGCGATCGCGCGCGTCACTGCTCGTGCAGGCACAGCGAAATGTGCCCCGCCTCCCGGTCCGCTGGAAGACGGGGCGAAAGGCGGGCGGAGGCGCTCAGCGCAGGAAGCGCCGCGAGCTCCAGAGTACGATCAGGCCGAAGACGGCGACGAGCGAGCCGTTCGTCGTCCAGACGCTCTGTTTGGTGATGAAGTCGGACGCCGGCAGATGGATCGTGCCCGTGCCATGCGCCACCCACGCAAGGCCGACGGCGATGATCAGCAATCCTGCGACCGTCAGTGTCGTACGAATCTGCTCCAATAGTCTCTCCTCCCATGGAACGATTTGTCGCACCCACTATAGCGCAAGTCCTATGTGACGCCAGCGCTTTTTGCGACAATCGGTCGCACGCGGAGGGCAGGCCCGGCATGCCCTTGCGATATCCGTCCCCCTCAGATCGAGCGGGCCGCACCACCGTCGACGCGCAGCATCGTGCCGGTCACGTAGCTTGCCGGAACCGAGCAGAGGAAGGCCGCGGCGGCGGCGAACTCCTCGACCCGACCGAGGCGGCCGACGGGGATCGTCTTCACCGAGGCGGCGCGCACTTCCTCGACCGAGCGGCCGGAGCGCGCCGCATTGGCGCCGTCGAGCTCGTCGATGCGGTCGGTGTGGATGCGGCCGGGAAGCAGCATGTTGGCGGTGATGCCGAAGGAGGCGACCTCCGTTGCGAGCGTCTTGTTCCATCCGACCAGTGCGCTGCGCAGCGTGTTGGAGAGCGCGAGGTTGGGGATCGGCTCGAAGACGCCCGACGAGGCGACGGTCAGGATACGGCCGAAACCCTGCGCCTTCATCTGCGGCAGCAGCGCATTGGTGAGCGCGATCACCCGCACCACCATCGACTGGAAGAAGCCGTCGAGCTTTTCCGGCGTCATTTCCTCGGCGGTGCCGGGCGTCGGGCCGCCGGTGTTGTTGACCAGGATGTCGATGCCGCCGAGCTTCTCGGCGACCGCCTCGACCATCGCCGATACGAAGCCGGTATCGGTCAGGTCGGCGGCGACATAGTCCGCCTTGCCGCCTTCTGCCTCGATCGCGGCGACATTGGCGGCGAGCCTGTCGGCGCTGCGCCCGCAAAGCAGCACATGCGCGCCTTCGGCGGCGAGCGCCCGGGCGATGCCGAGCCCGAGGCCCCGCGAAGAGGCGAGAACGAGCGCGCGCTTTCCCGAAATGCCGAGGTCCATCCGTCTTCTTCCTTCCCTGCTGATTTGCGTTTCGGCAAACTAGCAAGGGGGCAGGGTGAGGGGAAGGGCTGCCGTCAAAACGGCACCGGGAGAGCCGATGCAGGCGGCCGTGGTCCGCGCGGTTCCACGTTCTCCGTCACCCCGGCCTTGAGCCGGGGTCTGGCGACGGCGCGTCCACGCCGTGAAAGAGCCCTTTCGCGGTCAAGGACTTGGTCGCTCTGGCGCCGGCTCAAGGCCGGGATGACGGCAGTCCTGTGCTCGTGCCTCAGATTGCCGGTCGTCCTGAATGAGTCTCTGTTTCCGTTCAGGCCGCGGTCCTAAAACGGCACCTTGCCGGGGTTGAACAGCCCCTTCGGGTCGATTGCCTGCTTGATGACCCGGGCGAGCGCCTGCTTCTCCGGAGCGGCGAAGGTTTCGTAGGCGTGGCGCTTCTCGCGCCCGACGCCGTGCTCGGCGGAGAAGGAGCCGCCGGCCTCGCGGATGCCAGTATAGACGGCAGCTTCGACGGCGCGCTGTTCGGCCTCCGGCAGCGGCCCGGGTTTGATCAGTGTGATGTGCAGGTTGCCGTCCGCGACGTGGCCGTAGACATAGGCCGCATAGCTGGCGTCGATCGCTTCGAGGCGTGCCGCAAGCCCCTCGACATAGGCGTCGAGGAAGGTCGGCGGCACGGAGATGTCGAAGGAGGCGGCATCCGGGATCGCCGCATAGTAGAAGCCGGAATCCTCCCGGATATCCCAGAACGTTCGCGCCTGGTCGAGCGACTGGGCGACGATGCCGCCCAGAAGTGCTGCCGGTTCCCAGAGGGCTTCGAGGCCTTCTTCCAGCGCGGCCGTCGCAGCCTCCACGGTTTCCGCCGACAGCTCTATGAGAAGCGCCGCAGCCCCGTCCTCCAGCCAGGAGAGGTCGAAGGTCTTCAGGGCCGCGTGATCGCGGATATAGCGTGGCCACATCATTTCGGCGGCCTCCAGCGTCACGCCGGAGAGGCCCCGGAAATGCCTTATGACGGCGAGCGCTGCGGCGGCATCGGTGACGCCGAGGAAGGCGGTCGCGCGGTGGGGGCGTAGCGGTTCCAGTTTCAGGACCACCTTCGTCACGAAGCCGAAGGCGCCTTCGCCGCCGATGAACAGATGCTTCAGGTCCGGGCCGGCCGAGACCTTCACCACCCGGGTCATGTCGTGGAAAACCTCGCCCGAGGGCAGGACCGCTTCCAGCCCGAGCACCTGGTGACGCATGACGCCGTTGCGGAAGGCGAGGATGCCGCCGGCATTGGTGGAGACCATGCCGCCGACGGTCGCCGAGCCGCGGGAGCCGAGGTCGATGCCGGTCGTCAGCCCGTGGCGGGCCGCCGCCCGCTGCAGCGCTTCGAGCGCGACGCCGGCTTCCACCTCCGCGGTCATTTCGTCCGGCCGGATCGCCAGGATGCGGTTGAGCCGCGCCGAGGAGAGGATGACCTCGCCGGCCCAGCTCACATTGCCGCCGACGAGGCCGGTGAGCCCGCCCTGCGGCACGACGGCGACGCCGTTTTCCACGCACCAGCGCACCAGCGCCGCGGCGGCCGCCGTCGAGCCGGGCTGCGCCATGACGCCGCCGGCGAAATTGTCGGGATGCTCGCCCGGATGCCGGCCCGAGAGTTCCGCGGGCCCGAAAACGGCAAGCTCCGGATTAAGGCCGCGCAGGCGGTCGAGGAGTTCGGCGGGCGAAAAGCGGGCGGTGGTCATGGCGATCCGGAAGTGTCTCTGGCGGGGCGGAAGGCGTCGCCGAGCCATGCACGGGCCGGCGTCTTTTGGCAAGCGGCGGCGGGCCTGTTCCGTTTCGTTGCACCGCGGAAAATACCGGCTTGACGCGGCCGCGTTTCAGGCCCATCTGGTGGGCGTTGCGACAAATGTCGCTCTACCCGAGGACACCCAAATGGACCCTGACAGTCGAAGATCGAACACGTTCTGCCGTTCCGTCCGGTAAGGGCCCGATCTTCGTGTCCGCTCCGGACGGCAATAAAAAGCCCGAAGGAGCATATCCATGCTGCGCATCTATTTCCGCGAAGCAGAGCGCCTCGTTCTGCGTGACAAGTCCGACGAAACCGCCACCGAAAACACCGAGGCCGAAAATGCCGTCGCGCCGGTTCTCTGGTACGATCTCGTGAGCCCGACGCCGGCCGAGAGCCGGCATGTCGAGCAGGCGCTGCAGCTTGCGATCCCGACCCGCGACGAGATGGAGGAGATCGAGCTTTCCGCCCGTCTCTACCAGGAGGACGGCGGAGAATTCATGACGCTGACGGCGCTCACCAATCTCGACGGCGATACGCCGGCGAAGACGCCGGTCACCTTCATCCTCAAAGGCGAGACGCTGGTGACGGTGCGCTATGCCGACCCGAAACCCTTCCTCGCCTTCGTGCACCGGGCGCTGCGCGTCAACGCCCAGGCCTATGGCTGCGGCGAGGAGGTGATGCTCGGCATCGTCGAGTCGATCGTCGACCGCATGGCGGACGTGCTGGAACGCATCGGCAACGAGATCGACGGCATCTCGCGGGAGGTCTTCCGCGGCAAGGCGACGCCCTCTACCAAGAAGACCAAGGACCTGCAGTCGCTGATCGAGCAGCTCGGCCAGAAGGGCGATTTCCTCGGCGGCGTGCGCGAGAGCCTCGTCAGCATTTCCCGCCTCGTCGCCTATCATGCGGCGCTCGAAAGCCCGCAGCGCCGGCCGAGCAAGGAAGTGCGCCAGCGCGTGAAGATGCTGCAGCGCGACGCCGTCTCGCTCGGCGACCATGCGACCTTCCTTTCCGGCAAGGTGAACTTCCTGCTCGACGCGACGCTCGGCCTCATCAACCTCGAGCAGAACCAGATCATCAAGATCTTCACCGTCGCCTCGGTCGTCTTCCTGCCGCCGACGCTGGTCGCCTCCGTCTACGGCATGAACTTCGCCGCCATGCCGGAACTGCAGTGGCATCTCGGCTACCCCTGGGCGGTCCTGGTGATGCTGCTGTCGGCGGCACTTCCCTTCTACTATTTCAAGCGGCGCGGCTGGCTCTAGAGCCGATCGGCATTCAGGTTTCAGGCGTGGCGCAGCCACGCGCTTCCCGTGATCATCGCATTGACGTGTACGTAAACGGCAGATATTCTGCCGCGGAATGATGCCGTGCCGAAATTTCGGGCCAGCCGCTGTCGCAAGTTGGCTCGACATCAGCCGCGGCTTTTGAGAGAAGGGGGCCTGAATGGGGATCAGGCCCGAGCGGAGAGAGACGATGAGCGAACAGGAACTGCCCGAGCGCGAGAGCATGGAATTCGACGTGGTGATCGTGGGGGCGGGGCCTGCCGGCCTCTCCGCGGCCATTCGCCTGAAGCAGGTCAATCCAGACCTGACCGTCGTCGTCCTCGAAAAGGGCGCGGAAGTCGGTGCGCATATCCTCTCCGGCGCCGTCGTCGATCCGATCGGCATCGACCGGCTGCTGCCCGGCTGGCGCGAGGACGAGGGCCATCCCTTCAGGACGGAGGTCACCGACGACCAGTTCCTGTTCTTAGGACCCGCCGGCTCGATGCGCCTGCCGAACGCCTTCATGCCGCCGTTGATGAGCAATCACGGCAACTACATCGTTTCTCTCGGCAATGTCTGTCGCTGGCTGGCGACCAAGGCGGAAGAACTCGGCGTCGAGATCTATCCGGGCTTTGCCGCGACCGAAGTGCTCTACAACGACCAGGGCGCGGTGATCGGCGTCGCGACCGGCGACATGGGCATCGAGAAGAACGGCGAGCCGGGCCCGAACTACACCCGCGGCATGGAACTTCTGGGCAAATACGTGCTGATCGGCGAAGGCGTGCGCGGTTCGCTCGCCAAGCAGCTGATTGCGAAATTCGACCTCCAGAAGGACCGCGAGCCGCAGAAGTTCGGCATCGGCCTCAAGGAGCTCTGGCAGGTCAAGCCGGAGAACCACAAGCCCGGCCTCGTCCAGCATTCCTTCGGCTGGCCGCTCGACATGAAGACCGGTGGCGGCTCCTTCCTCTATCATCTCGAAGACAACCTCGTGGCGGTCGGCTTCGTCGTCCACCTGAACTACAAGAACCCCTATCTCTTCCCGTTCGAGGAGTTTCAGCGCTTCAAGACCCACCCGACCATCGCTCCGACCTTCGAGGGCGGCAAGCGCCTCTCCTACGGCGCCCGCGCGATCACCGAGGGCGGCTGGCAGTCCGTGCCGAAGCTCTCCTTCCCCGGCGGCGCGCTGATCGGCTGCTCGGCCGGTTTCGTCAACGTGCCGCGCATCAAGGGTTCGCACAACGCCGTCCTCTCGGGCATGCTGGCCGCGGAGAAGATCGCCGACGCGATCGCAAACGGCCGCGCCAATGACGAGCCGGTGGAGATCGAGACCGAATGGCGCGCGACCGACATCGGCAAGGACCTGAAGCGGGTCCGGAACGTCAAGCCGCTGTGGTCGAAGCTCGGCACCGCGATCGGCGTGGCGCTCGGCGGCCTCGACATGTGGATCAACCAGATCTTCGGCTCGTCGCCCTTCACCCTGAAGCACGGCAAGACCGACGCGGCGTCGCTGGAACCGGCCGCCAAGCACAAGCCGATCGCCTATCCGAAGCCGGATGGCGTACTGACCTTCGACCGGCTGTCCTCGGTGTTCCTGTCGAACACCAACCACGAGGAAGACCAGCCGGTGCACCTCAAGGTGAAGGACATGGCGCTGCAGAAGTCGTCGGAACTCGGCATCTATGCCGGACCGTCGACCCGCTACTGTCCGGCCGGCGTCTATGAATGGGTCGAGAAGGACGGCGAGCAGGTCTACGTGATCAACGCCCAGAACTGCGTCCACTGCAAGACCTGCGACATCAAGGACCCGAACCAGAACATCAATTGGGTGCCGCCGCAGGGCGGCGAGGGTCCGGTCTATCCGAACATGTGATCGGGACGGGGAGGGGAATTTCCCTCCTCACGTCATTCAATGGCAGTGCACCCGCCCGGCCTTGTTGTCCATGTGGCAGCACTGGCCGGGTGGCGAGCTCTTGCGGCAGCCGCCGCCGTGCGCCCACGCGACACTTGTCATTCCCATCACGAGCATAGAGATTGTCGCCACCAAAACCTTCATCAACTCCCCCCTACAGTTAGAGGCAATGGTCGCACATGGACGCTGACGGCGCAAATCTCTGGCAACAGGCTCTTTCCCGCATCCCCGCGCCTGCGGCGATCTTCGCGACGGGCAAGGGGCTCGCGAAGCCTCTCGGCGCGGCCACAGGCTTTGCCGACCCGGAAGGCCGGAGGCCTTTCACGACGGAGACCCCGTTCCGCATCGCCAGCAATACCAAAACCTTCGTCGCCGCGACGGCCCTGCGATTGTGGGAGCGAGGTGAACTGGATCTGGATCAGCCGGCCGCCGCCCTTCTGACACCGGCGCTGACGGAACTCTTGCAGACTGCCGGCTATGGTACCGGCGAGATCACTATCCGGCACCTCCTCAACCACAGCGCCGGGATTTTCGATCATACCGGCACGGAGCGCTTCGCCAAGGTGATCCATGAGGTGCAGGACCATGTCTGGACGCGAGAGGAGCAGGTGCGGCTCTCGTGTGGTTCGTCCGGCCCGACGGCGTCACCGGGCTTCGAATTCCGCTACTCCGACACAGGCTACATACTGCTCGGCGACATTCTCGAGCGCGTGTCCGGCCGGCCGCTTGCCTTTCTGGTGCGGCAGGAAATGCGCTTCGATGAACTGGGAATGACATCGGCGTGGTGGGAGAAGGAGGAGCCGGCGCCCGCTGGTGTCGTGCCGCGTGCGCGCCAGTTCATCGGGAAAGAGGAGTTCACTGCCCTCGATGCCTCCGCCGACCTGTTCGGCGGAGGCGGTCTCGCCATGAACGTCCGCGATCTCGCGAGCTTCATGGCACATCTTTTCGAGGCGCGGATCTTTCAGCGGCCGGAAACGGTTGCGGAAATGCTGTCCGCCGGGACACACAAGAGAGCGGAGGACTATCGCCTCGGACTGTTCTCGCGCTATGTCGGCGAGGTCGAGGTCTTCACCCATGCCGGCTTCTGGGGAACTCTGGCCTGCTACAGTCCAGACAGTGGCGTTGCCGTCGCGGGCTGTACTCTCGACAAGGCGTATTTCGGTGAGCTGGAGCGGCTCGTTGAAGAGTTCCTGCTCGCTGTTGCCTGAAGCTATCGCAAGAGGCACTTGCAGAGGAGACGTTGCAGCGATAAGCGATAGACGAAAGGTCAGCAGTCCTGACCGAACGAGAACCGAGTGGCCGAGATCATGCAACAAGACGCTCTTACCTTCGCCATCAATCCGAACGCCAACCCGATGCCGGAGGCGGACCGCCTCAAGGCCTTCGAGAACCTCGGCTTCGGCACGCTCTTTTCCGATCATATGGCGGTCATCCGCTGGAGTGCCGACAAGGGCTGGCATTCGGCAGAAGTGACCGCGCGGGCGCCGTTCCCGCTCGATCCGGCCGCGGCCGTGCTGCACTATGCCCAGGAAATCTTCGAGGGCATGAAGGCCTATCGCGCCGCCGACGGCCGCGCCGTGCTCTTCCGCCCGGAGGAGAACGCCCGCCGCTTCAACGAATCCGCCCGCCGCATGGCGATGCCCGAACTGCCCGAGGCGCTGTTCCTCGAAGCAGTCGAGCAGCTCGTCCGTGCCGACGCCAGGTGGATCCCGGCGGCCGAGGGCAGCAGCCTTTATCTGCGCCCGTTCATGTTCGCCTCGGAAGCCTTCCTCGGCGTGCGTCCTTCGAAGGAATACATCTTCTGCGTCATCGCCTCGCCGGTCGGCCCCTATTTCAAGGGTGGCGCCAAGCCGGTCAGTATCTGGGTGTCGGAGCATTATACCCGCGCCTCCGCCGGCGGCACGGGGGCGGCCAAGTGCGGCGGCAACTATGCCGGAAGCCTCGTCGCCCAGGCCGTGGCCCATGAGCATGGCTGCGACCAGGTGGTCTTCCTCGATGCCGCCGAGAACCGCTGGATCGAGGAACTGGGCGGCATGAACGTCTTCGTCGTGATGGCTGACGGGTCGCTCGTCACCCCGCCGCTCGGCGGCACGATCCTGCCCGGCATCACCCGCAAGTCGCTGATCGCGCTTGCGCGCGACCTCGGCTACACGGTGCGCGAGGAGCGCTACGCCTTCGAGGACTGGAAGGCGGACGTGGCGAGCGGCAAGGCGAAGGAAGCGTTTGCCTGCGGCACCGCGGCGGTCGTCGCCGCGATCGGCAAGGTCAAGTTCCCGGGCGGCGAGTTCGTCATCAATTCAGGCGAGACCGGCCCCGTGACGGCGAAGCTCCGCGATGCGCTCGTCGGCATCCAGCGCGGGCAGACCAACGACGCGCACGGCTGGCTGAAGGTGCTCGAAGGCGTCTGATTTCCGGCGCCGCGACCACGAAGGAATTCCAGAAAGGGCCTGCCCGTTGCGGACAGGCCCTTTTCAATAGGCCTTAGCTGCGCAGGATCTTCGCCATCGGCTTGCCCCTGGCGAGCTCGTCGACCAGCTTGTCGAGATAGCGGATGTCCCGCATGGTCGGGTCGTGGATGTCTTCCACGCGGACGCCGCAGACGACGCCGGTGATCGAGGAGCGGGCGGGATTCATCCGCGGCGCCGCAGCCAGGAAATCCTGAAAACTGGTATTTTTCGCCAGATGATCGGCGAGCGCCCCGGCGCTGTAGCCGGTCAGCCAGCCGATGATCTCATCGACCTCTGCTTTCGTTCGCCCCTTCCTTTCCGCCTTCGCGACGTAGAGGGGATAGACGCTCGCGAAGCTCGTCGAGTAGATGCGATGTGTCGTCATTCTTCCTCCCCGTTCCTTCACCCACCCTCTCGAAGATAGGCGGCGCAGGAACAGCGGCAAGTCCTGGGCTGACCACCGCGGGATATTCATTACCATTTCTCCATATTGATGCATATCAACTTCAGTATGTGTCGATGGACTACTGTAGCGGTCACCGCGATGGCAAACGAATGCCGGCGGCTCGCAACAAGTCACGCGTCGACAGATGTCGACAGGAGGTTGATCATGAAACGCATCTTGGCTTCGGCCCTCGCACTCGCCTTGACGTCAGCCTTTTTCGTCAGCGCTGAAGCACAGCCCATGCCCGGTCGCGGCATGGGCTGGGGCGGCGGCGGCATGATGATGAACAATCCCGGCCGGGGACGCTTCCCGATCATCGATACCGACGACAACGGCGTCATCAGCGCCGAGGAGGCCGCTTCCGCTGCCGAGGAGGTCTTCGCCGCCATGGACGCCGACGACAACGGCGAACTGACCATGGAAGAATACATGACCGTCCGGATGGGGCCGCAGGACGGCTGGAACAAGGCCCGCCAGGAAGCGCGCGAAAAGCAGAAGGCGGACCGCTTCGGCACGCTCGACGCCGACAAGAACGGGACCGTCAGCCAGGCCGAGTTCATCGCGGGCGCCAAGGCCCACTTCGCAGCGGCCGATGCCGACAAGGACGGTTCCGTGACTCCGTGGGAGTGGCGCAGCCAGCAGTGGAACTGAGGTTCGCCGTGGGCGGCACCATCCGCCACCCGTCACCCAAGGCCCGGTCGTCGCAGGACGGCCGGGCTTTTCTCGTCCGGTCTCAGCTCTTCCGTGAGAGGATACCGGTCGAGAGCGCCACGCCGATGCCGGTGACCAGTGCGGCGGCGATGTCGACCGGTCCGATCGCCTCTCCGAGAAGGAGTGCGCCGCCGAAGGCCGCCATCACCGGCACGAGCGCGGCGAAGGCCGCGGCAGGCGTGCTGCCGAGAATGCGCACCGCCGCGCCGTAGGCGACGGTGGCGGCAAGGCCGGAAAGCAGGCCCTGCGCCACCACCTGGATTCCGAGAGCTTCGAGCCCGATGCCGTTGAAATCGACACCGACGGTCAGCACAAGGCCGATGTGGATCAACAGGGACCAGACGGCGATCAGCGCGCTGCCTTCGAGCGCTCCGAGCCCCGAACGCCGGAAGGCGTGGGTGTAGACCGCCCAGAAGGTCGCGGCGACCGGCAGCAGCAGATAGCCCTGCCAGGCGATGTGCTGCGTCTCGAGCAGGCCTGCAAGAAGGAGCGCGATGCCGAGCAGGATGGCGCCGAGGCCGGCGAGCCTCAGCCGGTCCGGCCGTTCGCGGAAAAGGACGATGCCGATCAGCGCGGTTGCGAGCGGCATGGCGCCGACGAGCAGCACGCCGGCGGCCGAGGCCGGCGCGAAGCGCAGCGCGAAGGCGGCGAGATGGAAGAATGGCGCTCCCGAGCCGCAGACCATCAGGAAGAGCACGAACGGCGACACGCCACGGGGCATGAGCCCGGTCCGCAGCCAGACGGGTGCGAGCACGAGCGCCGGAACACCGAAACGGATCAGGCCGAGCTCCGTAGCGCCGATTGCGCCCTGCCGTCCGTGACGGGTGGCGATCACCCACACCGCCCAGATGACCACGGTGACGAGCGCTGCGGCGTATCCTGAAGCTTTCGACGGCACGGCTGCCTCCTGCAGGCTCGCATGGACCATGGCCTTCCCCCCTCGATTTTGGTAGCCGCTGATATACTAGGGGCTGAGGCGTGGCATGTCCTTGCCATTTGCGGCCACTTGCGACATAGGGCTTGGCATTTTCCGCCACGAAGACGGTAAAGGCTTAGCGAATATGCCAAACCTCGACGCATTTGATCTGCGCATCCTGTCGGTCCTGCAGGAGGACGCACGAGCGAGCAATGTCGACATCGCCGAACGGATCAATCTTTCCCCCACGCCGTGTCTGAGGCGCATCCGCAATCTCGAAAAGGACGGCGTTATCCGCGGCTATCGGGCGGAGGTCGATCGCGCCAAGGTCGGGCTCGGTCTGACGGTCTTCGTGGAGATCAAGATCGGCCAGCACAACCGTGCGAGTTCGGAGCGCCTGCAGGAGGCGC
Source organism: Ciceribacter lividus (assembly GCF_003337715.1). GTDB lineage: Bacteria > Pseudomonadota > Alphaproteobacteria > Rhizobiales > Rhizobiaceae > Allorhizobium > Allorhizobium lividum. The sequence continues at coordinate 38,439 of NZ_QPIX01000002.1, forward strand.
TGCTCGCCGTGCCCGAGGTCACCTCCTGCCACCTGATCTCGGGTGAGGCGGACTTCCTCGCCGAGGTGGTGGTCGCCGATCTCGCGGCTTATGAGACGCTGCTCACCGAGACCCTGCTCGATCTGCCGGGCGTGACCGACATCCGCTCGAACTTCGCAATCCGTTCGGTGAAGACGGGCGGCCCGCTGAAGCTTCCGCCGCCGCAGCCGTAAACGCGCATCCGCTGCGCGGGACCGACATTAAATCTCCGTTAACCATAAATTCCTTAAGTTGTTGCTCATACGAGCGCAACTTGGGGAATGGATCATGCCGATCTCTCGCCGCGGATTCCTGGCCGGCCTGCCGCTGCTGCTTGCCGGCTGCACGACCAATGCCGACTATGCCAATTACGGCCCGATCGCCGACGAACCCTACCCGATCAAGCGGATACCGCTCGAAAAGTTCAAGCCGGAGCTGCGCCGCCAGGAGGTCGCCTATGCGACCAGAGAGCCGGCCGGCACCATCGTCGTCGATACGCCGGCACGCCGCCTCTACTACGTGCTGGGCGAGGGCCGCGCGATCCGCTACGGCGTCGGCGTCGGACGCAACGGCTATGCGCTCGCCGGCCACGCCTATATCGGCCGCAAGGCGGAGTGGCCGGGCTGGACGCCGACCGGCAAGATGATCGCCCGCGATCCGCGCAACCGCCGCTATGCCGGCGGCGTTTCCGGCGGCCTGTCGAGCCCGCTCGGCGCCCGCGCGCTCTACCTCTACCGCGGCGGCGGCGACACCATGTTCCGCATCCACGGGACAACCCAGCCCTGGTCGATCGGGCAGGCGATGTCGAGCGGCTGCATCCGCATGATGAACCACGACGTCATCGATCTCTATAACCGCGTCAAGGTCGGCGCGCGGGTGCTCGTCCTGCAGGCCTGAGCTTTCTTTCGGCCTATTCCTCGAAGCGGCTCGTGGCGTCGCGATCCCGTTCGTATCGCTTTTCGAGCGGGAAGGGCGGCAGCCAGGACTCGCGCCGGATGGTCCAGAGCTCGTAGGTCGGCTTGAACTGGTCGGGTGCGTCGAGCGAGCCGAGGTTCACCTCGATCTCGTCGCCGCTGCGCCCGAAGACCGGCGAGCCGCAGCGCGGACAGAAGAACCGCCCGGCATAGTCGCGGGTCTCGCCTTCGATCCTCACCGCATCTTCGGGGAATATCGCCGAGGCGTGGAACAGCGCCCCGTGGTGCTTGCGGCAGTCGAGACAATGGCAGAGGCCGACCCTGTAGGGGCGTCCCGACGCCGCAAATCGGACGTTGCCGCAGAGGCAACCGCCGGTGACATGATCCATGCCCGCATCTCCTCTATTTCGGTTGAGCGAGTTATCTACAACGTCCGGTGCCGCCCCTGCAATTTGCCGCTGCGCCCAGGTCACTTTCCGCAGCCTGACGTGCCATTTCGCGGCCGGCCTCAAAAAGGCGCGAATCGGGGGCGGTAGTCTGAACAATCCAACCAAACCGGGAGGCAGGGCTTCGTGTTTCCATCGTACCACAAGGCGCCGGCAAGACTCGCCGTCGCCATGTCGCTCTTCGTCGGAACACCTTCGACACCGTTGGCGGAGTCGTTGATCGATCCCGAAGGGCCGTTCAGGATGGGCGAGGGTTATGCCGACCGCCCGGCGACCTGCGAGACCGTAAAGCGCTGGATCGTTCATGCGCCGGCAACCGACGATCGGATCACGCTGACGATCACCGGCCGGCTGGCGGCGGTACAATGGGACGGCACGCTTGCCTATCTGGTGATGTGTGAGGAGAAGGACGTGCAGGTGATGTGCGTCACCTACGGCAAGGAAGGGCGGCATGTCGGCGACACCGTCCTCTTTGCCGGCGGCTACGCCCGGTACGGCGCGCGGCGGATCATGCTCGATCCCTGTCTCGCATCGTCGGAGGAATGAAACGTTCGGAAACGGGGCTCTCGAGGAGCGGAGGCCATGCGGATCAAGGCCATCTTCAACCGCGACGGCGGGACCTTCAGGACCGCGGATATGGCGCAGGTCTGTGCGATGGCGACCGAGATCTTTTCGGTCCGGGGGCATGAGCTCGAGTGCTTCGTCGTGCGCGGGAGCGAGATTCTGCCGGTTCTCGCGGCGGCGGTGCGCGATGCCGACGCGCTGATTGCCGGCGGCGGCGACGGCACCATCTCGGCGGCCGCCGGGGTCGCCTGGAAGGCGGGTCTGCCGCTCGGCGTGGTGCCCGCCGGCACGATGAACCTCTTCGCGCGGTCGCTGCACATCCCGCTCGATCTTCGTGGCGCACTGGAGACCCTGGCGGCAAGCCCGGTCCGCGCCGTCGACATCGCCTCGGTCAACGGCCGGCCCTTCGTGCACCAGTTCTCCGCCGGCCTCCACGCTCGCATGGTCCGGATGCGCGACGCGAAGACCTATGCCTCGCGCCTCGGCAAGATCGCGGCGAGTGCACGGGCCGCACTCGGCGTCATGCTGAAGCCGCCGCGCTTCGAGGTCGTCTTCGACATCGACCACGACGGCCGTAGCGAGCGCCGCATCGTCTCGGCGATCTCGATCTCCAACAATCCCTTCGGAGATAGGCCGCTCTTCTTCGCCGACGAACTGACCGGCGGCAGGCTCGGCGTCTATCTCACCGACGCTCTCGAACCCTGGGGCGTGGCGAAGCTCGCATTCTACATCGTCCGCGGCCGCATGAAGGAGAATGCTGCCGTCACCGCAGCGACCGCCGAGACGATACGCCTGCATTTTCCGAGGCATCCGCGCGGGGCACGTTGTGTGGTGGACGGCGAGCTGGTGCGCATGCCGGATCGGCTGGAGGTGCGGATCCATCCGGGCGAACTCCTGGTGCTGGCGCCGGCAGCCGCGGCCGGCGCGTGAGACAAGAAGCGCCACATACGAAAAGAGCCGCCCCCGAAAGGCGGCTCCATATGTCTCGCACCCGACGTCGCGTCTGTCAGAACTTGAAGTTCACGCCGATCTTGCCGGTGTGGAAGCGCTGACTGATGTCCGAATCCTGTGTCGGGTAGACCGCGTACCGGGCGCTGCCGAAGTCGTAATACATGTATTCCGCCTTGACCGACCAGCGCGGCGAAATAGCATATTCGACACCGGCGCCGGCTACCCAGCCAGCCTCGGTGCGGCTATCGCTGCCGTTGTCGCCCGCTCCGTCGTCGGTGCTCATCTCGAAGCGGCCGAGGCCGAGACCGCCGGTGCCGTAGATCAGCAGGTTGTCGAAGCTGTAGCCGACGCGGCCGCGCACCGTGGAAAGCCACTTGGCATCGCTGGAGCAGGTATAGGTCGGGTTCGGGCAGGCGGTGTCGCCCTTGATGCCGGAGACGGATATATCCGCTTCGGCGCCGAAGACCCAGTTGCCGGACTGGAAGTTGTAGCCGGCCTGTACACCGCCGAAAGCGCCGTCGCCTTCGTGATCCGCCGTGGTTCCGATGCCGGTGAAGGTCCAGTCGACGACCGACTTGCCGCCGCCGGCATGTGCGCCGAGGTAGAAGCCGGACCAGTCGCTCGAGACGGGAGCTTCCAGAGACGCTGACATGTCCGCGGCAGCCGCCGGTGTCATCATGGCAGCAAACAGGAATGCCCAGGCAAAGTTCTTGCTCATCAAACGATTCCTCTCACCGAACGAATATAGCTATGTCTATATCGGGGAGCATAGTCGGACAATCCTCCTCCTTGCTATTCGCCGTCGAGATGCCGAAGCGCCACATTCTGCCGCGGGCGTTTGACGTCCGTCGGTTTTCTGCCGCGGCAAGCGTGATTGCCGGCTCAGATCCGCGGCAGATAGGTCTGGTAGTCGAAGCTCGAGACGGTCCGCAGATAAGTGATCGCTTCCTTGCGTTTGGTGTCGCCGTAGATCCGCTGGTATTCGGCGCCGAAGACGTCGGCGATGAAGGACGAGTTGCGGAACCGGTCGACCGCGGTCAGGAAATCATGGGTCAGCATGTCCGGGTTTTCCGGCGCGCTGTCGGGCGTGGTGACCGGGCCGGGATCGAGGTTTTCGTCGAGACCGAGCAGGATGCCGCCGAGGATCGCGGCGAGCAGGAGATGCGGGTTGGCGTCGGCGCCGGCGACGCGATGCTCGACGCGGGCGGCGGGACCGTCCTTGTCGGGAATGCGGATCGCCGTGCCGCGGTTGCCGAAACCCCAGTCGACCTTGTCGGGGGCGAACGAGCCCGGCTGGAAGCGGCGGTAGGAATTGGCAAACGGCGCGAAGATCAGCTGCGCGTCCTGCATGGTCTTCAACATGCCGGCGGTGATCGACTTGAGCTTGACCGGATCGCCGCCCTTGGCGTCGAGGATGTTGCGGCCGTCCTTGTCGATGATGCTCGCATGGACGTGCAGGCCGGAACCCGCCTGGTCGCCATAGGGCTTGGCCATGCAGGTGGCCTTGAGGCCGTGGCGGCGGGCGGCGAAATCGACGACGCGCTTCAGATAGATGCAGTCGTCGGCGGCGGCCATGGCATCCGCCTTGTGCAGGAGATTGACCTCGAACTGGCCGGGGCCGAACTCGGCGGTCGTCGCGTCGGCCGGCAGGCCCATATCGTCACAGTAGCGGCGCACCGTCGTGAGGAAGTCCTCCATCGCGGCGGTTGCCCGCATGTCGTAAAGCTGGAAACCCTCGACCTCGCCGTCCATCACCAGAGCCTTTGGTGGCATGGGCTTGCCGGTTTCGCGGAAGTCAGGCTCGACGACGTAGAATTCCAGTTCGGTCGCCATGACCGGCGTCAGGCCGCGTTCCTCGAAACGTTTCAGGACATTGGCGAGGATGGCGCGCGGGCAGATGAAATGCGGGTCGCCATCCAGCGTGTGCATTGTGGCGAGGACCTGCTTGGAGCCGGTAGGTCCCCAAGGCAGCGTGGTCAGCGATTTCCGGTCGGCGAAGAGGATGCCGTCCGGGTCGCCGAGCGTCAGCGAGATCCTGGTGATGTCGTCGTTGTCGTCACCCCAGATGTCGAGCGACTGGGTGGAGGCGGGCAGGCGGACGGTGTTCTTCCAGACCTTCTCCTCGGCGCCGAGCGGGATCATCTTGCCGCGCAGGTCGCCGTTCATGCCGACGAGCAGGACTTCGATGCGGGCGGAGGGATCGGCTGCGGGGTGGAGGGCGGCCTGGGAAACATTCGTCATGAAAAAGCTCTCGCCGGTTCGGCTGAAGGGATGATCGGGGGCGGGGAGGCTGGCAAATCGACGCCCTTGCCAAACGCATTCCGGAAGGTCATCTTCGTAGCCGATAACGTTCCGCCTTTCAATCAGGCAAGGCAGCGAGACGTATGCCGGGCAGGCCGCAGGGTCTGCCCGTATTCGGTCTTGCGGCCTGCAAACAGGATTGTCGCCATGAACAAGCCCATCGCCCATTCCAATCTCGGCGCCATCGACGCCGCCCACCATCTGCATCCCTTCTCCGACATGAAGAAGCTCAATGCGGACGGCACGCGCATCATCCACCGGGCGGAGGGCGTCAACATCTGGGACCAGAACGGCAAGAAGTATCTGGACGCCTTCGCCGGCCTCTGGTGCGTCAATGTCGGCTACGGCCGCAACGAGATCGCCGAAGCCGCCTATCGCCAGATGCAGGAGCTTCCCTATTACAATACGTTCTTCGGGACGACGACGCCGCCGACCACGCTGCTCGCCCAGAAGATCGCGAGCCATGCCGGGCCGACGCTCAACCGCGTCTTCTTCACCAATTCCGGGTCGGAAGCCTCCGATACCTGGTTCCGCATGGCGCGCGTCTACTGGAAGGTGCTCGGCCATGAAACCAAGACGCAGGTGATCGCGCGGAAGAACGCCTATCACGGCTCCACCGTCGCCGGCGCCTCGCTCGGCGGCATGCAGTGGATGCACGAGCAGGGCAACCTGCCGATCCCCGGCATCCATCACATCGGCCAGCCCTACTGGTATGCCGAGGGCGGCGATCTATCGCCCGAGGAGTTCGGCCTGAAGGTCGCGCGTGAACTGGAAGCGAAGATCGACGAACTCGGCGAGGAGAATGTCGCCGCCTTCGTCGCCGAGCCGATCCAGGGGGCGGGCGGCGTCATCGTCCCGCCGGAGACTTACTGGCCGGAGATTTCCCGCATCTGCAAGGCGCGCAACATCCTGCTCGTCTCCGACGAGGTGATCTGCGGCTTCGGGCGGCTCGGCTCCTGGTTCGGCCACCAGCACTACGGCTACGAGCCGGATCTGGCGCCGGTCGCCAAGGGGCTCTCCTCCGGCTACCTGCCGATCGGCGGGGTGATCGTCAGTGATCGCGTGGCCGACGTGATGATCGGCGAACTCGGTGATTTCTACCACGGCTACACCTATTCCGGTCATCCGGTCTGCGCCGCCGCGGCGCTCGAAAACATCCGCATCATCGAGGAGGAGGGGCTGGTCGAGCGGGTGCGCGACGACATCGGCCCCTATTTCACCGAGGCCTGGCGGAGCCTTGCCGACCACGAGATGGTGGGAGAGGCGGTGAATGTCGGGCTAATGGGTGCGGTGCAGATTGCCGCCGACAAGGCGACGCGCCGCCGCTTCGAGAAGCCGGACGACATCGGTACCCTGGTGCGCAACCAGTGCGTGGCGAACGGCGTGATCCTGCGGGCGACCGGCGACCGGATGCTCGCTTCGCCGCCGCTCGTTATCTCTCGTTCCGAAGTCGACCAGACGGTCGAGACGCTGCGCAACGCGCTGGACTGGCTGAAGGACAACCGTCCGGAATAAGGTTCGGGCATAGCCTCTTGCATGCGAAAGGCCGGTGCAAACCGGCCTTTCGTGTCTTCGCCTGTTTGGCCTTCACCGGGCGGCAGCCGGATGAGGGGCCGTCTCAGACCGCTCGCCACTCGAACGGGAGCGGCGCCTCGCGGAAGGCGAAGCGGTCGAGATGGCTCGCGACCACGCCCTTCATCCGTTCCAGCACTTCGTCGGAGACGGCCTCGATCACGACGGTCAGCCCGACCTCGTCTGCGCTCATCGTCGCGGTTGCTTCCGCAAAGCGCACCGTTCCGCTCTTCTCGCCGAGTTCGACATCGAGCTTGTGGCTCCAGTGCTTGCAGAGCTGCTGCAGGTATTTCCAGCCGTTCTCGGTCGGCACCGTAGCGACGGATCTTGCCATGGTCAGAGCCTTTCGATCTTGCCTGCGGCCTCGTCGAGGATGCGGGCGACCTCGAGTTGCGTCTCGCGCGTCGCGCCCTCCTGAGAGAGCCGATCCTGCAGGGCTGTGCGCAGGTTGTGCATGGCCCGGCGCACCGGAGCGGCGTCGGTACGTTCGGAGAGGCGGGCGATCGCCGTCAGCCGCGCCATGGCGACTTCGACCTCGTCTGCCCGTTCGGTAAGGTGCTGGCGGCCGGCCTCGGTGATGCCCATCAGCTTGCGCGGGCCTTCGCTCGCCTGTTCCTCGGAAAGACCCATGTCGAGCAGCAGGGTGAGCGTCGGATAGACGACGCCGGGGCTCGGCGCATAGGCGCCACCAGACAGCGTCTCGATCTCGCGGATCAGGTCGTAGCCGTGGCGCGGCTGTTCCTCGATAAGCTTCAGAAGCACGAGCCGCAGTTCGCCGGCGTCGAACATCCGCCGGCGTTCGCCGCGGCCGCGCGGGCCGCCCTCGGGGCGGCCGCCGAAGAAGCCGCCATGGCGCATGGCCTGGAAGAAGGGATGGCCGTGTTCCTCACGGCCGCAGTGGAAATGTCTCACGTTTCGGGTTCCTTCTATGTATTGAACTGTATCTAAGATATATCTTAAATCGATCGTTTCAAGAGGCGGAGCGAAAATTCGTCGGACGGCGCGAGACCGTGTTCTTGCCTTTGAGGTGTGTCGCGCTTGCCCTATTGTCGGCGCCGAAGAAGAGAGTCGCGACCGGAGACGGGGCGATGGCAACGCTGGAGAGGATCGCAAAGATGAGCGGAAGACATCACGAGTACAGCGCGACGGTGACCTGGATCGGCAATCGCGGCACCGGCACCTCCGGCTACCGGGACTATAGCCGTGACCACGTGATCTCTGCCCGCTCCAAGCCGGACATACCGGGCTCGGCCGATCCGGCCTTCCGCGGCGACGCCGAGCGCTGGAACCCGGAAGACCTGCTGGTCGCCTCGGTCTCGGCCTGCCACAAGCTGTGGTACCTGCATCTCTGCGCGGTGAACGGCGTCGTCGTCACCGCCTACGAGGACCGTGCGGAGGGGCTCATGGTGACGGAGGAGGACGGCAGCGGCCGCTTCACCCAGGTCGTGCTGCATCCGCGGGTGACGATCTCGGCCGGCGATCGCGAGCGCGCAGCATCCCTGCACCACGACGCCCACGAGAAGTGCTTCATCGCCAATTCGGTCAATTTCCCGGTCCGTTGCGAACCGGTGATCGTGGAAGCGTGATCAGTCGAGCCAGGCGTAGCCGAACTCGAACGTGTCGCCGTCGGCGGCATAGTGATAGGGCACTGCGCGATAGGACGGGCGCAGATCCTCGCCGCCGGCGACAAGTCCGCTCTTCGTCAGCAGATCGACGAGCACCGGCGGCACGGGCGTCATGTCGCCCTTGGGACTCCGCCAGACGACGAGGGCCGGCCGCTTTTCAAAGGCACTGGGCGGCAGCTCGACCGGTGCATGGGGCATTGCCACCACTGCTTCCGGCGCATTGAGGCGCAGGCTGCCGGCGATCTGCTTGTCGCCGCCGATCACGAGGGCAGGCGCCGCACCCCGCTCGTCGACCACTGCGTCGTAGAAGGGACCGATCGGGGCGTTGAAGCGCGTGTATGCGCCGATCCGCGGGCCGATCATCGGGCCGAGGAAGAGATAGGCGAGCGTGGCGACCGAAACCGCGAAGACGGGAACGGCAAAGGTCTTCAGCCGGCCGTCGAGCGAGACGCCTGCCGCCTCGGCCTTGAGCGCGAGATAGAGCGGCAGCGGCAGGAGATAGAGGACCAGCCACTTCTCGCGGATGCTCGTGGCGTCGAGCGTCACGACGATCACCGCCAGGATGGCGAAGAGGATCAGCAGCATCCGGCCGACGATCCGCGTCCACGGGCTCGATGCGCGGAGGATCGCGCCGAGGTCATGGCGGAAGACGAGGCCGAAGAGCAGCAGGAGCGGGGCGATGCCCCGCAGCAGCGCGAAGGCGAGGGCAGCGAGCCCGATGAGCGCGCGCAGGAACCTCGATCCGGCTTCGATCTCCCGCATCTCCCGCATGGTACCGCCGGTCGCCAGATCGAGGTTCTGCAGGAACCAGAGGGCATGCGGCAGCACGAGCAGGGCCGCGATAGCGATTGCGACCGCCATGCGCCAGTCGAGGATGCGCTTGCGGTACTCCGCCTCCGGCAGCACGGCGAGGATCGCCGCGAGCGGCAGAAGCGTGAAGTTGTACTTGGAGAGCAGCCCCATCGCGACTGCGACGCCCGCATAGAGATAGGTGCCGAGGCTCGGCCTCTTCAGCGTCAGGAAGAAGGCGTGCAGGAAGAGTGCTGCGGCGAGGATCGCCGCGACGGTATGGGAGAGATCCCGCTGCGACATCAGGAAGATCGACGGAAAGGTCAGGATTCCGACGACCGCGACGGCCTGCAGCGTGCCCGAGCGCAGCACCTCGCGGGCCGCGAGCCCGTAGAAGAAGGCGGTGAGGAAGAGCAGCAGGTTCTTCAGCACGCTCAGCACTGCGATCGAAAGCCCGAAGGCCGAGATCATGCCGTGCTGCAGCCAGTCGTAGAGCGGCGGCTGGCGGCCGTAGCCGAGCGCGAGGAACTGCGAAATGTAGACGAGCTCGGATTCGTCGACTTCGAGCGATGGCGGCAAGGTGCTGCGGTGAAGGATCGCCAGCAGGTAATAGCCGGCGACCGCGACGAGTATGACGCCGAGCGCGCGGCTGCCGCTGCCGGCTTCCCTCATTGCGCGCTCTCCCGCGTGATGACCTCCCGGACGATGTAGTTCGGCGTGTCGTCGCCGCGATAATAGGCGCGCGCCAGCATCTCAGCGAGGATGCCGGTGGTGATGAGCTGCACCGACGACAGGACGAGCATGACGGCGATTAGCAGCAGCGGGCGGGTGCCGATGTCATTGCCGAAGATGAACTTGTCGATGAAGAGGTAGGCGAGGATGAGGCTCGAAACCGCACCGATGCCGAGGCCGAGCGAACCGAAGAAATGGCCCGGCCGCGCCTTGTAGCGCATGAAGAACATCACCGAAAGCAGGTCGAGGATCACCCGGAAGGTGCGGGAGATGCCGTACTTGGAGACGCCGTACTGGCGGGCGTGGTGGGTGACCGGCATTTCGCCTATGCGCGAGCCGGGCACGACGCCGGCAACCCAGGCCGGGATGAAGCGGTGCATTTCGCCCATCAGCTGCACCTGCTTGATGATGGCGCCGCGATAGATCTTCAGGCTGCATCCGTAATCGTGCAGCTTCACGCCGGTGAAGCGGCCGATCAGGTAATTGGCGATCCAGGACGGGATCTTGCGCATCAGCAGGTCGTCCTGGCGGTTCTTGCGCCAGCCGACGAGGAGGTCGAGCTTGCGCTCTTCGAGCGCGGCGACCATGCCGGGAATGTCCTTCGGATCGTTCTGCAGGTCGCCGTCCATGGTGGCGATCAGGCGTCCGGTGGCGGTGTCGATGCCGGCCTGCATGGCGGCGGTTTGGCCGAAATTGCGCTGCAGTTCGACGATCTTGAGGTCGAGGCCCTCGCGGTCGAGAGACTGGCGCGCCCGCAGGACGGTGGCGTCGGCACTGCCGTCGTCGACGAGCACGAGGTCCCAGGGTTTGCCGAAGCCGGCCATCGCGGTGCAGATGCGCTCGATCAGCGGACCGACGCTTTCCTCCTCGTTGAAGAGGGGTACGACGATCGAAAGTTCGAGCGCGTTCTCTGCGCCCTCACGGGCGTCGGTGGATACGGTATGGCCGTCCAATTCTTCTGCTCCTCGGCTGCTCATCGCGGTCATTTCCCGGCGCCTGATAGTCCTTAATGCCTTATCCCGATAGGGAGGAAAAGCAACAACATGGTGAAAAGCTCATGAAATCCGGCGCTTTCGCCGCTTAACGTCCTTTCGGGACCAGGTAGGAAAACGCAACGTGATAGAGGTCGCCCGTCCGACCGTAATGATAGGGCACCGCGACCTCGCCCGTCTCGCCGACCGTGAAAGCCACGTTGCCGGCGATCCACGAGGCGAGCACCTCCGGCTGACGCGGATCGGGCTGGCCGTCGCGCGTACGCCAGACGACGAGCACCGGGCGGGAGGGATCGACCACGGGATCGACGGGATTCTGGCCCGGCACGGAGACGGGCAGGTCCGGCCGGTGCAGGCGAATATTGCCGGCCATCTGAAGGTCCGACGTCAGGACGAGAGCGGGACCGGCCGGCGCTTCCGCAAGAATATGCTCGATCGCCGGGCCGTAGGGCACGTTGATCTTCTCGTAGCGGCCGATCAGTCCGAGCACGGGGATACGCAGGAACAGCACCGCCGGCACTAGCACCATGACAACGAGTGCGATCGGCAGGAACCGGCGGAGGACGGCGGAGACGTCGGTTCCGGCGGCCTCGGCCTTCAGCGCGAGATAGAGCGGCAGCGCGAGGTAGAGCGGCGTCAGCCAGCGGTCCTTGATGCTGGTGGCGCCGAAAAGCACCATCAGCACCAGTGCCGCGGCGGCGATCAGGAAGATGCGGGCGAAAAGCCGCGTCCACGCGCTGCGGGCGCGCAGGATCGCCTTCAGGTCTTCGCGCAAGGTGAGCGCGAAGGGAAGGAGGGTCAGCGCCGAGAAGCCGATGAAGGCGAGAAGCAACGACACGAGCCCGGTCAGGATCTGTTCGGCCCGACCCGACGTTTCCTCCGAGGTGAGCTTGCCGAGTGTGCGGCCGGTCGCATCCCCGACATGGTCGAGGAACCAGAGGCCGTGCGGCAGGAAGACGACGACCGCGACGAGGCCCGCGAGAAGGATGCGCCAGTCGAAGAGGCGGCGGCGGAAGGCGGGGTCCGGCAGCACGGCAAGGGCGGCGGCGGCCGGCAGCAGCACGAAATTGTATTTCGAGATCACGCCGAGGCCGACGGCGAAGCCGGTCAGCAGGTAGGAGAGGGTGGTGCCGGTCGTGAGTGTACGCAGGAACGCGTAGAGAAAGAGGCTGGTCGAAAAGATGACGGCGACGGTGTGGCTGAGATCCCGCTGCGCCTCGAAGCTCACCTGCGGGATGGTGAGGAGCTCGAGGACGGCGACGATCGCAAGCTCCCGGCTGCGAAGCACTGTCTTCGCTGCCAGCCCGAAGAAGACGTAGGAGGCGAACAGCATCAGGTTCTTGAGGAGGGCGAGCGAAAAGAGCGTCGGGCCGAGGAGGGCGACCACCCCGTATTGCAGCCAGTTGTAGAGCGGCGGCTGCGAATTGTAGCCGGCGGCGAGCCATTGCGCGAGGAAGAGCTGTTCGCCCTCGTCGAGGTCGAGCGAGCGCGGCAGCAGGAGCCGCAAAGCCAGATTGATCGCGAAATAGACGGCAAGCAGCGCGAAGACGAGATTGGGACGCTGCCTCAGGGTTGCGAGCACCGGGATGTCCTTGTCATTGCGTCTTCCGGGCGGCGGTAGCGCGAGGCGGCCCGGGCGCGGGTGCAGGGCTCCGGAAAACTCTGGCGTTTGTTGGCGCGGTTGTTATAGGAACGGGTCTCCAAGTGCAATCCGGAAGTGCCTGGCCGATGCAGACAGACGAGAAAGCCGCAGCGCCGTCGGCCCTTGCGCGCCACCGCGTGACGATCGTCGCGGTTGCCGCCGTGCTCTTCTATCTGGGCTTCGTGCAGTATCTCTGGGGCTGGCGGCAGATCCTCGGCCAGTGGAACGAGATCGGCTACGGCCCGGCGGTGCTTGCCTCCGCACTCCTCGTCTCCACCTATTTCGCCCGGACCTACCGGCTCTACGACTATTTCCCTGCCGAGACCAAGGGACGCTTCGTCGAGCTCTTCCACGTGGCGCAGGTCCATAATCTCCTGAATATCATGCTGCCTTTCCGCAGCGGCGAGACCAGCTTTCCGCTGCTGATGCGCTCGGAATTCGGCGTGCCGTTGCTGCACGGGACTTCGGCGCTGCTCGTCATGCGGCTTCTCGACCTTCACGCGCTGCTGGCAGCCGGCGGGCTCGGCCTCGTTGCAGCTTCCGGCAACCGGGCGCTGGCGGGCGCCGTCTGGCTCGCCTTCCTGCTGTCGCCGCTTCTCGCCTACCAGCTCAAGGCGCCGGTCCTGGCACTTGCGAAGCGCCGGCTGACCGGCAAGCTGCTCCGCATCACGGAAGGGCTGGAAGACGGCCTGCCGTCCTCGACCCTGGGGCTCGTGCGCGCCTGGGGCATGACGGTGCTCAACTGGGGCGTCAAGGTTCTGGTGCTGGCCTGGGTGCTCGGGCTTATGGGCGTCGGGCCGATCGCCGCGGCCTTCGGCGGCGCGCTCGGTGGTGAGCTCTCCTCGGTGCTGCCCGTCCACGCGCCGGCCGGCGTCGGCACCTATCCCGCCGGCATCGTCGCCGGTGCCGTCTCGCTCGGCGCCTCCACCGCCAGGCCGGCGATGGACATTCTCGGACGCGCGAGCGTCAACCTGCACCTCATCCTGATCATCTCGGCGCTTCTTGGGACGCTGCTTTCCGTGGCGCTCTCCACGCTCGACCGTCTGCGCCGCGGCGGCTGAGGCCGGGCAAGGACTGCCCGGCCGGGACGGTTCCCTTACTGGAAGGCCGTCTCGAAGAAGCTTCTGAGCTTGCGCGAATGCAGCCTTTCCGGCGGCATGGCGCCGAGCTTCTGCAATGCCCGGATGCCGATCTGGAGATGCTGGCTCACCTGCGTCCGGTAGAAGGCCGTCGCCATGCCCGGCAGCTTCAGCTCACCGTGCAGCGGCTTGTCGGAGACGCAGAGCAGCGTCCCGTAGGGCACGCGGAAGCGGAAGCCGTTGGCGGCGATCGTCGCCGATTCCATGTCGAGGGCGATCGCGCGCGACTGCGACAGGCGCTTGACCGGCCCGCGCTGGTCGCGCAGTTCCCAGTTGCGGTTGTCGATCGTCGCGACGGTGCCGGTGCGCATGATGCGCTTCAGCTCGAAACCCTGGTAACCGGTGATTTCCTCGACCGCCTGCTCGAGGGCCACCTGCACTTCGGCGAGCGCCGGGATCGGCACCCAGACCGGCAGGTCGTCGTCGAGCACGTGGTCTTCGCGGACATAGGCGTGGGCGAGGACGTAGTCGCCGAGCCGCTGGCTGTTCCTGAGGCCCGCGCAGTGGCCGAGCATCAGCCAGGCATGCGGGCGCAGCACGGCGATGTGGTCGGTGATCGTCTTGGCGTTCGACGGGCCGACGCCGATGTTCACCATGGTGATGCCGGCGTGACCGGGCTTCTTCAGGTGGTAGGCCGGCATCTGCGGCAGGCGCGGCGGTGCAAGCCCGGTTTCGGGCTCACTGTGGCCGGCCGGCGTCTCGATATTGCCGGGCTCGACGAAGCAGGTATAGCCGCCGCCGCCTTCGGCCATCAGGTTGCGGGCGAAGGCGCAGAACTCATCGACGTAGAACTGGTAGTTGGTGAAGAGCACGAAGTTCTGGAAATGCGCCGCACGCGTCGCCGTGTAGTGCGAGAGCCGGGCGAGCGAATAGTCGATGCGCTGCGCGGTGAAGGGCGCCAGCGGGTGCGGTTCGCCCGGCTGCGGCTCGTATTCGCCGTTGGCGATCTCGTCGTCGGTGGTGGTGAGGTCCGGCGTGTCGAAGATGTCGCGCAGCGACAGGTCGGCAAGGCCGCTCGCCGCCGCCTCGACATGGGCGCCCTCGCCGAAGGCGAAGTGCAGCGGGATCGGTGTCGACGATTCCGAGACGAGGACCGGCACCTGGTGGTTGCGGATGAGAAGCGAGATCTGCTCTTCGAGGTAGTGGCGGAAGAGGTGCGGCTGGGTCACCGTTGTGGTGTAGAGGCCCGGCGACGTGACATGGCCGTAGGAGAGGCGGGAATCGGCATGGCCGAAACTCGTCGTCTCGATCGCCACCTGCGGATAGAAGGCGCGGTAGCGTCCGGTGATCGGCGCGCCCTTGGCGATCCCGCCGAAGGCGTCGATCAGGAAGGCGGTGTTGCGCTCGTAGAGAGCCGTCAGCGCGTCGGCCGCCGGCTTCGCTTCGGTGAAAACCCGCGGCTCATAGGGCTCGGGACTGATGAAGTTGATGGGTGTCTGTGTCGAGATTCGCTTGTTCATGCGCCATTATAGAGTGGACTTTCTGACAAGCAAACGACGTGAGGCCGCCGGCGGTGGAAAGAGCGGCCTGCGTCCGCCGGGCCTCAGCTCATCGACTGCCGCTGCAGGCTGACGAAGAGGACGAAGCCGGCGCCGGCCTTGCCGATCACCGGACCCTCGGCCTTGGCGAACCCGAAGGCCGTCAGCGGGCCGAGGAGGAGGGCGGCGAAGAGCGCGATCCTGAGACCGGAGGCAGCGGACTGGAGGAGCGTTGCGGACATGATCGGTTCCCTCGGGAAGGCGCTTTTGTTTTCGATGATGCCGTTTTGACACGCGGCGTCTGAACGCTTGCTGAGACGGCGGTTCATCGGCCGTTCATCCGCGGGGCGGTCACGCGGACGTGAGGCGGAAGAGGAGGTACCGGCCTTGACCGCGGCGATGTCCTTCCCAAATTGTGGAGGCATTCCCGATGCACGACCGGCCAAGGGCCGGCAAGACGATCCGAAATCCCTTTGCGCCGATCCGGCAAACCTTCTTAAAGGAAACATTCATGGCCGCACCGATCGAACTCTATTACTGGCCGACACCGAACGGCTGGAAGATCTCCATCATGCTCGAGGAACTCGGCGTGCCTTACGAGGTCCGCTATGTCGATATCGGCAAGGGCGAGCAGTTCGCGCCCGACTTCCTGAAGATTTCCCCGAACAACCGCATGCCGGCGATCATCGATCCCGATGGCCCGGGCGGTGCGCCGATCTCGGTCTTCGAGTCGGGTGCCATCCTGCAGTATCTCGGCCGCAAATACGGCAAGTTCTACCCGGCGGAGGAACGCGCCCGCGTCGAGGTGGAAGAGTGGCTGTTCTGGCAGGTCGGCGGTCTGGGTCCGATGGCCGGCCAGGCGCACCACTTCCGCCAGTATGCACCGGAGAAGATCGAATACGGCATCAACCGCTATACCAACGAGGTGAACCGCCTCTACGGTGTGATGAACAAGCGGCTCGCCGACCGGGAGTTTCTGGCCGGTGACTACTCGATCGCCGACATGGCCTCGATCGGCTGGGTCGTGCCCCACAAGAACCAGGGCCAGGACCTCGACGATTTCCCGAACCTGAAGCGCTGGTTCGAGACGATGATGGCGCGTCCCGCCGTCGAACGCGGCATTGCCGTCGGCCAGGAGAAGCGCCGCAACGTCGCGACCGACGAAGAGGCGAAGAAGGTGCTGTTCAACCAGACGGCCCGCTGAGCGGCGCATTTTCGCCAGAGCCGCCCATGAAAAGGCCCGGGGATCGCAGGATCTCCGGGCCGTTTTCGTTCTCAGACAGGTACGATCAGAGACGTGACCAGGTCTGGCTCTTGCAGAGGATCGAGAGCACGCAGCCCTTCATCTTCAGCGCGTTGCCGGAGACGGTGCCGTAGCCCGAATAGGTCTTGTCCGTTTCCGGATCGGTGATCTCGCCCTTGTAGCTCTCGCCGTTGCCGCTCATCTTGCCGATCTGCTTGCCGGCGAACTTGCCGCTCTTCAGCGTGACGCAGAAAGCGCCGCCGCAGGGCGCGATCTGCGCCGTGGAGCCGCTTGCCGTCTTCCAGTTTCCTTCGATCGGCTCGGCGGCCTGAGCCGAAACGGCTCCGAACGCCATCGCCATCGCCAGTATGATCTTCCGCATGTGAATCTTCCTCCCGAAATGATGCCCCAAGGCAGTGCGGACGGCCCGGCTTTCGCGAGGACAGAGGACGCTCGACCCTTCCTCGCCCACACCGGGGCCGTCTCGACGTGAAAAATTATCTTACGCAAACGTAAAGGTAAATAGGCCTTTCCGCCCAAAATCTCGGGGGGCGGCGCGGTGTCCTTGCCGCGTCTCGCCGGGCAAGGATGCTGAGGACAATGGATTTCGTGGTTAGCGTTCGGTTGACGGCAAAATCTGAACGGAAGGTTAAAGGCGCGCGGAATTCCTTAATTTCCAGAGCTTCCGATGCTTAACGAAAACCCAATTTTACGAAGCATTTGTACTTTGTTTTCAGCAAATTAAGCATGGCTTTTAAGCGCCCGTTGAAGGCCCTGTGGCATAGTGGAGCCATCAAACGAGCAGGGAAACTGCCGCTCCGGAAGCCTCCGAAAAACGCCGCAGAAAGACGGCCGGGAGGCGGACGGAAACCCCGCAAGGGGAAAACAGGGAAAGAAAAGAAACGACAGGCAAGACAGGGACAAAACCGATGGCACGCTCAGACATGCAGACTTCCGAAACGACCTTCGCGGCAGGCGACCTGCGCCCCGAAGCGCTCTGCGACATGGGGCTCATGTATGCGACGGGCCGCGGTTGCGATCCTGACCTCGTCTCGGCCCACAAGTGGCTGAACATCGCGGCGATCCGCGGCTGCGACCGCGCCGCCGAGCTTAGGGCCGATCTTGCCCGGTCGATGAGCAAGGCCGATCTCGCCACGGCCCTTCGCGAAGCCCGCGAATGGATGACGATGCACTGAGCGGCAGCAATTCTCCCCCGGCGCCCGCCGGGGGACCTGAGACACGACCCTGGGGGAAACGGGGGTACGTGGGAGGGTTTCGGAAACGGAATCCGAATGACGAAAGGGCCGCGACCGGCAAGCCGGCGCGGCCCTTTTCGTTTCTCCGGGAAAGCCTCGGCCGCTCAGAGCGTTTTCAGCACCTTCGGCAGGCTTTCCTCGAAGAGATCGAGGTCGGCGGCAAGGCCCGCGCTGACGCGGATACAGCGGTTGAGCGGCGCCACGCCCGGCATGCGGATGAAGACGCCGTGCTCCATCAGCCCGTCGACGATGGCACGCGAGCGGATGCCGTCGCCGCCGCAGTCGATCGCGACGAAGTTCGTCGCCGAAGGCAGCGGATCGAGCCCGTTCGCCCGCGCGATCGCGCTGATACGATCGCGGGCGGCGGAGATGCGGCCGAGCACCTCGGCGAGATAGGTCTGGTCGGCGAGTGCAGCGAGCGCCGCTTCGGTCGACAGCCGCGCCATGCCGAAATGATTGCGGATCTTGTCGAAGGCCGAAACGGTACCGGGCGTGCCGATCGCATAGCCGACACGGGCGCCGGCAAGCCCGTAGGCCTTCGAGAAGGTGCGGGTGCGGATGACGTTCGGCAGGTCGATGAGGTCGGCGATCGGCGGCGTGGAGCCGGCGGGCGCGGTCTCGCAGTAGGCTTCGTCCAGCACCAGCAGGGTGGTTTCCGGCAGCGCGCGGGCAAAGGCGGTGATGCTCGCCGCATCCCACCAGCTTCCCATCGGATTGTCCGGATTGGCGAAATAGACGAGCGGCGCGTTCTCCCGCTTCACCGCCGCGAACAGGCCGTCGAGATCCTCGCGGTCGTCGACATAGGGTACGGTGACCAGCCGGCCGCCGAAGCCGTTGACGTGGAAGTTGAAGGTCGGATAGCCGCCGAGCGAGGTGACGACCGGCATTCCGGGCTCGATGACGAGCCGCACGATCAGCCCGAGCAGGCTGTCGACGCCTTCGCCGACCGCGATGTTTGCCGGTGCCGTGCCGAGATGGGTGGCGAGTGCCGCCTTCAGGGCGTGGTTTTCCGGATCGTTGTATTTCCAGATTTCTCCGGATCTGGCGGCGATGGCCGCAAGCACCGAAGGCGCCGGGCCGAAGCCGCTTTCATTGGCGCCGATACGGGCGAGCACAGGCCGCCCGCGCTGGCGCTCGATGGCTTCCGGGCCGACGAAGGGAACGGTGGAGGGCAGGGCGCTGATCAGCGGCGTGAAGCGCGAGAAGGCGGTCATTCGGCAAATTTCCCGGCGAGTTGCGAAACGCCGGTACAATAGAAACAACGGCGGCGGACGCAAGGCCGGATTGCCGGCCTTCGGTTCACCGGCGCTGTGCCCGTTCCATTTTCTCGCCGATCATGAAATCGGCGCGCACGATCCGGTGCAGCATGTTTTCCGGCAATGCCATGATGAACCTCACGCCGATCCGGCTGCCGTTGCGGTAGACCTCGGCGCAGCCGATGCGCTCGGAAATCCCGGGTACCTGCAGGTAATAGTGTTCCGGCAGGCCGATCGTGGTCGAGACATGGATGCCTGCACCGCCCTGCGAGATGTCGACGATCTCGCAGTGACGCATGGTGATGCCGGAAAGGCCGCGGTTCACCGCGACGATGCGGGCCGGGCGCTTCACGTAGAAGCGTTCCCATCGCCGTTCGTACATTTCCGATTGCACCTTCGCCAGATGCGTCGCGCGCAGCATGCTCACGTTCCCAAACCCCCGAAAGATGGCGCCTTTTGTCGAGGCTGCAGCAAAACCGTTGTCTTGCCGTCAACGGAATCCATCGCTTTTTAGCGAAATGACATTTTGCCGGGTTTCCGGGGTGCGGGACGTCGCACAGAGCGTTATAATTTGATCACAATCAATGTTGCGAGGTTCCGACTGGCCTAGCTTTCGAAAGAACGGACACCCTTGTCGCCGCGTGCGGGAGGGCGATACCGGGGCAGGTATATTCGCGCTTGCTTGAACAGGCCGGACGAGATGCCTACAATCACGAAAAGGGGCGAACGGCCCCGCAACCAAGGAGGCAGACATGAGCGGGATCGTAATTGGTCGGAAAGCCTGGGTGGTCGTATGCGACGGCGGCAAGGCGCTGTTCCTGCGCAATGACGGGGACGCTGATCTCGTCAACCTGACGGTCGCCGATCACATGGGCCAGCATGTCGAGGCGACCCGGGATCTCGGCGTCGACCAGCCGGGCCGCGCCTTCTCCTCGGCGGGAGCGAGGCGCAGCAGCATGGGGGAAACCGACTGGCACGACCAGGCCGAGACGGAGTTCCTGAAGGACATCGCCGCAAAGGTCTCCGAGTTGGTAGAGGCACATGAGATCACGGCGCTCATCCTTGTCGCGCCGCCGAGGGCGCTCGGCGTTCTGCGCGACGCGCTGGACGGGCTGCCGGAGGGTGTCATCCGCGCCGAGGTGGCCAAGGACATGGTGAAGGAGACGGTTCCGGAGATCGAGAAGCACCTCGCGTCACTTGCGTAACCGCGGGCGAGAAGACAAGAAAAAGAACGCCTCCGGTCTTGCGGCCGGAGGCGTTTTCGTTTGCGGGCGCAGGCGTTTCTAGAGCTCGAACGAGAGCCGCACCACGTGGTGCAGGAACTCCGGATCGATCAGCATGTTGAAGCCGACGGTCACCTTCTCTTCCTCACGGCGGATGAAGGTGCAGCCGATCTCGTCGTGAATGCCGAGGATTTCGAGGAAGAAGTGGTTGGGCAGCATCACGTGCGGGCTGAGCTCGACCTCGGCGCCGTAGAGCGAGATCGTCCTGACGAGGCAGCGCAGCGAGTTCTTGGTGCTCAGATGACGGCCGACGAAGATGATCTTGCCGGGCCGGTCGACCGAGTATTTCTCGTAGACCTGGTCCTGCGGAATCTCTCTTTTGGCGTCCGGTGCGATCCTCAGAGGCATTTCACCCTCCCTGAATTGACGTCGTGCCATCAATCTAGCGAAAGATTACTGACGTTTTCTCAACGCCGCCGCTCAATTTTTCCCGCTTCGGGGCGGTCGCCCGTGTCCGTCCCCGCGGCGCTCCTTGACAGACCGGCGCCGGCACCCCATTAAAAGGGCCGGTTGAGGCGCCGGCCGCTCGCGGGTGAAAACCTTTGGTGAAGTCCTCCCTCGTTCATGGAAAGCCCATCACGTGCATGCGTCATGGGGCAATGCGAGCCCCCTGTTCAAGATACGCGTGCGACGGAAGAAGGAGGCTGCCATGAGCATGGCCCATCTGACCATTGACGATCTGAAATCCCAGGCCCGCCGGTTGCGCGAGGCGATGTCCGCGGCGGGAACGCCGCTCACCCACAGCGCCGCGCTCGAACTCGTCGCGAAGAGCCACGGCGCGCGCGACTGGAACACGCTGTCCACACTCGCCGCCAGGACCGACAACGTACCGGCGCCGCCGGCCACCGTCGGCGCGGTCGTGACCGGCGAGTATCTCGGCCAGCGTTTCCGCGCCAAGGTGCTTGCGATGCGCAAGCTCTCGAACAGCGACTACCACGCGATCACGCTGCATTTCGACGAACCGGTCGATATCGTGACCTTCGACAGCTTCTCGGCGTTTCGCCAGCGCGTCAGTGGCACGATCGACGGGCGAGGGGTCTCTCCCCAGCGCACCTCGAACGGCCGTCCGCACATCGTGCTCGACGCTTAGCGCCGGTCGGTGCCACCCTTATCAAGTTCAAAGACGCGGTCCGGAACGGCTTCATTGCCGGTCCGGCGCCCGTCGTCAGGATTCGTCATGACATCTCAGTCCTTTGGAAATCCCTATCTCGCCGGAAGCATTTCCCGGCTCTTCCTGCGCACGGCCACGCCGATCGTGGCCATCATGCTTTTGAATGGGCTCTACGTGATCGTCGATGCCTGGTTCCTCGGCGCCTATGTGGGTGCTGCGGCACTCTCCGCGGTCACGCTTCTCTTTCCCGCGCTGATGGCCATGCTGGCATTGCAGGCGCTCGTCGCCTCCGGCATGGCGAGCATTCTCGCCCGGCGCCTCGGTGCGGGAGAAGCGGCGGTTGCCCTTTCTGTTGTCGTCTCGGCTCGCCGGCTGGCACTCGCGATAGCGGCCCTTCTCAACCTCTTATACTGGACCGTCGGCCGCGATCTCATCCCTCTCGCGGCCGGTGGCGACGGCGAGGTGGCGAGGCTTGCCGAGGCCTTCATGGCGGTCGCCGTGGCGGCCCAGCCCGTGGCCATGTTCCTCGCCGTCGAGATCGACCGGCTGCGTTGCGAGGGGAGGATCGCAACCATGACCCGCATCACGGTCGCCGCAGCGCTCCTCAACATTCTCCTCAACTGGCTGATGATCACGGTGCTCGGTCTGGGAGCGGCGGGCTCGGCGCTGAGTTCCGCCACCGCGCAGGCGGCATGCCTCGCCGCCGTCCTCACATGGCGCAGGCGTCACGCGGCGGGCGAGGCGATGGAGAGCGGACGGCCGAGCCTCGGTGACATGCGCGGTATTCTCGCCCTCGGAGCGCCGGCAAGTCTCGGCTTTCTCGGCATTTCGCTCGCCTCGGCGGCGATCATCGTCAATCTCGCGCGGTGGCAGACGGTGCACTACGTCGAGACGGTGGCCGCCTACGGCATCGTGACCCGCATCCTCTCCTTCGCCTACCTGCCGCTGATGGGGCTGGGGCTCGCCTTCCAGACGATCTGCGGCAACAATTTCGGCGCCGGAGAGCGTCCACGGGTCGCCGGGAGCCTTGTTATCGCGGTCGTTTCGGCCTTCCTCTACTGCCTCACCGTCGAGGTGTTCGTCGTGCTGGCGGCCGGGCCGATCGGCCGGGCGTTTTCCGGCGATGCGCTGGTGGCGGCCGAGTTCGTACGGATCATCCCGTGGATGCTCGCGGTCTATGTCCTGTTCGGCCCGGTGATGATGCTCGGCGCCTATTTCCAGGCGATCGGCGATGCTGGGCGGGCGGCGCTGTTCGGATTGGCGCGGCCTTATCTGCTCTCGATTCCGCTCACCTTCCTCCTGCCGTTCTTCTTCGGCGAGGCGGGGATCTGGCGGGTCGCGCTCTTTGCGGAGACGGGCATGCTGGCGCTGACGGCGCTGGTGATGATGCACGGCCGGCGCCGCGGCCTGCCTTACGGCCTGCTGCCGCGCTGAGCGGCGGAGGTCCCGGCGTAAGGCATTGACACGGCGCGCGAAGTCACCGCAAGGTTCGCCCATGCCGATGCCCGAAGAACTCGCCGACTGCCTCGTCCTCAATACGGTTTCCGCAGCGCGGTCTCTGCTGCGCCGCTATGATGCCAGGCTGAAGCCCTTCGGCGTCACGGTGCAGCAGTTTTCGCTTCTCGGGGCAATCCGCTCCCACCCGGAGGAGCCCGTGGCCTCGCTGGCACAGCGCATCTCGCTCGACCGCACCAGCCTGACCCGCAATCTGGACCTCCTCGAACGCAAGGGGCTCGTGCGCCGTCTCCCCGGCCCCTCCGGCAATGCCAGGTTCTGTACGCTGACGGAGGAGGGCGACGCGCTGCTCGAGCAACTCCTCGTCGCGTGGCGCGACGCCCAGCCCGGCCTGCTGACCGGCCTTTCCGCCGACGAGGTCGCCACCTATCTCAAGGTCGCCCGGCATCTGGCACGATGAGGCTTCGGTCCGGCCGCCAAGTTGCCGCTTGTATAGTGCATATGCACAGTGTAAATGCACGATACTGATGCAATACAAGCGGGAGATCGCGGATGCATGAACCAATCGTCATAACGGGCCTCGGTGCGGTCTCGCCCCTGGGCGCCGGCGTCGATGCCACCTGGAGCCGGTTGCTTGCCGGCGAGAGCGGCATTCGCACCAATACGCGCTTCGACACCGAAGGCTGGAAATGTCGGATTGCCGGTCTGGTGCCGAGCCATACGGACGACCCGCAGGGCTTCGATCCCGAGGCGGCGATGGACCCGCGGGAACTCCGGCGGACCGACCTTTTCATTCATTATGCCATGGCGGCGGCGAAGGAGGCGCTGGACCAGGCCGGCTGGCATCCGGAAGACCCGGCGGACGGCATGCGCACGGCGACCATCATCGGCACCGGCGTCGGCGGCGTGCCTGCGATCACCGCGGCGACGGAACTGATCCGCACCTCCGGCACGCGGCGCCTTTCCCCTTTCGTCGTTCCCTCCTTCCTGCCCAATCTCGCGACCGGGCAGGTTTCCATCCGCTTCGGCTTTCACGGTCCGTCAGGGGCTCCGGTTACGGCCTGCGCCGCCTCCGCGCAGGCGATCGGCGATGCCATGCGCCTGATCCGCAGCGGCGAGGCCGACATTGCACTCTGCGGCGGCACGGAAGCCTGCGTGGACCCGGTCGCGATCGGCGGCTTTACCGCGGCAAAGGCGCTCTCCTTCGGCTTCAACGATGAACCGCATCGCGCCTCCCGCCCGTTCGATGCGCATCATGACGGCTTCGTCCTGTCCGAGGGGGCCGCCATGCTGGTGATCGAGCGGCTCGGCCATGCCGAGGCGCGCGGCGCCCGTCCGCTGGCGGTGTTGTCCGGTTACGGCACCACCACCGACGCCCACCACGTCACGGCGGGCTGGCCCGACGGGCGCGAGGCGGCCCGGGCGATGGAGCTGGCGCTTGCCGCGGCAGGGCTCGCGCCGGAGAAGATCGGTTACGTCAACGCGCACGCAACATCGACGCCGGTTGGTGACGCGGCGGAACTGGCAGCCCTGGAAAGGGTCTTCGGACCGAGTGGCGGCGGCGTTGCCGTCAGTTCGACCAAATCGGCGACGGGGCACATGCTCGGAGCGGCCGGCGCGATCGAGGCGGTCTTCTCGATCCTCGCGATCCGCGACGGCTTGCTGCCGGCGGGCCTCAATATCGAGGAGCCGGCGCCCGAGGCGGAAGGTTTCAACCTGCTGCGCGGCAAGGCGTCGCCGGTTCGGGTCGACCATGTCCTGTCGAACGCCTTCGGCTTCGGCGGGGTGAATGCCGCCCTGGTGTTCAGTCGCTTCGCATGACGCCTAAAGAAAGAGCCGCGCCGGTCGCCCGGCACGGCTTCTCTTGAGTCGGGAACGTCGCCGAGGCTTACTGGAACGCCTGCAGGCCGGTCTGGGCGCGGCCGAGGATCAGCGCATGGATGTCGTGCGTGCCCTCATAGGTGTTGACGGCTTCCAGGTTCATGACGTGGCGGATGACGCCGTATTCGTCCGAAACGCCGTTACCGCCGTGCATGTCGCGAGCGACGCGGGCGATGTCGAGCGCCTTGCCGCAATTGTTGCGCTTCATCATCGAGATGAGTTCGGCGGGTGCGCGATGCTCGTCGAAGAGGCGTCCGAGGCGCAGAACGCCCTGAAGTCCGAGGGCGATCTCGGTCTCCATGTCGGCGAGCTTCTTCTGGACGAGCTGGGTGGCGGCGAGCGGCTTGCCGAACTGCTTGCGGTCGAGCGTATACTGTCGCGCGGCGTGCCAGCAGAATTCGGCGGCACCCAGCGCACCCCAGGCGATGCCGTAGCGGGCGCGGTTGAGGCAGCCGAACGGGCCGGCGAGACCGGCGACGTGCGGCAGCAGGTTTTCGTCGGGAACGAAGACCTCGTCCATCTGGATCATGCCGGTGACGGAGGCGCGCAGCGAGAACTTGCCCTCGATCTTCGGTGTCTCGAAGCCCTTCATCCCGCGTTCGAGGATGAAGCCCTTGATCTTGCCGTCATGGGCGTCGGACTTCGCCCACACCACCGCGACATCGGCGATCGGCGAATTGGTGATCCAGTTCTTGGCGCCGGAGACGAGATAGCCGCCGTCGACCTTCTTCGCGCGGGTGATCATCGAGCCCGGATCGGAGCCGTGGTCGGGCTCGGTGAGGCCGAAGCAGCCGACCCACTCGCCGCTTGCGAGCTTCGGCAGGTACTTGGCGCGCTGTTCGTCGGTGCCGTAGGCGAAGATCGGGTGCATGACGAGCGACGACTGTACCGACATGGCGGAGCGATAGCCCGAATCGACGCGCTCGACCTCGCGGGCGACGAGCCCGTAGGAGACGTAATTGGCGCCGACGCCGCCGAACTCCTCCGGAATGGTCGGGCCGAGCAGACCCAGTTCACCCATCTCGCTCATGATCTCGCGATGGAAGACCTCGTGGCGGTTGGCCTCGGTCACGCGGCTCGCGAGCTTGTCCTGGCAGTAGGCGCGCGCGGTGTCGCGGATCATACGCTCTTCGTCGGTCAACTGCTCCTCGAGGAGGAAGGGGTCGTCCCAGACGAAGGCGGCCATCTTGGCGCGTGCCTGTTCCGGAGTTGCTGGATGGTGGTCTGTCATGTCGCCGTCCCTGCATGAATTCAACGGATTTTGGCCTATTGCTACATCACCTTTCGTGGAAGGAAAAGCCTTAAATTTGCGGCGATTAGCCAAAATCGTTTGAATTTTATGAGCGCATGATGTCATTCCATGGCGGAATGAGTTTGATCAATCCCTTGAGATGAAACGAAAAAGGCCCGACACCTCTCGCGAGGTGCCGGGCCTTCGCTTCATCCCTGGTGGATCAGAGATAGAAATCGCTCGCATACATGCGGGTCAATCCGGAGACCCCGACCTGGAAGTCGGCGACGCCGTCCCCGTTCACGTCGCCGGAGAGCACGCCGCCGGAGAACCGCAGTTCGCCCTCGGTGTGGCTGAAGGCGGCCGTGCCGATGAAGTCGAAGGTCTGGTTGCCTGTATGGTGGGTGTCGGCGTCGATCGAACGAAGGTCGATCTTGTCGCCCTCGCTGCGATGGAAGTCGCTGACGACGTCGCGATAGGCGCCGACGCGGGTGTCGGTGATCTTGGTGAAATGGAAGGTGTCGGCGCCGGTGCCGCCGGTCATGGCATCGTAGCCGGCATCCCCGTAGATCCGGTCGTTGCCCGAACCGCCGTCGATGCGGTCGTTGCCGTTGCCACCCAGCAGGATGTCGTTGCCGCCGTAGCCGTTCAGAAGGTCATTGCCGTTGTCGCCCCAGAGCGTGTTGGCGACGCTCGAGCCGAGGATCGTGTCGGCATAACCGGTGCCGACGGCGTTCTCGATGCTGATCAGCGTTTCCGTTTCGTAGCCGGTGGCGGTGGCATAGCCGTTGCCGAGATCGATCTTGATGCCGTAGCCCCTGAGGTCGGCGTCTCCGTCCTGGATCTTGTAGCTGATCAGGTCGGTGCCGGTGCCGCCGTGGAAGGTGTTCTCCCAGCCGACGGAGTAGAAGCGGTCGTTGCCGGCCTCGCCGTTATAGATGCTCTGGTAGGTGTAGACCTGGATCGCGTCATTGCCATCGCCGGCGTTCACCTGGTCGACGTAATCCGCCGCAGTCGAGAAGCCGGTGCCGATATAGACGTCGTCACCCGTGCCGAGATAGATGCGGTTGCCGCCCTCGAAGGTGTTCTCGACGCGGTCGTTGCCGCTGCCGGCGTTCACATAGTTGAAGCCGCCATAGTTGCCGCCCAGGTTCAGGTAGATCCGGTCGTTGCCGCCATAGGCGTAGATGTTCACGTATGGGTAGCCGTCCTGATAGATGACGTCGTTGTAGCTCGTGCCGTAGATGTTGGTTGCCATCGGGATACCTCCTGGATGCAGGCTTGGCAGGGATAGTCGCCCCGCATGGCTGAATGCAGGCTGAACGGCGGAATTGTCGGGGCACGGCCGCTGCTTGCTTGACGGCCCTGCGGCTTTGGCGGTACCCCTTGAAACCATTCCTTCTGCCGGTGCGCCGGCGACCTTCCACGCCATTTTTCGGATTTTGCAGGAGAGCAACGTGACGGGCAGACTGGTCATCGTCGGGGCAGGTCAGGCAGGATTTGCCGTCGCCGCCAAGCTCCGGATACTGAAGGACATGCGGCCGATCACCATCCTCGGCGCGGAGGACTGCCTTCCCTACCAGCGCCCGCCGCTTTCCAAGAAATACCTGCTGGGCGAGATGACCTTCGACCGGCTGCTGTTCCGTCCCGAAAACTGGTTCGCCGAGAACGCGGTCGAGATCCGGTTGTCGACGCCGGTCGAGGAGATCGTCCGCGATGAGAAGGTCGTGCGTCTCTTCGACGGTAATGCGATCCCCTACGAGACGCTGGTGCTGGCGACCGGCGCGACGCCGCGACGGCTGCCGGCGGCGATCGGCGGCGATCTCGACGGCGTCTATACCGTTCGCGACCGCAAGGATGCGGACAGGATGGCCGGAGAGATGAAAGAGGGGCGACGGCTTCTCATCATCGGCGGCGGCTATATCGGCCTCGAGGCGGCGGCTGTTGCCCGCAAGCTCGGCGTCGAGGTCACGCTGATCGAAATGGCCGACCGCATCCTGCAGCGCGTCGCCGCGAAGGAGACAGCGGACGCCATGCGCGCCATCCACCGGAAGAACGGCGTCGACATTCGCGAGAAGACCGGCCTCGGGCGCCTGATCGGTGACGCGGGCAGGGTCAAGGGGGCCGAGCTGTCCGACGGTTCGGTGCTCGACGTCGATTTCGTGATCGTCGGCATCGGCGTGACGCCGAACGACCGGCTGGCCGTCGATGCCGGTCTCGAGACTGCGGGCGGCATCGTTGTCGATGCGTTTGCCCGCACCTCCGATCCGTCGATCTATGCGGCCGGTGACTGTACGGTCTTCACCTGGAGGGGCGCGCAGGTGCGGCTCGAATCGGTCCAGAACGCCGTCGACCAGGCGGAGGCGGCCGCTGCCGTCATCGCCGGCGGCTCCGATCCCTACGATCCGAAGCCGTGGTTCTGGTCGGACCAGTATGACGTCAAGCTGCAGATCGCCGGCTTCAATATGGGCTATGACGAAACCGTGGTGCGGCCCGGTGCCCGCGAGGAAAGCCTCTCCGTCTGGTATTATAAAGAGAGACAATTGATCGCCGTCGACGCGATCAACGACGCCAAGGCTTATGTGACCGGCAAGAAGCTGCTGGAACTCGGCCGTAACGCCGACAAGGTGGCGGTCATCGATCCCGCCTTCGATCTCAAGACACTGCTTTCCTGAGGGGAACCGATGGCTGTCCGTGAAAACCTGTTCAAGAGGGCAATCCGCGAAGGCCGGCCGCAGATCGGCCTCTGGCTCGACATGGCCGATGCGCTTGCCGCCGAGATCGCCGGTCACGCTGGCTTCGACTGGCTGGTGATCGACGGGGAGCACGGCCCGAACGATCTGCGCAGCATTCTCGCCCAGCTTCAGGCGCTCTCGTCATCCTCCGCCGAGCCGGTGGTGCGCGCGCCGGTCGGTGAAACCTGGATGATCAAGCAGTTGCTCGACATCGGGGCGCGAACCTTGCTGATTCCGATGGTCGATTCGGCCGAACAGGCGCGGGAACTGGTGCGCGCCGTCCGCTATCCACCGCATGGCGTGCGCGGCGTCGGGGCGGCCGTTGCCCGCGCCTCGGCCTTCAACACCATTCCCGACTATGCCGACACGGCCTCCGACGGCATCTGCCTTCTCGTCCAGGCGGAAAGCCGGGCGGCGATTGCGGATCTTGAAAACATCGCCGCCGTGGACGGGGTCGACGGCGTCTTCATCGGGCCGGCCGATCTCGCCGCCGACATGGGCTTCCTCGGCCGGATGGACGCGCCGGAGGTGCAGTCGGTGATCGAAAGCGCGATCGCCACCATCGTGAAGGCCGGCAAGGCCGCCGGCATCCTGACCTTCAGCGAGGAGCTCAACCGCCGCTATATCACGCTCGGCGCGAGCTATGTCGCCGTCGGGGCCGACGTCACCGAGTTCTCCGGCGCGCTGCGCACCCTGCGGTCGCGCTATCGCGACGGCGAGGGGGCGAAGACCGTCACTTCCTCGCGGCCGGGTTACTGACGCAGCGAACGAAGGCCGCGACAGGAAGCCGGACGGCGAGGAGCCGCAATCTCGTGCACCTTTGCGGTGCGCTCTTCGGGATATCTGCGAGTTTGGAAAGAAGGCGTGCCCTGGCGGGCTGACGATGGCGCTGCGGAAGGGATTTCCGCGGCGATTACTTGCCGGAAGCCGCACGCTCCAGGATCGGAACGCACATGTCGAGGTCATGCGAGGCGAGGTGCGCATAGCGCATGGTCATCTGCAGGGTCTGGTGGCCGAGCCACATCTGGACGCGGCGGATGTCGATGCCGCCCTGCACGAGGCGCGAGGCGCAGGTGTGGCGCAGGATGTGCGGAACGACGTCCTTGTCGTCGCCGAGACCGATCACGTCCTTCGCCTGGTGCCAGGCGATGCGGAAGCGTTGCTGGTCGATGTCGCTGAACGGGCCCGGCTTGCGCTTGTCCGAGGCGGCGATCGCCTTCGCGGCACGATGGGTGAGGGGAACCGAGCGGCTGCGCCCGGACTTGGTGACCCAGAAGGTGACGCGGCTTTCGGTGATGTCGCCCCAGCGCAGGTCGAGGCCTTCGCTCAGGCGCGCACCGGTATCGACCAGGAAGATGCAGAAGCGTTGATAGAGTTCGGAATGCGACCGGATTTCGTTGAACAGCGCGATCTCTTCCTCTCCGTCGAGGAAACGGATGCGTCCGGCCTTTTCTTTCTGCCGCTTGAACTCCGGCAGACTGTGTATGTCGCCCATCTTGTACGCCTTTCGCAGTAGTTTGCTTAAGGCCGCCATCTTGCGGTTGATGGTGGCATTGCTGTTACCGCGCTTGCGCAACTTACCAATCAGTTGGTCGAGCATTTCCTGGGAGAAGGAGGAAAAGCTCGGATTATCCAGAAGATCGTGAAGCTCACTAATGAAATTGGTGACATTGTATTTATGGCTGCCGTTGAGCCAGAGGAGGTCGCCATACTTGCCGAACATGGCTCGCAGCGAGGTCTCCTTCACCTCCATCGGCGTATTGAGGCGATACTGGTAGTGAACAAGATAGGACGGCAGCTCGACCTGCTGATCGAAATCCAGTGTCTTCGTCTCCGCCTTGCTCACGCTCACATTCCTCAAAAACGCAAAAAACCTTCGCCCCGCAAAAGTGCGGGCTCATAAAGTTATGCCTAAAATTTATCTTCAACAACCATGCAAATGCGCGGGGTACTCATTCCATGCCAATGCAGACTGTGGACTTATCCAGACCTCCTTCTCTCTTTCAGATATGATCTCTGATGCCGAAACCGCTGTGAACAAAGGAAAGATCTTCAAACCCGACGCCTCCCACGACCGGGAAAGATCCGGCTCGAAAGCCGGACCTCAATTTCACGTGATCGCTTGACGATCAGAACGAACGCTGCAGGCGGAAGAAGCCGTCCCAAACGCCGTCTACGCCGGCAGCATTGCTGTCGCTGTACTGAACCGAAACCTTGGCAGCGAGGCCGGAAGCGATTGCGTAGTCGAGGGTTACGCCAGCCTTCCAGGCGTCGTCACCGCTGAAGTTGTCAACGCCGATCAGGCCGTAGTTCCACCAGTACTGGACACCGGGGGTCAGGGTCAGCTTGTCGGTGAGTTTGGCAGCGTACGAAGCGGCAACAGTCCACTCCGCGAGGTCGTAGTAGGCATTCGCGCCGGACGACCAGATCGCGGCAACGCCAAGCGTGCCAGGGCCGACTTCAGCTTCGACGATACCGCGGATGGCACCGTTGTCAGCCGCGAAGTCGTAACCGCCGAGCAGGTAGGCGGTAACCGGGCCGAAGGTGGCCGAAACCTGGCCTTCGATACCGACACCGTCGGTACCGGCGTAGCTAACCGGCCAGCCACTGTAGGTGTCGGTCAGTTCGTCAACGAAGACGCCGACCTTGAAGGCGTCGGCAGCATATTCGTAACCGATCGAGTTGATCAGGTTCGAGCCGAGATCGTCGGTTTCACCGTTGAGGCCGCTATCCCAGTAGTTGTACATGTAGCCGACCTTGAAGCCGCCGACCGTGATGTAGGCTTCGTCGAGTTCAAAGGCGGAGTTGCTGTAGTCGCCATTACCCCAGGACTTGAACGCGAAGTAGGAACCGATCGTGCCAATTTCGGAGTCGTTCTTGGCCTCGATCGCGAGATAGCCACGGGTGCGGGCATCCATCGAGAACTCGTCGGTGCCGGCAGGAACGTTCGGGTCATTTTGCCAGTCGAGCTGAGCACGAACGTAGCCGCTGATCTTGAGGCAGGTTTCGGTGCCGGGGATGTAGAAGTAGCCGGTGCCGAAAGCGTCGCAAACGCGAACGTATTCCATCGGCTCGGGCTCGGCAGCAACGATAGCGTCGGCAGCCTGAGCGCCGGAAACTACTGCGAGAGCAGCAGCGGAGCCGAGAAGAAGGCTCTTGATGTTCATATTGACCTCCAGTCAAGTTTCGTATGGGTCTGGGTTCTTTGGCTGAAGGACAGCATTCCCTGCCCCATCCCCGTCGGTTTCAGAAGACGGACGATCCACCGCCTCGCTTCCGAGATTGAAAATACAAAACGCGACCGGTCATGCAATCACCAAACAGCCGAAAGGAAGATATCGCACCCCCCTTCCCAACGGGCTGTTGCCGAAAGGACACAAACCGACCCTCCGAGCCGCGCGCTTCTTTACCCCTTATTAAGAAAGTCCTTTCGTATGCGGCACTTAGCGATGCGCTTCGGGGAAGAGCTACCGCCGCCGATTGTCATGATTCTGCGGTTTTCCGCCGAAGAGAGAGAGGCTTTCCGGACTGGAGGCATGCCGATCGGGCGGCAGGGCTGTGCCAACTTGGCACGCCGACACGCCGGATCGGGGAGCAAAATCGGCTTTCGGTGGGATTTCGCGCCGAATCGTCCTGGCGCTCGGCCGGCCGATTCTCCGCTGGAGCAGCTCGTGGTCGTCGAAGCCTGCGGAAAATGTGAAATCCGGCGAAAAGGCCTTGCAATCGGACCCTTATGCAAATAATCAAGCCGCACCGGAGAGGTGGCCGAGTGGTCGAAGGCGCTCCCCTGCTAAGGGAGTATACGTCAAAAGCGTATCGAGGGTTCGAATCCCTTCCTCTCCGCCATTTCTGGCTGGCATCGACACCGACGCCCCACAAGGCACACTCCATCCTCACCGTTTTTCTTTGACCGAAGCGCCAGTGGAGCATCGTCTCGAGCGTCCGTGATGTCGCGCATTTCACGCACCAGACGTCATCGAAAACTGCGCCGAACGTCGCGTCGTCGCCTGTGCGGCAGGTTGTCATTTCATGTAAGTTATTGAATATAAACAAAATTGCACCAGACTTGTTATGACCTCCCCTTAAAATTGACTGGAGGTCAATATGAACATCAAGAGCCTTCTTCTCGGCTCCGCTGCTGCTCTCGCAGTAGTTTCCGGCGCTCAGGCTGCCGACGCTATCGTTGCTGCCGAGCCCGAGCCGATGGAATACGTTCGCGTTTGCGACGCTTTCGGCACCGGCTACTTCTACATCCCCGGCACCGAAACCTGCCTCAAGATCAGCGGTTCGGTCCGCGCCCAGCTCAGCTGGTCGTACGACAACAACACCAACACCAGCGACTGGAACGCCAAGTCGCGTGGCCTCGTCCAGTTCGACGCCAAGAACGACTCGGAAATCGGCACGATCGGTTCGACCATCGTTCTCTACGCTTGGGGTGACGAAGACGGCCAGGACGGTACCTTCGTTCTCGACGAAGCTTCCATCACCGTCGGCGGCTTCAAGGTCGGCTACTTCTACAACTACTGGGATAACGGCCTCGCCGGCGAAACCGACGAACTCGGCTCGAACCTGATCAACTCGATCGGTTACGAATATGCTGCCGACGCCTTCAAGGTCGGCGTCTTCGTTGACGAACTGCACGCTTCTGTCGGCAACAACGACGGCGTCGGCATCGAAGGCCAGGTTTCGGCCACCTTCGGTCCGGTTACCGCCTACCTGCTCGGCGGCTATGACTTCGCCAACAGCGAAGGTGCTGTCCGCGGTATCGTAGAAGCCGAAGTCGGCCCGGGCACGCTCGGCTTTGCCGCGATCTACTCGAGCGGTTACAACCAGTACTACGGTGCTTCCGAGTGGACCGTTGCCGCTTCGTACGCTGCCAAGCTCACCGACAAGCTGACCCTGACCCCCGGTGTTCAGTACTGGTGGAACGTTGGCTTTGCCAACGTCGACCAGTGGAAGGCCGGCGTCGCTCTCGACTACAAGATCGCCGAAGGTCTCGCTGCCAAGGTTTCGGTACAGTACAAGGACACCGACGTCGCTGGCGACGACGGCGCATGGGGTGGTTACTTCCGCCTGCAGCGTTCGTTCTAATAGGATCACCTGATCTTATAGGGAAAGCCCGGCCTTCGCGCCGGGCTTTTTCGTTTTGGAACAAAGGGTTCCATGTCCGCTCTTCGAGCGGGCGATGACGAACTAGCCGACGCTTTCGGCGAGAAAGCGATGGATGCTTCGGGACAGGTCGCCGAGATGCAGGAGCGGTGCATGCCCCTGGCCGCTCGCCGTCGACCGCCGCAGGGCAGGGTGGCGCCGCCCCATCTCCTCGACCGTCTCTTCGGACAGAAGCGTCGAATGCTCGCCGCGGATCGCCATCAGCGGCAAGTCGGCGAAGCCCTCGAACTGCGGCCAGAGGTCGGGCAGCGGAGCGCTGAAATCCGCAGCGACCGTCGCTTCGGCGATCGCCGGATCGCAGTCCGCCTCTATCATCCCGTTCTGCTCCCGATAGATGGCGCGTGCCATCTCCTGCCAGTCGTCCCCGGAAAGGGCCGGGAAATGCGGTCCGTGGACGGCCTGCAGATGGTCAGCCGCCTGCGTGAAGTTCGAAAGCTGGGTGTTTCGGCCGAGATAGGCCTGTATGTGCCGCAGTCCTTCCGCCTCGATGACCGGGCCGATATCGTTCAAGACCGCAGCCGCAATGAGATCGGGTCTGAGGGCGGCGAGGATATGGAGGATGAGGCCGCCGCGCGAGGTGCCGATGAAGGCGGCGCGGGCGATGCCAAGCGTCTCGCAGACGGCGATGACGTCGCCGGTTTCGACCGGAACCGTGTAGCGGCTCGCATCTGGATCGCGATCGGATGCGCCGCGGCCGCGCGAATCGATCGTCACGACCTTGAAGGGGCGCTCGGGATGGTCCGCCAGCCACTGGGCGAGCGGCGCGAAGTCGCGGCCGTTGCGGGTGAGCCCGGCGAGGCAGACGACGGGCGTTCCGCCGATCTCCTCTCCGAAGATGCGGCCGCGCAGCGTGAGCCCGTCGGGAACCGTTACCTCGAACGCTGCGAAATCCTCGGTTCCGTCCGCCGCCATGCCATCCTCCCGGTCTTGCCTGCAAGGCGGCCATGCGGACGCCATGTCGCAAAGTTCCACGAAAACAGAGGGTTGTCGAGAGACGGCCTCAGCGCCCGTAGCGCAGGTCGTGGACGATGTCGGCCGTCTGTCCGAGGCGGGTCTTGTAGATCTGGTAGTTCTCCATCACCCGCTGCACGTAGTTGCGCGTCTCGGGGAAGGGAATGCGCTCGATCCAGTCGACGACGTCGTCGATCGACTTGCCGCGCGGGTCGCCGTAGCGGGCGATCCATTCCGGCACGCGCTTCGGCCCGGCATTGTAGGCGACGAAGGTGAGCACGTAGGAGCCGCCGAACTTGTCGATCTGTTCGCCGAGATAGTGTGCTCCGAGCGTCGCATTGTAGCCGGCGTCGGAGGTAAGCTTTTCCGGCGAATAGGCGAGACCGTAGCGCCCGGCGACGCCCTTCGCGGTGCCCGGCATCAGTTGCAGGAGGCCGCGGGCATCCGCCGGCGAGACGGCAGCCGGATTGAAGGCGCTTTCCTGCCGCGCAATCGCGTAAGCGAGCGCCTTGCCGGAACCCGCGATGTTGGCGGAGCTCGGAATGACGCCGATCGGGAAGGCGAGCGCGGGCACGTCGATGCCGCGCGCATAGGCTGTCTTGCCGACCTGCAACGAGAGCTGGTGGCCGACGCTTTTCTCGGCCTTGGCCGCAAGCAGCGCGAGCTCACCGGGACTGTCGAGTTGCTGGGCGAGCGCCCGGTAGAGGCTTTCCGCCCGCCAGCCGTGACCGGCCGCCTCGAAGCGCGCGATCGCCTGCACCGCCTCGCGACTGGCGAAGGTCCGTCGCTCCTCGGGTGTCGGCTCGGGATAGGGAATCGTAAGCCCCGGCGACTTGAGCCGCGCGGCGGCAAGCTGGCCGTAGAAGGTGCTCGGGTAGCGCGCCGCCTTCAGGAAGAAGTCCTTAGCATCCGCCTTGCCGCCCGCCTCGGCGGCGCGGCCGAGCCAGTACCAGGCCCGCGAAACCGAAAGCGGCTTTTGCGACACGGTGAGGATCTTGCGGAAATGCGCGGCGGCGGTCTCGGCGTCGCCGAGCCCGCGCAGCGCATACCAGCCGGCATGGAACTCCGCATCGACGATGTCGCCCGATTCGGCCGCCGTATGGCGCGCCGCAACCCGGTAGGCCGCCTTGAAGTCGCCCTGGTCGGCGAGACCGCGGGCGACGATGCGCTGCTCGTTCCACCATTCGGTGGTGTTGACGAGTGCCGCGGCATCGCGCGGCGCCTTCGCGAGCAGGCTCGCGGCTTCCTCGTACTTGTCCTGCCGGCGGAGATTTTCGATCCGCGCAAAGAGCAGGGCAGGGTCCTTGGCCCAGCGCGGGTCGACGGCGGCGAGCAACTGGCCGGCCTTCGAGGAGCGGTTGAGCACCGCCGTCCAGGCATTATAGAGCGACTGCGCCTCGCCGAGGGTGGAGAAGCGTTTGGCCTGCGTCACCCGCCCGCGATAGAGGAGATAGTCCATCCGGGTCTTGTGGTCGGCGGTGGTGAGGAGCCCAGAAAACTCCTTGAGGATCCTGTCCTCCATCGTCTTGTCGAGCGCTTCGCCGTGCCAGATCGCGCGGAGCGTGCGGGTGGCCGCTGCCCGGTCACCGGTGGCGAGCTCTGCCCGCGCCAGGATCACCGCGCCCTCCGGCGTTTCCGGTTTCGTCGCGCCGAAGGCGGAAAGCACGGCATCGGCCGGCGGGTTTTCGCGGTAGAGCGCGCGTTCGGAATTGGCCCGGAAGGCGGAAAGCCCCGGCCAGCCGTCGAGCTCGCGTTGCGCTGCGGCGATGGCGGAAGAGGGGATTCCCGGCAGACCGGACATGGCGATCGACCAGGTGAGCATATGCCGGTCGAGCGAGGCTTCCATCCGGTCGCGGATGGCGAGCGCCCCGGCACCGTCCTTGTTGGAGAGCGCGTCGAGCCCCGCCTTCAGCCGCGGATCGGCGGCCGGCAGGCGTCCCATCCGCGGGATTGCGCCGGTGATCTCGAAGGTCGGCATCAGGGCAGCCTCGACCGGGCGCATGTCGGGCTTCGGCATCGGCAGGGGCACGGCGCCGCCGTCCGGCGGGCCGGCCATGGCGACAGCGGCCGCCAGCCCGAAACCGAAGGCGGAGGTCAGCAGAAGCGCTCTTTTCATCCCCGTACCCGATGGCAGATGTGGAATATCTCCATTAGTTGCCGAGCATATTAACGGAACCTTACCGCAGCACCAGATTTTCCCGCTTTTACGCCGGGTGAAACTGTCATAAAACCGCGCCCGGTGCGCTTGCCGCGGCCCGGAGGCCGCAATAAGCTGCGCGCGTTCGTAACCGAGGAATGCGGCCGAAGCATGAATGCCGGCCGTGAGGAGTTTTATGCATGTTCCAGGGATCCATTCCTGCTCTCGTGACGCCGTTCACCGAAACCGGTGCGGTCGATGAGGCAGCTTTCGCAGCGCATGTGGAATGGCAGATCGCCGAAGGCTCGACCGGTCTCGTGCCGGTCGGCACGACGGGTGAATCGCCGACCCTTTCCCATGCGGAGCACAAACGGGTCGTGGAACTCTGCGTCGAGGCGGCAAAGAAGCGCGTCCCGGTGATCGCCGGCGCCGGCTCCAACAACACGAACGAGGCGATCGAGCTTGCGCAGCATGCCGAAGCCGTCGGCGCCGATGCGCTGCTCGTCGTCACCCCCTATTACAACAAGCCGACGCAGAAGGGCCTCTTCGCCCATTTTGCGGCGGTTGCCGATGCGGTGAAGCTGCCGATCTTCATCTACAACATCCCCGGCCGTTCGGTGATCGACATGAGCCCGGAAACCATGGGCAAGCTCGCCAGGGCGCACAAGAACATCGTCGGCGTGAAGGATGCGACCGGCAAGATCGAGCGCGTCTCCGAGCAGCGGATCACCTGCGGGCCGGACTTCATCCAGCTCTCCGGCGAAGACGCGACGGCGCTCGGCTTCAACGCGCACGGCGGCGTCGGCTGCATCTCGGTGACGGCGAACGCCGCCCCGCGGCTCTGTGCCGAGTTCCAGGCGGCGACGCGCGCCGGCGACTACAAGAAGGCGCTCGAATACCAGGACCGGCTGATGCCGCTCCACAAGGCGATCTTCATCGAGCCCGGCCTCTGCGGCGTCAAATACGCGCTCTCGAAGCTCGGCCGGATGAGCCGCACGGTGCGCCTGCCGCTGCTGCCGACGTTGGAACCCGCCACCGAAGCGGCCATCGACGCGGCACTCGCGCATGCGGGGCTGTTGGGCTGAGGGACGCGAAGAGGCCGGGGTGACCCGGCCTTTTTTGTTGGACGACAGGCAAGGGGCAGGAGGAGGCGGGCAGCTTTTAGCACGCTGACGACAATAGGCTGTCGCAACACAGGAAAGCTACCTCCACGTCACCCAACAATTCGCAGTATCGTTAGACACATTTGTGCAGTGGCGCTACGCGCTGGCCTGGCGTGCTAGCCCATCTAGCCTGATGTAGGCGTCATGATGCTTCACGCTTTGGTCTGCCGCTGCACAGTCGTCTAGCAATTTTCGGAGATCTCGTGGCACAGGATACGCGGTTGGGTCGATGAGTACATTAGCCAGCTCGATAAACGTCAACGGGTAGCGCCCCACTAAAACGTCATGCTTTTCATCCAACCGCAAGGTATGAGAGATCTCGTACAGTTGATAAGGCATCAAATAATCGGAAACTCTCGATACGGCGTTTGGCAGTGCATCGCCGCAATCAAGGACCATGTGGACTAGGTTTTGTGATGTTTGCTCGTCACGCAGGCTGGCATCTAGTGGCCAAATCGAAGAGAACAGTGGGCCAACAACTTCATTCCATAGATTCGATGGTGATGACGGCTGATCGTCTGTTCCGTCGTCTACATCTGACACGACGCGCCAAAGCATCCAACTTACGTGACGCCGGAGGCTTGCCGGTCCTAGCGTCAGCAATCGCCTCAGTTCAGAATCCAAGAGCTCAAATTCTGCACCTTCGCCACTATGGTGCCATATGGCAACGCTGACCAGATTTGCCAGGATGTTCTCAAGTTCATTGTCCCCGAGCTTTCGTTTTTCGATAGCCTCAATCATGGCTGGCTTAAGCCGGTTGAAAATGTCCGCGGCTCCGATGCGACTTCTTGCGTAACCCTGCCACAGCGCCTTTGCTTCACTGTGATCCCATTCAAGTTTCGGTATCAGATTCTCATGCGCCCAATCTGAATCGATGTAGTCTAGATAGTTGAGCCGCTCAGCTATCAGGACCCTTGCTAGCAAACCTGCACGCCCCTCGGCAGCTACCATCTTGTTGAACCGATCACGGAAATTCTCTGGCAAGCCAGAGTCCTTCGCCGGCTGCAATGCTCCTAGCGCATCGAGCATCGACCAAGCGAGTATTCCGCCGGGTCGATTAAGGACTTCAAACATCAGATCAGAATCGTCTTGCGATTCTTCAGATTCTACGTCCGCTTCTGGATAGGCCAACGTCCCCATTTTGTCCCAAAGCGCAAGAAAATGCGTTCCGATGGATTCGCGTTTGCGCTCAAGCCATTGGGTGGCGGGGGTCAAGATTTCGGTCAACGTTGCATCTGGCATGTCAAGAACTGCATCGGCCAGCGTATTTTGAAAGTCGGTTGCTTCGACATTCATCGCAGCATTGAATAGACTGCGCCAGGCTTCGGAATTCCAGTTGTTGGCTTGCGCTTCTGATAACAAACCCCGCAATGCCCGAGCAGGGTCCGCTGCACAGAATACCCGCCAGATATCGCCTTGGTGGAAGCTGTCTTCGCGTTGAAGACGCATAGCCTCATCAACCAACCTTTCCTCTGAAACGTTGGCTAGTTTTTCGGCTTCACCATCGGGTCCCGAATGCATTTCCATCCAGTGGCTAAAGTCGTCTCTTTCTCCAGGACGACTTGCCCACTCGGGATGCCGCATCCGAACTTGGTTCAACAGGTCCACGCTGTCTTGCGTTAGCTCACAGCCTGAACTTTGAAGCCGCCCGAGGCGCCGGAAGACCAATGAGTCTTGGATGGACTGCCACTTTTCTGTGTCGTCAGCAATTTCAATTGCATAGAAAGACTGCGGGATTCCCGAACGGAATCGATCTTCTATGCGCTCTCGCGCTTCACGCCGAATGTCGGACCATCTGCCGACCAGCATTCTCATCATTTCGACCGGCGAGTGACTGCCCCAGAACACCTTATCACTTAGTTCGATAACAGCATCCGCTGCAACGTCTGCATCGAATATCGGGTTGTGTAAGGTATACAACCAAAGGCGCTGCACCAATTCGAATTGCGACCGGCGCCAGCGCAGGGCAATTCCACGTGCCGCTTCGGAATCAAGTGTTGCAAGCTTATCCCAGAGATCGGCTACCAACCGTGTGATGGGATAAAAACCAGAACGGTGAGAGTTTTGAGGGTGTTTAGCTACGGAGGCGACGTCGCTGCTAGCACGGTCCCAACCGGACAAGAATTCGACGTCGCCGGCCTCTTCAAGTGAATCAAGCAAGGCACGATCCAGAGTGTTGAGTAACTGCCTGACATGACCGGAGTCAGAAGGCCAAATTTCCATAACATCCGATGTGGAAGGATAAGTAGCCCCTTCGAAATCTACCCTTATGAGGTCTGAAATACGAATTTCTGCATCTTCGGGTTCGTCATCGCCCTGCTCATGCAATTCGTATCGGAAAGGCGTACTAAGCCGCAGGCGCGGCCTAAAGATTTGTGCGATTGTTGATCGAACGTCAAAATCGGTGATGCCGCGCTTTATTAACGGAACCGCGTGGAACCACTCCTGCCCAAGTTGATTTTCCCCCGGGCTAGGTTGGCGAAGCATGAGACGCCACGCCTGGCCGATGGCGGTCGGAATGGTTTGCTTTTGATCGCCGAGCGCTCGCCGCAATAGCCACCGTCCCCGTTCATCAGCAATACTATGAGGCGCGCAAGCGCGAGCCATATCCGGATCGTTGACTTTCGCAGCTGCCCAGCTACCGAGATGCGCACCACCACTTCGGAATACTCGGCGGTCGACCAACGGTTTGACCCATTTAGCGTCAGGTCGGATCGATCCAAGTATCTCCGAGGCATCGCCGTGGCTTAACAGTGCAATGCACTCTGCCATTTCATCGTCAGTTGCGCTATCCGGTTCTTTTCCCAGTATCACAGCCAAGCGTTGAGTGCGCCAAGCGGTGGGATCTCGGGAATAAGTCCACCACTCAAGGATAGTGTTGTACAAAGCGGAATGATCGTGGCCAGCCGTGCGGTACAAGATGGGAACCACACCTTTTGCCCTCCAGAGCGCTTCCTGCAATTGCCCGTCTCCATCCTTTGCTGGGGCGAAGGCGTATACCTGTTTTAGATCGGAGAACCTTTCCCTATCCGCCTCAAGTGCTTCAAGAAGATACCGCATTGGCGGATCTTCTGCCTGATAACCAATGAGAACTAGCGTGTGTGATCGGGCAAGGTCATACATGTACCTAGATGCCCAACCGGTACGCAGATATGCGTCCCCGAACTCTGCGCTGGTCAAAACGATGTCAGTCTCAGAGAGATTCAGGGCCGCATCCGGATCGGAAAGGCGCCCATGCAGATGTAAAACTCCGGAA
The DNA here is from genome assembly GCF_003337715.1 of Ciceribacter lividus. Taxonomy (GTDB): domain Bacteria; phylum Pseudomonadota; class Alphaproteobacteria; order Rhizobiales; family Rhizobiaceae; genus Allorhizobium; species Allorhizobium lividum. The sequence goes on from NZ_QPIX01000002.1 coordinate 79,729, forward strand.
AATCCCGCCCCTCGTGGTGGTGGAAGCGCAACACCTGCATGCGAAGCGATTGCGTCGCCACGTCCCACCTTCCATGATCTTTCGAACAGTGTGTCGAAGTTGGTCGTCAGCAGCCGCGACTTTCCCGCTTCGTCGCGTGATAGTTCCATCAATGCCAAATGGTTTTCCAAGGAACCCGCGGTTGATACGTTGAGTGCTGCGCGCACCGCTGATCGAATACGCTCGCGCATGCGGCGATTGTGGATGGGATTAGTTCCTGAGAGTCGGCGTTCAAGGCACCTCAACACTCGGTCATACTGACCTGACAGAATGCCGTTCTCCCGCATGCCTTCAAGCTCGGCGGCATGTAGCGACCAGTTTTCTCCGAGGTCCGCGTAGATTTTCTCGACCAGTTCCCTGAAGGATGGCAGACCCGAAGCCATCGATACTCCGGCCCCGCACACAAAGATCGTTTCACCCCGCTCTTGGGCTTCCACAAGTTCGTTCGGGATGTTGGGACCGTTGTCTCTGAACTTCAAATTATCTACCGACAGATTAGCAAGAGCGGAATCGCCATAGAGTTTCTGTTTCGAACCTTATACTTATCCGAAATACGCGACAACGTTTCCGGCTTCCGTCTTCTGAGAACGTCTGCATCGCGGCAACCGCCACTCATAATTGAATGGCCGACATGGCGCGTAGCCGCCCACTCACCACCTTTATTTCCCCTCCATCCTCCATTACATACCCATGACAACCGCCGCGCCCGGCCCGCAGCGCGGCCGAAACACCACAAAATCATGGGCAGAACGGAAGACGAGATCATGGCCCCCAAAGGCAGCCAGCGCACGGTCAACAAGATTGTCGCGGAGAACCGCAAGGCCCGCTTCAATTACGAGATCATCGACACCTATGAAGCGGGGCTGGTCCTGACCGGCACCGAGGTCAAGTCGTTGCGCGAAGGCAAGGCCAACATCGCCGAATCCTATGCCTCCGACGAGGGTGACGAGATCTGGCTGATCAACGCCTATCTCCCGGAATACCTGCAGGCGAACCGCTTCAACCACGAGCCGCGCCGTCGCCGCAAGCTTCTGCTGTCGAAGCGCGAGATCAACCGCCTGCGCGCCGCCGTCAACCGTGAGGGCATGACGCTCGTCCCGCTCAAGGTCTATTTCAACGAAAAGGGCCGCGCCAAGCTCGAACTCGCGCTCGCCAAGGGCAAGAAGCTGCACGACAAGCGCGAGACCGAGAAGGAACGCGACTGGAACCGCCAGAAGAGCCGGTTGCTGAAGGCCGGCTGATGAGCGGAACCCCTGCTGAACTCCTGAAGGTGACGGTCGGTCCCTTCGTCTTCGTCGCCCGCTTCGAGCTGGAGAAGGCGCCGGAAACCTGCCGTATCTTCAAAAGCTTCCTGCCGTTCCGCAACCAGACGATCCATTCCCGCTGGAGCGGCGAGGCGGTCTGGGTGCCGCTCGGCAATTTCGCGTTCGGCGCCGGCTTCGAGAATCATACCAGCCACCCCTCGCGCGGCGACATCCTGCTCTATCCGGGCGGGTTCAGCGAAACCGAGCTGCTCTTCGCCTATGGCAGCTCGCAGTTTGCAAGCAAGATGGGCGTGCTCGCCGGCAATCACTTCCTGACCATTGTCGAAGGCCGCGAGCACCTGGAGGCCATGGGCCGCATGGTGCTCTGGCAGGGCGCTCAGGCCATCGTTTTCGAAGCGTTCTCGGCGTAACCGGTTTCGTTCCCGCGCGCCGCAGTCATTCCGCGGCTTCGGCCGTTCGCTGGCCGGCGGCCATCCGCCGCTCGTGTTCGAGCAGCCAGCGCTTTCGCCACAATCCGCCGCCGTAGCCGGTGAGCCCGCCGTCGGCGCCGATCACCCGGTGGCAGGGGATGACGATCGCAATCTGGTTGGCGCCGTTGGCGCACGCCACCGCCCGGACGGAGCCGGGCCGGCCGATCGCCTTGGCCTGTTCGGTGTAGCTGCGGATGCCGCCTGTGGGAATGCGGCGCAGTTCGCTCCATACCATCCGCTCGAACGGCGTGCCGTGGCCGGCGATCCGCGTTTCGAAACCGTCGTCATGGCCGTCGAAATAGCGGGTGAGCTCGCGCTCGATCTGGTCCGTCATCGGGGTGCGGCCCATGACGATGCCGCAGCCCGTTCTCTCCCTGATGCGCCGGATCTCGTTCGGCAGGGCAGGGCGGTCGGCGAATTCGAGGAGATGCAGCGCGTGCTCGTCGGCGATCGCCATCATCGGGCCGATCGGCGTTTCGATCCAGTCGGCCCTGAGCAGGCCCTTGCCGCGCAGGTGACGCGGCGCGCTGCCGATGAGCTGGGTGATCGCGGCGCGAAAACCGCTGCCCGATTCGAAGCCGGCGTCGAGCTGCGCCTCGATGACCGGAGCGCCCCCGGTGAGCGTCTCTGCGGCAAGTCCGACGCGACGCAGCCGCGCGATTTCGAGAAAGCTCATGCCGAACTGCCGCTTGAAGGCGCGCCGCACCGTGGAAAGATCAAGCCCCATCGCAAGAAGGTCGCTCTCCCGCCAGCGCCGTTCCGGCTCGCGCTCCAGCGCTTCGAGAAGTGCGGTGACGGTCGCGTCGTTGCCCTTGTAGCGCAGCATCGGCCGGCAGCGGAGACAGGGTCGGAAGCCCGCTTCGAGGCAGGCGGCGATGCTCTCCTGAAAGACGCAGTTCTCGCGCTTGGGCTTGCGGGCCGGGCAGGTCAGCCGGCAGAAGATCCGCGTCGTGGTGACGCAGACCCAGGCGAAGCCTTCATAGGCCGCATCGCGCTTTAAAAGCGCTTCGTAGAGGATGTCGTCGGTGGGTCGGTCGAACAGCATGCCTCTGTTCTAACCCGGAACCGCGGTACGCGCCGCCGGAAAAAGAGCACGGATTTTCTCTTTTTCAGGCGGCGGGTAGGCGTGTCAGGCCGCGTAGGAGGGGCGGTACTGCGTCGAGGCCGGCGTGTGGACCTGCGAGCGCGAGACGTTGAAGCGCGACAGCAGGCTGTTCAGGTGTTCGGCGATCTGGTTGAGCTCATGCGTCGAGGCATTGGTTTCCTCGACCATCGCGGCGTTCTGCTGGGTCATCTGATCCATGCTGTTGATCGCCTTGTTGATCTCGCTGATACCGGAGGACTGCTCCTGCGAGGAGGTGGCGATCGCCGTGATGTGCTCGTTGATCGAATGCACCTGGCCGCCGATCGTGCGCAACGCCTCGCCGGTGCGGTTGACGAGCGAGACGCCGTGCGCCACGTCCTGCGAGGAGCGATCGATCAGGAGCTTGATCTCGCGTGCCGCCGAAGCGGAGCGTTGGGCAAGCTCCCGGACTTCCTGCGCGACGACGGCAAAGCCGCGTCCGCTTTCGCCGGCACGGGCCGCTTCCACGCCCGCATTGAGGGCAAGGAGGTTGGTCTGGAACGAAATCTCGTCGATGACGCCGATGATCTGGGTGATCCTGCGCGACGACTGCTCGATCTCGCCCATCGCGTTGATCGCCTCGTCGACGATCTCGCCGGAACGCACGGCTTCCTGTGCCGAGGCGTGCACGACGGACATCGCCTCCTCGGTGCGCTGGGTGGCCTGCCGGGAAACGGCCGTGATCTCGTCGAGGGCGGCGGCCGTCTCTTCGAGCGCTGCGGCTTGCTGCTCGGTGCGCTGCGCCATGTTGTCGGTTGCCGCCGAAAGCTCGTGCGTGCTCATCGACACGCGGGCCGTTTCGTCGACGATCGCCGCAAACGCGGTGCTGAGCGCGTCGAGCGCCTGGTTATAGTTGTCGCGCAGACGCTCGAAACGCGGCGAGAGCGGCTGTTCGATGCTGGAGGTCAGGTCGCCCGTCCTCAGAGCGTCGAGCGCCTGGTCGATGGCGGCCATCGCCTCGTCCTGCTCCGCCTCCAGCTTCTGGCGTTCCTGCTCGGCCTTCTCGCGCTCTTCGGCGAGCGCCTGCAGGTAGACGGAAATCGAATAGTCCATGTCGAGCATCGCGGCCTTCAGGACGGCGCTGATGCCGTCCGAAATGCGCCTGGCTTTCTTGGCCTGCAGCATGCCCTTCAATTCGTTCTTCACAACGGCGTCGAGAAGGCCTTCGAGCACCAGCGCATAGCCGCCTATGTACCATCGCGGCTCGAGCCCGAGCCGGGCGTGGGTGCGGCCGATGGCGGTCACGGCATTCACATACTGGTCGTCGAACCGGCCCGAGGTGATGAGCGACCAGTGATTGCGCTGCTTGTCCTTTGCGTGGGCGATGTGAGCGTCGCTCGAGAAGAAGCGCGCCGTTTCGGGGCTGGCCTTGGCTGCGGCGTAGAAGCCGTCGAGTGCCGGACCGATGGAGGCGCTGATGACCGGCTGCAGGGCGATCAGCGTTTCAACTTGCGCTTTGTCAATTTTTAGAAAAGAGAGGCGGTCGGTAAGGTCGGAACGGGTCCGGAAGGAACTGGTCATTGCTCTACTGCTATCTGTTAATGCTGTGCGGTGGCGAGCCGCCAGGCGACTACCGGAAGCAATTCTTCCTCGTCGCATCCTTCTCTCAAATGCTTAAGAAACAAATAAATAGCGTGAATACTACCTTTCCGTGTCGGATTGTTGCCGGAAAAAGGTGCAGATGCAAAATCACCCGGCACGCTGCGGTGCCGGGCGCGGACGCCTTATGGAACAGCGAAGCTCTATTCCTCGATGTCTTCTCCGGTCGCCGGCTCGACCGGCGCGCGGGCCATGCGCTCGCTCGGGTCGCGGCCGATCTCGGCCTTGAGGCTGACGAGATCGATGAAATGGTCGGACTGGCGGCGCAGGTCGTCGGCGATCATCGGCGGCTGTGTGGCCATCGTCGAAACCACCGAGACCTTGCGGCCCTTGCGCTGCAGCGCTTCCACGAGCGTGGTGAAGTCGCCGTCGCCGGAAAAGATCACCAGGTGATCGGCCGTTTCCGCCTGCTCCATCGCATCGATGGCAAGCTCGATGTCCATGTTGCCCTTGACCTTGCGGCGGCCCATCGAGTCGGTGAACTCCTTCGCCGGCTTGGTGACGACCTTGTATCCGTTGTAGTCGAGCCAGTCGATCAGCGGGCGGATGGAGGAGTATTCCTGATCCTCGATCAGAGCCGTATAATAGTAGGCGCGCAGCAGGTAAGCCCGCTTCTGGAAAGCCTTCAACAGCTTCCGGTAGTCGATGTCGAAACCGAGGCTCTTGGAGGCCGCGTAGAGATTCGCGCCGTCGATGAAGAGAGCGAGCTTTTCGCGTGGATCAAACATGCGCAATATCCCTTTGGATTTAAACGAGCAAAGCGGAAAACCTATGCAAAGTCAGGACGTTGTCCTTCGGGTATGAGCAGTCCGGTAAAATTATGAACTGTTCATATAAGAATCATGTAGTGCACGACGGATCACATTCCAAGCACGTTTTGGTTGAGGTGTGAAAATTTCCCACGCTGATTGCACCGCCATCCGGAGCGCAATGTAGCGCTGCGATCAAGGAAAAACTTGAATTCGCCGGCCATTGATTGTATCGGGCGTGTTAATCCCGAAAGATCATGACCGTAAAGGACAGGCTATGGCCCGTGTCACCGTTGAAGATTGCATCGACAAAGTAGAGAACCGCTTCGAGCTCGTTCTGCTCGCCAGCCATCGCGCACGGCAGATCTCGCAGGGTTCGCAGATCACCGTCGATCGCGACAATGACAAGAATCCGGTCGTCGCCCTGCGCGAGATCGCTGACGAGACCCTCTCGCCGGGCGACCTCAAGGAGGACCTCATCCATTCGCTGCAGAAGCATGTCGAAGTCGACGAGCCGGAGCAGGATGCAGGCGCACTTCTTTCCACCGCTGCCGTCCGCAGCGAGGAAGAGGAAGACATGCCGGAGACCGTCACCTTCGACCAGATGTCGGAAGAAGACCTGCTCGCCGGCATCGAAGGTCTGGTTCCGCCGGAAAAGAGCGACGATTACTAATCGTCAAGCAATGTCGGGCTAAGCTTGCGCCGACGACAATGTGCTCATGTGCGCCGACCCCACGGGTTGGCGCGCTTTTCGTTTGTTGGAGTGGCTTTGGATGATGCGGCAATACGAGCTCGTGGAGCGGGTTCAGAAATACAAGCCCGACGCCAATGAAGCGCTGCTGAACAAAGCCTACGTCTATGCGATGCAGAAGCACGGCAAGCAGACCCGTGCGAGCGGCGACCCCTATATTTCCCATCCCCTCGAAGTCGCCGCGATCCTTACCGAGATGCATCTCGACGAATCGACGATCGCCGTCGCGCTGCTGCACGACACCATCGAGGACACCACGGCGACCCGCGCCGAGATCGATGAACTCTTCGGCGAAGACATCGGCCGCCTGGTCGAGGGACTGACCAAGCTCAAGAAGCTCGACCTCGTCACGAAGAAGGCCAAACAGGCGGAAAATCTCCGCAAGCTGCTGCTGGCGATTTCCGACGACGTGCGCGTGCTGCTGGTCAAGCTCGCCGACCGCCTGCACAACATGCGCACCCTCGAGCACATGAAGCCCGAGAAGCGCGCCCGCATCTCCGAAGAGACGATGGAGATCTATGCGCCGCTCGCCGGCCGCATGGGCATGCAGGACATGCGCGAGGAGCTGGAGGACCTTTCCTTCCGCTACATCAATCCCGAAGCCTACGAGACGGTCACCGAGCGGCTTGCCGAGCTCTCCCGTCGCAACGAAGGCCTGATCAAGAAGATCGAGGACGAGCTGCGCGATCTCCTGGTCGCAAACGGGCTGACCAACGCGGCAGTCAAGGGGCGGCAGAAGAAGCCTTACTCCGTCTTCCGCAAGATGCAGTCGAAGTCGCTCTCCTTCGAGCAGCTCTCCGACGTCTACGGCTTCCGCATCATCGTCGACGACATTCCGTCGTGCTATCGCGCGCTCGGCATCGTCCACACCCGCTGGCGTGTGGTTCCCGGCCGCTTCAAGGATTATATCTCGACGCCGAAGCAGAACGACTACCGCTCGATCCACACCACCATCGTCGGCCCGTCGCGCCAGCGCATCGAACTGCAGATCCGCACCAAGCGGATGCATGAGATCGCCGAATACGGTATCGCCGCCCACGCGCTCTACAAGGACGGCGAGGGTGGCGGCGACGGCGAACTGCTGTCGCGCGAAAGCAATGCGTATTCGTGGCTCCGTCACACGATCGAGGCGCTGGCCGAAGGTGACAACCCGGAGGAATTCCTCGAGCACACCAAGCTCGAACTCTTCCAGGACCAGGTCTTCTGCTTCACGCCGAAGGGAAAGCTGATCGCGCTGCCGCGCGGCGCGACCCCGATCGACTTCGCCTATGCGGTCCATACCAACATCGGCGACACGACGGTCGGCGCCAAGATCAACGGCTCGATCATGCCGCTCGTCACCCGCCTCAACAACGGTGACGAGGTCGAGATCATCCGCTCCGGCGTGCAGGTTCCGCCGGCGGCCTGGGAGGAGATCGTCGTCACCGGCAAGGCCCGTTCGGCGATCCGCCGCGCGACCCGCATGGCGATCCGCAAGCAGTATTCCGGCCTCGGTCATCGCATTCTCGAACGCACCTTCGAACGTGCCGGCAAGATTTTCTCGCGCGATGCGCTGCGGCCGGTGCTGCATCGGCTCGGCCACAAGGATGTCGAGGATGCGATCGCCGCTGTCGGCCGTGGCGAGATGTCGTCGATCGACGTGCTGCGGGCGGTCTTCCCCGATTACCAGGACGAGCGCGTGACTGTGAAGCCGGCGAGCGACGAGGGCTGGTTCAACATGAGCGGCGCCGACAGCATGGTCTTCCGCTTGCCGAACAAGGGCAAGCTGGCGGAAGGCGCGGCCGAGGGGCCGGAACCGCTGCCGATCCGCGGGCTTTCGGGCAGCGCGCAGGTGCATTTTTCGCCGGCGGGCGCCGTTCCCGGCGACCGTATCGTTGGCATCATGGAAGACGGCAAGGGCATCACCATCTATCCGATCCAGGCCTCGGCGCTGCAGCGCTTCGACGAGGAGCCCGAACGCTGGATCGATGTCCGCTGGGATCTCGACGAGGCCAACAAGGCGCGCTTCGTCGCCCGCATCCTGATCAACGCGCTCAACGAGCCGGGCGCGCTCGCCAAGGTCGCGCAGACCATGGCCGGCCTCGACGTGAACATTCGCACCCTCACGATGACGAGCGTCGCCACCGATTTCACCGAAATGGCGATCGACGTCGAGGTCTGGGACTTGCGCCAGCTCAACCAGCTGATCGCCCAGTTGAAGGATCTCGAATGCATCTCGACCGTCAAGCGCGTCTACGACTGAGCTGCATTTTGCTCGGTCGCCGACCCGCTGGACGCCGCCCGAAGGCTGTGGTCAACTGCGCGGGATGGGGAAGGGGAGACGATGGTGATGAAGACGGCAATCGGTTCCGTGCTCGTGATGTTTGTGGCCGCGCTGCCGGCGCCGGTCTTTGCCGCCGACGGTGACGAGACGCTGCTCTATGGCCGGCAACTCCAGCGCGGAGAAATCGCTTCAACGTGCTTCGCCCGTCGCTATGACAAGGCGCATCTGGGCAGCCATCCGCACCAGAACGTGACGGAGATGCGCATTCTCTCCTACCGGCCGGACTGGCCGCAGGCGGAGAGCATCATCAACCTCGAATTCCGGTTCCGCGGCGTTTCCGAAGCGTTCCAGCTCTCGGGCGGCTGCCGCCCGGTCGCCGGCAAGGCGAAAGTGCTCGACTGTGCCGTCGAATGCGATGGCGGCCTCTTCTCGATCCGGCGGGAGGCTTCCGGTTCCCTGATGGTCGACATTCCAGCCGGCCTTGCACTCTGCGATGGGGACGAGGCTCTGCCGGCGGGCGCGCGCTTCGGGTCCGACGACCGCCGTTTCCGGCTCGGCATGGCGGAGATCGCCACCTGTCGCGATCTGGTCTGGGACGACGAAATCCGACCGAAGCTGCTGCAGTCCGGCTCGCGCTGAGCGGAGGGGCGTTCTGCCTCGCAATTAAGCAGAACTGCTGCTCGATGTATGTCGTTATGCGATTCCTGCATGGCTGGGTACCGCTTCCATGCGTGGTGCTTTGTGCGCTGCACCATTATATTCGTGGTCAGTGGAAATGATGAAAGAAGAGAGGGAAGACAATGTTTGCTCCCATTCGTAAACTGGCCCGCGCCCTGCACGTCCCGACCATCGCCGAACGCGAAGCAGCCTATCTGAACGGCTCGCGCGACCTGGTCGACCTGGAATACCGCCAGCGGCAGATCGACCGCGGCCTGTTCCGCAACGGCCGCTGATCGTCGGCATGCTCTGCGCGCCCGGAAAGGGCGCGCAAGCCAGGAAACGGTGACGATCCGGTGCTTGAAGCCTGTCCGCCCTTGTGTGACGACGGGCAGATACACTAAATGTGGCCCATGTCTCGTCGTCGCCGCAAAGCTCCGGATTTTCATGCGCCCCTGCCGGGTGCGTGTGCAGTGTCCGTCTCGCCGCTTTCCCTGCCGGCGGAGACGTCAGGCGGCCTGGACCTGCCGCTTCGGATACCGTCGTGCCTCTCGCGGCCCGGCAGGCCGGAGCCGCGATGATGTCCGCGGCGCAGGGGGCTTCATGATCATCGGTATAGGAAGCGATCTCGCCGACATCCGGCGTGTCGAGCGCTCGATCGAACGCTTCGGCGACCGCTTCACCGGGCGCTGCTTCACGGATGCCGAGCGCGAACGCGCCGATGCTGGCAAGAACCGCGCGGCCTCCTACGCCAAGCGTTTCGCTGCCAAGGAGGCGCTGTCGAAGGCGCTCGGCACCGGCATGTCGCAAGGCGTCTTCTGGAAGGATATCGGCGTCGTCAATTCCGTGCACGGCAAGCCGTCGCTCGTGCTGACCGGTGCGACGGCGGAGCTCCTGCGCTCCATGACCCCCGCAGGTCACGAGGCGGTGGTCCATCTGACCATGACCGACGAATTTCCCTATGCCCAGGCCTTCGTGGTCATCGAGGCGCGGCCGGTTGATCCGTAATGGAACATCGGGGCCTGTTTCCCGCCGTGGCGCCGGCGGTGCGGCGGAATTTCACGGGCTTTCCCGTTGCCGCGGCGGGCCGAACCGACTAGACAGGGCGTAATTTCGCGAAAAAGGAACCAAACGGCGTGACCGAGCAAGCTGAAAAGAAGCACAGTGGGCTGTGGGAAAACATCAAGGTCATCATCCAGGCTCTGTTGCTGGCGGTGATCATTCGCACCGTCCTTTTCCAGCCCTTCACCATTCCGTCCGGCTCGATGATGCCGACGCTGCTCGTCGGCGACTACATCTTCGTCAACAAGTTCGCCTACGGCTATTCGAAATATTCGCTGCCCTTCTCGCCTGACCTCTTCGAAGGCCGGTTCTTCGCCAGCGAACCGAAGCGCGGCGACATCGTGGTCTTCCGCTTCCCGCCGAACCCCGACATCGACTACATCAAGCGCCTGATCGGGCTTCCGGGTGACCGCATCCAGGTCATGGGCGGGGTGCTGCTCGTCAATGGAAAGCCGGTGCCGCGCGAGCCCGACGGCAGCTTCACCTCCGACTACCGGCTCGATCCGGGCGCCGATGTACCGGTCTTCCGCGAAACGCTCGACAATGGCGTGACCTATGACACGCTCGACCAGTCGCCGACTTCGCGCGGCGACAACACCCGCGAGTTCATCGTGCCGGAAGGCCACTACTTCATGATGGGTGACAACCGCGACAACTCGCTCGACAGCCGTTTCGACGTGGGCATGGTGCCTGCCGAGAACCTCGTCGGCCGCGCGTCGGTGATCTTCTTCTCGCTCGGCAACGACACGTCGTTCCGCGAGGTCTGGAAGTGGCCGGCCAACATGCGTTGGGACCGTCTGTTCAAGGTCGTTCAATGAAGAAGGTAAAGGGGCTCTCGGCCGAGGACCGGGCGCGGGCGGAGGCGGCCATCGGCTACGCCTTCGCCGACAAGGAACGGCTGGACCGCGCGCTCACCCATGCGAGCGCGACGCTCGCCAGGGGTGGTGACTACGAGCGGCTGGAGTTCCTAGGCGACCGCGTGCTCGGCCTCTGCATCGCCGAGCTCCTGTTTTCCTCCTTCAGAAATGCGACCGAGGGCGAGCTTTCCGTCCGCTTCAACCAGCTGGTCAGCGCCGAGGCCTGTGCGGCGATCGCCGACGAGCTGGAGCTTCACCGCTTCATCCGCACCGGTGCCGACGTCAAGAAGCTGACCGGCAAGAACATGCTGAACGTCCGCGCCGACGTGGTGGAAAGCCTGATTGCCGCGATCTATCTGGATGCCGGCCTCGAAGCGGCGCGTGGCTTCGTGCTGAAGCACTGGAGCGCGAGGGCTGCCCGGGCCGACGGTGCGCGGCGCGACGCCAAGACGGAGCTGCAGGAATGGGCGCATGCCAAACATGCCGCCACGCCCGTCTACAAGGTTGCGGAACGCAGCGGACCGGATCATGATCCGCGCTTCACCGTGACGGTGGAAATTCCGGGGATCGCCCCCGAAACAGGAACCGAACGTTCCAAGCGCGCGGCCGAGCAGGTCGCCGCCACGAAGATGCTGGAGCGCGAGGGCGTCTGGCAGAAAACCGCCCCTTGAGGCTGATGGATATCTATGACCGACAATGACAACATGGCCGCCGCCGGCGGCGAGCATTCCGGCGATCAGCCGACCCATTCGGGCTTCGTCGCCCTGATCGGCCCGACCAATGCCGGCAAGTCGACGCTCGTCAACCGCCTGGTCGGCGCCAAGGTGTCGATCGTCAGCCACAAGGTGCAGACGACGCGCGCGGTGATGCGCGGCATCGCCATTCACCAGAACGCGCAGATCGTGTTCATGGATACGCCCGGCATCTTCAAGCCGCGCCGCAAGCTCGACCGGGCGATGGTGACGTCGGCCTGGGGCGGCGCCAAGGATGCCGACCTGATCCTGCTGCTGATCGACAGCGAACGGGGACTGCGCGGCGATGCCGAGGCGATCCTGGAGGGCCTGAAGGAGGTTCCGCAGCCGAAGATCCTCGTCCTCAACAAGATCGACCGGGTGCAGCCGGAACAGCTTTTGAAGCTCACCGCCGCTGCCAACGAGGCGGTTCGGTTCGAGCGCACCTTCATGATTTCCGCGACGACGGGTTCCGGCTGCGACGACCTGATGGACTATCTGGCGACGACGCTGCCGGAAGGCCCCTGGTACTATCCGGAGGACCAGATCTCCGACCTGCCGATGCGCCAGCTCGCCGCCGAGATCACCCGCGAGAAGCTTTTCCTCAGGCTGCACCAGGAACTCCCCTACGCCTCCCATGTCGAGACGGAGAAGTGGGAGGAGCGCAAGGACGGCTCGGTACGCATCGAGCAGGTGATCTATGTCGAGCGCGAGAGCCAGAAGAAGATCGTTCTCGGCAAGGCCGGCGAGGCGATCAAGGCGATTTCCACCGCCTCGCGCAAGGAGCTCTCGGAAATCCTCGAGCAGCCGGTGCACCTCTTCCTGTTCGTCAAGGTCCGCGAAAACTGGGGCAACGATCCCGAGCGCTACCGCGAAATGGGCCTCGAATTCCCCAAGGGCTGACCGGCAAGACTGAGGTCAGGTCTTCAGCCGCCGCGCCACCATCCTGGCGATCGGGGGGCCGATCAGGATGATGATGAAGAGACGCGCGGTCTGCAGCGCCATCACAAAAGAGATGTCGACCGGCGTCGAGGCGGCGATGATCGCGACCGAATCGAGCCCGCCGGGGCTGGTCGCCAGATAGGCGGTCAGCAGGTCGACGCCGAGCGTCGCCCAGAGCAGGACCGCGAGCGCGCCGCAAAAGGCGATCAGCACGACAATCGAGAGCATTATCTGCGGCAGCGCGCTCGTCGCGTGGCGGAGAATTCGCCGGGTGAAGCCGAGGCCGATCTTCCAGCCGAGCACGCCGTAGGAAATGGCGAGCAGCCATGGCGGCAGCTCGATCTGCAGGTGGCCCGTCGTCGAGAGTGCGGCGGTGGCGATCATAGGCAGCAGCATGGTGCCGGCCGGGATATTGAGGAGCGCGCCGACGGCGCTCGCCGCGAAGGCGACGGCGAGCGTTTCGAGAAGGGCAAGCGTGTCGACCGGGCGGAACCAGTCGATCGGCTGGGCTTCGCCGCCGGCGGCATGGAAGGCGAGCGCCGCGATCACCGATGCGGCGGAGGCGACACAGACCACCCGCAGATACTGCATGAAGGCGACGAGGCGCGCATCCGCGCCGTAGGCCTCCGCCATCAGCATCATCGCCGAGGCGGCGCCGGCCGACGTCCCCCAGATCGCCGTCGTTCCCGGCAGGATGCCGCTGCGGGCCATGAGATAACCCGTGACCGTGCTGGCGAGCACGATTGCCAGCACCACCGAGAGAAAGAGCGGCCAGCCGTGCAGGAAGGTCTCGGCAATCTTGAGGTCCAGCGCGCGGGCGATCACGCAGCCGATCATCGAATGGGCGGCGAAGTAGGGAAGGCGCGGCACGGAGAGACGCGCGCCGTTGGTTGCGGCCGCGATCGCCGCCAGCATGGGGCCGAGAAGCAGGGCGCCGGGGATGCCGATCTCTTCCAGTATCGCGGCAAGCACGACCGAAAGCAGGAGGAGGACCGCCCAGCGCAGCGGCACCGGCAGCCGCGTCAGCAGGCCGGGTTCCAGTGCGGGTTCGGTCGACGGACGGTCGTCAGATGACATTCGGGGGAGGCTCGCATCGGGAAGGGCGTCGTGCTGCGGCTACTATACCGATTCCTAATGAAATGTATCGCGCACGTGGCGGGAAATCGCAGTCCGGTCGCTTTCCTCCTGCCGGCGGACCTGTGCCCGGCGGTCGATCTGGTGTAGAACGAAACCATGCAATGGACCGACGAAGCGATATTCCTGGGCGCCCGGCGCCACGGCGAGACGAGCATCATCGCCGAGATGATGACCCGCGAGCACGGACGGCATCTCGGCCTCGTGCGCGGCGGCCGTTCCCGCACCATGCAGCCGATGCTGCAGCCCGGAAACCGGCTCGACGTCGTCTGGCGCGCGCGCCTCGACGAGCATCTCGGCGAATATCGGGTGGAGCCGCTGACGCTGCGCGCCGCCCGGCTGATGGAGAGCGCGACCGCCGTTTACGGCGTGCAGGCGCTCGCGGCGCTGCTCCGGCTCCTTCCCGAGCGTGATCCCCATCCGCATCTCTTCGGAATGCTCGACATCATCCTCGACCACCTGCACGAGGCGCGCTCGGCGGGCGAACTCTTCATCCGCTTCGAGCTTGCGGTGCTGAACGATCTGGGTTTCGGGCTCGACCTCGCCCAGTGTGCGGCGACCGGCGCGCGGGAGGAGCTCGTCTATGTCTCTCCGAAATCGGGGCGGGCCGTCTGCCGGGAGGCAGGAGAGCCCTGGGCGGACAAGATGCTGGCCCTGCCGCCCTTTCTTTCCGCCGGGGCGTCGAGTGCTGCGACGGCCGAAAGCCTGACCGATGCGTTTCGCCTGACAGGGTTCTTTCTCGGCAGGCATGTCTACGAGCCGCGGGGCATCACGCCCGGCGCGGCTCGCGAGGGTTTTCTTCAGGCTGCATTGAAGGCCTTGCGCGCCGGCGAGCCGGACAGTGCATTGGCGGCGTGCGAGAACATGGCCTGACCGTCCGCACCGTTCTTCTTCATGTGGTCGTGGATCGCGAGCTGCAGCTCGACGATGTTGCGGTAGGTGCCGCCATCCAGATCGATGACCGGAAACTTGACGGCGATGAACTTGACCCGGTCCCCGTCAGGAACGGAAATTCCGACCGGTATACCGGCGTACTCGATAACTCTCTTTTCCATAATCAGTATCCCCGCCCGCGCATTCCGCGCGGACAATCGTTGGACTCAGCTTGTGAAGTTCAGTGATTGTTCGGCGTCACATTCGACACACGGATCGGCATTTGCCGGCCGTGTGCACGCCGTTGGGGGAGAGGTGCCAAGGACGGGCGGCATGAAGAAAGACAACACGCATTCTGACCTCCTTTTGGCAGGGAGCTCGTTGATCGAACATCCCGGGCTGAAACGTTAAGTCGGTTCTCTGTTCGAACCAGCTGGCTCAAGGTAGGCGCGAGGTGCTTCTCCGTCAACCTTCAGGGGGTGAAAAATAAAATAATATTTTGTGACACCGGGATTGTGGGTGCATTGCGGCAAAAAATCATCGGCTTTGCCGCAATTGCTAAAAAATGTGTTCGATCGTGACCTCTCACGCCGCCGCCGGCAGCGCGCGGTCCACGGGACGTTCGGCGATCGGCCAGTGGACGATCGCGGCGAACACGCCGAGCGCCACGCCGAACCACCAGACGGTGTCGTAGGAGCCCATCCGGTCGTAGAGATAGCCGCCCATCCAGACGCCGAGGAACGAGCCGATCTGGTGGGACAGGAACACCAGTCCGCCGAGCAGGCCGAGGTGGCGCGTGCCGAACATGATGGCGACGAGCGCGTTGGTCGGCGGCACGGTGGAGAGCCACAGCAGTCCCATGACGATCGCGAAGACGATCACCGAGAACGGCGTCTGCGGCAGGAGCAGGAAAGCCGTGACCGCGACCGAACGGGCGACATAGATGAAGGCGAGGAAGTACGGCTTCGAATAACGCTGCGAGATGAAGCCCGAGGCGAGCGAACCGATCACGTTGAAGAAGCCGATCAGCGCCATGGCGATCACCGCGTAGCGGGCGTCGATGCCGATATCCCCGAGATAGGCCGGGAAATGGGCGGTGATGAAGGCGACCTGGAAGCCGCAGACGAAGAAGCCGCTGGTCAGCAGCAGATAGCTTCGGTGTCCGAGCGCTTCGCGCAGGGCTTCGGCGACGGTCTGCTGCGCCTGCGCCTTCGACTGGGTGCCGGAATTGGCGTTGCCGCGCAGCGGGTAGGCGAGCAGCGGCACGATCAGCATCAGCGCGCCGAGCCAGACGAGACTGTCCGACCAGCCGAAGTTCGAGATCAGCGCCTGGCTGAGCGGCGCAAACAGGAACATGCCGGCCGACCCCGCGGCGGTGCCGATGCCGAAGGCGAAGGAGCGTTGCTCGGGCGTGACGTTGCGGGCAAACGCCGACAGCACGATGCCGAAGGAGCCCGAGGCGACCGCAAGGCCGACCAGCAGGCCGCCGCCGATATGCAGCCAGACCGGCGAGGACGCGTGGGCCATGACGGTCAGGCCCGCGGCATAGAGCAGGCCGGAAAGGGTCAGCACCCGCCCGGTGCCGTACTTGTCGGCGAGCGCGCCGAAGAACGGCTGGCCGAGGCCCCAGGCGAGGTTCTGGATCGCCATTGCAAGGCCGAAGGTCGAACGGTCCCAGCCGGTGTCGGAGAGCATCGGCAACTGGAAGAAGCCCATGGCCGAGCGGGGTCCGAAGGTCATCATCGCGATCAGCGAGCCGCTGACGATGATCAGCCAGGGCATGGGGTTTCGCGTGGTCGTGGTCATGGATTCCGTCTCCTGTTTCGGCAGCAGACGATAGAGCGCGTCAGGAAGACGGAAAAGCGCGTTTTCCTGAAGGAATCATCAGAGGAATTGATGGCTGTCAATGTTGGGGTGCGGAGAGGTGATGGGTCGAGGCGCGGCGGTGGTCACCGCTGCTTGATCGCCCAGCCTTCGGCGCGCGTGTCGATGACGGTCACGGCATCGCCGATCGCGATCTTTCCCTCGCCGCGGGGCACGGCGTTCCAGCCGAAGAGCGGACCCGGAACGCGGCGGTCGGCCGACATGCGCAGGCGGCCCATTGCCGGCATCGGACTTGCGCCCTCGCGAGAGCCGGTCTGCTGGTCCTGGGTGGTGATGACGCAGCGCGAACAGGGTTTGACGAGATCGAGCCGCAGGCCGGCGATCTCGATGGCCGCCCAGCGGTCTTCGGCCCAGGCCTCGTCGCAGTCGACGACGATGTTCGGGCGGAAACGCTCCATGCCGACGGTGCCCTCGCCATGAGCCTCCATGTCGGCATTGAGCGCCTTCAATGATCCGGTGGTCGTCACCAGTACCTGATAGCCGTCGGCGAACGCGACCGGCGTATCCGGGCCTGCCCATTCGGCACTCGCGGTGCGGTGTGCCTCGCCGTCGAAGAAGACGAGCTTCAGCTCCCGTCCGAACCAGTCCGAAAGCCGGGCGTTGACGCTGTCGTCGGCGACCGCGGCGCTGACGATCGATTTCCACACGGCGACGTTCATGCGGCGCTCGGGATGGGGCGGCGCCACCATCATCTCGCGGCCGTCGTCGAGGCGCAGCATGAGGTGGGAGGAGGCGGGCAGTGCCAGCAGTCGGGCGAGATCCGGCAGTTCGCGCTGGGTGACGAAATGACCGTCCGGCCCCGTCAGCATCATCCGGCGGTCGCCGCCAAGTCCGCGGGCGTCGATAGTGGCGACCGGCAACGGAATGCCGCGGGCGCTCTTCAGGGGATAGATGTTCAGTTCGCTGACCTGCATGATGATCCCTCAGATTTCGTCGATGAAGAGGTCGAGGACGTGGCGGAGGCGCTCGTGCCGCTCGCGTGCGAACGCGCGCCCGCTTTTCGTCTGGAAGCCGTCGGCGAGCCGGAAGAGCTTCGTCTCGAAATGGTCGATGGCAAAGCGCTTGTCGTCGAGCGCGCGGTTTGCGCCGAGCGGATCGGCGGGGTCGTAGAGCGCCGAGCCGAGCCGGCCGGCGATGTAGAAGCAGCGCGCCGCGCCGATCATGCCGATGGCGTCGAGCCGGTCGGCATCCTGCAGGATTTTTGCTTCCAGGGTCTCGGGCGCGATGCCGGCGGAAAAGCTGTGGGCCTCGATCGCGTGGCTGACGCGACCGATGTCGGCCTCCGTCCATCCGAGACCGGCGAGAATCTTTGCCGCCTTCTCCGCCGCCAGCCGCGAGGCGCTTGCCCGGAGCGGCGAGTTCTTCTCGACCGCCACGCAGTCGTGCAGGAGGACCGCGGCGGAAAGAATCCGGGTGTCGCCGCCCTCGCTTTCGGCGATCCGCATGGTGTTGCGGAACACCCTCAGCACGTGGGCGACGTCGTGCGAGCCGTCATCGCTTTCCGTGGCGTGGGCGAGGAGTTCGGCCGCAAGCGCCTCGTGCGGGGCGAAGGCATCGGCGATCGGCGGAGAGGACATCGGCGGGGACCTCAAGGAGGGGAAAGGCGATTTCCATCACCACGTAACCGGGTCGCGGCCGGAGCGCAATGCCGGTTCCGGTGCGCGCCATGCCGATATGTCGCATGTCGTCGAAGCGACGCCGCCCCTTGCAACTTGTCACAAAAGTTTCTAAATCGAGCGTACCGGCACGCGCCGGTTTTCTTTGACCTTGATTATGCTCAAATTGAGCATAAATGGAAGCCGGCGACGGCGGGGAGATCAGGATGCAAGAGGTGCAAAGCGCGGGAGCCGGCATCGTCCCGGTACGCAGTGCCGCCGAACGATACGGAGTTCTGGAGCGCCCGGACCTCTCCTTCACTCCGGCCGTCGCCAAGGAAACCGAACATCTCTACGAGCGCGTGAAGGGCTTCATCCCGGCGATCGAATGGCCGGTCTTCGCGCCCTATGTGCACGCGATCAACCGGCTGAAGAAGGAGCGTGGCGCCGTCATTCTCGCCCACAATTACCAGACGCCGGAAATCTTCCACTGCGTCGCAGACATCAAGGGCGATTCGCTGCAGCTTGCCCGCGACGCGACCCGCGTCGACGCCGAGATCATCATCCAGTGCGGCGTTCACTTCATGGCCGAGACGTCGAAGCTGCTCAATCCGGAGAAGACCGTGCTGATCCCGGATGGGCGCGCGGGGTGCTCGCTGTCGGAATCGATCACCGGTGACGACGTGCGCGCGCTGAAGGCGCGCTATCCCGGCGTGCCGGTCGTGACCTACGTCAACACCTCGGCCGACGTGAAGGCGGAAACCGATATCTGCTGCACCTCGTCGAACGCGGTCGCGGTCGTCGACAGCCTCGAATCGGACACCGTGCTCTGCATCCCGGACGAATACCTGGCGATGAACGTCGCCAAGAAGACGAAAAAGAAGATCCTGACGTGGCAGGGGCACTGCGAGGTGCACGAGCGCTTCACCGCCGAGGAGCTTCTCGAATACAAGGCTGCCGATCCGTCGATCGAGATCGTCGCCCATCCGGAGTGCCATCCGAGCGTGCTTGCCGTCTCCGACTATGCCGGTTCGACCGCGGGCATGATCGACTACGTCAAGACGAAGCGCCCCGGCCGCGTGCTGCTGGTCACCGAGTGCTCGATGGCCTCCAACATCCAGGCGGAGGTGAAGGGCGTCGACTTCGTCAAGCCGTGCAACCTCTGTCCGCACATGAAGCGGATCACGCTGCCGAAGATCCTCGACAGCCTGCTCTTCATGACCGAGGAAGTCACCGTCGATCCGGCGATCGCCGGCCGCGCCCGGTTCGCCGTCGAGCGGATGATCAACCTGAAGCAATAGCATTGCCTGCAAGATCGGCCCTGGGCCGGGGGAGACCAGTCTGATGCCCACCAATATCGAATCCATCCGGCCGCAGTCGTGGCAGGGCATCGACGACATCGTGATCGTCGGGGGCGGGCTTGCCGGCCTGTTCTGCGCGCTGAAGCTCGCGCCGCGTCCGGTCACGGTGCTCGCCGCAGCACCGATCGGTCACGGCGCCTCTTCCGCCTGGGCGCAAGGCGGCATCGCCGCGGCGATGAGCCCAGGCGACACGGTCGAGAAGCACCTTGCCGATACGCTCGCCGCCGGTGCCGGGATCGTCGACGAGAAGATCGCCCGGCTGATGATCTCGGAAGGGCCGGACCGCATCCGCGACCTTCTCTCCTACGGCGTTCCCTTCGATCGCGGCCTCGAAGGCCAGCTCCTTCTCTCGCGCGAGGCCGCCCATTCCGAGCGCCGCATCGTGCGCGTGAAGGGCGACCAGGCCGGCAAGGCGATCATGGAGGCGCTGATCGCCGCGGTGCGCAACACACCCTCGATCCGCGTCATGGAAGGCTATGTCGTCGAGGAGCTGGTGGTCGAAGGCCGCTTCGTCTCGGGCGTCATCGCAAGGCCGGACGCCGGCAAGTCCAAGACCCGTGTTGCCTTCCCGGCGCGCGCGGTGGTGATGTGCTCGGGCGGCATCGGCCATCTCTACCAGGTGACGACCAATCCGGCGGAGGCGCGCGGCGCAGGTCTCGGCATGGCGGCGAAGGCGGGCGCGATGATCGCCGACCCGGAATTCGTGCAGTTTCATCCGACCGCGATCGACATCGGCCGCGATCCGGCACCGCTCGCGACCGAGGCGCTCCGTGGTGACGGCGCGATCCTCGTCAACGCCGCCGGCCATCGTTTCATGACCGACCTGCATCCCGATGCCGAGCTTGCACCGCGTGACGTGGTCGCCCGCGGCGTCTTCGCCGAGGTGAAGGCGGGCCGCGGCGCCTTCCTCGACTGCACCAAGGCGGTCGGCGCGCACTTCCGCGAGCGCTTCCCGACCGTCTACGCCTCCTGCATGGAAGCGGGCATCGACCCGGTGACCCAGCCGATCCCGGTTGTTCCGGCCGTGCACTACCACATGGGCGGCGTGCTGGTGGATGCCGATGGCAAAACGACCGTCGACGGGCTCTGGGCGGCGGGCGAAGTGACCTCGACCGGCGTGCACGGCGCCAACCGCCTGGCGTCGAACTCGCTGCTGGAGGCCGTGGTCTTCGCAGCCCGCATCGCCGAGAACATCAAGGGCATGCTGCCGGAATCGACCCTCTACGAATGGCCGAAGAACGCCGGGGAGAACGACGAGCTCGTCACGCTGGAGGATAGCCCGCAGCTTGCCGAGCTGCGCCGGCGGATGTCGGCGGAAGCGGGCGTCATCCGCTCGGGCGAGGGGCTGAAGACCCTCATCCGCGACATAGCGCGGCTGGAGCGCGAGAACACCCGCATCCGTTTCTCCAACATGGTCGCGGCGGCAAAGCTGATTGCGACCGCCGCCTATCGTCGCGAGGAGAGCCGCGGCGGGCATTTCCGCTCGGACTGCCCCTATACGGTCGAGAGCTGGCGTCACCGCACCTACATGACGCTGAAGGATGCCGAGCGGACGGCCGCCGAGATTGCCGGGTAACGTGACAAGAAGGGGAATGCCACCATGACCGCAGAGACCTTCCGCCCCGTCCTTCCGGCGCTGATGATCGAGGATCAGGTGAAGGCGGCGCTCGCCGAGGATCTCGGCCGCGCCGGCGACATCACCACCTATGCGACGATCGCGCCGGAGCGCGTCGCGACGGCCGAGATGAACAGCCGCGAGGAGGGTGTCGTCGCCGGCATCGAGCTTGCGCGCGCGGCCTTCCGCATCGTCGATCCCGCCGTCGTCTTCGAGGCGATCGCCGCGGACGGCGACCGGGTTGGTCCGGGGACGCCGATCGCGCGGGTGAGCGGCCCCGCCCGCTCGCTGCTTTCGGCCGAGCGCGTGGCGCTCAATTTCCTCATGCATCTTTCGGGCGTCGCTTCCTACACGGCGCGCTTCGCCGCCGAGATTGCCCATACGCGGGCAAGGGTCACATGCACCCGCAAGACGCTGCCGGGGCTGCGGGCGGTGGAGAAATATGCCGTCCGGCTCGGCGGCGGCTCGAACCACCGCTTCGGGCTCGATGACGCGATCCTCATCAAGGACAACCACATCGCCGTCTGCGGCGGCGTGGCCGAGGCGGTGCGCGCGGCCCGCAGCTATGCCGGCCATCTGGTGAAGGTCGAGGTGGAGGTCGACACACTTGAGCAGATGCGTGAGGCGCTGACGGCGGAACCGGACGTGATCCTGCTCGACAACATGGGGCCGGAGACGCTGCGCCAGGCGGTGGCCATCAACCGGGCCCATAGCGGTCTCGACGAGGCGGCTTACTGGACTGCGGGCCGCCGCGTGATGCTCGAAGCCTCCGGCAACGTCAATCTCTCGACGATCCGGGCGATCGCCGAGACGGGTGTCGACTACATCTCGACCTCGAAGATCACCATGGCCGCGCCGACGCTGGACATCGGGCTGGACATTACGATCGCCTGAGGCGGAAGCGTTCAGCGTCCTCCGACCTTCAGTCCCGGCGCGGGGCGCTCTTCGAGAATCTGGTGGCGGAAGCGGAAGAGGGCGGCCGGGCGACCGCCGGTTGCCGCCATAGTGCCGCCGGTCGGCTCGACCAGCTCGGCGCCCTCGACCAGGCGGCGGAAGTTCTGCTTGTGGAGATGGCGGCCGGAGATCGCCTCCACCGTCGCCTGCAATTCGGTAAGAGTGAATTCCGGCGGCATCAGTTCGAAGACGACCGGGCGATACTTGAGCTTGCCGCGAAGTCTCGCGATCGCCGTCGCCATGATGCGGCGGTGGTCGAAGCGCATCGGCACGCCGAGCCGGGCCGCAAGCCCTGTGTGCCAGACGCGACCGTCGGCGACGGCCTCCTCGATGAGGCCGGCTTCGTAGAGCAGTTCGTAGCGCTCGAGCACCCGTTCCTCGTCGAACGGGAAGTCATCGAGCCCGAAGGCGAGCTTCAGGCGCGAGCGGCGTGAGAGCCGGGCGGCACCCGCGGCATCGCCGCCTGCCTCCTCCGCCCATTGCCGCAGTGCCGGCAGGATGACCTGATCGAGGAGGACCGGGCGCCCCTGACGCCAGTCCTCCCAGGGAAGATAATTGTACCAGTCGCGCCAGTGCACGCCGGCGGCGGAAAGGGTCGCTGTCCGCTCCGGATCCATGCGCGTCAGCGCCAGATAGCCGACGGAAACGAGATGCGGGCCCATATCGCCCGGCATCTTGTGCCGGCCGCGGTCGCCGAAGGTATAGAGCTGTTCGATATAGCCCATGTGGAGCGCGGTCCGCGCCTCGACGGCGACGCGCAGCGACATCTCCATGGTGCGGTAGCGCCCCGGATCGAACGGCCCGAACGGCAGGCTTTCGAGTTCGCTCGCCGGGTCGCTGACGACGAGAATTTGCGGATTGCCGCCGGAAACGGCGACGATCGCCGCGTCGAGGCTGATCTCGATCGGCGAGCTTGCCGCCGTCATGGCAGGCGGTCTCCGGAAGGCGAGAGCGGCAGCACGAAGGGCGCGTTTCCGTCGGCATCCGCACCGCGGCCGATCGCTTTCACCGCCGCGACGAGCCGGCCACCGCGCCCGAGCAGCCGGTCGCCGATCTCGACGATCCGGGCATTCGGCGTGGCGTAGGGCGAGACCTGCCTGAGGCGTGTGGCGAGTTCCACCTCGTCGTCGTCCGGCCGGACCGCGAGGCTGGCGACGAGTGCTGCCGCCGGCGAGCGCGACACCCCCATCCAGCAGTGGACGACGAGGGGAGAAGCCTGGTCCCAGCTGCGGGCGAAATCGATGATCTGCGCGACGTGGACCTCCTGCGGCGCAACGAGATCGCCGGTACCGGCGAAGGTTATGTCGTGGATGCCGAGCTTCAGGTGGCGCGCCGGGTCGATCACGCCGGGCCGATGGAAATCCTGCCCTTCCGCGAGCAGGCTGATCATTTCCCGCGCCTTGTGGCGAACGGCCATTTCGGCGATGCGGGCGAGGGGGGAGACGACGATCGCGCTCACGGTGCCGCCTTCCTGGCTTGCGCCCGCGCCGCTTCGATCGCCTCGAAGCGCTCGACGAAACGTCGCTGGGCTTCGAAGGCGGGGAGCGGCGCGACCATCAGCGTG
The DNA here is from genome assembly GCF_003337715.1 of Ciceribacter lividus. Lineage (GTDB taxonomy): Bacteria > Pseudomonadota > Alphaproteobacteria > Rhizobiales > Rhizobiaceae > Allorhizobium > Allorhizobium lividum. The sequence goes on from NZ_QPIX01000002.1 coordinate 103,217, forward strand.
GTGCGGTCGAAGCCGCGCGGCTGGCCGAAGAATTTCCGCGCTTCCGCCGGCGCGAAGCCGGCAAGCTCCGTCGCCTCGAAATAGGCGGCGATCCGGTCGGCCTTCTTGATTTCGTCCTTGAGGGTGCGCGAGGGATGCGGCGGCAGGCCGAAGCGCAGGTGGACGGCCGCTTCGAGCCGCTTCTCGACCACCTTGTAGTCGCCGCCGACGACCGCCTTGAAGGGCGAGATCATGTCGCCGATCACGTATTCCGGGGCGTCGTGCAGCAGCGCCATCTGCAGGTCGTCGGCGCTCGCCTTCGGGTGGCTGCGGCGGAAGATCTCCTCGACGAGCAGACTGTGCTGGGCGACGGAAAAGGCATGGTCGCCGGAGGTCTGGCCGTTCCAGCGGGCGACGCGGGCAAGGCCGTGGGCGATGTCGCTGATCTCGACGTCGAGCGGCGAGGGATCGAGGAGGTCGAGCCGCCGGCCGGAAAGCATCCGCTGCCAGGCCCGCGATTTCATCTGCGTGAGCGGCGGCACCGGTCAGGCCTCCTCGGCGACCGTCGGGAAATCGAGACCCGACCAGGCCGGAAGGCTAACGGTCAAAGCGGTTTCTCCGGCGAGCACCGGTACGCCCTTAGTAAGCGCCTCGCCGACGCGGTCGATGCGGACGATCGCAAGGCCCTTCTCGCCATGGACGGAACCGAGCGTGCCGACCGGCTTTCCGCCGGCGGTGATTTCCGTTCCCGGCGCCGGCAGAGGCGTCCCGCCACCGACGAGCACGACCCGCCGGCGGGCCGTTCCGCGATGCTGCATCCGCGAGACCACTTCCTGGCCGACATAGCAGCCCTTCTTGAAGCCGACGCCGCCGTTGCGGTCCATCAGGACATCGTGGGGAAAGGCATCCTGGAGCGCGAAGTCGGCGCCCGATTCGGCGATGCCCGCGGCGATCCTGATATCGAGGTAGGCGCCGTCGTCCTCCCCGGCATACCTGCCCGGCCGGCGGCCAAGCACCGTCCCGGCGATCACAAACCGCCTGTCGAGAAGGGCGGCCGCGTCTTGCTCATCGCCCCAGGAGACCGTGACGCCGGCTTCCGGTTCGGCCGTGATGGTGACCGCCGCGCGCAGCTTATACATTGTGAGCCGCTTGACGAGATCGGCCTGCTGGCCGGCCGCGGTTTCGAGAAGGAAACCGTCACCGTCGCGCGAAATCAGGAAGTCGAAGAGGATCTTTCCCTGCGGGGTCAGGAGCGCGCCGGGCCGGGCTTCGCCGACAGGCAGCGCCGCCACGTCGGTCGTGACGAGGTTCTGGAGAAAATGCTCCGCCTCCGCTCCGGAAACCCGGATCAGGGCGCGATCTGGAAGAAACGCTGCTGGCATCGTCTGCGATTTTCCGAAGTTGCGATGTCAGAGAGTTAAGGGCTTGGCGGGCAAACGGCAAGCGCCGGTGTCAGTCGCCGGCCGTGAAGAGTTTCCACTGACCGTCCGGCGAGATGCCGACGCGGAAGAAATTGTAGTTGCCGGATTCCTGCATGTCGGCGAAGTCGCCGGCCGTGACGATCCGGAACAGCTCCACTTTTTCGGGGGCCGTCAGCGTGGAAAGCGGCTTTTCCGCGAAATAGGGCCAGACATACATCTCCTCCGGCGTGCCGGCATTGATATGGACGAAGCCGGTGGAGAGAACGTCGAGCAGGATCGCCAGGACTTCGATGCCCTCGCTGTCGCCGGAAAGGCCCTTGAGCGTGGTGATCGGGTCGGGATCGGCCGAATCGAGCATGACCTGCGTCTGGTTCGGGCCGGGATTGAGGAGGGGCCTCAGCCGCTCGATATCGCCCGATGCTGCGGCCTCGATAATCAGCTGCCGCAGCTTGCGCACCGGCTCCGGCGCCTTTTCGATATCGTAGATGACCTCTGGCGGCGGTCCCTGGTCCTCGGGAGCATCCTCGGCGCCGCTCGTCGTGTCCGCCTTGTCGTCAGGCGTGCTGATCAGCGGGTCGGGGTCCGGTATGCCGATGACTGCGCCCGAAGGCGGCGCTGCACCGGGCGTATCCTCCACGGTCGGGGCGGGCTCTTCGGCCGGCTGCCCGCCGATCTGTTTCAATTCCGAAAGTGCCGAGGCGCTGCCGACGGTTCCGACGAGCATCACGCCGGCGATAAGAGTGGTCGCCAGGCGGCGCAGATCGCGATGCCGGCTGGCCCGAGCGGACGCCTTCTTCATCGCCGTCCCTCTTCGTCGATTACTGGATGCTGCGCGTCGGGGAGAACTCGCCTGCGACCATGCGGGCCTTGAGTTGCTCGAGGATGGCCTCGGCGCCTTCCTCTCCGTGAATGCGAATCGTCTCGCGCATGGCGAGTGCGAAGGCGGCGTCGGCGATGATTTCCGGCTCGATGCCGTCGGCCATGCCGTCCGCCCAGGCTTCGTTCTGGTACTCGAGGGCGGCCTGCATCTTCTCGTGAACGATCATGTCGTCGATGTCGTTGCGGCGCGGTTCCATGATACTCATCCTCGATGCAATCAGTTCTTACTCACGTGTTAACAACACTAGCAGCCTTTTCCTGAAACGACACGGGGTCGTGTCGAAACGGGTTAATTATTCGCTAATTTCCGTAGCGGGTCGCAATTTCCATGGCAAGTGTTGCGCCTTCGGCACGGTAGCGCTCGGCGGCTGTGGCGGCCGAAGGCGTGCAGGTCGTATAGACCGACGCAAAGGAGCGATAGCCGCGATTATAGGCCGCGACCATGCGTTCGCGACGTTTCGGCGCTCCCGCCGTCTCGATTTCGATCAGTTTTTCCATCTGCCGGCGCCATTCCGGCTCGCTCGAATTGCCGCAGAGGTTTCGAAGATACTGGACGGCGCCGATGATCTCGGAAAGCCGAATCAGTTGCGCGTCGTAGGGGGCGGGCTTTTCCTGCTGCTCCACGGGCGGCGGCGGTGACGCCTCCTGTGCCGCGGCGGGCAGGGCGCCGAGCAACGCGACGAGAAGGGCGGTGGCCATGGTGGCGGAGACGCGCGAGCGCGCTTTGATGTCAGCGGTCATCGCGGGCACGCGCCAGCCTTTCGAGGCAGTCGAGAATGCTCGGGGGCACAGGCAAGCGGGCAATCTCGTCCGGTCGGTACCAGCCGAGATCGGCGGCATCGTCGGCGGCGAGCGCCTCCGTCTCGTCCTCGACGTCGACGAGGAAGACGGAGAGCAAGAAGCCGCCGGTGCCGCTTTCCGCCTCGGCCGCGAGCTCGTAGAAATGGAAGAGCCGCGGGTTCCCGCCGCGCAGGCCCGTCTCCTCCTGCAGCTCGCGCAGAGCCGTTTCGGCCGGCGTCTCGCCCGGTTCGGCCCTGCCGCCGGGGAAGGCGTAAAGGTCGGCGGCCGGCGGATTGAGCCGGCGCACGAGGAGGATGCGGCCGTCACGTCCCACGATCGCCGACGAGGCTGAGGCAAAGGACGTCTTCGTCATGCTCATGAATATAGGTCGTCCTCTCCTTCTTGGCCCGGATTCCGTCGAATGAGAGCCGCTTCGCGGAGTATTGCGGCATCGGCGCCGCCGCGCAATGCCCTCGTCCTCTCCTTGACCGGCCGCCACGGTGGTGCCATCAATCCGCGCATGTGCGGACGCTTTTCATTGTCGGCGATGCCCGAAGAGGTACGGGACGCGCTCGGACTCTTCGAGCTCGAGGCCTTTCCCGCCCGCTACAACATCGCGCCCACCCAGCCGATCCTCGTGGTCATCCAGTCGGAGCGCCGCGAGCCGGGCAGCAACATGCCGGAGCGCCGGGCGATGCTTGTCCGCTGGGGGCTGATGCCGTCCTGGGTGAAGGACCCCAACGACTTTCCGCTGCTGATCAACGCCCGTGCGGAGACGGCGATCGGCAAGGCCTCCTTCAAGGCGGCCATGCGCCATCGTCGCGTGCTCGTCCCGGCCTCGGGCTTCTACGAATGGCACCGGCCGGAAAAGGGCAGCGACGAGAAATCGCAGGCCTACTGGATCAGGCCGCGCAACGGCGGCGTCATCGCCTTCGCCGGCCTGATGGAGACCTGGTCGTCGCCGGACGGTTCCGAGGTCGACACCGGCGCCATCCTGACGGTCGGTTCCAACCGTTCCATCGCCCGCATCCACGACCGGATGCCGGTGGTGATCGCACCGGAGGACTATGACCGCTGGCTCGATTGCCGCGCCTACGAGCCGCGCGAGGTCACCGATCTTCTCGCGGCACCCGCCGAAGACTTCTTCGAGGCGGTCCCCGTGTCGAACCTCGTCAACAAGGTGAGCAACACGGGGCCCGCAATTCAGGCGGCGGTGGCCGAAAGTCTGCCGCCGGTCGAGAGGACGGACGGGGAGGCGGGGTCAGGCCAGATGTCGTTGTTCTGACCGCCGTCGATCAGCTATGCGGCCTTCTTCGAGGAATTGCGCTTCAACATCAGCGCCGCCGCGATCACGGCCTTCAGGCCGAGCGGTCGATAGTTGCCGTCGAGATTCTGCTTCGGGGGCGCGGCGTCAGCCGCCTTCTTCCCAGTCATTTCCGTTCTCCTGAATTGCTTCCAGTCCCTATGATTTTTTTATGGTTTTGCCTTAGAACTTGGTCGAAATGACGGTTCCGGCAAATCACGTTTGGTCAACGCGGACATAATCCGAGAGCAAGGCACACGACGGTGATTCGCTCGGATGATGGCCGGAGGCGGATAGAGATTTCACAGACCGCGGTCAAGTTCCGCTTCGTTGCCGTCGCCGACGTCGTCCATGACGATCAGGGTTCCGAAGCGCCTGTGCCAGGCGCGGGCGCCGAAGGGCAGCGTGCAGAGATAGGCGATGACGGTGACCGACAGCACTTCCCAGGTGAAGCTCATCAGAAGTGCGACATAGACGACGATGCCGAGCGTCACCGGCAGGACGAGGTCGCGGCGGATCTTCTGCGTCTCGGACTTGCCGGACCAGACCGGCAGCCGGCTGATGAGCAGGTAGGCGATCAGCACGGTGTAACCGGCGGCGACATAGGCGACGGACGCGGTCGGCTGCACGCCGAGGAAGCCGAGATAGATCGGCAGAAGCACGATGAGGGCGCCGGCGGGGGCCGGAACGCCGACGAAATATTCCGATTGCCAGGGCGCCTTGTGCTCGCGCTCCGCCATGACGTTGAAGCGGGCGAGGCGCAGGCCTGCGGCGATCGCGTAGATCAGGGCGGCGATCCAGCCGATGGAGCGGGCCTGGTCGAGGATGAAGACGTAGAGCACGAGGGCCGGCGCCACGCCGAAATTGACGATGTCGGCGAGGGAGTCCATCTGGGCGCCGAATTTGGACGTCGCCTTCATCAGCCGCGCGACGCGCCCGTCGATGCCGTCGATGAAGGCGGCGGCAAGTACCAGCGTCACCGCGAGTTCGTAGCGGTTCTCGAAGGCGAGCCGGATGCCGGTGAGGCCGGAGCAGATCGCGAGCACCGTGATGAGGTTCGGCACGATCAGGCGAAGGGGTATTTCCCGGAGCCTCGGGCCACGGGCGCCGTCATGGCTGTTCTTCGGTTCGCTCGGCGGTACTTGCGCTTCCATCTCGCCCTCCTTGCCGACGGCGATCAGCTGCGGCGGCTGACGATGGGGCCCTTGGCCGAGCCGAATTCCGCAATCACCGTCTCGCCGGCGACGGCCGTCTGGCCGAGCGCGACGCGCGGTTCGGCGCCGGCCGGCAGGAAGACGTCGAGACGCGAGCCGAAGCGGATGAGACCGAAGCGTTCGCCGGCGGTGAGTGTTTCGTTCGGGTTCGCCCAGCAGACGATGCGGCGGGCCACGAGACCCGCGATCTGCACGACGCCGATATTGCCGTGTGTGGTTTCGATCACCAGGCCGTTGCGCTCGTTCTCCTGGCTCGCCTTGTCGAGTTCGGCGTTGAGGAAAGAGCCTTCGCGATAGGCGATGTTGGTGATGCGGCCGCGGACGGGCGCGCGGTTCACATGGCAGTTGAAGACGTTCATGAAGACGGAGATGCGCAGCATCGGCTGGTTGCCGAGCTGCAGCTCTTCCGGCGGCACGACCATCTGGATCGAGGACACCTTGCCGTCGGCCGGGCTGATGATGAGATCGTCGTCCTGCGGCGTGACGCGCTCGGGATCACGGAAGAAATAGGCGCACCAGACGGTCAGCACCATGCCGACCCAGAACAGCGGCTCGGAAATCCAGCCGAGAACCAAGGACCCTGCAAAGAAGGCGGCGACAAAGGGATAGCCTTCCTTGTGAATCGGAACGATGGTGTTGCGGACGGTGTCGAGCAAATTCATGGGGATCGTCTCCTCGCGGGAAATCAGGCCTGCTGACTACCGCGAAAGCCCGCCGGGGGCAATGGCGCAGTCTCGAAAGACAGTGCGCGCGGCAATCTGTATCATTCTTGGACGATGCATTCGCGGGTTGGCAACTGTCATGTACTAAGTATCAACGGTTGCTTATTAGTATCGGCGCGGGTTCGTCGAACACAGGCACGGCTCCGGCGCTCGTCGCTGCGCCTTCTACTTGGGAAGTGTTCCTCATGCACGGATTTTGCAGCACTGCGGAGGTGAATGCACGGCAGGATGCCGCCCCGCTTTACTGGCATTCCACCGGGGAGGTTTCGATCCCTCCGGAACTGGAAGGGTTCGACCTTCGTCCCGGCAAGCCCGAAGGGGCCGGCGTGGCGATCTGCTTCGTGCCGCTCGGCGCCGAGCATCCCGTGTCGACGGCAGTCGCGGTCCGCCAGATCCTCGGACCGGACGAGTACCTGATCGGCGTCGCCGACGCAGCCTTCGGCGCGCCCCGCGCCGACGACATCCTGCAGGCGGGCTTCGACGACGTTCTGCTGCTCGGTCGCCTCGACGATATGACCCTCTGCCTCGCCCGTGCCCGTGCCGTGCTTGCGAGACGGCGGCGGATGCGCCGGGAGCTGGCCCATGTCGAACTCGAGCGCGACCACCTGCAGGCCTGCATCGACAGCCTGCCGACACCGATCTTCTTCAAGAACGGCGAGGGCATCTATGTCGGCTGCAACAAGGCATTCGAGGGGTTCATCGGCCTGCCGACCGAGAAGGTGATCGGCAGTTCCGTCTACGACGTGGCGCCGGAGGATCTGGCGCGCCGCTATCAGCAGGCCGATGACGCGCTCCTCGCCCGCGGCGGCGAGCAGGTCTACGAGTGCGAGGTGCGCTATGCCGACGGATCGCTCCATCACGTCGCCTTCCACAAGGCCGCGATCGTCTCAGAGGACGGGCGCCTTCGCGGCATCGCCGGCGCCATGCTCGACATCACCGACCGCAAGAGTCTCGAAGTGCGGCTGATCGACGCCGCAGCGCGCGACCCGCTGACCAATGCCTACAACCGCCGCAAGTTCTTCGAGATCGCCACCGAGGCGATCGAGCTCGCCCGCAGGGAAGGGCGTCCGGTCTCGGTCGCAGTCATCGATCTCGACCGTTTCAAGTCGATCAACGACCAGTTCGGCCATGCGGAAGGCGACCGGGTGCTGCGCGCGACCGCAGCCCTGCTCGAAGGCAGCGCCGGCGACGGCATCACCATTGCACGGGCGGGCGGCGAGGAATTCTACGCCCTCTTTCCCGGCTTCACCCTGATGCAGGCGGCTGAGATCGCCGATTCGATGCGCCGGCAGGTGTCGGATGCCGGTTTCCTTCCCGATGTCGACGAGCCGGCCGGCACGCTCAGCATCGGCGTCGCGGAGCTCGATCCGTTGCGCGGCACGCTCTGGGACGCCCTGAAGGAGGCCGACGAGGCGCTCTACCGGGCGAAGCGCTCCGGCCGCAACCGCATCTGCATCGCTCTGCGGCAGTCCGGCTACGCCAGCGAAGCCTGACGACGGTCAGACCGCCGGGGTGCGGCGGACCACGACGCCCATGTCGTCGCTCTCGCGAACCTGACGCAGATGCTCCTCCGCCTGGATCGCTTCGCGCTGGCGGTTCCACATCGAGGCGTAGAGGCCGTTCATCGCGAGCAGTTCTCCGTGGGTACCACGCTCGGCGATCTCACCGCCCTTGAGAACGATGATCTCGTCCGCACCGATGACGGTGGAGAGCCGGTGGGCGATGACGAGCGTCGTGCGGTTTTCCGAGACCACGTCGAGGGCGGCCTGGATTTCCTGCTCGGTCGTCGTGTCGAGCGCCGACGTCGCCTCGTCGAGGATGAGGATCGGCGGTGCCTTCAAGACCGTGCGGGCGATCGCCACGCGCTGCTTCTCGCCGCCCGAGAGCTTCAGCCCGCGTTCGCCGACCTTCGTCTGGAAGCCGTCCGGCAGGTCGCTGATGAAGCGGGCGATCTGGGCGACTTCGGCTGCGGCCTGGATCTCCTCGTCGGTCGCGGAGGGACGGCCGTAGCGGATGTTGTAGGCGATGGTGTCGTTGAAGAGAACGGTATCCTGCGGCACCATACCGATCGCCGAGCGCAGGCTCTTCTGCGTCACGTCGCGGACGTCCTGTCCGTCGACGGTGATCGAGCCCTTCTGGATGTCGTAGAAGCGGTAGAGCAGACGCGAGATCGTCGATTTGCCTGCACCAGACGGGCCGACGACGGCGACCGTCTTGCCGGCCGGAACCTCGAAGGAGATGCCCTTCAGGATCGGCCGCTGCGGATCATAGGCGAAATGCACGTCCTTGAACGAGATGGCGCCCTTTGCGATCGCCAGCTCCGGCGCGCCCGGCTTGTCGGTCACCTCCGGATCGACTTCGAGGAGGTCGAACATCTGCTCGATGTCGGTGAGGCCCTGGCGGATTTCGCGGTAGACGAAGCCGATGAAGTTGAGCGGCATGGCGAGCTGCAGCAGCATGGCATTGACGAAGACGAAGTCGCCGATCGTCTGGTCGCCGCGCTGCACGGCGAGCGCCGACATCACCATCATGGCGGTCATGCCGAGACCGAAGATCGCCGTCTGGCCGAAGTTCAGCCAGCCGAGCGAGGTCCAGACGTCGGTCGCCGCCTTCTCGTAGCGCTCCATCGACTTGTCGTAGCGCTTGGCTTCCATCTCCTCGTTGCCGAAATATTTGACGGTCTCGAAGTTCAGGAGCGAGTCGATCGCCTTCGTATTGGCCTCTGTGTCGCTGTCGTTCATCGACCGGCGGATGCCGATGCGCCAGTCGCTCGCCTTGATCGTGAACCAGATATAGGCCCAGACGGTGATCGCGGTGACGGCGAGATAGGAGAAGCCGTAGCCCCACCAGAAGATCACGGCCGTCAGCAGGAATTCGAGCAAGGTCGGCACGGAGTTGAGGATCGTGAAGCGGACGATCGTCTCGATGCCCTTCGTGCCGCGTTCAATGATGCGCGAGAGGCCGCCGGTCTTGCGCTCCAGATGGAAGCGCAGCGAGAGCTGGTGGATATGGACGAAGGTCCGGTAGGCGAGCTGGCGCACCGCATACTGGCCGACGCTCGCGAAAAGCGCGTCGCGGAGCTGGTTGAGGCCGACCTGGGCGATGCGGGTGAGATTGTAGAGGATGACGAGCGCGACGGCGCCGAGCAGGAATGCGGGCAGCAGCCCGACCATGTCGAGCCGCCCGTTCAGCGCATCGGTCGCCCATTTGAAAAAGTAGGGAACGAGAAGCAGGATGAACTTCGAGATGACGAGGAAGACCGTCGCCCAGACGACGCGCGCCTTGAGGTCCGGCCGGCCGGAGGGCCACATGTACGGCCAGAGATTGACCAGCGTTTCGAGCGGATTGGAGGAATCCGCCGATACGGTCTTCTTCTTCGTCATGTTGCCTGCCCCTCGCGTCAACCGTCGTCAGATGAAATCGGCGGCCTCTCGGAGGCCGCCGACTTTCGCCACATAGGATTTCGAATATGCGTGTGCAATGGAGGACCCGAAACTTTTGACAGGCCCCGCCTCCGCACCGCCGTCAGTCGATCGTCTCGCCCTGCAGGCGCTTGCGATGCAGCTCTTCCGCATTCGGAAGGGCATCGTGCGGCACCTGGAAGACCTGGCCGGGCTCGATGAGGTCCGGATTGCTGATCTTGTTGGCGTTGGCGAGATAGATGGTCGTGTAGCGAACCCCGAGACCGTAGACGCGGCGCGAGATCTGCCAGAGCGTATCGCCACGGCGGATGATGACCGTGTTCTTGCTCTCGGTGAGTGGTGCCTGCTCGATCGTCTTCGGGGCGTCGGCGGCCGTTTCTGTCGGAGCCTGTGCCGGTTGCGCTGCCGGGGCCGCCGCTTGCGGCTGAGCGGCGGGTTCTGCTTGCGCTTCCGCCTTCTCCGCGGGCGGCTGGGCTTCGGCGACCGCTGCGGCCGGCAGCGGCTCGAGGACGGCGTTGATCAGTTCGGCGATCTTCGGCAGCCCGTCGCGGACCGAGTCGGCATCGGCCGAAAGCGCCTTCAGCGCTTCGAGCGCGTTGCGGGCACGCGCCGCCGTCTGCGTCACGAACTGGGCATAGTCGGAATCGACACCCGCGCCGAGGCGATAGTCGATGAGTGACTGAAGGGCGATCTCGGTCGCCGAACGGGCGGCGGCGAGCTCCTCGGCTGCCGGCTTCTTGCCGTCGGCAAAGAGCCCCTGCAGGATGCCGAAGGCCTTGCCGACCGAGCCACGCATGGTTTCGAAGGTTGCACGGTCGAGCGGCACCATGGCAGCCTGCTGGCCGGCTTCCGGAGCCTTCGACTGTGCGACCACGGCGACCTGGTGCCCTTCGGGGCGGTTGAACGGCACGGAGGCGCGCACCAGCACCCTGCCGTCCGCGTCGAGCAGTTCCGCCCGGATCGTGTGATCGCCGACCGCAAGCGCGATCGTGCCTTCGATGACGAAGTGGCCGGTGTTGTCCGCCGTTGCGGCGCCGATCAGCGTGTCGTCGGCCGAGGCGCGAACCGCGCTGCCCGGCGCGGCAGTACCGGCGACGAAGATGCGATCGCCCTCGATCTCGACGGCGCTTACCTGGACTTCGGGGGCGGGTGCGGGCTTGGCGGCCTCGGTGGGCTGCTGTGTCGCTGCAGCGTCCTGCGGCGCCGCCGTGGCCGGTGGTGCTTCGGCCGTCTGCGTGGCAGGAGCCGCTTCCGACGGAACACGGGCCTTCTTGTCGGCCTGGTTGACGGTTTCCGGTGCCGTAATCACGCGGCTCGCCTCGCCGGGCCTGGTGACCATGGCGAGCAGGTTGCCGTTGCCGTTCTCGGGAATGGAGATCGTCGCGACCTCTTCCGAAGTGACGACCTTTCCGTCCTTGCCGGTGACGCGCAGTTCGAGCGAGTGGTCGCCGGGCGAGAGCGGCTTGTCGAGAATGACGGCGAAGTCGCCGCTGATGCCCACCTCGGTTTCGAAGATGACCGTGTCGCCGTCGACGATCGCGAGTTTCGAGCCGGGTTCGGCATTGCCGGCGATGACGGCCGAGCCGTCCGGTTCGACGCGCAGCACGTCGAAGCGCGGGATGATCGGGCCGGTCGCCGGTGCATTGGCGGCAGCCGGCTGCTCCGTCGCGGCCGGGGCCGCAGCCTGAGGGGCCGGGGCTTCCGGTGCCGTGTCAGGCTTGCCTGCCAGCGCGTCGATGACCTTGCCGATGGCGGTCGCCGCGGCGGCCGGATCGGAAGGCAAGGTCCTGAGGAGGGTGAGTGCCTTTTCGGCATTGCCGCGTGCGGCCGTCATCGTCTCCTTGACACCGGCTTCGAGCGCATCGGGTATGTCAAGCGTGGCGAGCGCGGAGAGCGCCTTTTCGACTTCCGCCTTCGCACCGGCATAGGCTTCTGCCGCGGGCACCTTGCCGTCGGCAAAGAGCGAGACGAGAGCCTGGGTGGCCTTTTCGGCATCGGCCTTCAGGCGCCCCATCTTCTCGCTCGCCGCCGCGAGGTCTCCCGCGGGTTTGGCGGGCTCGGGCGCAGGCGTCTTGGCGGCATCGCCGCTTGCTGTCGTCGTTTGGGCCTTGTCCTTCCCGTCGTCCGAAATCCTCGGCATGACGAAGAACACCATCAGGATCGTCGCAATCGCGAGCACCAGCAAGGCCAGCAAGCCGGCACGATTTTTCATCATAGTCACTCTCCGGGCGGATAGGCCGCCATATCCCTTGGAATTGCTAGCCTTATCTCGCCACTTTCACAAGCTTTCTCAACGGATGGCGGCTTTGCACCGACAGCTTTTTCGTCAATTCGGTTGACCTTGCCGGCGCATGATTGTCTTTCTTCCTTCATGAGCGAAAACATGAATACGATTCGATCCGTCTGCGTCTATTGCGGCTCCCAGCCGGGACGCGATCCCGACCATATCGCCGCCGGCCGCGCGCTCGGCCGGTCGATCGCCGCGCACGGGCTGCGGCTCGTCTACGGCGGCGGCACCCGCGGCATCATGGGAGCGGTTGCGGGCGGCGTGCTGTCGAACGGCGGACAGGTCACCGGCATCATCCCCGAATTCCTGGTGGACATGGAGGCGACGCGCCATTCCCTCGGCCAGCTCAACGAGCTGATCGTCACGGAGGACATGCACGCCCGCAAGCACAAGATGTTCGAGCGCGCCGACGCCTTCATCACGCTGCCGGGCGGCATCGGCACGCTGGAGGAGATCGTCGAGATCATGACCTGGGCGCAGCTCGGCCGTCACGAGAAGCCGATGGTCTTCGCCAATATCAACGGTTTCTGGAACCCGATGCTGGAACTGCTCCGCCACATGCGCGAGCAGGGTTTCATCCACACCGCCGAGCGGGTGCAGCCGCTCGTCATCGACAATGTCGAGGACATCATCCCGGCGATCCTCGAGAAGGTCGAGGGCGTGCGCGACCTCGACGGCGCCGACGAGGTGATCGCAAAGCTCTGACTGTCTTGGCCCTTACTGTTTGCGGTATTGCCTCAGCATCGGCCACACGAAGATGGTGAGCGCGAGCCAGATCAGCGGGAAGGCGATCATCTTGGCGGTGCCGAATGGCTCCTTGAAGACGAAGACCGCGATCAGGAAGATCATCGTCGGCGGCAGGTACTGCATGATGCCGATGGTCGAGAGGCGCAGGAGCTTGGCACCGTTGGCGTAGAAGAGCAGCGGTACCGCCGTTACCACGCCGGTTCCGAGCAGCAGCAGCGCGTCGCTCGCTCCGGTCGAGAAGAAGTGGCCGTGGCCGGTCGCGCCGAGATAGGCGACATAGCCGAGCGCCGGCACGCTGAGCAGCAGCACTTCGAGGAGAAAGCCCTGGTTCGGTCCGATCGGCAGGGTCTTGCGGAAGAAGGCATAGAAGCCCCAGGAGAAGGTGAGGCCGAGCGCCACCCAGGGCAGTCCGCCGGCGTCGTAGGTCAGTACCGCGACGGCGATGGCGGCGAGCGTGATCGCCACCTTCTGCGCCGGTGCGAGCTTTTCCTTGAGCAGCACGGCGCCGAGGAAGATCGAGAACAGCGGATTGATGAAATAGCCGAGCGCGGTGTCGAGCGCGCGGCCCGCGCCGATCGCCCAGACATAGATGCCCCAGTTGATGCTGATGAGCAGGGCGGTGACCGCGGCCATGCCGAGCATGCGCGGATTGCGGATGGCCGCTTTCAGGTCGTCCGTTCGCCGGAGGATGAGGAGCACGCCGCCGGCGATTGGGATCGACCAGAGAATGCGGTGGGCGATGACCTCCGTCGGCGGGATATGGGCGACCGCCTTCATGTAGAACGGCAGGAAACCCCAGAGCATGTAGGCGGCGAGCGCAAAGGCGAAGCCGCGCGCGCTGTCCTCGTTCTTGACCTCGACGGCGGTGTCGGTCGCCATGGCGTTTCCATCCTTTGTTGTTTTAGGCGCTTGCGATACTCCATGAGTCACGAATGGACAAATTCATTCCGGTGAAGGGTCGGTGACCGGAATTGAACGGCGGGTAGCGCGCCGCGAGCCGTGTCTCGGCGCGTCATAGCCTGCCGACTATCCGAGGCGGACCTACTCCGCCGCGATCTTGCCTGCGAGCTGACGGTTCTTCATCAGCTTGTAGACGATCGAATCCATCAGCGCCTGGAAGGAGGCGTCGATGATGTTTTCCGACACGCCGACCGTCCACCAGCGCACGCCCGTCGCATCGCCGGATTCGATGAGGACGCGGGTGATCGCCTCGGTGCCGCCGTTGAGGATACGCACCTTGTAGTCGGTGAGTTCGAGGTCGCCGATCTCGGCCTGGTACTTACCGAGGTCCTTGCGAAGCGCGATGTCGAGCGCGTTGACCGGACCGTCGCCTTCGGCGACCGACATGACGCTCTCGCCGTCGATGACGAGCTTCACGACGGCCTCTGACACCGTCTTCAGGTGACCGTTGGCATCGAAGCGCCGCTCGACCATCACCCGGAAGCCGTCGATCGAGAAGAAGTCCGGAACGGTGCCGAGCGTGCGGTGGGCGAGCAGCTCGAAGCTCGCATCGGCGCCCTCGTAGGCATAGCCGGTCGCCTCGCGCTCCTTGACGATCGAGATCAGCCGGTCGAGGCGCGGATCGTCCTTCTCGACCGCGATGCCACGGCGCTTCAGCTCGTTGATGAAATTCGCCTTGCCGCCCTGGTCGGAGACCATGACCTTGCGGAAATTGCCGACACTCGCCGGATCGACATGCTCGTAGGTGCGCGGGTCCTTGAGCAGCGCGGAGGCGTGGATGCCCGCCTTGGTGGCGAAGGCGGACGCGCCGACATAGGGCGCCTGATGCTCGGGCGAGCGGTTCAACAGCTCGTCGAAGGCGTGCGAGAGCCGTGTCAGGCCGGCGAGCGTCTCATGGTCGATCGCCGTCTCGAAACGCTCCGCATAGGTTTCCTTGAGGCAGAGGGTCGGGATGAGCGTCACGAGATTGGCATTGCCGCAGCGTTCGCCGATGCCGTTCAGCGTTCCCTGGATCTGCCGCGCCCCGGCCTCGATTGCCGCAAGCGAATTGGCGACCGCCTGGCCGGTGTCGTTGTGGGCGTGGATGCCGAGCGCGCTGCCCGGCACGCCGGCAGCGATGACGGCGGCGACGATCGTGCCGACTTCCGGCGGCTGCGTGCCGCCATTGGTGTCGCAGAGCACGACCCAGCGGGCGCCCGCCTCGTAGGCGGTCTTCGCGCAGGCGACGGCATAGTCCGGATTGGCCTTGTAGCCGTCGAAGAAGTGCTCGCAGTCGACCATGGCGGTCTTGCCGGCGGCGATCGCCGCCTCGACGCTCTCACGGATGCTTGCGAGGTTCTCCTCGTTGGTACAGCCGAGCGCGACCTTGACGTGGTAGTCCCAGCTCTTGGCGACGAAGCAGACGGCGTCGCTCTTTGCCTGCAGGAGCTGGGCGAGGCCCGGATCGTTGGAAGCGGAAATGCCTGCCCGCTTGGTCATGCCGAAGGCGACGAAGGCGGCGCGGTTCGTGCGCTTCTGCGTGAAGAAGGCGGTGTCGGTCGGGTTGGCGCCGGGATAGCCGCCCTCGACATAGTCGAAGCCGAAGTCGTCGAGCATCGAGGCGATGGCGATCTTGTCCTCGACCGAAAAGTCGATGCCCGGCGTCTGCTGTCCGTCGCGGAGCGTCGTGTCGAAGAGGTAGATCTTTTCGCGTGTCATGCTGCAATCCTCAGGCAAACGTTCGTATTCGGGGTTTCACCCCCCTCTGTCACTGCGTGACATCTCCCCCACAAGGGGGAGAGTGGTGGCCGCTGGTGCCGCGCTCCCCCGCCTCCCCCTTGAGGGGGAGGTCGCCGCGATGCGGCGGGTGGGGGTGAACCACACCGCGAGTTCGACGCGTGGGTCCGGGGTCCAAGCTACGACCGTCACCCCACCCCGGAGCTTCGCTCCGACCCTCCCCCTCAAGGGGAGGGTGAGGCCGCGCCGCATCCCCAGGCCGCTCTCCCCCCTTGTGGGGGAGATGCCCGGCAGGGCAGAGGGGGGTAACCACGACCGCGACCATAACTTACACCTTCCCCGCAAACCGGTCGGTCGCGCGGATCAGCTGGTCGAGGATGCCGGGTTCGAGATAGGCATGGCCGGCGCCTTCGATCAGGTGGAAATCCGCCTTCGGCCAGGCCTTGTGGAGTTGCCAGGCGTATTTCGCCGGGCAGGGCATGTCATAGCGGCCGTGGATGATGACGCCGGGAATGTCCTTGAGCTTCACGGCGTCGCGCAGCAACTGCCCTTCCTCCAGCCAGCCGGCATGGACGAAGAAATGGTTCTCGATGCGGGCGAAGGCGAGCGCGAATTCCGGATCGTAAAAATGGTCGGAATAATCCGGGTTCGGCAGCAGCGTGATCGTCTCGCCCTCCCAACTGCTCCAGGCGACGGCGCAGCGCAACTGCTCTTCACGGTCGGTGCCGGTGAGCCGCCGGCGATAGGCCGCCATCATCTCGTGGCGTTCTGCCTCCGGGATCGGCGCCTGGAACCGTTCCCACTTGTCGGGGAACATTTCCGAGACGCCGAACTGGTAGTACCAGTCGAGCTCGGCTTTGGTCAGCGTGTAGACGCCGCGCAGCACCAGTTCGGACACGCGCTCGGGATGCGTCTCGGAATAGGCGAGTGCCAGCGTCGAACCCCAGGAGCCGCCGAAGACGAGCCATTTTTCGACGCCCATCATCTCGCGCAGCCGTTCGATGTCGGCGACGAGGTGCCAGGTGGTGTTCGCCTCGATCGAGGCATGCGGGGTCGACTTGCCGCAGCCGCGCTGGTCGAACATCATGACGTCGTAGAGGGCTGGATCGAAGACGCGGCGGTTGTTCGGGCCGGTCGCGCCGCCCGGGCCGCCATGCAGGAAGACGGCAGGCTTGGCGCCCTTGGTCCCGAAGCGCTCCCAGTAGACGCTATGCCCGTCGCCGACATCGAGGAAGCCCGTCTCGAAGGGTTCGATCTCGGGATAGAAGCCGCGCAGTTCGTTGGTCATGATCGGTCCTCTCGGGGCGGCCATGCCGCCGTATCGTGGTCGGGATGCTGGTGATTGCTGCGGCCGACGGCGGCGGTCCCGCCCGGCAGGTCGGAGCGGTCGGTCTCGCGCTCCGGCAGGCCGAAGAGCCGGTCGAAATAGGAGACCCTGGACTCGACCCCGTCCTGTGACACCGGCACGGAGGCTTCCGGGTCGTCGAGGCTGCCGATGGTGACGCTGATATAGGGCGAGCCGACGGTCTTGAAGAAAAGCGGCGTGCCGCATTTCGCGCAGAAGCCACGGCCACAGGGATCGGACGAGCGGAACCAGCTCGGTTCGCCGCGGGTCAGCAGGAAATCCTCGTTGCGGGTTCCGGCCAAAGCCATGAAGAAGTTGCCGCCCGCCTTCTGGCACATGCGGCAATGGCAGATATGCGGGTAGCCGAGTTCGCCGGCGATGCGGTAGCGCACGGCGCCACACTGGCAGCCGCCGGAATGGACCTCGCGAGTGCTCACGCCTCGTCCTCCTCGGGCGGCCAGACGGCCGTGTCGTGGTCGGGATGCTGGAAGGAGACGACGGCGGCGAAGGACTCCTCCATTGCCGGGCTGCTGTAGGCCGGCTTTTCGAACAGGTGATCGATCCACGGCAGGCGCTTGTCGTGGTTCACCTGCACCTGCGGTTCGAGAAGCTCCGGATGGTCGAAGGCGCCGATCGCAAGTTCGATTTCTTCGCCCTGCTGGTAGGTGAGCGGCGTGCCGCATTTCTCACAGAAGCCGCGCTTCACCTTGGCGGAGGAACGGAAGAGCGTCGGCTGGCCGCGCGTCCAGGTGAGATGCGCGTGGTCGCCGGTCACGAAGGCGCCGAAGAAGTTGCCGAACTGTTTCTGGCACATGCGGCAATGGCAGATCGACGGCCGTCCGAGCTTTTCCGCCCGGAACCTGACCGCGCCGCATTGGCATCCGCCGGTGAATATGCCTTCCATGAACGCCTCCAAGGGTTCTATTTCAACATGACGTAGGCGACGACCGCGACGGTGACGACAAGGACGAGAACGCCCTTGCCGATCAGCCCGTAGAGCAGCCATTTCGGCATTTCCGTGCCGGGTTTCTTCTCGGTCATGGCTTGTCCTCCGGCCATGTATCGGTGTCGTGATCGGGGTGCTGGAACGAGACGATTTCTTCGAGGAACGGTGCGTTGTCGAGATCGTCCAGCGTCGAAAGCTCCGGCAGTTCGTGCAGATGGTCGAAGAAGCCGAGCTTCGCCTCGACACCGTACTGGACCGTCGGCGGCACGGCGGCGGGATCGTCGAAGGCGCCGGCCGCGATCGCCATGCCGTCCGGCGCCTCGTAGGTCAGCGGCGTGCCGCAGTCGCCGCAGAAGCCGCGCAGAACGAAATTGGAGGAGCGGAACTTCTTCGGCGCGCCGCGGGTCCATTCGAAATCCGTCCCGCGCACGGAGACGAGTGGCGCGAAATAGCTGCCGAACGCCTTCTGGCACATGCGGCAGTGACAGATCGAGCTGTCCTTCAGTGTGCCGTGCACGCGAAAGCGCACCGCGCCGCACTGGCATCCGCCGGTATGGGTTTCAGTCATGACATTCCTCCCGTGAGATTGGCTCCGCGTTACCCCCCTCTGTCACTTCGTGACATCTCCCCCACAAGGGGGGAGAGTTGGGCCGCCGACGCCCTGCCAGTATCCCGGTGATGCCTGAACTCCTGGCGGTGATGGTCGCAACATCCCGATCTCCCCCCTTGTGGGGGAGATGCCCGGCAGGGCAGAGGGGGGTACCCCGCGACGAAGCCAAAGCAATCACGACCAGTCCTTACCCGCCACGATGATGATGTGCCGGCAGACATTGTCGAGGTCACGCAGCACGTCGTCGTTCCAGAACCGCAAGACCGTCCAGCCGTCCTCCTGCAGACGTCGCGTCCGCGCCCCATCGTAGGCGAGGTCGGCATCGTTCCCGTGCTGGGAGCCATCGACTTCGACGATCAGCTTGCTATCGGGGCAGGCGAAGTCGACGATGAAGCCGGCGATCGGAACCTGCCGGCGAAAACCGAGACCCATCAGGCGATGCGCGCGCAGGCAATGCCAGAGCCTGCGTTCGGCATCGGTCATCTCTTTGCGCATGCGCTTTGCGTCGGAACGGCGCTTCAGTGGAACGGGCGTATGGTTCATCAGGCTCTCCACCACCGGTTTCATCCGGCTGGAAGACTGCCGCTGGTGGCGTGCGAGGGCAAGCGCGCGATTGGTGGGTGCCGAGATTGCTGTACCCCCCTCTGTCCTGCCGGACATCTCCCCCACAAGGGGGGAGATCGGCAGAACTGCACGCGGCTCGCCCGTCCGGCAGGGTGTCGGATTTCGGTCGTAGAACCGCTTTGCCCGACCTTCCCGACGGCTCCGGGCAGGACCGTCAGCGATGGTTGGCGACGGCGCAACATCCCGATCTCCCCCCTTGTGGGGGAGATGCCCGGCAGGGCAGAGGGGGGTATCGAGCGCCGCCAGTGCCGACATGATTACCGCTTGACCTCCCAGGTCGTGACCCGCTCGCCGGTGACGGGGTCCTTGCCGTCCTTGAGCTGGATGCCCTGAGCCAGAAGATCATCGCGGATACTGTCAGCTTCGGCGAAGTTCTTGGCCTTTAGGAGGTCGAGGCGGCGAGCGATGAGCGCGTCAAATTGACCGAGCAGTTCCTCATCCTGATCAATCCGTCTTGTAAAAAGTCCCAAGAAGTCCAGATTCTTAGCCAGAGCCTTTCGTCTCGCTTCGGTGGGCTCGCCTTTTGAGAGACGGTCAAAATGCGCTTTGATGCCCGATGTGTTCAAGTCATCGCTCAGCGCTGAAAGAATTTCGTCTTCCAACTCTATTTTCGAAAGTTCCTCCTCGGAGTAAGCTTCTTCAATGAACCGATGCCATTTCATCCATGATGCATAAGCCTCCTCCAGCCGCTTCACCGAAAAGTCGATCGGTTCGCGATAGTGCGTCATCAGCATGGCGAGCCGCAGCACTTCGCCCGGCCATTTGCGACCGCCGAATTTCTCCGTTTCCAGCAACTCGTTGATGGTGACGAAGTTGCCCTCCGACTTCGACATCTTGCGGCCCTCGACCTGCAGGAAGCCGTTGTGCATCCAGACATTCGCCATCACATGGGTGTTGTAGGCGCAGCAGGACTGGGCGATCTCGTTCTCGTGGTGGGGGAAGATGAGGTCGAGGCCGCCGCCGTGGATGTCGAACTGGTGCGGTTTCGCCTTTCCCTTCGGCGACAGCCGGTCGCGGGCCTCCTGCCAGAGATAGCGGTCGGACATCGCCGAGCACTCGATATGCCAGCCGGGACGGCCGTAGATCGAGACGGCGCTGCCGGCGACGGTGAAGGCGGCGGTCCAGCCGGGCTCGGTTGCGGCCGATTCCTTCCAGAGCACGAAGTCGGCCGGATTGCGCTTGTGCGCCTCGACGGCGATGCGCGCCCCCGCCTGCTGGTCCTCGAGCTTGCGCTTCGAGAGCTTGCCGTAATCCGGCATCGAGGCGGTGGAGAACAGCACTTCCTGGCCCTCGGCACCCGTCGCCACATAGGCATGGCCGGCGTCGAGCAGCCGCTGGATGATCTCGATCATCTGCGGGATGTTGTCGGTTGCCCGCGGCTCGACATTGGGCGGCAGCGTGCCGAGCGCCGCTACATCCTTGTGGAACTGGCTCTCGGTCTTCTCGGTCACGGCGCGGATCGCCTCGTTGAGGCTCATCGAGCCGTCGGCGATCCGGCCGCCGAAATCACGCAGCGCGCGCGCATTGATCTTGTCGTCGACGTCGGTGATGTTGCGCACGTAGGTCACGTGCTCTTCGCCGTAGACATGCCGGAGCAGCCGGTAGAGGACGTCGAAGACGATCACCGGGCGCGCATTGCCGATATGGGCGAAGTCGTAGACGGTGGGGCCGCAGACATACATGCGCACGTTCGTCGGGTCGATCGGCTCGAAATCGGCCTTTTCGCGCGTCAGTGTATTGTAAAGCTTGAGGCTCGCGGCCATCGAATGTCTCCCAAAATCAAACTGCCGGCTGGGCCGGGTCGTTTGTCATCTGGGACTGTTCAGGAGACGAAAACGGCCGGGCCAGCGGTTGCGCTAGCGAATAATAATCCCGCAAATGCAGATCGTCGTTTTCATGGCCAGCGTTATGGCGCGCCGGCTGTGATTGGTCAAGGGCCCATGCCTCGGGTTCCCGCCAGCGTCACGATCAGGGTGCGGCCGCTGCCTTGAACCTGAGAGGCAGGAGGCCGAGCACCATGGCGCAGCCGGCGATGATCACCGCCGCCCCGGCGAACTGGATGGTGGTGAGTCGCTCGCCGAGAACCACCGCGCCGACGAGGACGGCGACGACGGTGACGGCGAATTCGACGCTGATCGCGCGCGTCGCACCGATCCGGGAGACGAGGCCGAAATAGACGACATAGGTGAGCGAACTCATCACGCCCGCGAGCACCACGAGGTAGAGGTAGTCGATCGGAGCCGGTGTGCCGGGCACCGGAACCAGATAGACGAGCGGCAGGGTGAGGAGGCCGCCCGAGAGGAAGGAACCGATCGTCACCTCCCATGCGCCGGTGGTCTTCAGGTGGCGGCTCGCATAATTGCTGCCGAAGGCCGCCGAGAAGGTCGAAAACAGCATGCCCGCGCAGCCGAGCACGAAGGTGCCGTTAATCGGCGCCGCCGGAAAGCCGACCAGCATCACGATGCCGAGCGTGCCGAGCACGAGGCCCACGACGCGCGCCGGCGTGATCCGCTCGATCCCCCAGAGCTGGCCGATGATCATCGAAAAGAGCGGGATCGCCGCGACGAAGATCGCGGCCATGGCGGTGCCGATCAGCGGCGTGGAATAGGAAAGGCCGACGAGCTGGCCGGCGACCGTCGTGGCCCCGACCACGATAAAGGGCAGGCGACCGGCGGAGA
The DNA here is from genome assembly GCF_003337715.1 of Ciceribacter lividus. Classification (GTDB taxonomy): domain Bacteria; phylum Pseudomonadota; class Alphaproteobacteria; order Rhizobiales; family Rhizobiaceae; genus Allorhizobium; species Allorhizobium lividum. The sequence continues at coordinate 124,850 of NZ_QPIX01000002.1, forward strand.
AATCAAGCCGGCGTCCGGTCACCTTCGCCGCAACGAGCAGGATCAGACCGGCGAGGAAGCAGCGGAAGGTGACGGCGCCGATCCAGCCGAAGGCTTCGACGACCTTCAGCAGCAGCAGGAAGGAAAGCCCCCAGGCGAGCGAAAGGAAGGAATAGGCTGCGATGTCGCGGGGCTGCATGGGTGTGGCCCTGGTCTGAGTGGATGTCTGAGGGCGGGGCGGGTCAAGACCCTTGCGTTTCGACCATCCGCCTGATCTTCACTGCTTTCTCGAAGTGGTCGAACCGATGGGTGCGTATCCACCATTCCGCTGCTTCCATTAGAAGTTCCGGGTCATCGTTCTTGTTGGCGAAGAAGGCGTAGAAGGACAGGCCGACGCCCGGACCTTTTTCCGCGACCTTCCGGTCACAAACCTCGATGATCTTCAGTCTGAGGCTCTCTCGCATCTACGACCGCCATTCAGGGAGTTCAGCGTGGCGGAAGCCCGCCCTGTTTGCTTGCCGGCTCGCTTCACTCCGGCAGGCGATAGTCCTTGAGCTTGCCGTCGCGCACGACGAAGAGCTTGCCGGTCTCGGTGAGCTCCGGTCCGCAGAGCGGCAGGATCCGGGCGGCGACCTCGGACGGATGCGGTAGCGTCGAGGGGTCTTCTCCGGGCATGGCTTGAGCGCGCATGGCGGTGCGGGTGGCGCCGGGATCGACCGAGACGACGCGCAACGGCAGGCGCTGCGTTTCCCCGGCCCAGGTGCGGGCGAGCGCCTCGACGGCGGCCTTGGAGGCGGAGTAGGGGCCCCAGAACGGCCGGCACTTGTGCGCGGCCGCCGATGACATGATGACGGCACGGCCCTGGTCGGACTTGACGAGCAGCGGCTCGATCGAGCGGATCAGCCGCCAGGTGGCCGTGACGTTGATCGTCATCACCTTTTCGAAGACCTTCGCCTCGACATGGCCGATCGGCGAGATGACGCCGAGAATGCCGGCATTGGCGACGAGAATGTCGAGCTTGCCCCAGCGCTCGAAGATCGAGGCGCCGAGCGTGTCGATCGCCTGCATGTCGGCGAGGTCGAAGGGCACCAGCGTCGCCGAACCGCCGACGGCCTTGATCGCGTCATCGAGTTCCTCAAGCCCGCCGACGGTGCGTGCGCAGGCGATGACATGCGCGCCGGCCTTGGCGAGTTCGAGCGCGGTGTAATAGCCGATGCCGCGCGATGCGCCGGTCACGAGCGCGATGCGGTCCTTCAGGTCGATTGTCATATAAGAATTCTCCCGGAGAAGCGGTGCAATGCCACACCGACGATAGGAATTCAGGCGGTGCGGCCCGCACCTTACTTCCCCCTTGAGGGGGAGGTCGCAACGAAGCTGCGGGAGAGGGTGAGCGGCAACAGCAGAAGAGGTCACCCCACCCCGGACCTTCGGTCCGACCCTCCCCCTCAAGGGGAGGGTGGCTGTATTCATCACCCGTTGCTGGCCAGCATGGAAACCTTGCGGCCGACCTTTTCGCCTTCCCGGTCGAGCAGGCGGGTCGGATAGTCGCCGGTGAAGTAATGGTCGGTGAACTGCGGGCGTTCCGGATCACGCGGCGCTCCGCCGACCGCCTTGTAGAGCCCGTCGATCGACAGGAAGGCGAGCGAATCGGCGCCGATATACTTCGCCATCGCGTCGACGTCGGCATACTGGTTGGCGAGCAGCTTGTCGGCATCCGGCGTGTCGATGCCGTAGAAATCGGGGTGGAAGATCATCGGCGAGGCGACGCGGATGTGCACTTCCTTGGCGCCGGCGTCACGGATCATCTGCACGATCTTGAGCGAGGTGGTGCCGCGCACGATCGAATCGTCGACCAGCACGACGCGCTTGCCCTCGATCATCGCGCGGTTGGCGGAGTGCTTGAGCTTCACCCCGAAGGCGCGGATCTGCTGCGTCGGCTCGATGAAGGTACGGCCGACATAGTGGTTGCGGATGATGCCGTATTCGAAGGGGATGCCGCTCTGCTGGGCATAGCCGAGGGCGGCCGGCGTGCCGCCGTCCGGAACCGGCACCACGACGTCGCCTTCGACCGGCGCTTCCTTGGCGAGGTTCATGCCCATGTTCTTGCGGGTCGTATAGACGTTGCGACCGCCGACGACCGAATCCGGCCGGGCGAAATAGACGTATTCGAACAGGCAGAGCCGCTCCGGCTGGGGCTTGTTCGGCTTGCGGGCATCGATGCTGATCGAGCCGTCCGGCTGGATCTCGCAGATGATGACTTCGCCGTTCTCGACGTCGCGGATGAATTTCGCGCCGATGATGTCGAGCGCGCAGGTTTCCGAACAGAAGATCGGCTTGCCGTCGAGCTCGCCCATGACGAGCGGCCGGATGCCGATCGGATCGCGGGCGGCGATGAGCTTGGTGCGGGTCATCGCCAGCATCGAATAGCCGCCTTCCATCTGGCGGATCGCATCGATGAAGCGGTCGGAGGTCGACGCATGGCGCGAGCGGGCGATCAGATGCAGCACGACTTCGGTATCGGAGGTCGACTGGCAGATGGCGCCTGTCGCGATGATCTGCCGGCGAAGCGTCAGCCCGTTGGTGAAATTGCCGTTGTGGGCAATGGCGATGCCGCCTTCTTCCAGCTCGGCGAACAGCGGCTGCACGTTGCGGAGCGCCACTTCGCCGGTGGTCGAATAGCGGGTGTGGCCGATGGCGACCGTACCGGGCAGCTTCGCCAGCGTCGCCGGATCGGTGTAGTGGTCGCCGACGAGGCCCATGTGCTTTTCGGTGTGGAACTGCTGGCCGTCGAAGGAGACGATGCCGGCCGCTTCCTGGCCGCGGTGCTGGAGCGCGTGCAGGCCGAGCGCCGTCAGCGTCGACGCGTCGGGATGTCCCAAAATGCCGAACACCCCGCATTCCTCATGCAGGGTGTCGCCGTCGAGACCGTCTTCGAGGGAGGTAAATTCAGACTGGGTCATGGAAGCAGGCCTTTGCTCGGTGCGGGACAGGTACACTATACACGGTTCTCGGGGCGCTTTCGCCGGATGATCCCGCTCCGGCGGCGCCCGATGGCTTTCATGTTCTATATAGGAAGCGGCAGCCGCCGCTGCCCGTCAGTTTCCGGCCGGCTGCGTCGTTTCTGCCGGCGGGGCGAGAGTCTGCGACGGCGCCGCCTGTCCGGCCGGCGCCTGATCGGCGGGAGCCTGCTCTGCCGGCGCCTCGCCGTCGGCCTGTTCCTTGCCGAGGATGCGGGCGCGCAGCTGCGGCTCGATGTCTTCCGGCAGCACCGCTTCGAGCTTCAGGACCAGCGCGTCGAGGAAGGGCTTCGACTTGGCGTTGTTCACCCAGTCGGGGCGATGCTTGACGTCGATCAGCCAGTTCCAGAAGGCGACCGCGACCACCAGCAGCAGGATGCCGCGGGCCGCACCGAAGAGGAAGCCGAGCGTCCGGTCCAGCGCGCCGATGCGGCTGTCGATGATGAAGTCGGCGATGCGCGTCGTGATGAAGGAGATGACGATCAGCGCGATCAGGAAGACGATGCCGGCGGCACCGGCGAGCGCGATGCGCTCATCGCTCGTGTAGTTCTTGATGTAGGGAAGCACGAGCGGATGCAGATAGTAGGCGGCGGCGACGGCGCCGACCCAGCTTGCGATCGAGAGCACCTCGCGGGAGAAACCGCGAACCATGGCGAGAACGGCGGAAAACAGGACAACGCCGATGACAATACCGTCAAAAATAGTGATGGGCATCTAAATCAACTCCAAGACGGCCGGCCCCGGCCTGCGTGATCGTCATCGCGTTCGGTGATCCCATACTCCGCATTGCGGCCGAAAAAGGATCAGTTGCCGTCCGTGCCCTCTCCGGCCTTCACCCTGGACCCGGCGATGCGCGCGACCAGGTCAGGAAGGCTTTCGATCTCGCTCCACCGCCCCGCCGTGCCTTTCGGCAGATCGGGCGAGGCCGAAGGCAGCACCGCACGTGCAAAGCCGAGCTTTTCCGCTTCCTTCAGCCGTTGGGCCGTGTGCGCAACCGGCCGGACGGCGCCGGACAGGCTGACCTCGCCGAAATAGACGCAATCGGCGGGAAGGGCAAGTCCGGCCAGCGAGGAAACCAGGGCAGAGGCCACAGCCATGTCCGCGGCGGGTTCCGAGATGCGGTATCCGCCGGCGACGTTGAGGTAGACGTCGTGGCTGCCGAGCCGCACGCCGCAATGGGCCTCGAGCACCGCGAGGATCATCGACAGGCGGGAGGAATCCCAGCCGACGACGGCCCGTCGCGGCGTGCCGAGCGAGGTCTGGGCGACCAGCGCCTGCACCTCGACGAGCACCGGCCGCGTGCCCTCCATGCCGGCGAAGACGGCCGCTCCCGGGGCTTTTTCGTTGCGTTCTCCGAGGAATAGCTCGGACGGATTGGCGACTTCACGCAAGCCCCGGTCCGACATTTCGAAGACGCCGATCTCGTCGGTCGGGCCGAAGCGGTTCTTGACGGTGCGCAGGATGCGGTAGTGGTGGCCGCGGTCACCCTCGAAGTAGAGGACCGCGTCGACCATGTGCTCGACGACACGCGGTCCGGCGATCTGGCCGTCCTTGGTGACATGGCCGACGAGCACCATGGTGGCGCCGGTCTGCTTGGCGAAACGAATCATCGCCTGCACGCCGGTGCGGACCTGGGTGACGGTGCCGGGCGCCGAATCGGCCGTGTCGCTCCAGAGCGTCTGGATGGAATCGATGATGACAAGGTCGGGCCGCTTGCCTTCAGCGAGCGTGGCGAGAATGTCCTCGACATTGGTCTCGGCAGCGAGCAGCACGTCGGTTTCGGCCGCCTGCAGGCGCTGCGCCCGCAGCCGGACCTGCGCGACCGCCTCTTCGCCCGAGACGTAGATGACGCGCCGGCCCTTGCGCGACAGCGCCGCCGCCGCCTGCATCAGAAGGGTCGACTTGCCGATGCCCGGATCGCCGCCGATCAGCACCGCCGAGCCGCGCACGAAGCCGCCGCCGGTTGCCCGGTCGAGCTCGGCCATGCCGGTCGGGATGCGCGGTGCCTCCTCGATCTCGCCGGAGAGCGAGGTGAGCGTCACCGGCCGGCCCTTCTTCGGCACCTTGCCGGGGCCGGCGCCGATGCCGCCCATCGGGTCTTCCTCGACGATGGTGTTCCACTCGCCGCAGCCGTCGCATTTGCCCGCCCATCTCGTGTGGACGGTGCCGCAGTTCTGGCAGACGAATTGGGTTCGGGCTTTGGCCATGGATCAGGTATCGCTTTCGGGGAGATTTTCGGTGGTGGTGTCCTGGCGCCCGTGCATCACGCGGAGGACAGTGACGGTTTCATCCGTGACACGGACAAAAAAGCGCCGGTCTCGATAGGCGAAGACACGAATGTCGTCGCCCATATCTTTCATGCTCGTGCCGGTGAGGCCGAGCCGTGCCAGGTTTTCGATCTTATTGTAGAGGTCGAGCGCAAACCGATTGGCCGCGACAGGGCTGAACCTTGCAATATGGCGATAGATCGACCGGAGATCCTGCCGTGCCTTTCTCGACCAGACAACCTCACGGCTTTTGGGCATCGTTCTCGGCGCGCTGCAAATCCGCCAGGAACTCCTCGGCACTTTCATAAGTGTAGACGCGGCCGGCTTCCACGTCATCGATCCCTTCCTGGATGAGCATGCGAAGGTCTGCTTCGTCCCGTTCGCGCAAGAGCCGGAGACCTGCAGTCACCACCTCGTCGGCGCTCCCATAGAGGCCCGAGCTGATCTGCTTCTCGACGAACTTCTCGTCGCGCTTATTCAACTGGATGTTTGGCACGGTTGGCTCCGTTCAGCAGATGGTGCAGGGTTTGTTCTTGAGAACAATAGCAGAACAAACCCTTGGCTGCCAGAGGTCAATTCTCGTCTTCGAGATAGTGCCGCTCGTAGCGAAGGCCGAGGCCGACGAGCATTTCGTAGCCGATCGTGCCGCCGGCGCGGGCGACCTCGTCGAGCGGCATGTTCGGGCCGAAAAGCTCGACATAGTCGCCGGCCCTGACGGCGCCGTCCGGCAGGTCGGTGACGTCGAAGATCGTGAGATCCATGGTGACGCGGCCGGCGACCGGAACGCGCTTGCCGGCGATGAAGCCGCAGGCGCCCGCGATACCGGTCTCGCGGAGCGGAACGCCGCTGCGGGAGAGGCTGCGCAGATAGCCGTCGGCATAGCCGGCCGCGGCGATCGCGAGCCGGCTGTCGCGCTGAAGTGTCAGGGTGCCGCCATAGCTCACCGTTTCGCCCGCCGCGGCCTCGCGGACCTGGAGAATGCGGGCCTCGGCCTTGGCGACCGGGCGCATCGGGTTCTCGACGCCGTTGACTGCCTCGCCGCCGTAGAGCGCGATGCCCGGACGGGTCAGGTCGAAGTGGTAATCGGACCCGAGGAAAATTCCAGCAGAAGCTGAAAGACTTGATTCGATCCCTTCGAAAGCGGCGCTAACCTCGCGGAAAGATTCCAGTTGCCGGCGGTTCATCGGCGACGACGGATCGTCCGCGCAGGCGAGATGGCTGAGCACGAGGACCGGCGAGAAGCTCGCCGGGCGCGATACGTCGCCGGCCAGTTCGAAGGCTTCCTTCATGCTGAGGCCGAGCCGGTTGAAGCCGGTATCGACATGCAGCGCGCAGGGGTGGTCGCCGCGTTCGGAGACGGCCGCCATCCACAGCGCGAGCTGTTCCTCAGAGGCGATCACCGGCACGAGGTCGTTCTCGAAGAAGATCTCTTCTGCACCGGGCCAGAGGCCGGAGAGCACGAAGATGCGCGCGTCCGGCGCATAGGCCCGCAGCGTCGCCCCTTCGGAAGGGACGGCGACGAAGAAGTCGCGCGCGCCCGCCTCGTAAAGCGTGGTGCCGGCGTCCTCGATCCCCATGCCGTAGGCGTCCGCCTTCACCACCGCCGCGGTGCGCGCGCTGCCGGAGCGCCGCGCCATGTCGCGCCAGTTGTCGGCGAGCGCGCCGAGATCGACCGTGAGCCGCAGCGGCGCATTGAGGAAGTCTTCGGGAAGCTCCGGGATTTCGGTGAGAGCGGTCATCTGGCACTATGCATCGTATGGGGAGAAGCGAAAAGGGTCGGAGAGACGACCCGGCGACGGCCCGACCCTATCACTTTTGTTCAAGACTGGAATGGTCGAGTGCGGTAATATTTTGCGATGCACAACGTTTCGCAGACAGAGGCGGCGAGCGGCATGCCGCTGACGACGGCCGAACGCACCAATTTCTGGCGCGACGGCCGGTTCGCGGGCATGGAGTGCCTGAGCACCACCTTCCGCACCCACGAATACGCGCCGCACGCCCACGACACCTTCTCGATCGGAGCGATCGAGAGCGGCAGCCAGATTGCGCGCATCCGCGGCAGCCGCGAGGAGACCGGCCCCGGCCATCTCTACCTCATCAATCCGGAAGTCGTGCATGACGGCGCGCCCGGCGCCGAAGGCTATCGCTACCGCATGATCTACCCGGGCGAGACGCTCTACCGCGACGTGCTGGAAGACGTCACCGGCAAGGCCTGCCACGGGACGCCCGCTTTCGCCCGCGGCACGCCGCTCGACCCGGAGCTGGCGCAGGCCTTCCACCGGGCGCATCGGGCGCTGGAAGACAATGTCGGCGCGCTCGAGGCCGAGGAGAGCATGTTCTCGGTGCTCGCGGCGATCTTCGTCCGCCACGGCAGCCGGCGCATCTCACCCATCGACACCCGGGAACGCAGCGCCGTCTGGCGGGTGCGCGACCATCTCACTGCGAATTTCGCGAAAGACGTCGGCCTCGACGAACTCGCGACGACGGCCGGCCTGTCGCGGGCGCACCTGATCCGCGCCTTCCGCAGGGAATTCCACATCACCCCGCACGCCTTCCTCACCGACATCCGCGTGCGGCAGGCGCGCATCCTGTTGCGGCTCGGCCGCCCGATCGCCGACGTCGCGCTCGATTGCGGCTTCGCCGACCAGGCGCATTTCAGCCGCCATTTCAAGGCGCGCACCGGCGTCACGCCGGGCCAGTTCCGCAAGGGCTGATCACTTTCCTTCAAGACCCGTCCGTTCCTCCTGCCTATGAGAGACGTCTCATCGACAACAGGATGCCTGACATGCCGGACCATCGTGGCGGCCGCGCCGCCGAAGTTTTCTCTGCCATGCGCCGCATGGCGCCGCTGATTACAGCCGTGATCCCGATCGGCCTCGTCTTCGGGGCGGCCGCGGCGGGCAACGGCCTTTCGCCGCTCGAAGCGACGCTGATGAGTGCGCTGGTCTTCGCCGGCGGCTCGCAGTTCGTCGCCATGGACATCTGGACGCATCCGGCGAGCTGGGCGGCACTCGGCGTCTCCGCCTTCCTGGTCAACATCCGCCACGTGCTGATGAGCGCGTCGCTCGCGCCGAAGCTCGGGCACTTTCCCGGCTGGCGGAAGTATCTCTCGGTGCTCTTCCTGACCGACGAAGGCTGGGCGGTTGCCGAAACCCACGCGGCGGGCGCGAGGCTCACCCCGCTCTGGTACGCCGGCGCCGTCATTCCGTTCTACCTCGCCTGGGTGGCGTCGGGCCTCGCCGGTTCGCTCGCCGGCGCCTTCCTCGGCGATCCGGCCGTCACCGGGCTCGACTTTGTCTTCTGCGCCGTCTTCATCGTGCTGGTGATGAATTTCTGGAAGGGCGCGCGCACCGGACTGGTACTCCTTGCAAGTGGGCTGTCTGCCGTGCTGGTGCATGCGGCCGTGCCGGGCGTCTGGTATATCCTCGCCGGCGCGCTCGCGGGTGTCGCCACGGCCGTCCTCATGCCCGACGGCCAAGAGGTCACGGCATGACGCTCGATCCGCAGACCTTTCTCGCGATCCTCGTGATGGCGCTCGCAACCGCCGCAACCCGCATCGGCGGGCTCGTCCTCTTCGGTTTCCTGACGCTGGACCGCCGGCAGAAGCGGGCGATGGAGGCGATCCCGCCGGCGGTGCTGATGGCAGTCGTCGCACCCACGGCGCTCGCCACCGGACCGGCGGAGACGATCGCCGCGGTCGTCACGGCACTAGCGGCGCTGCGCCTGCCGCTGCTTGCCGCAACCGCACTCGGCGTCGCGGCCGTGGCGATATTGAGGGCGGCAGGTCTCTGACCTCGGCCCTTGTCACGCCGCGGTCGGCTCCAGATCCTCGGCGATGAACCGGGCACGGAACTCCGTGGGGCTGATCCCGAGCTTCCGGCGAAAATGGTGCCGGAGCGTGTGAGCGGACCCGAAGCCGGCGGCGATGGCAATCTCCTCCATCCGGGCCGTGCCGCGGCGGAGCAACTGCTTCGCCAGCGTTACCCGTTCGGTCACCAGCCATTCGCCGGGCGCCATGCCGGTGGCGTCGCAAAAGCGGCGTTGGAAGGTGCGATCGCTCATGCGGCAGAGGCGGGCCATTTCGGCGATGGTCCAGTCGCGGGCGAGGTCGCCGCGGATGGCGTCGAGCAGCGGCGCGATCTCGGCGCCTTCACGGAGTGCGACCGGCCGTTCGAGGAACTGTGCCTGCCCGCCGGAACGATGGGCGGGCATCACCAGCCGTCGGGCGACCGAGTTGGCGGCTGCAGGACCGAAGTCGTGCCGGATCATCTCGATCAGGAGGTCGATGCCGGCGGCACTGCCGGCCGCCGTAAATATCCCGTCATGCGACCTGTAAAGGGAAGCTTCGTCGACGACGAGGCCGGGGTGCTTGCGGCGCAGGGCATCCGCATAACGCCAGTGTGTCGTGGCGACCCCCTTGTCGAGAAGACCGGTCGCCGCAAGTACGAAGGCGCCGGAACAGAGTGAAACCAGCCGTGCGCCGCGCGCATGCGCCGCCCGCAGCTGCCGAAGCAGCCCATCCGGCACCGGCATGTCGACACCACGCCAGCCGGGCACGACGATGATGTCGGCTTCGTCGAGGCGATCGATGCCGCCGTCCGCAGTCACGGTCAGGCCACCATGGGCTCGCATCGGCCCCTCATCGACCGCACAGGTGGCGAAGCGGTACCAGCCCGGTCCCATCTCCGGGCGGCTGAGACCGAAGATCTCGGTCACGATGCCGAATTCGAATGTGCACAGGCCGTCGTAGACGAGAGCGACGACGAGAGGGCCGGTTGTCGGAGCAGGGTTTGTCATGATTTACACGCATATTGTCATTCCTGCCAATTTGCAACGCCGGCGTTTCGTTCGATGTTTGCCGCGTCGAAAGGAGACCAAGTGATGACCTCTGCCGTGACTGCCGTGAAACCCGCTCCGAGCAACATTGCCCAAGAGCACTTTTCCGCCGAATTTTCCTTTGAAACCGATTGCTGGGACGTTCACGATGCCCTGGCGAGAGGCGCGGACTTCGTGTTGCTCGACGTTCGTAGCCCCGCCCTCTATGCGAAGGGGCACATTCCGGGAGCGGTCGGGCTGCCGCATGGGAAGATCACCGCCAACCGCATGTCGGAGTGGCCGGAAGATACGATCTTCGTCACCTACTGCGCCGGACCCCACTGCAACGGCGCCGCCCGCGGCGCACTGCGGCTTGCCGGCCTCGGCCGCCCGGTGAAGATCATGGCCGGCGGCATAACCGGCTGGCTGGACGAGGGCTTTGAACTCGCGGCCGCAGAGGCGCCGTGATGCTCGTCGTGGGTGAGGCGGCGTCGCAGCACGCCGACGACCTCCTCGAACTGATCCGGGAACACGCCGCCTATGAGCGAACGACGGCCGGAATCACGCGAGAGGAGCTTCTGCGGCTGCTGACCGAGAGGCATATTCCCGTTCGCCTCTTCGTCGCGCAAAGCGATCGCTTGCAGGGATATGCCGCCCTGACCTTCGATCACTCGCTGTGGCGGGCCCGCCGCTTTGCTCATCTCGACTGCCTGTTCGTCCGCGCATCCGGTCGCGGCAAGGGAACGGGAGCCAGGCTTTTCGCGCATGTCGTCGATGAGGCGCGCGCATCCGGCGCGGATCGTCTCGAATGGCAGACACCGGACTGGAACCGGGACGCGATCCGGTTCTACGAGCGCGAAGGCGGTGTCTGGCATGCCAAGGCCCGCTTCAGTCTCGCGATCTCCTGAGACGCCGAAACTCGCGACGGGCAATGGACCTGACGTTCACCCGCACGTCTGCTTGCGGGTGGGCCGGTCGTCCAGGTTCTCAAGACCCTTGGAAATCGCCCGTAAGGGCGAGATTTTGTGGCTCTCCGATTTCTATTGCATGCCCGTCGGGATCATAGAACCGGAACACGCGTTGCCCCCATGCCTGCCGCTCAACGGGATGTATTAGTTTCACGCGAGGCCCGATTTCTGCGAAAGCCGCGTCAACGTCTTCATGCTCAAAATACAATAGTAGATTTCTCTGGCCATAAGGTTCTTGCGAAGTGGTTGCTTCGCGCCAGACCGTCTGTTCGAGCGACTGCCCCTCGTGTATCGCAAAGCCCGTTTCGAAGAGCACGAAGCTCCCAAAATCCTCCAATACTCTCAGGCCGAGTATATCTTGGTAGAAGGCCTTGGACCGGCCGATGTCGCGGACGAAAGGAATAGGATTGACGAAACGCATCGAATTCCTCTCGCGACGTCCAAGTCTCCGTCACACAAGGCAAAACCCCCGTGCCTCCTGCGACCGCGCCCCGCAATGTCCAAAATCTCCGAAAGCCTGCTATCGGCAGAAGCAGATGCAGGCCTTCGATGGTCAAGAGATGGGCACGCGGCTCCCGCTCAATGCTCCTCGTACTGCGTGAAGCTCGGGTCGGCGAGATCGGCGAAGCGGGTGTATTCGGCCTGGAAGGCGAGCTTGACGGTGCCGGTTGGCCCGTGACGCTGCTTGGCGATGATGACGTCGGCCGTGCCCTTGACCTTCTCCATCTGTCCTTCCCATTCGGCGTATTTCGGGTCGGCGGGGTCGCGCGGTTCCATGTTCTTCACATAGTATTCCTCGCGGAACACGAAGAGCACGACGTCCGCGTCCTGTTCGATAGAGCCCGATTCACGCAGGTCGGAGAGCTGCGGGCGCTTGTCGTCGCGGCTTTCGACCTGACGGGAGAGCTGCGAGAGCGCGACGATCGGAACGTTGAGTTCCTTGCCGAGCGCCTTGAGGCCCGTGGTGATCTCGGTGATTTCCTGCACGCGGTTCTCGCCGGCCTTCTTGGAACCGGTCATCAGCTGCACGTAGTCGACCACGAGGCAGTCGAGGCCGCGCTGGCGCTTCAGGCGGCGGGCACGCGCCGCGAGCTGTGCGATCGAGATGCCGCCGGTCTGGTCGATGTAGAGCGGCACCTTCTGCATGGTCTGGGAGAAGCCGACGAGCTTCTCGAAGTCCTGCTCGGTGATATCGCCGCGGCGGATCTTCGAGGACGAGACTTCTGTCTGCTCGGACATGATACGGGTGGCGAGCTGCTCGGACGACATTTCGAGCGAGTAGAAGCCGACGACACCGCCGTTCCTGGCCTTGAACGAGCCGTCCGGCATGACCTCGGGCTCGTAGGCTGCGGCGATGTTCCAGGCGATGTTGGTCGCAAGCGAGGTCTTGCCCATGCCCGGACGGCCGGCGAGGATGATCAAGTCGGAGCGCTGCAGACCGCCCATCTTCGAGTCGAGCGAATGGATGCCGGTCGAAATGCCGGAGAGATTGCCGTCGCGTTCGAAGGCGGCGCCCGCCATGTCGACGGCCAGTGCCACTGCGTCGCTGAAGGCCTGGAAGCCGCCGTCGTAGCGGCCGTTCTCGGCGAGTTCGAAAAGGCGGCGTTCGGTGTCCTCGATCTGCGCCTGCGGCGGCATGTCGAGCGGCGCGTCATAGGCGATGTTGACGACGTCCTCGCCGATCTGGATCAGCGCGCGGCGCAGCGCCAGATCGTAGATCGCGCGGCCGTAGTCCTCGGCGTTGATGATCGTCACCGCCTCGGAGGCGAGGCGGGCGAGATACTGCGCGACCGTGAGGTCGCCGACCTTCTCTTCGGCCGGCAGGAAGGTCTTGATGGTGACGGGGTTCGCCGTCTTGCCCATGCGGATGATCTCCGAGGCGACCTCGAAGATCTTGCGGTGCAACGGCTCGTAGAGATGGACGGGCTTCAGAAAGTCCGAGACGCGGTAATAGGCGTCGTTGTTGACGAGGATCGCGCCGAGAAGCGCCTGTTCGGCCTCGATGTTGTTCGGCGCTTCGCGATAGAGCGGCTCGGCCTGCTGGGGGGGCGTGATCTTGCGCACAGCGTCGTTCATTGCGGGCTACCGTTTCCCTCGTTCATGCTCGTCGACAGCCAACCGGTTTGACGATCGACGACAGGATAGTCAACAGCAATCGGGCGATTCCACGCCCGCTCGGCGGGCAGACGGTCCGTGCCGGCAGTTGTCCCTTTTATCCACAGGCCGGCGGGTTTCCGTACGGTCCGATTGGGATTCCGCTTGCGCGCCCGCGGGCGGCGGCGAATCGCCCGGCACGGATGATTCTACACCGTGGCGGAAACGTCCGGAGGGAATTCTTCGGCGGCCTGTGGGGCCGGGCCCTCCCGCAAAAGAAAACGCCCGGGCCGCATGGACCCGGGCGTCGAAATCCGGCTTGCGACGGATGTTATTCCTGTTCGCCTTCGAACTCGGCGTCCGGGTTGAAGAAGTCTTCCGGACGCAGGGCGTCTTCGTCGACGCCGTAGATCGCGTCGGCGGAGGTCAGGCTTTCGCCCTTGGCCTGGCGTTCGGCTTCTTCGGCCGAGCGGGCGACGTTGAGCTCGATCGACAGCTCGACTTCGGCATGCAGGTGCAGGGTGACCTGGTGCAGGCCGATCGACTTGATCGGCTGGTTGAGTTCGACCTGGTTGCGCGAAACGTTGAAGCCTTCGGAGGCCAGGATCTCGGCGACGTCACGAGCGGCGACGGAGCCGTACAGCTGGCCGGTTTCGCCGGCCGAACGGACGACGACGAAGGACTTGCCGGAGAGGGCGTCGGCGACCTTCTGGGCTTCCGACTTGCGCTCGAGGTTGCGGGCTTCGAGGGTGGCGCGTTCGGCTTCGAAGCGGGCCTTGTTGGCGGCGTTGGCGCGCAGCGCCTTGCCCTGCGGCAGGAGATAGTTGCGGGCAAAGCCGTCGCGAACCTTCACGGTTTCGCCCATCTGGCCGAGCTTGGCGATACGTTCGAGAAGAATGACTTCCATTTTCGTTTCCTTTCAGTCTTGAAGTTCAGGTGTTGCGGTTGTCAGGTTTGTCGGCGGGTCGCGCCGGCGTCAGCGCCACGGTCCGCCGGGTGTCCGACAGGCCGAGGACGAGAATGAAGAAGGCGGGCAGCACGAGCAGCGCCGAGAGATAGGCGAGCACCAGCGCCGGCGCGCGCCAGTCCTTGCCGCGGGTGCGCAGGTGCAGGGAGGCGAAGCCGGCAAGCAGGAACCCCGCGCCGAAGGTGCCACAGACGGTTGCGCCGACAAGGGCCGGAACCCCGCCGTAGAAGCTCGCGAGAATGCCGGCGAGGAACACGAAGAGCGCGTTGCGGTTCATCCTGAGTGCGGACGGAATGTCCTCGCGCGGGCGCAGGGCGTGGCCGGAGGCGGCGACGATCCGCACGGCGACGTAGTAGGCCGAAAAGAGCATCAGCACCCAGGTGCCGCCCTGCATGACCGGCAGCATCGTCAGCATCATGCGCTTCAGCTGCGCGACGCTTGCGGCATCCGGCGCCATTGCGGGGTTCTCGCCGCCCTGGACCGACTGCAGCAGCGCATCGACCATCTGGCTGACGAGGTCCGGTCCGTAGCCGATCATGATCCCGAGCACGACGACGGCGAGCGCGACCAGTGAGCAGAGGTGCAGCAGGATATCGGAGAGCGGATACCATGCCATCAGGTGGTCGGGGCCGCCGATCTCGGAGGCGGGACGCGCGAGGTTCGCAAGATGGCTGAGCCAGCCCGCCGGCAGCAGCGTGAAGATCGCCATGGCGAAGGCGAAGAGCGGCGAGACGGCGAGCGCGCCGACGGCGGCGGCGGTGATGACCGCGATGATCGCGGCGACGTTGCCCCAGCCGAGGCCGACAATGAGCACGGGAAGGGCGGACGCCGCGTAGAGGAGAGAGGCAAACGACGGCTGCGCATTCGCGCCCAGCACCAGCAGGGCGGCGGTAATGCCGGCGAGAACGCCGGTCAGCAGCAATGTCGCATTCACCTGTTTCACGTCGCTGTCCTGCTTTTCGAAGCAGTTAGGGGAAGATCCGGATTCGATCTGTGAGCGTCCGGTCCCCAACATGGGTTTTCAAGGGTGCCGATCCGCGCCCATCGCGGAAGGGCGGTTCCGCCGGCCGAAGCCGGCGGAACAATGTCGGATTACGCTACGACGTAGGGCAGCAGGCCGAGGAAGCGGGCGCGCTTGATGGCCTTGGCCAGTTCGCGCTGCTTCTTCTGGGAAACTGCCGTGATGCGGGACGGAACGATCTTGCCGCGCTCGGAAATGTAGCGCTGCAGGAGACGAACGTCCTTGTAGTCGATCTTCGGTGCGTTCGCGCCCGAGAAGGGGCAGGTCTTGCGACGACGATGGAACGGGCGGCGTGCCGGAGCAGAGGATGCATCAGCCATTGTGTTTTCTCCTTGTGCTCGAAATTACGCGCGGTCTTCGCGCGGACGACGCTCGAAGCCACCTTCGCGCGGACCACGGTCCGGACGCGGGCCACGATCGCCGAAGTCGCGGCGCGGGCCGCGGTCGTCGCCTTCGCGGCGCGGACGGTCGTCGCGGTCGCGCTTCTGCATCATCGCGGACGGGCCTTCTTCATGGGCTTCGACGGCGATGGTCATGTAACGAAGAACGTCTTCGTTGATGCGCATCTGGCGTTCCATTTCATGGATGGCGGCCGCCGGAGCGTCGATGTCCATGAGCGCGTAATGCGCCTTGCGGTTCTTCTTGATGCGGTAGGTGAGGGACTTCAGGCCCCAGTTTTCGATGCGCCCGACCTTGCCGCCGTTAGCTTCGATGACGCCCTTGTACTGTTCGACGAGGGCATCAACCTGCTGAGCGGACATATCCTGCCGGGCAAGGAATACATGTTCGTAAAGAGCCATTGTAGACTTGCCTTTCTTGCGGTTGTCGTCACCCGGATCCGGCGCTAAGCCTCAACGACTGCTCTTGGAACTGGAAAATCCAGGCAAGAAAAGCGTTTGATCGAGACGGTCGAGAGCGGAGACACGGGAGGCCGGCAACCCTTCGGTGCCTGCGATCCTTGGTTCAAGGACCTGCCCTCCGTTCAGCCACCAGCCGAAGGACCGGGTGTTTTGAACAGCGCGCTTATACGCATTTTTCGCGGAAAGGCAAGGCTGAAAAGCCGGAAGTGCGCTTCCGTCAGATCGCGAGCGCCAGATAGCCGCCGTAGAGCACGAGCAGCAGGACCCCGAAGAGCCGGTTGACCGGCTGGTCGAGCAGGATCGCCGCGGTGAAGACTGCCGCCGCGGCCAGCATCACCGGCACGTCGAAACGGGAGAAGCGCGGTGCGACGGGAACCGGCAGCACAAGCGCGGTCACGCCGAGGATGAAGAGGATGTTGAAGATGTTCGAACCGACGACGTTGCCGACGGTGACGTCGGACTGGCGGCGGGACGCCGCCACGACGGCGGTCGCGAGTTCCGGCAGGCTGGTGCCGACCGCGACGACCGTCAGGCCGATCACCGCCTCGGAGACGCCGAAGTCGACGGCGAGCTTCGTTGCGCCGCGAACGAGCAGTTCGGCGCCGGAAAACAGCGCCGTAAGGCTTGCCGCGATCAGAATGGCGATCCGCGACCACGGCAGTTCCTCGCCTTCGATCGTCTCGACGATGCGCGTCGACGGATCGCGCCGGGCCTTGCGGTAGCCCTGTCGCAGATAGACGCCGAGGAGAACCACCATCACCAAGCCGGCGATCCGCCCGACGGCGCTGAACTGCACGAGCAGGAGCATCAGCGTGGTGGCGGCGAGCATCACCAGCGCGTCACGCCGGACGGCACCGTCCCATTCCTTCATCGGCGAGATGGCAGCACCGACGCCGATGATGAGGAGCGTATTGGCGATGTTGGAGCCGACGACGTTGCCGAGCACGAGGCCTGGCGACGCCGCGAAGGCGGCCCGCAGCGAGACCAGGAGTTCCGGCAGCGAGGTTCCGAAGCCGATGACGACCAGCGAGACGAGCAGCGTCGGGACGTCCAGCCGGCGGGACAGGGAGACGGTGCCGCGCAGCAGCCATTCCGCGCCGAAATAGAGACAGACCAGGCCGCTCGCTACGAGGAGGTAATCCATATTGCTCCGCTTCGCCGTCCAGATGGTTCCATTGGAGCAGTCCGGACGGCCGTGCGCAATATGAAATGGCAGCTTCTGCCTAGGTCGCGATGCCGCGGGGGCCTCAGATCGGCATGGGATAGAAGCGATGGACCTTGGCGATCTCGGCGAGAACCTCGTCCGAGAGCGCGAGATCTGCAGCCGAGATATCGGTCTTCAGCTGTTCCATGCTGGTCGCGCCGATGATCACCGAGGCCATGAAGGGCCGCGTGAGGCAGAAGGCGAGTGCCATCGCGGACGGATCGAGGCCGTGCTTGCGGGCGATCTCGAGATAGGCGCGCGTCGCCGGCTCCTGGCGGGGCTGCAGGCGTCCGCCGATGTCGCCGTTGATCGAGCCGCGGGAGCCTGCCGGCTTCTGTCCGTCGAGATACTTGCCCGAAAGGATGCCGCCGGCGAGGGGAGAATAGGCGAGCAGGCCGACATCCTCGTGATGCGAGACTTCTGCAAGGTCGAGATCGAAGCTGCGGTAGAGGAGGTTGTATTCGTTCTGGAGTGTTGCTACCCGCGGGAGCCCCTTCTTCTCGGCGAGCGAGAGATATTTGAGCGTGCCCCAGGCCGTTTCGTTGGAAAGGCCGATCGCGCGGATCTTGCCGGCCTTCACGCAATCGTCGAGCGCGGAGAGTTTTTCCTCGATGTCGGCGACAGCCTTCTCGCGATCCTGCTTGAAGGGATTGTAGGTCCACGCCTGGCGGAAGTGATAGTGGCCGCGGTTCGGCCAGTGGATCTGGTAAAGATCGATATAGTCCGTCTTCAGCCGCTTGAGGCTCGCGTCGACCGCCTCGCGGATCGCCGCCCCGGTGATCGGGCCGCCGCCGCGGATATAGGGCCGTCCGGAGCCGGCGACCTTGGTCGCGAGCACGACGTCCCTGCGCTTGCCGGTCTTTTCGAACCAGTTGCCGATGATCGTCTCGGTGTCGCCATAGGTCTCGGCGGAGAGCGGCGTGGTCGGATAGAGTTCGGCGGTATCGAAGAAATTGATGCCGCGGTCGAGCGCGTAGTCCATCTGCTCGAAGGCCTCGGCCTCCGTGTTCTGCGAGCCCCAGGTCATCGTTCCCAGGCAGATTTCGGACACGGTGATGCCGGTGCGGCCGAGCTTGTTGTACTTCATGAAAGCGGTTCCGTTGCTGGAAAGAATATCAAAGGGCGGGAATTGCCATCCGAATCTAGGTCGATTTCGCTGTACTGCAAGCTCGTTCTTCGCGTACCTCCGCCGGTGCGCCGATCCTCTTCTCCCGCCTCTGGACAACGTGCCGCGAGCGGGGCAAAGCGGCCGGCCCGCACTTGACTCCCTTGGAAAACCCGTCAAAGGGAGAGGAAAAAGTCAGGGAAGAACATATCCCGAGAAGGATTGAACCATGAGTGTGGCATTTACGTTCCCCGGCCAGGGCAGCCAGGTCGTCGGCATGGGCAAGGAGCTTGCGGAGACCTATCCCGAGGCCCGCGCGGTCTTCGAGGAGGTCGACGAGGCGCTCGGCGAAAAACTCTCCTCCGTCATGTTCGAGGGGCCGGAAGAGACCCTGACGCTGACCGCAAACGCCCAGCCGGCGCTGATGGCCGTATCGATGGCGGCGATCCGCGTGATGCAGGCCCGCGGCCTCGACCTCAAGTCCAAGGTCGCCTTCGTCGCCGGCCATTCGCTCGGCGAGTATTCGGCGCTCTGCGCCGCCGGCACCTTTTCGCTCGCCGATACCGCACGGCTCCTGCGCATCCGCGGCAACGCCATGCAGGCCGCCGTTCCGGTCGGCGAGGGCGCCATGGCCGCGATCATCGGTCTCGAGCACGGTGACGTGCAGTCCATTTGTGTCGAAGCCTCGGCCGTCGGTCCCTGCCAGATCGCCAACGACAACGGCGGCGGCCAGCTGGTGATCTCCGGCGCCAAGGCTGCTGTCGAAAAGGCGGCCGGCCTTGCGACCGAAAAGGGCGCAAAGCGCGCCATCATGCTGCCGGTTTCCGCGCCCTTCCATTCCGCCCTGATGGGGCCGGCCGCCGAGGCGATGCGCGAGGCGCTCGCCAAGGTCGAAAAGAAGGACCCCGTCGTGCCGCTGGTCGCCAATGTGCGCGCCGCACCGGTCACCGCCGCCGACGAGATCGCCGCGCTGCTGGTCGAGCAGGTCACCGGCCAGGTCCGCTGGCGCGAGACGGTGGAATGGTTCGCCGCAAACGGCGTCACCACGCTTTATGAACTCGGCTCCGGCAAGGTCCTGACGGGTCTCGCCCGCCGCATCGACAAGTCCGTGAACGGCATCGCCGTCAATACGCCGGCCGATATCGACGCCGCGCTCGCCGCTCTTCTCGCCTGATCCATTTGCCCCAAAGGAGGGGACTTGTATGAGTGCCAAAGAGCCATTCCGACTGCGGATAGCTGCTCATCGTGCGGGTGGCGTTGATGAGATTGTCCGCTTCTTGTCTGACATCAATGCTGCGTACGAGGCGTGTTATTTCTTTGAGGTGCGCCTGACGCGTTGGCAGCGGCGGTACATTTTTGAGGCTCCCTCGCACACTTGGCTAGAGCCAAACTTGAGCGTAAACGCAACGGAGCCAAGCAGTATTCTCCCTGAATTTCAGCTGGAGCTGACGAAGGTATCAATTAATTCTCCTGGGTTCTGGGAGTTTCTAGGTGCTCTAAACCCGCTGCAACAGATGCGGGAGTATCTCAAGGACCGGCATGAGCGCCTAAAGGATAAGGACTATCGGAACCTCTCAGAGAAGGAACGGCTCCAGCTGGAGAATGAACTGCTTCGTGCCCAAGTAATCAAAGCGAAACACGATGTTCTTCGCGACAGAGTATCGCTGTTGCGCGAGATGGATATGTCTGACCAGCAAATTGCTGAATTGGTGTGGCGAAGTGTCGGGGTGCCGCTTGCCAAACTGGGTCGACATCAGGATGCAGGGCTTATCGGAAAGCCTTTGATTGAAAATGAAGAGTCAGAGATAGGATAAGAACGATGTTTGATTTGACCGGCCGCAAGGCTCTCGTCACCGGCGCAACCGGCGGCCTCGGCGAGGAAATCGCCCGCCAGCTGCACGCGCGCGGCGCCATCGTCGGCCTGCATGGAACGCGTGTCGAAAAGCTCGAGGCGCTCGCCGCCGAGCTCGGCGACCGGGTCAAGGTCTTCCCGGCGAACCTGTCGAACCGCGACGAAGTGAAGGCGCTGGGCGAGAAGGCGGAAGCCGAACTCGAAGGGGTCGACATCCTCGTCAACAATGCCGGCATCACCAAGGACGGCCTCTTCGTTCGGATGAGCGACGAGGACTGGGACAGCGTGCTCGAGGTCAACCTGACGGCGGTCTTCCGCCTGACGCGCGAACTCACGCATCCGATGATGCGCCGCCGCTTCGGCCGCATCATCAACATCACCTCGATCGTCGGCGTCACCGGCAATCCGGGCCAGACGAACTACTGCGCCTCGAAGGCCGGCATGATCGGCTTTTCGAAGTCGCTCGCCCAGGAGATCGCGACGCGTAACGTGACCGTCAACTGCGTCGCGCCGGGCTTCATCGAAAGCGCGATGACCGGCAAGCTGAACGACAAGCAGAAGGACGCGATCATGGGCGCGATCCCGATGAAGCGCATGGGCACCGGCGGTGACATTGCAGCCGCCGTCGTCTACCTGGCGTCCAACGAGGCGGGCTACGTCACCGGCCAGACGCTCCATGTCAACGGCGGTATGGCGATGATCTGACGCCTGCGCACGATGTGTGCGGGATTTGCATGTTGAGCAGCCTCTCGCCGGTGATTTTCAGGCTTTGCGAAGGGCTTAAAGCATGTTAAGCGGGCCAAGGCTGTGTACAGTCGTCCCGAAATGACAGGCGGCAGTTATGCCTAGGCTGCCGTTCGTTGTGGATTGGGCTGAACGAGTTTGCCGGTGAGGTTGCAAATGCATCGATCGCCGGTTTGATACAGGGTAGGGGACCGTCGCGGCGCCCCGATACAAAGAAGGTCGAGGAAACCGACATGAGCGATATCGCAGAACGCGTGAAGAAAATTGTAATTGACCATCTTGGCGTTGATGCCGAGAAAGTCGTCGAAGGCGCGAGCTTCATCGACGACCTGGGCGCCGACTCGCTCGACACGGTCGAATTGGTCATGGCTTTCGAAGAAGAGTTCGGCGTTGAAATCCCGGACGACGCGGCCGATTCCATCCTGACCGTCGGCGACGCGGTAAAGTTCATCGAGAAGGCTCAGGCCTGATCGTTGACATGCTAGGCAGGCGGATCGCTTTCGATCCGGCCTGCGGAGGCCCGCTCCTGGCGGGCCTTGCTGTTTTCAGACCGAAAGAACAGGTGGGCTGCGGACTATGAGACGGGTCGTTATCACCGGTACCGGCATGGTATCTCCTCTGGGGTGTGGAACCGAGGTGACGTGGTCGAGACTTCTCGCCGGACAGAGCGGCGCACGCCGCGTGACCGAGTTCGAGGTCGATGACCTGCCCGCGCAGGTCGCCTGCCGCATTCCGACCGAAGGCGAAGGTGCATTCAGTCCGGACGACTGGCTGGAGCTCAAGGAACAGCGCAAGGTCGACAACTTCATCATCTACGCGATCGCTGCCGCCGACATGGCGCTCGAGGATGCCGGCTGGCACCCCAAGAGCGACGAGGACCAGATCGCAAGCGGCGTGCTGATCGGCTCCGGCATCGGTGGCATCGAAGGTATCGTCGAAGCGGGATTCATCCTGCGCGACAAGGGCCCGCGCCGCCTTTCGCCGTTCTTCATTCCCGGACGCCTCATCAACCTCGCATCCGGCCAGGTTTCCATTCGCCACAAGCTGCGCGGTCCGAACCACTCGGTCGTCACTGCCTGCTCGACCGGCGCCCATGCCATCGGTGACGCAGCGCGCCTGATCGCGCTCGGCGATGCCGACGTGATGGTCGCGGGCGGCACCGAATCGCCGATCAGCCGCATCTCGCTTGCCGGCTTTGCCGCCTGCCGTGCGCTGTCGACTGCCCACAACGACGACCCGACCCGCGCCTCGCGCCCTTACGACAAGGACCGTGACGGCTTCGTCATGGGCGAGGGGGCCGGCATCGTCGTGCTCGAAGAGCTGGAGCACGCCAAGGCCCGCGGCGCCAAGATCTACGCCGAAATCGTCGGCTATGGCCTTTCCGGCGACGCCTATCACATCACCGCCCCGTCCGAAGACGGCGAAGGCGCGCAGCGCTGCATGGCGATGGCGCTGAAGCGCGCCGGTCTGACGCCCGCCGATATCGACTACATCAACGCCCATGGCACCTCGACCATGGCCGACGTCATCGAGCTCGGCGCTGTCGAGCGGCTCGTCGGCGATGCCGCCTCGACGATCTCGATGTCGTCGACCAAGTCGGCGATCGGCCATCTGCTCGGTGCCGCCGGCGCCGTCGAGGCGATCTTCTCTGCGCTCGCGATCCGTGACAATATCGCGCCACCGACGCTCAACCTCGACAATCCCGAAGTGGAGACGGCGATCGACCTCGTGCCGCACAAGGCGCGTGCGCGTGAGATCAATGTCGCGCTTTCCAATTCGTTCGGATTCGGAGGCACGAATGCCTCGCTGGTCCTGCGTCGCTACCAGGGATAACCAGCCGGGAGGCCCGGCGCGCCGGAATGACGCTTTCGGGATGGATGCCGCGTACTGGTTTTCGCCGCAATGTCCGGCGAAAGAGCGGCTGGACCGAAATGGAGAGGAGTGCCGGTGAGCGAGATCGATCAGAACAGCGGGAATGAAATCGGCCGCGGTGCGGAAACCGCGTCCAAGGGACCGATCATTCCGAAATCGCCGGCCGAAGCGCTGAAGCCGGAACGGGTTCCCGCACCTCCGAGACGCTCGCGCAAGGCACGCAGCCAGCTGGTGATCTTCCTCAATTTCCTGATGTCGCTGACGGTCATGGTCTTCGTGATCGCCGTCGCCGGTTTCTATTACGTGATGTCGGCCTACCAGGAGCGGGGACCGCTGCAGGCGAATGTCAATTTTGTTGTTCGTAGCGGCGCCGGTCTTTCCGAGATCGCCAACAACCTCGAACGGAGCGGTGCAGTCACTGATTCCCGTATCTTCCGCTATGTGACGGCCACCTATCTCGATGACAACGAGACGCTGAAGGCCGGCGAATACGAGATCAAGGCGAACGCGTCGATGAAGGAGATCATGGACCTCCTGAAGTCGGGCAGGTCGATCCTCTATTCGATCTCCTTCCCGGAGGGGCTCTCGGTCAAGCAGATGTTCAAGCGGCTCGCCGACGATCAGGTGCTCGAAGGCGAGCTGCCGGCGGAACTGCCGGTGGAAGGGGCGCTCCGGCCCGATACCTACAAGTTCTCCCGCGGGACGAAGCGCGACGAGATCATCAGGCAAATGATCGCGGCGCAGGAAAAGATCGTCGACCAGGTCTGGGAGAAGCGTGCCCCCGACCTGCCGCTGAAGAGCAAGCTCGAACTCGTCACGCTCGCCTCGATCGTGGAGAAGGAGACAGGCAAGCCCGACGAACGCGCCCATGTCGCTTCCGTCTTCTACAATCGGTTGCAGAAGGGTATGCGTCTCCAATCGGACCCGACGATCGTCTACGGTCTCTTCGGCGGCGACGGAAAGCCCGCCGACCGCCCGATCTTCCAGTCGGACCTGAAGAAGGAAACGCCCTACAACACTTACATCGTCAAGGGTCTGCCGCCCGGGCCGATCGCCAATCCCGGCCGCGAGGCGCTGGAGGCGGTGGCCAATCCGTGGCGCACCGAGGACCTCTACTTCGTGGCGGACGGCACCGGCGGCCACGTCTTCGCGGCGACGCTCGAAGAGCACAACGCCAACGTCAAGAAGTGGCGCAAGATCGAAGCCGAGCGTGGCGTCGAACCCGACGTGGTGATGGACGCTCAGCCGACGAACAACTAGCGGTCCGATTCCGGCGCTCACATTCCCGGGCTTTGCCCGAACCGCGAACGCCGGATAAACGCCTGTTTCCAGAGCCTACGGAGTAGATCGATGGCACTGCAATCCATGACCGGCTTCGCCCGAAGCGAAGGGACGAGCGGGCGCTATCGCTGGGCCTGGGAGTTGCGCTCGGTCAACGGCAAGGGGCTCGATATAAGGCTGCGCCTGCCGAGCGGGATGGAGGCTCTCGAGGTCGAGGCGCGTCATCGCCTGTCCGAGGCGCTCTCCCGCGGCAATCTGCAGGTGACGCTTTCCGTGACCATAAGCGAAAATCGCGTCGAGGCCGTCGTCAACGAGGAGGCGCTCGCCGCCGTCCTGAAGCTGCGCGACGCGCTCGGCTCTTCGGTCGTCGATCCTTCGCCGATGCGCCTCGATGCGCTTCTGAACATCCGCGGGCTCGTCGAGTTCCGCGAGGCGGTCGACAGCGAGGAAATCATCGCCGCGCGTGACGCCGCAATCCTCGACGGCCTTTCGAGGGCGATCGCCGCCCTCGGTGACATGCGCCGACGGGAGGGCGATGCGCTCGGCCGTCTTCTTGCCGCGCATGTCGACAAGATTGAAGAGCTCGCCCGTCGCGTCGAGGCCGATCCCTCCCGCTCGCCGGAGGAGATCACCCGCAAGCTCGAGGCGCAGCTTCAGGCCCTGCTGGAAAGCGCACCGTCGCTCGACCGCGACCGGCTGCACGCCGAGGCCGCGCTGCTGGCGACGAAGGCGGACCTCCGAGAAGAGATCGACCGGCTGAAGGCGCATGTCGCCGCCGCCCGCGAGCTTCTGACCGAAGGCGGCCCGATCGGCCGCAAGCTCGATTTTCTGGCACAGGAATTTAACCGCGAATCGAATACCATCTGTTCCAAGTCGAATGCCGTCGCGGTGACCTCAGCCGGCATCGAGCTAAAGGTCGTCATCGACCAGTTCCGGGAACAGGTCCAGAATTTGGAGTAGGAAATGGGTAAGCCGAAGGGAGGCGTGGTGGAGATCGCCAGGCGGGGATTGATGCTGGTGATCTCGTCGCCGTCGGGCGCGGGCAAGTCGTCGATCGCGCGCACGCTGCTCAGCCAGCCGGACATGCAGATCAGCGTGTCGGTGAGCGTCACCACGCGCGAACGTCGCCACAGCGAGGTGGAAGGCGTCCACTACCGTTTCGTCTCGCAGCGCGAGTTCGAGGCGTTGCGCGCCTCCGACTCCCTGCTCGAATGGGCCGAAGTCCACGGCAACTTCTACGGCACGCCGCGCGATCCGGTGGAGATCGCGATGGCCGAAGGCCGTGACATGCTGTTCGACATCGACTGGCAGGGCGCCCAGCAGCTGCAGGAAAAGATGCCGGCGGACGTGGTGTCGATCTTCATCCTGCCGCCGACCATGGCCGAGCTGCAGTCTCGCCTGCATCGCCGTGCGGAAGATACCGAGGAGGTAATCCAGACGCGGCTTGCCAACTCGCGGTCCGAAATCGAGCACTGGCGGGAATACGACTACGTCATCGTCAATGACGACCTCAATACGGCGATCGACTCGGTCAAATCGATCATCAAGGCGGAACGGCTGCGGCGCGACCGGCGGCACGGCCTGTTCGACTTCGTCAACGGGCTCATCACCGAGGCGTAACAGCCGGAGGTAGGCCCGGCCGGTTCATCTGGCTGGCCGGTTCAGAGCGAGTTCGCCAGCCGGACGAATTCTTCCACCGACAGCGTCTCGGCCCGTCTCGCCGGATCGATGCCGGCTTTCACGAGCAGGGCCTCGCCGCCGAGCGGTTTCAGGCTCTGGCGCAGCATCTTGCGCCGCTGGCCGAAGGCAGCCTGCGTGACGCGTTCGAGCTTTTCGGCAGAACAGGGCAGGGGATCGGCCTTCGGGACGAGATGGACGACCGTCGAGGTGACCTTCGGCGGGGGCGTGAAGGCCTGCGGCGGCACGTCGAAGGCCATGTGGGCGTCGGTCCGCCAGCCACAGAGCACGCCGAGGCGGCCGTAATGGTCGTCGTCCTCGTGTGCCACGATGCGCTGGCCGACTTCCTTCTGGAACATCAGCGTCAGCGACTGCCAGAACGGCGGCCAGGCCTTCGGCAGCAGCCAGTTGACCAGCAGTTGCGTGCCGACATTGTAGGGCAGGTTGGCGATGATCTTGACCGGACCTTCGGGCACGAGCGCCTCGAAATCGGTCTTCAGCGCATCACCTTCGATCACCTCCAGCCGGCCGGGATAGTGTTCGGCCACCTCGGCGAGCGCCGGCAGGCAGCGGGCGTCGCGTTCGACGGCGATGACCTTCCTGGCACCGAGCGCGAGGATCGCCCGGGTGAGACCGCCCGGTCCGGGGCCGACCTCGAACACGGTCACGCCCTCGAGCGAACCGGCGGTGCGGGCGACCTTCTGCGTCAGGTTGAGATCGAGCAGGAAGTTCTGGCCGAGCGCCTTGCGGGCGTCGAGCTCATGGCGACGGATGACGTCGCGTAGCGGCGGAAGACCGTCGAGGGCCGCCATCAGGAGGCGGCGCCCGCGCCCGCGGGGCGGGAGATCTCCGAGGCGAGCTTCAGCGCGGCGACGAGGCTGTCGTGGCGGGCGATGCCGGTGCCGGCGATACCGAAGGCGGTGCCGTGGTCGGGCGAGGTGCGCACGAAGGGAAGACCGAGCGTCACGTTGACGGAGTCGTCGAAGCCGAGCGCCTTGACCGGGATCAGCGCCTGGTCGTGGTACATGCAGACCGCGACGTCGTAGCGCCGGCGGGCTTCGTCATGGAACATGGTGTCGGCCGGCAGAGGCCCGAAGGCATCGATCCCTTCGGCGCGCAACTGCGTGATCGCCGGATGGATGATCTCTTCGTCCTCGAGCCCGATCGCCCCGCCTTCACCCGCATGGGGGTTGAGCCCGGCGACGGCAAGTCGCGGCGAGGAAAGGCCGAAGCGTTCCTTGAGGTCCCTGGCGATAATGCGGCAGGTGTCGAGGATCAGCGTCTCCGTCAGCGCGGCCGGAACGTCCTTGATCGGGATGTGGATGGTGACCGGCACCGCCTTCAGCTTCGGCCCCGCAAGCATCATCACCGGACGGACGCTCGTTCCGGTAGCGCGGCTCGCGAGATCGGCCAGAAATTCGGTATGGCCCGGAAAGCCGAAGCCGGCCTCGTAGAGTACGGCTTTGGCAATCGGGTTGGTGACCATGCCGCGCACCTTGCCTTCGAAGCACAGCCGGACGGCCGTCTCGATGGCGGCGATCGTCGACTTGGCGGTTGCGACATGCGGGCTGCCCGCCACCACGTCGACACCGGCCGAAATCGGTAGCACGGGAAGTGCGTCGGCGAAGACGGACATGGCGCCCGCGGCATCGGTCTCCTTCAGCGGAACGTCGATGTCGAGCTGTCTGGCGCGAACCGCGAGAACGGCCGGATCGCCGACAAAGAGGAAGGGCGGCAGGCCATGGACCGACCGCTCCAGCCAGGCCGAAAGCGCGATGTCGGGGCCGACGCCGGCCGGGTCCCCCTGGCTGAGTGCGAGAGGAAGGCTCTCGGTCTGTGTCATCGTCAGTCGGTCCCGGAGATCAGCGGTAGACGATCTGCGCCTTCGAGCGCAGGTCGTCGAGGTACTTTTGGGCGTTCGGATTGTCAGTCGCCTTGTCCTTGCCGAGGTCTTCGGCGCGGAAGACGACTTCCGCCGCGACGTCGTCCGACACCTGGCGCTGATTGCAGATCGCCAGATATTCGACACCGCGTTCGGTGACGCGGGTTCCGGTCGTACCGTCCTTCGCCTTCTCGATCAGCGGCTTCCACTCTTCCGGCAGTTCGGGCGCGAGCACCCGGCCGAGGTTGCGGATCGATACGTCACGGTAGTTCTTGGCGAATTCCATCGCCTGGTCGCAGCCGGGGAACTTCGACCGCGAGGCTTCCGCTTCCGATTTGCGCTTGCCGACGATGCCCTTCTTGTTGGCGGGCACGACGAAGATCACCTGCTTCAGGAAGTATTCTGTGGTGACCGGCTTCTCCTTGCGTTCCAGCAGGCGCGTCGCGACTTCCTGGCTCGAAAGCTTGCCACGAGAGCCGTAGCGGGCGTTGACGAGGCGCGGCCAGCTCATCGAGACGGCGATATAGGCCTTGAAGTGGTCGGCGGTGACGCCTGCCTGGTTCAGGATGCCGGTGAGTTGCTGAACGGAGAGCTTGTTCGAACTGGCGAAACGCTCAAAGGCCGCATCGACTTCGTCGGTGCTGACCGACATGCCGACGCGCGCAATCTCCTGCCGCTTCAGCGTCTCGTCGACCATCTCCTCTCGGGCAATCTTCTTCAGGTCGCCCTTGCGGCGCTGAAGTCGCAGGAAGGCGATGCGCTTGGCGACGTCGCCCGTGGTGATCGCGGTCTTGTTGACGACCGCGGCGACTTCGCTTGCCGCATAGGCGGCAGGAGCGATGGGTAGAGGACCGGGGCCTGCGGTGAAGGCGAGCGCTGCCGCACAAAGAAGCAGGATACGTGTCTGCTTTTTGCCAAAGGTCATTGGCATTCCTTTCCATCGGGCGCGCTATTGTCGGCGCGTCCCGGCATTTCGTTGGCCACCGAAGTATAATGTGCCGCAGGGATTGCACAATCCGTGCGGCGAAACAATGACATTCGCGCCGGCGCGCAGCTGGCGTTCGTCCTGGATGCTCGGAGGGGTGACCGCGGTACGCTCATGCCTGACCCGTTCCGCAGCTTCGATCAATCCAAGCCGGCGAGATCGGTCTTGCCGATGCGCACGTCGCCCAGCGTGCGGAAAGTCAGCCGGGCGCCGATCGTCCAGTCGCTCGCGGACTCGTCTGACGGGTCACGCTTGTCGGAATAGACCAGCGAGAAGACCGTGCACTCGTCGGCATAGGAGAGGCCGATCCCCTTGCGGTTGATCGTGGCGTTGTTCAGATCCCATGTGAGTGAACCGAAAACGGACCAGTATTCGTCGATCTTGACCGAGCTTGCCGCCTGCAACTCGTCGTTCTTGTCCTGGAAACCGTATTCTGGCTGTGCGGCGATCTGCGTGTAGGTGAGGTTCGCCAGCAGCCGGTCGTTGGTGAATCCGAGGCTCGCGTCGGTGCGGCGCACATCGAACGTCCTTTCGTCGAAACGCGCATTGGCACTCAGCGTCAGCCCGTTCGGGATGTCGATCCCGGCCATGCCGACATAGTCGGAACGGTCGGTTTCGAGACCGGAATCGGCGCCGGCATTGACGAGGTCGTCCGTCGCAAACGAGTTGAGGCCCGCGAGATGGTACGATTGGCCGAAGATGGCCCGCAGGCCGAAACCGTTGTCGAGCGTGCCGGTATAGCGGATGCCGACATTCGCGCGGGTGCCGCCCTCGACCCGGTCGAAACCGGAGAACTTGTCCCGCTCGAAGAGGTTGGTGGCGTCGAAGACGAAGCTTTGCGCATCCTCGTTCGGCAGCCGGCCCGCGAGCTGTTCGTCGTTGCGCGCATAGATCTGCGCGATCGGCTCGACGATATGGCTGCTGTTGTCGGTAGTGATCAGGATCGGATACCGCGCCTCGAGCCCCGCCGTCAGCATGTAGCGGGTCGCCGTCGCCTCGTTATAGTAGTTGCCGGTGTAACCCGTCGGGCTGTTCATATCGAGCCAGTAGGCGTCACCGCGCGCGGCAAGCAGCGGCGTAAGCTGAAGTCCGCCCGGAACGGAGAAGGTCCGCTTCCATTCGGTTTCGGCGGTGATCCGGCTCATCGAGCCTTTGAGGCCGCGGAAACGGTCGTTGATGCCGTCGGCGTTGGCGTCGACCTCGTCCGTCTTGAAGCGCGAAAGCGCGGTGAAGTTCAGCGTGCCGGACAGTTGCCCGCCAGCCACCGGCTCCGGCGCTACATAGCTGTAGTCGAGGGACGGCATCACGACCGGCTGGCGCTTCTCGGCGTTGCTGTCCGGATCGGCGTCCTGCACATCGAAATAGTAGCCGTGCAGATCGAAATAGTTCCGCTCGCCGAGGCCGGTCAGATAGACGTCGTTCGTGTGCGTCGTCTCGTCGAGGCCGTCGAGACTGTAGGTGCGGGCGAAGTTGTTGTCGCTCTGCAACATGACATCCCAGCCGAATGTCCAGCGGGGATTGATCTTGAACTCGCCCTTGGAGGCGACCATTCCGCGCTGGTCCCGGCGCGCATCGCTGGTGCCGGCGTCGAAATTCCCGCTGTTGAGCTGCTGGATGCCGGCGAAGCGGAGCGTCGCCGTTCCTTTCTCGAAACGCTGGCGAACTTCCGTCTCGAGAAGCAGGCCCTGGCTGGTGAAGCCGGTGGCGCGGATCGTCGCATCGCGCTGGTTCGAAAGCGCGATGTAGTAGGGCACCGTCAGGCCGAAGCCGAGGTTCTGCGAGGTCTGCATTTCGGGGAACAGGAAGCCCGATTTGCGCTTCACCGTATGATCCGGCACCTCGAGGAAGGGGAGCACCGCGACCGTCCTGCCGAAGAGCTCGAAGCGGGCCTTTTCGAGACGGATCGTGTGGGTCTCGCCGTTCTGGACCACGCGCTCGGCCTTCACCTGCCAGAGCGGCGGACGCTCCGGGTGATCGGCGCAGGGAAGGCAGGCCGTATAGACTCCCTTGTTGAGAATGATGTCCCGGCCACCGACACGCTCGCCGCTTTCGGCGGCAAGCCGGGTGTTGTCGGTCGTCTCGATCCGGAGCGCCTTGAGGAAGCCGTCCGCGAAATTGTCGGTGACGTCCATCGAGTCGGCATAGAGGCGGTTGCCACCCGGCTCGACCAGTTCGATGTTACCGGTCGCCGTCATGCGGCCGCTCTTCTGGTCGTATTCGACCTGCCGTGCGACCATCTGGTAGCCGGCATAATTGATCTGCACGGCGCCGCGCGCCACGACGCGCTCGGCGTCACGGTCATAGACGAGTTCGTTGGCGGCAAGCAGAAGCTTCGCGTCTTCGGGAATGCTGGGTTCGAGATTGCGCAACTGTCCGCTGTCCTGCGCGCGCACGGCGACCGTCGAGGACAGGTAGGAGCACACAGCGGCACTCGTCAGCAGGGCCAGAAACAGCCTTCTGATATTTCCGCGGTCTGTTACCGCCACTAACCATCCTCCTGATGAAGCAGGATCGTCGCTCCGAGTGCCATCGCCACGACGACCGGTACCCATGCCGCGACGAATGGCGGCACGACACCGCTGCTTCCGAATGCTTTGACAAGCGTGGTTACAACATAAAGCACGAAGCCCGAAAGGATTCCACCCAGAATCACCGACCGGGACTGGTTGAATCTACTGAATTTTAACGAAACGGTGGCGGCGATCAGAGTCATGGCCACGAGGAGGAACGGTAGCGACAGCAGCGAGTGAAATTGCGTTTCAAGCGCTTTGGTTGAGACGCCGAACGATCGCGCAACTGCAATTTTCTGAGAAAGATCATAAAAAGCAACGGTCTCCGGCTGCGCGAGCCGCTGTTGTACGAATTCCTGTTTCAGATTGGTACTGACCTTCGCTGTCGCGAGCCTTGCCGGAACCTCGCCCGGCCGCGTCTCGGTGACGTCGGTAAGAAGCCAGTAACCATCTTTCAACTTTGCCGACCGCGCATCCTGTCGCAGGATGATCCGCCCGTCGCTGTCGAAGTGTATGAGGACGGCATCCGTGATCAGGGTGCCGTTGTCCAGAACCGTCCTTCCGCCGATGACGACGTCGTCCTTGCCGCTGATCTGGCGCAGCCACGGGACCGCCGTCGTCTCCTTGCGGCGATTGCTCGCCTCGCGCCACGTCGATTCGATATTGAGCGCCTGGCTCTGTCCCCAGGCGGCCATCGGATTGATGACCAGCGTGGTGACGAGGCCGATCAAGAGCGCCCCGACGACAAACGGCATCATGAACTGCCAGACCGAGATGCCGGCGGCGCGCGCGACGACCAGTTCCGACTTGCGGTTGAGGGCAATCAGCGTCGTCATCCCGACGAAAAGGGCGACGAACGGGATGGTCTGCTGCAGGATGAGCGGCAGACGCAGCGCCGTCAGGTAGAGGACGCCCGGCAGCGAATAGCCGGTGAGCCCGGCGAACCGGCCCGTCGTCTCGCTGAAATCGATGAGATAGATGATCGACGTCACCCCGATGAAGAACCAGAGCGTCGTCACGATGTAGCGCCGGAAGAAGTAACGACCGAGGGTGAAGATCATGGTGTCTTGCCCTCTTCGCCGGCCTCGTTGCCGGCAAGCCGCACGTTGATCGCCCGCATGGCCCGCGCCGTGCTGTCGGAAAACGGACGCGGCAGGCGCCAGGAACTGCCCCGCCAGAGTTTCATCGCGGCGAGGCCGCTGCTGACGATCGGCAGGAGATAGATGAGCGGCGCATAGGCCTCGTTCTTCTCGGTGAGCTTCACGGTGTAGTTGCCGAGCCAGAAGATGACGAGTGCGATCGTCAGCGCGGTCGCCATCGGCGGAATACGCGCCTCGCGATGGGAGCGGGCATTGCCGGAAAGGGCCAGCGCAATCAGCGAGAAGACGAACGGGAAGGTCCAGCTCGTGAGCCGCTTGTGCAGTTCGCTGCGGTATTCGCCGTAGTTCTTCTTGACGTCCGGATCAGTCATGTCGGGGTTGAAGAGATAGGGCAGGTCGCGGTCGAGGGCATGCAACCGCGCCTGGCCGCGCGTCTGCGTCAGATCCGAAAGGTCGAAGGAGTAGGAATCGAACCGTACGACCGAGACGTTGCCGTCCGGCGCCTTGCGGTGCACTTCTCCGTCGCGCATCACCAGGGCGGTGCCGGTCTCGTCGACCGCGCCTTCGCGGGCGTAGTAGATGAGGTCGTAGGCAGGATCGCGGGAGTCGGCGACCAGCAGTCCCTTGAGTACGCGGCCGGACAGTCGCTCCGAAATCTGCACGTAGAGCCCGTCCTCGATGCGGCGGAAGGTCTTCTCCTCGATGACGGTCGACAGAAGGTCGGCATAGGCGGCCGCGACCATCTCGCGGGCGGCGACCCGCAGCTTGGGCTCGACGAAGTTCGCCATGAAGAAGGAGAATATCGAAAGCAGGATCGTGAACACGATGATCGGGCGATTGATGATGCTGCGCGGGGCGCCCGCGGCGTCAATCACCGCCAGTTCCGAATCGTTGTTCATCGCAGAGAGCGTCTGGGTGATGCCGATCACCAGCGCGAACGGCAGCACCGCCGGGATGATGGTCGGCAGGATGAGGGTCGCAAGCTTCATGAACGAACCTACCGACTGGCCGCTGTCGGTCACCAGATTGATTCGCCCAAGCACCTGCGTGGTCCAGATGATCGCCAGGACCGGCAAGAGGGCGGTGAGCATCATCTGAAAGACACGCCGCAGGATGTAGTGTTCGAGAAGCTTCATTCCATTTCCCGAGGGCGTGACGGTCGGGCCGCGCCGGCGACTGAGGATACCGGGTTCTCTACGACGGTTGCGGCGATTTGGCGACAGGATCGATGCGGATTTCGTGTGTCTACCGCTCAATTTTCCGTTTTCGCGATATTTCGAACACGGCGAAGACGGCGGCAAAGACCACCAGCGAGGAAAGCCAGCCGAGCACGACGTCGGAGAGATAGTGGCCGCCGAAGGCGAGTCTCATCGCCGGCGTCACCAGTGCGACGACGAGGATCGGCGGCGCGAGGACCGGGCGGAGCTTCGCCGGCAGGAAGAGGAGGAGGCAGGCGACCCATCCGGCACCCGCGGCCTCGCCCGAGATGAAGGAGCAGTTGTTGTCGCATTGCCCCATGAACGAGCCCGCCGGGACGAAGGGCAGGTCGCCGCCGAAGAGGTCGGTCTGATAGGGGCGGGGCCGTCCGGAAAAGCTCTTGAGCAGCAGGTTGACCAGCACATAGGGGCCGAGGAGGAGGGCCACGAGCGCGAGGCCGAGCTGCCGCAGCCTTGCCGCGCCGTAGGCCGCGCTGCGCCGGGCGAGGCCGTTGACGAGAATTCCGAGCAGCAGCGCGCCGGCGGCGGCCGGAACGTAGAAGAAGACCTTCCTCACCGCGACGGCGAGGGGATCCTGGCTCCACGGAAAGCTGCCGCAGACGGTGCTCTGCGCATGGGCCCCGGTGCACGGACCGGGCTCGAAGAAGACGCCGGCGACTGCAAGGTCGATATCGGGCCATAGATAGAAGACGAGCAGCAGCGCCCACCAGAGCACGAAGAGGGCGAGGGCGGCGCGCAGCATCTTTCGCGTTCCGGGCTGTTGCAGGTGCCCGCTCTCGGCGGCTTGCAGGTTGATCTTCACGTCGGCTGTTTCCGGTCTTTTCGAGGCGGCGCGACCCTATCCGCTTCCCCGCCCGGCAGGCAAGAGGGAGAGGCCGCAGGACTTGCCAACGGTGCAAAGAGCGATATGTCGGGACAATTGACGCTTGCGTTCATGACCGAAAGGGCCATGATCCCGGCTTTCGTTTCGACCTTCCCCCGGAGTCTCCATGTCTTCCAAATTCGACATTTCCTTCGCCAAGGACCACCGGATCAGCGGCGGGCTCGCCGTGCTTCTTCAGGTTCAAGGAGCCGACGCGGCCGCCGGCGCCGAGGTTGCGGACCCCGAAGGCGTAATCGCCAGGGCCGCCAAGATCGGCAAGTTCACCGGCAAGGCCCGCGCCGTGCTCGACATCCTCGCGCCGCATGGTTCGCCGGCCGACCGGATCGTCGTTCTCGGCCTCGGCAAGACCGCCGAGATCACCGCCCACGACTGGCTGCGTGCCGGCGGCGCCGCTGCCGGGACCTTCAAGTCCGCTGAGAAAGTGACGGTCTTCTTCGACGCGCCGGGTCTCGACGCGAGCGGCAAGGCCGCCGCCGACTTCGCCCTCGGCATGCTTCTGCGCAGCTATGACTTCGACGCCTACAAGACCCGCAAGGGCGACGACAACGGCAACGGAAAGTCCGAACCGAAAGAGGTCAAGGTGACGATCGTCACAGCCGAGGCCTCCGCGGCGCGCAAGGCGTTTGCCGACAACGAGGCGGTCGCCCAGGGCGTCGTGCTCGCCCGCGATCTCGTCAACGAGCCCGCCAACGTGCTGGGGCCGGAGGAATTCGCTGACAAGGCGAAAGCGCTGGAAGCGCTCGGCGTCGAGGTCGACATCCTGACCGAGAAGGACATGAAGAAGCTCGGCATGGGCGCGCTGCTCGGCGTCGCCCAGGGCTCCGTGCGGCCGCCGCGGCTCGCCGTCATGCAGTGGAAGGGCGGCAAGCACAAGGACAAGCCGATCGCCTTCGTCGGCAAGGGCGTGGTCTTCGACACCGGCGGCATCTCGATCAAGCCGGCCGCCGGCATGGAGGAGATGAAGGGCGACATGGGCGGTGCCGCCGCCGTCACCGGACTCATGCATACCCTCGCCGCCCGCAAGGCGAAGGTGAACGCCGTCGGTGTCATCGGCCTCGTCGAGAACATGCCGGACGGCAATGCCCAGCGGCCGGGTGACATCGTCACCTCGATGTCCGGCCAGACGATCGAGGTCATCAACACCGATGCCGAAGGTCGCCTCGTGCTGGCCGATGCGCTCTGGTACTGCAACGACCGCTTCAAGCCCGCCTTCATGATCAATCTCGCGACGCTCACCGGCGCGATCACCGTCGCGCTCGGCAACCTGCACGCCGGCCTGTTCTCGAACGACGACGCTCTTTCGGAGCGATTGCTGGCGGCGGGGCTTGCGACCAACGAGCGCCTGTGGCGGATGCCGCTCGGCAAGGACTACGACAAGATGATCGATTCCAAGTTCGCCGACATGAAGAACTCGAGCGGACGTCAGGCAGGCTCGATCACTGCGGCGCAGTTCCTGAAGCGCTTCGTGCAGGAGACCCCCTGGGCGCATCTCGACATTGCCGGCACCGCCATGGGTTCGCCGACCGACGAGATCAACCGCTCCTGGGGATCAGGCTTCGGCGTCCGGCTCCTCGACGAGCTGGTGCGCGCGCACTACGAAGCGTGACGGGAAGGCGGGCGTCTTGGCCGAGATCCTCTTCTATCATCTGACGGAATCGAAGCTCGAGGACGCCCTGCCGCCACTTCTCGAAAAGAGCGTCGAGCGTGGTTGGCGGGTCGCGGTGCAGACCGCCGATCCTGCCCGCCGTGACGCGCTCGACGCCCATCTCTGGACCTGGCGCGACGAGAGCTTCCTGCCGCACGGCACCGATGCGGCGGAAGGCGCCGAGCAGCAGCCGGTGCTCATCACCGTCTCTCCGGAAAACCTCAATGCGGCGAGCGTGCGCTTCCTCGTCGACGGCGCCGAGCCTCCGGAAGCGCTGGATTACGACCGTGTCGTCTTTGTCTTCGACGGGTACGATCAGGCCCAACTCGAAGCCGCCCGCGCGCAGTGGAAGAAGCTGAAGGGTGAGGGCCACGCGCTCACCTACTGGCAGCAGACGGCCGAGGGGCGATGGGAGAAGAAGGCCTGAGACAGGCCCTTCGTCAGGACTGGCGCAGGTCGGTCTGCGAGAACCCGTCGCCGACATAGAGGAGCGGTACATTGGCCGCCCGGCTGCCGGCATAGGAAAAACAGTCGCCGAAGTTCAGCTCCGCCGGATGACGTCCCTTGCCGTAGCGCGCGAAGGCGTCGAGCGCGTTCGCCGCCATCTCCTCGGTGACCGGCGTGACGCGGATGTCGAGGACGTCGAGGAATTCCTTCACCAGCCGGTCGGCCGTTGGCGGCTCCAGCTCCAGCCTCTTTCCGAGCACGGTCGTCGCCTCGAAGACGGCGGTCGGCGTCGTCATGCGCGGCGTGGCGGTGGCGTCGAGCCGTTCGATGAGCGCGCCGGCCTCCGGCGCGTCGATCAGGATGGCGACGATGGCCGAGCTATCGACGAACATCGGCGTCTCCCCACATCTGATCCAGGAAGGCCCTGTCGTCGAAGGGGCGCAGGCTCGCATGGTCGGCGAGCGCGTACTTCTCGCGCAGCCGGGCGACCCGTTCGCCGAGCGAGGGCTTTGCCAGCTCCTCGTCGATCACACGCTGAAGCGCAAGGCGGATCGCCTCGGTCTTGGTGGGTGCTTTCAGGATGGCTCGCGCCTGTTCGGCCAGAGCGTTGACGCTTTCGTCCCGCACGTAGAGGGGCATGACGGCTCCTTGGGAATATACAACTTACGTATAATGGATATCCCGGATCTGTTCAAACCTCAGCCGGCCATCGCCTCTTCATATTCGGTGGACAGTTCGAGCCACTGTTCCTCGGCGGCTGAGAGCTTTGCCGCGGCCTCGCCGCGCTGCTTTGCCTTTTCCGCTGCCTTGGCCGGATTCTTCTCGTAGAGTGCCGGATCTGCAAGTTCCGCATCAAGCGCCTGAATCAAAGTCTCCAGTTTCTTCGTCAGGGACTCGATTTCATTGATCTTTTTCCTGAGCGGCGCGAGGCTTGCCCGCTTGTCGGCGGCGGCCTTGCGCTGGTCGGCCTTGTTCACCTGGGCGCCGGCATCGGCCTTGTCCTTCTCGTCCGGCTTGCGCGCCGCGGTGACCACAAGGCTGCGATAATCCTCCAAGTCGCCGTCGAAGACGCTGACGGTGCCGTTGTTGACGAGCCACAGCCGGTCGACCGTCGCCTCGATCAGGTGCCGGTCGTGGGCGATCAGGATGACGGCGCCGTTGTAGTCGTTAAGCGCCTCGATCAGCGCGCGGCGGCTGTCGATGTCGAGATGGTTGGTCGGCTCGTCGAGGATCAGAAGGTTCGGCGCGTGGAAGGCGGAGAGCCCCATCAAGAGGCGCGCCTTCTCGCCGCCGGAAAGGTCCTTGGCGGCGGTCGCCATCTTCTCCGTCGCAAGTCCCATCTGCGCGACGCGGGCGCGCACCTGCGCTTCGCCCGCCTGCGGCATCAGCCGGCGCACATGGTCGACCGGCGTCTCGTTCGGCACGAGGTCGTCGAGCTGGTGCTGGGCGAAGAAGCCGACCGAAAGGTTCGGCGCGAGCTTCATTTCGCCGGCCTGCAGGTTGAGCCGCCCGGCGATCAGCTTGGCGAAGGTCGACTTGCCGTTGCCGTTCGAGCCGAGGAGGGCGATGCGGTCGTCGGCGTCGATCCGTAGATTGATGTTCTTCAGGATCGGCTTGCCGGGCTCGTAGCCGACAGCGCCGCCGGAAATCGCGACGATCGGCGAGGCCGGCTGTTTCTCCGGTTCCGGGAAGGAGATCGGCTGGACGTGATCCTCGATGACGGCCGCGACCGTGCCCATGCGTTCCAGCGCCTTGATGCGGCTCTGGGCCTGCCGCGCCTTCGACGCCTTGTAGCGGAAGCGGTCGATATAGCTCTGCAGGTGCTTGCGCGCCGCGTCGCTTTTCGCCTTAGCCTTCATCTGCAGT
The DNA here is from genome assembly GCF_003337715.1 of Ciceribacter lividus. Taxonomy (GTDB): domain Bacteria; phylum Pseudomonadota; class Alphaproteobacteria; order Rhizobiales; family Rhizobiaceae; genus Allorhizobium; species Allorhizobium lividum. The sequence goes on from NZ_QPIX01000002.1 coordinate 163,108, forward strand.
TCGTCGGCCTCCGCCTTCTGCCGCTCGAACTGGTCGTAACCGCCGCGATAGAAGGTGAGCTTCTTCTGGTCGAGATGGATAATCGCGTTGACGGCGGTGTTCAGAAGGTCGCGGTCGTGGCTGATGATGATGACGGTGTGCGGATAGCGCCGCACATAGTCCTCGAGCCAGAGCGTGCCTTCGAGGTCGAGATAGTTGGTCGGTTCGTCGAGGAGCAGGAGGTCCGGTTCGGAAAAGAGCACGGCCGCGAGAGCCACGCGCATCCGCCAGCCGCCGGAGAACGACGAGGCCGGGCGGCGCTGCGCCTCGTGGTCGAAGCCGAGACCGGCGAGGATCGTCGCGGCGCGCGCCTCCGCCGAATGGGCGCCGATGTCGGCGAGCCGCGTCTGGATCTCGGCGATGCGGTGCGGATCGGTCGCCGTCTCGGCCTCCTTGAGGAGTGCCGCGCGCTCCTTGTCCGCAGCCATGACGATCTCGATCAGCGCCTCTTCGGTACCCGGCGCTTCCTGCGCCACCTGGCCGATGCGGGCGTTCTTCGGGATGGTGATCGATCCCGTTTCGGCGGAGAGTTCGCCGGTGATGATCTTGAAGAGCGTCGACTTGCCGGCGCCGTTGCGGCCGACGAGGCCCGCCTTCGTGCCCTCCGGCAGTGAAACTGTGGCGTGGTCGATCAGGAGCCGCCCGGCGATGCGGGCCGAGATGTCGTTGATGGTAATCATGGCCTTGGCTTTTGGCGGAAGCGCTCGCCAAAGGCAAGACGCGAGCGGCCCCGCCGGCGGTGAGGGTATGCGGGCTCTGCGCCGGGGTGTCCGGCGGGCAACATTTTCCGGCTGTTTTCGCCTTCGGGCGTCAGGCGGCGCGGCGACCCGCGACGCCGGGCGCAAAACAGGCAATCGGCGCGCGCGGGTCCACCTTGGCGGCGGCGAGCGCCTGTTCCGCCCGGGCAGTGAGATGTTGCGCACTCTCGGCGTCGTCGCTGAGGGCAATCCCGATCGACAGTCCGAGTGCGCCGTTGTCCTCGCCGTCGGCGGTGGCGAAGACCAGCCCGTTCTCGACCGAATCGTGGATGCGCCCGGCGATCGTCCGAGCGGCGGCGTCATCGACGTCGGCGAAGAGGAAGGCGAACTCGTCGGCTCCGATGCGGGCGACGAAGTCGTTCTTCTTGATCGACTTCCTCAGGATCGCGGCGAGCCGCTTGAGAATGCGGTTGCCGGCCTCCGTGCCGTAGTCGCGGTTGACGGCGGCGAACCCGTCGATATCGGCGATGAGAAGGGCGGTACCGCGTGGCAGCGCCCCGGACTCGTAGAGGCTCTCGAGGCGGTTGGCGAAGGCGATGCGGTTCGGCAACCCGGTCAGGCGATCGCGCAGGATTGCGGCCTTTGCCGCACGCGTCGCTCGCTCGGCAGTGTCGAGCCGGTCCAGACCGGCCTTCAGCGCCTGCTCGGCCCGGCTTTCGCTTCGAAGAAGTTCGGCGGCGGAGGATTGCAGGAAGTCGACGTCGGCGAGGAGATCCTCGACCCCGCGGTCCCGGTCCTCGCGGATCGCGCGGAGGAGTGTCTCCATGGCGCTGACGAAGGCCTGCTTCTCGCGAATGGCGGCGGACATCTCCTCCGCGGCCCCGGAGAGAACACGCGCGGCCTCCACGCAGGATTTCTCCTCGATGAGCCCGCAATGGCCGGTGAGACGGTAGGCGAGGCCGATCCGGTCGAGCACATGCTGCGGCGGGTTGGGCGCAAGCGAGGTGACGTCGCGGGCGAGCGCCGGATCATGCCCGAAGAGCGCTTCGTGGAAGAGTTCGTAGTTGCGCGGCAGGGCGTCGACCTTGAGTCGCGCCATCGCCTGCGTGACGCGCTGCAGCCGGTCCGTCGCCTCGTTCTCTGCCGATGCCGTCCCTTCGTTCCGATGGCCCATCCCGCTTTCCCCGTCCAAAGCTCGTTTGCTTCCCTGGCTTTTTCCGGAAACCAGATGAGGCGGAAAGCCTGTGCAATCCGTAAACGATGGGGGACGCCGGCGCTTGATGCGCAACGGAGTTTGCCGGGAGGGTTAAGGGACCGTCTCCAGCCGGGTCAGATCCACTGCTGCCCTTCCTGCCGCTGGAAGTAGACGAGGTCGAGTACGAGGGAGGGCTTGCCGAGCACCGTCAACGCCATGTGCGCCTGACCACGGTGATGGGTCTGGTGGTTGAAGAAATGCGCGACCGCGGCGCCGAGCTTGTGGCTGATCGGCTCCGGCTTGACGATGGTCGTGTAGGAGATGCGGGCGTCGAGCGACGCCTCGTCGAGCCCGTCGACCCAGCGGATGATGCGCTCGTCCTCGGCCTTTCGGGCGGCGGCGAGATCGGCGAGCGTTTCATAGGGGCGTTCGTCCAGCGCGCGGGGGACGGGACCTTCGCCGGTGAAACGCCGCATCCAGATACGGTCGCCGACGAGGATGTGGCTGAGTGTGCCGAAGAGCGAGCCGAAGAAGGCGCCGGTGTCACGGAAGAGCTCGTCCTCGGTGAGTTCTGCGGCGGCGGCGTAGACCCGCTCGTTGGCCCAGCGGTTATAGGCGGCGAACATCTGGCAGTGCTGCAGCATTTCGGGTCTCCGGAACGAGTGACGCCTCAGTCTAGGCGAGGGGAACTGAAGTGTGGGTGATGGGTCCGATGAAATTTCCTGATTTGATTGCGCCGCAGCCATGCCCTTGAATGCCGGCGATCATTCTTGGAACAAGGAGCCCCGCGATGTCCAGAACCCTCTACTCGCTTTGCGGCAGTGATCTCTCCCGCCCGTTCTCGCCCCATTGCTGGAAAGTCGTGATGGCTCTGAAGCACAAGGGGCTGTCCTATTCCGAGCGGCCGCTGCCGTTCACGGCCATCCCCGATATCGAGAACGGGGCGACGCGGACGGTGCCGTTGCTGCGCGACGGCGACCGCCTGATCTCCGACAGTTTCGCCATCGCGCTCTATCTCGACGACGCCTATCCGGACGAGCCGACGCTGTTCGGCGGCGAGGGTGGCAAGGCGCTCGCCCGCTTCGTCGAGGGCTTTTCCCAGACGGTGATCCATCCGGCGATCACCCGCATCGCCATCATGGACATCCACGATATGCTCGACGAGGCGGACCGGGCCTATTTCCGCCGAAGCCGCGAACAGCGTTTCGGCGTGCCGATCGAGGAGGTCGCGGCCGCCCGTGACCAGGAAATCGCGGCCCTCCCCGACAAGTTCACGCCGCTGCGCCACGTGCTCACCTTCCAGCCGTTCATCGGCGGCGACGGTCCGCTCTTTGCCGACTACATCCTCTTCGGCGCGCTGCAGTGGCTGAGGATCACGACCGGCTCGGTGCACCTGCCGCAGGACGATCCGGCCTATGCCTGGTACGAGCGCTGCCTCGACCTCTACGACGGCGAGGCCAGGAAGGTCGCCTAACGCTCCTCAGCGCCCGTAGGTCACGGTGATCGCGGCTTTGGCGAGTGCGTTGGCATTCGTCATGAAGCCGATCAGGGCGCCGCTGGCATTCTGGTCGAGGTCGAGCTTGTCGACCGAGAGTGCGGTCACCGTGAAGATGTAGCGGTGCGTCTCGCCGGCCGGCGGGCAGGCGCCGAGATAGCTTGCGAAGCCGGCGTCGGCGCGGCTCTGCACGGCGCCGTCCGGTGCGCCCTTGTTCGGCGTGACGCCGCCTTCGAGCCTGGTGACCGAGGCCGGGACGTTGAACATCACCCAGTGCCAGAAGCCGGAGCCGGTCGGCGCGTCCGGATCATAGGCGCTGACGACGAAGCTCTTCGTGTCCGCTGGTGCATTTGACCAGGAAAGCTGCGGGGAGATGTTGCCGCCGTCGCAGCCGAAGGTATTCGCGACCTGCGCGTCGGAAAGCGTGCCGCCGTCGCGGATGTCGGCGCTCGATAGCGTGAAGTCCGCAGCCTGTGCGGCAAAGCCGGAGAGGCTCGCGATGGCGGTTGCGAGAACGAGGGATTTCAACATGGTCTGGCTCCTTTGCTTTGGAGCCCTACCGTAACCGGCACTTCACTCCGCCGCGGCCCTCGGACGCTCGACTTCTGTCCCGGAACGCTCGCTGTCGCCTGCGGCGGAGCGGATGTCGCGCGGCGAGAGCCCGAAGCGGGCACGGAACCGTGCCGCGAATTTCGACGCCGAGCCGTAGCCGACGTCGAGCGCGACGCGATTGATCGGCAGTTCGCTCGCCTGGAGGAGGGCGAGGGCGGTGGTCATGCGGACGTCGGTAATGATCTCGGTGAGGTTGGTGCCGAGAAGGGCGAGCTTGCGCCGCAGCGTCTGCTCGCTCATCGCAAGCGCGCCGGCGACGATTGCCGCCGGCCAGTCTGCGGCGGGATCGGTCCGGACGAGCGCGCGGATGCGCCAGACGAGATGTTCGCGCATGTCCGGCAGGAGGCCGATCCCCCGCGCCTGCAGGCGGATCACCAGTTCGCCGAGGATGTGGCGATGAACGCTCTCCTGCGTCGAGGCTCCCTCGGCGATGGTTTGCCGTGCGCGGGCAAGCGCATCGAGGAAGCCGTCGTCCAGCGCGATGTGGACGGCCCCGGTCGTCGGCCGTGCCGCGGGGTCGGCGTAAGCGGCGACCAGCGACGGTGCGAGGCTCAGCGCCTCGGCGTGATAGGCGCCCGTCTCCCCGACGCCGTTGATGATCACGCATTCGAGGCCTTGCGGTACGAAGACCGCTTCGCCCGGGCCGGCGATGACCTCGTCATGGTCCGTGATGACGCGCTTCCAGCCCTGCCTGACGAGGATGACCGCCGGCTCATCGATCCGGAACTGCCGGAAGCGGCCGGTCGAGGCCTGCAGGATGGAGCAATGGACGGCAAGTCCGGGCAGGGCCGCGGTGAAGCGGCTGGCGCCGTCTGCGGGGTTTTTCATGGAAGGGCTCCTGTCGATTGCCGCGCGGTCGAACCGCTCGGGAACCGCGGCCGGCCATGTCGGCGGGCAATGATATGACGGTCTCGTGAAATTCGTCCATCCCCCTTGTTTTCGGGCCTTGAGGCGGGTAGATACCGCCCACTTTCCCCATAGAACAGAAGGATGAGAACCATGGCGATTGAACGCACGTTTTCGATGATCAAGCCGGACGCAACGAAGCGCAACCTGACGGGCGCGATCACCAAGATGCTCGAAGATGCCGGCCTGCGCGTCGTCGCGTCGAAGCGCGTATGGATGAGCAAGCGCGAAGCCGAAGGCTTCTACGCCGTGCACAAGGAACGTCCGTTCTTCGGCGAACTCGTTGAAGGCATGACCTCGGGCCCGACCGTCGTACAGGTCCTCGAAGGCGAAGGCGCTATCCTGAAGAACCGCGAAATCATGGGCGCCACCAACCCGGCCCAGGCCGCCGAAGGCACCATCCGCAAGACCTTCGCGCTGTCGATCGGCGAGAACTCGGTTCACGGCTCGGACGCCCCGGAAACCGCCGCCCAGGAAATCAAGTATTGGTTCTCCGACACCGAGATCGTCGGCTGAATCAAGTCCTGAGGCTGTCGCCTCAAGCATTTGAAGACATTCGGGAAGCCGGGGCGGAAACGCTCCGGCTTTATTGCTTTTGGGGCTGGCCGATCACGTCCCGGAAGCCGGCGCCGGGCAATCTTTGTCCGGATCGAAATCCTGGCTGCCGTCGCCCTTGAAGACCTCCGGATTGGGCGTGTAGATCGGCCCGACCACCAGCGGTTTCGCCGGCAGGATGCTCTGGTCGAGCGTCGAGGTCACGCTCGTTTCGATCGTCTGGATCACCGCGTCCTTGTCGTCGAGGATGCGGATCGTCACCGCATAGGGCTTACTTTTGACGATGCAGTGGACCGGCGGGCTTTCGAGCGACACCTTCTCCCAGAACGGGAAGATCTTCGAGCGCGTCACGAGCGGCGGGCCGCCGGCCGGGTTCTCGTAGGTCGTCTCGGCGAAGCTCTCCTCCGGCAGCGGGCCATTGCGCGCCAGCGTGATGACGTAGGTCGCAGCGGCGATGCGGTAGTTGAAGATGAAGACACGGCCCGAGACCTGGAGTGGCTCGTTCGCGTCCTCCCGCTGACAGCCCGCGAGCGGCAGCAGCGCGAGCAGGGCGGCCGCGATCCATCTCGTTTTCATGACAAGGCTTCCTTCTTCTTGCGATAGTGGCGGTGCGCTTTGGTGCGGTTGCCGCAGACCGCCATGTCGCACCATGTGCGGCTGCGGTTCTTGCTGCGGTCGAGGAACAGCCAGCCGCAATTGGCGCAGATCTTGATCCGGTCCTGTTCCGGCGCCGACACGAGCCGGAGCGCGGAGAACGCGGTTGCGGCATCGAGCGCATCGCCGCTTTCCGCCGCACGCAGGTTCGCGGCGATCGCCTCCAGAAGGGAGGCGAGCCTTTCGCGCGTATCGAGGCCGGTCGCACGGGCGCGAAAATAGCCGTCGATCTCCTCGCGCAGGCGGATGAACCGCCCCCTTCCGCCGGGCGACAGCGGCGCGAGCCGTGCGAGGAGATCGCGTTCCGCGCCATGGGTGCGGGCGGCCGGGACGAACAGGTCGAGTTGCGCCGGATCGTCGAAACGATCGATGCGGCGGTCCGGGTCGGAGCGCAGGACGACGCTGTTGGCGACGTCGAAGGCCAGTGTTCCACCGGAGAAGCGATGAGGGGTCCAGGCGAAGGTCATGGCAGAATTATAACTGGTAAAACGAAAAATGATAGTTATAAAACTGCCGAGGGAAGAGGGGTATATGGCCTATCTGCTGCAACAACTCGCCAATGCCGTGCCGGTCGCCGCGCTCTATGCCGCGCTCGCCTTCGGCTACTCGCTTGCCTTCGCCATGACGCGCCGTGCTGACATCACCTTCGGCGTGCTCTTCGCCTTTGCCGGACAGATCTATGTCTTCTTCGCCCATGCCGGCTGGAACCAGCTCTATCTCGTGCTGCCGGCGGCGCTCGCGCTCGGTGCCGCAGCCTCCTTGCTCTATACGCTCGGCGCCGCGGTGCTGATCGGCCGCCACGTGATGCTGCCGCTGCGGCGTGCCTCGCCGAACACGGTGATCGTCGCTTCCCTCGGCGTGCTCGTGGTGCTGGAAGAAATGGTGCGGATCGCCATGGAGAGCCGCGGCCTGTGGCTCTCCCCCTTCCTCAATCGCGAAGTCGTCTTCTGGGCCGACGGCGGCTTCAAGGTGACGCTGACGGTCATCCAGCTTGTGAATGCCGCGTTGATGGTCTCGCTCGTCGTGACAGGCCACCTGCTTCTTGCGCGCACCCGCCTCGGCCGGGTCTGGCGTGGCGTCGCCGACGACCCGCTGGCCGCGGAGATGTGCGGCACCGATGCGCGCGCCGTCTTCGTCTGGTCCTATGTCGCCTCCGCGGCGATCGCGGCCGTCTGCGGCGTGCTCGCGACTTCCTATTACGGCACGATGGATTTCGGGGCGGGGCTTATGTTCGGCCTCAAGGTGGTGCTGGTGGCGGCCGCCGGCGGCTATTCCGTGCCGCTGCGCTCGGCGCTCGGTGCGGCCGCCGTCGCGCTCGCCGAGACACTCTGGAGCGGTTACGGCCCCATTCTGTGGCGTGATCTCGTCATCGTTGGAGGCTTGGTGACCGTGCTGGTGATCAGCCGGCAGGAGCGGGCGATTCCTTGACCGAGCCGCTTACCGCCACTTGTCGAGCGCTTGTGTGTCGGCGTCCTTCGCCGAGACCCAGTCGCCGGCCGAACCGTCGCGCCGGTGCTCCTTCTTCCAGAAGGGGGCGGAGGTCTTCAGGTAATCCATCATGAACGCAGCGCCGTCGAAGGCGGCCTGACGGTGCGGGGCGGCAGCGAGGACCAGCACGATGTTCTCGCCGGGGGCGATCTTGCCGTAGCGGTGGATGGCGGTGAGGCCGAGGAGCCCGAAGCGCTCGACGGCGATCCCGGCGATACGGCGCATCTCCGCCTCCGCCATGCCGGGATAGTGTTCGAGTTCGAGGGCCGAAAGGGTGCCGGCCTCGTCCCGGCAGAGGCCGACGAAGCTGACGATCGCGCCGATGTCCCGGCGCCCTTCCGTCAGCGCCGCGGTCTCGGCGGTAGCGTCGAAATCCTCGCGCTGGACGCGGATGCTCGGCGCGGCAGTCATGTCAGCCACCCGTCATCGGCGGGAACAGGCCGATTTCGCGGGCGCCGGCAATCGGCTCGTCATGCTCGACATGCTCCTGGTTCACCGCGACGCGGATCGCCTGCGGAAACTGGAAGGCCGCTTCGTATTCCTCGCCGAGCCCGCTCAGGTACTGGATAAGGTCGCCGGCAGTGACGACGTTCTCCGGCAGGTCGAGCTCTTCCTCGCCCTTGCCGATCCTCTCCCGTACCCATGCGAAATAGACGAGCTTCATCGCGGTCAGTCCACCATGTGCTTCACGCCGGCACGGAAGTAGTCGTAGCCGGTGTAGATCGTCAGCAGGGCCGCGACCCAAAGGAGCGTGATGCCGATCTCTGTCGTATAGGGCAGGACCTTGTCACCGGCGGGGCCGGCGAGCAGGAAGGCGATCGCGACCATCTGGATCGTCGTTTTCCACTTGGCGATGCGGGTGACTGGCACGCTGACCTTGAGCGCCGCCAGGTATTCCCTGAGCCCCGAGACAAGGATCTCGCGGCAGAGAATGGTGATCGCCGCCCACAGCGACCAGCCGGCGATGGTACCGTCGGCTGCCACGAGCAGCAGGACGGAGGCGACCAGCAGCTTGTCGGCGATGGGGTCGAGCATGCGGCCGATGTTGGAGGTCTGGTTCCAGATGCGCGCGAGGTAGCCGTCGAGGAAGTCGGTGACCGAGGCGATGATGAAGAGCGTCAGCGCCGTCCAGCGGGCCCAGTCGGAGCTCGCGAGTCGTCCCTCGACGAAGAAGCAGAGAACGATGACGGGAACCGCGACGATGCGGCCATAGGTCAGCAGATTGGGGATGTTTAATGCGCGGGAAGCCATGAAAGACCTGTGATTTCTCAATTCGGGTGTAGATGACGGTTTTCTCTCTTCACCGTCAACTGGTCACCCACGGGTTTTTTCGTCTTCCGTCACATAGACCTGCGGCGGAACTGAGGTGCTTCCGATTGCGACACCCGATATTGCCGGCGTACCGGTGCCGGGATCGGCCTCGGGCCACCGGCCCTAGTCGGCGCCGCTCTCGTGGAAGTGATTGTAGATCTGGCGGGCGACGGCCTCGGAAATCCCCTCGACCGAGGTGAGGTCGCTGATCGCCGCCCGCGAGACGGCCTTGGCCGTCCCGAAATGCTGGAGAAGCGCCCGCTTGCGGGAAGGGCCGATGCCGCCGATCTCGTCGAGCGGGTTTTTTACCATCTCCTTCTTGCGTCGTGCCCGGTGCGATCCGATCGCGAAGCGGTGCGCCTCGTCGCGCAGCCGCTGGATGAAGTAGAGCACGGGGTCACGCGGCGGCAGGGTGAAGTCGGGTCGCCCCTCGATGAAGAAGCGCTCGCGGCCGGCATCGCGGTCGACGCCCTTGGCGACGCCGATCGCCGTCACGCAGTCGCGGATGTCGAGGTCGTCGAGGATGGCGCGCACGGCGGTCATCTGGCCCTGGCCGCCGTCGATCAGGATGACGTCCGGCCATGCCGGGAAATGGTTGTTCTCTGCCTCGTCGACCGGCGGCTGGCTGCGGTCGGGCTTGCCCTCTTCCTTCAGGAGACGCGAGAAGCGCCGCGTCATCACCTCCCGCATCATGCCGAAGTCGTCGCCGGGGGTGATGTCCGTCGATCTGATGTTGAACTTGCGGTACTGGTTCTTCACGAAGCCTTCCGGCCCGGCAACCACCATGCCGCCGACGGCATTGGTGCCCATGATGTGCGAGTTGTCGTAGATCTCGATGCGGCGCGGGACGTAAGGCAGGCTGAAGGTTTCGGCAAAGCCCTGCAGCAGGCGCGACTGCGAGGCCGTCTCGGCGAGCTTGCGGCCGTGCGCTTCGCGGGCATTGGCGATCACGTGGTCGAGAATGTCCTTCTTCTCGCCGCGCTGCGGCACGAGCACATGGACCTTGTGGCCGGCCCGCTCGGAAAGGGCGGCGGCGAGCAGCTCCTGTTCCTCGATCGTCTCCGAGAGCAGGATCTGCCGCGGGCAGGGCTTGTCGTCATAGAACTGTGCGAGGAAGGCGCCGAGCACCTCGGCGCCGGAAAGCTGCGGGTCCGCCTTCGGGAAATAGGCGCGGTTGCCCCAGTTCTGGCCGGTGCGGAAGAAGAAGACCTGGATGCAGGAAAGCCCGCCCTCGTGATGGATCGCGAAGACGTCGGCCTCCTCGATGCCGGCCGGGTTGATGCCCTGATGGCTCTGCACGTGGGAAAGGGCCGCCAGCCTGTCGCGGAAGACGGCGGCGCGCTCGAAGTCGAGGTTTTCCGCCGCCTCGTTCATCGCCCTGGCGATCGCCGCCTTCACGTTCTGGCTCCTGCCGGAGAGGAAGTCCTTCGCCTCCCTGACGAGGCCGGCATAGCCCTCGTCGCTGATCTCATGCGTGCAGGGGCCGGAGCAGCGCTTGATCTGGTAGAGCAGGCACGGCCGTGTGCGCGTTTCGAAGACGCTGTCGGTGCAGGTGCGCAGGAGAAAGGCCCGCTGCAGCGAGTTGATCGTGCGGCCGACCGCGCTCGCCGAGGCGAAGGGGCCGAAATAATCGCCCTTGCGGGAACGCGCGCCTCGGTGCTTGAAGATCGCCGGGGCCCGGCTGTCGCCGGTGATCAGGATATACGGAAAGCTCTTGTCGTCGCGCAGCAGGACGTTGAAGCGCGGCCTCAGGCGTTTGATGAGGTTGGCTTCGAGAAGCAGCGCCTCGACCTCGGTCCGGGTCGTGACGAATTCCATGTGCGCCGTCTCGCGCACCATGCGGGCGATACGGTTGGAGTGCACGCGGCCCTGCGCGTAGTTGCCGACACGCTTCTTGAGGCTGCGGGCCTTGCCGACATAGAGCACGTCGCCCTCGGCATTCATCATCCGGTAGACGCCGGGGCTGTTCGGCAGCTTCTTGACGAATTCGCCGATCAGTTCGGCGCCGGAGAGGCCCTGGTGGTCGATGCCGCCCTCGTTCCAGTCGATCGAAAGCGCGGACACCGGCGATTCGCTCTCGACGACGCCTTCGTCCTCATCCTCCGTGCCGTCATAGAGAACGCCGCCGTCCGGCAGCTTTCCTCCCGTCATTCCACAATCTCCGTGCCCGGCCTCAGCCAGGCAAGATGCTGGCCGCCGTCGACGGCAATCATTTGGCCGGTGATCGACGGCGTGTCAAAAAGAAAGCGGATCGTTCGCCCGAATTCCGCAAGCTCCGGTCCGCGGCCGAGCGGCAGGGCATCGATCTGCGCCTGGAAGTCCGCTTCCTCCTGCCGGGTGCTCCGGAAGGTCGGCCCCGGGCCGATCCCGTTGACCCTGACCTTCGGGGCAAAAGCCTGCGCCATGGTGCGAGTCGCCGCAAGCAGGGCCGATTTCGACAGCGTGTAGGAATAGAAGGAGGGCGTAGGTGCCAGCACCCGCTGGTCGACGATGTTGACGATCAGCCCCTGTGCGTCGTCCGGCACCTGCCGGAAGAAGGCCGCGCCGAGGATCGACGGTGCGCGGACATGCAGGTCGAAATGGGCGGAAAAGCTCTCCGCGTCGAAGGTTTGGGCCGCGTCTTCCAGGAAGACCGAGGCGTTGTTGACGAGCAGTCCGATCGGGCCGAGAGCGGCGTTGGCGGCACCCATGAGCGCGGTCGTCTGCCCGACGTCGCGGAAGTCGGCGGCAAGCACTGCTGTCCGCGCGCCGTCCCGCCGCAAGTCGTCTGCAAGCGCTTCGGCTTCGTCCACCGAACCGTTGACGTGGATGGCGACGGCGAAACCGTGGCGCGCCAGATCCTCGACGATCGCGCGGCCAAGTCTTTTACCCGAACCGGTGACGAGGGCGGTCTTCGCTATGCCTTTTTCCATTTCCGCTCTGCTTTCGACTTCCGATGAACTGCCTCGCATATATGTCGTATCGCTCATTCTTAAATAGGGAATGCAGATTCTTTTCGGCATCCCGTCATTCGTTCTACTTGATAAGACTGGAGATGTTTTTCGACGTTAATCAGTATTAATCGAAATCACAGCAAACATAGTTAACAAAAAGTTTGTTGCGGATTAGCAACATCTAATTTCTGTCATTTCTGTGCCACAATGAATTCACAATTCGGCTCTTTCAATTCCTCAATTGGCCGCCACATTTACTCTCAGAACGGGCGAGATAACCCGCTCAATTGTTCCAGCCGCCACTTCGATATGTTCGCCTGCGGCAACGGACTGAAAAGGAGACTAGTATGCGTAAACTCGTTATGATCCTCATGGCAACCGCCGCCGGTGTCGCGACGTTCTCGACCGCTCAGGCCGCCGACGCCGTCGATCAGATCCCCGAGGCTCCTGCCGCGACCGAAAGCTACAGCGCGCCCGTCAGCAACTGGGCCGGTGCCTATGTCGGTGCGACCGCCAACTACGACTGGGGCCGCTTCGGCGGTGGCGACTACAACGCCAAGGGCTTCGGTGGCTCGCTCTACGGCGGCTACAACTTCCAGAACGGTCAGATCGTCTACGGTGCGGAAGCCGACATCGGCTACACCGGTGAAGACGGCAGCGCCGGCGCCGGCCTGACCGGCAAGCAGGGCGTGAACGGGTCTGTCCGTGGCCGCGTCGGCTACGACATGAACCCCTTCCTGATCTATGGTACGGCCGGTCTCGCACTTTCGAACAACAAGCTCGAGAGCGCCACGGACTCGGATGAAAAGATCGCCGCCGGCTACACCGTCGGTGCCGGTGTCGAAGCCAAGGTCACCGACAACATCATCGCTCGCGTCGAGTACCGCTACAGCGACTACCAGAAGCGTGACTTCAGCCTCGACGGCACGACCGTTTCGCGCGGTTTCGACGATCACAGCGTCAAGGTCGGTATCGGCGTCAAGTTCTGATCGCTGAAAGACGACATCACGAGCAAAGCCGGGTCCAGCGCCCGGCTTTTTTGTTCTGCGTTGGCGTTGTCGCCGCCGGGACTATGCCTGCGGCCTGAGTTCCGCATAATCCTCGAAGCGCTTCTCGAACTTCTGCGGCCAGGCGGCAAGCGCCGTGCGTCCGTCCTCCCACTCGCCGGGGAAGCGCAGCATCAGGTAGCCGATCAGCGCGGCGAGCGAGAAGTGCCCGCCATGCAGCGATTTGCCGGTCTTCGGCAGGTTGGCGTTCAGGTAATCGAGCCCACGGCTCACCTTCTGCCATTGCCGGTCGATATAGGGCTGGTGCACGCGTTCTTCCGGGCGCTGGCGCCGCTCGTAGACGATCGCGACGAGGCAGTCGGTGATGCCGTCGCAGAGCGCCTCGAGCACCTCTGCCTCGGTGCGCTTGCGGTTCTTGCGGGGGTAGAGCCCGCCTTTAGAGCGGCGGTCGAGATAGTGCATGATGGTGCGGCTGTCGAAGATCGGACCGTCCTCGCCGGTGAGAAGCGTCGGGATCTTGCCGAGCGGATTGTTGTCGATCAGTTCCGGCGGGTCCTCGGTGGTGGCGACCCGCACGACCTCTGTTTCCATGTCGAGATAGCGGAGTGCCATGCGCACTTTCGAGGAATAGGGCGAGGTGGAGGAGCAGAGGAGTTTCATCGTTCTTCCAGTTCGGTTGTTCAGCGTGCCGGCGGCACGGTGACGGAGGGGAGGGAGCAGGCCTGTGCGTCGATCGCCGGGCAATCGCGGAAGGCAAGCTCCGGTGTCAGGCAAACGCGGATTTCCGAGAGCTTGCCGCGTTCGCAGGTGATCGCCAGTGCCTGGCGAGAGAGGCCGGCATTAGCGCGCGTGAACTGCGTCTCGATCGCATCGACGTCGACGGTCATCGTCTTCTCCGCCGCTTTCAGCGTGTCGGGGATCCGGATGCGTTCGTAGGCCGCGCGGGTGAGTGCGAAATAGTCCATCTGGCTGAGTCCGGAACAGGTGCCATGCTTGCGCCACTGGTGGCCGATCAGTCCCATGCTCGGCATGATGTCGAAGAGCGTGCGTTCGAGCTTGTCCGGCACGCGCCGCGGCTGGTTGGTCGGGCAGTTTTCCGGATAGCCGCGTTCGTTCTGCGGCCAGAGCCCGTGCACAACGAGCCCATAGCGTTTTCCGTCGCCGCACTGGTCCCGGTTGCCGGCGGCCTTGGCGCTTGCGCAGAAGGTCGGCGACCAGGAGAGCGCCAGCACATAGAAGTCGAAACCGGAAGGCTTCGGAGGCTCGTCCGCTCCCGCACCATACGGGAGGATGACGGTGGCACCGGCGAGAGCGGCCGCGCGCAGCACGTTCAGTCGAGCAGACGTTCGCATCGATTCAGCGCAGGGACGCACAGCGGGCGCCGTAGACGTGCCACGGGTCGAGGCCGTCGGTGCAGAACTCGACGGACGAACCGAGACCCGCAAAGCCCCATGTGCTTTCGATCAGATACCAGAGATTGCGGCCGAGGCCGTCGCTGGTGGTGATCGTCGCATGGCAGAAGCGCCGTTCGACGCGATGTGTCGCGTCGGTCGGCCGGAAGCCGGTTTCGCGGATGATGCCGAAGTCGGCGATCGAGAGATCGATCTTCAGGAATTGCCGGTTGTTGCGGGAGAACCGGCTTTCGACCGACCCGACGACGGCCGCGTCGTCGCAACGCGGTGTCGCGGCCCGGCTGTCCGCTACCGTAAGCGCCGTGGCGACGACCGCGAGGCATGTGCTGACGAGGATTTTCGCACCCATGGCTCTCTCCCGTTTGCGGCAAGAATGTTGTCAAACCGGCAAGAGGTCAAGGGCGATCGACGCCGCAGGAAGCGGCTTCCTCAGTTCTCTCCGCGCAGCCAGAAGCAACGTTGCGAGGCGTAGCGATCCTGCGCGAGGACGCGCTTCAGTTCGGGCAGCAGCAGATGCAATTCGTCCTTCAGCGTGAAGGGCGGATTGACGATGACGAGGCCGGAGCCGGAGAGCCCCGTCGTCTCGCGGTCGCTGCGCACCGAAAGCTCGGCACAGAGCATTTTCGGGATTTCGAGGGCTTTCAGCGCCTCGTGGAATTCGGCGACCGGCGCGCCCTTCTTGATCGGATACCAGAGGCAGTAGGTGCCGGTCGCGAACCGGCGATAGGCCTTGGCGAGGCCGTCGACCAGCCGTTCGTATTCGCCCGCCTCCTCGAAGGGCGGATCGACGAGCACGATGCCGCGCTTTTCCTTCGGCGGCAGGTGCGCCCCGAGCGCGAGCCAGCCGTCGAGTTCGGTCACCCGCACCTGGTAGTCGCCCTCGAAGAGGCGGGCGAGCGCGCGGTTGTCGTCCGGATGAAGCTCCATCGCCGAAAGCCGGTCCTGAGGACGGAAGAGCATTCGCGCGAGCTTCGGCGAGCCGGGGTAGAGGGTGATCGGTCCTTGCGGATTGAGCGTGCGGATGGCGTCGAGATAGGGTGCGAGCAGGGCCGCGACGCCCTCCGGAAGATCGGCCTCCATCAGCCGGCCGATGCCGTCGCGCCACTCGCCGGTCTTCTGCGCCTCCTCGGAGGAGAAGTCATAGAGCCCGATACCGGCATGCGTATCGAGCACGCGGAAGGCCTTGTCCTTCTGCTGCAGATAGACAATCAGACGCGCCAGAACGGCGTGCTTCAGCACATCGGCGAAATTGCCGGCGTGGTAGATGTGGCGGTAGTTCATCTGTGTTTCCGATGGTTCTTATGAATTCTTGGAATGGACCTTTAAGGCGCCTGCCGCTTGCCATATACATGCG
The DNA here is from genome assembly GCF_003337715.1 of Ciceribacter lividus. Lineage (GTDB taxonomy): Bacteria > Pseudomonadota > Alphaproteobacteria > Rhizobiales > Rhizobiaceae > Allorhizobium > Allorhizobium lividum. Next base: position 178,767 of record NZ_QPIX01000002.1, read on the forward strand.
GGCATGAACTTAGCGAGCCCCATCCGAACCCGTTCCGTCGGTCATACGGCCTGTCCGCACGACTGTCCATCCACCTGCGCGCTCGACGTCGATATCGACGAAAACGGCCGCATCGGACGCGTCCGCGGGGCCGCCGACAACGATTACACCGCCGGCGTCATCTGCGCCAAGGTCGCCCGCTACGCCGAGCGGCTCTACCATCCGGAACGGCTGCTGACGCCGAAGCGGCGCAAGGGCGGCAAGGGCGAGGGCGCCTGGCAGGAGGTTTCCTGGGACGAGGCGCTCGACGAGATCGCCGACGCCTTCGTCAAGGCCGAGCAGGCGTACGGCAGCGAGGCGGTCTGGCCCTATTTCTACGCCGGCACGATGGGGCAGGTGCAGCGCGACTCGATCGAGCGCCTGCGCCATGCCAAGCGCTATTCCGGCTTCATGGGCACGATCTGCACCAACATAGCGTGGACCGGCTATGTGATGGGCACCGGGGCGCTGCGCGGCGTCGATCCGCGCGAGATGGCGAAGGCCGATTGCGTCGTCATATGGGGCACCAATGCGGTCGCCACCCAGGTCAACGTGATGACGCACGCGACCCGCGCCCGCAAGGAGCGCGGCGCCAAGATCGTCGTCGTCGACGTCTACGACAATCCGACGATGAAGCAGGCGGATCTCGGCCTCGTTCTTCGGTCCGGAACCGATGCGGCGCTTGCCTGCGCGGTCATGCACATCGCCTTCCGCGACGGTCATGCCGATCGCGCTTACATGGATAAGTTCACCGACGATCCGGCGGGGCTGGAGGCGCATCTCGAAACCCGCACGCCTGAATGGGCGGCAGCGATCACGGGACTGTCGGTCGAGGAGATCGAGGCCTTCGCGCGGCTCGTCGGCACGACGAAGAAGACCTTCTTCCGGCTGGGCTACGGCTTTGCCCGCAGCCGCAACGGTGTTGCCTCCATGCACGCGGCGCTCAGCGTTCCGACGGTGCTCGGCAGCTGGCAGTACGAGGGCGGCGGCGCCTTCCACAACAACGGCGACATCTTCCGTCTGAACAAGGCGGAACTGACGGGCGCCTCCTATCTCGATCCCGATGTCCGCGTCCTCGACCAGTCGCAGATCGGCCGGGTGCTGACCGGCGACGCGGAGGCGCTGCGCCACCGCGGACCGGTGACGGCGCTCCTGATCCAGAACACCAATCCGGCCAATGTCGCGCCGGAACAGCGCCTCGTGAAGCGCGGCTTCCTGCGCGATGACCTGTTCGTTGCAGTCCACGAGCAGTTCATGACCGAGACGGCCGAGCTTGCCGACATCGTGCTGCCGGCCACCATGTTCGTCGAGCACGACGACATCTACCGTGCCGGCGGGCAGAGCCATATCCTGCTCGGGCCGAAGCTCGTCGAGCCGCCGGCGACGGTGCGCACCAATCTCTTCGTGATCGAGGAACTCGCCAAACGTCTCGGCGTCGCCGACCGTCCGGGCTTCGGCCTGACGGAGCGCGAGCATATCGACCACATACTGGAGGCGAGTGGCAAGCCGGGCCTCGATGTGCTGGTCGAAGAGAAGTGGCTGGACTGCCAACCCTCCTTCGAGGACGCGCATTTCCTGAACGGCTTCGGCTATCCCGACGGCAAGTTCCGCTTCCGCCCCGACTGGGCAGGGGCTCCGGCACCGAACCGGCCGCCGGCTTCCGTCGGCATTCTCGGGCCGGTCGAGCGGCTGCCGGCCTTTCCGGACCAGGTGGACCTCATCGAGGTGGCGGATGCCGGGCATCCCTTCCGCCTTGCCACCTCGCCGGCGCGCAATTTCCTGAATTCGAGCTTCTCCGAGACCCGCACCTCGATCGAGAAGGAGGGCAGGCCGGAGGTGATGATCAATCCGTCCGACGCCGCCCGGCTCGGCATAGCGGCCGGCGATCTTGTCCGCATCGGCAACGGGCGTGGCGAGGTGCGTATCCACGCCCGTGTGACGGAGGCCGTGAAGCCGGGCGTGCTGGTGGCCGAGGGGCTCTGGCCGAACAAGGCGCATGTCGACGGCGAGGGCATCAACGTCTTGACGGGCGCCGACGTGGTCGCCCCCCATGGTGGCGCGGCCTTCCACGACAACAAGGTATGGCTCACAAAGGACGCCGCATGAGCAAGTTCGACCGCACCGGGATCACCATCCGCAAGGATGAGACGCTCTGGAAGGGCTGGAGCCATCTGCGGCGCGTCACCTTCGACTATCGCCGTGACGATGGCCGTGAGACCGAACTCGTCTGGGAGGTCTTCGACCGCGGCCGCGCCGTGGCGATTTTGCTGTTCGATCCGACGCGCGAGACGGTCGTGCTCGTGCGGCAGTTCCGCATTCCCGTCCACCTGATGGGTGATCCGGCCTTCCTGCTGGAGGTTCCGGCCGGCGCCGTCGACGACGAGGAGCCTGAAGCGGCCGTCTGCCGCGAAGTGCTCGAGGAAACCGGTTACCGGATCGACAGGCCACGCTTTCTGTTCACCGCGTACAGCTCGCCCGGATCGCTGACGGAAAAGATCTATTTCTATGCCGCAATGGTCACCGCGGCCGACAAGGTTGCGACAGGTGGCGGCGTCGACCACGAGCACGAGGATCTGGAACTCTCGGAGGTTGCGCTTGACGAGGCGCTCGAAATGATCGGGACGGGCGCGATCTGCGACGCCAAGACGATCATGCTGCTGCAATGGGCGGCGCTGAACCGGGAAAGTCTGGTCGGGGCAGCGGCGTTGCAGGCTCAGGAGGGCTAGCAGAAAGAACAGGGGCGGAGCCTTTCGCACCGCCCCCGAGACCCGTCAGAACGTGCCCTTGAGGCCGAAGGAAATCGACATCGACTGGAAGGTTGCGCCGGCGGCGTCCTTTTCCGAACCCACGAGGGTGTCCGTCGTCGTGTCGTAGTACTTCATGTCGCCATAGGCGTGGAATACCTGCTGGTAGGCGCCGGAGACGTAGAGAGAGGCGCTCTCGGTCAGCGCGTAGTCGACGGAGACCTTGGCGCCGAGCATCGGGGCCACCTTCATGCTGTCATAGAAGCGCAGGTCACGCTGCCAGTGATCGTCGATGTCCTCGATGCCGAAGCTCAGGCCGCCTTCCAGGCCGCCGCTGATCGTGAACTTGCCGACCTTGTGCTCGCCGTTGACGCTGAGGAAGCCGACCGGGATCTGCTGCTGGTAGCTGATGCCCTTTTCACCGGGCGTGAAGGTGCCGGTCAGGTCGCGGAAGAGCGGGTCGCCGCTCGAATAGATGTAGGAGCCGCCGTATGCGGTCCACTTGACGTCCGTGTAACGGAAACCGAGACCGACGGCGAGATTGGTGCTGTCGTCGCCGTAGACGGCGCGGTCGACTTCCAGCGAGCCGCTGAAGTAATGGTCGAGCCGCGTATCGGGGTGGATGGAGCGGTCGCTCCAGTCACTGTGGGTCGCGCTCATCCAGTCGTAGTCGACCATATGGCCGTCGCCGCCGGTGCCGACGTTGAAATCGCCGCGGATGCTCCAGTTCTTGTCGAGCTGGGCGTCGGCTCCGAGGGTGAAGAGCGTGATGCCCTTGCTTTCCCAGTTGAGCTCGCTGAGCTTCTTGCCGTTGTTGTAGACGAATTCGTCGGCCTTGACGTTGGCGAGCCCGACGCCGCCGAAGATCACGAAGCTGCCGTCGGATGAGGAGAACAACGTGTCCTCTGCGAGCGCCGCAGTCGGTGCGGTGAGCAGGAGGCAGCAGGCCGCTGCCGATTTGAAGTTCCGGTAATGCATTGAAAGACCCCCACGGCTGAACATTTCGTGCATTCTTAATACGAGAGGAAGGCCTTTATCATCAACGGCTTGCAGGGGCCATATCTGGGTTTGTTGCCGTCCAAAACTGGACCTAAACCTACTTTTCGGTGGCAGACGGGACGCAACGGCCCGCTGTGGTGTGTCGTGACAGTTGCTGTTGACGCTCCCGCCGTGGCCGCTATCTTGCGGCATCTCCCTCGATCGGAAGGAAACGGTTATGGCGGACGGCGCGCCGAAATGGGCTCTTGTGACGGGAGCGACGGGCGGGCTCGGCCGCGCCTTCTGCGAGGCGCTCGCCCGGCGCGGCTATAATCTCGTGGTGTCGGCAAGGCATGCGGCCCACCTCGAGGAACTCGCCGAAGCGCTTCGTTCCGGTCACGGCGTCGAGATTGCGGTCGAGCCGGCCGATCTCACTGCCATCGGTGCAGTGCAGGCTCTCAAGCGCGCCGTCGACGCGCGCGGCATCGTGATCGAGACACTGATCAACAATGCCGGCTTCGGGCTCCACGGACGCTTCCACGCCCAGCCGGCCGAGGCAGTCGGCGGCATGGTGGCGGTCAACGTCGGCGCACTCACCGAACTCACCCACGCCTTTGCCGCAGACATGGCCGAGCGTGGCGGCGGCCATGTTCTGCTGGTCGCAAGCACCGCCGCCTTCCAGCCGATTCCCGGTTATGCGGTCTATGCCGCCAGTAAGGCCTATGTGCTCTCGTTTGCGCATGCGCTGCACGAGGAACTGCGCCGGCGCAAGGTCGTCGTCACCGTGCTTTGTCCGGGACCGACGGAAACGGACTTCTGGGCGCGCGCTGGCCATATTCTGAAATGGGGCGCCCGTGCCGACCTCATGCAGCCGGAACCCGTGGTGGACGAGGGGCTTCGGGCGCTCTATGCCGGCAGGCCGGCGGTCGTCACTGGCCTTGCCAACCGCATCATGGCGTTTTCGACGCGACTTGCCCCGCGCAGCCTGCAGGCGAAGGCGGCGGAGGTCTTCATGGGATCACGCAAGAAGAAGGGGTAGCGCTTCGGCGTGCCTTGGCGTCAGGCGGAAACGAGCGTCGCGGACGGATCGCCGAAGAAGCCGGCCCGTTCGACCGTGCCGTCGGTGCGCATGTGCACCTTGCCCTCGGCGACGAGTTTCAGCGCAAGAGGATAGGTCCGGTGCTCGACGGTGAGCACGCGCGCCGCCAGGCTGTCCTCCGTATCGTCGGGAAGGATCGGCACGACGGACTGGGCGATCACCGGCCCTTCGTCCATGCCCGCGGTGACGTAGTGCACGGTGCAGCCGCTGACGCGCATACCGGCGTCGATCGCCCGCTGATGGGTGTGCAGCCCCGGAAAAAGCGGCAGCAGGGAAGGGTGAATGTTGAGGATGCGCCCGGTGAGGCGTCGCAAAACCGTCTAGAAGGTTCCCTTGACGCCGGCCGAGATGGTGATCGACTGGAAGTCGGCCGCCGCACCGTCCTCGAAGCTGCCGCTGGCACCCGTGACGGTGTTGCGGACATGCGTATCGCCGCGCGTCTTGAAGATTTTCTGGAAGTCGCCGCCGAGATAGACGGAAGCCGATTGCAGGATCTGGTAATCGGCGGTCACCGTCGCTCCGACCATCGGCGCGGGGTCCAGCGAGTCGGTGAAGCGCAGATTTCTCAGCCAGTGGTCGTCGATGCCCTTGTAGCTGATCGCCGCACCGCCGCGCAAAACGCCGGACAAGGTCAATGCGCCGATCCGCTGTTCGGCATTAGCGCTGAGGAAGACCGTTGGAATGCGCTGCTCGTAGCTGATACCTTTCACGCCGTCGGCAAAATTACCCACCGTGTCGTGCAGCGTGACGTCCGTGTAGATGTAGCTGCCGCCGCGCGCCGTCCATTTGACGTCGGTATAGCCGATGCCGCCGCCGACCCCGAGACGCGTCGCTCCGGTATCGACCAGCGTCTTCTCGGCTTCGAGCAAGACATTCACATAGCGATCGAGTTCGGTGTCCGGATGCAGCGACTGGTGCGTCCAGCCGGAGTAGGAGGCATCGAGCCAATCGCGGTCTTCCATGAAGCCGTCGCCGCCGAGACCGACATCGAGCCTGCCCTTCAGCTTCCAGGCATAGCCGATATCGACCTCGCCGCCGATCGTGCCGGTGATGACGCCCTTGCTCTCCCAGTCGAGCTGGCTGAGTTTGCGATCGCCATCATAGACATATTCGCCGGCCTTGAGGTTCGCCATCCCGATGCCGGCATAGTAGCGGACGGAACCCGCGGTGGCGTCCTGGGCCAGGGCAGTTGGTGCCGAAAGGCTTGTGCTGGCGAGGAGCAATGCCGACAGAAATGAAGACTTGGACATAACCGAACCGTATCAATTGCAATAATCGCAACGGTTGCACGGCTATGGTTAAGAGATCGCTATTGAAGCTGATCTACGGCGGCGGGATGCTGGCTCAGGCGCTGATCAAGCGGCCTGCCGGATCGGTCTCGGAAGAGAGCCGCTCGACGCTGCCGTCGCCGCGCATCGAAACCTTTCCAGAGGCAACGAGCTTGAGGGCCGCGGCGTAGGTCTGGTGCTCGACGGTGAGCACCCGTGCAGCCAGTGTCTCCGGCGTGTCGTCGATCAGGACCGGCACGACCGACTGGGCAATGACCGGGCCTTCGTCCATGCCTTCGGTGACGAAATGCACCGTGCACCCCGCGACCTTCATGCCGGCATCAATTGCCCGCTGATGGGTGTGCAGCCCCGGAAAGAGCGGCAGCAGGGAAGGGTGGATGTTGAGGATGCGCCCCTCGTAGGATCGGATGAAATCGGCCGACAGAAGGCGCATGTATCCGGCGAGGCAGATCAGGTCCGGCGCGATCTCGCCGAGCTTCGCGAGGACCGCCGCCTCGTGTTCCGCCTTCCCGGCATAGAACTTGCGTTCGAAAACGAAGGTCGGAATGCCCTTCGCTTCCGCCTTGGCGAGGCCGCCGGCGGAGGCCTTGTCGGAGATCACGCCGACGATTTCGGCGGGAAAGTCGGCGGCTTCCGTTGCCGCCAACAGCGCCATCATGTTGGAGCCGCCGCCGGAGATGAAGACGACGACGCGTTTGCGCGGGGCGGTCATAAGGCGAGCGTGCCCTTGTAGACGGTGCCGGGAGCGCCGTCGGCACGGGCGACCATGCGGCCGAGGGTGACGACCGTCTCGCCTTCGCCGGCGAGGACTTCGGCAACGCGGGCGGCGTCCGTCTCGGCGACGACCACGATCATACCGATGCCGCAGTTGAAGGTTCGCAGCATCTCGTTCTGGGCGACGCCGCCGGCCTTCGAAAGCCACGAGAAGACGGAGGGCACGCGGAAGGCGCCGAGGTCGATTTCCGCGGCAAGGTGCTTCGGCAGCACGCGCGGAATATTTTCCGGGAAGCCGCCGCCGGTGATGTGGGCGAGCGCCTTGAGTGCGCCCGTTTCGCGGATCGCCTTCAGGAGCGGCTTCACGTAGATGCGGGTCGGCGCAAGCAGCGCCCGGCCGAGGCTTACGCCTTCGGTAAACGGTGCCGGTGCGTCCCAGGAGAGGCCGGAAAGTTCGACGATCTTGCGCACCAGCGAGAAGCCGTTGGAATGGACGCCGGAGGAGGAGAGGCCGAGGATCACGTCGCCTTCGGCGATGTCGCCGGCAGGCAGGAGCTGGCCGCGTTCGGCCGCACCGACCGCGAAGCCCGCGAGGTCGTAGTCGCCGCCGGCATACATGCCGGGCATTTCGGCGGTTTCGCCGCCGATCAGCGCGCAGCCGGCTTCCCGGCAGCCGTCGGCAATGCCGCCGACGATCGCCGCACCCTGGTCGGGATCGAGCTTGCCGGTCGCGAAATAGTCGAGGAAGAACAGCGGCTCGGCGCCTTGTACGACGAGGTCGTTGACGCACATCGCGACGAGGTCGATGCCGACGGTGTCGTGGATGCCGGCGTCGATGGCGATCTTGAGCTTGGTGCCGACGCCGTCATTGGCGGCGACGAGGACCGGGTCCTTGAAGCCTGCGGCTTTCAGATCGAAGAGGCCGCCGAAGCCCCCGATCTCGCCGTCTGCGCCGGGGCGGCGGGTGGACCGGACGGCGGGCTTGATCTTCTCGACCAGCAGGTTGCCGGCATCGATGTCCACACCGGCGTCGCTATAGGTCAGGCCGTTCTTGCCGTTCTCGGACATGGGGCTCTCCAATCGGGTGTCGTCGTTCTCCCGCGCAATGGCATGACCGGGCCGGGGATTCAAGGGAAATACCGGCAAATCCCGGTGAAAAAGCAGGTATGCCGGCGTCTGCGCGGCGGCGGGGGAAGATTTTCGTTCACAAACTGCCGGCCATGAGGTAAGGAGCGCGCCGTAACGCATACCGGTCGCAGCCTACCCGGTCAAAACAAGGACGAACATAATGAAAACCATCGTGGTCTGCTCCGGCGGACTGGACTCCGTTTCGCTCGCCCACAGGATCGCGGCGGAACACGAACTTCTGGCCCTCATCTCCTTCGACTATGGACAGCGTCACCGGAAGGAGCTCGACCATGCGGCCGAATGCGCCGCCGGGCTCGGCGTGCCGCACGAGATCATCGACATTTCCGCCGTCGGCCGGCATCTGAGCGGCTCGGCGCTGACTGACTCCATCGACGTGCCGGACGGCCACTATGCCGAGGACACGATGAAGGTGACCGTCGTGCCGAACCGCAACGCCATCATGCTGGCGATCGCCTTCGGCGTCGCTGCGGCTCGCAACGCGGATGCGGTCGCCGTGGCGGTGCACGGCGGCGACCACTTCATCTACCCCGATTGTCGTCCGGGCTTCATCGACGCCTTCCAGGTGATGCAGGACGCGGCCCTCGACGGCTATGCCGCGGTGCGGCTCTACGCGCCTTACGTCAACGCCTCGAAGGCGGACATCGTCGCCGACGGTGCACGCCACGGCACGCCCTTCGAGCGGACCTGGTCCTGCTACAAGGGCGGCGAGCGCCATTGCGGCCGCTGCGGCACCTGCGTCGAGCGGCGCGAGGCCTTCCATCTCGCCGGCGTCAGCGATCCGACCGACTACGAGGACCCTGATTTCTGGGTGGCGGCGACCGGCACCTTCAGGGCGGAAGAGGTCCGCTGATGTACCGCATCACCAAGGAGTTCCATTTCTCCGCCTCGCACCAGCTGAAGGGCCTGCCGGCGGATCATCAATGCGCGCGTCTGCATGGCCACAACTATGTCGTCGAGGTGGAGCTTTCGGCCGCCGAACTCGACGAACACGGCTTCGTGCGCGACTATCACGAGCTGGCGCCGCTGAAGCGCTACATTGACGAGGTCTTCGACCACCGCCACCTGAACGACGTGCTCGGCCACGACAAGGTGACGGCCGAGTGCCTCGCCCGGCATTTCTACGACTGGTGCAAGGTGCGGCTGCCGGAAACCTCGGCGGTCAGGGTAAGCGAGACGCCGAAGACCTGGGCGGAATACCGGCCATGACGGAGGCATCTTCCTCGACCGTGCTGGTGAGCGAGATCTTCGGGCCGACGATCCAGGGTGAGGGGGTGTTGATCGGCCTGCCGACCGTCTTCGTTCGTACCGGCGGCTGCGACTACCGTTGCAGCTGGTGCGACAGCCTGCACGCAGTCGAGAGCCGGTTTCGGCACGACTGGAAGCCGATGTCGACGGAGGAAATCTGGAGCGATGTCACGCGGCTCTCCGGCGGCAAGCCGCTCACGGTCTCGCTGTCGGGCGGCAATCCGGCGATCCAGCCGCTCGGTGACCTGATTGACCTTGGCCACGGCGAGGGCTATCGCTTCGCGCTCGAAACGCAAGGGTCGCTTGCAAGGCCGTGGTTCTCGCAGCTCGACACGCTGGTGCTCAGCCCCAAGCCGCCGTCGAGCGGCATGGTGTGCGATCTGACTGCTCTCGCCGATTGCGTGGGAGCGGCGGGAGAGGGGCCACAGACCGTCCTGAAATTCGTCGTCTTCGACGCGGAAGACTTCGCCTTTGCACGCAATGTCGCGGCACGATTTCCGGCGCTCCCGGTCTATCTGCAGCCGGGCAATCACACGCCGCCGCCGGCAGACGGCGAAGGGAACGTCGATATCGACGGGCTGACGGAGCGGATGCGCTGGCTGGTCGACGCGGTTGCAGGCGAGCGCTGGTTTTCCGCCCATGTGCTGCCGCAACTCCACGTCATGCTCTGGGGCAACCGGCGGGGCGTCTGAACACCTCCTCGTCGGCGCGGATGGGACGGCCGCACTGCGGCGGCGGAAGTGACCAAGGATGGCTTCAGGCGGCCCTTGACCCTTGAGCCCCAGCCATTCTACTTCCTATCCCGACGATCGCAGCGGAGCTTCGAGCATGACCCAGCACATTTCCGGCGTTACCCTGAAGCGGCAGGCATTCTTCGGGCTCGCGACGCTTGCCGGTTTCATCCTGTTCCTGTTCCTGTTCCGCACCATTCTCCTGCCGTTCATTGTGGGCATGGCGCTCGCCTATTTCCTCGACCCCGTCGCTGACCGGCTGGAGCGGCTCGGCCTCAACCGGTTCATGGCGACGACGCTCATTCTGGTCACCTTCATCTTCGTCTTCGTGCTGGCGCTGATGATCATCATTCCGGTGCTCGCCACCCAGCTCAATGATTTCATCCAGCACGTTCCAGGCTATGTCAGCGAGTTGCAGAACTTCATCGCGACCTCCAACGCCCGCTGGCTGCCGGGATGGCTCGACGGCCAGATGGTGACGATCAAGGAGAATTTCTCCAAGCTGCTGACCGAGGGCGCCGGCTTCGTCGCCACGCTGGTGGCGCAGATCTGGAATTCCGGCAAGGCGCTCGTCGACATTGCCGCACTCCTGGTCGTGACCCCTGTCGTCGCCTTCTATCTCCTGCTCGACTGGGACCGGATGGTGGCGAAGGTAGACAGCTGGGTGCCACGCAACCAGGTCGGTGCGGTCCGCGAGATCGCCACCGAAATGGACAAGACGATCGCCGGCTTCGTGCGCGGGCAGGGATCGCTCTGCCTCATCCTCGGTATCTATTATGCCGTCGGCCTTTCGCTGATCGGCCTCAATTTCGGGCTGCTGATCGGCTTCTTCACCGGCATGATCAGCTTCATTCCCTATGTCGGCTCGACCGTCGGCCTGGTGCTCGCCGCCGGCGTCGCGCTCGTGCAGTTCTGGCCCGATTACGTCCACGTCGTCATCGTGGTGATCTTCTTCTTCTCCGGCCAGTTCCTAGAAGGCAACATCCTGCAGCCGAAACTCGTCGGCCAGAGCGTCGGGCTGCATCCGGTGTGGCTGATGTTCGCCCTCTTCGCCTTCGGCGCGCTCTTTGGTTTCGTCGGCGTGCTCGTCGCCGTGCCTGCGGCGGCGGCGATCGGCGTCCTTGTCCGCTTTGCCCTGGGGCGGTATCTTGAGAGCGATCTGTATTATGGACAGGCGCCCGGCCGCGGTGGCGAGCAGGAGCCCGGTGCTTCAGAGAAGTAAATGAGTGAAAACAAGAAGTTTGAGGCGAAGCTGAAAGTGGCGGAGCAGCTTCCGCTGGTGTTCGGCCATGCCGCTGCGACCGGCCGCGACGACCTGCTGGTCTCAGGCCGTCTGGAAGCGGCCGTCGCCATCATCGATTCCTGGCCGCACTGGCCGTCGCCGGTGGTGATCCTCGCAGGCCCTGCCGGCTCGGGGAAGTCGCATCTCGCCGAGATCTGGCGCGAGCAGAGCGGCGCTGTCGATATCCATCCGGTCGCCGGCGCGGAGGCTGCCCTTGCCGCCGCCGCGGGTCCGGTCCTCTTCGAGGATGCCGAGCGGCGAGGCTTCGACGAGGTCGAGCTTTTCCACGTGATCAACAGCGTGCGCGAGAACGGCACCAGCCTGCTGATGACGTCCCGCACGTGGCCTCTGTCCTGGGCCGTCGCGCTGCCCGACCTGCGCTCGCGGCTGAAGGCCGCCACCATGGTCGAGATCGGCGAGCCGGAGGAGGAGCTCCTTGCGCAGCTCATCGTCAAGCTCTTCGCCGACCGGCAGCTCGTGATCGATGACCGCATCGTCGGCTACATCGTGCAACGGATGGAGCGTTCCTTCGCCGCCGCCCAGGACGTCGTCGACCGCATCGACCGGCTGGCTCTGGCGCGTCGGGCGAAGATTTCGCGGGCGCTGGTCGCGGAGGTCCTCGACGAACTCCACGGCGACGACCATCACGATTGAATTGTCACAGTGACGTCTTGAAGCTGTTATAGTGGGCGCCAGAGCGCGAACATCAAGGACGGAATCATGGATCACGTTGCAACCGGGATGGAAACGGTCGGGGCCAATGCGGGCGCCGAAACGGAAGATCTGATGACCAGTCCTTCGCGTTTCATAAACCGCGAATTCTCCTGGCTGCAATTCAATCGCCGCGTCCTCGAAGAGACGCTGAACACGGCCCATCCGCTGCTCGAGCGGGTCCGCTTCCTGTCGATCTCCGCGACCAATCTCGACGAGTTCTTCATGGTGCGCGTCGCCGGCCTCGAAGGGCAGGTGCGCCAGGGCATCACCATCAGGAGCCCCGACGGCAAGACGCCGCTCGAACAGCTCGAGGAGATCCTGAAGGAGATCGACAATCTGCAGATGGAGCAGCAGGCCTCGCTCGCCGTCCTGCAGCAGTATCTCGCGAAGGAGGACATCCTCATCGTCCGTCCGGCCGCACTCTCCGACGAGGATCGCCTCTGGCTGGAGACGGAATTCGAAGAATCGATCTTTCCGGTGCTGACGCCGCTTTCGATCGACCCGGCGCACCCGTTCCCCTTCATCCCGAACCTCGGCTTCTCGATGGGGCTGCAGCTCGAACGCAAGCAGGGCCGCGAGCCGATGACGGCGCTCCTGCGCCTGCCGACCACGCTCGACCGCTTCATTCGGCTGCCGGACGACAGCAACACGCTCCGTTACATCACGCTGGAAGATGTCGTCGGCATGTTCATCGACCGGCTCTATCCCGGCTACGAGGTCATGGGCTTCGGCACGTTCAGGATTATCCGCGACAGCGATATCGAAGTCGAGGAAGAAGCCGAAGATCTCGTGCGCTACTTCGAGACCGCGCTGAAGCGCCGCCGCCGCGGTTCGGTGATCCGCATCGAGACGGATTCGGAAATGCCCGCGGCGCTCCGCCAGTTCGTCGTCCACGAACTCGGCGTGCCGGAGAACCGGGTGGCGATCCTGCCCGGCCTGCTGGCGCTCAACACGCTTTCCGAGATCGCCAAGGCGCCGCGCGACGACCTGCGCTTCGAACCCTACAATGCCCGTTTCCCCGAGCGGGTCCGTGAACATGCCGGCGATTGCCTTGCGGCGATCCGCGAGAAGGACATGGTGGTCCATCATCCTTACGAGTCCTTCGATGTCGTCGTGCAGTTCCTGCTGCAGGCGGCGCGCGATCCGGACGTGCTGGCGATCAAGCAGACGCTCTATCGGACCTCAAACGACAGTCCGATCGTCCGCGCCCTCATCGATGCGGCCGATGCCGGCAAGTCGGTGACGGCACTGGTCGAGCTCAAGGCGCGCTTCGACGAAGAGGCGAACATCCGCTGGGCGCGCGACCTCGAACGCGCCGGCGTGCAGGTGGTCTTCGGCTTCATCGAACTGAAGACGCACGCCAAGATGTCGATGGTCGTTCGTCGCGAGGAGGGCAAGCTCAGGACCTACTGCCACCTCGGCACCGGCAACTACCATCCGGTCACGGCGAAGATCTATACGGATCTCTCCTTCTTTACCTGCAATCCGAAGATCGCCCACGACATGGCGAACGTCTTCAACTTCATCACCGGCTATGGCGAGCCGGAGGAAAGCATGAAGCTGGCGGTATCGCCCTATACGCTTCGTCCGCGTATCCTCAAGCATATCGCCGAAGAGATCGAACACGCCCGGGCCGGCCGTCCGGCGGCGATCTGGATGAAGATGAACTCGCTCGTCGATCCGGAGATCATCGACGCGCTTTACCGCGCAAGCCAGGCGGGCGTGGATGTCGACCTCGTGGTGCGCGGCATCTGCTGCCTGCGTCCGCAGGTGCCGGGGCTTTCCGACAATATCCGGGTGAAGTCTATCGTCAGCCGCTTCCTGGAGCACAGCCGCATCTTCTGCTTCGGCAACGGCTACGGTCTGCCGTCGGAAAAGGCGCTCGTCTACATAGGGTCCGCGGACATGATGCCGCGCAACCTCGACCGGCGCGTCGAAACGCTGGTTCCCCTGATAAATCCGACGGTTCACGAGCAGGTTCTTTCACAGATTATGCTGGGCAATCTGATTGACAACCAGCAGAGCTACGAGATACTGCCCGACGGTACCTCCCGCCGCATGGAAGTGCGCCCGGGAGAAGAACCGTTCAATGCGCAACAGTATTTCATGACCAATCCCAGCCTCTCCGGCCGGGGCGAAGCGTTGAAATCGAGCGCGCCGAAGCTGATCGCCGGCCTGATATCCGGCCGAAAGAAATAACTGGTACTTCATGACACGATCAGAAGCGCAGGGACGTTTACCCGGTATCGCCCCTGTCTCCGTCATCGACATCGGTTCGAACTCGATCCGCCTCGTCGTCTATGAAGGTCTTTCCAGGTCGCCTGCCATCCTGTTCAATGAAAAGGTTCTCTGCGGCCTCGGCAAGGGGCTCGCCTCGACGGGGCGCATGGACGAGGAGGGCGTGCGCCGTGCGCTCGCGGCACTGCGGCGTTTCCGTGCGCTCTCCGAGCAGGCGCAGGCAACCTCCATCTACGTACTGGCGACCGCGGCCGCGCGGGAGGCTGCCAACGGCCCGGATTTCATCCGCGAGGCCGAAGCGATCCTCGGGCACGGCATCGAGGTTCTGAGCGGCGAGCAGGAGGCGCTCTATTCGGCGCTCGGCGTCGTCAGTGGCTTCCACGATCCGGACGGCATCGCCGGTGACCTCGGCGGCGGATCGCTCGAGCTCATCGACATTCGAGGCCGCGATCTCGGCAAGGGTATCACGCTGCCGCTCGGCGGCCTTCGCTTGTCGGAGACGGCCGAGGGCTCGATCGTCAAGGCCCGCACCATCGCCCGGCGGCTGATCCGGGAAACCACCATGCTGGAGAAGGGCGAGGGGCGCACTTTCTACGCTGTCGGCGGGACCTGGCGAAACGTCGCCAAGCTTCACATGGAGAAGCGCAACTATCCGCTCCACATGATGCAGGGCTACGAACTGCCCTGTGACGAGATCGTCCGTTTCCTCGACGAGATCATCGCCAGCGGCGACAACCGCGATCCGGCCTGGCAGGCGATTTCCAAGAGCCGCCGCGCCCTTCTGCCCTACGGCGCGATCGCCATGCGCGAGGTACTCGACGCGATGAAGCCGGCGAAGGTCTCCTTCTCGGCGCAAGGGGTGCGCGAAGGCTATCTCTATGCGCTGCTTTCGGAGGAGGACCGCGCCGCCGATCCGCTGCTCGCCGCCGCCGACGAACTGGCGATCCTGAGAGCCCGTTCGCCGGAACACGCGCGTGAGCTCGCCGACTGGACCGGTCGCATGATGCCCTTCTTCGACATCGACGAGACGGTGGAGGAAGGCCGCTACCGGCAGGCCGCCTGCCTGCTCGCCGACATCAGCTGGCGTGCGCATCCGGATTACCGCGGGCTTCAGGCGCTGAACATCATCGCCCATTCGTCCTTCATCGGGATCACCCATCCGGGACGCGCCTTCATCGCGCTCACCAATTACTACCGCTTCGAAGGGCTCAACGACGACGGTCAGACCGGCCCGCTCGCGGCGATTGCGACCGAACGGTTGCTGCAGCGGGCAAAGCTCGTCGGCGGTCTGCTGCGGGTCGTCTATCTCTTCTCCGCCTCAATGCCGGGCGTGGTCGACAATCTCACCTTCGCGCGGTCGTCGAAGCCGGACCTCGACCTCGAATTCGTCGTGCCGCCGCAGTATCGCGGCTTTGCCGGCGAACGGCTCGAAGGACGCCTGCAGCAACTCGCCCGGCTGACCGGCAAGCGGCTCGCCTTCCGTTTCGAGTAACAGGGCGAGACATTTTCGGCCCGTAGCCGAAGGTTAAGGGTTGCTGGGCTTCTAGACGGTCCGTTATCCTTGCCGCAACCCTGTCTCTTTCCTCGAAAGTGCGCCCATTTTCGGTCGTTGTGTCTCGCGTCTTGCGGCGTAGTCTGCCGTCATCGAACACAGAGAGGTAGTTATCGTGTCGACCTACAGCATCAATTTCAACAATAACGCCGGCTCGTCCGGCATCACGATCTATCAGAGAACTCCGAAGACGGGCGATCAGTCCAGCGTCGCCTGGCAGACAATGTCGCCGACCGAAAGCTCGAAAACCCAGGTGGACTGGACTGTGGAGTACACGACGAGCGGTCCGTCGGCGGCGCCGGGCGCATCGGGTGCCGCTCTCTACGATCCGAACGGCGCGCTCAAGTCGCTGGAGAGCGGATCGACCTTCGTCCTGAAACTCTGAACCGGGCGGATCGTCAGCATTCGCAGGAGCCGGTGCAGGTCAAGCGCCGGCTCTTTTGATTCCGGCGGTGGCTTTCATGCATCGGTTCACGCGCCGTCGTGGCCGTCGTCTTCCACACTGTCCTCGTCTTGCGGGAGATGGAAGCCGTCGCCCCAGTCGGCCCGCCGCGCCTCGCGGAAGAGGTCGCCGTCGCGCCGGCTGACGACGAGTTCCCCGATGCCGCCGTCCGAACGGCAGAGCTTCAGACGCACGAGGCCGCTTGCGACGCGCGGCGGCGCGAGGATCCGCGCCGGGGGCGACTCGGCCGGCGTCCGCGAGGCGGCAATGAAGATGTACTTCTCGTCTTCCCAGGGCACGTCCGCCTGCTTGGCCAGCCGGTGAAGGCGGGAGCGCGCCACACGCCGCGAAAAGTGGCACCAGTCGGTGCCGGCGATCGCACAAGGGGCGGCGTGCGGGCAGGGTGCAACCAGATGAGCACCGGCCTTGATCAGCGTGTCGCGGACGATCTGGATACGGCGCCAGCCGGCGGGCGTGCCGGGCTCGACGATGACGAGCGTCTGGCCGGTGAGCGCCCAGAGCTTGCCCGTGACGTCCGCAATGGCGCCTTCGGCGATCTCGTCGAGCACATAGGCAAGCGTCACGAGGTCCGCCGGAGCCGTGACGGGAAGCGCGCCCGTGACATCGCCGGCAAGCCATGTCGAGGCGACGGTCGAGGATCTTGCGAGCGCCTCGCCGACAGTGCGGATCGCTGCACTCGCCTCGACGATCGTCGCCTGACGGAGCTCCGGCCAGCAGTCGGCGGCGGCCCAAAGCGCGGTGCCGGGGCCGGCACCGACATCGAGCAGCGTTTGCGGTGCGAAGGTGGGCGAGGCCTCGGCCACCATGTCGAGCGCGGCGCGGACGGCGGCAAACGTCGCCGGCAGCCGCGTGGCGAGATAGGCCTTGGCCGCGAGCGTCCCGTCGATATGGAAACGCCCGTCGCGGACTTCGCGGCGATAGCGGTCGGAAAGGGTCTGGCTGGCGCGGGTCAGGCGGTCGAGCGGTTCGCCTTGGAGGGCGTCGTCGACGGCGCGGCGCAGGGCGGCGGGCAGTTCCATGATGTCGTCAGCGCCAGCTCCGCCTCAGATTTCCTCGGCCTCGACCCGTTTGTCGACGAAGCGCAATGCGACCTTGCCGGCGATCAGCTTCAGCGCCACGTCGCCGAAGAGCTCGCGGCGCCAGCCGTGCATGGCGCCGACATCGGCCTTGTCGCCCTCGGCGGCAATCTTTTCCAGATCTTCGGTGTTGGCTATGACCTTGGTGGCGACGCCGTGCTTTTCCGAGGTGAGACGCAAGAGCACCTTGAGAAGCTCGACGGAGGCGGCCGCCCCGTCGGGCGCATGAGCGTGGCGATGCACATGCGGCATGTCGGCCTTCGGAAGGGCGAGCGCCTCCTTCACTGCCTCGACGATGGCCGCACCGGCGTTCGAGCGTTCCCAGCCCTTCGGGATGGTGCGTAGCCGGCCGAGCGCCTCGGCATCCTTCGGCTGCTGCTGGGCGATCTCGTAGATCGCGTCGTCCTTCAGCACGCGGGAGCGGGGGACGTTGCGGTTGCGGGCCTCGCGCTCGCGCCAGGCGGCGACATACTTGATGACGGCGAGCTCCTGCGGCTTCCGGAGGCGCATCTTCAGCCGCTGCCAGGCATCGTCCGGGTGCAGGTCGTAGGTCTCCCGCGATTCGAGGATGTTCATCTCCTCGGTGAGCCAGCCGGCACGTCCCTCGCGCTCGAGTTCGTCCTTGAGCTTCAGGTAGACGTCGCGCAGGTGGGTGACGTCGGCGAGCGCATATTCGAGCTGCTTGTCGGAAAGCGGCCGCCGGCTCCAGTCGGTGAAGCGCGAAGTCTTGTCGATGTGGACGTTCTTCACCTTCTGCACGAGCTGGTCGTAGGAGACCGAATCCCCGAAGCCGCAAACCATCGCCGCAACTTGCGTGTCGAAGATCGGATGCGGAATGAGATTGCCGAGGTGGAAGATGATCTCGATGTCCTGGCGGGCGGCATGGAACACTTTCACGACCGAAGTGTCCGCCATCAGCGCGAAGAAGGGGGCGAGATCTATGCCCTTGGCGAGCGGATCGACGATCACTTCGAGGTCCGGGCTCGCCATCTGGATCAGACAGAGTTCCGGCCAGAACGTGGATTCACGCAGGAATTCGGTGTCGATGGTGATGAAGTCGGACTTGGCGAGCTGTTTGCAGGCTTCCTCGAGGGCAGCGGTCGTTTCGATCATGTCGTCTCGGTCTTGATGGAATTTGTGATCCACCTTCCTTCCGCGTTCGCCCTGCGATGTCAATATGAACAGCCGGTTCCGGCCACCATGGCGTCATTTCCGGGCGAAGTGACGCGGCAAAACGACAGAAGAGGGTCAGCGCGCCACCTTGCGCAGGGCCGCGATGTTCTCGCGGTGCACCTCTTCGTATGGGGCAAAATAACCGATCCAGCCCCTTTCGATCTCCGGCGCGACGAAGGCGGAGAGCGGTTCGGTATCGATTGCCGGGTCGTCGAGTCGGGAAAGCAGGCGTTCGAGATAGGCCTTGGTCGCGGAAATCAGGCTCGCCTCGTAGCCGCCGGCGGCGATCACCGCCTCGGCGCCGTGGTTCGGCAGAATGCGGCGGAAGGGCAGGGCCGCCAGCCGGTCGAGTTCGGCAATGTGGGTGCGCGTGTGCTCGGGTTCCGAGACGTAGGTGATGGTGTCCTCCAGCGTATCGCCGGCAAGCAGCACACCGAGAGCGGGAATGAGGATCACGGTGCCGTCGGCGCTGTGGATGTCGAAGCGCATCAGCCGCAGTTCGAGCCCTGCAAGGTCGAGCGTGAGCTCTTCCTCGAAAAGGTGCGTCGGAAGGACGAGCGGCGCGATCGGCGGCGTTTCTGCCGCAAGCGCCTCGCGGTTTGCCACCATCGCCTCGTGGGTCAGCCGGTTGGCGATGATCTCGCAATCGGCAAAGACCGCATTGCCGGCGATGTGGTCGGTGTGCCAGTGGCTGAGCACGACGCGGATCGTCTCGACGCCGAGGCCTACGAGATGCGCGCGGATCGCGCGGGCATGGTCGAGCGAGACGTGGGTGTCGTAGACGACGGCCTCCCGTCCGGAGACGATCGCAAAGCTGGCGATACCGAGCGAATATGCTCCGTCATCGATCCAGTTGCGCTCCTCCGACCAGAGCCGCACGCCTTCGATCCGTCCGTCGTAATAGGCGAAGAGGCCGGGATAGGGTTCGTGGATGCGAAGGGTGTCGGTGAGCGACGGCATGGAACGGCTCCGGTCGGGAAGGGCAGGAAGCCCCGCTATACCACCCGCACGAAACTCGTCATACCCGTCTTCTGGTGCTCGATGATGTGGCAGTGAAGCACCCAGTCGCCCGGATTGTCGGCGACGACGGCGAGCTGCACCTTCTCGTCGGGAAGCACGAGATAGGTGTCGGAGACGAGCGGCAGGACCTTTCGCGTCGACGAGGAGATCACCTTGAAGTTCATCCCGTGCAGGTGGATCGGATGCGCGTGCGGCGTGACGTTTTCGAGATTGAAGACATAGGTCCTGCCGCGCTTCATTTCCGCAAGCGGCGCCATCGGATCGGCACTGTCGCCGGGATAGGGCACCTTGTTGATCGCCCAGAACGAATAGCCGAGGGAGCCGCAGATGGAATCCTTCGCCGCCTGTTCGGCGGTGGCGCTGAGGATCAGCGGCACCTCGGTCGCCGTGGAAAGATCGGGCTCGGCTTGCGGATTGGCGGCAAGCGGCGGCACGTCGCCGAGGCTCCTCTTGAGCGATGCGCCGACGGCCCTGAGCCGCGCGACTGTTTTCGGCGTCGATGGCCGGACGTCCTCGATTACGACCGTCGCGCCTTCGTCATCGGGCATGCGCAGGACGAGATCGAGGCGCTGGCCGGGCGAGACGACCGCCATGTCGAGCGGCATGATCGAAGGCACCGGCTGACCGTCGATGGCGACGATCACCGCCTCCGCACCGGCAAGCCTCAGGTTGAAGATGCGCGTGACGTCGGAGGCGAGGAGACGCAGCCGGATGAGCCCGCCGGCCGGTGCATCGTAACTCGGCTCCACCTGCCAGTTGGCGGTGCGGACCGTGCCGAAGGTGCCGGCCTTGGCGGCGTCGCGTGCCTTGAATTGCGCGATGAACTGCGAATTGCCGCCGAGCCGCCAGTCGCGCAGGTTGAGCGCGATCTCACCGTCGAATACGGGGTCGTTCGGGTCCTCGACGACGAACATGCCGGCGAGCCCTCGGCCGATCTGCGTCAGCGTATTGCAGTGGGGGTGGTACCAGAAGGTGCCGGCATCGGGCGGCGTGAAAGTGTAATCGAAGCCGTCGCCGGGATAGACGTAAGGCTGGGTGAGGAAAGGAACGCCGTCCATGGCGTTTGCGATCCGCAGTCCATGCCAGTGCACGGTCGTAGGCTCCTGGAGCAGGTTTTCGAACCGCACGGAGAACGGCTCGCCGCGCCGCGCCCTGAGAACCGGCGGCGCTACATCCGCCGGCGAAGCGGACGTTCGGTAGCTCATCACGCCCTTGCTCGGGGCCTTGCCGTCGATCATCGCCGTCAGCTCGTAGGCTTCGAGCAGCAGCGGGTCGGTCGTCGCACCGGCGAGTGCGCGGGTGATGCCGGGTGCAAGCGCGACACCCGAGGCGTAGGCGCCGCCGACAGCGGCGGCCTTGAGGAGATTGCGGCGGGTCAGCGGGAGCATTCGGGATACCAGACGGATGAAGATGTCTCCCTTTTAAAGTTGAGAGCGAAATTCATCAATACGGCTTCGGCCGCCAAACTGCCGCAGGCTCGGGGTGATCGGCGCTAGTCCTGTTTTTCGGAAGGTGGTGCCGCAAGCTTGCTGAAGAAGGTCGAGGTGCGCAGGAGGTTGCGGAAGCGCGGCCGCCGCGGGGTGGCCGGCACCCCTTCGCGGACGGTCATCCTGAGCAGCGTGTAGACCATGAAGACGCCGAGCACGACGGTCGTGTAGATGAAGAGCGCCTGCGGCCCGAAGTGATCGAGCATGAACGAGGCGAAAAGAGGCCCGACCACGGCGCCGGCCGACCAGAAGAACAGCGTGCCGGCCGAAACGAGCGCATGCTGACCGGGTGCCGCGTGGTCGTTGGCATGCGCCGAGCAGAGCGAATAGAGCGGCATCGCGAAGGCGCCGAAGATGAAGATGCCGACGTAATTCAGCAGTTCGTTCGAGCCTGCGACGAAGGTGATGAAGAGCCCGGACGCGAAGGCGCCGAAGGTGGCAACCAGGATGATTCGCCGGCGGTCGAGCTTGTCGGAATAATGCCCGAGCGGATACTGCAGCACGACGCCCGCGAAGATGCCGAGGCTCATGAAGGTGGCGATCGAGGTTACGGAAAAGCCGATGCCGTCGGCATAGACCGGGCCGAGCGAACGGAAGGTCGAATTGGTGAGCCCGACGACGACGCAGCCGACGGTCGCCAGCGGCGAGACCTTCCAGAGCAGTTTCAGATCGAAGCGCACCGCCTCCGGTGGTTCGGGGCTCGATCGGTCGGCAAACGAGATCGGCACGAGCGAAAGGGTGAGTGCCATCGAGACGATCGCGAAGAGTTCGAATCCGCTGATGCCGACGGCAGGGATCAGGTATTGCGCGAGCGTCACGGAGCCGAGGTCGACGAAACGGTAGACGGAGAGCGTGCGGGCGCGGGTGGCATTGGTGACGCGGGCGTTGAGCCAGCTTTCGACCACGGCGAAGAGGCCGGCGAAGCAGAGGCCCTGCAGAAGCCGCATCGCGAACCACGACGCCGGGTTGATCGCGAGCAGCATCGAAATCGAGGCGGCGGATGCGATCGCCGCGAGCGCCGAAAAGGTGCGGATATGGCCGATCGAACGGATGATGCGGGTGACGTAAATGCAGCCGATCGCGAAGCCGATATTGTAGCCGGTGCCGATCACCCCGATGGTGGAGGTGGAAAACCCCTCCTGGAGCGCCCTGAGCGAGATGAACGTGCCCTGCAGGCCGTTACCCCCGATGAGGATGCCGGCTGTAATCAGCAGGGGAATGAGGGGACGGATATCGTTCATGAGGGCCTGAGCGGATTGGCGTTGCCGTCTTTGAGTCGCTGCCGAGACAGGATGCCATATCTAGACCAGCCGCTTCTGCCGTTATAGCCGAAATAGCGACCATATCTGCTCCAGCCTTGACAAATCGGACGGCACGTGCGCTTTTCCGCCCGATTTTCTCTCGGCAGTTCGGGGCGCTTTTTCGCCTTTCTTGCCGGCGCCCAAGTCCAGGATTTAGCAAAATGCATCGTTACCGCAGCCACACCTGTGCCGCTCTCCGTAAGTCCGATGTCGGCAACACCGTCCGGCTTTCCGGCTGGGTTCATCGCGTTCGCGACCATGGCGGCGTGCTCTTCATCGACCTGCGCGACCACTACGGCATCACCCAGGTCGTCGCCGACCCGGACAGCCCGGCCTTCAAGCTCGCGGAAACCGTGCGCGGCGAATGGGTCATCCGCATCGACGGCCTCGTCAAGGCCCGTTCGGAAGACACGATCAACAAGAACATGCCGACCGGCGAGATCGAGCTTTACGCCCAGGAGATCGAAGTCCTGTCGGCGGCCAAGGAACTGCCGCTGCCGGTCTTCGGCGAGCCGGACTATCCGGAAGACGTTCGCCTGAAGTATCGCTTCCTCGACCTGCGCCGCGAGACGCTGCACCGGAACATCGTCAAGCGCACGCAGATCATCGCCGACATGCGCCGGCGCATGGGCGAGATCGGCTTTGCCGAATATTCGACGCCGATCCTGACCGCCTCCTCTCCGGAAGGCGCCCGCGACTTCCTCGTGCCCTCGCGTATCCACCAGGGCAAGTTCTTTGCGCTGCCGCAGGCCCCGCAGCAGTACAAGCAGCTGCTGATGGTTGCCGGCTTCGACCGCTATTTCCAGATCGCCCCGTGCTTCCGCGACGAGGACCCGCGCGCCGACCGCCTGCCGGGCGAATTCTACCAGCTCGACCTCGAAATGAGCTTCGTCACCCAGGAAGACGTCTGGACGACCATGGAGCCGGTCATGCGCGGCGTCTTCGAGCAGTTCGCCGAAGGCAAGCCGGTGACGCAGGAATTCCCGCGCATCCCCTATGACGAGGCGATCCGTAAATACGGTTCCGACAAGCCGGACCTCAGAAACCCGATCGTCATGGAGAGCGTGACCGAGCATTTCGCCGGCTCCGGCTTCAAGGTCTTCGCGAACATGATCGCCTCCAACCCGAAGGTCGAGGTATGGGCGATCCCGGTGAAGACCGGCGGCTCGCGCGCTTTCTGCGACCGCATGAACGGCTGGGCGCAGCAGCAGGGCCAGCCGGGTCTCGGCTATATCTTCTGGCGCCAGGAAGGCGCGGTCCTCGAAGGGGCCGGCCCGCTTGCCAAGAACATCGGCGAGGAGCGCACGGAAGCGATCCGCACCCAGCTCGGCCTCGATGAAGGCGACGCCTGCTTCTTCGTCGCCGGCGAACCGGCGAAGTTCTACAAGTTCGCCGGCGAAGCGCGCAACCGCGCCGCCGAGGAACTGAACCTCATCGACCGCGACCGCTTCGAACTCTGCTGGATCGTCGACTTCCCGTTCTTCGAATGGAACGAGGAAGAGAAGAAGATCGACTTCGCCCACAACCCGTTCTCGATGCCGCAGGGCGGCATGGAAGCGCTGGAAGGTCAGGATCCTCTGTCGATCAAGGCCTACCAGTACGACATGGTCTGCAACGGCTTCGAGATTGCCTCCGGGTCGATCCGTAACCAGTCGCCGGAGCTGATGGTCAAGGCCTTCGAGATGGTCGGTCTTTCGAAGGCCGACGTCGAGGAACGCTTCGGCGGCATGTACCGTGCCTTCCAGTACGGCGCCCCGCCGCACGGCGGCATGGCGGCCGGCATCGACCGCGTGGTGATGCTGCTCGTCGGCGCGAAGAACCTGCGCGAGGTCACCCTGTTCCCGATGAACCAGCAGGCGCAGGACCTGCTGATGAACGCGCCTTCGGAGGCGACCCCGACGCAGCTGCGCGAGCTGGCGCTGCGTGTCGTGCCGCAGCCGAAAAAGGACTGAACCGATTTTCCTGCCGAAATGAAGAAGGCCCCGGAAGCTGTTGCTTCCGGGGCCTTTTCTGTTCTGCGTATCAGCTCTTGGGCAAGGCGTTGTCGAGGAAGAACCACTGGCCCAGATGCTCACGGATCACCGGTTCGATCGCGTCGTTGAGGAGCTGGATGTCGTCGAGCAGGCGCTCGCCGGATTTCGTCTCCGGTGGCAGCACGATCGGCGGTAGCGCATGCGCCTCGAAGCGGAAGCCGTCGGTGCGCAGATTGTACCATGGGCAGATGGTGGCGCCGGTCATCCGGGCGAGCCGCACGGTCATCGCGAGATTGCCTTCCAGATGCGGCTTGCGGCCGAAGAGGGGGCCGCGCAGCTTGCCACCGACGCCTTCGTCGCAGAAGGCGGACACGATGCCGCCTTTCTTCAGAGCGCTGACGGCAGGGCGGATGCCCTGGAGCCCAGGGGGCAGGAAGTTCAATCCGTTCTTGCGCCGGACACGCTCCGAGATCCACGCCTTGGCGCGGCCAGGTGGTGGTGTGTAATTGATGTAGGGAACGAGACCCGCACGTTGCAGCACGATCGGCCCGATCTCCCAATTGCCGAGGTGCATGCCCACAAAGATGACCGGGCCGCGTTTGGCGGCGTCGAGCACCCACTCCATGTTGTGGACCTCGATGCGCTCTGGATGTTCCGCAAGACGGTTTACGACGGAAAACTCGGTCATGATTCGCCCCTGCGAGCGGCAGTTCTCGATGAACAGTGCCTCCTGCTCCGCAGGGCTGAGGTGCGGGCAGAGCGCCGCGATCGTCGCACGGGTTCTCTTCTCCGCCGCCTTGTGGAAGCGCGGGATGGCAAAGACGCCGAGCCGTGCACCGAAGGCCGAACATGCGTCCATCGGCAGCAGCTTCAGCCCGAAATGTCCGGCCAGGTGCAGGAGGTTCCAGACGTTGTCCGAAAACCAGTAGCGGACGAAGCGCTTGCGCCGGTCGCCGCCGGCGAGCCAGTCAGCGAATGCGGGCCGCTGTTCCTCGGCATAGACCCAGGCCTTGCGCTTGGCCGCCTTCACATCCGGCGTCTTGTCGTCCGTTGCCATTGTCGACCTCCTTCAGCGCCGATGCAGCGTCACCGGCAGCCCGCCCTTCGGGCGCAGGGTGAGGCGACAGAGCGGTTCCACCTTGTGGTCGGCATCGACACGCACGCGGAAGCGCTGGGCGAGGACCGCAAGGCAGAGGATCGCTTCGGTGAGGCCGAAATTCATGCCGGGGCAAACCCGTGGACCGCTCGCGAACGGAATATAGCTGTAGGGGACCGGCCGGCGGTCGCCGAGGAAGCGCTCGGGCCGGAAGAGATGCGGGTCCTCGAAGAGGCTCGGCGTGCGGTGCAGCAGCCAGGGCACGATGAGCACGAGCGACGCCGGTTCGACCGGCAGGTCGCCGATCGTGTCGGCCTGCTTCGTCTGACGGGCGAGAATCGGCACCGGCGGATAGAGCCGGAGCGTCTCCTCGATCACCGCGCGGCAATAGTCGAGCTTCGGCACATCGTCGATCGTCGGCGTGCGATCGCCGCAGACGCGGGCGATCTCCTCGTGCACGGCCTGTTCCGCCCAGCCGGCACGCGACAGCAGGTACCAGGCCCAGGTGAGCGTCGCGGCGGTGGTCTCATGGCCAGCCATGAAGATCGTTGCCGCCTCGTTGCGCAGCGCGACGAGGTCGAGCTTCAGCTCCGGGCTGCGCTCCTGGCGGCGGATCAGGAGTTCGACCATGGAGTTGTGGTCGCCGCGCCCGGCGAGATGGTCCTCGACCACCTTGTCGATGATCCGGTGGATGCGCTTGACCGACCGGCGGAGCGAGGGCGTGCGCAGCACCGGCAGGCCTTCGTCGAAGCCGATGAAATAGCCGAGATTGATGGAGTCGATCAGCGACTGATAGCTCGTGAAGGCGTCGGTGACGGCATCGGCGCTCTCCTTGCCGAGATTGTTGCCGAAGACGCTGCGCGAGATGATCTCGGCCGTCAGTCCGGCCATCTCGTGCAGGACATTGACGCTTGCCCCGTCCGGCATGCTGTTCCAGCGTTCGACGAGCTCGCCGGCGGTCTTCTCCATCACCGGCCCGAAGCTCGGCACACGGTTGGTGTGGACGATGTCGTTGACGAGCGCGCGCCGCTGCTTCCAGGTCTCGCCGTCGGAGATGAAGAGGCCGTCGCCGAGCAGGTATTCGAGCGCCCGGCGCATCTGTGGGCTCTTGCGCTCGTAGTTCTCGTGGCGCTTCACGACGACCTGGCGGATCAGGTCCGGCGCGTTGACGAGCACGATCTGCCGGCCGAGCACGCGGGTGGCGGTTACCCGTTCGGTGAAGTCGGCGGGGCGCCAGATCGACAGGAAATCGACCCGGGCCTGCAAGAGGAGCCGCAGCCAGTCGCCGCTCTTGCCGTCATAATAGGCGGCGTGCGCGGGTTCGAACGAGGTGTCGTTCAGTTTTTCGGTGATTTCGACCGGTCGGGGTCGCCAGGCAAACATTGCGCGATAGATCCATGGTTGTCGATGAGCAACCAAGGATTGACGGGGCGGGTCGGTCCCGTCAATCGCGCGGCGCTGAAACTACCACTATCCGCGACGAAAGGGCGCGGCAAGCCGCGCCCTTTCGAGAGCAACAAATGATTTGCCGAAAAGGCGCGTCAGTCGTTCGCCGTCACCTTGGCGCCGAGCACCTTCGGGAGCGTGTCCGGCGCACCCATGGCCGCACCCATGATCATCGGGAAGGGCACGGCCTTTTCCGGCGTGGCGGAAATCGTCAGGCTCTTCGGATCGTCGATATAGCTGTTGACGGCCTCGGAGACCTCATTGGCGAAGGCGCCGAGATTGGCCTGGGCGAGCATCATCGGCACCATGGCCTTCACCATCTGTGCCATTTCCTCACCCGAGGAACCTTGCTGCTTGCCGGCGTAGTCCAGGCCGCGGCTGGTGATGCCGTCGTCCTCGAAGCGGATTTCGGCGTTGTTGAAGGACATCTGCTGCATCAGCCCGAGCATGGCGAGGCCGGCAGCCTGCTGCGCCTGCTCGTTCTGCGGCTGGGACTGCATCGTGCGGGCGGTCTCCTGCAACTGCTTGACGAGGTCCATGGTATAGCCGGAGACGCTGAAGGCGAGGTTCAGCATGCCGATATTGGCGAAGTCGAAGGCGTATTCCTCGACCTTGATTGTGCCGGTGGCGAGCTCCCAGCTGCCTTTCACGGTGACTTCGCCGTCGATCGTCTTCAGATTGAGGGCTTCGATGGCTTCCTTGCTCTCGGCGTCCTTGACCAAGGCGAGATCGGCCTTGATGCCGGTGATGTCGGCCTCGAAGCTCATCGACTCCTCGTCCTCGGCGACATCGAGCGTGCCGCTCGCTTCCTCCATGGAGAAGACTTCCTTGCCGTCGAAGATAACCTTGATCGGTCCGCTATGGGCCTCTTCGTAGAGCATCATCGAGGAAAGATCGTTGCCTTCGGTGCTGGCGGGCACCCAGACGCCGGCGAGGTAGAGGTCGTCGACCGTCACGGACGACTTCTCTTCGGTGAAATTGACCGGAGGAAAGTCGATGCGCTCGATGGAATAGGCCCCACCGTCTTCCTCGGAGACATTCGTCAGCGTCAGGTCACCGAGATTGACGCTCGACTGCTTCTCGCCGAGCGTCGTAAACTTGGCGCCTTTCAGGACGACGTCGCTGCCATCCACCTCGACCGACTCGGCCGAAATCGTCGCGCTGCCGCTTGCATAGGCGGCATTGATCTTCTTAAGCAGATCCTGACCATCCAGCGCCCAGGCATGGCCGGAGAGAGATGTCAGGAAGGTTCCGGCGAGGAAAAGCTTGGTCGCCCGGGACTGTGTCATAATGAATCCTCTTGAAATCGGTGTAATCATTGAAGCTTTTTCGGCGTCGGAGCCTACTGTCTGTTTCGGGAGAAGTATAGCGGGAAAGTTGGGCCGTTTCGGCAAGGTTAATCGTCCTGCGGACATCGCTGCGGCGCGTTGTCCCGAAACGGCCGTAATCCACAATCGGATCGGCCGGATTCCTTGCCGTCCGGGGTCATCTCCGCTAGCAAGGGGGCATGGGAAAGAGCCTTTTGCCGCCCGGTGACGGCGGCGACAATATTCAACCGGTGGATTTGAGGGCAGCGCTCGAAGAGCGCTACCTTGCCTATGCGCTGTCGACGATCATGCACCGCGCGCTCCCCGACGTGCGCGACGGTCTGAAGCCGGTGCACCGGCGCATCATCCATGCGATGAGCGAGATGGGCATCCGGCCGAACTCGGCGTTCAAGAAGTGCGCCCGCATCGTCGGCGACGTCATCGGTAAGTTCCATCCACACGGCGACCAGTCGGTCTACGACGCGCTGGTGCGTCTCGCGCAGGATTTCTCGCAGCGTTATCCCGTCGTGGACGGGCAGGGCAATTTCGGCAACATCGACGGCGACAGCGCCGCCGCCTATCGTTACACCGAAGCGCGGATGACCGAGGTCGCGGCGCTTCTGCTCGAAGGTATCGACCAGGACGCCGTCGACTTCCGCCCGACCTACAACGAGGAAGACGAGGAGCCGGTCGTTCTGCCGGGCGCCTTCCCGAACCTTCTCGCCAACGGCTCCTCCGGGATCGCCGTCGGCATGGCGACCTCCATTCCCTCGCACAATGTCCATGAGATCTGCGACGCGGCGCTCTATCTCATCAAGAATCCCGGCGCCACCGTCGAGGAACTGATCGCCGATCCGGCGAACCCGCAGCGCGGCGGCATCGAAGGCCCGGATTTCCCGACCGGCGGCATCATCATCGAGAGCCGCGAAAGCATGGTCGAGACGTATCGCACCGGCCGCGGCGGTTTTCGCGTCAGGGCGAAGTGGGAGACCGAAGACCTCGGCCGCGGCGGCTACCAGATCGTCGTCACGCAGATTCCCTACCAGGTGCAGAAGTCGCGGCTCATCGAGAAGATCGCCGAGCTGCTGATCGCGCGCAGGCTGCCGCTGCTGGAGGATATCCGCGACGAGTCGGCCGAGGACGTGCGCATCGTGCTGGTGCCGAAAAGCCGCACCGTCGACGCCACGCTGCTGATGGAGTCGCTGTTCAAGCTGACGGAACTCGAAAGCCGCATTCCGCTGAACATGAACGTGCTCTCGATGGGCAAGGTGCCGAAGGTCATGGCCCTGAATGAGGTCCTGACCGAATGGCTCGACCACCGCAAGGACGTGCTGGTGCGCCGTTCGCGCTTCAGGCTCGCGGCGATCGACCGGCGTCTCGAAATCCTCGGCGGCCTGCTGATCGCCTATCTCAACCTCGACGAAGTGATCCGCATCATCCGCGAGGAGGACGAGCCGAAGCCGGTCCTGATCGCGAGATGGGACCTGACCGACGTCCAGGCCGAGGCGATCCTCAACATGCGGCTGCGCAATCTGCGCAAGCTCGAGGAATTCGAGATCCGCAAGGAGCACGAGGAACTCTCCGCCGAGAAGGCCGAGATCGAGTCGCTGCTCGCCTCGGACGACAAGCAGTGGCAGACGGTTGCCTGGGAGATCGGCGAGGTCAAGAAGAAGTATGCCAAGGCGACGGAACTCGGTCGCCGCCGCACCACCTTCTCGAATGCACCGGAGGCCGATATCGAGGCGATCCAGCAGGCGATGATCGAGAAGGAACCGATCACCGTCGTCGTCTCGGAAAAGGGATGGATCCGCGCCCTCAAGGGCCATATCTCGGATACGTCGAGCCTCACCTTCAAGGAGGGCGACGGCCTCAGGGTCGCGTTTCCGGCACAGACGACCGACAAGATCCTGCTCGTCACCACCGGCGGCAAGGTCTTCACGCTCGGCGGAGACAAGTTGCCCGGTGGCCGCGGCCACGGCGAGCCGATCCGCATCATGGTCGACATGGAGAACGATCAGGATGTGCTGACGGCCTTCGTGCACGACCCCTCGCGCAAGCTCCTGCTCGCCTCCACGGCAGGCAATGGTTTC
Source organism: Ciceribacter lividus (assembly GCF_003337715.1). Taxonomy (GTDB): domain Bacteria; phylum Pseudomonadota; class Alphaproteobacteria; order Rhizobiales; family Rhizobiaceae; genus Allorhizobium; species Allorhizobium lividum. The sequence goes on from NZ_QPIX01000002.1 coordinate 208,952, forward strand.
GTGATCCCGGAAAGCGAGATGGTCGCCAATACCCGCAAGGGCAAGCAGATCATGAACGTCGGCATGCCGGACGAGACGAAGCTCGTCGTGCCCGTCACCGGCGACCATGTCGCCGTCGTCGGCGAGAACCGCAAGCTTCTGGTCTTCCCGCTCATGCAGGTGCCGGAGATGTCGCGCGGCAAGGGCGTGCGCCTGCAGCGCTACAAGGACGGCGGCATCTCGGACGTGAAGTGCTTCGCGATCGCCGACGGTCTGACCTGGGAGGACAGCGCCGGCCGCGTCTTCACCAAGAGCAAGGACGAACTGGTCGAGTGGATGGGCGACCGCGCCTCCGCCGGACGGCTGGTGCCAAAGGGCTTCCCGCGGAGCGGCAAGTTCTCCGGCTGAGATCAGCGACGGGGCAGGGTGTGATCGGCTAGAAAACGCCGGGCACCGTCCTCGTCGATCTCGCCGGCCGCGACGGCCATGACGAAGGCGTAGAGTTCGGCGTCGGTTGCCTCGATCTCGTAGCCGTTTTCGATCAGAAAGACGGCGGCAGTCACGATCGCGATACGCTTGTTCCCGTCGATAAAAGCGTGATTTCTCGCCAATCCGAAAAGGTAGGACGCGGCCAGTTCGCAAGGGTCGCTGGAGCCGTAATGCGCGCGGTGGACGGGCCGTGCCAGTGCCGACTCCAGAGCCCCGCCGTCACGCAGGCCGTCGGCGCCACCGAAACGCTCGATCTGCATCCGATGCAAGGCCTCGACGAGAGGGCGTGAAAGAAAGACGAAGTCCGTCATTCCGCAAGCTTCTTCAGCGCAGTCTTGTATTTCTCCATGAAACGCTCGGCGTGAGCGATCTGCCGCGCGAAGTCATCATCCGTGGACCTCAGCAGCAAGCCGTCCTGATTTTCGGTCAGCTCGACGATGTCGCCCGCCTTGAGGCCCAGCCGGTCGAGGACTTCCTTCGGGATGATGATGCCTTCCGAATTGCCGATCTTGCGAATGGTGATGTTCATGGCCGTGATCCTGGTGTTGCAACGACGTTATAACATGGCTATCGTCTTGCCGTAAGACAAAGCCACGCCCTTCTGCCTTGCCCTTGTGCAGGGCGCGGCGGTTCGCCAGCTCCGGAATCGGGGCAATCGCCGTTCGGCGGCTCCACCGTCAATATTGCCGGTGAGTTTTCCTCTCGTAGGGGTTGATCGCCGCCGCCGTATCGTTATCCTTCGGTTGTATCATTTCTCCTTTGATCGACGGAAGGTAGCCGGATGCTGACGCGACGTGGAATCTTGACCGGAGGCTCCGCGGCACTGGCGCTCGGCGGCGCCGGCATCGTCGTGGAGGCGAGGCGCGCGGCCGCTCGCTACGCCCGCTATTCCAGGGATCTGCGCGTTCCGCTGATGCCACCAGTAACGGATCGCGGCCTCGTTCGTTATGCCACGCTCGCAGCCAACGGGCACAATACGCAGCCGTGGCGCTTTCAGATGTCGGATCGCGGCATTGCCATCCGGCCGGACTTCTCCCGTCGCACGCCGGTCGTCGATCCTGACGATCACCATCTCTATGTCAGCCTCGGCTGCGCCGTCGAGAATCTCGCCATCGCCGCGATCGCGACGGGCCGCCCCGGCGCGGTCGCGGTGACGCGGGACGATAATGAAACGGGAGCATCGCTGGCTTTCATCAGCGATGGTATGGCGGCCGATCCCGATACTTGGAAGATGTTCACCGCCATCCCGAGGAGACAGTCGACACGCAGCGTCTATGACGGCCGGCCGGTGCCATCCGCCGACCTCGAGCGACTCCGCAAGAGTGCCGATGTCGATGGCGTCCATCTGGCTCTGCTGACCGATCAGGGTGCGGTCGGCCGGATGCGGGACCTCGTGATCGCCGGCAACGACGCGCAGATGGCGGATCGTGCCTTCGTCGCCGAACTCAAGCGATGGATCCGCTTCAGCCCCTCGGCGGCAATCGGGAGGGGGGACGGACTGTACGCCGCGGCGAGCGGCAATCCGGCCCTGCCGGAGTGGCTCGGGCCGCACGCCTTCGAGATGGCGTTCAAGCCCCGCTCCGAGGCCGACAAGTACGCGCGCCAGATGGACAGCTCCGCGGGAATTGCGGTCTTCTCCGCCGCGCCGGAAAATCCGGCCGGATGGATCGCCGCAGGACGCGCCTGCCAGCGCTTCTGCCTGACGGCGACGGCGCTCGGCATCCGGACCGCATTCGTCAACCAGCCGGTGGAGGTCGCCGCGCTGCGTGCCGATGTGGCGAGTGTCGCGGGACTGGACGGACGCCGTCCCGATCTCGTACTCCGCTTCGGCTATGCGCCGGCCTTGCCCTATTCGCCGCGTCGGCCCGTGGAGGCCGTCATCCTGCGCAACGCCTGAGCCCAGACGCCGGGCTGTCCGCGGCGGCAGATCCGGAACGGCAGCCGGCCGTCACCGGTGCGGTACGGCGGGCGTGACTCGGTTGGATCTTGTCGCCGGAGGGGAGGGATTTCCGTCGTGGAGCCTACCCGCAAGGCCGTGGCGACGCACCCGGAGTAAAGATCCGCCGCGTCCCGAAGGGATATGGCGAAAATCGCCCATGTCGGCGCTGCAAAACCGCGACGGAAACCGGCCCTAGTCGTCGGAGGTTTCGGAGGGTGTGTAACGCTGCCAGCCCTGGCTCAGGAGGTGCTCCTGTGGCTGGAAGCGGATCTTGTAGCCCATTTTGTCGGATCCCTTGACCCAGTAACCGAGATAGACATGCGGCAGGCCGAGCGCCTTCGCCCGGTTGACGTGGTCGAGGACCATCAGTGTGCCGAGCGAGCGTTGCTCCATGGCCGGATTGAAGAACGAGTAGACCATGGACAGCCCGTCGCTCATGAGATCGCTGAGCGCGACCGCGACCAGTTCGCCCTTCGGCTGCCCCTTCAGCCCGTCGCCGGGTGCGCGCAGGCGGTATTCGATGATCCTGGTCTGCACATGGGTGTCCTCGACCATGATCGCATAGTCGAGTGCCGTCATGTCGGACATGCCGCCGCTCTGGTGGCGATGATCGAGGTAACGGCGGAAGAGGCTGAATTGTTCGGAGGAGGGCTGCGCCGGACAAGCCGTCGCGACGATGTCGCGATTGGCGGCGAGCACCCGACGGAAGGAGCGGCCGGGCGTGAATTCCTGGGCCAGGATACGCACGGAGATGCAGGCGCGGCAGGATTCGCAGGCTGGCCGGTAGGCGATGTTCTGCGAGCGGCGAAAACCGCCCTGCGTCAGAAGGTCGTTCATCTCGGTCGCCCGCGGTCCGACGAGATGGGTGAAGACCTTTCGCTCCTTCTCACCCGGCAGGTAGGGACACGGCGCCGGCGCCGTGAGGTAGAACTGCGGGGAAGGGGACGTCTGGGTGTTCATCGTGGCCGGGGCCCGATCCTTTCGCGGCTACAGTCCATAATACCATGGCGCAAGAATGGAAAACGTCAACCATATGATGACGACGAGCGGTGCGCCCGCCTTCACGAAATCGGCGAAGCGGTAGTGGCCAGGTCCCATCACGAGCAGGTTGGTCTGGTAGCCGACGGGGGTCGCGAAGGAACAGTTGGCGGCAAAGATCACCGCGGCGGCAAAGGCGCCGGGCGGCGCGCCGACACGATGGGCGACGTCGAGCGCGATCGGCATGAAGAGCGCGGCGACGGCGTTGTTCGAGAGGATGTTGGTCAGCACCGCCATCAGCAGGAAGAGCACGGAAAGCATGACGGCGGTCGGCGCGCCATCCATCAGGGCGATCGTCTCCTGCGCAATCAGCGAGGCCCCGCCGGTATGCTCCAGCGCCGTCGCGAGCGCGATCGCAGTGCCGATCATCAGGTAGATCTGCTTGTCGAAGGCGCGGCTTGCCTGATTGAGCGTCAGGCAGCCAAGCGCGATCATCAGGCCGGCGCCGACGATGGCGTTGACCACGATCGGGGAGATGTCGAACGCCGAGAGCAACACGATGCCGGCGAAGATTGCGGCGGCGATCCTCGCCTTGCGCTTCTGCGGCACGGATTCGGCGGAGTACTCGAGCAGGAGGATGTCGTGGTTGCCCCGCATCGCGGCGAGGGCGTCCATCGTGCCGCCGATCAGGAGCGTGTCGCCGGCTTCGAGCCGTATTTCGGAAAGGGCGGTGCGCGCCATGCGGCTCTTGCGCTGCACGCCGAAGACGGCGACGTCGAACTGCGCCTGCAGACCGGAGAGCTGGATCGTGCGGCCTTCGTAGCGCGAGCCCGGCGCGATCACCGCCTCGATGATGTGGTAATGGGCGCCGGGCGGCACGACGTCGATGTTGCTGCTGTAGCCGTCCTCGCCCTCCAGCCCTGTCGTTCCCTTCTCGCCCTTGGCGATTGCATCCATGAAAGCCTTGCGCGTCCCCGTCACGATCAGAATGTCGCCCGGCATCAGGGTGATGTTCTCGAAGGGCGGGCGGATCGGAACGTCGCGGCGCAGGAGCAGGCGTGGCGTCAGATCACGAATTTCCGGAAAGAACCCGGCCTTGGCAGTCATGCCGATATAGCGGTGGCCCGCGGTCAGGAGGATCTCGCCGACGAACTGCGTGCCGGTGACCTGGTTCTCGCGTGACGCTGCCGATATGCGGTCCTTGAGAAGGCGCGGCATGAGGATGAGCACGTAGACGCTGCCGACGGCGGCGAGCAGTGCGCCCATGCCGGTCAGGTCGAAGAAGCCGATCTGGAGGCCCTGCTGCGCCGCGAGCCCGGCCGCGATCATGTTGGTCGAGGAGCCGATGATGGTGGTCATGCCGCCCAGAATGGTGATGAAGGAGAGCGGCATGAAGATCTTGTAACTCGGCACCCTCTGTTGCGCCGCGACGACCGTCAGAATCGGAATGAAGATCACCACAACCGGCGTATTGTTGAGAAAGGCACTGGTGGTGCCGGTCACGCCGAGAATGATGGCGATGGTGAGCCATGGCCGGTTGGCGCCGAGATTGCCGAGAACACGGGCAGGGCGCTCCAGCGCATCAGTGGCGAAGAGGCCCTGGCCGACGATCAGCAGCGCGATGACGGTCGCAAGCGCCGGATTGCCGAAGCCCGCGAGCAGCGCGTCCGGCCCGAGCACACTGCCGTCCGGGGCGCGCATCGGAAAGGCGCCGAAGATCGCGAGAAGCGTGGCGAGCGAACCGAGCGAAACCGCCTCCACCGAATAGCGGTCGCTTGCGAAGGCGATGATCGTGGCAAGGATGACGACGAAAGTGGCGACGAGATGGAAGTCCGGCATTCATTGGTTCCGCTGCAGGGGCCGGCCGATCGGGCTGTCCGGGCACGGCCCTTTATGTCGATCCAAGGGCGAGCGGAACAGTCCTAGCGTTTCAAATGTCGCGAGGTCCAGGAAATATTCTTGCGCGATGGAGAGCCGAGGCAGGTGTCCTGTGCGCCTGCCACGACATCGCGGCCTTCGTCAGGCCGTGCGGATGGTGGCGGTGCCGACGAGGAAATCGTGGACCAGACGCGAGCGTTCGGTGAAGAGGCCGGCAAGGAGAATCAGCGGCGTCAGCACCGAGTTCAGGATCCAGAAGAGCGCGAGATGCGCGATCGCGGTGACGAAGTCGATCTTGCGACCGTCGACCCTCACCATGGCAACTCCCATGGCGCGCATGCCGGGGGTGGCCTGGAACGGGCCCGCCAGCGATATGCCGAAATAGAGGCCGGCGACGATGAAAAACAGGATCGGATAGAGCATAAAGCCGAGGCCGAGCGTCAGGATGCCGACGAAAAAGACGAGCACGGCCGCCGGGATCCACAGGAGTGCGATGATCAGGTAGTCGATGATGAAGGCGAAGACGCGCCGCGACAGAACCCCGCTATAGGCCCGCCAGTCGTCCGGGGCCGCGTAGAGCGGATTTGGATTGTAGGTCATGACATGCGCTCCTTTCGATTGAAGACGCATATGGGGTGTCGGGCGGACGTTGGCAATCCGCCTCGGCGGGGTATCGCCTTTATTTCGCAAGCTTTCTTGCGACGTCCATCGCGAAGTAGGTGAGGATGCCGTCGCAGCCCGCCCGTTTGAAGCAGAGCAGCGTTTCCATCATCGCCTTCTCTTCGTCGATCCAGCCGTTCATCGCGGCCGCCTTGATCTGCGCGTATTCGCCGGAAACCTGGTAGGCGAAGACCGGCAGGCCGAAGGCTTCCTTCATCCGCCAGCAGATGTCGAGATAGGGCAGGCCCGGCTTCACCATCAGCATGTCGGCGCCTTCCTCGACGTCGAGGGCCGCATCGCGCATTGCTTCGGTGCCGTTCGCCGGATCGATGTAGTAGCTCTTCTTGTCGCCTTTCAGCAGGCCGCCGGTCGAGATCGCCTCGCGGTAGGGGCCGTAGTAGCAGGAGGCGAACTTCGTCGCGTAGGACATGATGCCGACCGACTGGTGGCCGGCGGCGTCGAGGCCGCGACGAATCGCGCCGATGCGGCCGTCCATCATGTCGGAGGGGGCGATGATGTCGGAGCCGGCGTCCGCCTGCAGCACCGCCGCCCGGACGATCTGGTCGACCGTCTCGTCGTTGACGATCTCGCCGTCGCGCAGGATGCCGTCATGGCCGTGGCTGGTGAACGGGTCGAGCGCCACATCGGTGATGACGCCGATATTCGGCACGGCCTTCTTGATTGCCGCGGTCGTGCGATTGATGAGGTTATTGGCTTCGAGGATCTGTGATCCCGTCTGGTCGCGCAGCTCCATCTCGACATTCGGAAAGGTCGCGAGCGCCGGGATGCCGAGATCGGCCGCCGCCTTCGCCGCTTCCACGGCCTTGTCGACGGACATGCGGTTGACGCCCGGCATTGCTGCGATCGGTTCGACGATGCCGGTGCCCGGAATGATGAAGATCGGCCAGATCAGGTCGTCGACGGTCAGCCGGTTCTCGAGTACCAGCCGCCGCGTCCAGTCGGCCTTGCGGTTGCGTCGCATCCGCCGGTGACCGGTGATCTCGTCGACAAGGTGGGTTTTGTCCTGCGTCATGGCACTCGTCCTCGCTTGGTGGCTCAAACCGCCGGCTGCATAGCACGAGAGCAGAGCCGTGCAAAAGCAAACGTCGTCGCAGCCCCTTCGGACGTTGCGGCGCCGGCTGTCGGCACTTCAAACGATGCGCTGTGGGCGAAGACGGGCAGTCCCCGCCTTTTCACTGGAAGTCGCTGGCGGCGGCTTCGGCGTCCGCCTATGTTTTGCGGATGGAAGCTGATTCGCCGCACGTGCCGAAGCGCAGCCTAACGGAGACCCTGTTCGTGACCTTCCTCCGGTTGGTCGCGGTTTCCTGCCTGTGGTTCGGCCTACAGTATTGGGCGATGCTCGTCGGCTATTCGTTCGGCGGCAGCGCCCGCTTCGATCTCCTGAACCTGCCGTGGAAAGTCGCCGCCAGCAGTCTCGCCGTCGTCTTTCCCGTCGCCGCGCTCGGGCTCTGGCTCGCCGTCTCCTGGGGGCCGGTGATCTGGGTCGTCGCGGCCGGCGCCCAGATCCTGATGTACGGTGTCTGGAGCAGCGTCTACGGCAGCAACAATCTCGTCGTTCCGATGCACTCGGCAGTGGTCGTCGCCTACCTCGCGTTCCGTGCCGCGCTCTGGCTGCAACAGCGCCGCAAGGCCCAGGAGATAAGGGTTGATTTACCCTGATCGACACTCGTGTTTCGGTAAGCTCCTGTTAAGCCTGCATTTTAAATAGAATTTTAGGCGCATTCGATAGTGTCCCTCACAAGGCGGGAAGAAAACCAAAAGCCGCCAGACAAACAGTGAGGCAGATCGACATGAACACGAAACTGAAGCCGCAGCCGGCAACACATGACCCGCATGACGATGCAATCCGCTCGCTCTATCTGGAATCGCTCCACTTGGTCGAGCGGCTGCATCGCCGCCTTCTGGACGTCATCAAGGACGAGTTCGACCGTCAGGGTCGCAGCGACGTCAATGCCGTCCAGGCGCTCCTTCTCTTCAACATCGGCAATTCGGAGCTGACCGCCGGCGAGCTGCGCTCGCGGGGCTACTATCTCGGCTCGAACGTGTCGTACAACGTCAAGAAGCTGGTCGACCTCGGCTTCATCAATCACCAGCGCTCGCGCATCGACCGCCGTTCGGTCCGCATCAGCCTGACCGATAAGGGCCAGGAAGTCGCCGAGACCGTCGCCCGTCTTTACGAGCGCCACATCGGCTCGATCCAGAAGGTCGGCGGCATCGGTTCGGACGAGTTCACCCAGATGAACAAGCTCCTGCAGCGCCTCGACCGCTTCTGGAACGACCAGATCCTCTACCGCCTCTGATCCACAAGGGGCACTGCGAGGTACTGCATTTTCCTCCAGTCATGCAGTCGCACGACGAGGCGCCTGGCGGCAGCAATCTGCCCGCCACGGCGCCTGCGTGCGTTCGATGGCGCAAGGCGACACGGATTCGTGAGTGGCGGCCGGTGACACGAATTGGCCATATTGATATGGGAGCGCCGGGGAGGAAGAAGCGCCGCGTGGCCCTCCTGTTCGGATGGCCGATTTCCGGGATGCCGGCCATGCGCATGCGCGTTTGTTAACCATGCCTGTGTATAGCCTGGCTGTCTGTCCTTTTGGGAAAAATGGTAGGGAATATGTCGAATAAGTCTGCAGAACTTGCCATGTCGCGTCGTGCTCTGCTGCGAGGTGCCGCTGTCGCCGGTGTCGCCGCACTCGCCGGGCAGGCGGCCGCGCAGACTGCGATCGACGACGTCATCAACGCGCCGCGCCGGGGTAACTGGGACGACCAGTTCGATGCGCAGGTTTCGCGCGCAAACGCCAACGTCGTGTCGAACACGCCGATCCTCAGCCCCAGCAACGTCATGCATGTGCAGCAGGCGATCGCCAACTATCAGGCAATCGTCGCCAATGGCGGCTGGCCGCAGGTCAATCCGGGCGTCAAGCTGCAGCTCGGAGCCATCGATCCGTCGGTGCAGGTGCTGCGTCAGCGCCTGATGATCTCCGGAGACCTGCCGCGCTCGGCCGGGCTTTCCAACTCGTTCGACACCTATGTCGACGGTGCGGTTAAGCGCTTCCAGGCCCGTCACGGCCTTCCGGACGACGGCGTGCTCGGCGAATTCACGCTGAAGGCGCTCAACGTTCCGGCCGATACCCGCCTGATGCAGCTCAACGTCAACCTGCAGCGCCTGCAGGACGTCGTCAGCAAGCAGCTCGAAGCGCGTTACATCATGGTCAACATTCCGGCCGCCTATGTCGAGGCCGTCGAGAATGACCGCGTCGCGCTGCGCAACACCGCGATCGTCGGCCGCATCAGCCGTCCGTCGCCGCTGGTGAGCTCCAAGGTTTCCGACATCATCCTCAACCCGTACTGGACTGCGCCGCGCTCGATCGTCGAGAAGGACATCGTGCCGCTGATGCAGAAGGATCCCACCTATCTGGCGCGCAACAGCATCCGCCTGATCGATGGCAACGGCAACGAGGTGGCGCCGGAAACGGTCGACTGGTTCGCGCCCAAGGCACCGAACCTGATGTTCCGCCAGGACCCGGGCAAGATCAACGCCATGTCCGCAACGAAGATCAACTTCCCGAGCCCGGAAGCGGTCTATATGCACGATACCCCGACCCAGGGCCTGTTCAACAAGCTGATGCGCTTCGAGTCTTCCGGCTGCGTGCGCGTGCAGAACGTCCGCGACTTGATCGTCTGGGTGCTGAAGTACACGCCAGGCTGGAGCCGCCAGCAGATCGAGCAGGTCATCGCATCGCGCGTCAACACCCCGATCCCGGTGAGCGACGAAGTCGGCGTCCACTGGGTCTATCTGACCGCATGGTCGGCGAAGGACAATGTCGTCCAGTTCCGCGACGACATCTACCAGCTCGACGGCAACGTCCAGCTCGCGCTCGAAACCAATATCGGCGTCGAACAGGTCGCCGGCTCGATCTCCGTCGACGACGACCTCGTGCCGCAGCAGTAAGGGCGTTTGCCGCTCTCCTTCAAAGCCGCGCCTCTTTCGAGCGCGGCTTTTTTCGTCGATACGGGGCGTTACCGCTCTTTGATGCTCAAATGTCGTAACCCGTATTGCTCTTGATCCTGCAGGAGGCTAAGACCCCTTGGCATCAACCCGTTCAGGAGCTTTCTATTATGTCGAACACCGATGCCTTCTTCTCCCGTCCGCTTGCCGAGGTCGATCCCGAAATCTTCGGCGCGATCGAGAAGGAACTGGGTCGCCAGCGCCATGAGATCGAGCTGATCGCCTCCGAGAACATCGTCTCTCGGGCCGTGCTCGAGGCGCAGGGTTCGATCATGACCAACAAGTATGCCGAGGGCTATCCGGGCAAGCGCTATTACGGCGGCTGTCAGTATGTCGACATCGCCGAGGAACTGGCGATCGAGCGCGCCAAGAAGCTCTTCGGCGTCAACTTCGCCAACGTTCAGCCGAACTCCGGTTCACAGATGAACCAGGCGGTGTTCCTGGCGCTGCTGCAGCCGGGCGATACCTTCATGGGCCTCGACCTCAATTCCGGGGGACACCTGACCCACGGCTCGCCGGTCAACATGTCCGGCAAGTGGTTCAACGTCGTTTCCTACGGCGTGCGTGAAGGCGACAACCTGCTCGACATGGATGACGTTGCCGAGAAGGCGCGCAAGCACAAGCCGAAGCTGATCATCGCCGGCGGCACCGCCTATTCCCGTATCTGGGACTGGAAGCGTTTCCGCGAGATCGCCGACGAAGTCGGCGCCTGGCTGATGGTCGACATGGCCCACATCGCCGGCCTCGTCGCCGGTGGCCAGCATCCGTCGCCGTTCCCGCACTGCCACGTCGCGACCACCACGACGCACAAGTCGCTGCGCGGTCCTCGCGGCGGCATGGTGCTCACCAATGACGAGGATATCGCCAAGAAGATCAACTCCGCCGTCTTCCCCGGCCTGCAGGGCGGACCGCTGATGCACGTCATCGCCGCCAAGGCAGTCGCCCTCGGTGAAGCACTGAAGCCGGAGTTCAAGGACTATGCCGCGCAGATCGTCAAGAACGCCAAGGCGCTTGCCGATACGCTGACCGCCGGCGGCGTCGACATCGTCTCGGGCGGTACCGACAACCACCTGATGCTCGTCGACCTCAGGAAGAAGAACGCCACCGGCAAGCGCGCCGAAGCGGCGCTCGGCCGCGCCTACGTCACCTGCAACAAGAACGGCATCCCCTTCGATCCGGAAAAGCCCTTCGTCACCTCGGGCGTTCGCCTCGGTACGCCGGCCGGCACGACCCGCGGCTTCAAGGAAGCCGAGTTCCGTGAGATCGGCAACATGATCATCGAGGTTCTGGACGGCCTGAAGGTCGCCAATTCCGACGAGGGCAATGCCGGCGTCGAGGCTTCCGTCCGCGAGAAGGTCGTGGCTCTCACCGGCCGCTTCCCGATGTACCCTTACATGTAAGGAACGCGGATGCGCTGCCCTTTCTGCGGATCGGACGAGACCCAGGTCAAGGACTCGCGGCCGGCGGAGGACAACACGTCCATCCGTCGGCGCCGCATCTGCCCGGATTGCGGTGGTCGCTTCACGACCTTCGAGCGGGTGCAACTGCGTGAACTGACGGTGGTCAAGAAGACCGGCCGCAAGGTTCCCTTCGATCGCGACAAGCTGGTGCGGTCCTTCGAGATCGCGCTGCGCAAGCGGCCGGTCGACCGCGACCGGATCGAAAGGGCGGTCTCCGGCATCGTCCGGCGGCTCGAAAGCTCCGGCGAGACGGAGATCTCATCGGAAGCGATCGGCCTGCAGGTCCTCGAAGCGCTGAAGAGCCTCGACGACGTCGGCTTCGTCCGCTACGCCTCGGTCTATCGCGACTTCTCGCATGCCGAGGATTTCGAGCACGTGATCGCCGAAATCAACGCCAAGATCTCCCGTGACCACGGGATGGAGTGAACCGTGGACGCCGCTTCCGACGACCGGTGGTTCATGGAAGCGGCGCTGCGTCTCGCGCTCACGCATCTGGGACGAACCTCCACCAATCCCTCCGTCGGCTGCCTGATCGTCAAGGATGGCGAAGTCGTCGGCCGCGGCGTGACGGCCGAGGGCGGGCGCCCCCATGCCGAACCGCAGGCGCTGGCCGAGGCCGGAGAGAAGGCGAGCGGCGCGACCGCCTATGTGACCCTCGAACCCTGTTCGCACTACGGCCGGACCCCGCCCTGCGCCAATGCGATCGTTGCCGCCGGCATCGCCCGCGTGGTGATTTCGGTCCTCGATCCGGACCCGCGCGTCTCCGGGCGCGGCGTGAAAATCCTCGAGGACGCAGGCATCGAGGTCGTCACCGGCGTTCACGAGGAGGAGGGGCGCCGGGCGCTCGCCGCCTATCTCACGCGTCAGATCAAGAAACGTCCGCAAGTGATTCTGAAACTTGCCATATCGTCCGACGGAATGATCGGCCGAAAGGGTGAGGGCCAGATCGCCATCACCGGCCCCGAGTCACGCGAGCAGGTGCATGTCCTGCGGGCCGAGACCGACGCCATCCTCGTCGGCATCGGCACGGCGCTCGCCGACGACCCGGAACTCACCGTTCGTTTGCCGGGTCTTGAAGCGTATTCACCAGTGCGCGTCGTCCTCGACCGCAATCTCGACCTGCGGCTCACCTCGAAGCTCGTGCTCTCGGCGCGAAAGGTTCCCGTGATCGCGGTCGCCGGCGAAGGCTCTGCCGAAAGCCTGCAAGCCCGCCGCGCAGCGCTGGAGGCCGAAGGCGTCGAGGTGGTGGAGGCGAACGATCTCGAAAGCCTGCTCTTCGGGCTGGTCTCGCGGGGCATCTCTTCCGTCCTCGTCGAGGGCGGCGCAAAGACCGCGAGGGCTTTCATAGAGGCGGGGCTGGTCGATCGCATCCTGTTGTTCCACGGACCGAGAGCGATCGGTCCTGGCGGTATTGCCGCACCGGTCGACACCGACCATATACCGGAAGGTTTCAAGCACGTGCGTTCGGCCGTTTTCGGCGCCGACCGCTTCGACGACTACGAGAGAGGGATCTGATGTTCACCGGCATCGTCACCGATATTGGCACCGTCGAGTCCGTCACGCCACTGAAGGAGGGCGTTCGGCTCCGGATCGCCACCAGCTACGATCCGGCGACCATCGACATGGGGGCGTCGATCGCCCATGCAGGCACCTGCCTCACTGTCACCGGCCTGCCGGAGCAGGGCAGCAATGCCCGCTGGTACGAGGTGGAGGCCTGGGAAGAGGCACTGCGGCTCACCACCATCGGCAGCTGGACGAAGGGGACGCACGTCAATCTCGAACGGTCACTGAAGATCGGCGACGAGCTAGGCGGCCATATCGTTTCCGGCCACGTCGACGGCACCGCCGAGATTCTCTCCGTGGCGCCGGAAGGCGAGGCCGTGCGTATCCGCCTTCGGGTGCCGGAGCATCTCGCCCGCTTCGTCGCGCCGAAAGGCTCGGTGGCGCTCGACGGGACCTCGCTCACGGTCAATGCGGTCGACGGCACCGATTTCGACATCCTGTTGATCCGCCACACGCTGGAGGTCACCACCTGGGGTGAGCGCAAGGCGGGCGACAAGGTGAACTTCGAAGTCGACACCATGGCGCGCTATGCCGCGCGGCTTGCGGAATTCCCCGACCGGACGACCGGGTCGGTTTCTGCCGGGTAAGTACGGCATTGCCGCAGAACAGCTGACGCGCGGACGCCCCGCGGGAAGACCCGCGAGGCGCCCTTTGATCCTGCCGCAAGGGCCGGTCAGCGGAGGTAGAAGACGAAGCTGCCGTCGGCTGCCCGTTCGGCGCCGACGATGTTGCCGATCTCGACGTTCTCGGCGGTCAGTTGCCGGCGAAGGTTGTGGTTCGACTCGATCGATGCCTGCAGGTCGCGGGCGGACATGGAGGCGGGGCTCACGTCCTTGTATTCCGCAAGGCGCGGGCTGCGATGGTCGAGCGACGACAGCTCGACGACGTTGAATGCGGGGTTCGCCGTGGAGCGGAGCGCGTCGTCGACAGCACGCGGTGTCGCAGCGTGGCTGTAACCGGCGGCGGAAAGAACGGCGAACAGGGTGGCGGATGCAATCTTGGTAAAGCGGTTCATGACTTTTCTCCTTTGATGAAGTCAGCGGAACGGGAGGGTTTCCGTGGCGCTTACGAAGAGAGATATGAGCCGCTTCCAGATCAACTTCCAATCACTAAGCTGTTGAATTCGATTAAACAATCGTAACGATTGTCGCCATGAAATCGCCTCTTTGGAGGCGTCGTCCGCGCGCCATGTCGGCGTCGACGTTTCGCATTTGGGCAGGGCCGGTCTAAAAACACTTGCCAATGGCGGGCGGGCATGGTTTGACCGCGGTCTGTTCGGGCCGCGCCCGATTTTCCCCGTTTCCAGGATCATACCCATGCCACAGACGCAATCGGCCCCCCATCTTCTGATCGTAGAAGCCCGTTTCTACGACGATATGTCGGATGCGCTGCTCGACGGCGCCAAGGCGGCGCTCGCCGAGGCGGGCGCGACCTATGATGTCGTAACCGTTCCCGGCGCGCTCGAGATTCCCGCGGCGATCGCCATGGCGCTCGACGGCGCCGATGCCGGCGGCACCGAATATGACGGTTTCGTCGCGCTCGGCATGGTCATTCGTGGCGAGACCTACCATTTCGACATCGTGTCCAACGAATCCTCCCGGGCACTGATGGATCTGGCGGTGTCGGAATCGCTGCCGATCGGCAACGGCATCCTGACCGTCGAAAACGAGGCGCAGGCCTGGGCGCGGGCCCGCCGCTCCGAGCTGGACAAGGGTGGCTTTGCCGCCCGAGCCGCGCTGACGATGATCGCGCTCAAGCGGAAACTGGGTGGCTGACCGATGGGCAAGGACGAGAAGCAGCAGCCGACGATCAAGGTCGCGAACCAGCGGGGTGCTGCGCGCCTCGCTGCCGTGCAGGCGCTCTACCAGATGGACATCGCCGGCTCCGGCGTGCTCGAAGTCGTCGCCGAATACGAGGCTCATCGGCTGGGGCAGGAGATCGACGGCGACACCTATGTGAAGGCCGATCCCTCGTGGTTCCGCTCGATCGTCTCCGGCGTCGTCCGCGACCAGACCAAGATCGACCCGCTGATCAGCAACGCCCTGCAGGACGACTGGCCGCTGTCGCGCATCGACAGCACCGTCCGCGCGATCCTGCGCGCCGGCACCTTCGAACTCCTCGAGCGCAAGGACGTCCCCGTCGCCGTGATCGCCACGGAATACGTGGAGATCGCCCGCGCCTTCTTCGAAGGGGAGGAGCCGAAGCTCGTCAACGCGGTGCTCGACCGTATCGCCAAGCAGGTTCGCGGACCTGCCGGAAAGTGACGAACGGGCGATAGGAGCCGAAATGAGCGCTGTCGAAGCAGGCGGGCTGGAAACGCAACTGAGCTCAGCCAAGCGCAACGTCTTCATCCTTACGGCCGCCCAGTCGATTCTCGGCTCGGCCGCACCCCTGAGCTTCTCCGTCGGCGGCCTTGCGGGGTTCCAGCTTCTCGGCGCCGACAAATCGCTCGCCACCGCCCCGCTCACCGGTTTCAACATCGGCGTCGCCATCGGCGCGATCGTCGTCGCCCTGGCTTCACGTTTCCTCGGCCGCAGAACGAGCTTCATGTTCGGCGCGCTCATGGGTGCGCTCGGCGGCACCGTGGCGGCTCTCGCGCTATTCCGCTCCGAATTCTGGCTTTTCGCCTTCGGCCTGCTGCTGATTGGTCTCTCGGGCGGCTTCACCCAGAAGATCCGCTTCGCCGCGGCGGACGCCTCTCCGACCTTCTACAAGGGCAAGGCCATTTCCTGGATCCTCGCGGGCGGCATCGTCTCGGCGATCGTCGGGCCGCAGCTTGCAATCTGGATGAAGGACTACTTCGCCCCGGTCACCTTTGCCGGCGCCTTCACGGCCATGGTGCCGCTGATGCTCGCTGCGATCGGTGTTCTCTCTTTCCTGAACCTGCCGGCCATGGACAGCCGCACCGGCACCGACGGCGCGCCCGCGCGGCCGCTGCGCGAGATCGTGATGACGCAGCGCTTCATCACCGGCATGATCTGCGGCGTCAGTTCCTATGCGCTGATGACCTTCATGATGACCGGGGCACCGCTCGCCATGGTCGTCGGCTGCGGCTTTTCCTCCGATCTCGCGACGCTCGGCATCCAGTGGCACGTGATCGCGATGTTCGCGCCGAGCTTCTTCACCGGCATGCTGATCTCGCGTTTCGGCACGGAGACGGTGGTCATCGCAGGCCTTCTGATCCTGATGGCCTGTGCCGTCGTCGCCCATATGGGCGTGGAACTCTGGAACTTCTGGGGCGCGCTGGTCTTGCTCGGTATCGGCTGGAACTTCGGCTTCATCGGCGCGACGGCCATCGTCGCGTCCAGCTATCGTCCGCAGGAGGCCGACAAGGTGCAAGGCTTCCACGACATCATCCTTTTCGGGCTGGTGGCGCTTTCCTCGTTTTCGTCGGGCAAGGTCTTCACCGCTTATGGCTGGTCCTTCATGAACCTCGTCATCTGGCCGGTCACCATCGTCTGTCTGGTGCTGGTGCTGCTGCAGATGCGGGCCGCGCGCGCAAGGGCCTGAAAAAACCGCGACATTTCGCCTGTTTCCATCGCGTCGGCTGCAAAAGGCGGCTCTTGACGCCATTCGATCCTCCACGCAATCTCGCGTCCGGGCCGATCAGCTTCTGAGGAGGGGCTTGAGTCCGGCGAAGGGACCGCGCGGCGCGACAGTGCGTCCGGGCGAAATTGGAGGTATTGCGAATGACAGTACTTGTGGGCGTTATTCTATGTGGATTGCTCTCGGTCGCCTATGCGATCTGGGCGACCCGCTCGGTGCTTGCCGCCGACCAGGGCAATACGCGTATGCAGGAAATCGCGGGCTTCATCCGAGAGGGTGCACAGGCCTATCTCGCGCGTCAGTACATGACGATCGCCATGGTGGGGGCCGTGGTGTTCATCGGCACCTGGCTTCTGCTTTCGGGAAGCGCCGCAATCGGCTTCTTGATCGGGGCTGTATTGTCGGGCGCCGCAGGCTTCATCGGCATGCACGTGTCAGTGCGCGCCAACGTCCGCACCGCCCAGGCTGCCTCGGGCAGCCTTTCGGCAGGCCTCGACATCGCCTTCAAGTCGGGTGCGATCACCGGCATGCTGGTCGCCGGCCTCGCGCTGCTCGGCGTCTCCATCTACTTCTACGTCCTGACGGCGGTGCTCGGCCATGAACCGGGCTCCCGCGAGGTCATCGACTCGCTCGTCGCGCTCGGCTTCGGCGCCTCGCTTATCTCCATCTTCGCCCGTCTCGGCGGCGGCATCTTCACCAAGGGTGCGGACGTCGGCGGCGACCTCGTCGGCAAGGTGGAAGCCGGCATTCCGGAGGACGACCCGCGCAATCCGGCGACGATCGCCGACAACGTCGGCGACAATGTCGGCGACTGCGCCGGCATGGCCGCCGACCTCTTCGAGACCTATGCTGTCTCCGTCGTCGCGACCATGGTGCTCGCAGCGATCTTCTTCGCCGGCACTCCGGCGCTCGAAACGGCGATGATCTATCCGCTCGCAATCTGCGGCGCCTGCATCATCACCTCGATCATCGGCACCTTCTTCGTCAAGCTCGGAGCCAACGGCTCCATCATGGGCGCCCTTTACAAGGGATTGATCGTCACCGGGCTCCTCTCGCTCCTCGGGCTCGGCGCGGCGACGTCGCTCACCATCGGCTGGGGTACGATCGGCACGGTCGCAGGTGCCGACGTTACCGGATGGAATCTCTTCTTCTGCGGCATTCTCGGTCTCGTCGTCACGGCGCTGATCGTGGTGATCACCGAGTACTATACCGGCACGAACAAGCGTCCGGTGAACTCGATCGCCCAGGCGTCGGTGACCGGCCACGGCACCAACGTCATCCAGGGGCTTGCCGTGTCGCTCGAGTCGACCGCCCTTCCGGCGATCGTCATCGTCGGCGGCATTATTTCGACCTACCAGCTCGCCGGCCTGTTCGGGACCGCAATCGCGGTGACGACCATGCTCGGCCTCGCCGGCATGATCGTCGCGCTCGACGCCTTCGGCCCGGTCACCGACAATGCCGGCGGTATCGCCGAGATGGCGGGCCTGCCGTCCGAAGTGCGCAAGTCCACCGACGCGCTCGATGCGGTCGGCAATACCACCAAGGCGGTGACCAAGGGCTATGCGATCGGATCGGCCGGCCTGGGTGCGCTCGTGCTCTTTGCGGCCTATTCGAACGACCTGCAGTTCTTCGCGACCAACAGCGACCGTTATCCGTATTTTGCGGGCATCGGTGACATCTCGTTCAGCCTGTCGAACCCTTATGTCGTCGCAGGCCTGATCTTCGGCGGCCTCATCCCTTATCTCTTCGGGGGCATCGCCATGACCGCCGTCGGCCGCGCCGCCGGTTCGATCGTCGAGGAGGTCCGCCGGCAGTTCCGCGAAAATGCCGGCATCATGCAGGGTACGGTGAAGCCGGATTACGGCCGCGCCGTCGACATGCTGACCAAGGCGGCGATCCGGGAAATGATCGTGCCGTCGCTGCTGCCGGTGCTGGCGCCGCTCGTCGTCTATTTCGGTGTGCTGCTGATCTCCGGCTCCAAGGCCTCGGCTTTCGCCGCACTCGGCGCCTCGCTGCTCGGCGTGATCGTCAACGGCCTCTTCGTTGCGATCTCGATGACCTCCGGCGGCGGAGCCTGGGACAATGCCAAGAAGAGCTTCGAGGATGGCTTCATCGACAAGGATGGCGTGAAGCACCTGAAGGGCTCGGACGCTCACAAGGCGTCCGTCACCGGCGATACCGTCGGCGATCCCTACAAGGACACCGCTGGCCCGGCCGTGAACCCGGCGATCAAGATCACCAACATCGTGGCGCTGCTGCTGCTGGCGATGCTCGCCGCCTGACGAAGGCGTGGGCAACCGACAAAAGAAGAACCCGCGGAAAGCGATTTCCGCGGGTTTTCGTTTGTGTCCGTTCCGGAGCTCGGTCGACGCCCGCTCGGGCGCCGGCACGAACCTGATCAGAGATTGCTGAACATGTGCTTGACGGAGTTGGCTGCGCCGCCGCCGCCCGATAGGATCTGCTGCAGGAAGGTGAGGTCCTTGCCGCCCGTCGGCGTGGTGCGGGATATGGTGTCGAAGACCTTCCCGTCCTTGAGCGTGTAGTTGGCGCGCTGGGCGACGACGCCGTCCTTGTCGAAATAGATCGCAAGCACCTGCTGGTCGACCAGCTTCGGCTTCATGAAGGCCGCCGAACGGGTGCGCTTCTGCGAGATGTAGTAGAAGACCTCCGCATCGAAGGTCGCGGTCGTCGAAGGCGTGCCGAGCGACAGGAGAACCTGTTCGCGGCTCGAACCTTCAGGGGCCAGGTCGAGAGCGGCCTGGTCGACGATGTAGCCGTTATGGAAGACTTCGGAGGTCTTGCAGCCGGAGAGACCGCCCACTGCGACGGCGAGGGCGAGGGCGGCGCCGAGAAATCGCCTGTCCGATCTGATGTATCGCATTTCCAACCACACGTCTCCCAATGACTTTTCCGTTGGAGCGCCGGGGCGCCCGCGAACCTGTTGCGCTATCATTGTGGCCTTTCCGGGGAAGACCGGCGGACAACAAAGCTCCTCGCTTCGGCTCGTCCGGCGCATGGCGTGCATGGCAGGCGGCACAAAACGGCATTGCAATTCGCGTCTGCTTCGGTAAACCAGCTTTCGCAATCATGCAACACGACCATGGGCCGGCGAGGATGTTCCCGCGGCCCTTTTTGGCAGAATCGATGCTATTCGGATTTTTCCGGCAGAAAAAGCACAACCGGCAGATCATGGAACGACAGTATGCGGCGCTCACTGCGGCGGCGCGTACACCGTATTTCTATAGTGACCTCTCGATTCCCGACACGGTGATGGGCCGTTTCGAGATGCTCTCGATCGTGCTGATTCTATTCTTCAGGCGCACGGCGAAATCGGCGCGCAGCGGCCAGGAACTCGCCCAGGAGATCATCGACGCCTTCTTTCAGGATGTCGATCATTCCATCCGCGAACTGGGTGTCGGCGACCCCGGCGTGCCGAAGCGGATGAAGAAGCTTGCCGGCCGGTTCTATGGCCGCGCCGAATCCTACGGTGCCGCGCTCGACAAAGATGACCACCAGCTGTTGGCGCAGGCGCTCGCGCGCAATATATATCCCGAAAGGGGCGATGACGCCCCCGACATGCAAGGGCTGGCCCGCTGGATGATCGAGGAGGAAGCGCATCTGCGCGACGTTCCCGAAGAAAGCGTGGAAACCGGGTCCGTCACAATGGCCGTTCCCGGAGGGCCGCGACTGCAATGAGTTCACATCACAAGCATGCCGGCGACGCGGCCTTCTCCTATCTGGTGAAGGTCGGCCACGTGTCGGCGAATCCCGTTCAGGTCCATGTCGAGGCCGACGAGCGCGAGCGCCGTGCGCTGGCAGCGCTCTGGAACGTGGAAGCGGTCGAGAGTCTCGGCGCCGATCTGCAGATCGCGCGCTGGAAGAAGGACGGCATCCGCATCAAGGGCCGGGTGAAGGCCGAACTGGTGCAAGCCTGTGTCGTCACGCTCGAGCCGGTGGTTTCGCAGATCGACCAGGAGATCGATCAGGTCTTCGTGCCGGAGGGATCGCGCCTGTCCCGCATACTGACGAACGAAGCGGGCGAGATGATTCTCGATCCCGAAGGTCCCGACATGCCGGAAACCTTCACCGGCGATACGATCGATGCGGGCGCACTGGTCTCCGAGTTCACGGCCCTTGCCATCGATCCCTATCCGCGCAAGGCCGGCGCCGCCTTCGATGGCCATGTAGAGGACAACGGGGAGAGCGACCGCAAGCCGTCGCCGTTCGCCGTCCTGAAGGACTGGAAGAAGGAATAATCGCGGTTCGCAAACGGAAACGGTCGGCACAAATCGGTTGTGCGGGACCGCAAAAACGGTATTTTGGCCGAAATTTCGCCGGGCAGCGAAAGGAAGGATCAGACGAGAGTGATCAGAATTTCCCTTGATTTGATGGGAGGCGACTTCGGCCCTGAGGTTGTCATTCCCGGCGCCGCCAAGGCGCTGGAACGTCATCCGGGCGTCAGCTTTGTCATGTTTGGCCAGCAGGAGAAATGCGCGCCGATCCTCGCGCAGTATCCGGCGCTGAGGGGAAAGTCGGTCTTCCATCACTGCGAGATCGCCGTCGGCATGGACGAGAAACCGAGCCAGGCACTTCGCCGCGGCCGCTACAAGTCCTCCATGTGGAAGGCGATCGAGGCCGTGAAGGCGAAGGAAGCCGATGTCGCAGTCTCCGCCGGCAATACCGGCGCGCTGATGGCCATGTCGCTCTTCTGCCTTCGCACCATGGCAAACATCGAGCGTCCGGCGCTCGCCGGCATCTGGCCGACCCTCAAGGGCGAGAGCATCGTGCTCGACGTCGGCGCCACGATCGGTGCCGACGCGCAGCAGCTTCTCGACTTCGCCGTCATGGGCGGGGCGATGGCGCGCGCGCTCTTCGAGATCGAACGCCCGATGGTCGGCCTGCTGAACGTCGGCGTCGAGGAGGTCAAGGGCCAGGAAGAGGTCAAGGAAGCCGGCCGGCTGATCCGCGAGGCTGGCCTCGACACGATCAACTATTACGGCTTCGTCGAAGGCGACGATCTTGGCCGGGGAACGGTCGACGTCGTGGTGACGGAAGGCTTCACCGGCAACGTCGCGCTGAAGACCGCCGAGGGTACCGCGCGGCAGATCGCCGAGTACCTGCGCGCGGCAATGTCGCGGACCTTCCTCGCCCGGCTCGGCTATCTCCTCGCCAAGGAGGCGTTCGACCGGCTGCGCGAGAAGATGGATCCGCGCAAGGTGAATGGCGCGGTCTTCCTCGGCCTTAACGGGATCGTGATCAAGAGCCACGGCGGCACCGATGCCGAGGGCTTTGCAGCCGCGATCGACGTCGGCTATGACATGGCCCGCAATGGCCTGACACAAAAGATTGAAAACGACCTGAAAGAATATCATGCACGGCACTCCTCCAGTGCAGGGCCCGAAGCAGCATGATCGGTGGAGTTTGAAAGCATGATCCGTTCTGTCGTTCGCGGTTTCGGGGCAGCGCTCCCGAAGCGAGTGATGACCAACCGCGAGTTGGAAAACATCGTAGAGACCTCTGACGAGTGGATCGTGCAGCGCACGGGCATTCGTCAGCGTTATGTCGCGGGTGAGGGGGAGACGACTGCGTCTCTCGGCGCCGATGCGGCGCGTGCCGCGCTCGAGAATGCCGGCATGTCTGCCGACAGCATCGACCTCATCATCTGTGCGACCTCAACGCCGGACAATACCTTCCCGGCGACCGCGGTCGACATCCAGAACCGTCTCGGCATCCATCACGGCTTCGCCTTCGACATGCAGGCGGTCTGCAGCGGCTTCGTCTATGCGATGGCGACTGCCGATCTCTACATTCGCGGCGGGCTGGCCAAGCGCGTGCTCGTCATCGGTGCGGAGACCTTCTCGCGCATCCTCGACTGGAAGGACCGCACGACCTGCGTTCTCTTCGGCGACGGCGCCGGCGCGCTGGTACTCGAGGCGGACGAGGGCAACGGCACCAATGCCGATCGCGGCGTGCTCGCCGCGCAGCTGCGCTCCGACGGCGTTCACAAGGAAAAGCTCTATGTCGACGGCGGGCCGTCGTCCACCGGAACGGTCGGCCATCTGCGCATGGAAGGCCGCGAGGTCTTCAAGCATGCCGTCGGCATGATCACCGACGTCATCGAGGCGGTCTTCGAGGCGAGCGGAACGACCTCCGACGACATCGACTGGATGGTTCCCCACCAGGCCAACCGGCGCATTATCGACGCATCGGCCAAGAAGCTCGGCATCCCGGTCGAAAAGGTCGTCGTCACCGTCGATCTGCACGGCAACACCTCTGCCGCGTCCATTCCGCTCGCGCTCGCCACGGCAGCGGGCGACGGTCGCATCAAGAAGGGCGATCTCGTCCTGCTGGAGGCGATGGGTGGCGGCTTCACCTGGGGTGCCGTGCTCGTCCGCTGGTAATAGCGGCGACCAAAAATCGGATGTCGAACAAGAGCTTGACCGTCAAGCTCTTCGGCAATACTGTCATCGCGATTTGATAAAATGACTGTTTCAGGCGGGCGGATCACATGGCTGGGAAGACAGTTACCCGAGCGGATTTGGCAGAGTCGGTTTTCCGTAAGGTGGGTTTGTCCCGTACCGAGTCGGCTGAACTGGTCGAAACGATCATCGACGAGATCTGCAACGCCATCGTTCGCGGTGAAACCGTGAAGCTGTCATCGTTCGCCACCTTCCAGGTGCGCAGCAAGAACGAGCGCATCGGCCGCAATCCAAAGACCGGCGAAGAAGTGCCAATCTCGCCGCGGCGGGTGATGACCTTCAAGGCGTCGAACGTGCTGAAGCAGCGCATCCTGCGGTCACATCTTTCCCGCAAGGCCAAGCAGAAGCCGCAGAACCCAGCCTCCTGATGCCGATTGCGGTGGACCGCGGGGACGCCGCGCTCTCCGGATACTTGAAATCTCTTCGATAAACCGTTGAAATGCTCCGAATCATGACCCGGGGTTGTTGCCGCACGGGCCGCTTCAAGGACGGGAGCTGAATCTTGGACAAGAGCCCGGATGCATTTCGCACCATCAGCGAGGTCGCCGACGATCTCGATCTGCCGCAGCACGTCCTGCGTTTCTGGGAGACCCGCTTTCCGCAGATCAAGCCGATGAAGCGGGGCGGCGGGCGGCGCTACTACCGGCCCGACGACATCGAACTCCTCAAGGGCATCCGCCATCTGCTCTACGATCAGGGCTACACCATCAAGGGTGTCCAGAAGCTCCTGAAGACCAACGGCAACAAGTTCGTCATGGCGGTCGCGAGCGGCGACGTCGCGGCGATGGAGGCACTTGTCGCCGCAAGCAGCGGCAAGCAGGAAGAACCACGCCTTGCCGGGCCGGAGGAGGACCAGATCGTCGGCCGTCCGAAAGCACGCAGCACCGGGCGCTTCTTCGGTTTCGGCGGCAACGGCGACGACGCGCCGGAGGTGACGAACGGCAAGGGATCGGTCGGCAAGGAAGATCGCGCCCTGCTGCAGGAGGCGCTCTTCGACCTGCTGGAATGCAAGCGCCTGCTCGACCAGGTGCGCTGACCCATTCTTGTCGGCAAATCCTTTTTGGCGTACTTTTTCCCTTGCACAGCCGTGACCTAGCCATTAAGGAGAACGTGCTTTGCAAGAAGCTGGTCGGGGCGTAGCGCAGCCCGGTAGCGCACTTGACTGGGGGTCAAGGGGTCGCTGGTTCAAGTCCAGTCGCCCCGACCATTTAAATTCTTGATATCCCAGCATAATCTCTAGAAAAACAAGCGAACCGCGACGCTCGGCGGAGCCGCGGAAAAGCGTTTTCCGCAGCCGTGCGGCGACGATTCGAGCCCTTGATGGCCGATCGTCGACGCTGGACGAGCGGTGCCGTCAGTCGTCGTTGCTGGCGTTGAGCTTTTCCGGCGGCATGCCTTCGTCGCCGGGCTCGCGTCTCGTCAGACGAACCCCTTCACCGCCGATCGCGCAGTCGCCGTCGGCGAGGAAGGTGACGCCGAGGCGTTGGAGTGCGCCATGCAGTGCCTCGAGGGCCGCGGCATCGACGGCCTTGCCCGGGACCTGTGATTCGCATTGCAGGATGACGAAAGCGGAGACACCGCTTTCCGCCGACAGCTCATCGACACTGATACCGAGAAGCGCCCTTGCGGCGCGGACTTGTGCAGGCGAGATCGTGTTCGTCATCATGATGCAGTATATGCTCCCGCGTTCTCCAAAATCAAACCGGCAGGTCGCGCGACGAGTTCCCGGTAGACCGACAGGGTCTGGTTTACCATCACGTCCAGCCCGTAGCGGCCGGCGCGGCCCTCTGCATTCGCGGTCAGCCGCGTGCGTGTGGCGGGGGCGCCGAGCGATGCCATGGCCGCGGCCAGTTCCGTCGGGTCGTCGTCATTGCCGACGAGGATGCCGTTGACGCCGTCCTCGAGCACCGTCGTCACGCCGCCGACCTCTGTGAGGATCAGCGGTTTGCCTGCGGTCGCCGCCTCCAGCATGACATAGGACATCGCCTCGTACCGGCTCGGCATCACGAGCGCGTCGAAGGCCTGGATCGCTTCGTTTCCGGGAAGTTCGGAGGTGAGGCGGATGCGATCGGAAAAGCCTGACGCGGCGATCTGCCGGCGCAGCTCCGGTTCCATCTCACCGGAACCGATCATCAGCAGGAACGCCTGTGGCATTCGCGCAGCGATGCGGGCGAAGGCGGCAACCAGCCGTTCCGGTGCCTTTTGCGGCTGCAGGCGGCCGACGAAACCGAAGACCACGGCATCCTCGGAAATCCCCCAGCCGGCGCGAAGCGCGCCACGCCGATCCGACGGGATCGGTGCGACGCCGTTGACGACGACGCGCAGCTTGTCGGGCGGGATGCCGAGCGAGATCGCGTGATCGTACTCGCTGTTCGAAACACAGATGACGCGGTCGCTGAGATGGCGGCCGAGAAAGCGTTCGACGGCGCCATAGACGAGCCGGCCCTTGCGGCCCAGCGTCGGGTCCATGGTGCGGAAGGCATGCGGCGTATAGACCCGCGGCGTGTGGCGTCCGGGCAGCCTCAATCGGGTGAGGGCGCCCGCCTTCGAACTGTGGCCGTGGATGATGTCGAAGGGACCTTCGCGGCCGATGATCTCCCGCAGGCGCCACCAGGCGACCGCGTCCCAGGGGCCGACGGCGCGCTCCATCGGAAGGGCGATGACCCGGTGAAGGTTGCGGGAGAGGAGGTCCTCGACGAAGCGGGGCTCCGCGCGCACCGGCGAATAGACGGCGGTCACCGCGTGGCCGCGGGTGGCGAGGCCGCCGCAGAGATCGATGACATGGCGGCCCGATCCGCCGCCGCTCGGCTCCAGCACCTGCAGCAGGGAGAGGGGAGCGTTCGCCGGGTTGGGTGTGGGGCTCACAGCATCCGCCTTCCGAGGCTTCTCTGGTGGCGCCGTTCGAGCGCTCCGCATCCCCAGACGATACCGAGCAGCAGGTAAAAGTGGCGCCAGTGATCGATGTCGATGACGTTGCCGATTGCCGCATGGCCGATGATGGTGATCCACGCGATCATGAGATAGGGTTGCCAGGGGCGATCGCGCAGCAGGAAGCGGAAGCCGATCCGCAACGTCCAGATCATGAGGAAGACGAAGCTGACGAAGCCGAGCCAGCCGTAGCTCGTCAGTGTCTTCAGCCAGATATTGTGCTCGTCCTCCGGAAAGATCGTGCTGAAGACCATCGGACCGATGCCGAGCGGCCGCTCCATGGACATCAGGAAGCCGAGGCGATGGCGCTCGAAGCGCCCGAGATGACCGCTGTCGTATTCCTGGATGCCGGTGCGGCTGAGGAAGAGGTCACGGACCTGCTCCACCTGAAGCGCGATCGCGAGGGCGAGCACCAGCACGACGACGGCCGCGAGCGTCAGGACCAGGATTTTCAGGCGGAATGCGCCGGTGCGCTCCTTGAGGAGCAGGACGAAGACCAGGGCGACGGCGGAGAAGAGGAAGAGGGCCCAGGCGGCACGAGAGAAGGACAGGAACACGCCGAGCGCGACCACAAGCAGGCCGGCGACCTTGAAGGGCGCGTCGATGAGGCGGCCGGTCAGAAGGCCGTGGATCAGGTAGAGCGAAGGGGCGATCAGGAACGGACCGAAGACGTTCGGGTCCTGGAAGGCGCCCATGGCGCGGTCGTAGCGGGTGAAGACCTCGGCGCCCGGAAAGGCGTGGAAATAGCCGAGGATGCCGAGCATCGACGTGACGATCGCCGCGACCACCCAGGCATCGAAGATCAGCTTGAGCCGCCGCGCGTCGTCCTCGATGGCGGCGGCATAGAACACCGCGGTGAGGGCGAGAAAGGTCGAAACGGCGAGGTACATCGGACCGTCGCCGAGGTCCTGCATGACCGTCAGCGAGAGGATGCCGCCGACGTTGAAGACGAGGAGCAGCGCGAGCAGCGGCGCGGTTCCGCGCGAAATCTTCAGGCCGAAGAGGAACCAGAGGGCGATCTGACCGACCATCCACAGTTCATACGGTGCCGGTTCGGAGATGACGAAGCCCGAGAGGAACACGCCGGCGGCGAGGCTTGCCGTCCCGATCAGCGACACGATCGCTGCGGAGGACGGCGCGCTACGACCGGAAAGGACGTGGTTCGCACTCAATAGGCGTTCTCCGTGTTGAAAAGCCGGATGGGTGTGAGGAACAGGATTTTCAGGTCGAAAAGCAGCGACCAGTTCTCGATGTAATAGAGATCATAGGTGGTGCGCAGCTTGATCTTCTCGTCCGTGTCGACCTCGCCGCGCAGGCCGTTGATCTGCGCCCATCCGGTGACGCCGGGTTTGACGCGATGACGGGCGAAATAGCCTTCGACGATCTCGGAATACTTGCGCTCGTGAGTCTGCGCGAGCACCGCATGCGGGCGCGGTCCGACGAGCGAAAGATCGCCGCGCAGGGCGTTGAAGAACTGCGGCAGCTCGTCGATCGAGGATTTGCGCAGGAACCGTCCGACGGGGGTCACACGCGGGTCGTTCTTGGTGACCGCGCGCTTGGCGGTCGGATCGTTCATTTCCGTGTACATGGAACGGAACTTCAGGACCCGGATGATTTCGTTGTTGAAGCCGTGCCGCTCCTGGATGAAGAAGACCGGCCCCTTGGAGGTCGCCTTGATCGCGACGGCGGCAGCGACCATTACCGGCCAGAGGACGGCGAGCGCGAGCAGGCTGAAGACAATGTCGAAGATGCGCTTGGCGACCGAATCCCAGTCGCGGATCGGCTTGTCCATGATGTCGAGCATCGGAACCGCGCCGACATGCGAATAGGCACGCGGGCGGAAGCGCAGGCTGTTCGAATGGGCAGCGAGGCGGATGTCGACCGGCAGCACCCAGAGCTTGCGCAGGAGATGCAGGATGCGTTCCTCGGCGCTGAGCGGCAGGGAGATGATCAGCATGTCGATCCGGGCGAGGCGGGCGAATTCGACGAGTTCGGCGAAGGTGCCGAGCTTCGGATAGCCTGCGACCACCGTCGGCGACCGGGCGGTGCCGCGATCGTCGAAGATGCCGCAGATGCGGATGTCGTTGTCCGGCTGCATCTCGAGCGCGCGGATCAGGTCCTTGGCCGGCTGGCCGCCGCCGACGATGACCGCGCGACGTTCCATCACGCCGTTGCGTGCCCAGCGGCGTATCTGGAAGCCGAACAGCACACGCTCCAGCAGCAGGAAGGCGCTACCGATCCCGAACCAGACGGTTAGCCAGCCGCGGGACGCGAACGCATGATCACCTGCGAGGAACAGGACGAGCGCCGCAAGGACAGCTGCCGCTATCCAGGACCCCCAGATGCGCGGCACGGATCGCAGAGGCGCCCTGAGGGCAGGCACCTGGTAGCAGTCGGTGATCTGCATCACCAGGATGGTCGCGCCGGAGGCGAGAACCGCAACGGCGAGGTCGACCCAAAGGGCAGGCGAGGAGGCATCCGCGACGAAATAGAAGGCACCCAGGCCGAGCGCCAGGAGACAGAGGAACTCGAAGAGCCTCATCTGTCCGATGATGATCGCGGGAGAATAGTTACCTTCGCTCAAATGGTCGGCGACCTGCCTCGCAAGAGCGTTGATCTTGCCGCCCTCTTGCGGGGGGCTGGTGGCATCGCCGCCACTGCCCTGCGTGATCTTGCGGCGCAGTCTGTCGATGTCGAATTGCTCGTGCTTTTCCATCTGGTTCATCGCCGGATTGCCCCCCGTCGACGTTATTCTGACAGGAAGGTCCTAAGAATCCTTTAGGGGCTCGCGCACTGTCCCATTCCGGTACGTTCCGGGGGGCTGTCGCTGTGACAGTCTAGCCCCACAGCGAAAGGGAAATTTGACTCCGATCAACGAACCATGACACGGATCATGTCTGACATGACTTGCTCGAGCGACAGGACGAAGAGAAAGTGGCGGCCATGGATAAGAAGCACGCGTTCAACATCGGCTATTTCCTGTTTGTCTTCACGCTCCTGTTGGCGTTTCAGGCCTGGCTCGGTTACCGGGACTATGCGCAGCTCTCCTACAGCGAGATGATGCAGTTGGCCCAGGACGGCCGGATCGCCTCGGTGACGCTGACGGAGACGAGGATCGAAGGAGAGTTCAAGGAGCCGCAGAACAACAAGAAGTACTTCATCGCCAACCGTGTAGATCCGCAACTTGCGGCAATCTTCGAGAAAGCCGGCGTCAAGGTTTCCGGGGCGACGGACAGCAACTGGCTGACGACGCTGCTCTCCTGGATCCTCCCCGTCGTCGTCTTCTTCACGCTCTGGTCGTTTTTCTTCCGCGGCATCGCCGAGCGGCAGGGCATGGGCGGGCTCATCAACATCGGCAAGTCGCGGGCGAAAATCTATCTGGAGCGCAAGACCGGCGTCACCTTCGATGACGTCGCAGGCATCGACGAGGCGGAAGCCGAGCTCCAGGAAATCGTCTCGTTCCTCAAGGACAAGGACCGCTACGGACGGCTCGGGGCGCGCATCCCGAAGGGTATTCTCCTGGTCGGGCCGCCCGGCACCGGCAAGACGCTGATGGCGCGCGCGGTCGCGGGCGAGGCGGGCGTTCCGTTTTTCTCGATCTCCGGCTCGGAATTCGTGGAAATGTTCGTCGGTGTCGGCGCGGCGCGCGTGCGCGACCTTTTCGAACAGGCCCGCGCCGCCGCCCCGTGCATCATCTTCATCGACGAACTCGATGCACTTGGGCGAGCGCGCAACTCCTTCGGCGGCTTCGGCGGCAATGACGAGAAGGAGCAGACGCTGAACCAGTTGCTCGCCGAGCTCGACGGCTTCGACCCACGCGTCGGCATCGTCCTGCTTGCGGCGACGAACCGGCCCGAAATCCTCGATCCGGCGCTGATGCGCGCCGGCCGTTTCGACCGCCAGGTGGTGATCGACCGCCCGGACAGGAAGGGTCGCGAGGCGATCCTCAAGGTTCACATGAAGGGCGTCCTGATCGACCAGAATGTCGATGTCGACGATATCGCCGGCCTGACGCCGGGCTTCACCGGTGCGGATCTCGCCAATCTCATCAACGAGGCGGCGATCGTCGCCACACGACGCGGTGCGGCCAAGGTCGCCATGGAGGACTTCGTCGCCGCCGTCGAGCGGATCATCGCCGGCTCGGAGCGCCGCAGCCGCATCCTCAACCCCGAGGAGCGCGAGCGCGTCGCCTATCACGAGATGGGCCATGCGCTGGTCGCCGCCTCGCTCAAACGCGCCGATCCGGTGCAGAAGGTGTCGATCATTCCCCGTTCGATCGGCGCTCTCGGCTACACCCTGCAGCGGCCGACCGAGGATCGCTTCCTGATCACCACCGGCGAACTCAAGGAGCGCATGGTGGCGCTGCTCGCGGGCCGTGCGGCGGAAGACCTGATTTTCGGCGAGATATCGACAGGGGCGGCCGACGATCTCGCCAAGGTGACCGACATCGCCCGCGAGATCGTCACCCGTTTCGGGATGGACGAATCGGTCGGGCAGGCCGTGCTGGAGCCGCAACGAATGCAGTGGCTGGACGACAATCAATTCCGCATGCGGCCCAAGGACTATTCGGAGGCAACCGCGCGTGAGATCGACCTTGCCATCCGCACGATGATCGAGAAGGCCTATGCCGAGGCGAAGCGCATTCTCGAAGCGAGGATCGACCGGTTGCGCGAGGGCGCGACGCTGCTGCTCGAGAAGGAAACCCTGACGCCGGACGATTACCCGCCGCTCGTCAAGGAGGTCGTTCCGGCAAAAGCCGGGAGCTGAGGCGGTTTCCGTTCAGATCGCCGAAAGCTGCTCGCGGTAGAAGACGAGCATCTTCTCGGCCATGACGGAGGCGGAGAATTTTGCCTTGAATGCGGCGGGGTCGGGCATCACGGTTTTCGCCCATCCGGGTGTGGTGAGCGCCTTCGCCATCACGCGCGCGAGATCGGCGGCGTCGCCGCGCTCGGCCAGCGCCTCGCTTTCGGCACCGAGAACTTCCGGGATGCCGCCTACGCGCGAGGCGATGAGCGTCTTTCCGGCGGCCAGCGTCTCTAGCACGATATAGGGCATCGATTCCGCCCGCGAAGGCACCACGACCAGATCCGAGGTCGCGAAGGCGTCCTTGATCGGCATCGCCGGCAGGAGGCCGACGCGACGTCCGAGCCCCTGTTGCACCAGCGTGGTCTCGTATTTGTCCCGATCCGGTCCGTCGCCGATGACGAGGGCGGAGAGCGGGCGTCCGACCAGCCGCTCCGTGCGGGCGAAGGCGTCGATGAAGATGTCGGGCCCTTTCAAGTCCCGCAGCATGCCGACATAGATGCAGTCGACGCTGTCGGAGCGGGTCGGGATTTGCTCGAAATCGGTGTCGCTGATCCCGTTGTGGATCGTTCGCCAGTCGCAGCGAGGCTTGCCGACCTTCTTCTCGTAGGTCCGGTGTTCGAAGTCGCAGACGAAGATCAGCGCATCGCCGAAGCGCTCGAGCAGCCGTTCGAGCGCGAAGATGCCGCGTCCGGAGAAGGTCGCCTGCTCGTAGTGCAGGCTGCCGCCATGGGGCGTATAGAAGCGGGCGACGCGATACCTTCGGACCCGCAGGGCTGAGCCGACGATGCGGACCAGGGCGCCGCCTTTGGCGCCGTGGCCGTGCAGGATGTCAGGCTGCAAGCTCTTTATTTCTTTGTAGCTGTTGCGGATGGTGGCGAGATCGCCGAAGCCGACCGAACGGCGGATGGGAATGCGTGTAAGGCCGAGGGCGAGGAACGGCCGGATCTGTTCGAAAAGCCGCTCTTCGTGGTCGTTGCCGGTCAGACTGTCGCAGACGATGCCGACCTGATGGCCGGCGCGGCTGTGCTGCTCTGCGAGATCACGCACGTGGCGGAAGATTCCGCCCACGGGTGATCGGAAGCAGTGGACGATGCGGAGCGGCGAACCTTCAGGCATGGATCAAAAGAGCCGTTCTCGCACATAGACGGTGTCGCCCGCGAGGACAGGATCGGTGATCGGCACGCGGCCGGTCATGATCTCGCCGTTGACGTTGCGCGTGATATCGACATCTCTCTGGTTCGCTCTGGCCGAGAAGCCTCCGGCGACGGCGACGGCATTCTGAACCGTCATGCCCGGTACGTAGGAGTATTGGCCCGGCTGTCCGACCTCGCCCATGATGAAGATGGACCGGTAGCGGTCGATCTCGATGCTGACGTCGGGATCGCGCAGGTAGCCCTGGCGGAGCTTCTGGGCGATCGTGCCTTCAAGCTGGGCGAGGGTCGAGCCGCGGGCGGCGACCTGTCCGATGAGGGGGAAGGCGATGTAGCCCGCCTGGTCGACGGTATAGGTGTTGGTGAGGGTGTCCTGCTCGAAGACCGTTATCCTCAGGCGGTCGCCACTACCGAGGCGATAGGCGCCGATCGTCGATTCATGGAAGGCCTTCGGCGCAGGCTGGTAGCTGCCGCAGCCCGCAAGCGCCGCCAACGTCATCGCGACGACGAAATACATGATCCGCTTTATGACAGCCACTTCCATTGCGCCGTTTGCGCTCCCGAGTCGGTACCTCTGAACTTGCTCTGTTATCCTTCGATTAGGGTTAATGGCGGGTAAAGAAGCCGTGGCAGAAAGAGGCCCGGGAGAACGGTGGGGCCGCCGGTTAACCCTTGCGTTACCATAGTCGTTTACGTTTGGCCGAAATCCGGACCGGGAGTGCAGTATGTCGAGCGTAGGCAACAGTCGTCAGGACGAGGATATCGATCTTGCCCAGTTGTTCCGTGCCGTCTGGCAGCGGAAGGGGCGGATTCTTGCCGCGACCGCGCTTGCCGCGGGGCTCGCATTCGCCGGCGCGAACGCCATCTCTCCGCGGTATCAGGCCGAAACACGCATCCTCATAGAGGCGCGGGAACCGAACTTCATGGGGCAGGGCGCCAACAGCGCCGACCTGCAGCCGCTGCTCGACGAACTGAATATCGCGAGCCAGGTGCAGATGCTGCGCTCGGTCGACCTCATCAAGCAGGTCGCGCGCGATCTGAAGCTCTACGAACGCGAGGAGTTCGACCCGGTGGCCAGTCCCTCGGCCACGGACGAACTCCTGATCCTGCTGGGATTGAAGAAGAACCCGCTGGAACGCGCGCCGGAGGACCGTGTCGTCGACACGTT
Source organism: Ciceribacter lividus (assembly GCF_003337715.1). Taxonomy (GTDB): domain Bacteria; phylum Pseudomonadota; class Alphaproteobacteria; order Rhizobiales; family Rhizobiaceae; genus Allorhizobium; species Allorhizobium lividum. Next base: position 242,006 of record NZ_QPIX01000002.1, read on the forward strand.
CCTTGAAAAACTCTCCGTCTACCAGGTCGAGCGTTCGCGCGTGATCGCCGTCGCCTTCACCTCCAAGGACCCGGAGCTCGCGGCGGCGATCCCGAACGCGATGGTCGATGTGTACCTGTCCCTGCAGCGCGGCGCCAAGCTCGACTCGAATTCGCAGGCCGCCCGCTGGCTCGAACCCGAAATCGCCAACCTTCGCGAGAAGGTGAAGGAGGCGGAGCAGAAAGTCGCGGACTATCGCGCCGCCCACGACATCGTGCAGACGTCCGACACCGGGACATTTTCGGGCCAGCAGTTGAACGACATTTCGGCCGAACTCGCGCGCGTCCGCAGCGAAATGGCGGACGCGGAGGCCAAGGCAGAGAACGTCCGCGCGGCACTGGCCGCAGGTCGCCCCGCCGACATGATCGACGCAGTCGTCAGCAATGCGACGATCCAGCGGCTCAAGGAAAGTGAGGCCGGCGTCCGCGCGCAGATCTCCGAGCTTTCGATCACGCTGCTCGACGGCCATCCGCGGATCAAGGCCTTGCGGGCGCAGCTCGCCGGCATCCGCCAGCAGATCGCCTCGGAGACATCGAACGTCGCCGCAAGCCTCGAGAACGACGCAAGCGTTGCCCGGCTGCGCGAGAAACAGCTCGTCGCCAAGCTCAACATGCTGAAGGCCGATTATGCCCAGGCCGATTCGCGCGAGGTCGGCCTTCGCGAGCTCGAACGCGAGGCGGCCGCGCAGCGGCAGCTTCTCGAAACGTACCTCTCGCGCTACCGCGAGGCGACCACCCGTCTGGAAAGCGCGGCGAGCCCCGCGGATGCGCGCGTGATCTCGAAGGCGAGCGAACCGATCGAACCCGATTTCCCGAAGGTGATCCCGATCACCATCGTCGCGGCACTTGCCGTTCTGGTGCTGAGTGTCGTTATCGTCATGCTGACGGAGCTCTTCAGCGGCCGCGCCTTCAAGCCGGCCGACGGCAATGGCAATGGCCCGGACGGGGGCCGCGACCGTGAGCGGTTGCCGGAGCGCGAGCACGACCGCTACGACGAGCCTCAGACGGTGCGTCCCCGCCGGGATTTGCCCGCCAATCTGCTGTCGGTCGCACCCGACAAGGCCCTGACCGCCGAGATGGAAGAGGTGCTCGATCTGCCTCCGGCCCCGGCGGCCGCAGCCCCTGCCGTGGACGACAAGGACGAATTCTCGATCGAGTCCGTTGCAGGCTACCTCGTGACGAGCGGCGTGCGGACCGCGCTCGCCATCTCGCCGACGGGTGACGACGGGTCGACCGCGACCGTCATGCTGGCCCGCGAAATTGCCGAAGGCGGCCGTCACGTGGTGCTGATCGACATGACCGGGTCCGGCTGCCCGACGACGCTGATGGCGTCGCGCAAGGACCTGTCGGGCATCACCGACCTCCTCTCCGGAACCGCCGCCTTCGGCGACACGATCCACCCCGACCGGCTCTCCTCCGCCCATATCGTGCCGAAGGGCAACTCCGATATCCGCCGCGCCATGCGCGGCGCCGACCGGCTGTCGATGATCACCGACGCGCTGGCCGAGGCCTACGACCTCGTCATCGTCGAATGCGGTCCGGCGAATGCCGAAGGCGTAGCGCGGCTCAGCCGCAACCACCGCTACGAGATCATCCTTTCGGCGCCAAGGCCGGACATGAAGGACCTCGCCGCCATCATGGACGAGTTCGAAAAGGTCGGTTACGCGGATCTGGTCCTGATGACGGCAGGAGGATTGCAGAGCCGGGACGAGCGCAAACGCAGCGCCGCCTGACCCGAGCGGCGATTGCCGACCGCGTCACTCGCTTGCTTCGTTTGTCGGTTCCCTGTCTGCGCGGGCGCGAAAGCGCTGAATGAAGGCGTAGAGCCCCGGGTGGCGCTTGATGGCCGCCTTCGTCCTCGTTACCAGCTGAAGTCCCGCCGCGGCGATGCGACCCTTGCCGGAGATCGGCAGCAGGACGTCGCGCTGCACCGTCTCGATCGTGCACCAGCGGCGCTTGTAGCACTGGTCGCCGACCCCGAAATCGAAGATCGCAGCACCTTCGTCGATCACCTTCTCGATCATCAGGAAGAAGAGCAGTTCGCCGGGGCTGGTGTCCGGGACCAGACGCTCGTCGATCGAGCCGAACTGGCAGATCACGTGGTCGTTCTTGCGCGAAAGACCTGCAATCGCGGCGATCTTGCCCTCGTTTTCGCCGTTGAGGCGGATCGCGTGCAGTTGCAGCGGTGTGTCGCAGCCGTTCGGCGCGACCTGTAACAGGTTGCGGAAAAAGGCCTGGATCTCGTCGGGCCGGAAGACGTTAGGAAGGCCCTGTGCCTCGAAACGAATAGCCTTCTGGCGGAAGAAAAGGTCGATCAGTGCAGCCTTCTCCGCAGCGGTCGCGGCGACGAGGTGTTCGAAGCCGCCATGCGCTTCCATCTTGCGGCACTGGTTGCGATACATCTTGCGGCGGCGCTTGGCATTCAGCTGGCGTATCGTCGCTTCCATGTCCGCGGCGAGCGCCAGCTGAAAGGCATGGTTCTGGTTCTCGACCGACGGCAGCGCCGCAAACGGATGGCGCTCTCCCCGCCAGTCGAATGGCATGTTCTGCAGCCAGACCAGATCGGCACGCCCGCTGAGCGCTCGAACGATCGCGTGCGCTACAGATCGGGCGACTTGCGGACTGCAGCGATCACGGAAGGCGGGCATGAAGAGCCCGTTGTTGATGTTGTTGAACGGTCCGGCGATATAGCGCGCGATGCGGACGGAGCGCGCGGTGACGATCTCAAGCGGGAGGATGAAGCACGTCTCGCCCGCGATCGAGCCGCGCACGACGGCGAGTGGATGGCCGTGGCTGCGTGCCCAGGCATCGCACCAGTCATAGCCCTGGTGAAGCGAGGTAAAGGAATCACGCTGCAGGCGCCGCCATTCGCTTTCCAGCGGCTCCATGCGGTCGAAGACTTCGATTTTCACATCCTCGGCGACGCCGATAGTCATGGTCCTGTCGGCCCCCACAGCCCTCGGTTTCCCCGGCGACAGAGGTTCGGCAGCCATACGGTGGTTGTCAAGGATCGTGGTCTGCAAGGGTTTCTCCGGCGCGGAAAATTCGTGCCGAATGCTAGTCCTTCGCCGCCGTACAAACACTTAAGCGTATGGCGCGATCCGCAACTTCCGCGGAACGCGGTTAGCGAGTGGTAACTTGACGTGGTGGAAAGGGCTATTTCCGGACGGGACCTGCCATCCACTTGATGATCAGCATGGCCGGGAGCACCCAGAGAAGGCCCGAAAGCAGGAAATAGAGGAAGTGGACCCACCAGGGCGAGGTGGCGAGCAGCGCCGAGGCGATCGTGGTGGCGACCAGCGCATAGAGAATGACGAGGCAGATGATCAGGATCGTCCCGATGAATGAACGCAGTTTCGCAGGCATCGTCACTTGTCCTCTGTTCCGGATGCGTCCGCCGGCGGGGTGTTTGGTCACGAATGCCGGAGCGGTCGGCCGTCGCCACCATCCGGGGCTTGTTTTGCACGGGGAACTCGGGCAAATCAACAGCCGATGAGAGGAAGCGATATGGCAAGCACGACCAATCCTGTTGAAGCAAGTGTGCTCGAGACGATCGAGCGGGGAGAGAGGAACCGCCGGGCGATCCGCATCTGGCTGGCCTTCGTGCTCTTTGCGCTGTTCTGTCTGGTGCTTGTCGGCGGCGCGACGCGGCTCACCGATTCGGGCCTCTCGATCACCGAATGGAAGCCGATCCACGGCGTCGTCCCGCCGCTCAATGCCGAGCAGTGGGAGGAGGAATTCCGCCTCTACCAGCGGATCCCCGAGTATGCGCAGATCAACAAGGACATGACGGTCGAGGAGTTCAAGCGGATATTCTGGTGGGAATGGGCGCACCGGCTGATCGCCCGCGGCATCGGCGTGATCTTCGCTGTTCCGTTGTTCTTCTTCTGGGTGACCGGCCGCATCGAGCGGCGGCTCAAGGGTCCGCTCCTCGGCATCCTCGCTCTCGGGGCCTTCCAGGGCTTCATAGGCTGGTGGATGGTCTCGTCCGGGCTCGCCGAGCGCGTCGACGTCAGCCAGTACCGGCTGGCGACCCATCTCGTGATGGCCTGTCTGATCTTCTCGTCCTGCATGTGGATCATGCGTGGGCTGGCGCCGCATTCGAACGACGAGCCGCCGACGGAGAGCTCCCGCACCTGGGCGGCGGCGATCACCGTCCTCGCGCTCTTCCAGATCTATCTGGGAGCACTGGTCGCCGGCCTCGACGCCGGGCTCACCTACAACACCTGGCCGCTGATGGACGGCGCGATCATCCCCGGCGACCTCTTCATCCAGCAGCCTGCCTGGATCAATCTCTTCGAAAACCCGAAGACGGTGCAGTTCGTCCACCGCATCGGCGCCTATGTGCTCTTTGCCGCCGCGCTCATGCATATGATCGGATCGCTGCGGGCGGCACCGGAAACGACCCACGCCCGGCGCTCGGTCGTGCTCTTTCTACTGGTCACCGTCCAGGCGGCCTTGGGTATCACGACACTGCTCACGCAGGTTCAGCTCCATGCCGCGCTCACCCATCAGGCGGGCGCGCTGATCGTGCTCGGCTTTGCGGTCGCGCACTGGAGGGGCTTCGTCGGCGCGTACCCGCCGGAAGTGGCGATCGCCGTCCGTGACTGACGCTCGCCTGCTCCTGCGTTAGCCGAAGCGGTAGCCCGAATAGGGCTTGCCGCGGAACTCTCCCCGGAACACGTGACGGCCGGCATCCGCACCGGCCGCCCCGACTGCTACGAACAGCGGAACCAGATGATCGTGGTCGGGAACATGGCAGGCAAGGGCGTCCGGATTGCGGTCCCAGGTCGCAAGCCGCGCCATCCTCTCGCCGGGATCGGCAATGGCCGCAGTCTCGCTCAGCCAGTCGTCGAAGCGGATCGCCTGCTGCCTGTGCTCCGGTGCGTCGCGGAAGAACATCCGCATGTTGTGGTAGCTCATGCCGGAGGCGAGGATCAGGACGCCTTCGTCGCGCAGCGGCTCCAGCGCCTTGCCGATCGCCACATGGCTCTCGACGTCGAGCGTGTTCTTCAGCGAAATCATGACCACTGGCACGTCGGCATCGGGATAGGCGACCATCAGCGGCACGAAGACGCCGTGGTCGAAGCCGCGGGTCGCGTCCTCTGCGGCTGGAATGCCCGCCTTCTCCAGTAGGGCCTTCGCGCGGCGCGCCACCTCGGGGGAGCCGGGGGCCGGGTAACTCAGGCGATAGGTTTCTTCCGGAAAGCCGGAATAATCATAGAGCATTCCGGGCCGGGCCGCCGTGGAGACGGTCGGAACCGGCTCCCTCTCCCAATGGCCGGAGACGACGAGAATGGCCTTCGGACGGCGGCCGATCTCGGCATCGAACCCCTTCAGGAAGGCGTCAAGATCGCCCCAGGGCTTCTTGCCGTCGGGACCCGCCGGAAAATCCATGAACGGCCAGGGGCCGCCGCCGTGGGGGATGAAATAGACCGGAAAACGTTCGTTGCTCATGTCGTGCCTCATCTGTTGTTCAACAGATATAGCGATCGGCCCGCCGCGTGACGATGTGTCGTTGCGGCGACGAATTGTTCGACGTTTTCGAACGTAGAACCCGCCGTGCCGGGTCAGGAAATGAACAGTGGCGAGACGAACGGCTCGGGCGGTTACGCCGGCGCGTGACAAACCGCCTCGATGTTGTGGCCGTCGGGATCGAGCACGAAGGCGGCGTAGTAGTCCGGATGGTAATGCGGCCGCAATCCGGGTCCGCCATTGTCCCGCGCCCCGGCCGCCATGGCCGCCGCATAGAAGGCATCGACCGCCGCGCGGTTCGGCGCGGCGAAGGCGATGTGGACCTGTCCCGTGCTGCGCCCGCCGGTACCGATCCAGAAGGACGGCTTGCCGGCGGAACCGTAGCCGGCGCCCTCGTAGGTGCCGTCGGTCTCCTCCGCCGTCACCGCCATGATGCAGGAGGCCCCGATCGATGGCATCACAGCGTCGTAGAAGGCCTTTGACTTCGGATAGTCCGAAACGGAAAGTCCGACATGGTCGAGCATCGTAGACTCCTTTTCGTCGCTGCGATGCCCGTCGCCGGGATCAGGCCGAGAGCATCAGGTCCATGTTCTGCACGGCAGCTCCCGAAGCGCCCTTGCCGAGATTGTCGAGCAGGGCGACGAGGTTGACATGCGCACCGCCTGCGGTGCCGAAGACGAAGAGCTTCATCGTATCCTGCCCGACCAGTTCCTCGGCGTCGACGCGGGCAAGTGCCGCACTCTCCTCGAGGGAAACGACACGGACGATGTCCTGGCCGGCATAATGCGCGACGAGGGCGGCGTGGATCGCTTCGATTGTCGTCCCTTCCTTCAGGCCGTCGAGGAAGAGCGGCACCTGGACGATCATGCCCTGGGCAAAGCGGCCGACGGAAGGCGAGAAGAGGGGCGCGCGGTCGAGAAGGCCGTGTACCTTCATCTCCGGTACGTGCTTGTGCTTCAGCGTCAGCCCGTAGAGGAAATTGTTGGCGGTGATCGCGTCGGGACGGCTCTGGTCTTCCATCTGGGCGATCATCTGCTTGCCGCCGCCGGTGTACCCGGACACGGCATTCACCGTCACCGGATAGCCGTTCGGAAGGATGCCGGCAGCCCTCAGCGGACGAATAAGGCCGATGGCGCCGGTCGGATAGCAGCCGGGATTGGAGACATAGCGGGCGGAGCGGATCTTCTCCTTCTGCGCCCTGTCCATCTCGGCAAAGCCGTAGGCCCAGTCCGGATGGACCCGGAAGGCGGTCGAGGCGTCGAGGAGCCGCACGTTGTTGTTCGCTGCCGTCATTTCGTAGGCCTGCTTCGAGGCGTCGTCCGGCAGGCACAGGATCGCGATGTCGGCGCTGTTCAGCAGGTCCTCGCGCATCTTCTCATTGCGCCGCTCCGATTCCGGGATCGACAGCAGCTCGATGTCGCGACGAGCGGCCAAGCGCGTGCGGATCTGCAGACCCGTGGTGCCGTGTTCGCCGTCGATGAAGATCTTCGCTGCCATTTTTCCTGTCCTGTCAGTGCTTTGGATAAGAGTTCGGACTCTGTTTCTGAGTGTGTTGAATCAATGTGTCAGGCGCGTGTCGCAAGCTTTTCCGCGCGCAGTCCGAGCATATACATCGCAACCGTTGCGCCAGCAATTGCGGTGATGTCGGCGTGGTCGTAAGCCGGCGCCACCTCGACGATGTCCGAGCCGCGGATGTCGAGGGCGCCGAGCTTGCGCAGCGCCGAAAGCACCTTCGCCGACGACGGCCCGCCGGCGACCGGCGTGCCCGTTCCGGGCGCATAGGCAGGGTCGAGGCAATCGATGTCGAAGGTAACATAGCAGGGACGGTCGCCGACATGGGCGAGGATCGTGTCGGCGATCGCCTGGGCGCCCATGTCCTCCACTTCCCATCCGTGGATGATGCGGATGCCGAAATCCTCCGGCGCGTGGGTACGGATGCCGATCTGGATCGAACGGGCCGGATCGATCACGCCCTCGCGCACCGCGCGACAGACGAAGGAGCCGTGGTCGATCCGCTTGCCGTCGTCGTCCCACGTGTCCTGGTGGGCGTCGAAGTGGACGAGCGCCAGCGGCCCGTATTTCGCGGCGTGCGCCTTCAGGAGCGGCCAGGTGACGAAATGGTCGCCGCCGAGCCCGAGCAGATAGGCGCCCGAGGCGATGATCTTCGTCGCTTCCTTCTCGATCAGGCCGGGCGTCTTCTGGTGATTGCCGTAATCGAGCAGCACATCGCCGTAGTCGATCACGGCCATCTGCTCGAAGAGATCGCGTGCGAAGGGATATTGCGGATCGTTGTCGAAGATGGCGGAAGCCCGGCGGATCGCCTGCGGCCCGAAGCGAGCGCCCGGGCGATTGGAGACGGCGGCATCGAAGGGAATGCCGAGCACGACCGCGTCGACACCCTTCAGCGTCTTGGAATACTTCCGCCGCATGAAGGAGAGGGCCCCGGCATAGGTCGGGTCGGTGGCCGCGCCGCGAATGGTTCTGGCGGTGAAGGCGTTGTCGATGGATTTGCTGACCATGGAGTCTCTCGAGGGGGCGTCGCCGTATGCTTCGGATATTAGGGACGGGAGGAGCGAATGCCAGAGGTTTCTTCCGGCGGCCGCAGGCCGCACAAACGAAAAAGGCGGAGCCGAAGCCCCGCCTTGATTTCCGTTTCCGGTTTCCGGCGATTAACGCTTGGAGAACTGGAACGAACGACGGGCCTTGGCCTTGCCGTACTTCTTGCGTTCGACGACGCGGCTGTCGCGGGTCAGGAAGCCGCCCTTCTTCAGGACCGAGCGCAGGCCCGGCTCGAAGTAGGTCAGTGCCTTGGAGATGCCGTGACGAACGGCACCGGCCTGGCCGGAAAGACCGCCGCCGGTAACGGTGGCGACGACGTCGAACTGGCCGGTGCGGGCAGCGGCGACGATCGGCTGCTGCAGGATCATCTGCAGGACCGGACGGGCGAAATAGGTGCCGAAGTCACGACCGTTGACGGTGATCTTGCCGGTGCCCGGCTTGACCCATACGCGGGCGATCGCGTTCTTGCGCTTGCCGGTCGCGTAGGAGCGGCCGAGCGAATCGACCTTGCGGACGTGAACCGGAGCGGATGCTTCCTGGGTCGTGCCGAGGTCCTTCAGGGAAGAGAGATCAGCCATTATCAGGCGCTCCTTACGTTCTTGCTGTTCAGCTTGGCCACGTCGAGAGCGACCGGCTGCTGCGCTTCATGGGGATGGTTGGAGCCGGCGTAGACGCGCAGGTTCTTCATCTGGCGACGGCCAAGCGGGCCACGCGGGATCATGCGTTCGACGGCCTTTTCGAGGACGCGTTCCGGGAAACGGCCTTCGAGGATGGCGCGAGCGGTACGTTCCTTGATGCCGCCCGGGTAACCGGTGTGCCAGTAGTACTTCTTGTCGGAGTACTTCTTGCCGGTGAAGACGACCTTGTCGGCATTGATGACGATGACGTTGTCGCCGTCGTCAACGTGGGGGGTGTAGGTGGCCTTGTGCTTGCCACGCAGGCGCATGGCGATAAGGGTGGCGAGACGACCGACAACGAGGCCTTCGGCATCGATGAGGATCCACTTCTTCTCCACCTCTGCAGGCTTCTGAACGAAAGTAGACATCTTTCTTCACTTTCCGTTTTGGAACCCCTCCACGCGAACCGCGTCAGGGGCGTTTCTTGTTGCTTGGTTTCGAGGACCCGAAGGCCACGAAAAAGAATGCAGCCCGGAAGGGCCGCAGACTGCGCAGGCTTATACTGTGGTGGCTGAAAGCGGTCAAGACAGTCGTTTCCGCCGACCTTAGAATTGTGTGTGTGAAATCAATGAGTTATGTATGTGGTAAAATGATGCCGCATTATTTCGCGCCGTTATGTGGGCGATCGCCGGTCGAATGCGGCGTCGAGGTCTCCCTGGGCGGGATCGAATAGGTGGCCGTCGCCTGCGCGATCAGCGTCTCCGGGTCACCCTGATGGAGGAGGGCGTCGACCACGGCGAGCCGCTTGCCGAGCTTCAGGATACGGCAATCGCAGGTGATCGGCTCCGGCTTCGGCAGCCGCAGGAAATTGATGTTGAGGCTCGTCGTGACGGCGAGCGCCGCAGGTCCGATATGGGCGAGGATCGCCACATAGGCGGCGACGTCGGCGAGCGCGAACATCGACGGGCCGGAGACGGTTCCACCCGGACGCAGGTGGCGGTCGGTCGGGTCGAACCGCATCGTGGCGCTGCCGGGCGCAATCGCGGTCACGGTGAAGACTCGCCCGTCCGTATGGATCTGCGGGAAGTCCGTCTCCAGGAAGGCGGAGATTTCCTCGACGGTCATGACAGGCTGCATAGCGGGTTCCGTCCGGTTCTGCTGCGGTCAAAGATGCACTGGTGCGCCGGTCACGTTTTATGGCAGGCTTCGGCAGCGATGCAAACACGACGAAGGGAGAGGTCATGTCCGAAGTTGTGCCGTTGAGGAGAGATGGGGGAGAGGAGCGGCGTGGGCCTGTTCTTGTGGATTTTGCCGATGGGGTCCTGCGGCTGACGCTCAGCAATCCGCCGGCGAACGTCCTCTCGATCGCCCTCATGGAGGCCCTGGCCGCGGAACTCGACAAGGCTGCCGCCGAGAAGGCGGTGCGTGTCGTGGTGATCGCTGCCGCCGGCAAGCTCTTCTCCGCCGGCCATGACCTCAAGGAAATGACCGCCCATCGCAGCGATCCAGACCGCGGCCGTCATTTCTTCGACAGGACAATGCGCCTGTGCGCCGCCCTGATGCTGAAGATCACCCATCTGCCGAAGCCGGTCATCGCCGAAATCGACGGACTTGCAACCGCAGCCGGCTGCCAGCTCGTCGCCTCCTGCGATCTTGCCGTCTGTACGGACACGTCGCGGTTCTGCACGCCGGGCGTGAACATCGGCCTCTTCTGTTCGACGCCGATGGTCGCCGTCAGCCGCGCCGCTCATCGCAAGCAGGCGATGGAGATGCTGCTGACCGGCGAGACGATCGACGCCTCGACCGCCAAGGATTTCGGCCTCGTCAACCGGGTCGTGCCGAAAGAGTATCTCGGGCAGGTCGTCGCAAAATATGCCGCCGTCATTGCTTCGAAATCACCGCTTACTCTGAAGATCGGCAAGGAGGCCTTCTACCGCCAGATCGAGATGCCGCTCGAAGAGGCCTACGACTATGCCGCACGGGTGATGGTGGAAAACATGCTCGCCCGGGACGCCGAGGAGGGAATCGGGGCATTTCTCGACAAGCGCCATCCGGAATGGAAAGGGGAATAGCGACGTCGCAAGACGGACGCGACCGCGGCGACGCCACTCGGCCGCGTCGTCTGAAAGGGTGTTCAAAATTGACGATTATCGAAAAACTGTCGGATTTTGGGCGTCTACACATAAGAATTACCTAATGTGACAGTGAACGAACGGAATACATAGAGAGAACGAAGTATACTTCGTATCCTGTGAAATGGAGAGTGTCATGACGTTGGAACGGCGCATTTCGATCGTTACCCTGGGCGTCGAGGATCTGGGGCGCAGCACCACCTTCTACGAGAGGCTCGGTTGGGTGCGCTCGCCGGCCTCGCAGGAGGCCATCACTTTCATAAAGCTCAAGGGAACCGTGCTGGCGCTCTTCTCGCGGGAGGCGCTGGCGGCGGATGCAGGCGTTCCGGCCGGCGCCGGCGGTTTTTCCGGCGTGACGCTGGCACAGAACGTCGAAAGCCCGGCGGAGGTCGACCGGGTCGTCGACTTCGCCGTCTCCTGTGGTGCCAGCCTGGTCAAGTCACCCCGAAAGGTCTTCTGGGGTGGCTATTCGGGCTATTTCGCCGATCCGGACGGCCATCTTTGGGAAGTGGCGCACAATCCCTTCTTTCCTCTCGACGAAGAAGGGCACCTCGTCCTGCCCGATTGACGGGGCGGTCCCCGGGTCCGCTGCAGGGACCACGCCCGCCTGTGAGGCCCGCCCTTCAGGGGGCGAGCATCACGAGGGATCATCGGGGTGGAACGCGCTCAGAAGATCCCGTGCGTGGGATCGTTCGGCTGCTGATCCCTTTGCTGCTGCTCGCGCATCTGCTCCCGGTCGGGCTTGCAGGTCAGGACCCGACAGAACCGCAGATCGCGGCTCGGGACACTGACGCGGTCGGTGATCTCGCCCGGTCGGCAGAACTGGCGGCTGGAGACATAGGTGTCGTAAAGCATGTGACCGCGCAGACGCTCCGACGGATAGGTTAGAATGACGGCTCCGTGGGCGCGAATGGTCTCCTGGACCTGCGCACAGGTCATCTTGGTGGAGGTATACTTGGGCAGCGCGAAGGCCGAAGTGGCCAGGGCGACGAGTGGAATGGCAAGCAACAGCGGTCTCATCTTCGTCTTCCTTTCAGGCGTTTCGCTTCTCGTCATGCGTTGTCTCGAATTGCAGTGCCCGATAGTTGTCACTATAGTTTAGAAAGTAAGAATAAGCGAATAAAAAAGAGGAAAGAAGGAGCCGTGAACTCATGAACCACGACCGGTATGACGACGCCTACATCTCCGATATCCTGACCAGGACACGGACCATCGCACTTCTCGGCGCATCTCCGAACGCGGCACGGCCGAGCTACGGGGTCATGCGCTTCCTGCTTTCCAGGGGCTACAAGGTCATTCCCGTCAACCCGGGGCAGGCGGGCAAGGAAATCCTCGGTCAGCCCGTTGTCGGACGGCTCGCCGAAATCGAGGAGCCGCTCGACATGATCGATGTCTTTCGCGCCGCCGAGTATCTCGATGCCGTCGTCGACGAGGTGCTTCAGATGAAGCCGCTGCCCAAGGTCCTGTGGGGGCAGCTTTCCGTTCGTGACGATGCCGCGGCCGGGAGGGCCGAGGCCGCCGGGATCAAGGTCGTCATGGACCGTTGCCCGGCGATCGAAATTCCCCGCCTCGGCCTCTAGTGCAGGCGAACCTCGGGGATCGCCCTGAGCACGTTGAGATCGTCGGAATTGCTGCAGTAGTCGACGAATTCGGTCGGCGCCGTTCCGTCCTTGAGGTCGGCGCGGCACTGGCGCTTGGCATGGCATCGCGAACAGTTGATCTGCATATCGCGGAAGAGGGCGCGGAAGCGAAGCTCGACCTCGGTCGGGTCGACGAGCAGTGCCCGCATCATCTCCGGCATCTCGTCGGCCGCGTGGGGCCCGGCCTTGGCGAGTTCGACGAGCTGTTCGGGCGATATGCCGCAGTCATGGGCGATGTCGCTGATGGTCTTCTCGTCGAGCGCGGCGATCATTTCCGCTTCGCTCGCGCCTTCCCAGCCTCTCGTAATCCATTCGACGATCCGGGCGATCGGCCCGCGGGAATGGTCGTTCGTTATCTGGCCCATGGCAAACCTCCATCGTTTGATGAGATGATCTGCCGCGACGGGGGAGTTGCATTGATTTCGATCAATATTCGTCGATTGTGCCGCCTTGCGGGAAAGAGGAAATCGCGATTAACTCGCGCCGGCAGCCGTTAAGACTGACTGGATTCCAGAAAAGGGAGGCTCGAATGCCTGACAGAAACCCGGGATTTTCGACTTTGGCGGTGCATGCGGGAGCGCAGCCGGATCCTGCGACCGGCGCCCGTGTCACCCCCATCTACCAGACGACGGCCTACGTCTTCAACGATGCGGACCATGCGGCAGCGCTCTTCGGGCTGAAGCAGTTCGGCAACATCTACACCCGGATCATGAACCCCACCCAGGCGGTTCTCGAGGAGAGAGTCGCCGCGCTCGAAGGCGGAACCGCGGCCCTGGCGGTCGCCTCCGGCCACGCCGCGCAGATGCTGGTCTTCCACACGATCATGCAGCCGGGTGACAACTTCGTCGCGGCGAAGAAGCTGTACGGCGGTTCGATCAACCAGTTCGGCCACGCCTTCAAGAGCTTCGGCTGGCAGGTCCGCTGGGCCGATACCGCTGATCCGGAAAGCTTCGAGGCGGAGATCGACGACCGCACGCGGGCGATATTCATCGAGAGCCTCGCCAATCCCGGCGGCACCTTCGTCGACATCGCGGCCATCGCCGAAGTCGCCCGCAAGCACGGCCTGCCGCTGATCGTCGACAACACCATGGCGACGCCGTATCTCCTGCGGCCGCTCGAGCACGGTGCGGACATCGTCGTCCACTCGGCGACGAAATTCCTCGGCGGCCACGGCAATTCCATGGGCGGCATCATCGTCGACGGCGGCACGTTCGACTGGTCGAAATCCGGCAACTATCCGGCCCTGTCGGCGCCGCGAACCGAATACGGCGGTGTGGTTCTGCACCAGGCCTTCGGCAATTTCGCCTTCGCGATCGCGTGCCGCGTGCTCGGCCTGCGCGACCTCGGGCCGGCGATTGCGCCGATGAACGCCTTCCTGATCCTGACCGGCATCGAGACGCTGCCGCTGCGCATGCAGCGCCATTGCGACAACGCGCTGAAGGTCGCGACCTGGCTGAAGCAGCATCCTAAGGTCGCCTGGGTGAGCTACGCCGGTCTCGGGACCGACCCGAACCACGCCCTGCAGCAGCGCTATTCGCCGAAGGGCGCCGGCGCCGTCTTCACCTTCGGCGTGAAGGGCGGCTATGCCGCCGGCAAGGCACTGGTCGAAGGGTTGCAGCTCTTCTCCCACCTCGCCAACATCGGCGACACCCGCTCGCTGGTCATCCATCCGGCTTCCACGACCCACGCCCAGCTCACCGAGGCGCAGCAGATCGCCGCCGGTGCCGGGCCGGACGTGGTGCGGCTCTCGATCGGTATCGAGGACGCGGCCGATATCATCGCGGACCTCGAGCAGTCGCTCGCCAAGATCTGACAGGCAGCAGGAAAGGCCGCGTCCGGGAGGGCGCGGCGAAGGACGGTAATCCATGAGTCATGCTCTCGCATTCGACATCTCCGCCGTCGAGCCGGAGGAGGGCGCACCGGCGCCCGACCGGCTGATTTCGGGTGATCCGCATTTCCTCACCTGGAACCTCGAAGAGTCGGAAGGCGGCGTCTATGCCGGCGTCTGGCAGTCGACACCGGGCAAGTGGCGCATCTCCTATGACGAGTGGGAGTATTTCCACGTTCTCGAAGGGTATTCGATCGTCACGGAAGAAGGCGGCGAGCCGGTCCATCTCAAGGCCGGCGACCGCATGATCCTGAGACCGGGCTTCAAGGGAACCTGGGAAGTCGTTGAAACGACTCGCAAGGACTACGTGATCCGTCTCTGAGCGGAAACGCCGGCCCGACCGCTGCCGGGCCGGCGGATGTCAGGCCGCCGCGCCTGTTCTCCGTTCGGCTTCCGCCTGGTGTTCGGCGGCCATTGCCGCATCCTCTGCCGCAACCCGCCCATAGGCGTCACGCCCGGTCATCCGGTCGATGTAGCGGCGGAAGACCGGACGATCCGGCACCAGCCCGAACATCGTCGTCCAGTGAAGCGCCACACCCCAGAGCAGGTCGGCGGCTGTCATTCGTTCGCCGAGGAGGTAGGGGCCGGTCTTCAGCGCGTCCTCCAGTGCGTCCAGCATGTCGTCGTAGCTGCTGTATGGCGTTTCGTTCGGGCTCGCCGGTTCCCGCTGAAGATACCGATCGATCAGGGCCGGCTCGAAGCAACTGCCGTAGAACACCATCCAGCGGAGATAGGTTCCACGGTCGGGGTCGTCGATGGCGGGCGCGAGCCCCTTCTCCGCGAAGAGGTCTGCGAGATAGAGGTAGACCGCCGCCTGTTCCGTGACGAGCGTCCCGTTGTGCAGGATGGCCGGAACCTTTCCGAGCGGGTTGACCGCCAGATAAGCGGGATTCCGCTGTTCGCCGGCCTTCATGTTGAGAACGTGCAGTTCGTAGGGAACGCCCAGTTCTTCGAGAAGCACGCGCGCACCTGTGGCGCGGGTCTGCGGCGAATAGAAGAGGGTAATCGGTTCGTGGCTGGTCATCGGTTTTCTCCTTCACGGTTTGAGACGATGAAGGCAGTGTGGCGCACCATACCTGTCAGTTTTTGTCAGGTTGGTTTAGGATAATTGCGGCAACGGAGATTTTGCGATGCGCGCCGTGCGGCTGATCAACATCCTGACGACCTTGCAGGCGAAGGGCCTGGTGACCGCAGAGGCGCTTGCTGCCGAGAACTGCGTCTCTGTCCGCACGATCTACCGCGACATCGATGCGCTGTCGCTCTCCGGGGTGCCCGTGTACAGCGAGCGCGGGTCCGAGGGCGGTTATCGCCTGCTCGACGGCTATCGCGTGCGCCTGAACGGCCTTTCGCCGGGTGAGGCGGAGGCGATGTTCCTGTCCGGCGTTCCGGGTGCCGCTGCAGACCTCGGCCTCGGTTCGCTGATGGCCGGCGCCCAGAAAAAGCTCACGGCGGCGCTGCCGGAGGATCTTCGCCAGAGCGCGGCGCGCATGCAGGGACGTTTCCATCTCGACGCGCCGACGTGGTTCGGGGAGAGCGAGCGCCCGACACATCTGCAGGCCATCGCCGACGCGGTCTGGAATTGCAGGCTCGTCCGCATGCGCTATCGCAGCTGGAAGGCAGAGAAGAACCGTGAGGCCGAGCCGCTCGGCGTCGTTCTGAAGGGCGGTGCCTGGTACATGGTGGCGCGGGTCGACGGCGACGTACGGACCTATCGCATCGCCCGTATTCTCGACCTTCTCGTGACCGAGGAGAGATTCGAGCGTCCGGAGGATTTCGACCTTGCCGGCTACTGGACGGAGAACACCCTGAGGCTGGAGGCGGAACTTCATCCGAACACGGCGACCCTCCGCGTCTCCAAATGGGGTTTGCGGCTCCTGGAGCACATTTCTCCCTCGTATGTCCGTGCGCGCATGGAGACAGAGAAAGACGAGCGGGACGAAGACCGGTGGATCGTCACGCTGCCCTGCGGACAGGTGCAACACGCCATCTCGGAATTTCTGCGGCTCGGCACCGAGGCCGAGGTGCTGGCGCCGGACACGCTGCGCGACGCGATGCGTGAAACACTCGAGAGACTGGCCGGATTTTACGGCCGCAGCGTTTCGTGATCCGCTGAGGGTATCGGGTAGAGCGACATGATCTTGTCGAGGAGCCCCGGAAAACGGGCCTCCAGATCGTCCGTGCGCACGGCATTGATGTTCTCGACGCCCTGCTTGTGGGTGCGGATGAGACCGGCCTCCCGCAAAATCCGCAGCTGATTGGAGAGCGTCGAGCGCGGCATGTCGTTGCAGGGAGCGATCGAACCGCAGTTCTGCCCGCATTCGGCGTGCATCAGCTTGCGCATGATGCCGATGCGTGCGGGATCACCGAGCGCGGCGAGAACGGCGGTGAGCGAAAGATCCTCACGGCTGGGATGAAAGAACTGGGCCATGCACAGCCTCTACCATTTCCGTTGACAGGCTTCAATATTTCAATAAAACCGAAATACCGAACAACGGTACTAGCGAAACAAGGAAATTCAGGAGACGCAAATGGACATGCATTTCGACGGCAAGGTCGTGGTCGTCACGGGCGGTTCGACCGGCATCGGCTACTCTGCGGCAAGGCTCTTCCTCGAAGCGGGCGCAGCGACGGTCTATGTGACCGGGCGCAACGGCGCCAAACTGAGCCAGGCCGTCTCGGCGCTGGGAGACAAGGCGGTTCCGGTCGTCGCCGATTCGGCGCAGATCGAGGATCTGGAACATCTGCGGGCACGTATCGAAGCAGACGGACGCAAGATCGACGTGCTTTTCGCCAATGCCGGCATCGCCGAGAACAATGACATCGGCACGACCGACGAAGCGCTCTTCGACCGCATCTTCGACGTCAACGTGAAGGGCGTGTTCTATACCGTGCAGGTCCTGCTGCCGGTCATGCGCGACGGCGGCAACATCGTGCTCACGGGTTCCATCGTCGGCAACAAGGGCATGGAGAGGCTGAGCGCCTACAACGCATCGAAGGCGGCGGTCCGCTCGTTCGCCCGCAGCTTCGCCAATGACCTGAAGGGCAGGGGCATCCGCGTGAACACGCTGAGCCCTGGAGTTACCCGCACGCCGATCATGGAGAACGGTCTGAAGATGGACGAGGAACGGATCGCCGGCTTCGAAGCCTACCTGAAATCGGCCTCTCCGATTGGCCGCATGGCGCATCCCGACGAGATCGCCGAAGCGGCCCTTTTCCTGGCTTCGTCGAAGGCAAGCTACATCAACGGTGTCGAACTGTCGGTCGACGGCGGTTTCGCCCAGATCTGACGCTATCGGAAAGACGCAGTTCGCCGGGCGGCCCTCGAAGGCAGAGCCCGGTGGCTACCATTCGAGATCGAGCCGCTCCAGTCCGTGGAAATGGTAGACGTCTTTGACCGTCGGGCGGCGGGCGAGACGCAGGCCCGGCAGGCGGCGGAAGAGGATCGGCAGCGCGAGATTGAGTTCGAGGCGCGCAAGCGGCGCGCCGATGCAGAAATGGATGCCGGCCCCGAAGGAGAGGTTCACGCCCTCGTCGCGGTCGGGCCTGAAGGTCAGTGGGTCGGCGAATTTGGCCGGATCGAGATTGGCGGCGGCGAGGATCAGGCTCACCTTGTCACCGCGCTTGAAGGAGACGCCGTCGACTTCCGCCGGCTCGAGGCAGTAGCGCTGGAAGATGTGGACCGGCGCGCAGATGCGGAGCGTTTCCTCGACGGTGCGCTCCGTGGTCTTCGGATCGCAGAAGAGCGTCGCAGGCTCGATGCCGCTTTCGAGGATCACCCGCACGGAATTGCCGATCTGGTGCACCGTCGCCTCATGTCCGGCATTGAGCAGCACGATCGTGGTCGAGATAAGTTCGTCCTCGGTGAGGAACTGCCCCTTGTGCTCGGTGTGGATCATGTGGCTCAGGAGATCGTCCCGGCGTTCCGCCCGCCTCTCGGCGATCATCGCGCGGACGTAATCGGCGAATTCACGCGCCGAGCGATCCGCAGCCTCCTCGTCGGCGCGGCTGCGCTTGAACATGTACATGCCGACATAGTCGTGGCTCCACTTCAGGAGCTGCGGCCCCATCTCCTCGGGAATGCCGATCATGCGGGCGATCATCGTCACCGGAATGATATCGGCGAAGGAGGAGAGAAGCTCGGTCTTCCCGTCCTTTTCGAACCCGTCGATCAGCCGGTTTGCGAGCGCCTCGATCTCCGGGGTCATCTTCTCGATGTGCCGCGAGACGAAGGCCCGGTTGACGAGTGTCCTGAGCCGCGTGTGCTCGGGCGGCTCGAGTTCGAGCAGCGAATGCGCCTCGGCGGCATCGAAATGGCGGGTATGGGCGAGCGGCTCGGGCATGCCGAGCTCCTCGCGGGTCGCGATATGGAGGATCTGCCGGCCGAAACGCCGGTCCCGAAGCAGCGCGTTCACCGTTTCGTAGCCGGTGCAGAACCACTGCCGCTGCTCCTCCCAGTAGAAGGTCGGGCATGCGGCATGCAGCGCCGCATAAACGCGGTTCGGGTCGCTGTAGAAGGCGGGGTCGCGGGCGTCGAGCGAGACGCGGCGGGTTTCGGGATCGATGCGGAGGAAGGACGAGAGA
This sequence comes from Ciceribacter lividus, assembly GCF_003337715.1. GTDB lineage: Bacteria > Pseudomonadota > Alphaproteobacteria > Rhizobiales > Rhizobiaceae > Allorhizobium > Allorhizobium lividum. Next base: position 260,936 of record NZ_QPIX01000002.1, read on the forward strand.
CTGGACATGTCGATCGGCCTAGCGCAATTCGTCGCGATCCGAAAGGCCGCCGAGGCCTTCTCCGTTACTCCCCGAGAGCGACGCCCTCCCGGCGCGGATCGGCGCTGCCGGCGAGCCCTTCCGCGGTGATCTCGATCGCGTGGAGACCGGAGGTCATCTCGCCCGCCTTGATCTCGTATCCGAGCGCCTTCAGCGGCTCCGCCATCTGTTCCGCTGTCGTCCCGGCCTCGAGCTCGTAGGGGCCGAAGCGGTTTATGAAGTGGGGCTGCGCAACGATCTTCTCGACCGGCATGCCCCAGTCGACATAGGCGATCAGCGCCTGGGCGACGTAGCCGATGATCTGGCTGCCGCCCGGCGATCCGATCGCCAGCACGGGTTTTCCGTCCCTGAGGACGATGGTCGGCGACATGGATGAGCGCGGGCGCTTGCCCGGCTCGACGCGGTTGGCGACCGGAAGCCCACCGTCATGGGTCTTGAAGGAAAAGTCGGTGAGCTCGTTGTTGAGCAGGAAGCCGTTCGTCATCAGCCGCGAGCCGAAGCCGCTCTCGATCGTGGTGGTCATCGAGACGACGTTGCCGTCCTTGTCGACGATCACGAAATGGCTGGTCGAGGGAAGCTCGATCGCTTCGCCGCGGCCGAAGAGCAGGGCGTGATCCCATTCCGGTTCTCCGGCCGTCACCGCATCGGGGGCGAGCGCCTTGTTTCCGTCGAGGAGCGCTGCGCGCCGGCCGAGATAGTCCTTGCCGATGAGCCCCTTGATCGGCGAGGGGACGAAATCGGTGTCGGCGAGATAGCGTTCGCGATCGGCGAAGGCGAGACGCTGCGCGTCGCCGATGATGCGCCAGCTCTCGACGTTGTCGGCGCCGAGTGCCTTGAGGTCGAAATTCTCGACCATTCCGAGGATTTGCCCGACGGCGACGCCGCCGGAGGAGGGCGGCCCCATGCCGCAGACGTCGAGTGCCCGGTAGGTCACGCAGACCGGTGTACGTTCGATAATTCGGTAATTAGCGAAATCCGCAAGCGATAGGACGCCGGGATTGTCGCTCGCTTCACGAATGGTCCTGACGATCGCTTCGGCGATCGGTCCCGAATAGAAGGCGTCGGCGCCACCCTCGGCGATCGCCTTCAGGGTCTCCGCGTAAGCCGGGTTCTTGAGGATCGTGCCTTCCTTCAGCGGTGCGCCCGCGGTGTCGTAGAAATAGCTGCGCGGGCCGTCGTATTTCTTGAGCCGATCACCTTCCGCCGCAACCAGCGAGGCGAGACGAGGGGAAACGGCAAAGCCGTCGGTGGCGAGCTTCTCCGCAGGTTCGAACAGTTGTGCCCAGTCCGTCTTGCCGTAGCGCTTGTGCACCTCGGACAGGAGCTTCACGGTGCCCGGCGTGCCGACGGAGCGTCCGCCGACGACGGCATCCATGAATTTCAGCGGCTGTCCCTCGGCATCGAGGAAGAGCTTCGGCGTGGCCTCCATGGGCGCGGTCTCGCGTCCGTCGAAGGTCGTCATCTTGCCCGACGCGGCATCGTAATAGACAAGGAAGGCGCCACCGCCGAGGCCGGAGCTCTGAGGCTCGACGAGCCCCAGTACGGTCTGTACCGCAACCATCGCGTCGATCGCATTGCCGCCCCGTGCGAGCACCGTCCGCCCGGCCTCCGCGGCGAGAGGGTTGGCGGCGGCGACCATGAAGCTCTTCGCCTCGGTGCGCGTGGCGGCGGCAAATCCCGTCGCGCGTTCCGGCGCAACGGCGTCTGACGCCTGCTGGGCGAGGCCGCTGGCCGGCAGGACGAGGAGGGAAACGAAGGCGCTGTTGAGAAGGAATTTCCGCATGACCACTCCGTTCTCCCGATCATCCCGACCGGGTTCGTTTCTTCACACGTGAGGATTGTAGGTCGCGGTCGTTCGACGGCAAGGCTTTTGCACGCACCCAACGCATCTTTGTTGAAGATGGCTTCTGTCGCGCCATCGTACGGGCGAGAGCAGGCGGGCTCAGGAGCCGAGTGCGTCGTGCTCGTCCGACGCCGCCTTGGCGAGTATGCGCAGGGCCGCCACCTGGCGGTCCGTCTGGTCGTCGATGAGATCGGCCGTGTCGGTGTGCACGGAAAGGATCCTCTCCCCGGTCCAGACCGCGCAACGGTTTCGGCCCTTGTCCTTTGCGACGTATAGCGCCCGGTCGGCGCCGCTCAGCAGGCGGTCGAGATCGGCACTTCCGGCGGGCATCGTCGCGATCCCGATGCTCGTCGTCACCTCGATTGCGGCGGCATCGGTGGCGACGGGGCTGGTGGCCACCGACTGGCGGATGGTCTCGGCGACCAAGGCGGCGTGGCGAGGTTCGCCCACCCGCAGGATGGCAGCGAATTCCTCGCCGCCGCTCCGACCGAACACGCCGCCCGCCGGGATCAGGCCGGCCGCCCTGCGGGCGAATTCGACGATGACCGCATCACCGGCCTGATGGCCGTGGGTGTCGTTGATCTGCTTGAAGTGGTCAAGATCGAAGACGATGACTGCAAGCACCGGACGTTCGCGGACGGGGATGGAGCGCAGGCGCTCGTAGACCTCCAGAAGACCTCGTCTGTTGTAGATGCCGGTCAGCGGGTCGGTGCGGACGAGTTCCTTCAGGCGCTCCTCCGAACGGTCGATCAGCAGCTTGGCGAGGATCATGATCGCCGTGACGAAGCCGATAATGCCGACAATACTGACAAAGCTATTGGCGCCGACATCCTGAAAGCCCTGCGGGTTCTGTTGCCAAGTCCGCAGGGCAAACAACAGGTTGCTCGCCACATGAATCGCCCAGACTCCGCTCAGAATATAGCGGTAGCGTCGTGAGCTCGTGCCGCCGCGTGCGATGACGAAGCTCATCAGGGCGAAGCCGAGCGCCGCGCTGACGCTGTAGAGCATGACGCGGTTGGAGAAATCGTCACGGATGAACGGAAAGAGGTTTCCGGTAATCCAGAGAAGCGGCGGGAGGGTGGCCCAGGGCGGTGTGGTATTGCCGTCGAACCTTCGGAGCGCGGCGACGAAAAAGGCGAAGGCCGTGAGGGTGACGCCGTTGGCGACCTGTATGGAGAGAAAGTCCGGGATCATCCCGCGCGCACCGACCAGCGCCAGGCCCGATGCATGGGAGATCAGCCCCAGTCCGAACAGCAGGAAGTGTCTGTCCTTCAAGCCGTGTAGCCACACGACGATAAGGAGCGCGCCCATCGAGGCGGCCTGTATGGTCCAGAGGAGCAACCCCGTTCTGAAGTCGAGCACAGCCGTGAGCCCTGGTGAGGATGAAAGGATATTCCAAGCAAGGTGATCAATACTCGTTAAACAGTTGCTACCAATCGCCGACTGTTTTTGCCTCCGATCCGGTTTCTCCGACGTGTTCGGCGATTTTTTACTTGCCGTTTACCATAGGATGCCGTTCCTGTGCAGGACGGTCGCGCCATACTTCCGCCCGTAAAGGGGTCGATTGCACCGGCTTGTGTCTGCCGACCTTGTGGCGATCGGACGGGGTAAGCCCGACCACACCGTGGCGTAGCTCGTCGTTCCGGCTGCGCGCGGAGCGCGGCAAGCCGGCCGGAGAGGGGGATGCGCGGCTATCCATTGGTCCCCGTCACATCCTGCGGCGGTTAAGGATATCGGCGCCTCACGTCTTGAAGTCCGGGGCTTGGACACTCTATGTAGGGATTGACACGACAATACATGATTCCCGCGGCGGCTTCCGTGTCCGGGAAGACAGTGCGAAGAAGGACGGACATGACAAATCCAGTTGATACCGCCATGGCTCTGGTGCCGATGGTTGTCGAGCAGACCAATCGCGGCGAGCGGTCCTACGACATTTTCTCGCGCCTGCTGAAGGAGCGGATCATCTTCCTGACGGGCCCCGTCGAAGACCAGATGGCGTCGCTCGTCTGCGCGCAGCTGCTGTTCCTGGAAGCGGAAAACCCGAAGAAGGAAATCGCGCTCTATATCAACTCCCCGGGCGGCGTCGTCACCGCGGGTCTCGCAATCTATGACACCATGCAGTTCATCCGTCCGGCCGTATCGACGCTCTGCATCGGTCAGGCGGCCTCCATGGGATCGCTGCTGCTGGCTGCCGGCGAGAAGGGCATGCGCTTTACCACGCCCTATTCCCGCATCATGGTGCATCAGCCTTCGGGTGGCTTCCAGGGGCAGGCGTCCGACATCGAGCGGCATGCCCGCGACATCATCAAGATGAAGCGCCGCCTGAACGAAATCTATGAGAAGCACACCGGCCGCACCTATGACGAGGTTGAACAAACCCTCGACCGGGACCATTTCATGGAGGCGAGCGAGGCGAAGGATTGGGGTATCGTCGACAAGATCCTGACCTCCCGCCAGGAAATCGAAGGAATACCGGCGGCCTGACGGCCGCCCGTTTGCGCGGTTCGGGATGGACCGTTGACCCCCTTGTGAACGAAGGAGGGGGTTTAATCTCCCGGGGAACGCGCTAATAGTAGCAATTAAGGCTGTGTTGAAGTTTTGTGACATAGCCTTGCGGTTTGAAGGGGTTTTCGTTGCCGCCGGTCAACAGGCGCATAGTGCGTCTGCCGGTTAGTACCCCCAGATCGAACTGGCTCCAGCCGATTGCGGCGTTTTGTGGTTGGGGCGGTGTAAGTGGTCCGTGTTCCGTTTCGAGGGCGGCGCGGCGTGCTGGAAGGAAAGAGACATGAGCAAGGTCAGCGGAAGCAACGGCGGTGACTCCAAGAATACCCTCTATTGTTCGTTCTGCGGCAAGAGCCAGCACGAAGTCCGGAAGCTGATTGCCGGACCGACCGTGTTCATCTGCGATGAATGCGTCGAATTGTGCATGGACATCATCCGCGAGGAGAACAAGAGCTCGATGGTGAAGTCCCGCGACGGCGTCCCGACGCCTCAGGACATCATCAAGATTCTCGATGAATACGTCATCGGGCAGCAGCAGGCGAAGAAGATCCTGTCGGTCGCCGTGCACAACCATTACAAGCGCCTGGCGCACGCCTCCAAGGGCGGCGATGTCGAGCTCGCGAAGTCGAACATCCTGCTCGTCGGCCCGACCGGCTGCGGCAAGACCTATCTCGCCCAGACGCTCGCACGCATCATCGACGTGCCGTTCACCATGGCGGATGCCACGACGCTCACCGAAGCCGGCTATGTCGGCGAGGACGTCGAGAACATCATCCTGAAGCTCCTGCAGGCCGCCGACTACAACGTCGAGCGCGCCCAGCGTGGCATCGTCTACATCGACGAAGTCGACAAGATTTCGCGCAAGTCCGACAACCCGTCGATCACCCGCGACGTCTCGGGCGAGGGTGTTCAGCAGGCGCTCCTGAAGATCATGGAAGGCACGGTCGCTTCCGTTCCCCCGCAGGGTGGGCGCAAGCATCCCCAGCAGGAGTTCCTGCAGGTCGATACGACGAACATCCTGTTCATCTGCGGCGGCGCCTTTGCGGGCCTCGACAAGATCATCTCCGCCCGCGGCGAGAAGACGTCGATCGGCTTCGGCGCGACGGTGTCTTCTCCGGAAGATCGCCGCGTCGGTGAGGTCCTTCGCGACCTCGAGCCGGAGGATCTGGTGAAGTTCGGCCTTATCCCCGAGTTCATCGGCCGTCTGCCGGTGCTGGCGACGCTCGAGGACCTCGACGAGGATGCGCTGATCCAGATCCTGTCGGAGCCGAAGAACGCGCTCGTCAAGCAGTACCAGCGCCTCTTCGAGATGGAGGACGTGGAACTGAACTTCCACGAGGACGCCCTTCGCGAGATCGCCAAGAAGGCGATCGTCCGCAAGACCGGCGCCCGCGGCCTGCGCTCGATCATGGAGAAGATCCTGCTCGACACCATGTTCGAGCTGCCGGAACTGGAAGGCGTCCGCGAGGTCGTCATCTCGGAAGACGTCGTGCGCGGCACTTCGCGCCCGCTCTACATCTATGCGGACCGGCAGGAAGAAAAGGCGAACGCCTCTGCGTAAGGCGTGCCGGCTGCAATCAGAGTTTGTCGAAGAGGCCCGCATTCCCGCGGGCCTCTTTCGTTTTGGGCGAATCCGTCGAGAATCTGCGCCAGAACACTGCCTTTATATTCCGTGCCGGTTTCGCCTGCCTCGGACATCGGCTAGAAAACACGAGCGACATGCATGTGTCCGAGTGGCGTGCCCGGCCCCGAATCCGGTATCCTGCGTCACCAGCACATGCGGTATTCGCCCCGGCTTCAGCCTCGGACTAGCTCCGGGCGTTACCCGGGGTGATGACTTTCTATTTGTAACGCTTCCGTCACAAACTGGGCGGGCGGTGTTTAAGCAGGCTTGAATTCACCCCCGCGCCTATCCACTTGTTGGGGGAGCAAAAAAAGGAATGCCCGTCCGGCCTTTGCCTTACGGGAGCAGTCCCCCCGACAGGGGGGACTATGGAAAGGAAACAACATGACCGAAGTTACGTCTGTCGCGCCCGAGAGCAATACCTATCCGGTGCTGCCGCTGCGCGACATCGTGGTCTTCCCGCACATGATCGTGCCGCTGTTCGTCGGCCGCGAGAAGTCCATTCGCGCGCTCGAGGAAGTCATGGGTTCCGACAAGCAGATCATGCTGGCGACTCAGATCAACGCCGGCGATGACGATCCGGAACCCTCGGCGATCTACCAGGTCGGGACCGTCGCCAACGTCCTGCAACTGCTGAAGCTCCCCGACGGGACCGTGAAGGTGCTCATCGAAGGCCGCGCCCGCGCGAACATCGAGGAATACACCGGCCGCGAGGAATTCTACGAAGCCCGTGCCCATATCCTGGCCGAGCCCGCCGAGGATGCCGTCGAGATCGAGGCGCTGAGCCGCTCGGTGGTCTCGGAATTCGAGAACTACGTCAAGCTTAACAAGAAGATCTCGCCGGAAGTCGTCGGCGCCGCAAGCCAGATCGAGGACTACTCGAAGCTCGCTGACACGGTCGCTTCGCACCTGTCGATCAAGATCACCGAGAAGCAGGAAATGCTCGAAACGGTGAGCGTCAAGGCGCGCCTTGAAAAGGCTCTCGGCTTCATGGAAGGCGAGATCTCCGTTCTGCAGGTCGAAAAGCGCATCCGCTCGCGCGTCAAGCGCCAGATGGAGAAGACCCAGCGCGAGTACTACCTCAATGAGCAGATGAAGGCGATCCAGAAGGAGCTCGGCGAGGGCGAGGACGGCCGCGACGAGATGGCCGAACTCGAGGAGCGCATCAACAAGACCAAGCTTTCCAAGGAAGGCAAGGAAAAGGCCGAGGCGGAGCTGAAGAAGCTGCGTCACATGAGCCCGATGTCGGCGGAAGCGACCGTCGTGCGCAACTATCTCGACTGGCTGCTCGGTCTGCCCTGGGGCAAGAAGTCGAAGGTCAAGATCGACCTCAACGCCGCCGAGAAGATCCTCGACGAGGATCATTACGGCCTCGACAAGGTCAAGGAGCGGATCGTCGAATACCTCGCCGTGCAGGCGCGTGCGACGAAGCTGAAAGGCCCGATCCTCTGCCTCGTCGGCCCTCCGGGCGTCGGCAAGACCTCGCTCGCCAAGTCGATCGCCAAGGCCACCGGCCGTGAATACGTCCGCATGGCGCTCGGCGGTGTCCGTGACGAAGCCGAGATCCGCGGTCACCGCCGCACCTACATCGGCTCGATGCCCGGCAAGGTCATCCAGTCGCTGAAGAAGGCGAAGCGCACGAACCCGCTCTTCCTGCTCGACGAGATCGACAAGATGGGCATGGACTTCCGTGGCGATCCGTCGGCAGCGCTGCTCGAGGTGCTCGATCCGGAACAGAACGCGACCTTCATGGACCACTACCTCGAGGTCGAATACGATCTGTCGAACGTGATGTTCATCACCACGGCGAATACGCTGAACATTCCGGCGCCGCTGATGGACCGCATGGAGATCATCCGTATCGCCGGCTACACCGAGGACGAGAAGCTGGAAATCGCCAAGCGGCACCTGCTGCCGAAGGCGATCAAGGAACACGCCCTGCGCCCCGAGGAGTTCTCGCTTTCGGATGACGCGATCGTGTCGATCATCCAGCAGTACACCCGCGAGGCCGGTGTCCGTAACTTCGAGCGCGAGCTGATGAAGGTCGCCCGCAAGGCGGTCACCGAGATCATCAAGGGCAACGTGAAGTCGGTCGCGGTCACCGCGCAGAACATCCACGACTATCTCGGCGTCCCGCGCTTCCGTCATGGCGAGGCCGAGGGCGAGGATCAGGTCGGTGTCGTCACCGGGCTGGCCTGGACCGAGGTCGGCGGCGAACTGCTGACGATCGAAGGCGTGATGATGCCGGGCAAGGGCCGCATGACGGTCACCGGCAACCTGCGCGAGGTGATGAAGGAGTCCATTTCGGCGGCGGCGTCTTATGTCCGCTCGCGCGCCGTGGACTTCGGCATCGAGCCGCCGCGCTTCGACAAGTCGGACATCCACGTCCACGTGCCGGAAGGCGCCACCCCGAAGGACGGTCCTTCGGCCGGTGTCGCGATGGCGACCGCCATCGTCTCCGTGATGACCGGCATTCCGGTCCGCAAGGATATCGCGATGACCGGCGAGATCACGCTGCGCGGGCGCGTCCTGCCGATCGGCGGGCTCAAGGAAAAGCTCCTCGCGGCGCTGCGGGGCGGTATCAAGAAGGTCCTGATCCCGGAAGAAAACGCCAAGGATCTGGCGGACATTCCGGACAACGTGAAGAACAGTCTGGAGATCGTTCCGGTTTCGCGGATGGGCGAGGTGATCCGCCAGGCGCTGGTCCGGGTTCCCGAGCGGATCGAGTGGGACGGCACCGTCGAAGGCCCGACCGTGGCTGCGGTCGACGTCACCGACGACGCCGGGCAGACCATCGCTCACTGAGGACTTTCGGCCATAGTCTCGTCAAAATGGCACATCGACATCGAAAAGGCTGGCATTTTTGCCAGCCTTTTTTGTGTAAATAAGCCGAAACCCCTTGTTTTCCGGGCGATTGCGGTGCTTTTGGGTTGCTCAGGGCAGATGCTTACGTATTCTCCGCCTGACTTATCCATTGAGTCGTTTCATACCAATCAGAAAGGGTGGAAACATGAATAAGAACGAACTCGTATCCGCGGTTGCCGAGAAGGCCGGTCTGACCAAGGCTGACGCCGCTTCTGCCGTCGACGCCGTTTTTGAAACGGTCCAGGGCGAGCTGAAGAAGGGCGGCGACGTTCGCCTCGCTGGTTTCGGTGCCTTCACCGTTTCCCGCCGCGAAGCTTCGAAGGGCCGTAATCCCTCGACCGGCGCGGAAGTCGACATCCCGGCGCGCAACGTTCCGAAGTTCACGGCCGGCAAGGGCCTGAAGGACGCCGTCAACAGCTGATTTCCGCCCGCGCAGGCGGATGGACCCGGCGTCCTCCGCAAGCGCCTGGAATCGACCTGACGAAGCCCGGCCTCGACGGCCGGGCTTTTCCTTTTCCGGCGATTGCATATCGAGCCACTCTGGCCTATCCCTTCTTGCGCCGGCCGAAGACCGGCAATTCGTTCTCAGGGCGGGGTGAAATTCCCCACCGGCGGTATGAGGTTCGCCCTCGAGCCCGCGAGCGCCGCTTTCCGATGAGGGCGGGTCAGCAGATCCGGTGCGATGCCGGAGCCGACGGTCACAGTCCGGATGGAAGAGAATGAGGATGTGGCAACTGTTGGTCCCGGCTTCGGGACGAACGGTTCGCTTCGTGCACGGGAAGGCGCGCCGGCCGTGGGCCGTAGCGTTGCCCGCACGCCTGTGCGTCACCCCTCATGCGTCCTGGTTTGTGCTGGTCCTTTGTGTCGAAGGGAAAAGACATGAATCAGAGCCGCCTTGCGCTCACCCGGTCCGGCGCCGTCCTCGGCGCCGCTTTCATGGTTCTGGCGGGCATCGCCTTCGCCGTGGTCAACGTCGCGACCCAGTGGGTGGCGATGGTCGAGGGCTTTCCTGCCACCTCGATCGCCTTCTGGCAATATGCCTTCGCGCTCGTCCTGTCGGTCCCGCTGCTGCGGCGGCTCGGCCTGCGGGCCATGCGCACCCGCTTTCCGGGCCGTCACCTGGCGCGCGTGCTGCTCGCGGCCTTCGGCGTCCAGGCCTGGGTGGAGGGGCTCGCCACGGTGCCGATCTGGCAGGCGATCGCACTCGCGATGACCTCGCCCTTCTTCATCATCGTCGGCGCGAAGCTTTTCCTCGGAGAGGAGGTCGGCTGGAAACGCTGGGCGGCGACGCTCACCGGTTTTTCAGGTGCGATGGTCATCCTGCAACCGTGGTCGGAGGCCTTCACCATGGCCTCGCTGCTGCCTGTGGTCGCTGCCCTGCTCTGGGGCGCGTCCTCGCTGCTCGTCAAGGACCTGACCGCACATGAGCGGCCCGAAATGATCACCATCTGGCTCCTCGTGCTGCTGACGCCGATCAATGCCGGACTTGCAGCGGTCGCAGGCTTCGCCGTCCCGACCGGCAGTGGGCTTGCCGTGCTCCTCGTCGCCGGCCTGCTGACGGCGGCCGGACAGTATTTCCTGACGGCAGCCTACAAGGCGGCCGACGCCGCCTACGTCCAGCCCTTCGACGATCTGAAGCTGCCGCTCAACGTGCTGGCCGGCTGGATCGCCTTCGGCTATGCGCCGGCCGGTTATCTCTGGGTGGGCGCCGTGATGATCCTCGGTGCTTCGCTCTTCCTGATGGCGAGCGAATTTGCCGGGGAGAAGGGCAGGGGGTAAGCCTCGACGCGGGCACGACGCAATATCCCGGTATTTCGGCGGGGATGTCACAGGCGTGTAACGGGAAACGCGCACAAGCCTCCTGTCTCATTTGAGGAAGCAGGAGGTTTTCCGATGAAGTACCGCATTTCGCGCGCAGCATTCATGACTGCGCTGCTGACGTCCGTGGCCATGCCCGCCGCCGCAGAACAGGTTTTCAATCGTATCGCATCCTTCCCGGTCGCCGCCAATCTTGCCGCCGACAAGGAAAAGTCCACCGTCACCTCGGCGGAGATCATCGCCGCGACGGAGGACGGCAACACGCTTGTCTATTCCGACAGCCCGCTCGGCGCGATCGGCTTCATCGACATCTCCGACGCCCGCGCTCCGAAGGCCGGCGGTGCGCTGATGATGGACGGAGAGCCGACCTCGGTCGCCGTCGCCGGCGGCAAGGTGCTCGCGGCAGTCAACACCTCGGAAAGCTATGTGAAGCCCTCGGGCAAGCTCGCGATCGTCGATATCGCCTCGAAGACGGTCGAGGCCAGCTGCGACCTCGGCGGACAGCCCGATTCCGTCGCCGTCTCCCCTGACAAGAGTTTCGCCGCCATCGCCATCGAGAACGAGCGCGATGAGGAGCTGAACGACGGCAAGCTGCCGCAGATGCCGGCGGGCGATCTCGCAATCGTCGCGCTGAAGGACGGTGCTGCCGATTGCGCCACGATGAAGCACGTCACGCTGACCGGCCTTGCCGAGGTCGGCGGCGACGACCCGGAACCCGAATTCGTCTCGATCAACGGCCGCGGCGAGATTGCCCTGACGCTGCAGGAGAACAATCACATCGTGATCGTCGACGGCAAGACCGGTGCAGTCGTGTCGCATTTCTCCGCCGGCACCGTCGACCTCGAAGGCATCGACACCAAGTCGGACGGCGCGCTGAACTTCACCGGCAAGAAGGCGGGCGTCAAGCGCGAGCCGGATGCCGTCAAGTGGCTCGATGACGATCGTCTCGTCGTCGCCAACGAGGGCGACTACGAAGGTGGCTCGCGCAGCTTCACCATCTTCGACAAGACCGGCAAGGTGCTCTTCGAATCGGGTCCTTCGCTCGAGCGAGAGATTGCCGCGATCGGCCATTTCCCGGACAAGCGCGCGAAGTCGAAGGGCGTCGAGCTTGAAGGCCTGGAAGTCGCACGCTTCGGCGACGACCGCTACATCTTCGTCCTTTCCGAGCGTGCCTCGGTGGTCGGCGTTTACAAGGACACCGGCGCCGAGCCGCAGTTGCTCGGCCTGCTGCCGTCCGGCATTTCTCCGGAGGGAGCGGTCGCCATTCCCGGCCGCAATCTTCTCGCCACCGCCAACGAGGCGGATCTCGTCGAGGACGGCGCCGCCCGCTCGCACGTGATGCTCTACGAACTCGGCGAAGGCGAAGCCGCCTATCCGACGATCCGTTCGGAAACGGTCGACGGCAACCCGATCGGCTGGGGCGCGCTCTCCGGCCTCGTCGGCGACGCGGAAAAGGCAGGTCAGCTCTATGCCGTCAATGACAGCTTCTACAGCATGCAGCCGCGGATCTTCACGATCGACGCAACCAGGAAGCCCGCCCGGATCACCGATGCGCTCGCCGTGACCCGCAATGGCGAGCCCGCCCAGAAGCTCGACATCGAGGGCATCACGCTCGACGGCGAGGGCGGCTTCTGGCTCGCCTCGGAAGGCAACAGCGAGAAGCTGGTGCCGCATGCGCTCTACCATGTGAACGCCAAGGGTGAGATCAAGGAAGAGATCGCGCTCCCCGCCGAACTGCTGAAGGGCGAGACCCGCTTCGGCCTCGAAGGCGTGACGCGGGTCGGCACCGGCGACGACGCGGTGCTGTGGATGGCCGTGCAGCGCGAGTGGAAGGACGACGAGAAGGGCACCGTCAAGCTCCTCGCCTACAAGCCGGAGGCCAAGGAATGGGGCGCCGTGCGCTATCCGCTGGAGAAGACCGAAGCCGGCTGGGTCGGCCTTTCGGAGATCACCGCTCATGGCGACCACCTCTACCTCATCGAGCGCGACAACCAGATCGGCGACCAGGCGAAAATCAAGAAGCTCTACCGCGTCGCTATCGCCGACCTGAAGCCGGCCGCGATCGGCAGCGCGCTTCCCACCGTCGCCAAGGAAGAGGTCCACGACTTCGTTCCGGACCTGAAGGCCGCCACCAGCGGCTATGTCGTCGACAAGCTTGAAGGCTTCGCCTTCGACGCCGCCGGCACCGCCTACGCCGTCACCGATAATGACGGCGTCGACGACTCGTCCGGCGAGACGCTGTTCTTCGCAGTCGACCTCAAGGGCACCAACTGATCATCGTCCTCCCAAGACGATTGGAGGCCGGGTGAGCGATCACCCGGCCTCCGCCTTTTCCGGACTTGCGCTGCTGTTACCAGCGGTGATGCACGTGCGGTGCGACCAGCCGGTCGTAGGTGTCGCGGGCAGCCTTCATCACGTCCGCCGAAAGCGCCGGCAGCTCGGCCGCTGCCGCATTGGCGCGAGCCTGCTCGGCGTTGCGGGCGCCGGGGATGACCACAGTCACGGCCTCGTTCATCAGGATCCAGCGGAGCGCAAAGGCCGCCATCGACGCGCCTTGCGGCACCAGCTTGCGGATTTCCTCCACCGCCTGCAGGCCGACCTCGAACGGAACGCCGGCAAAGGTCTCGCCGACGTCGAAGGCTTCGCCGTGGCGGTTGAAGCTGCGGTGGTCGTCGGCGGAGAAGGCGGTCCCGGCAGTGATCTTGCCCGAGAGCAGGCCGCTTGCGAGCGGCACGCGGACGATGACGGCGATGTTCTTCCGCTTCGCTTCCTTGAAGAAGAGGTCGGCGGGCCGCTGGCGGAAGATGTTGTAGATGATCTGGACGCTGACGACGCCGGGATAATCGATCGCCTTCAGGGCTTCCTCGACGCGCGCGACACTGACGCCGTAGTGGCGGATCTTGCCGGCCTTGCGCAGTTCCTCCATGCCCTCGAAGAGTGCCGGATCATAGTAGACGTCCTGCGGCGGGCAGTGGAGCTGCACGAGGTCGAGCGAATCGACCTCGAGGTTCGTGAGCGAGCGGTCGATGAAGCGTTCGATATTGGCCTTGGTATAGCCCTCAGCGACGTGCGGATCGAGGCGGCGGCCGGCCTTGGTCGCCACCATCGGGCGCTGACCGCCGCGCGACTTCAGCACGTCGGCGATGATCTTTTCCGAGCGTCCGTCGCCGTAGACGTCGGCGGTATCGATGAAGGTGACGCCGGCGTCGAGCGCTGCATTGAGCGCCGCGCGTCCGTCGGCCTCGGAGACATCGCCCCAGGAGCCGCCGATCTGCCAGGCCCCGAAGCCGATCTCGCTGACGGTGAAGGGCGTCTTTCCAAACGAATGGTGTCGCATAGTGTCTCCTCTATGTCTCCGGTCCTGCCTGCCAGTAGCAGGCCGAAAGGGCCGGAGCAAGGCGACCCAAGGACGAGGGTGAGGGCGCTCCGGTGGCGCGGCGGCCACAGGTCCCCTTCATTCCCGCCTGCGGCAATGCGGTGGGGCGGCGAGCGCTGGACAGGCGGCTGCAACCGGCGCTAATGCCTCTTGCCCCTCTTTTCAGGGCAAACGTGCGGGCGGGTCGGCCCGGCGGGACCGCTTTTTCTCTTCGAGGTCACATCATGCGCTATTTCATTACGGGCACCGCCGGCTTCATCGGCTTTCATCTGGCACGCAGGCTGCTGCAGGACGGCCACGAGGTCGCGGGCTTTGACGGCATGACGGCCTACTACAATCTCCGCCTCAAGGAGGCGCGGCACGCAGCCCTTGCGCAGTTCCCGGCCTTCCGCCCGACGCTCGCCATGCTGGAAGACCGCGCGGCGCTCGAAAAGGCGATGATCGACTTCCAGCCCGACGTGATCGTCCATCTCGCCGCCCAGGCGGGCGTGCGCTACAGCCTCGAAAACCCGAAGGCCTATCTCGATTCCAACCTCATCGGCTCCTGGAACATCCTGGAACTCGCGAAGACCCTGAAGGTCGGTCACCTGATGCTCGCCTCCACCTCCTCGGTCTATGGCGCGAACCCGGAAGTGCCCTTCCGCGAGACTGACCGCGCCGACGAGCCGCTGACCTTCTACGCCGCCACCAAGAAGGCGACGGAGCTGATGGCTCACAGCTATTCGCACCTCTACCGGGTGCCGACCACGGCCTTCCGCTTCTTCACCGTCTACGGCCCCTGGGGGCGTCCGGACATGGCGCTCTTCAAGTTCGTCAAGGCGATGATCGAGGAGCGCGAGATCGAGGTCTACGGCGAAGGCAAGATGAGCAGAGACTTCACCTATATCGACGACCTCGTCGATTCGATCGTCGACCTCTCGCGGATCGCGCCGTCGGAGGAAAATCGCGTCGAAGGAAGCGTGAAGGACACGCTCTCGCACCAGGCGCCGTTCCGCGTCGTCAATATCGGCGGCGGCCAGCCGGTCGGACTTCTCGATTTCATCGAGGTGATCGAGAGCGCCATGGGCAAGCCGGCGAGGCGCAAGATGCTGCCGATGCAGCAGGGCGACGTGCCGCGCACCTATGCGAGCCCCGACCTCCTCGTCGCGCTCACCGGCAGGAAGCCCGAAACCGGCGTCGACACCGGCGTCCGCCGCTTCGTCGAATGGTATCTCGAACACCGCGAGGAACTGGGGCTTTAGGGGGGCTAGGGGGAACTGGGGTACGCAACGGCAAGAGCATTCATGTCTTTATATGCGGACATCGTTACAAGTAGCTGTTGGTAAACTGGTGCACGATGTTGGTCCAAGGTAGGCCCGCCATCTAGTATGCAACCAACACGGCGAGCTACCTGGACCGGGATAATGGCGACTGGCAGAGAGTATTTCATAGAAGACAAACGGTTCACGCCGTCGCAGTTTCGCCGGCTATCCAAAGCCCGGCAGATTGTAGCCATGGTCCAATGGTTCCAGTCTCAATACGAAGACCCGGCGCAAGAGACGCCGTATAACGGTCGTGAAGGCGGCTTTCTATGGGTTCACGGTGGCCCATACGATGCTGACGCCGAACTTCAAGGCGAATTTTCCGACCTTGTCGACTTCGAGATCATCCAGCAAGCCGTGGATGAAGTGACCAGTGACGGTATTTATGAGTGGGCACCAATCCGTCATAATGACCATCCTGATGAGGATTACGGCGACGACTCGGTCAGCCACGATCACGACGATGGAATCTATTCACTCGATGAGCCGTTACCCGATATCAGCGAGTTCATCGATGATGAGGATGACGAGGCTCAGTTTCCGGAGTTGCCGCCAGGTCAGGATTATCTGACTGATGAGCAGGGGCGTGTTCTGACGGACGAGCATGCTCGTCCGCTGATAGTAGGTACGCCAGGAGCGCTTGCCGCGGGGGCACTCAATGAATACGTCATAAACGGCCCGGCATATGCAGGAGGTTCGTTCGCGACGGAAAATGGTGGCGGCATCGTTGATGTAAACGAAAACGGTCTAGTGCCCAGTCCCACGCCGAACAACGATGGGAACGCAGCTTATCAGCAAGAGCTTCGTTCGCGTATCGAACGGTTGGAGATTGCCCTCGAAACCTACAGCAACAACCTCGCGCCGCGTGATCATAATCGCCCGCCGGAGTTGGTCGAGCCCGACCCCATTGCGCCTTCCGATTTCAAGATCATTGTCGAAGCAGTTATTGAACTCAAGGGCGATGCTCTGCAGGAACGGCCAGACCCAGTAAGGCTTGAAGCGAAAGCTTCACTCTTCCGAAGAGTTGCAGGGGCAATCGCTGCTTGGTGCGGTAGAAAGGCGGACGCTGCCGTCGATGCTGGAATTCAGTGGGCAATACCGGCTGGCATAGTGTGGGTGGCTGCAAATCCACAAGAGGTGCAAGCGGCGCTTAATGCCGTTGCAGAGGCTGCTGCTGCCTGGGCGGACTATCTTTCGGGCGGTATCTTGTAGGTGAGCATGACTGCCACACATGGGATACCTTAGAGACTGCTACGCCGCAGCACAGTCACGCTCTTGTAGATGTTTGAAATGAAAACAGAAAATGGTGGGCGATGAGAGACTCGAAAACTCGAATCTCTCAAAATGTGACATAATAAGTTATTGAAATAGAATAATAAAAATAATATTAGAATTATGTAATTTGTGACATTGTGACGGCGGGAAATTTGTGACGCCCGTAGCGCGGAGGCTTGCCAATTAGCACGGTGTTCCCCTCCCCATTGCCAAAGCCGCACGTGAGTTTGAAGCAAACATTCAAGAGAGGTTGGAAAACCAATCTCACGCGAGCGGAGCGCGCAAATACGTGGTGAAGAAGAGGTGCGCAGTATTACGATGGACTGCTCTACAGCGTTGCGTGTATCAAACTTTGCGGCAATTCGCCGCTCGCGACGGCGCGACCTCGGACCTAGCGGCGCACTACGTGTTAAGTCTCACCAACT
This sequence comes from Ciceribacter lividus, assembly GCF_003337715.1. Taxonomy (GTDB): domain Bacteria; phylum Pseudomonadota; class Alphaproteobacteria; order Rhizobiales; family Rhizobiaceae; genus Allorhizobium; species Allorhizobium lividum. The sequence continues at coordinate 278,004 of NZ_QPIX01000002.1, forward strand.
GAATGTCTATTGGCTACGCCCCAGATCCTACGCCAACTTCGTTGAGCAATGCGTTATCTAGAATCTGACGGCTATCAATGACTCGACCGAAGTTCTCGGCCCATTCGCGCATCGATGTTACGCTTTTGGCGGAATCAATCGTGTTGGAGAAACCCTGCAATGCATCCTGATACTGCTCGATTGCCGGACCCGCGTCCGCAAACAGCGACCGAAGCTTTTCCGCTCTGAGGATTTCATCGGCCAGTTTTCCTCGAAGCTCAATCTGAACTGGAGCGATTTCGCCGCCGTCGGTCAGCACTGAGATATATCTGGCCGCAATGGGCGTGATCGGAGAATCGACTTTAGTATAATCTAGCACCGTCTCAAGGCGTGCCGTTTTCTTGATGGTTATGTCGTCACCGAGATACTGGAAGCCGAAACCGATAACTGCGCTCATAAAAGAGCCAGCGACGGCACCATATAATGCAGCCTTCAATTCATTGGACATGGCCATCACTTGATGATCTTTGCGCTAGACTCAAGTCCTGCGCGTGCTTCAGCATCTTTCATAGCCTGACACATTTTCCAGAGTTTGTCACTCCCGATCGTCTTCAGTATCCGATCGGTAGTCTCAGACACTAGTGCGGTGCAGGCGTCGTCGGCTGGCGCCGACGAGTTGACGTAATCGATGTTTGCCAGAGTCGCTGTCATCGATTCAGCGCTGTCGCAGGCCGATAGCAGGCTCAACGACGCCACGAAGGCTGCGATAACCAGCGCCGTTGCCGTCGAGCTTATAAAGCGGTTGAAACCCGGGGAATGGATGTCGGCCGCTTGTTGACAATGATACTCCATGCTCGCTTGAGAAAGGAGTGCCGTGAGCAAGTCTATTTCGTCTTGATCTCCGGTAGAAACGGCTTCGCAGAAAACGGCAGATATGCTGGAGACGAGGCCGATCAACGAGGTTTCTCTGTCGGTGTAATCCACTTTCCTGTTGAAGAGAACGCTGCTGTGTCTTTCCCCATAGACGAAGGAGTCATACGCAAGCGAAAACACCTCCGGGAAACGGCTTCTCTCAATAAGACTGAACGGATGCTGGTGGCGAAGGCTTTGGGATAACGAAGATGAAACAGTATTCTCTTCAATTTCCTTGAGCCAACGAATCCGTCGCGCAGGAACTGGCGTGGGGCCATAGTGGCGCGGAGACTTCGCTTCAACTGCTGTATTGCTTTCGTCTAGGAAGACCCCAATAAGTATCTTTCCGCGATAGAGTGGTTCAGGCGTGATAATCAGATCACCTTTTGCGGCGTGATCGAAGAAGTTGATCAATGCCTGTTGGTTACGCTGCCGGCGTCTTCCCACTTTGAAGTTCTTTAGTTCGTCTTCTGTGACAGTCGGCGCCTGCTCCTTCCCCTCTTTCGCAAGCTTCTCAAGGACGATCTCTGAGCGCCGAATAAGCTTAGGTAGGTCCTTGCTTTGGCCCAACTTTCCTTCCGGTAGAACCAAGCCAGGCATATCGAGAAACGCTACTTCGCTGTGTCTGAAAACATCTAAGAAACGGTAGCTGCTGCCGGGGAACAACCGCCAGCAGCGCGTCTCAATGGGAATTATACGCGCGTTCAGATCAATAGTTGGCATTCGTCGGCCCCGAGTCGATAGCGATCGATTTTCTGCACAATCAGTTTGAGATTACAATAAAATTGAAAGTCAAACGCATCTTGGTCAACAATTATGTTTCCCGCAATGCTGCTGCTTGACTGGTATCGGTTCAAGGAACTTGAGGGCCTGAAGGATATTTGAACGAATAGGCCCGCCAAGAACGGGCGGGCCTACCGAATGACAGGGCGTTATGCACCGCGAATATTCGCCTCATCTTCCGACGTCATGTCCACGAAATCTGGTTCCGACAGCGGGGCCGGGGTCTCGCCGTCTTCAAGGAAATCGGCTTCATCTTCCGTCGCGTGGGAGGCAGGATGATAGCGCGGATTGGCTTCAGCCGCGTTCGCTGCGAGTTCCCATGCCTCGTATGCGTCCCCGCCTGTCTGGTCCGGTTCTTCAGGCATGACAATGCGCTCTTCCCGCAACGCTTCGAAAGACTTGCGGGCGAGTCTGAGGAGTTCCAGCGCGTTCTCAAGCTCATCCTCGGCGGCTTGCATACAGTCTGCCGGATCGTCGCAACCATCCAAGAGAAAATCGATGATGATCGTTTCGTTGGAAGGTGTGACCAACTCTGCACCGTAGGTGGTGTGCTGGTGCCTCCCCAATTCATCGAAGAATGAAATCTCGCGTGCGGCCCATTCTTCAAAAAGCTCCCGTTCCGAGAGTGTGGCGGCGGATGTCTGGGGCTGCTTTTCTTCGGTATTCATGATAAGGTTCCTTTGCTTTGTGATGGCAGGTGGAAGCGCCTGCCTCGCTCATGCTCCTGCCGGATCGGGTGCGGGTCCAATCGACGCCCGTTCCGGCAGTATTCACTGGCTATTCTCCCGTAACCTTCCACTGTGGAAGGTTTATGCGAACTTGCTTGGAAAGCTGGTCGCGCATCTTCGTAAGCCGCACCATGTCGCTGAGGGCTTGCTTCTTCGCTGCCGGGTCCGTCCATTCCGACGCCTCGATTTCCTGAATCCGTTCGCCGATTTCCTTCAACTTGAATTCGTTGACGCGCCGAGCGAGGACCGTCGCCGCCTCAAGCAACAAGCCGACGAAAACGTCTGCACGGCCCATGCTCTTGAAGAGGGCTGCGTGGTGTGGGTCTTCCGGGTCGATTTCTAAACCCGTGGCTGTTGTCGGTGTCCCATCCCGGAAGTCGGGCGAATTCAATCCCATCAGGTCGAGGGGAAGCTCGAATTCCGACCAAGCTGGATGTTCGTCAAGGAAAGTCTGGAAATCGCCCTTCACATACCAATGCGAGGCTTCCGACTGCTTACGGTTGTCTTGTCGCTTTTCTTTTTGGCGCTGTCGCCAACGGCGTTGCGCTTCTGCGTTCGAAATAGGCATGGCGTCTCCTTTCATTACTGTTTAGACAGTAAGAGTAATTGAAAGTCAACGGGGAAAATCAATGGCGATCAGGCGGGCCGCGCCACCGCCGGAACCATGCTTTCCGCCTGTCGGTAGGCTTCGGCGTTCTGATCGATGATGACTTGCCGCATCACGTCGGCAGGTAGCAGGCAAGAGTCGGCGAGGATTTCGGCGATCTGGTGCGGCTCGATATGGCCGGAGATATGCGGCATCAGGCCGTCATTGAGGCGCTTGGCGAGGCCCTGGGTCAGGCCATCGAACACGTCGGCGGGAATGTAGACATTTTTCATGGGGCATCCTTTCTGTTTGGGTTGACAGAATCTTAGGGCGCGCCGAATCGCATGTCTAGGGGTGGTCTGAAATATTTATTATATAAATCAGATACTTAGACTAAGTAAGCGCTTACTTATTGAGCACTAGAAGCGCCCAAACGTCTCATGTTCCTTCATGCGGCGAGCGTCCTGCCGGTCGATCCGCGCCTTACGCTTGGCGAGGGTGGTTTCGCCCTTGACCTTGAGTGCGGCGGTCGCGGCCTTGTCGTTCCATGCGGAAATCGCTGCGGCCTCGCGGCGGGCGCGGTAGTCGGCAAGGGAAAGCCCGGCAGCATCGGCGGCGGCTTGGTCTTTCGCGTCCCGGCTCTTGTTCGCAGTCGAGTTGCGGGACGCACGGGGAAGCGCAATGGCGGCGTCATAGCGGACGTGGGTGCGGAGCTTGCCCCACTTGTAAGGCAGGTCAACGCGCTCTTTCACCGAACGGCCCTTTACGGCGGCATAGACCGGGGCGTCGTCGGGAAGGACCGGAAGCGTCTGCCGGTTCTCGCGTTCCCATTGCGCCATGATCTTTGCGGCGGCGTGGAGATTGTCGCTCTTCATCGGCCTGCCGGAGAAACTGAGTTCGCCAGCTATCGCACAAATCGCTTCGATGATTTCGAGGGTTTCGGCGTTGATCGGTGCGGCGGGATAGTTCACGGCGGCGTCCTTACGTTTCGTGGGGGCAATCTTGCGGGCGTGTTCGGCGGCTCGCTGCTGGCGTCGTTGCTCAACCTTGGCGGCCTTGGCCTCTGCCTCTGTCTTGTATTTGCGAGGTCTCGCCATCGCAGTTCCTTTGCTACCGCCCTTTCTCAAAGACAGGCCGGGCGGCAAGAAAGGATGAAAGAACCGCCCGGCCTTCGCGTGGTGACACGCTGTGCACGTCCGGGCCTATAGCGTTCCGGAAATCGCACACTCGGGGAAAATGAATGGCTGGCGAACTTTTTGGGAGGCGGAAGGTTCAGGCCCGATCCGGGAGCGCGGAAGGTATCGCATGGGCGGCGGAAGGTCTTCGGGTTCCGGGAGGGTCTTGGCTTCAATAGTCCTCCGGGTAACTCCCTTTCCGGGCCGGGAGAGTTTTGGCGTCAAAATGGGTGCTTCATACTATTATGTCTATTATTTAGTTTGTTATATTACTAAGAATAGTAAGCCGGGAGCTTTTTGACGCAATAACCCTTCCCCGGTCCGAAAATTGGCCCACCTCTACTAAAAGACTCATAAAGAGTCCTGGAGAGCCTTCCGGTTCTTCCGGGTGTCTTTCCCTATCCCGCACCCTGAACGCGCGTCGGTGACTCGCTGCGGCGGAATATGCCGTGTCCAAAGTCTGGACACGGAGCGGAGGGTTAGCGGGAGCGCGAATTCCCCCAATTTCCGGGACGCGATTGGCGACGAAGCTCGTCGGACACGACGCCGCGCATGGTCGCTTCCATCTGCCGGGCCATCTTCGCGGCAAGGTCGGCATTCTGTTCGGGCGTGCCTGCCGAGCCATTGACGGTGATCGGCGCGCTAATCGAGATCGCTTGAACCGGGGCGGCAACCACGCTGCGAACGTCGGGCGTGGAAAGCGTCGGCGTGGCCGTGACGTGCCCGCCTTCTGCATAGCCCTTCAGCGCGCCACTGTGCATCGCGGCGAGGTTTCGAACGCCGATCCGGTTGACGGCCTTCTTCGAGAAGACGAATTCGTCGGCATGGACAACACCCGCCGGTTGATGCTTCGAGCCGGGGCCGGTCCAACCGCCATCGGCGAAACCGAAGAGCGCACCAAACAAGCCGCCGAGAAGGCCACCGAAGAGGCCAGCCAAGGGGCCTTCGCCCATGAGCACGGCCTGAAGCCCGACCTTGATCAGAGTTTGCAGCATGGACTGCAACGCCTGTTCCGCCGTCATGGTGCCCGTGAGAAGCCCGGTCAAAGCGTCGGTGATTTGGGTGCCGAAGAACTGCCCGGCTTCGGCAAGGCCTTCCTGCTTCTGACGAAGCCCTTCGGTTGCCATTTCAGCTTGTGCCATCCCCTGCGCAAGCTGGGCGATCTGTTGCCGCTGCTGGGGCGAAAGCTGGATACCGGCCCGCTGCGCTTCGTTGAGCATGTCCTGTTCGAATCGAAGCGCCGCCGCCCGCTGGGCGGTCATGCCAAGGGCCTGCTGTTCGAACTGCTGGGCGTTGGTGTATTGCTTGGCACCTTGCGTGATCTGGCTATATGCGTCGGCCTGCCGGGTGGCGGCTTGTGTCAGGCGGTCGATTTCGGCGGCAACCTGTCCGTTCCGGGCGTCGGCGTCCTCAATATGCCAGTTCTCGTTCGACAACGGGAAGGACAGGCCGAAGCTTCCCGCGTTCTGGTGCATCCACTGCCGGGCGGCGTCGGACGAATAGCCGAGATCGGCGGCGTTGCCCTTGTTGTGCTGGCTATTGCCGGGCGGTGCCGCCCACTTCCGGGCGGCTTCCGGGGATCCATACTTCTTCAGGGCTTCAAGCCAAATCTGCTGCTGGCGTTCAATCGAACGATAGCCCGACGTGATGGTGACGCTGCCCTTCAAGTTATCGGGCATGGATGCCAGCATCTTCGCCAGCTTCGACGCGAAGGCATCGGCCATGCCGTCGATATGGCTTCGCCCCTTGCCGGAAGCCAGCACTGAAGAGAGGTAGGTGGTCGGGTCGTCGGTCGCGCTCTTGAGGTTGAGCGACGAAAGCGCCTTGCCGCGCATCTCGTTGGCCAGGGCGATTTCCCGCTGTCCCTGCGCACGGGCAAGGGCCTGTTGATAGATCGCTTCAATCTTGGCCTTGGCGTCCAAATCCTTGAGGGACGCGGCGAGTTCCGGGACTTCATTCTTCAGGGCGCGAATGGCGTCCGTATAGCTGTTGATACCGGAAACGGCCTTGTCGGCGGCGCTGCCGGTCCCGGAAAGGGCGTTGTTGAGATTGTCGAGGGGCGGCTTCGCGCCCTTCGCGTCCTCGCCGGTCTTGTAGATGAAGTCTTCGGAATAGCCGTTGCGCCGGTCGAGAATGTCGCGAAGCTTCAGGGCCTCGCCGGACAGTTCTTCGATAAGCTGCTTCTGGCGTTCAATGTTGAGGTCAATGGTCGGGTCGTCGGGATAGATGCCCTTATCAAGCTGAAGATCGGAAAAGCGGGCCTTGGCTGCGGTCAACTTGTCATAGGTGCCGGAAAGTGCCCGCTCGACATTCCGCGTTGCCTGTTCCTCAAGAGCGTTGAAACGGTCAAGGAAGTCGTCGGCGGCAAAGGCGAGGCCAAGCACGGCCTCCTTTACGTAGGTGCCGATCGTTCCGCCGATCGCGGCCCACTTGCGGTTAAATTCGTCGGCGCGCGCAATGAGCTCGTCGCTCATGACAAGGCCAAGGTCATTGGCTTCCTTGACCGTGGCCCGGATGCTATCCGCCCCACGGTCGAGAAGCTGGATAAACTGCTCGCCACCTTCGCCACCGAATACGTCTTCAAGGATGCGGGACTGTGCGGCCCGGTCGAGGGTGCGGAGACGGTCGAGAATTTCCACGAGCAACGCCGAAGGGTCGGCAAGCTTCCGCTTCAGTTCGTCGGCAGAGAAGCCGAGACGGCGGAAGGCGTCAGCGCCCGCCCCGGTCCCTTCGTTCGCATACTCGTCAATGCGAATGTTCAGTTCCTTCATGCCGTCAACAAGAGCGTCAACCGGGATGCGGTTCTGTTCGGCGACATAGCCGAGTTCCTGAAACGCCTTGGTGCCAAGACCGGCGCGCTTGGCTTCGTTGGCGATGTTCGCGACGCCCTTGGCAATGTCGCCGACGCGCGAAATGATCTGGTCGAGGCCACCAATCGCAAGCCCGCCGACGATGCCGCCGGCCAAGCCCTTGCCGAATGCGCCAACGGTCTTCATTGCGCCGTTCATGGCCTTGGTGATGCCGGAACCGGCTTGTTCGGCGTCCTTCTGCATCTGCCGGAAGTCGCGGCGGGTCCGGTTCTTGCCGCGCTCAAGGTCGCGTTCAAATTTTGTCAGGCGGGCCTCAAACGAGACCAAAAGGCGCTGTTCGTCGTCTGCCATCTGTTAGGCTCCTATGCTGCTTCGGCTTCCTCGCGGAGCCTGTCGAATTCTTCCGGGGAAAGATCGAAAATGGATCGGGTGTTGTCGTTCGCGGCGGCACGGGACACGGCCAAGGCCGATGCAATAGCGCCGTCGATATGGTTTGAATGCCGGGTGCCCTTGTGCATCGTGACAAGCTCCCCCGCGTTGGCGGCGCGCTTCACCACGACGCTGTCAAAATGATTGCGAAGGATGGGGTGCGCGCCGTGGCGGATGCGACGGCCATTCACGACGCGCTCAAGGTCGCAAATCGGGCCGTGCATGTTGACGGGCGTCTGTCGGACCTGAAGCACGTTGATGCCGTGATCCATGAGCTTGCCCATGATCGGCCCGGCAAGCGACGGGTCAAAGACCACCTCGCGAACGTCATAGGTGCCGCAAAGGTCAATGATCTTGTCGGCAATGGCGTCGGGTTCGATCACGGGGCCATCGATGACGTTCAAGAGGCCGTCGTCGCGCCACCGGGGATAGGGAACCTGTTCAACCTTGGCTTTGTCTTCCAATCCATCGGACGGCAGGAAGAACCACGGGTGGACGGACACGCGCCCATCGTTGTGCCGCCACGCGCCAACGATGGCGGTCAGGTCGCCGGAGCGGGACAGGTCAACGCCAAGCCAGCACGGCAGGTGTTCAAGTTCGGCAAGGTCAAAATGGAGGTCGCGCCCGGCGTCATAGACGGCCATATCAAAGAGGGGGTCGCGGGTTGCCGCCATCCACACATTCAAATGGAACTGCTGGAATGCGAACCTTTCGGCGGGGCGGTGTTCGGCCTCGCGTGCCATGGTGCGCAAGCCGCCAAGATCGGGGAAGCCGTGCACAAGGCCGGGGTTGGTCTTGTGCCAAACCGCTTCGTCGCGCCAATCGTCGCCGGGGTCTGCTTCGAAGATGATCGGCAGAAAGGCGGGGTCGTCAATCTCGCCGGTCGCGACCTTCCGGGCGTATTCGTAAAGCTCGAAACCGATATTCTCTTGCCCACGCCCGGCAGTCGTGGCGATGATCATGAGCGTGTCGGGAACCTTCGCCATGCCGGACTTGAGGGCTTCCCAAAGGTCGCGGCCCTTCCAAGCGTGGATTTCGTCGACAAGGACAAAGGACGGCGTCTTGCCGTGTTGCGCCGCGCCGTCACTGGAAACGGCCAAGAGTTCGGCCTTGTTGTGCTTGGCGAAGATTTTCTTGACGCTGTTGTGCGCGTCATAGATACGGGTCGCCGCGACAAGGCGGCGATCTTCCCGGACGATGTTCGCGGCTTCCTTGAAGCCAATGCCAGCCTGTTCGCGATCCGACGCGGCAAAGATTGCCTGTCCTGCCGGACGCGCTTCCGGGCCGATGGTATGGAGAAGCGCCCACGCGGCGGCGATGCTGGTCTTGCGGTTGCCACGGGGAAGCATCAGGAAAACGGTGCGCACGATCCGGGAGCCGTCCGGGTTTCGGGGGCCATAGATGCGGCGCGTCATGCGTTCCTGAAAGTCGTAAAGCTGAAAGCGGCCCTTTGGCGCGGTGCTGGCCGGGTGCTTCAGTGCCCGGATGAAATCTACGGCGTCCCGCCCATAGCCGAACGGGTCGGAAATGGTGCTACCGTCGATAAGCCATTCGGGGAAAGCGCTCTTAGACAACCGGGCGGTTCCTGCCGATCACAAGCGGGTTGTCGTCGTCATCGTCGGCGGGTCCGGCGCTAGCAACACGCGAACGGGACACGGGCGACAAGCCGAATTCCGCCGCAAGCTGCCGGGCCGTCTGGACGGCCTTGTCCTGCGCACGGGCAATCTTCAGGTCAATGTCGCCGGTTGCCGGATCGCGAAGCTTCGTTTCCAGCTCTCGGGCAAGGCCGCGCGCCATGCAAAGTTCTTCGATGCCGCCAAGATCGGCTTTCGTCACGATGCCACGGGCGATCACGTCCGGGATGATGCGCTTCCATTCCGCACGGGCATATTCCGAAAAGTGCTTCGGCGCTGCCGGTGCCTTCTTCAGCGGATCGGCGGCGGGTTGGGCGGCGGGCTTCACGCCGCGAAGGTGCGTCATTTCAGGGCCTCGCCGCGAAGCTCAAGGGCTTCGAACCTGCCGAGTTCCTTGATTTCCTTCAGGCCGTAGGCCGTCCCGTTGTAGGTGACACGGTCGGCGGTCGTGATGCCAGGGCGATAACGGACACGGAAAATCATGGTCCCGGTTTCGGCCTCGCCGTAGCCGGTGAAGAATTCGGTTGCCGTCTGCTGAAGCACTTCGGCCCAAACGGGCGGCGCGATGGGTGCCCACGCCTTCACCACGTCGCCGGACGGCTTCACGGTTTCGGTTTCCCGCTCGATGGTAATGCGGCGATCCATGTTCCCAATGTTGAGCATCAGGCCACCCAACGAATGAGCGCTTCGACGGACAGGACGCCATGCCCATAGGCCGGGTCCGGGACGCGCGGGAACCGGGTTCCGGTCACTTTGAAATGGTCGCAATAGCCGCCGTCGATTGGCAGATTGTATTTTGACAGGGCGGCGGCGACGGTTCCGGCGATTTCCTTGGCGGCATCCTGTCCGGCGTCCAGCGTCCAAATGTGCAGGTCGAGGTAAACCCACGCGGCGCTCTGCGCACGGTAGTCGTTACCGTGAAGGGTCGTGTTGCCATCGCTCATGATGATGCACGGCGTCTTGTCGGGCCGGGTGCTGCCCGCCCGGATATGATCGGCGGGCACAAGCGCCGTGACTTCCGGCTTGCTGAGAAGCCGGGCGCGAATGGCAATCTGAAGGGCGGTGACGGGTTCCATGGGCTATCCTTTCCATGCGTCCCGGACGGCTTTGCGCCCGGCACGGTCAATGCGCTGCTGAAGGCTTTTGCGGAGAAGGCGAACGGCAGGCCAAAAGAACGGTTGCGCTTCGGTCTTGCTGGTCCCGTATTCGACAAGGTGGGGGTATCGAACTTCCGTATTGCCAGCGGTCACGATCACCTCATGTTCACCGGCCACGCGGGAGCCGCCCGGCTGGCTATAAGGCGGGGTCTGTTCGCCGGGGCCGGTGACGGCGATGGAGGTTTTGAGATCGGGCGCGCCGGTCGCCGGATCGTCGGGAGCAAGATGCCGTTGCATCGAGGCGAGGTCTTCCGCCGCCGACATAAGCGCCTTGTTGATGCCCTTCCGGGGTGCTGCCTTCACGCGATCAAACGCCGCCATGAGGTTTTCGAGGCCGTCATGCGCCATCGTGAAACCACTTCTCACGGTAGCTATCGAGGGTGACGGCCACGCCCTGCGGCGCGATCTGGGAAGACAGGCCGAAGGTGGCGATGTTCCGGCACTCGTAATAGAAGGCGACAAGCCGGAGAATGGCGAGCTTCAGGTCCGCCGGGAACGGGTCAAGGTCGGCGAGGGGTTTGCCGATGTAGTTCGCGGCATACTGTTCGGCGGCTTCGATGTAGAGCATGATCAAGGCGTCTTCGTCGCCGTGATCAATGCGCATGTGCTGCTTCGCCAGTTCCGGCGTGATGCCTGTCATTCGGCTGCTTCCTTTGAAAATTCTAAATTCGGTGTCTCTTGTGCGGTGCTCCCCGCGCCGGTCCCCTCAAACGCCCCAAAGTCGAAGACCACCCCCGGGCGGGGCTTGGGTTGCTTTGGCGGCTGGTCTGGTGAGATCGGGACAGTTGCTTTGGCGACACGCTGGCGAACAGGAACGGAAAGGGCATCGGCCAAGGTCATGCCGTCGCGAAGTCGCTGCGCAAGGGTGTGTTCCTTCAGCCCATGCGATGCTGCCCATTGGGCAATGGTTTTGGATACGCCGTTCAGGGTGTGGGGCTTTGCCTTCCGCCGTCCGACGGGCGGGACGCTGCGGGGCATCCGTTTGAAGTCGCGGGTGAATGCTTCTTCCGGTGTGCGTCCACTGCCAAGACGCGCGGTAAGCGTGGAAGTAGGCACGCCAAGGGCTTTGGCCCATTCCGGAAGCGTTCGGGTTTCGCCGTTCACGGTGTAGGTGACGCCCCTTTTAGGTTCCACCTTCCGGTTTAGTGCGTCGTTGAGCGTCCAGCCATTTGTGAGGCGGTTACGAATGATCGTGGTGGGAATGCCGCTCTGTTCGGACCATTCGGCAATCGTCTTGCTGACGCCGTTCAGTGTGTAAATCCGAAGGGGTGCGCCCTGCTTCCGGGGGATACTGTTATCGCCACGGGCGTCATGGCGCTCGATTGCCGCAATGGCCTTTTCATAGGTCGCTTCCGGGTCCAAGCCAGCAAGATTGCAAACTTCGATGAAGTCGGGATTGCCACGACGGAACCAAGAGCGGGCCTGTTGACGGGCAAGGGAATGAGCCTTTCCGTTCGCCGTTGCGTCCTCAATGGCCTGAAGGACGACGGCGACCCAAAGGCCGCGCTCGCCGTTCCTGTTATCAGTGTTGATTTCGCGGCGCTTTCTACCGTTGGACATGAAGCGTCCTTTCGGCACGCTGCTTCACGCTGTCATGGCAGGGCTGGCAAAGGGGTTGCCAGTTCGCCCGGTGCCAGAAGAGGCGCTTGTCGCCACGGTGCGGAATGATGTGGTCAACGACGGTAGCAAGGCGCGTGACGCCCTGCTTGCTGCACTCACGGCAATGCGGGTGCGAAGCCAGGTATTCGAGGCGGGCTTTGCGCCATTCATGATCATAGCCACGCGCACGGGCTGAAGGGCGGCGGGCGTCGTGGCGGGCATTGCGTTCGCGCTTGGCCTTCTGCTGGCATTCGCAAAGCAGGCCGTGGGGAACGATTGCGCCACAAGCGCAAAGGCGGGGCGGCTTGTTCATGCCTTCTTCCCCATGCCTTTAAGGGCGTGAAGTCCGGCACGGTCAAATTCGGGATCGAGGCCAGCGGCAACGTTGCGCTCTGCCTGTTCGGGGTCGGATTCCTTGTCGTCGTCCGTGCCGCCGTTGATGGCCTTCAGCTTTCCGAGGTGCGCCCTATAGGCCCGGTCGATTTCGGTCGGGGTGGCGTTCCAAGCCTGTTCAGGCGTCCAGCCAAGCCAGCCGGTTGCGCGCTCATAGAGGGCGGCGAAGACTTCGGACCATGTCACGGGCTTGCCGGTCGTCGGCTTGTGCTTCGCCTTCGGATCGGGTGCCGGGGTGAGCATGGAAACGAGTTCGGCGAGCGGGGCGCGAACGGACAGGAAAAAGGGGAGAAGCGGCCTTCCCCGGAGTGAAGACAGGAAGGCCGCTGCATTCTGGTTGCCGCTGCTAAAGGATACCAGAATGATTTCGGAAATGATCGTAAGGCTGAGGTCGTCCAGCGCCCGGAACAGGTTCGGAAGGCCGTAACGCTCTTCAAGGACGGTAGCGGCGCGCAAGGAAGGGCGAAGGGTCACGCCGTGCGCAATCGTAATCTCTTCGTATGCGCGCCGCTTGATCATGGCTTAGGCGATCTTCAGCTTTGCGAGCGCTTCGCCCATGACGACACGGCCACCGACACGGCGACGGCCACGAAGCTTGACGATGCCGTTATCAGCGCCGGTCAGGTCGTCGCGGGTAAGTTCGAAGCCGACACGGTCAGCAATGGCGTAGCCGCTGGCGAAGTCACCGAAGACAATCGGCGTGGCGTCGGCGGCAACGTCCGGCATGTCCACGCCTTCATAGACCGGGCGGCCAAGCAGGGTGGCGGGCTGACCTGCGGAAAGGGCAGGCTGCCAGATATAGGAACCGTCCGTGTCCTTCAGCTTGCGAACCGCCGCCATCGTCTTGCGGTTCATGAGCCAGGAACCGTTTGCCGAATAGGCGGTCTTGATCGCATAGAAGAGATCGATCAGGTCATCGGCGGCAACTGCGCCTGCCTTCTCGATGACTTCCGCCGAATTCAGAACGCCTTCGGCCTGCGTCGTGCCATTGCCGTTGACGAACCATGCGGCTTCCGTCTGGCCGAAGCGACGTGCGAGATGGTTGGACAGGTAGGAAGAAAGGTCGATCTGGGCATCTTCCAGAAGGATGCGCGTGACCGGGATCGTCACGGCCATTTCGAAGGCCTTGAGGTCGATCTGTTCGAACGTCGGTTCGCCTTCCGGGCGCGGGGCCGTTTCGGCAACCGACTGCGGCGTCACTTCGTTCACAAGGCGCGGAAGCTGAAGCAGCGGGCCGGACATGGCGATGGCCTGCGCAAGGCCGCGAACCGGGGAGAATTCGGCGACCTTTTCCAGAATGGTGGTGGCAACCGCTTCCGGTGCCAGAATGCCGCCCGTGGACGGTGAGGCGTAGCCAAGCGACTTGTATTCGCTGGCATCGCCAGTGCGAACGAAGTCGGCGAATGCCTTAACTTCGGTCCTGTTGTCGTTGCTGGCGTCCGGGTGATTGTTGTTGGCGGCGACGGGGCGGCGGTTCATCTTCGCCTTGATGGTGGCGATTTCGTCCTTGAGGGCCTTGATTTCGTCGGCGCTCACAACCGGGTCGGATTTCTGTTCCGGCTCGTTCTGCAGTTCGTTTTCCATGCTGTTTCCTTCGATGATGGATTTGACTTCGATGGTCCGGGCGTCCGGGTGGACCGGGCGGCGGCAAAGGCTGATTTCGGTGATGGTGAGGCTGGTAAGAACGCGCCCGCCTTCAGGTCGGGCTTTGTGCTCGTGGAGCCGGTAGCCGATGGACAGGCCAGACATGACGCCCGCCTTCATGTGGCGGCGGGCTTGCTTGGCAGGGTCCACGCCTTCGACAAACAAGCGGCCCTTCACCTCAAGGCCCTTGTCCGTGACGGCATAAGAATTCCAGATGCCGACAACCTTCCGCCCGTCATGCTCCATGAGCATCGGGACTTCCGGTGCGAAGTTGAAAGCGGACGGCTCGATAAGATCGCCGTAGCTGTCCGGTTTGCCGAACGGCCACGCGATGCCGGTCACGGTGCCGGTGTCGTCAATCGAGACTTCCGCTTTGATTTCGAGGTTTTCGAGCGTGGCGGCGGTCATTCGGCCACCTGCTTCAGGGCGTCATTCAGGGCGGCGGCGAGGTCGCCGGTCTTGGCGGCATCCTTGACGGAGTCGGTTGTCTGGTCGGTCGTGTCGTCGGCGTCGTTGCCGTAGAACAGGACGGAAATTACGTCGCTGGCGAGGTCCAGCGTTTCCCGCAACGGGCGACCGACAAGGTAGACGGTCACAAGGCGGGCGGCGTCGGCGGGCGTGGTGCCGCCGCCGATCAGGCCAAGCCGGATGACGTGTTCAATGTCGGACAGGCTGAAGTCTTCGAACCGGAAACGGCGATGAAGCGCGCCGATGCCGTGGCCGGTCGCGGCTTCAAGCTCCCGGATGATTTCGAGGGTCGGGAAGGCGAAGACCTTTTCCCCGTCGCCGAAAAATGCGCGGTGTTCGATCATGCGGGTTCCTTCGCCGGGGCCGTGTCCAGACTTTGGACAGGCTCGGCGCTGCTGGTGGTGTGGGGGTTGATCAGTTCATCGCCACCGGGAAGCGGCGGAAGGTTGAGGATCGCGCGGGCTTCGTTCGGGGAAAGGACACGGGCGGCAACAAGCGCCGTCATGTTCGCGGTGCGGCTCGCCGCATCGGCGCGCATAAGGTCGTCTGTCACGAATTCGAAATAATGGGCGTCCTGTTCGTCCTCGCTGAGAAGGACGGTCGCAAGGGCGTCCTGCCATGTGTCCAGCCACGGGCGAAGGCAAAGCTGAAGGAATTGCGCGCCCATCTGTTCCGTGTTCGACCAAGTGCCGCGTGTAAGCTCGAAAAGCATTGTCGGCGGGACGCCGAAGACACGGGCGATTTCCCGGACCTGTTCAAGGCGATGCTCAAGGAATTGGGCATCGGTCGAGGTCATGGCCGGGGTGTCATACTTCCACCCGCTATCCATAATCAGGGGATCGCCGGAGGCGCTGCGCTGCCACTCCCGGAAGCTCTTGCGAATGTTGGTGATGGCGTTTGCGCCAGCTTCGCCCATCTGGGCTTTCTCATTTGAGATCACGCCGGACGGTCGCCGACCGCTGCCGAACAGTTGTGCGGCATCGCGTTCAAGGACGGCGGTAAGGCCGATGG
Organism: Ciceribacter lividus; assembly: GCF_003337715.1. Taxonomy (GTDB): domain Bacteria; phylum Pseudomonadota; class Alphaproteobacteria; order Rhizobiales; family Rhizobiaceae; genus Allorhizobium; species Allorhizobium lividum. The sequence continues at coordinate 293,312 of NZ_QPIX01000002.1, forward strand.
CTTCCCTGCCGAACGAAACCGGCGAGCGGCCAAGGAAGGACGGAATGTGAAGAATTTCGGTGTGGGGGTAGTCCGTCGAGCCGCCATTTTCCGAAACGCGGTAGACCGGCGGCGCGGAGGCATAGGGGTCTTCGACAACGGACACGGTGCCCGGCTTCAGCCGGATCAATTCGAACGGGCGTCCATCGGGATACCGGGCGACACGGGCGAAGCCGTTGCCATAAATCAGGGCGTCGGCGGTAAGTTCGGTGCGGAGCTTTCCCGCGCCGGTCCATTCGTTCGCGCGCTTGCGGACGATCTTATAGGCCGTGTGTTCCTTGGCGACTTCCTTGCCGTCCGTGCCGTCGCGGTAAAGCTTGATCGGCAGTGAGCCGACGCTTTCGGAAATCAACCGGACGGCCTGAAGGACGGCGGGAATGTTGAGTGCCGACATGCCGCCGACGTTCACGCCGCTAACAGTCGAGCGAATGCCGAAGAGGTCGTAAATGCCCGGATCGGAAAGGGCGACGGATTTCGTTTCCGTCCAGCCAATCTTTCGCTTCACGTCGTCAAGAAAACCCATATGGGACGCTATTCCTATTTCGATCTAGGAATATTGTCTCATACGAAGAATCTGGTGTGAATCCCTTAAATCACGAAAAGTGATGATTTTCGAGAATTGATGACTATTTGTTGTCTATTGGGAGGGGCGTGATTCGATCAATCGCGTTTGCCAATCCGGGAAGCATTACCTCGCTTCGACCGTAAAGCTCTTGTGAGCCGCCATCGGTGCGCCCGGTGATGTAGTTCCGGGCGTCCTCCGGGACATGGTCACGGCGGCAAAGGTCTTCGAACAGGTGACGCCAGCCATGATTTGGGGATAGCTCGGGGCGCTTGTCGAAGGGGATGAAGCCGCGAACCCATGTGCTGATTCTTGGCTGAATAAGGACGGCGTCCTTGGTGTCGCCCTTGAACAGGCGGCCCGGCTTCGCGGCACGGACGAATTCAATCAAGCCCTCGTCGGAAAGGGCCTTGTGAACCGGAATGCGCCGCTCACTGCTGGCTGTCTTCAAAGAGCGTGCGCCAACGGTCGTGACTTTCCAATACCAACGGCCATTGAGTTCGAAGAAGTCTTCCTTGCGAAGGTTTCCGGCTTCGCTAACGCGCATCCCTGAATATGCGCATAGCCAGGGTATCCAACGGAACATGGCTTTCTCTTCCTTCCGGGCGGCGGAAAGAACAAGCTTGGCTTCGTCCATGGTGAAGGCGCGGAGATATGAGGGAAGGGTAGTGTAGTCCGGGGCCTTGATGCCGTTCAGCGGATTGCCAGCCGGGAAGAACGTTTCGGGGTCGTTCTGCCTTCCCCAATTCATGACCGTGCGGAGGTTCTGAAGCATCGCTTTGACGGTGCGGTTGCTGAGTTCGCCAGCGTCCTGCAAGGATTCGATCCACCCCTTGCCTTCGGCGGCGGTGACAGTCAGGGCGTTATCGCTCTTGCGCCATTTGGCAAAGGCCGCGCAATGATCGCGATACTTCTTCACGGTGCGATCTGGCAGGGGCTTGGCGTTCTTCCCGCGCGCCCTGCGCTTCACCTCTTCGTCAATGATCGTATCGAACGTGATCGGGTCCGGCCCGTCATTATATAATGGCGGCGCTTGGGCAAGCACGGGATGGACCGGCGAGCCGGTGAAGTTGCCTTCGTCCCGTTCGTCCTGCCGAAGCATCGCCTCATAGGTTGCCACGCAAAGGGCTTGTGCCAGCACGCGCCAAGCTGGCGTCCCCCGGACGGCATCGGTGTTACCGGCGAGCCGGGCGCGCTCCACCCGTGCGCCGACAAGATCGTCTAGCTCTTCGTCTGTGAGTTTCCCCGCAAAGCCGTCCCGGAACCTGCGGCCTTCGGCGGCATCCACACCCATCTGTGAATAGCGGGGGTCGTGCGCCCTTATCTCCGCATCAAAGGTGATCTGGCTTTCATAGTCGCGCAAGGCGATCTGTTGGGCCGTGAGCGGGTAGGGTGCTGGCTTCACCTGCCGCCCGGTCGCGGCCTCGTGCTTCTGCCGGGCAAGTCCAATCTGTCTTTGGATCGAAGCGACGGCGGCGGCGTGGTTCCGAAGAGCCGTTCGGCGGTCGCCGCCTAGCTGGATTTCAAGTTCCACCTTGTTGTCGAGGTAGGGCCGGAGGTGGGGAGGAATAACGAGTCGGGCCGAGAACCGACCATTGCGCTCTTTCCAGTGCCGGAGTTTGCCAGCCATTCGAAACCCAATTTTGTGACGCGATTTGTGACGTCAATATGGGCGAAAAGCCTTATGGCGCAAGGGGTCTGAATGAAATCAAAGGGATAGAATGGTGGGCGATGAGAGACTCGAACTCCCGACATCCTCGGTGTAAACGAGGCGCTCTACCAACTGAGCTAATCGCCCTTTCGCGAACGCGGGTCAGTGCCCGCCGCGTCGGTGGCCGTGATCTATGCGGATCGCGGAAAATCCGCAAGAGGATTTTCGAAGTTTTTTTGTCTTTTTTTCTGCGTGCCGTGGTTCCTTCCGGCAAAAGGCCCGGATTTGCGGGGCTGCGGCGGCGGAGGGCGCGTGGCGCGTGAGCCTGTGGATTTTGGGGCCGCGACCGGCGGGCCGAACAATTTTCGTTCCGTCATTGTTTTGTCTTCGAACGCGCTTGACACCCATTCGCGAACCCCTTAGTTAGCCGCTCATCGAACGGCCGAGGCCGCTCGGTCGGGCCGGTTCGCCGGTCGTGCTAGGAAGTGCGGGTGTAGCTCAGTCGGTTAGAGTGCCGGCCTGTCACGCCGGAGGTCGCGGGTTCGAGCCCCGTCACTCGCGCCATTCCTGGACATGTTTCTGATGACGTCGCGATGTGGTAGATTGCCAGTTGTGATGTCGGGTTCCGCTTTCGTTGCGGAGCATATGCGCGGGTGTAGCTCAGTCGGTTAGAGTGCCGGCCTGTCACGCCGGAGGTCGCGGGTTCGAGCCCCGTCACTCGCGCCACTTTTTTCTCTCAGAAATGCGTTTGCCGGAAACACGAAGGTGTGATCGGGCGTTTCGTTTTTGTCGTTCTAAAGTCGGCTCAGAAAGTCGGGATGCGGCACGTGAAAAGGCCTTTGCGGTCTTGCACTGGGGCGGCACCTGCGCTAACCACGGCGCGTTACAACTCTCTTTTCGGCTTGTCCGCCTTCGGGCACGGTGCCTCCCGGCATTACACAGCAAGCAGGGATGGATATGATGACTGAACTGCTCAGTTCCTACCTTCCGATCGCAATCTTTATCGGCATCGCCCTCGTTATCGGCCTGGCGCTGTTGATCGCGCCGTTTGCCGTGGCCTTCAAGGCGCCCGATCCGGAAAAGCTTTCGGCCTTTGAATGCGGCTTCAACGCTTTCGATGATGCCCGCGTGAAATTCGACATCCGCTTCTATCTGGTGTCGATTCTGTTCATTATCTTCGACTTGGAAGTTGCCTTCCTTTTTCCCTGGGCGGTGTCCTTCGGCGATCTCGGCTGGTTCGGGTTCTGGTCGATGATGGTGTTCCTCGCCGTTCTGACTGTCGGCTTTATCTATGAATGGAAGAAGGGGGCGCTCGAATGGGATTAGTGCAGGACAAGTCGACCCTGGTCGCGCCTCAGCCCAAGGGTATCGTCGATCCCGCGACCGGCAAGCCGATCGGTAGCGACGATGCCTATTTCGGTGAGATCAACAACGAACTGGCCGACAAGGGCTTTCTGGTCACCTCGACCGACGAGCTCATCACCTGGGCCCGTACCGGCTCGCTGATGTGGATGCAGTTCGGCCTGGCCTGTTGCGCCGTCGAGATGATGCAGGCCTCGATGCCGCGCTACGACATGGAGCGCTTCGGTTTCGCGCCGCGCGCCAGTCCGCGCCAGTCGGACGTGATGATCGTCGCCGGCACGCTCACCAACAAGATGGCGCCGGCGCTGCGCAAGGTCTATGACCAGATGCCGGAGCCGCGTTACGTCATTTCCATGGGCTCGTGTGCCAATGGCGGTGGCTACTATCACTATTCCTATTCCGTCGTGCGCGGTTGTGACCGTGTGGTGCCGGTGGATATCTACGTGCCGGGCTGTCCCCCCACGGCGGAGGCCCTGATCTATGGCGTTCTCCTGCTGCAGAAAAAGATCCGCCGCACTGGAACGATCGAGCGCTAAGGGCAAAGGACAACAAGATGAGTGAAGCCCTGAACGAGCTTGCGTCCTACCTGAAGGAAGTGCGAGGCTCGCTGATTTCCTCGGCTGAGGTGGCGTACGACGAACTGACGCTGGTCACGACGCCGGATTCCATCATTGATCTGCTGGCGTTCCTGCGCGACGACGTGCAGTGCGGTTTTGTCTGTTTCATTGATATATGCGGTGTCGATTACCCGGAGCGCGAAAAGCGATTCGATGTCGTCTATCATCTGCTGTCGCCGCGCCAGAATGTCCGCATTCGGGTGAAGTTGGCGGTTGCCGAGGACGAATCGGTTCCCTCGGCGACGGCGGTCTATCCTGGCGCCGACTGGTTCGAACGCGAGGCTTGGGATCTCTATGGAATTCCGTTCTCCGGTCATCCGGATATGCGTCGCATCCTGACCGACTACGGTTTCGAGGGGCATCCGCTCCGCAAGGACTTCCCGACGACGGGTTTCGTCGAAGTGCGTTATGACGACTCGGCCAAGCGCGTGATCTACGAGCCGGTCGAACTGAAACAGGAATTCCGTAGCTTCGACTTTCTCTCGCCTTGGGAGGGCACGGATTACGTGCTGCCGGGCGACGAGAAGGCGGACAAGTAAGCGGAAGGTTAGTGCCATGAACGAACATAACGTCCGCAATTTTACGATCAATTTCGGCCCGGAGCACCCTTCTGCTCACGGCGTTCTGCGTCTCGTGCTCGAACTCGACGGTGAAGTTGTCGAGCGCGTCGATCCGCATATCGGCCTGCTTCATCGCGGCACGGAAAAGCTGATCGAAACCAAGACCTATCTGCAGGCCGTTCCCTACTTCGACCGGCTCGACTACGTCGCGCCGATGAACCAGGAGCACGCATTCGCGTTGGCGGTGGAGAAGCTTCTGGGGATCGAAATTCCGATCCGCGGACAGTTGATCCGGGTTCTGTATTCCGAAATCGGACGCATTCTCAATCACCTGCTCAACGTTACGACGCAGGCCATGGACTGCGGTGCGCTGACGCCGCCGCTCTGGGGCTTCGAAGAGCGCGAAAAGCTGATGGTGTTCTACGAGCGCGCCTCCGGCGCGCGCATGCATGCGGCCTATTTCCGTCCGGGCGGTGTCCATCAGGATCTGCCGCCGGAGCTCGTGGACGATATCGACAAGTGGTGCGACCAGTTTCCCGCCCGGCTTGCCGACATTGACAAGCTTCTGACCGGCAACCGTATCTTCAAGCAGCGCAACGTCGATATCGGCGTCGTGTCGCTGGAAGATGCCTGGGCCTGGGGATTCTCGGGCGTCATGGTCCGCGGTTCGGGCGCCGCCTGGGACCTGCGCAAGTCGCAGCCCTACGAATGCTATGCCGATTTCGACTTCGACGTTCCGGTCGGCCTGAACGGCGACTGTTACGACCGCTATCTCGTCCGCATGGAGGAGATGCGCCAGTCCGTCAGGATCATGAAGCAGGTGCTCGCGCGCTTGAAGGGCGAAGCGAGGAACGGTCCGGTCTCCTCGCTCGACGGCAAGGTCGTGCCGCCGAAGCGTGGCGAAATGAAGCGTTCTATGGAAGCGCTGATCCACCACTTCAAGCTCTACACCGAAGGTTATCACGTTCCGGCAGGCGAAGTTTATGCTTCGGTCGAAGCGCCGAAGGGCGAGTTCGGCGTCTACCTGGTGTCGGACGGCTCCAACAAGCCGTACCGCTGCAAGATTCGCGCTCCGGGTTACGCCCATCTCTCGGCCATGGATTTCCTTGGCCGCGGTCACATGCTCGCCGACATGGCGGCGCTGATCGGTTCGCTCGACATCGTGTTCGGAGAGGTGGATCGGTAATGCGCCGTGGTTTGTTGACGCTTGCTCTTCTGGCCGTTGCTCCGGGCGTTTTCGCCCAGGACGCAGCGGTCTCGTCGCAGGGCTCGTCGACGACCATGGCGGAACTCATCAAGCAGGGATACGAGATCAAGGCGGCCGTCCCGAACGGCTCGAAGTTCATCGTGTTCCTGCAGAAAGAGAACTCGGCCTACGCCTGTGAATTCGCGTCTTTGCAGAATTCCAGGTGTGGATCCATAAACTGAGACAAGGCGTGAGGAAGAATGTCCGTTCGTCGACTAGCCGAAGATCGCGTCCAGCCCGCCAGCTTCTCCTTCAACGAGGAGAATGCGGCCTGGGCCGAGAAGACCATTCGCAAATATCCTGAGGGCCGCCAGCAATCGGCGGTCATCCCGCTGCTGATGCGGGCACAGGAACAGGAAGGATGGGTGACGCGCGCGGCGATCGAACACGTCGCCGACATGCTCGCGATGCCGTATATCCGCGTGCTGGAAGTGGCCACCTTCTACACCCAGTTCCAGCTGAAGCCGGTTGGCACCCGCGCCCACATCCAGGTCTGCGGCACGACGCCGTGCATGCTGCGTGGCGCCGAGGAGCTGATCGAGGTCTGCAAGCACAAGATCCACCACGATCCCTTCGAGCTCAATGCCGACGGCACGCTGTCGTGGGAAGAGGTCGAGTGTCAGGGCGCCTGCGTCAACGCGCCGATGGTGATGATCTTCAAGGATTCCTACGAAGACCTGACCCCGGAACAGCTCGAAGACATCATCGACCGCTTCGAAGCGGGAAGGGGTGCCGAGGTGAAGCCGGGTCCGCAGATCGACCGCGTCTACTCGGCGCCGGCCGGTGGCCCGACCACGCTGCTTGATGCCGCATCCGCTAGGAAAGCACCGGCAAAGGCCGCTCCGGTCAGCGACGAAGTCAAGGAAGTCGTTTCTCCGGCCAGCGCCGCCGGCGACAAGAACCGTCCGGCCGGGATCGAGAAGCCGGCCACCCCGGACGACCTGAAGATGATTTCCGGCGTCGGTCCGAAGATCGAAGCCACCCTTCACGAACTCGGCATCTACACCTTCGCGCAGATCGCCTCCTGGAAGAAGGCCGAGCGCGAATGGGTCGACGGCTATCTGAAGTTCGGCGGCCGCATCGAGCGGGACGACTGGGTCAAGCAGGCCAAGGCGCTCGCCAAGGGCGGCGAGGCCGAATACATCAAGGTCTTCGGCAAGAAGCCGCGGTAAGAGGTTAGAATATGTTGAAGGATCAGGATCGCATCTTTACCAACATCTACGGCCTCAAGGACAAGTCCCTGAAGGGCGCCATGAGCCGTGGTCATTGGGACGGAACCAAGCAGCTGCTCGAAAAGGGCCGCGACTGGATCATCAACGAGGTGAAGGCGTCCGGCCTGCGCGGCCGTGGCGGCGCCGGCTTCCCGACCGGCCTCAAGTGGTCCTTCATGCCGAAGGAGAGCGACGGTCGTCCGCACTACCTCGTGGTCAATGCCGACGAGTCCGAGCCCGGCACCTGCAAGGACCGCGATATCATGCGCCATGATCCGCATACGCTGATCGAGGGCTGTGTTGTCGCCTCCTTCGCCATGGGTGCCCATCACGCCTTCATCTACGTGCGCGGCGAGTTCATGCGCGAGCGTGAAGCGCTGCAGGCTGCGATCGACGAGTGCTACGAATACGGTCTGCTGGGCAAGAACAACAAGCTCGGCTACGACATCGACGTCATCGTCCACCACGGTGCCGGCGCCTATATCTGCGGCGAGGAAACCGCGCTGCTCGAAAGCCTCGAAGGCAAGAAGGGTCAGCCGCGCCTGAAGCCTCCGTTCCCGGCCAATATGGGCCTCTACGGCTGTCCGACGACGGTCAACAACGTCGAGTCAATCGCCGTGACCCCGACCATCCTGCGCCGCGGTGCGGGCTGGTATTCCAGCTTCGGCCGCCCGAACAACACCGGGACCAAGCTCTATTCGATCTCCGGCCACGTCAACAAGCCGTGCACGGTCGAGGAATCCATGTCGATCCCGTTCCACGAACTGATCGAAAAGCATTGCGGCGGCATCCGCGGCGGCTGGGACAATCTGCTCGCCGTCATCCCGGGTGGTTCCTCGGTGCCTTGCGTACCGGGCGCCCAGATGAAGGACGCCATCATGGACTATGACGGCCTGCGCGAAGTCGGTTCCTCGCTCGGCACGGCAGCGGTCATCGTCATGGACAAGTCGACCGACATCGTGAAGGCGATCTGGCGCCTCTCGGCCTTCTACAAGCACGAGAGCTGCGGCCAGTGCACGCCGTGCCGCGAAGGCACCGGCTGGATGATGCGCGTCATGGAACGCATGGTGAAGGGCAACGCCCAGAAGCGCGAGATCGACATGCTGTTCCAGGTGACCAAGCAGGTCGAGGGCCACACCATCTGTGCGCTCGGCGACGCCGCCGCCTGGCCGATCCAGGGCCTCATCAAGCATTTCCGCCCGGAAATGGAAGCCCGCATCGATCAGTACACCCGCAACGCCATGGCCCACGGCGTTGTGATGGAAGCCGCCGAGTAAGGATAACCGGACGATGGCAAAGGCAAAGGACAATACACGGGAGGAAGTTGCGGCAAAGCCGGCCGACTTCGGCCGTGCGTCCTATGCCGTGCCGGAAGCGTCCGGTCTGCCGCTGCACCCGCTGATGGCGCATCCCGCCGCAGCGCTTGCGGCGATGACGGCGGTCGGCTTCGGTTTCGCGACCCAGATGGCGAGCGCCTTCCTCGGCTCGCTCCAGGGCGCGCTGGAGGCGACCGAGACGCTCGCCCGCAAGGCCGAGGACGAGAGGGCGCAGGATAAGCGTCCGGCAGGGCCGTCTGAGCCGGCTGCGAAGACGGTCACCCAAGAGCCTGCTGTGAAGGCAAAGCGCACCGCCAAGGCTTCGGCCGCTCCGGTAAGGAAGACGGCTGCGACGAAACCCGTGAAGGCAGCGCCCGCCGCTGCAGCGTCTGTCGCTCCGAAGGCTGCAACGCCGAAGAAGCCTGCCAGGGTAGTCTCGAAGGGACGCGGCAAGGCCGACGACCTGAAGAAGATTTCCGGCGTCGGGCCGAAGCTCGAGCAGATCCTGAACGGCATGGGCATCACCCGCTTTGCCGACATCGCCGGCTGGAGCGACGAGGACGTGGCGCGCATCGACACCGAGATCGGTCTCGGTGGCCGCATCGTCCGCGACGGCTGGGTGGCACAGGCGAAGGCACTGAAGGAGGGCGGGGCGTGACGCAGCACCTCGCCGAACTCAACATCGCGCGGCTGCGCTACCCGCTGGAGGACCCGCGGGTTGCAGCCTTCGTCAAGGCGCTCGACCTCGTCAACGGCATCGCCGAGCGGTCCGAAGGCTTCGTCTGGCGGCTGAAGGGCGAGAGCGGCAATGCGACCGCGATCGACGGTTTCGACGATCCGCTGGTGATCGTCAACATGAGTGTCTGGCGCGACGTCGCGTCATTCGAGAATTTCGTATGGAAGACCGTTCACCGGCAGTTCTATGCCCGCCGCGCGGAATGGTTCGAGATCATGGAAAAGCAGCATTTCGTCATGTGGCATGTCGCTGCGGGAGAGATCCCCACGGTGGCCGAGGCGAAAGGGCGGCTCGACGAATTGAACAAGCACGGCAACAGCGACAGAGCCTTCGGGTGGTCGCACTTGCCGGAGGTGAAACTCTGGCAACAAGCGCGGTGTGCGTGAGGCAGGAAGGCGAATATGGCAAAGCTGAAAGTCGACGGTAAAGAGATCGAAGTTCCGGATCATTTCACGCTGTTGCAGGCGTGCGAGGAAGCCGGTGCCGAAGTCCCGCGCTTTTGTTTTCATGAGCGGCTGTCGGTCGCCGGCAATTGCCGCATGTGTCTCGTCGAAGTGAAGGGCGGCCCGCCGAAACCGGCTGCCTCCTGCGCCATGGGCGTGCGCGATATCCGCGGCGGCCCGAACGGCGAACTGCCGGAAGTCTTCACCAATACGCCGATGGTCAAAAAGGCCCGCGAAGGCGTGATGGAGTTCCTGCTGATCAACCATCCGCTCGATTGCCCGATCTGCGACCAGGGCGGCGAATGCGACCTGCAGGACCAGGCAATGGCCTTTGGTGTCGACAGCTCGCGCTATACGGAAAACAAGCGCGCCGTCGAGGACAAGTATATCGGCCCGCTCGTCAAGACCGTGATGAACCGCTGCATCCACTGCACGCGTTGCGTCCGCTTCACGACCGAAGTCGCCGGCATTGCCGAGCTCGGCCTGATCGGCCGCGGCGAGGATGCCGAGATCACCACCTATCTCGAGCAGGCAATGACCTCCGAGCTGCAGGGCAACGTCGTCGATCTCTGCCCGGTCGGCGCGCTGACCTCGAAGCCCTTTGCCTTCACCGCCCGTCCGTGGGAACTCGGCAAGACCGAATCGATCGACGTCATGGACGCCGTCGGCTCGGCCATCCGTGTCGACACCCGCGGTCGCGAAGTCATGCGCATCATGCCGCGTGTCAACGAGGCGATCAACGAAGAGTGGATTTCCGACAAGAGCCGCTTCATCTGGGACGGCCTGAAGACCCAGCGTCTCGACCGGCCTTACGTTCGCCGTGACGGCCGCCTGCAGCCAGCGACCTGGGGCGAGGCTTTCGCCGCCGTCAAGGCCGCCGTTGCCGCGACCAAGGGCGACAAGATCGGCGCGATTGCCGGCGACCTTGCCTCAGTCGAGGAAATGTATGCGCTGAAGGAACTCGTTTCCGCGCTCGGCTCGGCCAATATCGACTGCCGCCAGGACGGCGCCGCTCTCGATCCGTCGCTCGGCCGCTCGACCTATATCTTCAATCCGACGATCGAAGGCATCGAAGCTGCCGACGCGCTGCTCATCGTCGGCGCCAATCCGCGCTTTGAAGCGGCCGTCCTGAATGCCCGCATCCGCAAGCGCTGGCGCCGCGGCGGCTTCCCGATCGGCGTGATCGGCGAAGGCGGTGAACTGCGCTACCAGTACGACTATCTCGGCGCTGGCTCCGAGACGCTCGCCGACCTCGTCGCCGGCAAGGGTGCCTTCGTCGACGTACTGAAGAATGCCAAGGCCCCGATGATCATCGTGGGGCAGGGGGCTCTCGCCGGCGAAAACGGCGCGGCCGTTCTCGCGAATGTCGCCAAGCTCGCGGTTTCCGTCGGAGCCGTCTCGCCCGAGTGGAACGGCCTTGCCGTCCTGCACACCGCAGCCGCGCGCGTCGGCGGGCTCGACCTCGGTTTCGTGCCGGGTGCGAACGGTGCATCGGCCGGCGCAATGTTGGGCTCCATGGACGTGCTCTTCCTGCTCGGCGCGGACGAACTCGACTTCGCCAGGAAGGGTTCGACGTTCACCGTCTACATCGGCAGCCACGGCGATGCCGGCGCTCACAGCGCCGATGTCATCCTGCCGGGCGCCGCCTATACGGAAAAATCCGGCACCTGGGTCAACACCGAAGGACGTGTCCAGATGGGCAACCGCGCCGGCTTCGCGCCGGGTGAGGCCCGCGAGGACTGGGCGATCATCCGCGCCCTTTCCGACGTGCTCGGAAAGAAGCTGCCGTTTGATTCGCTGCAGGCTCTTCGCGCGAAACTCTATGCCGCTTACCCGCACTTCGCGGAGATCGACGAGATCGCCGCAGGTTCGGGTGACGAAATTGCCGCGCTTGCGAAAAAAGCCGGGCAGATGACCAAATCCGGGTTTGCGTCGCCGATCAAAGACTTCTATTTGACGAACCCGATCGCGCGTGCTTCGGCCGTGATGGCCGAATGCTCGGCATTGGCCCGCAACAATTTCAAGGCTGCGGCAGAGTAAGGGCAGGGGAACATGGATTCTTTCGTTTCAACCTATGTCTGGCCGGCGGCCATCATGATCGCCCAGTCGCTGCTGCTGCTGGTCGCCCTGCTGCTGTTCATCGCCTATGTCCTGCTTGCCGACCGCAAGATCTGGGCGGCGGTGCAGATGCGCCGCGGTCCGAACGTCGTCGGCCCGTGGGGTCTCTTCCAGTCCTTCGCCGACCTGCTGAAATTCGTCTTCAAGGAACCGGTCATTCCGGCCGGCGCCAACAAGGGCGTCTTCCTGCTCGCACCGCTCGTCGCGGTGATGCTGGCACTCGCCACCTGGGCGGTCGTGCCGCTCGCCGACGGCTGGGTGATCGCCAACATCAATGTCGGCATCCTCTACGTCTTCGCGATCTCCTCGCTCGAGGTCTACGGCATCATCATGGGCGGCTGGGCTTCGAACTCGAAGTACCCGTTCCTCGGCGCGCTGCGTTCGGCCGCGCAGATGGTATCCTATGAAGTCTCGATCGGCTTCGTGATCGTCACCGTCCTGCTCTGCGTCGGTTCGCTCAATCTCTCGGACATCGTCAACGCCCAGAAGGACGGCCTCGGAACCATGTTCGGCATGCCGAGCTCCTTCCTCGACTGGCACTGGCTGGCGCTGTTCCCGATGTTCATCGTCTTCTTCATCTCGGCACTCGCCGAGACGAACCGCCCGCCCTTCGACCTTCCGGAAGCGGAATCGGAACTGGTGGCCGGCTTCATGGTCGAATACGGCTCGACCCCGTACATGATGTTCATGCTCGGCGAATACGCTGCGATCGTGCTGATGTGCGCGCTCACGACCATCCTGTTCCTCGGTGGCTGGCTGCCGCCGGTCGATATCGCCATCCTCAACTGGGTACCCGGCATCGTCTGGTTTGTGCTCAAGGCCTCGATGGTGTTCTTCATGTTCGCGATGGTGAAGGCCTTCGTGCCGCGCTATCGCTACGACCAACTGATGCGTCTCGGCTGGAAGGTTTTCCTGCCGCTCTCGCTCGCCATGGTCGTCATCGTTGCATTCGTGCTGAAGCTGATGGGATGGGCATGATGATGTCCGTTCCGTCCCTCGGCAGATTTGGAGGTTAAGATGGCTGGTCTCTCCCAGGCTATCAATTCCCTGTTCCTGAAGGAGTTCGTCGGCGCCTTCTTCCTGTCGATGCGCTACTTCTTCGCGCCCAAGGCCACGATCAACTATCCCTTCGAGAAGGGGCCGCTGTCGCCGCGCTTCCGTGGCGAGCACGCACTGCGCCGCTATCCGAACGGCGAAGAACGCTGCATCGCCTGCAAGCTCTGCGAGGCGATCTGTCCGGCCCAGGCGATCACCATCGAGGCCGGTCCGCGCCGCAACGACGGCACCCGCCGTACGGTGCGCTACGACATCGACATGGTGAAGTGCATCTATTGCGGCTTCTGTCAGGAAGCATGCCCGGTCGAGGCGATCGTCGAAGGGCCGAATTTCGAGTTCGCCACCGAGACGCGCGAGGAACTTTACTTCGACAAGGCGCGGCTTCTCGACAACGGCGATCGATGGGAACGGGAAATCGCGCGCAACATCGCGCTGGATGCTCCGTACCGCTGATCGGCGGGCGACATCGATCGTGGCGACGCCGGCAAGCAGGCGTCGTCGCGGCACATGAGTTTTGAACAGGGGCGTCCAGCCGGTAGGGGATTACCGGCAGCGTCCCATCGGACGGCGGCGCGGACGCGCGTCCCGGGGAAGATGAAAAGGCAGCAACATGGGTCTTCAGGCTCTTTTTTTCTATCTCTTTGCCTTTGTCGCCGTGGCTTCGGCGTTCATGGTGATCTCGGCACGGAACCCGGTCCACTCGGTTCTGTTCCTCATCCTCACCTTCGTTAACGCCGCCGGCCTGTTCCTTCTGACGGGCGCGGAATTCCTGGCGATGATCCTGCTGGTCGTCTATGTCGGCGCCGTGGCGGTGCTCTTCCTCTTCGTCGTCATGATGCTCGACATCGACTTCACCGAGCTCAGGTCCGGAGCGCTGAAATATGCGCCGATCGCCACGCTCATCGGTGTGGTCGTGGCGGCGGAACTGGTGCTCGTCATCGGCGGCAGCGTCATTTCGCCGGAAGCGATGAACGCAGTCACCATGCCGATCCCGGCGCTTGCCGAACGCCAGAACACCGCAGCCCTCGGCGATGTGCTCTATACGAACTACGTCTACTTCTTCCAGATTGCCGGCCTGGTGCTGCTGGTGGCGATGATCGGCGCGATCGTGCTGACGCTGCGTCACCGCACCAACATCAAGCGGCAGGACATTTCCAGACAGGTTGCCCGCACGCCCGCGACCGCCGTCAAGGTGGTCAAGGTCAAGCCGGGGCAGGGCGTCTGAGGCAGCACGAGGTCAAGGAACAGAAAACATGGAAATCGGTCTTTCCCATTACCTGACGGTCAGTGCCATTCTCTTCACCCTCGGCGTGTTCGGCATTTTCCTGAACCGCAAGAACGTCATCGTCATCCTCATGTCGATCGAGCTCATCCTGCTCGCGGTCAACCTGAACATGGTGGCGTTCTCCGCCTTCCTCAACGACATGGTCGGCCAGGTCTTCGCCCTGTTCATCCTGACCGTCGCTGCGGCAGAAGCGGCGATCGGTCTTGCTATTCTCGTTGTCTTCTACCGCAACCGCGGCTCCATCGCCGTCGAAGACATCAATATGATGAAGGGCTGATAAAGCTATGATTTTGTATAAGGCTATCGTCTTTCTTCCACTGATCGGCGCGCTGATCGCCGGCCTGCTCGGTCGCCAGATCGGCGCCAAGGCCTCCGAATACATCACCAGCGGCCTGATGATCGTCACGGCGGTTCTCTCGTGGGTCGTCTTCGTCAACGTCGGCTTCGGCGAGGGGCACGAGGTCATCAAGGTCTCCGTGCTGCGCTGGATCCAGTCCGGCGGCATCGACGTCGAATGGTCGCTGCGGATCGACACGCTGACCGCCGTCATGCTGGTCGTCGTCAACAGCGTCTCGACGCTGGTCCACGTCTACTCGATCGGCTACATGCACCACGATCCGGACCGGCCGCGCTTCTTCTCCTATCTGTCGCTGTTCACCTTCGCCATGCTGATGCTGGTGACCTCCGACAACCTGCTGCAGATGTTCTTCGGCTGGGAAGGCGTCGGTCTCGCCTCGTACCTGCTCATCGGCTTCTGGTTCAAGAAGCCGTCGGCCTGCGCCGCGGCGATGAAGGCCTTCATCGTCAACCGCGTCGGTGACTTCGGCTTCATCCTCGGCATCGCCGGCATCTTCGTGCTGTTCGGCTCGATCAACTTCGAGACGATCTTCGCCGCCGCGCAGAGCTATCTGCCGGCCGAGGGTGCGGAAGGCGGCGAAGCCGTCATCAATCTCTTCGGCATGAGCCTCGACAAGGCACATGCGATGACCGCCGTCTGTCTGCTGCTCTTCATGGGCGCGATGGGCAAGTCGGCGCAGTTCCTGCTGCACACCTGGCTGCCGGACGCGATGGAAGGCCCGACCCCGGTTTCGGCCCTCATCCATGCCGCCACCATGGTCACCGCCGGCGTCTTCCTCGTCGCCCGCATGTCGCCGCTTTTCGAACTCTCGCCGAACGCTCTGACCTTCGTCACGCTGATCGGTGCGATCACCGCCTTCTTCGCGGCGACCGTCGGCCTCGTGCAGAACGACATCAAGCGCGTCATCGCCTATTCGACCTGCTCGCAGCTCGGCTACATGTTCGTGGCCCTCGGCGTCGGAGCCTATGGCGCGGCGATCTTCCACCTCTTCACGCACGCCTTCTTCAAGGCACTGCTCTTCCTCGGCGCCGGCTCGGTCATCCATGCCGTCGACGGCGAGCAGGACATGCGCTACATGGGCGGCCTCAGGAAGCACATTCCGCTCACCTTCTGGGCGATGACCATCGGCACGCTGGCGCTGACGGGCGTCGGCATCCCGGGAACGATGATCGGTTTCGCCGGCTTCTTCTCGAAGGACGTCATCATCGAGTCGGCCTACGCCTCGCATTCGGCGGTCTCGGGCTTCGCCTTCACGCTGCTCGTCATCGCGGCGCTGTTCACCAGCTTCTATTCCTGGCGCCTTGCCTTCCTCACCTTCTTCGGCAAGCCGCGGGCGTCCGCCGACGTCATGCACCACGTGCATGAATCGCCGATGGTGATGCTGGCGCCGCTCGCCTTGCTCGCGCTCGGTGCGGTCTTTGCCGGCGTTGCCTTCGAGGGCTACTTCTTCGGCCACGAATACGGCGAGTTCTGGAAGGGCGCGCTCTTCACGCTGCCGGAAAACGAGATCCTCGAACAGTTCCACGGCGTCCCGACCTGGGTGAAGTGGAGCCCCTTCGTCGCCATGCTGACCGGCTTCGTGACCGCCTGGTACATGTACATCAAGTCGCCCTCGACCCCGAAGGTCCTGGCCGAGCAGCACCGCGTGCTCTACCAGTTCCTGCTCAACAAGTGGTACTTCGACGAACTCTACGATCTGCTCTTCGTCCGTTCGGCGAAGGCCCTCGGCCGGTTCCTGTGGAAGAAGGGTGACGTCGGTGTCATCGACACCTACGGCCCGAACGGCGTCGCCGCGGCCGTCGTCGACGTGACCCAGAGGGTTGTCCGCCTGCAGTCGGGTTACCTCTATCACTATGCCTTCGCGATGCTGATCGGCGTTGCGGCCCTCATTACCTGGATGATGCTCGGGAGTTCCTTCTGATGACCGATTGGCCCATTCTTTCAACGGTCACCTTCCTGCCGCTGGTCGGCGTGGCACTTCTCCTGCTGACCCGGGAGGATACCGCCCTCGGCCGCCGCAATATCCGCAACGTGGCGCTGCTGACGACGGTCTTCACCTTCGTCGTCTCGCTCTTCATCTGGATCGGCTTCGACAATTCGAACCCCGGCTTCCAGATGGTGGAAAAGCACGCCTGGCTCGGAACCGGCATTTCCTACCATGTCGGCGTCGACGGCATCTCGATGCTGTTCGTCATCCTGACGACGCTGCTCATGCCCTTCTGCATCCTCGCGAGCTGGGTCTCGGTCGAGAAGCGCCTGAAGGACTACATGATCGCATTCCTGCTCCTCGAAACCCTGATGATCGGGGTGTTCGTGGCGCTCGACATCGTGCTGTTCTACGTCTACTTCGAGGCAGGCCTGATCCCGATGTTCATCATCATCGGCGTCTGGGGCGGCAAGGATCGCGTCTACGCGTCCTACAAGTTCTTCCTCTACACGCTCGCCGGCTCGGTGCTGATGCTGATCGCCATCATGGCGATGTACTGGGATGCCGGCACGACCGACATCACGCAGCTGCTCGCCCACAAGTTCCCGGCGCAGATGCAAACCTGGCTGTGGCTCGCCTTCTTCGCCTCCTTCGCGGTGAAGATGCCGATGTGGCCGGTCCACACCTGGCTGCCGGATGCGCACGTGCAGGCCCCGACGGCCGGCTCGATGATCCTGGCGGGCATCCTGCTGAAGCTTGGCGGTTACGGCCTGCTGCGCTTCTCGCTGCCGATGTTCCCGCTGGCGTCGGACTATTTCGCGCCGCTCGTTTACACCATGTCGGTGATCGCGATCATCTACACCTCGCTGGTGGCGATGATGCAGGAGGACATGAAGAAGCTGATCGCCTATTCGTCGATCGCGCACATGGGCTATGTCACCATGGGTACGTTTGCGGCGAACGTGCAGGGCGTGCAGGGCGCGATCTTCCAGATGCTGAGCCACGGCTTCGTATCGGCCGCGCTCTTCTTCTGCGTCGGCGTGATCTACGACCGCCTGCATACCCGCGAGATCGCGGCCTATGGCGGGCTGGTGAACAACATGCCGAAATACGCCGTCGCCTTCATGGTCTTCACCATGGCGAATGTCGGCCTTCCGGGCACGTCGGGCTTCATCGGCGAGTTCCTGACCCTGATCGGCGTCTTCCGCGCCAACACCTGGGTTGCGCTCTTCGCTGCGACCGGCGTCATCCTCTCGGCCGCTTACGCGCTCTGGCTCTATCGCCGGGTCGTGTTCGGCGCGCTCGAGAAGGAAAGCCTGAAGGCCATGCTCGACCTCTCGCTCCGCGAGAAGTTCATTCTCTATCCGCTGATTGCGCTCACCATTTTCTTCGGCGTCTATCCGGCTCCGATCTTCGATGCCACGGCCGCTTCGGTCGAGCTTCTGGTGAACAACTATTCGGCAGCATTGCAGGCGGCGCAGAACGTTGCGCTCACGGTGAATTGACGACAGGACCCTTTGGACATGAACGCTGAAACACTCGTTGCAAGCCTGCATCTCGTCACACCGGAACTGATCCTCGCGGTCGGTGCCCTGGTGCTGCTGATGATTGGCGTATTCTCCGGAGACAAGTCCACGCCGACGGTGACCGGACTTGCCGTGGCGCTGCTGATCGCCTCGGGCCTGTGGATGGTGCTGGTACCCGCGGAAGGTTCTGCCTTCGGCGGCGCCTATCTGGCGGACGGCTATGCCCGCTTCATGAAGGTTCTCGCGCTGATCGGTTCGGTGACGGCGATGATCATGGCGGTCGGCCACGCCCGCTTCGACCATCTCGACCGTTTCGAATTCCCGGTCCTCCTGGTGCTGGCGACGCTCGGCATCATGCTGATGATTTCGGCGAACGATCTCATCTCGCTTTACCTGTCGCTGGAACTGCAGTCGCTGGCGCTCTACGTCGTTGCGGCGATCAACCGTGACAGCTTGCGCTCGACGGAAGCCGGCCTGAAGTATTTCGTCCTCGGCGCACTGTCGTCCGGCATGCTGCTCTACGGCATGTCGCTGGTCTACGGCTTCACCGGCAACACCGGCTTCGACGAGATCGCCAAGGTCCTGATGGCGGGCAAGCCGCAGCTCGGGCTGATCTTCGGCCTCGTCTTCATCCTCGCCGGCCTCGCGTTCAAGATTTCCGCCGTGCCGTTCCACATGTGGACGCCGGACGTCTACGAAGGCGCGCCGACGCCGGTCACCGCCTTCCTCGCCGCCGCCCCGAAGATCGGTGCGATGGCGATCTTCGTCCGTCTGGTCATCGGTGCCTTCCAGCCGGTCTTCGTCGAATGGCAGCAGGTCGTCGTCTTCATCTCGCTCGCCTCGATGCTGCTCGGTTCGTTCGCCGCGATCGGCCAGCGCAACATCAAGCGACTGATGGCCTATTCCTCGATCGGTCACATGGGCTACGCGCTCGTTGGTCTTGCCGCCGGCTCGAAGACGGGTGTGACGGGCGTCATCGTCTACCTGGCGATATATCTCATCACCACGCTCGGCACCTTCGCCTGCATCATGGCGATGCGCGTCAAGGAAGGCGGCAATGTCGAGAACGTCGACGATCTCGCTGGCCTTTCCACCACCAAGCCGTTCATGGCCGTGGTGCTGAGTGCGCTGATGTTCTCGCTCGCCGGCATCCCGCCGCTGGCCGGCTTCTTCGCGAAGTACTTCGTCTTCGTCGCAGCGGTCGAGGCGCAGCTCTATGGTCTCGCCATCATCGGCGTGCTCTCGTCGGTCGTCGGTGCCTACTACTACCTGCGCGTCGTGAAGGTCATGTGGTTCGATGATGCGAAGGTCGAGTTCACCCGCATCGCCGGCGAGCTTCGCCTGGTCTTCGGTCTGTCGGGTCTCTTCGTCGTCGGCTATCTGCTGGTCGGCGGTCCGCTCGACGTCATGGCCGAGGCTGCAGCCAAGACCCTCTTCTATTGAGCGGGAACGGCACGTGCCGTCGGTTGTCGGTCGACGACTTCCGGCACGAGGCGCATCGCGTCCTCGCCTCCACCAACAGTGAATGTCTCGCCCGCGCTCGCGCGGGCGATTCCGGTTTTCTGTGGCTGACCGCCGAAAGCCAGACGGGCGGACGCGGCCGGCGCGGCAGGGCATGGGTCTCCGAGCCGGGAAACCTCTACGCCTCGCTGCTTCTCGTCGATGCGGCACCGATGGAGCATATCTCGTCACTGCCGCTTGCCGTTGCCCTTGCCGTGCACGACGCAATCCGTGCCGTGCTGCCGGCGGATGCGCTGCCGCTCGAGATCAAGTGGCCGAACGACATCCTGATCGGCAGGGCGAAGACCTGCGGCATCCTGCTGGAAGGGGAGGCGCTGCCCGACGGGCGCCATGCGATCGCGATCGGGATCGGCATCAACATTGTCCGGAAACCGGAGGGTACGGCCTATCCCGTCACCTCGCTTTCGGAGCACGGGGTGGCGGTTTCCCCGGAAGAACTCTTCGCGCGATTGTTCTCTTCTATGGCCGAGGTGCTGAACCTCTGGAACGCGGGACGGGGAACGGCGGCGGTCGTCGAACGCTGGCGCCGGCATGCCTGCGGGATCGGCGAAAAAATCACCGTGAACCTGCCGGACCGGTCGATTTCCGGTTACTTTGCAGGAATTGATGATAAAGGCTATCTCCTGCTCGATCGCGGCCCGGAAGGGCAGATGGCGATCGCGGCCGGTGACGTATTCTTTGGTTGAACTGGTACAAGGGAAGAATGGCAAAGCAAGAAGAACTGGTGTTCCTGCCGCTCGGCGGCGTCGGCGAGATCGGCATGAACCTCGCACTATACGGCTATGGAACGCCGTCGAACCGCCAATGGATCATGGTCGACTGCGGGGTCACTTTCCCCGGGCCGGACCTGCCGGGCGTCGACCTCGTGCTTCCCGACATACGCTTCATCGAGGCGCAGAAGCGCAACCTCAAGGCCATCATCATCACCCATGCCCATGAGGACCACTACGGCGGCCTGAACGACGTCTGGCCGGGCCTCAACGTTCCGGTCTATGCCTCTGCCTTCACCGCCGGGATGCTGGAAGCCAAGCGCGACTACGAGGGTAGCCGCGCTGATATTCCGGTAACGCCCTTCAAGGCGGGCGACCGGATCAATGTCGGGCCGTTCAGCATCGAGGCGGTCGGCGTCAACCATTCCATTCCCGAACCGATGTCGCTGGTGATCCGCACGCCGCTCGGCAATGTGATCCACACGGGCGACTGGAAGATCGACCATGCGCCCTCGCTCGGGCCGCTGACCGACGAGACGCGTTTCCGCGAGCTCGGCGACGAGGGCGTGCTGGCGCTGATGTGCGACAGCACGAACGCCATGCGCGACGGCGTATCGCCGTCCGAGCAGCAGGTGTCCGACGGTCTCCGCCAGATCATCGAGACGGCGGAAGGGCGCGTCGCGATCACCACCTTCTCGTCGAATGTCGGGCGCATCCGCTCGATCGCGCAGGCCGCGGAAGCGGCTGGCCGCGAGGTTCTCCTGCTCGGCAGTTCGCTGAAGCGCGTCGTCGCCGTCGCCGCCGATATCGGGCTCATGGAGGGTGTGAAGCCTTTCATCGCCGAAGACGAGTTCGGCTATATTCCGCGCGACAAGGTGGTGGTCATCCTGACCGGCAGCCAGGGCGAACCGCGGGCGGCGCTCGCAAGGATCGCCCGTGACGAAATGCGCAATGTCGCCTTCGCCGCCGGCGATACGATCGTCTTCTCCTCGCGGACCATTCCGGGCAACGAGAAGGCGATCCAGGACATCAAGAACGGCCTGGTCGACCAGGGCCTCCACATCGTCACCGACAGCGAGGCGCTGGTCCATGTCTCCGGCCATCCGCGGCGTAACGAATTGCTGCAGATGTACGAATGGACCCGGCCGCAGATGGTCGTGCCGGTGCATGGCGAGGCAGCGCACCTGACGGCGCAGGCCGAGCTTGCCCTGCAGTCTGGCGTCAAGACAGTTCCGAAAGTGCGCAACGGCGACATGCTTCGCCTGGCACCCGGTCCGGCCGAGGTCGTCGACCAGGCGCCGTTCGGCCGCGTCTACAAGGACGGCAAGCTCGTCGGCGACTTCGAAGAGATGGGGATCGGCGAACGCCGCAAGCTTTCCTATGTCGGCCATGTCTCGGTCAACGTGCTGCTCGACAGCCGTTACGACTTCCTTGGCGATCCGGACGTTGTCGCCTGCGGGCTGCCGCAAGTGG
The DNA here is from genome assembly GCF_003337715.1 of Ciceribacter lividus. Lineage (GTDB taxonomy): Bacteria > Pseudomonadota > Alphaproteobacteria > Rhizobiales > Rhizobiaceae > Allorhizobium > Allorhizobium lividum. The sequence continues at coordinate 315,029 of NZ_QPIX01000002.1, forward strand.
ACGAGGAGGGTGAGGACATCGAAGACACCCTCTATGACGCCATCCTCGGCGCGGTGGAAAGCATCCCGCGGGTCCGGCGCAAGGACCTCGATGTCGTGCGCGAGAGCATCCGTCGCGCCGTTCGTGCCGCCGCCAACGAAGCCTGGGGCAAGAAGCCGGTGGTGACCGTTTTCGTGACGAAAGTCTGAGTGACGGGCGAACGGTTCCCGGTATAGGGTCCGCCGCGTCCGCAATCTCTGTTTCGTTCGAAGGGAGTATTCCATGCTTGGACGGGTCAATCACGTCGCCATCGCCGTACCGGATCTCGAGGCCGCGACGGCGTCCTATCGCGACATGCTGGGCGCTACCGTCTCCGCGCCGCAGTCCCTGCCGGAACATGGCGTCACCGTCGTCTTCGTGGAACTGCCGAACACCAAGATCGAGTTGCTCGAGCCGCTCGGCGCCGACTCGCCGATCGCGGCCTTTCTCGCGAAGAACCCCGCCGGCGGCATGCACCACATCTGTTACGAGGTCGATGACATTCTCGCCGCGCGTGACCGGCTGACGGAAAGCGGTGCGCGCGTGCTCGGTGGCGGCGAACCGAAAACCGGCGCTCACGGAAAGCCAGTACTCTTCCTTCATCCGAAGGATTTCAACGGAACGCTGATCGAGCTCGAACAGCTCTGACCTTTCTGCTTTTGTGCCTTCCGGCCGCGCGAAGCGCCCCGGCGATCATTGCCTCGGGGGTTTGTGCCGGCGATCCGTTCGGCCTATAAGGTGCCGACGCGGCGTGCCGCGGCTCGAAAAAATGACGACACCCGGGCGGGTGTCCCGGAGTTCTCGACATGCCCTTTCTCTCGTCCTTTGCCGTCTATTTCATCATCTGGTGGATCACCCTGTTCGCTGTTCTGCCGATCGGGCTGAAGACGCAGGACGAAGAGAAGGATGTGGTGCCCGGCAGCGTCGGGAGTGCGCCGGCCCGGTTCCGCGGTGGCCGTGTCGTCCTTCTGACGACGGTGATCTCCGGCGTCATCTACGCGGGGTGGTTCATCGCCTCGACCTATTTCGGGATCAGTGTCGACAGCCTGCCGCAGATCATGCCGCGTTTCGATTGAGGTGTCTGGCGTCCGAGGGCGAGCTTGACAGCCCTGGAAGCGTGCTTTCGAGCATCTTCGGCTCGTGCTCGTTGTCTGGAAAGCAAAAAAAAACAAGGTCGTATGACCTTGTTTGAAAGTATCGCGTGATCCTTAACCTGTTACGGGGCAGCGAACGGGCGCGCCAAAGATCTGATCCTCCCAAGATTTAACCGCGAGTACGGCAAGAATTTAAGCTCCTTGCCTGTTTTGTGGGCTCACGCTAGCCCAAAGTTTGAACGTTGTCACGTCCAATTTTTGTATTTTTGCTACAGTCCGTGAAAAAATTCGATGATGCCCAAATGTCGCAGGCCGAGCGGGCAAAACAGGCCCGCCGACAGCCTGTGGACGCCGCGCAGACAGGCGATGTGGCGGGTGCAGGTGCCGACGGGCAGGCGCGTCGGATGGCAGGCGGGTTGCGGGTTTTCATCCCATCCGGAAACAGCTATGAACGCAGCCACACCAACCGTTGTCACGGCTGATTCCGCGAAAATGCGCGGGCGCCACTACCTGTCTGGAATTCGTTATGCGTCTGTCACGCTATTTTATGCCCATCCTCAAGGAAAATCCGAAGGAAGCGGAGATCGTCTCGCACCGCCTGATGCTGCGTGCCGGCATGATCCGACAGCAGAGCCAGGGGATCTATTCCTGGCTGCCGCTGGGCAAGCGCGTGCTCGACAAGGTCAACAAGATCATCCGCGAGGAGCAGAACCGCGCCGGCGCCATCGAGATCCTGATGCCGACGCTGCAGTCGGCCGAACTCTGGCAGGAGAGCGGTCGCTATGATGATTACGGCAAGGAGATGTTGCGCATCAAGGACCGGCAGGACCGGCCGATGCTCTACGGCCCGACCAACGAGGAGATGGTCACTGACATCTTCCGCTCCTACGTCAAGTCCTACAAGGACCTGCCGCTGAACCTCTACCATATCCAGTTGAAGTTCCGCGATGAGATCCGTCCGCGCTTCGGCACCATGCGCTCGCGCGAATTCATGATGAAGGACGCCTATTCCTTCGACCTCACCATGGAAGCGGCCGTGCACTCCTACAACAAGATGTTCGCGGCCTATCTGCGCACCTTCGACCGGCTCGGCCTCCGGGCGATCCCGATGCGCGCCGACACCGGCCCGATCGGCGGCAATCACAGCCACGAGTTCATCATTCTCGCCGAGACCGGCGAGTCGGAAGTCTTCTGCCACAAGGATTTCGTCAATTTCGACATTCCGGGCGTAGACACCGACTTCGACGATGTCCGGGGCCTGCAGGCGATCTTCGACAAGTGGACCTCGCTCTACGCCGCGACCTCCGAGATGCATGACGAGGCGGCCTTCGCCGCCGTTCCGGAAGGCGAGCGCCTTTCCGCGCGCGGCATCGAGGTCGGCCATATTTTCTACTTCGGCACCAAGTATTCCGAGCCGATGGGCGCGAAGGTTCAGGGCCCCGACGGCAAGGAGCATACCGTGCACATGGGATCCTACGGCATCGGCCCGACGCGCCTCGTCCCGGCGATCATCGAAGCCTCGCACGACGACACCGGCATCATCTGGCCGGCCTCGGTCGCGCCCTTCGATGCGGTCGTGATCAACATGAAGGCCGGCGACACGGCCTGCGACGCCACCTGTGACGCGATCTATGCTGCGCTTTCGAACGCCGGCACGGACGTGCTGCTCGACGACACCGATGACCGCGCCGGTACCAAGTTCGCCACCGCGGACCTCATCGGCGTTCCCGTCCAGGTCATCGCCGGCCCGCGCTCTGTCGCCAACGGCGAGGTCGAGCTCAAGGACCGCAAGACCGGCGCGCGTGAAACAATGACGGTAGAAGCGGCCATCAACAAGCTGGTCGGCTGATTGCCGGTCGAGGAGGCGAGATGACAAGCGCAGTCGAAGGCCGCGAGGCGGACAAGGTCACCCCGAGCCCGTCGGCGCGGCCGTTCTCCGCCTTCGAGCGCATCGTCGCCTGGCGCTATTTGCGCGCCCGGCGGAAGGAGGCGTTCATTTCGGTGATCGCCGGCTTCTCCTTCGTCGGCATCATGCTCGGCGTCGCGACGCTCATCATCGTCATGGCGGTGATGAACGGCTTCCGCACCGAACTCATCTCGCGAATCCTCGGCATCAACGGCCACATGATCGTGCAGCCGGTCGACGGACCGCTCGACAACTATGCGGAGCTTGCCGACAAGTTCTCCGGCATCGCCGGTGTCACGATGGCGCTGCCGCTCGTCGAGGGGCAGACGCTTGCCTCCGGCCGTGGCGGGGCGGGAACCGGTGCGCTGGTGCGTGGCATCCGCGCCGACGACCTCACCAAGCTCAAGACGGTCTCGAACAACATCCGTGCCGGCGACATGGTCGGCTTTGCGGCGGGGCAGGGCGTCCTTATCGGCTCGCGCATGGCGAACGAACTCGGGCTCACGGCCGGCGATACGATCACGCTCGTCTCGCCGGAAGGCGATGTCACGCCGCTCGGGGTCAATCCGCGGGTAAAATCCTATACCGTCTCCGGCATCTTCGAGATCGGCATGTCGGAATACGACGCCTCGATCATCTACATGCCGCTCGAGGAGGCGCAGCTCTATTTCAATGCCGAGGGCATCGTCCAGTCGATCGAACTTTTCGTCGCCGATCCGGACCTCGTCGACGAGCTGCGGCCGAAGGTCGAGGAAGCGGCCGGGCGACAGATCTTCATCACCGACTGGCGCCAGCGCAACCAGACCTTCTTCTCGGCCCTGCAGGTCGAGCGCAACGTGATGTTCATGATCCTGACGCTGATCGTGCTCGTCGCCGCGCTCAACATCATCTCGGGCCTCATCATGCTGGTGAAGGACAAGGGAAGCGACATCGCGATCCTGCGCACCATGGGTGCGACCGCCGGTTCGATCATGCGCATCTTCTTCATGACCGGCGCGGCGATCGGCGTCACCGGCACCTTCGCCGGGGTGGCCCTCGGTGTCGTCGTCTGCCTCAACATCGAATCGATCCGCGGCTTCTTCTCCTGGGTCAGCGGCACGGTGCTCTTCGATCCTGAACTCTACTTCCTGAGCCAGCTTCCGGCCGATATGAACGTCGGCGAGACGATGTCCGTCGTCATCATGGCGCTGACGCTCTCCTTCCTGGCGACGCTCTTCCCCGCCTGGCGCGCCTCGCGGCTCGACCCCGTACAGGCCCTCCGCTACGAATAAGGATGCCGCTTTCCATGGCCACCGACAAAGTCCTCGCGCTTACCGGGATCGATCGCAATTACGGGCAGGGCGAGACGCTGCTGAGCATCCTGAAGGGTGCCGAATTCAGCCTCGAGAGCGGCGAGACGGTGGCGCTTGTCGCCCCGTCGGGAACGGGCAAGTCGACGCTTCTGCACGTCGCTGGCCTGCTCGAGCATCCCGACGCCGGCGAAGTCGTGATCGGCGGGGAAGCCTGTTCGGGGCTCTCCGAGGACCGCCGTACCGCCGTGCGGCGGCGCTCGATCGGCTTCGTCTACCAGTTCCATCACCTGCTGCCGGAATTCTCCGCGCTCGAGAACATCATGATGCCGCAGCTCATCGCCGGGCTTTCCATGGCCGAGGCCAAGGAGCGGGCCACGCAGCTTCTCGACTACATGCGGATCGGCCACCGTGCCGACCATCGGCCGGCGGAGCTATCGGGCGGCGAACAGCAGCGCGTGGCGATTGCCCGCGCCGTCGCCAACGCGCCGCTCGTGCTGCTCGCCGACGAGCCGACTGGCAATCTCGACCCGGAGACGGCATCCTACGTCTTCTCCGCTTTGCGTGCGCTGGTCCGCCAGTCGGGGCTCGCCGCGCTGATTGCCACCCATAATCACGAACTGGCCCAGCGCATGGACCGCTGCGTGACGATCGTCGACGGCAAAATCGTCGATTACGCGGTCTGAGACGCTTCCGGACGGCCGCGGCGACGACAGCCGCGGTGCCGGCGCAAACTGCCGCCAACGTTCCCGCTCCTTTGTCTTCGCCCGGCGAGAGCCCCTGCAGGGGCGCGCCGTAGTCGCGTTGCCCCTATGTTCGCGCGCATTCGCGTCGTTGATCGAACCATATGACCCTTTTTGGGTTGACAAAGGAACAAAGAGGGAACAAAATAAAAACATAACGAGTAAGGAGTGAGCCATGACTGATGTTTTCCGTGATGTCGCCGCATTCGCCTCGATCCTCATGTTCGTCACCGGCTTGTCGGTGATCGTCTCGGCGATTTGAGGTTCCTGCGCCTATCCTGTAGAGAGTGACCCGTATCCGGCCGACAAGGCTGGACTTCCCTGTCGGGGCGACCGAAAATCGCGCCGATTCATCGGATGCGGGCAATGACGGATATGGGCGAAGCAGTTGACGAGGGCGGGCGCGAGGCAAGTTCGCCGGGTTTTGTGCATTTGCGCCTGCATTCGGCCTATTCGCTTCTCGAAGGCGCATTGCCGCTGAAGAAGATCCTCCGGAAGGCTGCCGCCGACGGCCAGCCGGCGATCGCGATCACGGACACCAACAATCTCTTCGTCGCGCTCGAATTCTCGCAGTATGCCGTCGGCGACGGGCTGCAGCCGATCATCGGCTGTCAGGTGTCGATCGACATGGAGGATGCAAGGGACGACAAGCGGTCGTCTCATGCTCCCGCCAGATATCCGGCGATCGTGCTGCTCGCGGCGAACGCGGCCGGTTACGAGCGGCTCGTCGACCTCGTCAGCCGGGCCTATCTGGAAGGCGAGGGGCACCAGGCGGTGCATGTCGCTGCGTCATGGCTGGAGGAACGCGGGACGGAGGGGCTGATTGCCCTGACCGGAGCTTCGGGCGGACCAGTGGACGTCGCGCTTTTGGAAGGACACAGCGCGCAGGCGGAAACGAGGCTTTTGACGCTGAAGCGGCTTTTCGGCGACAGGCTCTATGTCGAACTGCAGCGCCACGGCGACTACGATCGTCGGCACGAGATCAGGATGGTTCAGCTCGCCTACCGCCATGGCCTGCCGCTGGTTGCGACCAACGAAGCCTTCTTCCTGACGCGGGAGGATTACGACGCGCATGACGCCCTGATGGCGGTCGCCCACAATGCGATCGTCTCCGACGACAACCGCTTCCGCCTGACACCTGACCACTATCTGAAGAGCCGGGCCGAGATGCAGGCGCTCTTCGACGATCTGCCGGAGGCGATCGAGAACACCGTCGAGATCGCCATGCGCTGCTCCTTCGTGCTCGGCACGCGCAAGCCGATCCTGCCGCGCTTTGCCGGCGTCGGTGCCGATCCGGAGGAGGCGGAGAAGGCCGAGGCGGAGGAACTGAGGCGGCAGGCGGTCGAGGGCCTCGACCGGCGGATCGCAGCGCTCGGAATGGCGCCGGGCTATGAGGAGAAGGATTACCGCGAGCGGCTGCAATTCGAGCTCTCGATCATCGAGCGCATGAAGTTCCCCGGTTACTTCCTGATCGTTTCCGACTTCATCAAGTGGGCCAAGCAGCATGACATTCCGGTCGGCCCGGGCCGTGGTTCAGGTGCGGGCTCGCTGGTCGCCTATGCCCTCACCATCACCGACGTCGACCCGCTGCGCTTCTCGCTGCTCTTCGAACGCTTCCTCAATCCGGAGCGCGTGTCGATGCCGGACTTCGACATCGACTTCTGCCAGGACCGGCGCGAAGAGGTGATCCGCTACGTCCAGAAAAAGTACGGCCGCGAACAGGTGGCGCAGATCATCACCTTCGGTTCGCTGCAGGCGCGCGCGGCGTTGCGCGACGTCGGCCGCGTTCTGGAGATGCCCTACGGACAGGTCGACAAGATCTGCAAGCTGGTTCCGAACAATCCGGCGAACCCGACGCCGCTCTCCAAGGCGATCGAGGAGGAGCCGAAGCTGCGCGAGGAGGCGGAAGCCGAGCCGGTCGTCGCGCGCCTTCTCGACATCGCCCAGAAGATCGAGGGCCTCTACCGTCACGCCTCGACCCACGCCGCCGGTATCGTGATCGGCGACCGGCCGCTGTCGAAGCTGGTGCCGATGTATCGTGATCCCCGCTCCGACATGCCGGTCACGCAGTTCAACATGAAGTGGGTCGAGCAGGCGGGCCTCGTCAAGTTCGACTTCCTCGGCCTGAAGACGCTGACGGTTCTGAAGACGGCGGTCGATTTCGTCGCCCGCCAGCGCGGCGTCACCGTTGATCTCGCATCGATTCCGCTCGACGACAAGGAAACCTACGCGATGCTCTCGCGCGGCGAGACGGTCGGCGTGTTCCAGGTTGAAAGTGCCGGCATGCGCAAGGCGCTGATCGGCATGCGGCCGGACTGCATCGAGGACATCATCGCGCTGGTGGCGCTCTACCGCCCAGGCCCGATGGAGAACATCCCGGTCTACAATGCCCGCAAGCACGGCGAGGAAGAGATCGAGTCGATCCATCCGAAGATCGACTATCTCCTGAAGGAAACGCAGGGCGTCATCGTCTACCAGGAGCAGGTGATGCAGATCGCCCAGGTCCTGTCGGGCTATTCGCTCGGCGAAGCCGACCTCCTGCGCCGTGCCATGGGCAAGAAGATCAAGGAGGAGATGGACAAGCAGCGCGCCCGCTTCGTCGACGGCGCGGTGAAGAACGGCGTGTCCAAGAACCAGGCGGACGTGATCTTCGACCTGCTCGCCAAGTTCGCGAACTACGGCTTCAACAAGTCGCACGCCGCCGCATACGCGATCGTCTCCTATCAGACGGCCTACATGAAGGCGCATTACCCGGTCGAGTTCCTCGCCGCGACCATGACCTACGATATGGCCAACAGCGAGAAGCTCAACGACTTCCGCCAGGATGCGGGGCGCCTCGGCATCAAGGTCGTCCCACCGTCGGTCCAGACCTCGTTCCGTCATTTCCAGACCGGCGACCGCTGCATCTACTATGCACTCGCCGCCATCAAGGGCGTAGGCGAGTCGGCCGTCGACCACATCGTCGAGGTCCGCGGCGACAAACCCTTCGAGAGCCTCGAAGACTTCTGCCTGCGGATCGATCCGAAGCAGATCAATCGCCGCGTCTTCGAAAGCCTGATCTGCGCCGGTGCCTTCGACTGCTTCGGTCACGACCGGGCGGAACTGATCGGCGGGCTCGACCGCATTCTCGGCTATGCGCAGCGCGCGCAGGAGAATGCCGTCAGCGGCCAGTCCGACATGTTCGGCGCCGGTGGCGCGACAGGACCGGAGAAGATCGTCTTCCCGGCCTACACCCCCTGGCTCGCCTCGGAGAAGCTGCACCGCGAATTCCAGGTGCTGGGCTTCTACCTCTCCGCCCATCCGCTCGACACCTACCGGTCGCTCCTCGAGAAGATGCGCGTCCAGACCTTTGCCGATTTCTCCGCTTCGGTGAAACAGGGGGCGACCGCCGGACGCCTCGCCGGCACGGTGACGGGGCGCCAGGAACGCAAGACCCGCACAGGCAACAAGATGGGCATCGTCACGTTTTCGGATTCCTCCGGCCAGTTCGAGGCCGTCCTGTTTTCCGAAGGCCTGAACCAGTACCGCGACCTCCTGGAATCCGGCAAATCGGTGGTCATCACGGTCGCCGCGGAAGAGCGGCCCGAGGGTATCGGGCTCAGGATCCAGACGGCGCAGTCGCTCGAAGAAAAGTCGCTGCAGATGCAGAAGGCGCTACGCGTCTATGTCCGCGATTCCGGTCCGCTGAAGGCGGTCGCCGCCCATCTCAACACGAAAGGCGACGGTCTCGTCTCCTTCGTCGTCATCAAGGAAGACGGCCAGCGCGAGATCGAGGTCGAGCTTTCGGAAAGATATCGCATCTCGCCCGAGATCGCGGCAGCGCTGCGCTCGGCGCCCGGCATCGTCGACGTCGAGCTGGTGTAGCCGCCGCTGTTTGGCGACAGCGTGACTGGGTCAGCCGCGCGGTACCTCGCGCGTCACGGTGATGAAGTCGGTTCCGTCGCCGGTCTCCGGCCCAACGCCTGCGTCGGAAATGGTGATCGAGCTGCCTTCGCCGAGCATCGGCTCGATCTTGCGGCGCACCGCGTCGGGGATCGAGATGCGGTCGAGCGTCTCCGCAAGCGTCGGCGTGAGCTCAGCGGCCACGGGGGCTTCGATGCCGAGGCGCTTCATCGTCTGACTGGAGAGATGGTTCTCGAGCGTGACACCACGCCATTCGGCGCTGCCGGCGAGCATGTCGACATGCGTCGCCTCGATGAAATGGGTGCCGAGCGGCTTCTGCGGATCGGCGATCGAGACCGCAGCCTCGAAGACCGGTTTGAATTTCTGCCGCACCATGATCTGGCCGAGCGGCGGTGCACCCTTTCCGGCGCTTGCATAGATCCGAGTCAGGAATTCGGGCGACAGGATTTCGCCCCTGGTTTCCAGTCCCTTCCACCGCTTGTAGCCGTCAATGGCCGAGATCGTCTGTCGGCCGAGATAGCCGTCGACGGGACCGGCGTCGAAACCGAGCTCGGTGAGCATCGCCTGCACGTCCATCAAGGTCTCGCGCTGGCCGCGCCGGGTGATGAGGATGCGCACCGGCGGAATGTCGGCGAAGACGTCGGCTGACTGCACCGGGCTCGTCGCCTCCTTTTCGACCATGGCGACCTGCACAGGCCTCCGTCCCGCCTCTATGGTGGATGGCCGCAGTTCGGCGTCGGAAAGCAGCTGTCCTTCATCGATCGCCCTGCGCGGCTGAAAGAGCGTTGCGTGCCGGACAGGCGCCGGGGTGACCGGTTCGTCGGTGATGATCACGTGGGCGCCGCGCTCGGTCATCTGGTAGAGCGCTTTGGCGAAGGCGCGCGGCAGGCGGACGCAGCCGTGCGAGGCCGGATAGTTCGGCACACTGTTCGATTCGTGGAGCGCGACTCCGGACCAGGTGAGTCGCTGCATCCACGGCATCGGAGCGCTCGAGTATAGGTTGGACTCGTGGTAGCGCTGCTTCTCCAGGATCGAGAAGATGCCGGATGGCGTCGAGTGTCCGGGTTTGCCGGTCGAGACATGGGAGGTGGCGACCACCTGGTCGCCGTCATAGACCGTCAGGCTCTGTTCGGCCTTGGACACATAGATCTGCAGCGAGCCGCCGTCCCCGGCGAGACTCTGGGAGGCAAGCGTTGTCGCGGAAAGCAGACACGCGACGTGCAGGAACTTCAGCATGCGATTTCGTCCTCAACGCGAAACTGACCGGGCGAGTATTGATGCAGGTCTCTATAATAACGGCCGAAGTTTAAGGAAGGTTTTCTTCCTTGGAAGGTGCCGATCACAAGTTTGTGTGGCTCCGGTCGTCGCATGACACGATGTCCGGGGCGAATGCCGGTCGTTATCGCCCGACCGACGGAACCGCACTTCCGCAGCCGCAGAAGCCGGTGCTGCAGCGGCCCGCGCGGCGTTCGGGAACGTTCGGCATTCCCCGGCACCTGCGCGCCTGGGTATCCTACTTTCGCCGCCCGAAGGTGTAGCCGGTCTCGACCGTCGACTTGCCGAACTTGTCGCGCAGCGTGTCCATTGCAGCCTCGGCGGCAGCACGTCGGCCGGCCTGCTCGTCGACGAGGTCCGGCGGGTCGGCGACAGAGGCTTCCTTGAGGTCGGTGACGCCGATGCCGATCAGCCGGAAGCGCGTGCCGTCCGTCTCCTTTTCGAGCAGCGTCAGGCCGGTGCGGAAGATGCGGTCGGCGAGCTGGGTCGGATCCTCCAGGCGCCGGTTGCGCGTGCGGCCCTTGAAGTCCGCCGTCTTGAGTTTCAGGACGACGGTTTGCCCCGATATTCCGTGCTTCTTCAGCCGCCAGGCGACCTTTTCCGAGAGTGCCCGCAGGTGGATGACGAGATCGTCGTGGCGGCTGATGTCCTCGAAGAATGTGGTTTCGGCGGAGACGCTCTTCGCCGCCTCGTTCGGGTGGACATCGCGATCGTCGATACCGCGGGAAAGCCTGTAGAGCCGCTGGCCGATCGAGCCGTAGCGGCGCATGAGATCGGTTTCCTCCATGGTCTGCAACTGCCCGACGGTGCGGATGCCGTCGCTTTCGAGCGTCGCCGCGAAGGCCTTGCCGACGCCCCAGATCGTCGTCACCGGGCGCGGGGCGAGGAAATCCAGCGCCTCCGCCTGGCCGATCACGGAAAAGCCGCGCGGCTTCTGCAGGTCGGAGGCGACCTTCGCCAGAAACTTGCAGTAGGAGAGGCCGACGGAGACGGTTATGCCGACCTCCTGCTCGACACGATGGGCAAAACGGGCAAGCACGCGTGCCGGCGGATCGTGGTGGAGCCGCTCGGTGCCGGAAAGCTCGAGAAAGGCCTCGTCGATCGAGAGGGGTTGAACGAGCGGGGTCAGTTCCTCCATCATCGCCCGCACCTCGCGTCCGACGCGGGCGTATTTCTCCATGTCCGGCTTGATGACGACGGCCTGCGGGCAGGCCTCCAGCGCCTTGAACATCGGCATCGCGGAACGCACACCATGGATGCGCGCGATATAGCAGGCGGTCGAAACCACGCCGCGCTTGCCGCCGCCGATGATCACCGGCTTGTCGGCGAGTTCCGGATTGTCCCGCTTCTCAATGGAGGCATAGAAGGCGTCGCAATCGATGTGGGCGAGCGTGAGCCTGTAGAGTTCCGGATGATAGACGAGCCGGGGGCTGCCGCAGCCGCTGCAGCGACGATTGCCCTGCGGCTGCCCTCTGAAGCAGTCGCGGCAGAAGCCTGGATACGCGGTCGGGTCGGTTGTCATCGCTGGAACAAATGTTGAACATTCGCACGCTTAGCGTTACTCTTCCCCGACTCGGCTGGCAAGGGAAATGCGATGTATGAACGATTCCGTGCCCAACCTCTCACCACCGACCGCTGGGACGACTTCGAGGCCGTCATGGGGCCACGAGGCGCCTGCTACGATTGCTGGTGCACCTATTTTCGCCTGTCGCCTGCCGAGCGGAAGAGCTTCGCCGGCAGCGAGAAGAAGGATTTCATGCACCGGCGCGTGAGCGCAGGGCCGGCGCCGGGCCTCATCGGTTACCTCGGTGATCGGCCTGTCGGCTGGGTGCAGGTGGGGCCGCGCGCCGACGTGCCGAACTGGAATTCGCCGCGCACCGTCTCGCGCCCGCTCGATGAGGCGGACGCGGAAGACCGGACCATATGGGCGGTGAGCTGCTTCTTCATCGTGTCGAAGGAGCGCGGCAAGGGCTTGAGCCATCAGATGCTGGCCGCCGCCGTTGTCCATGCCCGTGCTGCTGCGGCGCGTGTCGTCGACGCCTGTCCGATCGACCGAACGAAACAATCGAAGTCGGTCGGGCTTTATGTCGGATCAAGGCGAATTTTCGAAGCCGCCGGATTTGCGGAGGTGGCATCGCGAAAGGAGGGAAGGCCTCTGATGCGGCTGGTGCTCTGAAGGTCTCAACTTCGGGTGCCGTCTCAATACTCGCCCGAATCAAGTCCGGGGCCGGAATAGTGCCGCCACGCCTTCACGACGGTCTCAGGCGCGATGCCGGAGGCCTCGCAGAACGCAATGAGCGTGGGCTCGTGGCCCATGAGGAAGTCCAGCATACCGGCGAGAAAGCCGGGATCGTCGACCGCCTGGCGAAGCTGATCGGCTCTTGTTCCGGTCAGCGCCAGGAAGCGACCGAGCATTTCCGGTTCGCCCGCCAGCCAGGCGAGGACGGCAATCGCGGTTTCTTCCGGGCCGGGCGGCAGTTCGAGAGGTTTCATGTCGTGTTCCGAGTTACCTTTTTCTCAACCAAATGAACTTAATATGCCATCGAGGGGAAGGTGCAACAGCCAACCGCATTTACCGCGGCGGCTGGGACCGCCGGGACTGAAGGGTCGTATCGTATGCCGAAGAAGGTCATGATCGTCGAAGACAACGAGCTCAACATGAAGCTCTTCCGCGATCTCATCGAGGCTTGCGGCTACGAGACCATCCAGACCCGCAACGGCATGGAAGCGCTTGATCTTGCGCGCCGCTACCGGCCCGATCTCATCCTGATGGATATCCAGTTGCCCGAAGTCTCCGGCCTCGAAGTCACCAAGTGGCTGAAGGACGATCCGGAACTCCATGTCATTCCCGTCATCGCCGTTACTGCTTTCGCCATGAAGGGGGATGAGGAACGCATTCGCCAGGGTGGCTGCGAAGCCTATGTATCAAAACCCATTTCTGTGCCAAAATTTATCGAGACGATCAAAGTCTATCTCGGTGATGCCTGAAACACCGGACAAATTGTCATGACCGCCAGAATTCTTGTCGTCGATGATATTCCCGCCAACGTGAAACTGTTGGAAGCGCGGTTGCTTGCCGAATATTTCGATGTGCTGACCGCCGACAACGGCTATGCCGCACTCGATCTTTGCGAGAAAACCCATGTCGACGTCATCCTGCTCGACGTGATGATGCCGGGCATCGACGGTTTCGAGGTCTGCGAGCGCCTCAAGGCAAATTCACGGACATCGCATATTCCCGTCGTGATGGTGACGGCGCTCGACCAGCCGTCCGATCGCGTCCGCGGCCTGAAGGCGGGTGCCGACGACTTCCTTACGAAGCCGGTCAACGACCTGCAGCTCATTTCGCGCGTGAAGAGCCTCGTGCGCCTCAAGACGCTGACGGACGAACTGCGTATCCGCACCGAGGCGGCGCGCAACATGGGCGTGGAGGACATGCTGCGGACCGGGGACGGCCGGATCGATGAGATCGCCCAGGTCCTGCTCGTCGACGGGCGTGCCAACAGCCAGGAGCGTATCATCAAGGCGCTGAAGCCGGTGGCGGCAGTGACGGCGAGCTCCGATCCGCAGGCCGCCCTGTTCGAGGCGGCGGAGAATGCCTTCGACTTGGTGATCGTGAATGCGAACTTCGATGATTACGACCCGCTGCGCCTCTGCTCGCAACTGCGCTCGCTCGAACGCACGCGCTTCATCCCGATCCTGCTTGTCACCGACAGCGGCGATGAGCCGATGATCATCCGTGCGCTCGATCTTGGCGTGAACGACTATCTGGTACGCCCGATCGACCCGAACGAACTGGTGGCGCGCACGCTTACCCAAATCCGCCGCAAACGCTACAACGACCGGCTCCGCACGAGCGTCAGGGAGAGCATCGAGCTTGCCGTCACCGACGGGCTCACCGGTCTCCACAACCGCCGCTATCTCGACAGCCACCTGAAGGTCCTCTTCAACCGTGCGCAGGCGAGGGGGCGTCCACTCTCGATCTGCATCACCGACATCGACCGGTTCAAGCAGGTGAACGACACCTACGGGCATGATGCTGGAGACGATGTGATCCGCGAATTCGCAACCCGCATCCGTTCGACGGTGCGCGGGGCCGATCTCGCCTGTCGCTATGGCGGTGAGGAATTCGTGGTGGTGATGCCGGATACCGCCGCAGACGCGGCCGCGCTCATCGCTGAACGCCTGCGGGGTATGATCGAGCACCGCCCCTTTGCCCTGAAAGCCGACGGGTCGTTCCTCGACGTGACCGCATCGATGGGGATCGCAACGCTGACCCCGGGCACCGATACGCCGGAGCAGCTCCTGAAGCAGGCGGATCGTGCCCTCTATCAGGCGAAGAGCGCCGGCCGCAACCGGGTGGTCGCTGCCGCCGCCTGATTTCACAGCACCTCGATAAGTGGTCACCGGGCGCCGGAGGCATTGCCTCCGGCCGTATGCATATCCGGGACGACTGCGAAATCTGACCCGCTTCCGCACATGATTGCCGCATCAACCGGGGATCAAGACAATGGAAGTATTCGTCTTTTGTTGTTCTGTGCCGCGCCCGGTATAGTCGAACTCACTGCTATTATTTGCCCCACGTGAATTTGCAGGTTTTAACCATAGTTTCCGACAAAGAAGGAAACGGTTAAGAAAATGTTGCTTTTTTTTTCGAGTTGCGCGAGTTTGACGTCACCGAAGAACAAGGCCTCGGGAGAGGCCGGATATACCCCATGATGCTCAGGTCCGCCGCATCTCCTGGGTCGTGGGGTCGGTCGGTTGGCATGCTACAAACGCGGTTCCTCGTACCGCAGGCATGCTGGCCGACCCCCAATCGAACGAGAAAGCACCGCGATCCGGTTACGGAGCGGTGCTTTTTTGCTGGCGGAAAGGGAACGTCGAGATAACGGAAAACGAAAAAGGCGCGGGGCCGGAGCCGCGCGCCTTCTAAGGTACGGAAGGGATCAAGTCTTACTTGATCTTGGCTTCCTTGAATTCGACGTGCTTCTTGACGATCGGATCGTACTTCGTCTTCGTCATCTTGTCGGTCATCGTGCGGCTGTTCTTCTTGGTAACGTAGAAGAAACCGGTGTCGGCTGTCGACAGCAGCTTGATCTTGATCGTGGTCGCTTTCGCCATGGTCGTCCTGCCTTTAATAACAATCAAGCCGTGGACGACCAGAGCAGCCCACGGCAAATTCTGGCGCGAAACTACAAATCACGCCCGAAAAGTCAAGCCTGTTTCGGTTTAAAAAGCAGTCTCGCCACCGAAACGAGGACATAGAGGCCGAAGAAGCCGGCAATCGCCCATGCGAAACCGTGGTTTCCGGCGAGATCGATGGCGGCGCCGATTCCCTGCGGCCCCGCGACAGTGCCAACGGCATAGCAGAAAACGAAGGCGGCGTTGGCGGCTGCCAGATCCGCGCCGGTGAGTCGCGAGCCGAGATGGCTGAGACCGACCGTGTAGAGACCGGAGACGCAGCCACCCCAGAAGAGCAGCACGAGCGCCATCAGTGCCCAGCTCTGTGACAGCCAGGGCAGCGCCAGCGATCCGCAGAGACCGATGACCGCCATGATCGAGAGCAGGAGCCGGCGGTCCTTCAGCTTGTCGGAGAGCATTCCGAGCGGGATCTGGAACACCATGTTGCCGATCCCCATCACCGTCAGCAGCAGGGCTGCCTGGGCCTCGGTGAAGCCGGTGCGCGTCGCATAGATCGGGAAGAGCGACAGGCCACCCGCTTCCACGGCGCCGAACACGAAGACCGCGACGGTTGCTGTCGGCACCAGGAAGATATAGCGGAAGAAGTGCTGTTCCGGCTTGCTGTCGAGGACCGGGCTCTCGCGGCGGGCGATGAAGATCGGCACGGCGGCGACGAGGATCGCCAGCGCGCCGACGACGAAGGGCAGTACGCCCTCACTGCCGAGCACGGAGAAGAGCAGGGGGCCGCAGGCGAAGCCGACCGAAAGCACCGTCGCATAGATCCCGAGAACGAGACCGCGGCGGGAGGGCGGGGCTGCCGCATTGATCCAGAATTCGGACAGGATGAAAAGCGTGGTCGTTGCGCCATGGAAGACGAGGCGCAGCGGAAACCACATCCAGTAGGCCTCTGCGTAGTAGAAGCCGAGCGCGCTCGCAGCGGAGAGCACCACCGCCCAGAGCATGGTGCGGGCGACGCCGACATCGTGGGCGAGCTTGGTCGTCACCGGTGCCGCAACCATGGCGGCGATGCCCGCCATGGCGGAGTTGAGCCCGATCAGCGTCGAGGAAATGCCCCGTTTCTCCAGGATGATGCTGAGGAGCGGAAGACCGAGGCCGATCGCGATGCCGACCGCCGTGATGGCCGAGATGGCGGCGACCAGCGAGGGCCAGTGAATGTCTTCGCGGTGACCGTTGGCGCCGTTCTTCGGCTTGGACATGGCATTTCCTCAGATGTCGCCGCGGAACGTGTGTCCGCGGCGGCTGTAGTAGAAGGGACCCGGGCTTCCGAATGGCAAGCACGGATCGGCTTTGATCCGGCCGACGACGTCTTCGAGAATGGTCCTGGTGATCAGCGGCATGTTCAGACCCGATGACGCCTCGATGTCAAGCCATGTGAGGTCGTGCAGTTCGGCCGAGTCGCGAACATGCTGCGGGTCGATACCCGCCTCGTCCGTGAAGGTCAGAAAGAACCGTGTGTCGAAACGGCGGACATTGCCGGGGGGCGTGATGGCGCGTGCGACGTAGCGCAGGCTAGCGAGATCGGCGGCGGTATCGCCATCCGACAGCCTCCCTATGTGCAACCCCGTTTCTTCCCGGAGCTCGCGTACGGCCGCGAGCGCGAGCGCACGGCCACGCCGCAGTGCCGCGGGATCGGTACGGCCGGCGGCGAGCCTTGCAAGCACCTGCGGATGGAGATCGTGGGTGTAGGGGAGGGCGTGGTCACCCCGATCCCTCCGTCCCCCCGGAAAGACGTAAAGGTTCGGCATGAAGACGTGGCGCTCGCCACGCCTGCCGAAGAGCACGCGCAGGCGTCCGTCCGTGCGGTCGACCACGATCAGGGTCGCCGCGTCCTTGGGCGTCAGGCGCGGCGCCGGCGAAACGGCGGCAGTCGGGTCGGGAAATGCGGTACGGCTCATTGATCCTTCGGCAGCGGATCGTATTCGGCCGGATCGTCACTCTCGCCACCAAAGCCGTGCATGCGCAGCGCCCATTGCAGGCCGATGACGCCGCCCTTGATCGGCTGGATGGCCAGTAGCGTGGTGATGATGCCGAGAGGCGCCCAGATGGCAAGGTGCACCCAGTCCGAGGCGGGGAAGATGAGATCCGTCATCATGAAGCCACCGAGCAGCACGTGGCCGAGAACGAGGATCGCCAGATAGGGCGGCAAGTCGTCGGCGCGATGATGGAACATCTCCTCCTGGCAGGCGGCGCAGCGGTCGACGGGCTTCAGGAAGGCCCGGAAGAGCTTGCCGCCGCCACAGGCGGGACAGGTGTTCAGCATTCCGCGCATGATCGATTGTCCGACAGGGCGGTTCGCTTCCTGTCCGCCGAGGTGAAGCACCGTATCGGCCGCGTTGTCTTGCATGTCGAGCTTCCTTTCTCGTCGGGCGCCGTCAGTGCCGCCCGCGCCGTGCCCGCGTGCCCGGCTGCTTCTTGCCGCGACGGGTGGTCTTGTGGAACGAGCGGATTGCCGTCGGCATTTCGCGACCCTCGCTCAGCATTTCGAATCGCAGCGCGCCGGCGAGCGGCACCGCTTCGACGAGCTTCACCAGGACTGCGTCTCCGAGCCGGTAGCCGAGACCGGTCTTCTCACCGGAGAGCGCCTGGTGTGCCTCGTCGTAGATATAGTAGTCCCGCCCCAGCGTTGACACCGGCACGAAACCATCGGCGCCGAACTGCGGCAATGTGACAAATAGGCCCGCCTTGGTCACACCCGAGACGCGGCCGTCGAATTCCTGGCCGATGCGGCCCGCGAGGTGGTGGGCAATGAGCCGGTTCACGGTATCGCGCTCCGCCGCCATTGCCCGCCGTTCGAAGGTGGAGATCTCGGCGGCGATATCGTCGAGCGCAGCCTCCTCGTCGGGGCTGATGCCCCCTTCGCCGAGACCGAGAGAACCGATCAGCGCACGATGCACAATGAGGTCGGCATAGCGCCGTATGGGCGAGGTGAAGTGCGCATACTTCAACAGGTTGAGGCCGAAATGTCCGATATTTTCCGGACTGTAGATCGCCTGGCTCTGCGAGCGCAGCACCATCTCGTTGACCATGGTCTGGTGCGGCGTGTCGAGGGCGCTCGCCAGGATGCCGTTGAAGCTGTTGGAGCGCAGCTGCCCGCCCTTCGCCATGTTGATGCCGATGGTCGCCAGGAATTCGCGAAGCGCCTCCTGCTTGGAAAGCGCCGGCGCGTCGTGGATACGGTAGACGAGCGGCTGGCGCTTCTTTTCGAGCGTCTCGGCCGCGGCCACGTTCGCCTGGATCATCATCTCCTCGATGAGCTTGTGCGCATCGAGCCGTTCGGGAATGAAGACGCGATCGACGGTGCCGTCGGGCTTCAGCAGGATCTTGCGCTCAGGCATGTCGAGTTCGAGTGGCTGGCGGCGGTCGCGACCGCGCTTCAGCACCTCGTAGGCGTGCCAGAGCGGCTTCAGGATCGTGTCGAGAAGCGGTCCGGCCTTGTCGTCCGGCGCGCCGTCGATCGCCGCCTGCGCCTGCGCGTAGGAGAGCTTGGCCGCACTTCTCATCATGATCCGGTGGAAGGTGTGGCCGGCCTTGCGGCCTTCCTTCGAGAAGACCATGCGGACGGCGAGTGCCGGCCGGTCGACACCCTCCCTGAGCGAGCAGAGATCGTTCGAGATGCGTTCGGGCAGCATCGGAACGACCCGGTCGGGGAAGTAGACCGAATTGCCGCGCTTCAGCGCCTCGCGGTCGAGCTGCGATTTCGGTCGCACGTACCAGGAGACGTCGGCGATCGCGACGGTGACGATCACGCCGCCGGGATTGTCCGGCGAGGTGTCGGGCTCGGCATAGACCGCATCGTCGTGGTCCTTGGCGTCGGCCGGGTCGATGGTGATCAGCGGCAGATCGCGCCAGTCCTCCCGATGCGACATGCCGGCGAGCTTCACCGTTTCGACCTCGGTGAGGACGGCGGGCGGAAAGATGTGCGGGATGCCGTGCGCGTGGATCGCGATCATCGAGATCGCCTTTTCGGACGCGACGGAGCCGATCACCGAAAGCACACGGCCGCGCGGCAGGCCGAACCGGCTGCTGCGGGCGATTTCCGCCTCGACGAGATCGCCGTCCTTTGCCTCGGCCCGGTCGGCACTGTCGATCAGCATTTCCGCGTCGCGCCGGTCGATCGGCATCAGCCGTCCGCCGCCGCCCGGCGTTTCGCGGAAGACGCCGAGCATGGCGTTGCGACGCTTGTCGAGTATCTTGATGACCCGTGCGGTGTAGGCGGGGCCTGCACGATCCTTCGCCGGAAAGATCTTGGCGAGAACCCGGTCTCCGAGCCCGCCGACGGGCGCCTTGCCCTTGGCGCGATCGGAGCTCGACTGGCGGATTGCGACGGCAGGTGCGACACCGAGCTCGTCCGCCCATTCGGCGGGCCGGGCGATCAGCTCGCCGTCCTTGTCGCGGGTGGTGATGTCGAGAACCGCGACCGAGGGCAGGGCGCCGGGACGCATCAGCGTTTTGCGGTTCTTCTCGACGAGGCCGTCGTCCGCGAGCGCGCGCAGCACGTCCTTCAGCTCGACACGCGCCTCGCCCTTGAGGCCGAAGGCCTTGGCGATCTCGCGCTTGGAGGCACGATCCGGGTTCTCCGCGATGAAGCGCAGCAGCACTTCGCGCGAGGGAACGGCTCCGTGGATGATCGGCAGGTCATCGCCTGACGTCTCAGTCTCTCCCCGCTGGGTCTTGCCTCGGCGGGTGGTTGCGGAGCGGCTCGTGTCGCGCGTTGGCTTCTTCAATCGTCAGCTCTTCTTCGCTTTCGAGGCCGTCTTGGCCTTCGGTTTCGCCGCTGTCTTCGTCTTGGTGGCCTTGGTGCCGCCTTCGGACTTTGCCACCTTGGTCGAGGTCTTTTTCGCCTTGGTGCCGGCCTTGCCGCCGGACTTGCCGGCCTTTTCGGCGATCAGCACCAGCGCTTCCTCGACGGTGACAGACTGCGGGTCCTTGCCCTTCGGCAGGGTGGCATTCACCTTACCCCAATTGACGTAAGGACCATAGCGTCCGTCGCGGACGGTGATCGCGCCGCCATCGGGATGCTCGCCGAGCTCCTTGAGTGCCGCCTGGGCGGTTCGTCCGCGGCCTCCGGGTCCCTTGCTCTGCTTTTCCGCCAAAACTGTGACCGCACGGTTGAGGCCGATCGAGAACACGTCCTCGATGCTGTCGAGATTGGCGTAGGTGCCGTCATGCAGGACGAACGGTCCGTAGCGGCCGAGGCCGGCCGAAATCATCTTGCCGCTCTCGGGATGCTTGCCGACGTCGCGCGGGAGCGAAAGCAGGGCCAGCGCCTTCTCGTAGTCGATGGCTGCCGCAGTCCAGCCCTTCGGCAGGGAGGAACGCTTGGCCTCCTTGCCTTCTCCGCGCTGGACGTAGGGGCCGAAGCGACCGCTGCGAAGCGTGATCTCCTCGCCGGTAACGGGGTCCTTGCCGAGGTTCTTCGTCTCGGGCACGCCCGAAGCCTCGGCGTCGGCACCACCCTCGGAGGAGAGCTGGCGGGTGTAGTTGCACTCCGGATAGTTGGAGCAGCCGACGAAGGCGCCATACTTGCCGAGCTTCAGCGACAGCTGGCCGGTACCGCAGACCTGGCAGATGCGCGGGTCCGAACCGTCGTCGCGCTTCGGGAAGACCAGCGGCGCGAGAGCCTCGTTCAGCGCGTCGAGTACGTTGGTGACGCGCAGTTCCTTGGTGTCTTCGATCTGGGAGAAGAAATCGCGCCAGAAGTCCCGGAGCACGTCCTTCCAGTTCAGCTCGCCGGCGGAGATCTGGTCCAGCTTCTCTTCGAGATCGGCGGTGAAGTCGTACTCGACATACTTGGTGAAGAAGCTCTCTAGGAAGGCCGTCACCAGCCGGCCCTTCGCCTGGGGGATGAGCTTGCGCTTGTCGATCGTCACATAGTCGCGGTCGCGGAGCGTGGCGAGCGTCGCCGCGTAGGTCGACGGGCGGCCGATGCCGAGCTCTTCCATCTTCTTGATCAGCGAGGCCTCCGAATAGCGCGGCGGCGGCTCGGTGAAGTGCTGGCTGGCATTCACCTTGCGCTTTTCCAGCATTTCGCGGGCATTGATTTCCGGCAGGCGACCGCTTTCGTCGTCGTCCTCGCCGGTCTCGTTCTCGTCGCGCTGATCGGTATAGGCGGCCAGGAAGCCGTCGAAGCGGACGACGGAGCCGACGGCGCGCAGGCCCGCCTTCTCGCCGTTGCGGTCGGCGAGGATTTCCGCGGTCGTGCGCTCGATCTCGGCCGAAGCCATCTGGCTGGCGATGCCGCGTTTCCAGATCAGTTCGTAGAGCCGCAACTGGTCGGAATCGAGATGGCTGCGGACCTTGGCCGGAATCCGGTTGAAATCGGTCGGACGGATCGCCTCGTGGGCTTCCTGCGCATTCTTCGCCTTGGTCGAGTAGAAGCGGGCCTTCTCGGGCAGGTAGCGGGGACCGAACTGGTCGCCGATCGCGTGGCGTGCCGCGTCGATCGCTTCCGGTGCCATCTGCACGCCGTCGGTACGCATATAAGTAATGAGACCGACCGTCTCGCCGCCGATGTCGATACCCTCGTAGAGTCTCTGGGCGACCTGCATGGTACGCGAGGCGGAGAAGCCGAGTTGGGATGAGGCAGCCTGCTGCAGCGTCGAGGTCGTGAAGGGCGGTCCCGGATTGCGCTTGACGGGCTTTGCCTCGACACTTTCGACGACGTAGCGGGCGCCTTCCAGCAGGTCCTTGATCCGTCCGGCGGCTTCGCCGTTCTTGATCGAGTTCGTCTGGATGCGCTTGCCGTCGGCGGAAACGAGGCGCGCCTCGAACTCGTCGCCGCGCGGCGTCTTCAGGAGCGCCGAGATCTGCCAGTATTCCTCGGCGACGAAGCGCTCGATTTCCGTTTCCCGGTCGCAGACGAGGCGAAGCGCCACCGACTGCACGCGGCCGGCCGAACGTGCGCCCGGAAGCTTGCGCCAGAGAACCGGCGACAGGTTGAAGCCGACGAGATAGTCCAGCGCCCGGCGGGCGAGATAGGCATCGACCAGTGCCTCGTCGATGTCGCGCGGCTGCGCCATCGCGTCGAGCACGGCCTTCTTGGTGATCGCGTTGAAGACGACGCGCTTGACCGGCTTGCCGTTCAGCACCTTCTTCTTCTTCAGAAGATCGAGAACATGCCAGGAAATAGCTTCCCCTTCGCGATCCGGGTCGGTCGCGAGGAAGAGGCCGTCGGAGTTCTTGACCGCGTCGGCGATGTCCTTCATTCGCTTCGCGGAGGCACCGTCAACCTCCCACACCATTTCGAAGTCGTCGTCCGGTCGCACAGAACCGTCCTTGGCCGGCAGGTCGCGGACGTGACCGAAAGAGGCGAGGACCTTGTATCCGGAACCGAGATACTTGTTGATCGTCTTGGCTTTGGCTGGAGATTCAACGACTACGACATTCATGCTTTTTCTCTGTACAAGCCAGCGGACCTTTGATCTTCAGCACGGCTGAAACCGGTACGTTGCGTTATAGGCTCCCCGACATGGACAGGGATTCGCCTCCGGTCAAGGGGGAGGTGTCATTTTCTCAAGTTCAACGCAGTGCAACCAAAGGGAGCAATCGTTAAAGTTGCAATTCTAGATAAATTGTCTATCCTCGTCTTTGTTGATGTGCAGCCGTCCGGCGTGACCGGGCATTTTTGGATCTGGGGGATAGGACAATGGTTCCGAATTTTCTTGACGGCAACGGGGACGGCTTGCGGGTACGCGAAAATATGGCCTATGTCCGCCAGATACTTGGCGAACTGCGCAACGTGGCGCAGCGGGAAGGTGCAGACATGCTTTGCTACCTGATCGAGATGGCCTATCTGGAGGCGGGCGACATTCAGGCCGGGCGAAGGGGCCTTTCAGTCCGTCATGGCCAGGGAGACTAGACCGCCGGCATGGCGATGAAGCCGTCCGGCGATATCGAGTTCCAGCAGCACCAGATAGACGGATGACGCCGATAGCCCGGTGTGGCGGATGATGTCGTCGATCTCGACAGGTGTCGGGCCCAAGGCGTCGATGATGCGTGTCCGTTCGTTCTCGGTCGGTGGCGGCTGCAACGCCTTCTCCTCTCCATCTCCTTCCGGCTCGTCGGCTCGTGGCGGCGTGGCGTTCTCCACGCCCGCGATCGGCGCGAGCGCCTGCAGGATGTCCTCGGGGCCGGTGGTGACGATTGCTCCATCCTTGAGAAGCCCGTTGGTGCCGTGACATCGAGGATCGAGGGGGGAACCGGGCACTGCGAAGACGAGCCGACCGAACTCGCCGGCAAGCCGTGCCGTTATCAGCGAGCCGGAGCGGCTCGCCGCCTCGATGACGACGGCGCCGAGCGCTGCGCCGGCTATCAGGCGGTTGCGGCGGGGGAAGTCGCGCGCCCGCGCCTCCCAGCCGAACGGCATCTCGCTGATGGCGAGCCCGCGGCCGTTACAGATTTCGTCGAGAAGAGCGGCGTTTTCGGGAGGGTAGGGGCGATCGAGCCCGCCGGCCATGGCGGCAATCGTTCCCGTGTCGAGGCTTGCGCGATGGGCGGCGGTATCGATGCCGCGCGCCAGTCCGGAAATGATGCCGTAGCCCGCCCTGCCGAGTTCACGCGCGATCAGGCTCGCGAACTTGACGCCGGCGATCGAGGCATTGCGCGAGCCGACGATGCCGACATAGGCAAGCCGGGTCGCCGAAAGGTCGCCGCGTGCCGCAAGGAGGGGCGGTGCGCCGTCGATCTGTCGCAGTGCCGGCGGATAGTCCGGCTCGCCGATGCCGATGAAGGTGGCGCCGAGGCGCCGGGCCGTTTCGAGTTCGCGGACTGCATCGGCCTCGCTGGCGATGCGAATAGGCCGCGCCGAGCCGCCGCGGCGTGACAGCTCCGGCAGGGCGGCGAGCGCCGCCTCGGCATTTCCGAAATGGTTGATGAGGTCGCGAAAGGTCGCGGGCCCTACATTATCGCTTCGGATCAGCCGCAGCCAGGCGATCCGTTGTCTTTCCGTCAGCGCAATCCCGTTCCGTCTTGCGCTGCGCTCGGGCATGCGCCTATCCCTTTTGTCCGATCCGGCTTTCCGTTCCCGCGATCAGGCGCTCGATATTGGCCTTGTGCCGCCACCAGGAAACGACGGTCATGATCGCGGTCACGATGGCGGCTTCCTCGGCGCCAGTAATCCACAATACAACCGGAATGACAAGGGTTGCGACCAAGGCGGACAACGAGGAGTAGCGAGTCAGGAAGGCGATCGACAGCCACACGACCGCGAAGACGGCGACCATCAACGGCATGACTCCGAGCAGCGTGCCGATATAGGTTGCGACACCCTTGCCGCCCTTGAAGCCGAGCCACACCGGGAAGAGGTGCCCGATGAAGGCGGCAAAACCGGCGAGGAGCCCCGCATTGGCGCCGAACACCGCCTGGGCGGCCACTGCGGCCGCGGTCGCCTTCAGCGCGTCGAGCAGCAGGGTCGCCGCCGCGAGCTTCTTGTTGCCGGTCCTGAGCACGTTGGTGGCGCCGATATTGCCGGACCCGATCTGCCGCAGGTCGCCGTGGCCCGCCATACGGGTGAGGATGAGGCCGAAGGGGATGGAGCCCAGGAGATAGCCCAGACTCAGCACCGCGATCAGCGCCGGCAGGCCGATTTGCAGGAAATTAACGTTCGCCACGGTGTCCCCCCGTCTTTTGTTTTAGAGCGAATGCACGCACCGACCGCGGACATAGGTCGACACTGCCCGTCCGGAAAAGCGCGCGTCCTCGAACGGCGTGTTCTTGGAACGCGAAACGATCGCTTCCTTGGAGACGAGCCAGGGCTCGTCGAGGTCGATGAGCGTGATGTCGGCCGGAGCTCCCGGCTTCAGTGTGCCCGCTTCGAGCCCGAAGATACGGGCCGGCCGCGTCGACATGGCATCGATCAGCCGCATCAGCGACACCTGGCCGCTATGGTGCAGGCGAAGGGCGGCGGACAGCATCGTTTCGAGCCCGATCGCACCGTCGGCGGCGTCGGAGAACGGCAGGCGCTTGGTGTCGACGTCCTGCGGATCGTGCGAGGAAACGATGATGTCGACGGTGCCGTCGGCAATCGCCTCGACCATGGCCATGCGGTCGTCCTCCGAGCGCAGCGGCGGCGACAGCTTGAAGAAGGTGCGGTACTCGCCGATGTCGTTCTCGTTCAGCGACAGGTGGTTGATCGAGACGGCGCAGGTAACATTCGCCCCGCGCTCGCGGGCAACCCGGATCGCCTCGGCCGACTCGGGGACGGAGATCTTTGCCGCATGATATTTCGCGCGGGTCAGCGTCGCGATCCTGAGGTCGCGTTCGAGCGGGATGATCTCGGCCTCCTTGGGAACGCCGGAAAGCCCGAGCCAGCTCGCAAGCAGGCCCTCGTTCATCACGCCGTTGGCACCGAGATACTTGTCCTTCGGCTCGAGTGCGATGACGGCGGAAAATTCCCGCGCATAGGTCATAGCGCGCCGCAGGACCTGCGTGTCGTGGAGCCCGTGACGACCGTTGGTGAAGGCGACGGCGCCTGCTTCCTGCAGGAGGCCCATCTCGGTCATTTCGACGCCATCAAGCCCCTTCGTCAGGGCCGCCGCCGGATAGACATTGACGAGGGCGGTGTCGCGGGCGGTCTTGCGTACGAATTCGAGCAAAGCAATGTCGTCGATCACCGGGTCGGTGTCCGGCATCACGATGAAGGAGGTGACACCGCCCGCGGCCGCCGCACGGCTGGCCGAGGCAATGGTTTCGCGGTGTTCCGCGCCCGGTTCGCCGGTGAAGACGCGCGCGTCCACGAGACCCGGAACTGCGGTGAGCCCGCGGCAGTCGCGCACCTCCGCGCCGTCGGGTGCACCCTGGTTCAGCGCGTCTGCGCCGGCCGCGGCGATGCGGCCGTCGGCCCCGACGATGATCGTCCCGACCTCGTCGATGCTGCGGGACGGATCGACGATCCGGACATTCTTCAAGACGAGGGGCGTGGTCGTGCTCATGCGCCCATTCCTTCCGTTCTCGGACCCTGGTTGCCGGAGACGAGCAGGGCCTCCATCACAGCCATGCGCACCGCGACGCCCATTTCCACCTGCTGCTCGATGACGCTCTGGGGGCCGTCGGCGACTTCCGAAGCGATTTCGACGCCGCGGTTCATCGGTCCGGGATGCATGACGAGCGCGTCTTCCTTCGCGGCTTTCAGCTTTTCGGCGTCGAGCCCGTAGAAGTGGAAATATTCGCGGATCGACGGCACGAAGGCGCCCGACATGCGCTCGCGCTGCAGGCGCAGCATCATCACGACGTCGGCATCCTTCAGGCCTTCCTTCATGTCGTGGAAGACTTCGACGCCCATCTGGGCGATGCCGGCGGGCAGCAGCGTCGCCGGCGCCACGACCCGCACGCGGGCGCCCATGGCGTTCAGCAGCAGGATGTTGGAGCGGGCGACGCGCGAATGCAGAACGTCGCCGCAGATCGCGACGATGATGCGCGAAAGCTTGCCCTTGGCGCGACGGATCGTCAGCGCGTCGAGGAGCGCCTGCGTCGGGTGCTCATGCTGGCCGTCGCCGGCGTTGACCACCGAGCATGCGACCTTCTGCGAGAGGAGAGCGGCGGCACCGGCGGTGGAGTGGCGGATGACCAGCACGTCCGGCCGCATGGCGTTCAGTGTCATCGCAGTGTCGATCAGCGTCTCGCCCTTTTTGACCGAGGACGTGCTGACGGACATGTTCATGACGTCCGCGCCGAGCCGCTTGCCGGCAAGCTCGAACGAGGACTGCGTCCGCGTCGAGGCTTCGAAGAAGAGATTGATCTGGGTGAGGCCACGCAGCGTCGAGGTCTTCTTTTCCCTCTGGCGGCTGATCTTGACGGCGTCGTCGGCCTTGTCGAGCAGGTAGGTGATATCCTGCTCGGTGAGGCCCTTGATGCCAAGGAGGTGGCGGTGGGGAAAGAAGACCATGGGACTGTCCTCCTGAGATAGTCACGCGGTCTATAAAGATTGCCAGCCGGGGGGGCAAGCATGTGCTATGTGGATCGGACTTTGTTCCCCATGTTAAACGAATCACATCTTCCAAAAGACAAAAATGAGCGAAATGAGCCGGACAGAAGACAAACTCGCTGAACTGAACCAGCCGAAACCCTGGTCCGGCGTCAACGCCTACCGGTCGGATCCGCTGATCGTCGATCTGAGCTCTGGGCTTCATCGTTCGCTTCGGGAAGAATATGACGCGCTCGGCCGTTATGTAACCTCGCCGGAGGCGCAGGAACTGGCGCGCATGGCGAACCAGAACGTGCCGCAATTGCGCACCCACGGCGTGCGCGGCGAACGGCTGGACGTCGTCGAGTTCCATCCCGCCTGGCATGCGCTGATGCGCCGCTCGATGGCGAACGGGTTGCATTCGTCGGCCTGGGAGAGCCATCCCGATACCCGCGGGAACGAGCACAGGGCCCGCGCGGTCCGTTTCTTTCTGACAGCCCAGCTCGAATGCGGGCACCTCTGCCCGCTGACGATGACGAGCGCTTCCGTCGCTGCCCTGATGGCTTCGCCGCAGGTGCAGAAAGAGTGGGTGCCAAGAATCCTCTCCCGCAAGTACGACTCTTCCAACAAGCCGCCGATGCAGAAGACCGGAATCACGCTCGGCATGGGCATGACGGAGAAGCAGGGCGGCACAGACGTCCGCGCGAACACTTCGCGCGCCGAGCGGGCGGGCGAGGGCATCTATCGCCTTTCCGGTCACAAGTGGTTCATGTCCGCGCCGATGAGCGATGCCTTCGTGATGCTCGCGCAGACGCCGGAGGGGCTTGGCTGCTTCCTTGTGCCGCGCCTTCTTGAAGACGGCTCGGCCAACGGGCTCCAGTTCCAGCGTCTGAAGGACAAGATCGGAAACCGCTCGAACGCCTCCTCGGAGGTCGAGTTCGAAGGCGCGTTCGGCTATATCCTCGGCCAGCCCGGCGACGGCATCCGTACGATCCTCGACATGGTGACGCTGACCCGGCTCGACTGCGCCGTCGCATCCGCCGGCATCATGCGCGCCTCGATGGCGGAAGCCGTCCACCATGTGCGCGGCCGCAGCGTCTTCGGCAAGATGCTGATCGACCAGCCGATCATGACCCGTGTGCTCGCCGACATGGCGCTCGACGTCGCCGGCGCGACCGCACTCGTCTTCCGGCTCGCGCAATCCTTCGACCAGGCCCGCGACAACCCGGCCGATGCCGCCTATGCGCGGGTGATGACGCCGGTCGTCAAGTACTGGGTGTGCAAGATGGCGCCGGCGCTGATCTACGAGGCGATGGAATGCATCGGCGGCAGCGGCTACATCGAGGAGCGAGCGATCGCCCGCCACTATCGCGAAGCCCCGGTCAACGCGATCTGGGAAGGGTCGGGCAATGTCATGGCGCTCGACGTGCTGCGGGTGCTGAACCGCGGCAAGGATCTCTTCGAGACGATCTTTGCCGGGCTTGAACGCGATCTCGGCGCTTCGGGAAGGAAGACCGTCGAGGTGCTGCGGGCGGCGACGGCTCTGGCTGAGCGCGACGAGGCCGCGGCAAGGCTGCTCGTCGAGCAACTGGCGCTCGCGGCCGCAGCGGCGGAACTCTACCGGCTGGGCGCGGGCAAGATCGCCGACGCTTTCCTTGAGACGCGCCTCGCTGGCGGCTGGCGCCACACCTATGGCGTCATCGATGCCCGCTTCGACGCCCGCTATGTCCTCGACCTCCTCTATCCGGCAGCAGGGTAGGACCGCGGTCGGCGGCCATGCTCACGATGGCTGGGTGGCGGGATACGTTTCGTCAAATTGGTAATTAGCTTTGCAGCTAAATAATTAATTTCACCTCGTGCCGATCTCGCTGGAGGGCCGTGCGGGAGGCGATACTCCTGTTATCCCCAGGGCGCGTTAACCTTAACAAATGGTTTACGTTGCGCGAGGCCGGTTAACGCGCCAGTTTCGGGCCGGATAATGCCGGAGCCGATGGCAAGATGGTTAACAGCGTCGCACGAATTGCGAGAATGCTGATGGTGATGATGTTCTTCGCCGGCCTGGCGCTCGACATCGCCGTGCCTGCCGTAGTGCTCAGCGCGATGGCTCTGGTGACATGGCTCGTTCGCAACTGGGCGCCGCCGCAAGAGTGGAGGGGGAGGCCCGCATGAAGACGTTCCTGATTTTCTGGGCGACGCCGATCGTGCTGCTCGGAGGCTGGTACGGCCTTTCCTACAACGACATCAGCTTCGGCTACTTCATGCTGACCCGTCAGGCGCATGACATGGTCTTCCAGATCTACGGGAGCATCCTCGGCATCCCGCCGGAAACCATTCCGCCGCTGGTCGCACGCGCGATCGTGTTCGATAGCCTGTTCGTCTTCGCGATCATCGCCTTGCGCAAGCGTCGCGCGATTGCCGGCTGGTGGCGGGCGCGTCAGGGCGCGTCCGTGTCGGAAGCGCCCATTCTCGATAGCGCGGAAAGCCTGTCGAGGGCACCCTGAAGAATGAAGGCGGCGGCGGCCGAGTCGATGCGCTCGGCGCGCTTGGCCCGTGAGACGTCCATTTCGAGAAGCGCACGTTCCGCCGCGACCGTCGAAAGCCGCTCGTCCCACAGGATGAAGGGAATATCCGTCTTCTCCGACATCGTGCGCACGAAGGCCCGTGTTGCCTGAACGCGTGGTCCCGACGAGCCGTCCATGTTCATCGGCAGGCCGATGACGAAGGCGGCCACCTTTTCCCGCGCCGCGAAATCGAGCAGCACCTCGGCGTCCTTGGTGAACTTGACGCGCTTGATGACGGGACGGGGTGTGGAGAAGCGGCGACCGAGGTCCGACATCGCGACCCCGATCGTCTTGGTGCCGAGATCGAGGCCGGCAATCGCCTGGCCGGGCTTCAGGAAGCCTGCGAGTTCCTCGATCGTCAGCGTGGCCATGCTGTTCTCTTACCGCTTGCGCAAGAATTCGGTGCGCAGCACGAGGCCCTTGATGGCGTCGTGGCGGCAGTCGACCTCCTCCGGATTGTCGGTGAGGCGGATCGATTTGATGACGGTCCCCTGCTTCAGGGTCGTGCTGGTGCCCTTGACCTTGAGGTCCTTGATGAGGGTGACGGAATCACCGTCGGCGAGCACGTTGCCGGCGCTGTCGCGAACCTCGGCCGCGGCTGCGGCCTGCGCCGCCATTTCGGAGGCCGGCCGCCATTCGCCGGTTACTTCGTCGTATACATAATCATCGTCGGACATTCTTGCCTCCTTGCGGCCATCACGCGAAAACCCGATGAATGGCGCCGCTTGCGCCGCAAAGTCCGTCCATCGGGGGATGATGTCGCATATCCTACCGGGCAGGGCAGCGCAATACGAGCGCGGAAGGCGTCGGCGGACTTGCCCTGCTGCCGCCGTCGGTCAAAATACACTAATGAGATCGTCGGCCATACCGCAGAAGATTCGAAAGGAAGAGACGACAATGAAAATCACCTGGCTCGGACATTCCGCCTTCCGCATCGAAACAGGCAAGGCCCGCATCCTCATCGACCCCTTCTTCACCGGCAATCCGGGCTTTGGGGGTCTCGATCTCAAGGAGGCCGCTGCCGACGTCACCCATATCCTGTTGACCCACGGCCACGGCGACCATGTCGGCGATACGCTTGCGATCGCGAAGGAGAGCGGTGCGACCGTCGTCGCCAATTTCGACCTTTGCATGTGGCTCGCCCACAAGGGGCTCGAAGACTATTCGCCGGGCAACACCGGCGGCACCATCGACATGGATAGCTTCACCGTTACCTTCACCAACGCGCTGCATTCCTCCGCCTCGATCACCGAGGACGGCGTCTCTCACTCGCTCGGCAATCCGAACGGGCTGATGCTGCACTTCGACGACGGCGCCTCGCTGCTCCATATGGGTGATACCGACATCTTCTCCGACATGGCACTGATCAACGAATTGCACCGCCCCGACATCGGCATCGTGCCGATCGGCGACCGCTTCACCATGGGCGGTGCCGTGGCCGCGCTCGCCTGCCAGCGCTTCTTCAACTTCGAGGTCGCGCTACCCTGTCATTACGGTTCGTTCCCGATCATCGACCAGACGCCGGAGAAGTTCGTCGCCGGCATGGAGGGAACGAAGACCAGGGTCGCCACGCCGAAGCCCGGCGAGAGCCTCTCGCTATGATTCAAACGCTTTCCGAGGAGGACTTGCGACGGCGTCACGCGGAGAACTCCGTCCTGCGGGAAACCATTGTCGAACACCTTTTCGTTGGCGATCTGCTACGGCGCCTCTGGCAATGCGGTATTCTCGACGCCGAAGTCCTGAAAAGCGAGTTCGATGCCGGCGGCTATGATCTCGTGCTCACCTGCCGGGGCGTCACACGCCACATCCAGCTCAAGGTGACTCGCGTCGGCGGTGCCCGGTCGAAGATCAATGTCAACTTGAGGCTCTCCGAAAAGCCAAGTGGCTGCGTGGTTTGGATCGCTGTGGACGACGAGTTGAACCTGAAGAAATACCGCTGGTTCGGCAATGAGCCGGGTCGGCCGTTGTCGCAGGTGGCTGAAATGGGCGCAGTCAAGCATACCAAAGGTGACGCGAAGGGTATCAAAGCGGTGCGGCTAGGTCAGCGTAGCGTGAAGGCCGGCGTATTCACTCCAGTCGAGAATCTGGACGATTTGCTGCATCGGCTGCTCGGATCGGAAATTCTGACCGTTGCGCATGCGTCCCGCGGCCATTATAGCGGGGGAAACAGTCTGTCTGGAGAATGCCCATGTCCGTTGATCTCGCCACCGTGAAGCGTGTTGCGCATCTTGCCCGCATTGCCCTCAGCGATGAGGAAGCGGAGCGGATGATGGGTGAGCTGAACGGCATTCTCGGCTTCGTCGAGCAGCTTTCCGAAGTCGATGTCAGCGGCGTCGAGCCGATGACCTCGGTGACCCCCATGACGATGAAGAAGCGCAAGGACGAGGTCACCGACGGCAGCAAGGCGGACGATATCGTCGCCAATGCGCCGGAGACCGATCGCAATTTCTTCCTCGTGCCGAAGGTCGTGGAATAACCGCGGTCCCAGTCTCGAGGTGGTGTCTGCGGACGCCGCACCCTGCATTGATGCGCTGCCAAGGCGCCTTTCATTTTTGAAGTGAACCGATCATGAGCGAACTGACCAGCCTGACCATTGCCGAAGCCCGCGCCAAACTGGCGGCGAAGGAATTCAAAGCCGTCGAGCTGACCGAAGCCTATCTGCAGGCGATCGAGACCGCGAACGATGCGATCAACGCCTATGTGACGGTCACGCCGGAAAAGGCGCTGGAGATGGCGAAGGCCTCCGACGAACGCATCGCCGCCGGCAAGGCCGGGGCGCTCGAGGGCATTCCGCTCGGCGTCAAGGACCTGTTCGCGACCCGCGACGTCCATACCCAGGCCTGCAGTGCGGTCCTCAGCCGGTTCAAGCCGAAGTATGAATCGACCGTCACCCAGAACCTCTGGGACGACGGTGCCGTCATGCTCGGCAAGCTCAACATGGACGAATTCGCCATGGGCTCGTCGAACGAGAGCTCCCACTACGGGCCGGTGACCAACCCGTGGAAGGCGAGCGGCTCCGATCAGCGGCTCGTTCCCGGCGGGTCCTCGGGCGGCTCGGCGGCTGCGGTCGCGGCCCATCTCTGCGCCGGCGCGACGGCCACCGACACCGGCGGCTCGATCCGCCAGCCTGCAGCATTGACCGGCACCGTCGGCATCAAACCGACCTATGGCCGCTGCTCGCGCTGGGGCGTCGTGGCCTTCGCCTCCTCGCTCGACCAGGCCGGCCCGATCGCCCGCAACGTGCGCGATGCCGCGATCCTGCTGAAGTCGATGGCGAGCGTCGACGACAAGGACACGACCTCGGTGGATATTCCGGTTCCGGACTACGAAGCCTCGCTTGGTCAGTCGCTCAAGGGCATGCGGATCGGCATTCCGAAGGAATATCGTGTCGATGGCATGTCGGATGAAATCGAGAAACTCTGGAGCCAGGGTGTGGCCTGGCTGAAGGACGCCGGTGCCGAGATCGTCGACATTTCCCTGCCGCACACCAAATACGCGCTGCCGGCCTATTACATCGTCGCGCCGGCGGAAGCCTCGTCGAACCTCGCCCGTTATGACGGCGTCCGTTACGGCCTGCGCGTCGACGGCAAGGACATTGCCGACATGTATGAAAAGACCCGCGCCGCGGGCTTCGGCACCGAGGTCAAGCGGCGTATCCTCATCGGCACCTATGTGCTGTCGGCCGGCTATTACGACGCCTATTACCTCCGGGCCCAGAAGGTCCGCACGCTGATCAAGCGCGATTTCGAACTCGCCTTCAACAAGGTGGACACCGTGCTCGCGCCGATCACGCCGTCGTCCGCCTTTGCCATCGGCGACAAGGAACTCGCCGCCGATCCGGTCAAGATGTACCAGCAGGACGTCTTTACGGTCACGGTGAACATGGCCGGGCTTCCGGGCCTTTCCGTTCCCGCCGGCCTCGACGCCAAGGGCCTGCCGCTCGGCCTGCAGCTCATCGGCCGGCCGTTCGAGGAAAGCACGCTCTTCAAGGCCGCCCACGTTATCGAACAGGCCGCCGGCACCTTCCGCCCGGCGAAGTGGTGGTAAGCCGGGTCCTGATCCGGCCGATGACCGAGGCTGACGCCGAGAGCGTCGGCGAAGTCGGATTTGCCGCATGGGCGGCAAACCGCATCTTGAACGACTTCGGCACCGAGATGCCGGAGCGCGTACACCGTGCCTTCTGTGATTTCGCCGCGACCGGTTCGCCGGTCATTCTTGTTGCCGAATGTGAAGGCGAGATCGTCGGCTGGACCGCCCGCGATGGCGGGCCCGACTATGTCTCGGACCTGTGGGTTCGTCCCGATCATCAGGGAAAGGGCGCCGGCAGGGCGCTTCTCGAACACGTCTTCTCCTTGATGCGGAGCGAGGGAACAGAGCGCGCGCGCATCGCCACCCATGCCCGCAACATCGGCGCCATTCGACTGTACGAGCGCTGCGGCTTCGTCCTCGTCTGGCGTGGTATGGAGCGGTCGGAGGCAATGCAGATGGACGTCGAAAAGGTCCACCTGGAAAAGGCGCTGTAGCTGCCGGCCTTCGCGAGGAAGGCCGGAGACACCTTCCTCCCGGCGTAGTGGCGGTGACTGACTGACTGAATAAGCGCCGGCGCCGGAAGGCAAAGCCCCTGACCCGCATGCTATCGTGACCGCCTGAAACGCCTTCTGGCTGCGGTCCGGAGAGCGCGGACGGCACGCCACCACCCACTTGTTCGCAGTCCTCCGCGTTCGGCGTAGATCTCCGCCCCCTCGAACGCGATCTCGGACGTCCTGAATCGCGTTCCAGGGCGAACCTGGCTGTTTTCCTATCGATTGTGAGCCTGAACACGAACGATCCGATCGGCCTTGATCCGGGTTGCGGCGCGGCAGGGGATTGTTCGAGCGTGAACGTCATAGGAGGACGGCTATGAAAGAACTGACGACAATGGTGATAGCGCTTTGCACCATCGTTTCTTCGACGCTGATGACGTACTATCCGGCCGTTGCCGGCGACTATGTCGGGGTGCGTGAGATTGCGGTTCCCTCCAGGGAACGGGGCCGCGATCTTGCCGTTACCGTCTGGTATCCTGCGAACGCGGAGGGCGATCCTGTGACGCTTGGCGAGAGCATCTTCTTTGTGGGGACGCCCGCCTGGCTCGACGGTCCGATCTCGGATGGAAGATTTCCTTTGATACTGCTTTCCCACGGTGCCGGCCTCGCGGGAAACGCGCAAGCCTTGAGCTGGATTGCTGTGCCCTTGGCGCAGCAGGGTTTCATCGTGGCGGCTCCCACGCACCCCGGAAACTCAGGTGCCAGCAGGTCTGCGGCGGAAACGATGAAGCTCTGGCTGCGCCCAGCCGATATCACCGAAACACTGAATGCGATGGAGGACGCCCCTCTCTTCAAAGAACATCTCGAGTTCGATAAGACAGGTATCCTCGGGCTCTCGATGGGAGGCGGCACGGCGTTGGCGATCGCCGGTGCTCGTATCGACCCTGAACGCTTGGCAAGCTATTGCGATACGGATGCTCTCAACCCTTCGCTTTGCGATTGGGTCAGGCAAAGTGGTGTCGATCTGCACGCGATGGATCTGCGATCGGCCGGACGGGATAACCATGACGCGCGCATCGGATTTGCCATGGCAATTGATCCGGCGCCTGCCGATGTCTTCGAAATCGACAGCCTTTCTCGAATCTCAATTCCCGTCGCGCTCGTGAATCTGGGTCAGCCGGGCAAAATCCCTCCCACCCTGCGGGCGGACGAAATCGCAAATGTCATTCCAAACGCAAAATATTCCACGATCGAGGATGCAAGCCATTACAGCATGTTTGCCGAATGCAGACCCGGGGCGGCCGAGATAGCCGAATCCGAAAAGATAGGCGATCCAATCTGCTCGGATGGCGGGGGACGCTCACGCCGCGAAATCCACGTGCAGCTCATCGATATGGTCGTTGCCGCTTTCAGCCGAGCATTGAAATAGGGTCCTTAAGCGCGCTTGCCGGACGTTATTTCACACTTTCGCCAGGGTGCGTCGGATCTCTGCTGTCGAGCGCGTTCAATACTCAGGTTGGAGAGCGGCGCCGGAAGGCGCCGCTTTGAGTTTATAGTCACCTGTTGTCCAGTTCCGCCCTCACCAGCTGCAGACCTCTTTCGGTGATCCGGTAGGGGCGTCCGGCCTTCGAACTGATCGCCTTCAGGCGCTTCAGTTTTCGGAAGAGGAGAAGATCGAAGCCGGGATAGAGCCAGCCGTCGCGCGAGAAGCACCGGGCGTTCTCGATCTTGCGGCTGTCATTGCGGGAAATTTCGATCCGCCCGCCTTGGGCGAGCAGGTGAAGGATGCGCTGTTCGGTGCGCGAAATGTCCATTGTCGTTGATCCGGTGTTCGCGTCCTTCGGAAGGACGCACGAAAACGTATCCGGTGCCGGTCAGGCATCGGGGTTCTGTTCTCGTCGGGCCCATGCGCGCAGATCGTAATCGATCGCGGGCAGGGCCTTCACCGGGTCTGTGACAAACCGTACATCAACACTCCATCGTGCGGAGCTGTTTTTGCCGCATGCCTATGGGCACGTCAAGCGCACGGCGACATCCGCCTCTCAATCCTTTGGCGAATCAGGCAATCGCTCTTCCAAGGATCCCGTAACGTAATGCACGGATGCAAAAGGGAGCGTAGAGAATTGTTTATAAAGGATATTCGCTAACTCAACATCAGCCACTGGCGGTGGACTGGTAAATCTGCATCGGCGGTGTTCTACTGATGCAAAGCGGGGGGCACTTCATGATCACGATCCGCAGTGCACGGCAGGACGAGGCGGCGATCCTTGCCGATGTGGGGCTGCGCGCCTGGGAAAAGGCGATGATCCCCGTCGGCGAAACGAAAGCCATGGTCGAGAATGCGCGCGCCGCCTTCTGGAACTTCGTCAGCTCGGACTGGCTCACGATCACCGTGATCGAGCAGAACGGCGACGTCGCCGGCTGGGCAGCGCGCGAAAACCTGGACGAGGACATCACGGACTTCTGGATCGATCCGGTCTTCCAGGGGCAGGGCCTCGGCACGGCACTGCTCGAAGCCGTCGAGAAGGAAATTCGTCACCTCGGCTTCGAAAAGGCGACGCTCGAGACCCACGCGATGAACCGCGAGGGGCTGCATTTCTTCGAGAAACACGGCTATTCCGTGCACTGGCTGACGGTCGCCTACAACCCCAAGCTCGATCGCGACATTCAGACGGTCGGTCTAGCAAAGCTCTTTGTCGCGCCCGACCCGGTCGGCTACGGCCAGGAATTCTGAACTTGCCCCGAGGCGTCGCTTAACGACGGTCGCGACCGCGTCGAGCCTTGCGCCGCCGCGCCATTTGCTCTACCCAACGGGGTCAGAAATCCCAAGCATGACAAGAGCTCCAGATGACCATTGTTGACACGCGCACGCCTGACCCGAAACGCTTGATCCCCGGCGCCACCGGCGATTGGGAAGTGGTGATCGGTATGGAAGTCCATGCCCAGGTGACCAGCAACGCCAAGCTCTTCTCGGGGGCCTCGACCACCTTCGGCAATGCGCCGAATTCCAATGTCTCGCTCGTCGATGCGGCGATGCCGGGCATGCTGCCGGTGATCAACGAGGAATGCGTCAAGCAGGCGGTCCGCACCGGCCTTGGCCTCAAGGCCAAGATCAACAACCGCTCGATCTTCGACCGCAAGAACTATTTCTATCCGGACCTGCCGCAGGGCTACCAGATCTCGCAGTTCAAGGACCCGATCGTCGGCGAGGGCAGGATCGTGATCTCGCTCGGCCCCGACCGTCAGGGCAATTTCGAGGATATCGAGATCGGCATCGAGCGCCTGCATCTCGAGCAGGATGCCGGCAAGTCGATGCACGACCAGCATCCGACCATGTCCTATGTCGACCTGAACCGCTCTGGCGTCGCGCTGATGGAAATCGTGTCGAAGCCCGATATGCGTTCCTCCGACGAGGCCAAGGCCTACATGACCAAGCTGCGCTCGATCGTGCGTTACCTCGGCACCTGCGACGGCAACATGGACGAAGGCTCGATGCGCGCCGACGTCAACGTTTCCGTGCGCAAGCCGGGCGGCGCCTTCGGCACGCGCTGCGAGATCAAGAACGTCAACTCCATCCGCTTCATCGGTCAGGCGATCGAATACGAGGCCCGTCGCCAGATCGCCATCCTCGAGGACGGCGGCGAGATCGACCAGGAAACCCGCCTCTTCGACCCCGGCAAGGGCGAAACCCGCGCCATGCGGTCGAAAGAAGAGGCGCATGACTATCGTTACTTCCCGGATCCGGACCTCCTGCCGCTCGAATTCGACGATGCCTTCGTCGAGGCCCTGAAGAAGGACCTGCCGGAACTGCCCGACGACAAGAAGGCTCGCTTCGTCGCCGACCTCGGCCTCTCGGTCTATGACGCTTCTGTGCTCGTCTCGGAAAAGGCGATCGCCGACTATTTCGAGGCCGTGGCCGAGGGCCGCGACGGCAAGGCCGCTGCCAACTGGGTCATCAACGACCTGCTCGGTGCTTTGAACAAGGCCGGCAAGGGCATCGAGGAGACGCCCGTCTCGCCCGCCCAGCTCGGCGGCATCATCGACCTCATCAGGGACGGCACGATCTCCGGCAAGATCGCCAAGGATCTCTTCGAGATCGTCTGGAACGAGGGCGGTGACCCGGCGGCGATCGTCGAGAGCCGCGGCATGAAGCAGGTGACCGACACCGGAGCGATCGAGAAGGCGGTCGACGAGATCATCGCCGCCAACCCTGACCAGGTTGCCAAGGTGCTCGCCAAGCCGACACTTGCCGGCTGGTTCGTCGGCCAGGTGATGAAGGCGACCGGCGGCAAGGCCAATCCGCAGGCCGTGCAGGCGCTCGTCAAGCTGAAGCTCGGAATCGAGGAGTGATGGCAGCGATGTTCTTCGTCCGCACGGCCAGCGAGCGCGATGTCGAAGCGCTACGCGGCCTGCTGGCCGAGACCTTCCATGCCACCTATGACGGCTTCTACGGGCCGGAGAAGGTGCAGCAGCTCGTCGATGCCTGGCATTCGCTGCCGGCGCTGAGAGCCCGCGTCGCCCAGAAGGAAGGCGAGTTCCTCGTCGCCGACGATGGCCGGCGGCTCGGCGGCATGGCCTATGCCGCCATGTCGAAGACGATGACCAAGACCGCCATGCTGCACCAGCTCTACGTGCGTCCGTCCTGCCAGCGCGCGGGGATTGGCCGCGATCTCTTTGCCGAGCTGGAAACCTGCTTTCCGGATGCCGAGATCATGCGTCTGGAGGTCGAACCGCGAAACGCTGCGGCGATCGCCTTCTACGAGGCGCACGGCTTCGTCGAGGTCGACCGCACGACGAGCTGCGGCGGCCCCGATTCGGGACTGCCGGCGATCATTATGGAAAAGCCGCTCGGCTGAGCGACGTCACTGTTCGGAAGGCGCGTCCTCGCTGTTGCCATCCTCGTCATAGAGGAGGACGGCCGAGCATTCGGAAAGATCGGGACGCCGCTCCCGGTCGCAGGCGACCTTGGCGGCGGCGAGCGCCGCCTCCTTGCTCTCCCAACCGCAATAGAATTCCTGCCAATGGAGGCCTTCGGTGTGCAGGATCGAGACCTGGACGCTGTAGAGCGCCGGGAAACAGTAGGTCATCGCGACGCAATCTTCTTCGGTGCCGCCGCCGTCGACGCACTGCTTCCGGGCGCAGGCAAAGGCCGCGTCGGCATCCGCTCCGGTGCAGACGCCGCTACTCATTTCCGGCGCCTGCACGAAGGCGATCCCCATGCGGCCGCCTTCCTCCGCAAGAGCCGCCGGCATGGACAAAACTAGCGCAAGAAAGAGCGTGCAAGCGCTGCGACAGATCATGTAAGTCTTCCCCCCGTTCCACTGATTTGCAGGAAGTCCCGCACGCGAAGGACCATACATGGATACCGAGTCTGTCACCATCAGGAAGGCCGTGCACGGGGATGTGCCGGCGATCGTCGCGATGTTCGCAAGCGATTCGCTGGGTGGCCACGGCGATACGACGGACCCGGCGGCGCTCCCCGCTTATATGGCGGCTTTCCGCCGCAT
Source organism: Ciceribacter lividus (assembly GCF_003337715.1). Lineage (GTDB taxonomy): Bacteria > Pseudomonadota > Alphaproteobacteria > Rhizobiales > Rhizobiaceae > Allorhizobium > Allorhizobium lividum. The sequence goes on from NZ_QPIX01000002.1 coordinate 354,949, forward strand.
CGAGCAGTCCCCGAACGAGACCCTCTACGTGGCCATGAAAGACGGGGAGGTGGTCGGAACCTGCCAGACCCTGATCACCACGACCCTGACCGGGCGCGGTGGCTCCTCGATGATCATCGAGGCGGTGCATACGCGCACGGATTGCCGGGGGCAGGGGATCGGCGAGGTGATGATCCGTTTCTGCCTCGACGAGGCGCGCCGGCAAGGCTTGCGGAAGGTTCAACTGACCTCCAACGCCAAGCGAACGGACGCCCACCGCTTCTACGGGCGGCTCGGTTTCGAGGCGAGCCATCTCGGCTTCAAGTTGACGCTGAAATGACGGTTGACGAGCCGCGAAACACTGGACAATCGGTCCCCGAGGCGGCATAAGCGGGGAACTGTTGAACCCGAGCGCCGTTCGGGCGTCGGAGCCGAAGGACGAGACATGAAGCAGCTTCTGTTGCAAATTTTCACCTGGTGGAACGGCCAGACCCTGGGCACGCGCTTCTTCACCTGGCGCAATGGCAAGCGCGTCGGCGAAGACGAGTTCGGCAATGTCTACTACGAGGGCGGTATGACCTCTTTCGGTCTTCCGCGCCGCTGGGTCATCTACAACGGCTATGCCGAGGCTTCGACGATTTCGGCCGACTGGCACGGCTGGATGCATCACCGCACCGACGTTCCTCCGACCAAGGAGGACTACAAGGCGCGCGAGTGGCAGAAGCCCCATCGCCCGAACTACACCGGTTCCTCGCTCGCCTATCGTCCGCAGGGCTCGATCGCCGTTCCGGGCGAGCGTCCGCGCGTCACCGGCGACTACGACGCCTGGACGCCCGGCAACTGACACCGGTTTTGGCCACAATTGACGTTTAGCCGCTTTGGTGGGCGTTGCCTTCTCCCGGAGGAGCAGCGTCGGCAGGACGGCTGGAGACTGGAGATATGAAGCTTTTCGGAAACGGCATCGGGCTTGGCGCGGCCTCCTTTCTTGCGCTGACGACCGCCGTTTCCCTGCTGTCGGCCGCAAGTGCGGCGAGAGCGGAGCGTATCGCCAATCCGGTTGCGCAGTTCGCCGGCATCGACAAGATCACCGGGCGCATCACCTCGTTTGATGTCTACGTCAACGAGACCGTGCAGTTCGGTGCACTGCAGGTGACGCCGAAGGTCTGCTATTCCCGTGACGACGCGGAGGCCCAGAAGATCGATGCGTTCATCGAGGTCGATGAGATCACCCTCGACCGCAAGATTCGTCGCATTTTTTCCGGCTGGATGTTTGCCGACAGCCCGGCGCTGAACGCCGTCGAGCACGCGATCTACGACGTGTGGCTGACCGGCTGCAAGTCGTCGTCGGACGTTCCGGCGCCAGAGGGCGTCGAGGCTGCTCATCCCGCTCCCGTGCCGGTTTCGGAGGCACAGAAGGCCAACGAGACGCAGAAGGCGACCGCAAGCTCTGAAAGTCAGGCGGTTGCGCCGGTGAGCGAACAGCCGCAGCCGGCAGGCGAAAGTGCCGTAGCGCCAGCAGAAACTGCGCCCGCCCCGCAGGACAGCGGCACGCTGCAACCGCCGCAGCAGGACGCCATTCCGCCGCTCGGTGCCCCGCGGGAAATCCCGGACAACGCACCCGGCGACGCCTTGCCGCCGCTCGATGATTCTCAGCAGATACAGGGTGTCGCGCCGGACGAAGCGTTGCCGTCGCTCGAAGAACTCCGACCGGTGCCGGACAATGCGCCGGGAGACCTCCTGCCGCCGCTCGATATTCCGCAGGGTGCCGAAGAGATGCCGCAGGGGCAGCCCGTGCCGCAGGCCCCGGTGACGAAGCCGGGAAGTGTCGGGCTGTTCTGACGTCCTGATGCCCGCGTCGCCGCGTTAGACGAACGCGATATCCGGTCCGGCCACCGCCTTTTCCAACAATTGCCCATACTGGTCCTTCGGCACGTCGATCGCGCCGAAGGTCTTCAGGTGCTCTGTGGTGAACTGCGTGTCGAGCAGCGTGAAACCACGTTCCTTCAGGCGTTCGACGAGGTGGACGAGGCAGATTTTCGAGGCGTTGGTGCGCCGGGCGAACATGCTCTCACCGAAGAAGGCAGAGCCGAGAGAGACGCCGTAGAGCCCGCCGACGAGTTCGTCGCCCTCCCAGGCTTCGACGCTGTGGGCATGGCCCATCCGGTGGAGCGCGCGGTAGAGATCCTTGATCGTCTGGTTGATCCAGGTGCTCGGCCGGTCTTCGGCCGCTTCGGCGCATTTGTCCAGGACGAGGTCGAAGGCGGTATCGTAACGGATGTCAAAGGGCCTGTGGCGGATCGCTTTCGCAAGGCTCTTCGAAACGTGGAACTGGTCGAGGGGAATGATGCCGCGGAGTTCCGGCTCGACCCAGAAGATTTCCGGATCGTCCGCCGATTCCGCCATCGGAAAGAGGCCGATGGAATAGGCGCGCAGCAGGATCTCCGGAGTGATCGAATGGTCTCTGCTGCGCGGCCCTGCCATTGGCGTTCTTCAGGCGGAGGTTCTGGCCAGATAGTCCTCCAGCCAGTGGATGTCGTAGTCGCCATTCGCGATGTCCTGATTGGCGATCAGGTCCTGGAACAGCGGCAGGGTTGTCTTGATGCCGTCGATGACGAATTCGTCGAGCACGCGGCGCAGGCGCATCATGCATTCGACGCGGGTACGCCCGTGCACGATCAGCTTGCCGATCAGGCTGTCGTAGTAGGGCGGGATCTTGTAGCCCTGATAGGCACCCGAATCGACGCGCACGCCGAGACCGCCCGGTGCATGGAAGTGCGTGATCGTGCCGGGGGAGGGCACGAAGGTGCGCGGATCCTCGGCGTTGATACGGCATTCGATGGCGTGGCCGGAGAAGGTGACCTCGTCCTGCGTCACCGAGAGACCGGCGCCCGACGCGATGCGGATCTGCTCGTGCACGAGGTCGATGCCGGTGATCGCTTCGGTGATCGGATGCTCCACCTGCAGACGGGTGTTCATCTCGATGAAGTAGAATTCGCCGTTCTCATAGAGGAATTCGACCGTGCCGGCGCCACGATACTTCATCTTCTTCATGGCGTCGGCGCAGATCTGGCCGATCCTCATGCGCTGCTCGACGTTGAGGGCCGGAGAATTCGCCTCTTCCCAGACCTTCTGGTGGCGACGCTGCAGCGAGCAATCGCGTTCGCCGAGGTGGATCGCGTTGCCTTCACCGTCGCCGAGCACCTGGATCTCGATGTGCCGCGGCTTGCCGAGGTACTTTTCCATGTAGACGGCCGGGTTGCCGAAGGCAGCCGCCGCTTCGCTCCGGGCGGTGTTGAAGGCTTCTTCGAGCTCGCCTTCGGTCTTGGCGACCTTCATGCCACGGCCGCCGCCGCCGGCGGTCGCCTTGATGAGAACCGGAAAGCCGATCCGGTGCGCGGTGGCCATCAGGTTGTCTTCGGTCACCTCACCGTCGGAACCCGGAACGACCGGAATGCCGAGTTCCATCGCCGTCTGCTTGGCGGTGATCTTGTCACCCATCAGGCGGATGTGCTCGGCCGTCGGCCCGATGAAGGTGATGCCGTGCGCATCGAGGATATCGGCGAACTTGGCGTTTTCCGAAAGGAAACCGTAGCCCGGATGGACAGCGTCGGCACCGGTGATCTCGCAGGCCGCGACGATCTGGTGGATGTTGAGATAGCTTTCGCGCGAGGGCGGCGGGCCGATGCAGACGCTCTCGTCGGCGAGACGGACATGCATTGCGTCCGCATCCGCCGTCGAGTGTACGGCCACCGTGGCGATGCCGAGCTCCTTGCAGGCGCGCAGGACGCGCAGGGCGATTTCGCCGCGATTGGCAATCAGGATCTTCGAAATACCGCTCATGGGCCTCACTCGATGATCAGCATGGGCTCGCCGTACTCGACGGGCCGGGCATCCTCGATCAGAATTTCCACGACCTTGCCGGAACGCGGGGCCGGGATCTGGTTCATCGTCTTCATCGCTTCGATGATGAGAAGTGTCTGGCCTTCCTTGACGATCGAGCCGACCTCGACGAAGGGACGGGCGCCCGGGGCGGGGGAGAGATAGGCGGTGCCGACCATCGGCGCGGTGACCGCATTCGCAAGATTGCGTGCCGGCTCGGCGGCAACTGCCGGAGCGGCGGCAACCGGGGCCGGGGCGGCCGCGGGAACCTGGTAGGCCGGGGCCTGCTGCATGGCGACCATCTGTGGACCGGAGCGCGAGACGCGGATTCTCAGGTCGTCCTGTTCGACTTCGATCTCGGTCAGATCGGTCTCGTTGAGGATGTTCGCGAGGTCACGGATCAGCGCCTGATCGATTCCCGATTTCTTTTCAGCCATGGATGAGGTCCTATATTCTTGTTATTGCGTGATGTTTTTCAGCGCGTGCAGCGCCAGGATGTAGCTGTGGGGGCCAAAGCCGCAGATCATGCCCTTGGCGGCCGGCGCGATCATCGACTTGTGGCGGAATTCTTCCCGCGCGTGGATATTGGAGATGTGCACTTCGACGACCGGCACAGAGATCGCGCGGATGGCGTCGTGCAGTGCGATCGAGGTATGTCCGTAGGCGCCGGGATTGATCGCGACGCCGACCGCCGCGTCATTGGCCTCGTGCAGCCAGTCGACGAGCCTGCCCTCGTGGTTGCTCTGGCGGAAGTCGACATGGAAGCCGAGCGCGTCACCCGCTTCCTTGCAGTCGGCCTCGATATCAACGAGGGTCTTGCCGCCATAGATGCCGGGCTCGCGTTTGCCGAGCATGTTCAGATTGGGGCCGTTCAGCACGAAGATCGTTTTGCTCATGAGGGGTCCGTCTCTCTTCAACCGCCTCCTATAGACTGAGAGGCCCGCAAGGGAAAGCCCCCTGCGGGCCAGACGCTGGAGTTCCCCCGACTTTGCGGGGGAGAGAGGGGCTGAGACGTCTCTCCGGCACTCAGCAGGCGGTGCGGCCGCAGCTGCGGACGTTCGCGACCTTCTCCTCGATCGCGTTCGAGCCGATGGCGCCGAACACCGCTTCGTTGCCGACGATGTAGGAGGGGGTGCCGGTGATGCCGAGGCTGGTCGCGAGCTGATAGGCCTCGCGGACGGATTCGTCGTTCGGGCTCTCGGCCATCTTCTTGCGGATATCGGCCTCTTCGACACCGAGCGAGGCGGCGACTTCGATCGCGCGCGCCTCATTGGCGCGGCCCTCGCCACCGAGCAGCGCGCGGTGGAACTCACCGTACTTTTCCGGCGCGATCTTCCGGAAGGCATCCGAGACCTTGTGCGCGGCTTCCGAATCCGGCCCGAGGATCGGGAATTCCTTCAGCACGAAGCGCACGTTCTTGTCGCCGGCAATGATCGAGTCCATGTCGGAAAGGGCGCGCTTGCAGTAGCCGCAATTGTAGTCGAAGAACTCGACGATCGTGATGTCACCCTGCGGATTACCGAGGGAGAGATCGTACTTCGAGGCAAAGAGCGCCTCCTTGTTGCTGTCGACTGCGGCCGAAGCCTGCCGCTGCCGCGCCTCCTGCTGCTTCTTTTCGAGCGCGTCCTGCACGTCGAGCATGATCTCGGGGTTCTCGATCAGGTATTCCTTGATGAACTCGCCGAATTCCTTCTTCTGCTGTTCGTCGAGCGCATTCACCGTCGTCGGCAGTGCTGCGGGCAGGAGGGCGAGGGCCGCAACAGCGAGATGTTTGAACGTCAGGGGCATGTCATTCCTCGTAAGGACCGTCGGGGCGCTGCCGACAGCCGGCTGGTTCCATCGGAACCGATTGGATTCGTCATCAATGTAGTGTCTGGAGCACGGAATGGAAGGTCGAAAAATGGCCCCTCCGCACCAATCTCACCATTGTGAACACTGCAATAATACGGCAAATGTCGGGCGCCCCTCCCGATGCGAGAGAATTGCCCGTGGTCACCATCTCCAAACGCAGTGCCGTCGAACCCTTCCACGCCATGGATGTGCTCGCCGAAGCCACCAGGCGCCGGCAGGCCGGCAAGCCGGTCATCTCCATGGCCGTCGGCCAACCCGGTCATCCTGCTCCGCAAGCGGCTCTTGCCGCGGCCCGGACAGCCCTCGATCATGGCCGGATCGGCTACACCGACGCGCTCGGCACCGGCGAACTGCGGCAGGCGCTTGCCGACTATTATCGCCGGCGGCACGGTGTTGCCGTCGATGCCGGACGGATCATCGTCACGACGGGCTCGTCGGCCGCCTTCAATCTCGCCTTTCTCGGTCTTTTCGACGTGGGCGATGCAGTGGCGATTGCAAGGCCCGGATACCCTGCCTACCGCAACATCCTGAAGGCGCTCGGCCTGACTGTCGTTGAAGTGCCGGTCAATGCCGGAACGCACTTCACCCTGACGCCCGAAAGCCTCGAAAACGCGCAGCGCGAAGCGGGGCTGCGGCTGAAGGGCGTTCTGCTCGCAAGCCCCGCCAATCCGACCGGGACTGTGACCGGCAAGGCGCAGCTCGGAGACCTGGCGCGCTATTGCGAGGGGGAGGGGATCAGTCTCATCTCCGACGAGATCTACCACGGCCTGACCTTCTCCGGCGACGAGGCGAGCGCGCTGGAGATCGGCGACCGCGCGGTCATCATCAACTCCTTCTCGAAATACTACTGCATGACCGGCTGGCGCGTGGGCTGGATGGTGGTTCCGCCGGAACTCGTCCGCCCGCTCGAATGCCTGGCGCAGAGCCTGTATATTTCGGCGCCAGAGCTCTCGCAGATCGCGGCGGTTGCGGCTCTGGGCGCCGGCGAAGAACTGGAGCACTACAAGGCGAGCTGCCGCGCCAATCGCGACTATCTCATGGAGAGGCTGCCGACGCTCGGACTGCCCTTGCTTTCGCCGATGGACGGAGCCTTCTACGCCTATGTCGACGTCAGCCGTCACACCAATGACAGCATGGCCTTTGCCCGCGAGATGCTTTCGGCAATCGACGTCGCGGCAACGCCAGGCCTCGACTTCGATCCGGTGGAGGGCCACCGCGCGATGCGTTTCTCCTATGCCGGCACCATGGCGGAAATGGTCGAAGCGCTCGACCGCATCGAGCACTGGCTGAAGGCCAGGTCGTGAAAACGGCTGGAGAACAACGCTTCCGGAGGTTTGCGCAATCAATTTGCAAGACCTACGGCCGGAAGAAGCATCCACCTATTTGCAGCACAAGGACCTGAGAATGTCAGATTATCTCGTGTGTGACCCGGTCTTCTCCGCGCCGGAACTCCTGACGCCACGCACCCGCATGCGCGGCCACCGCGTGGACGACTTCCATGCGATGGTGCGCATGTGGAGTGACGAAGCGGTGGTTCGCTTCATCTCGGGCAGGCCGTCGACACCCGCGGAGACCTGGTCGCGACTGCTCCGCTATATCGGTCACTGGCGAGCGCTCGCCTTCGGCTACTGGGTGGTGGAGGATCGCGAGACGGGTGCCTATCTCGGCGAGGTGGGATTTGCGGACTTCAAGCGGGATATGGAACCGTCCCTCGACGGAATTCCCGAGGCCGGCTGGGCGCTCGTTCCCGATATCCACGGCAAGGGGATTGCGACCGAGGCGGTGCGCGCCGCCCTCGGCTGGGCCGACGCCCATTTCGTCGGCAGCAAGACAGCGTGCATTCTCAATCCGGATCATACAGCATCCGTCCGTGTCGCGGAGAAATGCGGGTTCGTGTCATGCGGAAGCGCAACAATCGGGACCGCACCGGTTCTTCTGATGGAAAGGGAGAGAGACGGCTGATCGCGCCAGCCGGAAGGCCTTGCTGGGGGAGTTGTCGATAGGAATACGCCCGACAAAGAGCCTCTCGCAAGCGACGCTGGCCTCGCCGGAAATGCGAAACGGCCGCCCAATGGGCGGCCGTTTCGTGTTCAGACCTGGGAGCGGCTATCTCAGAAGAAGCCGCGCTTCTGCCACCAGCCACCCTTTTTCGGCTTTTCGCCTTCGCCTTCCGGCGTCGACGATTTCACCGATGTGACGACTGGTTCGGAGGAGGCGACGTTCGACTGGCGATTGGCACGAGCCGGCTTTGCCGGTTCCGCAGCCTCTTCGGTGACAGGTTCCTCGGTGACTGCCTCTTCGGCAACAGGTTCCTCGGCGAGCGCTGCGCTCTTCTCCGCGACCTCGGGTTCGACCGGCGCCGCTTCGGCGAGGATCGGCTCCTCGACCGGCGAGACGGCGACCTTGGCCTTGCGGGTGCGGCGCGGCTTGCGGGCTGCAGGCTCCTCGACCGACTCGATCGCCGCCATGGCGGACGATTCTTCGGTCACCGTTTCTTCGGCGATCGCCTCGCTCACTTCGGCGGTGGTTTCTTCATCCTCCGCCTCCGTTTCGTCGCCTTCTGCGCCTGCGGCTTCCGCCGCGCCTTCCTCGCCCGGACGGCTGCGGCGGCCACCACGCTTGCCGCGGCGGCGACGCTTGCGCTTCTGACCTTCTTCGGAGGTCTGCTCATCAACCTCGGCGGAGGCGGCTACGGCGCCTTCCTCTTCGCCCTCATCCTCGTCTTCGTCCTCGTCGAGGCCGTTGTGCGCGGATGCAGAGGCCGTTTCACCGTTACCGTTTCCGTTGCGGCCACGCCGGCGGCGACGGCGCTTGCGCTTGCGGCCCTGTTGCTCCTCGCCGGCGCCTGCCTGCGGGGCCGAGGCCGCTTCCATAGCTTCCTCTTCTTCCTCTTCCTCCGGCTCGATGTAGATTTCCTCCTCCTCTTCGGGTTCGGAGATCACCGGCATCAGGCTTTCGATCTTGACGGGATTGAGAACCGGCTCGCCACGGTCGATCGCAAAATGCTGTGATCCGACGCTGTCGTCGGAGTCAACCACGATCGAAACGCCGAAGCGGTGTTCGTAATCGACGATGGTGCCGCGCTTGTGGTTCAGGAGGTAGAGCGCCGTTTCCGGCGTCGTGCGCACGGTGATGTCGTGCGTCGTGCTCTTCAGGAGGTATTCCTCGATGCCGCGCAGGACATGCAGCGCGACGGAGGACTGCGACCGGATGAGGCCGGTGCCGCCGCAGTGCGGGCAGAGCTGCGTCGTCGATTCGAGAACCGAGGCGCGGATGCGCTGGCGCGACATCTCGAGCAGACCGAAATGCGAGATCCGTCCGACCTGGATGCGGGCACGGTCGTTCTTCAGGCAATCCTTCAGCTTCTTCTCGACGGCGCGGTTGTTGCGCTTTTCTTCCATGTCGATGAAGTCGATGACGATGAGGCCGGCAAGGTCGCGCAGACGGAGCTGACGCGCGACTTCCTCGGCCGCTTCGAGGTTCGTCTGCAGAGCAGTGTCCTCGATCGAGTGCTCGCGCGTCGAGCGGCCGGAGTTGACGTCGATCGCTACCAGCGCTTCGGTCTGGTTGATGATGATGTAGCCGCCGGACTTCAGCGTCACCTGCGGCTGCAGCATGCGGTCGAGCTGGGCCTCGATGCCGGAGCGCGAGAAGATCGGGTGAATGTCGCGATAGGGCTGTACGACCTTTGCATGGCTCGGCATCAGCATCTTCATGAAGTCTTTCGCTTCACGATAGCCGTCTTCGCCGGCGACGACGATCTCGCCGATATCCTTGTTGTAGAGGTCGCGGATCGATCGCTTGATGAGCGAGCCTTCCTCGTAGACGAGGCAGGGCGCGGTCGAACTCAGCGTCAGCGTCCGGACGTTTTCCCAAAGCCGCATCAGGTATTCGAAGTCGCGCTTGATCTCGACCTTGGTGCGGTTGGCGCCGGCCGTGCGCAGGATGACGCCCATGCCCTGCGGCACTTCGAGACCGCGGGCGATTTCCTTCAGCCGCTTGCGGTCGGCCGGGTTGGTGATCTTGCGGGAGATGCCGCCGCCACGTGCGGTGTTCGGCATCAGCACGGAATAGCGACCGGCGAGCGAAAGGTACGTGGTGAGGGCCGCGCCCTTGTTGCCGCGTTCTTCCTTGGCGACCTGCACGAGCAGGATCTGCCGGCGCTTGATGACTTCCTGGATGCGGTACAGCTTGCGGGGCTTGCGCACGACGCGATCCGGAACCTCTTCCATCGCGTCCTCGGCGCCGACGGATTCGATTTCTTCCTTTTCACCGTCGTTGTCGCCGTCATCGTCATCGTCGAAATCGTCACGGCCGCGGCGACCGCCGGCTTCTTCGGAGATTTCGTCCATGTCGACCATGGCGGCCATGGTGTTGCCGCCTTCGCTGCCGCCGTCTTCGTCCGTCGCCTGCGCACCGGCTTCTTCCGGCTGCTCGGCTGCGGCCTCCGTGGCTTTCTTGCCGCGCGGCTTGCGGGCACGCCGCGCCTTCGGCTTGGCGGCAGGCTCCTCGGCGGCCTCGGCCGGGGCTTCTTCCGCCGCGGCCGGTTCAGCGGCGAGTTCCGCCTCTTCGGCCGAAGAGGAGGCTTCCGCGGCTTGCGCTGCGGCCGGCGCTTCTTGTTCCGCATCGCCTTCGTCGGCGCGGCGGTGCTCTTCTGCCTCGGCGCTCAGGAGCGCCTGGCGATCCGCGAGCGGGATCTGGTAGTAATCGGGATGGATTTCGGCGAAAGCCAGGAAACCGTGGCGGTTGCCGCCGTAATCGACGAAGGCGGCCTGCAGGGAGGGCTCGACCCGCGTAACCTTTGCCAGATAGATGTTGCCCCTGATCTGCTTCTTATGCTGGGACTCGAAGTCGAATTCTTCTATCCGGTTACCACGAACGACGACAACGCGAGTCTCTTCCTCGTGAGACGCGTCGATAAGCATTCTGTCTGCCATGTAAGTTGTGCTCCTCGGCGCCTTCGCGGCAAGATCGAGTCGCACGTTGCTGGAACGGGCGAGAGATATCTTGGGGATGCGCCGGATATAGATGTCTTCGTCCGGTGGGGTGAGCGAGCAGCAACTGAACAGCTTCCGGGGCGCCGAGCGCTCCAAATCCGCTGATGTTTCTGACTACCTGCTGCAACGACATCAAAGACCGAACAAAAACGACAATGCCATAGGCCCTTGGGCCCGATGAATGCTCACAAAGAGCGTTTGGTGGTTACCCACCAGTAGACGAAACCGGCCGAATGCCGGCTTGTGATCCAGTTTCAGGACAAAGCTGCAGAGACGACGGATGAATGTCCGGCAAGCTGGCGCCAAACCTTTTGTGGTTGGCAGCCGCGGCGATGATTCTATCCCGTGGGCATCTCTATCCCTCGGTTGCGTTGTATGTTTTCTCCACCGCAATAGCAAGGGAAAACCCATTTGTGCCATAATACCCATGGATTAGTAGTGTTTAGCACGCCGAGGTGATTCTCTTGTGGAGGATGGGCGGCGGGCTCTGCCATATCATCGAAAGGGGTGGGTGTTGCGTCAGTCTGGAATCGGTGGACGATGGTCGCGCCGGAGTGCGTCGCTGTTCTGGTTCCTGGTCGCGGCGCTGCTGTCGCTGACGGTGCCGCAGCGGGCGCCTGCCGCCGACGAAGACCGGGAGCCGCCCGTGCTTGCCTACGCCGCGAGGATCGCCGGCGACCGTGCCCGGACCCGCATCGTCATCGATCTCGACCGCAAGCCGACCTTCGAGGTTCGCTATCTGGAAAGACCGGACCGGATCGTCGTCGATCTGCCGGCGTTCACCTTCGCCTTCGCCGCGGACGACCTCAAGGCGCGCGGTCTCTTCAAGGACGTCCGCTTCGGCGCGGTCGACGCTCACTCCGCACGAATCGTGCTGACGACCGAACGTCCGGCGCAACTCGCGCTCGCGGAAGTCCAGGCCGACGAGGCAGGCAAGGGCTTTCGCCTCGTCCTCGATGCCGAAATGGTGAAGAGGGAAGTCTTTGACAATCTCGTGAAGCGTCAGGCCTGGAGCGGCGGCAAGGCGGCAGTCGGCGCGGAAGCCTCCGAGGCGGCGGTCGCGGCCGCGCGCGGGGACCGGCTCGGAACGTCGAGCCCGGAGCCGGGCGGCGCCTTCGTGATCGCGATCGATGCCGGCCATGGCGGCATTGATACCGGTGCGATCGCCAGCGAGACCAAGACGCCGGAGAAGGACATCACGCTCGCCTTCGCAAAGGCTCTGCAGCGGCGCCTCGCCAGGGAGCCGGGGATATTCGCCTTCCTGACGCGCGAGGGCGACGAGTTCCTGTCGCTGTCCGAGCGGGTGACGATCGCCCGTCAGCACCACGCGAACCTCTTCGTCTCGCTCCACGCCGACAAGCTGCGGCAGGACAACATCCGTGGCGCGACGGTCTACACGATCTCCGACAAGGCTTCCGACCGTATGGCCGCCGAACTCGCCGAGCGGGAAAACCTCGCCGACGCGATCGGCGGCGTCGGCCTCGCCAGCGAGCCGGCCGAAGTCACCGACATCCTTCTCGATTTCACCCGACGCGAAACCCAGGCCTTCTCGGTCGCGATGGCCGACTCGGTGGTGTCGTCCTTCGAAGGACAGGTCGCCCTCATCAACAATCCGCATCGTTTCGCCGGTTTCCGCGTCCTGCAGGCCCACGACGTCCCGTCGATCTTGCTCGAGCTCGGTTTCCTCTCGAACAAGGAGGACGAGAAGGTGCTTCTCGACGAGAGCTGGCGGGAGAAGATCGCCGAACTGCTGACCGCGGCGATCAGGCGATATCGCGAGCCGGTGCTCGCAAACGGTGGCTGAGGTGAACACTCGCCGCGCCGCGGCTATACGGCACGGCGCGGGTGGTGGCGAAATTTGCTGCCCTCCATGCGGAATGAATGCGGGACGGAAGGCGCCCGGCCCTATTTTCCTCACAATCGCACCTTTACTCCGGGGAGGTTTCGAGGAGTGCGGCCATAGCGGCCGCCTGTCCGTCCCCGAAGCCTTGCCAATGGGCGCCCGACGTGCAAAACGCGACGACATGTGCGATGTTTGCCATTGCGCGCCGAACCGAAAGCGAACGCCGGTAGCTCGATTATGATCAGACTGATTGGATACTTCTTCGGACTTGCCTCCGTGCTCGCGCTCGCCGTGGCGGTGGTGGTCGCCATCTATCTGACCAATCTCACGAGGGATCTGCCGGACTTTGCGGTCCTGTCGAGTTACGAGCCGCCGGTCGCAACGCGCATCCATGCCGACGACGGCTCGCTGATGGCCGAATATGCGCGTGAACGTCGCCTCTTCCTGCCGATCCAGGCGATACCGGACCGTGTGAAGGCAGCGTTCCTTTCGGCTGAAGACAAGAATTTCTACAATCACCCGGGCGTCGACATTTACGGTCTCGGCCGCGCGATCTTGGTCAACCTGCAGAACTTCGGTTCCGGCCGCCGTCCCGTCGGCGCCTCGACGATCACCCAGCAGGTCGCGAAGAACTTCCTGCTGAGTTCGGACCAGACGATCGACCGCAAGGTGAAGGAAGCAATCCTCTCCTTCCGCATCGAGCAGGCCTATTCGAAGGACAAGATTCTCGAACTCTATCTGAACGAGATCTTCTTCGGCATGAACGCCTACGGCATTGCCGGGGCGGCGCTCACCTATTTCGACAAGTCGGTGACCGAGCTTACGGTCGCCGAGGCGGCCTATCTCGCCTCACTGCCGAAAGGCCCGTCCAACTATCATCCGTTCCGCCACCCCGACGCCGCACTCGAGCGCCGCAACTGGGTCATCGACCGCATGGTCGAGAACGGTTTCGTCTCGCAGGAGGATGGTGCGGAGGCGAAGAAGCAGCCGCTCGGCGTCACCCTGCGCCGTACCGGCTCCCATCTTTTCGCGTCGGACTACTTCGCCGAAGAGGTCCGTCGACAGATCATCGAACGTTACGGTGACAAGGCACTTTACGAAGGCGGGCTCTCTGTCCGCACCTCGCTCGATCCGAAGATGCAGGTCTTTGCACGCAAGGCCTTGCAGAAGGGGCTGATCACCTATGACGAGCGCCGCGGTTATCGCGGCCCCGTGAGCCAGATCGACATTTCGGCCGACTGGGGTGCGCCGCTCGCCAAGGTGGCGGGCTTGAGCGACGTTCCGGAATGGAAGCTGGCCGTCGTGCTGGCGGTCTCCAGTGATCGCGTGGACATCGGCCTGCAGCCGGCGACCGAAGCCGGCGGCAAGGTGGCGACCGAGCGCCAGACGGGCAAGATCATGGCCGAGGACATGGACTGGGCCTATCGCTCCGCGACCGGCGATCGCAAGACGGCAAAGTCTCCCGAGGGCGTGCTGAAGTCCGGCGATGTCGTTTACGTCGAAGCGCTCGAAGGGGAAGGGAACAAGGATCGTTATCGCCTGCGCCAGCCGCCGAAGGTACAGGGTGGCCTCGTGGCGATGGACCCGCATACCGGCCGCGTCCTCGCCATGGTCGGCGGCTTCTCCTACGCACAGTCGGAATTCAACCGTGCCACCCAGGCGATGCGCCAGCCCGGTTCGTCGTTCAAGCCGTTCGTCTATGCCGCCGCGCTCGACAACGGCTATACCCCGGCTTCGGTCATCATGGACGCTCCCATCGAGATCGTGCAGGGCGGCCAGGTCTGGCGCCCGCAGAACTACGGCGGCGGTTCGGCCGGCCCGTCCACGCTCCGGCTCGGCATCGAAAAGTCGCGTAACCAGATGACCGTGCGCCTTGCCAACGACATGGGCATGAACCTTGTCGCGGAGTATGCCGAACGCTTCGGCGTCTACGACAAGATGAACCCGGTTCTGGCGATGTCCCTCGGCTCGGGCGAAACGACGGTGCTGCGCATGGTCTCGGCCTATGCGGTGCTTGCCAACGGCGGCAAACAGATCAAGCCGACGCTGATCGACCGCATCCAGGATCGCTACGGCAAGACGATCTTCCGTCACGAGGAGCGCGTCTGCGAAGGCTGCAATGCCGACGGCTGGAACAATCAGGAAGAGCCGACGGTGGTCGACAATCGCGAACAGGTGCTCGATCCGATGACGGCCTACCAGATCACCTCGATCATGGAGGGGGTTATCACGCGCGGCACCGCAGCCGGCAAGGTCAAACTCGACCGCCCCGTTGCCGGCAAGACCGGCACCACGAACGACGAGAAGGATGCCTGGTTCGTCGGCTACACCCCAGATCTCGTCGCGGGTCTCTACATCGGCTACGACAATCCGGCTCCGCTCGGCCGCGGCGCGACCGGCGGCTCGCTGTCGGCCCCGATCTTCAACGAATTCATGCAGGCGGCCGTCGCTGGCACGCCGCCGGGCAAGTTCCACATTCCGGAAGGCATGAGTCTGATTGCGATCAACCGCAAGACCGGCATGGCGGCGGTTCAGGGCGAGCCGGATACCATCATCGAAGCCTTCAAGCCCGGCACCGGCCCGGCCGACAGCTTCTCGGTCATCGGCATGGACGAATACATGGCGCCCGAGGAAATCCTTCGCACGTCGCCGCAGGCGAACGAGGCAGTGACCTCTGGCTCGGGCGGTCTCTTCTAAGATGCTGGACGCGTGCTCGCCGCCCCTTTACAGGAGCGGCGGCCGCAACTATGCACGGGGCTCCTTTTCAGCGAGGTGAAAAAGCAAGCACATGCGTACGGAAATCGAGAACGTCGTCGACGAAATCAAGCAGGCCATAAGCCTGCTGAGGAGGCATCTTTGACTGGGACCAGGCGATAAGACGACTGGACTGGTTGAACAACAGGGCAGAGGACCCGAACCTCTGGAACGACGCCACCGAGGCACAGAAGCTGATGCGCGAGCGCCAGCAGCTTGACGACAGCGTCAACGGCGTGAAGGCGCTCGAGCGGCAGCTCACCGACAACGTCGAACTCATCGAAATGGGTGAGGAAGAGGGCGATCAGGAGATCGTCACCGAGGCCGAGAACGCGCTGAAGGCACTGAAGACCGAGGCCGGCCGGCTCCAGGTCGAGGCGATGCTGTCGGGCGAAGCCGACGGCAACGACACGTATCTCGAAGTCCATTCGGGCGCCGGCGGCACGGAGAGCCAGGACTGGGCCAACATGCTGCTGCGCATGTATATCCGCTGGGCCGAGAAGCAGGGCTTCAAGGTCGAGGTCCTCGAAGTGCACGAAGGCGAAGAAGCGGGCATCAAGTCGGCGACGATCCACGTCAAGGGCCATAACGCCTATGGCTGGCTGAAGACGGAATCGGGTGTGCACCGCCTGGTGCGCATCTCGCCTTATGATTCGAACGCACGGCGCCACACGTCGTTCTCGTCTGTCTGGGTCTATCCGGTGGTGGACGATTCGATCCAGATCGACATCAATGAAGGTGATTGCCGCATCGATACCTACCGCTCCTCGGGTGCCGGCGGACAGCACGTCAACACCACCGACTCGGCGGTGCGCATCACGCACATTCCGAGCGGCATTGTTGTTGCCTGCCAGCAGGAACGCTCGCAGCATAAGAACCGCGCCAAGGCCTGGGACATGCTGCGTGCCCGTCTTTACGAAGCGGAACTCAAGAAGCGGGAAGAAGCGGCGAACGCCGAAGCCGCGTCGAAGACCGATATCGGCTGGGGACACCAGATCCGCTCTTACGTGCTGCAGCCGTACCAGTTGGTCAAGGACCTGCGCACCGGCGTCGAGAGCACCGATCCGGACACAGTGCTGAACGGCGACGTCAACGAGTTCATGGAGGCGGCACTCGCCCATCGTATCTCGGGTGGCGCCGACGTCGAAGTCGCGGACATCGATTGAGGTTCGGCAGTTTGCAGAAATGAAGAGGCGGCGGGACGAAAATCCCGCCGCCTTTGCGTTTCAGGGGCGTTCTTCTGCCGGCTGGGCAGCTGCTGCCGGCCGCAATGTCAGTGCGGCAAGGAAGAGCACCATGAGCGAGCAGGCGGCGATGGTGGTTACCATCGGCAGGGCCGTGCCGTCGAAGAACAGGCTCGCCACCCCGATCACGCTTGATGCCGTGACGAATTGCAGCGTCCCCATGAGCGCCGAGGCGGTTCCGGCGATCCGTCCGTGGCTTTCGAGCGCGAGCACCGCCGAGGTCGGGATCACCATGCCGAGGAAGCCGTAGGCGACGAAGAGCAACGCGGAGAGAACTGGCAGGCCGCCGAAGCCGGAGGCAAAGGCCGCGAAGAGCGCTGTCGAGGCGAGCGCGAAGCCGGCGACCGCGAAGCGGATCAGCCGCCTCAGGCCGAACCGGCGCGAGAGCCGGCCGTTCATCTGCGATGCGCCGATGAAGGAGACGGCGTTCATCGAAAAGACGACGCTGTAAAGGCTGGGTGAGAGCCCATAGTGCTCGATCAGCACGAAGGACGAGTTGGCGACGTAGATCATGTAGCTCGCCATGCCGAAGGAGGCGATGAGGACGAGCCCGAGGTAATAAGGATCGCGCAGAAGAGTTCCGTAGGAGGCGAGGGCGCTGCCGATGCTGCTCTGGCTGCGGGCTTCTTCGGAGCGGGTTTCCGGGAGCAGTAGTGTGACAAGCACGGCCCCGAGGGCGGCGGCGAGGACCATCACCCAGAAGATGGCGCGCCAGCTTGCTGCGAGCGTCACGCCACTGCCGGCGAGCGGCGCCAGAATCGGCGACACGCTGAAGACCAGCAACAATCGCGACATCAGCTGGGCTGCCGCCACGCCGGTGAAGAGGTCACGGACGATCGCGCGGCAGATGACGGCTCCGGCGCAGGCGCCGACGCCCTGAAGCGCGCGGAAGCCGACGAGCCATTCGATCGAGGGGGAAAGCGCGCAGCCGACCGCCCCGATGGAGAAGAGCGAAAGGCCAAAATAAAGCGGCTTCTTGCGGCCGATCATGTCCGAGACCGGGCCGTAGACGAGCTGGGAGAGCGCCATGGCGACGAAGAAGGAGACGAGGCTCGCCTGCACGGCGCCGCTGCCGGCGTGGAGCCCTTCGCCAATCTCGGGAAGTGCCGGAAGATACATGTCGATCGCGAAAAGGCCGATGGCGGTGAGCAGGCCGAGGACGACGGGGAAGGATGCCTTGATGTTCTGCTGCATGGAAAAAACCTTCGTTGCTCCGCGGCATGCGCCGCGAGGAGGTTGAATCGGATGCGGAATGAATGAATGAGGCGCGTCGGGCTATGCCGAGCGATTACTGTAATGTATAAATTGTTGGACACAATTGTCCAATTCGTCAAGCCCCCTTATGGTGAGGCATGGATCAGATCTCGGATCATCGAAAATCATCGGATGGGCACCGCGCCGGCGCGCCGGGCAAGCGCGCCGCAATTATCGACGCGGCGGCGGCGATTTTTGCCGACAGCGGGTATTCGAGCGCCAGCATCGATGCGATCGCGGCCCGCGCCAAGGTCTCCCGCCAGACCGTCTACAATCAGATCGGCGACAAGGATAAGGTTTTCAAGGCAGTGGTGGAGGACGTCACGCAGCGCTCCAGCGCCCGCTTTTTCGCCGTTCTCGATAGCTTCCCCGACGCGCCGACGGACATCGAGGCGGATCTCGCCGCCTTCGCCAAGCGGCTGCTGAAGGTTGCGATCTGCGAGGACTGCGGGCGCTGGCTTTTCCGCATCCTGTCGCTCGAGGGCGCGCGCCACCCGGAGCTTTTCACGAGTTGGAAGGAATATGGGCCCGGACGCAAGTACCCCGCGCTTGCCGCCCGTTTCGCGCAGCTCGCCCACGGCGGCTATCTCCAGCTCGATGATCCGTCGCTCGCGGCGCGCCAGTTCATGGCGCTCGTCATGGCCGACGTGCGCGCCGACCTGCAGCTCGGCCTGCCGATCGCGGAAAGCAAGCTGGACGGGCTCGCACGCAATGCCGTGCAGACCTTCCTCAAGGCGTTCGCAAAGCGCTGAGGGCGAGGCGCCTGCCGCGCTATTCGCGGCCGGTCAGTTCGTGGCCTTCTCGATCTTGATCTCGCCGAACTCGTCGATCAGCACCGTCCAGCTCTCCGGTTCGGTCGCTGCCGGATCGGTCTTCAGGTAGACGGTGGCAAAGAGCCCGGGCTGCCGGCTGATGCCGGTCGAATCCTCCGGCCGGATGTCGGTGACATAGGGTTTGATCGCCGTGAATTCTTCGAGTTCGACGCTCTCGACCACTTGCGGGCCCGTCTCGTCGAGCGCGATCTGCTGCAGGTAGACCTTGGCGGTGCGATCCGGCTGGCGAATGGCGACGAGCTTGTAATAGCCGCGGCGCGTTGCTGTGCCGGCTGCGGTGCTGTCCGTGCCGGTCGCACTCTTGGCTTCGGCCTTGCCACTCGGCTCGCCGCCGGCCTCCTCCCAGAATCCCGTGCTGACGACGAAGGTCGCCGTGACTGGAAGCTCGTCGATGTCCCCGGCGAAAGCAGGGGCGGCGGCCATTGCCAGTGCGGCGAGGGCCAGTCGGGAGAAGATGTGGACAGCCATCCGGAAACCTCCCTAGTTGGAAAACTGTTCGGCCAGAATACGGTCGGACCAGGAGCGGTCGGGATCGGAGAGGATCCGCGCTGTCGTGTCCTCGGACTGGGCGATCTGCACCCTGGTCACGGATTTTACCTCGGTGTGGTCGGCGACCGCGTTCACCGGCCGCTTGTCGGCTTCGAGCACACGGATGTCGACGCTCACTTTATTCGGAAGCAGGGCGCCGCGCCAGCGCCGCGGACGGAAGGCGCTCACCGGCGTCAGCGCGAGCAGGGGGGCTTCCAGCGGCAGGATCGGCCCGTGAGCCGAAAGATTGTAGGCTGTGGATCCCGCGGGCGTCGCGACCATCAAGCCGTCGCAGATGAGCTCGTCGAGCCGGACCTTGCCGTCGATCATGACGCGAAGCTTAGCCGCCTGATAGGACTGTCGAAACAGCGAGACCTCGTTGATCGCCAGCGCCACCGACCTCGTTCCGTCGTCGCTCTCGGTCGTCATCTTCAAAGGATGACAGTCATTTTCGACGGCGGCTTCGATTCGCTCGCGCAGCTTCTCCATGTGAAAATCGTTCATCAGGAAGCCGACCGAACCGCGGTTCATTCCGTAGACGAGCTTGCCCGTGTTCATCGTATCGTGCAGCGTCTGCAGCATGAAGCCGTCGCCGCCGAGCGCCACGATCACGTCGGCCTCCTCTGCCGCGACGTTTCCATAGACGCGAATCAGCTCCTGCCGGGCGGCCTGCGCTTCGGGCGCGCTGGAAGCTATGAAGGAAAGCGACTGGAAGGAACGAGACATCGGGGGCCCTCGGTGACGGGCAATGTGGTACATGAAAAAGGTCGAGAGCGACAAGGTGTTTCGCTGCCCCACCCGCCGGGTGTCACGGTGGAATGCGACGCGCCCGTTGCTCGCCACGGCGCAGAAATTGCTTTACAGCCGGGCAAAATCTGCTTATCCGACGGCTCATGATGCCCTTGTAGCTCAGTTGGTAGAGCACCTGATTTGTAATCAGGGGGTCGCGGGTTCGAATCCTGCCGGGGGCACCACTTTCCTTCTTTCCGAGTCGCGATTCGTGTCGTCGCTTGCATATCGGCCCGCTCGATGGACATGTTGCCGTCGGGGGAGCAGTTCAGGCAATCGTGTTCTCCGTCGAAGCTTCGCAGATCCGAAGGACGCGCAGCTGACTGAAGCCACCCAACTCGTCTTGAGGCAGCCTCTTACCCACCGAGCATCACTCCCGCTCTACCGTTTCGAACCTGCGTTACAACGCTGAATATGAAGCCGCGCAGATTTCAGGATGTCCTCCGCCAGTTCCGGTTGGTCAACGATGCGCGATAGCAGCATCGCACCGATCATGGTCGCCCAGGTGCCGATGGCCTCTATCCGCTTCCCTTCAGGGTCGTCATTCCCTGCTTTTTGTGTGAAGTCCTCGATCTGATCGGCAATCGCCTGTGTCAGCATGCGACGCGTCGGCTCGGAGGAGCGTGCCATCTCTGTTCCAAGTGCGGCGAAAACGCATCCGCTGCCGGGCGTGTTACGATGGCTGGTGCTGAGATAAGCCTTCGCAAGGGTTTGCAGATCGTTTGCCGGGAGCAGAGGGGCGCGTGCGTTCGCCTCGAACACGTCGGCCAGTGCCTCCTTAACCAGTTCATCCTTGCTACTGAAATGGCGCGGAAAACCGCCATGAGTGAGGCCTGCGCCCTCCATGATCTCGGCGACGGTAACGCCATCAATGCCGCGTTCGCGAAAGAGTTTTGCCGCCGAGCGAACGATGGCCTGGCGGCTCTCGGCCTTCTGTTTCTGACTTCTCGCCATAAGAAATTTCTCCTGTTTCAAAAAATATAGATGACAGCGAACATCTTTTCAATTAGATGATGATCGTCATCTACATTCTGGCTCTTATCCAGGCGTTACGGAGAATTGAAATGCAAACAGCTCTCATCACAGGCGCTTCCGCCGGTATCGGCGCCGTCTATGCGCGTCGCTTCGCTAGTCGCGGCTTCAATCTCGTGCTCGTGGCACGTTCCTCGGAGAAGCTTGAGGATCTCTCGGCAGAAATCGCTTCCACCCATGCGGTTGAGGTTGAGATCCTTTCTGCCGACCTCACAAATCCCGCGCAGTTGGCCGCGGTTTCGGAGCGCTTGTCCAAGGGTGACATCGACGTTCTGGTCAACAATGCAGGCGCGGCACTTCTTGGGACCTTCGAGGAGGCCGATGCCGCTGCGATGGAACGTCTTCTTGCCCTCAACGTCACCGCGCCCACTCTTCTAGCATCCGCCGTTGTTCCCGGCATGGTCAAGCGTGGCAGCGGTGCGATCATCAATCTTGGTTCCGTCGTCTCCCTCATGCCGCAATATTTCCCCGGCATCTACTCGGCCACGAAGTCCTACATGCTGACCTTATCCCAGGGGCTTTCCGCGGAAGTGGGGCAGAAGGGAGTTTATGTCCAGGCGGTATTGCCGGCGGCAACCCGGACGGAGATCTGGGAAAAGGCAGGTGCCGACCTGTCGCAGATCCCCAATGTCATGGAAGTGGACGACCTCGTCGATGCTGCCTTGGTTGGTTTCGATCTTCGCGAAGCTGTGACCATTCCGCCGCTCGCTGATGCCGGTCTGTGGGACGCCCTTGAGCAGGCGCGTGCAGTCTTCCCGTCCGGTCTAGGGGGCTCGCCGGCAGCCCGCTACCTCAACCACTCCTGATCGCTTTGGCTCCGAGCTCCAAAGGAAAACCCCATGATCTCTCAATCTCGTCGTTCAGTTCTCGCGACCGCCGCAGCAACCGCGGCTGTTCTCTCCATGCCGCTCGCCGGACAGGCGGCAGAGCGTTCACTCTCCGCCCCGACGAAATTCCTTGAAGCCAAGGGACGGCGTCTCGCCTATCGTACAGTTGGTACCGGTAGGCCTTTGGTTCTTTGCAATCGCTTTCGTGGCGTTCTCGATCTCTGGGATCCAGCCTTCATCGACGGTTTGGCTGACCAAGGTTTCCAGGTCATCACGTTTGACTATTCGGGGCTTGGCAAGTCGACCGGCGAAAAATCCTACAACCCGATGTCTCTCGCCCAGGATACCGTCGACCTCATCGCCGGGCTCGGGCTGGAGGATTTTGCCATTGGTGGCTGGTCGATCGGCGGCATTACGGCCCAGATTGTCCTGGCAATGACGGGCGACAAGGCAAGCCACGTCGTTCTGCTTGCGACGACGCCTCCCGGTCATTTGGTCAAGTCGGGTGAACAGCTGTTCTATGACACCGCTGCAAAACCCGGAACCAATCTCGATCAGTTCACGACAGTGTTTTTCGAGCCGAGCGATGCGGTGAGCCGCGAAGCGTCGAAACGCTCCTTCGAGCGGATCATGGCTCGCAAAGAAGATCGCAGCCCGGATGTGCCGGCGGACTGGGCAATTGCGCAGATCGGCAACACGCCGCGTAACCCGCTGTTTCCGGCTGAACAGATCCTTGATCTGCTGAAGGTCACAAAAACGCCGATCCTGCATCTTGGCGGCGACCACGATATCGTGATGCCCGTCGAGAACTGGTATGCGCTCAACAATCAGCTCCCGACTTTGCACCTGATTACCTATCCCCGCGTCGGACACGGCCCACACCACCAATACCCTGAATTGGCGGCCGCTCAAATCGGAGCCTTCGTCAAAAATACCCGCAAGAGCTAGATTCCCCTGGCCGGTTCTCTCGCTCGAGAACCGGCTGCCCAACAACCAGATCTATGTAGCTGGCACCGGGCTCGGCACAATCCAAGGATTCACATTATGTCAAATTACACTCCCGTTGCGCTCGTCACGGGCGCGTCCGGCGGCATCGGATTTGAGACGGCCAAAGCTCTGCGCAGCGCCGGTTATACCGTTTTCGGCACCAGCCGAAGAGCGTCCGAAGGCGCGAGTATTGATGGCATCAGCCTGTTGCCCTGCGACGTGACCGATGACGCTTCGGTGGCGGCGCTGGTCACGCAGCTCGTGGAAAAGGCGGGGCGGATCGATGTCCTCGTGAATAATGCCGGCGGAGCGCTGATAGCCGCCGCCGAGGAATCGTCCGTTGATCAGGCCAAGGCGCTTTTCGATCTGAATGTCTTTGGTGTGATCCGCATGACCAATGCGGTGCTCCCCATCATGCGGTCGCAGCGCAGCGGCCGGATCATCAATATCGGATCGGTTGTCGGTTTCGTGCCGAGCCCGTTTTCGGCGCTTTACGCAGCAACTAAGCATGCCGTCGAGGGCTATTCGCAGTCGCTTGATCATGAGGTTCGCAATCTCGGGATCCGGGTTCTGTTGATCGAGCCCGCTTTCACGCGCACGTCGCTGGATCACAATGCGACCGGTCCGGATCGGAAACTTGCCGTCTACGACGAGCAGCGCAACGCGATGGTCGGCGTTTGGCAACAGGCCATAAAGACTGGTGATCCGCCTCAGGTCGTGGCGGGGGCCGTGGTCGCTGCAGTGAGCGACAAGAAGCCCAAACTGCAGAATCCCGCAACCAAGATGGCTCGCCAGCTTTTCCTGCTGCGCCGCTTGGTGCCGGCTAATGCCTTCGACAAGAGCCTGCGGAAGCACATGAAGCTTCGGGCGTGATTCAACGTGGGAATTGGCCTAGGCAATACCCCACGCCTCGTCGCGTGAAGGTACCGCACAGCTAACCACCTCTTCTCCGGCGTTGATCCGTCGCGACCGGTCGTGGACCTTAGGACGCAGCCTTCGCGAGGAACTGCCGCGAGGCATAGAGCGCGATGGCCGCGGCATTGGAGACGTTGAGCGACTTGATCGCCCCCGGCATGTCGAGCCGGGCGAGCGCATTGACGGTCTCGCGCGTCTTCTGGCGCAGGCCTTTTCCTTCCGAGCCGAGCACGAGAGCGATCTTGTCGCCGCGGAAGGTACCCTCGAGCGGGGCCGGCCCTTCCGAATCGAGTCCGATGGAATAGAAGCCGAGCCGGTGCAGCTCGCCGAGCGCATCCGCCAGATTGGTGATCTGGATATAGGGGATGAGTTCGAGGGCGCCGGAGGCCGATTTCGCAAGCACGCCCGATTCGGTCGGGCTGTGGCGCTGGGTGGTGATCACCGCGCCGGCGTTGAACGCGACGGCCGACCGCATGATCGCGCCGACATTATGGGGGTCCGTCACCTGGTCGAGCACGAGGAGGAGCGGACTTTCCCTCAGCGCTTCCAGACGCCGGACGGGCAGGGGACGTGTCTCGATCATCACGCCCTGATGGATGGCGTCCGGGCCGAGCATCTTGTCGATCTCCTGCGGCGAGACGATTTCCACAGGAAAGGGCAGCGTCTCGGGAGGGCCGATTTCGAGCCGGGCCAGCGCGTTCTGGGTCACCGAGAGCTTGATGATCCGGCGCTCCGGATTGTCGATCGCCGCGCGGACTGTGTGCAGGCCGTAAAGATAGACCTGCTCGGGAGCGAGCTGCGGCGGTGTCCAGCCTTCGGCCGATTTCTTCCGCTTCTGCGGCGTCGGAGTGGGGATTTCGCCCCTTTCGCGCTTGGCGTCGCGCACCTGCCGGCGCAGGGTGGCGTAGTGGGTGTCGCGGGCGGTTCTGTCTTTGGAAGTGTCTTTGGCCATGCGGCTTTATAGCGACGAAGTCTTCCGGCGGATAGAGGTGCCCGGCGGCGAGGGTGTTTTTGCGAGGTGCGGAAAAATTTCGAAAAAATTCATCGGACATCGTGTTGACATCGACCTGCAGGGCCGTCATATACCCGCCGCAGATCACGGGGCGTCGCTCCCGAGGATCTGGAGAAAGCTTGGTCGCTTGATCCGGTCGGAGACTGGAGGGATGCCCGAGTGGTTAAAGGGGACGGACTGTAAATCCGTTGGCTCAGCCTACGTTGGTTCAAATCCAACTCCCTCCACCATTCCGACATCGGATCGAACACCGCGGGTATAGCTCAATGGTAGAGCAGCAGCCTTCCAAGCTGAATACGCGGGTTCGATTCCCGCTACCCGCTCCAACCGCACCGCCCGACCGAAACCGCTGAATTCTCTGGCCTGTCGCCTCCGCAGTTCCTGCCCCGCTTTCGTTTATGCAGGGCTCCAGCCGTCTCCGCATCGCGCGTGCAGCGGCCTTTGTCGCACCGAGCAAATAGGTCTTGCGCAATTGCTGCGAAAGCCTTAAACGGCGGCACTAAACCCGTTTGCCGGGTCAACCATTTACGATCATAGGAAGCATTCAAATGGCAAAGAGTAAGTTTGAGCGCAACAAGCCGCACGTTAACATTGGCACGATCGGCCACGTTGACCATGGCAAGACGTCTCTGACGGCGGCGATCACCAAGTATTTTGGTGAGTTCAAGGCCTATGACCAGATCGACGCGGCTCCGGAAGAAAAGGCTCGTGGTATCACGATCTCGACGGCGCACGTCGAATACGAAACGGCGAACCGCCACTACGCGCACGTCGACTGCCCCGGCCACGCCGACTACGTCAAGAACATGATCACCGGTGCTGCCCAGATGGACGGCGCGATCCTGGTTTGCTCGGCTGCCGACGGCCCGATGCCGCAGACGCGCGAACACATCCTGCTCGCCCGCCAGGTCGGCGTTCCGGCGATCGTCGTGTTCCTGAACAAGGTCGACCAGGTCGACGACGCCGAGCTTCTCGAACTCGTCGAGCTCGAAGTTCGCGAACTCCTGTCTTCGTACGACTTCCCGGGCGACGACATCCCGGTCATCAAGGGTTCGGCTCTTGCTGCTCTCGAAGACTCCAACAAGGAAATCGGCGAGAACGCGATCCGCGCGCTGATGGACGCCGTCGACGCCTACATCCCGACGCCGGAGCGTCCGATCGACCAGCCGTTCCTGATGCCGATCGAAGACGTGTTCTCGATCTCGGGCCGTGGTACGGTTGTGACCGGCCGCGTCGAGCGTGGCATCATCAAGGTTGGTGAAGAAGTCGAGATCGTCGGCATCCGTCCGACCATCAAGTCGACCTGCACGGGCGTTGAAATGTTCCGCAAGCTGCTCGACCAGGGCCAGGCCGGCGACAACATCGGCGCGCTGCTTCGCGGTGTCGACCGCAACGGCGTCGAGCGTGGCCAGATCCTGTGCAAGCCGGGTTCGGTCAAGCCGCACAAGAAGTTCAAGGCCGAAGCCTACATCCTGACGAAGGAAGAAGGCGGCCGTCATACGCCGTTCTTCACGAACTACCGTCCGCAGTTCTACTTCCGCACGACGGACGTGACGGGCATCGTGACGCTTCCGGAAGGCACGGAAATGGTTATGCCGGGCGACAACGTCACCGTTGACGTCGAGCTGATCGTTCCGATCGCGATGGAAGAAAAGCTGCGCTTCGCTATCCGCGAAGGCGGCCGTACCGTCGGCGCCGGCATCGTCGCCTCGATTATTGAATAATAATCGAGCGAGAGGCCGAAAGCTGCCGACGCATTGAAGTGGTGCAAATGGCGCGCAAGCGCGATTTGCACACGGCGCCGGCATCGTCGCCTCGATCATCGAGTAATCGATCATCAAGTAGATTTCGGTTCCCGCAATGGACCGACAGAACCCCGCCGGAAACGGCGGGGTTCTTGCGTTTGAGAGTGAATGGGACGCCGACGGCGTTTTGCGGCTGGATGCGGATGATGCGACAGGCCACCTGCGGGACGCATGGCTGCATTGGCATGCGGATATTGGCCAAGGCGGCGAATTATGTGTAGAAGAGTGACTCCCGATCGTTCTGCCCGTCGACAAGTCGATGTCGATCTCGCGGGCCATCAATCTCACTCGATTTCAGGAGAACGGAATGCTGGATAAGACTGCGCGCATCTATATCGGTTTCGACTCGAACGAGGTGGCCGCCTATCATGTTCTGGCGCAGAGCATCATTCAGCATTCGACGATCCCCGTCGTCTTCTCTCCGATCGTGCTCGGCCATCTCGGCGGACTCTTCGAGCGCGAGCGCAATTCCCTTCAGTCGACGGAGTTTTCGTTCTCGCGCTTCATGGTTCCTTACCTGAGCGACTACGAAGGCTGGAGCATGTTCATCGACTGCGACATGCTCGCCCGCGCGGACATCGCGGAACTCTGGGCCTTGCGAGACGATCGCTATACCGTGATGTGCGTGAAGCACGACTATCAGCCGAAGATCGACACGAAGTTCCTCGGGCAGACCCAGACCAAGTACGAGAAGAAGAACTGGTCGAGCGTCATCCTTTTCAATAATGCGAAGTGCCGGGCGCTGACGCCGGACTATGTGAACTCGGCGACCGGTCTGCAGCTGCATCAGTTCAAATGGCTGGAGAGCGACGACCAGATCGGCGACCTGCCGGTTACCTGGAACTATCTCGTCAACGAATACGAATACAGGCCCGATGCCAAGATTGTCCATTTCACCGATGGCGGCCCGTATTTCGACGAATACCGTAACTGCGACTATGCCGAAGAGTGGTTCGCCATGCGGGACCGTGTTCTTTTCGTTCGCCAGCGAGAGTCCTGATTGATGTCTGCTGATTCCGTTTCGTCCGCCGCGGCGCCCGGCGCCGCCGAAATCGCCGACTGGCCTGCGTTTTTTTCGCGATATTCGCACATCGTCCTCGTCGCCAACAGCGACCAGGCGCAACTCGGGAAAATGAAGGCGAGCCTGCCGGACACGGCGCTGTTCGTGTTCTTCAACAAGGTCTATAAGGTTCTCGATGCGCCGTTTGACGGAAACGCGCTGCTCGTCGCCCGAAGCGGTTCCGTCGGCGCCAATATCGTCTATCGCCGTGAAGTGGCGGAGGTTCTGGGATATTTCCCCGGTGATCGCTTTGCCGGTGTCGTCAATCTTCGCGTCGATCCGGGTGAGCGATTCAGCCGTCCGGACGAGTTCGAAGGCGCGTCCGTCCGGCATCTTGATCTCGCGTCCTACTTTTCCGACTTCTATTCTCCGGGCCGAATACCGACCAGCGGCTTCGCGCTGGCTGTCTGGCTGGCGGAGCTTAGATTGGGCCGTCCGGTCATGATCACCGGCTTTTCCGCTCGTAGAAGCGCGAGATGGAAAC
This sequence comes from Ciceribacter lividus, assembly GCF_003337715.1. Taxonomy (GTDB): domain Bacteria; phylum Pseudomonadota; class Alphaproteobacteria; order Rhizobiales; family Rhizobiaceae; genus Allorhizobium; species Allorhizobium lividum. Next base: position 383,022 of record NZ_QPIX01000002.1, read on the forward strand.
TCTTCCACCAGCACGACTGGACGCTGGAACAGGTGATCCTGCGTCTGTTGATCCGGGGTGGTCTCGTCGTTTCTTCAGAGAAGGCCGACATCAACCCCTACGCGGCGCTTGCGCGGCGCTTTCCGGAACTGAATGCGACCGAGGCGGTGTTCACCGGCGTCGAGGTGCTGTCGGAGAGGCTGGAGGGGGCCAATCACGAGATCGACCGGCTATTCTCCTACACCAAGGTCGGTCGCGCCATACACACCTTCAGCCGTTGGCTGAAGCCAAAGAAGCGGAAAGTCAGGCTGGCGGAAAAGTTGCGCGCAACCGAGCAGAACGGCGGCGCTTGATGTTCGGTTCGGTCGTATGACCGGCTGCACTGTCGGAAATCCGATGCGACAGCGAAACCGGATACAGCGCTGAAGTCTGCCTTTCGGTACGGTGCGTGCCGACGAAGACCGGCCGCTCATCTGGAATGTCTCGAAGGGTAGGGGATCGTGCCTTCTGGTTCCGGACCGGGTTGCGCTGGTCCGGCAGGCGCTTTCGCTTTCGTAGAGCGCGCAGTGGTCGGCGACGCCCGCAGTCGACGTTGCCGCTTTCCGGGCGCTGGAGGCGAATACCATCGCCGGGCAGTCGGTCGGCTTCGTCGCGCGGCAATCGGTGAACTTTGATCTCGCCGACATCGGCTCGTCCTTGCGAACGGACGGCTTCCTCGATGGAGGTAGCCGCGCTGCCCATGCGAAACTGGGTGTGGAAAAGAAGCGGTCGAGGGGCGTTACGCTCTCCGCCGACCTCTCCGACCCGTTCAGCGCGACCGTCGCCACGGTCGGCGCCCGCGTCCAGCGTCACTGGTGGGCGTCAAAGATCGTTTCGGCCTGTCGAAAAAGAAAAAACAGGCTTGCCAATCGTTTCGGCTCACCTTAAAGGGAGCGCCATGCCAGCGCGCAGGACGTGGTTTGACGCCGCGTCGGTGCCGGATCTAGGGGTATAGCTCAGTTGGTAGAGCGGCGGTCTCCAAAACCGCAGGTCGGGGGTTCGAGCCCCTCTGCCCCTGCCATGTCCCTTTCGAAGAGGACGAAGAACCGCGTGCCCGAGAGTTTCGGGCGGGCCGGCAAAAATTTGCATGATATCGATTTCGCTCTTGTGAAATACGGAATCGGTGTTTATGTAGGGTGAAACAGACACGCGGTGCGTGGGGCTGATATAGTCGGCTTTACGCGCCGTAAAAGCGTGGGCAATAGATGGCATCCAAGACAAATCCGTTTGCGTTTCTGCAGCAGGTTCGCTCCGAGACGAACAAGGTGACATGGCCCACTCGTCGCGAGACGATGATCTCCACGGCCATGGTCCTCTTCATGGTGCTTTTTGCGGCGCTGTTTTTCTTTTCGGCGGATCAGATCATCGGTTGGCTTATCGGCCTGGTGCTGAGCGTCGGTAACTAATCGGGCGGAGACGGACATGGCGGCGCGTTGGTACATCGTCCACGCTTATTCGAATTTTGAGAAGAAGGTGGCTGAATCCATTGAGGAGAAGGCCCGGCAAAAGGGGCTCGAGCATCTTTTCGAGAAGATCCTCGTGCCGACCGAGAAGGTGGTCGAAGTGCGGCGTGGTCGCAAGGTCGACAGCGAGCGCAAGTTCTTTCCGGGCTATGTCCTGGTGCGCGCCGATCTGACCGACGAGGCCTATCATCTCATCAAGAATACTCCGAAGGTGACGGGGTTCCTCGGTTCCGACAATAAGCCGGTTCCGATCCCGGACTATGAGGCTGAGCGCATCCTGGGTCAGGTCCAGGAGGGTGTCGAGCGTCCGAAGTCTTCCGTCTCCTTCGAGATCGGCGAGCAGGTCCGCGTTTCCGACGGTCCTTTCGCCTCGTTCAACGGCACCGTTCAGGATGTCGACGAAGAGCGTTCGCGCCTCAAGGTGGAAGTGTCGATCTTCGGTCGCGCCACCCCGGTCGAGCTCGAATATTCTCAGGTCGAAAAGGTCTGAGTGTCGGGGCGGTTATCCGCCCTGTTCCGCGTGGGAGGATGAGGACCTGAGGCCGGGTCTTTCAGACGGACCACGCAACCGCAGCCGCCGATGCAGATCGGCATTTTCGGGCCGGGCGACCGGTCCTTAAGGAAAGGCAGAGAGAAATGGCTAAGAAAGTTGCAGGCCAGCTCAAGCTGCAGGTCAAGGCAGGATCGGCAAACCCGTCCCCGCCGATTGGTCCCGCACTTGGTCAGCGTGGCATTAACATCATGGAATTCTGCAAGGCGTTCAATGCTGCCACGCAGGAAATGGAAAAGGGTATGCCGATTCCGGTCGTCATCACCTATTACCAGGACAAGTCCTTCACCTTCGCGATGAAGCAGCCGCCGGTCACCTACTGGCTGAAGAAGGAAGCGAAGATCACCTCCGGCTCGAAGACGCCGGGCAAGGGTGCGAAGGTCGGTACCATCACCAAGGCTCAGGTCCGTGCGATCGCCGAAGGCAAGATGAAGGACCTCAACGCAGCCGACGTCGAAGGCGCAATGGCGATGGTCGAGGGCTCCGCCCGCTCCATGGGCCTGGAAGTGGTAGGTTGATCATGGCTAAGCTCGCAAAGCGCATTCAGAAGATCCGCGAAGGCATCGATCCGTCGAAGCTCGTGGCCCTGCCGGAAGCAATCGCTCTCGTGAAGGAGCGTGCCGTCGCCAAGTTTGACGAAACCGTCGAAATCGCGATGAATCTCGGCGTCGACCCGCGTCACGCCGACCAGATGGTCCGTGGCGTCGTCAACCTGCCGAACGGCACCGGTCGCGACGTTCGCGTTGCCGTCTTCGCCCGTGGCGCCAAGGCTGACGAAGCCAAGGCAGCCGGTGCGGATATCGTCGGTGCGGAAGAACTCGTTGAGATCGTCCAGGGCGGCAAGATCGACTTCGACCGCTGCATCGCTACCCCGGACATGATGCCGCTCGTCGGCCGTCTCGGTAAGGTTCTCGGCCCGCGCGGCATGATGCCGAACCCGAAGGTCGGGACCGTCACCATGGACGTTGCCGGTGCCGTCAAGGCTTCCAAGGGCGGCGCCGTCGAGTTCCGCGTCGAGAAGGCCGGTATCGTTCATGCCGGTATCGGCAAGGCTTCCTTCGACGCCAAGGCGCTCGAAGAAAACATCAAGGCCTTCGCTGACGCCGTCATCAAGGCGAAGCCCGCTGGCGCAAAGGGTAACTACGTCAAGCGCGTAGCGATCTCCTCGACCATGGGCCCGGGCGTCAAGATCGACCCGGCTTCGGTCACTGCGGCTTAAAGAATTCTTTCGGAGCCCTAGAGGCTCCGGAAAACAGTGATTTCCGGCCCGAAAGGGCCGGGAATTTCCGGGGAAACCCGGAACTCCTGTCCGAGATTGCAGGCGGCTTCGGCCTTAATCGTCATGGTCTGCATGAGACGGGTAAGACCCGGATTTGGAAAGACACCTGTGTCTTGAAAGAGTCGGTTCGAGCCTAGTGTGCCTTGTGCCTGGAACCAAACGGTGACAGTGCGAGGGGACAGGATCCTCAAGCGTCGCTTGGGGTCCGATCTGAAGGATCCCTTGAGGCAAAGGCAAACCGGCAGGGTCCGAGATATCGGTCCTGCCAACTGGAGACAGACAGTGGAAAGAGCGGAAAAACGCGAATTCGTCACGGAGCTGAACGAAGTCTTCAAGGCTTCCGGTTCGGTTGTCGTGGCCCACTATGCTGGTGTCACAGTCGCGCAGATGAACGACTTCCGTTCGAAGATGCGCGCTGCTGGCGGCACCGTCAAAGTCGCGAAGAACCGTCTGGCCAAGATCGCTCTTCAGGGTACGGAGTCGGAAGGGATCTCTGATCTCTTCAAGGGTCAGACGCTGATCGCATACAGCGAAGACCCGGTTGTGGCTCCGAAGGTCGTCGTGGATTTCGCCAAGACCAACGACAAGCTCGTTGTTCTCGGTGGCGCCATGGGGGCAACCGCTCTCAACGCGGACGCAGTCAAGTCGCTTGCGACCCTGCCTTCGCTTGATGAGCTGCGCGCGAAGCTGCTGGGCCTTCTCAACGCCCCGGCTACCCGCGTCGCTACGGTTGTCGCAGCACCGGCAAGCCAGCTTGCCCGCGTGTTCTCGGCCTACGCCAAGAAGGACGAAGCCGCCTAAGGTGGTTTTTCGCTGTTAATATCGAACCAGTTCGAACCGAACAAAAGGAACTAGTAAAATGGCTGATCTCGCAAAGATCGTTGAAGACCTCTCCTCGCTGACCGTTCTGGAAGCCGCTGAGCTTTCCAAGATGCTCGAAGAAAAGTGGGGCGTTTCGGCTGCTGCTCCGGTAGCAGTTGCTGCTGTTGCTGCTGGCGGCGGTGCCGCTGCTGTTGAAGAAGAAAAGACCGAGTTCGACGTCATCCTCGTCGACGCCGGCGCCAACAAGATCAACGTCATCAAGGAAGTCCGCGGCATCACCGGCCTCGGCCTCAAGGAAGCCAAGGACCTGGTCGAAGGCGCTCCGAAGCCGGTCAAGGAAGGCGTTTCCAAGGGCGAAGCTGCTGACCTCAAGAAGAAGCTTGAGGAAGCCGGCGCCAAGGTCGACGTCAAGTAATATCGGAACAGCTTGTGGGAGGGGACGTTTTGTCCTCTCCCATTCGCCGTTTCTCGAGAACATATTACCCAAAAGCCCGTCAAAACGGCTTTTGGGTAATGGGTTCTTCAAGAGGATGGTTCCAATCCGACCCGCCAGGCAATCCGGCCGGCCGTTCGGAGACAGGAACGAGGTTGAACGTTTCCCATTGATTGACGGACCTGAATGGCCAGCAGGTTCCGTCTGTTGCAGGCCCGGATGCACAAATTGACAAGGAGCGACGATGGCTCAGACCCTTTCCTTTAATGGTCGCAGGCGCGTACGCAAGTTTTTTGGAAAAATTCCAGAAGTGGCGGAAATGCCGAACCTCATCGAGGTTCAGAAGGCTTCCTATGACCAGTTCCTCATGGTCGACGAACCCCAAGGGGGGCGTCCCGACGAGGGACTTCAAGCCGTTTTCAAGTCCGTCTTCCCGATCACCGACTTCTCGGGCGCTTCGATGCTCGAATTCGTGTCCTACGAATTCGAACCGCCGAAGTTCGACGTCGACGAATGCCGCCAGCGTGACCTGACCTACGCCGCGCCGCTGAAGGTGACGCTGCGTCTCATCGTGTTCGATATCGACGAGGACACCGGCGCCCGTTCGATCAAGGACATCAAGGAACAGTCGGTCTACATGGGCGATATGCCGCTCATGACCAACAACGGTACCTTCATCGTCAACGGTACCGAGCGCGTCATCGTGTCCCAGATGCACCGTTCTCCGGGCGTGTTCTTCGATCACGACAAGGGCAAGAGCCATTCCTCCGGCAAGCTGCTGTTCGCCGCCCGCGTGATTCCGTATCGCGGTTCCTGGCTCGACATCGAGTTCGACGCCAAGGACATCGTTCATGCGCGCATCGACCGTCGCCGCAAGATCCCCGTGACGTCGCTGCTGATGGCGCTCGGCATGGACGGCGAAGAAATCCTGTCGACCTTCTACTCGAAGTCCGTCTATCAGCGTGACGCCGGCGGCTGGCGCGTTCCCTTCAGCCCGGAAGCGCTGAAAGGTGCCAAGGCCATCTCCGACATGATCGACGCCGATACCGGCGAAGTGGTCGTCGAGGCGGGCAAGAAGCTTACCCCGCGTCTGCTGCGCCAGATGCAGGAAAAGGGCCTCAAGGCCCTCAAGGCCACCGACGACGATCTCTACGGCAACTACCTCGCCGAAGACATGGTCAACATGGCGACCGGCGAGATCTATCTCGAAGCCGGTGACGAGATCGACGAGAAGTCGCTGCAGGTGATCCTGGACTCCGGTTTCGACGAGATCCCGGTTCTCGGCATCGACCACATCAATGTCGGCGCCTACATCCGCAACACGCTTTCCGCGGACAAGAACGAGAACCGTCAGGACGCCCTGTTCGACATCTACCGCGTCATGCGTCCGGGTGAACCGCCGACCATGGAATCGGCCGAAGCCATGTTCCAGTCGCTGTTCTTCGACGCCGAGCGCTACGACCTGTCGGCCGTCGGTCGCGTGAAGATGAACATGCGTCTCGACCTCGACTGCCCGGACACCGTGCGCGTCCTGCGCAAGGACGACATCCTGGCGGTCGTCAAGATGCTCGTCGAGCTGCGTGACGGCAAGGGCGAGATCGACGACATCGACAACCTCGGCAACCGTCGCGTTCGCTCCGTCGGCGAACTGATGGAGAACCAGTACCGTCTCGGCCTGCTCCGCATGGAGCGTGCGATCAAGGAACGCATGTCCTCGATCGAAATCGACACGGTGATGCCGCAGGATCTGATCAACGCGAAGCCGGCGGCTGCCGCCGTTCGCGAGTTCTTCGGCTCCTCGCAGCTGTCGCAGTTCATGGACCAGGTGAACCCGCTTTCGGAAATCACCCACAAGCGCCGTCTTTCGGCTCTTGGACCGGGTGGTCTGACCCGTGAGCGTGCCGGCTTCGAAGTCCGCGACGTTCATCCGACGCACTACGGCCGTATCTGCCCGATCGAAACGCCGGAAGGCCCGAACATCGGTCTGATCAACTCGCTCGCCACCTTCGCCCGGGTCAACAAGTACGGCTTCATCGAAAGCCCGTACCGCAAGATCGTCGACGGCAAGGTGACCAACGAGGTCGTGTACCTGTCGGCCATGGAAGAGGCGAAGTACTACGTCGCCCAGGCGAATTCCGAGATGACCGCCGACGGCGCCTTCGTCGAAGAATTCGTCGTCTGCCGTCATGCCGGCGAAGTCATGCTCGCGCCGCGCGACACCATCAACCTGATGGACGTCTCGCCGAAGCAGCTCGTCTCGGTCGCGGCCGCGCTCATTCCGTTCCTGGAAAACGACGACGCCAACCGCGCTCTCATGGGCTCGAACATGCAGCGTCAGGCCGTGCCGCTTCTGCGGGCGGAAGCACCGTTCGTCGGCACCGGCATGGAGCCGATCGTCGCCCGCGACTCCGGTGCTGCGATCGCGGCTCGCCGCGGCGGCGTGGTCGACCAGGTCGATGCGACCCGTATCGTTATCCGCGCAACGGAAGACCTCGATCCGTCGAAGTCTGGCGTCGATATCTACCGCCTGATGAAGTTCCAGCGTTCGAACCAGAACACCTGCGTCAACCAGCGTCCGCTGGTCACCGTCGGTGACGTGCTCAACAAGGGTGACATCATCGCGGACGGTCCGTCGACCGATCTCGGCGACCTGGCGCTCGGCCGCAACGCGCTCGTCGCGTTCATGCCCTGGAACGGCTACAACTATGAGGACTCGATCCTCATGTCCGAGCGCATCGTGAGCGAAGACGTCTTCACCTCGATCCACATCGAAGAGTTCGAGGTCATGGCCCGCGACACCAAGCTGGGTCCGGAAGAAATCACCCGCGATATTCCGAACGTTTCGGAAGAAGCGCTGCGCAACCTCGACGAAGCCGGTATCGTCTACATCGGTGCAGAGGTTCAGCCGGGCGATATCCTGGTCGGCAAGATCACGCCGAAGGGCGAAAGCCCGATGACGCCGGAAGAAAAGCTCCTGCGCGCCATCTTCGGTGAGAAGGCGTCCGACGTCCGCGATACCTCCATGCGCATGCCTCCGGGCACGTTCGGCACCGTCGTCGAAGTTCGCGTCTTCAACCGCCACGGCGTTGAGAAGGACGAGCGCGCGATGGCGATCGAGCGCGAGGAAATCGAGCGTCTCGCGAAGGACCGCGACGACGAACAGGCGATCCTCGATCGCAACGTCTACGGTCGTCTGCTCGACATGCTGCGTGGCCAGATGTCGATCGCCGGTCCGAAGGGCTTCAAGAAGGGCGTCGAGCTCTCCAACGCCGTCGTCTCGGAATACCCGCGTTCGCAGTGGTGGATGTTCGCCGTCGAGAACGAGAAGGTCCAGGGCGAGATCGAAGCTCTGCGTGGCCAGTACGACGAATCCAAGTCGCGCCTCGAACAGCGCTTCATGGACAAGGTCGAGAAGGTCCAGCGTGGCGACGAAATGCCTCCGGGCGTCATGAAGATGGTCAAGGTCTTCGTCGCTGTGAAGCGCAAGATCCAGCCGGGCGACAAGATGGCCGGCCGTCACGGCAACAAGGGTGTCGTCTCGCGCATCGTTCCGGTCGAGGACATGCCGTTCCTCGAAGACGGTACGCATGTCGACATCGTTCTGAACCCGCTCGGCGTTCCGTCCCGTATGAACGTCGGTCAGATCCTCGAAACCCATCTTGCCTGGGCTTGCGCCGGCATGGGCAAGAAGATCGGGCAGATGCTCGAGGACTATCGCAAGCATCTCGACATCACCGAGCTGCGCAACGAGCTGACCGATATCTACGCGTCGGAAGCCCATGACGAGGTCAAGAACTTCGACGACGAGTCGCTGGTTCGTCTCGCCGAGGAAGCCAAGCGGGGCGTTTCGATCGCCACGCCGGTCTTCGACGGCGCGCACGAAAGCGATGTTGCCTCGATGCTGACCAAGGCTGGTCTCCATCCGTCGGGTCAGTCGGTCCTGTACGATGGCCGTACCGGTGAAGCCTTCGACCGCAAGGTCACCGTCGGCTACATGTACATGATCAAGCTGAACCACCTGGTCGACGACAAGATCCACGCGCGTTCGATTGGTCCGTACTCGCTCGTCACTCAGCAGCCGCTGGGCGGTAAGGCGCAGTTCGGCGGTCAGCGTTTCGGGGAAATGGAAGTCTGGGCGCTCGAAGCCTACGGTGCTGCATACACCCTGCAGGAAATGCTCACCGTCAAGTCGGACGACGTCGCGGGCCGTACCAAGGTCTACGAAGCGATCGTGCGCGGCGACGACACCTTCGAGGCGGGCATTCCCGAGAGCTTCAACGTTCTCGTCAAGGAAATGCGCTCGCTCGGCCTCTCCGTCGAACTCGAGAACTCGAAGGTCGGCCCCGAGGATGTGAGCCAGCTTCCGGACGCCGCCGAGTAACAGGTTGACAAGGGCGTGCGTGGCGAAGGCCGCGCACGCCATTCCCTCCCGGGACAGCCGTTCCGGATCTGGCCGGGGTAGGGGAGTTTCGCCGCATTTCGCGGTTATTGTCATTTAGGGGTCCGGTGCGGCAACCCGGGATTTCGCCGCCGCCGTGACCCAATTGAGGGCTCTTTTGCCCCATCAAGGAGACAGGCATGAACCAAGAGGTCATGAACCTTTTCAACCCGCAGGTGCCGGCCCAGCACTTCGATTCGATCCGCATCTCGATCGCGTCGCCGGAAAAGATCCTTTCCTGGTCCTACGGTGAGATCAAGAAGCCGGAAACGATCAACTACCGCACGTTCAAGCCCGAGCGTGACGGCCTGTTCTGCGCGCGCATCTTCGGACCGATCAAGGACTACGAGTGCCTGTGCGGCAAGTACAAGCGCATGAAGTACAAGGGCATCATCTGCGAAAAGTGCGGCGTCGAAGTCACGCTGTCGCGCGTTCGCCGCGAGCGCATGGGCCACATCGAGCTCGCTGCACCCGTTGCCCACATCTGGTTCCTGAAGTCGCTTCCCTCGCGCATCTCGACCCTGCTCGACATGACGCTGAAGGATGTCGAACGCGTTCTCTACTTCGAGAACTACATCGTGACCGAGCCCGGCCTGACTGCGCTCAAGGAGCACCAGCTGCTCTCCGAAGAAGAGTACATGCTGGCGGTTGACGAATATGGTGAGGACCAGTTCACGGCGATGATCGGCGCCGAGGCCATCTACGAGATGCTCGCCTCGATGAACCTCGACAAGATCGCCGGCGACCTGCGTTCGGATCTGGCCGACACGACGTCCGATCTGAAGCAGAAGAAGCTGATGAAGCGGCTGAAGATCGTCGAGAACTTCATCGAATCGGGCAACCGTCCGGAATGGATGATCATGAAGGTCGTTCCGGTCATCCCGCCGGACCTGCGCCCGCTGGTTCCGCTCGACGGCGGCCGTTTCGCGACGTCCGACCTCAACGATCTCTATCGTCGCGTCATCAACCGTAACAACCGCCTGAAGCGCCTCATCGAGCTGCGCGCGCCGGGCATCATCATCCGCAATGAAAAGCGCATGCTGCAGGAATCTGTCGATGCGCTGTTCGACAACGGCCGCCGCGGCCGCGTCATCACCGGCGCCAACAAGCGTCCGCTGAAGTCGCTGTCCGACATGCTCAAGGGCAAGCAGGGCCGCTTCCGCCAGAACCTGCTCGGCAAGCGCGTCGACTATTCCGGCCGTTCGGTCATCGTGACCGGTCCGGAACTCAAGCTGCACCAGTGCGGCCTGCCGAAGAAGATGGCGCTTGAGCTCTTCAAGCCGTTCATCTACGCCCGCCTCGACGCCAAGGGTTATTCCTCGACCGTCAAGCAGGCCAAGAAGCTGGTCGAGAAGGAAAAGCCGGAAGTCTGGGATATCCTCGACGAGGTCATCCGCGAGCATCCGGTTCTCCTGAACCGTGCGCCGACGCTGCACCGCCTGGGCATCCAGGCCTTCGAACCGATGCTGGTCGAAGGCAAGGCGATCCAGCTGCACCCGCTCGTCTGCACGGCCTTCAACGCCGACTTCGATGGTGACCAGATGGCCGTTCACGTGCCGCTGTCGCTCGAAGCCCAGCTCGAAGCCCGCGTGCTGATGATGTCGACGAACAACATCCTGCATCCGGCGAACGGTGCCCCGATCATCGTTCCCTCGCAGGACATGGTTCTCGGCCTCTACTACCTGTCGATCATGAACCAGAACGAGCCGGGCGAAGGCATGGCCTTCTCCGACATGGGCGAACTGCACCACGCTCTGGAAAACAAGGTCGTCACGCTGCACGCGAAGATCCGCGGCCGCTACAAGACCATCGACGCCGAAGGCAAGCCGGTTTCGAAGATCTACGAAACCACCCCTGGCCGCATGATCATCGGCGAGCTTCTGCCGAAGAACGTCAACGTGCCGTTCGACATCTGCAACCAGGAAATGACCAAGAAGAACATCTCCAAGATGATCGACACGGTCTACCGCCATTGCGGCCAGAAGGACACGGTCATCTTCTGCGACCGCATCATGCAGCTGGGCTTCACCCACGCCTGCAAGGCGGGCATTTCCTTCGGCAAGGACGACATGGTCATCCCGGACACCAAGGCGAAGATCGTCGGTGACACCGAAGCCCTGGTCAAGGAATACGAGCAGCAGTACAACGACGGCCTGATTACCCAGGGCGAGAAGTACAACAAGGTCGTCGACGCCTGGGGCAAGGCTACCGAAAAGGTCGCGGAAGAAATGATGGCGCGCATCAAGGCCGTCGAATTCGACCCCGATACTGGCCGCCAGAAGCCGATGAACTCGATCTACATGATGTCCCACTCGGGTGCTCGTGGTTCTCCGAACCAGATGCGCCAGCTGGGCGGCATGCGCGGCCTCATGGCCAAGCCGTCGGGCGAGATCATCGAGACGCCGATCATCTCGAACTTCAAGGAAGGCCTGACCGTGAACGAGTACTTCAACTCGACGCACGGTGCCCGTAAGGGTCTCGCAGACACCGCCCTGAAGACCGCGAACTCCGGTTACTTGACCCGTCGTCTCGTCGACGTGGCGCAGGATTGCATCGTCAACATGGTCGATTGCGGCACCGACAAGGGCCTGACCATGACGGCGATCGTCGACGCCGGCCAGGTCGTGGCGTCCATCGGCGCCCGCGTTCTGGGTCGTACCGCGCTCGACGACATCGATCATCCGGTCACGGGTGAGCGCATCGTCGATGCCGGCAAGATGATCATGGAAGCCGATGTCGTCGAGATCGAAAAGGCTGGCATCCAGTCGATCCGCATTCGTTCGGCTCTGACCTGCGAAGTCCAGACGGGCGTCTGCTCCGTCTGCTACGGCCGCGACCTTGCTCGCGGTACGCCGGTCAACATGGGCGAAGCCGTCGGTGTCATCGCCGCGCAGTCGATCGGCGAGCCGGGTACCCAGCTCACCATGCGTACCTTCCACCTTGGCGGTACGGCAAACGTGGTCGACCAGTCGTTCCTTGAAGCGTCTTACGAAGGTACGATCGCCATCAAGAACCGTAACCTGCTGCGCAACTCCGAAGGCAATCTCATTGCCATGGGGCGCAACATGGCGATCACGATCCTGGACGAACGCGGCGTGGAACGCTCCTCGCAGCGCGTCGCCTACGGTTCGAAGGTCTTCGTGGACGATGGCGACAAGGTCCGTCGTGGCCAGCGTCTCGCCGAGTGGGATGCCTACACCCGCCCGATGATGACGGAAGTCGAAGGTATCGTTCACTTCGAGGATGTCGTGGACGGCATCTCCGTTCTGGAAGCGACCGACGAGTCGACCGGCATCACCAAGCGCCAGGTTATCGACTGGCGTTCGACCCCGCGCGGCGCGGACTTGAAGCCTGCGATCGTCATCAAGGACGCCGCCGGCAACGTGCTCAAGCTGTCGCGTGGCGGCGAAGCCCGCTTCCAGCTCTCGGTCGACGCGATCCTGTCGGTCGAACCCGGCCAGAAGGTCTCCCAGGGTGACGTTCTTGCCCGTTCGCCGCTCGAAAGCGCCAAGACCAAGGACATCACCGGTGGTCTGCCGCGCGTTGCCGAACTGTTCGAAGCCCGTCGTCCGAAGGATCATGCCATCATCGCAGAGATCGATGGTACGATCCGCCTCGGCCGCGACTACAAGAACAAGCGTCGCGTCATCATCGAGCCGGCGGAAGACGGTGTCGAGCCGGTCGAGTACCTGATCCCGAAGGGCAAGCCCTTCCATCTTCAGGACGGCGACTACATCGAAAAGGGTGACTACATCCTCGACGGTAACCCGGCTCCGCACGACATCCTGGCGATCAAGGGCGTCGAGGCTCTGGCCTCGTACCTGGTCAACGAAATCCAGGAAGTCTACCGACTGCAGGGCGTTGTGATCAACGACAAGCACATCGAGGTGATCGTTCGCCAGATGCTGCAGAAGGTCGAGATCACCGATGCCGGCGACAGCCAGTACATCGTCGGCGACAATGTCGACCGCATCGAGCTGGAAGACGCCAACGATCGCCTGATCGAGGAAGGCAAGAAGCCGGCATCCGGCGAGCCCGTCCTCCTCGGTATCACCAAGGCCTCGCTGCAGACGCCGTCGTTCATCTCGGCCGCATCCTTCCAGGAAACCACCAAGGTTCTCACGGAAGCTGCGATCGCCGGCAAGACCGACACGCTGCAGGGCCTCAAGGAGAACGTCATCGTCGGCCGCCTCATCCCGGCCGGTACCGGCGGAACCATGACGCAGATCCGCCGCATCGCCACCTCGCGCGACGACCTCATTCTCGAGGAACGCAAGAAGGGCACCGGTGCGGACGTCGCGACCCCGATGCTGCAGGACCTCGCCGCTGGCGAGAACCTTCCGGCCGGCGAATAATCGCCGCACCACTTCGAAGATGAAAGAGACCGTCCGGAGCGATCCGGGCGGTTTTTCGCATCTGCAGGTAGCGCATTGCAAACTTGATCTATTTCAAGGCGCATTATTAGAATTAGTCTAAACTATGGGGCGTTCGAAACCGAATGGAGACTCCCCATGAAGAAGCTTTCGACTGCCGTCTCGGCCCTTCTGGTTGCGACTTCGACATTGGCCGCCGACGCTGTTCCCGACACTCGCTCGAGAGCGCTCGAGGTCTTCAAACCCCTGCCGTCGACGACGCCGGCAGTGGCCCACAATCCGATAACGCCGGACAAGATCGCGCTCGGCAAGGCGCTGTTCTTCGATCCGCGGGTATCCGCGTCCGGCGTCTTCTCCTGCAATTCCTGTCACAACCTGGCGACCGGCGGGGATGACAATCTGGAAACCTCGATCGGCCATGGCTGGCAGAAAGGGCCGCGCAATGCGCCGACGGCACTGAACGCCGTCTTCAATATCGCCCAGTTCTGGGACGGGCGAGCCGAGGACCTGAAGGCCCAGGCCAAGGGCCCGGTGCAGGCGGGCGTCGAGATGGCCAACACGCCGGAGAATGTCGTGGCGACGCTGAAATCCATGCCGGCCTATGTCGACTGGTTCAAGGCGTCCTTTCCGGACGAAGCCGATCCGGTGACCTTCGACAACTTCGCCAAGGCCATCGAGGCCTTCGAGGCGACGCTGATCACGCCGGCGCCCTTCGACGCATGGCTGAACGGCGACGACGAGGCATTAACGGCGGAGCAGAAGCAGGGGCTCGCGCTCTTCATGGACAAGGGGTGCTCCTCCTGCCATACCGGGATCAATGTTGGCGGGCAGGGGTACTTCCCGTTCGGCGTGGTCGAGAAGCCCGGTGCCGACGTGCTGCCGCAGAACGACAAGGGGCGCTTCGCGGTCACCAACACGGCGGACGATTCCTATGTCTTCCGTGCGGCTCCGCTCCGCAACGTCGCGCTGACAGCTCCCTATTTCCACTCGGGGAAGGTCTGGGAGCTGAAGCAGGCGGTGGCGATCATGGGGACGGCGCAGCTCGGGCAGGAACTGAACGACGGGGAGGTTACCCTCATCGTCGCCTTCCTCAATTCGCTGACCGGCAGGATGCCGGAGGTGACCGTGCCGGTCCTGCCGCCCGAGACCGATGCGACTCCGCGGCCGAACGGTAAGATCATCAAGAAATAGATCTTCGGACAGACGAGAAAGGCCGCCGGCATGCACCGGCGGCCTTGCGACCCTGTTCTGAGCTGACGCCTCTCAGTTGAAGCGGATGATGGCGATCTCGCCCTCGAGCGCGCCCTGATAGGCGGAGGCGTGCGGCTCCTCGTCCGGCGCGCCATTGATCATGCCGATCTGGTCGAGATCGGCCTCAAGGAAGCCTTCCTCGGACAGCGCGTTCAGCGCCTCCCGGACGGCGGAATCGTCGTCCGGTGCGCGCAGGAGGATGTGAAGGTCTACGCCTTCGCCGCCTTCCTCTTCATAGCCCTTGGCGATGATGATGAAGACCATCGGCGAGTCGAAATTGTTGTCGTTATCCGGATCATGGGCCATCTCGGTCTTCTTTCCTGCGTCGGGAATCGAATCGCGCGGGAGCGGAAGACCCGGCGCGAAGGGTGGTTGGCGTTGTCCGTCGTTTCTAGCCGATTTTCCCTGTGAGGCCCATGCAAAATCGCGAGGGGGGTGCTATATATCGTTGGCCGGGACCGTCAAACGGCCGGAACGCCGGGGTGGCGACCCACTAAATTGCGATTGTCACTTGACGTCAGCAGGTGAAAACAGTAGTACGCCCGGCATCGGAACCCATGTGAGGTTAGGCTTTTCGGAACGCCATGTTCCGGAGTTCGTCTCAAACAGGGTCTAAAACGCACTTTGAAGATACAAATGCTGCATGCATGACGCATCTGATGATGCGTCCTCTGATCATTGTGGTCCATCCGTGAAGAGCGGGTAGGGCCACATTTTGCGCATGAGGATAGGGTGCGTCCGTCGCCGGAAACGGCAATAGCCACGGCCCGGAAGGGCTTGAGAGACAAGATTTTGTAAGGGATGGTTGTATGCCTACCGTAAACCAGCTTATCCGCAAGCCCCGTCAGGCGCAGGTAAAGCGTAACAAGGTTCCTGCCCTGCAGGAAAACCCGCAGAAGCGCGGCGTTTGCACCCGCGTCTATACCACGACCCCGAAGAAGCCGAACTCGGCACTTCGTAAGGTTGCGAAGATCCGTTTGACCAACGGTTTCGAAGTGATCGGCTACATTCCCGGTGAAGGCCACAACCTTCAGGAACACTCCGTCGTCATGATCCGTGGCGGCCGCGTGAAGGACCTTCCGGGCGTTCGCTACCACATCATCCGCGGCGTTCTCGATACCCAGGGTGTCAAGAACCGCAAGCAGCGCCGTTCGAAGTACGGTGCGAAGCGTCCGAAGTAATTCGGTTTTCATTTGGAATTCGGCGCTGCGCGAGGTTCTCCGCGTGATAAGGCGCCTTAACAGTTGAGAGACAAGAAGTATGTCCCGTCGCCATAGTGCAGAAAAGCGTGAGATCAACCCGGATCCGAAGTTCGGCGATCTCGTCGTCACGAAGTTCATGAATGCCATCATGCTTCACGGCAAGAAGTCGGTCGCTGAAAGCATCGTTTACGGTGCCTTCGATGCCGTTCAGGGCAAGCTGAAGCAGGAGCCGCTGGCTGTCTTCCATCAGGCGCTCGACAATGTCGCGCCGCATGTCGAAGTTCGCTCCCGCCGCGTCGGCGGTGCGACCTACCAGGTCCCGGTCGATGTTCGTCCGGAGCGCCGTCAGGCTCTCGCCATCCGCTGGCTGATCGCCGCTGCTCGCAAGCGCAACGAGACCACCATGATCGATCGCCTCTGCGGCGAACTCATGGATGCTGCCAACAACCGTGGCAGCGCGGTCAAGAAGCGTGAAGACACGCACAAGATGGCTGACGCAAACCGCGCGTTCTCGCATTACCGCTGGTAATCAGAACCGATCGATATTGAAAGGCAGTCCATCATGGCTCGCGAATATAAAATCGAAGACTACCGTAACTTCGGTATCATGGCTCATATCGACGCCGGTAAGACCACGACGACCGAACGCATCCTCTACTACACCGGCAAGTCGCACAAGATCGGCGAAGTCCATGACGGCGCTGCGACCATGGACTGGATGGAGCAGGAGCAGGAACGCGGCATCACCATCACGTCGGCTGCGACCACGACCTTCTGGAAGGGCCGTGACGGCAAGACCCGCCGCTTCAACATCATCGACACGCCCGGCCACGTCGACTTCACCATCGAAGTCGAGCGTTCGCTGCGCGTTCTCGACGGTGCAGTCGCTCTCCTCGACGCCAACGCCGGCGTTGAGCCGCAGACGGAAACCGTCTGGCGTCAGGCGGACAAGTACAACGTTCCGCGGATGATCTTCTGCAACAAGATGGACAAGATCGGCGCGGACTTCTACCGCTCCGTCGAGATGATCAAGACCCGTCTCGGCGCGACCGCCGTCGTCTGCCAGCTGCCGATCGGCGCTGAAAACGACTTCAAGGGCGTTGTCGACCTGATCGAGATGAACGCCCTCGTCTGGCGCGACGAATCCCTCGGCGCCCAGTGGGACGTCGTCGAGATCCCGGCTGACCTGAAGGACAAGGCCGAAGAATGGCGCGAGAAGATGATCGAAACGGTCGTCGAACTCGATGAAGCTGCCATGGAAGCTTACCTCGAAGGCAACATGCCCGACAACGACACGATCCGCGCGCTGATCCGCAAGGGTACGATCGAAGTCAAGTTCTTCCCGATGTTCTGCGGCTCGGCCTTCAAGAACAAGGGCGTTCAGCCGCTGCTCGACGCCGTCGTCGAATTCCTGCCGTCGCCGATCGACATTCCGGCGATCAAGGGTATCGACGTCAAGACCGAAGCGGAAATCGAGCGTCACCCCGACGACAACGAACCGCTGTCGATGCTGGCGTTCAAGATCATGAACGACCCCTTCGTCGGTTCGCTGACCTTCTGCCGCATCTACTCGGGCAAGCTCGAAAAGGGCTCTTCCGTTCTCAACACGGTCAAGGACAAGCGCGAGCGCGTCGGCCGCATGCTGCAGATGCACTCCAACTCGCGTGAAGACATCGAAGAAGCCTTCGCAGGCGACATCGTTGCGCTTGCCGGTCTCAAGGAAACCACCACGGGTGACACGCTCTGCGATCCGCTGAAGCCGGTCATTCTCGAGCGTATGGAGTTCCCAGAACCGGTTATCCAGATCGCGATCGAGCCGAAGTCTAAGGGCGACCAGGAAAAGATGGGCCTCGCGCTCAACCGCCTCGCCGCCGAAGACCCGTCCTTCCGCGTCAAGACCGACCAGGAATCCGGCCAGACCATCATCGCCGGCATGGGCGAACTTCACCTCGACATCATCGTCGACCGCATGCGTCGGGAGTTCAAGGTCGAAGCCAACGTCGGCGCTCCGCAGGTTGCCTACCGTGAAACCATCACGAAGACCTGCGAGGAAGACTACACGCACAAGAAGCAGACCGGTGGTACCGGCCAGTTCGCGCGCGTCAAGATCGTCTTCGAACCGAACCCGGAAGGCGAAGACTTCAAGTTCGAGTCGAAGATCGTCGGTGGTGCCGTTCCGAAGGAATACATCCCGGGCGTTCAGAAGGGCATTGAGAGCGTTCTGTCTTCCGGTCCGCTGGCAGGCTTCCCGATGCTGGGCGTCAAGGCGACCCTCATCGACGGTGCCTTCCACGACGTCGACTCCTCGGTCTTGGCCTTCGAAATCGCTTCGCGTGCCTGCTTCCGTGAAGCTGCCCGCAAGGCCGGTGCACAGCTTCTCGAGCCGATGATGAAGGTCGAAGTCGTTACCCCCGAAGACTATGTCGGTGACGTTATCGGCGACCTCAACTCCCGCCGTGGTCAGATCCAGGGCCAGGAGCAGCGCGGCATCGCGATCGTCATCAACGCTCACGTTCCGCTGGCGAACATGTTCAAGTACGTCGACAGCCTGCGCTCCATGTCTCAGGGCCGCGCGCAGTACTCGATGGTGTTCGACCACTACGCCCCGGTACCGAGCAACGTCGCCCAGGAAATCCAGGCCAAGTATTCCGGTCAGAAGTGACCGGAATACCCCGAAACCTGAACACTTAACGAATTTCTCCCCTTGGGGAGATGAAAGAATGGAGAGCCGAAAATGGCAAAGAGTAAGTTTGAGCGCAACAAGCCGCACGTTAACATTGGCACGATCGGCCACGTTGACCATGGCAAGACGTCTCTGACGGCGGCGATCACCAAGTACTTTGGTGAGTTCAAGGCCTATGACCAGATCGACGCCGCTCCGGAAGAAAAGGCCCGTGGTATCACGATCTCGACGGCGCACGTCGAATACGAAACGGCGAACCGCCACTACGCGCACGTCGACTGCCCCGGCCACGCCGACTACGTCAAGAACATGATCACCGGTGCTGCCCAGATGGACGGCGCGATCCTGGTTTGCTCGGCTGCCGACGGCCCGATGCCGCAGACGCGCGAACACATCCTGCTCGCCCGCCAGGTCGGCGTTCCGGCGATCGTCGTGTTCCTGAACAAGGTCGACCAGGTCGACGACGCCGAGCTTCTCGAACTCGTCGAGCTCGAAGTTCGCGAACTCCTGTCTTCGTACGACTTCCCGGGCGACGACATCCCGGTCATCAAGGGTTCGGCTCTTGCTGCTCTCGAAGACTCCAACAAGGAAATCGGCGAGAACGCGATCCGCGCGCTGATGGACGCCGTCGACGCCTACATCCCGACGCCGGAGCGTCCGATCGACCAGCCGTTCCTGATGCCGATCGAAGACGTGTTCTCGATCTCGGGCCGTGGTACGGTTGTGACCGGCCGCGTCGAGCGTGGCATCATCAAGGTTGGTGAAGAAGTCGAGATCGTCGGCATCCGTCCGACCATCAAGTCGACCTGCACGGGCGTTGAAATGTTCCGCAAGCTGCTCGACCAGGGCCAGGCCGGCGACAACATCGGCGCGCTGCTTCGCGGTGTCGACCGCAACGGCGTCGAGCGTGGCCAGATTCTCTGCAAGCCGGGTTCGGTCAAGCCGCACAAGAAGTTCAAGGCCGAAGCCTACATCCTGACGAAGGAAGAAGGCGGCCGTCATACGCCGTTCTTCACGAACTACCGTCCGCAGTTCTACTTCCGCACGACGGACGTGACGGGCATCGTGACGCTTCCGGAAGGCACGGAAATGGTTATGCCGGGCGACAACGTCACCGTTGACGTCGAGCTGATCGTTCCGATCGCGATGGAAGAAAAGCTGCGCTTCGCTATCCGCGAAGGCGGCCGTACCGTCGGCGCCGGCATCGTCGCCTCGATTATTGAATAATAATCG
>NZ_QPIX01000002.1:402861-452371 GCF_003337715.1 Ciceribacter lividus
CGTTCCGATCGCGATGGAAGAAAAGCTGCGCTTCGCTATCCGCGAAGGCGGCCGTACCGTCGGCGCCGGCATCGTCGCCTCGATTATTGAATAATAATCGAGCGAGAGGCCGAAAGCTGCCGACGCATTGAAGTGGTGCAAATGGCGCGCAAGCGCGATTTGCACGCGGCGCCGGCATCATCGCCTCGGTCATCGAGTAATCGATTGACGAATTGCCGGCGGCGGTGTATGTCGCCGGCCTAGACCAGAATCGGACGGTGATTTGCGTCGTCCGGTTTTTGCGCTGTATTTTACCGGTCTGTTTTCTCGGATCGGTGCGGGCAGGGCACCTCATGCTTACAAGTGACAGGGGCACCTTTGGTGTCCCTGTGATTTTTGAAAATCAGGGGCCGGCCAGCAATTGGTAATTCACTGTCTCTGCGTATGCGGGACGCAAGAAAAGAAACAAGGACAAGTCGAATGAACGGCCAGAATATCCGCATCCGCCTGAAGGCGTTTGATCACCGGGTTCTCGATGCCTCCACGCGGGAGATCGTGTCGACCGCCAAGCGTACCGGTGCAAGCGTCCGCGGTCCGGTACCGCTTCCGACCCGCATTGAAAAGTTCACGGTCAACCGCTCGCCTCACGTCGACAAGAAGAGCCGTGAACAGTTCGAGATGCGCACGCACAAGCGCCTGCTCGACATCGTTGATCCGACCCCGCAGACCGTTGACGCGCTGATGAAGCTCGACCTGGCTGCCGGCGTGGACGTCGAGATCAAGCTTTAAGAAGAGATTCCGGCGAGAGCCGAAATAACAAGGAAGGTACGTGGCAAGACCTGCCAACGACTTCTCGAAACGGGAAACCTCCTGGTCCGGAAGGGCCTTGCAGGAATCCTTAAACAAAGAGGCAAGGAAGGGTCGCTAAGACCCTGACACGACTCTCAAGAGGAACGAACTGATGCGTTCAGGTGTGATTGCACAGAAAGTGGGAATGACCCGCGTCTACAACGACGCCGGCGAGCATGTCCCGGTAACGGTTTTGCGGCTCGACAATGTTCAGGTTGTCGCTCACCGCACCAAGGAAAAGAATGGCTACACGGCCGTCCAGCTGGGCGCCGGCACTGCCAAGGTAAAGAACACGTCGAAGGCGATGCGCGGCAACTTTGCTGCCGCCAGCGTCGAACCGAAGGCGAAGCTCGTCGAGTTCCGCGTTTCGGAAGAAAACCTGATCGACGTCGGTTCGCAGATCACTGCCGGCCACTTTGCCGCGGGTCAGCTGGTCGACGTGACCGGCACCACGATCGGTAAGGGTTTTGCCGGCGCCATCAAGCGCCACAACTTCGGCGGTCTTCGTGCCACGCACGGTGTGTCTGTTTCGCACCGCTCCCACGGTTCGACCGGTTCCAACCAGGATCCGGGTCGCGTCTGGAAGGGCAAGCGCATGGCTGGTCACATGGGCCAGACGCGCGTCACCACGCAGAACCTTGAAGTCGTTTCGACCGATGAAAATCGGGGTCTCATCCTTGTGAAGGGCGCCGTTCCCGGTTCCAAGGGTTCCTGGATCATCGTCCGCGACGCCGTTAAGTCGGCATCGAAGTAAGGGAGCCAAACCAATGGAATTGAACGTCAAGACCCTCGAGGGCAAAGACGCCGGCAAGGTTTCCCTGTCGGATGAAATTTTCGGCCTGGAGCCGCGCGAAGACATCATCGCCCGCATGATCCGCTGGCAGCTTGCCAACAAGCGCCAGGGAACGCACAAGGCGAAGGGTCGCGCGGAAGTCTCCCGCACCGGCTCGAAGATGTACAAGCAGAAGGGTACGGGCCGCGCTCGTCACCATTCGGCTCGCGCTCCGCAGTTCCGCGGCGGTGGTAAGGCCCACGGCCCGGTCGTCCGCAGCCACGCCCAGGACCTTCCGAAGAAGGTTCGTGCGCTTGCTCTGCGTCACGCTCTCTCCGCCAAGCTCAAGGCTGAAGACCTGATCATCGTCGATCAGCTGGTCGCTGCCGAAGCCAAGACCAAGGCTCTCGTCGGCAACTTTGCCTCGCTCGGCCTCACCAATGCTCTCGTGATCGGCGGCGCCGAAATCGACAGCAACTTCAAGCTCGCTGCCCAGAACATCCCGAACATCGATGTTCTGCCGGTTCAGGGCATCAACGTTTACGACATCCTGCGTCGCGGCAAGCTCGTGCTTTCCAAGGCTGCGGTTGAAGCTCTGGAGGAGCGGTTCAAATGACTGATCTTCGCCACTACGATGTGATCGTATCTCCGTCGATCACCGAAAAGTCGACCTTGGTTTCGGAACAGAACCAGGTTGTGTTCAACGTCGCCAAGGGCGCAACGAAGCCGGAAATCAAGGCTGCCGTCGAATCGCTCTTCGGTGTCAAGGTCACGGCCGTGAACACGCTGCTGCGCAAGGGCAAGATCAAGCGTTTCCGCGGTTTTGCCGGCAAGCAGAAGGACGTCAAGAAGGCGATCGTAACGCTCGCCGAAGGTCAGTCCATCGACGTGTCGACGGGCGTCTGAGGTAGGGAACAAGAACAATGGCATTGAAACACTTCAATCCGACCACGCCGAGCCAGCGTCAGCTCGTCATCGTCGACCGCTCCAGCCTCTACAAGGGCAAGCCGGTCAAGGCTCTGACGGAAGGTCTGACGAAGAGCGGTGGTCGTAACAACCTCGGCCGCATCACCGCCCGCTTCATCGGCGGCGGTCACAAGCGCACCTATCGCCTGGTTGACTTCAAGCGTCGCAAGTTCGACGTCGAAGGCACCGTCGAGCGTCTGGAATACGACCCGAACCGCACCGCGTTCATCGCTCTCGTCACCTATGCCGACGGCGAACAGGCTTACATCCTTGCTCCGCAGCGCCTCGCTGCCGGTGACAAGGTCATCGCGTCCGACAAGGCTGTCGACGTCAAGCCCGGCAACACCATGCCGCTGCAGTACATCCCGGTCGGTTCGATCGTCCACAACGTCGAAATGAAGCCGGGCAAGGGCGGTCAGATCGCCCGTTCTGCAGGCACCTATGTACAGCTGGTTGGCCGCGATGCCGGCATGGCGATCCTTCGCCTGAATTCCGGTGAGCAGCGTCTCGTGCATGGCTCTTGCCTTGCAACCGTCGGCGCCGTCTCCAACCCGGACCACGGCAACATCAACGACGGCAAGGCTGGTCGTACGCGCTGGCGTGGTAAGACCCCGCATAACCGCGGCGTCGTCATGAACCCGGTCGACCACCCGCACGGTGGTGGTGAAGGCCGCACCTCCGGTGGCCGTCATCCGGTTACCCCGTGGGGCAAGCCGACCAAGGGCAAGCGTACGCGCTCGAACAAGTCGACCGACAAGTTCATCATGCGCTCCCGCCACCTGAAGAAGAAGTAAGAGAGGTAGTCATTAATGGCTCGTTCAGTATGGAAAGGTCCGTTCGTTGACGGCTATCTTCTCAAGAAGGCTGAGAAGGTTCGCGAAGGCGGTCGTAGCGAAGTGATCAAGATGTGGAGCCGTCGCTCCACGATCCTGCCGCAGTTCGTAGGTCTGACCTTCGGCGTCTACAACGGCAGCAAGCATGTTCCGGTCAGCGTCAACGAAGACATGGTCGGACACAAGTTCGGAGAATTCGCTCCCACCCGGACCTACTACGGTCACGGTGCGGACAAGAAAGCGAAGAGGAAGTAAGAAATGGGCAAGGCAAAAGCCGAACGTCGGCTGAAGGATAACGAGGCGCAAGCCGTTGCGCGCACGCTCCGCGTCAGCCCCCAGAAGCTCAACCTGGTTGCCGCGATGATCCGCGGCAAGAAGGTTGACCGCGCACTCGCTGACCTCGAGTTCTCGCGCAAGCGCATCGCCGGCACCGTCAAGAAGACGCTGGAATCGGCCATCGCGAACGCCGAGAACAACCACGATCTCGACGTCGACCAGCTGATCGTTGCAGAAGCCTATGTCGGCAAGTCGATCGTCATGAAGCGTTTCCACGCTCGTGGCCGCGGCCGCGCATCGCGCATCGAAAAGCCGTTCTCGCACCTGACGATCGTCGTGCGGGAAGTCGAAGCCAATGGGGAGGCCGCATAATGGGTCAGAAAATCAATCCGATCGGTTTCCGTCTCGGCATCAACCGTACCTGGGACAGCCGCTGGTTCGCCGACAACGCCGAATACGGCCAGCTGCTGCATGAAGACCTGAAGATCCGTTCCTACCTGATGTCGGAACTGAAGCAGGCCGGCATCGCCAAGGTCGTCATCGAGCGTCCGCACAAGAAGTGCCGCGTCACGATCCACTCGGCTCGTCCGGGTCTGATCATCGGCAAGAAGGGTGCAGACATCGAGAAGCTCCGCAAGAAGCTCTCGGAGATGACGAATTCTGAAACGCACCTCAACATCGTCGAAGTGCGCAAGCCGGAAATCGACGCGACGCTCGTCGCACAGTCGATCGCCCAGCAGCTGGAACGTCGTATCGCGTTCCGTCGTGCGATGAAGCGTGCCGTTCAGTCGGCCATGCGTCTTGGCGCCGAAGGCATCAAGATCACCTGCGCCGGCCGTCTCGGCGGTGCGGAAATCGCTCGTACCGAATGGTACCGTGAAGGCCGCGTTCCGCTGCACACGCTGCGTGCGGACATCGACTACGGCACCGCCGAAGCAGAAACCGCCTACGGTATCTGCGGTATCAAGGTCTGGATCTTCAAGGGCGAAATCCTTGAACACGATCCGATGGCATCTGAGCGCCGTGCGCTCGAAGGCGACTCGCAAGGTCCGGCAAGCCGTGAACGCGGCGAGCGGCGTCGCGAGAACGCTTGATAGGCGCTGGCGAAAGATAAGCTCGGAGAAGTAAGAAAATGTTGCAGCCAAAGCGTACCAAGTACCGCAAGCAGTTCAAGGGTCGCATCAAGGGCGTCGCCAAGGGTGGTTTCGATCTGGCTTTCGGTGAATTCGGCCTGAAGGCTCAGGAACCGAACCGCGTCAACGCTCGCGAAATCGAAGCGGCACGTCGCGCCATCACGCGCCACATGAAGCGTGCCGGCCGTGTGTGGATCCGTGTGTTCCCCGACGTTCCGGTCACGGCGAAGCCGACCGAAGTCCGTATGGGTAAGGGCAAGGGTTCCGTCGAATACTGGGCCTGCAAGGTCAAGCCCGGTCGTATGATGTTCGAGATCGACGGCGTTTCCGAAGAGATCGCCCGCGAGGCTCTGCGTCTCGGCGCGGCCAAGCTCTCGGTCAAGACGCGCTTCGTTCAGCGCATTGCAGAGTGAGGATCAGGCCCATGAAAGCCGCAGATGTTCGCGCCATGAGCGCCGACCAGTTGAATGACGAGCTTGCCAAGCTGAAGAAGGAGCAGTTCAACCTGCGCTTCCAGAAGGCGACCGGCCAGCTTGAAAAGTCTTCGCGTATCCAGGAAGTCCGTCGGGACATCGCACGCGTGAAAACCATCGCCCGCCAGAAGGCGGCGGAAGCCAAGGCCTAAAGGACCAGAATAATATGCCTAAACGCATTCTGCAGGGCGTCGTCGTCAGCGACAAGAACGACAAGACCGTGGTGGTTCGTGTGGAGCGTCGATTCGCTCACCCGCTCCTCCAGAAGACGGTTCGTCGTTCGAAGAAGTACAAGGCTCACGACGAAAGCAACCAGTATAAGGTCGGCGATGTCGTTTCCATCGAGGAATGTGCGCCGATTTCGAAGGACAAGCGCTGGACGGTCGTTTCCGCCCACGCCTGATCGACGGAGATTTGCGCTTAGGTATTGCACCTTGCGCAAAAATCTGTATGAAGCACCACACTGGCGCAGGAACGCTCGGCAAGCGGGCGTTCTTTTGCTTTGAGCGCAGGGAAGGTCCCTCGACGGGAAACCGCCTTGGCAATATCCCTCCCGCGCGACAATCGAGATTTATCATGAGCCGGAATAGGGGGCATTGCGCCCAACCGTTCCGGTACAACAAGAAGGCGACCTGACATGATTCAGATGCAGACTAACCTCGACGTGGCGGATAATTCCGGCGCACGTCGTGTCATGTGCATCAAGGTGCTGGGCGGCTCCAAGCGCAAGTACGCTTCGGTCGGCGACATCATCGTCGTTTCGATCAAGGAAGCGATTCCGCGCGGCCGCGTGAAGAAGGGTGACGTGATGAAGGCGGTCGTCGTCCGCACCGCCAAGGACATCCGCCGTCCCGACGGCAGCGTCATCCGCTTCGACAGCAACGCAGCCGTTCTTATCGACAACAAGAAAGAGCCGATCGGCACCCGTATCTTCGGACCGGTTCCGCGCGAACTTCGCGCCAAGAACCATATGAAGATCATCTCGCTGGCTCCGGAAGTACTGTAAGGGAGCGACAAGCGATGCAAAAGATTCGTAAGGGCGACAAGGTCGTCGTACTCACCGGCAAGGACAAGGGTCGTTCCGGCGAAGTCATTCAGGTGATGCCGAAGGAAGACCGTGCGGTCGTTCGTGGCATCAATATTGTCAAGCGCCATCAGCGTCAGACCCAGAGCCAGGAAGCCGGCATCATCAACAAGGAAGCTTCCGTGCATCTGTCCAACCTTGCCGTCATGGACAAGGACGGCAAGCCGACCCGCGTCGGTTTCAAGGTCGTCGACGGCAAGAAGGTGCGTGTGGCCAAGCGTTCGGGAGATGTGATCGATGGCTGAGGCAAAGTACGAGCCGCGGCTCAAGAAGGAATATGTTTCCCGGATCCGCAAGAGCATGCAGGAGACCTTCTCCTACGCTAACGAAATGCAGATCCCGAAGATCGACAAGATCGTGATCAACATGGGTGTGGGCGAAGCAACCGGCGACTCCAAGAAGCCGACCATTGCTGCCGCCGACCTCGCGGCGATTGCCGGCCAGAAGCCGGTCATCACCAAGGCACGCAACTCGATCGCCGGCTTCAAGGTCCGCGAAAACATGCCGATCGGTGCGAAGGTTACCCTTCGTGGCGCCCGCATGTACGAATTCCTGGACCGCCTGATCAACATCGCGCTGCCGCGCGTTCGCGACTTCCGGGGCCTGAACCCGAAGAGCTTTGACGGCCGTGGCAACTTCGCCATGGGCATCAAGGAGCACATTGTGTTCCCTGAGATCAACTACGACAAGGTTGATCAGATGTGGGGCATGGACATCATCGTTTGCACGACGGCAAACACGGACGACGAAGCTCGGGCTCTTCTGAAAGAGTTCAACTTCCCGTTCCGTCAGTAACCGTAACGACGAGCGTAGAAGAGGAACTTCGATATGGCGAAGACAAGCGCAGTTGAAAAGAACAAGCGCCGCCGCAAGACAGTTGCCCAGCAGGCCAGCAAGCGTGCCGCCCTCAAGGCAACCATCATGAACCAGTCTCTCTCGATTGAAGAGCGGTTCAAGGCAACCCTGAAGCTGGCAGAACTGCCGCGCGATGGCTCCAAGACCCGCATTCGCAACCGTTGCGAAGTAACCGGTCGTCCGCGCGCATTCTACCGTAAGCTCAAGATGTCGCGTATCGCGCTTCGCGAGCTGGGCAACCTCGGCAAGGTGCCGGGCATTGTCAAGTCGAGCTGGTAAGGAGACGGGTAAATGACGATGACTGATCCGTTGGGCGATATGCTCACCCGTATCCGTAACGGCGCTGCCCGCCGCAAGAGCTCGGTAAGCACTCCTGCTTCCAAGCTGCGCGCACGCGTTCTCGATGTCCTGCAGGCCGAAGGTTACATCCGCGGCTATTCCCAGGTCGACTACGGCAATGGCAAGTCCGAACTCACGATCGAACTGAAGTACTATGAAGGTGCTTCGGTCATCCGCGAGATCGGCCGCGTGTCCAAGCCGGGCCGCCGGGTTTATGTCTCGGTAAAGTCCATTCCGCAGGTCGCGAACGGCCTCGGCATCACCATCCTTTCGACCCCGAAGGGCGTGATGGCCGATCACCAGGCTCGCGAACAGAACGTTGGTGGTGAGGTTCTCTGCTCGGTCTTCTAAGACAGGGCAGAGATCTCCAGAACGAACAGACAGGATTTCAAAAATGTCTCGTATCGGTAAAAAGCCCGTTCCGGTTCCTGCAGGGATCACGGCCGCCGTCGACGGCCAGAAGGTGACTGCCAAGGGCCCGAAGGGCGAACTGTTTTTCGTCGCGAATGACGAAATCTCCGTAAAGCTCGAAGACAACGCCGTTGTTGTTCGGCCTGTCAACGACACCAAGGGTGCTCGTTCGAAGTGGGGCATGTCCCGCACGATGATCGAAAACATCTTCAAGGGTGTGAAGGACGGCTATGAGCGCAAGCTCGAGATCAACGGCGTCGGTTACCGTGCCGCCATGCAGGGCAAGAACCTGCAGCTGGCTCTCGGCTTCTCGCACGACGTGGTCTACGAACCGCCGGTCGGTATCTCGATCGCTGTTCCGAAGCCGACGGAAATCGTGGTTTCCGGGATCAACAAGCAGCAGGTCGGCCAGGTCGCTGCCGAGATCCGCGAATACCGCGGCCCCGAACCCTACAAGGGCAAGGGCGTCAAGTATGCCGAAGAGCGGATCGTCCGCAAAGAAGGCAAGAAGAAGTAAGGAACGCGCGAAATGGCAAGCAGAAAAGAAGCACTGGTTCGTCGTGCCAATCGCGTACGGCGTCAGATCAAGGCGGTGGCCAATGGCCGTCCGCGTCTGTCGGTTCATCGCTCGTCGAAGAACATCTATGCCCAGATCATCGACGACGTCGCCGGCCGTACGCTGGCTGCCGCCTCGACCCTGGACACCGGTCTGCGCTCGTCGCTGAAGACCGGCGCAGATGTCGCAGCCGCGGCTGCCGTCGGCAAGCTCGTCGCCGAGCGGGCCGTCAAGGCGGGCGTCAAGGAAGTGGTCTTCGACCGCGGCGCCTTCATCTATCACGGCCGCATCAAGGCTCTCGCCGATGCAGCCCGCGAAGGCGGTCTGACCTTCTGATTTGAGAGTTTCCGCCCGGGCTTGCCGTCCGGGCGGATTTCCGGCATGAGCCGGTTTCCCCGATTTCGCCCGTGACCCGGAAGGGCAGGGCGGAATTTTTTCGTAATCTGCCGATTGCACCCGGAAAAGAAAAAGGAACAGGACAATGGCACAGGACAGGCGTGGTTCGCGCGAAGAGCGTGCGAGCCGTGAAGAGCGCGACAGCGAGTTCGTCGACAAGCTGGTCGCCATCAATCGCGTCGCCAAGGTGGTGAAGGGCGGCCGTCGTTTCGGCTTTGCTGCCCTCGTCGTCGTCGGCGACCAGAAGGGCCGGGTCGGTTTCGGCCATGGCAAGGCACGTGAAGTGCCGGAAGCAATCCGCAAGGCGACCGAAGCCGCCAAGCGCGACATGATCTTCGTACCGCTGCGTGACGGCCGTACGCTGCATCACGACGTCAACGGTCGTCACGGCGCCGGCAAGGTTCTGCTGCGCTCCGCCAAGGCCGGTACCGGTATCATCGCCGGTGGTCCGATGCGCGCCGTTTTCGAAACGCTCGGCATGCACGACGTCGTCGCCAAGTCGACCGGTTCGTCGAACCCGTACAACATGGTTCGCGCCACGTTCGACGCCCTGAAGCACCAGGTACACCCGAAGGACATCGCAGCTCAGCGCGGCCTCAAGTATGCCACGCTCCAGGCTCGCCGTGCCGCTTCCGGCAACGCCTCTGAAGAATAAGAGGAGTCTGAACCATGGCCAAGGCTACGAAGAAGACTGAAGCAAAGACGATCACGATCGAACAGATCGGCTCGCCTATCCGCCGCCCGGAAGTCCAGCGCAAGACGCTCATCGGGCTGGGCCTCAACAAGATGCACCGGGTCCGCACCCTGGAGGATACCCCTTCGGTTCGTGGCATGATCCGTGCTGTCCAGCATCTCGTTCGCGTCGTCGACGAGAAGTGAGACGGAGGAAGTCACCATGAAACTGAATGAAATCAAGGACAACGAAGGCTCCTCCAAGGACCGTATCCGCGTTGGTCGCGGTATCGGCTCCGGCAAGGGCAAGACCGGTGGTCGCGGCGTCAAGGGTCAGAAGGCTCGTTCGGGCGTTGCCATCAACGGCTTCGAAGGCGGTCAGATGCCGATCTACCGTCGTCTGCCGAAGCGCGGCTTCAACAACATCTTCGCATCTGAATTCGTGACCGTATCGCTCGGCCGCATCCAGACCGCGATCGATGCCAAGAAGCTCGACCCGAAGGCGACCATCGATGCTGCCGCTCTCAAGGCTGCCGGCGTCATCCGTCGCCAGAAGGACGGTGTTCGCGTTCTTTCCGACGGCGAACTGAAGGCCAAGGTCACCCTCGAGGTTGCCGGCGCTTCCAAGGCCGCGGTCGAGAAGATCGAGAAGGCCGGCGGTTCGATCAAGCTGCTGGTAGCAGCTGCGGAAGCCGCTGAATAAGTACGATTTGATCGCCCGGGGTGCTTCACACCGGGCGATTTTGCTCCCATATGTGAGCCTCACGATCCTCAGAAGGGGTGACGTTGTTTCGTCTTCCGGGAGATTCTGGAAAATAGGGTGAGGCGAGCGGCTGCTCCGCAATCATGCCGGCCCGGTTTTCTGAAAACGATTTGGTGAATTGCCTCCGAGGCTCTCGCTTCGGATCGGTTACGCGGAGAATTTCATGGCTTCTGCAGCGGAACAATTGGCCTCGAATCTCAATTTTTCGACCTTTGCAAAGGCGGAAGATCTGAAGAAGCGGCTGTGGTTTACTCTTGCGGCGCTTCTTGTCTATCGCCTCGGCACGCACATCCCGCTGCCCGGCCTCAATCCTGAAGCCTATGCGGCTGCCTTCAAAGGGCAGGCCGGCGGTATTCTCGGCCTCTTCAACATGTTCTCGGGCGGCGCTGTGCAGCGCATGGCGATCTTCGCCCTCGGGATCATGCCCTACATCTCCGCCTCGATCATCGTACAGCTGATGACGTCCGTCGTCCCGGCGCTCGAGAACCTCAAGAAGGAAGGCGAGCAGGGCCGCAAGGTCATCAACCAGTACACCCGCTACGGCACTGTTCTTCTCGGCACGCTGCAGGCCTACGGCATCGCCGTCGGGCTGGAAAGCGGGCAGGGGCTGGTCAACGATCCCGGCCTGTTCTTCCGCCTGTCGACCGTCGTGACCCTTCTCGGCGGCACCATGTTCCTGATGTGGCTCGGCGAGCAGATCACCTCGCGCGGTATCGGCAACGGCATCTCGCTCATCATCTTTTCCGGCATCGCGGCAGGCCTGCCGTCCGCCGTCGTCGGAACGCTCGAACTCGGCCGCACCGGCGCCCTTTCGACCGCGCTCATCCTGACGGTCATTATCGTCGCGATCGCCGTCATCGGGCTGATCGTCTTCGTGGAACGCGCGCAGCGTCGCCTGCTGATCCAGTACCCGAAGCGCCAGGTCGGCAACCGCATGTTCCAGGGCGACACCTCGCACCTGCCGCTGAAACTCAATACCTCGGGTGTTATTCCGGCGATCTTCGCCTCGTCGCTGCTGCTTCTGCCGGCGACCGCCGCGGGCTTCACCGGAACCTCGACGCTGCCCTCCTGGGCGACGACGATCGTTGCTGCGCTCGGCCACGGCCAGCCGCTCTATATGGTGCTTTATGGTGCGCTGATCGCTTTCTTTGCCTTCTTCTACACCGCGATCGTCTTCAACCCGAAGGACACCGCGGACAATCTGAAGAAGCACGGCGGCTTCATTCCGGGTATCCGCCCTGGTGAGCGCACAGCCGAATACATCGACTACGTGCTGACCCGAATCACCGTGATCGGCGCGATCTACCTCGTCTTCGTCTGCATCCTCCCCGAGATCCTGGTCGCCCGTACCGGCGTTCCATTATCCCTTGGTGGTACTTCGCTTTTGATTGTTGTCAGCGTCACCCTCGATACTGTAGCACAGATTCAGGGCCACCTGATTGCCCAGCAGTATGAGGGCCTGATCAAGAAGTCGAAGTTGCGTGGAGGAAAGAGGGGACGATGAGACTTATTCTTTTGGGGCCGCCGGGTGCGGGGAAGGGCACCCAGGCCCAGCGTATCGTCGTGAAGCACGGCATTCCGCAATTGTCGACCGGTGACATGCTGCGTGCAGCCGTCGCCGCGGAGACCGAAGTTGGAAAGCGCGCCAAGGCTGTCATGGACGCGGGCAAGCTGGTCTCGGACGATATCGTGATCGCCATCGTTTCCGAGCGAATCGATCACCCGGATTGCGCCGAAGGGTTCATCCTCGATGGCTTCCCCCGCACGCTCGTGCAGGCGGATGCGACGGAGAAGATGCTCGCCGACAAGGGGCTGGATCTTTCGGTTGTCGTCGAGCTCAAGGTCGACGACAAGGAACTCGTCCGTCGTGTCTCGGGACGCTATTCCTGCGGCAACTGCGGAGCCGTCTACCACGACACCGACAAGAAGCCCTCGGTCGAGGGCGTCTGTGACACATGTGGTTCCACCGGGTTCAAGCGTCGGCCGGACGACAATGCCGAGACCATGAAGGCCCGGCTCGAGGCGTACTACAAGGAAACCTCGCCGCTCATCGGCTACTATTACGCCAAGGGCAAGCTGAAGTCGGTGGACGGCATGAAGGACATGGATGCCGTCACAGCGGACATCGAGGCGATCCTCGCAACCGTGAAGGGCTGACGAGGCTTCAAGAATCTTTACCGGAACAGTTGCTTTTGTCGGCTGATTCCGCTAAATAGCGCGCCAACTCGCGACATGTAAGCGATCGGCGCGTTCTTCCGCACGGAGGACCGGGTTCGATCGTTTTGACATGTTGAGGACCCGAATTTGAACGCGCGGCCTGTTTGGCTGCGTAAACCAGACACCACTTGCCGGATGGCAACTGGAACGCAAGGAGAATAGGCGTGGCACGTATCGCTGGCGTCAACATCCCGACCGCGAAGCGCGTAGTAATCGCGCTCCGTTACATTCACGGGATCGGCCCGAAGTTCGCACAGGAAATCATTGAGAAGGTCGGTATCCCGGCTGAGAAGCGTGTTCATCAGCTGACCGACGCCGAAGTTCTGGCGATTCGCGAAACGATCGACCGTGACTATCAGGTCGAGGGTGATCTTCGTCGCGAGACCGCGATGAACATCAAGCGTCTGATGGACCTCGGCTGCTACCGCGGCCTGCGTCATCGCCGCGGCCTGCCGGTTCGTGGCCAGCGCACGCACACCAATGCCCGCACCCGCAAGGGTCCGGCAAAGGCGATCGCCGGTAAGAAGAAGTAATTTGCAGGCAGTAGGTTTTGGGCAGTAGGCAGTAGGGAGAACCTATTGCCTACTGCCTACTGCCTATTGGCTTCAAGGTGGAGCCGCTGGAACTACGGCGGCGAAGAGATCAAGAAAGGTAAGAAAATGGCCAAGGAAGCCACCCGCGTTCGCCGCCGCGAGCGCAAGAATATCTCGTCGGGCGTTGCGCACGTCAACTCGACCTTCAACAACACGATGATCACCATCACCGACGCGCAGGGCAACGCCATTGCTTGGTCGTCGGCCGGTGCCAAGGGCTTCAAGGGTTCGCGCAAGTCGACCCCGTTCGCCGCTCAGATCGCAGCGGAAGACTGCGCCAAGAAGGCGCAGGAACACGGCATGAAGTCGCTCGAAGTCGAAGTCTGCGGCCCGGGTTCCGGCCGCGAATCGGCCCTGCGCGCTCTGCAGGCTGCCGGTTTCATGATCACCTCGATTCGCGACGTGACGCCGATCCCGCACAACGGCTGCCGCCCGCGCAAGAAGCGCCGCGTCTGATCATTATTCATCCAGTCGACGGGCGCTCGGGCGCCCCTCTCGACGCTTCTAATGCTCGGTTGCCACGATTGGATGGTGGCAACGAACGGAAGGTAAAAACATGATTCAGAAGAATTGGCAGGAACTGATCAAGCCGAACAAGGTGGAGTTCACCTCGTCCGGCCGCACGAAGGCAACGCTGGTTGCAGAGCCGCTGGAACGCGGCTTCGGCCTGACGCTCGGCAACGCGCTGCGTCGCGTTCTCTTGTCGTCGCTGCGCGGCGCCGCCGTGACCGCCGTCCAGATCGACGGCGTGCTGCATGAGTTCTCGTCGATCCCGGGCGTCCGGGAAGACGTGACCGACATCGTGCTCAACATCAAGGAAATCGCCATCAAGATGGATGGCGACGATTCCAAGCGCATGGTCGTGCGCAAGCAGGGCCCGGGCGTCGTCACCGCCGGTGACATCCAGACGGTTGGCGACATCGAGATCCTGAACCCCGACCACGTGATCTGCACGCTCGACGAGGGTGCCGAGATCCGCATGGAGTTCACGGTCAACAACGGCAAGGGCTATGTCCCGGCCGAGCGCAACCGCGCGGAAGATGCTCCGATCGGCCTCATCCCGGTCGACAGCCTCTACTCGCCGGTCAAGAAGGTGTCCTACAAGGTCGAAAACACCCGCGAAGGTCAGGTTCTCGACTACGACAAGCTGACCATGACCATCGAAACCGATGGCTCGGTCACCGGTGAGGACGCGGTCGCTTTTGCTGCCCGCATCCTGCAGGACCAGCTCGGCGTGTTCGTCAACTTCGAGGAGCCGCAGAAGGAAGTCGAAGAAGAAGCCGTCACCGAGCTCGCCTTCAACCCGGCGCTGCTCAAGAAGGTCGACGAACTCGAACTTTCGGTCCGCTCTGCGAACTGCCTGAAGAACGACAACATCGTCTATATCGGCGACCTCATTCAGAAGACGGAAGCGGAAATGCTCCGCACTCCGAACTTCGGTCGCAAGTCGCTGAACGAGATCAAGGAAGTTCTGGCTTCCATGGGCCTGCACCTCGGTATGGAAGTGCCCGCCTGGCCGCCGGAAAACATCGAAGATCTCGCCAAGCGCTACGAAGACCAGTACTAAGAAACAAAAAAGGCAGGTTCAGCTCTGCCTTTTCCAGTCAAACTGCAGGCGGATGCCTGTATGTGTCAGGAAACGGCAGCCTCTGAGACAGAGCCTGCACTTAAAGGAGAATAGCAATGCGCCACCAGAAAGCCGGCCGCAAGCTGAACCGCACCGCCAGCCACCGCAAGGCGATGTTCGCCAACATGGCTGCTTCGCTCATCACGCATGAGCAGATCGTCACGACGCTCCCGAAGGCGAAGGAAATTCGCCCGATCGTCGAAAAGCTGGTTACGCTCGGCAAGCGCGGCGACCTGCACGCCCGTCGTCAGGCCATCTCGCAGATCCAGGACCAGGACGCCGTCCGCAAGCTGTTTGATGCGATCGCCACCCGCTACGCCAACCGTAACGGCGGCTACCTGCGCATCATGAAGGCCGGCTTCCGTCAGGGCGACAACGCCGCTATGGCCGTCATCGAGTTCGTTGAACGCGATGTCGACGCCAAGGGCGCCGCCGACAAGGCCCGCGTCGCCGCCGAAGCCGAAGCTGAAGCAGCGTAAGTTTCCTCCCGTTAGGGAAGGATAGAAAAGGCCGGAGGGAAACCTCCGGCCTTTTGTGTTACACGGGGTGGACGGCGTCGCGCGGGTCGTTCATGCTTTGTTGCGTCAGTCTCCGCCGCAGGCCGCTGCGCGGGCGGTCAGAAACTGCCGCTCGGCGGCATTGCCGGCGAGGCGTGCGGCCTGTTCGAATGCCTCCTTCGCTTCAGCTGTCCGCCCGGCGCGCATCAGGAAGTCACCCCGTGCCGCGGGCATGCCCGCATAGCCTTGCAGCGCAGGTTCGGCTTCGAGCGGCTCCAGCAGTTCGAGCCCTGTTTCCGGCCCGAAGGCCATGGAATGAGCAATGGCACGGTTGAGATCGACGACGGGCGAGGGCATGACGCGGCTCAGCCGGTCGTAGAGGGTCGCGATCTGTCGCCAGTCGGTGTCCTCGGTCCGCGGCGCCCGGGCATGGCGGGCTGCGATCGCCGCCTGCAGCGCATAGGGGCCGTCCGCTCCGCCAAGCCGTTCGGCGCGACCGAGCGCGGTCAAACCGTGCTGGATGAGGAGACGGTCCCAGCGGCCCCGGTTCTGTTCGGTGATCGTGACCGGAGCGCCATCGGCGCCCGTGCGTGCCGGAAAGCGGGAGGCGTGGAGCTCCAACAGCGCCAGCAGGCCGTGAACCTCCGGCTCCTGGGGCAGGAGGCCGGAAAGGATACGGCAGAGCCGCATAGCCTCGGCGCAGAGCTGCGGCCGAATGGCGTTGTCACCGGCGCTCGCCGCATAGCCTTCGTTGAAGATCAGGTAGATGACTTCGAGCACGGCCGCGAGCCTCCGGTCACGGTCCTCACCGCGCGGCACTTCGTAGGCGAGGCCGGAACTCCCGAGCGTCTTCTTTGCGCGCACGATTCGCTGGGCGATCGTCGCTTCGCCGGCCAGGAAGGTGCGGGCGATTTCGTCCGTCGTCAGTCCGCCGATCAGCCGTAGCGTCAGGGCAACCCGTGCGTCGACGGAGAGCAGCGGATGGCAGGCGGTGAAGATCAGGCTCAGGCGTTCGTCACCGATGTCGTCGTCCATGGCGGCCTCGACTTCCTCGATCGTGGTGTCCCGCTCAAGCGACAGATCATGACCGATTTCGACGTGCTTCAGTGCCTGCATCCTGCGGCGGCGGAAGGCGTCGATCGCGCGCCGCTTGGCGGTTGCCATCAGCCAGGCGGCCGGGCTCTGCGGCACGCCCGTTCTCGGCCATTCGGAAAGCGCCGTCACCAGCGCTTCCTGGGCCAGTTCTTCGGCAAAGCCGATATCGCGCACCATGCGGTTGAGGCCGGCGATCAGCCGGGCCCGCTCAATGCGGAAGACGGTCTCTGCCACGCGATGGGTATCGAAAGCCTCCATGGGGGCGGATTATGGAGGCTCCCGTTGCTCAGTCAACGTGGTTTGGGCGTCATGCGCCGGGAGGTTCTGCGGCCGCAGCCGCCTGATCCATCCACAGGATCTCCCAGACATAGCCGTCCGGATCCTCGACCGAGCGACTGTACATGAAGCCGTGGCCCTGCATCGGGTTCGGATCGGCCTTGCCGCCGGCACGAGCGGCTTTCTCCACCGTCTGGTCGACCTCATCGCGCGTTTCGACGCTGAGGGCGATGAGCGTCTGGCTCTCCCTCCGCGCGTCGCCGATCGGGCGGCTGGTGAAGGTGGCATAACGCTCGCGCGTCAGCAGCATCACGCCGATGGCACCGGAGAATATCATGCAGCTCGTCTGCTCGTCGGAGAAGTTGGGATTGCGCGTGCCGCCGAGCGCCTCGTAAAACGTCGTCGCCGCCGCCAGATCCCGCACCGGCAGGTTCACGAAGATCATCTTTTCCATTGCGTTGCTTCTCCCTCGGGTTCAGGCCTTGCCGACCTCGCGCTCGGCGAGCCGTTCTCCGGTACGCTCATGCAGGTCGCGGACCTCCGGGGTCAGCGATTCGGCGAAATCCTCCATCGTATAGACCGGACGAATTTCGATTTCGCTCGGCCCCGGCATCGGGTTCGGGCAGCGCTTGACCCATTCGACCGCCTCGTCCATGTCCTTGACCTCCCAGATCCAGTAGCCGGCCACCAGTTCACGCGTCTCGGCGAAGGGGCCGTCGATCACGCGGCGGCCCGCACCGTCAAAGGCTACACGCTTGCCTTTGGAAGAGGGCTTCAGCCCTTCGCCGGTAAGCATGATGCCGGCGTTGACCAGCTCCTCGTTGAACTTTCCCATTGCTTCGAGCAGTTCGGTGGATGGCATGACGCCTGCTTCGCTGTCTGTCGTCGCCTTGACCATAACCATTACACGCATCGTTCTTCTCCTTTATTGAACCAAGGCCGCCTCGGCGTGCCCGACACCTTGACGAACGAGTGTTACAGAAATCGACATGGGTGATGAATCTTTTTGCCGATCCTCTGCAGCGTGTTGATGGCGGCTGGCGTTGCACGGATGGGCCTTTCCTTGCGACGATTCCCGTCCGTGGTAATAGGAAGGGAACACCGGAGTCACGGGAGGCGATCATGGACGAGGAGGGCAGGGCTTTTGCGGCGTCCGCGGCGATGTTGGTCGATGGCAGGGCGGAAGGGCCGCTTCTCTTCTCCGACACCGGCCTGAGCTTCTGGGGCGGAGTCGATCCGGAGACCGGTATCGTCATTGATCACGCCCATCCACTGCACGGGCTTTGCCTCGCCGGCGCCGTGCTGGCGATGCCGGGCGGTCGCGGCTCCTGCACCGGCAGCGCCGTGCTGCTGCAGCTGATCGTCAACGGACTGGCGCCCGCCGCCATGGTCTTCTCGCAACGCGAGGACATCCTTACCCTCGGCGTGATCGTCGCCGAAGAAGTCTATGGTCGCTCCCTTCCGATCGCGGTGCTCCATCCGCGGGATTTCGCGCGCCTGCAGGGGCGGAAGAGCTTGCGTGTGGAGAAAGGCAGTGTTTTCGAACCCGGCGCCACGCCGGTTACGGGACATGAAGTCTCCGCGTCCACAGATCGGCTGGCCCTCACCGAAAGGGACCGCGAGCTGCTGTCTGCCTCCGTTCCCCACGCGACGAGCCTTGCGATGCGGATCGTCACCCGCATGGCACGGCTGGACGGGGCGGAGCGCCTGATCGATGTGGCGCAGGTCCATGTCGACGGCTGCATCTATATCGGTCCGGCGAGTCTCGATTTCGCCGAGAAGCTTGCCGGTTGGGGCGGCCGTGTCGTCGTTCCGACCTCACTCAACGCGATCTCGGTGGATCAGGCGCGCTGGCGCGAGCAGGGAACGGATCCGGTGCGATCGCGGGCCGCGAGTGCTGTTGCCGACGCCTATGTCCGCATGGGGGCCGCGCCGACCTTCACCTGCGCACCCTATCAGCTCGACGGCGCCCCGGATCGGGGCGAGGACATCGCCTGGGCGGAATCCAATGCCGTCGTCTACGCCAACAGCGTGCTCGGCGCGCGCACAATGAAGTATCCGGACTTCCTCGACATCTGCATCGCGCTCACCGGCCGCGCACCTCATGCCGGCTGTCACATCGACGAGAACCGCAAGGCACAGCTGGTCGTCGACGTCGAACCGATGGCCGGTCGCGACGATAGCTTCTGGCCGCTGCTCGGCTATCAGGTCGGCCTGCTTGCGCCGAACACGATTCCGGTCCTGACGGGGCTCGAGACGGCCGCACCGAGTGACGACGACCTGAAGGCTTTCGGCGCCGCCTTTGCCACGACCTCCGCCGCGCCGATGTTCCACATCGTCGGCGTCACGCCGGAGGCGCCGACCTTCGAAGCGGCGACGGGCGGTGCCACACTGCCGATACTCACCATATCGCGCGCCGATTTGCTCGCTGTCTGGCGGAGCTTCAATCCGGCAGTCGGCGAACCAGTCGAGCTGGTCGCGCTCGGCAATCCGCACTTCTCCGCTGACGAATGCCGGACGCTTGCCGAACTCTGCCGCGGGCGGAAGAGACATCCCGGGGTGGCACTTACCGTTACGGTAAGTCGCTCCACTTACGGCAGGATCATCGAGAGCGGCATCGCCGTCGAGCTGGAAGCGTTCGGCGCCACCTTCGTTCGCGATGCCTGCTGGTGCACGGTGATGCCGCCGATCGTACCGCCGGCGGCGCGCCTGATCCTCACCAATTCCGGCAAATACGCCCATTACGGCCCGGGCCTGAGCGGCAAGGAGGTGCGCTTCGCCAGTCTCGCAGGATGCGTCGACGCGGCCGTCCTCGGCCGCTGTCCGGATGCGCCACCGGCCTGGCTGGCCGGCTGAACGCGCGTAGCAGGACCGGAACGACCGGCCCCGCTACGTGGTCGCTTAGTTCGCGATGTTTTTGACGATCTGCTCGAAGAAGGCGATGTTTTCCTTCTCGAAGCCGAGCGGATCGGCAGGCGAATCGAGCTTGACGATGACCGTCCTGCTCGGCGGATCGATATAGATGAACTGGTTGAACAGGCCGATTGCGGCATAGGCGTCAGACCCCGGCACCGTCCACCACTGATAGGCGTAGCCGAGCCAGTCGTCCTTGCTCGCCGGCTCCGTGGCCGCGTCCGGCACCGTCGACCGTTTCACCCATTCCGCCGGGACGACTTGCCGGCCGTTCGCCTTGCCGTCGTCGAGCATCATCAGGCCGAAGCGGCCGTAGTCGCGCAGCGCTGCATTCATGCCCGCGCCGAAGAACTCGCGGCCGACGGTGTCTGGCCCGTCGAGCATGTAGAAGGCGTCCGTTTCCATGCCGGCGGGCTTCCAGATCTTCTCGCTCAGATAGTCCGCGCCCTTCATGCCGGTCGCCTTTTCGAGGACGCAGCCGAGCACGGACGTGTCGAGCGTCGAATAGTTGAAGACCTCTCCCGGTTTGTTTTCCGTCTTGGCGCGGTCCTCTGCGTAGTCGCACCAGCGGTACTGATAGGCGACGAGCGAATTGTTGTGCACTTCGGTCAGCTGCGTGTCGCTGCCGAATTCGTAGACTTCGAGCCACGCGACGCCCGAACGCATCATCAGGAGATCGCGGATGGAGACGTCGGCGTAAGCCGAGTTTTTCCAGTCGGGCAGGTAGTCGACCACCTTGTCGTCGAGGCTCTTGATCTTGCCCTCCGAGACGGCGATGCCGACCATCGTCGCCAGCATCGACTTCGCCATCGAGAAGGAGATGTGGTGCGCCTTTTCATCGAGACCGTTGCGATAGATCTCGCTGACGATCTTGCCGTCGCGGATGACCAGCAGTCCGTTTGTGGCGGTCTTTTCGAGAAAATCGTCGAGCGGCAGCGACTGTCCGTCGAGCGCGAACGTATTGCCGATATCACCCGGCTCCGAGGCAAGAGCCCATACGCTACCGCCGGCCCGCACCGGCCGCGTCGCGAAGATCGTGTCCATGTGCTGGAAGGTCAGAAGCGAAAGCTCGGGCGTCATCATTGCCGCGCGGGCATTGACCATGGTCGGCGTCAGCCATTTCTGGTCGTCGGTTTCAGCGAGTGCAGGCACCGCGAGACCGGCGAGGACCGCTGCCGCAAGAACTGTTTTCTGCATGTCGGATGTTCCCCTTGTTATCGATCTATAATGGCTAGGGCATGCGCGACTGGACTGGCTATCCGCTTCGTGTGATGATTTCTGCCTGAATTTCGGGCAGTCCGGTTCGCAAGACGATGGTTCGGCGATGTTCTATGAGAGGCAGCTTCTTCGGGATGCGAGCGAGCACGACGCTTGCGACGACGACTGGGTGCAGAGCTACCGCCAGGTGAGCCGCGGCACTTATCGGTCCTCCTTCGAGCTGATGACCGTCGGTGACGCGGTGATCAGCCGCGAGCGCATTGGTCCTGCGGTCGCGCAGGAGACGAGAAGCCCGGGCGGAAAACTCTCTTTCATCTTCCCGATGGCGGCGCAGGGCGGTTGGCGCGTCAACGGCCACCATGAGACCGGCCGGATGGTCGCGCTACGTCAGGGCGAAACCGAGTTGATGACGGTCGTGGGGGCGGAAAGCGACCTGATCAGCCTTACCTTGCCGGTAGAGGCGATAGGACTTTCGGCCGCTGGATCGGCAGTCCGGTCTCGCAGCCGCGCCCCGGCCGACGAAGCGCTTGGCGACTGGCTCGCCTGCCTGCTGGGCTTCGGAGCGCTGGAGGGGCGGCCGCCCGTCGATCTCGAACGGATCCTGCCGGGCCTGCTTGCCGAACAGTTTCTCGATTTCTGGGCGGCGTTCGATGATCGCAGCAAGGGGCTCACCAGCCGGCATGTCTCGCTCGATCTGTTCCGGCGGGTGGAACGGCAGATCGCCGACGATCCGGGCGAGCCGGTCACGCTGCCGGCCCTTGCCGGTGATCTGGGCGTGCCGATCGAGCGCCTGCGCCTGGCCTTTCTGGATGCCGTCGGTATGCCGCCCTCGATCTGGTTGCGCCTTGCGAGGCTCGATGGCGCCCGCCGCGACCTTCTTGATCCAAGCTCCTCACTGGGCGACGTTTCCGACATCGCCATGCGCTGGGGTTTCTTCCATCTCGGGCGCTTTTCGGGCATGTATCGGCGGCATTATGGTGAAACGCCTCTCGCGACCCTGAAGCGGCTCGATCGCCCGAGGACACGGCGACCTTAAGCGCTCGCGGAGACCCGCGCCTTGCGCTGCCGTTTCCAGCCCATAAGCCTCGGCCGCACGAGCCGATAACCGAGAAGAAGGCTGACCGCGGCGATATAGAAGGCTGGCTCGGCGGTGATCGATTTCAGTGACAAGGCATAATGGAGCACGCCGGCGGCGGCGATGACGTAGACGAGCCGGTGCAGCATGATCCAGCGCGGCCCGAGCCTGCGGATCGACCAGCGGTTGGAGGTAAGTGCCAGCGGGATCAGCATGATGAGCCCCGCCATGCCGAGCATGA
Source organism: Ciceribacter lividus (assembly GCF_003337715.1). GTDB lineage: Bacteria > Pseudomonadota > Alphaproteobacteria > Rhizobiales > Rhizobiaceae > Allorhizobium > Allorhizobium lividum. Next base: position 424,971 of record NZ_QPIX01000002.1, read on the forward strand.
TGTAGGGCCTCTTGGCGAGATCTCCGGCAATCGATGACAGGATCATTCCGCGGTCGAGGGTGAGATAGACGGTGAAGTGCGCGACCACGTACCAGAAGGCGAGCAACCCCAATGCGCGTCGGTAGCTAATTAGGCTAATACCTAAGAGATCGCGCGTTGGTGTGACGAGCAGCGTCAGGCACAGGAAGCGCAGCGCCCAGAGACCGAGGAAGTGCTCGAAGGTCCTGACGGGATCAGCCCCCAGATTGGCCGTGACCCCGAGATAAAAGGTCCAGAGACCGGGCGCGAGGCCGATCGCGTAGAGCGCCCAGACGGAGAGGGATCGGTAGCGGACGGGAAGGGCGGCCATCAATAGTACTTCGCGAGATCCATGCCGGCGTAGAGGCCGGCGACCTCTTCCGCATAACCATTGAAGGGCAGGGTCTCGCGCCGGGACCCGCCGAACAAGCCGCCGCCTTCGCCGATCCGCCGCTCCGTCGCCTGGCTCCATCGAGGGTGGTCGACGGCCGGATTGACGTTGGCATAGAAGCCGTATTCCTGCGGAGCCGAGATGTTCCAGGTGCAGGGCGGTTCCTTTTCGGTGAGCGTGATACGGACAATCGACTTGATACCCTTGAATCCGTATTTCCACGGCACGACGAGGCGAAGCGGCGCGCCGCTCTGGTTTGGCAGCGTCTCTCCGTAGAGACCGGTCGCGAGGATCGTCAGCGGATGGCGTGCCTCGTCCAGCCTCAGGCCCTCGACATACGGCCAGGAGAGCGGCTGGAAGAGACCGCGTTGACCGGGCATCTCTTCTGGGCGCACGACCGTCTCGAAGGCGACATATTTGGCGCTGCCGAGCGGCTCCACCCGGTCGAGCAGGGCCGAAAGCGGAAAGCCGATCCACGGGATCACCATCGACCAGGCCTCGACGCAGCGCATCCGGTAGACGCGCTCCTCCATCGGAAAGTCCTTCATGATGTCGTCGATGCCGAAGACTGTGGGCTTGGCGACGAGCCCGCCCACCTCCACCCGCCAGGGCCGCGGCTTGAAGTCGCCTGAATAGCGGATCGGGTCGCTCTTGTCGGTGCCGAATTCGTAGAAGTTGTTGTAGCTGGTTGCGTCTTCCTTCGAGGTGACCGTCTCGTCGACCTTGTAGTCGCTGGACTTTGCGGCCAGAGGGGCAGCGCGCAGCGATTTCGGCAAGGCGGCGAGCGCAAGTCCCGCGCCCGCGGTCGCCATCAGCGTCCGGCGGCTCATGTAGAGCGCCGGCGGGGTGATCTCGCTCGCGGCGATCCTGGGCGGACGATAGGATGACATGGCTCTGCTCTCTCGTAACTGTTGCGTTCCTGAAGAGTATACGCAGGAAAGTGGACCAGAGTTTCAGTCGCGCGAAAAGAAACGTCGAGCCACGATTTCGTGAGGAAACCAACCCGTCGTGCCGGGCGTACCGTTTTGCGGTATGCTGATAGTGACACCTTGCGCCGATTGCACTAGGACAAGGGGAAATCCGCAGGTATGCGCATGAGGTCGGCTCTTGATTGCCGCGCGCGCCCGGAAAGATAACCAGGACAGATCCGAGGAACCATCGATGCCAGCTTATCGTTCAAGAACCACGACCCACGGCCGCAACATGGCGGGCGCGCGCGGTCTCTGGCGCGCGACGGGCATGAAGGATGCCGACTTCGGCAAGCCGATCATCGCGGTGGTGAACTCGTTCACCCAGTTCGTTCCCGGCCACGTCCACCTGAAGGATCTCGGCCAGCTCGTCGCCCGCGAAATCGAGGCGGCCGGCGGCGTCGCCAAGGAGTTCGACACCATCGCCGTCGACGACGGCATCGCCATGGGCCATGACGGCATGCTCTATTCGCTGCCGTCGCGCGAACTCATCGCCGACAGCGTCGAATACATGGTCAACGCGCACTGCGCCGATGCGATGGTCTGCATCTCGAACTGCGACAAGATCACCCCCGGCATGCTGATGGCGTCGCTGCGCCTCAACATTCCGACCGTCTTCGTCTCCGGCGGCCCGATGGAGGCCGGCAAAGTCGTCCTGCACGGCAAGAAGCACGCGCTCGACCTCGTCGACGCCATGGTCGCTGCCGCCGACGACAAGGTGTCCGACGAGGACGTCAAGGCGATCGAACAGTCCGCGTGCCCGACCTGCGGCTCCTGCTCGGGCATGTTCACCGCCAATTCGATGAACTGCCTCACCGAAGCGCTCGGCCTTTCGCTGCCCGGCAACGGCTCGACGCTCGCGACCCACGCCGACCGCAAGCGGCTCTTCGTCGAGGCCGGTCACCTGATCGTCGATCTCGCCCGCCGCTGGTACGAGCAGGAGGACGCCTCGGTCCTGCCGCGCACGATTGCCTCGAAGGCTGCCTTCGAGAACGCCATGGCGCTCGACATCGCCATGGGCGGCTCGACCAACACTGTGCTGCATATCCTCGCCGCCGCTCACGAGGCGGAGGTGGATTTCACCATGGACGACATCGATCGCCTGTCGCGCAGGGTTCCATGCCTCTCCAAGGTCGCGCCGGCCAAGAACGACGTTCACATGGAAGACGTCCACCGGGCGGGCGGCATCATGCGCATTCTCGGCGAGCTCGACCGCGGCGGCCTGATCAACCGCGAATGCCCGACCGTCCATGCCGCCACCCTCGGCGATGCAATCGACCGCTGGGACATCACCCGCACGAATTCCGAGACGGTGCGTGAGTTCTTCAAGGCCGCTCCTGGCGGCATTCCGACCCAGACCGCCTTCTCGCAGAGCGCACGCTGGGAAGAGCTCGACACGGACGGAGAAAAGGGCATCATCCGCTCGGTCGAACATCCGTTCTCCAAGGATGGCGGTCTGGCCGTCCTGAAGGGCAACATCGCGCTGGACGGCTGCATCGTGAAGACGGCAGGGGTCGACGAGTCGATCCTGAAGTTCACTGGTCCGGCCAAGGTCTATGAAAGCCAGGACGCGGCGGTGAAGGCGATTTTGTCCAACGAGGTCGTTGCCGGCGATGTCGTCGTCATCCGCTACGAAGGCCCGAAGGGTGGCCCCGGCATGCAGGAAATGCTCTATCCGACGAGCTATCTGAAGTCGAAGGGCCTCGGCAAGGCCTGTGCGCTGATCACCGACGGCCGCTTCTCCGGCGGCACCTCGGGCCTGTCGATCGGTCACGTTTCGCCGGAGGCGGCAAATGGCGGCACGATCGGCCTGGTTCGCGACGGCGATACGATCGAGATCGACATCCCGAACCGCACGATCAATCTCGCGGTCGGCGCCGATGAGCTCGCCCGTCGCCGTGCGGAGCAGGACAAGGCCGGCTGGAAGCCGTCGAGCCCGCGCAAGCGGAACGTTACCACGGCGCTGAAGGCCTATGCCGCCTTCGCAAGCTCCGCCGACAAGGGTGCAGTCCGCATCCTGCCGGAATAGGCATCATCGTGTATCGAAAAGGCAAGACCCGCCGGCGGGAGCGCGTCGGCGGGCCTTGCCGTCCGGTGCCGCCGACGTGGAAGGCGGCACTTTCAGCCTTTTGATCAGTCGTCTTCGAAATAGCCCTTCTCGGCTCCGCGGTGGCAGGCGGCGCAGTTCGAGATCGAACCGATCTTGGGGTTCGACTTCGCCCGGGCGATGAGCTTGGGGCCGTGCTCGCGTGTGAACCACGGCAGCTCGGAGATGCGCAGCGGCGTCTGGTCTGCCTTGAGGCCGCGGATGGAACGGCCACCGGCATCCGCCGCGTTGGCGACGAGATAGTCCTCGATTTCCTTGCGCACCGGCTCGTCGAGGCTCGCGTCCTCGCCGAAATGGTTCGCCAGGTTGCCCATCAGAGCCTGCCAGGAGCGTTGCGGCAGCAGGCCTGGCGGATAGGCCATATGGCAGGCGGAGCATTCGGTCTTCGCCGTCTCGTTGGTGACGGCGCGAATGCCGCCTTCGCCACCCTCGTCGTCTTCGGCGAAAGCGGGGCCGAGAAGGGTGGCACCCGAAAAGGCTGCGGCGATGAACGCCAGTTTTAGGCCGGATTTCAGCATTGTCGTCATGGTCGGTCTCCGGTCAGAGGCTTGAAAGATAGGTGATGATATTACCCTTTTCCTCGGCGGTACATTCGCGCCCGAGGACGGAGGTGCAGTTGCGGCGGAACCATTTCTCCACCTCAGCCGCGTCGGTGAAGCGGCTCGGATTGGCGGAGACCGCCATCGGCTCGATGACCTTACCGACGCGCGACTTGCCGGGCTGGCGAGGATCGGTGGTGTGGCAGGTCGTGCAGGAGGGGGTGTCCGGCTTGCCGCCGGTGTGGTTCGCCTGGAACAGAGCTTTGCCGGCATCGGCCGAGAAGGAGGCGACTCCGGCCGCGCTCGCATAATCCTTCAGGATGGCGTCGCGGGCAGGGTCGGCGTTCGCGGGCGCAGCCGCAAGCAGGCCGAGGCCGCACAGCAGGAGCATCGCTGTCTTCTTCATTTCAAGTCCTCCTTCGGGATGTTGATATTCGCGGGGTAAAAGGCGCCGGCTTCGGCATCGCGGTGGCAGGCGGCACAGTTCGCCTTGCTGCTCACCGGCTTGGCGGCAAAGACGGAGTCCGGGATTTCACCGTGCATGCGCTTCCAGAACGGTGTCGCCGTGAGCTCGTAGGGGGATGCCGGATCGAGTCGACGGAAGGCGTTGGCCGGCTTGGTGTCGGCGGTTTCCGCGGCATTTGCGGTAAGGAACGCCGTGATCGTTGTCGCCGTTTCGGGATAGAGGCTCGCATCCTCGCCGAAGTGGTCGTCGAGGTTGTCCATCAACGCCTGCCAGCTCGCGACCGGCAGCAGGCTCGGATGGTAGGCCATGTGGCAGGCGGTGCATTCCTGCCGGTAGACCGGATCGAGTTGCGCCACGGGCATGCCGGACGGCGGGATGGCCGCGAGCGAAAGCCCGAGCGGCACCGCGGCGCCGAACAGCACGAGTATGGTGACGACGGCCACCAGCGGACGGGCGGCGATCGGTCTTTCCTCATGCGTGCCGGGCTCCAGCCGTTTGCGCCCGGTCACCATTGCCCGGGTCAGGTTCTCGCCCGTGCGCCAGCTCTCGAAGAACGCACCGGCGATGTGCAGTCCGACCAGGCCGAGCAGCGCGAAGGCGAGCAGTTCGTGGATCTCGCGCGCCGAGAACCCGGTCGCAAAGGAGAAGAAGGCGGCGCCAGGCCCCTTCTTGAAGACGCCGCCGAAGATGATCGTACCGGACACGACGAGGCCGGCGATGACGGCAACGAGCGCCAGGATCATCAGGGCGCCGAGCGGATTGTGCCCGAGATGAGGGCGAGCGGTTCCCGATTTCAGCTCACGAACGTGAGAGAATACCGTGCGTGGTGCCGGCAAGAAGGTCGAGAAGCGCGCATAGGTGCTGCCCGCGAAGCCCCAGATGATACGCATGACGAGAAGAGCGGCGAGCGCCGCACCGGCCCAGACATGCACGTCGATCCAGCGCCCGCCGAGAAGGAAGCCGGTGACCGCCGCGACCGCGACGAGCACGAACTGAAGCCAGTGATAGGCGCGCACGGGCAGGTCCCAAACGGCTATGCGGGTCTCTTCCGGCGGTGCTTGATCGGCCATCTTGTCTCCCTCGGAATCGTCAGATCCTCGCTGAAAGCTAGAAGCACTTCCTGACAACTACCTGAACGGTCATCGCCGGAATTGATAAAGCGCAATTCAATCAGCGACTTATCGTGCGAGAGGAGACGGCATTCCCCGCATCGGAGATCTCTTCGGGACGGGGAACATGACCGACTTGTAATGTCGCCTGCCTTGGAAATGCGCGGCGTCCGGCTAAATTGTCGGGATCGGAAGAGGGCGATTTGCCGTTCCCTTCCGGTTCGCTCCGCACTAAAAGCCATTCTGTAAATTTATCGGGAGTCTCCCATGCAAGGCCTGGTCCGCTTCGCTGCCGTTTCGGTGCTTTCGCTCGCGCTGCTGTCGCCGCTTTCCGCTTCCGCCGAGGAGGCGACCAAGGTGCTGCCGCGCTCGCAGGCCGAAATGCAGCTCTCCTTCGCCCCTCTGGTGCGCGAGACTCACGGCGCAGTCGTCAACGTCTACGCGGAGCGGATGGTCCAGCGCCGCGCGTCCCCCTTCGCCGGTGATCCCTTCTTCGAGCAGTTTTTCGGCCAACGCATGCCGAACCGCAGCGAGAAGCAGACCTCGCTGGGCTCGGGCGTCATCGTCGATTCCAAGGGGATCGTCGTCACCAACAACCACGTGATCGGCGGCGCCGACGAGATCAAGATCGCACTGGCCGACGGCCGGGAATTCCCGTGCAAGGTGGTGCTGAAGGACGATCGCCTCGACCTTGCCGTGCTGAAGATCGATGCTCGCGAGCCGCTGCCGGCACTCAAGATCGGCAATTCGGACGCGATCGAGGTGGGCGACCTCGTGCTCGCGATCGGCAACCCCTTCGGTGTCGGCCAGACGGTGACGAGCGGCATCGTCTCGGGGCTTGCCCGCAATCAGGTGACGGAAGGCGATTTCGGCTTCTTCATCCAGACCGATGCGGCGATCAACCCCGGCAATTCCGGCGGCGCGCTGATGAACATGAACGGCGAACTCATCGGCATCAACACGGCGATCTTCTCCAAGGGCGGCGGCTCGAACGGTGTCGGCTTTGCTATCCCCGCCAATCTCGTCAAGGTCTTCCTGGCTGCCGCCGAACGGGGTGACGTCAGTTTCGAGCGTCCCTATATCGGCGCTTCCTTCGACGCCGTGACCTCGGATGTCGCCGAGGCGCTGGGGCTAGACAGGCCCCGCGGTGCGCTGGTCATCCGCGTCGTCGAGGATGGGCCGGCAGCGAAGGCAGGCCTGCGCCCCGGTCAGGTGGTGACTGCCGTCAACGGCGTTCCCGTCGAACATCCCGACGCGCTCGGCTATCGGCTGACGACCGCGGGCCTCGGCACCTCGGTGGCGCTCACCGTCAAGGACAACGGTTCGGAAAAGGAAATCACCCTGCCGCTTGCGGCCGCCCCGGAAACCCGTCCGCGCGACGAACGGGTGATTGGCGGCCACAGCCCGTTCGCCGGGGCAACGGTCGCCAATCTGTCGCCGCGGCTCGCCTACGAACTGCGGATGCCGACGGAGGTCACCGGTGTGGTCATCACCGCTGTGGATGGCGGCTCGATCGCCGCACGGCTCGGCTTCCGGCCGCACGATATCATCGTGGCCGTCAACGGCACGAACGTCACGTCGAGCGCGGACATGGAGACGTTGACGGCCAGCGATCCGGGTATCTGGCGAGTGGAGATCGAGCGCGACGGCGAACGCATCAGGCAATTGTTCCGATGAGCGACGACCTCTTTGCACCGCAGGTTCCCGACGCGGTCGCCTCGAAGCGGCCGCTCGCCGATCGCCTGCGTCCGACCACGCTCGCCGAGGTGACCGGCCAGGAGCATCTGACCGGCGAGGACGGGGTGCTGCGCCGGATGATCGACAGCGGCTCGCTCGGTTCGATGATCTTCTGGGGGCCGCCCGGCACCGGCAAGACCACGGTCGCCCGGCTGCTCTCCGGCGAGGCAGGGCTCGCCTTCGAACAGATCTCGGCGATCTTCTCCGGCGTCGCGGACCTGAAAAAGGTCTTCGATGCGGCGAGAGCGCGCCGGATGAACGGGCGGCAGACGCTGCTCTTCGTCGACGAGATCCATCGCTTCAACCGTGCCCAGCAGGACAGCTTCCTGCCGGTCATAGAAGATGGCACGATCATTCTCGTCGGAGCGACCACAGAGAACCCGTCCTTCGAGCTCAACGCCGCACTTCTGTCGCGTGCCCGGGTGCTGACCTTCAAGCCCCATGACGAGGAAAGCCTCGAGACGCTGCTCGCACGTGCCGAGGCGGTGGAAGGCAAACCCTTGCCGCTCGATGCCGACGCCAGGGCGAGCCTCATCCGCATGGCGGACGGCGACGGCAGGGCGGCGCTGACACTTGCCGAGGAAGTCTGGCGCGCCGCCCGCAAGGACGAGGTGTTCGACACAGAGGGTCTGACGCGGATCGTGCAGCGGCGCGCGCCCGTCTACGACAAGGGTCAGGACGGCCACTACAACCTGATTTCGGCGCTCCACAAGTCGGTGCGCGGCTCCGATCCCGATGCCGCACTCTACTATCTCTGCCGGATGTTCGACGCCGGCGAGGACCCGCTCTATCTCGGCCGGCGGCTGGTGCGCATGGCGGTCGAGGACATCGGTCTCGCCGATCCGCAGGCACTGGTGATCTGCAACGCCGCCAAGGACGCCTATGACTATCTCGGCTCGCCGGAGGGGGAACTGGCGCTCGCCGAGGCCTGCGTCTATCTCGCCACCGCGCCGAAGTCGAACGCCGTCTATATGGCCTACAAGTCGGCGATGCGGGCGGCCAAGGAGAATGGCTCGCTGCTGCCGCCGAAGCACATCCTGAACGCCCCGACCAAGCTCATGAAGGGTGAAGGTTACGGCGAGGGTTACCGTTACGACCATGACGAGCCGGACGCCTTTTCGGGCCAGGACTATTTTCCGGAGAAGATGGGGCGAAAGACCTTCTACGACCCGCCGGAGCGTGGCTTCGAGCGGGAGATCCGCAAGCGTCTCGACTGGTGGTCGAAGCTTCGCCGGGAGCGCGGCGGCGCCTGACCGTCGTTAAGACGCCTTCTGCTGACGCTGCTGCCGGGCCGGCGAGGCGATCATGCGGACGGAGGAATCGGCAAGTCCGTGATGGCCTTCCATGTCGACGATCAGGTGCCAATGCGCGGCTTCCGGAATGGTGAGCCGGATCGGCGACTTCTTGGCGACCCCGCCGACATATTTGAAGTCCAGGGTTTCCTTGAAGCGCTGGAAATTCGTCGCCGTCATCAGCCGCACATTGTTCACCGCGTTCAGCGTCACCTCGATGATCGCGCCGGCCGGTTGCTCGTTGAGGTCGTAGTGGGTGAAGCGGAAGGTCGGGTTCGGCATGCAAGTCTCGCGTCAGTCAGTGCTTTGAAGGCGCACTCTAGGGTCCGTCGGTTAAGGATTGGTGGCTGGCAGGCGGTGGCGCAGGTACAAGGCCTGACAGCGGCCCGGCCCGGAAGGGCAACCCGTTTCCGGTCGAGGTCAGGAATGCTCACGCGAAGCGCTTCTTGAGGAAGAACTGGCCGTGGGCGCCGGCGCCGCCTTCGAGCTCGCCGAAGACGGTATAGCCGAGCTTCTCGTAGAAGGGCCGCGCCTGGAAATCGTAGGTGTCTAGCCAGACTCCCACGAAGCCGCGTCTGCGTGCGATCTCTTCTGCTTCCTCCATCAGGCGGCTGCCGAGACCCAGCCCACGGAGGTTCTCCGGCACCACCAGATACTTGATGAAGGCCCAGCCATAGCTCTCCTCGCCGTAGAGCCCGCCGATCACCGATCCGGTTTCCGGATCGCGCAGCAGCACGGCGAAATCGGCGCCGCGAACGCGGCCGGTCTGCGCCCGGTTGTAGGTGCGCAGAACGTCGAGCACGGCGTCACGGTCTTCGGGCGACGTGTCGCTGATGACGACATCGATGACGGGGTTTTGCATGAGGGAGCTCACTTCAGGGAGGGAACGCGCCGGTGACGGGAATCACCGGCGCGATCATAGCCCGTCGCGCGCTTTCGCAACACCGACGGCGGTGCGCCGATGTTTGCCGGACCTTATGGTCGCGCACTCCGCAGACGTAGCGCATTGGTGATCACGCTGACGGAGGAGAGCGCCATCGCCGCCGCCGCAATGATCGGCGACAGCAGGAGACCGAAGACCGGATAGAGAACGCCCGCCGCGACCGGTACCCCGAGCGCATTGTAGATGAAGGCGAAGAAGAGGTTCTGGCGGATGTTGTGCATGGTCGCGCGGCTCAACTGTCTTGCCCGCACAATGCCTTCGAGATCGCCCCTGAGGAGCGTCACGCCGGCGCTTTCGATGGCGACGTCGGTCCCCGTCCCCATGGCGATGCCGACATCCGCGGCGGCGAGCGCAGGCGCGTCGTTGACCCCGTCGCCGGCCATCGCCACGGCGCGGCCATCCTTGCGCAGCCGCGCGACGATCTCGCTCTTATGTTCGGGCAGCACCTCCGCCTCGACCTCGGTGATCCCGAGCTTTCGGGCGACGGCGTTCGCGGTGGTGCGGTTGTCGCCGGTGAGCATCACCACGCGGACGCCTTCCGCAAGGAGCGCGCCGACGGCCGGCGGCGTCGTCGGCTTGATCGGGTCCGCGATGGCGAAGAGACCGGCCAGACGGCCGTCGACTGCGGTGAAGATCACCGTCGCACCTTCGCCGCGCAGTTCCTCCGCCTTCGTGCCGAGCGCCGAAATGTCGATCTTCTCGTCGGCCATGATCCGGTGACTGCCGATGATCAGGCGGTGCCCGTCGACGGTGCCCGTCACGCCGCGGCCGACGGGGCTGTCGAAGTCCTGCGCGTCCGCGAGCGCTACCTTGCGAACCTCGGCGGCGCTCACCACGGCAGCCGCCAGCGGGTGCTCGCTCGACCGCTCGAGGCTCGCCGCAAGTCGCAGCAGTTCGGTCTCCTCGACGCCGGGAACGGTGGCGATCGCGACGACTTCCGGCCGACCGGCGGTCAGCGTGCCCGTCTTGTCGATGACGAGGGTGTCGATCTTTTCCATGCGCTCCAGCGCCTCGGCATTCTTGATCAGCACGCCCATGCCGGCGCCACGCCCGACGCCGACCATGATCGACATGGGCGTCGCAAGCCCCAGCGCGCAGGGGCATGCGATGATGAGCACGGCAACCGCCGCGACCAGACCGTGGGCGAAACGCGGCTCCGGGCCGACGGTCATCCAGGTGCCGAAGGCAGCAAGTGCCACGAGGATGACGATCGGCACGAACCAGCCCGAAACGTCGTCGGCGAGCCTCTGGATCGGTGCCCGCGAACGCTGCGCCTCGGCCACCATATGGACGATCTGCGAGAGCACCGTGTCGCGTCCGACCCGCCGCGCTTCCATGACGAAGCCGCCGGTGCGGTTGATCGTGCCGCCGATCAGCCTGGCGCCGGGCTCTTTGGTGACCGGCATCGACTCCCCGGTGATCATCGACTCGTCGATCGAACTGCGGCCTTCGAGAAGCTCCCCGTCGACCGGCACCTTCTCGCCCGGGCGGACGCGCAACCTGTCGCCGACCGCGACGATGTCGAGCGGCACATCCTCGTCGGTCCCGTCGCTCCGCAGCCGCCGGGCGGTCTTTGGTGCGAGATCGAGGAGTGCGCGGATCGCGCCGCCCGTCTGCTCGCGCGCCCGCAGTTCGAGCACCTGGCCGAGCAGAACCAGAACGATGATCACCGCAGCCGCCTCGAAATAGACGTCGACGGCGCCGTCGCCGGAACGGAAGGTCGCGGGGAAGACCGACGGGGCGACAGTCGCGACGACGCTGTAGATCCATGCGGCGCCCGTGCCCATGGCGATCAGCGTGAACATGTTGAGGTGCCGGGAGACCAGCGAAACCCAGCCGCGCTCGAAGAAGGGATATCCCGCCCAGAGTACGACCGGCGTCGCCAGCACGAGCTGGATCCAGTCGGCCGTCATAGGCGATATGAGCATGTGCAGGTCGAAGAGGTGCTGTCCCATCTCGAGAAGCACGACCGGCAGCGTCAGAGCGAGTCCGATCCGGAAGCGTCGCTGCATGTCGAGGAGTTCCGGGCTCGGACCCGTCTCCAGCGTCGCCGTTTCCGGCTCCAGGGCCATGCCGCAGATCGGGCAGTTGCCGGGGCCGAGCTGGCGGATCTGCGGATGCATGGGGCAGGTGTAGACCACCCCGCCTTTGCCGGAGACATCCGCTGCCGGGGGGACCGTCCGTTCTTGGCTGTGCTCGTGATGATGACCGTGATGGTGCTCGTCAGCCATTGTTGCCTCCTCGCGTGACAGGTCGGGACACGGGCGAGGCAAAACCTCGCCCGCTCATTCTATCAGGCATTGCCGTAGGCGACGAACGCCATCATGCCCGAGGCCATGTGGTAGAGATGGTGGCAGTGGAAGGGCCAGCGTCCGGCGTTGTTGGCGTCGAACTCAAGCGCGACCTCGGCCATCGGCGGCAGCAGTACTGTGTCGCGGACCGCACCGGCGATCGCGACGCCGTTGACGGCGGTCACTTGGAAATGATGCCCGTGCAGGTGCATCGGATGCGCCATCATCGACATGTTCTGGACGACGAAACGGATTCGCTCGCCGGTGCCGACGGCAAGCGCCTCGGCGCCCGCGATCGACCAGGTGTAGCTCGCCATGTCGCCGCCGAGCACCATCCGGTAGCTGCGGGCGGGCGGGCGCTTGTCGAGCGGTGTTACCGCCCTCAGTCGCTGTTCGAGCCCCAGATCGAGTGCGGGGCCGGTCTCCTCGCCGTCACCGGCCAGCTTTCCGATCGCGGCTCCGGCACTCGCGAGCACGAGGCCCGTCCGCTTCGTCGAGCCTTCGCGCAGGGCCAGGATGGGGAAGGCGCCGCCCTCCTTGGGAAGCTCGACCACGATGTCGAGCCGCTGGCCCATGGAGGCCGGGAAGCGCGTGCCGGCGATCGGCTGCACCGGCTGGCCGTCGACCGCGACGAGGCGGCCGAGCACCTCACCGGTGTCGATGGTGAAGGCGGTCGAGGTCGCGCCGTTGATGATCCTCAGCCGCACCCGCCCGCCTTTCTCGACCTGCACGACTTGCGGGTCGTCGAGTGTCCGGTCATTGGCGAGATAGGCGTCGTACTCGATGTCGTTGAGGTCCATGCCGGCCATGCCGCCCATTCCGGGCATGGCCATGCCCTGCTGCCCACCCATGGAGCCGCCACCCATGGAGCCGCCCATGTCATGGCCCATATGGCCCATGCCGGACATGCCCCCCATCGACATCCCGCCCATCTGGGCGGCGCCGTGGCCCTTGCCGCCCTTCAGCTCGTCGAAGAGCTCTTCGGGCGACCGGAACGAAAAGTCATGGAGAAGGATGACCACCTCCTGCTCGTCGCTTGCCGCTTCCTCCGGCCGCCGGACGATCAGCGGAGCGGCGAGCAGGTTCTGCTCCTGCAGGGTGTGGGCGTGCATCCAGTGCGTTCCGCCGCTGCCGGCGGGGAAGGTGTAGCGGCGGGTTTCTGCAGGCGTCATGAGCGCGGCCGGATTGTCCGGAACGCCGTCCATGGTCCAGGGCGGGGTGAGCCCATGCCAATGGATGAGCGTCGGCTCGGCGGTCTCGTTGGCGAGCAGCACGTCGAAATCGGTGCCTGCGTCGAAGGTCAGGCCGGGCGTGCCGTCCGGCTGGGCGAGCCCGAAGACCTTGGCCGGCTTGCCGTTGACCTCGAGGACACGGCTGGTAACGGCAAGGCGCTTCGCCGGTGTGTCGGCCGCGGCCCGTGCATTGGTTGAAAGAATGGAAGGGGCGAACCCGGCCGCGGCGGTGCCGAGGGCGAGAGTCTTCAAGAATTTGCGACGATACACGATCTTTTCTCCTGATCGGTGTGTCGGCTTCGGCCGACAGCAGTTTCATCCATGCATGTGGGGACATGCCGCCGCTTGAGTGCGGCTGACGGATCGATCAGGCGAGGGGACGTGGTGGTTCGAAGTCCGGCGGCGGCTCGTTGCCCGACAGGCCGGACTGGCGCTCGGGATAGACGAGGTGGAGGAAGGCGACCGCATGGGGAGCGGCCCCGGCAGGACCGGCCGCCGAAACGCAGAGTGGGCAGGCCGTCGTGCAGCAGGGAACGGCCGCCGCCTTCGTGGCGGTGCTGTCGCCGGATTTTGTATGGTGGTGCTGATGGGCGCCGTCGGCCGCGACGGTCATGACACTGCCGCAGTTCGTCTGGTGGGCGCTGGCGCCGGGCGCACCGGCGAAGGCGAGCGCGGCCACGACGACCAGCACCAGCCAAGCCATTCTCCCGAGATCGCGCAATTGCCGCATCAGGTCAAAGTCTCCGTGAAGGACGATGCATCGGAATTGAATGCGCCGTCTCCGTCACTTCCTCTGATTTAGGACGCTTTTGCGGCATTCTCAAGGGCGCCGCTCGCCGCGACGTTTCCGATCTGTTGATCGGGCGCCGTTTTGGCAGCGCGTCAGCCCGCCGCAAACAGCGCCCGCAAATGCGCGGCGATCGCATAAGCCTCATCCAGCGGCACCGGTGGCGGCGGCTTGGGCGAGGGGTTCTGGTGATAGCGGGTGTCGGTGATGGTGTAGTGCTTCCACCGGCGCGGCGTGTCGTAACGCGGGATCGCGTGCACGTGGAGCTGCGGCCACTCGTTGCCGAGCTGGGTATAGTTGAAGCGCGCCGGCTGGAAGGCAGCTCCGACCACCCGCTCGTAGCGCTGCAAAACCAGTCGAAGATCCCGGTATTCGTCGTCGGTGCAGGTCGCGAGCGAGGTATCCGAGACGCGCTTTGCGATGACGAGGCAGCGCCCGAGATAGCTCTGGTTGAAATGAAGGCGTGTGAGCCAGTGCTCGCTCTCGCAGACGTCCATGCGGGAGAAATCGACGTCTTTCATGCGGATGTCGAAGGAAGGAGGCATTGGTGGACCCTGCCGAGGAACGGATGCCCGATGGTCTCTCGATTCGAGCGAAGGTTGCAAGCAGCGGTTTGCAGTGTCGCCGTTCGCTCATGTCTGCAGGGCTTGCGGGCTTCGCCGGCCGAACGGCCGCCCTCTCCGGCAAAGGCGGGGAGGGCAGGCTCCGGACAAGGGCGATCAGCGCGAATCGAGGATCGCGTTCAGCTTGTCGATCTGGACCGAGGTGAGCGTCAGGCCGAAGCCTGCTTCCAGCTCGTCGACCGCAGCGTCGATCGCGGCGGTCTGGGCGGCCGGATCGGCAAGTTCGAGGGCTGCGGCGCGGGCTTCCTGGTACGTGGCGACCTTGCCGACGGCCGAATTCGGCGAGGCGAACATGCGCGCGACCGGTGAGGCGTGGGCGGCGTTGAGGGGGCCGAGTTCGTCCGCGCCGACCGTTTCGGTATCCGTTTTCTTCGCCTTCGCCGGCTTGGTGCCGAGCTTGCCATAGGCGTTGCCGTTCCGCGACTTTTCGGAGGCATGACCGTTGCCATGGCCGCCGCCGTTCTCGCTGCTGTGGCCACCACCGTTGCCACCACCGTTGCCGCCGCCGTGGCCGCCGCCGTTACCTCCGCCATGACCGCCGCCGTTTCCGTTACCGGCAAGCGCCTGGTCGACGAGGCCGAAGCCGCCCGCGGACGGCATCGTAAACGCGACGGCGAGGGCGGCCGCGCAGACCGCAATGCGCGCAATATGTTTCATCGGAACCTCCATTGTCGTCTTTCTCACCTTCTTCGTTGCAGTGCCAGGATGTCTGCCCTTCTTGCGGGGGCCTTGCAAACCTCGGCAGCGACGCTCCTCATGGATCGAAAGGAAGGATACGAATATTAATATGACATGAAGAATTTGGCTGCAAAGCAACGGGTTCTCCGGCCAAAACGCTTGCAGTCGACGCTCTCCCCAAAAATTAGGGTAGCGGGCGAGGGTTGGTTCGTGCGGTCAGAAAACCTGTCTGGCATGCCAAGCCATTCTTGCCACGACTCCTCCGTGCTATCCTGTCGAGCGACAGAGGGAGACCGAATGCGCCATCGCTCGCCGGAGCTTCACCGCAAGCGGGCCCGCGACATGCGGGCGGATGCCACACGGCCGGAAGACATCCTGTGGCAGATGCTGAAGGACCGGCGCCTTGAGGGCTTCAAGTTCCGCCGCCAGGTGCCGCTCAAGGGCTATATTCTTGATTTCGTCTGTTTCGAGGCGAGGCTGATCGTGGAGGTCGACGGGTGGCAGCATGCCGAGAGTACCGGCGATGCGGTTCGGGACCGAGTTTTCCGGAATGACGGCTTTCGCATTCTGCGTTTCTGGAACGAGGAGGTGACGGACGGTCCCGACAGCGTGTGCCGCGCCATCCTTGGCGCGTTGAGGAATACCGGGGAGTGAGCGGATGGTGGTTTCCTCGCCCCTTGTGGGAGAGGAAGCAATTTCAGCATCTTAGCGTGAGCTAAGTGCTAGAAATTGCAGGTGAGGGGGGCTTTGCCTTGTGCCCGCCTACCTACCCCCTCACCAACAAAATCTGCGACTTAGCTGACGCTAAGACCGCGATTTTGTAACCTCTCCCACAAGGGGAGAGGAGGGGTGGCGTCTTAAGGCGCAATCCCGTCCCAAGATTTCGAAAAGCGCGCAAGTTCCTTTGCGAGGGCGTCCTCAAGCGAGGTGTTGAAAAGGCTGCGATAGGCGCTGCCGCAAGCGTCTGTGACGTGCCAAACAAGCGATGCCAAATCCATTATGCTTCGACGGTAGATGGTCTCGTTAAAGTGCGGTCCGACGTAGAAGCGCTGTCCGTCATGATGAGCCATGATTGATGCGGATGAGGGGTGCGTTCCATATTCGGAAAATAGGTCAAAATACTGATCCAGATACTCGAATTTCCCTTGTTCTGAGATCGCTTTCCTAAGTTTGCTGCGCCCATATCTATTGTGTCTATTCGTTCCTTCCGATCGCCGCCAATCTGGAAGTCTTTCTGGAAATTCCGCGAAATATAGAGCAAGCATGCCGATCTCTGCGATATCTCGCAGCAAGCTTGCAGCCTGTACGAAATAGCCGCAATTCAGTAATTTTTTGGCTGCCCTCATATCGTTTGTGGCGCGAAAGGCCAGAACGCTGACGGCCAGATATGTTGCGTGATCCTCTGGGTCTGATCTGCCGATATCTTGCAGCAGCACAGCTTTCTCGATCAAATCTAAACTTGCATCCATGACTTCGAATTGAGCCGAAAGAGAAAAGGCGAGCCGCATATGGCTCGCCTCCACTTCGTTTTCGATAAGTGAGAAAACCAACGAAGTACTGGCCAACCCCGATGTAACTCATTGATTTTTTGTGTCCGATGGGAGATTTCCCATCGAGAACTGGCCAACTTGGATGCAAGAACTGGCCAAATCGCTCGGCCAACAAAAAAAGCCGGGCAGCGGCCCGGCTTTTCGCAGAGAGATCAGCTTCAATTAGTCAGCAATCTCAGCTTCCGACCTCCGATAAAATGGCATCCCCCCGGCGACAAAGATCGGCATCACGCCGCGATCGTGGAGTTCTTTCTTTACTGTCCAAGTCCTCCGTTCCGCTTGCGTGGCGAGGCTCCCAAGCGAAACAAATTCTCGCATGAATGCCGCCAGGTCTTTGGGGGCGACATAGTCCTGGAGGTTACGCGTCACCGGATTTCGCAACCTGACGGTCGGAATCCTTTTCTCGGCGAGCAGCACTCTTGTGATCTTGCTCGATGACGGCATTAACTTGACCAAGTGATGGATCGGGATGCCGTCGTGGCTCGCGCCCGCTGTGAGGTCGCGTACCTCATCGACATCCACCCGTGTGGCACCGAGACCATACTCGCAGGACGCGACTGCTACCCGTGAGAGCTTACCACCGAACAGGAGCTCGACTACTTCGCCGAACGAGCAGATCGCTCGCTTCCTGGTCTGCTGCAGATCGACAAGGCTGCCGTCATCTTTGCACGTTACGGCCCCCTTCAATTTCCGCAAGAACTCCTCAATCTCGGAGGGTGAAAATCGGTTGATGAAGGAGAAGACTCCCGTTTCGTCTTCCACATCGGCCTTGATGTATCCGAGCTTCACGAGTTGCTCGAACTGTGTTCCTTTCGCGTTTAGGGCTGCCTTCGCTTCCGTTGCGTTCAGGCCTTTCTTGGCTTCGGCGACGAACCTCTCCATGGTGTCGGCCGCGACGAGAATCTTCTCGAACGTGAATTTGGAGGCTTCCACGGTGATCAGCCCGGCAGCCGCCAGGAGCTTGGCGAGGCGTGCTGGATGAATGCCGTATTCACGGGATGCAGAATGCACTGAGTGAATCCGGCGTTCGGTGACGGGGCCGAAGAACTCTTCACCTGGACCGAGCGGGAGGGTGTTGATCACGACCTCCCGCATGATGTGACGGATCGGATCATATGCACTGTCGTCGGTCTCATACGCGACCTTCTCGTATAGTCGTCCGAAGAGGAAGCGCCCTCCGAGATCGCTGTTCTTGCGATAGAAGCCTTCCGTTTTGCCAACGAGCCAGTCCCGGAACTCGTCCGCGCCCCCGGAAAGAATGTTGAATCCGGTGTGTGCGGCGGCCGACAACTCCTGATCGCTCAGAGTCTTCGGTTTGAAGCGGACCCCGTGGCGCTCCGCGGCGCCGACTATTTCGCAGAGCCGGACGGCGGTATACAAGGGCATGGTGTCGAGCCAAGGTGAGGCCGTGGGCATTCCCCTGAGCCGTGCCTGAACGTAGCTCTGCAGGCTGTCGGTATCCATGGGTTCCGCCTGCGACAAGAATTCCTCGACATTGGCTGCTGCAATCGCGAGATTCACGGCGAAGTCATGCATGTACTGGCGTGCATCCTCCCCAATCGGTGTGATCAGTTTGGTCCCATGGGTCTCGCAGGTTCTGATGGGACTCACGAGCCACTCTGTACGGCCGTAAGCTCTGAAGCCCTTCCGGCCTTCGAGGTTGCGCTCGTCGTCTCGGATGCACAGGGGGCAGAGCCGGAGGCGGTACCGCTCCATGAGGGCACGCGTCAGCTTCTGGCCGGAGAAGGTACTCGTCCGGTTCTCGGTCACGATCACGCCAGGAGACAGTTTCGATTCCGGCACGTCCAGAACCGAAGCGAACTGCTTGACGTCCGTATAGTTGCCGACAACCAGTCCCTGAAAACGGAAACCCAGGTCGTTCGCGAAGGATCGTGAATGGCGATATCCGCACGCGACAGCTAGCCGGGAGCAGTAGCTGGCGATGGTTTCGCCAGCATTGAAGGGAAGAAGTTCCGCAAGTCGGGTCATTGAGGGCGTACTCCATATTTCGTTGCGTTCTTGCCCTTCGATTTGAGGCGGGCTTCCTCCCAGGCTCGGTCGTCGTCGCGCAGCAGGGCCACTGCGGGTTCGAGTTCCTCCCAGTTGGTGGCTGTGAAGACGTTCTTGCTCGGCCTGCATCCCGAAAACGAGGTGTAGGTCTTGATGAAGTCATCGAGCGTCACGTGCCCACGATCGTCGAGGATGGCCAACTCGACCGCGCCCCGGATCATCTGGACGACGGAGCCGAATTCGCCGTCGCATGCATGCGCCATCCTCCGGAGGAAGATCTCTTTGAGCTTTTGAGGATCAGGTTCCTCGTCTCCCGACGCATAGCTGTCGAGGTCGAGGCGGAGCTCCATTCCGGCATGCTCCACGACGACCGTTTCCAGGATGCTGTCGATGAGATCCACGCTTCCGTCCACGTTGAGCGTGTCGAACGGAATGACAGTCCTGCGGTTGTAGAGCTGTTTACGGGCAAGGAAGCTCGCGAGCGGAGGTACACCCGCAAGGATGAGCCGGACGGGCCAGTCGGGCATCTGGGTGAGTGCCTTGAATGCGTCCCCGATGACCGTCGCCTGCCGGACATTGGCAGTCTCGATCGCGTTTTGCGCCTCGTCGATGACGACCCACATGACCTTGTGCACCTTGAGAAGGCGGCGGAACAGAAGCCAGGCCTCATTTTCGCGGATGCGTTCCGGTGGCGTGTGACCGAGAGCCTCGAGTCCGGCGATGGCGAGGAGGCGCGGCGTGCAGGGCGAACCTGCCTCCATGAAGATGACCGGATGGATGGTCACGCCATCCTCGTCGACATATGAGGCCATCGCCTTGAGGCTGCGGACATGTTTCACGATCGCCGTTGTCTTCCCCGCTCCCGATCGACCGCACACGGCAACGATGCGCCGCTTGTCGGGCTTTCCGGTGATCGGCGTTGTCACGCTCGCTACCAAGCCCATCAGTGCTTCCCTGAGGAGTTCGTCGCGATCGAGGGGGATGTATTTGTTGTATAGCTGAGAGATGCGGTCGGCGACCCCAAGGCGATCATCGCCGACGAGGCTGCGAACGCGGTCGATGGCAGCCTGGCTGCGGCGTGCTTCATGGTCTTTTTCGAAATCGGTCATTTCGTGCTCCTATTCGTCGTCGAAGATGTCGTTGCTGATGCGGCGGACGACCGAGGTTTCCTTCGTGCCGTACGGTGTGGCGGGGGTGCTGGGCTTGGTGGGCAGGGCGGCGGAACCGAGAACAGGTCGGCCGCCCGTCTCAGCTTCCTGGCGGATTTCCTTCACGCTCCTCGTCTTGGCGTAGACGATCGGTTCGATCCTGAGCGCGGCGAACAGCTCGTCGGACGGATGCCATTCACCTGTGGGGCGGGGTTCGCCCTTGACCGGACGGTCGACGACATCGAAGACGTGGTCCATCTTCTTCTCGAAGCGGAGATAGTCCTCGTCAGTCAGAACCGGGCTGACGAGACCTGCTTCAAGCCGGGCCATGTCCGCCTGCTGCTTGAGCCACGCAAACGTGCCGAGCATGGTCTGCCGGGAGGCCTTCGCGTTCTCGGTGTTGAAGAGCTTGAGGCGCTCGGACGCCGCCAGCCACTGCCAGATGCTGACCCCTTCCAGCTCGCGATGGACGCAGGGAACCTCGATCCAGCCTTCCTGCGTCAGGATCGAAATCGCACCCAGGTCGTGATTGTTCACGCGGCCGACGAGTGGGATCTTGGAGTTCTTCCGCCTAATCTGCTGGAGCTCCTTGCTCTGGTAGTAGAGCCCCGCTACCCGATAGCCCTTCTTCGAGGCCTTGCGCGTCACGTAGGTGCCGAACAGGTGGGTGCGCAGAGCTCCGGTCGGACCCGGCTGGACACCATGGTCACGCGCGAGTTCGAACCACGTGTCGAGGGGAGTGGCGCCGTTTAGCTCGGAATGCGGCGCATTGTGATAGCCGTCGACGCACCAGCGGACCATGCACTCCGCAACCTGGTCCGCGATCATGTTCGCATGCGCCTCGGCGTCATAGTCGCCTTTCTCGGCGATCGATCCCCATGTGCGGCCGTCGAAGTAGTTGAACATCTGGTGGCTGAAGGTCTGGAACCAGCGTTCGATGAAACCGCGCCACGAGGCATCGCCGGCTCGTGGCAGGAAGATCTCGATCCCGGCATCATTGAGCACGACCCGATACGGTCGGTGAGCGAAGTAGACCGCGCTATCCACTGCCACGAATTCGTGTGTACCGCCCTGCGGCCACGGCGACTGGCATCCGAGGCGTTGCGCGATTTCCGTCTTGTTGCGGGTGGACATTTCCAGCGCAGTCATTGCCGATTTCAACGACGGGGGTTCGGCACTGACGTGTAGGGCGACGATGCTCCGGCTCGCCACGCAGATCATCGCCGTGATCGCGAGACGGATCCGCTTGATCTTCTTGCGCTCTGCCTTCGACAACTTCTTCCAGATTCCGATCTTTACGAGAAGGGTCTGAAGGTCGGTCTCATGGTCGTCGCATTCGATCCGCTCGAGCGGGCGGATTACATCGATTCCGCCAGATTCCGGCTGCCATTCACGACGGGCGGCTTCCTTCCCGTCGCGACCGAGATCGCGCCACATTTCCGGCTGAGCGTTGAAGCGGTTGCGGAGCGTCTCCGGGCACGGGATCCGGAGCTGGTCGTCCGGCCCCCGGTGCTTGTTTTCAGCCTCCATCTTCCGTTCCATCTCACGATGGATCGCCGCAAGATCCGGCTTCGTGGTCGAGCAGGCCTCGTGGATTGCCGCGCTGAGATGCACGAACTCGTCCGCCGTGAAATATTCGGGGCGATCGCGCCGGTAGTCGTTCTTGAGGCAGATGGGGTCGAAGTCGTTCAGCTCCATCTCGAAGATCCAGCCCTTCACGGTCGAAGGCTTGGGCTCGAAGAGCGCGATGTTGGCCTTCGTGCGATACGTCAGGGCCTTGGAACCCGTTACATGGCTCTGAATTTCACGCCACTCGCGGGCGATCACCGGAATGATGCGAAGAAGCGGTTCCCGCGACTTGCTGACCACTGGAGGCTTGGGCAGGCCGTGGATACGGGCGAGCCGCCGCTGCTCCCTGTAGTCCGCCTGCATTTCGAGAAACTTCCGAACAAAGAACTCCTTACGCAAGACATCGTCCTGGTCGGCAGGGGACAGGGTCGACAGGCTGCTGGAGCCGGAGAGACGCGCTTTGACCTTGCTCTTGCCGTAGTATCCGAACTCCACCGTCATTGGATTGCCAGCGCGGTTCAGGCGTTCATTGAGGTCCGGCTGCGTGAAGCTTACGGTAGCGTTGGTCTCGTCCATGCGGCGGAGGACGGCTCCACTCCGGTCGCAGTAGAGGACGCAGTATTCGATGCCGAGATCCTTCACCCGAGCGTTCTCGGGAAGCCGGATGTAGGGAAGCGATACGGGATCGTGCTGGAGTGCGAGGATCTGTCTGAGGTTGGGCTGCATGTTGTTCCTCTCAATTCATGTGGTTGAAGCGGACGAAAGGGGCGTCGATGAGCTTGAGGTCCGGGCGGACCGGCATGAGGATCTCGTCGTGGATCAGGCACCAGACCGCGTTGCGGCCGTAGGCTGGAATCTCCCACCCCGCGAGGAGATCTCGGATGTGGACGGTGCCGTGGAAGCGCGATGCGTATTCGCGAAGGCGGTCGTTGTCGGCCGCAACGGAATGCTTGAGCGCACGCAGGATGCTCATTGCATTCCAGCAGCGCGCGTCGGTGGCTTCCCGCTCGGTGATGATGGTGGCTCCGTCGGCGAAGCCGTGGGGCAGGTTCCGGTCCACGGTGCCGATGGTGTATTCCAGACCGTCCTTCTCCAGGAGGTAGGTCGGGCGCACTCCCACGACGATCACCGTTCCGTTTGCCAACGTTGCGCGGTAGTCGAATGTGTGGTGGGACGTGCCGTCCTCCTGCTGAACCGGAACTGTGGATGGTTGGTCTTCGACGAGCACGATGTGCTTGGAGGCGCACATCATGTATGCGAGGTTCCGCTCGTAGGTGCTCGAGTACGTGATTGCCTTGCGCGTCTTGCCGTTGACCATGGTGCCGCGGCTGTGGCCCTTGGTACGGGCAGGATACCACCTGGAAGGGGTGGCCTCTTCGGTCGGCCGCCATACCCAGGGAATGCTGGTTAGGCCGGAATAATCCTCTTCGTCGTGCGGATCGGATTCGAACGGCACGTAACGGCCGGAGAGGGGTTCGCTTGCTTTCAGGAAGACGGTTTCGGTGGGCAGGGGAAGGAGGGTACGGTCGAAGCCGGATTCCAGTTCCTTCATGTATCGGATGACTTGGCGAATGCGTGTCATTTCGAATTCCTTTGGGACGCAACTCTCCGTTCCCGGCGGGCAGTTGCCCGCTGGGCTGGAGGGTCTGTTGTTGGGATGGGCATGGCTCCGCCGCTCCGTGCGATGTGCCGCGCGGCGGGCCAGATTTGCGATGTGTGGAAATGTGCTGCTGCCTTGGTCAGGCGGCCTGGTGCGAAGGATCAGTTTATCTGTGAGCCGTACTGATCCTGAAGTGCGGCGAGCTTCATTGAAACCTCCGGCTCTCTCAGGCCCTCGGCCCACAGCCTCTTGCGCATGATCCCAACGGGGCCTTTTTCCGTCATCAGGGGCTCTCGAAGCAGGATTTTCGAGATATCAACGTCGTCACGGAACGACTGCGCCAACTTTGAGAAAACCTCGCGCGATGGGATCGGCAAGCTGATGCCCAATTGTTGCAAGGCTGGACCGGCCTCCTGGTCGATCAGGTAAATCAGAGAGCCGTGGGCCAGTTCATCATCGATTTGCGGGAACTGGGCCTGCTGGATGATGATGTTCAGCGTGACCGCAAAGGTCACGGCAAGCATCGGCTCGTCTTCCAGTATACCCTCGGCCCACCGAAGAACTGAGGGATGGAAGTCGGCCAAGGTCGTGTAATAAGCAGTCATTTTTTCGTGAAACATGGTGGTGTCCTTGTCGCTGGGTGCATTGGAGATCACGGAGTCCAACCGACAGTCTTCGTGCAAAGAAGGCCGAGAAATGTTTCGTATGAGGGAAATCGCAGCGGCGGAGCATCAAGCTGCTCGAGCTGCTCGCTCATGTCGGTCCGCAGGGAAGCCATGAATTCCCACGCCTCGCGTTGGCGAGAGGGAAAATCCATTGCGATGCCGAGTGCTTCCTGGATGGCCGCTTGCTCGAGTTCGTCGTATTGGAACTCCCGGCGGAAATCGGCGGTTCTCGATCCCTCGGTGAGGATATCGAGGGCGTTTTGCATGAGATCGCAGGTTCTACGATTGTCCATTTCAATCTCCCTATTCATGAAATGTTTGTATGTTCGGCCGGATTGGACTACAGAATCGAGCACGGTAGCCGCGGTGGCGGTTGAGCCGGTCCTCGACGGAAGACGAGGTGCCCCGGAGGACGTATTGGTGCCGCAAACAGCGGACACGGTTCTTCGATGGCAGGCTTCATTGTCTGAACCTTCCAGGTTGTCTTGATGCAGGACGCACGATGCCATTCCGACGATGGATACTCGTCGGGATCATGGTCCCGGATGTTTGGGAAGGGGGATCGCTTGCCAGGCGGTCGCTTGGCTTACGCCCTAGGCATGGCCTGGGTCAGGTGCTAGCAGCATATATTACGCATGTGTGGTTCCTTTCGATCATCAGCACAAACTGAGCTTCCGGGGCATGGAGCCTCGGGTCGGAACAAGTACATACTCGGATTTTTTTCGTCCGTATGGAGGGAAAATGAAGGTCGGTTCACTTTTTTTGATGACCCGGATCCTTCAGCCGGTCCAGGCGCCCGCGCAATGGCGCGGACCGTCCGCTAGACGACGATCCTCGACCGAAGGGCTATTCGCCCGGCTATGGCTGCGAAATGGTAGGTCATTGCGCTACTCGTCAGCTTCGATGAAGAATATTCAGGACGAAAAATCGTCCGACGTCAACGGTACTTGCTATAGAAAATTTTAGATCGACGTTGGCTGTGGTCAGTAATATTCATGATCTCTTTCGTCTTTCACGCAGTGTCAACTTTATATGCGAATCCTTTGACAGGAATATTGTTGATGATCTTCATATACTTGTCGGATTGATACTCCCTCAGCGATTGCAGCGAAGACAGCTTGATGACTCCGGTTGGACCTCTCTTTCGGACACGGCTCCACCGAAGCGAGTCGGGACACTGTCGGCATCCGTTGTCGGTTGCACCGCCGCCCCGCAGCTTTCCCGTGAGCAAGACGGCTCACAAGGGAGGATGATGATGCGGGAAAATGTGAAGGGCGTGGTGGCGAAGATCGAGCAGGCGCTTGGTCCGGCATACAGGAGCCTCGGGTTGACCATGGTGACCGAGGAAGATGCAGGAGAACTGGCAGTTCGTTTCCAGGCCGGCCCCAGGGTCTTCTCGCCTATGTCACTCTGGTTCGGCGTGGACGTAGACCGCGATGTCACTCTTCAGGACGCGACGGTTGCCGTAAATTGCTACGATCTTATCGAGGTTGGCGACAACGGGTGGATCCACTGGTGGTACCTGCAGGATACCAGCCATCGTGTAGAAGGCACCGACGAGGAGATACTCGCGGGAATGAAAGAGGAGATGATGACGTATACCGTCATCGACGTCGACTATTCCCGGCCCAAGATCATCCAATCCACCGCTTTCGCGCTTGCGTGGGAAGAGGCGGTTCGTGGTACCACTCAAGTCAACGACGTCGAGGAAGTGATCGTCGAACGCGACAGCGTCCGGGAGACGGAGAGCTTCGTTTTCGAGGATGTGCTGGGTCGCGAGTTTCGCATCTCCTATCCCTTCGATGAAGATCTTCCGGCGTTCATCGTGATCGATGGCAGGAAGGTGCAGGAGATCGACCAGCACGAAAATGAGGAGATGGAGCGGGCGCTGGACGAACTCTCGGAATTAGGTAGCAACTGCCACCAATGAAATTACCCTGCCTGCTAGGCCCGCCTGAAAAGGCGGGCTCGAGGAGCGACTACGCGGCGGCATTCTTCCTGGGGCGACCACCCTTGAGGCCATTGAGTCTCGATGAAGTGGCTTTCGCGCCGGACTTTGCCTTCCCGCCAGTAGCCCCCAATTGCGCCGCCATCCACTTTCTGGATCCCAAAATTCCGTCCATCAGAGCTGGAACATAGAGATCGGCATCGATATCCGGCCAGTGAAGCCCAAGGCCCTTGGCCTCGACAACGACGTTGTTCAATTGCGAAGCGTTAGCGCCTTGCAGCCCTTGCAGTTTCTCGACGGGAAAACCGAGGAAAGAGCCGTTGTTAAGCACCACAACGATGGCATCATGCTCAGCGTCGTAGCGGGCCGACGTGGCGTATGGCCCCATCTGCGACTTCATTCCGCTCACGTTGGCCATGTCGAACTCAAGATCAGAAATCTCCATGGATTCGGCTCCATGCTTCGCAGATACCTTTTCGCGCATCGTTCAAACTCCTTGCGATCCTACCGAGTTCTGGTTTTCCGAACCCTCTGTTCTCTCTCAGCTCTGGCGGCCCATCAGGGCAGTTCATAATGAAAACCGCAGAGCAGCCGTTGCCAATGACGTGTACATGAGCAGGCCGATGATCGTTGGGATAAATGACCGCTCGCAGCCCTGCGAAATTCAACACCGTTGGCATCTATGTTCACCTTATATCAAAACCTAAGCGCTTAGGAAAGCGGTTTCTTTCGATCGCTGACGAATTGAAGTCATAACCTGCCGCGCTTAATCAGCGGTTGAATTGTCCGCATTGATTTCGATCGACTCCTGCCGATCGCCCTGGTATGGTCCGCGGCATGTTCAGGTTCATAGACATACGACAACGCTGATTTTCCGTTCGCCATCTCCGGCGATGTCCTGTCGTATTGCGTATCCCCAAGGGACTGAACATGCCCACCAACTTCCCGTCCGTCATTCCGCCGCAGAACTCCATCTCCTCTGAATTGGAGGCCCTTCGGAGGGTAGAAATATTGGGGCAACCAGCACTTCCTACTGTCACCCTATTGCCGCACCTTCACGCTTAGAAACCTCCGTGCATTCGACGAGGAGCGGTCCTACAAGGCCTTCTGCTTCATCCGCTGGCCGGATACGGAAGGGAAACCGACCTGCGTCCGCTGCTCACACTCGAACTGCTGGGAGATCCGGCGCCGTCGCTTCAAACGCCAGGCGTGCCGCCGCGAGTTCTCGGTCACCACCGGGACTGTCTTTGCCTTCCGCAAAATGAGCTTCCAGGACATCCTGGCGGGCCTTTGGTTCTCGGTAAATTCGGTCAAGGGCAAGAGCGCCCTCCAGCTCTCGCGCGAGCTCGGCTGTCAGTATAAGACCGCATGGGTGTTGCTCATGAAGATGCGCGAGGCGATCTCGACCAGGCGCTTCCGAATGATGCTCGAAGGCGAGATTCACATCGACGGCAAATACGCTGGCGGCCACATCAAGCCGGAGAACCGCAAGGAGGATCGCGTCGATCGACGTCGAGCCGAGAACCAGAACTTCAAACGCCTGACAATCCTGACGCTCATGGAGAAGACACCGTTCGGCCGCGGCCGCGAGCAAACCCTGACGCGCGTCGTCCGGAGCGAGGATTCCAACGAAGCTGTCAATGCCGCGTGAATTTTCCCCAGAAGTGCCGCAGTAAAATTCCCCAGTTATGCCGACGTCGACGACATGGCGAATTGAGGATTTTTCGGCG
>NZ_QPIX01000003.1:0-225582 GCF_003337715.1 Ciceribacter lividus
CTGGTCTTCCGGGGCGCGCCCCGGAAGACCAGCGGCCGCAGCACCTGGGGAAGATTCAAACGGCACTATTGGGGAGTATTGCTCCGGTACTGACAGCGCCGTCTGACGGCCCGCGCCTCTCGGACTAAAGCCTCTAGCGACTGGCGGCTGCGATGATCTCGGGGCTTTGAGGGGCGAATGGAGAGCGATCCCAGTCTCCATACCAGTGGACGGTATGGAAGCCGGCTTCATCGAGAAGGCGGGCAATGGTGTCCCGGCTCGGAAAACGCAAGGTACTCGCGCCCGTTCGCTGTTCGGCTGTCTCGGTGAGCGTGAAAACGGCGTCGAAGGTGACGTGCTCCGCGTCGACATGTTGCACCTGGTAGTAGACCTCGACCGGACCAAGACAGGGAATGACAGCCCTTTCCCGAGTAAGCTCTTCGGTCCACTGCTCCCATTCACGGACGAGCGGATTGCGACTTTCGAAGACCAGGCGGCCGTCGGGTGCGAGGTGCCTGCGTGCGGCAGCGAGAACCGCACCTGCCTCTGCATCGTCGAGAAAAACCTGGAAGACATGCCCGGTCATGATAATCAGATCGAATTCTCGACCGAGCCTGAAGTCCACGGCGTTACCGGAAATCCACTCGACCATACCGTCAGTATCCTTGGCTCGTGCGACCGCGAGCATGCCGGAAGCCGGGTCCAGTCCGGTCACCGCATGTCCGCGCCGGGCAAGCGCAAGCGTCAGCGAGCCGGTACCGCAGCCGAGATCCAGAATGCGGCAGGGTTTGTCCACAAGTCGGAGATAGAATTCGCGATCGGGGCCGTCGCCGTTGAAGCTGTCGTAGAGGATTGCCATGTCGTGTCGAGCAAAGGCGTCGTCGACGGGCAATGGCGTTCTCCCTCTTTCTAACAGGCGAGATCGGCGACGACGGCGTCGAGGATCAGCATCCCCTTCGGCGTGCAACGCAGTCTGGAATTGCCGAGCCGCTCGATAAAGCCGTGTTCCAGTAAAGTCTGCTCGCGTGCCGGGTCCGGGTCGCGGCCGGAGAGTTGCTGCCAGCGGGCGAGGTCGACGCCTTCCCTCAGGCGGAGGCCCATCAGCAGCAGTTCGTCGGCCTGCTCGTCGGTACCGAGGACTTCCTGGTCCACCATGCCGTGGCCGTCGCGCTCGACGGCGGCGAGCCAGCCTTCGGGGTTGCGTTCGGTCGCGGTGGCAAGCTTTTCCCGCCCCCGCGACAGGCGGCCATGGGCGCCGGGACCGATCCCCGCGTAATCGCCGTAGCGCCAGTAGGTGAGGTTGTGGCGGCTTTCGGCACCCGGCCGGGCATGGTTCGAGACTTCATAGGCCGGCAGCCCCGCGCTCGCGGTGATCTCCTGTGTGGCCTCGTAGAGATCTGCGGACAGGTCGCCATCCGGCACGACCAGCTTTCCGGCCTTGTGCAGGCCAAAGAAGGGTGTGCCTTCCTCGATCGTCAACTGATAGAGCGACAGATGGTCGACGGCATAGGAGATCGCCTGCCGCAGCTCTGGTTCCCAGGTCTCCACGGTCTGGCCGGGCCGGGCGTAGATCAGATCGAAGGACATCCTCGGGAAGATCTCGCGGGCGAGCTTGATCGCTTTCAACGCGTCCGCCACGTCGTGCAACCGGCCGAGAAATCTCAGATCCTTGTCATTGAGCGCCTGGACGCCGAGAGAGACGCGGTTAACGCCCGCCGACCGGTAGCCGCGGAACCGGGTCGCCTCCACGCTCGAAGGATTGGCCTCCATGGTGATTTCGATGCCGTCCGGCACATGCCAGTGCCGAGCGATTCCCTCGAGGATTGCCGAGACGGTCGCCGGTTCCATGAGGGAGGGTGTGCCGCCGCCGAGGAAGATGCTGGTGACGGTCTTCGGGCCGCTGAGACGGCGCATGGTCTCCATTTCCCGCAGGAAGGCCGCGACGAAGCGCGGCTGGTCCACGGGCTGGTGGCGTACATGGCTGTTGAAGTCGCAGTAAGGGCACTTCGCCGCACAGAACGGCCAATGGACATAGACGCCGAAGCCGGGTTCGCCCGTGTCGGGAAGAAGGAACGGTGCGGCGTCCGACATACCGGTGTCAGGCCTCCAGGCAGGTTTCGACGAAGAGCTTGAAGGCGCGGGCGCGATGCGACAATGCGGTCGCCTGTCCGGGCTTCCAGCCGTGTTTTTCCTGTGCCGTCATCTCGCCGAAAGTTCTCTCGTGCCCGACCGGCTGGAAGACCGGATCATAGCCGAAACCGAAAGTGCCGCGCGGGGGCCAGACGACGGTCCCTTCGACCTCGCCGCGGAACGTCTCGGTGTGGCCGTCGGGCCAGGCGAGGCAGAGCACGCTGACGAAGCGTGCCGTGCGCTCGTCCGGTGCGGTCGCGCCGCGGTCCTGCAGGGCCTTTTCGACCTTTTCCATCGCCATGGCGAAATCACGGCTGCCGTCCTCGCGTTCGGCCCAGTTCGCGGTATAGACGCCGGGCGCGCCATCGAGGGCGTCGATCACCAGCCCGGAATCGTCGGAAAGAGCCGGCATACCGGAGGCCTTCGCCGAGGCAAGCGCCTTGATGGCGGCGTTTTCCTCGAAGGTGGTCCCGGTCTCCTCCGGCTCTTCGAACTTCAGATCGGCCGCCGATTTTGCGGAGAATCCGAGTGGCCCGATGAGATCGGCAATCTCGGCGATCTTGCCGGCGTTGTGGCTGGCAACGACGATGGTCTTGGTTTCGAGTTTGCGCATACGGCAGGTCCTATTCGAGATTCCAGAGACGAGGCTCTGCACATTCCAGGCTGTTGCCGGCCGGATCGCGGAAATAGATCGACCGGGCACCGTTCGGCCAGTGGAAGTCGGCCTCGATCGCGACGCCGCCCGCCCGGAGCTGGGCAATGACGGTATCCATCTTCTCACGCGAGACCCGGAAGCAGGCATGCCCCGGACCGGTCGCGCCGTGCGGCGGTACGGGAAGAGCATCGGCCGGCGCTGGATGCGCGGTTGCCGAAGGATCGAAGATCAGTAGGATGCCGGCGCCGCAGCGAAAGAAGATGTGTCGTCCTTCCTGCCGGATCACGACGTCCAGCCCGAGCACGCGGCCGTAGAAATCCTCGGC
The DNA here is from genome assembly GCF_003337715.1 of Ciceribacter lividus. GTDB lineage: Bacteria > Pseudomonadota > Alphaproteobacteria > Rhizobiales > Rhizobiaceae > Allorhizobium > Allorhizobium lividum. The sequence continues at coordinate 3,090 of NZ_QPIX01000003.1, forward strand.
CGCCTCGAGGTCGGAGACGTAGAGCGCCGTTTCCAGAATGCCTTCGAGCTCGGTCGACATTATCTGCTCCCGTGCCTTGCGGCGGCAATCAGAGGATCGCCTGCTTCTGCAAGGTCACCAGCTCGCCGATGCCGTTGCGCGCAAGGCGCATCAGCGTCAGGAACTCGTCCTCGGTGAAGGGGGTGCCTTCCGCCGTTCCCTGAATTTCGACGATCGCACCGCTTCCGGTCATGACGAAATTGGCGTCGGTCTCCGCCGCCGAGTCTTCGAGATAGTCGAGATCTATGACCGGCTGGGTTGCGAAGACGCCGCACGAGATCGCGGCGACATGATCCTTGAGCACTCTGTCGACCTTGACCATGTTGCGTGCTTCCATCCATTTCAGGCAGTCGTGCAGCGCGATCCAGCCACCTGTGATGGAGGCGGTGCGGGTGCCGCCGTCGGCCTGGATAACGTCGCAGTCGATGGTGATCTGGCGTTCGCCGAGGGCTTCCAGATCAACGACGGCGCGCAGCGAACGGCCGATCAAGCGCTGGATTTCCTGGGTTCGTCCGCCCTGCTTGCCGGCTGCCGCCTCCCGCTTCATGCGCTCTCCGGTGGCTCGTGGCAGCATGCCGTATTCGGCGGTTACCCAGCCCTTGCCGCTGTTACGCAGCCACGGCGGCGTCTTGTCCTCGAGGCTCGCCGTGCAGAGCACATGGGTGTCCCCGAACTTCACGAGACAGGAACCTTCCGCATGCTTCGAGAAATTGCGCTCGAACGAGATCTTGCGCATCTGGTCGGTTTTTCTGCCTGACGGCCGCATTGGCTTCTCCTTGAAACTTTCTATGGCCTTCTACGGTCGAGCGCTGCGATTTGCAAAGAAAAACCGGCGTTTCACCCCGGGCGGGACAGGGATTTTCCCGTTTGTGATCGGACTGCAAGTGACTATATTCGCTTGGGGCATTGTTCGAACAGGGTTTGCATCGTAACGGTCATGGCGAATACTCCGGTCAAAGAGATATCTTCCGCGCTGGACGACCGTTCGCGTGAGATCTTCCGGCGCATCGTCGAAAGCTATCTCGACTCGGGCGAACCGCTCGGTTCACGCAACCTTTCGCGCCTCCTGCCGATGTCTCTTTCCCCCGCCTCCGTGCGCAATGTCATGAGCGACCTCGAGGATCTCGGGCTCATATACGCACCGCATATCAGCGCCGGCCGGATGCCGACGCAGCAGGGGCTGCGTTTCTTCGTCGACGCCTTCATGCAGGTAGGCAATCTGTCGGAGAGCGAACGCAAAAGCATCGAGCGGCAGATTCGTCCGCACGATGCCGATCAGCCGCTGGAAAACTTGCTCACCGACGCGAGCCGCATGCTTTCGGGTTTGTCCCGCGGGGCGGGGCTGGTGATCGCCGCCAAGAGCGACCAGATCCTGAAGCACGTGGAGTTCATTCGGCTGGAGCCCACGAAGGCACTGGCGGTGCTCGTCGGCGAACACAACCAGATCGAAAACCGCATCATCGACCTGCCCGCAGGCGTGACGGCATCGCAACTGACAGAGGCGGCCAACTTCATCAATGCGAACCTCGCCGGGCAGACACTACCTGAACTGCGAGGCCAGCTCGTCAAGCTGAGGGAGCAGGTCGCCGGTGAGCTCGACGCGCTGTCGCAGGACCTGGTCGAGCGTGGTCTCGCCGTGTGGTCCGGTGGGGCAGAGGTGGAGAAGCCGACGCGGCTCATTGTCCGAGGTCGCGCCAATCTGCTCGAAGGGGTGGCGGGCGCCGAGGATATCGACCGGCTGCGTCTCCTTTTCGACGATCTGGAGCGCAAGGAAAGCCTGATCGAAATCCTCAATCTCGCAGAAAGCGGCCCCGGGGTCCGGATCTTCATCGGGTCGGAGAACAAGCTGTTCTCTCTTTCCGGGTCGTCGCTGATCGTCGCGCCGTACAGGGACAGCGACGAGCGGATCGTAGGCGCTGTCGGCGTCATCGGCCCGACGCGGCTCAACTATTCCCGCATCGTTCCCATGGTCGACTACACCGCGCAGCTCATGGCGCGCCTTTCACGGTCCAAGCGTTAGGCTTGTCGGTGGGTCGATTGCTGTTCCCGCGGCGATATCGCACCGGAGCCTTGATTTTTTGCCCTCAAACCCTGATATCGGGCACGAATTCCAAACGAGATTCAATCGGAGAACGTCATGACCGACGAAACCAAGAAAAACGGACCTGACGCCACTGTCGCTGAAAACCAGATCGACGAGCAGCAGAACGGGGAAGCCGAAGCGCCGAAGGCGGAAGTAGATCCCCTGGAGGCACTGAAAGCCGAGAATGCCGAACTGCGTGATCGTTTCCTTCGGCTTGCCGCCGAGATGGACAACCTGCGCCGCCGTACCGAGCGCGATGTGAAGGATGCCAAGGCATATGCGGTAACCGGCTTCGCCCGCGACATGCTGGCCGTCTCTGACAACCTGCGCCGCGCTCTCGATGCCGTCACGGAAGAGGCGCGCGCGTCCGCCGACGCCGGTCTCTCTGCGCTCATCGAAGGTGTGGAGATGACAGAACGCGGCATGCTTTCGACGCTTGAACGGCATGGTGTCCGCAAGATCGAGCCGCAGGGCCAGAAGTTCGACCCGAACTTCCACCAGGCTATGTTCGAGATTCCCAATCTCGATGTCCCGAACAACACTGTCGTCCAGGTGGTGCAGGCGGGCTTTACGATCGGCGATCGCGTTCTGCGCCCGGCGATGGTCGGTGTCGCGAAGGGCGGCCAGAAGGCCGAAGCCCAGCCGGAGGCCAATGCCGCATCGGCTGCAGGGAAGGAAGCCTGATTCTACTCCGGTCTTTACTGGAAAGGCGGGGCGTCGGTGAAAACCTGACGCCCTTTCTTTTGAGACGATATCAGGCGGCGTTGGCCTGTTCTTCGTTCAGGAAGGCATAGATCGCCGAGGCGGATTCGGTCGCCCGGAGCTTCGCGACGAGATCCTGGTCACGCAGAACGCGTGCGATCCTGGACAGGGCTTTCAGATGGTCGGCACCTGCGCCTTCCGGCGCCAGCAACAGGAAGACGAGGTCCACCGGCTGGTCATCGAGCGCCTCGAAGTCGACGGGCGTCTCGAGCCGGGCGAAAACGCCGGTGATGCTCTTGATGCTGTTCAGCTTTCCATGCGGGATGGCGATGCCGTTGCCGACTCCGGTGGAGCCGAGGCGCTCCCGCTGCAGAATGACGTCGAAGATTTCCCGTTCGGGGATGTTCGTGAGTTTTGAGGCTTTTGCGGCGAGTTCCTGAAGCAGCTGCTTCTTGGAGTTTACCCTGAGGGCGGGGACAACTGCATCTTGTTGCAGCAAATCTGCCAAGGCCATTTCAAAATCCTTCATGCCGCCGAATCAAAGGGGAAGGAAACGGCGTGAGCCGCCGTTTCCGGTTAGGCTCAGCCTTTGACGTTGGCGGAGTCGATCCATCCGATATTCCCGTCGTTGCGACGGTAGACGATGTTGATCTGTTCGCTGCCGGGGCTGCGGAACAACAGCACGGGTTCGTCTGTCATGTCCAGGGCCATGACCGCACTCGCAACCGACATGGTCCGCAGTTGCTTTGTGCTCTCGGCGACGATCGTGGGTGCGTAATCCTCGGGAACTTCCTCATGCTCGTCGGACACGGCATCCATCACCGTGTAGGCGACCTCGACGGGCGTGCCGGCGCCGTTGTTCGGATGGCGATCCTTGAGCTTCCGCTTGTAGCGGCGCAGCCGCTTGTCGATGCGGTCGGTGGCAATGTCGAAGGAAATCAGCGGGTCATTTGCGGAACCGGTGGCGTGCAGGTTGACGCCGGAGTCGAGGTGGAGCAGGCAGTCGGCGACGAAAGGTGCGGCTGCCGCCGCGGATTTCGTTACCGTGATCTGGCCGGAATACCCGCCGTCGAAATATTTGGTTACCGTCTCCCTGATCCGTTCTTCAATCCGTTGCCGGAAGGCATCGCCGATTTCCATATGTTTGCCGGATACGCGCACACTCATGGAGTTTCCCTTCTTATTGTGATTTGCGGGTACCAGTTTACGTCAACCGCCGTCTGCATCCAAGCTCTTCACGCAGCAATGTCGCCCGCTCGGGCTGTCGCTGGACGGAGGTTGGGGATAACTCGGGGTCGTCTCCTTTGCCGATCGGGGCGGGCTTCTAGACAAGCTTTGCGCGAGAGTCAACGGCCCGCTAACCGATTCTTAACAATTGGCGGACGGCGCACTCAGCTTGTAGACACCTTCGCCAGTGCGCGTTTTTCGCGTCGCCGTTGTACCGACGAGGGAATGTTCATCGCCTCCCGGTACTTGGCGACGGTGCGCCGCGCAAGGTCGATGCCGCTGTCCTTCAGTGCGCTGACGATGTCGTCGTCCGAAAGGACCGCCTCCGGGTTTTCCTGCGTGATCAGCGTGCGGATTCTGTGCCGTACCGCTTCCGCCGAATGGCTGTCGCCGCCCTCGGCAGAGGCTATCGAAACGGTGAAGAAGTACTTGAGCTCGAAGAGGCCGCGCGGAGTGAGCATGTACTTGTTGGACGTGACGCGACTGACCGTGGATTCATGCATCTTGATCGCATCCGCGACCGTGCGCAGGTTCAGTGGGCGAAGGTGGTCAACGCCATGGCGCAGAAAGGCGTCCTGCTGACGAATGATCTCGCTCGCGACCTTCAGGATGGTTCTGGCGCGCTGGTCGAGGCTGCGGGTGAGCCAGTTGGCGTTCTGCAGGCATTCGGCAAGGAAGGCCTGGTCGCCGTCCTTCGCGTCGCGGCATTTGGACACCTTGGCATAGTAGCTCTGGTTGACCAGTACCCGCGGAAGGACGTCAGGATTGAGCTCCACAGCCCAGCCCCCGTCGCTGGCTGGACGGACGATGATGTCGGGAACTACCGGTTCGCTCGCGCTCGTCTCGAATCCGCTCGCCGGCTTCGGGTTCAGTCCGCGGATTTCGGAGAGCATGTCGATCAAGTCTTCCTCATCGACGCCGCAGAGTTTCTTGAGGGTCGCGAAGTCTCGCTTGGCGAGGAGCTCGAGATTGTCGACCAGCGTCGCCATCGCGGGATCCAAACGGTCACGCTGCCTGAGCTGAATTGCGAGGCACTCGCTCAAGGAACGGGCAAAGATGCCGGGAGGATCGAGAGTCTGCAAAACGCCGATCACGTGCTCCACCCGTTCGGGCGTTCCGCCGAAGCGTTCCGCAACCTCCCCGAGATCGGCGCGCAGATAGCCAGCTTCATCGAGCTGGTCCATGAGGGTCAGCGCCACCATGCGATCGGCCGAATCCGGAAATGCGAACGGAATTTGTTGGCTCAGGTGATCCCGCAAGGTCACCTGCCCGGCGACGAAATCGTCGAGATCGTAGCCTTCACCGAAATCTGTGCCGGCGCCCGGCATCGATTTCCATTGTCCCAGAAGCTCCGGCGCGTCGGCACGCGCTCCAACGCCTTCGTCGGCGAGTGCCGTGTCGAAATTGGTGTCCAGACTGTCGTTGAGCGACTGTCCCTTGCCGTTCTCGTACCAGTCGCTCGCAGGACCGCTCGATTCTTCCGCGATTGCCGTTTCGGACGATGCGACTGCCTCTTCGCCACGCATGGGCTCAGAACCGCCGTCGTTATCCTCCGGAGCGAAGTCGAGAAGTGGGTTCTTTTCGACTTCCTGGGCGATGAATTGTACGAGTTCGACGTGAGTCATCTGGAGCAGCTGGATGGACTGCATCAGCTGCGGAGTCATGACCAGGGATTGGCTCTGGCGCAGATATAGATTAGCCGACAAAGCCATGATGGACGCGAAACTCCCCTGTCGCTCCCGCGAAATTCACCCGCTCGCACCCTCGGCTGCAACGGAAAACTCCAACTGGCCCAAAAATTGCTTTTTTATCGGGTTTGGTCAAGCGGCATGGCAGGGGAATCGTTCTCGGCAGCGGCGCTGCTCAGAGACTGAACTTGTCGCCGAGATAAAGCCGCCGCACATCGGGATTGTTGACGATGTCGTTGGCGCGGCCGTGAGTCAGCACTTCGCCGGCATGAATGATGTAGGCCCGGTCGATGAGGCCGAGTGTCTCGCGCACGTTGTGGTCGGTGATCAGTACGCCGATGCCGCGTGCCGTCAGGTGGCGTACGAGGTTCTGAATGTCCGACACGGAGATCGGATCGACACCGGCAAAGGGCTCGTCGAGCAGCATGAATGTCGGGTCGGTCGCAAGGGCGCGGGCGATTTCCAGCCGGCGCCGTTCACCGCCGGACAGTGCGACGGCGGCGGATTTGCGCAGCTTCTCTATGTGGAATTCGTAGAGAAGTTCGTCGAGCTTGGCTTCCCGCTTGTCGCGGTTCGGCTCATGGACCTCGAGGACCGCCCGGATGTTGTCCTCGACACTCAGCCCTCTGAAGATTGATGCTTCCTGCGGAAGGTAGCCGACACCGAGGCGCGCGCGCCGGTACATCGGCATGGCCGTCACCTCGTTGCCGTCGATGGCGATCGTGCCGGCATCGACGGGCACCAGCCCGGTAATCATGTAGAAGCAGGTCGTCTTGCCGGCGCCGTTGGGGCCGAGCAGCCCCACGGCTTCCCCGCGGCGCACGACCAGCGACACCCCGTTGACCACGCGACGGGTGTTATAGCTCTTCGTCAGGCCATGGGCGATCAGCGTTCCCTGGTAACGGGTCTTGTCGAGACGCGTTTCGTCGGGGCTCGGCTGCCGCGTCCGAAGCGCGCCGGACAGTGCTGAGGCGAAAGGAATCTTCACGTGCCGACCGATCCGGTTATTTCTTCTGGGATTTCGGATCGAGCTGGATCTGCACCCGGCCGCCGCAACTGTCGAGTTTCGCTTCGCCGGTGTTCATCTGGACCGTCAGCTTGCAGCCGACGAAGACGTTCTGGCCTTCCGACAGAACCACCCGGTCGCCCTCGAGCACGAACACTTGTCGGTCCATGTCGAAATAGCCGCTTTCGGCGGTGGCCTGCTGGGTTCCAGACGATAGGAAGACCTTGTTGGTGACGTCGATCTTCTGGATGTCGGCATTGCCGCTGGTCACCGAGGCGCTGTCACCGCGATAATGAACCGTCATGTTGCCCGACTGCAGGACGGTCGTGCCCTGCACGACCTTCACATTGCCGTTGAAGAGCGCAACCTTCTCCTGTTCGCGGATTTGCAGCTCGTCGCTCTCGATCTGGATCGGCTTGTCGTTTGACAGCTTCAGGCCGTCGAGATTGCTTTTCGTTGCCTGCGCCCAAGCCGGCGCCGACCCTACAGTGGACATGCCGAAGGCGATCAGCAGCCCAGCCACCAAAACTGAATTCTGACGTTTGTCTTTCATGACTGGACCGGCTCTCAGTTGTCCGATTTACGGATGGCGGAAGGTTCGATGTGGACCCGAACCTTTCCCGCGAAGGTGATCACTCGCCCCTTATCTGTCATCTTGAGCGACTGCGCAACAATCGAGGCTTCCTTTGCCGTTATGGCGACGGGATCCTTGGTTTCCATGCTGCCGCCCTTGATGTCGAGATGCGCCGACTGAAAGGCGGCCTCGATACCAGTGCTGAGCTTGATCGTGAAAGGGGCAGTCATGTCGAGCTGATCGGTGGAGCGGTCGAAGACTCCGCTTTCGGCGATGACGCGGGCGATGGTCTTGTCGTCGATCGGAACCGCCGCCGCGATTGTTTCGAGCGAGATGATATTCGGATTCTTGATGTCCTGAAGGGCGCGTTCGGCGCGCATGGAATAGCTGATGCCGTCGGAATTGCGGCCGGAGATTGCGGGCTTCTCCATCACGACCTTGCCGTTCTCGATTCGCGCGGATTCGATCTTCACGTTTTCGGGAAGGTAGGCTCGAACGACCGATACTGCGATGAAGGCGAGCGAGATGACGACTGCGGCGACGGGAAGCAGAACCTTCAGTCGGCGCACGCGTGCCGAATGCGCCACCGCCCTTTGGTAGGCGCGCGCGGCCGGCTGAAGGCCGGCAGTTGCCGCACTTTCGTCTACCCTGTTCAGCATGTCTCAGGCCTGTCCCAGAATTAAATATCGCGCGGGAATGGCCCCGCCCGCAGCCTGCCGCAATCGACACGACACATTGCATTAATAATATCGCATGCCAATATGGAAATTGTTGCCGCGAATACAAGTCCGCCTCGCCCGAGGGTAAGGTTGTCACCCTTGATGTCGCGCTGCGGAGTTCCGGCTAAGTTGTTTCTTGACGCTGCTTTTTTAGTTTGGCACCTTGGCCCCCTATTGCTGGAAACCACAATCTCAGGGGGCGAGCGTGATCAAGTCGGAACTGGTGCAGATCGTCGCGGCGCGAAATCCGCATCTTTATCACCGTGACGTCGAGAACATCGTCAATGCCGTCCTAGACGAGATCACCGATGCGCTGGCCGCTGGTAACCGCGTCGAGCTTCGCGGCTTCGGCGCCTTCTCGGTCAAGAATCGCCCCTCGCGGTCGGGACGAAATCCACGAACCGGTGAGTCGGTTTTCGTCGAGGAGAAGTGGGTGCCGTTCTTCAAGACCGGCAAGGAATTGCGCGAACGCCTGAACCCAGGCATGGGCGACCAGGACGGGGACTGAACGGCGCGGCCCGGCCGAGTGGTCGGGCGCATGCGGCACGGCAACCGGTTGGTCTGCGAATATGTCTGCCGAGGAGAGTGAGCGATGGTAAAGAAGATCGTAAATCTGGTAGTGCTTATTCCGCTCGGCATCGTTCTCGTGGTGTTGTCCGTCGCCAATCGCCAGAGCGTGACACTCGCGCTTAATCCCTTTCGTCCGGAGGACGCTGTCCTCTCGCTCTCCGCGCCTTTCTTCGTCTTCCTGTTCCTGGCCGTCATGCTCGGAATTGTGATCGGCGGCGCGGTCGTATGGTTTTCGCAACGCAAGTATCGCAAGCGCGCCCGCACGGAATCGCGCTCCGCCCAGCAATGGCAGGTGGAGGCCGAAAAACACAAAGCGCGAGCGGAGCAGATCGCGGGTCGTGATCTGCCGCAGTTGCAGTCCAAATAAGTTTGCGCCGTCGAAAAACCCTCACGGACCGAAAGCGCTTTCGCGTGCGTCGCTGTGATGCTATGGGCTCGCGATCACTGGACGATCGAAAAGACAGGACCAAGGCGTGAAGAACAAAGAGCGCCGGCCGGCCCGCGGCAAGCCGGCGGGACCGGGCGGCAAGGGACCGAGAGGCGGGAAACCTCCCGCCGTGGCAGTCACGAGGGCCGGCTCCGGCAAGAGCCGCGACGTCGTCCGTCGACCAGCCGCGAAAGTCGTGTCCGAGAATTCACCGACGCAGGCAGACGAGCCTGCCCGCGTGCTGCAGATCCGGGCCGGTGAGCGCCCGGCCGAGCACGTTCCGCTCATCCTCGAGAGTATGGGGGCCGGGGACTTCCATCTGATCGACAGCGGCGACGGCGCGAAGCTGGAGCAATACGGTCCCTATCGTATCATCAGACCAGAGGCACAGGCGCTGTGGCCAAAGGCGTTGCCGGCCCACGTCTGGGACAAGGCGGATGCGATCTTCACGGGCGACACCGACGAGGATGGCATGGGGCGCTGGCGTTTTACGCGTGAAGCCCTCGGGGAGACCTGGCCACTCTCGCTCCTCGGCGTTGATTTTCTCGGCCGCTTCACCGCCTTCCGCCACGTCGGGGTCTTCCCTGAACAGATCGCGCACTGGAGATGGATGAAGGAGCAGATCGAAGGTCATGGGCGGCCGCTGAAGGTCCTGAATCTTTTCGGCTACACCGGCGTCGCATCGCTTGTCGCGGCCGCGGCCGGGGCGGAGGTCACCCACGTCGACGCCTCGAAGAAGGCGATCGGCTGGGCGCGCGAGAACCAGGCGTTGAGCCGTCTGGAAAAGGCGCCGATTCGCTGGATTTGCGATGACGCGATGAAGTTCATCCAGCGCGAAGAGCGCCGCGGCAGCCGCTACGACATCATCCTCACTGATCCGCCGAAATTCGGCCGAGGCCCCAACGGCGAGGTCTGGCAGCTCTTCGATCATCTGCCGGCCATGCTCGACATTTGCCGGGAAATCCTGGCTCCGAAGGCGCTCGGACTGGTACTGACCGCCTACTCGATCCGCGCAAGCTTCTATTCGATCCACGAGCTCATGCGCGAGACGATGCGCGGCAGGGGCGGACTGGTGGAATCCGGCGAACTGGTGATCCGTGAGGCCGGACTCGACGGCAAGACGCCCGGCCGGGCGCTTTCAACCTCCCTTTTCAGCCGATGGGTGCCGAAATGAACGACGACCTTCGCGAACAGGGCCCGCGCCGCGTCGGCCAGGTCAAGGAAGTGACGAGCCTTTCGAACCCGATCGTCAAGGATATCAAGGCACTTTCCCTTAAGAAGGCACGCGACGAGACGAAGAGCTTCATGGCCGAGGGTCTGAAGCTTGTCATCGACGCGCTCGATCTCGGCTGGACCATCAAGATCCTCGTCTATTCCAAGGCCGGTCGAGGCAAGCCGCTGGTCGAGAAGGTTGCCGCGCGCACCGTAGCAGCCGGCGGGTTGGTGCTGGAGGTCAGCGAGAAGGTGATGTCGGCGATCACGCGCCGCGACAACCCGCAGATGGTCGCGGGCGTCTTCGAGCAGCGGTTCAGGGCGCTGAAGGACGTGCAGCTCGGCAGGGACGAGACCTGGGTCGCGCTCGACCGCGTGCGCGATCCCGGCAATCTCGGAACCATCATCCGCACGGCCGATGCGGCCGGTGCTTCCGGTGTCATCCTGATCGGTGACTGCACCGATCCCTTCTCGCTGGAAACCGTGCGGGCCACCATGGGCTCGCTGTTTGCGATGCCGCTGGTCAAGACTTCGGTCGAGGAGTTCGTCCGCTGGAAGGCCAAGTGCGGAGGGCAGATTGTCGCGACCCATCTTGCCGGCGCAGTCGACTACCGCACGATCGACTACAAGCGCAAACCGGTCGTCGTTCTGATGGGCAACGAGCAATCCGGGCTTCCGGACGAACTGGCTCGCGAAGCCGATGCGCTGGCGCGCATTCCCCAGGCAGGTCGAGCCGATTCGCTCAATCTTGCCGTCGCGACCGGTGTAATGTTGTTCGAGGCACGCCGCCATCTTCTGACGCTTGGCGAGGCGAGATGACGAAGCATCCGGCGATCTTTGCGCGTCCGCTCCCGGCGATCTGTTTCATCGTGTTCGCCCTCGTGCTCGACCAGGCGATCAAGTATCTGGTGGAGATATCGCTGCCCTTGCAGCAGCCGGTGCCGGTCGTGCCGATGTTGGCGCTTTACCGAACCCACAATCTCGGCGTCGCCTTCTCCATGCTGTCCGACGCTCACGGCTGGTTCATCGTCGGACTGCGGATCGCGATCGTCGCATTCGTGTTCTGGCTCTGGAGGCGCACGAGTCCCGCCCACCACTTCGCCCATCTGGGTTTTGTCATGATCATTGCCGGGGCGATCGGCAACATCATCGACCGTTTCGTCTACGGGCACGTGATCGACTACGTTCTGTTCTATACCCAGACGTGGTCGTTTGCCGTCTTCAATCTGGCCGACAGTCTGATCACCGTCGGCGCGGCCTTCATCATCCTTGACGAATTCATGGTAACGCGGGCGCGGAAGGGATAGACGTCTCATCGATCAGGTACGACGCCGATTTTGCTGAATTGCGACAGCCGGCCAAAGATGCTAGCGTGGCGCCCGTGACAGACCCGTGTCACCTTCCTGTCGTATAGTCGTGGTTTATGACCCTGAAACGAAGCGGTTCCGGACGACTCGCCATGAACACTGAACTCCTCGACGTCACGAACGCGGCCGACGGCGCGAATGCGGTCAACGTCGCCGCTGCGGCACCGAATGATCTGCTCGGCAGGATCGGGACGCTCGAAACGCGCCTCACGCGCAGCGACGCCGAGATCGATGCGGCGCAATCCATCCGCTACAAGGTCTTTGTCGAGGAGATGCGTGCGCAGGTCGCTCCGGAAGGAGCCCGGCGCAAGCGCGACATCGATGGCTGGGATGCCCTTTGCGATCATCTGGTCGTGGTCGATCGCTCGATCGAAGGTGACCCGGAAGAACAGATCGTCGGCACCTACCGGCTGCTGCGACAGGAGGTTGCCGAAGCCCATGGCGGCTTCTATTCGGCGTCAGAGTTTTCGATTGACCGGCTGATTGCCAATCATCCCGGCAAGCGCTTCATCGAACTCGGCCGTTCCTGCGTGCTGCCGGAGTATCGCAACAAGCGCACCATGGAACTGCTTTGGCAGGGGGCCTGGGCCTATGCCTTGCGCCATCGCGGGGATGCCATGATTGGCTGCGCCTCCTTCCCGGGCGTCTTCCCGGAAGAGCATGCGCTGGCGCTCTCCTTCCTGCACAACAATGCGGTCGCCGGCGGGGAATGGGCGGTCGAAGCGCGGCCGGAACTCTATCGTCAGATGGACCTTATGCCCGCTGAGGCGATCAATGCCCGCAAGGCGGTCTCTTCGATGCCGCCGCTGATCAAGGGTTACCTGCGGCTGGGCGCGATGTTCGGCGCTGGCGCCGTCGTCGACCACGCCTTCAACACGACCGACGTACTGATCGTCTTGCCGGTCTCGCGGATCTCTGACCGCTATCTCAACTATTACGGAAGCGACGCGGGTCGTTTTGCGAGCTGATGCCTCGAGGAGTGTCCAAACCTTCTGGCACGGGGGGGCCCAATGTCGGTTCGGCATTGCCGAAGGCGTACGGGTCGAAAGGCAGGTCCGCTAGTTGCCGCGGGCTCATCGACGCTATTGCGGGATGGCTTAGCGGGTCCCGCGGATAAGGGTTCTCGTCGGAGCGCGACAACGCGCTCCTTCTCCAGAAAAACTTGAACATGGATCGTCTCCGGAATTCACTGCCTTGTGGTTCGATATCGCCATGTAAGGCGGTCGACGCTGGAATTCTGGTCTGTTTGTGCAAAGACTCTGCTCCTCATCGAGAGAGTCTTCAATTGAGATTTGGCGCTCAATGATATAGAAAAACTATATGCGAAATTTGAATCTCGTCCATCTGAACGGCTTGAGGGCGCTTGAAGCGGTGGGACGCCTCGGCTCCCTGCAAGGCGCGGCCGACGAGCTGGGTGTCTCCATCGGCGCGGTCAGCCAGCAGGTCATCAAGGCCGAAAGGCAACTCGGACGACAGCTCTTCGAGCGCACGCCGAAGGGCCTCGTCCCGACCAAGGCCGCGGCCGACATCCTGCCGCGGCTCACCGAAGCCTTCAGCGTGCTGTCGGGCGCCGTCGCGGCAGCGCGAAGGCACGACGACAAGCTGCTGACGATCTCGGTCGCTCCCGTCTTTGCTGCGCGCTGGCTTGTGCACCGCCTCGGCGGGTTCTCTGCGCGTCATCCGGAAATAAATCTGCGGATGGACGCAACGACCCGGCTCGTCGATCCTTCGACGTCCGACATTGACCTCTGCATCCGGGTTGGCAAGGGTCGCTGGCCGGGCGTGCGCTCCGAGCTCATTCTGGCGCAACGCGTCTTCCCGGTGTGCTCGCCGGCACTCGCCCGTGACCTCGAGGAGCCCGCCGACATCTTGAAATTACCGGCCGTCATCGACGGGCACGCATTGTTCGGCTGGGATGTATGGTTGGAGCCGGCCGGCCTCAGTGGCCGTACGCTCGCCACGCGGCACGTCTTCAACGAGGCATCGCTCTGTCTGGACGCGACGATCGCCGGACAGGGAGTGATGCTCGCCTGGCAGACGCTTGCCTCCCACGCCGTGCAGACGGGTCAGCTCGTGATCCCCTTCGGGCCGTGGGCGCCGACCGGCGACGGCCACTATTTCGTGACCGCCCAAACTTCGCGGCGCAACCCGGCTGTCGAAGCCTTCAAGACCTGGCTTCGGGAGGAGCTGGCGGCCGACATGCAAGCGCTCGAATCGACTTTTGAACGGTCGATCCGGTCGCGCATGCCGGTCGCACCGGGTCAGGCACCGGCGTTGTAGGCCGCGATCGCCGCCATGTTGACGATGTCGGTGTCCTTGGCGCCCATCGAAGCGATCTGCACCGATTTCCCGAGGCCGACCAGGATCGGACCCATCACGGTAGAGCCGCCGAGTTCCTGCAGCATCTTCGTCGAGATCGATGCGGAGTGGATGGCCGGCATCACCAGCACATTCGCCGTGCCGGAGAGCCGGCAGAAGGGATACTGTTCCATCCGGTGGGCATTGAGCGCCACATCTGCCCCCATCTCGCCGTCATACTCGAAGTCGACCCGGCGTGTGTCCAGGATCTTCACCGCCTCTCGCAGCCGTTCGGAACGTTCGCCGGTCGGATGTCCGAAGGTGGAATAGGCAAGCAGCGCCACCCGGGGCTCGTAGCCGAAGCTGCGGGCGAAGCCGGCGGCCTCCTCGGCAATGTCGGCGAGCTCCTCGGCCGTCGGCATGTCGTGTACGGCGGTATCGGCGACCAGAACCGTCCGTCCGCGGGTCAGTGCGAGCGACACGCCGATCACGCGATGGCCTGGCTGCGGGTCGATACAGCGGCGTACATCCTCGAGCGCCGTTGAATAATTGCGGGTGGTGCCCGTTACCATGGCATCGGCGTCGCCGAGCGCTACCATGCAGGCGGAGAAATGATTGCGGTCCGTGTTGATAAGGCGCTGGCAGTCGCGCAGGAGGTAGCCTTTGCGCTGCAGCCGCGAGTAGAGATATTCGGTGTAAGCCTCGACACGGGTCGAAAGCCGCGCATTGACGACTTCGATGCCCGGACGATCGAGGTCAATTCCCGCGCGCGCGGCGGTGGCCTTGAGGGGGTCATCGCGACCGACGAGGATCGCCGTGCCGAGCCCCTGGTTGGCGAAGGCGATTGCGGCACGCATCACCTGTTCTTCCTCGCCTTCGGCGAAAACGACGCGCTTCGGATGGTTGCGCACCCGCTCGTAGAGGTGCTGCGTCGTCGCGGCGATCGGGTCGCGCCGCGCCGAGAGCTCTCGCGCATAGGCGTCGAGATCGGTGATCGGCTTGCGCGCGACGCCGGTCTCCATCGCAGCTTTGGCGACGGCGACCGGTATGGCCGAGATCAGTCGCGGATCGAACGGCACCGGAATGATGTACTCGGCGCCGAAGCGCGGCCGCGTCCCCTGATAGGCGGCCGCCACGTCGTCGGGGACATCCTCCCGTGCCAGCTCGGCAAGCGATCGGACGGCGGCGATCTTCATGGCGTCGTTGATCGAGGAAGCACGGACGTCGAGCGCGCCTCGGAAAATGTAGGGAAAGCCGAGCACGTTGTTGACCTGGTTCGGGTAATCCGAACGTCCTGTCGCCATGATCGCGTCATTGCGGATATCGGCGACTTCTTCCGGAGTGATTTCCGGATCCGGGTTGGCCATCGCGAAGATGATCGGATTGTCGGCCATCGAGCGGATCATGTCGGCGGTAAACGCACCCTTCTGGGAGAGCCCCAGCACGACGTCGGCGCCTTCCATCGCTTCGGCGAGCGTGCGGCGGTCGGTCTTCACCGCATGGGCCGATTTCCACTGGTTCATGCCTTCCGTCCGGCCCTGGTAGATCACGCCCTTTGTGTCGCAGAGGGTGATGTTTTCCGGATTGAAGCCCATGGCCTTGATGAGCTCGATACAGGCGATCGCCGCCGCGCCGGCCCCGTTGCAGACGAGCCGCGTGTTCTTGAAATCGCGCCCGGTGAGTTCGAGCGCATTGATCAGTCCGGCGGCAGCGATGATCGCCGTGCCGTGCTGGTCGTCGTGAAAGACTGGGATGTCCATGAGCTCGCGCAGGCGCTGCTCGATGATGAAGCAGTCCGGCGCCTTGATGTCCTCGAGGTTGATGCCGCCGAAGGATGGCCCGAGATAGCGCACGCAGTTGATGAATTCGTCGACGTTTTCGGTGTCGACTTCGAGGTCGATGGAATCGACGTCGGCGAATCGCTTGAAGAGGACGGATTTGCCTTCCATGACCGGCTTGGAAGCAAGCGCTCCGAGATTGCCGAGGCCGAGGATCGCCGTGCCGTTGGTGATGACGGCCACCATATTGCCGCGGGTCGTATAGTCGTAGGCAGTCGCAGGGTCGGCGGCAATTGCCTTGACCGGAACGGCGACACCGGGCGAATAGGCAAGGGAAAGATCGCGCTGCGTCGCCATCGGCTTGGTCGGCGCGATTTCGAGCTTGCCCGGTCGGCCCTGGGCATGGAAATCGAGCGCTTCCTGTTCCGTGACGGATGTCCTGATGCGGTCGGCCTTGTCTGATGCGGGCATGTTCCCTCGAACCTAGCTGTGGGCGGCCGTTGTCCCGGCCGACCTTTGTTATTGTCTTTGCAGAGCAGAGGCCGTTACTGTTGCACGTCTCTTTTTCGAAGAAAACCGTTTGCCCGTGACAATCAACAGAGCCCCCTCGACCGAGGTCCTGAATGCTGCCGAGCTTGTCTCGGAGGAGAGCCGTGCATCGGCGACGCCGATGATGGAACAGTATATCGAGATCAAGGCCAACAACCCGGATTCGCTGCTTTTCTACCGCATGGGCGACTTCTACGAACTCTTCTTCGAAGATGCGGTAGATGCCTCGCGGGCACTCGGAATCACCCTGACGAAGCGCGGCCAGCACATGGGGCAGGAAATCCCTATGTGCGGCGTGCCGGTGCATGCCGCTGACGACTATCTGCAGAAACTGATCTCTCTCGGCTTCCGGGTCGCCGTCTGTGAACAGGTCGAGGATCCGGCTGAAGCGAAGAAGCGGGGATCGAAGTCGGTCGTCCGCCGCGACGTCGTCCGGCTCGTCACGCCGGGCACGCTGACTGAAGAGAAGCTGCTCTCGCCGTCCGAGTCGAACTACCTGATGGCGCTTTCGCGCATACGCGGCGGCGCCTCGCCGCAAATGGCTCTGGCCTGGATCGATATATCGACCGGCGTCTTCCGGCTTGCCGAGACGGAGGAGGGGCGATTGCTCGCCGACATCCTCCGGATCGAGCCGCGCGAACTGATCGTCCCCGACGGCATCTTTTTCGATCCCGAGCTGAAACCTGTTTTCGACGTGCTCGGCCGGGTGGCCGTGCCGCAGCCGGCGGTGCTCTTCGACAGTGCGACGGCCGAAAACCGGCTGGCGCGCTTCTTCGGCGTCGGCACGCTCGACGGCTTCGGCTCCTTCACGCGTGCCGAGTTGGCGGCGGCGTCCGCAGCCGTCGCCTATGTCGAGAAGACGCAGATAGCGGAGCGGCCGCCGCTCGGATTGCCGGAGCGCCAGAGTGCCGCGTCGACGCTCTTCATCGATCCTGCGACGCGCGCCAACCTGGAACTCGTGAAAACGCTCTCCGGTGATCGCAATGGTTCGCTGCTGAAGGCGATCGACCGGACCGTCACCGGTGGTGGCGCTCGTCTGCTCGCCGAGCGGTTGATGTCGCCCCTCACCGATCCGCAGGAGATCGCCGAGCGGCAGGATTCCATCGCATTCCTGCTCGCGGAGGCGACTCTCGCTGACCGCCTGCGCGATGCTCTGAAGCGCGTGCCGGACATGCCTCGCGCACTCTCCCGCCTGGCGCTCGAGCGCGGTGGTCCGCGTGATCTGGGCGCGATCCGTCATGGGCTTGCGGTTGCTCGTGACGTCGCAGGACTCCTTTCGAAACAGGACCTGCCGGCGGAGATCGAAGGAGCCTATGAGGATCTCATTCTTCTGCCGGCTTCTCTCGAAGACTTGCTTGCGGCAATGCTCGCCGACGACCTGACGCTGTTGAAGCGCGATGGCGGTTTCCTGCGCGAGGGGGCGGTCACCGAACTCGACGAGGTACGGGCCCTGCGCGACCAGTCGCGCCGGGTGATCGCCGGATTGCAGCTGCAATATGCCGAGGAAACCGGGATCAGGTCGCTGAAGATCAAGCACAACAATGTGCTTGGCTACTTCATCGAGGTCTCCGCCGGCAATGCCGGCGCGATGACCGACAGCGACGCGGCACGGGCGCGCTTCATTCATCGACAGACGATGGCGAGCGCCATGCGGTTCACCACGACCGAACTCGCCGACCTCGAAAGCCGGATCGCCAATGCCGCCGGTCAGGCCCTGGAAATCGAACTGCAGGTCTTCGATCGCATGACTGCGGAGGTTGTTGCCGCCGCCGAACCGATCAAGGCTGCGGCGCGAGCGCTTGCAGTGCTCGACGTGGCGGCGGGGCTTGCAGCACTCGCCGAAGAGCAGGGCTACTGCCGCCCGATCGTCGACGACAGTCGGATGTTCGCGATCACCGCAGGCCGCCATCCGGTCGTCGAGCAGGTATTGAGACGGCAGGCGCTCAGCCCGTTCATCGCCAACAACTGCGATCTATCTCCGAGCGGCAGTGGAAGCAACGGCGCAATCTGGCTGCTCACCGGCCCCAACATGGGCGGCAAGTCGACGTTCCTGCGCCAGAACGCGCTGATCGCCATCATGGCGCAAATGGGTTCGTTCGTGCCTGCGGGTTCGGCCCACATCGGCGTCGTCGACCGCCTCTTCTCTCGCGTCGGAGCCTCGGATGACCTTGCTCGCGGGCGCTCGACATTCATGGTCGAAATGGTCGAGACGGCGGCGATCCTCAACCAGGCCGGCGACCGCTCGCTTGTCATTCTTGATGAGATCGGTCGCGGCACGGCGACCTTCGACGGTCTTTCGATCGCCTGGGCGGCGGTTGAGCATCTGCATGAGGTCAACCGTTGCCGGGCGCTGTTCGCCACCCACTTCCACGAACTGACGGCGCTCTCGGAAAAGCTCGACAGGCTCTCCAACGTCACCATGCGCGTCAAGGAATGGGACGGAGACGTGATCTTCCTGCATGAGGTAGGTCCCGGAGCCGCCGATCGCTCCTACGGCATTCAGGTCGCACGGCTGGCGGGACTGCCAGCCTCGGTGGTGGCGCGCGCCCGCGACGTTCTCACACGCCTTGAGGATGCCGATCGCAAGAATCCGGCGAGCCAGTTGATCGACGATCTGCCGCTTTTCCAGGTGGCGGTACGACGTGAGACGGCAGCAAAGGTGGGCGCCTCGAAAGTTGAGGAGGCGCTCCGTGCGCTGGATCTTGACGACATGACGCCGCGCGCAGCTCTTGAGGCGCTCTACGAACTCAGGAAACAACTTGGCAAGTCTTGATCGTTAGAATTGCCTGTGAAGGGTGCCGGAAAAGCGCTATAGCGCTGTTGCACCCAGCTCGCCATCTATTGCCGGAAAGCCTTGCGGCGGACCTGCCGGGGAAAGCCTGACGCACTGCCATGACCATGTCCGATCTCGAT
Source organism: Ciceribacter lividus (assembly GCF_003337715.1). Lineage (GTDB taxonomy): Bacteria > Pseudomonadota > Alphaproteobacteria > Rhizobiales > Rhizobiaceae > Allorhizobium > Allorhizobium lividum. Next base: position 22,242 of record NZ_QPIX01000003.1, read on the forward strand.
CTCAGCGAAATCCTCGATATCGCCGCTCTCGCGGAAGAATGCGGAAATGCAGTTCGCGCCAATGGCGGCAAGCTGCTGGAGACGCGTTCGGCCCTTCTGCCGATCCTGCGCGCCGCAAGCACTCAAGGGCGCGAGAAGGTGAAGGCGCAGCTCTTTGCCGATGGTAGCGGTCTCCGCTGCGCGCAGCGGCTCTCCTGGCTGCAGGACCGGATCATCGCCATCATCTTCGACTGTGCCGCAACCCAGATCTACCGCGACGCGGCAAAGATCGCGGTCTCGGCCGTCGGCGGGTACGGTCGCGGCACCCTGGCGCCGGGATCGGATATCGACCTGCTCTTCGTGCTACCGGCGAAGTTCACCCCCGACATGCACAGCGCCGTCGAGTTCGTGCTCTATCTCCTGTGGGACATGGGCTTCAAGGTCGGACATGCGACCCGCACGATCGAGGAATGCATCCGCCTGTCGAAAACGGACATGACGATCCGCACCGCGATCCTCGAGACACGCTTCGTCTGCGGCCGGGAAGAGCTGGTAGGGGAACTGCACCAGCGTTTCGATCACGACGTGACCCGCGACACGGCTCCGGAATTCATCGCTGCCAAGCTCGCCGAACGCGATGAGCGACACCGCAAATCAGGCGACAGCCGTTATCTCGTCGAGCCGAACGTCAAGGAAGGCAAGGGAGGTCTGCGCGACCTGCAGACGCTCTTCTGGATCGCCAAGTACAAATACCATGTTCGCGACGCCGGTGAACTCGTCAAGCTCGGCGTTCTTTCGAAGCAGGAATTGCGGCTTTTCCAGAAGGCCGACGACTTTCTCTGGGCGGTGCGCTGTCACATGCACTTCCTGACCGGCAAGCCGGAGGAGCGCCTCTCCTTCGACCTGCAGCCGGAGATCGCCCGCAGCCTCGGTTACCAGCCGCGGCCAGGCCTTTCGGCCGTCGAGCGCTTCATGAAGCACTACTTCCTCGTCGCCAAGGATGTCGGCGACCTGACCCGCATCTTCTGCGCGACGCTCGAGGAACAGCAGGCGAAGGCCGCGCCCGTATTGACGGCGATGCTCGGCCGCTTCGCCAACCGTCCCCGCAAGATTCCCGGTACCATCGAGTTCATCGAGGACAGGGGGCGCATCGCGCTCGCCGACAAGGACGTCTTCAAACGTGACCCGATCTCGATCATGCGCTTCTTTCACGTGGCGGATATCAACGGGCTCGAGTTCCATCCTGATGCGTTGAAGATCGTCACCCGCTCGCTGTCGCTGATCGACAACGACTTCCGGGAAAACGAGGAGGCAAACCGGCTTTTCCTGTCAATGCTCACCTCGCGGCGTCAGCCGGGGCAGATCCTGCGCCGGATGAACGAGTCCGGCGTTCTCGGCCGCTTCATTCCGGAATTCGGCAAGATTGTCTCGATGATGCAGTTCAACATGTATCATCATTACACGGTCGATGAGCACCTGATCCGTACCATAGAGGTTCTGTCGGAGATCGACCAGGGGAAGGCCGAGGATATCCATCCGCTCGCCGCGACCCTCATGCCCGGTGTTGAGGATCGGGACTCGCTTTACGTCGCGGTTCTCCTTCACGACATTGCCAAGGGGCGACAAGAGGATCATTCCGTCGCCGGTGCACGGGTCGCGCGCAAGCTCTGCCCGCGCCTCGGCCTCAGCCCGAAGCAGACGGAACTCGTTGCCTGGCTCATCGATGAACACCTCACCATGTCGATGGTTGCGCAGACCCGTGACATGCATGACCGCAAGACGATCAGCGATTTCGCCGAGAAGGTGCAGTCACTCGACCGGCTCAAAATGCTCCTGATCCTGACGGTTTGCGATATTCGTGCGGTTGGTCCAGGTGTGTGGAACGGCTGGAAGGGCCAGTTGCTGCGAACACTTTACTACGAGACCGAATTGCTGCTGTCCGGCGGGTTTTCGGAAGTGTCGCGCAAGGATCGCGCCAAGTATGCCGCCGAGCAGCTCAGCAAGGCGCTCGGCGACTGGAGCGACAAAGATCGCGCGATGTACACAAAGTTGCACTACGAGCCGTATCTGCTCACCGTGCCACTGGAGGATCAGGTGCGGCACGCCCACTTCATTCGTGAGGCGGATAGCACAGGCAAGGGGCTTGCGACCATGGTCCGGACCCATTCCTTCCATGCGATCACCGAGATCACGGTGCTCGCTCCCGACCACCCGCGCCTCCTGTCGGTTATTGCAGGAGCGTGTGCCGCGGCGGGCGCGAACATCGCCGATGCCCAGATCTATACGACCTCAGACGGTCGCGCTTTGGACACCATTCTGGTCAACCGTGAGTTCCCGATCGACGAGGACGAAATGCGGAGAGGTGCGACGATCAGCAAGATGATCGAGGACGTTCTCTCCGGCCGCAAGCGGCTGCCGGAAGTGATCGCCACCCGTAGCAAGGGCAAGAAAGGGAACAAGACCTTCCCCGTGCAGCCACACGTGACGATCTCGAACACACTGTCGAACAAGTTCACCGTCATCGAGGTCGAGTGCCTCGACCGCATCGGTTTGCTCGCCGAGGTGACGGCGGTGTTCTCCGACCTGTCGCTCGACATACAGTCCGCCCGCATCACCACCTTCGGGGAAAAGGTGATCGATACCTTCTACGTCACTGACCTCATAGGACAGAAGGTCACCAACGAGAACCGCCAGGCGAGTGTCATCGCGCGCCTGAAGACGGTGATGGCGGGCCAGGCCGATGAATTCCGCGACAATATGCCGTCCGGCATCATCGCGCCACAGCTGCAGAAGAGTCCGGTCGCGCAGAAGAAGGTCAAGGCCTGAGCATGGGGCTCGTCAAGAAGTTTGCCACCGTCGGCGGCGCGACACTGGGCAGCCGCCTCTTTGGCTTCGCACGCGAGACACTGATGGCCGCGGCTCTCGGCACGGGACCGATGGCCGACGTCTTCTACGCGGCGTTCCGCTTCCCGAACCTTTTTCGCCGGCTTTTTGCAGAAGGGGCCTTCAATGCCGCCTTCGTGCCGCTCTTTGCCAAGGAGATCGAGGCGAACGGGGTGGATGGCGCCAAGCGTTTCTCCGAGGAGGTCTTCGGGGTTCTGTTCACCGTCCTGATGATCCTGACGATCGGTATGGAACTCGCCATGCCGCTCCTCGTCTCGTGGATCATCGCGCCGGGTTTCGCCGACGATCCGGAGAAGCTGTCTATTACCGTCAGGCTTGCTGCGGTGATGTTTCCCTATCTCATGTCGATGTCGCTGACGGCGATGATGAGCGGCATGCTGAACTCGCTGCACCACTTCTTCGCGGCGGCCGTCGCCCCGATCTTTCTCAACGTCGTCATGATTGGCGCGTTGTTCTACGCGCTTTACACCGGCGCGGAGCCTGCCCTGACGGCGTGGTATCTCTCCTGGTCGGTGCTCGCCGCCGGTGTCTTGCAGTTGGCCGTCGTCTATGGCGGCGTGCGCCATGCCGGAATTTCCATCGGGTTGAGGTTTCCGCGCTTCACGCCCAACGTGAAGCGGCTTCTGGTGCTCGCCATCCCGGCGGCGGTGACGGGTGGTATCACCCAGATCAACCAGATCATCGGCCAGGCGATCGCCTCCGGGAAGGAAGGCGCTATCGCCGCCCTCCAGTATGCCGACCGCATCTATCAGCTTCCACTCGGCGTCGTCGGCGTGGCGGTCGGGGTCGTCCTGCTTCCGGAACTCGCCAGGGCACTGAAGGCCGGCTATATGAAGGAGGCGACCTATATCCAGAACCGGTCGATCGAATTCGTGCTGTTCCTCACCCTTCCTGCGGCGGCCGCGCTCTGGGTTCTCTCCGACGAAATCATCCGCGTGCTCTACGAGCGCGGCGCCTTCACCGAACAGAACACGGCGGTCGTCGCCTCGATCCTCGCGATCTACGGCCTCGGGCTTCCGGGCTTCGTCCTGATCAAAGCCCTGCAGCCGGGCTTCTATGCACGGGAGGATACGCGCACACCGATGCGGTTCACCGGGGTTTCGGTCGTTATCAACTCCGCGCTCGCCATCTCGCTTTTCCCCTTCATCGCCGAGCGCGGGATTGCGACGGCCGAAGCCGCCGCGGGCTGGGTCAATACCTGCCTCCTGTTTACAACGCTTCTTCGCCGTGGAAACCTCGTGTGGGACTGGGCGCTCGCGAAAAGGGCGGCGCGGCTCGTCGTCGCCTCCGCGGTCATGGCCGGCGTGCTCGTCTATCTCTCCGACCGCTGGAGCGGCTGGCTGCAGCCAGAGACACAGCTTTTGACGCAGGTCGCGGCGCTCGGCGCGCTGATTGCCGTTGCGATAGTCGTCTATTTCGGCCTTGCCTTCGCCATCGGCGGGGCCGATCTCGGCATGATACGGCGCAATCTCCAGCGCGGCGCCCGGAGTTCCGCCCAATCGTCCGAAAGCCTGCCTTCGGATGGCGAGCAATGACCCGTTCAGCGCCCCGGCGTCGCCTCGCTACGGTCGCACTGGTGGTCGATGATTACGACCGCGCCAAAGCCTTCTACTGCGATGTCCTCGGCTTCGAGTGCCTTGCCGACAGCAGTTTGGAGGGGGACAAGCGCTGGCTCGTCGTCGCGCCGAAAGGAGCGGCCGGTGCCGCCCTGCTGCTCGCCCGGGCAGACGGCGAAGCACAGATGCAGGCGATTGGAAACCAGACGGGCGGCCGGGTCGCGTTCTTCCTGGAGACCGACGACTTCGCACATGACCACGCGACCTTTCTTGCAAATGGCGTCCAGTTCCTCGAAGAGCCTCGACGCGAGGTCTATGGGACAGTCGCCGTCTTCGCGGACCTCTACGGAAATCGCTGGGACCTGATCGAACCCGCCCCTTGATTGTCGTTCGGGCCGCGTGCATAAGCGCGAGCGAGTTTCAATAGCGGGGCCGGGCCCTCCACAAGCCTGTGAGGACGATTATGGGCGAATTCAAGCATCTGGTTTTCTCCGGGGTTCAGCCGACCGGCAATCTTCATCTCGGCAACTACCTGGGCGCGATCCGCAAGTTCGTCGCGCTTCAGGAGAGCCACGATTGCATCTACTGCGTCGTCGACCTGCATGCGATCACGGCCCAGCTCGTCCATGACGACCTGCCGGGTCAGATCCGCTCGATCACGGCGGCCTTCATCGCGGCCGGTATCGATCCCAAGCAGCATATCGTCTTCAACCAGTCGCAGGTTCCCCAGCACGCCGAACTCGCCTGGATCTTCAACTGTGTCGCGCGCATCGGCTGGATGAACCGCATGACGCAGTTCAAGGATAAGGCAGGCAAGGACCGCGAGAATGCCTCGCTCGGTCTGCTCGCCTATCCGAGCCTGATGGCCGCCGACATCCTCGTCTACCGCGCGACCCATGTCCCGGTCGGTGACGACCAGAAGCAACACCTCGAGCTGACGCGCGACATCGCCATGAAGTTCAACATGGACTTCATGGCGAAGATCCGCGCGGCTGGCCTTGGGACCGACATCGTCGTGGGCGACGAGCCGGTTCACGCCTATTTCCCGATGGTGGAGCCGATGATCGAGGGGCCGGCGCCGCGCGTCATGAGCCTCAAGGACGGCACCAAGAAGATGTCGAAGTCGGATCCCTCCGATCTCTCGCGCATCAATCTGCTGGATGACGCCGAAACCATCTCGAAGAAAATCCGCAAGGCCAAGACCGATCCGGACGCATTGCCGAGCGAGGTCGAAGGGCTGAAGGGCCGTCCCGAAGCCGACAATCTCGTCGGCATCTTCGCGGCACTTTCCGACCGCTCGAAGGCGGACGTCCTGAAGGACTTCGGCGGACAGCAGTTCTCGGTCTTCAAGCCGGCTCTCGTCGATCTTGCCGTCGAGGTGCTCGCGCCCGTCAACGGGGAAATGCGCCGGCTCATGGGCGATCCCGGCTACATCGACAGCGTCCTGCGTGACGGTGGCGCTCGCGCCGGCGCCCGGGCCGAAAAGACCATGAAGGAAGTCCGCGACATCATCGGCTTCGTGCAGTAAGGTCGCGAACGAGCCGGGCAGGGCGGCCGGAACCTGTCTGTGGGCGGATCAACGCAGTCCGGCGGCGGGGGATGCACATGGTTTCGACGCGCCTGTCACGCCTTGAGGGACACCGGCGAAAGTTTCTGGCGGTCATCGACAATACGCCGGAATGCTACCGGGCACTCCACTATGCCGGACGGCGCGCGAAGAACTCGAACGGCGGTCTCGTCCTGCTCTACATCATTCCCGAGGGCGACTTCCAGCAGTGGCTCGGCGTCGAGGAAATCATGCGTGCGGAGGCGCGCGAGGAGGCCGAGGCGACGATGGCCAAGGCCGCTCAGACGGTCCGGGAGACCATCGGGACGGAGCCGGAGATCGTCATCCGCGAGGGAGGTCCTGCTGCTCAGATCAATGCGGTGATCGAGGAGGACCGGGACATCGCGATTCTCGTTCTGGCCGCCGGTTCGACAAAGGAAGGGCCGGGGCCACTGGTTTCCATGATCGCCGGGCGCGGCGCGGCCTTTCCGATTCCGGTGACCGTGCTCCCGGATTCCCTGACCAACGAGGAAATCGACGCCCTCTGCTGAACCAGGGATAAGTTGCGGCGATGCCATTCGTGCTTGAAGCGGAAGCCGATTGGCCCTATTTCCTTTTGAAGAATTCTAAAACTCGATGGCGGCCTGCGGCCGTTAGGAGGAAGCAATGTTCATCCAGACCGAAGCCACGCCGAACCCGGCGACCCTGAAGTTCCTTCCGGGCAAGGTCGTCATGGAAACGGGAACGGCCGAATTTCGGGATGCCGAGGGCGCGAGCGCCTCGCCGCTCGCCGTCCGTCTCTTCGATATCCCGGGCGTGACCGGCGTCTTTTTCGGTTACGATTTCATCACCGTCACCAAGGACGGTCCGGAATGGCAGCATCTCAAGCCGGCGATCCTCGGCACGATCATGGAGCACTTCATGAGCGGTGCAAAGGTGATGGCGGCGTCCGCTGCGTCTGCCAACGATGCGGACGGCGAAGAGTTCTTCGACGCCGCCGACGAGACCATTGTCGCGACGATCAAGGAACTCCTGGAGACGCGGGTTCGTCCGGCCGTTGCCCAGGACGGAGGCGACATCACCTTCCGCGGCTTCAAGAACGGCAAGGTGTACCTGAACATGAAGGGCGCCTGCTCGGGATGCCCGTCCTCGACCGCGACGCTGAAGCATGGCGTGCAGAATCTTCTGAGGCACTTCATCCCCGAAGTTCAGGAAGTCGAGGCGGTCTGACACCGCGCGGTCTTGGGGGTGATGCATGATCGTTCTTGCAATCGACACGGCGGGCGTGGACTGCTCGGCTGCCGTCTACGATAGCGACAAGGCGGCCGTGCTCGGTGCGGCGACTGAAACGATCGGTCGTGGGCACGCCGAAAAACTCATGGAAAAGATCGACGCGGCGCTTGCTGCGGCCGGCCTTCCCCTGGAGGCGGTCGAGCGTCTTGCCGTCACTGTCGGCCCCGGGTCCTTTACCGGTATCAGAGTTGGTGTCGCCGCCGCGCGGGGACTGGCGCTTGCGCTCGGAATCCCCGTCGTGGGCGTGTCGACGCTTGCGGTGCTTGCGGCCGTGGAGACGGACAGCTCCCCCGTTGTCGCGGCGGTCGATGCCAAGCGTGGCGAAGTCTATGCTCAGGCCTTCGCCAACGGCAACGCGGTGACCGAGCCGATGCTCGGGAGCATCGGAGACGTGCAAGATCTCGTCCGGAGGCTCGGCGCCCATGTGACGGGCTCTGCTGCTTCGCTGCTTGCGGGCGAAGCCGTCGAGACGCCTCCGGACCACTTCCCGATCGCGATCATTGCCAGACTGGGGGCGGCGAGCGATCCGGCGGGAAAGCCGAAGCCGCTTTATCTCCGTGGGCCGGATGCCAAGCCTCAGGCCGGATTTGCAATTGCACGAGTGTGACGACGTAATGCGCGAAGCCTATTTCACCCGCAAGCCCGAATTCGAAATCATCGAGATGACGCGCGAGCATTGTGCCGCCGTTTCGGTTCTCCATGGCCAGCGTTTTGCACGCCCCTGGGGGGATGGAGAGTTCCTGAGCCTGCTTCTGCAGCCGCACACGTTCGGCTTCGTGACGTGGCAGACGAATACGCTTATCTTCAAGCCTCCGCTCGCCGGTTTCGTTCTGGCGCGCGAGACTGCGGGGGAGGCGGAAATCCTGACGATCGCCGTCAACGAGAAGCTTGGTCGCAACGGCCTTGGCTGGCGCCTGATGCAGGCGGCGATCCGCGAGGCCGGTGCCCGCGGAGGCGAGGCGATGTTCCTGGAGGTGGACGACGGCAACGCCGCCGCACTCGGGCTCTACAACAAGCTTGGCTTTCAGAAGGCTGGCGAACGGCCGGCCTATTACACCGATGAGCAAGGTCGCCGGTCCTCCGCGCTTGTCATGCGGCGTGATCTCCGATAGTTGCCTTGCTTTACCTTTGAACGCCGGACTTGCATGCTGCCATGAGCGAACCCGTCAAATCGCTTCAAGATCTCTGTGTCGAGCGCGGCATGCGCATGACCGAACAGCGGCGCGTCATCGCCCGGATTCTCGAGGAGTCTGACGATCATCCGGACGTCGAGGAGCTTTACCGGCGTTCGTCCGCGGTGGACTCTCGCATATCGATCTCGACGGTCTATCGTACCGTCAAGCTGTTCGAAGACGCGGGCATCATCGCGCGGCATGATTTCCGCGATGGCCGCTCCCGCTACGAGACGGTTCCGGAAGAACATCACGACCACCTGATCGACCTGAAAACCGGCAAGGTGATCGAGTTTCATTCTCCCGAGATCGAAGCGCTCCAGGAACGGATCGCCCGCGAATACGGTTTCCGTCTCGTCGATCATCGCCTCGAGCTCTATGGCGTCCCCCTCAAGAAGGACGACGGCTGACGCCATGACCCGGCTTCCGGAGAAGCGGTTTTGATCACCTCGTTACGGATCGGGTTCCTCCTCTTCGTGATCGCGGCCTCGACTCTCCTGCTGGCGCCGGTCCAACTGGCAGGCCTCGCTTTCGACTGGCGGCTGCGTCGCCGGCTTCCACGTCTTTGGCATCGCATCGCCTGTCGGATGCTCGGCATCCGCATTCACGTCCACGGTCGCCTCGACAACCGCAGGCCCTTGCTGATCGCTGCGAACCACGCCTCCTGGAAGGATATACTCGTACTCGGTGCTGTTGCCGACGTCGTCTTCATCGCCAAGAACGAGGTGAAGACGTGGCCGGTCTTCGGCCTGCTCGCTCGGCTACAGAAGAGCATCTTCGTCGTGCGGGAGGAAAAGCGGCGTACCGGTGACCAGGTCAACGAGATCGCCGAGCGAATGGCCGACGGCGAAATTGTTGTGCTTTTTCCCGAAGGCACCACGTCCGATGGAAACCGGCTTCTCGAGATGAAGAGTTCGCTGTTCGGTGCTGCCGCGGCGGCCCTGCCGCTCGCTCCGCAGGGTGTCGTTCATGTGCAGCCGGTCGCGATCGCCTATACCCGCGTCTATGGTCTGCCGATGGGGCGTTACCATCGTCCGCTCGCAGGATGGCCGGGTGACGTTCGGCTGCTGCCGCATCTGATCGGTGTGCTCAAGGCGGGCGCGCTCGACGTCGACGTGAGCTTCGGCGAAACGGCAGAATTTCGCGAGGGCGACAAGCGCAAGCAACTGAGCGCGCTTATGGAGGGTCGTATCCGAACGATGCTGCTCGACCACCTGCGCGGCCGGCATCCCGCCTGAGCGCATTTTAGGGTTTAAACAGGCACCGAAAGCCACTAGATAGCGGCCATGAACCAGAACAGCGCAGTATCACCGGAAACAGAACTCGGTCAGCCCGGCCCATCCCGGAAGGTCTTCATCAAGACCTACGGGTGCCAGATGAACGTCTATGACTCCGGCCGTATGTCCGAGGCGCTGGCCGGCGAAGGCTATGTGGCGACCGACGACATGCAGGAGGCCGATCTCGTTCTCCTCAACACCTGCCACATCCGCGAGAAGGCCGCTGAAAAGGTCTATTCGGCGCTCGGTCGCCTGCGCGACATGAAGAACGAGAGGCAGGCCGAAGGCCGGGAGTTCATGATCGGCGTCACCGGCTGCGTCGCGCAGGCCGAAGGTGAGGAGATCATCCGGCGCGCGCCGTCTGTCGATGTCGTGATTGGGCCGCAGACCTATCATCGCCTTCCCGAGGCATTGAAGCGCGCCCGCTCTGGGCAGTCGGTTGTGGACACGGAATACGCGGTCGAAGACAAGTTCGAGCACCTTCCGGACCAGTCGAAGACGGCGTCAACCAAGCGCAACGTCACCGCCTTCCTGACGGTTCAGGAGGGTTGCGACAAGTTCTGCACCTTCTGCGTCGTACCCTATACGCGTGGGTCCGAGATATCTCGCTCGCTGGAACAGATTGTACGCGAGGCCGAAAAGCTCGTTTCGGCCGGCGTGCGGGAGCTCACCTTGCTCGGGCAGAACGTCAATGCCTGGCACGCGGAGGGAGAAACGGGTGAGCAATTGGGGCTTGGCGATCTGCTCTACCGCCTTTCCGATATTCCCGGGCTGAAGCGCCTGCGCTACACGACCAGCCATCCGCGCGACATGGATGACCGCCTGATCGAAGCGCATCGCGACCTCGACATGCTGATGCCGTATCTGCACCTGCCGGTTCAGTCCGGGTCGGACCGGATACTGAAGGCGATGAACCGGCGTCACAAGGCTGCCGACTACATCGCGCTCGTCGAGCGTATCCGCGCCGCGCGTCCGGACATCGCCCTTTCTGGGGATTTCATCGTCGGCTTTCCGGGCGAGACGGAGGAGGATTTCCAGGCGACCCTGCGGCTCGTGGAGACAGTCGGATATGCTCAGGCGTTCTCCTTCAAATACTCGTCGCGACCGGGCACGCCGGGAGCCGACATGCCGGACCACGTGCCGGACGAGGTAAAGGCCGAACGGCTCGCGCGGCTGCAGGAACTGCTGCTCAGCCAGCAGCATGCATTCGCCAGATCCTGTGTCGGCAAGACGATCGACCTTCTGCTTGAAAAGCCGGGGCGGCTCCCCGGACAGCTCATCGGCAGGTCGCCCTGGCTGCAATCGGTGAATGTTGATGCAAAAGACGTGGAGATCGGTGACACTATCAAGGTACGAATCACCGGAACCGGCCCAAACAGCTTGTTTGCCGAGGTGGCATAGAGTTAGAGTGAGGGCTTGATACTCATCCTCATGGGAGTCTGACCCGCTTGAACGAACAGGAATTGGTTTCTTCACCCTCGCGCCACTCACGGGCTGCTGCGACCGACGCCAATCATTTCATCTTGACGTTCGAGAACAACCGCTTCGCCAGCGAACTCTTCGGGCAATTTGATCAGAACCTAAAGCTTCTCGAGGAGCGGCTGCACATCGATGCCAGGGCCCGCGGCAATACCGTCGCGATTTCCGGCGACTTGCAGGCGACGAACCAGGCGCGGCGTGCCCTGGATTTCCTCTATGCCCGGCTTCAGAGTGGTGGAAGCGTCGAGAGCTCCGATGTCGAGGGCGCGATCCGGATGGCGGTCGCCACCGACGACCAGCTGACGCTGCCTACCCTCGAGCGCAAGGCGAAGCTCACCATGTCGCAGATCGCCACGCGCAAGAAGACGATCGCCGCGCGCACCCCCACGCAGGACGCCTACATGCGGGCGCTCGAGCGGTCGGAACTCGTTTTCGGCGTCGGCCCGGCCGGCACCGGCAAGACCTATCTTGCCGTCGCCCACGCGGCGCAACTGCTGGAGCGCGGTCTCGTCGACCGTATCATTCTCTCGCGCCCGGCCGTCGAGGCCGGAGAGCGGTTGGGCTTCCTGCCCGGCGACATGAAGGAAAAAGTGGACCCGTATTTGCGGCCGCTCTACGATGCGCTCTACGATATGATCCCCGGCGACAAGGTCGAGCGGGCGATCACCGCTGGCGTCATCGAGATCGCCCCGCTCGCCTTCATGCGTGGTCGCACGCTGTCGAATGCGGCCGTCATTCTCGATGAGGCCCAGAATACCACCTCGATGCAGATGAAGATGTTCCTGACGCGTCTCGGCGAGAATGCCCGGATGATTGTCACGGGCGATCCGAGCCAGGTCGACCTGCCGCGCGGCGTGAAGTCGGGTCTCGTCGAGGCCCTGCAGATCCTGCGGAGCGTTGAGGGAATCTCGGTTATTCGCTTCAAGGACGTCGACGTCGTCCGGCATCCGCTGGTGGGCCGGATCGTGCAGGCCTATGACGCGCAGTATGCAGTCCAGGACGAAAGTGAGCAAACCGACCGCTAGTCTGGCGATCCTTGAAGCTCGCGACGGCGTTGCGGCCGGCATGCTCAAGCGAGCTTCGGAAAGACGACGCGAGCGCGACTGGAAGAAGATGCAGGAACTCGACATACAAATTTCCATCGAGGATGATGGTTGGCCGCCGGAGCCTGCGTTGCAGGCCCTCTGCGAGAGAGTTCTCGGGGCAGCGGCTGACTATCTCGCCGGCTACGAGGGACAGCCTTTCCCGGACATGGTTCCCGAAGTGTCGCTGGTCTTCACCGACGATGCGGCAATCCGCGAGATCAATGCGGAGTGGCGAAATCAGGACAAGCCGACCAATGTCCTTTCCTTTCCCGCGTTTCCCCTCACTCCTGGGGGGGTGCCCGGACCGATGCTTGGGGATATTGTAATCGCCAGACAGACGGTGGAGCGCGAGGCGGATGAACTCTCGAAGACCTTCGAGGAGCACCTCACCCATCTCCTCGTGCACGGCTTTCTGCATCTGTTCGGCTACGATCACATGGATGCGAGCGAAGCTGAGATAATGGAAGGGCTTGAGACTCGCATTTTGGCCTCACTTGGCCTATCTGATCCCTATGCGGGGCAAGACCCGATCTGACAGTATGGAATGATGAGCGATTTTACAGCAAGAACAACCGTCGACACCGCAGAGGGAGACGGCGCCTCAGATGAGGGCGGGAATCCTATAAAGCCTGAGAGTACGGGCAGGGCGCCGACGTCCTTCTGGGCGCGCGCGGCCCGCATTCTCCGGCCCCTTCATGCCACCAATCTGCGGGAAGACCTGACCGACGCGCTTCTGGCGGATTCCGGTGCAAACGAGGCCTTCTCCCCTGAAGAACGGGCGATGCTCCACAACATCCTGCGTTTCCGCGAGGTGCGCGTGGAAGACGTGATGATCCCTCGCGTTGACATAGAAGCGGTAGACCAGAGCACCAGTCTCGGCGAACTGATGGCGATCTTCGAGGAATCGGGTCGTTCGCGCATGCCGGTCTACCATGAGACCCTCGATGATCCCCGCGGAATGGTCCACATCCGCGATCTTCTTTCCTATCTGACCAAGCAGGCAAAGAATGGCGCCGGCGCAGCCGCGCTCGATCTTGGCTCCGTCGACCTTTCGAAAACCGTGGCCGACGCGGCAATCGTCCGGCCGGTCCTCTTCGTGCCGCCCTCCATGCTTGCCTCCGACCTTCTGAACCGGATGCGGGCGGCGCGCACGCAGATGGCGCTCGTCATCGACGAATACGGCGGTACCGACGGTCTCGTCTCGCATGAGGACATCCTCGAGATGGTGGTCGGCGACATCGAAGACGAGCATGACGACGAGCACGACGCGAAGGTTGTCCGTCTCTCCGAGGATGTCTTCGTCGCCGATGCCCGGGTCGAACTCGAAGAGATCGCAGGCGTCATCGGTTCGGACTTCGATGTCCGCGAACAGAGCGAAGATGTCGACACCCTCGGCGGTCTGATCTTTTATGCGCTCGGGCGCATCCCCAGCCGGGGCGAAGCCGTCGAAGTGCTTGCAGGCTTCACGTTCCACATCCTGGATGCCGATCCACGTCGCATCAAGCGGGTGCGCGTCACGCGGAAACGAGCGCAGCACCAGTCTCCGGTTGCCCGTGCCGATGCCGCGCCGACGGTTCAGGCAATGTCGCCCGTCGGATCCGAAGCGACAGCTACACCGGTCGTACCCGATCCAACCCACTGAAGGCTACCTTTCCCGCCCTTCGCGCGACAAACCCACCGAATTTTGGGAGACTGCCGCGGGTTGATTCGCGACAGGGGAAGGAAAGCGCATGGAGCGGCTGGCAGGCAGAATCATGCTGTTCTGGGGAATGACGAGGATCGCGCTGGCGGTGCTCGCAGGCGCGATCGGGGCACTTGCCCTGCCGCCGTACGGATTCGTCGCGGCTCTCTTCATCGCATTTACCCTGCTCGTCTGGCTTCTGGACGGGACGGCGAGCCATCCGGAGAACGGCACGTCTTTCGGCTTGCGGTCCGCCTTCCTTATCGGTTGGCTTTTCGGCTTCGGCTATTTTGTCACCGGCCTCTGGTGGCTTGGCCACGCCCTGCTCCTGGAAGCGGATGAGTTCGCCTGGGCACTGCCGCTCGCGGTTATCGGCTTGCCCGCGGTCCTTGCCGTTTTCTACGGCTTTGCAACTCTCGTAGCGCGGCTCCTCTGGTCCGACGGTTTCGGGCGGATTCTGGCGCTTGCGGCGGGCTTCGGAATTGCCGAATGGCTGCGCAGTTTCGTCGCGACCGGCTTTCCGTGGAACGCGATCGGCTATGGTGCAATGCCGATACCGTTGATGATGCAATCCGTACACGTTCTCGGCCTTTTCGGCGTGACGACGCTCGCCGTTCTCGTCTTTTCGGCGCCTGCCTTGCTCGGCACGCGACGGGGGGCGGTGCCGGGCCTTGCGATCGCCGCGGGCCTGTTCTTGCTCCATCTCGGCTACGGAGCCTATCGGTTGTCTATGCCGGAGGCGGGCGATAGCAAGCAACTGACGGTCCGGCTCGTCCAGCCTGCGATCGATCAGGCGAAAAAGCTTGCAAACGGCGATCGCGAGGCGATCTTCAAGACGCATCTGGAGCTCTCGGTCCTGCCCGTCGCAGAGGGTGGTAAGCGTCCCGATGTCATCGTTTGGCCCGAGACCTCGATTCCCTTCATCCTGACCGAAAACCCGGATGCTCTCACAAGCATCGCCGACATGCTGCAGGAGGGGCAGGTTCTCGTCACCGGCACGGTCCGATCGGAGACGCAAGGGGCCGGCCGTCCGCCGCGCTATTACAATTCGATCTACGTGATCGACGACAAGGGGCAGATTGTCGCCGCCTCTGACAAGGTTCACCTGACGCCATTCGGCGAGTACGTGCCATTCGAGGATGTTCTGAGGCGGATCGGTTTCGACAACCTGATCAGTCTGCCGGGCGGGTTCTCCGCGGCCGCCGATCGCACGATGCTTACGCTGCCCGGCGGCGTAAAGCTCTACCCGCTGATCTGCTACGAGGTGATCTTCCCCGCGGAGATGACGGGCGGCTGGGCGGATGCGGGAGCCATTCTCAACATTACCAACGATGCCTGGTTCGGCCGCACGCCCGGCCCATACCAGCACTTCCTGCAGGCGCGTGTGCGGGCCGTCGAGAACGGATTGCCTTTGATCCGCAGCGCAAACAACGGAATTTCGGCCGTGATCGACGAGCGCGGACGGACTTTTTCCGGTCTTTCGCTCGACGCGCAGGGCGTTGAGGATGCAACCGTAAATATTGATTCAGGCCCTAAATTAGGAAACAACTTCCGAGAGCGCAACTTCTGGGCGATATGGGCAGCTGTCGTCATAGGTGCGGTCTTTTCACGCATGGGTTTTATTTTCGGGAAGAATTGACCAAAAACCCCTAAAAATGCATAGTGGAAGAAACCACCAATCTGTACGTATGCTTCGAGTTCCGTCTGTTGGCCTTACAACGCCTCGTTATGGTTCCCTGCAAGCAAACCGGGTTGTCGGTCCTTTGCCAACTTTTGTCAGGATCACATCATGATCGAGAATAAGAAGAAGCCGAACCCGATAGACATTCACGTCGGAAGCCGGATTCGTCTTCGCAGAACCATGCTTGGGATGAGTCAGGAAAAGCTGGGCGAGAGCCTCGGCATCACCTTCCAGCAGATCCAGAAGTACGAGAAGGGTACCAACCGCGTTGGTGCCAGCCGCCTTCAGAACATTTCGAGCATCCTGAACGTGCCGGTTTCCTTCTTTTTCGAGGATGCGCCGGGTGAACAGGGAAATGTTGCCGCCGGCATGGCCGAAGCGTCGAGCTCCAACTACGTCGTGGATTTTCTGTCTTCGTCGGAAGGCCTGCAGCTCAATCGTGCTTTCGTGAAGATTGCCGACCCGAAGGTCCGCCGCAAGATCGTTGATCTCGTCAAGGCTCTGGCCGCCGAAGCAGACGGCGAGTGATTTCCTTCGTTTTCGGGGGCGATGGGAGGCGGCCCTTCGGGGTCGCCTTTTTTCGTGTCTCGCGAAGTGCTCGGGCGATCACATAAAGATATATTTATGTCGTTGTGCGCTTGTCTTTCGGTCGTGAACTGAATAACAAGAATGCGGCTTGTTCTTTGAGGGGAATCCCGCATGCGCGCTAATTATCTTTTCACGAGCGAATCCGTTTCCGAAGGTCATCCGGACAAGGTTTGCGATCGGATTTCCGACGAAATCGTCGATCTGGTTTACAGGGAAGCGGCAAAGACCGGCGTCGACCCTTGGGGCGTGCGCATCGCCTGTGAAACCCTTGCGACGACCAATCGTGTCGTGATCGCCGGCGAGGTTCGGCTTCCGCCGAGCCTCATGAAGAAGGACAAGAACGGCAACGAGGTCATCAATCCCTCCAAGTTCAAGTCGGCGGCTCGCAAGGCGATCCGTGACATCGGCTACGAGCAGGATGGCTTCCACTGGAAGACGGTGAAGATCGACGTCCTGCTGCACTTCCAGTCCGCCCACATCGCCCAAGGCGTCGACAAGGCGGCCGACCATGCAAACAGCGAAGGCGCGGGCGACCAGGGCATCATGTTCGGCTATGCCTGCCGCGAGACCCCGGACCTCATGCCGGCGCCGATCTACTATTCCCACCGCATCCTGCAACTGCTCGCCGCTGCCCGCAAGAAGGGTGAAGGCGAGGCGGCCAAGCTCGGCCCGGACGCCAAGAGCCAGGTCACGGTACGGTATGTCGACGGCAAGCCGTCCGAGATCGTCTCCATCGTGTTGTCGACCCAGCACCTGGACGAGAGTTGGGACTCCGCCAAGGTCCGCTCCGTCGTGGAACCGTATATCCGTGAAGCGGTCGGCGACCTCAAGATCGCCGACGACTGCAACTGGTACGTAAACCCGACCGGCAAGTTCGTGATCGGCGGCCCGGACGGGGATGCAGGCCTCACCGGCCGCAAGATCATCGTCGACACCTACGGCGGAGCTGCCCCTCACGGTGGCGGCGCCTTCTCCGGCAAGGACACGACAAAGGTCGACCGCTCAGCGGCCTACGCCGCGCGCTATCTCGCGAAGAATGTCGTAGCCGCCGGCCTTGCGGACCGTTGCACGATCCAGCTTTCCTATGCGATCGGCATCGCCCAGCCGCTGTCGATCTATGTCGACCTGCATGGTACCGGCACGGTCAGCGAAGAGCAGGTCGAGGCGGCAATCCGCAAGGTCATGGATCTTTCGCCATCGGGCATCCGCCGTCACCTCGACCTCAACAAGCCGATCTACGCCAAGACGGCTGCTTACGGTCACTTCGGGCGCAAGCCGGGTCGCGACGGCTCCTTCTCCTGGGAGCGCCTCGACCTGGTCAAGCCGCTCAAGGATGCCGTGAAAGCCTGATACTGCCGATGACTTCCCCAGAACGCCGCAGCCGGGCGACCGAAGCATTCTTCGGTCGCCGAAAGGGAAAACCCCTTCGGGAACAACAGCTCGAGCGGATGAGCAGCCTGCTGCCGGCACTGCGGGTCGATCTTTCCGTACCGTCGCCTGAGAGGCTGGGGTCCCTCTTCCCCGTCCCGGTCGACAAGCTGCGTCTGGAAATCGGCTTCGGCGGTGGTGAGCACCTCATACACCGGGCGACAGAAACCTCATCCACCGGCTTCATCGGCGTCGAGCCTTTCGTCAATTCGATGGCGAAGCTGCTGGCCGAGGTCGAGGCCAGGGGGCTTCGCAACATTCGTCTCTATGACGACGACGCGACCGCTCTTCTCGACTGGTTGCCGGATGCATGTCTCGATGAGATCGATCTTCTCTATCCTGATCCATGGCCGAAGAAAAAACACTGGAAGCGGCGGTTTGTATCGCAAGCCAATCTGGCGCGCTTTCATCGCGTGCTGAAACCGGGCGGGCTCTTCTGCTTCGCCTCGGACATCGACAACTATGTCAATTGGACGCTCGTCCACTGCCGCGACCATGGCGGCTTCGAGTGGATTGCGAGAAATGCAGCTGACTGGAAGACGCCGTTCGCCGGATGGCCGGGTACGCGCTACGAAGCAAAGGCCCGGCGTGAGGGCCGGGGTTCGGCCTATCTCACCTTCCGCAAGGTTTGACCGTCAGTGCAGGCTGACGGTCTGAAGCTCGTCCTCTGCGGCCTTGTAGAAGGTGCTGGACCGATTGTCGGTGAGCAGAATGGGGGTGCCGTCGGCACCGAACAACGCCCAGAGATCGAGCCTCGGATCGACCTCAGGAGCCTCGGGAAAGCAGCGCGAAATCTCGTCGAATCGCATTTTCCGGATGTAGCCGACTTCGCCTGTGCCAAGATGCGCCAGTTCGGATTGCGTCAGTCGGGCGTTTGCTTCTCTCAGTAACATTCCGATCCTCCACCGATAAGGGAGCAACGGC
Source organism: Ciceribacter lividus (assembly GCF_003337715.1). Lineage (GTDB taxonomy): Bacteria > Pseudomonadota > Alphaproteobacteria > Rhizobiales > Rhizobiaceae > Allorhizobium > Allorhizobium lividum. The sequence continues at coordinate 40,835 of NZ_QPIX01000003.1, forward strand.
TCATCAGGCCGTTGACCCTATTGTGCCGTCGAAATGTTAATTTTCTTCACCACTTGTGCCGGCTCCGGCCGCACGAGATCGATCGACAGAAGTCCATTTTTCAGTGTCGCGCCAAGGACTTCCATGCCCTCGGCCAGCAGGAAGACGCGTTGAAACTGTCGCGCCGCGATACCTCGAAAGAGGAAATCGCCATCCGACCGCTCGGTCTGCTTGCCTCGCGCGATCAGCCTGTTCGCCTGCAGTGAAACGTCGAGCTCGCTTTCGGAGAAACCGGCCACCGCAAGCGTGATTCGCAGTCGCTCCGGGGCACCGCCCGTCTCGCGCAATCGCTCGATATCGTAGGGTGGGTAGCCGTCGTTTGCGCGGGCGATCTGCGTGACAACCGAGTTGTTCGACTCGAAGCCCAACAGTAAGGGGGTTGCGAGTGGTTTCATACGGCTCATTCGTCGTCCTCGTGTCGTCGTCGGCCACCGACAGTCACACGTCTGGGCCGACGCTCCCCATATGGGGTGAGGTCCCATCGACTGCAAGCATGCGTGAGCTTGACAAGGCTTGCCTGCGCGCCCATCACCCGGTGCGATAACGAGCAGAGGTGACCGACGAATGACCGCGCGCAGAAAAATCATCATCGATACGGATCCGGGTCAGGATGACGCCGCTGCGCTCATGCTGGCGTTCGGCAGCCCCGATGAGATCGAGGTGCTCGGGATATGTGCGGTCGCCGGCAATGTGCCCCTCAGGCTGACGAGCCGCAATGCCCGCATCGTTTGCGAATTGGCGGGACGCTCCGACATCGGCGTCTATGAGGGGGCTGACAAGCCGCTCGAGCGGCCGCTGGTGACCGCCGAGCATGTTCATGGCAAGACCGGTCTCGACGGAGCCGTGCTCGACGAACCGACAATGGCCGTTCGCCCGCAGCACGCGGTTGATTTCATCATCGAAACACTGCGTCGCGAGGAGGAGGGGACCGTTACGCTCTGTACGCTCGGACCGTTGACCAATATCGGCATGGCGTTGCGCAAGGCGCCGGATATTGCGCCGCGTGTCCGCGAACTCGTGATGATGGGCGGCGGCTTCTCCGAAGGAGGCAACATCACGCCCGCCGCAGAGTTCAACATCTTCGTCGATCCTCAGGCCGCCGACATCGTCTTCCGCTCGGGTATCCCGATCGTGATGATGCCGCTCGACGTGACCCACCAGCTCATGACGACGAAGGCGAGGGTCGCGCGAATCGCCGCAATCGGCACCCGTCCGGCCAAGGCCATGGTGGACTGGCTCGAATTCTTCGAGCGCTTCGATGTCGAGAAATATGGTTCGGACGGCGGGCCGCTGCATGACCCAACGGTAATCGCGTATCTGCTGAAGCCGGAACTATTTACGGGGCGCAACTGCAACGTCGAGATCGAGACGACCTCCGAACTCACGATGGGCATGACCGTCGTCGATTGGTGGCGTGTCTCCGGGCGCACGCCGAACGCCAGGGTCATGCGTCACGTGGATTCAGACGGCTTCTTCGACCTCTTGACCGAGCGGCTTGCGCGACTCTGAAAGCGAAAAGGCCGCGGACAAAGCCCGCGGCCTTATGGTTTGTAGTACCGTTGCGTCGCGGCTTAAAATTCTTCCCAGCTCTCCTGGACGGCAACAGCTGCCGCGCCACCGCGGACCGCCGGTCTGGCGACACGGGCGGGTTCGCGCGTTGCGACTGCCGGATACGCGGGCGGTGCTATCGTCTCCCGTGCGGCGCCGGAGGTGCGGAAACGCGTCACCAGTGATCTCAGGTTCTGCGCCTCGGTCTTCAATGTCATGCTCGCCGCTGTGGTTTCCTCGACCATGGCCGCATTCTGTTGCGTGACCTGGTCCATCTGGTGGACGGCGGTATTGATCTCCTTGAGGCCCGAGGCCTGCTCCGTCGCCGATGCGGAGATCTCGGCGATGATCGTATTGATCTGCATGACCTGTTCGGCAATCTTGTGCAGCGTATCGCCGGCTTCACCCACAAGGGCCACGCCATCCTTGACCTGGGCGCCCGAGGCCGTGATCAGGGCCTTGATTTCCTTTGCCGCGTTGGCGGAGCGCTGGGCGAGTTCCCGCACCTCCTGTGCCACGACGGCGAAGCCCTTGCCGGCTTCCCCGGCGCGCGCGGCCTCGACGCCCGCGTTGAGCGCCAGCAGATTGGTCTGGAAGGCGATTTCGTCAATGACCCCGATAATGCGGGAGATTTCTCCGGACGACTGCTCGATGCCGTGCATGGACGTGACCGCCCGCTGGACGACCTCGCCGGAGCGCTCGGCATCCTGGCAGGCAAGCTGCACCGTGCGTGCCGCGATCGCTGCATTGTCCGCGCTGGAGTTCACCTGCTCGGTGAGCTGGTTGAGCGCGGCAGCCGTCTCCTCGAGGCTCGCCGCCTGCTGTTCGGTGCGCCGCGAGAGGTTATCCGCGCTGTCGCTGATCTCGGTACTGCCGTTGTTGATCGCTCCGACGCTCACGTTGACGGCGTTGATCGCGTTTTCGAGGCTGGCGACGGCGGCGTTGAAGTCGGCCTTCAGCGCGGCGTATTCGCCAGGGAAATCGGCCTGGATGCGATAGCCGAGATTGCCGTTCGAAAGTTCCGATAGTCCGGTGCCGAGCATGGTGACCACCTTCTGCTGGAGGGAGGCGCTTTCCTCGCGTTCCGCTTCGGAACGGTTGCGCTCGTCCTCTGCTGCCCGGCGCTGCCGCGCTGCTTCGCCCTCGAGTGTCCGCCCTTCGGAAAGACGATGGCGGAAGCCTTCGAGAGCCTTGGCCACAAGTCCCAGCTCGTCGGTACGGTTCTGTCCCTCGACCGCCGTCTCGTAGTTGCCGGCACCGAGACGATCGACGTCTGCGACGATGGCGTGCAGCGGCTTCTGAACATAGGCGCGTGCGGCAAGATAGAGTGCAGCCATGACCGCGCAGAGCACGACAAGGCCGCCGATGATCATCATGACGGTTTGTGCCTCGACCGGCGCGCTGATTGCACTTTCGGGAATGTCGACGATGACCGCCCAGGTGGTGTTTACGCCCGGCACGGCGAAGGGATAGATCAGGCGATCGAAAGGTTCTGCCCCAGCGGCAGAGACGTTGAGCAGCGTCTCGGGCTTGCCTGAGGATAGTGCCGCCTTGAGCTTGTCCGCTCCTTCGCCGTCATAGGGCTTCATCAACAGATCGGCCGACGGAGCCACGAGCCACTGCCCGGTATGCCCGACGAGCATGACCCGGCCGGTCTCGAACGGCTTGAGCGCCTGCAGCTTTTCAGAGAGAGAACCGAGCGAGATATCGACGCCCGTGACGCCGATCATCTTGCCGCCGGAGACCACCGGATAGGCGATCGAACTCATGGTCGTGGGGACTTCGGTTCCTTCTGCCAGATACGGGGCGGTGATGGCGCCCTTGCCGCTCTTTGCGGCGAGGGCAAACCACTCCTGCGTATAGTCGTTGTTGAAGGTGGAAAACTGTACGCCGCCGTCCTGCGTCTTCGACCAGTAGGGCGTGAAAACGCCATTGTCGTTTCCGGCGAGCTCGAGACTCTTGACGGTGTCCTCCTTGCGGCCGTCGAATGCCTGCGCGACTTCGCAGAACCAGCTGCCGAAGGCGAAGGCATTTTGCTCGACGTTGGCTTTCAGAAGATTGATGGCACCCTTGCGATCGAACGACTGCGCTTCATGCCCGCGGCCGAGCACGCCCGCCATCGAGCGAGCGGCGCTGGCGAGCTCGCCGATATCGCCGGCGACCTCATTGGCGATTGCGTTCGCCTGGCTGTCGGCCTGCTCCATCGTCAGCGCCTGGACGCGATCGCGGGTCTGGGAAATGAGAACCAGGTTGGAAAGGGCGAGCACCAGCGCGATGGCGATGCCGGTGACGAGCTGCAGCTTGAAGGCAATGGACTTGGAAATCAGTTTCAACATGACGGCCTCGAACCCGCACGCCGGAGGCCCGGCGCGTTGAATTGGTCATACGGAGGGAATGCTCCTTCATGGAGCGGTGTTTCACTCCGTGCAGCGGCGGCGCCGGAGAAAGCGGTCCGAGAATAAGAATAGAAAGTTTAATGCATATTGAATGAGCGGCCGGTTTTTTCTGACCTCGAACGACAACGCGCGCCGGTGTCGTCACCGGCGCGGACAGGGAGAGATCGGAGACCGGCGTCAGAGCCTGGTGGCAACCTCGTCCGACAGCGGAATCGAAGGCTGTGCGCCCGACTTCAGGCAGGCAAGTGAGCCCGCGACCGCGGCCCGGCGGAGCGCATCCTTGAAGGAGAGACCCTGATCCAGTCCCGCTGCAAAATAGCCGCAGAAGGTGTCGCCGGCACCGACCGTGTCGACAGGCACGATCTTGAGTCCGCTGACCTGGACCAGTTCGCCCTGATGTACCGCAATGACGCCGTCGGCGCCGAGCGTAACGACGAGGGTCTGCCCCGTTTCCTCATGTAGCCGCAGCAGCGCCTTCTCGCGTTCGTCCGCTCCCATGCCATCCCTCGCGGCGAGACGCTCGAATTCCGTTTCGTTGGCGACCACGATGTTTGCCATCCGGCCGAGGCGCGCCGCCTCGGCAGTCAACGGGGCGATATTGATGATCGTGGTGATCTCCCGGTCCCGCGCGCGTGACAGGGCCTCCTCCACGGCCCCGGCCGGAATTTCGAGCTGAAGCATCAGGATGTCGGTCTGCGCCATGGCATCGATCGCGGCCCGCGCGTCCGCCTCGCCGAGCGTGCCGTTCGCGCCGGGTACCACCGCAATCATGTTTTCTCCGTCGCCGCCGACCAGAATGAGCGCGGTGCCCGTCGGAGCTGAGGTCTTGCTGACCGAGGAAAGATCGGTTCCTGCCCGATCGAGGAGCTCCAGTGCCGGAGCGGCGAATGCGTCGCTGCCGACCGCGCCCACCATGCGAACACGTGCGCCGGCGCGTGTTGCGGCAAGTGCCTGGTTTGCGCCCTTGCCACCTGCAGCCGTCGAGAAATCCTTGCCGGCGACGGTTTCTCCGGGCTTCGGGAGCCGTGTCGTCGTGGCAATGAGATCCATATTGATGGAACCGAATACGGTGATCATCGAGTGTTTCCGTCCTTTGGAAGTCTTGAAGGCGAGTTTGGCCCGCGGGTCAGTCTTCGTCAACGACCCGAAGCTTGAGCAGGCCTGTCTTGCTCTCGACCGTGCGTGCCGCACCGCCTTCATCGCCGTTGCCGGACTGAAATTCCAGAGCCTCGATCTTAGCTCCCCGTTTGGTCAGCTTGTCGGCCGACGTGAGGATCATGTCGACGTCTTTCTGGGCGGCCAGGAAATGGCTCTGCAGTTTGCGCGTTCGATCATCGAGGCGTGCGAGGTCCTCCATCAGGTGGATGACCTCGCCCTGGATGAGGTGCGCCTGCTCCCGCATGCGCTGATCCTTCAGGACTGCCTGGATCACCTGGATCGACAGCATCAACAGTGAGGGCGAGACGATCACCACACGCATGCGGTGCGCTTTCTGGACAATGCCCTCGAAGTTCTCGTGGATCTCCGCGAAGATCGATTCCGACGGAACGAAAAGGAAGGCCATGTCCTGGGTCTCGCCGGGAATGAGGTATTTCTCGGCGATGTCCCGCAGATGCACCTCCATGTCTCGACGGAACTGCTGGCTTGCAATCTTCTTCGCCTCCGCCGTTTCCGCGTCACGGATGGCGTTCCAAGCCTCCAGTGGAAATTTCGCGTCGACGACCAGCGGCGGGGAGTCGTTCGGCATGCGGATCGTGCAGTCCGGTCGCGAGCCTGTGGAAAGCGTCGACTGGAAGGCATAGGCACCAATCGGCAGCCCGTCCGCAACGATCGTCTCCATCCGAGACTGTCCGAAGGCACCGCGCGTCTGCTTGTTCGAAAGGATGGCCTGGAGGCCAACGACATCCTTTGCGAGCGACTGGATGTTGTTCTGGGCAGCGTCGATGACCGCAAGGCGCTCCTGCAGCCGGCGCAGGTTCTCGTGCGTGCTCTTCGTCTGCTCGCTGATCGTCGCGCCGATCCTGTGCGACATGCCGTCGAGCCGCTGATTGATGGCCTGATTGAACTCCGACTGTTTCGTGCCGAAAACGTCTGCCATGGCGGCGAGCCGCCCCTGCATTTCCGCCTGCGCACGCAGAAGCTCCGCCATACGGGCCTCGGCAGCCGCCTCTCGCTGGGAGGCCTCCATCTCCATGCGGAGCCGCATCCGGCTGCTCCTCATCGCGGCGATCACCCAGGCTACCAGTGCGGCAAGCACGAAGACCCCGAGGCTCAGCACGAACAGGGGGAAAGAAACGACAAAGTCGCCGATGATGAAGACCGGCGTGCCGGAGAAAGAAGGAGCAGCGTTCATATTGTCCAATCTAGACAGATTCGGTTGTCGATGACAGATCAAAACGGGAACGGAGGTCTGATCACGGGCAATCGCCTGACGAACTTCTGCAGGCCGTGGACGAAGAGCGTTGCACGACGCACCATCAGGTATGCTGTTGATGACATTTTGCTTCGGTCATTCATCCTCCGTTTAGGGTTTTGCGCAAAGTCTTCGCTAGATTCCTTTCACCCGATCGGAAAGCGCCTGATCGCGCGCCGGAGACTATTGCGAGGCAACATGCAGGAGAGTGGTGACGACAGCCTGAGGCAGCGCCTCGATTTCATCGAGCTCGACGAGAAGACCTGTCGCACGCTTCATTCGCTGCGGCCAACTCTCTCCGAGATTCTGGGCGGCGCGCTCGACAAGTTCTACGCCAAGGTTGCGTCGACCCCGCATCTTGCCCGGTTCTTCCGCGACGAGACCCACATGGCGGCCGCGAAGAAGGCGCAGGTCGGTCACTGGGACCGCGTTTCGAACGGAACCTTTACGCAGGAATACGTCAAGGGCGTTACCGCGATCGGGAAGGCCCATGCCCGGGTCGGCCTCGAGCCGCGATGGTATATCGGTGGCTACTCGATGCTCGTCAGCGAACTGGTTGCGGGGGTGCTCAAAAAGCACTGGCCGTTCCCCTTCGGCAAGCATCATGCGGCAGGTCTTGCCGACAAGCTGAGCGCACTCGTCAAGGCCTCTATGTTGGACATGGATTATTCGATCTCCGTGTATCTCGACGCGCTCGAAGAGAAGCGCCTGCAGCTTCAGGAGGAGCGCGAGCGGTCCGAGGCCAATCAGCAGATCGCCATGCAGCATTTGCGCCGCGGCCTTGAGGCCTTGGCACACGGCGACTTCAAGGCCCGTATGTCCGACGACCTGCCGGACGATTTCAAGCAGATGGCGACGGACTACAACGAGGCCGTGGCACGCCTCAACGAATCCTTCCAGCTCATTCGCCGCTCTTCGGAGGAAATTCTCGCCGGAACGGATACAATTGCCCGCACCTCGGACGAACTGGCGCTGCGCACCTCCAAGCAAGCTGCCGGTGTCCAGGAAAGCTCGACCGCCCTGCAGCAGCTCTCCGTGAGCGTCAGCCAGACGGCTTCCAACGCGGAACGGGCCGCGTTCGTCGTGAAGGAGACGCAGCAACAGGCCCGCACCTCCGGCGAGGTGGTGAATCAGGCGGTGTCGGCCATGGCGGAGATCGAGAAGTCTTCGGCCGAAATCTCGAAGATCATCGGGGTCATCGATGAAATCGCCTTCCAGACGAATCTTCTGGCGCTCAACGCCGGCGTCGAAGCGGCCCGTGCAGGCGATGCCGGAAAGGGCTTCGCAGTCGTTGCGCAGGAAGTTCGCCAGCTGGCGCAGCGCAGCGCCGACGCGGCCAAGGAAATCAAGCGGCTGATCTCCCAGAGTTCGCAGCAGGTGAACGAAGGCGTCGGGCTCGTCTCCAACACCGGTACGGCTCTGGCTGACATCATCGGGCGCATCGATGCGATCAATACCTTCGTCGGCGAGATCGCGATTGCCGCCAAGGATCAGGCTTCGGGGTTGAGCGGAATCAACCAGGCGACCCGCAGCATGGATGGCCTGACGCAGGAAAACTCGACGATGGTCGAACAGACGTCCGCCGAGACGCGCCGGCTGCGCAACGAGGTCGCCGGGCTCGTCGATCTGCTGGGCCGTATCAATACGGACGGCGGCGAGGTCCGCCTGCCGTCCTCCACGCCACGTGGGCAGGCGCGCGGCCTCGCCGCCTGACATCCTGCTTCGGCACAAACCGAATGAACGCGAGGGATATTTCCTCGCGTTTTTCGATTCCATCGGCGAGGCAGATGCGTTATGGGAGGCCCATGACGATAAAGCCCCTCATTATTCTCCCCGATCCCCTGCTCCGTCAGGTTTCCAAGCCCGTCGAACGGGTGGATTCCGATATCCTCAAGCTTGCCGATGACATGCTCGAAACCATGTACGACGCGCCGGGCATCGGGCTCGCCGCCGTCCAGGTCGGCGTGGCGCGACGCCTGCTGGTCATCGATGTCTCCCGCGAAGACGAAGAGAAGCAGCCGCTCGTCTTCATCAATCCCGAGATTCTGACGTCTTCCGACGAGCGCTCGACCTATGAGGAAGGGTGCCTGTCGATACCGGACTACTACGCGGAGGTGGAGCGCCCGGCCAAGGTGACCGTGCGGTCCATCAACCGGGAAGGAAAGGAGCAGACGACGGAAGCCGAAGGCCTGCTCGCGACCTGTCTGCAGCACGAGATCGATCACCTGAACGGCGTCCTGTTCATCGACCACATTTCGCGGTTGAAGCGCGAAATGGTCATCAAGAAGTTCACCAAGGCGGCCAGGGGCAAGGCGATCTAGCGCCGACGCCCGGAGCAGCGGCAGGGACCCGAAACACGCCCGCTCGGGAGCCGGAGGCGAGAACAACCATGGCACTTCGCATCATCTTCATGGGGACGCCGGAGTTTTCCGTTCCGACGCTTGACGCCCTTGCCGAGGCCGGCCACGAGATTGTCGCCGTCTATACCCAGCCGCCACGTCCCGGCGGTCGGCGAGGTCTGGATCTGCAAAAATCACCGGTGCACCAGGCGGCCGAAAAGCTCGGCGTCCCGGTGTTTACGCCGGTCAACTTCAAGGAGCCGGCGGAGCGGGCGGCTTTTCGCGCGCTCGATGCTGACGTTGCAGTCGTGGTCGCCTACGGTCTTTTGCTGCCGGAAGAGGTTCTCGGCGGCACGAGGCTCGGGGCCTACAACGGCCATGCGTCGCTTTTGCCGCGCTGGCGCGGTGCGGCTCCGATCCAGCGGGCGCTCATGGCCGGCGACCGCGAAAGTGGCATGATGGTCATGAAGATGGACAAGGGCCTTGATACCGGCCCCGTCGCGCTGACGCGCAAGGTGGAGATCGCACACGACATGACGGCGGGCGAGCTGCACGACCGCTTGAGCCGGATCGGTGCGGAAGCCATCGTCGAAGCGATGGCGAAACTCGAGGCCGGCGATCTGCCGCTCACGCCGCAAGCCTCCGAAGGTGTGCTCTATGCGGCAAAGATCGACAAGGGCGAAACACGTATCAACTTTGCCCGTGACGCCCACGACGTGCACAACCATGTTCGTGGACTGGCACCGTTCCCGGGCGCCTGGTTCGAGGTGGAGATCAACGGCAAGCCCGAACGGGTGAAGGTGCTCGGCTCGACCCTCGCCGAAGGGCAGGGTAGGCCCGGCGAAGTGCTTGACGAATACCTGACAGTCGCCTGTGGCAGGGGTGCGGTGCGGCTCACGCGGCTGCAACGTGCCGGCGGCAAACCGCTTGCCGCGACCGAATTCCTGCGCGGCACGCCGATCCCGCGTGGCGTGGTTGTCTCCTGATGCCGCGCTTTCGCATGACCGTCGAGTACGACGGCACCCATTACGTCGGCTGGCAGCGGCAGGAGAACGGGCATTCCGTCCAGCAGGCGCTGGAGAACGCCATCCTCTCTCTGACCGGCGAGACGGTGTCGATCCGCGGCGCCGGGCGCACCGATTCCGGTGTCCACGCGCTCGGTCAGGTGATCCATGCAGACCTTTCGCGCCCCTGGGCGCCTTACAAGCTGCGCAACGCTCTCAATGCTCATCTCGGTCTGGCTGGCGAACGCGTCGCTGTCCTTGATGTGCTGGAGGCGGACGAGAGCTTTGACGCTCGCTTCTCTGCCGTCCGGCGGCATTATCTTTACCGTATCATCAGCCGTCCGGCGCCGCTGGCGGTGGAACTGAAGCGGGCCTGGTGGGTGCCGAAGCCGCTCGACCACGAGCGCATGCACGAGGCCGCACAGCAACTTGTCGGCCATCACGACTTCACCACCTTCCGGTCCGCGCATTGCCAGGCGACGAGCCCGATGCGCACCCTGGACCGACTCGATGTGACGCGTGCCGGCGACCTGATCGAGATCCGCGCCTCGGCCCAGAGCTTCCTTCACAATCAGATCCGTTCCTTCGCCGGAACGCTGAAGCTCGCCGGAGAAGGCAAGATGTCGGCGGCCGATGTGCGGGCGGCGCTCGAGGCGCGGGACCGTGCCGCCTGCGGCCCTGTGGCACCGCCGGAAGGGCTCTACTTCCTGAAGGTCGACTACCCTGACGGCCTTTGAGGCCGGTCGGGTCGCGCATGTCGTCTATCCGGGGAAAACCCCGAGATAGCGTTCCAGCACTTCGGACAACAGCATCGTCGGAACCAGGAGGACCATGGTCATCGTCGCGACCGTCAACGTATGGTCGCCGAGCACCATGCGCAGGATGCGGAAAAGCGCGAAGACGAGCGTCAGCAACAGCACCAGCCAGAGGATCGTCAGAAGACCCTTGAGGGCGGGCAGCAGCACCATCATCACGATCAAGGCGGCATAGGCGTAGGAGACGGGAAGCGCGAGCCAGTTTGTGACCGTGACGACTGCGGCAAACCGCGGGCCGATCCCCAATGCCCAGGCAAGCAGGCCGGCAAGGACGACCGGCACCAGCCAGTTGGCCACCTCGACGAGCGCGAGGCGAAAGAAGAAGATCGGTCCCGTCTCCGTGCCGAGCGGCATGACGGCGAGATAGGCAACCCGCCACCAAAGCCAGGAAACGAGAATGGCCGGTGCGGCCCAGGCCATAGCCCAGAAGGAGCGCAGGGCGCCGCGATCCGTGAGGTCGAGAAAACTGAAGCCTTTCGTGTCACGCTGGAAGAGCAGCCAGAGGCCGGTCAGGTAAAGCTTGACTTCCTTAAGCGTCGGCATTCGCAAACCATTGCTCGATGAAGGTCTGGTAAATCCGCGTGAGCGTCTCGAGATCTTCGACGACTACCCTCTCATCCACCATGTGCATGGTTTGACCGACCAGCCCGAATTCCACGACCGGGCAGTAATCCTTGATGTAGCGGGCATCCGAGGTGCCGCCGGTCGTCGAAAGCTGCGGCGTCCGTCCCGTCACCTGCTCGACGGCATCCGAAAGCGAAGAGATGAGGGCCTCGTTGCGGGTGAGGAAGACGTGGCTCGGACGTTCCGACCAGACGATGTCGTACTTCAGCGGCTGGCGCGCAGGCCTCAGCGTCGTATCTGCGGCGGCGGCATCGAGGCGTTGGATGATTTCTGCCTGCAGCGTCTCGGCCGTCCAGACGTCGTTGAAACGTATGTTGAAGCGTGCCGTGGCCTTCGCCGGAATGACGTTGGTCGCCGGATTGCCGACGTCGATCGTCGTCACTTCGAGGTTTGACGGCTGGAAGTTGTCCGTGCCGTGGTCGAAGGGCGGGTTCATCAACGCTTCGGCGAGACGGATGATGCCGCGAACGGGGTTGTCGGCGAGGTGCGGATAGGCGGCATGCCCCTGCACTCCTTGGACGGTGATCGTGCCGGACAGTGACCCGCGACGACCGATCTTGATCATGTCTCCGAGCTGGTCCGGGTTGGTCGGCTCGCCGACGAGGCAGGCATCCCAGTGCTCACCCTTTTCCGCGGCCCATTTGAGAAGCTTGATCGTTCCGTTGATCGCCGGACCTTCCTCGTCGCCGGTGATCAAAAGCGAAACGGATCCATTGGGCGCGCCTTTCTCTTCGATGCTGCGGGCGAGCGCCGCAACGAAGCAGGCGATCCCGCCCTTCATGTCGACCGCACCGCGGCCGTAAAGTACGCCGTCGGCGATCTCGGCCGCAAACGGCGGATGGCTCCAGGCTGCCTCGTCACCAATCGGCACCACGTCGGTATGGCCGGCGAACATAAGATGTGGGCCGCTCATGCCCACCCGCGCGTAGAGGTTCTCTATGTCGGGAGTATTTTCTTCGGACGCCGTCACGCGCGAGACGACAAAGCCCATCGGCTCCAGCATGGCTTGAAGCGCAGTCAGCGCACCGCCTTCGGCAGGCGTGACAGATGGACAACGGATGAGAGCCTGCAGGTTTTCAACGGGATTTGTGGCGGTCATGGTTCTGAACGTCGAGGATGGAAACCGGTCTGGGCGGCGGCATGCCGCAGGAGGAGTTCGCAAGGTGTAGCCGATCGTCCCCCAGCTGTCACCATGATGGCAGATGTGTCATTTCTGGGGCCGGTCGGTCGTCGGACCATAGGCGTTCGGGCCCTCTTCGGAAGGCCAGACGCACATCCAGAGCAGCAGCACGATCGACACCACCGGCACGAAGAGAGCAACGGCCAGCACGCCGGTGAAACCCATGTCGTGCAGACGCTTGACGCTCAGCATGAGCCCGGACACCACCGAGGTCAGAAATACTCCGAAGAAGAGGATGCTCCAGAACGGCAAAACGCTTTCGTCGTCCTGATGCAGAACCAGCTTGGAGGTCGTATAGCCGTTGGCCATCATCCAGAACAGCCAGGAAAGGACGAAGACCTGCCGCCCGGCACGACCGGACGGACTGAAGAACAGCCATCCGATGCCTGGCGTGCGAACAGTGTCCTGCACGTCAGTCCCTGAGAAGCTCGTTGATGCCGGTCTTCGACCGGGTCTTGGCGTCGACGGTCTTGACGATCACCGCGCAATAGAGATTGGGCGCGGCCGCGCCGTTGCCCATCGTGCCCGAGGTCGGCATCGAGCCGGCCACCACCACCGAATAGGGCGGCACTTCGCCGTAGCTGATCTCGCCGGTCATGCGGTTGACGATGCGGGTCGACTTGCCGATGTAGACGCCCATGCCGAGCACCGAGCCCTCGCGGATGATGCAGCCTTCCACGACTTCCGAGCGCGCGCCGATGAAGCAATCGTCCTCGATGATGGTCGGCCCGGCCTGCAGCGGCTCGAGCACGCCGCCGATGCCGACGCCGCCGGACAGGTGAACGTTCTTGCCGATCTGGGCGCAGGAGCCGACCGTGGCCCAGCCGTCGACCATCGTGCCCTCGTCGACATAGGCGCCGAGATTGACGAAGGACGGCATCAGCACGACGTTCTTGCCGATGAACGAGCCGCGCCGGACGATCGAGCCGGGAACGGCGCGGAAGCCGGAACGTTCGAACTCGTTGGCGCTCCAGCCGGCGAACTTCGACGGCACCTTGTCCCACCAGACCGCGTCGCCGGGACCGCCTACGACGATCTCCATGGGATTCAGGCGGAAGGAGAGGAGAACAGCCTTCTTGAGCCACTGATGAACGGTCCAGACACCATCTTCGCCGCGTGATGCGACACGCAGCTTGCCGCTGTCGAGCAGATTGAGAGCTGTCTCCACTGCGTCGCGAACTTCGCCGCGCGTCGACGTGTTTACCGTGTCACGGTTTTCGAAGGCGGCTTCAACGATGCTCTCGAGCTGGCTGATATCCGTGGCGGTCATCTGAATTCCTTAAACTTCGTTGTCTATCGTTTACCCCGGAAATTTCCGGATTCGCGATCGGAAACTGGCGTTCTGCTGTAGCGCATTCGCCGGGGGTTGAAAACAGCCGCCCGCGACCTCCGCGGTCGTTTCCGGCAGAGAAAGGCAGTGAAAATGGCGAAGCTAGAGAATGGTCCGAGACAGCGTAGCGGTGGAATCTGGGATCCGCTGAAAGACAGCACGACCGACCGCAAGGTGGCCGCCGGCGTGCCGCGGACGCCGCAGTCGGAATCCCCATCCTACCGTCTCGCCTACATCGACGACGATTTCCTCTGCCGTGACGAACTCCGGCCGGTTCGCCTGCAACTCGAGCTGTTGAAGGTCGAAATGATATTGGCCGAGCGCGGGATCAAGTCGACGATCGTCATGTTCGGCGGAGCTCGCATTCCGGCCCCCGGGGCCAGTGCGTGGGCTGCGCGCAACGAGACACAGCGTGCCAATCTCGAAGCGGCTTCCGTGTTCTACGAGGAGGCGCGCAAGTTCGCCGGCCTCTGCGCGGAATACTCGGCACAACACGGCCATCAGGAATATGTCGTGATGACAGGCGGAGGCCCCGGCGTCATGGAGGCGGGCAATCGCGGAGCGGCAGAGGCCGGTGCTCCCTCTATCGGCCTCAACATCGTCCTGCCGCACGAGCAGGCACCGAACGCCTTCGTCACGCCGGAACTCAGCTTCAACTTTCACTATTTCGCGATCCGGAAGATGCACTTCCTGATGCGCGCCAAGGCGATCGCCATCTTCCCGGGCGGTTTCGGGACGATGGACGAGTTCTTCGAGGCGGTAACCCTGATCCAGACCAAACGCATGGCGCCGATTCCCCTCATCCTGTTCGGCGAGGCTTTCTGGCGAAGGATCATCGATTTCGACGCGCTCGCGGAATTCGGCACGATCGCCCCCGAGGACGTCGAATTGCTGAATTTCGTGGAAACGGCGGAGCAGGCCTGGAAGGTCATTGCCGATCACTACGAACATTGACGCGAAAGGCCCGCGGCAATGCCGCGGGCCTTTGCTCTTCCAACGGGCGGATGCCTTTTGGATCAGAAGGAGCCGCGCTTCGGCATGTCGTCGGCGGAGAGTACGCCGTCGCCATTGCGGTCCATCCGGGTGAAGAGCTTGTCGCCCGCCACGGAGGCCTCTTCACGGCTGATCTGGCCGTTCTCGTCGGCGTCGGCCATGCGCATTCCGCCGAAACGTCCGCCAGGCCCCATGCCCTGCCGCTGCCCATCCTCGTTCATGGCGCGGTCGCCATGGTGCTTTTTCCAGCCCATCATGCCCATCTGACGACCGGTTCCGTCCTGCGGTCCCATGCCGGCGCCCGCACCCTTCCCATCGGCAGGCGCGCTTGCGCGCATGGCTTCGCGGTGGGCGCGAAGTTCGCCGGGGGTCAAGACGCCGTCCTTGTCAGTGTCGATTTCTCCGAACAGCCTCTCCTGGCCCGCCTTGGCTTCGTCCTTGGAGATCTTGCCGTCCTTGTTTTCGTCGAACTGCTGCAGCATGTGGACGAAGCGGGCTTCCGGACCGCGTGCTCCGCCCATCTCCTCGTGGGCGAAAGCCGCCGCCGATGTGCCGACGACAAGCGTGGCAGCGAGGGCGGTGAGCGTGAGTGTTTTCCTGTTCATGAGCATTCCTTTCAGCGTCTTCTGATGAAGGAAAGCTACGGCTTCCTGCGGCGCCATCCCACTTAAACTTCGGTAAGGCTGCATGAACTTTTGGTAATATGCGTAGAAGATCAGTCGCTTGTGCCGACTATCGTCTGAAGGAAGCCGGCAAGATCGTCAGTCACGTAGTCTATGCAGTCCGGCTCGTCGGCATTCTCCGCCAGCTCCCACGTTTCCAGCACGGTCGTACCGAGATTGCGTGGAACGAGGAGAACGGTCTTCATTCCGAGCGAGCGGGGAATCGCAAGATTGCGGGGCAGGTCCTCGAACATCGCTGCGCGTCCGGTATCGACCCGGTTGAGGGTCGCGAACTTGTCGTAGGTGCTGCCGGCGGGCTTCGGGACGTAATCGGCAGCGACGATATCGAAGATATCATCAAAATTTTCGAGAATTCCAAGCGCCCGAGCGGCTGCCTCCGCGTGTTTCACCGTTCCGTTGGTGAATATGAACTTGCGGCCGGGAAGGGCCCTGATCGCGGTCCCTAGCGCAGGGTCTGGCAGGATCGCCGAATAGTCGATCGCATGGGCTCTTTCGAGGAAGTCATTCGGGTCGACCCCATGGTGGAGCATCAGGCCCGCAAGCGTCGTGCCGTGATCGCGATAGTACTGCTTCTGCAGCACTCTTGCGGCGTCCGGTTCGAGTTGCAGTAGTTCCGCCACATAGGCCGTCATGTTGCGGTCGATCTGCGCGAACAGGTTGACATGGTGCGGATAGAGGGTGTTGTCGAGGTCGAAGACCCAGTCGCGCACATGCGCGAAATCGGCCATGTCGGGATGTGTGGGGGGTGTGGTCATGGGTTTAGCTGTGACATGGATCGCCGCAAAAATAAACGCCGGCGTACCGCTTTTCCTTCCGGGCATATGGCGACCTTGCATGCCCCGTGCTAACGCGGTCGCCATGGAATTCTGGGCCGCCGTCACAATCACCAGCGCATTCCTTCAGAATGTGCGTTCCGCATTACAGAAACACCTCAAGGGGCGAATGGGTACGACCGGGGCAACCTTCGTGCGCTTCGGCTTCGGCGTGCCTTTCGCGCTTGTCTATCTCGGCATCCTGCACTTCGGTCTTGGGCGGCCGCTTCCGGCCCCGAACGCCGGATTCTGGTTCTGGGCGGTCGTCGGGGCCTTCGCGCAAATTGCCGCGACCTTCCTGCTCGTACACCTGTTTTCCTTCCGGAACTTTGCCGTCGGAACTGCCTATTCGCGAACGGAACCGGCGCAGGCGGCGTTGCTCGCACTCGTCTTCTTCGGCGAACGGATTTCCGGGTCGGTGATGATCGCGATCGCCGTCTCCGTGGTCGGCGTCGTGCTGATTTCCGTTGCGCGGACGGAACTTGCCGCACGAACGCTCCTACGTGCGGTCGTCAGCCGAACCGCTTTGGTGGGGCTTCTTTCCGGTCTCTTCTTCGGCGTTTCCGGCATTGCTTATCGCGCCGCCTCGTTGTCGCTCGCGCCCAGCCTGCCGGCGCCGGACTCGATGATGCAGGCGGGCTATACGCTGGTGATGGTCATCCTGATGCAGGCGTTCTCCATGTTTGTCTGGATGGCCTTGCGCGATCGCGAAGAACTGCGCCGGGTCGGGAAGGCAGCACCGGTCGCGCTTCTGGTCGGCTTCGTCGGCGCCACCGCCTCCTTCGGATGGTTCACGGCCATGACGCTGCAGCAGGTCGCCGTGGTCAAGGCGCTGGCGCAGATCGAGATGCTGTTCACCTTCGCCTCGTCGGTATTCATCTTCCGGGAGCGGATCACCGTTCTCGAATTCGCCGGATGCCTGTTCGTCGTCCTCGGCGTGCTGATCCTCGTCCTCGGCTGACGTATCTCCGCCGGTTTCGGGTTGTCAGTCGTTTACACGCTTCCTAAATTGTTTCGGCAACCGGGGACGGATCGATGGCCACCACGGAACCGCTTCTTGCCGAATGGTTCGAGACGCCGCTTGGCGACATGGTCGCGGCAGCGGACAGCACCGACCTGCGCTTTCTCGAATTTCGGGAGGCGACGGGACGTGAAACGACGCTCGCTTCGCTGGAGGCGAGGTCACGTCGGCCGGTGGTTTGCGGACGTAATCGGCTGATCGACCAGATCCGCGCCGAACTCGAGGATTACTTTGCCGGCAAGTCGGCATCGTTCCGCACGCCGCTCGCGCCGGAAGGTTCGGAGTTCGAGAAGAACGTGTGGGACGAGCTTCTCAAAGTGCCGCTCGGCGAGACCTGCTCCTATGGAGACATCGCCCGCGCGGTCGGCGGCATGGAAACGGTGCGCGCCGTCGGAAAGGCGAACGGAGCCAACCCTATCGCAATCGTCATACCCTGCCACCGCTGCATAGGGGCCGACGGCTCCCTGACCGGATACGGTGGTGGGCTATGGCGCAAGAAATGGCTCCTGCGCCACGAGGGACAGATGCGGCCGATCGGCCTCTTCGCCCTGGGCGATCCTCAATAGGGCCGCGGATCAGGGAACGATCAACGTTCCCGCGCCACCTTCCGTAAAGATCTCGAGCAGCACCGAGTGAGCCGTCTTGCCGTTCAGGATGACGACACCCTGCACGCCGGCATTGATCGCGTCGATGCAGGTCTCGACCTTCGGGATCATACCGCCGGAAATCGTGCCGTCCTTGATGAGCGCGCGCGCCTCGGCGACCGATAGCTCCTTGATGAGCTCGCCATTCCCGTTGAGTACGCCCGGAACGTCCGTGAGGAAGAGGAGACGCGTGGCGCGCAGCGCCCCGGCGATGGCTCCGGCGAAGGTGTCGGCGTTGATATTGTAGGTGTGGCCGTCGCGGCCGGGCGCCACCGGTGCAATGACAGGGATCATCTCCGATTTGGCAAGCAGGTCGAGCAGGGTGCGGTCGACTTCCACCACCTCGCCGACGAAGCCGAGGTCGAGAACGCGCTCGATATTGGAATCGGGGTCAGTCACCGTCTTCTTCGCCTTCTCGGCGAAAACCATGTTGCCGTCCTTGCCGCAAAGCCCGATGGCCCATTCGCCAGTCTGGTTGATCAGGGCGACGATCTCCTTGTTGATCGAGCCTGCCAGCACCATTTCGACGATCTCGACCGTCTTCTGGTCGGTGACGCGCAGTCCGCCTTCGAAGCGCGATTCGATGCCCATCTTGTTCAGCATGGCGCCGATCTGCGGCCCGCCGCCATGGACCACGATGGGGTTGACGCCCGACTGCTTTAACAGGGCGATATCCGCGGCGAATGCCTTGCCGAGCTCGGGATTTCCCATGGCGTGGCCGCCGTATTTCACGACGATCGTCTTGTTTTCATAGCGCTGCATGAAGGGCAGCGCCTGGGCGAGGAGGCGTGCCTGGATTTCGCTGTCGGAGGCGGTCATGGGACATCCTTTTTGTTGGATCGCGGCCTTGTAGCGCAAGTTCGGGTCCGAGGGAATAATCGCGCGAAAAACTTGGAGCCGCAGGCAATGCAGACACCGGCCCGCGTGGTGCCGCGGTGCAAGGTGGCAAACCGATTGACAGCCACGGCGAAGAATTGGATTCTTCAACGTGCCAGGTAGCGCTTGCGGCCGTGCGTGTTTCGCCTGCGACCGAGTGTGGCGCGGCACGCGGCTCGTGCCATATGGCATGTCAACCCGAGAACCGATGGATCGATGACGACGCCCGATCAGAGCAAAGGAGACCGATCCCGCGACGAAGTCCTTGCCGGTGAGTACGTCCTCGGGGTGCTCGCGGCCGATGAACGTGCGAAGGTCGAGGAGCGGCTGCGTCACGACCGACCCTTCGCGGCGGTGGTTCGCCGCTGGGAGCGTAACCTGTCCCGTATCGATGAGGGATATGGTGCGGAGGGAACACGTGCCCCGACCGTTTTTCCGCGTTTCGACGGGTCTGCAGCGCTCGCAGATCTTTCGCTTTCAGGATTCGCCGCGAGCCTCTGGAACTCTCTGAGCTTGTGGCGTTCGCTGGCATTGGCAGGTTTCGCAGCGCTCGCCGCGTTTGTTGCGGCAAGTGCAGGCCTCTGGCCGTTTCAGGCGCCGGAGAACACCCTTGTCGCGGAGATGACGGGATCGAACGAGGCTACGGGCTTGTCTGCGCGCTACGACCGCATGACCGGGAAGATCAGGCTCGCACCGGCGGCGCGTACGACGACGGCGCCGAAGTCGCTGGAGCTCTGGCTGCTGGGAAGCGGGGATCAGGCGGTTTCTCTCGGTGTTCTGCCGGCGGATGGTGGCGGTGATGTCCTCGTGCCGGTCAGACTACGCGATCAGCTCGTTGAAAAGGCCGTGCTTGCGGTCAGCATGGAACCTTACGGCGGTTCGCTGACCGGCAAGATGACAGGGCCGATGATCGCAAAGGGCGTAATTCACAGCCGGCCCTGAGGGGAGAAGCTGCCGTTTGCCGTCTCAGCCGCGGCGACCGATGGTATTGAGGATGGCCGAACGCAAGTCGTCCAGACCGCTTCCCTTTTCCGAAGACGTCGCCAGCACTTCCGGGTATGCGGCCGGCCGCTTGCGGATCTTCTCCACGGTTTCGGCGATCAGACGCGGGACGCCCGCCTGCTTGATCTTGTCGATCTTTGTAAGCACGATCTGGTAGGAGACCGCCGCTTTGTCGAGAAGATCGAGCACCTCGTCATCGTTCTTCTTGATGCCGTGCCGGGCGTCGATCAGCACATAGACTCGCTTCAGCGTCGAGCGGCCGCGCAGATAGTCGAAGACGAGCTTGGTCCAGGCGTCGACCTGTTCCTTCGGGGCCTGCGCGTAGCCGTAGCCTGGCATGTCGACCAATGCCATCGGAGGCAGGTCACCCGCCTCGCCGCTGTAGCCGTCCGGAACGAAGTAGTTGAGCTCCTGGGTCCGGCCGGGCGTGTTTGACGTCCGAGCCAGCCCCTTCTGCCCTACAAGCGCGTTGATCAGCGAGGACTTGCCGACGTTCGAGCGTCCGGCGAAGGCGATCTCCAGCGGACCTTCCGGCGGCAGGAATTTCATCGACGGGACGCCGCGAATGAAGATCCACGGATTGCCGAAGAGCGGCTTTTCGTTTGTCGCGGTGTTCTCGGCCATGGCTTCCGTCTTCGTCTCTCGTTCGTAGCGGACTGGCTTCCGGGTTTTGACCAGGGATGTCAAGAAGAAAGGCGCTTCTGGATCAGTGCCGGTCCGCCTGCTGCCTGCGGAATTCTGCGCCGAGATAGGTGATGAGCGCGGCGAGGATGACCAGCCCGCCCCAGATGGCGCGCTCGCTCGGTATCTCGCCGTGAATGACCGCAACCCAGACCGGGGCGAGCATCATTTCACCCGTGCCGAGCAGGGCGGCGAGCGCCGAGGGGATCAGCCGTGCACCGGTGACGAAGAGCGCCATGCCGAGGCCGAGATTGAATGTCCCGAACACGAAGAGCAGCGCGAGCTGGTCGAGCGGAACGAGCAGTGTGCCTGCCTGTGTCGCCGAGACTGCACAGGCGACAAGCGCCCCGAGAGACGCGGCCGGCGTCATGCGCACATTGGTGTACCGGCGGGTGATCACGGTTGTCGCGGCGAAGACGATGGCGATCGTCAGGGCCAGCGCATCCCCGATCGGCGAGACGGACCCGGTAAAGGAGCCGGAAACCATGATGGCGACGCCGGCGATGACGGCGGCGATCGCGCTCCAGGTCAGCGTCGTAATCCGCTCGCCGAAGAAAAGCCGGCTCATCAGGGCGGCGAAGAGCGGCACGCCTGCCTGCAGGAGCACGACATTGGCGACGGTGGTGTAGCTGATTGCGATGATGAAGCAGGTCGTCGCGGTGGCAAATGTGCCCGCAACCACAAAGCCTGGCCAACCCATATTGCGATAGAGGGCGACGGTGCCCCGCGGGC
Organism: Ciceribacter lividus; assembly: GCF_003337715.1. Taxonomy (GTDB): domain Bacteria; phylum Pseudomonadota; class Alphaproteobacteria; order Rhizobiales; family Rhizobiaceae; genus Allorhizobium; species Allorhizobium lividum. The sequence continues at coordinate 61,967 of NZ_QPIX01000003.1, forward strand.
CGTCGCGCAGCACCATGAAGACAATCAGGAAGACAGCGGCAAAGAAGTTGCGCCAAAAGACGATAGTCCAGCTGTCGGTCACATCGAGAAAGCGGGCTATGGCGCCGCCGAAACTCCAGAAGAATGCCGATCCGAACACCAAGAGCGCGCCGACACGCTCCTTGCGGATATCGTTGACGGCAGTATCCGGGGAAAGCGTGTTGAGGCTCATATCGATCTCGGGTGCGTGTACAAAAAAACTCCGGAGGAAGTCTCCGGAGTTTCTTGGTGTCTTACTTGGTTGGCTGCGGTTTTCGCCGGAACAGCGATTTCAGATTGTTGAAGAGTTCGATCTTCACGCCGTGGCGTTTCATGATGATCGACTGCTGAAGGATCGACAGTGTGTTGTTCCAGGCCCAGTAGATCACCAGTCCGGCGGGGAAGCTTCCGAGCATGAAGGTGAAAACGAGCGGCATCCAGTTGAACAGCATGGCCTGGGTCGGATCGGGCGGCGTCGGGTTCATGCGCATCTGCAGGAACATCGTGATGCCCATGATGATCGGCCAGATGCCGAGATGCAGGAACGTCGGCGCGTCGAACGGCAGAAGCCCGAAGAGATTGACGAAAGTCGTCGGATCGGGAGCCGAAAGGTCGCGGATCCAGCCGAAGAAAGGCGCGTGCCGCATCTCGATCGTGACGTAGATGACCTTATAGAGCGCGAAGAAGACCGGAATCTGCAGCAGTACCGGCCAGCAACCGGCCACCGGATTGATCTTTTCCGTTTTGTAGAGCTCCATCGTCGCCTGCTGCAGGCCCATCCGGTCGTCGCCGAACTTGGCCTTGAGCTCTTCCATCTTCGGCTGCATGCGCTTCATGTTGGCCATGGACGCATACTGCTTGCTGGCGAGCGGGAAGAAGAGAAGCTTCACCACGATCGTCGTCAGCAGGATCGCGACACCGAAATTTCCGACCAGGCGGAAGAAGAAGTCCATCAGCTGGAACATCGGCTTGGTGAAGAACCAGAACCAGCCCCAGTCGATCAGGAGGTCAAATCGGGGGACCTGATAGCTCTGTACATCGGCGGAATCGCCACCGCGCAGGCTGGAGAAGAGCGTTCCGAACCAGGAATCATCGAGTGCGTAACCGTTGACCACGCGCACTTCCTTGGCGCCGGCGAAAACCAGCGTCTTGAGGCTGGTTTCCTGCCCGGGGGCGACGGTGACGGCGTCATTCTTGAAGTCGGCCTGATAACGCGGCTGGCCATCAGAAAAGTGCGAGAAGCGGGAGTCGTAGGCGATCGACTGCGGCGGCACGAGAGCCGCTGCCCAATACTTGTCGGTGATGCCGATCCAGCCGCCGGTTGCCTTGTCGTTCGTGACGCCTTCTTTTTCGACGTTGCCGTACTTCTCCTCGATAAGGCTGCCATTCGCGCCGATCACCCCGAGAAAGCCCTCGTGCAGCACGTAGACAGAAGGCGTTGTCGGCTTGTTGTAACGGGTGATGCGGCCGTAGGGCGCAACCGAGGCGGCCGTTGCGCTGCCGTTCTTGATCGCGTCCTCGACCGTCAGCATGTAATGCTTGTCGACGGAGATTTTACGGGTGAAGGTCAGACCTGCCTCATTGGTGAAGGAGAGCGTGACCGGCGTCGCCTGGGTCAGCTTGTCGCCCTCGGCCAGTGTCCAGACGGTCGACGGTCCGGGAGCCGTGCCAGCGCCTTCGCCGGCAATGTAGCCGAGTTCGGCGAAGTAACCGTCTTTCGTGTCGGCCGGGCTGAAGAGAGTGATGATCGGGCTCTGCGGATCGACGGTTTCGCGGTATTCCTTGAGCTTGAGATCGTCGAAACGGGCGCCGGTCAGATTGATCGATCCGGAAAGTGCAGGTGTGTCGATCGCGACGCGGGCTGTCTTGGCGATGGCTTCCTCGCGGGTAGCAGTCGCGCCAGCCTGGCCGGACGCCGGCAGGGCACCGGAAACCTGGACTCCCGCCGATGGCTTTTCCGCCGGGCTTTCGCTTCCGGCCGGGGCCGTCTTCGCCTGTTCGGCGATGCGTGCCTGCTCCTGACGCTGTGCCTCGATCTTCGGATTCATATAGAAGAATTGCCAGGCGAGCACGATCAGCACGGACAGGGCAATCGCGATGAAGTAATTGCGTTTGTTTTCCATCACACTTTCCTGGAACGGGTCTGGGAAGACCGCTTGTGTTTCGGCCTGGCTTCGATCCGTTCGGCCAGTTCTTCGGTGAGCTCTTCAAAGGACGCCGACAGTACGTCCCGCCGGGCGACAACCACATAGTCATGTCCCGCCTGCATTGCAAATCCCGCCTTCACGCGCACAGCCTCCTTGAGGCGGCGGCGCATGCGGTTGCGCTCGACGGCATTGCCATGTTTCTTGGTGACTGTGAAGCCGACTCTCGGCTCGCCCTCGGGCTCATTGCGATCGAGCACTTCGAGGAGAAAAAGGCCGCCGCGGCGCTTCTCGCCTTCGCGGACAGCAAGAAACTGCGGCCGGCTCTTCAGCCGCCCGACAGTTTTCGTTGGTTCATCAGACGTCATTCGCCCGTTTCCTGGGATCGGGCACGTCCGGCCTTAAGCCGAAAGACGCTTGCGACCGCGAGCGCGGCGGGCGGCGAGAACCTTGCGGCCGCCGTTGGTGGCCATACGCGCACGGAAACCGTGGCGACGCTTGCGAACAAGCTTGGAAGGTTGGTAGGTACGCTTCATTTATTTAATACCGCGGTGTGCGGCCCTTCTTGGGTTTGCATTTCTGCAAGAGCGTTGGAGTTTCGCACGGCGGATCTGCCGCGTGAGCGGGCAGGTATCTCCGGGCGTGCGGGGGGCTTATACGGGCGAAGACCCCGAGAGTCAATCGGTTGCGCGGTTGCCGCGTAGCTTGGTGCGAGCCTCCGGCAGGATTGGCTTTTCTTGCAGCTCCAGGTAAATGCACCGGCCGGACGCCATCAAGGGATGTAGACGACTGCTGCACCAAAAATAGAACTGGAATTTCAACTTCCTCTTGCATCCTGAGGAAGAAGTACGTCTTCGCACCTGCACAATAGGCGCGAAAGACTTCATTAATGCCGCGTGTATAAAATCCCCATAATTCGATGGGTTTTCGCCCCGGATTATTGGAGAGGAGTTATATTCGTGAAAATTGGCGGCAAGATTTATTCTCTTGTGGGCATGCTGGGTTCCGCAGCTGTCGTCATCGGGGTAATAGGCGTCTACGTCACCAACCAGTATGCCCAAAGGGCAGAAGCGTTGCGTACCGTTTCCGAACGAGTCTACCTCGGGGAGCATATGAACAGGGTGGTGACGGCGGTGGTCATGGAAGCGCGTGGGATCTACGCCGCTCCGACGACCGAGAAGGCGGGTTCCTTTGCGAAAGGGCTCCTCAAGAATCTCGACGAGATCGACGGTGTGATTGCCGCCTGGAAGCCGCTCGTTCCGGCCGAACAGCAGGCCGCGTTCGACGCGATGGTCGGAAAAGCAGCAGAATTCCACGCGTTCCGCGCCGAGACCGCGCGTCTCGGCACGGAGGTTGAGCCGAAGGCGGCCAACGAACAGGGCAACAACGAGGCTAACCGCGCCAACCGGAAGGCATTCCAGGCCGATATCGATGCGGTCGTCGAACAGGACAAGGCCGCGCTTCAGGAAATCACGGCATCGCTCAAGTCGTTTCAGACCTTCATGCTGATGCTGATCGCGGGGGTCACGTTCGTGGCTGTCGCCGGCGGCGCCGGTTTCGGCATGTTCGTCGCCGTCAATCAGCTCAGCCGACCGATCCGAAATGTCACGAACGCCATGAAGAAGATCTCCGATGGAGACTACGGCGTCGACATTCCTTATGCCGGGCGTACGGACGAGATCGGTGAGATGGCGGCCGCGGTCGAAATCTTCAAGCAGAACGGACTTGCGGTCCAGCGCCTCAACGCGCAGGAAGCGGCCATGCGGGCGAAGAGCGACGACCTGCAGTCCAGCATGTCGGTGGTGGTGGCCGCTGCGGCCGACGGCGATTTCGGCCGGCGGATCGAAAAGCGCTACGACGATGCCAATCTCGATCGTTTCGCGGCCAATATCAACGCGCTTCTGACGGCGGTCGACGCCGGCGTCGCGGAGACGCGCCGCGTGGTGGCGAGCCTGTCGGCAGGGGATCTGACTCAGAGCATGCATGGTGACTTCCGGGGCGCCTTCGCCGAGCTGCAGGTGAACGTCAACGCCACCGTCGACCGGTTGCGGCAGATGATGATCGACATCCGCGGCAAGACCGACCTCATCGACGGCAATGCCGATGAGCTCATGTCGGCCACCAACGATCTCGCCAAGCGTACGGAACAGCAGGCCGCCGCTCTCGAGGAAACCTCCGCGGCTCTTGACGAGATCACAGTCGTCGTTCGTGGCTCGAGCGAGAGGGCCCAGGAAGCGAGCGCGATGGTCAGCGAAGCGACCCGCAGTGCCGCCCAGTCGGCGATGGTCGTCGGCGAGGCTGTCGAGGCGATGGGGCGCATCGAGCAGGCCTCCCGCGAGATCTCTCAGATCATCAACGTGATCGACGAGATCGCCTTCCAGACGAATCTGCTGGCGCTGAATGCTGGCGTCGAGGCGGCTCGCGCCGGAGAGGCGGGCAAGGGCTTTGCTGTCGTGGCCCAGGAGGTGCGCGAGCTTGCGCAGCGTTCGGCGAACGCCGCCAAGGATATAAAGGCGCTCATCACCAAGTCGGGCGAGGAAGTGTCCGGCGGCGTCAAGCTCGTCCAGAAGACCGGAGAGGCTCTCTCGGAGATTGAGAGCCGGGTGCTGAAGATCAATGACCATATCCATTCGATCGCGACAGCAGCGAAGGAGCAGTCGACCGGCCTGCAGGAGGTCAACACCGCCATCAACCAGATGGATCAGGTTACCCAGCAGAACGCCGCAATGGTCGAGGAAACCTCCGCAGCGACCCACAAGCTCTCGGAGGAGGCGGATGGCCTCGCCGCGCTTGTCGCTCACTTCCGTCTTGCAGACGGCGCAAGGGGGAGTGCGGGCCCCACGCCGCCGGTACATGCGCCGGCACCGGCTCGCATGCAGGCGGCCGCGTCGAGCGCCCTGCGCAAGCCCGTTGCCTCTCCGGCACGGCAAATGCAGGGGAGCGTCGCCCGCGCCTTCGGTGGCGGTGCGGCGGCGGTCGCCCAGGACGTCGACTGGGAAGAATTCTGATCGTCCCTAGAGCGTCGGATAACAAGTGTCATTGGGCCGCGGGCGTAGCTCGCGGCCCTTTCGTGCAGACATTGCAGCCATAGCGGGCCTCGTTCTTTCGGCACTGCTTATCTTTTTCTTCCTCACGGTCTATCCTATGTATGCACCCCGGGGCTTTCTACCGGTGGTAAGATCAGCGGCAAGGAGAAGCCGATGCCAGACGAAGTGCGGACGGGACCTGACGAGGGCGCGCCGAAGCCCTGGATCGTTCCCGGCTTCTTTCAGGGACTGTCCGGCAAGCTCCTCTGGCTCACGATCATTTTTGTCTTGATTGCCGAGGTGCTGATCTTCGCGCCCTCGATCGCCACGATGCGCTTGCGCTGGCTGGAGGATAGACTGCGAACCGCGGCTGCCGCGGGCGTCGTGATCGACGGGCTGCAGCCGATCGAATTGCCGCGGGCGCTGCAGGACGAGGCACTGATGGCGACGGGCACCAAGGCGATCGTGCTGCGCAAGGACGGGACCTCGCGCCTTCTTGTCGTCGACAACATGCCACCGAAGGTCGATGCCCAGTTCGATCTGGCCAACGTCCATCCGCTCGGTTCGGTGAGCGATGCGCTCTACACGCTGTTCTTCGGCGGCGACCGTATCCTCCGCGTCTATGGGCCTGTCGGCGAAAGCGACATCGAAATCGAGCTCGTCCTTTCGGAGGACAGTCTGCGCAAGGCGATGCTCTCCTTCGCGAGGTATCTCGTCACGGTCTCGCTGATCATTTCGGTGATTACCGGCGTCCTCATCTATCTCGCCATCAATCGGATGATGATCCGCCCGGTCCGACGTCTCACCTGCAGCATGCGGGAATTCACGGAGGATCCGGAAGATCCCACGCGCATTCTCGTGCCTGACAAGGGCGGCGACGAGCTCGCGGTCGCCTCCCGGCATCTCTCGATGATGCAGGAGCAGTTGCACCGAACCCTGAAGCAACAGAAGAACCTCGCCGATCTGGGGCTCGCCGTTTCCAAGATCAATCACGATATGCGCAATATTCTCGCATCGGCACAACTGATGTCCGACCGCCTCGCGGATGTCGAGGATCCGATGGTCAAGAGTTTCGCGCCGAAGCTCCTGCGCACGATCGACCGGGCGGTCGGTTATACGAGAGAAGTGCTGGCCTATGGCCAGGCGGCTGAGGCCGAGCCGCGCCGGCGGCGTATTCAGCTTGCCGTCCTCTGTCAGGAGGTGCGGGACATCCTCGCGATCGATCCGGAAAGCGGCATCGAATTCGTGGACATGGTGCCTGCCGACCTGGAGGTGGATGCTGACAGCGAGCAGCTCTTCCGTGTGATCCACAATCTCTGCCGCAACGCGATCCAGGCGCTGGCGGGTTATGGAATAGGCGATCCCGACGTCGTCCGCCGGCTGACGCTCACGGCGCAGCGGGTCGGCAGCGTGGTTTCGATCGCCATCGACGACACCGGCCCCGGCATGCCGCGCAAGGCGCGAGAAAATCTCTTCGCCGCTTTTCGCGGTGCCGCGCGATCCGGAGGAACGGGGCTCGGTCTGGCGATCGCCCGGGAACTCGTGCTGGCCCACGGCGGCACCATCGCACTTGTCGAGAAGCCCGGACCGGGCACGCTTTTCAGGATCGAGATCCCTGACCGGCCAGTGGCCCTCGACGACTGGCGGGCCCGGGCATGAGGCCGTATTTCATGCAAAAACAAGCGCATGGCAGGATTGTGATGCGAAAATGACGGATTTTTCTGAAATTCGCTTGCAATCCTCCGCGCCACGCTTTAGAGGATCGCCACGCAGCCGGTGACACACCGGCACGGCACGCACCCGTAGCTCAGCTGGATAGAGCACCAGACTACGAATCTGGGGGTCAGGAGTTCGAATCTCTTCGGGTGCGCCATTTCTCTTTACCAGCGCCGCTATATCGCCACCATTTTCGCAGGAAGCGGAAAAAATCGCGAAAGCGGGAGCCTATAGTTTCCCCCCACGCAGGCATCTGAGCCCTTCGACGACGAGATCGCGCAAGAAGCGGTGTGCAGGGGCTTTGTCGCTGGCCGCATGCCACATCAGCATCAGCTTTGCAGGCGAAAGGCGGATTTCTTCCGGAAGCGGCCTGACGGACAGGTCGAAATGCTCGGCGAAACGTTCCGCCACCTGGGTGTGGACGGCGGCGATCATCGGCGCCTGGGAAACGATAGAAGGCACCGTCAGCAGATGGGGCGTTCGCAGAGCGATGTGCGGCCACACGTCCAGACGTCCCAACGCGTCGAGGATTGCGTCTCCGTCCGGTCCCTCGACCACCACCATCGGATAACGCCTGTAGTCATCAAGCGTCATCGCTTCACCGATGGCGACCAGGGCGGCATTGAAAACCGTATGATACCCTTCGTGATAGATCACGCGTTGCTTGTGGTAGCTTCTTCCCCCGGCGAAGGTGCCGATGGCGAGATCGAAGACGCCCATCTCCAGACCATTGGCGACATCGACCCCGTCTATGGGGATCAACTTGAGCGTGACGCCGGGCGCCTTTTCAAGCAGCAAGGCCGAGACTGCGGGAATGAGGATTGCTTCGGCGCTGTCGGTCACGCCAAGCCGAAAGGACATTTGCGCTGTTGAAGGATCAAACGGCAATTGCTCCTCAAACAGCATGCGTATCTTCCGCATGGTCGCGCGAAGCTCGACTTCGAGACTGACGGCTTTTTCCGTCGGCACCATGCCGCCCGCACTTCGCACCAGCAACTCGTCCCCCAGCAAGCGCCGAAGGCGCGCCAGATTATGGCTCATGGCAGGCTGACCGAGAGAAAGGCGCCGCGCCGCGCGCGACACGTTCTTTTCCTCCAGGAGGGCCTCCATCGAGATCAGCAAGTTGAGATCGATGTTTGAGATATCAGTCATGTCGATTTCCGTCATGTGCCAGATCGATTTGATTAATGAGGAGCATGGCGTAGTTTCAGGGTCAAGCATCGAATTTTCCCAAGGAGCTCGCCATGACCCTCACGCTGTCCCGTCGCACCCTTCTCAAAAGCGCCCCAGCCGCAATCGTCGGAACCACGTCTGCCGCTATCCTGTCCCATTCTGACCCGGCGCAGGCGACGTCCGCCGCCGAACCCGCAGCGCATCGCGACGTCTACGGGGACTGGAGCGCTGTCACATACCTTTCCCTGGAATGCCAGAAGCAGCGCACCGCCAATGAGCAGGCCGTGGGCGCCACCCCTTATGCGCCCTATCTCGACACGGATCTCTCGGTCCCCTCGGCGTCGGCGAAAGCCGTCCAGTTCGGACCGCTCGACCCCGGCGAGGTGCCCACGCCGAGCGCGCAGAACCTCAACCGCCTGATCGCCCCGTCCTTCAAGACGAAAGACAACGGCTATGCCGTTCTTGATGGCCAAATGGCCTATGCGCAAAGCCGCATCGTCATGCCCGGCGTCACCACCGACATGTTCAAGTGGTGGTTTACCTGGCATCCCCTCGAAAAGGAGCGCTACATGCTCTGGTTCCCCCAGGCGCATATCGACACCAGCGTCGCCGACCCAGCTCGCCTGAAGGATACATCGCTGAGCTACGAGAAGCGGCTGTTCAACAATCCCAATCGCATCCAGGAATGGATCGGACCCAGCCGTCTCGACGCCATCATCCATTTCTCCGAGCCGGCGGCGCTCGGCTTCGACGCCCAGGCCCTGGCGCGAGAAGGCTTCACCGCCAGCGCCAGTGCCGTGTGCTATGCGACGCCGGCGCCCGATATCCCGTTCACGCTGATGGTCCATATTGCCCGCGATACAAGTGCCGGCATGGAACTGCTGAGCCGATACTGGATCGGGGCCCATGCGGACATGTCGCGGTTCGCCAATGCGGAGAAGGCTCCGGCAATGCTGCAAAAGATTGGCTTCAACGAGCAGGTTGCGGAAATGACGGCCTATGAAATGTCGGTTCACGACATGACCGAGTTCAACCATCTCGCGCGCATCCTGCCCGGCATTCATCACGCATTCGGGTAATGAGGAACGGGAGCCAACGTCGGCCATAAGCGCCGGGATCAAAGGAGGGCTATAGCGTAGACATAGTTCTCATCATCACCCGGCGCGGCGCGCCATTCTTTCCTTGAGAACTCGAAGATCTTGCGAGCCGCGCGCTTGCCGTTGCGTGCTCACGCAAGCCGGCCTCGTCGCCCTTTCGTCCGCGGGCGAAACAGGTGCTGTTTCGCGAGCTCGGTGGCCGCCAGATACGCGGCGATGATCAGGATCGCCGCTCCCATCTGCGCCGTAGACAGTGGCACGAAATCGAACACCTCGGCCAGTGTTCCGAGATAGGGGATGGTGAGCGTCGCGCCGGAGACGGCGATCGTCGACCAGAGAAGCAGCGAGCTTGGTTTGCTTCGCCAGGCTGGCTTGCGGGTGCGCAGCACCAGAACGACGCCCAGTTCGGTCAGCAGCGAGATCATGAACCACGACGTCTGGAACGTCGCCTCGCTCGCGTGGAAGACGAAGAGCAGGGTGGCGAAGGTCAGCATGTCGAAACAGGAGCTGATCAACCCGAACACCACCATGAAGCGCTGGATGTCGCGGATGCTCCATCGCTGCGGCGTCGCGACCTGTTCCGGATCGGCATTGTCGCTCGAAATCGCGATCGACGGCATGTCGGAGAGGAAGTTGTTGAGCAGGATCTGCTTGGCCGAGAGCGGCAGGTACGGCAGCAACGGTGTCGCGAGTGCCATGCTGACCATGTTGCCGAAATTGGCGCTGGTGGTGATCGCGATGTATTTCAACGTATTGGCAAAGGTCCGCCGGCCCTCCTCGATACCGGAGCGCAGCACGTCGAGGTCGCGATTGAGAAGGATGATGTCGGCGCTCTCGCGGGCGACGTCCACCGCCTGCTCCACCGAGATACCGACGTCGGCGACGTGCAGCGCCGGAGCGTCGTTGATGCCGTCGCCCAGGTAGCCCACCGAGTGACCCGTCCGTTGCAGTGCGCGGATGATTCTTTCCTTCTGCTGCGGATCGACCTCGACGAAGAGGTCGGTGCGCGCGGCCAGATTCCACAGGGCTTCGTCATTCAGTCTCGCGATCTCGTCGCCGGTCAGGATGCCGGCCGGGTTGAGGCCGACGACCTGCGCCACGTGAGCAGTGACGAAGCGGTTGTCGCCGCTGATGACCTTGATGCGTATGCCGAGCGCGGCGAGATCCTCGATCGTCTTCTTCGCCTCGGCCTTGGGTGGATCCTCGAACACAAGGAAGCCGCGCAGTGTCATCCCGGCTTCGTCGTCGCGGGTATAATCCGCCTTCACTCCCGCCTCGCGGGTGGCAATCGCCAGCACGCGATAGCCTTCGGCCCCTCGGGTCTTGGGGAAATCGGCCAGTTCATCCCGCAGATCGTCGTCCAGCGGGATCGTCGCGCCACTCCGCGACACGGAGGTGCAGGCGGCGAGCACATTGTCGAACGCTCCTTTGGTGACGATCAGGCGCTGCGATGAATCGTCAGGGCTTTCGACGACGATGGTCAGCCGCCGCCGGGTGAAATCATAAGGGATCTCGTCGATCTTCGAGTAGCCGGAGGTCGTCAGGTTCGTCCTTTCGCCTTTCGCGATGATCGCGGCATCGATCGGGTTCTCGATTCCCGTCTCGAAAGAGGCATTGAGGAAAGCAAACTGCAGAACCTCGTCGGAATGGCGACCATCTGCATCGACGGCGTCATGCAGTACGACCGTTCCCTCCGTCAGCGTGCCCGTCTTGTCGGTGCAGAAGATGTCCATGCTGCCGAAGTTCTCGATCGCTTCGAGCCGGCGAACGATGACGCCACGTTCGCTCATGGTCTTGGCGCCGGCAGAAAGTGTCACGGTGATGATCGCCGGCAGCAGTTCCGGCGAGAGGCCGACGGCAAGTGCGACGGCGAAGAGCAGCGATTCGGTCACGGGCCTGTCGAGCAGCAGATTGACGGTCAGTACGAAGAGTACGATCAGCACCATGACGCGGATCAGCAGGTAACCGAACCGGCGCACCCCACGGGCGAAGTCCGTCTCTCCGGGTCTCCCGCGGAGTCTTGCGGCGATGGCACCGAACTCACTTTGCCTCCCGGTCCTCACGGCAAGCACCCTCGCCGTGCCGCTGCGCACGGAGGCACCGAGGAAGACGGCGTTGGTGCGCGCGGAGATCGGCACGTCGGCGCCGACCTTTCCCGGCCGCTTCTCGACGGGGAAGGATTCGCCAGTCATCGCTGCTTCGCTGACCAGGAAGTCGGCAGCATCGAGCACGAGACCGTCGGCAGGGATCAGGTTGCCCGCCGAGAGCAGCACGATGTCGCCAGGGACGACTGAGGAGACCGGCACCATCTGCTCGATACCGTCCCGCACGACGCGACAGGTGAGTGCCAGGCGACGTTTCAGTGCCGCGACCGCCTGCGAGGCCCTGTTCTCCTGATAGAAGCCGAGGAGGGAGCTTCCGAGCACGATCGCGACGACGATGGCGGCATCCACCCACTGCTGCAGGAGCATCGAGACCATCGCCGCAAAGACCAGGATTAGAACGAGCGGGCTTTCGAATTGGCGTAGCAGCAACCGGATGGTGCTGACCCTGGCGGTGTCCTCGATCGAATTCGACCCGATCTGCGCAAGTCTTTCCTCCACCTGCAATGTGGTGAGGCCGCCGGCGCCAGAGCCCAAAGCACCAGCCAACTCGTCGCCGTCTCTCGTCCAGTAGGGCCTGTCCTGTGCAGTGCTGTTCATCGGTCGCTCCGATCAGAACCGTCTTGCGAAACCATCGGTATCTCGATTCCCTTCTCGTCGGAAATTCAAGAGCCATACGGTGTCGGATCGGGGCGAGTCATTGTTGCGGTATGCGTTTTTCGCATGTCGGGTTCGCGTCGCATGCGACTGAAGAATGATTGCAACAGCGGCGTCCACGCCTTTAAGCCATCCGCAACTCATGGGACGAGACTGCCCGTCCCGCATCTGGACGAGGAGACATCATGCTGCGTGAACGGATCCGACATAAGCCGCTGCTCGATCGGGTCGTCAGCGCCGATGAAGCGGCAGCCCTCATCAAGGACGGCATGACGATCGGCATGAGCGGGTTTACCCGAGCCGGCGAGGCGAAGGCAGTCCCGCTTGCGCTTGCCGAACGGGCGCGCAAGGACCCGCTGAAAATCACGCTGATGACCGGCGCCTCGCTCGGAAATGACCTCGACAAGACCCTCGCCGAGGCCCATGTGCTCGCTCGGCGCATGCCGTTCCAGTCGGACCCAGGCCTGCGCAAGGCCATCAATGCCGGCGAGGTCATGTTCATCGATCAGCACCTCTCGGAAACGGTCGAGCAGTTGCGGACAAATCAGATCCCTCCAGTCGACGTAGCGGTCGTCGAGGCGGTGGCCATCACCGAGCATGGCGGCATCGTACCGACGACGTCGGTCGGGAACTCCGCAAGCTTTGCGATCCTGGCCGACAAGGTGATCGTCGAGATCAACCTCTCGCAACCAGTGACACTCGAGGGGCTGCACGACATCTATATCCCGACCCGTCGACCTGCCCGTATGCCGATCCCGGTCGTTACCCCGGAAAGCCGGGTCGGTCTGCCGTTCATTCCGGTTCCGCCGGAGAAGATCGTCGCGATCGTGGTCTCGGAAAAGCACGACAGCTCGGCGACTATCCAGCCGCCGGATGACGACACCCGCGCGATCGCAGGCAATCTGACGGACTTCCTGTTGAACGAGGTGAAGCGGGGGCGGATGGGCTATGAGCTGCAACCGTTGCAGGCCGGCATCGGCACGATTGCCAATGCGGTGCTGCACGGCTTCATCGATTCACCCTTCCATGACCTGAAGATGTATTCCGAGGTCCTGCAGGACTCGACCTTCGATCTGTTCGATGCCGGGAAGCTCGGCTTCGCCTCGGGGTCGTCGATTACGCTTTCCTCGGAGATGTATCGCAAGGTACTGCCGCGGCTTGCCGAGTACAAGCATCACCTGATCCTGCGGCCGCAGGAGATCAGCAACCATCCGGAGGTCATCCGCCGCCTCGGCCTCATCTGCATCAATACGGCGCTCGAATTCGACATCTATGGCAACGTCAATTCCACCCATGTCGGCGGCACCCACATGATGAACGGCATCGGTGGCTCGGGCGATTTCGCGCGAAACGGCTTCATGTCGATCTTCGTCACCAAGTCGATTGCCAAGAACGGCGCCATTTCAAGCGTGGTGCCGATGGTGAGCCACGTCGATCACACCGAGCACGACGTCGATGTGCTGGTGACGGAGGTGGGACTTGCCGATTTGCGTGGCCTTGCCCCGCGCGAGCGTGCGGAGGTGATCATCGCGAACTGCGTTCATCCGGAGTATCGAGACGTGCTTCGGGATTACTACCTTCGCGCCCGCCAGCGCGGCGGCCATACGCCGCACATCCTTGAGGAGGCATTCTCCTGGCATTTGGCATTGCGTGACCGCGGCACCATGCGCCCCGCCTGAGGGGCGCCGCACAAGGTCTGCAACATTCAGACCGAGCAATAGGTGTTGTAGAGCGCACCGATGACGTTGCGTGCCGGTTCGCTTTCGATCCGGTACCAGATCGTCTGTCCGTCGCGCCGGCCGCTGATGATGCGGTCCCGACGCAGGAGCGCCAAATGCTGCGAGACCGTCGAGTCGCGAATGCCGAGGAATTCGGCGAGCTGGCCGACCGAGCGTTCGCCGTCGATCAACTGACAGAGAATAAGAAGCCGATGCCGGTTGGCGAGCGCCTTCAACAGCTCACTGGCGTCGTCTGCGGCATTCTGCATGGAATCAGGATTAAGCTTCATTCTTGCGTATCTACGTCATTGTGAATATAATGTCAACTATCGCAGGCGCCTCTGCCGGGTATCTGGCGCCTTGAAGGAGACATATAGCATGGAAAAAGATCGGCAAATCGTTTGTCCGCATTGTGGCGCCGTCAATCGGACGAAGGCAGGGCGTCCGGCCGCCGAGGCGCGCTGCGGCGCCTGTAAGGAAGCACTGTTCGAAGGGCATCCAGTCGAGGCGGATCCTGCAATGTTCGAAAAGCAGATCGCCCGCAGCGAAGTGCCGGTTCTCGTCGACGTCTGGGCGCCCTGGTGCGGCCCCTGCAAGATGATGGCACCCCACTTCGCGGAGGCGGCGAAGGTTCTGGAACCCTCCATGCGCCTGATGAAACTCAATTCCGAAGATCATCCTGACGTCGCCGGACGGCTCGGCATCCGGGGCATTCCCACGATGCTGCTCTATCGGGACGGTCGAGAGATCGCGCGGGTCTCGGGTGCGATGTCCGCGCGGCAGATCGTCGACTGGGCCAATACCCAGATGGCGCAGGGCGCCTGACGGGACTTCGACAGCCGCGTCTGCTGCAAGAAAGCGCTGGCCTCGCCCTGTGATCCGCTGTACGCCTGCGAGCCTTGATAGCTCGTAAAGGGACCGCGTATTGATCGGAACGCGATTGGAGGAAGGTGGAATTTCCCCTCCGGCGGCTCACTGGAGTGCGCGGATTCGTTCCGGATTCATCGGTTGGCTCGCTGTCTGTCTCGTCACTGCCGGCTGTGCCGGTCGGCCGATCGGCGTCATGGAGCCCGTGGATGCGAGGGCCGATGGCGCAAGCCGGGTGGACCTCATCGCTGCGACCACCCGCGCGCCGTCTGACGACAAGGCGATCCTGTTCACCGGCGAACGGGGAAGCGGCCTGATGATGGACGCCGTCACGATCTCTATCCCGCCGGAGAAGAACCGCAAGGTCGGACAGGTTCAGTGGCCGAAACGTCTGCCGCCGGACCCCTCGCGGGAATTCGCGACCGCCGCAGTCGACTCGCTCGATTCGGATGAGGAAGCCAAGACCTGGCTCCGCAAGCATAAGGTCACGAGCCGCCGCGTGCTCGTCTTCGTCCACGGCTTCAATAATCTCTACGAGGATTCGGTCTATCGTTTCGCGCAGATCGTCCATGATTCCGGCGCCGAAGTCGTTCCGGTCGTGTTTACCTGGCCGTCGCGCGGCAACATTTTCGACTACGCCTACGATCGGGAAAGCACCAACTATTCCCGCGACGCGCTCGAAGACCTGCTCACCCGCATCGCCAGTCATCCCGACGTGGGGGACGTGACCGTCATGGCGCACTCCATGGGCACCTGGCTTGCCGTCGAGTCGCTTCGCCAGATGGCGATCCGCAACGGCCGCGTCCATCCAAAGATCAACAATGTCATTCTCGCCGCGCCGGATCTCGACGTCGACGTTTTCGCGCAGCAATTCCGCGCGTTGCAGAAGGATGCGCCGCATTTCACCCTCTTCGTCTCGCGCGATGATAGGGCGTTGACACTCTCCAAGCACCTCTCCGGCAATGTGGAGCGGCTCGGACGCATCGATCCGAGCAAGGAGCCGTATAGATCGGAGCTCGAGAGCGCCGGAATCACGGTGATCGATCTCACGGAGCTCAAGGCCGAGGACCAATTGAACCACGGCAAGTTCGCGGAAAGCCCGGAGGTTGTGCGTCTGATCGGTCAGAGGCTGGTAGCCGGGCAGACCATCACCGACTCGCAGGTGGGGCTCGGCGAAGGCCTCGCTGCGGTGACCGTTGGCGCAACCAGCACAGTCGGGCAGGCGGCCGGTGCCGTCATCAGTGCGCCGATCTCGATCTTCGATCCGCGCACGCGCCGAAGCTACGGGCGCCAACTGATTCTCTTCGGGCAGAGTGCCAGGGGCACGATCGGCTCGGTCGGCAATTCTCTGGGCGCCACGGCCACAAAGTAGGTCGTTTCCGCTCCCTGTGAGAACGAAGAATTCTACCCAATTCTTCTCGATCATAATGGTTGGCCTTGCGCAGCGCGCCGGGTGTTTGCGTCGCCGAACCGTGGGCTTGTGTGATGAGGCGTCGCACCCTGAGAAAACCGGTAGCATTTTCCCCAAACTGATATATCACATTGGTTGGGCCGGCGCAGAGTGCACGCTGGGCATTTCCGGGGCGAGGGGACCGAATGGCATGAGCAAGACCACCGTTGTTGTCGGGGCCGGTATTGTCGGCGCGGCGATCGCATTCGAGCTTCAGAGGCGTGGTCGCCAGGTGACGCTGATTGATCGCGACCAGCCGGGTCTCGGCGCGTCCTTTGGCAATATGGCCAGCATCGCGGTCTCTGAGTTCATGGCGGTGTCGCGCCCCGCTACATGGAAGAAGATACCGCGCTGGCTGCTCGACCCGGAAGGCCCGGTCTGGTTGCGGCCTTCCTACGCACCCAAGATGACGTCGTGGTTCCTCCGCTTCATTCTTGCCGGACGTCCTTCGCGGGTCGCCGCGATCGAGGCGGCCGGTGCCAGCCTCTGTGCCCGCGTACTCGACGATCTGAAGCCGATGCTCGAAGCCATCGGCGCCCGGGACATGCTGACTGACGAGGGCTGCCTCGCGATCTACGAGACCGAGGCGGAGTTTGTCGCCGATCGCGATCACATTACGCTCATGGGAAATTACGGCTTTGCCCATCAGGTGTTGACCGGAAAGGCAATACGCGACCTCGAACCGGCCTTGTCGCCGCATATTGCCAAGGCCGTGCTGCTGCCGGCAAACCGCTCGATCCGCGACCCGTATCAGCTTGTGTTGACGCTCGTCGACGCCTTCAGGCAAGCCGGTGGCATCGTCCTTTCCGGCGAGGTCGAACGAGTGGAGGGGCGCAGCGGCGGGGCGGACGTCGTGCTTGCTGGCGGAACCCGCCTTGCCGCCTCCGATGTCATTCTCGCAGCCGGTGTCCGGACTCGCTTTTTTGCCGCCCGGCTCGGCGAGCCGATCCCGCTCGAGACCGAACGCGGTTATCACACGCAGATCATGGCGCCGGGGATTTCCATGCGCCACTCGATCATCTGGCCGGAACGCGCCTTCATGGTGACCCCGACCGCGGGCGGTATCCGCGTCGGCGGCAATGTCGAGCTCGCCGGCCTTGACGCCGCGCCCGACTATCGGCGCGCCCGCATTCTCGTTCGTCACGCCCAACGCGCGCTGCCGGGCCTGAAGGCAGAGGAGACGAGTGAGTGGATGGGACACCGCCCCGCCTTCCCCGATACCTTGCCGATCATCTCGGCGTCGTCGCGGGTGCCCGGCGTCTGGTACGCGACGGGGCACGGCCATCTCGGCTTGACCTATTCGGCGACGACGGCGAGGCTTATTGCCGACATGATGACCGGAGCGCCGCCGCCGGTCGACATGAAACCCTACAGCATCACCCGCTTTTGACGGTAGAACCGCCACGCTTGATTGGAGCAGAGACGATGAGATGGAAACGCACGATCCAGTTGCTGGATGTCCATTGCGAGGGTGAGATCGGCAGGCTGGCGATCGGAGGCGTGCCGAAAATTCCGGGCGAGACGATCGCCGAGCAGTTGCACTGGCTGAACACCGATCCCAAGGGTGAGGAACTCCGCCGCTTCCTCGTGCTCGAGCCGCGCGGTGCTCCGATCGGCTCGGTCAATTTGTTGCTCCCGGCAAAGCATCCGGAGGCCGATGCCGGGTTCGTGATCCTTCAGCCGGATCAGGCGCACGCAAGCTCCGGCTCGAACTCGATCTGCACGACGACGGCGCTGCTGGAATCGGGCATCGTCGAGATGAAGGAGCCGGAGACGGTCGTTACGCTCGATACCGCGGCGGGTCTGGTCCGCGCGACCGCCACCTGCCGCGACGGGCGCTGCGAGAAGGTTAAGCTCACCATGGTTCCGTCCTTCGTGCATGAACTCGATGTCGGGATCGATACGGAGCAATGGGGGCGCATCACGCTTGACCTCTGCTACGGCGGCATCTTCTACGCGCTGGTGGATGTCCGCCAGATCGGTACGACGATCGACAAGGCGAACGCCCGCACCCTGGTCGAAGCGGGTATGATCCTGAAGGAGTTGATCAACCGCACCATTCCTGTCGTGCATCCGGAAATCCCGGCGATTTCGGGCGTCGCTTACGTCATGTTCCGCGACATCGATCCGGACGGTGCGATACGCACCTGCACGACCATGTGGCCCGGTCGTGTCGATCGCTCGCCCTGCGGCACCGGCAATTCGGCAAATCTCGCGACGCTTCACGCCCGCGGCAAGGCGAAGGTCGGCGACGTCTTCAAGTCACGGTCGATCATCGGCTCAGAATTCGAGGTCGGACTGTCGGCGGTGACGGAAGTCGCGGGAAGGCCGGCCATCATCCCGACGATCACCGGGCGGGGTTTCACCTTCGGCCTGACGCAGGTGGCGCTCGATCCGTTCGACCCCCTTGCCGAAGGCTTTGCCCTCACGGATGTCTGGGGACCGTCCGCCGGAGAGATCGGCAAGCCGCGCGGGTAAACGGCAAGCGGCGGTCGCTCGGACCGCCTCCTCCTCATTCAGGGATAGATCACGCCCTTGCGCAGGATCACATTGGCATAGAGGCGAGGCTCGCTCGTCTGAATGATCGCGTGGGCGGCGCGGACGCGATCGTAGAAGGCGCTTCCGACGAGCGGTGTCACGCTCCGCTGCGGTTCATGTCGGCTGCAGCAATCGAGGATCTCGTTGTGCACAGGATCGAGCCGGTCGCGATCGGGACCGACCGTCGACCGGAAGATCGCCTCCGGAACGAAGTCATCGATCGGCAACACGCTGAGGACCGCGTTGAGCACGGGAACCAGTCCGTGGCCATCGAGGCGGATGAGGCGGCGGGCGTGTTCGACGCCGGGATAGTTGCCGTCGACGATGGCGATCTCGTCACCATGGCCCATGCCCCGAAGGGTCGCGAGCAGATCGGGTCCGAGAAGCGGATCAAGTCCCTTCAGCATGTTCGATTTCCTTGAATAGCACTGTTTGATCTGTGAGATAGCGGGCGAAGATCGGCAGGCTTGCGCCGCCGATCGCGCGAGCCTGACTTCCGACGACGCCCTCGACGATCTCGGGCACCTGAATGCCCTGGAGATCCAGGCGTCCGAAAGAGTCGTTGACGGCGGCGACCAGACGGCGACGTACCCAATCTGGGAAGCCACCGTCGATAACCGCTGCGGAAAAGTCGATGATCGAGGACGCAGCGACCGTGGCTTGGGCAATGGCGTCGGCGCTGTCGCGGATCCAGATTTCCAGCGGCTCGCCGAAGTCGATCCAGTCGGTCGCGGCATACCATAATGGCTGCGGATCGATACCTCGTTCTTGCAGAAGGTTCTCCAGCACGAAGATCGATGCGATTTCGAGCAACTGTTTTGTTTCGCCGTGCTTGTTCCGGACGGGGAGGGGGCCGATTGCGCCTGCCGTTCCCGTTTTCCCGACAAAGACAGTCGAATTCAGAACAATTCCGCCGCCGATGAAGGAGCCGACGTAGAAGTAGACGAAATCGGGGTAACGAGAACCGAGGCCAAAGACCAGTTCGGCGCCACAGGCGCTCGTCGCGTCGTTCTGAAGGAAGACCGGATAGGGTGCGCGGCCGGCGACCTCCGCCTGGAGGTCGAAATTGCGCCACGTATCCATGGCGCCTTGGGGCGCGCCGACTTCTTCGGCCCAGTTCCACAGTTCAAACGGGGCGGCGATCCCGACGCCCGCAACATTCGCCCTCTGTTCGGGTGACATCCGCGTCTCGAGTTCGGCGATACCGCTGACGATGAAGGTGAGAATCTCCCGCGGCTCCGGATAACGGTAGGTACGATGGAGTTGCAGCCTGATCTTTCCAACGAAATCCATCAGGATCAGATCGGCGCTGCGGCGGCCGATCTTCACGCCGAAAGAGAAGACCGCATCCGGGTTGAGGAACATCGGCACCGACGGTTGCCCAACCTTGCCGCGGATCGGCTTGCCTCGGATCAGAAGTTCGTCCTTTTCGAGCGCCCGCATGATGACGGATACCGTCTGCGCCGAAAGCCCCGTCTGCCTGGCTATATCAGCCTTCGAAATGCCACCCTGGCGGCGCACGAGTGAAAGCACGAGCCGCTCGTTATAGGCCCGTACGCGCACCTGGTTGGCTCCACCGCCCGCACTCACTATCTGAGGAAGGTCGGACCTAGGCGCCGGTTGTTCGGTAGATGACATGGCCGCTCCTCCTTTCCGACCGAGTTCTCTCCCGCTTCATGCATTATTCGCCCCAGCATGTCACATCCAATTAATAATTCAATTGGATTTATTTATTGACAGGGCCGCGCCTCGGTGTTCTTAATGGCCTCGGAGGAAAGTTGCACTGACCCTTCGAGCCACCAACGGGCGCGAAGATCGCGTCCGGACCCATTCGTTTTGTCGTATGGCCGGAGACGGCCGCTGAATAATCTCGGGAGGAAGAAATGAAGAAATCTCTGATCGCAACCGCCGTCTCGGCTCTGGCCCTCGGCGTCGTCTTCGCGGCGCCGGCACGCGCTGAAGGCGTCTCGGCATGCCTTATCACCAAGACCGACACCAACCCCTTCTTCGTCAAGATGAAGGAAGGCGCGACCGCCAAGGCCCAGGAACTGGGCGTCACACTGAAGGCTTATGCCGGTAAGGTCGATGGCGATTCCGAAAGCCAGGTTGCGGCAATCGAGTCCTGCATCGCGGACGGCGCGAAGGGCATTCTGCTCACCGCATCCGACACCAAGGGTATCGTTCCGGCGGTAAAGAAGGCACGTGACGCCGGTCTTCTCGTGATCGCTCTCGACACGCCGCTCGAGCCGCTCGATGCCGCCGACGCCACCTTCGCGACCGACAACCTGCTCGCCGGCAAGCTCATCGGCCAGTGGGCTGCGGCGACTCTCGGCGACAAGGCAAAGGACGCCAAGGTCGGCTTCCTCGACCTGACGCCGTCCCAGCCGACGGTTGACGTCCTGCGCGACCAGGGCTTCATGATCGGCTTCGGCATCGACCCCAAGGATCCGAACAAGATCGGTGACGAAGATGATGCGCGCATCGTCGGCCACGACGTGACGAACGGCAACGAAGAAGGTGGCCGTACCGCCATGGAGAACCTTCTCCAGAAGGACTCCGAAATCAACGTCATCCACACGATCAACGAACCGGCTGCCGTCGGCGCCTATCAGGCGCTCAAGGCTGTCGGCAAGGAAAACGATGTCCTGATCGTCTCGGTCGACGGCGGTTGCCCGGGCGTCAAGGCGGTTGCCGAAGGCCAGATCGGTGCGACCTCCCAGCAGTATCCGCTGCTGATGGCGTCGCTCGGCATCGAAGCCATCGCCAAGTTCGCCAAGGACGGTACGAAGCCGCAGCCGACCGAAGGCAAGGACTTCTTCGACACCGGCGTTGCGCTCGTCACCGACAAGCCGGCCGAAGGCGTCCCGTCCATCGACACCAAGGAAGGCCTGAACAAGTGCTGGGGTTGATGCCCTGATCCTTTAGGTCGAAAATAAATTGAAGGGCGGTCTCGGCCGCCCTTTTTCAAACCGGAAAGCAATAAGCGCCGGGTCCCTACGGGAGGGTTCACATGGCAAGTATCCAGGAATTCGAAAAGGTTCTCGACAAGAGCGACCAATCGATCGCCGCGTTCGAGGACAGGTCCTTACTTCGGAAGGTACAGCACTTCCTGCACTCGACGCCGGCGGCCGTGCCGTTCATCGTGCTCGTTTCGGCCATCATCATCTTCGGCGTCACGATCGGCGGAAAGTTCTTCTCGAGCTATACTCTGACGCTCATTCTCCAGCAGATCGCCATCGTCGGCATTCTCGGGGCCGGCCAGACGCTCGTCATCCTGACGGCGGGCATCGATCTGTCGATCGGGGTCGTCATGGTCATCTCGGCGGTCATCATGGGCAACTTTGCCGTCACCTACGGACTGCCGTCGCCGGTCGCGATCCTCGCCGGCCTCGTCGCGGGCGGGTTGTGCGGTCTCCTGAACGGCTTCCTCGTCGCCAAGGTGAAGCTGCCGCCGTTCATCGTCACGCTCGGCACCTGGTACATCGTCATGTCGACGAACTTCATCTATTCCGCCAACGAGACCATTCGCGAAACCGATGTCGCGGCGAGCGCCCCTCTCCTGCATTTCTTCGGAAACAGCTTCAAGATCGGCTCCGCCGTCTTCACGATCGGCGTGGTGACGATGGTCATCCTGGTCCTCGTCTTGTGGTATGCCCTCAACCATACGGCCTGGGGCCGGCATCTCTACGCGGTGGGTGACGATCCGGAGGCCGCCAAGCTCTCCGGTATTCGGACCGACAGGGTTCTTCTCGGCGCCTATTCGCTCGCAGGTGTGATCGCAGCGATCGCCGCCTGGGTCTCGATCGGCCGCAACGGTTCGATTTCGCCGTCCGCCGCCGTGACCGACTACAATCTTCAGGCCGTGACGGCAGCGGTGATCGGCGGCATCTCGCTCTTCGGCGGGCGCGGCTCCATCATCGGCACGCTCATCGGCGCGATGATCGTCGGTGTCGTCTCCATGGGTCTCAACATGCTCGGCGCCGATCCGCAGTGGAAGGTCTTCCTGACCGGCGTTCTCATCATCTCGGCGGTCGCTGTCGACCAGTGGATCAGAAAGGTAGCAAGCTGATGGCAAAGGAAGCAATTCTCACCGCCCGCGGCCTCGTCAAGCGCTACGGCCGTGTCACCGCCCTCGATAACGCTGATTTCGACCTCTACCCGGGCGAGATCCTCGCAGTCATCGGCGACAACGGCGCCGGCAAGTCTTCGCTGATCAAGGCGATCTCGGGCGCCGTTCGTCCGGACGAGGGTGAAATCCGGCTCGAAGGCAAGCCGGTGCATTTCTCCTCGCCGATGGAGGCGCGCGACGCCGGCATCGAGACGGTCTACCAGAACCTCGCGCTGTCGCCGGCACTCTCGATCGCCGACAACATGTTCCTCGGTCGCGAAATCCGCCGGCCGGGGCCGCTCGGGTCCGTGTTCCGCATGCTCGACCACAAGCGTATGGAAAAGATCGCCCGCGACAAGCTCACCGAACTCGGACTGATGACGATCCAGAACATCAACCAGGCGGTGGAAACGCTGTCCGGTGGCCAGCGTCAGGGCGTTGCCGTGGCCCGCGCCGCCGCGTTCGGATCGAAGGTTGTCATCATGGACGAGCCGACAGCCGCCCTCGGGGTGAAGGAATCCCGGCGCGTGCTCGAGCTTATTCTTGAGGTGCGTTCCCGCGGTCTGCCGATCGTGCTCATCTCGCACAACATGCCGCACGTATTCGAGGTGGCCGACCGCATCCACATCCATCGGCTCGGGCGGCGCCTCTGCGTCATCAAGCCCGGCGACTATTCGATGGCCGACGCGGTCGCCTTCATGACCGGTGCGCGCCCGGCGCCTGACGCGGAAATGGCTGCATGACGCCGAGCCTGGCGGACGTCGCAGACGAGATCATCAGGCGGGCGACAGCGCGTGCCCGCTTTCTGGTCGCGATTGCAGGTCCGCCGGGGGCGGGCAAGTCTACGGTCGCGGAAACGCTCGTCGATGCGCTCGGCCAGCGCGGTGAAACGGCCGTCGTGTTGCCGATGGACGGCTTCCACATGGACAATGCCGTGCTCGAGGAGAAGGGGCTTCTACCCCGCAAAGGCGCGCCCGAGACCTTCGATGTTCGTGGTTTCATCGACATTGTCCGTGCGATCCGCGCCGGCGGTGAGGTGCTCGTCCCGGTCTTCGACCGTAGCCGCGAGATCGCCATTGCCGCCGCACGCGTGATCTCGCCCTCCCACCGCATCGTGGTTGCGGAGGGCAACTACCTGCTGCTCGACGAGGCGCCATGGTCGGGGCTCGCCGGCCTTTTTGACCTCTCCGTCTTTCTCGACGTCCCCGAAGACGTGCTTGCCGGACGCCTCGCCGACCGCTGGCGGGGCTATGGCCTCACGCCCGCGGAAATCGCGGCGAAGGTCGGTGAAAACGACCTTCCGAACGGTCGTCGCGTGCTCAGGCAGAGCCGCCCCGCCGATCTCGTGATCGCCAATCTCTGATCTTTTTTTCACAAAACCGCGACTGCATCTCGCGTCGCCGGGTCATCGCCCTTGCCGGTCGCCTTGCCGAGGCAACTCGCTCTCGCCGCAACAGGCGAACCAACCGGTAAAATTCGAAGAATTTGCTTCAGGCAATTTCAGTTCGCGGCTGATACCAACCGGATATCCGCGGAGGTCTTCCGCTCGACCGTATCGCCTGACGCGATCTGGCGAACCGAACCGGCCGCAACAAAGAAGGAAAGGGTGTCAGAGAAGCCATGCCCATCTTGATCGTCGAAGACAACGCGACCAACGCGATGATCCTGAAACATCTGGCCAAGAAGGTCACCGACGACGAAATCGTCGTCGAGAGCGATGCCGGACGGGCCCTTTCACTCTGCCATAACACCTTCTTCTCGATGCTGATCGTCGATCAGATCCTGCCCGGCATGACCGGCCTCGAGGTTGTTCGCAAGATCAGGATGATGGAGCGCTACGACGGCGTGCCGATCGTCATGGTAACGGCAGATCAGGAGCCGAAGCTGCAGGAGGCGGCTCACGAGGCGGGCGTGACGGCATTCCTGACAAAGCCCGTGGAAGCGGTGGCCTTCCGCAATCTCCTGATCGCCCATCTGGGGGTCCGGTCTTCCATCCCAGCGGCAGCCGGCTGAGAGGCATCGATGGGAGGCGCGGCGAGCGTTGGCAGTCGGATATTGCGGAGAGCCACCGACACTGCGACCATCCTCCAGGTCCTGTCGGTCGTCCTGCTTATCGTTCTGATCGCACTTTTCGTCGATATCTCCCGTCATTTCCAGCTGCTCTACGATGATGCTCGCGAGGATGCTCTCTGGTCCGTTGTCCAGCTCGAGCACGATGTCCGCGCTCTGGCGCATGACGTCACGGAGATCAGGAGCGGCGGGTCGCTGGCCGTTCACACCGATGAGATCGGCGTTCGGCTCGAGGCGCTGGTGCAGGTTGCTCGGACGCTTGGCGAGCTATCCCTCGCTCGCGACACAGCGACGGAGGCTCTTTACCAGTCGGTCGTCTATGGTTTGGCCGACGCGGAACGGATCCTTTCGAATCTCAGAAATGGTCCTGAAGCCGGCGCGCAGTTCGCGCATCTCGACACGACGCTATCCGCGCTCTCAGGTCAGGTCGAACAGCTGCTGGACCGGGTGCATGCCGGACAGAGTGTTGCGCGCGAGAGAAGCCGCGCCGCTGTGCTTGATCTGGGACGGAGCGCCGCCGCGATGCTCATTCTGCTGCTCGCCTCGGTCGTTTTCCTGGTCGTCACCCTGCGCCGGCAGTTGGGAGCCGTGCGACAGACCGGTCGCGAACTGAAGGTGGTGACGCGGCAACTCACCGAAGCCTATGAGGCGGCGGACGCCGGCAATCGGGCGAAGTCGCAATTCATGGCGACCATGGGGCACGAGATCCGCACGCCGCTCAATGCGATCCTCGGCATGGCGGAACTGCTCGAGTATTCGGAGCTTCCCGAGGATGCGGTTTCGAGCGTGAAGACGATCCGCTCGTCGGGTGAGGCACTGCTCGAGGTCATCAACGAAATCCTCGATTATGCGAAGATTGAGCACGGCAAGCTTGAACTCGAAGAACGGGCTGTCGATATCTCGGCACTTGCGGAAACGACTGCAAACATCATTCGCGGACGAGCGGCTGATCACGGCAATGCCGTCGTTCTCGACATACCCGATGCGCTCGATGCCCACTATGTCCGCACGGATCCGACGCGACTGCGTCAGGTTCTGCTCAACCTCCTCAGCAATGCGGTGAAATTCACCAGCAAAGGGACGGTGACGCTTCGCGTTCGTGAGTTCTATCGCACCGGCAAGCTGATGCTGCGTTTCGAAGTCGAGGATACCGGCATCGGTATCGATGAGGCGGGCCTCGCCAAGCTCTTCCAGCCGTTCTCGCAGGTCGATGCCAGCATCAGCCGCAGATACGGCGGCACGGGTCTCGGCCTCACCATCTGCAAGCAGATCGTCGAAAAGCTCGGTGGCGAACTCGGCATGAGCAGCACGGTGGGCGTCGGGAGCATCTTCTGGTTCGAGATCGCCGTGATCGCGGTCGACCGGGACGAGGTGATGAGGCACGGGGCCGCTCAGGATGCGGCGGCGGGTCTGCCGCGCAAACGCATCCTTCTGGTCGAGGACAACCGCGTCAACCAGCAGGTGGCACGGCGTTTCCTGGAGCGGCTCGGCCAGAACGTCACCATCGCAAACGACGGCGCCGAGGCAGTGCGTCTTTGCGAGAACGAAACGTTCGATCTCATCTTCATGGACATGCAGATGCCCGTGATGGACGGGATCGAGGCGACCCGCCGCATTACCGCTGGCAGCCTGAACGGACGGACCCCGATCGTCGCCATGACGGCCAATGCCTCGGATGACGATCGTCGTCGTTGTCTCGAAGCTGGGATGATGGGGTTCGAGGCCAAACCGATCACCATGAAGAGGTTGCGCAACGTGATCACGAGACTTTCGGAGGCAACGGTCGAAGACAATGCCAAGGCCGAGCCGTATGACACGGGCCTCCCTGATCTGGAGGCTGTCGACATTCCGGTGCTGGCGCCGCTGCCGATCGACGGTC
This sequence comes from Ciceribacter lividus, assembly GCF_003337715.1. GTDB lineage: Bacteria > Pseudomonadota > Alphaproteobacteria > Rhizobiales > Rhizobiaceae > Allorhizobium > Allorhizobium lividum. The sequence goes on from NZ_QPIX01000003.1 coordinate 88,530, forward strand.
TCGATGGCGAACGGCAGTCGGAACTGGTGGAGGCTCTCGGAGAGGATGTCTTCCAGGAACTGATTGCGTCCTTTTTTGATGACGCCGCAAGCCTCGTACTGGAATTGCGCCAGGCCATCCGTGAGGAGAGCCCGCAAGACGTCGACCGGGTGCTGCACACGATCAAGGGCGCTGCGATCAACGTCGGCCTCAACGATATTGCCGGAAAGGCGAGTGCACTGCGAAAGACAGAGCCGAATCTCGACGACGTGGATCGGCTGACCGACGAACTGGAAACCCTGAAGTTCAAGCTTGTGGCCTGACGGCCAAGGAGGCGACGATGCGCATTCTGCTGGTGGACGACAACAATACAAATCTCAAGCTCCTGACGAAGCTCGTCGCGAAACTCGACCAGTGCGAGGCCGTGCCTTTCGCAGGCCCCGACGCGGTCCTGTCGGCCCTGCCGGACCTCGATTTCGACGTCGCCATCATCGACTATCAGATGCCGGTCTATAACGGTGTGGAACTCTACACGGAGATCGTGCGCTTCGAGAAATATGCCGACGTTCCGGTGATCTTCATCACCGCCGATACGGACATGACAACGCGCATGGCGGCCCTGAATGCCGGGGCGATCGATTTCCTCACAAAGCCGGTGAACCCGATCGAGTTCCAGGCGCGCGTGCAGAACATCGTAAGCCTTTCGCGCGCGCGCAAGCAGTTGGCGGATCAGGCAGAATGGCTTCGCCGCGAAGTCGATCGGGCCGTTGCGGAACTGCGCCAGCGGGAGCAGGAGATCATTCATCGGCTGACGCTGGCAGCCGAATACAAGGATCCGCACACCTCCCGTCACACCTCCCGCGTCGCCTCCTATTCCGAGGCGATCGCCGTCGAGCTCGGCCTGCCGGAGCAGCTCTGCAACGACATCCGTCTTGCCGCCCCGATGCACGACATCGGCAAGGCCGCCATGCCCGATACCTTGCTCCTGAAGCAGGGCCGCCTCACCGAGGCCGAGTATCGGCAGATGCAGGCGCATGCCCAGATCGGCGGAAATATCCTCGCGCAATCCCATTCGTCCTTGCTGCAGCTCGCCTCGGAAATCGCCGTCAGCCATCACGAGCGCTGGGACGGGCAGGGCTATCCGAACCGGCTGTCGGGTGAGGCGATCCCCATCGCCGGCCGGATCGTCTGCATCGCCGATAACTTCGATGCGCTCACGACCGAGCGCCCCTACAAGTCCGCATGGTCGTTCGACCGCACAGTCGAGCACATCCGAGGTCGCGCCGGCTCGCAGTTCGATCCGCAGTGCGTGGCGGCCTTCGAGCGCGCCCTTCCGAAGATCTACGAGATCATGCAACAGGATCGTGAGGAACAGGCGCTTTCGGCTATCGCTTCGGCCTCTGGCTTCTGACGGGCGAAATGCGGGATTGACCGGTGGGCTGGTCGTGGTATCGACGGCCCGATGACACCTGCCGGAGGCACGCCATGCAATCGCTCACCATCCGCCGCCCCGACGACTGGCACCTGCACCTGCGTGACGGCGCCATGCTTCGCGGCGTGATCGCCGACACGAGCCGGCATTTTGCCCGCGCGATCATCATGCCGAACCTCGTGCCGCCGGTCGTCACGACGGTAGATGCGCGTGATTACCGCAACCGTATTCTGGATGCGCTTCCGGACGGTCACAGCTTCGAGCCGCTGATGACCCTCTACCTGACGGAGGAGACCAACCCCGACGACGTCGAGGAGGGCAAGCGCAGTGGGCTGATCACGGCGGTGAAACTCTATCCCGCCGGTGCGACCACCAATTCGGCGAGCGGCGTGCGCAATCTCGACAAGGTGATGCCGGTCCTGGAGCGTATGGCGAAGATCGGCCTGCCGCTCTGCGTCCACGGCGAAGTCACTACACCGGAGGTCGACATCTTCGACCGCGAGGCCGTCTTCATCGAGACGGTACTCGATCCGCTGCGGCGGCGCCTGCCGGAACTGAAGGTGACGATGGAGCATGTGACGACCTCCGACGGCGTCGACTACATCCGCTCCTCGACCGCCAATCTTGCCGGTTCCATCACGACCCATCACCTGATCATCAATCGCAACGCGATCCTCGTCGGCGGCATTCGCCCGCACTACTATTGCCTGCCTGTCGCCAAGCGCGAGAGCCATCGCTTGGCGTTGCGGGCGGCGGCGACGTCGGGCGATCCTCGCTTCTTCCTCGGCACCGATTCCGCACCTCACGTCGATCCGGCGAAGGAATGCGCCTGCGGTTGCGCCGGCATCTATTGTGCGCCGAACACCGTGAGCTGCCTTGCCCATGTGTTCGAGCAGGAGGGCGCGCTCGACAAGCTCGAAGCCTTCGTGTCGCTGAACGGGCCGGCTTGGTACGGCCTTGCCGCCAACGAGGAAACGATCACGCTGGAGAAGGGTGACGAACCGGTCGTCTTCCCTGCCAAGATCGAGACGGGAGCGGGTCCGGTGACGGTCTTCGATCCGATGTTCCCCCTATTTTGGCGGGTCCGTTGAATTGACCGCGAATTGCCAGGATTGTCACGATCCGGGTAACCTTTTGGAGAGAACCGGCGGTTAGCCTTCGTCAAGGCAGATCGGTGGCGGTTTCACGCAGAAGAGAGCGCTTGGCATGATGCTTGACTATAATTCTCTTCTGCTCGCCCTGGGTTTTTCCGCGACCTGTCTGATGGTAACCCTTCTGGGAACCTGGGTATCGCGTCGTACGGATTCCTTCCTGCTGACCTTGGTCGTCGCGCTGTTCTTCATCGTCATCGGTATTTTTGTCTACAGTTCCTACACGCTGGAAGCGGGTTTTCTGAGGGCGTCTTTCGCCTATACCTTCCTGATGATCGGCTTCAGCATGATCTACGCGGCCTCCCTACAGTTCCGGACGGGTCGAACTCCCTGGAAGCGATCGATCATTCTTTCGGTCGCCACCATTGTGCCCGGGCTGCCACTGATATCCGGTGGGCTGGATGGATTGGGCTTCATTTTCATGAATGCGGCGACCGCGCTACTCCTGATCGGCACGGGATGGCAATATTGGCGCGCGCGTGCGGAGGCGCCGGGACCGCTTGCCGGAATGGTCTTCCTTTACGTTCTCAGCGGAATTTCCTTCGCGCTGTGCGCCGCGGTGCTGATTCAGAAACGCCAGTGGGTTCTTGGCCATGCACCGGACAATTGGGCGGAAGATCTCAATATCGCGATTTGCATTGCGGGCATGTCCGGTATCGGCGCGCTGTCGCTGGCGCTTCATCAGTGGCGGCTGGCCGCGCGCCACCGGCACGAGGCCAATACCGATGCGTTGACCGGGCTTCTCAATCGCCGGGCGCTTTTCGACCACGTCGCTGGCCGCCCGGTCGGATCGAGGACGGCGGTCGTCGTCTTCGACATTGATCGGTTCAAATCGATCAACGATGAGCACGGCCACGCCACGGGTGATGCGGTCATCCGGATATTTGCGGAGGAGCTGACGACCGGAACCGGGGGCCAGCAGACTGTCGCTCGTCTCGGGGGAGAGGAGTTCGCCGTCATACTCGCCAACATCTTGCCGGGCCGCGCCGAACGTGTGGCAGGCGACATCGCCCGAAGCTTCGCCGCGCGCGAAATCCGCATCGGGGAGGCGGTGCTGCGATGCACGGTGAGCGCAGGCATTGCCTTCGGCACGCAGGAGACGGACAGCTTCGACGCAGTTCTCAGCCTCGCCGATGCGGCCCTCTATCAGGCGAAGCGCAACGGCCGTAACCGGGTCGAAATGGCCGACTTCCTGCACAGGGTTGAAACGGTGGAAACCCGCACCAACGTTTCCCCCTGAATGGCGGCACTATCTAGCATCCACCGATGCATGCTGCTATTCGCCTGATGAGGACGATCAAGGAGCGGGCGCATGATTCAGACGACATTTCCCGAACCGGCCGTGATGGCCGAACTGGTGGCCAGGATGCTCTGGGAGATCAAGGCGGTGCATTTCTCCGCCGACAAGCCCTACAAGCTCTCTTCGGGCATGATGAGCCCGGTCTATATCGACTGCCGCAAACTGCTATCCTATCCGCGCATCCGCTCGGCGGTGATGGATTTCGCCGCCGCGACCGTCATGCGCAATGCCGGCTTCGAGCAGTTCGATTGCATCGCCGGCGGCGAGACGGCAGGCATTCCCTTTGCTGCGCTTCTCGCCGACCGTCTGGGCCTGCCGATGATCTATGTCCGCAAGGCGCCCAAGGGCCACGGCCGCAATGCCCAGATCGAGGGCCATATGCCCGAAGGCGCGCGGGTGCTGGTGATCGAGGACCTGACGACGGCCGGCGGCAGCATGTTCAAGTTCATCGATGCCGTGCGCGCAGCCGGTGGTGTCGTCGAGCACGGGATCGCACTCTTCTTCTACGGGATATTCCCCGAGGCGAAAGAGCGTTTCGTCAACGGCAACGTCACCTTGCATTACATCGCCACCTGGCGCGAGGTCCTTGCCGTCGCGCGTGCGCAGAAGCTCTTCGACGAGAACACCCTCGCCGAGGTCGAAGCCTTCCTCGATGCGCCGCTCGCCTGGTCGGCGCGCAATGGCGGCGTCGCCTCTCTTTCCTGACGAAGGGCTGGCAATCCCGGGCGGATTGCTTTAAATCGATTGAAACGTCAAGGGCGAGCGGGAGGCTTGTATGATATTGTGTTGCGGCGAAGCGCTTATCGACATGCTTCCGCGTGAAACCACGCTCGGCGAAAAGGGTTTCGCTCCCTATGCCGGTGGCGCGATTTTCAACACGGCGATCGCGCTCGGACGGCTCGGTATTCCGACCGGTTTCTTCACGGGCCTCTCCGACGACATGATGGGCGACATCCTGCGCGAGACTTTGAAGTCGAGCAATGTCGACTTCTCCTATTGCGCGACGCTGCCACGGCCGACGACCATCGCCTTCGTCAAGCTCGTCAACGGGCAGGCGACCTACGCGTTCTACGACGAGAACACTGCGGGCCGGATGATCACCGAAAGCGACCTGCCTTCCCTCGGTGACGATTGCGAGGCCTTGCATTTCGGCGCGATCAGCCTGATCCCCGAGCCCTGCGGGTCGACCTACGAGGCCTTGATGGCGCGTGAACACGCGACCCGCGTCATCTCGCTCGATCCGAACATCCGTCCGGGCTTCATCAAGGACAAGGCGGCCCATGCCGCACGCCTCAACCGCATGGCGGCCATGGCCGACATCATCAAGTTCTCCGACGAGGATCTCGAATGGTTCGGACTTTCGGGCGATCATGACGAACTTGCCGGCCACTGGCTCGATCTCGGCGCCAAGCTCGTCGTCATCACCCGCGGTGCGGAGGGCGCGACCGGCTATACGGATCGGTTCAAGGTCTCCGTGCCGAGCGAGCGCGTGACGGTGGTCGACACCGTCGGTGCCGGCGATACGTTCGACGCCGGCATTCTCGCCTCATTGAAGATGCAGGGCCTGTTGACCAAGGAGAAGGTCGCGGCAATCGACGGGAAGGCCATCGAAGCTGCGCTGGCACTTGGGGCAAAGGCAGCGGCGGTCACCGTGTCGCGCGCTGGCGCAAATCCACCTTTCGCCCACGAGATCGGACTGTGATTTCGCCGCCTGTCTTCTGACTGCGGGTCAGACTTCCGGCCGATACTCGAGAATGTCGCCTGGTTGGCATTCGAGCGCCTGGCAGATCCGTTCCAGCGTGTCGAACCGTACGCCCTTGACCTTTCCGGATTTCAGCAGCGAGATGTTCTGCTCGGTGATCCCGACGATCTCGGCCAGTTCCTTCGATCGCATTTTCCGTTTGGCCAGTATCACATCCAGGTTCACGACGATCGGCATGCGTTAAACGAAGCTCCGGTTGTCTTCCTCGATCCCGGTCGCGATCACCATGATATGGCCGAGGACGAACAGAAGTCCGGCGAGGATCAACAATCCAATATCCGTGCTGGAAATCCCGATGGAGAGCATCGTCTGTCCCAGCGGATTTTCATAGGTGGCCACCAATACCGCAAGCGTGCGCGATAGCAAACCCGAAAAGCCTCCGATCAGCGCGAGATAACCAGTGCGGCGCAGAAGGACGCCACTCCTTCCTGCGAAGATTTCGCCCTTCTCGAAATGGTCGAACATTGTCCAGAGCGTCCATATGGCCGTGCCGATCAGGATTGCGTTCGCACTAGCGATGATGGCCAGCCCTCCAAGCGCATAGCTTGTCAGGGTCACCGGTTCGATACCGGAGAGAGGGTAGTGAATGACCAGTTCTTTCAGTCTTCCGATGTCGAAGACGAATATCCACGTGAGATAAGCCGACCCCGACACGAAGCCTGCCGCCGCCAGCACGATCAACAGTTTCATTTTCCGGCTTATCGATTTGACGCGGACGTGGGGACTCAGGGCCATTGGAAAATCTCTTGCTGTGTGGGTTGCAAAAATTATCGTATTACAATAATTATTTCTCGTCAATCGAGCAATGGAGATTTCATGAAGAAGGCTTTCGCCACCCTCGCACTCATTACGTCCGCCATAGTCGGACTGCCTTCCTGCATGCCGAGCGGGATCTCCAGCGCAGCCAAGCTGGCCGCTCTTTCACCACTCGACGCGGACCCCGGGCAATTCCGGGTCGCGCTCGTTGCGCCGGCTGCGCTGCGGCTGAAAGCGGGCGATGCGCGTCTCGGATTCGGCTGGGCGGAAACGGGAAAGCTCGCCAGCTCCAAAATCTATGACCTGGAGATCGTGCCTGGTACCGCTGCCGTATTACAGTCGCTGCCGCCCCTGCAGTCCGGGCAGCAGGTGATCGCGCTTGGCCTTGCCCCCCGCGAGGTCGAAGCCGTCCTGAAATTCCAGCAGGAGGTCCGCGATGTGAAACAAGCCGGGCGCCGCGGCAGCGGCAATATTTCCGTTAGCCTCGCCGGTGGCTGCTGGAGCGAGCCGTTTCCGGCCGATGGCAAGCCACTGCCGCTGGATATCTGGCTTCAACCCAGCGCCGGCGGCGAGTATCTGCCGATTATGCGAGGCGTTGATCTGAGGGCGATCCTGAAGAAGGCAGGTCTGACGGCGGTGCCGCAATGTACCACTGCGTCATAGCTCTCAACGCCGGGCACCATCGAGCAGGACCTTGACCAGTCCCGCCGTCGAACTGTCGTGGCCGGAAGGGGCCGTCCTGCCCTCGACCACCGGAAGCAGCGCGGTCGCGAGTTCCTTGCCGAGTTCCACACCCCATTGATCGAAAGAGTTGATGCGGAAGAGCACCCCTTCGACGAAGACACGGTGTTCGTAAAGAGCGATCAGCCGGCCGAGCGCGAACGGGGTGAGCCGGTCGTAGACGAAGGTGATCGAGGGACGGTTGCCGGAAAAGACCCGATGCGGCGCAATGCGCTCGGCTTCGGCCTCGCTCACGCCCTTCGCCTTGAGCTGGGCCTTCGCCTCGGCGAGCGTGCGGCCCTTCATCAAGGCTTCGGACTGGGCAAGGCAGTTGGCGATCAAAAGCTCATGCTGATGACGCAGCTCCGGTTCGAAGCCGTTGGCGGCGATCATGAACTCGACCGGCACGACGGTCGTTCCCTGATGAAGCAACTGGTAGAAGGCATGCTGGCCGTTGGTGCCGGGTTCACCCCAGACGATCGGACCGGAATTGCCGGCGACCGGCTTGCCGTCGACTGTCACGCTCTTGCCGTTCGATTCCATGTCGAGCTGCTGGAGATAGGCGGCAAAGCGGGAGAGCCGCTGGTCATAGGGCAGGATCGCGCGCGAGGCGTGGCCGAGAACGTTGCGGTGATAGAAACCGATGAGGCCGAGCAGCATCGGCAGGTTTTCCCGCAGTGGCGCCGTGCGAAAATGATTGTCCATCGCATGAGCGCCGTCCAGAAAATGGCCGAAGTTCTCGTTGCCGATCGCGATCATCAGAGAGAGACCGATCGCTGACCAGACGGAATAGCGACCGCCGACCCAGTCCCAGAAGCCGAAGACGCGATCCTCCGAAATGCCGAAGGCTGCGACCGCATCGAGGGCTGTAGAGACAGCGGCGAAGTGATGGCCGACGGCCTCCTCGCCGAGCGCGCCAGCGACGAAGCGACGTGCCGTCCGGGCGTTCGTCATCGTCTCGATCGTCGTGAAGGTCTTCGAGGCGACGATGAAGAGTGTGGTTTCCGCCGTGAGGGTCTTCAGCGTGTCAGCGATGTGTGCGCTGTCGACATTGGAGACGAAATGGAGGCGAGGTCCGTCATGATAGGGGGCGAGCGCCAGCGTTGCCATGGCTGGGCCGAGATCGGATCCGCCGATCCCGATGTTGACGACGTCGGTGATCTTCTTGCCGGTCGCGCCAGTAATACGGCCGCTGCGGAGATCTTCCGCAAAACGTCCCATCGCCGCGAGCACCGCGTTGACGTCCGGCATGACGTCGCGGCCGTCGACCAGAACGGGGCGGTTGGAGCGGTTGCGCAGCGCCGTATGCAGAACGGCGCGTCCTTCGGTGAAATTGATCTTCTCCCCGGCGAACATCGCGTCCCGTTTTTCGGCAATGCCGGCCGTGGCCGCTAGCTCCTCGAGCAGACCGAGAACCTCGTCGTTGACGGCGCATTTGGAGAAGTCCATCAGCAAGTCGCCGAGCGTCACGCTGAAGCGCGTGAAACGCTGCGGATCGGCGGCAAAGGCGGCACGAAGGTCTTCGGCACGGGTGGCCGCGACGGTGCTCGTCAGCTTGTCGATGATGGCTTGCATCGGAATGTCCCTGTTTCGACGACGATGCCGGGACCTTATTAGCCGCGTGAGACCGGATCAAGACACGGGGAGGCCGAGACGCCCCCTTATTTCAATCGATTTATTTTCCGTCACGCAGTTCCCGGCGCAGGATCTTGCCGACGTTCGACTTCGGCAACTCACTCCGGAATTCGATGTAGCGCGGGCGCTTGTAGTTCGTGAGGTTGGCCGTGAAATGCGCCTTCAGGGCCTCTTCGGTCAGCTGCGGATCCTTCTTGACGACGAAGAGCTTGACGGCCTCGCCGGAATGCTGGTCGGGGATCCCGATCGCCGCGCATTCCAGAACGCCTGGATGCATCGCCGCCACTTCCTCGATCTCGTTCGGATAGACGTTGAAGCCGGAGACCAGGATCATGTCCTTCTTGCGGTCGACGATCTTCACGTAGCCGCGTTCGTCCATCAGGCCCATGTCGCCGGATCGGAAGAAGCCGTCGTCGGTCATGACCTTGGCCGTCTCTTCCGGTCGCTGCCAGTAGCCCGCCATGACCTGCGGACCGCGAATGCATATCTCGCCCACTTCGCCGACAGGCAGCGTCCTGCCGTCCTCGTCGCGGATTTCTATCTCTGTCGAGGGAAGCGGCAGGCCGATCATGCCGGAGAACTCGTTGGAATCGAGCCGGTTGACGGTTGCCACCGGAGAGGTTTCCGAGAGGCCGTAACCCTCGCTGATGGGGCAACCGGTCATCCGGAACCAGCGCTCGGCAACCGGCCGCTGCACCGCCATGCCGCCGCCGAGTACCAGCAGCAGCGAGGAAAAGTCCAGCTTCTGGAAATCCGGATTGTTCATCAGCGCATTGAAGAGCGTGTTGAGGCCGGGAAAGACATGCGCCTTGTATTGCTGCAATTCCTTCACGAAGGCCGGAATGTCTCGCGGATTGGCGATCAGGACGTTGTGGCTGCCGGTCGCGATACCCATCAGCGAATTCACGGTAAGCGCGAAGATGTGGTAGAGCGGCAGGGCGCAGATGAAGGTCATGACCTCCGGCCGCGGCTTGATCGTGAAGATCGCCTCGAGCCACACCATGATCTGCTCCTTATTGGCGAGCAGGTTCGCGTGCGTGAGTGTTGCGCCCTTCGAAACGCCGGTCGTGCCCCCCGTATACTGTAGGAAGGCAACGTCGCTACCCTTCACCTCCACAGGTTTCAACGTCTGGCGGGCACCTTCGGCAAGAACCTGCCGGAAGCTCTTGTGCTGCGGGATGGACCAGGCCGGCACCAGTTTCTTGACCTTGCGGACGACGAAGTTGACGATGTGGCCCTTGAGGCCCAGCATGTCGCCCATGGTCGCGACTACCACGTGCTTCAGCGGCAGGTGCGGCAAGACCTGCTCAACCGTATGGGCGAAGTTTTCCAGTACGAAGATCGCCTTGGCGCCGGAGTCCTTAAGCTGGTGTTCGAGTTCGCGCGGCGTATAGAGCGGATTGACGTTGACGACGACGAAACCCGCACGAAGGATGCCGTAGACCGTTACCGGGTTCTGCAGGATGTTCGGCGTCATCACGGCAACGCGGTCGCCCTTGGCAAGTCCTTGCGCTTGAAGCCACGCACCGACCTTGCGCGACTGGGCGTCCAGCTCGCGGAACGTCATGCCCCGGCCCATGCTCGAAAAAGCAAGCCGGTCGGCATATTTTCGGCAACTGCTTTCGAAGAGGGCTCCGAGCGACGCATGTTCCAGCGGCGCGATTTCGGCCGGCACGCTTTCGGGGTAGGAAGCAAGCCAAATCTTCTCCGCTGCGTGGCCACTGCGGCGGGTTGATACGTCCGACATGCTTTTCCTCCCCGGTAGTATGCATCACGCTTCACCCGCGCGGGCGGCGTGCATTTCCTCCTCGTCGCCCGACCACGAGATTATGCCTTTGATCTCGCCGTTCAAGACAGAACACGTCTATCTAACATTGACGTAAACGTCAACGAGGCGGGCTGTCTCCCGCCGGACGTTATTGTATTGGCGGCCGCCCGGTTCCGCGGGCGGGCCGCACGCAGCGATTGTCCTCTCCACGATGGGCGACGCGGCCCTTTCTCCTCTCTAGCAAATTGGGCTTAGGGCGGCACCGCACGGTGGGTCTTCGCCGCCGCTTTTTCCGTTCGAATCCCTGTGCTTGTCGCGCCTCACGACCAGTCCGTACGCGCTAGCCCGAAAGGCTTATACTCCGGCGCTAATGCTTGGTTTTCCCGTTCAGTTGCGCTAATCCAGACACCGTGCGGCCGTCCGGAATTTTGGTTTGAGGCCGGAACTCCGCCGGCCGTCGTTGCGGTTCGCGGCAGTACCGGCACCCGGGTGACCCTTTAAGAGTGGAGTGCATCTTGCAGATAGCGATCATTGGTACCGGCTATGTCGGTCTGGTTTCTGGAGTTTGCCTGTCGGAGTTCGGGCACGACGTGGTCTGCATAGACAAGGCAACGTCGAAGATCGACCGGCTGAACAATGGTGAGGTTCCGATCTACGAGCCCGGTCTGGAGGAGATGATCGCCCGCAACGTGGCCGCCGGGCGGTTGCACTTCACGACGGAACTTGCCGGCCCCGTCGCGGATGCGGATGTGGTGTTCATCGCGGTCGGCACGCCGTCACGCAAGAGCGACGGCCATGCGGATCTGAGCTACGTCTATTCCGCGACGCGCGAAGTGGCTGAAGTGCTGCGCGGCTTCACCGTTCTCGTCACCAAGTCGACCGTTCCGGTCGGCACTGGTGATCACCTCGAGCGGATCATCGGCGAGGTCAATCCGGATGCCGACGTTGCCGTCGTTTCCAATCCGGAATTCCTGCGGGAAGGGGCGGCGATCGCCGACTTCATGGCCCCGGACCGGGTGGTCGTCGGATCGAATGATGATCGCGCGAAAGCGGTCATGGCCGAGGTCTACGGCCCGCTCGATTCCGAGAGGCACCCGGTGGTCTTCACCTCGCGCCGCACCGCCGAACTCACCAAGTATGCGGCGAATGCCTTCCTCGCGCTGAAGCTCGCCTACATCAACGAGATCGCCGATCTCTGCGAGGAGGTCGGGGCGAACGTCCAGGACGTTTCGCTGGGCATGGGCCTCGACAGCCGTATCGGCCGGAAGTTCCTGAATGCCGGCCCGGGTTATGGCGGCTCGTGCTTTCCGAAGGATACACTGGCGCTGGTCAAGACGGCCCAGGACCACAACAAGCCGATCCGTCTCATCGAGACGATCGTCGGCATCAACGAGACCCGCAAGCGTGCCATGGCCCGCAAGGTCGAAAGAGCGGTCGGCGGCGATGTCCGCGGCAAGACGATCGGCATTCTCGGGCTGACCTTCAAGCCCGACACCGACGACGTGCGGGAATCTCCTGCGCTCTCGATCGTCCAGGCGCTGCTCGACAAGGGGGCGCTGCTACAGGCCTATGATCCGGAAGGCATGGAAACGGCACGCGAACTGATGCCGGAGATCGACTATCGCGACGACGCCGAGAGCGTGGCGCACGGAGCCGATGCGCTCGTGATCATTACGGAATGGGAAGAGTTCCGTGTCCTCGACTTCCCCAAGCTGAAGGACCTGATGAACGCGCCGGTCCTGGTCGACCTCCGCAACATCTATTCGCCGGCGCATGTCGCCGACCACGGCTTCGTCTACGAAAGCGTCGGGCGTTCGGATCGTTACCGCTGAGCGTTACGACACAGTGCAGCCTCCGCCGACCATGTCTTGCGTACGGCGGGGGCCGCAACTGATGTGATATCGGGTGAGCGGAAGCCCGGTCTCCCGATACCGGCCTTTTCCAGCGTCAGCAGTGTTTGTCGTAATGTCGGCGGAATTCCTCCTGCCCGCCGAAGTCGCCGTACCTGGCGAGCTGTGCCATGCCGGTCTCGTTCAGCAACATGCCGGGAATGTTTGCCGCAATGTGCGGCTCGGCGGTCAGCGGAAAGGATATCCTCTGCTTCGGTGCTCGGAAAGTGTCGCACTGGCGTCTGAGTGCCAAGATGCTCTTTGGCGGATCAATCTCGAAGAAATTGGAAAAGTGGTGCCGCTTACGTGACTCGAACACGTGACCCCATCATTACGAATTGTTTTTCGTAGCAATATCAGAGATTTAGATGCTCTACGAAATCGTTGGACCCTACTGGACAAGCCATTGGCCAGAATCCACTTCCAAGAGTTGAGAGGTAGCACAGGGTATTACCCGGTTGCCACCCATTTGATCCCGCGACACTACTAGCAGCCTACAGTTCACCGCGTGCCCTACTAATCGGCACGGCACCCCGCCAGACCTCCCCCCATCAACGGCACTCACAGTTTGGGCCGGGGGCGGGAGTCCGTGGGCGTCGGGATGTCCCGGTTTCTTGAATCTATCCGGCAATTGGCGCTGGTGCTGCAGGACCAAGCTCTTGGATAAATTGGCTAGCGTGCAAAATCGCATCTCCATAGACCTGCTGAGCGGGCGCTATGCCGACACCGAGCGCGTCGGCAAGTGGCATCCGTTGAGAGTAAGTGAGAATAAGAGTTCCGGGCTTCTGATCATGCGGAACAGCTTTAACTCGGGTGATGCCGACGTAGAATAGTCGACGTTGTTCCTCAAGATGCTGCGCCCGCTCCGCTGGCGTCAGGTCAGCGTCCGCTTGGCGCGGAAGTAGTCCCTGTACGCAGCCTGCAATGATAGTAATCGGGGAACTGAGCCCCTTGCTCTTGTGCAAGCTCATTATGCGGACATCTTGAATTTCCGTCGGGATTTCTGGCTGGCTAATAGCTATGGCAAGTTCTCGTACAAATGCTTCCCTTTCACCGTCCTCAATCTCAGCCAGGACGGCTATTGCGAGTTCCCGAATATCGCGCGTTTCGTTCTGCCCTTGTGGGAAGAGCTGATCCACGACTGCGTTGAGGTCTGGCAGCGCTTCAAGCGCGGCCAACGCTTGCAGAATTTCTCGGAACGACAGCACGATAGCTCCGGTATGGGGAAGGTGCAGCGCCCCGCTCTCAAGCTGCACCATGGCATCCCAGGGGGTTGTCCCCGTGTTTTCACAGTGTTCTCGAACACGACGATATCCCGCCGCGTGCCAATTGTTTCCGTCAATACCAACGAGCCATCGTAAGGCAACCCTGTCCTGTCGATTGGCGAAAAGTTTGAGCAGTGCAAACGAACGCTTTGCAAGCATGTGGTTTAACTCAGATTCCGCATAGTAGGACTTCGTCGGAACGCCCTGAGCAACAAGTGCCTCGTAAAGAGGATTTCCGAACGCCCGGCTTTGCGTGAGAACTAGGATATCACCGGCTGGCGTCCCGTTCGCGATCATCCCCGACACGAGCGCCGAGACGCCCGCCACCTCTTGTGCAATGGTCTGGTACTGTACGATGCGGACATCCCCAACGCCGTTTGCGGGCATAGGCACCAAAGGTCGTGGCACCGGACGCAAAACGTTGTGCCCGATGAGATTGTTCGCCATTTGCACAACCCTTGTCGGGCATCGCCGGCAGTCGTCCAGGCCGAGATCATCTGCACCCGCATTTATGTTCAGCCACTCGCGAATCCCGTCCGGATGAGCGTGCTTGAAGCTGTAAATGGACTGGTCGTCATCGCCGACGATACACACCTCGGCAGCACCAGATAGAAGCGCGATGACGCCCTGTTCGGCTCTGTTGAGGTCTTGGTACTCATCGACCAGAATGTGGGCGAACTCGCTTCGCTCTTCTGCCGCAGGGTTCGAATGCAAATAGCTGTACAGTTGAGGGATAACCTCGCCGATGAGCATGGCTTCGTGGAAACGTAGCCAAGACAGCAAGTCCGCCTGAAATGCGGCATCTTCCGCACTCAATGCATAACCCGGCTGTTCGTGCTGGAGACGAGCCCAAGCTGCCTCGTAGGCCATTCGAAGCTTCTTCACCGCCTTCTTGCCCCCATGTTGGGCCATCAGGTCGCAAACTAGAGGTTCAAGTTCAAACTCATTGAGGGGACGCGGCACTCGTCCTGTCGCACCCAGAACGTGATTCCGCATCAACATCCTCAATGCGAGACTATGGAGCGTCACGCCTTCAAGGTCATCGCACCCCGGAACACCCATACCGACGAGTTCCCGGTGGAGGTCCTCCGCCGCAACTCGAGTAAACGTCACAGGCAATATCGTGGCAGGGTCTGCGCCGCTCTCAAGCAGTCGTGCGACGCGGCGCTTCATCGCAAATGACTTGCCAGTCCCGGGTCCAGCTACGACGCGGATACGGACATTCGCCGAAGAAGCAATTGCGTAAGCTGGCGTTCCAATTGTCAGGCCATCATTCCAAGGCATAAAATCCCCCCTTCAAAATCGTCGGCAAAGTCTAAATCAGCACGGGCCGAAATATTGATTCCGGCATTATCAGGCTTGGAGCTTTGATGCCTTTGGTCGGATTGGACATACGCAGCCCGTACCCCTTTTCGAGCCAGAGTAGGATTTCTGCCGGACGAGCTAGCCGGACATAATCATCTTCAAAGCGCGTCTTCGACACGACAAAAGTGCCGTCTTCGTGCTGGTGTGGAAACAGGAGCTCGCCGGCATTAGCACCCCGGCTAACAAATGCGTGCAGATCAAGCTTCGGCACTATTCACTCCCCCTATCACTAGCTAGGCCCCGTCATAGCTGCGGTCCATCAGAGGCTTGGCTTTGTCCAGCGTGGCGACATCAGTGATGATGATTTCAAGGTCGCCAGTGCCGAAATGGCCGATGTTGCGCACGTCACGGGTAAAGCCGGGCTCAAGTTCTATGGTGTCCGGATCGACCTTGACGAAAACTTTGAGGTGCCTGATCTGCGGCTTGACCTCGACGCACGCAAAGTTCTTTAGGCGGCGGAAGGCGACGTAGTTGTCCAGGGTCTTCAACTCGACATCGTCGCCCAACGCTAGCAGGTATGCCTTCGTCGCCTCGTAGAGATCGACAAGATCTTGGTCCGCATCCGCGAGGTATTGCGTAACCGTCTTCTGGCGAGATCGTGGTCGCGCTGCCGTAGGCTCGCCTTGGGTGTCGATGCTGACAGGGATTTCGCGCGCGGGTCGTTCCGATGCCGAGGTTAGCAGTTCGAACAGCAATAGCTCGTCGCCAAATCGGCGATAGCGAACCAGCGCGATGTTCCGGTTCATCTGGTTGACCGCATGGGCGTCGTACTTGGTGAAGTCGCCGGCAATGCAGATCAGCCGAGGAGTTCCCCAGTCGACCGCCTTTGCTTGCTCGGCGCCGAAGCGCTCCAGTACAAGCCATTCGAAATCGCGGCGGTGGTCCATCAGCCAGTCGAGGTAGAATAAGCCTTGGTTGATGACGTTCTCATTGCTGGCCCGCTTATACTCGACGATCACCGGCGAACCGTTTTCATCGATGCCGAGCGAGTCCATGCGCCCGCCGTTCGTCGTCGGAAACTCGGAGGCTAGAAACCTCACCCCGAGAAAGGCTTCCATGTTGCGCTCAATGAGCGTCTGCAGCGACTTTTCCAACGCAACCGCGCTGCCGCGAAGTTCCGTGACCGATGCGCTGTCCGTGCGAAAGAGTTTTATGTCGCTCATGCTGCCCCTTTTTGTGGCCAATGTGCCCAAGCCGGTACTCCGACACAATAGTCTTCACGCTGCAATTCCCAACCAGGACTTTCAGAGCGGTTCGCTCTGATATATCGATTGCGGATGAACGTGTGGCTTCTGTGACGGACTAAACATGTCAGAAATCATTGGAAATCAGGTAGATGTACGAACGGTAAGCGCGCAATCCGTAATTTCAGAGCGCATCGCTCTAATTTCCGCTCTTGACACTTCTGAAGCAGTCAGTAAATGTCCCAGCCAAGATGCTTGGGATGAAACCATGAAGCTGACGCAGCAGATCGCCATTGAGAATTCTAATGTCGCCGAGTGTGTTGCTCGTGGCGTTATTGAAATCGCAAATGGAAAGGTGACCTATCACCTCAACCACAAGAAATCATATGCGTGGAGTGATCCTGAAGAATGGGTGCGATGCATTGCCATCGCGAATTTGGTGATCGACAAGAAGTATCCTGCTACGCAAATGCGGATCGAAGTGGTGGTGCCTCGCCGCACTCCTAGCGATTTCGCCGACATAATCGTTTATCGAGATGAGGCCTGCAGGGACCCCTATCTCGTCGTAGAGTGTAAGAGCGATCCGCAGTCGAGGGCGGGTCGGGATCAGGGCATCGAGCAGCTTTTCGGCAATGCCAATTCTTTGCGCATTCCTCTCGGCCTATACGATGAGTATGGGGAATCCCGTTTTTATGACGTAGGTAATTTTGAGCCGACGGAACGCCAACGAAACATGCTCGGCGGGCGCGATGCCGTACCCGAGCAGTTCGGTGAGATACCAGTCTATGCTTACGTCGCAGGCAGCGAGATGGATATCCATCCTGTCGCGTCAAACATCCTTGAAGCCAAGATCAAGCGCGTTCACTCGCTCATTTGGGCGGGTGGCAAACGTGATCCTCTCACCTCATTTGACGAATGGAGCAAGCTCCTGTTCGCGAAGGTGGTGGACGAGCGCAACCGCCGCTCGGGTGAGTTCCGACACTTTCAGGTTGGCACCAATGAGACGACTGCCGCCGTCGCAGGTCGTGTCCATGCTCTGTTCGCGCAGGCGTGCAGACAAGATCCTACGATCTTCCCGGCGAACGCCCGCATTCGCCTGACGGACAAAAAGATCTACGAGATTGTCCTGACGTTGCAGGAGGTGAGCTTCCTGAGGACGGACGTAGATACCATCGGCGCCGCCTTTGAGAACTTCTTCGGCTCGGTGTTTCGGGGTGAGCTTGGGCAGTACTTCACGATGCGGCAGTTGTCTCGGTTCACCGTCGCGATGTTGGGTATTGGTGAAACCGATTACATCATCGATCCGACAGCTGGAAGCGGCGGTTTCCTGCTGGAAGCTCTATTGCAGGTCTGGCACAAGATTGATCGCGAGTATGAAGGGCAGCCGGAGAACGAGATTAATCGTGCGAAAATGGACTTCTCTCGCACTAACGTCTTCGGCATTGAGATTCACGATATCCTCGGGCGCATCTGCAAAATCAATCTGTTGCTGCACCACGATGGGCACACGAATATCGAGGCAGATCGGTCGTGCCTTGACGTTGTGTTTGCTCACCCGCGCCTAAATCCGCCGAAGGACAAATTTACGAAGCTGTTCGGCAACCCGCCCTTCGGCGATGAGGTGCAGGCGGGGGATGACGACCACCTTGGAGCAAACACGCTCGAATCGTTCGTGGTGGCGGAGAACCGGACAAAGGTGGCATCCGAACATGTAATACTGGAACGGTCGGTCGATCTGCTTGAGCCGGGAGGCGAGCTTGGCCTGATTTTACCGGACGGCCTGTTCAACAATCAGGGTGAGCAGAGTAACTGCCCTTCTGTGCGCCGGTATCTCGCGAAGAATGGATTCATTGAGGCTATCGTGTCGCTGCCTGATTATGCATTCCGTAAGTCGGGCGCGCAGAACAAGACCTCTATTCTTTATTTCCGGAAGTTCCAGAAGTGGCAGAAGACTGCGTTTGATCAGTCCTATGAAGAGGCGATTGAGAATGGCGCATCGGAGGAAAAGGCCGTCGCGGCGGCGCTCGACGCGATGGCGTATAAGGTTTTCCTCGCTGAGGCGAACTGGGTTGGATACACTTCCACAGGCATTCACTCTGAGTTGAACGACCTCTATCGCGGCTCTGCGGGTGGCAGGTTGGCAGACAACCAGGACGGAACGATCCTCGGTGAGTATCGGGCGTTTCAGGCTAACCCCGAGGGCTACGAGGGTCGTAAATCGCCTGACTGTATGGCGATCCCTGCGGG
The DNA here is from genome assembly GCF_003337715.1 of Ciceribacter lividus. Classification (GTDB taxonomy): domain Bacteria; phylum Pseudomonadota; class Alphaproteobacteria; order Rhizobiales; family Rhizobiaceae; genus Allorhizobium; species Allorhizobium lividum. The sequence goes on from NZ_QPIX01000003.1 coordinate 106,983, forward strand.
CGATCTGTGGCGAGCTCATCCGAGCCATAGACTTGACCCAAAGTACCACCTCTTCAAACGGGAGGAACAGAACGTCGTTCCAGACGGCTGGATCAAGATGCCGATCCGCGATGTGCTGCGACGGCGCATGGACCAAGTATACCCGGAAGCCCGCCCCGACGAGCGCGTTGCTGTGATGACGCTCAGCCAGACTGGTGAAATCCGACCGCGCGAGGCAGGCAAGGGCCGCAATCCGCCGGAGTGGCTCGGTATGTATTTTGAGGATAGCCCGTCGACCTGGTTCGCCGCGCGCGAGGGTGACGTGGTGTTTAGCTCCATCGACCTCTGGAAAGGGTGCGCTGCCGTAGTCCCGCCAGAATTTGACGGAGCCCTCGTTACGAAGGAGTTCCCGATCTACGAGATTACCGACGACCGCCTGGACCCGGTATTTCTCTCGTGCCTCCTTCGCAGCCGGTATTACCAGCGAGCGTTCAGGGCGATTACGACAGGGCACAGCAATCGGCGGCGCACGCAGGTCGGGGATTTCGAGGCTTTGGAGATTGCATTCCCGCCGGACCGCGAAGCCCAGCAGGCACTAATTGCCGGCCTCGTTGAAGCTAGAAACGGACAAAGGCAAGCCATGGACTTAATGGGACGGGCAATGATGGCATTCAACGACACCATCGATGGTCGGGGTGATGAGGAGCTTCCCGACGTTAACAACGATGAAGAAGCGGCTTTGGAGGATGCTTGATACTCTGCTCCACGCAAGCTGAGAAACGGCAATAAAGTAGCGCATATTCACGACGAGCCTCGCGGCTAAGCCTGCGAGGCTCATTTCACGCTGTTGGCTGAACTGAACTTGCTGTTGCTCATGTGCGTCCGATCGCGCGTGCGCAGGTGCTGGACAGCGTTTCATGGTGGTGGATCAGGTTGGCGGAAACTTGATAAGTATCTGATATTACTTGCTTTTTAAAGATGATTTGGTTAGTTTGAGTTGAGGCCAACAGGAGGTCTCAAATGCCTAACCTACGTCTTACCCGCCGCACCATTGACGACATTCCGTTCGCTGCCAGCGGCCAAATCCTCTACCGCGATACTCTGCTTTCCGGTTTCGGCCTTCGGGTCGGCAGCCGCTCAAAGGTCTACTTTGCCGAGGGGCAGGTGAACCGAGAGACCCGCCGCGTGACCATAGGGCGCGCGGACCTGTTTGCGCCGGAGGTGGCGCGCAAGAAGGCGCTCGCCTTGCTGGGGGAAATGGCCGAGGGCCGGAACCCCAACGAGGAGAAGCGCAAAGAGACGGTGGAGCGCGTCACGCTGGCCGTCGCCTTTGAGCGCTTCTTCGAGGCGCGCAACAAGCTGTCTCCGCACACCGTCACCAATTACGGGCGCACCGCCAAGCTCTACCTCAAGGCATGGCGCAAGAAGCCCATGAACCACATCACCCGGCAAATGGTGCTGGCCAAGCATCAGGAAATTGCCAAGGTCCACGGCGAGGTGACCGCCAACAATGCGATGCGGCACCTCCGGTCCGTCTACAATTTCATCGCCGCCACACAGGACGACTTCCCGCCGAACCCGGTGCTGATCCTCTCGCAGGCGCGGGCATGGTATCGCGAGCGGCGGCGGCAGACTTTGGTCACGGCGCTGGACCTGCCCATGTGGTGGAAAGCCGTCATGGCTGAACCGGATTATTCCCGCGATTTTCTGCTGACCGCGCTATTCACCGGAATGCGCCGGGGCGAGCTGATGAAGCTGCGCTGGGAAAATGTGGACCTCGCAGCCCGCACGCTGCATCTGCCCACAACGAAAAACGGTGACCCGCTGAACCTGCCCTTGTCAGCATTCCTTGCGGACCTGCTGACCAAGCGTAAAGAACAGGCGGAAGGGTCGCCTTGGGTGTTTCCCGGCCCCGGTAAGAATGGCCATTTGGTGGAGACGAAGAAATTCCTACTGCGCGTCAGCACCGGCTCCGGCGTGAACTTCACGCTGCACGATTTGCGGCGTACGTTCATCACCATCGCTGAAAGCCTCGATGTTCCCTACTACGCGCTCAAGCGTCTCCTGAACCACCGCGCCAATGGCGACGTCACGGGCGGCTATATTGTCGTCAATGCGGAGCGGCTGCGCGGGCCGGTTGAACTGGTCGCGGCCCGGATATTGGAGTTGGCCAATGTCCAGGTATGACCCGATGATTGCCCCGGTCGCGGCGGGCGCCGATGCGCAAGGTCTGGCTTACGGTGCAACCGTGCTGGAGCGCCTCCTGCTCGCGATCATCAATGCGCACCCGACGCCGGAAACCGAAGGCCGCGATCACGAGCGGCTGGACGTGGCAATGACGGCGCTGGTCGGGACCCGCACATCGGCGGGTGACGACTACGACGATGCATTGCTGTTTATGGCACAGCAGCGGCAACGCGATGTCTGCGACTGCGAGATGTCGCTCCTGCATGAACGAGCCGATGCTGGTAGGCACATCCGCTCCAACATGGAATTGGCGAAGTTGGCGGCACGTGAGGTTCTTGAATGCACCGCCTCCGACATTCACACCGCCGCGACCCGGCTTTGCGACATGTTTACCCGGCAGCGCAGCCGCACCGTCGAACCGGACTACGTTCAGGAGGCGCTTGAAACGGAAGCCGTGAAGCGGCTCTGCGCTGAACTCGCCGAATGGGACGTCCCCTCGCGGCTCTGAGAATCTTGGACAGAGTTGGACCGGCTTGCATCGCCGTCCCGTCAGCAACTTTCCGGCTTGATCGGGCCGGCGCTCTCGCATAGCGTCGTGTTGCTTGGAAGGTAAGCCGTACCGGTCTCCGGTAGGCAATTCACCCAGGACGCGGGCTGACACCCCGTAGGGGCGGTAACAGTCCGACACCAAGCAGGCGAGACCGATCAGCGTGGTGGTCTCATAAGCGAACGACAGGTGCCCGCCTCGGTGGGCCAGCCCGGCGCCGAAGTCATTTCCGAAACAGCTTTAGGAGATGACTGATGGCACACGTCAGTTCCCATACATCTGTGCAGCCTGATGAGTGGCTATGCACGAAAGAGGTCGCGCGGCTCACGAAGCTCAGCCCGTCGCTGTACGAAAAGGCACGCCTTCCCGGTCGGTGGAATGGTTTGCCTTGGTATAAGATCGGAGGACGCGTCCTTTACCGCAAATCCGAAGTTCTGGCCTGGATGGATTCCTTCCGCATCGAGGGGGGCGTCCGCCATGTCTAACTTCAACCTCACCCCCGAGAATCAGTTCGAGTCGCCCGGCCACGCGGCCGTCTTCTACAAATCGCTGGGCTGGGAGCCGCTTGTGCTCCCGGCCCGCGAGAAGAAGCCTAAAGGCAAGTGGGGCAACCTCACGGAAAGAACCGACGAGGACTTACTTCGCGCGTTCAGTCCGGTGAGCAATATCGGCATCGCTCTTGGCGAGCGATCCAGTGGCTTGATCGACACCGATTTCGATTGGCCGGAAGCCGCGCGGATCGCTTGCGAACTAATGGGCGACCTACCGAGTTTCGGTCGCGCGGGATCGCCGCACAGCCATCGCCTCGCCATCGGCCGGTTGCGCAAGAATGTCCGCTTCCAAATTCCGCCTAGCGCGACCGGGCTGATTTCCAGCGACCGCATGACGGTGCTGGAATTACGTGGCGACGGGCTGCAAACGATGGTTCCGCCATCGGTTCATCCCTCGGGCGAACTTGTCCGCTGGCATGACGACCCGGCAACCGTGCCGGTCGTGGACCCTGACGATCTGGAGCGCCGCGCGGGATGCGTGGCGTTCCTCTCGGTCATCGTGAACAAGTATCCGCGTGTCGCCGGCAACCGCGACAATGTCTGCCTCGCCCTAACCGGTGCGCTCGTGCGCGCCGGTATTTCCGATGAGGAAGCGGATCAGTGGGTGGGACTCGTCGCCAGCTTGGCCGGCGACGAGGAAGCTGACAAGCGCGGCGGCAAAGCAATGGCGAGCCGGGAGAAGCACGACGCCGGGGAGCAGGTGTGGGGCTTGCCCATGCTCTGCGAATTTCTCGGCATCGAGCCTATGGAAGCCACGCTTCGCAAGTGGCTCGGCGGCTCCAGCGAAGACGGGGAGGGCGGCAGCGCCATCGCGGTCAGAGGCGGTTTCATGCCGCAAGCCGTCGATGCGGCCGAACAGGCATTGATTCGCGAAGGCGTCGGCATCTACCAGCGCTTCGATTCACTGGTCCGCGTCGTTCGACTGACGGTCAGGGTCGATGAGGAGGGCGTCGGACGCGACAGCGGCGCGCTGATCCTCAAGCCCGTGACCTCGCCTTGGCTGCGCGAGCAGTTCGCCCGCGTGGCGCGGTGGGAGCAGCCAACCGCCAAGGGCGGCATGAAGAGGATTGACCCGCCGCCGGATGCGGCATCCGCCTACCTAGCGCGGGTCGGTGAATGGAGATTGCGATTCCTGCAGGGCATCACCCAAAGCCCTACACTCAGGGCCGATGGCACCGTCTTGCAGGAACCGGGATACGACCCGCTTTCCGGCTTGCTGTACGACCCCGGAAGCACGGTATTTCCGCAGGTCGCGGATAGCCCGTCTCATGACGTGGCGAGGGCCGCACTCGATGTGCTCGCCAACCCCTTCCGGGGCTTCTCCTTTGCCGAGGATGCCGACCGCAGCGTGGCGCTTGCGGCGGTGCTGACGGCATTGGTCCGCGCCATGTTTCCAGCGGCTCCCATGTTCGCGCTCGATGCCCCGACGGCCGGGACCGGCAAGTCGCTTCTGGCCGAAACCATTGGCCTCGTCGCCACCGGCCACAAGCCCGCGATGATGTCGCAGGGCAAGAGCGATGAGGAGAACGAGAAACGCCTGTCGTCGGTGCTGATGGCCGGCGACCAAGTCGTCGTTATCGACAATTGCCGGTACGCGATCGAAGGTGACTTTCTCTGCACCATGCTGACCCAGGAACTGGTTCAGCCGCGCGTGCTCGGCAAGTCCGAGATGAGGCGGCTTCCGACCCGGTGCCTTGTCATGGCGACCGGGAACAATCTCGTCCTATCAGGAGACGTCACGCGGCGGGCCTTGATCTGCCGCCTCGATGCCGGGATAGAGCGGCCCGACCAAAGGCAATTCGACTTCGACCCGCGCCACGAAGCGGTCAGCGACCGTCCGCGTCTGGTCGCAGCCGGATTGACGATCCTGCGCGCCTATATTGCGGCAGGCAGGCCGAACCCAATTGATCGCGTCGGCTCTTTCGAACAGTGGAATCTTGTTCGTGAGGCCTTGGTTTGGGTCGGCTGCGCGGACCCGGCGCTTACCCGTGATCGCGTTCTGGCCGACGATCCTCAGAAGGAAGTCCTAATCGACCTTCTCCGCCTGTGGCGGCAGGCGCTGGGAGACCGTCAAGTGACCTTGATCGAACTCACTGCGTTGGCCGAGCACGACGCGGGCGGGCTGGTCAGGAAGCTTGTCGAAGAGCTTGCCGCCAATACCCGCTTCCACAACGGCTTCAATGCGAGGAGTGTCGGGCGGTTCCTGGCCAAGCATCTCGACCGAATCGCTGACGGTCTCGCGCTGCAAGCCGTTAACGACGCCTCCGGCATCAAGCGTTACCGTGTTGTCGAGGCGCGCCGGCGAGGAGAAGGTGCGGCATCGATCGAGGCCCCCTTCTGATGTCCTCGCGACGCCGTGCGGCAGGTTTGACGGGGTTTTGCTGGTTTTTGCGGGCTGCACGGGCCGGTAAAACCCGGCAAACCCCATCAAACCCGGCGGCTAAAGCGGCTGGGCCGCAGGCCGACGCTCGGAGGCCTTGGACAGCGGGCAGGCCACCTTACGCAGCCGGTGCGCACAAGGCCCTCAGAGGCCGTCTGAGGGCCGCTCCGAGGCCATTGCGGGCGGGGTAAGCCCCGTGTCGCTAGCCGCTACCCTACAAACGCCTTCAGCATCCGCGCGGCGCGGTCGAGTTGGTCAGCATTCATGCGCGATAAAGTGCCGTTTATTTCGGTCAGAAGCCGTGCGCGCTCGCCGGTTCCGGGCACAGCGTTGGCACCGAACAGGACCGGTGCCGGAACGTTGAGCGCAACTGCAATTTTCTCCGCGGTCTCGAAAAGCGGCGCGGCGACACCCCGCTCGATCTTGCCGATAGTCTCGCGCGAGATGCCAGTCTGGTCGGAAAGCTGCTCAAGGGTCCAGCCTTTAGCCTTCCGGTGATGACGGACATTCGCGCCGAAAAGACGTTGAAGCTCCATATGCGCACCTCGTTCGGAACAAAGGCGGCAAAGGGCTGCTCAAATCGAGAAATGAGAACTTTGCATTCTCGCAATTTGAGAACTATAACATCTCATTCAGTGAAGTCGGATGCTGTGGTTCTGCAAATGACGATGGTAGATCTGCTCCTTACTATTTTGCGTTGGCTTTTGTTGATCTTCTTCGGCGCTCAAGCCCTTATCTTCATTGGGCTGGTCCTGTGGACGATCTGGACCGACGCGATCAAGCCGAGGCTGATTCCTGCCGACGACATCACCCGCGTGGCTGACGACATCATTGCCAGCTATCCCGACCCGGAGCTTGAAGCGTTCGCCCGCCACGAGCGCGCGTGGTACGGCAGCGACGGCGCGGAGCAGACCTATTGGTACCGCGTGCGGAAGGCCGTCAGGCGGCGGCTGGAAGGCCGCTGAGCCGCGTCAGTCGAACAGAGGGCCGTGACCACCGCCAGCGGCCTTGCGGCGAACCTCGTCCTCGCGCGCCTCGCTGACCTCGCGCCAGATGTCGTAGGTCTCGCGCACCATCTGGTCGAGCTGGTCGAAACCAAAAAGCTCGACGCCTTCGTCGGTGCTCAGCGTCACCGGGCGCTGGTCATCAGCGGCATCGCCGAACTGCACGACCCCGAGCCGAGCGGCGGTGAAGTCGGGATTGGCGACCCGGATATGCTCATGCATCATCGAGAAGACAAACCGTCTCGCTTCTGCCGTCAGGCGTTTGCCGCGCCGGGGATCGATGAAGACCACCAGCGGGACACCTTCCAGCGCCATCACCATCGGCAACCAGTATTCGACCTTCTCGCCGACGCTCAGCGATAGCGGGAAGAAGGCTTGAGAGCGGCTGCGTAGGGCATTGGAGCGGGCGAAGTCGTGCAATCCCTTGGCGACGAGCAGGTTGGCGCTGCACTCATCGTCGGACGTTGCCTTCGCCCGTATCAGTCGTTCCAGAACCGGCCATGCGGTCGGGTCGGCAACCGCGAACATATCGGGCTGGACGTTGAAGATGTCTGCGAACCGGGCGCGAACTGGTTTGTAGGTGATCGTTGGATGCCCGAGCTTGAAATGCTCAAGGGCGCGGCGCTTCTGGTCGGACGGCAGCGTTGCGACGCGGGCAAGGTCGATCTCAGGTAAGCGGCGTATCTTCATCCGGTTCTCCTGCGACCGGAGCCGCGCCAATGGAAACCTTGTGGAACTTGAATCGGTTGACGATGACATCATCCGGGATTCGCAACCCCAGCGCAACCGATGTTCTTCCTTTGTCCGCAATGTAGTCCCAAGGCGCGCCTTTAGCGTGGGAGATGTCGACAAGCCGCCCCGGCGATAGCTGCCCGTAGGACGACATGACACGCGCCAGATGACGCCGAATGCTCGGGTCCTCGGGAAGGTCCAGCGCATGGCGCTCGCCGGTCATCACGTTCTGCCCGGTGGCGCGGAAGTCGATAGGAGAACTGCCAGCCGTCTTGAAGGCCGAATAGGCGGCAGGATGCACCGGCCCGTATTGCCATGCCTCGAAATAGCCGCTGACCAGAGGTCGCTTGGCTTCGATCAGGAAGATGGAATGGGCGAAGTAGAGGAGCTTTTGCAGTGCGAGATTGGTGACCTTGATCCCCGACCGGTCAGCCTCGTCCAGCATGAGGTTGGCGACGGCTCTCGGATCGAATGGACCACCGGTCATCTGCGCACTTTGACTTCCTCGGGTTGGGGAAGTGGTGCCGCTTGCGTGACTCGAACACGCGACCCCATCATTACGAATGATGTGCTCTACCAACTGAGCTAAAGCGGCTTAACCCTTCACACACGGCCATACTATGGCCCTACTAACTTTCACTCACCAGCCCCAACCCGCTGGCTTCGAACCTCATTCTCTAGCGGACCCGCTAATTACGAATGATGTGCTCTACCGACTGAGCTAAAGCGGCCAAGGCGAACCGCGTCTGGCGCGGTTCGTCGATCTGTGCGCGCTGATACAAGCATCGCGCGGGAATTTCAAGCCGGGATTTTCTCCTCCAGGCGTTTTCCGTTTTGAGCCGGGCTCCTCGGCAGGTCAGAGCGCGAGACGGGTGCGGGCCGCCTTGTACTCTTTCTCGAGTCGGTCCACGACGGTGGCGACCGGCTCGACCGCCTTCACCGCACCGACACCCTGGCCGCAGCCCCAGATGTCCTTCCAGGCCTTGGCGCCGGTGGCAGCCTTTTCGAAATCCATTTTCGACGGGTCGGCGACCGGCAGGTTGTCGGGATCCATGCCGGCCGCGCGGATCGAGGATTTCAGGTAATTGCCGTGAATGCCGGTGAAATAGTTCGAGTAGACGATGTCGTTCGCCTGCGCCTCGACCACGGCCTGTTTGTAGGCGTCGGAGGCGCGCGCTTCCGTCGTCGCGATGAAGGGGGAGCCGATATAGGCCATGTCGGCGCCCATCGCCTGCGCGGCAAGAATGCCGCCTCCAGTAGCAATGGCACCGGCAAGCAATAGCGGCCCGTCGAACCACTCGCGGATTTCCTGTATCAGCGCGAAGGGCGAAAGCGTTCCCGCGTGGCCGCCGGCTCCCGCCGCGACGGCGATCAGCCCGTCGGCACCCTTGCGGATCGCCGAATTGGCGTGGCGATTGTTGATGACGTCATGCAGGACGATGCCGCCGTAGGAATGCACGGCCGCGTTCACCTCGGGCACTGCCCCGAGCGAGGAAATGACGATCGGCACCTTGTACTTCACGCACATCATCAGGTCGTGTTCGAGCCGCTTGTTCGAGGTGTGGACGATCTGGTTGACCGCGAAGGGTGCTGCCGGCTGATCCGGATGTGCCGCGTTGTAGGCCGAAAGCTCCTCGGTGATCATGGCGAGCCATTCGTCGAGCTGGCTCTCGGGCCGGGCGTTGAGCGCCGGGAATGCACCGACGATGCCGGCCTTGCACTGCGCAAGGGTCAGTTCCGGATGCGAGATGATGAAGAGCGGCGAGGCTATCACCGGGAGGCGAAGGTTCTCGGAAAGGACCGCGGGAAGTGCCATGAAAAACCTCGGATTGTTTTACGTTTACGGAAACGTCAATTTACTTAGCAGAGGATGGAGAGATGGAAAAGACCATTGCATGCGGTTGATCCTGGGCCACCAGCGTCACGCGATGGACGCCGACCGCGGCATAGGCGGCGCTGGTGCCTTCTTGGAAGCGTCGACGACGCATTAGCCGAAACTAAGCCACTTTTTTCTGAGTATCGTTCCTCCGCAGGATGCGAGGCCTTGCAGATCGGCGGGGCAGCCGTTACCGAATCGCTATGCAACAGCAACGGGACCGGCCCCGATTGCCGATCGATGAGGGATGCCAGTGAACGGATTGGAAGCGGCAATCAGGAACGCTCTAGAGCGATCGGATCGCGCCAATGCGGAGACGCGTGCCCGGATCTATCAGTCGGCGCGACACGCGCTGGAAACCGGGCTGCAGAAGCAGGGCATCACGGATCCCGAGATCATCGCCCAGCAGCGACACAAGCTTGAGGCGACGATCCACGCGATCGAGCTGGAGGAACGCGGGCGGCTCCCGGCCGTTGATTCCGATGTGAGGCGTCCGCAACCACCGGAAGCAGCCGTCATGCCGCAACCTTCACCAGCTCCGACGGTGGAGGCAATCCGGGAGCCGGCAATGCCCGCGATCGAGCCCGGTTGGGGCGAGCGCCGCGATGGCCCCGCGGCAGCGGGGGATTTCGGTGATTTGCGGGCCGAGCGTCCGCATCGCACGACGGAAAGCGTCGATACTCCTCTGGACGGGGGAGAGGTGCGGACCGCGGATGCGATAGAGATTCGTCCCGAAGCGCCGATCCGCCCGCGGAAAAAGCGGCGTGGCTTTTTTGCGCGGCTCTTCATGTTCGCTGTCCTCCTCGGAGCGATCGGTACGGGGGCATGGTGGGTGTACACGTCTGGCCTCATGTTGAGCGAGGCGGAGCGGGATACCAGCGTCCCCAATCCCCCGCCCCAGGCCGCGGAGGAGGATTTCACCGGCACCCAGGAACCGAAACCGCTCGAGACCCGCAACGGCTTTTCCGACGAATGGATCGAGGTGTTCGAGCCGAAGCGTATTGATGCGATCCGGCCGCGTGCCAATGCCGCAGTCGACGTCGTCACCGCGCGTGACGGTACGGCGATGAATGTCGTTTCGCGTTCGGCGGATGCCGACGGAAATGTGGAGATCACGGTGCCGACCGACGCGCTTCGCGAAATGGCGGGCAAAACCTCGACCTTCGCGCTGACTATCGAGGCTGCCGGCGACGAACCGGTGCAGATCGCCGTGGAATGCGATTTCGGAAGGCTGGGCGACTGTGCCCGTCACCGCTTCACTGTCAATACGGAGAAGATGGACGTGCTTTTCCGTGTAAGCTTCGACAAGTCCATGGCGCCGGCAACCCCCGGCCGACTCCTTCTGAACGCCGGTCTCGGGGGGCGTGGCGAAGGCATCAATCTCTACTCCGTGCGCCTCCTGCCGGGACAGTGATTGCCGAAAACATCGGGCGCCGCGCGCCGTTCTTCAGGAGCCGGCGAGGAAGTCCGGCCCCTTGCCGATGATCTTCTTGTCCATCTTGCCGATCTTCTCCTCGTCCTTGCCTTCGTAGTCTATCGAGGTGAGGATGTGACGGATGGCGTTCAGCCGGGCGCGGCGCTTGTCGTTCGCTCGGATTATAGTCCACGGCGCATGATCGGTATGGGTTGCCTCGAGCATCCGGTCGCGCTTGTCGGTGTAGTCGTCCCACTTGCCGAGCGCGGCGATGTCCATCGGAGAGAGCTTCCAGATTTTCAGCGGGTCGTGGCGCCGGTCATGAAAACGTTCGATCTGCATCTCCTGGCCGATGTCCAGCCAGAACTTGAAGAAGTGGATGCCGTCGGCGGCGATCAGCTTCTCGAAATGTGGCACCTGCTTCAGGAATTTCTCGTATTCTCCTTCCGTGCAGAAGCCCATGACGGGTTCCACGACCGCACGGTTGTACCAGGACCGGTCGAAGAGCACGAATTCTCCGCCGCTCGGGAAGTGCGGCACATAGCGCTGAAAATACCATTCGGTCCGCTCCGTCTCCGTGGGCTTCGTCAGCGCGACCGAGCGTGCCGAGCGGGGGTTCATGTAGGAGAGGGTCACATGGATGGTGCCGCCTTTGCCGGCCGCATCCCGTCCCTCGAAGAGGGCCATCACCCGGTTGCCGGTTTTCTGCAGCCAGAACTGCACTTTGACGAGCTCGATCTGCAGGAGCTGCAGCTCCTTCTCGTAATCATCCTCGTCGAGCTTCTTGTCGTACGGATAATGTCCGGAGGCGAGCGACTTGTCGTCGATCCAGTCCGGAAGGTGCGGGTCGTCGATGTCGAAGATCCTTTCCTTGCCACCGATCTTGAGCGTTACCGCACGGCTTTCTGCTTGCGTCATCATCGGCATTCCCTTCGTCGCGACCGGAGATGCTGTAGTGAGGACATATTCGCGCCGCCAATACAAGCGACAGCCGGATGCCATCGGCGGGGGATATCCACCGGTGACCGTGGCAGAGCCCGTAAACATCTGTCATGAATTGCATTTATCAGGGGCATTGTGTGTTCCCGGAAGTGGTGGACGAGGGCTGCGTGGCTGAAGATCGCGGTGCTTTGAAAGTGGTGGCGTCGCGTTTGCGTGCCGGTTGGCGTTTCCTGGCTGCGGCAGCCCTGGTTGCGGCGGCCTCCTATTTTGCCGGGGCGCAGCCGTTGTTTTCCCTCGTCCTCTGGCTCGTTTCGCTCTTGTCGGTAATCCTTCGTGAGCCTTCTCCTCCACGTCTGCCGGAGACGCAGGCAGAGCCGGTTCAGGCGGGCGAAGCCGCACTCCCGCAGATGGAGGCCGTTCTCGGAGCGCTCGATCTGCCGGTTGTGGTGATCGACGGTGATGCAAACATGCTCGCCCAGAACAAGGCCGCGGAGAAGGCGTTCGGTTCGCTGTCGCCAGGTCTTCACATTTCCACCCGCTGGCGCTCGCCCGGCATCCTCGACATGATCCGCGAGACGATCGAGACAGGCGAGCCAAATCAGATCGAACATTCCGAACGGCTGCCATCCGAACGGGTCTATATCGTCCGTTCGACACAGGTCGAGAACCTCGCCAATGCGCGGCCGAGACTCTTCCTGCTGTCATTTCGCGATGTTTCCGAACTGCGTCGGCTCGATCGGATGCGCAGCGACTTCGTTGCCAATGCAAGCCACGAACTGCGAACGCCGCTCGCCTCGCTCCGCGGCTTCATCGAGACTCTCCAGGGCCCCGCCCGGGGTGACCCGAAGGCGCAGGAACGCTTCCTTGCAATCATGCTGGACCAGGCGACACGCATGAGCCGGCTCGTCGATGATCTCCTGTCGCTCTCGCGGCTGGAGCTCAAGGCGCATATCGCGCCGGACCAGAAGGTCGATCTCGTCCCCGTCCTCGGACACGTGCGGGATTCGCTGGCGCCGCTCGCCACGGACCTCGGCGTTGATATCCGCCTGCATTTGCCGGAGGGCAAGGTCGAAGTTCTCGGCGACCGCGACGAATTGGTGCAGGTTTTCGAGAACCTCATCGAGAACGGCTGCAAGTACGGGCAAGAGGGTAAGGTCGTCGACGTCTACCTCCGTCACGGTGAGGGCGTTCCCGTTGAAGTGAGCGTCGTCGACCACGGCCCGGGAATCCCGGTCGAGCATGTTCCGCGTCTGACGGAGCGCTTTTACCGGGTTAGCGTCGCGGACAGCCGCTCCAAGAAAGGCACTGGCCTCGGCCTTGCCATCGTCAAGCACATCCTCACGCGCCACCGTGCGCGACTGATCGTTCGCTCGGAAATGGGCAAGGGTACCGACTTCACCGTTCGTTTTTGACATAAAAGCACGGTTGAAAGGTGAGGAATGCTAAAAATATGTTTTTAGATCAAATACTTAATATGTCACAAATCTTTCATCGAAGTGACATAAAAGGGAAGGGTAACAGTGAGTATGAACGTGCTGCTGATGCACGGGGACGGTGAGGCCGTTTGCGGCTGCATCCATACACTAGCCCACTCACGGGAGATTGAAATGAACACCCTGAAACTTTCCCTGGCAGCCATGGTCGCCTCGGTTGCTTTTGCCGGCGCTGCTGCCGCTCGTGACCAGATTCAGATTGCCGGTTCTTCGACCGTTCTGCCTTACGCATCGATCGTTGCCGAAGCCTTCGGTGAAAACACCGACTTTCCGACCCCGGTCGTCGAGTCCGGCGGTTCGGGTGCCGGCCGCAAGAAGCTCTGCGAAGGCGTGGGCGAAAACACCATCGACATCGCCAACTCCTCGTCGCGCATCAAGCAGTCCGACATCGACCTCTGCGCCCAGAACGGCGTGAAGGACATCCAGGAAGTCCGCATCGGCTACGACGGCATCGTCTTTGCTTCGGACATCAATGGTGCCGAGTTCGCCTTCACGCCGGCCGACTGGCACATGGCGCTGGCGGCAAAGGTCGTCAAGGATGGTCAGCTCGTCGACAATCCGTACAAGAAGTGGAACGAGATCCGTGCTGACCTGCCGGATCAGGAAATTCTTGCTTTCATTCCGGGCACCAAGCACGGCACCCGCGAAGTCTTCGACGAGAAGGTGATCGTCGACGGCTGCAAGGAAGACGGCGCCTTGGAAGCACTCAAGGCAGCCAATGGCGGCGATGAAAAGGCGGCCGAGAAGGCTTGCATGGCGCTGCGCACCGACGGTGTTTCGGTTGATATCGACGGTGACTACACTGAGACGCTGGCTCGTATCGATGCCAACAAGAACGCCATCGGCGTCTTCGGTCTGTCCTTCTACCAGAACAACACCGACAAGCTACGTGTCGCCACGATGTCCGGTGTAATGCCGTCCGTTGAAACGATCGCCAAGGGTGAGTATCCGGTTTCTCGTCCGCTCTACTTCTACGTCAAGAACGCCCACCTCGACGTGATCCCTGGTCTGCAGGAATACATCGAGTTCTTCGTTTCCGACGAGATGGCTGGCCCGGACGGTCCGCTGGCGGCCTACGGTCTGGTATCCGACCCGGAACTCGCCAAGACGCAGGCGGCCGTGAAGGCCCGCACGCCGATGGGTGCCCTGAACTAATCCAAACCGACCGGTGGCGCGGTGATCGCGCCACCGGTCTTGCTCTTTCTGGAGGTTGCTGGCGAGATGAGTCCGGGCATCATTATCCTTGTCGTGGCGGCGATTTCCTTCGTCGGCTATTTTCTCGGTCGGCGACATGCGATGGATCTCGCGGCGAAGGGTGGTGTCAGACTCCATTCTCTTCCCGGCTATTATGGGCAGACCGTCGCACTCTTTGCGGCCCTCCCCGCCCTGATCGTGCTTATCGCATGGCTGGTCGTGCAGCCTCTCCTCATCGAAACGCGCGTCACCGGCATGATCCCGGACAGCGCTATCCCCGAAGGTGGCGCGCGTAGCCTCGTCATGGCCGACGTTCGCCGGATCGCAGACGGTCTTGATGCGGTGCTCGCACGCGGTGGGATGAGCGAGAGCGAGCTTTCGCAGATGCGTGCGGATGTCTCCAACGTACGGACTCTTCTGGCCGAAGTCGGCGTGGCGCTGGGCAGCGACGTGCCGCCGCCGGTATTCGAAGCGGCGAAGACCTATCGTCAGATCGCGAAGACCGGCACCATCGTCACCGGCACCTTGGCCCTTGCATTGTCGATAGGCTTTGCTCTCTGGGCGTATCGCCGCATCACGCCGGATCTGCGCGCCCGAAACATCAGCGAGCGATTCGTGCGCGCCGTGCTTGTTTCGGCGTCGACGATCGCCATTCTCACGACGATCGGCATCATCGCCTCGCTGTTCTTCGAGACCTATTCCTTCTTCAGGATTTATTCGGCGCAGGACTTCTTCTTCTCGACTGTCTGGAATCCGCAATTTCGTGGCGGTTCGGAACTCGGTGTCCTGCCGCTGCTCTGGGGCACCTTCTACATTTCCCTCGTGGCGCTCGTCGTTGCCGTTCCGCTTGGCCTGATGATTGCGATCTACCTTGCCGAATATGCCGCGCCCTCCGTGCGAAGCGTGGTGAAACCCGCAATCGAGGTCCTCGCCGGCATCCCGACGATCGTCTACGGCCTCTTCGCGCTTGTCACCGTCGGACCGTTTCTGCGCGACTGGATCGCACAGCCTCTCGGCCTCGGAACTTCGTCGTCTTCGGTGCTGACGGCGGGCATCGTCATGGGCATTATGATCATACCGTTCGTGAGTTCGCTGTCCGACGACATTATCAACGCTGTTCCGCAGGCGCTACGCGACGGCTCCTACGCTCTCGGCGCCACGCAGTCCGAAACGGTGAAGCAGGTCGTCTTTCCGGCCGCTCTGCCCGGGATCGTCGGTGCCGTATTGCTGGCCGCAAGCCGCGCGATCGGCGAGACCATGATCGTGGTGCTCGGCGCGGGTGCCGTCGCCAGACTGTCGCTCAACCCTTTCGAGGCAATGACGACGGTCACCGTGAAGATCGTCAGCCAGCTCACGGGTGACACGGAATTCGCAAGTCCCGAGACGCTGGTCGCCTTCGCCCTCGGTCTCACCCTTTTCGTCCTGACACTTGGGCTGAATGTGCTGGCCCTCTACATCGTGCGCAAATACCGGGAGCAGTACGAATGACCGACGTTTCCGCATTCGGCGCCTCGTCCGCTGAATCCCGTAGCAAGTCGCTGTTTGCTGCCGACGCACGAACCCGCCGACGCAATGCCGCCGAAGCGCGTTTCCGCATGATGGGCCGCATCGCCGTTGTCATCGGCATCGTCGCCCTTATCGGGCTGCTTGCGTCGATCCTGTCGAACGGCCTGTCTTCCTTCCAGCAGACATATGTCTCCCTCGACATCTTCCTCGACCCCGTGAAGCTGGACAAGGCGGGCGACCGCAATCCGGAGGCGATCGCCAAGGTGTCGACCTTCGGTTATGCGCCGCTGATCCAGAAAGCTCTTCAGGATGCGATGACCGAGAAGGGCATCGCCGGTGACGGGGTCAGTGCCAAGACCGCCGCGGAACTGATCTCCAAGGAGGCGCCGGCCGATTTGCGCAGGTTCGTTCTCGCCGATCCCTCGGCCATCGGTCGGACCGTCCGCTTCGATCTTCTCGCTGCGGGGCGAATCGACGGCTACTACAAGGGGCGCGTGACGATGGAGAGCGCCAAGCTCGACCGCAACATTTCGCCCGAGCAGTTGGCGTTGGCGGACAGGCTGAAGGAAGCAGGCATCCTGACGACCAACTTCAACTGGTCCTTCTTTACGGCACCGGACGCCTCGGACACGCGTCCGGAGGCAGCGGGTCTCGGCGTCGCCATCATCGGCTCCGCCTACATGATGCTCATCGTCTTCGTGCTCTCGTTGCCGCTCGGCGTCGCAGCCTCGATCTATCTCGAGGAATTCGCGCCGCAGAACAAGTTCACCGACCTCATCGAGGTGAATATCGCCAATCTCGCAGCGGTACCCTCCATCGTGTTCGGCATTCTGGGGCTCGCGGTTCTCATAAACTTCGTTGGATTGCCGCAGTCGGCGCCGGTTGTGGGTGGCCTGGTACTGACGCTGATGACGCTGCCGACCATTATCATTGCCACACGTGCTGCGCTCAAGGCGGTGCCGCCGTCGATCCGCGACGCAGCACTCGGCGTCGGCGCCTCGAAGATGCAGGCGACGTTCCATCATGTACTGCCGCTTGCCATGCCTGGCATTCTTACAGGAACGATCATCGGACTGGCGCGCGCGCTCGGAGAGACCGCTCCCTTGCTGCTCATCGGCATGGTCGCGTTCGTGCGCGAATTTCCGGCCGCCCCGCCCGAGGGATTTTTCGATCCGGCCTCGGCTCTCCCCGTGCAGATCTACAACTGGACGCAGCGCGGTGACCCCGCCTTCGTGGAGCGCGCATCCGGTGCGATCATCGTGCTCCTCGTATTCCTCCTGATGATGAACCTGATCGCGATCATTCTTCGCCGCCGTTTCGAGCGCCGTTGGTAAGAGGGCTGACAATGAGTAACATGCCGACCACAATGACGATCACGACGAAGGCTGCAACAATGAGTGAAGCGAAGATCTCGGCCCGGAAGGTCCAGGTGTTCTACGGCGATAAGCACGCCATCAAGGACGTGGAGATCGAGATTCCGCCGCGTTCGGTCACCGCTTTCATCGGTCCGTCCGGCTGTGGCAAATCGACATTCCTGCGCTGTCTCAACCGCATGAACGACACGATCGCCAACTGCCGGGTCGAGGGGCACATCTCCATCGACGGCGAGAACATCTACGATCCCAAGGTGGACCCGGTTCAGCTGCGCGCCAAGGTCGGCATGGTGTTCCAGAAGCCGAACCCGTTCCCGAAGTCCATCTACGAAAACGTCGCCTACGGACCGCGCATCCACGGGCTTGCTCGCAAGAAATCGGATCTGGACGACATCGTCTCGTCGGCGCTGCAGAAAGCCGGCCTCTGGAACGAGGTGAAGGATCGCCTCGACGCTCCTGGCACAGGTCTGTCGGGTGGCCAGCAGCAGCGTCTGTGCATCGCCCGCGCCGTCGCCGTCAGTCCCGAGGTCATCCTGATGGACGAGCCCTGCTCGGCACTCGATCCGATCGCGACGGCAAAGGTGGAGGAACTCATTCACGAACTTCGCGCGAACTACACCATCGTGATCGTCACGCATTCGATGCAGCAGGCGGCGCGCGTGTCGCAGCGCACGGCCATGTTCCATCTCGGCGAACTCGTCGAGGAAAACGACACCGACAAGATGTTCACCAATCCCGACGATCAGCGCACGCAGGACTATATCATGGGCCGCTTCGGTTGACGCCCCGTCCAACCGCGCAGACGCACTCATTCGAGGATCACGACATGTCATCGACCCATATCTACTCCGCCTTCGACGAGGAACTGAAATACCTGATGCGCCGCATCTCCGAGATGGGTGGCCTCGCCGAGCAGATGGTGGGCGACAGCGTCCGCGCTCTGGTCCACGGGGACGCTGCGCTGGCGCACAAGGTGATTTCCGACGACGTCATCATGGACGCAGCCGAACGCGAAATCGGTGACAAGGCCGTCATCACGATCGCCCGTCGCCAACCCGTCGCCAGCGACCTTCGCGAGATCATCGGCGCGCTGAAGATCGCCAGCGACCTGGAGCGGGTCGGCGATCTCGGCAAGAACAACGCCAAGCGGGCAATGGCGGTGCAGAGCGCGGGCATCCCGCGCAAGCTCGCTCGCGGCATCGAGCACCTCTCCGAGCTTGCGCTCGTGCAGCTGAAGGAAGTCCTGGACGTCTACTCGACGCGTTCGGCGGAGAAGGCGAAGTCCGTCCGCGATCGCGACGACGAGATCGATGCTGTCTATACCTCCCTGTTCCGGGAGTTGCTGACCTACATGATGGAAGATCCCCGCAACATCACGAGCTGCACGCATCTTCTCTTCTGCGCCAAGAACCTCGAGCGGATCGGCGACCACGCCACCAACATCGCCGAGACCATCTACTACATGACCACGGGGGCCCAGCCCGAAGGCGAGCGTCCGAAGGAAGACCTGACGACGGACGTCGGCGCGGTCACCGAATGATGCCGCTGCAGAGGATAAGCAAGCGATGCAGCCAAGGATAGTGGTAGTCGAAGACGAGGAGGCGCTGAGCGTACTCCTTCGTTACAATCTGGAAGCCGAAGGTTACGAGGTGGAGACGATTTTGCGCGGCGACGAAGCAGAGCTGCGCCTCCAGGAAAGGGTTCCGGACCTCCTGCTTCTGGACTGGATGCTGCCGGGCGTCTCGGGGATCGAACTCTGCCGCAGGCTGCGTATGCGACCGGAGACCGAACGCCTGCCTGTCATCATGCTGACGGCGCGCGGCGAGGAGAGCGAACGCGTGCGCGGCCTGGCCACGGGCGCCGACGATTACGTCGTCAAGCCGTTTTCGACGCCGGAGCTGATGGCGCGCGTCAAGGCGATGCTGCGGCGTGCCCGTCCCGAAATGCTCTCGAGCGTTCTTCGCTGCGGCGACATTGAACTCGACAGGGAAACCCACCGGGTCCATCGCAAGAGCCGCGAGGTCCGCCTCGGGCCGACGGAATTCCGACTGCTGGAATTCCTGATGACGTCGCCGGGCCGTGTCTTCTCCCGTTCGCAGCTGCTGGATGGCGTCTGGGGACACGACATCTACGTCGACGAACGTACTGTCGACGTCCACGTCGGACGTCTGCGCAAGGCGCTCAACTTCTCGAACATGCAGGATGTCATCCGCACCGTGCGCGGCGCCGGATACTCGATGGAAGCCTGATTTCCAATTACATCACGCACAAAAAAAACGGGCCGCGCGGCCCGTTTTCGTTTTCTCCGGCCAGAAGCTTACCGGTCCGCCTTGCGGCGCTCGGAGACCGGCTGATAGGCGAGCTTGGCGTGATACTTGCAGTACGGCGAGGAATCGAGTGACTCGCAGCCGCAGAAGTGGAACTCGTCGCTCATCGGATCGCCGATCGGCCACTTGCAGGTGCGTTCGGTGAGTTCGGTGAGCCCAAGCCGGCGGGAAATCGGTATCACGACGTTCGAGGCCGGAACGGCGCGGATTTCCTCCAGGGCATCGATCTGGCCCTCTTCCTTCAGCATCGCTCCGCCTACCGGACGGGCGTTTGCGCGGGCGGGGACGCGCGCAGCAAAGTTTGAGGGACGAGGGGCCGGTGCCGGACGTTTCGGCGTACGAGCCGGTGCCGTGCCGCCGCCGGACTTCGCGCGTCCGGGCAGGTTGAGGCGATGCACCTTGCCGATCACCGCATTTCTGCTGACGCCGCCGAGCTGCGCGGCGATCTGGCTTGCGCTCAGGCCTTCAGCCCAGAGCCTCTTGAGTTTTTCGACGCGCTCATCTGTCCAGTTCATGCCATTATCTCCGCCATCGCGATATTAACGGCAGAATCCGTCTCCGTTGCTTCGGACGAATCCGAAACAAGACTTCCTCGATACTTTCGGTGACTACTTCTGCCGCATGCAATCTTTTAATGTAAATTTAACCTAGTGTGGCGCTGACTCCGTGACAAGAGTCGGACGAATCAAGCGGAATCGATTTTCAAGTTTTCCCCAACTTGCTGGCTTTCGCCGGCCGCGAGAATCAAAGCTGTGAACGGCGCTCGCGCATCACAAAAATCCTTTGCGTGTCGCAGTTTTGTTGACAGCACAGCGGGAAATGCCGATAGTGCCACCCGCCGCCGAAAGGCGGCATTTTTGATTTTTCCGGGGACTTTTCTGCGGGACGCCGGAAGGTCCGTGTTCACATCGATCGGTTGCGAAGGAGCTGTTCCACCATGGCTGAAGCCACGCCGCTTTACGAAACCTACCTGCGCGCGCCTCTGCGTTTCGAGCGCGGCGAAGGGGTTTGGCTTATCGCGGAAAATGGTGAGCGATTTCTCGATTTCGCGGCCGGCGTCGCAGTGAACGCGCTCGGGCATGCCCACCCGCATCTCGTCGATGCGTTGAAGGCGCAGGCCGAAAAGGTCTGGCACCTGTCGAACCTCTACGAGGTTCCAGGCCAGGAAACGCTCGGCAAGCGGCTGACGGAGGCGACCTTCGCCGACAAGGTGTTCTTCACCAACTCGGGCGCCGAGGCGCTGGAATGCGCGATCAAGACCGCGCGCCGCTATCACTTCTCGAAGGGGCACCCGGAAAAGTTCCACATCATCACCTTCGAAGGTGCCTTCCACGGCCGCACGCTTGCGACGATCGCCGCAGGAGGGCAGGCGAAGTACCTCGAAGGTTTTGGACCCAAGGCACCGGGCTTCGACCAGATACCCTTCGGCGACATCGAGGCGGTGAAGGAGGCGATTACCGAGAACACGGCCGCGATCCTTATCGAGCCGGTGCAGGGCGAAGGCGGCATCCGTACTGCGTCCAACGAGTTCCTGCGGGCACTTCGCCAGCTCTGCGACGACAAGGGGCTTCTCCTGATCCTCGATGAAGTTCAGTCGGGTGTCGGTCGCACGGGTAAGCTCTTTGCCTATGAGTGGGCGGGCATCACGCCCGACATCATGGCCGTTGCCAAGGGCATCGGCGGCGGCTTTCCGCTGGGCGCCTGCCTTGCCACGGCGGAAGCTGCTTCCGGAATGAAGGCCGGCACGCACGGTTCCACCTACGGCGGCAATCCGCTGGCGATGGCCGTCGGCAATGCCGTACTCGACGTCATTCTCGCCGATGGTTTTCTGGAGCATGTGCGCGACGTGGCGCTGGTCTTCCGGCAGGGACTGGCGGCACTCCATGACCGCTTCCCCGATGTCGTCGAGGAGATCCGCGGCGAAGGCCTGATGCTCGGCATCAAGGCGAAGGTACCGAACGCGGAATTGCTGCAGGCAATGCGCGCCGAGCACATTCTCGGTGTCCCGGCCGGTGACAACGTCATTCGTCTTCTGCCGCCGCTCATCACGACCGCCGAAGAAGCGCGCGAGGGCCTCTCGCGGATCGAGCGCGCGGCCGAGCGGGTCCATGGCGCCCACGAAAAGCAGGCGGCGCAAGCCTAAGCAGCAGAAATTCAGACAGGTTTCCCAATGGCATCTCCGAAGCATTTCCTCGACCTCTCGGCCGTTTCGTCCGCCGACTTGCGTACCATCATGGATGACGCCCGCGCTCGAAAGCAGGCGACAAAGGCTGGGACGGCGGACAAGCCGCTTGCCGGCAAGATGCTTGCGATGATCTTCGAGAAACCGTCGACGCGCACGCGCGTGTCCTTCGACGTCGGCATGCGCCAGCTCGGTGGTGAGACACTCTTCCTTTCGGGCACGGAAATGCAGCTCGGCCGTGCGGAAACGATCGGTGACACCGCAAAGGTCCTTTCGCGTTACGTGGATGCGATCATGATCCGCACGACCGATCATTCGCGTCTCCTGGAGATGGCAGAGCATGCGACTGTTCCCGTCATCAACGCGCTGACCGACAGCACGCACCCCTGCCAGATCATGGCCGACGTCATGACCTTCGAGGAGCATCGCGGTCCGGTAAAGGGCAAGACGCTCGCCTGGACCGGCGACGGCAACAATGTCCTGCATTCTCTCGTCGAGGGCGCCGCCCGCTTCGGTTACCGCATGAACATGGCCGTGCCGCTCGGGTCCGAGCCGGATGACAAGTACCTCAACTGGGCCCGCGACAACGGCGGCGAAGTCATGCTTTGCCACGAGGCGGAGCGTGCCGTGGAAGGTGCTGACGCCGTCATTACCGATACCTGGATTTCGATGAACCAGGAGCACAAGGCCAGGGGGCACAACGTCTTCCAGCCCTATCAGGTGAACGGGGCGCTGATGGCGCACGCAAAGCCCGACGCCCTCTTCATGCATTGCCTGCCCGCGCATCGTGGCGAGGAGGTCACCGACGAGGTGATCGACGGCCCGCAGTCCGTCGTGTTCGACGAGGCGGAAAACCGGCTGCACGCACAGAAGTCGATCCTCGCCTGGTGCCTTGGTGCGATCTGACGTCGCTTGCCCGGGTTTGCAGCCTCCGGCTTGATCTTCTCGCCAAGCGACCCCATGTGAGCGGTAAATTGGGGGCCTATGCACCCCCCGGAAGTCAAGCGCCTGCGGCGCAAGGAGTACAATAATGGCAGACAGGGCCACTGAACTCGGCGAATTCGGTTTCGCCGGCGATGACCGCGTTGTTCCGTTCCAGGTGGAAGGGCTCGACGTGCGCGGCCGGGCTGTGCAACTCGGCCCGCTGGTCAATACCATTCTCGCCCGGCACGACTATCCGGCTCCCGTCGCCCGCCTTCTGGCAGAGGCGATGGTCCTCACCGTGCTGATCGGTACTTCGCTCAAGTTCGAGGGCAAGTTTACCGTCCAGACGAAGGGTAACGGGCCGGTGGATCTGCTGGTCGTCGACTTCTCGACGCCGCAGGACGTGCGCGCCTATGCTCGCTTCGACGAGGATGCGCTGAAGGCCGCGGTCGAGGAGGGCAGGACGTCCCCCGAGGCCCTGCTCGGCGAAGGCGTGCTCGCATTCACCATCGATCAGGGCAGCTTCATGCAGCCTTATCAGGGGATCGTGCCCCTCGACGGTACCTCGCTCGAGGAAATCGCCGGGGTCTACTTCCGTCAGTCGGAACAGATTCCGACGCGGGTGCGCCTCGGCGTCGCCGAGTTCTTCGATCGCGACGAGGACGGACATCCCCGCCGCGGTTGGCGGGCCGGGGGGCTCATGGCCCAGTTCCTGCCGGAAGCGCCGGAGCGGATGCGTCAGCGGGATCTGCACGGCGGTGACGGAGACGAAGGCGGGCATGTCTTCTCTGAGGATGATGCCTGGTCGGAAGCGCAGGTGCTGGTCGACACGGTCGACACGGATGAGCTTACCGATCCGCAGATCGGCATAGAGCGGCTGCTGTTTCGCCTCTTCCATGAACGCGGTGTGCGGGTTTACAAGCCACAGCCGGTTTTCGACCGGTGCAGCTGCTCGCGGGAGAAGGTGAAGGGCGTCCTGAAGAGCTTTTCCGATGAGGAGATCGAGCAGAGCCAGGAAGACGGCGCGATCACCGTCACGTGCGAATTTTGCTCGACCACCTATCGCTATGAAGCGGCCGAGGTTCGCGAAGGCTGAAATTGATGACGGCACCGTCCAGACTGGCGGTGCCGTTTTTCATTGCGGTTGGGTACTGGGTCCACCCGACCTCAGTTGAGGACCCGCAACATGCCCGGCGCGTCCAGAGAGAAGGCCGGGATCGCGACCTCGAAGAGGTCACCCTCCTCAGTCTCCATCTGGTAGTGGCCGAACATGACGCCTGACGGTGTGTCGAGAGGGCAGCCCGAGGAATATTCGTAGGTATCGCCTGGCTGCAGGTGCGGTTGCTCGCCGACGACGCCCGGCCCGGTGACTTCGTCGACCTGGCCGTTTTGATCGGTGATGTGCCAGTAGCGATTCACCAGTCGAACCGACCTGTCGGAGTGATTGGTGATTGCCACCCGATAACCCCAGACATATCGTCCGTCGTCCGGATCGGATTGCTCCTCCAGATAGTAAGGCTCGACACTGACTTCGATATCCCGCGTCAGGGCTCGATACATAGGGTTGACCTTCTTTATGTCTTGCTAACCATATCTATCAGCTCGCCGCACCGGTCAAGGAATGCGGATGCGCCGAGCAGGCAAAGTGTCGCGACTTTGTCAAATTAGTCCTAACGGGGAGGCCGTGACATCCGTTGCGTCGATACGGTTGCCCGACGCGCGCGGCGCCGGGCAGCAGGGCGTGAAAGGTGGTTCAGGCCGGAACCTTGCGGAGCGCCTGCGCGAAGTCTTCCAGCAGGTCCTGGGTGTCCTCGATGCCGCAGGAAAGGCGCACCGTGCCCCCGGACATGCCGAGTTCGGCGCGTGCCTCGTCGGTCAGGTTCTTGTGCGTCGTGGTGGCCGGATGGGTGATCAGGCTCTTGGCGTCGCCGAGATTGTTGGAAATCTTGACGATGTCCAGCGCGTTTTGCAGCTTGAAGGCCGCGTCCTTGCCGCCCTTCATTTCGAAGGCGACCAGCGTCGAGCCACCGGTCATCTGCTTGGCGACGATGTCGGCCTGCGGATGGTCGGCACGGCCCGGATAGATCACCTTGGCGACCTGCGGCTGCTCGGCCAGGAAGTCGGCGATCGCCGAGGCATTCGCCGTCTGCTGCTTGACGCGCAGCGGCAGTGTCTCGACGCCTTTCAGCAGCGTCCAGGCATTGAACGGCGACATGGCCGGGCCGGTGTGGCGGAAATAGTCCTGCAGGTTCTCGGTGATCCAGTCCTTCGACGAGAGCACGACGCCACCGAGGCAGCGGCCCTGTCCGTCGATATGCTTGGTGGCCGAATAGACGACGACATGGGCGCCGAGTTCGAGCGGCTTCTGGAAGAGGGGGGTGGCGAAGACATTGTCGACGATGAGCGTGGCGCCGACCTGGTTGGCCAGCTTGGCCACGCCGGCGATGTCGACCACTTCGAGCGTCGGGTTGGTCGGGCTTTCGAGGAACATCACCCTGGTGTTCGGGCGGATCGCCGCCTCCCAGTTCTTCAGGTCCCGACCGTCCACCAGCGTGCATTCCACGCCATAGCGCGGCGCAAGTGTGTCGACGACATAGCGACACGAACCGAACAGGGCGCGGGCGGCGACGATATGGTCACCGGCCTTCACCTGGCACAGCACGGCGGCCGCAACGGCGGCCATGCCCGAGGCCATGGCGCGGGCGTCTTCGGCGCCTTCCAGCAGGCACATGCGCTTTTCGAACATGTCGTTGGTCGGGCTGCCGTAGCGAGCGTAGATGTAGCCGTCGTCCTCGCCCTTGAAGCGGGCTTCGGCCGCTTCCGAGCTTTCGTAGACGAAGCCCTGGGTCAGGAAGATTGCTTCCGACGTTTCGCCGTAGGGCGAGCGGAGAGTTCCACCATGGACGAGTTGGGTTGCCGGACGCCAGTTCTTGCTCATGCCTTTCAGCCTTTCAAACACAAAAAAACCGGTCGCGACATCGGACCGGTTTCTAGCACCCGGTCTCTTTAGCCATTTGTTTAACGTGGCTGCAAGCCGACCGGCCAAATCACCACGGGATAAGCTTGCCATACGCCGATCCCGGGCTTGCGTCAATTCCTCGACTTTGGTTTTGTCGGGCCAAACGGGATGAGACAAGATGACAAGGACCACGGGTATCCTGGCGGATCGCGCCATCGACGCGCTGTTCGCTGAAGGCCGGCTGAAAAGCGAGGCGCCCCTCGACGCCGACCAGGTGCAACCGGCAAGCCTCGACCTGCGCCTCGGCTCGAAGGCGTTGCGTGTTCGTGCGAGCTTCATGCCTGGTCGCGAGCACAAGGTCGCCGACAAGCTCGAACGCCTGACGCTGCACGAGATCGATCTTGAGAACGGGGCCGTGCTGGAGACAGGCTGCGTCTACATCGTGCCGCTGATGGAAAGCCTCGACCTGCCGCAGGACATGTCGGCCTCGGCCAATCCCAAGAGCTCGACCGGACGGCTCGACATATTCACCCGCGTGATGGTCGATCACGCCCAGGAGTTCGACAAGATTCCCGCCGGCTACCGCGGGCCTCTCTATCTCGAGATCAGCCCGCGGACGTTCCCGGTCATCGTCCGGCGCGGATCGCGCCTGTCTCAGATCAGGTTCCGCGTCGGCCACTCGCTGCTGAGCGACACCGAACTGCTCGATCTGCACAAGGCGGAGACGCTCGTTGCGAGTGAGGTCCCGAATGTCTCGGGTGGTGGCATCGCGCTGTCGATCGATCTGAAGGGCAGTGGTCCCGACGGCTTGATCGGCTATCGCGGCAAGCATCATACGTCCGTGATCGACGTCGACCGCAAGGCGGCCCATGATGTGCTCGATTTCTGGGAACCGCTCTACAGCCGCGGGCGCGACGAACTGATCCTCGATCCGGACGAGTTCTACATCCTCGTTTCTCGGGAGGCCGTCCACGTGCCGCCGCTCTTCGCGGCGGAGATGACTCCCTATGATCCTCTCGTCGGTGAATTCCGCGTGCACTATGCGGGCTTCTTCGATCCGGGCTTTGGTCATGCCGGTGCAGGCGGTGCCGGCAGCCGCGCCGTGCTCGAAGTCCGCAGCCACGAGGTGCCGTTCATCCTGGAACATGGACAGGTGATCGGGCGGTTGGTTTACGAGCACATGCAGGAGCGTCCGGCAGGCCTGTATGGCACCGGCCTTGGCTCCAGCTACCAGGCGCAGGGACTAAAGCTGTCCAAGCATTTCCGGGTTGGCTGACGCGCGCCGTAACGCCGCGACTTCACTTCGCAGTTCTCTCAGTTCCGCAAGGATGAGATCCTGGCTCTCCTTGAGGTCTTCCTGGTCCCCTGCGCTCGGAATCTCATGCTCGGCCTGCATGGACGAGACGATGATCCCGATGAAGAGATTGAGGACCGTGAAGGACGTCGCGACGATGAACGGGATGAAGAAGACCCAGGCGAGTGGGTGAAGCGCCATCACCGGACGCACGACGTCGCCGGTCCAGCCTTCGAGCGTCATGACCTGGAAAAGCGTGAAGGCGGACTTGCCGATATTGCCGAAAAGCTCAGGAAAATCCGTGGCGAACAGCTTCGTTGCGGCGACCGAGGAGACGTAGAAGACGAGCCCCAGCAGGAGGAAGATCGACCCCATGCCCGGGAGTGCCGAGAAGAGCCCGCCGACGACGCGCCGCATCGAGGGCACGACGGAGATCAGCCGGAAGAGGCGCAGGACGCGCATGGCTCGCAGGATCGAGACCGTTTCCGTCGCCGGAACGATCGAGATGGCGATGACGAGGAGGTCGAAGACCCGCCAGGGGTCGTGGAAGAAGCGGCTGCGGTAAACGGCAAGTCGTGCCAGGATCTCGAGGACGAAGATCGCAAGAAGGGTGTGGTCGATCGCGTAGAGCAGGGATCCGTAGCGAGCCCAGAGGACGGGCGAGGTCTCGAGCCCCAGGGTAAGCGCGTTCAACAGGATCAGGACGGTGATGGCCGTTTCGAAACGGTTCGATTCGAGAAGGCGGCGGAAGAAGGGCATGGTGGCAATCCGGATGTCTGGCAGTCGCCGCCACATTGCCCCGTGAAAGTAAAAACTTGGTGGCTTTGGCGCGTGATAGGCAAAGCGTCGCTGTGCAGGTTCTTCACACTTGACAGACCGGGGGATCTGTTGGATTTGTGCCCCTGTCGCGGGTGTAGCTCAATGGTAGAGCAGCAGCTTCCCAAGCTGAATACGAGGGTTCGATTCCCTTCACCCGCTCCAGCTTCTCCCTTATCCGGCATCGTTCCTTTGTTCCGGGCGTCTTCCGCGTTGCCGGATCTGCAAGGCGGCGAGGCCGAGCAGCGTGCAGAGCGTGAATACGGCACCGCCCAGGAACGTGCCCTCGGCGCCGGCGAGGTCCCATAGGCCACCGGCGATCATGCTCGCCGCAAGCAGCGCCATCCCGGTGATCAGGTTGAACATGCCGAACGCCGTACCGCGCAGTTCGGGTGGGGCGGTATCGGCAACCAGCGCCGAGAGCAGCCCCTGGGTAAACCCCATATGCAAGCCCCAGAGCGTTGCCCCGGCGGCCAGTCCGGCAAAGCCGGAGCTGAATGCCAGGACAATGTCTGCAACAAGCAGCAGGAAAAGCCCGGCCACCAGCAGCGTCATGCGGTTCACCCGGTCCGACAGTGCGCCGACAGGATAGGCGGAAAGCGCGTAGGCAATGTTCATGATCACCATCACCAGCGGAACGAATACAATGGGAAGACCGATGTCCTGCCCCTTGAGCACCAGGAAGGCTTCGCTGAAACGCGCCAGAGTGAAGGCCGTCGCGACCGCGACGATTTTCCAGTAGGCTGCTCCGAGACGAACGAGTTCGGCCCGGCGAAGCGGCATGCGTGCGGTCCGCCGTGCCGCAATGTTTGGCGGCTCTTTCACGGCGAACGTGATGAGGCCGGCCGAGACGAGGGCCGGAACGACGGCGATCCAGAAGACCGCCGTGAAGTTGTCGCTGAAGATCCACATGAAGAGGATGGCGAAGAGCGGCCCCAGCAGCGCACCGAGGGTGTCCAGCGACTGCCTGAGCCCGAAGCTTGCGCCCCGGAGTTCCGGAGATGTGATGTCGGCAACCAGCGCGTCGCGCGGTGCCCCGCGGATGCCCTTGCCAATCCGATCGATAAAGCGCGCAGCAACCAGCCATCCGATACTCGGCGCAAGCGGGAAAATGGGCTTGGTCACCGCCGCGAGGGTGTACCCGAAGGCAGCGAGCAGCTTGCGTTTTCCGAGCCAGTCGCTGAGAGCGCCGGAAAACACCTTGGTAACGGAAGCAGTCGCCTCGGCGATCCCTTCGATGACGCCGACGGTGAGGGTTGATGCTCCGAGCGCGCCGACAAGATAGAGAGGCAGCAGCGCGTGGATCATCTCCGAGGAGACATCCATGAACAGCGAGACGAAACCGATCGTCCAAACGGCACCGGGCACGCGTTTCCACGTTCCCCAGCCGGATTTTGCCTGTTCTTCACTCATGCCGCCCCCTGGTAGCCGGTATGTCGCAGATCACGCCCAGCATTCACGCATCCTGTGTGGCTGTGTCTCTGACAGTCAAGCCTGCCCGCTTTCGGGGTTAACACCGGTGCAGTCGGCTGCAGCCGGGGGAGGGGTGGCCGCCGGCATCGTGACAGGGCGCGGCTCATGTGGCGTCTTGTTCCAGAAGAAAGGTCTCTCCCTCAGTTCGAAGGCGGCACGCCAGGCCGCATAGGAGACCATCATCCAATAGACGGGTATCGCAAGCCAGCGCCAGCCGAGAAGGCGTCGCTCGTATTCGATCATTGCGGAGACGCCGAGCCCGAGAAAAATGCTGTAGCTGCCGAAGATGTTCATCGCGTCGATGCCGAAAAGCAGGTTTTTCAGCGGATGGATGTGTTCGGCGGGGCTCTGAAGCATTGCGATCGCCGAAGTGGTGAAGAAGACGAGGATTGCAGGGTGTCCAAGCGATGAGACCAGCATGCCTCCGATCAGCAGTTGAAAGACGACGAACGCCCCGGTTCCCATCTCGCGGCGGGCACGTCCGGGATCGCGCATCACCACCAGCCACGTTTGCAGCCAGCCCTTGAACCAACGTGTCCTTTGTCCGAGCCAGACCCGCGCTCTGATCGGCGCATCTTCGAATGTGTGCCGGCGGATCGTCTCGGACCGGTAGCCGAGGCGGTAGAGCCGCATGCCGAGGTCGGCGTCCTCGGTGACATTGTATGGGTCCCAACCGCCTGCGGCACGCAGTGCGGCTGTGCGGAAATGATTGGAGGTGCCGCCGAGTGGCAATGGCATGCGATAGCGGGCGAGAAGCGGCAGCAAGCCACGAAAGAGTGCCGCGTATTCGAGCGCGAAGACCGTGCTGATGCAGGATTCACGCATGTTGGTGATGATGAGCGGCGCCTGCAGGCAGGTTACCTCGGGGGCAGCCGTCTGAAAACGGGCATAGGCCTCCTTCAACTGACCCGGATGCGGACGATCTTCGGCATCGTATATTGCGAGATAGTCGCCGCGCGTGCCGGCGAGGGCATAGAGAAGCGCCTTGGGCTTGGTACGCGGTCCGCCTGGCGGTACGACGACGATTTCCATATGCGATCCCGGCCGCAGCTTGCGGATCGCCTCGATGGTCTCGTGGTCGTCCGCCTCGCAAACGAGCTTGATATCCAGCCGGGAGGGAGGCCAGTCGAGTCGCTCCAGGGCAGCGATCAATTGGCCTGCGATCGGCGCTTCGCGATAGAGCGCCACCAGGATCGAGTAGATCGGTAGCGGGCCGTCCGCGATCAGGGCTTCGGGCAGGATATCGCGACCACGAGGATGGAAGAGTGCTCCCAGTCGCAAGACCATTGCTGCGAAGTAGAGAGACGACAGCAGTACGTGAAGCGCCAGTGCGACCGGTCCGGAGGCGAGCAGCAGCGCGGCCACGCCGCCGGTCAGGAATGCGCCGGCGACGAAGCCTTGTCGACCGGTCATGACGATACGGGCCGAATGCTGCGGGGTCTCTTCGAACAGCGCGTTCGAAACGGTCGCGACCCTACGTGCTGCGCCCGCTTGCCAGACGGCTCGGCGAATAGAGGAGGCCGATGCGACAGTCAGCGCTGCCCTGAGGGTCGGATGGTGGACGAACCTCTCGGCGAGGTCTGCAAGGTGACGGGCCTCCGGCGCGATGGCGGTCAACGGCGCTTTGTCCGGGGAATGCAGGCGCAGGAGGGTCGGACGCTGCAGGAGCACATCCAGCGCCGGGCGATCCATGACTTGGTCGGGCGATATTTCCTCCAGGAACGGCAGGCCAAGCAGCCGTGCGATCGCCGCGTAATAGGTCTGCTCATCGACGCTGCCTTCGGCGAGCAGTTCCTGTTCTATAGTGCTTCCGTTTGCGTGTGCCCGCCGTGCCATGCTTTTGATGAAAGGCTTGGAGAAGCCGAGTTGGCGCAGTGCCCGCGCCTCGGTCTGGAAGGCATGCGAAACACCGGCGTCAGCGGCGGCCTTGCCGCCGTCTGGACGCGCAGTCACCACCCGACGGGTGGCGCCGTTCGGCTCCCCTCGGTATTCCCCGGCCTGCATGCTTCTGATAAACCGTCATCGACCGATGACGTCCCAGCCTGTCCCGGAATGGATCATAATGGTACACGCAAAAGTTTCATCCCTGGATTTGAAGGGTGTGCTCGCATTCCTTGTATCGGGTTGTGTTCTGCTATCCTCGGCCATCGTGCCCGCGAGGGTTGCTGCGCAACAGCTGCCGGTACTGTTCGATGCCAACGAGCGGCTACCGCGTCCTGATCTGTCGACATTGCTGCGGCTGCGCTTCCTGACCACCACAGATTTTCCGCCGTTCAACTTTGCCGACCAGACGGGACGTCTTGCCGGTTTCCACGTAGAGCTCGCCCGTGAAATCTGCTCGGAACTCGCCATCGAGGCCAAGTGCCAGATTCAGGCGCTGCCGTATGCCGATCTGGAGAAAGCTCTCTCGGAAGGGCAGGGGGAGGCGGTTATCGCGGGTGTCGGGGTCACGACGGAGCTCAGGAGGAGCTTCTCGTTTTCGCGCCCCTTCATGCAACTGCCTGCGCGGTTCGTTCGCAACGCCGGCGTCGATATTCCCGGCAACGAGGTTGCGAGCCTTGCCGGTCGCCCGGTCGGCGTGGTGAAGGGTACGGCGCACGAGGCCATGCTGAAGGCTTTCTTCCCTGATGTTCGTTCGACCGGCTTTGCAGATCGCGGTGCGATGTTGCAGGCACTGAAGGAAAAGAAGGTGGACGCCGTCTTTGCCGATGCGCTGCAACTGTCCTTCTGGACGGCGGGTGAGGCTTCCGGCCATTGCTGCACGATGATGGACGGCGCCTACGTCTCGGAAAAATTCCTCGGCGAGGGGCTGACGATCATGCTGAGGCAGGACGAGGGGGCGTTGACCGCCGCCATAGATAGCGCGCTTGCCGCGATTTCTCGCGACGGACGGTTGCAGGAAATCTATCTGCGCTATTTCCCCAACAGCCTCTACTGACGGCGGCAGCGGATCCTCAGGCGGGGCGATAGCGGGCGATCGCGCTGTGCTCGATCGCCGCGCAGGTGAGCTTGTCCAGCGTCAGCCGGTCACGCAGCATTTGGAGCAGCCGGATTTCTTCCGGGCGGATGCAGAGGTCGACCGCCATGATTTCGACGGCGAGTGCATAGGCGGTATCATAGCTGCGGGGCGGAACGGTATCCCTGACCACTTCCAGCGCGATATCCAGCCCTTCTGGCCCGGCGAGGATATCGGCGCAACGCTGCGACACCTCGATCAGCCGTTCCTTGTCGAAATCCTTGAAGATAGGCAGGACGTCGATCAACTGACCGATGCGGCCGAGCTCTTTGTCGTTCATCGCATTGTCGACGGCGGAAGCCATTACCATGACGAAAATCAGGGCTTCCTGGGTGGTCAGGCGCTTGCTCATGTTCGGAAGAAACCTCGTTGTTTTTCCGTAGAGTAGGCGCGCCATGGATGGGATTCAAGGCTGGTCGTTCGGCCCGTCGCGCGGATCGTCGCCGAAAATGCCGCGCCGGTCTGTCCGGGCAGCGGCGCTCAGTTCCGCGAGGACCGATCCGGGTTCGGCTTCCGCCCAGCCGTTGCGCACGAGCCAGGCGCCGATGTCTGTCCCGCCGACGCGGCAAACGGTCACCAGCATGTCCTTCTCATTCGCCCCAGTCTGATCGCAGGCGACGGTACGGTTGCGGATCAGCATGCGCTGCTGCGTGCGTGCCACCACACCGCACGGCCAGGGTGCGCCGCCTCCGGAGGGACAGCGCCGTCCGACCGCGGTTGGCATGACTCCTGCCAGTCTCACGCGCCGGCCGCGCGCCGCGAGCAAGCCCGCGGCGCCTGACCAGGGGCGTTGCAGGAGGACAATTTCCACCTTTTCCTCGTCTTCTCCGCCGAGGGGTGGCCGGGGCGCTATGCGTTCCAGCGCCTCACCGGGTCCCTCTGTCGGGGAAGCGAATTGTCCGGGGCTGATCGCCCGGACGCGCCGGCGCTCGACGACGGGCGCGGGCGCCTTTGGCCGGGTGACGGCGGTTTCCGTTTCCGGCGGGGGAAGGACGGGTCGCAGGCGGGCGCCGGCAATCACCAGGGCCGAGCCCCAGGCGAGGATCACGACACCGCTTGCAATCACCGCCGCACGACGCATACCTGAAACGGTCTCACTGGCTAGCCCAGATGATCCGGGCGATCCATTCGACGTCGGCCATGTCGAAGCTGCGATTGGGGTGTTCGGGGTTGAGCGAAAGAAGTTCGATCGATTTTGCCGTCTGGCGTGCCAGCACCTTGGCCATGACCTCGCCTTCGCGGGTCTTGACCACCACGCGGTCGCCCCGGCGTACCTGGGCGCCCGGTTCGACGATCAACACGTCGCCGTCCCGGTAGAGCGGCAGCATGCTGTCACCCTGGATTTCGAGGGCGTAGACGCCTGCCTTGCGATCCGGTGACGCGGGGAACTCGACGAGGTCCCAGCCCTGGCCTGCCGGAAATCCGCCGTCGTCGAAAAAGCCGCCTGCGCCGGCCTGTGCAAAGCCGATCAGCGGAATGGCGCCGGGTGTCGCCGGCAGTGCACCCTGGGCCACGCTCACGCGCCCGTCGTTCGGTTGCATGTAGCTCATGAACTGGTCGATGCTGGCTCCGGTCGCCTCAAGCACCTTCGCGATGGATTCGGTCGATGGCCAGCGCATGCGTCCGTCGGCGGCGACACGTTTCGATTTGTTGAACGATGTGGGGTCGAGGCCCGCCCGTCTGGCGAGGCCGGAGGGCGTCAGTTGATTGCGCTCCGCCAGCTTGTCGATCGCGCTCCAGATACTGTCATGCGATAGCATCGTCGCTCATGCTCCAGAGGGGAAACGGACAAAAACGGACCTTCCGCTCGGTCCGGATTTTATTCAAGCTGACCGCCGGAGTAAAGAGCAAAAGAGGAATAAAATCCTCTTCTGCGACTACGATCCTGGCGAGTGTGCGCCGGACGTAGACGTTTTGTGTGTCAGGCGACCATGGCCATGTTGATCTTGCCGAGCTGGATCACGGCCTGCGTGCGGCTGTCGACCTTGAGCTTCAGCAGGATTGCCGAGACATGGGCCTTGATGGTTGCCTCGGAGACGCCGAGTTCGTAGGCGATCTGCTTGTTGAGCAGGCCTTCGGCGAGCATACCGAGCACGCGACTCTGTTGTGGCGTCAGCGTACGCAGCCGGGCAATGAGATCGGCGACGTCCGGATCCTCCTGCCCGCCCTGATAGAAGGCCGGCGTCCAGATGTCACCCCTGAGCACGGTCTGGATGGCGGTTCGGATATCGTCGATGCCCGAAGACTTGGAGATGAAACCGGAAGCGCCGAGTTCTAGAGACCGGCGGATGGTGGTCTGGTCGTCGCTCGCCGATACGATGACGATCGGAAGATTGGGGAATTCGGCCCTGAGCGCCATCAGTCCGGAAAAACCGCTGACACCCGGCATGGCGAGGTCGAGCAGCAGCAGATCGGCGTCCGGATGCTGCGACGCGGCCTTGCGAGCAGCCTCAAAATCACCCGCCTCGATGACCGTCTTCTTCCCTTCCATGCCGTCGACGGCCTGCCTGAGGGCTCCTCGGAAAAGCGGATGATCGTCTGCGATGATGATGGTGAGTGCTGTCATTGCTCGCTCCCTCCCAAGAGCGCCCGATACGCCTGTTGGGCGGTCATTTGTCTTTTAGCGACACCTGACAATATATACAATAGTCTAGCGTCAGGTGTGATCGGGCGCTGGCCCGGTCTTTTCTTCCTTACTCTTGAACTCCTCAACCAGGCCGAAGAAACTGCGCATGAAGCGTTCCATTATGCCGATCGATCGCTCGACTTCCTCGTCGGAAGGCAGCTCTTCCCGCTGACGGCCGGCGAGCGGCTGCCCGGCGGCCAGGGCCGCTTCAAGGGCCTCGACCCGCTTTTCCAGCCGGCCGAGATCCTCTTCGTAGGCCGCGCGCTCGTCGGCTGCCATCCGGCAGATCAGTGCGCCATCCTGTTCGCGACAGAGCGTCATGGCGCCGGTCCGGGTGTCCAGTCGCACGAAGGCGTCTCCCGACTTCTCAAGCCGGAAGCGCCCATCCGCCGCCTCCTCGGCGCTGGCAGGCAGCGGTCCGGTCAAGGCCAACAGGACGGCTGGAACGACAAGCTGGAATTTCATCGTTTTTCTCCAAAAATTACGTGTTCCAGCGGACATTCCCGTATCGCTGCCGTGGACAAAGTGCCCGGTTTGCGGCAAATCGCTCCCAGCGTCGGCCACGGAAGGATGAGCTCGTGCATAGCCTCATATACAAGATAGTACCGCGCGACCTGTGGCAAAAGGCGGAAGCCGACGGTATTTTCTCCGGTGCGGCGATTGACCTCAAGGACGGTTATATCCACTTCTCGACCGGCGCCCAGGCGCGCGAGACGGCCCGGTTGCACTTCGCCGGGATCGACGGGTTGCTCCTGGTCGCAGTCTCGACCTCCGCGCTCGGTGACAGGTTGAAGTTCGAGCCCTCGCGCGGCGGCGACCTCTTCCCGCACCTCTACGGCGATCTGCCGGTTTCGCTGGTCGCCTGGCAGAAGCCCCTGCCGCTCGGGCCGGACGGCCTCCACATCTTCCCGGAGCTCGTCCGATGACCGGACCTTTCAAGACGCTCGCCCGCCGTGGCCTCTTCCTCTTCGACGGGGAGACGGCACACGGCCTCTCCATCGCCGCCCTGAAGACCGGGTTCGTTCCCGGCTGCCGCGTGCCTGCCGATTCTCGTCTCACCCAGACGGTCGCCGGGATCGTCTTCCCGAACCCGCTCGGCCTCGCCGCCGGCTACGACAAGAATGCCGAGGTACCGGATGCCATCCTCCGTCTCGGCTTCGGCTTCACGGAGGTCGGGACCGTCACGCCGAAGCCGCAGACCGGCAACCCGCGGCCGCGCATCTTCCGCCTGGAGAAGGATGAGGCCGTCATCAACCGCCTCGGCTTCAACAACGAGGGCCATGACGCCGCCTTCGCACGGCTTAGCGCGCGCCGTACGAACGGCATCGTCGGCGTCAATATCGGAGCCAACAAGGACAGCGCCGACCGCGTTGCGGACTACGTCGCCGGTATCCGCCGCTTCTATCCCGTGGCGAGCTATTTCACCGTCAACATCTCCTCTCCGAACACGCCGGGACTGCGCGACCTGCAGGCCCGCGAAAGCCTGGCCGCGCTGTTGTCGGCCGTGCTTGCTGCCCGCGACGACGAGGCGGCGAGGACCGGCAAGCGGCTTTCCGTCTTCCTGAAAATCGCGCCGGATCTCACCGAGGAGGGAATGGACGACATTGCCGCCGAGGTGATGAGCCACAGCCTCGACGGCCTCATCGTCTCCAATACGACCTTGTCGCGTGAAGGCCTGAGCGATCCGCGCCTGGCTGCGGAGGCGGGCGGTCTTTCCGGCAAACCGCTCTTCGCGCGCTCGACGGCGGTTCTTGCAAGAATGCGCAAACGTGTCGGTCCGGCCCTGCCGATCATCGGTGTCGGGGGAGTGTCCTCGGCGGAGACGGCGCTCGAGAAAATTCGTGCAGGAGCCGATCTCGTGCAGCTTTATTCCTGCATGGTCTACGAAGGCCCGGGACTGCCGGGGCGCATCCTGCGCGGCCTGTCGGCGCTGCTCGACCGCGAAGGCGTCGTCTCGATCCGCGACCTGCGCGACAGCGGCCTCGATCAGTGGCTTTCGGTGAAGCTCTGAGCCACCCGCGCCGGCAGGCGAGCAAGTAGCAGTATGCCGCGCAAGGCCAGAAACACGTTGAGCGACAACCAAAGTCCGTGATTGCCGAAAAGCGGCACGAAAAGTGCCAGCGAAAGGCAATATCCGGTGAACGCAAGCAGCATCATGTTGCGCATCTCGCGTGACCAGGTCGCACCGATGTAGACGCCGTCCATCTGGAAGGCCAACGCACCGGTAAGTGCCGTCACCGCGGCCCAGGGCAGATAGTTCGCGGCGATCACCCGAACGTCGGCAGCCGTCGTCATGAAGTCGATGATGGCGTTGCCGAAGATCAGGAAGAAGAGGCAGGAGACCAGCGCCAGCCCGAAGGACCAGAGCGCGGTGAGCCGGATCGCCCGGTCGAAACCTTCGCGGAAGCGGGCGCCGATCGCTCGTCCGACGATCTGCTCGGCGGCATTCGCCATACCGTCGAGATAGAAGCTTGCGATCATGAAGAAGTTCATCAGTACAGCGTTTGCCGCCAAGACGACGGCGCCGAAGCCGGTGCCGATGCGTGTCAGAAGCGTGAAGGCGGCAAGCAACGTGAAGGTCCGGATCATCAGGTCTCGGTTGATCGCGAAGAGCGCCGACAGCTTGGCGCGATCGAATATTTCGGCGACTTTCGGTCCGTCCTTCCGGTCAAAACGCGGAATGATGAGTGCTAGCCCGACGGCGGCGGCCATCCCCTCACCGATCAGTGTGCCCCAGGCGACGCCCGCCACACCCCAGCCGAGGACGAGGCCGAGATAGATCGAAAGGACGATGTTGGTGCCGTTGAGGATCGTCTGCAGCAGAAGTCCGGTCGTGCCGCGGCCGAGTCCCAGAACGAAGCCGAGGATGGTATAATTGGTGAGTGTCAGCGGTCCGGCGAGAATGCGGATCGAGAAGTAGGTCGCCGTTGCCGTGGCGGTCGTGCCGACCGGACCCATCATCCGCAAGCCGACGGAAAGCAGCCACGGCGAGGCGGCGAGAATGACGAGGCCGAGCCCGATGGAAAGAACGAGAGCCCGCCAGAAGACGGCCTGCTGCTCGTGTCTGTCCCCACGGCCGAGGGCCTGCGCCACCAGGGCCGTTGTCGAGGCCCGCAGGAAGCTGACGCTCGAGAAGATGAGGTCGAAGAGAATCGCACCAATCGCAAGACCGGCAAGCGCTGCCGCGTCGCCGGTCCGCCCGACCACCGCGGTATCGGTAAGGCCGAGCAGCGGGGTCGTCAGAAAGCCGAGTGTCATCGGCACCGCGATCGAAAGCACCGTCCTATGGGTGACGTCGAAGCTGTCCCTTGCTCTTGCCGCGATATCCACGCGTCCGTCTCCAGCCGTTTTGCCAGGTCGGGAATCGCCTAGCTCGCGAGCACCATGGCCCAATAGGGGCGATTTGCGGAAGAGGGATTGTGCGCCACGGCAACACCGAGCCCGCGATAAGCGCCGAGCATGTTGTGCAGGTGCTTTTCGGATCGGACCCAGGCGTCGACCGCGTCTGCCACCTGCGATTGACCTGCGGCGATATTTTCGGAGGCCGGCAAAGGCACGCCCATCGACTTCATCCTGAGAAGAAAGTCGTCACCCCTCCCGAGCAAATGCGACATCTCGCCTGCCCGCGCCATCCGCCGCGCCTGCGAGAGAGCGGCAGCCTCTGCGATTTTGCTGTATTCGAGGGTGGGGAGCCCTTTGCTGTTCCGAAGGGTATTGACGAGCGGCAGCGCGCCCTCCGTCTCGGCGCGCGCCGTATCGTCCGTGGTCGGCACGATATCCGTCGTCTTGCAGGCGGTCAGACCACCGGCCAGACCGATACCTGCCAGCATGAGGAAGCGTCGCCGCGGCAGGTATGGAAGCACGGTCACGGGCATGTCAGCGTCGGTAACTCAACAATCTCAGGACGATGAAGACGGGAATGACGATCGTCGCGCCGAGAAGCAGGTAGTCACCCACCCGGCCGAGCGCGGCGAAGCCCCGGTACCAGAGTTCGAGGATGAAATGCCGGACGCCTTCCAGAATGTCGATCGGGTAGATGCCGAAAACGGTCATCACGAAGCCGACGATCAGCGACACGACCAGGAGCTTGATCGCGGTGCGGCCCAGCGTATCCCCGAGAAATCTGTTCACCCCATCCGACATGTCCGGTCTCCTGTTCTTCCATCACATAGGCGGGCGTCTGCCGGCCTGCAAGCGCCTGCTCTTGCAGGTGCCGCGGAAATAGCTCTTGTGTTTTTTCCAGCTTTCGGTCAAGACCGCGCGCCTTTCCAGGAAACCCGCCATGCAACAGATCCAGTTCTCGTCCGGAAATCTCACGGCAGACCGTCGCGCCGACTACGCGAAGATGCTGAGTGAAGGCGGCGATCCCGCGGCTGCTGCCGAGCTCATGGAACAGGCGCTGGAGCTTGCACCCGATTGGGCGGCCGGTTGGCTCCGGCTCGCGGAATACAGCGAAAAGGCGGGCAATATTGAGGCAGCGATTACGGCGTTGAGGCGTGTCGCCACCCTCGACCCACAGGACCTGTTTGCCGCCCGGCTGAAGCTCGCCGTGCTCGGCGCCGAGCCGACGCCGGAGCAGCCGTCGAGCCGTTACGTCGAGGCGCTCTTCGACGACTATGCCGATCGCTTCGAAACCTCGCTCGTCGATAAGCTCGGCTACAGCGTACCCGGCAAGCTTGCCGCCCTTATCCGAAAGGTCGCCGGCGAACGCCGCTTCCGCCTCGCGGTCGACCTCGGCTGCGGCACCGGCCTCTTCGGCGTGGAGATTCGCGACCGGGCGGACAGGCTCGAAGGCTTCGACCTCTCGGCCAACATGCTCGCGAAGGCTTCCGCCAAACAGATCTACGATCATCTCGGAGAGGCCGATCTGTCCTTGCCGGCCGAACGGTCTGGCCTTCTTGGCGCGGGACTCCCCGAGGGACGCGCCGACCTCGTCGCCGCTGCGGACGTGCTGATGTATCTCGGCAGCCTGGACAACGCCTTTGTGCTGGCCGCGACCCTTACAGCACCCGGCGCGTTCTTCGCTTTCTCCGTGGAGGAGGCCGAAGTGGGGCAGGGCTTCGAACTCGCGCCTTCGTTGCGTTACCGCCATTCGGAGGCCTATGTCCGGGAGGCACTGGCCGATGCCGGCTTCGACACACGGCAGGTTAAACGCTCGGTCATTCGCATGGATTCCGGGAAACCTGTTCACGGCATTCTGTTTCTTGCCGAACGGCGCTTCTGAAGGAACGAAAGTTGCGAACTTGCCGGTAGGTCAGCATTGCTGACATATCGTGCTTGCGAACCGGAATGTTGCGGTGCACAATATGCCCGTTCTCAGACATTCCAGAGGTCGCGATCATGGCGCAGGTGAGCAGCATGTGGGGTATTCTGAATACCAGCCCGAACCGGCACACGATCGCCGAGGACGTCCAGGGCATCGTCACCGGAAGCATGGTGTCGGCGCTCGGCCTTTATCTTCTCGCGAAGGTCGGACTTCTCACCGGCGGCATGGCCGGCGTCGCCTTCCTGCTCCACTACGCAAGCGGCGTCAGCTTCGGGCTGATCTTCTTCCTGCTCAACCTGCCGTTCTACATCCTCTCGCTTCGTCGCGTCGGGCTCGACTTCACGCTGAAGACCTTCGCTGCGATTGCCCTGACCTCGCTGATCGTCGAGTTCGAAGGACGCCTGATCGATATCAGCGCCATCGAGCCGGTCTGGGGCGCAATCCTCGGCGGTCTTCTCCTCGGCTACGGCGTGCTGGCGCTCTATCGCCACCGTGCGAGCCTCGGCGGTGTCGGCATCCTTGCCGTCTACCTGCAGGAGCGTTTCGGCATCCGCGCCGGTCTGGTACAGCTCGCCTTCGATCTCACCGTGATGGTCTTTGCCTTCGGGGTGGTGAGCCCGGCAATCGTGATCTGCTCGGTCGTCGGTGCGGTGGTGCTCAATCTGTTCGTGGCGATCAACCACCGCTCCGACCGTTATGTCGTGCTGCGATGACTATGATGAGCGGAAGTCCCTTGAGCTTGGCGGGGAGCCGCGTTACCGCATAGGTCAAAGGTGGGTATTGGAACAGGCGAGGGGATATCGGACATGGCGATGAGTGACGTTCGGCCGAAGCTGCGGGAGATGATGGCATCCTCGGCGGAGCGCCACTCCATCATCGAAGATGCGCAGGGGCTTGCGGCCGGCGGCATGCTGGCGACGCTGGGCGTGATGTTGCTCTCCGGTGCGGGCCTGCTGACGGGCGGCACGGCGGGCGTCGCCTTCCTCCTCCACTACGCGACGGGTTTCAGCTTCGGTGCCATGTTCTTTGCCGTCAACCTGCCATTCTATTACCTGGCGCTGAAGCGGTTCGGATTGGCCTTCATGCTGAAGACCTTTGCGGCGGTCGCACTGACCTCGGTGCTCACGGAGACCGTCCCCCATTACATTGGCTTCTCGAACCTCGACCCGCTGGTTGCGGCCGCCTTCGGCGGCCTGCTCATCGGCGCCGGCCTGCTCGCTCTCTTCCGCCATCGCGCAAGCCTCGGCGGCTTCGGGATCCTTGCACTCTACCTGCAGGATCGCTTCGGCTGGCGGGCGGGGCTGGTACAACTCGCTTTCGACGGCACCGTGCTGGTCTTTTCCTTCTTCATCGCCAGCTACTACATCATCTTCTGCTCGGTCGTCGGCGCCGTCGTGCTCAACCTGACGCTTGCGATCAATCACCGCAAGGATCGCTACATCGCGATGTGAGCGACGACGGGCGTCTGACGTCGGTCAAGTCAGGCGGCTTGCGCGCGCTCGTCGATCGGATGCTGCGACCGGAAGCTGACACAGAGTCGGTTCCAGACGTTGATCGTGCCGATCGCCGTCGTGATCTTGACGACCTCCTCCTCTGAAAAGTGTTTGCGGATCTCCGCAAACGGCGCATCGGGCACTCCGGTCTGTGCCACGTTGGTCACGGCTTCCGTCCATTCCAGCAGCGCCCGCTCGCGGGCATCATAGAGCGGCGATTCCCGCCAGGCGCAGACGAGATTGATCCATTGTTCGCTCAGGCCGTCGTGCCGTGCCTCCTTGACATGCATGTCGACGCAGTATGCACAGCCGTTGATTTGTGACGCACGGAGCTTCAAGAGATGGATATGCTGGGGCTCCAGGCCACAGCTGCAGATGTATTGTTCGAGGGCGAAGACTGCCTTGTAGGATTCGGGCGAGGCTTTGGCAAAATCGAAACGTGGCTGCATTGCGCTTCTCCTTGGTTGATAGGCAAACTCCATGCACCGGCTGTTCAGCGGCCGGTCTGCCGTGCGTGGCAGGCGATGAAATCAGTGCCGCGACCGGCAATCGCACCGTCCTCGTCCACGGCGTGAACGCCGGCCACAATGTCGGCGATGTTCGTCTTGGCAAGTTCACTGCGGTAGACGCGCTCGGCGGCATGCATGGCGCTCGCGATGCCGCAGGGCGCCTGGAAGTAGCGGCCGGGAAGCGGCTTCGGACCACGCTGGCGGATTTCGGCGCAGCGGAATGCCGGAGCCGGCCCCTCGATCGCCAGAACGATGTCAAGCAACGAGATATCCTTCGGCGCGAGCGCCAGTCGGTAACCGCCCTTTGGCCCCGGCACCGTGGCGAGAATTCCGGCACCCGAGAGCGCCTGAAGATGCTTCAGAAGGTAGCTGGCCGAAACGCCGTGATACTCGGCAAGGGTGGCGGCCGAGAGCACCTGACCCTGATCGAGCCCCGCCAGCATCGTCACGCAATGGATCGCCTGTTCTATGCCTTCGCTGAGTCTCATCTCTCAAAATCCTATCACGGATAATAAATATCCATGATTCTGCGCCTCTGTCAATTCGCCGGCCGGCGCCGCAATCGCGATTTTCTTTTCCAATTCCGGTCCGGCTTCACTACCTTCTCCGCGTGAGCGCGACCGATTCCACCATCACGGGTTCCTCCGTCTCTCTTCCGGATGCCTTTCACCGCTGGTTCGCGGACAAGGGTTGGCAGCCGCGCGCCCATCAGCTGGAGCTGTTGGCGCGCGCCGAACGGGGGGGGAGCACGCTGCTGATCGCCCCGACCGGTGCCGGCAAGACGCTTGCCGGCTTTCTGCCGTCGCTCACCGATCTCGCGCGAAGGGGCAGGCGCAAGCCGGGC
Source organism: Ciceribacter lividus (assembly GCF_003337715.1). Taxonomy (GTDB): domain Bacteria; phylum Pseudomonadota; class Alphaproteobacteria; order Rhizobiales; family Rhizobiaceae; genus Allorhizobium; species Allorhizobium lividum. Next base: position 149,890 of record NZ_QPIX01000003.1, read on the forward strand.
ACCGCCTTCACCGGAATCCACACGCTCTATGTCTCTCCGTTGAAGGCCCTTGCCGTCGATATCGAGCGCAACCTGATGAAGCCCGTTGCAGAGATGGGCCTGCCGATCACCATCGAGAACCGTACCGGTGACACGCCGCAGTCGAAGCGGCAGCGCCAGAAGCTCAATCCACCCGACATCCTGCTCACAACGCCGGAACAGGTCGCGCTGCTGATCGCCAATGGCGAGGCGACGCGCTTTTTCAAGGATCTCCGCTACGTCATCTTCGACGAGCTGCACTCGCTGGTGACATCGAAGCGCGGCCACCTGCTTTCGCTAGGGCTTGCGAGACTGAGACGTCTCGCGCCGCGCCTGCAGACCATCGGGCTCTCGGCGACGGTTGCCGATCCCCCCGATCTGATGCGCTGGCTGGTGGCGCAGACACCGGGGAGAGCGTGCGAAGCAGGTCTCGTAACCGTCGAAGGTGGCGCCAAGCCCGACATCTCGATCCTGCACACGGAGGATCGGATTCCCTGGTCCGGTCATTCGGCCCGCTATGCTATCCCCGATCTCTACGCGATCCTGAAACGGTTCCGGACGACGCTGGTCTTCGTCAACACCCGTTCTCAGGCCGAGCTTCTCTTCCAGGAGCTCTGGACGGTCAACGACGACAACCTGCCGATTGCGCTGCATCACGGCTCCCTCGACGTCGGACAGCGCCGCAAGGTCGAGGCGGCGATGGCGGAAAACCGGCTGCGCGCGGTCGTCGCGACCTCGACGCTCGATCTCGGTATCGACTGGGGTGATGTCGACCTCGTGGTCCATGTCGGCGCGCCGAAGGGCGCCTCGCGGCTCGCCCAGCGCATTGGCCGCGCCAATCACCGGATGGACGAGCCGAGCCGCGCGATCCTGGTGCCCGCCAATCGCTTCGAGGTCATGGAGTGCCAGGCGGCGCTCGACGCGAACTATCTCGGCGCGCAGGACACGCCGCCCGTCGGAGAGGGCTCGCTCGACGTGCTTGCCCAGCACGTGCTTGGTATGGCCTGCGCCGAGCCCTTCGATGCCGACGCGCTCCATGCGGAGGTTACGACCGCAGCACCCTATGCCCGCCTGCCGCGCGAGACCTTCGACCGGATTGTCGATTTCGTGGCGACCGGCGGCTATGCGCTGCGCACCTACGAGCGCTACGCCCGCATCCGACGCAACAAGGAGGGGCGCTGGCGCGTCTCCAATCCGCAGGTCGCCCAGCAATACCGCCTCAATCTCGGAACGATTGTCGAGATGCCGATGCTGAACGTGCGGCTGGTGAAGCGCAACCATCTCGGCTCCCTCGGCCGCGGCGGGCCGATGCGTGGCGGCACAGCGCTCGGGCAGGTCGAGGAATACTTCCTCGAAAGTCTTTCTCCGGGAGATACCTTCCTCTTCTCCGGAAAGACCGTCCGCTTTGAGGGCATCCGCGAGAACGAGTGCCTCGTCTCCAACGCGTTTTCGCAGGATCCGAAGATTCCTGCCTATGCCGGCGGCAAGTTCCCGCTTTCTACCTATCTCGCCGACCAGGTCCGCGCCATGCTCGATGATCCGGCGCGCTGGCGAGCGTTACCGGACCAGGTTCGCGACTGGCTGGAAATCCAGCGCGAGAAATCGGTGTTGCCGAAGCGGGGCGAGCTGCTGATCGAGACCTTTCCGCGGGCCAGCCGCTTCTACATGGTGGCCTATCCCTTCGAAGGGCGGCTTGCGCATCAGACGCTCGGCATGCTCCTCACCCGGCGGCTGGAGCGGATGGGCGCAAAACCGCTCGGCTTCGTCGCCACCGACTATTCGCTTGCCGTCTGGGGCCTCGAGGATATCGGCGCGATGGTGCAGTCGGGGAGACTGGTGCTCGGCGAACTCTTCGACGAGGATATGCTCGGCGACGACCTCGAGGCCTGGCTTGCCGAATCCTGGATGCTGAAGCGCACCTTCCGTACCTGTGCGGTGATCGCGGGGTTGATCGAGAAGCGGCATCCGGGCAAGGAGAAGACTGGCCGGCAGGTCACGGTGTCGGCCGATCTGATCTACGACGTGCTGCGTACCCACGAGCCGGACCACATTCTCCTGCTGGCGACGAGGCAGGATGCCGCGGCCGGGCTTCTGGATATTGCCCGCCTCGGCGATATGCTAAAGAGAATCAAGGGCCACATCACCCATCGCCGGCTCGATCACGTCTCGCCGCTCGCCGTGCCGGTGATGCTGGAAATCGGTCGCGAGCCGGTGGCGGGCGAGGCTCAGGAACATGTGCTGGCGGAAGCCGCGGACGAATTGATCGCCGAGGCAATGGCCTAGAAGCGGGGCCGACCTGCCATCGAAGGGCAACGGCCCGGAAGGAAAAGACAAGCGGATGAACCGGCTCGCGGCACTGAGAAGCACGCTTTCGGGAAGCGCCGAATTGACGGCCGAATTTTCGGTCGCCGGCGTCGGCGCGGTTTGCGATCCTGCCGGAGCGCTTTATCTCCCCGACCTCGACCTTCTCGTCGTCTCCGATCTGCATCTCGAGAAGGGAGCGGCTTTCGCCCGCCGCGGGCAATTGCTGCCGCCTTACGATACGCTCTCGACATTGCGGCGCCTCGAAACGGTCGTCACACGATATAATCCGGCGATCGTCGTCAGTCTCGGCGACAATTTCCATGACCGCGTTGGTTCGGCGCTGATGCCGCCGGACTTCCGCGCGATGATCGCGGCGATGGCGCGCGGCCGTGAGTGGATCTGGATCAACGGCAACCACGATCCCGACGGTGTGGTCGACCTGCCTGGCAGGTGTGCCGACGAGTTGCGCTTCGGCAGCCTCGTTTTCCGCCACGAACCCTCGCTGATCGACGGACGAGGTGAAATCGCCGGCCATCTGCACCCCTCGGCAACCGTCCGCCGGCGGGAAAAGTCGGTCCGCCGGGCCTGTTTCGCGACCGACGGCATTCGCCTCTTGATGCCGGCCTTCGGCGTCCTGACCGGCGGCCTCGATCTGCGCCACCGTGCCTTTTCCGGCCTCTTCGACCAGACGGCGCTGATTGCGCATCTTCTCGGACGCGACAGGATCTATTCCGTGCGCTTCGGCAGTCTGCTCGGTTAAAGAGGTGCCTTGTCCGGCCAGGGATTGATGCCGTCGCGCAGCCATAGCAGCGCGTCGATCCAGAAACCGGTGGCGTGACGGGCATGGAAGAGGTCGAAATGTCCCAGCCGGTCCACGCCGAGGTTGGCGGGCGAAAGCAGGACCTCCGTCGTCGGCGCTTGTCGATAGTATCGAAGCGCTCGTCTGATTGCCGTCACCGTTGCGAACTCGTCGTCCGCCGCGGTGATCGCCAGGATCGGCGCAGTCACGGCGGAAAAGTTATTCAGGATCGCCTGCCGTTCCCGCGCGGGATAGCTGAGCTCCATCCGCGCGCGCCGAAAGCTCCATTCGTTCGCGACACCCGCCGGCAGATCCTCTAGCCAGCCGAGACGTTCTCCGGGAAAATAGCCGAAGAGTGCCGTCAAGGCCGGCATCGCCAGATGCCACTTGAGGAAGAGACGCAGCCTCTCGCGGGCCGCATAGTCCCGCCAGTAGGCATATTGCGCGCCAACGGTGAGCATCCGGTCGATCCGCCTGGCATTTGCCGCAAAGCCCGGCAGAAATCCGCCGATGCTGTGGCCGACGACCAAGACGGGGCCACCGCCGATTCTATCGGCGAAGTCGAGCGCCGCGTCGAAATCGCGTTCGCCCCAATCGCGCCAGCGAAAGCCGCAGCCGGCAAGGCGGTCGGGCCGCGAGAGCCCGATGCCGCGGTAGTCATAGGTCAGGACCACAAAGCCGTGTTCGGCGAGAAACCGGGCGAAGTAGTGGTAATAGCGCGCGCGAACGCCGGTCGCGGGATTGACGATCACCGTCCCGCAGAGAGGATCAGCGCGACCGCTCCAGACATGGCCGCGGAGTGTCACGCCGTCCCTGCACCGTAACGTGATCTCTCGCCCTTCGACGGGCTGTAGCCCATCGTGTGCAAGATACCCGGAGCGTTCCTGCGTTTGACTGTATTCCGCCATCGCCACCTCCTTTGCCGTGTCGGTAGGGGCGAAAGCTAACAATGGTCGGCGCTTGTGTATACTCACTGGTCGGTATACTTATGCCGTCATGGCGACCTCAGAGACGACGACCCGTGATCGCATCATTTCCGCCGCCGCCAAGCTCTTCTACGACGAGGGCATCCGGCGCGTGAGCGTCGATGCCGTTGCCGAGGAGGCAGGTGTCACCAAGCGGACGCTCTATTACCATTTCGCGAGCAAGGACGATCTGGTGGCCGCCTACTTGGCGGGACGCGACCAGCCGAGCTTTTCAAAGTTCCAGCACTGGTACCGGGAAAGTGAGGGGCCGTTGCCGGAGCGGATCAAGGCCGTTTTCGCGGGTCTCGCGAGGTCGGCACGCCACCCGAAGTGGAAGGGCTGCGGCTTCCTGCGAACCTCGGCCGAGCTGGCCAACATGCCGGGGCATCCGGCGATGAAGATCGGCGCCGCCCACAAACGGCGCCTGGAGGATTGGTTGGCGGACCTCTTCGAGGCGGAAGACGTGCAGCAGCCGCGGACCCTCGCAAGACAGGTGGTCCTCCTCATCGACGGTGCATTCGCCGTCGTGCTCCTCAACCGCGATCCGGGTTACATCGAGACGGCCGGTGCCGCAGCCGCGACGCTGGTCGCCGCGGCGATGGACGGCCGCTCGGCTTGAGCCGGACGCCTCACGCCCTGTCGACTGGCGCGTAACGCAGGATCACGGCGCCAGTCTTGATGGGCCTGCTTTCGAGCAGCGTAAACGGCCTCGGTGTCTCGGCCGGCTTGAAATGCGGATTGCCACCACCCAGCACGACCGGCACCAGGCAGAGCCGGATTTCGTCGATCAGGTCCGCTTTCAGCAGACTGTCGCAGAGTTCGGCGCTACCGAAGATGAAGATGTCCTTGCCCGGCTGCTGCTTCAGCGTCTTCAATTCCGAGACCGGATCGCGAACGACACGAGTGTTGTTCCAGTCGGCGTGTGTGAGCGTCCGCGATACGGCGATCTTCGCAATCGTGTTCATGTATTCCTTGATTTCCGTTTCATTCGTGGCCTCCGGCCAGTAGGCGGCCATGCCTTCATAGGTCTTTCGGCCGAAAACCAGCAAGTCCGTCTGACGGCCGATTTCGAGCGAATAGTCACGCAGCTCGTTGCCCCAGACGAGCTCGTGAAAGCCCAGATCCCAGGGCGTCTTTCCTTCGAAATAGCCGTCCAGCGTCATCAGGTTCCAGATGATCAGTTTGCGCATCGTCTCCTCCGTTTCAAAACCGATTGCAAAGTGAAAGCGGTTGAAGGCTAGTCAAACTGATTTTAGAATGCAAGTGGTTTCATGGAGAGGAAAATGGACCTGACGCACCGTTCCGGTTGCCCGATCAATCTGACGCTGGAGATCCTCGGGGATCGCTGGAGCTTGATCGTCATACGTGACGTGATGTTCGGCAATCGCCGGCACTTCCGAGAGCTGCTGCAGAATTCGGAGGAGGGGATCGCCTCCAACATTCTTGCCGATCGCCTGAAGAAGCTGGTTGAAAAAGGGCTGCTGACGCGCGCTGACGATCCGAGCCACAAGCAGAAGGCGATCTACAGCCTGACCGAGATGTCGATCAAGCTAGTACCGCTGTTTGCCGAAATGGGTGCATGGGGAAGGCGGTATCTCGCCGTTTCCGAAGATCTGGCAATTCGAGCGGAGTTGCTCGAGCAGGGCGGGCGGCCGTTGTGGCGGGACTTCATGGACGAATTGCGCTTTCTCCACCTCGGCGTTCCGATGCCTGAAGGCACGCCTTCGGCCTTGTCGAGGCTGATGGAGGCCTATCTGGCGACGAAGGCGAGGATGGAGGCCGCCGAAGAGTGATCGGGCTCAGTCGCGGCGGAACATCAGACTGGCGCTCCAGCCGGTGATCAATGCCAGCAGCACAGCCAGGACGCCATAGGACAGGGGCTGGTCATGCGCGGCGCGGGTGATGGAGTCTTCGATCCCCGTTTTGATGACCCGCAGCGGCAGTTCACGTTGGGCGAGGAATTCGCCGCTCTTGAAGAGATAGGCCCGGACCATATGAACGCCGTCCGGAATGTTGGCGGGAAGCTTCAGCGTTGCCTTGAACAGGCTCGCGCTGACGAAGCGCACGCCCCCGGTGTCGCTCTGGTAGAGCCCACTGGTCTGCTTCAGGCGGCGGAAGGCTTCCCGGAATTCGGCAAGATTGGCCGCGCTCTGAAAATAGCCGGTCGGCGTGAGCGGCATGTGGTCGACACCGAGACCGAGATCGACGAGCGCCTGTTGCGCGGTGATCTCGTCGAGCGGTCGCGTGCTCGCCAGCGAATAGGACTGCGGCATCCTCTCGAACGTCATCGAATTGCGGTTGACCCAGATGCCGAAGAGCCGCTCCTTGTGGCGGACCGTCGCCTCGTCTCGCGGCCCCTCGAGGGTTACCACCACATCGTACTGGCCGATGGCAAGAAGCAACGCATCGGTGTTCGTGAGCGCCCCGAAGATCGTGAGATCGGCTCCGCGAAAATCTGACGTGATGGCGATTTCGCTGGTCGAGGTGCCGATGTCGAGGCTTTCCATGTCGGGAGTGGTCGGCTGGAACGGCACCTGGCCGGCGGCCTCGCTCGCGAAAAACGCCGAAAGGACTGTGACGACGGCAAGGAGCTTCGCGCGCATCGGCATCAGCCCCCCATTCCGCCGGTCGCGATCGAATAGAGATCCTCAGGCGTCACCACCAGGTCGATTGCGAGGCGCACGCCGACGGCAAGCACGAGTAGCCCCAGCAGCGCGCGGAGCTGTTCGCCGCGCAGTCTTTGGCCGACGCGGACACCGTATTGTGCACCGATGACACCGGCGACCATCAGCAGGAATGCCAGCACGATATCGACCGAGTAGTTGGTCGTCGCCTGTACGACGGTCGTGTACGCGGTGACGAAAATGATCTGAAAGAGCGATGTTCCGACGACGACATTCGTGGGGATGCGCAGCAGATAGATCATCGCCGGCACCATGATGAAACCGCCGCCGACGCCCATGATCGACGTGAGCACGCCGATGGCGAAGCCGAGCGCGATGACCGGCAGGATGCTCAAGTAGATCTTCGACTTCTTGAAACGTACCTTGAAGGGCAGGCGGTGCACCCAGATGTGCTGGCCCGGTCGCCGCAGGGTTGTGGGCTCATTGCGCGCGGCCCGCCGCATCGCGTTCAGGCTCTCCATCAGCATCAGGCTGCCGATCGTCCCGAGAAACACGACGTAGAGTAGCGAGATGAAGAGGTCGAGCTGCCCGGCGCTGCGCAGCCAGGAGAAGATGTAGATACCTGCCGTCGCTCCCGCAAGACCGCCGACCAGCAGCACGATTCCGAGCTTCACGTCCAGCGTGCCGCGTCGGAAATGGGTGATCGCGCCGGAAACGGAAGAGGCGACGACCTGGTTGGCGCCGGTCGCGACCGCCACGACCGGAGGGATGTTGTAGAAGATCAGGAGAGGCGTGATGAGAAAGCCGCCGCCGACGCCGAACATGCCGGACAGAAAACCGACGGCCGCGCCCATGCCGAGAATGATGAAGATGTTCACCGACAATTCTGCGATCGGCAGGTAGATTGTCACGGGCAGCCTCGAAATGCGAAAGCCCCGCAGGAGCGGGGGATGGAAAGCGTCGGATTGTCGCCGGCGGGTTCCGAAGAGGGATGAAACCGGGTCAAGTCATTGGCAGAGCTTGACCTCCGTCATATTTTCATGCGCTCGCCGGCCAGACCTGTCAATTATGCGGCAAGGCTTTACGCGCCCATTTTTCCGGTTTTGTGACAGGGCGCGTCATTTGTTGCGCGCTAGCAGTTCCTTGACCAGTTTGTCGGTGACTTTTCCCGTCGGTTCCATGCCGACCGACGCCTGGAAGGCCTTGATCGCTGCCACCGTCTTTTCACCGAGCATCCCGTCCGGTACGCCGGCGTCGAAGCCGTTGTTGTTGAGAATACCCTGGATGTTGCGGATTGCCTTCTTCATGTCGACGCTGGCGGTCTTCACGCCCTTCCCGGCCCACTCGTCGGGAACATCGGTCGAGTTGGCCTGCGGGTCCAAAGGCTGCGGCTTCCAGAGATCGACCGCGGCGCGCGCCTTTTCGAGCTGATCCGGAGCCATGACGTTGGCGACCTCGTCGCGCTTCTTGGCGGCATCCTTGTCGCCCGCTTTGGCGGCGATCGCAAACCACTTGTACGACTCCACCAGGTTTTGCGGAACGCCGTTGCCGCGCGCGTTCAGGATGGCCAGGTTGAATTGGCTGTCGGAAACGCCGAGTTCCGCCGCCTTGCCGAACCACTTGGCCGCCGTCGGATAATCCTGCGTGCCGGCGGCGCCCGAAGCGTGCATGACGGCGAGGTTGTGCATGGCGCTCGCATTGCCCTTTTCGGCGGCGAGCTCGTAATAGTGCCGGGCGGTTTCCACGTTGCGTTCGACGCCGCTGCCGTTCTCGTAGAGGTTGGCCAACCGGTACATCGCCGGTGCGAAGCCCTTGTCAGCAGCCATCTTGTACCACTTCGCGGCTTCCGCGAAGTCGCCGTCGACGCCGCTGCCTTCGGAGTAGCGCGCTGCGACCTCGAAGAGCGCGAGCGGATCACCCTGCTTGGCGGCAATGACCAGCGAGGCGGGTTTGAGGGCGTCCGGTACGGCGATCGGTTCCACCGGTGCCGCAACGGCTGTGGCGACGGGAGCTTGCCCTTCGGTCGCCGTCTGCAGCGCATTGGTCTCGGGGGTCGGCGAGGGCACGGTCGCTGCGCTCTGGGGATTTGCGGCATCCGCAGGTGCAAGAGGCGTGAGCTTGCCGCTTTCGTCGAGCGGGGCGGGAGCCGTGAGTGCTGAAGGTCCGGACGGAGCGCGCGTGGCATCCGGATTCGCCGGCGGTGTCTCACCGCCGATCTTTGCGGTTGCGGGTGCTTCCTCCGGGACCGACATGCCTGTGGTCGTCTGTGCGCCGCTGACCTCGCCGGAGGCGGCCGGAGCCTCGGCCGTCACCAGCGGCGTGCTATCGTCACGCAGCAATGTGTTGACGAGCGGCATCGCCATCGCGACGAGCAGCACGGCACCGACAGCCATCAGGATCGGCCGGCGATAGCGCGAAAGCGCCGAACCCGTCGACTTGCCGGCTTCCGTCTTGGGGGATCCGGTGCGATAGGCGCGGTCCATCTCGCTTGCGGCAGCCTGGGCGGCACGGCGGGCGGCGGCGATATAGTCGGTGCGATCGCCGTCCGATGCAGCGCCATTTCCGGCACCGGCCTCGCGTTGTGCTGCCTGGGTCGCACGGACACGCTCCAGGATCTTGCGCACGTCCGGCGCGCCCGAGCCGGGTTCGAGCAGTTCGTTGGCCTCCTCGGGAGGCAGCATCTCCGAAGGGTCGATCGACGGGCTCGGATCGACCAGCGTGCGCTGTACGGGTCCGCTGTCTTCCTTCTTCTGGCCGGGACGAAAACGTTTGCCGAGCCCGGCGAGCAGGCTTGGCTTTGCCGCCTTCTTCGAAGAGGCCTTCGACTTGTGTGCCGGCTCCGGTGCGTCGAGCACATATTCCGCTTCCGGGATATCGGCGGGCGCCGGAATGTCGTCGGTCACGGGCGCAGCCTGCATTTCGGCATGCGCATGTCGGTTTGCCGCCGGTTCCGCGGCGCGGGCCGGAACGGGGCTTTCGGCGGCGATGCTGTCTCGCGAGCCGACGCGGTTGTCGATCTGGTCGAGCTTTTCTGCGATCTGGACCAGAGTGTCGTGCAGGGCCTCGAACGTGCGGTGGGTCCTCTCCTCCGAATTCCGGCTGACCGATTCCAGGTCCTTGAGATGCTCGGCCAGTGCCGAAAGCGCCGTCAGGTCGGCGCCCGAGGCGTCTCCGCGGGCCCCTTGCGTCTGCGCATAGCTTTCCATCACGGTCTCTGCCGCCTGGCGAGCCGCTTCGATGATGTATTCATCGCTGGTGGCGATGTAGTCCTCGAGCGCCGCGACGCGGCCGGTCATGGCCTCGTTGCCGGCGCCGGCATCCGACGGCGCGCTGCTGATCAGCGTCGAGAGGTGGGCGATCTGTTCTTCGAGGCCGCGCAGCGCGGACGTGTCCTGGACAGGGGCCGCAGCCGTCTCTTCCAGCCGGTCGACGATCGTGTTGAGTCGCTGTTCGAGTTCGCGGAATGCAGGGCCGCCGGCAGAGCCCGTCGGGGCGGGAACCGCAAGGGAGCTGATGCGCTCGGCAAGTACGTCGAGGCGGTCGGCCAGCCGATCGCTGACCGCGCCCTGGTCGAGAGCGTCTATCTTGCGGGAGATGTCGGCGAGATAGCCCGTGAGCTCGGGTTGGGGACCACTCTGCTGGCCGCGCTCAAGCAGCTCGGAGAGCTGGTCGAGCCGTTCCTCGAGCCGGCGTGCGGTTCGTTGCGTCCCGAGCTCCTCAATGCGGGCAGTGAGCGTCTCCAGCCGATGGCCGAGATCGATCGCCGGATCTTGCTGTTCGAAGGCCCGTCCCGCAATCGCTTCGATCTGCTCGGCGATGCCTGCTATGCGATCTTCGATGCGGCTGATCGAGACCGCATCGGAGCCGGAACCGCTGTGGCGACTTCCGGCTGCGATGGCCCGGGTGATTTCGTCGAGCCGCATGTCGATGCCGGCAAACTGCTCCATCAGCATACGTTCGCTGGGATCAATATGGGCGCCGATGTGTTCGAGCGCGGTCGCGACGGTTACCAGCTTGTCTTCGAGGGCGCGAATCGCACCGTGGTCGCCGATATTGCCGATATGGCGTTTGATGTCGTCGAGCCGGTCGGCGAGCGAGAGGAGTTCCGAGCGCAGCGCGCCGGCATCGAGGCCGTCGAGGCGCTCTTCGAGGTCGTCCCAGCGCCGCTCGATATGGCGCACGGAATCCTCCCGTGCGAGCCCGTCCATGAGCGAGCGCAGTTCCTCGAATTCCGCCTGCAGCCGCTCTGTGCCCGGAGCCCGATAGCGACCGAGCTCGGTGATCCCGTCGGCAAGGCGCGCGATGTCCTGGCGCATGTCTTCGGAGGGACGGCGATCTTCCGCAAGTGTACGGATGCTGCGCATCTCCGAGCGAAGAGAGCCGATCTCTGCGGCGAGGCTTTCGGCGATGTCGTGCTTTAGCTCCTGGCGCAGTCCGAGCAGTGCCTGGCTGATCTCCCGGGCGGCGTCGGGCTGGGTACGGGCCACCGGCTGCTGCGGGGCAAACCGCTGGACCGGTGCATTGCGGTCATCGTAGCGTTCCTGCGAACGCGGCTCGGACGCGCGTCCCCTCCCTTCCTCGAGGGCACGCTGGCGTTGCCGGATTTCGGCGAGCGGGTCGCGATCACGAAGATCGCGGCTCTCGGGGGCAAAGTCGCGGCGGGGATCCTGCGAAAGCCGTGCGCTCCGCTGATTGTTGTTCATGAGCCCTTCGATGCGTGCTTCCAGCCCCTCGATGGTACGGCTCAACGCATCCAGGGAGGATGAGCCGCCGGGACGGGAAGGGTTGGATCGCGATCCGTTCATGTTCGTGCTCGCTTCGAAATTGGCCCGCATCAGGCGAGCTTTGCTCCTCGGCGTGGCTGACGGTGGTGGCGTCGGCGCTGGTCTTCTCTTGGCTCCGAAGTCCCTGTTGTGCAGTTTCCTGACACCCAGTTGCTCGGCAGTGCACCCCCGGATCATCACGCTTCACCGCCTACATTTCGCGAAACGTGGTAAACAAGCCGTTAACCTGGCGTTTCTTTTTTAACGATTTGTAAGATTTCTGCGGCACTCCGGCGCCATCGTGGATCGATATTCCGCTCCCGGGGAAGGGCGGCGAAATTTGCGGTCGCGACGAATTGACGTTTACGCAAACGTCAATATTATAGCGACCACACCCGCTGTCAGGATCAGTCTCGGAGGAAGATGACACATGCCTGTCTACAAGGCCCCGGTTAACGATACGCTTTTCGTGCTCAACGACGTGCTTGGCCTCGAACGTTACCACAACCTGCCCGGCTTCGAGGAGGCAAGCCCGGACATGGTCGAGGCGATCGTCGGCGAAGCCGCAAAGCTGGCGGAAGAGGAGCTGTTCCCGCTCAACCTTTCCGGCGACCAGGAAGGCTGCAAGCGCGACGACAGCGGCAACGTCAGCGTGCCGAAGGGTTTCAAGGAGGCCTATGACGCCTATTGCCAGAGTGGCTGGATCGGTCTTGCCGTTCCGCAGGAATTCGGCGGGCAGGGGTTGCCCTACACCCTGCATGCGGCCGTCGGCGAGTACATGTCGTCCGCCAACATGGCGCTGATGATGTACCCGGGCCTGACGCAGGGCGCGATCGCGGCGATCCTCGTTCACGGTTCCGACGCCCAGAAGCAGACCTATCTGCCGAAGATGGTCGAAGGCACCTGGTCCGGCACGATGAACCTGACCGAGCCGCACTGCGGCACCGACCTCGGTATGCTGCGCACCAAGGCTGTTCCTCAGTCCGACGGCAGCTACAAGATCTCGGGTCAGAAGATCTTCATCTCGGCCGGCGAGCATGGCATGACCGAGAACATCATCCATCTGGTGCTCGCCCGCATAGAGGGCGCGCCGGAGGGCACGAAGGGTATTTCACTCTTCATCGTGCCGAAGTTCCTCGTCAACGATGACGGCTCCGTCGGCACCCGCAACACGGTTTCTTGTGGTGCCATCGAGCACAAGATGGGCATTCACGGCAATTCGACCTGCGTCATGAACTATGACGAGGCGACCGGCTACCTGATCGGCGCGGAGAACAAGGGTCTCGCCGCCATGTTCGTGATGATGAACGAGGCGCGTCTCGGTGTCGGTCTGCAGGGCCTCTCCATCGCCGAGGTGGCCTACCAGAACGCCGCCAACTACGCTCGCGAGCGCATCCAGGGTCGTTCGCTCTCCGGCGTCAAGGCACCCGACAAAAAAGCCGATCCGATCATCGTACACCCCGATGTCCGCCGCGCGCTCTTGACGATCAGGGCCTTCACCGAGGCCGGCCGCGCCTTCACGCTGTGGACCGCGCTGAAGTCGGACATCGCCCACCGTTCGGGCGATGCTGCCGAACGGCAGGCAGCCGACGATACCCTCGGCCTGATGACGCCGATATTGAAGGGCGTCCTGACCGACAAGGGCTTTGATCACGCCGTCATGGCCCAGCAGATCTTCGGTGGCCACGGTTACATCGAGGAACATGGCATGAGCCAGTATGTCCGCGATGCCCGCATCGCCATGATCTACGAAGGCGCGAACGGCATCCAGGCACTCGATCTGGTCGGCCGCAAGCTCGGCATGAACGGCGGCCGCGCCGTCATGGCACTGTTCAAGGAAATCGGCGACTTCTGCGAGGAACATCGCAGCGATGAAGCGATGGTGGTCTATACCAAGGGCCTGAAGAAGGGGTTGAACGACCTGCAGGCGGCCACCATGTGGTTCATGCAGAATGCCATGGCCAAGCCCGACAACGCGGGCGCCGGCTCCACCGATTACATGCACCTCTTCGGTCTGGTCGTTCTCGGCTACATGTGGGCCAAGATGGCGAAGGCCGCCAAGGACAATCTCGCCGCTGGCACCGGCGATGCCGACTACTACAAGAACAAGCTGATCACCGGTCGCTTCTACATGGAGCGGATCATGCCGGAAACCGCGCTGCGCAAGAGCCGCATCGAGACCGGCGCCGACACCACCATGGAGATGGCCGCGGAGGCGTTCTGATTTTCCCCTTCTCCCCGGCGGGGAGAAGGTGGCCGAAGGCCGGATGAGGGGGCTGCCCCCTCATCGCCTCGCATTCGCTCGGCACTTCTCCCCGCTGGGGAGGAGAGGGACAATGAATTTCCGGCGCCCAGGCGCCCAAGGGAGAGAAACCATGACCGAAGTCTATATCTATGACCACGTGCGCACGCCGCGCGGCCGCGGCAAGAAGGACGGTGCGCTGCATGAAGTACCGACGCCGCGCCTCGCGGCGAAGGCTCTGGAAGCATTGCGTGACCGCAACGGCCTCGACACCTCGACCGTCGACGACATCATCTTCGGCTGCGTCGATCCGGTGATGGAAGCTGGTGCCGTGATCCCGAAGGCAGCCGCCTTCGAGGCTGGATACGCGTTCAGAGCCCCCGGCATCCAGATTTCGCGCTTCTGCGCCTCGGGTCTCGACGCGGTCAACCTCGCCACCGGCAAGGTCAAGTCCGGCTCGGACGACATCGTGATCGCCGGCGGCGTCGAATCGATGTCCCGTATCGGCATGGGCATGTCGGGCGGTGCCTGGTACATGGACCCCTCGGTCAACTTCCCGGCCTATTTCATGCCGCAGGGCGTGTCGGCCGACCTCATCGCCACGAAGTACGGCATCTCCCGCGACGACGTGGATGCCTATGCCGTCGAAAGTCAGCGACGTTCGGCCGAATCCTGGGCGAAGGGCCATTTCGCCAAGTCGGTGATCCCGGTGAAGGATGCCAACGGCCTCGTCATTCTCGACCGCGACGAGCACATGCGTCCCGGCACCGACATGCAGGCGTTGGCGCAGCTGCAGCCCTCCTTCCAGATGCCGGGTGAAATGGGCGGCTTCGAAGCCGTGGCCATCCAGGCCCATCCGGAAGTCGAGCGCATCAACTATATTCACCACGCCGGCAATTCTTCGGGCATCGTCGACGGTGCCGCCGCCGTTCTGATCGGCTCCAAGGAGGGCGGTGAATCGATGGGCCTCAAGCCCCGCGCCCGCGTTCGCGCGTTCACCAATATCGGCTCGGACCCGGCACTGATGCTGACCGGTCCGGTCGACGTCACCGAAAAGCTCCTGAAGAGGACCGGAATGAAGATTTCGGACTTCGACCTCTTCGAACTCAATGAGGCCTTCGCCGCCGTGGTGCTGCGCTTCATGCAGCATTTCGAGGTCGATCATTCGAAGATGAACGTCGCCGGTGGCGCGATCGCCATGGGGCATCCGCTCGGCGCGACCGGCGCCATGATCCTCGGCACGGTTCTCGACGAGCTGGAGCGCCGTGATCTCAACACCGCGCTCGTCACGCTCTGCATCGGTGCCGGGATGGGTACCGCGACCGTCATCGAACGCGTCTGATCCGGGGAGGAAGAATATGACCTACAAGAACTTCACCATCGAAACCGACGCCGACGGCATTGCCCTGGTCACCTGGGACATGCCCGACAAGTCGATGAACGTTTTCACCGTCGAGGTCATGGACGAGATAGAGAAGATCGTCGACCAGACCGTTGCTGACGCAGACATCAAGGGCGTGGTCTTCACCTCCGGCAAGAAGACCTTCTCCGGCGGTGCCGATCTCACCATGATCAAGGGCATGTTCTCCATGCTCGAGGAAGAGAAGGCGAAGGATCCGGCCGGCGCGGTCCGCAAGCTCTTCGATGCCGCCGGCCGAATGACCTGGCTGTGGCGCAAGATCGAGACCTGCGGCAAGCCGTGGGTCGCGGCGATCAACGGTACCTGCATGGGCGGCGCGACGGAACTGTCGCTGGCCTGCCACGGTCGGGTTGCTTCGAACGCCAAGTCGGTCAAGATCGGGCTGCCGGAAGTCAAGGTCGGCATCTTCCCGGGCGCCGGCGGTACCCAGCGTGTTGCGCGTCTCGCCAATACGCAGGACGCCTTGCAGATGATGACCACGGGTTCGAGCCTGACCGCCGCCCGCGCCAAGGCGATGAACCTCGTCCATCAGGTCGTCGAGCCGGATCAGTTGATCTCGGCCGCCAAGCAGATGATCAAGGATGGTCTGAAACCCGTCGCCCCGTGGGACGAAAAGGGCTTCAAGGTGCCCGGCGGCGGCATCTGGACTCCGGCGTCGGCCCAGCTCTGGCCGGCCGCCTCCGCCATCCTGCGCCGCGAGACCGCCGGCAACTATCCGGCCGCGCTCGCCATCCTGAAGTGCGTCTACGAAGGTCTGCAGGTGCCGTTCGACACCGGTCTCAGGATCGAGCAGCGCTACTTCACGCAGATCGTACAGACCAAGGAAGCGTTCGGCATGATCCGTTCGCTCTTTGTCTCCATGCAGGAGCTCGGCAAGGGCGCCCGTCGCCCGGCAGGCGTCGGGAAGACCGAACTCAACAAGGTCGGCGTCGTCGGCGCCGGCTTCATGGGCGCGTCTATCGCCTATGTCACGGCGGCCGCGGGCATCCCGGTGGTGCTGATCGACCGCGACATCGAGGCGGCGACCAAGGGCAAGTCCGTGTCCGAAGGCCTCGTCGCCGGCGCGGTCGGCAAGGGCCGGATGTCGAAGGAAGACGGAGAAAAGCTGCTCTCCCTCATCACCCCGTCTGCCGACTACGCCTCGCTCTCCGATGCGAACCTCGTCGTCGAGGCCGTGTTCGAGGATCGCGACGTGAAGAAGGCCGTCATCGAGGCCGTCGAGGCCGTCCTGCCGGAGGGCGCGATCTTCGCCTCCAATACCTCTACGCTGCCGATCACCGGTCTCGCCAAGAATTCGAAGCGTCCGGCCCAGTTTATCGGCGTGCATTTCTTCTCGCCGGTTGAGAAGATGATGCTGACCGAAGTGATCCTCGGCAAGGAAACGGGCGACAAGGCGCTGGCCGTCGCGCTCGACTACGTCGCGGCGATCAAGAAGACGCCGATCGTGGTCAATGATACCCGCGGCTTCTATGTCAACCGTTGCGTCTTCCGCTACATCAACGAAGCCTATGACATGCTGGCCGAGGGCGTGCCCGCGGTGATGATCGAGAATGCGGCGAAGTTCGCCGGCATGCCGGTCGGTCCGCTTTCGCTGAACGACGAGGTTGCCGTCGACCTCTCGCAGAAGATCATGCGCGCCTCGATTGCCGATCTGGGCGAGGCCTCGGTCAAGCCGGAGCACATGAAGCTCATCGACAAGATGGTGGACGAACTCGACCGTCGCGGCCGCAAGAACGGCAAGGGCTTCTACGAGTATCCGGCGAAGCCCGCCAAGAAGTTCCTGTGGCCCGGCCTCAAGGAACTCTATCCGCAGCAGAAGCCGGAGAACGTCAGCGTCAAGACCCTGCAGGAGCGTCTGCTCGTCACCATCGCGCTGGAAGCGGCCCGTACCATGGAAGAGGGCATCGTCACCGATCCGCGCGAGGCCGATGTCGGCTCTATCCTCGGCTTCGGCTTCGCCCCCTATACCGGCGGCACGCTCTCCTACATCGACGGCATGGGCGTGAAGACCTTCGTGGAACTCTGCGAGAAGCTCGCAGCCTCCTACGGCGACCACTTCAAGCCGACGCCGCTGCTTCTCGACATGGCCGCCAAGGGCGAGACTTTCTACGGTCGCTTCGATCCCTACGGCCAGGTGGAAAAGGCAGCGTAACGTTGCACCATTCTTTCGCGAGAGAGCGAGGAAATGAATTTGGAAGGCGGCTCCGGCCGCCTTTCTCTTTTTGACGGCCTCGGTGCCCGACGTCTCACGATCCGGTCGAATAGGGCCTCCGCAACCCCTGCCGCTCGAGCCAGCCGATCAGCGCCTTCGGCTCGTCGGTCTGGATGATGGTGACACCGTGGTCGATCCAGAAGCCGTAGACCTCGTCCGGACGTCCGCTGGACATTGCGAGCCCGTCGCCGCGCCCGCCGGCGACCATTCCCTCGGGCCGGTTGGTAATCGGATAGGTATTTATCCAGAGATGGGTGTTGTTGCGGATCGCAACCGCGCGCGCCTGGGCGGAAAACAGGGCGCCGCCGTCCGTTGTCGGGCCGGGCGCGCCATCCTTGTGCCAGACCACCAGTTCGGCGGCCGGAGCCGCCACCTGTCTGTCGACCTTCTCGATGAAGCTCGCGTCGCGGACCGCATCATCGGCGAGAATCGGCATGAAGAGCACGTTACCCCCGATGCGATCGAGCACCGCCTTCGTTCGGGCGAGCCGTTCCTCGTTCCAGATCGGTGCCTTGACGACGATGCCATCAGCCATCCCGAGGCGACGTGCGACCGCGACGATGTCCGGCAGGTCTTCCGGCTCCAGCTTGTTGTCGACGTTGACGAGGATCCGACCGCGGGCGTGGGTCAGCATCTCTTCGAAGGTCGGGACGGGTTCGGCACTCACTGCGCCGCTTGCCTCGACTTTCAGCCGGCACCGGCGAAGCTCCTCGAGCGTGTGGTCGCTCACCGCGCCGACGCAGGTGGTGGTGCGCTCCAGCGTCGGGTCGTGCATGACCACGAGCGCGCCGTCGTGCGAGCGGCGGACGTCGAGTTCGACCAACTCGACCCCGAGCGAAACGGAATTGTCGATCGCCGCCTTCGAATTTTCGGGGCGCATGGTCTGCCCGCTTTCCTTCCATCCCGCCCGGTGCGCCACCACCATCACATGGTCGCGCCAGCGGTTGGCGTCGCTCAGGCGTTCGCGGATCTGGGAACTACGCCCACCCGCCGGCATGGAGGCATCTGTGGCAATCGTCGGCGCCACAAGAAGAACGGCGGCAAGCATTGGGGCGAGGCGGCGCATCGGTCAATCCTCCATCCTGTTTCGTCAGGAGAGCGGATAGGCGGGCTCGGTCACAGAGGCGTGACGGATCGGTGAATCTTCGATGACAGTGTGGGAGCTCGATGCCGATGTCGCGGATTTCGCCGGAAACGTCTTGCAAAAGACGAAATCCGCACTTAGTTGTATCGCCATCGATCTTGCTAGACGAACTCTGTCCCGGCCGTTGGTGCCGTTCTGGCGAACTTCCCTTCAAAATCGGTTACACCACCGCAGCACCCGCATGCTGCACAACTTTCGACGCGATTGAAAAGGAAATCGTCATGAACACTGGTATCGTAAAATGGTTCAACGCCACCAAGGGCTACGGCTTCATTCAGCCGGACGACGGTTCTGCGGATGTCTTCGTCCACATCTCTGCCGTTGAACGCGCCGGCATGCGCGAGCTCAAGGAAGGCCAGAAGCTCTCCTTCGAGTTGGCTCGCGACAAGCGTTCGGGCAAGACCTCTGCGGACAACCTGCAGGCTCTCTAATCGGAATTGTTCTCCGGAGCGCGACCACGGATCTGCCGGCGCGCTTTGTCGAGATCAAGGGAAGGTCGGGTTCGCCCGGCCTTTTTTTGTTTGCGACGGACTTGCCACGCTATGCCCACGATCGTCCCTTTACTTGTTTCGGCGCTGCCCTAGGCTTCTATGAAGGAAAAGGAGCTGCGATGAACGACAGAGCAAAAGCGCCGGCCAGGACCACGTTGCGCACGATCCAGGCGGATCTGCCCGTCAATGCGGTGTGGCATATCTGGCTGAAGGCCATGGTGCCCGGCATCCAGGGCGCGCTTTCCTTTTCCAGTGCGAACGGCAAGTTCGGCGAGGTGATCGCCAGCAACGCCGAAGAGTATTCCTTCCGCATCTACCACGTCTTCGGCGGCGGTCCGGTCGAGATAAGCTACGACACGGACACCACCTCCGTCTCAGTTGCCTACTGGTTCACCGCCCAGGAGGTGCTGGAGACGGGAATAACCGTCGTGCACACCAACCCGGCCAATGCACCGCCGGACCTGCCTGAGTCCTATCATTTTCGCCCGCCCTTCGGCTGGATGAATGATCCGAACGGTTTCGGCCGTTTCGGCGGCAGGCCACATCTCTTTTACCAGCACTATTCGCACGGCCTGCGGTGGAACAACATGCACTGGGGCCATGCCGTCTCCTCCGACTATCTGCGCTGGCGGCATCTGCCGATCTTTCTCTTCCCGTCGGAGGATCTGATGGCACGGCCGGACCGGCGGGGAGGCGCCTTTTCCGGGTCGGCGATCGCCTTGCCGAACGCACCGGGCATCCGCGTCTTTTTCACCGAGAAGGTGCAGGATCGCGCACCGGAGCAGGAGATCCAGATGACGGCGACCTCGTCGGACCTCTTCAGTGCCGGACAGGCGGAGGTCATCCTGCCCAGTCGTCCGGAGGGCGAGGGCCTGACCTTCGACTTCCGTGATCCTTACGTGTTCAAAGGCCCGGACGGACACTGGAAGATGCTTCTCGGCAGCCAGAGTGCGGAGGGCGGGGTCATCCTGCTCTACGAGACGCTGGACGTGACCGCTGCGGGAGGCTGGACCTATCTCGGCAAGCTCCTGGTCGAGAAGCGTCATGCGACGACGGCCATCGAATGTCCTTGCATGTTGCCGCTCGACGGCGTCCTGACCGACCCTGCAACTCGCTGGGTGCTGATCTACGGGCTGATGAACAGCGTCGACGCGGCGACCGGACGGCGCAATCTCACCATGGCGGAGGTCGGCTGGTTCGACGGGCGAGACTTTTCGCGCGAGTTCATCCAGGAACTGGACTTCGGCGCCGACAATTATGCCTTCCAGGCGTTTCTCGACGGCGATGCGCCGGTCGGGATGGGCTGGCTCGCCAATTGGGCGGAAGCCTCGCCGACCATCGACTTCCCGACGGCCATGACGCTCCCGCGCACCTTGAAGCTCGGCGGCAACGGGCTTCTGACACCGCCGATCGGTGCGGCCGAGAGCCTCAGAGGCTACATTCTCGACCGCACGCGCCTGGCCGCCGGACAGGGCGTGTCGTTCCTCCGCGGTGCGGTCGAAATCCTCTTCGAGCTCAAGGAGCCGGGTGCGCCCTTCGATCTCCAGTTCGATCATGCGAACGTGGACCTCGCCCTCGTCCAGGATGAGGCCGGCCTTTCGATCCGCCATCGTGTCGGGGATGGACCGTCGCCGAATTTCATCGCGCCGGGCGCGAAAGTGCGGCGGCTGCGCATCTTTCTCGACTATGGTTCGATCGAGGTCTTTGCGGATCACGGCCGGTTTGTCGGCACCAAGCGGATTGCCGGGTTCGAGCCGGTCCGAGCCGCCAGGTTTGCGGCGGGGACCGAGAATGTCGCCCATGCCACGGTCTGGTCGCTGCGGCTCTGACGGGTTCTCTGCCCCTGTTCTCGGCGAGCCTTCGCAATCATGTCGTCACCTGCCCCTGAAGAGCCGGGTGGCCAGGCTCTCGGGCAGCCCCGCCGCCCTTATCCTTGCGGCTGCCGTCTCGATGTCGTAACCTGCCCGGCGGAATTCCAGTTCGCGCATCTCGCTGTCGTAGAGGCCGAACGCCGCCGACGGGTCGCCGTCACGCGGCTGGCCGACCGCGCCCATGACCGCAAGCCAGCGCCGCTGCTGCAGGAGCGGAATGCCGGTGGCCGTGTAGGGAGAGAAGCTGGTGATCTTGCCGCTCGGCGCAAGGGCGTAGAGCGCCGGCCGGTGCACGTGGCCGCAGAAGCTGGCCCGTGCGGTGCAGGCGGCGAAGTGGTTGTCGGCGGCTTCGGCGTCGGTCACGTAGCGGAAGCGTTGCGGCGAGGATGCGTCCGCATGGACGTAGAGCCGGCATTCGTCGGTCGCTTCATACGGCAGCGTTGCGAGGTAGGCCTTTTCGTCGGTGGTGAGCTGCGTGCGCGTCCATTCCATGGCGGCCCGCGCCGTCTCGTTCATCGACACGCCCGGATCGGAGACCGCCTGATCGTGGTTGCCACGGATCACCACGGCGCCCTTCTCTGAAAGCTCCATCGTCTTTTGCACGCACCAGCCGGGATCGCCGCCATAGCCGACGATGTCGCCGAGGATGACGTAGCGCTCTGCGCCCTGCGTCTCGGCCGCGGCAAGGACAGCTTCGAACGCCTGCCGGTTGGCATGGATATCCGAAAGAATGGCGATCCGCATGGTCCCTCCCTGGCGCACATGGAACTTCTGCACCAATTTGGGGTGCGTTCGTCCGTCGCGCTATTGGTCGGAAGAAGCATGGGGCAAAATAAAGGAATACCGTCCATACCTCGGACCGCACTCGAAATGCCGCGGGTCGGCAGGAGTCAGGCAACAACGCGCAAACGGCCGCGTGGCCGTCTCACGATTCCTTCCGGTCGCCTCAGCGGTACGGGCTTCTGCAGCGATGGAAGCGCCCGTCGAAACCGAAATAGGTGTCCGTCCGCGGGTTGTACGACCGGTAGCGGTTCATGCACCATCGTACATGGGCCGACGGCAGATAGTAGTACGCCGGTGGAGGAAGACGTCTGTAGACCGGCGGCGCAGGTCGGTACCATGTGGGCGGCGGCGCTGGGCGGTAGTACCATGGCGGAGGTGGACGATACCACGGTGGCGGTGGCCACTGGACGAGATCGAGATCGCTGGCGGTTGCCGGCGCTGCGGGAGCAGCGGGAAGGGTCGCCGCGGCCACATTGGACGTAGCGATGGCGAGGCACGTCATCCCGACTGCCAGTAAACGCAGTGGATGTTGAAGCATGTCACAGACCTCCTCGACGATGCGGAACAGGGCAGTCACGGTCGCATATGCAGCAGGGACGCGCCGCCGCGGTTGCAGGAAATGCGCCACCGGCGGAATCCATTCATTTCAAAGAAGTCTAAATTAGCAGGTATGCGATACATATCCTTGACCTGCGTCAAGTCTCATGGCGCTTCCGGAAACGCCGTCATTCCGCGGCGGCGCGCTTCAGTCCGGAAATGTGGGTGATGAAGGCGCGAAGTGCTGCCGGCTTCACGGGCTTGTGCTGCAGGCCGATATTGTGGCGTTCGGCTTCGGTGCGGACCTCGATCGTCCGGTCGGCGGTAATCAGCAGTGCCGGCACCTCGGCGCCGTAGAGTGTCCGCAGTCGCAGGATCGCCCCGATGCCGCTGCCGTCCCCGAGATGGTAGTCGGCGATGATGATATCCGGCGGCACCGGGCTCCTCGCGACGATCGGATCGAGGTCCGCGATCGACCCGGCACACTCGACCTCGCATCCCCAGCCGGAAATCAGCACGGCCATGCCGTCGAGGATGTTCGGTTCGTTGTCGATGCAGAGAACCCTGAGACCACTGAGGGGTTGCGCCACCTCTCGTGCACCCTGCGTGGCCGCAGATCTGACGGCACCCTGCACGTCACGCTCGCGCGGCACCACGATCTTGAAGGTCGTGCCCTTGCCCTTTTTCGAGGACAGTTGCACGGGGTGGTTCAGGACCTTGGCGATGCGGTCCACGATCGAAAGCCCGAGGCCGAGCCCGGAGGCGGTCTTGGCGCCCTCGTCGAGGCGCGCAAACTCCTTGAACACGGTCCGGAACTTGGAGGTCGGAATGCCGATACCCGAGTCCATCACCTGGATGACAACGTCCTTGCCGCTGCGACGTGCGCCAACCAGCACTTTGCCGGAGGGTGTATACTTGATGGCGTTGGAAACGAGATTTTGTACGAGGCGTCGCAGCAGGTTGGGATCGGAATGCACCTTGAGCGAGGTCGGCATCACGACGAGTTTCAGGTTCTTTTCCCGCGCCATAGGCTGGAAGTCGGTTTCGATCCGCTCCAGCAATTCCTGCAGCGGAACGGCCGTCAGCCGCGGCTTCATCGCGCCGGTGTCGAGGCGCGAGATGTCGAGAACGGCGCCGAGGATGTTCTCGACCGACTCCAGCGCGGAGTCGATATTGCGCACCAGCGTGCTATTTTCCGACTCGCCCAGCCTTTCGACGAGCGAGGACGAATAGAGCCGTGCAGCGTTCAGCGGTTGCAGGATGTCGTGGCCCGCGGCGGCGAAGAAGCGGGTCTTGCCGATATTCGCGTCGTCTGCCGCGGCCCGCGCTTCGGCAAGCGCATGGTTGACGCGGGTGAGTTCGACGGTTCGCTCGCTCACCCTCTGTTCGAGTGTCTCGTTCGCCTGCTTCAGAGCCTTGTCGGCCGCCACCTGGCTGGTGATGTCGCTGAATGTCGCGACGATGCCCTTGTCAGGCATCGGATTGCACCGGACTTCGATGATCCGCTCGCCGCCCTGCAGCACCAGTTGGAACGGCTTGTCGAAACGCTGGAAGTTGCGGACCACCTGCGTCTGTTCACCCACCGGCACATCGCCGCGACCGGAGAGGATGGCGATGATGTCGGTCAGCGGGTAACCGACCTGGCCCACGTGTTCCGGCAGATCGAGAAGGGTACGGAAGCGCCGGTTCCAGATCGTCAGCCGATTGGTGCTGTCGAAAACGGCGATACCCTGGTCCATCTGCGAGAGCGCCGTCTGCAGCATGTCCTGATTGTATTGCAGGGCTTCGCTCGCCTGGTCGAGGAGCCAGGCGGTATCGGCTGAGGTGTCCTCGGCCTTCTGCAGCATCAGAGACAGGACGAGCCGTGCCGACGACGAGCCGATCGCACTGCCGAGCAATTGCTCGGAAAAGTGGATGAAGGCCATATCGGCCGGGCTGTCGTCATCGAGGTGGCGTCCCGCCGCCTGCTCGTAGCTGCGGAACGACCGCTCCATCCGCTCCTCGCCGAGATAGCGGGCGATCGCCGCCTTGAGGTCGCCGACGCTGACGCGGGTCTTCCAGCCGCGCGTGGCGAACTGCGAACGTGGATGCCGTCTGACGAAGATGCCGGACTGGATGCGCTCGACCGGCTTCAGGTTGCGGCTGACCGAACCGAGGATGAACGCGGTAGTGTTGAGGAGCAGGCTGAGGATGGTCGCGTTGACGAGAGGGTCAGTCTCGGGACCGCTGAAGGTCGCGACCCCCGGGAAGAGAAAGCTCAGGATGGTCGAGGCAAGTTCTGCGTTGTCGCCGACGCCGAAGCTCGGCAGAAACAGGAGATAGGCCCAGACGAAGATGCCGATGCTCAGGCCGAGGATCGCGCCACGTGCGTTGGCGCGGCGCCAGATCAGTCCGCCGAAGAGCGAGGGGGCGATCTGTGCGATCGCGGCAAAGGACAGGAGGCCGATCGAGGCGAGGCCGCTCGTGTTGTCGGCGGAGTGATAATAGAGGTAACCGAGGAGCACGACGCCGAGGATCGACAGTCGCCGGATGTGCAACAGGGTCTTCGCGAAGTCGGCGCGCTGGCTCGGTCGTGCGAGCACTTTCTGACGCAGGAAGATTGGCAGCACGATGTCGTTGGAGACCATGATCGCCAGCGCGACCGAAGCGACGATGACCATTGCAGTCGCCGCCGAGAATCCGCCGAGGAAGGTGATCAGGGAGACGAGTTCCATCTCGTTGTGGAGCGGCAGCGACAGCACGTAGAGATCGGCATCGCCCGTGCCCCCAAACGTCAGGATACCGCCCACGGCTGCCGGCAGCACGAAGAGATTGATCGCGACAAGGTAGAGCGGCAGCAGGATGCCGGCCGTCTTGAGTTCGCGGGCCGTGCGGTTCTCCACGACCGTCACGTGGAACTGGCGCGGCAGCATGATGATCGCGAAGGCCGAAAGCCCGATCAGCAGCAGCCAGCGGCTGATCGGCGTCTGGTAGGAGAGTGCCTCCATGACCGCCGGCGCCTGGCTGGCGGTTCGCCAGAGATCGGCCGGCCCGTCGAAGAGGAAGAAGACGACCGATATCCCGAGCGTCCAGAAGGCGACGAGCTTGACCACCGATTCCATGGCGATCGCCAGGATCAGGCCGTCCTGATGCTCGGTCGCGTCGGTGTGGCGCGTGCCGAAGATCACCGCGAAGCAGGCAAGCGAGATCGCGACCAGCAGCGGCAGATCGACGAAATAGAGGTTGCCGGTGCCGATACCATAATCGGACGGATCGACCATCGCCGCGACAGAGTTCGAAACCGCCTTCAGCTGCAGGGCGATATACGGAATGGTTCCGACCAGCGAGATTCCCGTCACCAGCATGCCGACGATCGGGTTCTTGCCGTAACGCGCGGCGATGAAGTCGGCCCCGGAGGTCAGCTTCTCCGCCTTTGCAAGCTCGGTGATCCGACGGATGATCGGCATGCCGAGCGTGAACATGAGAATCGGCCCGATATAGATGCCCGTGAATTCGAGCCCGCGCTCGGCCGCGAGCCCGACGCCACCGAAATAGGTCCAGGAGGTGCAATAGACAGCAAGGCTCAGCGCATAGACCACCGGGCGTCCGCCCGCGGGCACGCCGAAGAGCCGGCTCTTCCGGTCGCCATAGCTCGCCACCGCGAAGAGCAGCAGCAGATAGGCGAAAGCCGATACGAAGATGATCCACCCTGGAAGCACGCTTTCTCCTCGTCACGAGCGTCCTACATCCATTCGACAAAGCTTACGGGAAGTGCAAGCCTTTTTAAATCGTGGGAAAATTGATCTTAAGTCGAAGATGGGGAGTGACGACGATTACCGGTTTCCGACAGCCGAGACTTTCATTAGCATTGTCGTGCATCCGGGTTGGTCGAGACGTGCAGATTCTTTCACGAAACGTCAGGGAGATAACAATGCTCAACGAGTTCAAGACATTCATAGCCCGTGGCAACGTCATGGATCTGGCCGTCGGTGTCATTGTCGGTGGCGCCTTCGGCCTCATTGTGAACTCGCTCGTCAACGACATCATCATGCCGATCGTCGGTGCTTTCGGCGGGCTAGATTTCTCCAATTACTTCCTGTCGTTGAGCAGCAAGGTCACGGCGACGACGCTTGCCGCCGCCCGCGAGCAGGGGCCGGTAATCGCCTACGGCAACTTCATATCGGTCATCCTCAACTTCCTGATTCTCGCCTGGGTCATCTTCCTGATGGTGAAGGCCGTGAACACGATGCGTGAATCGTTGGAAAAGAAGCCGGAAGCCAAGGCCGAAGCTGCGCCGCCGCCGGCCGACATCCAGTTGCTCACCGAGATCCGCGACCTGCTGAAGACGAGGGCAAGCTGACGACGACCCGGGCGATCGGGAATAGTCGCTGGAGCGTCGGATCCATCACCGAAATCGATCCCAGGCTCACGCATTGTCATGGGATTTTCGATCTGTGATCGGCTATGAACGGCCAAAACGGAGAAGCCGAAGCATGTCTTTTGTCGCCAGCCTCAGCCCGCGTGCCGTATCCGCCCCGGAAAGCGGGATCGTAGAGATCTTGAACTACGCCCGCGGACGCGAAAACCTGCTGCCGCTGTGGGTGGGGGAGGGAGACCTGCCGAGCCCGGATTTCATCAACCGGGCGGCCAGCGAGGCTCTGCTCGCCGGTGAGACCTTCTATACCTGGCAGCGCGGCATTCCCGAACTGCGTGAGGCTCTGTCGCTCTACTACGCCCGTCATTTCGCCGTCTCGCTTTCGCCGGAACACTTCTATGTCACGGCGTCCGGCATGCAATCGATCGTCCTTTCGGTTCAGGCGCTCACCTCGCCCGGCGACGAGATGGTCTTCCTGACGCCGGCCTGGCCGAACATCGTCTCGGCGATCGAGCTCGCCGGCGCCCGTGCCGTGGGCGTCGAGCTCTCTTTCGGTCACGGAAGCTGGTCGCTCGATCTCGAACGGCTGGAAGCCGCGATCACGCCGAAGACCAAGGCGATCTTCATCAACACCCCGTCGAACCCCACGGGCTGGACGGCCAATAGAGAGGATCTGACGGCGATCCTCCACCTTGCCCGCAAGCACGGTATCTGGATCCTCGCCGACGAAATCTACGCGCTCTACTACTATGGCGCGGCTGTGCGTGCCCCCTCGTTTCTCGACGTCAAGGATGCCGACGACCGCATCATCTTCGTGAATTCATTCTCGAAGAACTGGTCGATGACCGGCTGGCGCGTCGGCTGGATCGTCGCGCCTCCGGAGACGGGGCAAGTCTTCGAAAACCTCATCCAGTATTCGACATCCGGTGTCGCCCAGTTCATACAGCGCGGTGCAGTCGCCGCACTCGACCACGGTGACGACTTCGTCCGCGCCAATTTCGAGCGTGCGGTCCGTTCCCGCGACCTGCTCTGCGATGCCCTGATCGCCACCAACCGGGTCGAGACCCTGAAGCCGGAAGGGGCGCTCTACGCCTTCCTGAAGATCGACGGGGTGAGCGACAGCCGCGCTGCGGCGCTCGACATCGTCGACAAGACCGGAGTTGGCCTTGCACCCGGAACCGCTTTCGGCAAAGGCGGCGAAGCCTTCCTCCGGGCCTGTTTCCTGCGCGATCCGCGCCAGATCGAGGATGCAGCCGGCAGGCTCTGCGACTACATTCTCGGTCGTTGATTGCCGCGGGGGCTCCACTCCGCTTTTGCGGCTGCGGAAAGAACTTCGCCTTCGTCAAAGTTAGGTACAGAATTGCCTCAACGAACGGACTTCGTCCGGTGCGGGTGCTTGTGCGGCCGTCGCCGCCACATGTAGCGTTTTCCTGCGAATCAAGAGGGGAGAGGAACGATGGCGATATTGGTGACCGGCGGTGCGGGATATATCGGCAGTCACATGGTCTGGGCACTGCTCGACGCAAGCTACGAGGTCGTGGTGATCGACCGGCTGTCGACGGGTTTCCGCTGGGCCATTCCGCCCCATGTCCGCTTTTACGAAGGCAATGTCGGCGACGCAGTGTTGCTCGACCGGATCTTCTCGGAAAATGCGGTCGAAGCGATTATTCATTTTGCTGCCTCGATCGTCGTCCCGGAATCCGTCGCCGATCCGCTTTCCTACTACGAGAACAACACCGGCAATACCCGTGCGCTGCTGTCCGCTGCGGTGAAGGCCTCCGTGCCCCATTTCGTCTTCTCGTCGACGGCAGCGGTCTACGGGACGCCCGACAAGCCGGATCCGGTTCTCGAGATCGCGCCGCTTCGGCCCGAGAACCCCTATGGCCAGTCGAAACTCATGAGCGAGATCATGCTGCGCGATACCGCGCGTGCCCATGGGCTGAAATATGCGGTGCTGCGGTATTTCAATGTTGCCGGCGCCGATCCCGCCGGCCGCTCCGGGCAGTCGACCCGCAAGGCGACCCACCTGATCAAGGTCGCCTGCGAGGCGGCCCTTGGAAAGCGCGAGAAAGTCGATGTCTATGGAACGGACTATCCGACGCCCGACGGCACCGGCGTGCGCGACTACATCCATGTCAGCGACCTCGTCGATGCGCACCTGAAGGCGCTGGAATATCTGAGAAACGGCGGCGAGTCGCTGACCGCCAATTGCGGTTACGGTCGGGGCTATTCGGTCCTCGAGGTGCTGGAGGCCGTCGGGCGGGTGCGCAGCGAGCCGGGCAGCAGCAATGGCGGCCCGCTCGAGGTTTCCTACGGCCCGCGGCGCCCCGGCGACGCCGCCTTCATCGTCGCCGACCCGACGCTTGCGCGCTCGGCCCTCGGCTGGACGCCGCGCCACGACGATCTCGATTTCATCGTCCGCACCGCCCTCGACTGGGAGCGGCGCCTCGATAGAGGTGAAATTCAGCAGCGGACGCCGGCCGAAAGCGCCTGAGGCCGGCTACAGACCGACCAAGCGAGATCAGCCGCCGATCTGCTGCGCCATCTGGTAGAGCCCGGCGCACCGTGCGCCGGATGCGCAGAAGGCAAGAATCGGACCCTCGGTTTCTTTGAGCAGAGAACGCAGTTTCTTTGCCTGCTCCATCGGCACGCCGCCGCCGACCGGCAGGTAATAGGCGGGAAGGTTGCTCGCCTTGGCTGCCTCCTCGATTGCGGAGAACTTCGGCTGGCCCCAGCCCTCGCCGTCAGGGCGCATGCAGATCACCGCGGCATAGCCGGCTTCCGCGACCTTGGCGATGTCGCTCGGCTTCAGCTGGCCCGAGACGTGAAAATTCTGTGTAAGGGGGCGAATATGCACGATACGGCTTCCTTTCAATTCGTTGCGGCGGGAGAACTGGCTCGAAAGAGCACCCGTCCGCTGTCTCGCAGCACAAATATAGCTGCATCTATATGTATTCAAGTGGAAGCGAGGCCGTTGCGGCAAAATGCCGGCGCTTACGGTGGTGATGCTGCAGGGCGTCCTGTCTCTGCCGGGCTCGCCGCCGGCATTCGCCAATGACGGATGGTAGCCGCCGGCAGCCGCGGTTCACCGGGTTTGAGCGGCAGCCATCCGTCCGGAGCAAAATAGGCGCGGGTCCTCCTGACGAGTGGACTTCGGCCGTCTGGGGCGAGGATGAAATTGTAACCGTTGGTGATCACGAAGTCGCGGCTGAACTCGACCGATATCCCGAAGCGTATCGCGGAATAGTCGGTGAGCTTTCGGGCTGCGTCGACTGCGGGTGCAAAGTCGCGCCAGGTCGTGCGGTCGATGATCTCCGACAACGCCTCGACGAGCCACGCCTGCGCCGTTTCGCCCGGCATGCCGGCGGGGGCGACGAGCTTCATGCGGATCGAATGGACTTCCCCCTCCGGCGTGCCTTTGGCAATGAAGAACAACGAGGTCTCCTCGCCATCGGCGTCGGGAGCCGCAAACCGCGTTTCCGACAGGCATTCGGAGGTCCGGCGGTCGTACTCACTCGGCTGCCAGCCGGGATTCTTCAGACCTGCCCGGCTCAGTTCGCTGCAGAGGGTCGGCCCCTTGAGGCGGATGTCGCGGACGAAGGTGCCGGCCGAGGGTTCGATGAAATCAGTGAAGAAGTATCGGGGAACGTCGACCGGCACGGGTTCGAGTCGCCGGCCCTTGAGGGCAACGGGTGCGTCCGTCCCTGACGGTTCCGCCAACAGCCGGTCCAGTCCGTAGCGCCGTGCCAGCGACCTCAGATGCTGCATGTCGTTGGCGAGCAGGAAGGTCGCTGCGATCGCCGAAAGAATGACGACGACGAGGACACCGAAAAGGAGATGGCTGCTCCTCTTCGGTCGGGCGGGCTTCACGCCCACTTCCTTCCGGCTTGTTCGTCGTCTTGTGCGATTCGGCATGCGGGTCTTCTGTCTTCGGTATCGGGCCGTTTATGGCATGGAACCGGGCGCCTGGCCTATATCCATCCTGCAGCCTCGCGTTGAGGCTGCTCGCGGCAATCGTCCACCCTTGGGCGAACGGCCAAGTTTGGGCCAACACGCCCGCCGCCGGCATCCGTCGTTGACCGGCGGAGAGGCGCCCCATAGGCAGCCGGGATCGCAGCCTCAAGAAGGATTGTCTCGATGCCCATGTCGCGCCTCTTCCCGACTCTCGCCGGTCTCCTTTGCCTCGCCATGGCCGCTCCGGTCGCCGCTTCCGACCTGTGGAGTGTGACCTCTTCGAAAGGATCCTGCCACATCTCGTTTGATCAGGATCCTGTAGCCGAGGGCATCTTTGCCGTCACGCAGCACGATTTCACCTGCCCGGAAAACCTGAAGACGATCTCCGGTTACTCGATGAACAATGGCGACGGCACCATCATCTTCTATTCCACCGCATCCGGTCTCGAACAGATTGCGCGTGCCGACAAGGAACAGCCCGGCATCTATGTCGGCATGACGCTGGACGGGGAGACCCTGCAGGTCGTGCACTCCGACGTGGCCGAACCGCAGCCGGAGCCCGCTGCCGGTAGGGCCGGGTGCCTGCCTTATGCGGGAGGCGGTTGTGCCCAGCCGAACGACATCGGCGCGCCTGATGTTGCCGCCGGCATCACTTCGATCCATATGGTGACGCGCATGAACGTCCGCGCCATGCCCAGCACGGAGGGTGCCGTTCTCCGGCGCGTCGAGGCAGGGCAATGCGTCGACATCGTCGGCTGCGTCGAGCAAAACGGCACGACCGTCTGGTGCGAGGTCAAGATGAAGACCTACCGCGGCTGGGTGCTGAAGCAGGACGACCGCAAGGTCTATGCCCGCAACGCCTGCGGTTGAGAATGGCCTGATTGGAAATCAGCGACAGGACGGCCGCTGCGCGCGCGGCCGTCCTGCAATCTCAGGACTCAGATGTTCTCCACCACCGCCTCGCGCCCGCGCAGCTGTTCCATCCGGTTGTAGCGGATCGATGACCATAGCGAGATGCCGATCAGTCCTGCGCCGCCGAGCCCGGTGATTACCTCCGGGATGTGCAGCATTGTCTGGCAATACATGATCACCGAGAGGATCAGGATCGCGTAGAAGGCACCGTGCTCCAGGTAGCGGTATTCGGCGAGCGTCCCCTTTTCGACGAGCATGATCGTCATCGAGCGGACATACATGGCGCCGATGCCGAGCCCGATCGCGATGACGAAGAGGTTCTGCGACAGTGCGAAGGCGCCGATAACGCCGTCGAACGAGAAACTCGCGTCCAGTACCTCCAGATAGATGAATGCGCCGAGGCCGCCCTTCGCCGCTTCCACCATCGTTCTTTGCGAGGCGTCGAGGAGGCCGCCGATCACCTCGACGGCGAGGAAGGTGACGAGGCCGTAGATCGCCGAGTAGACGAAGGTTACCGCCTCCGCACCTTCGAGCAGATAGGAAAAGAGCAGGATCATCAGCAGCACCAGGCCGATTTCGATGCCCTTGATCGTCGCCGAGCGCGCCATGTGCTTCTCGATGACGTCGATCCAGTGCACGTTCTTCTCGTGGTCGAAGAAGTAGGTGAGGCCGACCATCATCAGGAAAGTGCCGCCGAAGGCAGCGATCGGCAGATGCGCGTCGTTCATGATGCGCGCATATTCGGCCGGTTCACGGGCGGCGAGAAGGAAGGCTTCGACCGGCCCGAGATCGGCGGCGATCACCACGATCGCCAGCGGGAAGACGACGCGCATGCCGAACACCGCGATCACGATGCCCCAGGTCAGGAAGCGGTGCTGCCAGGCGGGCGTCATGTCCTTTAGCTTGTTGGCGTTGACGATCGCGTTGTCGAAGGAAAGTGATATTTCGAGCACGGCGAGCACGGCGCAGATGAAGAAGACGGTGGCCATTCCGCCGATCGTGCCGCTGGATTGCCAGCCGAGCCAGCCGCCGAGCACCAGGCCGACAGCCGTCATGATGAAGGCCCACTTGAAGTAGTCGAGCATTCCCTTTTGGGCAGGGGTCGCGTTCATCGGCTCGCCCTCCCGCCGTGAATATCAAATATGGATTGCCCAAGGCATGCACTGGCGACGCAGGCATGCGGGTGAGGCATGGTCGAAATCGACATGATTTTTGTATCCGCCGGCTCATCTTGCTGGCGGTACCGACATCACGAGAGCGCCGTAAACTCTCGCCAGAGGGGCCCGGCACCAGAGGTTCGGCCGCGGCAGCCGGCAAACCGGGACCGCGGGACCACGCTGTTTTCCACTGAACGGCCGGAGATCGTCAAGAGGCGATGCAGCCTCAGCGCAGTCGTCCTAAATGTAGGTGCTGCTGCACTGTTCGCCAACGGAGCAAGCGCATTTGGCCTGCGGCATTTCGGCAGGCCTGCAGAAACGGCGATGCGGAGGAAAGTCTTGGGATCAAACAAGGAAAACTGGTGCTGCTAGAGAGATTTGAACTCTCGGCCTCTCCCTTACCAAGGGAGTGCTCTACCCCTGAGCTATAGCAGCCTGCAGTGTCGGGCGCGATGCGCCGTTCGAAGCGTGCGGGCCTATTGCCACAGGTTTTCGATGAGCGCAAGCCGCAAATTCGAACTTGCGTGCAAGATTTCGGGCCGTGTCTCGCGAACCCTTTTGGAATGCCGGGTTTTCCGCTATCAAGCGGCAATGATGAAGGAAACCACCGAATCGAGGGCACGAGGCGAGGCGCCGGTCGCCGGCGAATTATCGCAGGGGCACGCCGGGCCGAAGGGTACCTCCGCGACGAGGGCCGACGAACGCAAGGCGCGGGCTGCCGAAAAGCTCAAGGAAAACCTGCGCCGTCGCAAGCAGCAGCTTCGCGCCCGCCGCGCCGGGGCGGCCGACGAGGCGGAGGGATTGCCTGCCGCAAAATCGACCAAAGACGATGTTTAGTGCGTTCCCGACCGCGTCGGCTGCCCGGCCGAATTGAACGCGGTCTTCTTTTCGTCTAGAGAACGACGCTCTCGCGAAGGCGGGAACGGGAATAACGAGAGAAAGGCGGGCGGGGCCCGTAGGATCATATGGATCGTATCAGGATTGTCGGCGGTAACGCGCTCAATGGGGTCATCCCGATTTCCGGCGCGAAGAACGCCGCACTGCCGCTGATCATTGCCTCGCTGCTGACGAGCGACACGCTGACGCTCGAAAACGTGCCGCATCTTGCCGACGTCGAGCTTCTCCTGCGCATTCTCGGCAATCACGGCGTCGATGTCTCCGTGAACGGCCGCCGCGAGCACCAGAACGGCTCCTATTCCCGCACCATCCATTTCACCTGCCGCACGATCGTCGACACGACGGCTCCCTACGAGCTCGTCTCCAAGATGCGTGCGAGCTTCTGGGTCATCGGCCCGCTGCTCGCCCGCGAGGGTCGGGCGCGCGTCTCGCTACCCGGCGGCTGCGCGATCGGCACACGCCCCGTCGACCTCTTCATCGAGGGGCTGACGGCGCTCGGGGCGATGATCGAGATCGACGGCGGTTATGTGGAAGCGCGGGCGCCGAAGGGCGGCCTCGTCGGCGGTACCTACACCTTCCCGAAGGTGTCGGTCGGTGCGACGCACGTCATGCTGATGGCGGCTTCGCTCGCCCGCGGCAAGACCGTCATCA
The DNA here is from genome assembly GCF_003337715.1 of Ciceribacter lividus. Taxonomy (GTDB): domain Bacteria; phylum Pseudomonadota; class Alphaproteobacteria; order Rhizobiales; family Rhizobiaceae; genus Allorhizobium; species Allorhizobium lividum. The sequence goes on from NZ_QPIX01000003.1 coordinate 183,988, forward strand.
ACAACGCCGCCCGCGAGCCCGAAATCGTCGACCTCGCCGCCTGTCTGAATGCCATGGGTGCGAAGATCTCCGGCGCCGGCACCTCGACCATCGTTATCGAAGGTGTGGAGGCCCTTTCGGGCGCCCGTCACCGTGTGCTCCCGGACCGTATCGAGACCGGAACCTACGCCATGGCGGTTGCCATGACCGGCGGTGATGTCGTTCTGGAGGGCACCGACGCGGCCCTCCTCGACACGGCGCTCGAGGCCATTCGCCGGGCCGGTGCGGTCGTTACTCCTGTGGAGAACGGTATCCGGGTGGTGCGCAACGGCAGCGACATCCGCCCGGTTGACATCGTCACCGAGCCTTTCCCCGGCTTCCCGACCGATCTTCAGGCGCAGTTCATGGGACTGATGACACGGGCGGACGGCGTCTCCCACGTCACCGAGACCATCTTCGAGAACCGCTTCATGCATGTGCAGGAACTCGCCCGTCTCGGAGCCAAGATCACGCTTTCGGGCCAGACGGCCAGGATCGAGGGCGTCAAACGCCTGCGTGGCGCACCGGTCATGGCGACCGACCTGCGTGCCTCGGTGTCGCTGGTCATCGCCGGCCTGGCCGCCGAGGGCGAGACCCTCGTCTCCCGCGTCTACCATCTCGATCGCGGTTTCGAACGGCTGGAGGAAAAGCTCGGCCGGTGCGGCGCCATCGTCGAGCGCATCAGCGATTAACACCTTGAAAAACCGCCTGCCGGCGGCGCTCCGGGCGTTGCCTCTTGCATTGCGGCTTCCTATGTCGGAAGGGAAGATGGCAGGGCCGGATCGTCTCCGGCCCATTCGGGAATCGGTGCTATGACGGATCTCAAGCTTCTCGCTCTCGACAGTGACGACCTCGCTGTGATCTCGGCGCACATGCAGGACGCGGTCTTCAAGGTCGGCGACATCGCCTATCTGCCGCGCGCGCGCCAGTTTTCGCTGGTGGCCAACCGCTTCGTCTGGGAGCGGACCGAGCCGAAGCGCAGGAGTTTCGAGCGCAGGCGGACGGTCCTCACCTTCAAACGGGTGGAGGCAGTCCGCTCGACCGGAATCGACCGGACGAGGAACGATGATGTCCGTTCGTTGCTTGCCCTTCGCTTCCGTCAGGAGGGCGAGGGACCGGGTGGCGTTCTGGAACTGGTGCTTGCCGGCGGCGGCATGATCGCGCTCGACGTCGAATGTATTGAAGGGCAGCTTGCAGATACCGGCGCGGCGTGGGAAACCTCCCGCAAGCCCGGTCATCCGGGGTGATGTCGGGCTCTAGGGCGGGCCCAGGAGAGGGGTAGCAGGACGTGGCAATCTGGCTTGAACAAGGAGCCGAGGGTTTTGAGGAACGGTTCGCCGCCTTCCTCACGACGAAGCGGGAGGTTTCCGCCGACGTCAACGACGTGGTGCGTGCCATCATCGAGGACGTCAGGGTGCGCGGCGACGCGGCGCTGGCGGAATACTCGCTCCGCTTCGACGGCGTCGATTTCTCCAGCATCGGCATGCGTGTCACCGAGGACGAGATTTCGGCGGCGGTCGCCAAGGTCGAGCCGGAGGTCATGGATGCGCTGAAGCTTGCCGCCGAGCGCATTGAGCGTCACCACGCCCGCCAGATGCCGAAGGATGACATCTATGAGGACACGCTCGGCGTCGGTCTCGGCTCGCGCTGGACGGCGATCGAGGCCGTCGGCCTTTACGTTCCGGGCGGGACCGCGAGCTATCCGAGTTCGGTGCTGATGAACGCCGTGCCGGCCAGGGTCGCTGGTGTCGAGCGCATCGTGATCGTCGTGCCGGCGACCGGCGGCGACATCAATCCGACCGTGCTGGCCGCCGCACGGATCGCGGGCGTGACGGAAATCTACCGGATCGGCGGCGCACAGGCTGTTGCCGCACTTGCCTACGGCACCGAGACGATCGCCCCGGTCGCGAAGATCGTCGGCCCCGGTAACGCCTATGTGGCTGCAGCCAAGCGGCAGGTCTTCGGCACTGTCGGCATCGACATGATCGCCGGCCCCTCCGAGGTGCTGGTGATCGCTGACGCCAACAACGACCCCGACTGGCTCGCCGCCGACCTGCTCGCCCAGGCCGAGCACGACCGCGGTGCCCAGTCGATCCTGATCACCGATGATCTGCCGCTCGCCAAGGCCGTCGAGGCCGCCGTCGAACGGCAGCTGAAATCGCTCTCGCGCTCGGAGACGGCCGCGGCGAGCTGGGCGGATTTCGGCGCCATCATCCTCGTGCCGGACCTGAAGGCAGCCCTGCCGCTCGCCAATCGCATCGCGCCGGAGCATCTCGAACTCGCCGTCGATGATCCGGACGCGCTGATGGCCGGCGTGCGCAACGCGGGAGCGATCTTCCTCGGTCGCCATACGCCGGAAGTGATCGGGGATTATGTCGGCGGTTCGAACCACGTCCTGCCGACCGCCCGTTCGGCGCGGTTCTCCTCTGGCCTTTCCGTGCTCGATTTCGTCAAGCGCACCTCGATCCTGAGGCTCGGGCCCGGGCAGTTGCGCAGCCTCGCACCCGCGGCGATCACGCTCGCCCGCAGCGAAGGGCTCGACGCGCACGCGCGATCGGTTGCGATCCGGCTCAATCTCGAAGGCTGAGCGATGGCCACGGGCGACTACCGGCTCTGCGACGTGATCCTCGACGAAACGATCGGGCGCTCGACGCCCGATGTCGAGCATGAGCGGGCGGTCGCCATCTTCGATCTCATCGAGGAGAATTCCTTCGAGCCGGTTGGCCATCCCGGCGGCCCCTACAAGCTCTATTTGTCGCTGGTCGACAGCAAGCTCGTCTTCTCCATCAAGACGGAGAAGGAGGCGGCGGTTGCGACCCATATCCTCTCGCTGACGCCGTTCCGGCGGATCATCCGCGATTACTTCATGATCTGCGAGAGCTATTACGAGGCGATCCGCTCCTCCACCCCGAGCCAGATCGAGGCGATCGATATGGGCCGTCGCGGCATCCACAACGAGGGATCGCAGACTCTGATGGACCGGCTGTCCGGCAAGATCAGGATCGATTTCGATACCGCCCGCCGGCTCTTCACCCTGGTTTGCGTCCTCTATTGGCGGGGGTAGCCGCAATGGCGGAGGAGGCGCCGAGCAGCGGGAGGAGGGGGCCGGGTGCCATCCTCTTCATCTGCGGCATGAACGCGATCCGGTCCCCGATGGCCGAGCTGATCGCCCGCAAGCTCCTGCCGCAGGGCGTCTACGTGGCGTCCGCCGGCGTCCGGTCGGGGGAGCGCGATCCCTTCGTCGACGTTGTGCTGGAAGAGATCGGGCTTTCGCTCGGCAGGCGCCAGCCGCAGACGCTGGACGAACTCGAGGATGATTTCTTCGATCTCGTCGTCACGCTCGCGCCCGAGGCGCACCACGCGGCGCTCGAGCTCACCCGCTCCTCGGCCGTCGAGGTGGTCTACTGGCCGATGCCCGATCCGACGGTCGCCACCGGGACGCGCGAGCAAATCCTCGCCGCCTATCGCGAGGTGCGCGACCGCATCGAGCGGCGAATCCGCGAGGAGCTCGTGGCGGCCATATCGAGGTGAATGAGCATCCATTGAAACAAATTGCGAAAGCACGATCTACAAGGTTCACAAAACCGCGGTGATTGTGTAGTTTCCGCGCACATTTTCAGGGTCGCAGACGACCTGAAGCAACAGACAGAAAGACAACCGCTCTATGGCAAAAGAAGAAGTCCTCGAATTCCCCGGTGTCGTCACCGAATTGCTGCCCAACGCCACTTTCCGCGTGAAGCTCGAAAACGAGCACGAGATCATCGCCCACACGGCCGGCCGCATGCGCAAGAACCGCATCCGCGTCCTCGCCGGCGACAAGGTTCTCGTCGAGATGACCCCTTACGACCTCACCAAGGGCCGCATCACCTACCGCTTCAAGTAAGCGGGCGATTTCAAGCAGGCAGACGCCCGAGGACCCATGGATCCGACACAGAAGCTGATACTGGCCTCCGGTTCCCCACGCCGCGTCGATCTGCTGATGCAGGCCGGCATCGAGCCCGCGCGCCTGATGCCGATGGACCTCGACGAAACGCCGAAGAAGGCGGAGCATCCCCGCTCGCTGGCGCGCCGGCTGTCGACCGAAAAGGCGCGTGCCGCCCATGATGCGGTCAAGGGCGATTTCTACTGGGACGGCTCCTACATTCTCGCCGCCGACACCGTTGTCGCCGTCGGTCGCCGCATCCTGCCCAAGGCGGAATTCATCGAGGAAGCCGCCTCCTGCCTGCATCTGCTCTCCGGCCGTGGCCACTGGGTGTTCACCGGCATCTGCCTCATCACGCCCGATGGTGCCGTCCGCCACAAGGTCATCGAGACCAAGGTGCGTTTCAAGCGACTGTCGACAGCGGAGATCGAAGCCTATCTCGCCTCCGGCGAATGGCGCGGCAAGGCGGGGGCCTATGCCGTTCAGGGCTTGGCCGGCTGCTTCGTGCAGAAGCTCGTCGGTTCCTACACCAATGTCGTCGGGCTGCCGCTCTTCGAGACCACCCAGCTGCTGGCGGGCGAAGGTTTCGACGTCCAGGCCGCGTGGAAGGAGGGCTGAGGCGATGGCGGAAGACACTTCCGGCGGCAAGGGCAAGGTCGAACCCTTGCGCAAGACGCGGCCCTGCCCGGAATGCGGCCGGCCTTCGACCCGCGAGAGCTATCCCTTCTGCTCGGAACGCTGCCGCACGCTCGACCTTTCCCGCTGGCTCAAGGGCAGCTATGCGATCCCGGTCGCCGAGGATGAATCCCGGGCGGATGACGAAAACCGCGACTGAGGCCGCGTCGATCCGGCATTGAACTCATTGGAATACCTTGTTTTTCCGCGTTTGTAGCGAAGCTGTCAAAAAAGTGCCGATTGGTGCTGGACATGGCCGAACAAGATGCTATAACCGCGCTCGCTCCGGGGGACAAAACGCCCCTGCCGATCCAGAAAAGGATCGGACGGCTTGCAAGTCGAGCCTGATGCCCGGATAGCTCAGTTGGTAGAGCAGCGGATTGAAAATCCGCGTGTCGGTGGTTCAAATCCGCCTCCGGGCACCATTTTTCTCCAGAAACAGACGTGACCATTTCGTTTCGCGCCCGATATCGCCCTATCGGCTCCCTGAATTTGTACTGTAGTAACGTCTGAAATAAAGACCTATCGTATCGGCCTCGTTTCGCAGGAGGTTTCGATGATCAGGTTCTTTCCCTTTGCGCGAATGCTTGCCATTGCCGTTCTTGCCGGGGCCGGGAGTGTTCCGGCGGCAGATGCCGGCGATCGGTCGCCTGAGGCGCCTCTGCTTGCCTTCTATTCGACCGACCAGAGGCCGACCCAGACCTGCACGGATGGCAGCGTGTCTTCCCGCGGCTGCCCGGCGGCGGGCGTCGAGGTCGCGACCGGCAATGAATGCCCGGCCGCCAGCGGCGAATACTGCAGCGATGAAACGCCCTATTGCTGCGGCACGCCCGGCAATTACTATTGCGCGACCGACGTGAACCACTGCTAGCGGCCTCAATCCTCCCGCATGGCGCGGGCGATCTGGTCGGCAAGCGGCTTGGTCAGGTAGGAAAGCGCGGTGCGCTCGCCGGTCTCGATGAAGGCTTCGACGGGCATGCCCGATTGCAGCACCAGTTCGCCGAGGCGGGCGACCTCTTCGCGCGGCATCGTGATACGCACGGTGTACCACGTCTCGCCCGTCTCCCTGCTCGCGCTGAGATTGGCGCCGATCGTCTCGACCGTCCCAAAAATCTCCGGCGTCGTGCGCTGGTTGAATGCGGAGAAGCGCAGCACCGCCTGCTGGCCGGCATGCAGCTGGTCGATGTCGGCCGGGCGCACGCGCGCTTCGACGACCAGCGCGTCGTTCACCGGAACGATCTGCATGATGGTCTCGCCCGGCGTGATCACGCCGCCGATCGTATGCACCGCAAGCTCGTGCACGAGGCCAGCCTGTGGCGCGAGAATGTTCACGCGTTTCAGTTCGTCGAGGGCGGCGACCCGCTGTTCGGCAAGCTCGGCAAGCTTGTTGTCGATATCCCTGAGCTCCGTCAGCACCTCGGCGCGCCGATCCTGGTCGAGCTGCAGGATCTGCAGCTCGGTTTCGGTGATGCGGGTCGCCGCGCGCGCGATGTCGGAGGTGAGCTGGCCCCGTTCGCCGGCGAGCTGCGCCTTCACGCGCTGGAGTGCGGCGACCTGTGAGAAAGGCGTGAGCTGCTTTTCGTGCAGCGTTACGACGCCCGCCAGCTCTTCGTCGATGAGCTTCAGCTCGTCGTCCTTGGCGGCGCGACGCGCGACGAGACCGTCCGTTTCCTGCCGGATCTGGCCGATCCGCTCGCGGAGCTGTGCCTTCTGTCCCTCGAGTGTGCGCTTGCGAGCCCTGAACAGCGACTCCTCGGCCTTTGCGTAGTCGGCGACCTCCGGCTCGGAGAGCCGCGCCGTCAGCTCGTCGGGTACGGTGATCTCCGCCGCCTCGTCGCGTTCGGCGGCAAGTCGCATGCGACGTGCGGTCAGCTGGTCGATCTGCTTGGTGATCACCGCGAGGTTGGCGCGGGTGATCGTATCGTCGAGGCGGATCAGGAGGTCCCCGGTGGCGACCCGCGAGCCGTTCTTGACATGAATTTCGCCGACGATACCGCCGCTGCGGTGCTGCACCAGCTTGACGTTGCCTTCGACCACCACCATGCCCGGCGCGACCACGGCACCTGCAAGCTTGCTGGTCGCGGCCCAGCCGCCGATCCCGAGGATGAGAACGGCGCTCGCCACCGCGGCGACCGTCATGGAACGGGCGATGGAGCGGGAGGCCCGGTTCTTGCGCGGACTGTCTGTCATGAATTCTCCGAAACGGCGCGGACCGTCGTCTTGCGCAGGACTTCGTCGCGCGGGCCGAAGGCGACCATGCGTCCCTCGTTGAGCACGAGAACATGGTCGACAGCGGCAAGCGCGCTCGGGCGGTGAGCGATGACGATCACCACCGAGCCCGCCTTGCGGGCGGCGATGATGGCATTGGTGAGGGCGGCTTCCCCTTCGGCGTCGAGGCTTGCATTCGGCTCGTCGAGAACGATCAGGAAAGGTGTGCGGTAGAGGGCGCGGGCAAGCCCTATGCGCTGGCGCTGGCCGGCCGACAGGATCGCGCCGCCGGCGCCGATGCGCGTGTCGTAGCCGTCGGGCAGAGAGAGGATCAGGCTGTGGGCGCCGGCCATCGTCGCCGCGTCGATGATCGCCTCCGCCTTCGCATCCGGAGAAAAACGGGCGATGTTCTCGGCAATCGTGCCGTCGAAAAGTTCGACGTCCTGCGGCAGATAGCCGACCGAGGAGCCGAGCGCTTCGGGATCCCATTGAGCGAGTTCGGCGCCGTCGAGGCGTACCGTTCCGCGGGCCGCCGGCCACACGCCGACGAGAACGCGCGCCAGCGTCGACTTGCCCGAGCCGCTCGGTCCGATGATCCCGAGCCCCTGGCCAGCCCTGAGTTCGAAGCCGATGTCGCGGACGATGATCGCGGTCGTGCCCGGCGCAACGATCGTAAGCGCGGCTGCGGTAATCGTCTGGCGCGGTGCGGGCAGGGCCATCGGCATGGTGCCGGCTTTCAGCTTTTCCAGAACGTCCTCGAGCCGGCGGCGGGCCTGCCGGGCGTTCACGAAGCCGCGCCACTGGCCGATCACCAGCTCGATCGGCGCGAGCGCCCGGGAGGTCAGGATGGAGGCGGCGATCATGGCGCCGGGCGAGGCGAGCTGGAGAATGGCAAGCCACGCACCGAGTGCCAGCACGCCTGACTGCAGGGCGAGGCGGAAGATCTTGGAGGCGGCGGAGAAGCCGCTGGTAACGTCGCCGGCGCGTCGCTGTTTCTCGATGAAGTCGGCGTTGGTCGCATCCCAGCGGGCGGCATAGGCGTCTCGCATGCCCATCGCCTGCAGGACTTCGGCATTGCGCCGCCCGGCTTCGAGATAGTCGGCGCGTCTTGCAGCAAGCAGCGAGAGGAGCCGCATCGGCTCCCGCAGCCTCACCTCGCTGGTGAGCGTCAGTGCGATCAGCGCGACGGCACCCGCGACGGCGAGCCAGCCGAAATAGGGATGGAAGAGAAAGAGGATGACGAGATAGAGCGGCAGCCACGGCAGGTCGGCGATCGCGATCGGGCCCTGGCCGCTCATGAAGCCGCGCAGCTGGTCCAGATCACGCAGGGGTTGTGGAACGGCTTCCTTTTTCGAAAGTCGAAGAGGCAGCTTCAGGACCGCGTCGAAGGCGGGCCTGCCGAGCTCCTCCTCGAGCCGCTGGCCGATCTGCGTCAGGATACGCGAACGGATGATCTCGAACAGCGCCTGGAACAGGTAGAGCGTGACGGCGAGCAGCGAGAGCGCCACCAGCGTCGGCACGCTGCGGCTCGCCAGCACGCGATCGTAGACCTGCATCATGAAGAGCGGCCCGGTGAGCATCAGGATGTTGGTCACAGCGCTGAGGGCGACGATGCCGGCGAAGGCGGCTCGGGTTTGCCTCAAGGTCGCGGCTACCAGGGGGCGTCGCGTCTCTTGCAATGTGGCAGTCAATTCATCCCCCTGGCATTCTAGGAAATCGCGGACGTTCCCGCGGTCGGCTACGCCAAGCTTCAGCAGAATCTCGCGAAGATTGCAATGGCCGCCGGCCGTCTGGGCGGGGCGTGCCGCTCTCTTCCGCCATGCCGCCAAAATCGGGCGGAATTCAGATGAAGGGGCTTGTCGTGCGACCGTGCGCCGCCCGCTTTGCCGACGCCGCGGAAGCATGACCTGGGGCCGGTGGCTCGTTCCCCGCGCGGCTGTGTCTGGCCGTGCCTATTCGTGGGACCGGCCCATGACGACCGCGCCGATGATCAGCGCCGCCCCGGCGAGCATCAGTCCCGTCGGGACCTCGTGGAGCCAGACATAGGCGCCGATGAGCCCGAAGATGGGTACGAGGGTGAGCCACAAACCTGCGGCCGCCGGCGAGAGATACCGCAGGCCGATGAGGTAGAGCCAGAAGGCCAACGCATACTGGATGACGCCCGAGAACGCCGCATAGGCGAGCATTCCGGGTGAAAGCGAGGCGATTGTCCCGTGTTCGAGGCCAAGGGTTTGCACGATCAGGAAAACGCTGACGGCAAAGACGAGGCCGACGATCTGTTGGGCCGAGGCGAGGGTGGCTGCGGGAAAGTCTCCGGTTACCTTCGACGACAGCACGACGTAACTCGCGGCAAACAGTGTCGCGAGCACGATCAGGCCGTCGCCGACCGAGCTTGCCTGTCCGCGTTCCAGCAGTGCTTCTCCGGATACCATCAGAAGGCCGAGGACGGCGATTCCGATGCAGGTGATGAGCCCGAGTGGCGGCCGCTGGCGCAGAAGCAGCCACGCCACCAGCACGATCAGCACCGGTTCGGACGCACTGATCACGGAAGCGCTGTTGGCGGAGGTGAGGGAAAGGCCGACCAGGCCGATCGTATAGGTCAGTCCCGGTTCGAGGATGCCGATCAACGCGGCGCGACCGATCCCGCTTGCACGATATCGCCAAGGCGTGTTCGGAATGGCGAGGAGCAGAAGTGCGGCGACGCTGGCGGTCAGCTGAATGACCAGCAGCGCACTTGACGATATCGTGTCGAGAAGGTCGCGGGACATGACGGTCGCAAAACCCCAGCAGGCAGCCGACCCGATCATCGCGGAAACGGCGATCCAGCGGCGCTTGCCCGGAGCCGGCGCAAGCGGGGTTGCAAGCGTCTCGCTCATCCGAACAGTTCCTCCCATCGTTCCTCGACTGGGCAGTGCTGCGGCACGCAGGTGTCCTCGTCGCACATCCGGCAATAGCGGTAGCCGTGTTCCTTCTTCGTCAGCAGGCCGCGCAGCATCTTGTCGAGGCAGCGGCCGAGAACGTCGGCCTCGGCGTCGGAAAGATGGGCGAGCGCCCGCTCGAGCACGCGGTCCCGTTGCCGCAATGCGACGAGCCGGCGTTTGGCTCCTTCCCGCGTGAGACGGAGCACCACGGTCCGGGAATCCTGGCCCACCTCGCGCCGGACGAGCTCTTCCTTCTGCAGCCGGTCGACGAGGCGTACGGCGCCGCTGTGGGTGAGGCGCAACGCCCTCGCCAGTTCGCCGATCTGAACGCCCGGATGAGCGCCGAGCATAATCAGCGCCGCCGCCGTCTCGCCCGTGGTTCGAAGAGCCTCGTCGACTGCCTCGCGCATGTCGTCCGCGAGGACCATAGCCAGTGCGCCGAGCATGTTTGATGTCTTTGTCATCTGCTCATGATAAGTATGTTGCGATCATATATCAAGCGCTCTCCGATGGTGCGGCGAGGAATTGCCGTGTCTGTCGATTTATGGCGCTTGAACGCCATTTCACTGCGCGCATTGCAGGCATTTCATGAAACTACTACTTGACGTTTAAAATTATATGAGCAAGTCATTTATATGCATAGGGGCTTCTTGGGGGAATGATATGCTGATCGACCTGGAAACATACTCTCGAACACTGTCTTTGCACGAACTGCTCGAACATGCTGAAAGGCACGAGCCGGGCACAAGCTTCGGTGCCGACATTGACGCTGCCAATGCCGAATTGCTCGACCCGCTGAAACGCCGTGAAGACCGCTGCGCGGCCTTCCTGAATTGGGCGTCGCGCCACCAGCCATGTCTCTTCGGCAGGCTTGGTGCACGCGGCATGCAGGGGATTGGCATCGATGTTTGCTGGATTGACGAGGCCGAGATCGCCTGCGGTGACGACCATGTCCGCGACAAGATCCAGCGGGCGAGGCGGGCCTGGAAGGAAAATGCTGCCGAGGGGATGGCGCACGGCTTTCTGATTATGTTCAACGGCCCGCGTCTCGCATTCTTGAAACCGGGCCCGTCACTGCTGGCGATCTGCGAGCGGATCGCCAATCTCTATCTCGTCGAGCATGCCCCAATTGAACGGGATGTGATCTACACGGAATCCCTGCCGCTGCGTGATGGAGGCGTCGCTCTCTTCAAGGCCGGCATCAATATCTTCTACCCGTCGGCCCATCGTACCCGCAACCATGATCGGCGAATCCCCGGTGGGCTGATGATCTCGGTCAACAGCCCCGGGCATTGGGCGAATTCTCTGGTGAAACGTGGACTTTCCGGGTCGCTGACAGAGGCGATCGACAAGGTCATGGAGACTGCCGTCCGGTCGATCGGCAATGGCGGTATCGGTCATGACGCTATGCCAAGCTGCAGCTGGCACAATCGCGAAGACGATCCTCGCGCGCTGGAAAGACGGCGGAGGCTACCGAAACTGCCTCGCTACGTGCCCGACGACTATTCGCAGCGTGTCTACGGGGCTCTCTATCACACCGACGTGCTGGTTCCGACGGAAGTCACACTCGACGGAACGATTGATCCCGACGTTTCCGCCTGCGAACACTGGCTGCACCTCATCCTCGACTACATTTCAGAAGCGGAATGCGCGCCGGGTCACGTGAACTATGCGCTCTTTCACGGACATCCGATTCCCGAGGAGGCGATGTTTCACAATCCCTGGCCACCGCGGCGTGCCGTGAACGCCCCTCTGGCGGACTATTGAGTCCGGGTGCGCCGCTGACTGCGCGTGCCGGTGTTCATGAAGCCGCTGCGCGGGCGCGGGCGGCATCGAGCACGGCACGCACCTCGTCGGCCATCACCGCCTCCCGGGCATAGCCGGCGGACGGGGTGAGCCCCGGGTCTTCCGCGCCGTCGAGCGGCATGTCGTCCTGCTCGAGATAGCGGATGATTTGCGCGCCTGCCGGCTCCTTCATCAACAGGGAAAGGATAGTGACCAGAAGCTCGCGATGGGCGTTCAGACGCCCTTCGATATCCTGACGTGTCAGTTCTTTCATGGGTCTTGCGGTCTCCCACACCAATTCGTTGCTTTGCCGCAGAAGGAACAAATTGCGGGGGCAATGATTTCACGTGTTGAACGGAGTATCAACGACCATGAAGAAGACGATTGTTCTTGCCTTCGGACTTATATTCCTCGCCGCCTGCAGCGACGAGAGCAAAAAGTCGACGACGACCGAACAGGCGCCTGCGACCCAGCAGACGGCTCCGGCCGCCCCGGCCGACCAAACCACCACTCCGCCGCCATCGACCGGCACTGAAGGCCAAACCCAGGGTCAGCAGACGCCGAGCAATTAATGTCCTTCTTGCTTGTTGAAAAGACTGCCCCCCGTCGCCTGCATCAGGGCGACGGGAACGTGTAGAAGGGGGGATCACGTGCCCCGGTGCACTTCCTGGAAAGGCTATCAGTAGCTGAGGACGGCTTGTGCGGCCCGGAAATCCTTCCATGGATCGGCAGCAAGCTGAGCCAGTCGGCTACCGATATTTGCGATGGTGAAATGTGCCGGGCCGATCGTGGCTGTCAGTTCCTCCCAGGTGAGCGGCATGGAGACCGGTGCGCCTTCACGGGCGCGAGGAGAGTAGGGCGCGACTGCGGTAGCGCCGCGACCGTTGCGCAGATAGTCGACGAGGATCTTGCCCTTGCGCTTTGCCTTCGACACGGTCGCGACGTAACGGTCCGGCGAGTCCGACGCCATGGCATCGGCGATCGCCTTCATCGCTGCCTTCACCGCGGGCCATTCGGTCTTCGGCTTCAGCGGCGCGACGACGTGCAGGCCCTTGCCGCCGGTAGTCTTGACGAAACCGGTGAGTCCCATGTCCGCAAGCCTGCCGCGCACCTCCTGCGCCGCTTCGATCACGCTTTCCCATGAGACATCCGGTCCCGGATCGAGGTCCATGTTGACCATGTCGGGTTTCTCCCAGGCGTCGAGCGTCGATCCCCAGGGATGGATTTCCAGCACGCCGCCCTGCACCAGCCCGAACAGGCCGTCGAGATCGTCGATTGCGACGTAGTGTTCGTCGCCGCGTTCCTTGGGATCGTCGACTTGCCTGATCGCCTTGCTCATGCCCCGCCAGGCGTGTTTCTGAAAGAAGCAGGCCCCGGAAATACCCTCCGGACAGCGGAGCAGTGCCAGCGGCCGGTGGACAATGAAGGGCGCCACCAGCGGCCAGACTTTGAGATAATAATCGGCGAGCTTCGCCTTGGTGATGCCGGCCTCCGGCCAGTAGATGCGGTCGGCATGGGTGAGTGCCACGCTGCACTTCGGCGGCATGTCTTTCGCGTTCTCGGCTGTCGTTTCCTGCACCACTTCGCGCGTCGCCTTGTTTTCCCGCGGACCGCGGACGGCAGCATGCCGCAGATGGGCGCCCGCCGTCCAGCCGCGGCATTCGATCTCCGTCACGAGTCCGGGCCGCAAGAAGGCGACATCGCAGTGCTTCATGACCTGAAAACTGATCGCCGACGCTGCCAAGACAAATCCTCCGTCTCGATAGGGGCGAAATGCGGGCTTGCCGCATTTGTTCCTGCCAGCGCGGTATCCGCGCGGGTCGACATGCTCGCGAAGTGCCCGGTTTCTGCCCGGTCGAAGCCGCGGAAGGATTTCGTTAACCTTCGGGCAACCAATTAACCATAAAGATTGGTCGATACGTCGGAATGGGATTCCGCTGCTCGTGAATCCCTTCGAGGCATGACGCCAGCCCGTCGTACCGGTCTCAGTCCGGTATGTTTTTTCATTGAAGCAGTTCAGGGGACAGTCTTCGGTGGGCGCCGGGCGAAAGCCCGCTCTTCCTTGACGTGGCGTGAGTCCGCAGACACTCGAGACATCCCGGGACCATTTCAGTCCGTCCGGTCGCATGCCGGACATGAACGAGGAATATTGTCTTGGCGCAGGTTTCGCCGGCAGATCGGACAGCGGGAGCGCAGGGCGGCAGCCTGCGCGACAGGTTGCGCTTTGCCGGGCTCGAACAGGCGGACTGCGAGCAGCTGAGGCGGCATCGTCCGCTGCTCGACGAAAGTATGAAGAAGGGGCTTCGCGACGTCTTCCAGCGTTACCAGACGTTTCCGGATGCGGCCCGGAATTTCACGAGCGAGCGGCAGCTCGAACGCCTGCACGATCTTCTCGCCTCCCACTGGGATGTTCTGACGGACGCCCGCTTCGACGGCCTTTATGCGGAGCGCGTCAAGGTTCTCTCTGACAGCGAAAGCAAGATGGGGCTTGATCCCCGTTGGCATGTCGCCGGCCACGCCGTCGTGCTCGAACACCTGATCGGCGGCGTTCTCGAGGAGATCGCAGGCTCGGGCTTCATGCCGTCCGGACGCAAGCGCGCCCGTGAACTCGCCGAACTCGTCGACGTGCTGGTGCGTGTCGTCATGGTCGATGTCGAGATCGCCGTCTCGTTGCGCTTCAACGAACTGCGGCTTCGTCATCACCGCGAGCTCACCGAACTGCGCGACCGCGAACGCTCGGATGTCGACACGATCTTCGGTCCGACGATCCGCGCCTTCGCCGATCGGGATCTCGACCAGCGCGTTACCGGTGAGGTGCCGGAGGCGTATGCGGACCTGGCCCGCGATCTCAACGCAGCGCTCGAACAGGTGCAGGTAGCACTGATCGCCTCCGACGAGAGGGCGCGGTCCGCCGAGACCGCCCTTGCTAGCGTCGTGTCGGCCTCGTCCGAGTTCGCCGGACGGGCAGGTCAGCATTCGGGCGATCTGCAGGAGGCCGCCGCCGCGCTGCAGGCCCTGCTGAGCGAAGCGCGTACCACGGCCGAGCAGACGAGGGCTGCAGAGACGGCGGTTGCCGCGGCCCGTCGTTCCGTCGAGGGCAGCGGCGAAGTCGCAGGACGTGCCATTGCGGCCATGGCGGACATCGAGACCTCGGCCGAACAGATCGGCCGCATCATCGGCGCGATCGACGAGATCGCCTTTCAGACCAACCTTCTCGCCCTCAATGCCGGAATAGAGGCGGCGCGCGCCGGTGACAGCGGACGCGGCTTTGCCGTCGTTGCCCAGGAGGTCCGTGCGCTTGCGCAGCGCTCGGCCGACGCCGCCCGCGAGATCAAGACGCTGGTCGCCACCACCAAGGCGCAGGTCAATGCGGGCGTAAAGATCGTCGCCCATACGCAGGACGCCATCGGCAGCATTGCAGGCGAAGTCGGCGGGATCAGCGAAACGGTCGGGGAGATCGCTCGCCGGTCGACGGCTCAGGCGGACGGTCTTCACGGTCTTGCCGGAGACGTCTCCGGTCTCGTCGGCGAGGTGAACGCCAGCGCCGCGCTCGCCCGTCGTTCGAGCGAAAGCGCGGATGATCTGCACAACCTGATCGTGGAGCTCGGTCGGACGGTTCGTGAGTTCCACTACGAGCGCCGGCGTAGGAGCTCCGCGGTCGTTTCGGACGATCGGCGCCAGTCGGCCGGCGTCGTTTCGGCGGGTCGTCTGCCCGCCGCGGCGAACATGGACATCGAGGAGACTGAGGGTGCATTCGGGCTCGATGTCCCGATGCAGATCGGCGGCTGGGGAGGTTGAGGGGATTGTTTACCACCTTCCATTACACAAGGGGAATTCGGACGGGCGAAAGGGCCCGCGGGGTGCCGTTTCCGGCTTCCGCGAGCGGGCTTCCCAGGCGGGACATCGACCTCTCCGAAACACGAGGAAAGAACTGATGGCAACACGGAAAGGCGCAAACAAGAGCTTGAAGCTGGCCGAGGTGCTGGACCTCAACGAGGCTTCGGCCCTGAAGAGCAGTCTCATGGACCTGCGCGGCAGCGGGCTCGACATCGATGCATCGCAAGTCAAGCGCGTCGGAGCGCAATGCGTGCAGGTGCTGATGGCGGGAGCGAATGCGTGGGGCGCCGACAAGAAGCCTTTCACGTTAGTGAAGGCGTCGGAGGCCTTCCTGAAGACCCTTCAACTGATTGGCGTGAATGCAGACCACCTGCTCGCTGAGGAGATTCGGCAATGAAGAAGAAAGTACTGACGGTGGATGACTCCAGGACCATCCGCAACATGCTGCTCGTGACACTCAACAATGCCGGCTTCGAAACCGTGCAGGCGGAAGACGGCGTCGAAGGCCTCGAAATCCTGGAGGAGGCCAACCCCGACGTGATCGTCACCGACATCAACATGCCGCGCCTTGACGGCTTCGGCTTCATCGAAGGCGTCCGCCGCAACGAGAAATATCGTGCGGTGCCGATTCTGGTGCTCACGACCGAAAGCGACGCGGAGAAGAAGAACCGTGCACGTCAGGCCGGTGCCACCGGCTGGATCGTGAAGCCGTTCGATCCCACCAAGCTGATCGATGCGATTGAACGTGTAACTGCCTAAGCGGGAATTCCTCCGATGGATATGAACGAAATCAAAGAGATCTTCTTCCAGGAATGCGAGGAACAGCTCGCGGAACTGGAGTCCGGTCTTCTCAAGATGAATGACGGGGACCGCGATCCGGAAACGGTGAACGCCGTGTTCCGGGCCGTGCATTCGATCAAGGGCGGTGCGGGCGCTTTCGGCCTGGACGACCTCGTGTCCTTCGCTCACGTCTTCGAGACGACTCTCGATTGCGTTCGATCCAACAAGCTCGAGCCGACGCACGAGGTGCTGAAGGTGATGCTGCGGGCCGCCGACGTGCTCGCCGACCTTACCAACGCCGCCCGCGACGGCGGCAGCGTCGACGGCGCACGTAGCGCCGGCCTCGTTCGCGAACTGGAGGCACTTGCGAACGGCGAGGCGGCGCCCGCGGCCGCTCCCGTGGCTGCCGCGCCGGCACCGACTCCGGCACCTGCTGCCGTGGCGCCGACCGACGACAGCGGATTCCAGCCGATCCCGTTCTCCTTCGATACCTTCGATGATGAACCGGCACTGCCGCGCTTCGTGATCACTTTCAAGCCGCGTCGCGATCTCTACTCCAAAGGCAACGACGCGGCATTGCTGCTGCGTGATCTCTCCCGCCTCGGCGAGATGAGCATTCATTGCGATATGGATGCTCTTCCGCAGCTCGACGAAATGGATCCGGAAGAGGCCTATTTCAGCTGGAACATCGAGCTCTCGACCGACAAGGGCGAGGATGCGATCCGAACCGTCTTCGAGTTTGCCGAATGGGACTGTGACCTCGAGGTGAAGGCGCAGACGGAAGAGGCTGTCCCGACGGGTGAAGAGCCTCCGATGGTTCCGGTTCCCTTCGATCTTTCGCTGCTGGATGATGGTGGCGTCTCGGAGGCAAACACTCGCGAAAGCGATGTCGCTGCAGCCGTTGCCGCGGCAGAAACCGCGTCCAATGTCATGCATATGGCAGGTGCCTCCGCACGGCAGGAAAAGAAGGAAGCGCCGGCAGCCGCACCGGTCAACGCAGCCGCTTCCGCGAATGCCGCGCAGAACGCCGCGGCCGGACAGACGATCCGCGTCGACCTCGACCGCGTCGATCGCCTCATTAACCTGGTTGGTGAGCTCGTCATCAACCAGGCCATGCTCTCGCAGAGCGTGATCGAGAACGATACCAACGGCAACACCACCATCAACATGGGTCTCGAGGAGTTGCAGCAACTCACTCGCGAGATCCAGGATTCGGTGATGGCGATCCGGGCGCAGCCGGTGAAGCCGGTCTTCCAGCGCATGTCCCGTATCGTGCGCGAGGTTGCCGACATGGTCGGCAAGCAGATCCGCCTCATCACGGAAGGGGAAAACACCGAAGTCGACAAGACCGTCATCGACAAGCTCGCCGAGCCCCTGACCCATATGATCCGCAATGCCGTCGACCACGGCATCGAGACGCCGGAGAAACGCGTCGCCGCCGGCAAGAATCCGGAAGGTACGGTCAAGCTGACTGCGAAGCATCGCTCCGGCCGCATCGTCATCGAACTGGTTGACGACGGCGCCGGGATCAACCGCGAGCGCGTTCGCCAGAAGGCCATCGACAACGATCTGATTGCCGCCGATGCCAACCTTTCCGACGAGGAAATCGACAACCTGATCTTCATGCCGGGCTTCTCGACCGCCGACAAGATCTCCGACATCTCCGGCCGCGGCGTCGGCATGGACGTCGTGAAGCGCTCGATCCAGGCCCTTGGCGGTCGCATCTCCATCAGCTCGAAGCCGGGCCATGGGTCCACCTTCACCATGAGCCTGCCGCTGACGCTGGCCGTTCTCGACGGCATGGTTGTCACCGTCGCCGGCCAGACGCTGGTGGTACCGCTGACGGCGATCGTCGAAACCCTCCAGCCGGAGGCGCAGAACATCCATTCCTTCGGGTCCAATCAGCGTCTGATTTCCATCCGCGACAGCTTCTGCCCGCTGGTGGACGTCGGCCGCATCCTCAATTTCCGCGGCACCCAGGCCAATCCGGTCGAAGGAGTCGCCCTGCTGGTGGAATCGGAGGGCGGCGGTCAGCGCGCCCTGATGGTCGACGCCATCCAGGGCCAGCGTCAGGTGGTCATCAAGTCGCTCGAAGCGAACTACACGCACGTTCCGGGCATCGCCGCAGCCACCATCCTCGGTGACGGCCGGGTCGCCCTCATCCTTGACGTCGACGCCGTCGTCGCCGCTTCTCGCGGTCAATCCCTCAAACCGGAAATGTCTTTAGCAGTCGCAGGTTAGTTTCATGTCGTATGCGATCAAAAATCTTGTCCAAGGTAGCCGGGAGCTCATCGCCTTCCGCATCGGCGATCAGGAATTTTGCGTGAACATCATGTCGGTTCGCGAGATCCGCGGCTGGACGCAGGCCACGCCGCTACCGCATGCGCCGCCGTTCGTCATGGGTGTCATCAACCTGCGCGGCGCGGTGCTGCCGATCGTAGATCTTTCCTTCCGGCTCGGCCTCGGGCAGGCGGAGCCGACGGCGAGGCACGTGATCATCGTCGCCCAGGTCCGCACCAAGACGGTCGGGCTTCTGGTCGAGGCCGTCTCCGACATCCTGACCGTCACCGACGAGAACATTCAGCCGACGCCTGAGATCTCCACCGATCAAGAGAAGCAGTATGCTCGCGGAATTCTCGCGATCGACAAGCGCATGATCTGCCTGATCGAGCTGGAAGGCCTCTTCCCCGAAACCGAAAGCGAGGCTGCATGATTCCCGCGAGTGCCGCATACCACAGACCATCCGACGACGAGATTCTCGCCAGCGGGGAATATCCGCTGACCCGGCGAGACCTGAACGACATCGCCGCGATGATCTATGCCGATGCCGGGATCGCTCTCAACGACTCGAAGGCCTCGCTCGTCTACTCGCGTCTGTCGAAGCACATCCGCAATCTCGGCCTCAGTGGCTTCCGCGAGTATTGCGCGTTGGTGTCCTCTCCCGAGGGTGCGCACGAGCGCCGGGAGATGCTGTCGCACCTGACGACCAACTTCACCCGGTTCTTCCGCGAGAACCACCATTTCGAGCATCTGCGTGACGAGGTTTTGCCGGGCCTGATAGCCCGCGCCAAGGCGGGCGGCCGCGTCCGCATCTGGTCAGCCGCGAGCTCGGACGGCCAGGAGCCCTATTCGATCGCCCTCACGGTGTTCCAGGCCTTCCCGAACGTGCTCGACTACGACTTCAAGATCCTCGCGACCGATATCGATCCGAAGATCCTGGCGATCGCCCGTCAGGGTGCCTACGACGAGCAGGCTTTGGAAACCGTCTCGCCGGCCATACGCAAGCAGTGGTTCAAGGAAGTTGAAATCGGCGGCCGCCGCAAGTTCCAGGTGGACGACCGCCTGAAGCGCCTGATCACCTACAACGAACTAAACCTGATGTCCCAGTGGCCGTTCAAGGGCAAGTTCGACGTCATCTTCTGCCGCAACGTCGTCATCTACTTCGATGAGCCGACGCAGATGCGCATCTGGTCGCGCTTCGCCGATCTTCTGCCGGAAGGCGGCCATCTCTACATTGGCCACTCGGAGCGCGTGTCCGGCGACGCGAAGGCCTATTTCGACAACACCGGCATCACCACCTACCGCTTTGTCGGAAAAACGGGAGGGCGCAAGCTGTGAGCGCACCCGCCCGCGTTCTCGTCGTCGACGACAGCCCGACCATGCGGGGGCTGATCAGCGCGATCCTCAATTCCGATCCGGACGTCGACGTCGTCGGCCAGGCGGGGGACGCAATGGAGGCGCGTGCCGCGATCAAGCAGCTCAATCCGGACGTGGTCACGCTCGACATCGAGATGCCGAACATGAACGGCCTCGAGTTCCTGGAAAAGATCATGACGCTTCGGCCGATGCCGGTCATCATGGTTTCGACCATGACCCACCGGGGCGCCGAAGCGACGCTTGCCGCGCTGGAGATCGGAGCCTTTGATTGCGTCGGCAAGCCGATGCCCGGCGAGGCTGATCCCTTCGGAGAGCTGGCGGAGAAAGTGAAGGCCGCCGCCCGTTCGCAGCATCGCTACAACCGCGCGCCGCGGAGCGAACCGCCTGCGAGCCGTGCCGTTCCGACGTCGGATTTCCGGGTCGGTCGCAAGATCGTCGCGATCGGTTCGTCCACGGGCGGCGTCGAAGCCCTGATCACGGTCCTCCAGAAGTTTCCGCGCAATTGTCCGCCGACGGTCATCACGCAGCACATGCCGCCGACCTTCACGAAGAGCTTCGCGGAACGGCTGAACCGCCTTTGCGCGCCGGTGGTCGAAGAGGCGACCGACGGTGCCCGCCTTGAGATCGGCAAGGTCTATCTCGCTCCCGGCGGCGAACGCCACCTGCAGGTGGCCAATGCCACCGCACCCTGTTGCCGCCTGGTGGAGCGGCCGCCGGTCAACGGCCATCGCCCCTCGGTCGACGTCCTGTTCGATTCGGTTGCCGAGCTTGCAGGCCGCAGCGCAGTCGGGGTCATCCTGACCGGAATGGGCCGTGACGGGGCCGCGGGCCTCCTCAAGATGCGCCATGCAGGCGCGCGCACGATCGGACAGGACGAAAAATCCTGCGTCGTCTACGGCATGCCGAGGGTCGCCCACGAACTCGGCGCCGTTGAACGCCAATTGCCGCTTGCGGCGATCGGCGAAGAAATTCTCAAACTTACTGCTGCCCGGAAAGAAGGTATCGAACATGTCACTAGCTGAGAAAATCAAAGTTCTGATCGTCGACGATCAGGTAACGAGCCGCTTGTTGTTGAGCGATGCCCTGACGCAGCTCGGTTTCAAGCAGATCACGGCCGCCGGCGACGGCGAACAGGGAATGAAGATCATGGAGCAGCAGCCCCATCATCTCGTCATTTCCGACTTCAACATGCCGAAGATGGATGGCCTCGGCCTGCTGCACGCGGTGCGCAGCAATCCGAACACGAAGAAGGCGGCGTTCATCATCCTGACGGCGCAGGGCGACCGTGCGCTTGTTCAGAAGGCTGCTCAGCTCGGCGCGAACAACGTTCTCGCCAAGCCCTTTACCATCGAGAAGATGAAGGCTGCGATCGAGGCGGTCTTCGGAGCCCTGAAATGACAGACGACAGTGCAGCTAGGCGCGTTCACATTATTCAGGGCGAATACAAGGTCGTATCCGATCCGAATATTGTGCTCTCTACCATTCTTGGTTCGTGCGTAGCTGCATGTCTGCGGGATCCGTTTGCAGGCGTGGGGGGAATGAACCACTTCCTGCTGCCGGGTTCGGCGACCGCGGGGGCGGGAGGCGGCGACGCCACCCGTTACGGGGTCCATCTGATGGAGCTTCTCATCAACGGTCTGCTGAAGCAGGGTGCGCGGCGCGACCGCATCGAGGCGAAGGTCTTCGGGGGTGCGAAGACCATTGCGACGTTCTCGAATGTCGGCGAACAGAACGCAGCCTTTGCCATGCAGTTCCTGAAGGACGAAGGTATCAAGGTCGTCGGCTCCTCAACGGGCGGGGAGCACGGCCGCAAGCTCGAATTCTGGCCGGTAAGCGGAAGAGCCAGGCAGTATCCGCTGACCGGCGCCGAGACCCAGAGGACCGTCGCTCTCGAGCAGAAACCGGTCTTCACGCCGAAGGCGGTGGAGAGCTCCATCGAGTTCTTCTGAATACCGCCGGCACGAAAAGGAATACAGGGGGACAAAGATCGTGGAAGAAGCATTGCCGCAAGTCCTGATGCGGGTCGTTACCGAACTGCACGACGTCGCGTATCTCATCGAGCGTATAGAACCGCAGCTTCTGGAACTCGGTGGCGCACAGGTGCTCGAGCATCCGGACGCCCTCAAGGTGCTCCAGGGTATCGACCTCGCCGTCCAGAAGACGCGCGGGCTCGCGGAGTTCATCGACACGATCACGGGTTCGATTCCAGACGGGTGGGTGGTCGACATGACGACGGCGCTCAGTCTCGTAAAGCTTGCTGAAATGCAGAAGGCGCTCGGGGCGGGCATCCGCCACGGTCACTCACAGCCGCTCGGCAAGGCCGCAGGGGACTTCGACTTCTTCTGACCTTGCGCGGCATTTGGCCGCTGCACAGCATAGGCACGAATTTCGGGGCCGCTCGTTCGCGAGCGGCCTTTTCGTCGTAGCGCGAAACGCTCGCACAAGTTTCAGTTCCTAATGTCTCGCAAGAGGGCAATGCGTCCCAGTTCCTTCAGTTGATGGCGCGAGACAGAATGAATCTGTTAAATCAATCACTTCAGATCTTTAAGAATCTGGCGTCGCTTGGCCAGACCAAGCTGTTGACCCTGGCGGGGGTCGGCGCTGTTTCCATCGCAATCATCATCGCCGCAGCACTCTTTGTTAACAAGCCGGCTTACGAGACCCTCTACACCGGGCTCGAAGCGACCGATCTCAATCAGGTCAGCATCGCCCTCGCGGAGGCCGGCATCGATTTCGAGGTTGGCACCGACGGGCAGTCGATCAAGGTCCCCGCCGGCATGACCAGCAAGGCGCGGCTGTTGCTCGCAGAGCACGGCCTGCCCAACAGCGCCAATGCCGGCTACGAACTGTTCGATAATGTCGGCTCTCTCGGCCTCACGTCCTTCATGCAGGAAGTGACCCGGGTCCGTGCCCTCGAAGGCGAGGTCGCCCGCACCATTCAGCAGATCAACGGGATCGCCGCCGCGCGTGTCCATATCGTGCTTCCGGATGTCGGCAATTTCCGCCGCGGCGAGCAGAAGCCGACGGCTTCCGTGATGATCCGTGCGGGCAACGAAGCCGGCCGCAAGGCCGCTGCCTCGATTCGCCACCTCGTCGCCTCCGCGGTGCCCGGCCTCGACGTCGAGGACGTGACGATTCTCGACTCGACCGGGCAGCTCCTCGCATCCGGTGACGAAATGGGCGGTCCGGCCAACCGTTCGATCGGTGTCGTCCAGACGGTCCAGCAGGAGATCGAGTCGAATATCGACAAGGCGCTGGCGCCCTTCCTCGGCATGGACAACTTCCGTTCGAGCGTAACGGCCCAGATCAACACCGACACCCAGCAGATTCAGGAGACGATCTACGACCCGGAATCGCGCGTCGAACGGTCTATCCGCGTCGTCAAGGAGAACCAGAAATCCCAGCAGCGCCAGCCGGATAGCGCCGCGACTGTGGAACAGAACCTTCCTCAGGCGGATGTTCAGGGCGGCGCCGGCGGACCGGAGTCGTCCGACCAGCAGGACAAGAAGGAAGAGCAGACCAACTACGAGATCAACAGCAAGACGGTTGCGACCGTCCGCAACAGCTATACGATCGAGAAGGTGTCCGTCGCGGTGGTTGTCAACAAGGGTCGCATCGCCAAGATGATCGGCGAACCGGCCGACCAGGCGAAGATCGACGCCTATCTTGCGGAAATGCAGAAGATCGTCAGCTCTGCAGCCGGCCTCGATACCGGCCGCGGCGACGTCGTCACCCTGACCGCCATGGACTTCCTCGAGAATCAGCTCCTCGAAGAATCGGCCACCGGCCCCGGCATCAT
Organism: Ciceribacter lividus; assembly: GCF_003337715.1. Classification (GTDB taxonomy): domain Bacteria; phylum Pseudomonadota; class Alphaproteobacteria; order Rhizobiales; family Rhizobiaceae; genus Allorhizobium; species Allorhizobium lividum. The sequence continues at coordinate 207,590 of NZ_QPIX01000003.1, forward strand.
GGAAATGCTGAGCCGCAACATCGGCGGCATCATCAACTCGCTGGCATTCGTCGCCGTCGCCTTCCTGATCGTCTGGATGGGTATCCGCCCGATGGTCCGCTCGGTCGGCGGTGGTACGGCGGCCCTGGCAGGCGCGAGCGAGGAGGCGGCCGGTCTCGAGCTGCCCGACTTCTCTCCGGCGGTCGGCGGTGGTGCCCTCATGGATGGCTTCGGCGCGGACTTCGGCTTCGACAGCACCGACGATCTGCTCACCATGGGCGACGATCCGAACGGCGGCTTCAACCGGCGCGTCAAGGAAGGTCCCGAGCGGCGTCTCTCCCGCATGGTCGAGATCAGCGAGGAGCGCGCCGCCAAGATCCTTCGCAAGTGGGCCGTCGACAAGGCCGCCTGACGAGCCGAAAAGTCTGGACGAAATCAGCCGCGCCGGCATCCCGGCGCGGCTTTGCCGTACCATCCTTCGCCGGGGTGCGACATTTGTGACGATTTGTATATGCAACTCTCGTCAAGTTGGGGAATCGCTGCGTGCGCGTTTGGGCTTGGCGGTATTTATCTTCTATCATTGTTGTGATTCGTCGGGCTGGCGAATCGATCAAGCGAATCACCGGGAGAGGGCGGCCTCTCGGAGATAGAAGGGGTGTACATCGAGGCCGTTTCATCCCGGAAAGGGGGAAACACAATGGACACGGAGTTGGTTAGGGCGGTTCGGAAGGAGAAAGACCGAACCATGTCCATCATGGACGACCCGGCCAGACCTCAAAGCAAGGAGCAGCTTCTTCAGAAGCTGATGGCGGTTGCGCAGGGCGGTAGCATCGGGCGCAGTTTGCACCTTCTGTCCGATTATGTCGGGGCAAACCATTTCCTGCTCGCCCGTTTTGATCTCGTCCAGGAGCAGGGACTCGATTTCGTCGTCTGCTCCAATTGGCCCTTCGATCTCGTGCGCCGCCTTGAGCGCGAATTCGCAGCGAGCTATTCCCGCACCACCGAGCTCGAGAAGTGCCTTTCTCTTCTACAGCCGCGGTTTGCACTTCTTCCGGACGACGCCGACGCTCCGCGAGGGCTCAGCCGGGAGTACTGCGCGCTGACCTTCAACGTCGGTCGCACGCGGCTGTCGCTGATGTTCCTTTATGAAGATGATATCGTGCTGTCGCCGGAACGGCTGCGAGAGGTCGGCCTGCTCTGCGGTTACTGCGTAAGTCTCTCCGCCGGTCGAGGGCAGCGGGCGGACCGCGAATTCGAGCTGACGGAACGGGAGATCGAATGCCTCTTCTGGATTGCCGAAGGCAAGACCAGCGACGAGATCGCCACCATCCTCGGCATTTCGCGCAATACCATTAACAACTACATCACGAGTGTCATGCGCAAGACCGCGACCAAGACGCGGTCCGAGGCGATTGCGTATGCCGTGCGCAATAACCTCGTATAGGGACGGGCCGATGAAATCCCCACAAGGCTCGCTCCCCTCTGCGAAAACCCAGGCCGGACACTCGCGCCAGATCAACGTGCGCTCGGAGATATTCCCGAAGCTCACTGCGCTGCAGAAGAGCCTCGGTGCCAACGGCTTCGCCGTGCTCAAGATCGCCGGCTCCGGTCTGCCCGGCAAACGCAAGCTCGTCGCTCAGCTTGACAACTGGTCGATGATGGTGCCGGCAGGCCTCGATGGCTTCCTCGTCCATTACGGAAGCACCCTGCTGTCGCACCTCGAGAGTTCTCTGTTGCCGCTCAGCTGGAATGCGGTCGGCGATTCGAGTTGGGCCGACACGTCGGATTTTTCCGTCTTCGTGGACCAACTACAGCCGCGCGTGCTGCCCTATTCCGGCATCGCGTTCCCCGTTCGGCTCGGCGCTTCGGGCAACGGATATGTCCTCTTCGCCGTCACCGGCGGCATCGATATTGCCGGGGAGCGGATCGTCGACATCCATTCCCGTTGCTGCAAAGTGATGACGGACCTGCTGTCGCTGGACGAGCGACGCACGCAGCCCGCCGAATCACTGAGCGATCGCGAGATCGCCTGTCTGCAGCTTGCGGGGGATGGTCGCATCAGCGAAGAGATCGCGGAGGCGCTTCGCCTCTCCGTGCACACCGTCAATGCCTATCTCGGGTCGGCGACGATCAAGCTCGATTCGGTCAATCGCATCCAGGCGATCGCGAAGGCAATCCGCCTCGGCTACATCACGTAGTCCGGGCGACGAGCTCATCGCCGCGACGGTTCAGGTGTAGTGCGGGGAGACGCCGGCGTTGCAGAAGCGAGCCGCCTGTAGGCTGTCGCGGAGCAGGCGTGTGTTCTCTTCCGGGCTGCCCAACGGATTGTGGAAAGCCACATGGCAGATCTCGAGGCCGGCGTGATCGTGGGTCAGGGTCAGCTGCGCATAGACGGTCACGTCGCGAGGCTTGATTTCGAGGTCGAGTACGACCTCCGGGGGGCCGCCCCATTCCAGCCTATACTCCCCGCCGGCGCCGAAGTTGACCGTTCCGGGATGGAAATAGAGTTCGGCCGCCGAGGAGACCAGGTCGGCGATGTTGCCATAGAGCTCGAAGCGCAGCAGTGAGATCAGGTCGGCGGCGTCGAGCAGCCGAAGTTCCGATGCAACCGGGCTGATCGCTTCCGCGACGATCTTTTCACGCTGGCTGGTATAGGGGCATTTCTTCATCGCGATTAGCGTACCCGCGTTTTCCTGGCCTTTGCCGCGTAGACCCGGTGAACGAGTTCCGCGACGGCCTTGTAGAATATCGACGGAATGACACTATCTATCGAGACTTGCGCAAACATGGAGCGAGCAAGCGGCGGGTCCTCAAAAATGGGGATATCGTGCGCCTGGGCGATCTCGCGGATCTTGAGGGCGACCAGGTCCTGTCCCTTTGCGATGACGACGGGAGCGTCGTTCTCCTCGCGCACATACCGCAGGGCCACCGCGTAGTGAGTCGGGTTGGTGATCACGAGCGTCGCGCGCGGCACATTGGCGATCATGCGGCGGCGCGCCCGGTCCCGTGCAATCGAGCGCTGCCGCGATTTCACGATCGGGTCGCCTTGCGACTGCTTGAGTTCGTCCTTGACTTCCTGCTTCGTCATCTTCAGCTGGGTGAACCAGTGGTAGCGCGTCCAGGCGTAGTCGCTGATCGCGAGGATTGCCGTCGCCAGAACGATGATGATCATCATCTTCTTCAGGATCGCAGCGAACTTCACGAGAATCACTTGTGGGTCGGAGAACATCGCGTCGAGGGCGCCGAAATACTCCGAGCGCAGCGCCATCACCATGATGGCCGATACAATGACGATCTTGAAGACGGATTTTCCGAATTCGACGAGGCCGCGTAGACCGAACAGGCGCTCCCATCCCTTGGCTGGCGAAATCCGCGACATTTGTGGACGAATACGCTCCAGCACGAACGAGGGCATGTTCTGGACGACGTTCGACGTGATGCCGAAGACCATGAAGAGGGCCATCGCCGGAAAGAGCAGGGCGCCCGCTTCCCACCCGAGGTGGACGAAGAGCGAGACGACGTCGGTTGCGGTGAAGACGCGCCACTGGTCGGGTTGCTCGAAGAGATCCCGCAGTGTCTCACCCAGGCGACCCATCGCCTTCGGAAGAAAGAACACGGAATAGAGATAAAAGGCGAGAGCCGACGCGAAGATCGGAATTTCGCGTGACGAAGGCAGATTGCCTTTTTCCGCGGCGTCCCGCCGCTTCTTCTCGGTCGGGGCTTCTGTTTTGCTTTCTTTGTCCTGTTCGTCAGACAAGCCCGCTGTCCTTGTTCGGCAATGCCCTTCGAGGCGGCGCCGGATTTGCTGGGCGCGTGTCTGTCGGGATGGGCGAGGCTAGCTGCCCGCCCGATCCCGTTCAATCGCGACGTGGGCGGGCGACAGGTTTTTCAACAGCAAGCCGCCTCAGGCGGCCTGCGTGGCATCGCCTTCCGTTTCCTTGAGCTGGATCTGACCGGAATTGGCAAGCCGGATCGCCTCCTGCGCGACGGCACGCCGGGCGATCGCGATCTCGCGCGGATTGATGCCGGTGGTGCCGGTCGCCAGATCGGATTCGATCATGCGGCGCTGACGCGGGCTGATCGCGGAAAGAACGCATTCGCGGATTTCCATTGATGCGCCGCGCAGCGCCATCGTCAGCACATCTCCGGAGACGTCGTTGAGGAGCAGCACGCGGCTGCGCTGCGGCATGGCGAGCAGATCCTCGAAGAGGAAGATCTTCGGCCGCACCTTCTCGACCGCCGACTTGCTGATCGTCTCCAGCGAGTTGAGGAGGGTGTCGACCTGGGGCTTGTCGAGCTCGTTCATCAGGTCCGCGACCTTGGCCGAACCCACCGAATTGCGCTCCGCCTCGATCTCCGAGATCAGTTCGTGCACGCGGTTCTCGATGATCTGAGCGGCCTTCTGGCTGACGTTTTTCAGGTTGACGGTGCGGTTCATGACGTCGGCGCGACGGCTTTCCGGCAGCTTCAGGAGAACCTTGGCGCCAAAAGAAGACGGCAGCATCGAGAGGATATAGGCGACTGTCTGCGGATGCTCCCGCATCAGGAACTTGGCGATGAAATCGGGGTCGGCATCCTGCAGCTGGTCCCAGATCGATTCCTCGTAGGCCTGGAACGCCGTACGCCGTCCGAGCAGCCCATCCACCTCCTCGGGGGTCAGTCCCTCCTCGAGAATGCTCTCGATCGCCTTGGCGTTGTCCATCAGGCCGGCACCTTCGGTGAAAAGGTCCTCGAACTCGTTGACCAACAGGTTGAGTTCGTCCGGTGGAATGGAGCGCAGCGTCTGCGCGGACGCGATGATGGTCTGCAGTTCGGCCTGGGTGAAGTACTTCAGCAGCTTGCCGGCGACGCCCTTGCCCATCGCCAGCAGGACGGCCGCAGCCTTGTCCGCCTGGGAAAGGGGTGTTCCAGGTAGGTTACTGCCGAAGTCGTCAAAGTCCATCATGGTCTTCTTCCTCTCTGGCCCGTCATGGGTCAGGTCGTCTTGCTACCCATCACTTCGATCAGCTTGACGCCGAAGCGGGTGTCATCGTTTTCGAGCACGGTGATTTCGCCACGCGCGATGCGTCGGCCGTTCACCGTGATGTCGACCGGCTCACCGATCTTCTTGTCCAGGGTGATGATCGCCCCTTCCTCGAGATTCATGAGGCCGGCAACCGGCATCTTGCTCGCGCCCAGGATGACTTCGACATCAATGGGAATGTCCATGATGAGATCGAAGTTGGCCGTCAGGGCGCTGCCGGGCTGTTGCGAGGATACCGTCGACGGCTCATCGAACCCGCCGCCGAATGCATCGGTGCCGAACGCGTCAGTCCCGAAATCGCTCACTGCGGCCGGGGCGGCGGCAGGAAAACCGCCGAGGTCCGATTCGAATGCGGAAAGATCGGCCGTGTCCATCGGCGAGGCGGAAAAGTCGCTGCCGAAATCGGGCAGTGTGCCTTCCGAATCACTCTTCAGGACGCCGCGCAGGTCGTCGACCGCCTGGTCGAAGGCGGCGTCGGACGTCACCATGGACAGTGCGTCTTCATCGGGTACAGGTGTTTTCTTAGTAGCCATGCAGTCATAATTCCTGTCGAAACTTGCCTCAGCCTGCCTTGGTGAAGCGTTGATGTGCTAGCCCATGAGATGTCTCAGGATTTCGTCTTCGCTGCTGACGTTGTCCTTGACGCGTACCGTGTAGTGTTCACCCGCCCGCCCGAACTCGCAGCGATAGAGATTCTTGCCGTTGGCGCTGACGTCGACCATGACGTCGCCACGATCCTGAAAGGCGATCACGTCGCCCACCGCCAGGCGGGAAATCGTATCGAGGGTCAGCGGCTGCAGCTGAATTCGTGCCTGCAGTTTCACCTGCGAACGGCGAACCTGCTCGGCCATCTGCTCGGCCCATTCCTTGCGGCTCTGGCCCGCCTGGCTCCGCGACTTCGGTACCGTGACCACGGTCTTCAGCAGGGCCTTCTGCGGGATGACTACGTAGAATTCGGAGGCGACGGGGCCGAGTTCGACACCCATCTTGACGACAGCGCCGTACTCGTCGACGTGATCCTCCTCCGGTTTCAGGCGGTCTTCGGCGTTGTGCGGGCGTTCGAGTTGCGGTTCGAAGGAACCGGGAACCTCGATGCCCGAGCGCAGGACGTTGGCGATCTTGCCGATCACCATGACGGACAGATCGAGCTCAATGCGTGAGAGAGGACGCTGGATCGGCTCCTCGATCGTTTCCGGGAGCGCTCCCAGCAGGTTCTCCATCAGGGTGACGACGAAGGCGTTGCCGCAGCCGACGACGAAATTGGGGCTCCAGTTGCGCAGCGATCCGTCCGCCAGCACAACGTTGTCGCCGAGTTCGGCGATGAGTTCGCTCATCAGGCCGGCTTCGTGGCCGTTGTAATGAACGTCGACCTGGAGGCCGGTTTCGCTCTGCAGGACGTCCGGCAGGAGTTCCGTGAAAAGGTGGCCGAAATCGCTGCAGAGTTTCTCGACGGTCTTCCTGTCGCCCAAGCCCCCGGTGAGGCGCGCGAGCAAAGCCTGATCCATTGCCGACTCCGGCTTGTTCTCGGTCATCATCATCGTCATGCCGCCGCCTTGTTCTCGCCGCCGGGATTCATCATTTCCTGCTCGACGGCGTCGATGGACGGACGCTCATGCGAGGAGATTGTCTTGCGTCCATATTCGAGCGCGACCTGCGGTACCGAGCCGTTCATGTAGGCGAGCAGCGTCTGCTTGACGATGATGTAGAGGCGATGCTGCTTGGTTCGGACAGTCTTGATCTGGGCGGCGAGCGGGTTGCAGATGCAATAGGAGAGGACGATCCCGAGCATCGTACCGACGAGTGCGGCGCCGATCAGGCCGCCGAGAACCTCCGGCGATTCGTTGATCTTGCCCATCGCCTTGATGACCCCGAGAACGGCCGCGACGATACCGATGGCCGGGAAACTGTCGCCCATGACCGTGATCGCGTTGTAGGGCTTCATCTTGTCGTGAAGGATGGTGTTGATTTCCTCGTCCATCAGCGCTTCGATCTCGTGGGAGCGGGCGTTCCCGATGATGATCAGTCGGACGTAGTCGCAGATGAAGGCAGTAAGATCCTTGTTCTTCAAAACGGAAGGAGCCGCCTGAAAGATCGTCGATTCGTCGGGATTGTCGATGTGCGCTTCGATCTCGTTGCGGGACTTCGTTCTCAGGTCGCGCATCAGAGAATAGAGGACCCCCAGAACGTCGAGATAGTCTCGTTCCTTCGGAACCGCGTTCTTCAGCACCTCGGCCGTGGATTTTCCGGAGTCCTTCACGACCTTTATGGGATTGGCCATAATGAAGCCGCCGAGACCCGCACCGCCGATGATCATGAGCTCGAAGGGCTGGATGAGGACGTTGACATGTCCGCCCATGGCCATATAGCCGCCGAGGATACAGCCAAAAGTGATAACAAGTCCGATTATGATGTTCATATCGCGCCCGCGGTGACAGTTATTTTCGGGTCTAGCGATAGGGGCCTTGCCTTGCGTGAGGCTGAATGCCGCGGGTTTCACGGTTTGTGAACCTAGAGAAAGCTTCGCACAAGCCTTTTGCCGCAAGAAGGGCGATAACGGACGCCTGACCCGATTGTCCACAAGAGGCGGAAAAGACCGTGACGACAACTTATGCGAGCTACCAGCTAATCACCCGGGATATCACCAGGTCTCTCGACCGCGTGGCGAAGGCCCCGGATGTCTCCCGCGAGACCGAGTATTACCTGTCCAGGATCGGCGACATAAAGTCCATCGACGACTTCATGGGCGACAGCCGCCTGTACAATTATGCCCTGAAGGCGCACGGCCTCGAGGATATGGCTTATGCAAAGGCCTTCATCCGCAAGGTGCTGACCGAGGGTGTTGCCGACAAGGAAGCCTTCGCCAATCAGCTTGCCGACAGCCGTTATTCGGAGCTCGTCAAGTCGCTGAACTTCGCCGAACAGGGTGCGGCTGCGACCGCGTTCACCAAAGCCCAGCAGGGGGTCGTCGACAAATACATGCGCCAGACGCTCGAGGAGCAGGCCGGTGCCGAAAATACGGGCGTGCGGCTGGCGCTCTACTTCGAGCGGACCGCTCCGAAGATATCCTCGGCCATGGACATCCTCGCCGATGACGCGCTCTCTCAAGTGGTTCGCACGGCGCTCGGCCTGCCGGAAGAGTTCGCTGGCTCCGATATCGACCAGCAGGCCGCCACCATCGGCCGCATGATCGACATCAAGGACTTCCAGGACCCGGAGAAGACGGGTCTCTTCCTCGAACGGTTCACCGCCATGTGGGAGCTGCAACATCCGTCCGAGAGCTACGACCCGCTCGCGGTGTTCGGCTCCTCGTCCGGATACGGCATCTCGCCGGATCTGCTCATCTCGATCAACTCTCTCAAGCTCGGAGGCAGCTAAGTGCAGTCGGGACTCTATGTTGCCCTGTCGTCCCAGGTCGCCCTCGAACGGCGCCTCACGACCATCGCTGACAATATTGCCAATGTGAACACCGTCGGCTTCCGCGGCACCGAGGTCAAATTCGACGAGGTCCTCAGCCGGACCCATAACGATCTCAATGCCAAGATTGCCTTCGTCTCGCAGGGTAACGACTATCTCTCGACGCGAGCCGGCGAATTGCAGCACACAGGCAACGAGCTGGACTTCGCGATCAAGGGCGATGCCTGGTTTGCGATCGACACGCCGGCAGGGCAGGTCCTGACCCGCGACGGGCGGTTTACCATCAAGGAGACGGGGGAACTCATATCCTTGCGCGGTTATCCGGTTCTCGATGCCGGCGGCGCACCGATCCAGCTCAATCGTGCCGGCGGTCCGCCGACGGTCGGGCAGGACGGAAAAATTCTCCAGGATGGCCGCCAGGTCGCCGTCCTCGGCGTTTTTTCCGCCGATGTCACCAAGGGGTTCGTGCGCTATGAGAACAGCGGCATCACCACGGTCGACCAGCCGCAACCCGTCGTCGACAACAGCCAGATCTCCGTGGTGCAGGGTTACCTCGAAAATTCCAACGTCAACGGCATCAGCGAAATTACCCAGCTCATCCAGGTCAATCGTGCGTTCGAGAGCGTCAGTTCGCTGATGCGCGACAGCGAGAGCTCGCTGAACGATGCGATCAAGACGCTCGGCGGATCGAGCTGAGGTCGCTGAGCCATGTCTGAACCCGTCTCCGCTGAATTCGCCCTTTCCGGCAAGCTGACCCAGCTCGCAGGCCTGGCGGCGCGCTATGCAGATCCCGCGTTCTCGGTGACCCACGGAGGCCGTGTGCGTACGATCGCCGCCGGCCATTACACGGTGGCGGGACTTTCGCGGCACGTGAGGCTCGGTGAATTCGTCGCCCATCGCAGCCCGACCGGAATCCACCTCGGAGAGGTGGTGCGGGTGGAGCCTGACGTCGCCTATGTCTGCCCGATCGAACCGGGCGAGCCGATCGGCATCCATGATCTCGTCATTCGCAAGGGCGCCTTCAGAATTGCTCCCGACGACAGCTGGTGCGGTCGCACGATCAACGCGCTCGGCGAGCCGATCGACGGACGCGGGCCGCTCACGCCCGGCCTGCTGCGCCGTCCGGTCTCCAACAGCGCGCCGTCATCCATGGCACGGCGGCGCGTGGAGCAGGGGTTTCGCACCGGCGTCCGGGCGATCGACATCTTCTCACCCCTGTGCTTCGGCCAGCGCCTCGGCATCTTTGCCGGGTCTGGCGTGGGCAAGTCGACGCTTCTGTCGATGCTCGCCCGGGCCGACGCCTTCGACAAGGTCGTGATCGCGCTCGTCGGTGAACGTGGACGCGAGGTGCGTGAGTTCATCGAGGATACGCTTGGTCCGAACATGAAGAAGTCGGTGGCGGTCATCGCCACCAGCGACGAGAGCCCGATGCTGCGCAAGATGGCACCGCTCGCGGCCATGACGATCGCCGAACACTTCCGCGACCGCGGTGAAAACGTACTCTTCATCGTCGACAGCGTTACCCGCTTCGCCCATGCGATCCGCGAGGTGGCGATGGCCGCCGGCGAGCCGCCTGTTGCGCGCGGCTACCCCGCCTCGGTGTTTACCGAGTTGCCGCGCCTCCTGGAACGGGCAGGTCCCGGCACCGAGGGTTCGGGAACGATCACCGCCATCATTTCGATTCTTGTCGACGGTGACAATCACAACGACCCGATCGCCGATTCGACGCGCGGCATTCTCGACGGCCATATCGTGCTCGACCGCTCGCTGGCGGAAGAGGGGCGCTATCCGCCGATCAATCCGCTCGCCTCGATCTCGCGCCTTGCGCGCAAGGCCTGGAGCGACGATCAGGAGAAACTGGTCTCCCGCCTGAAGACGCTCATCCACCGCTTCGAGGAAACCCGCGACCTGCGTCTGATCGGGGGGTATCGCGCCGGCAGCGATCCTGATCTCGACATGGCGATCAAGCAGGTGCCGGTGATCTACGAGGTTCTGAAACAGACGCCCGCCGACAGGCCGGCAATGGATGCCTACGCCGATCTTGCCAACGCCTTGAAGCAGGCGGCGATGCAGTCGGCGCCGGCCGCCATCGGAAAAATGAGGGGATAGTCGTGACCGACTTCGATACCGACGAACGGACAGTGTCCCCGAAGCCGCAGGCTTCGCGCGCGATGTCGACCACCGACCGCGTTCTCGCCGTGACGGGGGTCGCCCTCGCCTGCGCGGCCGCATTCTTCCCTTGGTACGTCTTCTTCAACGAAGAGAAGTTCGGTATCCGCGTCGCGGAAATGGATCATACGCGCGACCTGCCGGAAACGCCTGGTCGCAACGTCTTCAGTGTCTCGCCCCTCGCGATGGTCGACAAGGACGACAACGGACCGAAGCTCAACTGGCCGAAGACCGACCCGCTGGTGACGGCGACGGTCTCCAAGATCGGCAAGGAAAACGCGGCCGGAAAGGAACTGAAGGAGCAGCAACCGTTCCCGGGCAAGAGTGGCTTCCGCCTTCTGCACGTCGCCAACGGCCGGGCGCTGATCGAGGATAATTCCGGCATGTATATCGTGCGGGTCGGTTCGATTCTCCCCGACAACAGTCGCGTCGCAACGCTGGAACAGCGCGACGGCAAGTGGGTCATCGTCAGCTCCACGGGCGCCGTCTACGAGCCCGATTGACGTTCGTCTACCCGTAAGTCCCACGCAAGATTACGTGCGTAGGTTCACATCCAGAAAATGACGGAGTGAAGCCTATGCAGCCTATCCAGTTGTTCGCTTTGGCCTCCAGGCAAGCCGAATGGCTTTCCATTCGCCAGGAGGTCGTTGCCAGCAACATCGCCAATGCCAACACCCCCGACTATCGCGCCAGGGAGGTTACCCCCTTCAGCGCGGTGCTGGACGAGACGGTGCCACGCATGGCGAGGACCAATCCCGGTCATCTCGCCGCGAGCGAGTACGGTGACGACGTGGAGGTCCGTGAAGCCGCCCTCAACCAGGAGATCGGCGTTCTCGAGTCCGGCAACAGCGTCGCGCTGGCTGACGAATTGACCAAGGCGGGCGAAATCGGTCGCCAGCATCAGCTCAACACGGCTCTCGTCACATCCTTTCATCGCATGATGCTGATGACTGTTAAGAGGTAAGCCATGGATCCGCTGTCAGCCGCCCTCAAGATCGCCGGCAGTGGGCTGGAAGCCCAGTCCACCCGCCTGCGTGTCGTCTCGGAAAACATCGCAAACGCACGCTCGACCGGCGATACGCCCGGTGCGGAGCCTTACCGGCGCAAGACAGTCACTTTCGGGGCCGAGCTAGACAAGGTGAGCGGTGCCGATCTCGTGGCGGTGAAGAGACTTGGCGAGGACGATTCCGATTTCATCCGGGAGTTCGATCCCGGCAATCCCGCTGCGGACGAGCGCGGCTACGTCAAGATGCCGAATGTCAATGTCCTGATCGAAATGGCCGACATGCGCGAGGCCAACCGCACCTACGAGGCGAATCTGCAGACGGTCAAGCAGACGCGTGACCTGATCTCCTCGACCATCAACCTGCTGAAAGCTTCGCAATGATTGAGAAGACTGAAGACGTAACTTCGCTTTCCCGTTCCTCCGGACTCGGATTTTTCGCCGGTGAGTCCGCCTCCACCTCCGTGGGACCGTCTGATGGCGTCACCCCGGGTGCCGCAACCGGTCTGAGTTTTGCCGGTGTGCTGGGCAGCTTGGCCACCGATGCCGTCAACAATCTGAAGCAGGCGGAAGTCACCTCCTTCGAGGGCATCAAGGGTACGGCCAACACCCGCGAGGTCGTCGACGCCGTGCTCGCCGCGGAACAGTCGCTGCAGACTGCGATCGCGCTGCGCGACAAGATCGTCACGGCCTATCTCGAAATCACCAAGATGCAGATCTAGCGGATCAAGGACGGACACATGAGAGCGCTTGCCATCGCGGCCACCGGCATGGATGCACAGCAGACCAATCTCGAGGTCATCGCCAACAACATCGCCAACATCAATACGACCGGCTACAAGCGGGCCCGGGCCGAGTTCGCCGACCTTCTGTATCAGACGGAGCGCACCCAGGGCGTAGCCAACCGCGCCAACCAGGCGATCGTGCCGGAGGGTGCCAATATCGGTCTCGGCGTGCAGACTGCCGCGGTTCGCAACATCCATACCCAGGGCGAGCTCGCCCAGACCTCGAACGATCTCGACGTCGCGCTGGTCGGCCGCGGCTGGTTCCAGATCGAGGCGCCAGACGGCACGATCCTCTACAGCCGGTCGGGAGCGTTCAACACCAATGCCGATGGCCAGCTGGTGACCATCGACGGCTATGCCGTATCGCCGGCGATCACCGTTCCGGAAAACGCAAGTGAAGTGGTCATCAGCCGTACCGGCACGGTTTCCGCGCGTATCGGCAACAGCAACGACTTCACCGAACTCGGGCAGCTCACGATTGCCAACTTCGTCAATGAAGCCGGCCTGAAACCGCTCGGCGACAACCTCTTCGCGCAGACCGCGGCCTCCGGCGAACCGATCGTCGGTGCGCCCGAAGACCCGGGCTTTGCCTATCTGAAGCAAGGCTACCTGGAATCGTCGAACGTCGATTCGGTCAGGGAGATCACCGACATGATCTCCGCCCAGCGAGCCTACGAGATGAACTCGAAGGTCATCCAGACCGCCGACGAGATGGCACAGATCGTCAGCAAGAACCTGAAGTAGGCAGGAGGCAGGCAAACATGAGGTTTCGCCGGATCACCAGATACGCAAGAGCGATGACCCCGTTTGCGGTCGTCGCATCCTTCGTATTCGGCCAGACCCTGCCGGCCGCGGCGAAGGACGGCTACGCTGTCGTGCCGATGCAGACGATCTATCCCGGCGAGACAATCTCCGCTTCGCAGGTCGAGGAAGTGAGGGTCACGAATCCCAATCTGGCCGGCGGCTATGCGAGTTCGGTCGGCCAGGTGGTCGGCATGGTCACGAAGCGAACCCTGCTGCAGGGCCGGACGATCCCCTTGTCCGGACTGCGGGAGGCTTACGCGATCAAGCGCGGCAGCAGCGTCCGTCTGACGTTCGCGATCGGCAATCTGGTGATCTCTGCATCCGGAACACCCCTGACAGATGCCGGTGTCGGCGACGTCATCAAGGTTCGCAACATCGATTCCGGTGCAATCGTCAGCGGCACGGTGATGGCGGATGGTACGGTACAGGTGATGGCGAAATGAGTTTGCTACGGAAAGGCGCGCTGGCCCTGCTCAGCCTGTTTCTCGGCCTGGCCTGCGCCTCCGGCGCGAGTGCTGCCACGGCGTCGCGCATCAAGGACATCGCGTCGCTGCAGTCGGGACGTGACAACCAGCTGATCGGCTACGGCCTCGTGGTCGGCCTCCAGGGAACCGGCGACAGCCTGCGCTCCTCACCCTTCACCGAGCAGTCCCTGCGGGCGATGCTGCAGAACCTCGGAATCTCGACGCAGGGCGGCCAGTCGAACGCCAAGAACATCGCCGCGGTCATGGTGACGGCCACGCTCCCGCCCTTCGCGAGCCCAGGCAGCCGGATCGATGCGACGGTAAGTTCGCTCGGCGATGCCTCCTCCCTGCGCGGCGGTACGCTGGTGATGACCTCGCTCACCGGTGCCGACGGTCAGATCTATGCCGTCTCGCAAGGCTCTGTGATCGTCTCCGGCTTCAATGCTCAAGGCCAGGCGGCGAGCGTCACCGAGGGTGTCACGACGTCGGGCCGCGTGCCGAATGGCGCGATCATCGAGCGTGAGCTTCCGTCGAAGTTCAAGGACTCTGTCAATCTCGTCCTGCAGCTGAGAAATCCCGACTTCACCACCGCGATCCGGATTTCCGAGACGGTGAACGCCTACGCGGGATCGCGCTACGGTGGACCCATCGCAGAAGCGCGCGATTCCCAGGAAGTCGTCGTCCAGAAGCCGCGTCAGGCCGATCTTGCCCGGTTGATGGCAGAGATCGAAAATCTCGTCGTCGAAACGGATTCACCGGCCAAGGTCGTCATCAATGAACGCACCGGCACCATCGTGATCGGCGCCGAGGTCCGTGTTTCGAAGGTGGCCGTAAGCTACGGGACGCTCACCGTCCAGGTTACGGAGACACCGCAGATCATACAGCCGCTGCCGTTCTCGAACGGCAAAACGGCGGTGCAACCGCAAACGGACATCCTCGCCCAAAAGGACGGCGGCCCGATCGCCATCGTCGACGGACCGGACCTGCGAACCCTCGTCAGCGGACTGAACAATATCGGTGTCAAGCCCGACGGCATCATCGCGATCCTCCAGGGGATCAAGTCGGCCGGCGCACTTCAGGCGGAGCTCGTCCTGCAATGATGGATCGAATCGACTGCAAAATCCGTTTCTCGCTCGCCGGAACCGCCACCCTTGCGACGTTCCTGGCTGCCGTTCCCGTGGGCACAGCTGTTGCAGAGGACGTTGCTGCGCTTGCCCCGCCGGCCGGCGGAGCGACGCAGCAGGAAATTCAGCAGTTCTGCACCAGCATCGCCGATCCGGCGCGCGATCAGCGCTATCTGCTGCAGAAGCAGGAACTCGAAAAGCTGCAGGCAGAGGTCGACCAGCGCATCGGCGTACTTGAACAGCGTAAGGCCGAATACGAAGACTGGCTGAAGCGCCGCAATGATTTCATGCAGCAGGCCGAGGTCAATCTCGTCGAAATCTACAAGAACATGAAGGCGGACGCAGCCGCTCCTCAGCTCGAAAAGATCGACCCCGTTCTGGCAGCGGCCATCGTCATGAAGCTGCCGGCGCGTCAGTCGAGCCAGATCCTGAGCGAGATGAATGCCGAGAAGGCCGCCATCGTTGCGGGAGTGATGTCGAGCGCCGCCGATCCTACCACCTCGAGGGACCCCTCATGACGAAGCGTTTTCCTGCCGTCCTGGCTGTCTTGTTCCTGGCCGGTTGCCAGAGCCAGACATTGAAAGAGATCGGCAACGCGCCGTCGATGAGCCCGATCGGCAGTGGCCTGCGCTACAGCCAGACGCCACAGATGGCGCTCTATCCGAAACAACCGCGTCAGGTGGCCAGCGGCTATTCGCTCTGGAGCGACTCCCAGGCTGCACTCTTCAAGGATTCGCGCGCGATCAACGTCGGCGACATCCTGACGGTGAACATTCAGATCAACGACCGGGCTTCGTTCAAGAACGAGACGGATCGCAGCCGCACGAACTCGAGCGGAATGAAGTGGGCGACCCAGGCCGACCTCTTCGGCTGGACGCCGCCGGTGACCACCGGCGATCTGTCGTCCGGTTCTGATACCAGTACGGCGGGCAAGGGCTCGACGGCGCGATCGGAGAAGCTGACGCTTCTCGTCGCCGCGGTCGTCACCGGGATTCTCGAGAACGGAAACCTGTTGATCAGCGGCTCACAAGAGGTGCGCGTTAACCATGAGATCCGTATCCTGAACGTCGCGGGCATCGTTCGACCGCAGGATGTTGATGCGGACAACACCATTTCCTACGACCGCATCGCCGAGGCCCGGATCTCCTATGGCGGACGTGGTCGTCTGACGGAGGTACAGCAGCCGCCCGTCGGCCAGCAGGTCGTCGATCTGTTCTCGCCGATCTGACGGTGATGGGCCAACGAACCGAAGCGGGTGCGGGGATCATGGAAGAAGCGGAAGAAGCCGAAGCAAAGAAGAAGTCGCCGCTCATGCTGATGATTGCGGCGATCGCGCTGCTCACGGTGGCGGGCGGCGGCGGCGGTTGGCTGGTCGGCACCATGATCGCGCCCGACATCAAGGCTTCCCAGGAGTCCGCGGCGGCGACGGAGGAGGCGAAGGCGGGTGCCCACGGCGGCAAGGCGGAAGAAGGCCTCGCCCGTATCGCGACGGAGGCGAACGGTGTCGTTCAGCTCGAGCCGATCACCACGAACCTCGCTTATCCCTCCGAGAGCTGGATTCGTCTCGAAGTCGCTCTCATGTTCAAGGGCGCCCCCGACGCAGCGCTCGCCGAACAGATCCACCAGGACATCCTTGCCTACATGCGCACCGTGTCTCTGCAGCAGGTGGAAGGCCCGCGAGGCTTTCAGTATCTGCGGGACGACATCGAGGAGCGTGTTGACCTTCGCTCGGAAGGGCGGGTATCGAAGGTAATGTTCAGGACCTTCGTGATCGAATGATTCGATACCTCATCTTGCTCGCCGTCATGACGACGGTGCCGGAGCTCGCGCACGCGCAGCAGCTTCCGACCAATCTGCTGAACGCGCCGATCGATGGTTCGGTCGCGGCGTGGATCATCCGCACCTTCGGGTTGCTGACGGTTCTGTCCGTCGCTCCCGGCATCCTGATCATGGTCACCAGCTTTCCCCGCTTCGTGATCGCCTTCTCGATCCTGCGCTCTGGAATGGGGCTCGCGACGACCCCCTCCAACATGATCCTGACAAGCATGGCGCTGTTCATGACCTTCTACGTCATGGCACCGACGATGGACCGTTCCTGGCGGGATGGCGTCCAGCCGCTGCTGGATAACCAGGTGACCGAGGCCGAGGCCGTCCAGCGCATTGCCGAACCGTTTCGCACGTTCATGGCCGCGAACACGCGCGACAAGGATCTGAAGCTTTTCGTCGACATCGCCAACGAACGTGGCCAGACGGCGATCACCGGCGACAAGGTGGATTACCGCGTTCTCGTTCCCGCCTTCATGCTGTCGGAGATCCGGCGGGGTTTCGAGATCGGCTTCCTGATCGTGCTGCCGTTCCTCGTCATCGACATGATCGTTGCCACGATCACGATGGCCATGGGCATGATGATGCTGCCGCCGACCTCGATTTCACTGCCGTTCAAGATTCTCTTTTTCGTTCTGATCGACGGCTGGAATCTCCTTGTGGGCAGCCTCGTCCGGTCGTTTTCCTGATCGTTCTTGTCGCGGCGGCGGCATACGGTGCTGCATCGCGATAGAGCCGGGGTTAACCGATACGCTTTGGCTTGAAGGTCGGACGGCAGAAATAATAATTACATTACAACACGTTGTACGAAATATGCCGCCAGGCGGCGGAAAAGTGCCGTATAACGGTTTCTTAACCAGTCCGGTTCAGACGACGTTAAAATCCGTGCTGTTTGATGCTGCTCCAGAGACGGATTAATTCAAACGAAGATTAATTGACATGACGTCGTCCGCCTCTGCCGGTAGGTAATCCGGCATGTCCCTCCAACGTATCGAGTTTCCAAGGGGACACCTCTATGAGCAGTATTCTTACCAACGGCAGTGCAATGGCTGCGCTGTCCACCCTCCGTTCCATCTCCGCCAGCCTGGACGACACCCAGTCCCGCATTTCCTCGGGTCTTCGCGTCGGTTCTGCTGCGGATAACGCCGCCTACTGGTCGATTGCGACCACCATGCGTTCCGACAACATGGCCCTGTCGGCGGTTCAGGACGCTCTCGGTCTCGGCGCCGCCAAGGTCGACACGGCCTATTCCGGCATGAACTCGGCGATCGACGTCGTCAAGGAAATCAAGGCCAAGCTCGTTGCCGCCACCGAAGACGGCGTCGACAAGACCAAGATCCAGGAAGAAATCACCCAGCTCCAGGATCAGCTGACCTCGATCGCGGAAGCCGCCTCCTTCTCGGG
>NZ_QPIX01000003.1:226050-444184 GCF_003337715.1 Ciceribacter lividus
CGACCTGACGATCGGTGCGAGCACGACGGCCGGCCAGCTCGACAAGCTGATCCAGATGGTCGACGATGCACTGACCTCGATGACCAGCGCCGCAGCTTCGCTCGGCTCGATCAGCATGCGGATCGACATGCAGCAGGAATTCGTCGCCAGCCTGACGGACTCCATCGACAAGGGTGTCGGCCGTCTCGTCGACGCTGACCTGAACGAGGAATCGACCCGCCTGAAGGCACTGCAGACCCAGCAGCAGCTCGCCGTCCAGTCGCTGTCGATCGCCAACTCCTCGTCGCAGAACATCCTGACCCTCTTCCGCTAATCGCGGAAAGGATCAGTCGAACGGACCGGCCGCGCCCCTCGGGGCGCGGCCTTTTGCGTTGTTACCTTGCGCGAGGCTTGCCGCCTTTTCGTTTTCGCGGTCCTTCGGCTCTACAACCCTTGCTAATCATGTTAAGTCTTTGTTAAATGTCCCCGTTAACGATTTGTTAACAGGTGACGGGGCGGCCCCAGGTCAGGTGCCGCCAGCATGATGCCCGCCTGTCGCCGCCGGCTTGGCGCCGGATGTCCCATGATGCGAACAGGGCACCCTCGATGACCAGTATTCTGACCAATGCTGCTGCCATGGCGGCACTTCAGACTCTCCGCGCGATCGACAACAACATGGAGACCACGCAGCGCCGTGTGTCCTCCGGTTATCGCGTGGAAACGGCTGCCGACAATGCCGCCTACTGGTCCATCGCCACGACGATGCGGTCGGACAATTCCTCGCTCTCGACAGTGTCGGACGCGCTCGGACTCGGCGCGGCGACGGTGGATACGGCCTACACGGCGCTCGACAACGTCATCAACGTACTGAGCGAGATCAAGGCGAAGCTCGTCGCGGCCAGGGAGCCCGGCGTCGACAAGGCCAAGATCAACGCCGAGATGACCGAGCTCAAGAACCAGCTCGTCTCCACCACCCAGTCCGCGTCCTTCTCCGGCCAGAACTGGCTCTACAATACCGATCCCACGGCACCCGGCACCAAGCAGGTTGTCTCGTCCTTCGTCCGCGCGGCGGACGGCACGGTTCAGGTGACCACGCTTGACTTCGACACCAGTCAGTCGGTGCTGGTCGATACCGTCGACGCGGCGCGCGGCATCCTGACCAGGGATGTCGACGCCGATCTATTGACGGCGAGCCCGAGCGGGGTCGCGCGCAACTACTTTCTCCTCGACGTCGGCTCGACGTCGCCCGCCACCGGCACGGAAATCAAGATCGACGGGACCACCACGGATGCGGTCATGGACGACATGATCAGCGTCGTCTCGGACCTGCTCGAGCAGCTGACGAATTCCGCCTCCACCCTCGGTGCGATCACCAAACGCATCGACATGCAGGAACAGTTCGTCTCCAACCTGATGGACGTGATCGACAAGGGTGTGGGGCGCCTGGTCGATGCCGACATGAATGAGGAGTCGACGCGGCTCAAGGCACTGCAGACGCAGCAGCAGCTCGGCATTCAGGCGCTTTCGATCGCCAACACCAATG
Source organism: Ciceribacter lividus (assembly GCF_003337715.1). Taxonomy (GTDB): domain Bacteria; phylum Pseudomonadota; class Alphaproteobacteria; order Rhizobiales; family Rhizobiaceae; genus Allorhizobium; species Allorhizobium lividum. The sequence continues at coordinate 227,573 of NZ_QPIX01000003.1, forward strand.
CGCAGAACATCCTGACTCTCTTCAAGTGAGCGCGCTTTGCTCTCGTTGAACGCGTTGCGGTCGGACGCAGGGTCCCGGCGCACGGATGGACCTCGGGCCATTCATCCTCGCACAAGTTTGGATGCTTAGCGTCGAGGCGAATACGTCAAACTCCGGGAGCCTCTGCCTGCAAGGGATTGGTCGGCGGCCCGGCAGCGGAAACCGCGGTGGAAGTCAGGATGAAACGCAGTCAGAGTTTGTTCGCTGGGCGGGGCATGACGGGAACAGGCCCGTCGGGGCGAGCTGCCGGAGCGTGCCGCGCATGAGCCTGCCGCTAGCCCGCTACCTCAAGGACTTCTCCCAGCCCGCTGCCGGTGCGCCGGGTGCGCAGGGAATGGCCTTTCCGGAACAGGAGCCGGCCTTCGATATCGATTTCGCGGCCCCGATACCGGAGCCGATCGATCTCGACGCCGAGCGTCGCGCGGCCTATGCGGAGGGCTACGAGGCCGCAGGGCAGGACTTGCGCGAGAAGCTTGACACCGAGCGTCAGGCGCTCGTCGAGGAGCACGCTCGTGCCCTGGACGCCGTGCGCCAGAAGTTCGAAGCAGAGATTGCCAGAATGCTTGCGGATGGCCTGAATCGCACGGCGGGGCAGATCGCCCTCGCCGTCAGCGAGCAGGCGGCGGTGGCCGTCGCTCCCTTCCTCTCCGAACAGGTGGTGGCGAACGCGGTAAAGGATCTCGCCGAACAGCTGTCGACCGCGATTCTCTCCGGAGAGGCAGGCGCGATCGTTGTCAGCGGCCCGGCTGCCCTCTTCGAGATGCTGAAGGAGGCGCTCGGAGAGAATGCGCAATTGCTGCACCATGTCGAGGCGGAGGATCTCGATCTCACTGCCGATGTCGGCGGCACCGCGCTGGTTACGCGTATATCGGCCTGGACGGCTAGCCTGAAGAAAGTGCTGGGATGAGTGATAGCGAAAACCATCACCACGGCAAGAATGAGGTCGTGATCATCAAGCGCCACGGTGGCGGTGACCACGACGGCCATCACGGCGGTGCGTGGAAGATCGCCTATGCCGACTTCATGACCGCGATGATGGCGTTCTTTCTCGTGATGTGGCTCGTCAATGCCGCCAACGAGGAGACCAAGGCCTCCGTCGCGAGCTATTTCAATCCGATCAAGCTCGCCGATGAGAAGCCGACCGAAAAAGGCGTGAAGAAGCCCGTGGACCAGGCGGACGGGGAAAAGAAGAAGGAACGCTCGCAGGTCGAGGACCAGCAGAACACCGTGGGTGCCGCGGCGGCGACCGGCGAGGACCAGACGGCGACAGCGGGCGACCAGCAGAACTATTCCGAGGCCGATTTCTTCGAGAATCCCTATTCGGTGCTGGCCGAGATCGCCCAGGAGGTCGGCCAGCAGGCGAATGTCAGCGCCAAGGGCGAGGGTGGTGCAAGCGATTCCGGTCCCTCGACCGGCGCTTCCGGCGGGGAAGCCTATCGCGATCCCTTCGATCCGGACTTCTGGAGCCAGCAGGTCCAGGCGGCCAGGCAGGACGGCCAGCCGGCGTCGGACACCGCGCAGGCGGCGGAGCCACCGCGAGACCCGGCCAAGGACCAGATTGCGGCTCTCGACCCCAAGGAGACACGGCCGGAGACTGCGACGAAGGAGGCGATACCTGCCGAGGGAGAAAGCAAGAAGGCGGACGCGAAGGCCGACCCCGCTCCGGAGAAGGCGGCAACCGAGCTCAGAGATGAGATCGAGAAGGCCATCGGCGGCGCGAGCGGCAAGCTTGCCGAGGGCCTCGTCGTCAAACCGTCCGAAGGTGGCTTGCTGGTGACGATCTCGGACCAGCTCGACGCGCCCATGTTCAATGTCGGCTCCGCCGTCCCGCGCAAGGAGATGGTCGTTGCCATGGAGAAGATCGGCAAGCTTCTGCAGCAGCGACCCGGCTCGATCGTCATTCGCGGCCACACCGACGGTCGTCAGTTCAAGGGAACGGACAACGACAACTGGCGGCTCTCGATGGCGCGCGCTCACAGCGCCTACTATATGCTGCTGCGCGGCGGTCTTCCGGAAGGGCGGGTCCAGCAGGTATCGGGGTTCGCCGACCGGCGCCTTCAGGTGCCGGACGATCCGCTCGCCGATGCCAACCGTCGCATCGAGATCCTGATTCAAGCGGGCCAGGGATAGTCGGATGGCAAGTCTGAGGCGCTTCCTTTTTGGTTCTGCACTCGCCGTCCTGGGTCTTTCGGGCCCGGGGCAGGTGCGTTCGGAGGACCTGGAGACGATCGCGCCCTACAAGATGCTGCGTTCGCTGCAGTTCGTGCAGGATTCGGTGGTACTCGGAGACCATTCGGCAGGTGAGATGCAGCGCTTCATGCTCGAGACCATCGACAAGCGCCTGCGACAGGCCGACGCTTCCGTTTTCGAGAGCACCGACAATGTCGATGCGGCCCTGATCTACGCCATGAGTGGCGGCAATCCACAGACGCTGGAATATCTCGTGGCGAGGGACGTCGACGGCAACTTCGACAATCGCGTCACCGATGCACTGCGCAAGTATCTCGCGGGGAAGGGGACACTGATCGCCAAATCCCTCGGTGAACTTGTGTGGGAGTACAAAGACAGCAAGATCGTTCCCTATCTTGCCCTTGTCGCCGGCAATGTGATGATTTCGACCAATCCCAAGGGTGCCCTGAAGTTCTATGACTGGGCGCGGTTGACTGCGCCTGGTACGATTGTGGAGGAGGCGGCGCTTCGTCGTTCGGTCGCCATCGCCATCGAGGCCGGTGACGTTCCCAAGGCGGCGACCTACGCGAACCGCTACGCGCGTCGCTTTCTCCATTCTCCCTATGCCAGCCAGTTCGCCGATCTGTTCGTGCGGCTCGTCGTCGAGCGGTATGAGCTCCTCAACGCCGACGACGTGAGCGCGACGCTCGGATACATGGACAAGGATCGGGCGCGCGAGATCTACCTGAGGATTGCGAGGGCTGCGGCGGTTCGCGGCAAGAACCAGCTCGCAGGTCTGGCCGCCGAGCGTGCCAAGGCGCTTTCCGGCACGGCGGAAGGTGCCGACACGCTGGCCCGCCTGTACGGAGGTCTTGCCGAGGTTCCAACCTCCGGCATCCTTTCGGCCGTCGACGCTCTCGCCAGTATACCGGAAAAGGATCTCTCGCCGGCAGATCGGGCCTTGCGCGCCGCTGCCGAGGCGGTTGCACGCGAAATCCTGAGCCAGCCGGTACAGGAAGGCTCGTCCCCGCAGCCTGCCGATGCTCCAGCGACGGCAGTCGAAGCCATGGCCACGCCGGAGCAGGGAGAGCCTCTGCAGTTTCCGGGCGAGGTGCCTGCATCCGAAACCGTCGCCAAGAAGACAGCTCCCGCCACGACGAAGGCTGATGAGATCGCCATGGATCCGCAGTTCCGGGATTTCGTCTCATCCGGGCGTTCCAGACTTCAGGAAATTGACAGCCTGTTACAAGAAGAGGCGCAGTGAAATGATCGATATCGGTGTCACAGGAACGAGCCCCTTGCCTGATGCTATGGGCAGGGCAGGCAGTACGACTGCTTCCACTCGATCGGCCGATGGCGGCTTCTCGGAGGCGCTGGAGGGCGCCGAACGACGAAGCGACAAGGCACCGGTCGATGATGAGCGTCCGGCACCGAGGATCGATATTTCGGCAAGGAACTTGCGGAGTCGTCCCGATGGCGACACACCTGCCATAGAGGAAGAAGTCCCGGAGGACGCGGACGCACGGACGCCGGCGAAGGCCCGGGACTACGACGGCAAGGACGCGAGCGCGGCTTTACTGGCGCGAACATCCGGGATTGTGAAGACAACATCCGGGGTAGCGAAAACCTCGCATGAGATGCCTTCGGGGCGCGGAGAGGTGACGGGACGTCGCGGCGCGGAAGCCGACAAGCCGGTGGCACGGGGGGCTCGATCTGCGATCGGACGGGAGGTCGCCGACGCCGAGACCGATCAGGCGGTCGAGAACGCCGTTGATGTCCCGGCCACGGATGTCGGCGAAGTGCTATCCCTGCTCAACGGCACGGCACCAGGCATTCCGGTGGATGCGGAACTGGCAGGAGCGGAGAAGGAGCGATCGGATCGATCCGCCGGAGGCAAGGACACGATGATCCCTGTCTTCGATACGAGACCCGCCTCGGCGGGTCAGGCGATCCGCGACACTTCTCTCGACGGACAGCCCATGGAGGCTGTCGCTCCATCCGAGTCCGACGCGGATCGCACGTTCCGCTTCGCGCGCCCCGACGGAAAGGGGCAGTCGCTGACGATGCGGGTGAGCGAGTCCGGGGACGCGGCCGCCTACGAGGCCGGCACGGCAGCGGCCGACGGTGCACAGACGGTCGCGGTATTGGACGCTCGCCGCTATCTTGCTCCCGCCTCGACCTCCAATGCGGCCAATATCGCCGCGACGCTCGCCGGTGACGGAGAGTGGCTGCAGGCTATGCAGCCTGCCGCAGAACTTGCGAACGCCGCGGCCGCAGCAGGTGGCGCGAAGGCGGTTCACACGCTGAAGATCCAGATGACGCCTATCGAGCTCGGAAGTGTGACGGCGAACTTGCGCCTCAAGGGTGATGAACTGACGGTTCACCTCACCGTGGAGAGCCATGCCGCCCTCCGCCAGCTCAGCGACGACCAGGGTGACATCCTGAAGGCGCTGCGGGCACAGGGGCTGACGATCGACCACGTCCACGTCAGCATCGCTCCTTCGGCTGAACGGACAGCAGGTGGTGACGGTGGTCAGGGTGCTCCGCAGTGGCAGCAGGGTGGCCAGCAGGCACAGCAGGGCGGCGGACAGAGCGCCGGAGGTGGTGCACGGCAGGAGGCGTTCGGCAGCACGCGCGGTGACGATGATGGCAGAGGAAGGATCGGAAATGAGGCAGGCCTGGCTGAAACGGCTGGCAATAGTGGCGGTGCCGTCCCTGGCGGCGCTCGTCCTGACCACGTTTACCTCTGAGAGCCGCGCTTCGTCGGGTGCCTGCGAACGCGAGATCCAGCAGGCTGCGGCCCGCTACGCCATCCCGGAAGGCATCCTTTACTCGGTCGGTCTGACGGAGACGGGGCGCCGTGGCTCGCTGCAGCCCTACGCGCTGAACGTCGAGGGCAAGCCTCTGTTTTTCGACAGTCGCAGCGAGGCGATCAATGCCTTCATGGAAGCGCGCCGGCAAGGTGCCAAGCTCATCGACGTCGGCTGCATGCAGATCAACCAACACTTCCATCTGGAGAATTTTTCCTCGGTGGAAGCGATGTTCGATCCTCGCCAGAATGTCGATTACGCGGCACGATTTCTGTTGCGTCTGCATGGACGTCATGACACCTGGACGATGGCGGTCGCACGCTATCACGCCGGCCCCGACAACGACCCCGCGCAGAAGCGTTACGTCTGTCGCGTCATCGCCAATCTGGTCGCCACCGGCTACGGAAAATGGACCGTAAACGCGCGGAACTTCTGCGACGTATAAACAACTAAAAGTTGAGCTTCAATTCGATCCACAGGATTTGGCGGTAATGTGGCCGGATTTTGGCGAATTATGTCGGGCAAGAGCCTTGTTAACCATTGTCGAAATTATCCACGAGAGATTAGTGTCTCTTTCGGTCCGTAGCCACTAGATGTAGCTCAAATCAGCACCCGATCCTTAATCAACTATTAATATCTATCGTTAACATTAAGCAGTTGTCCCCGATTCCTCCGATTCGTACCCATAGTGCATCGAAGTACCCACACTGATTCGGAGGCGGACGAATGATCGTAGTGGTTGATGAGCGTGAGCTCGTGAAGGAGGGATACACCTCCCTTTTCGGGCGTGAAGGAATTCCATCGACGGGGTTTGACCCGGCGGAATTCGGCGAATGGGTGAATACGGCTGCGGACGGGGACATCGCGGCGGTGGAGGCCTTTCTCCTGGGGCAGGGGGACCAGACGATGGATCTGCCGCGGGCGATCCGTGATCGCACCCAGGCCCCGGTTATCGCCGTGAGCGACCAGCCCTCGCTGGAGGCGACGCTCGCACTGTTTGATTGTGGCGTCGACGATGTCGTGCGCAAGCCCGTGCATCCGCGGGAAATTCTCGCCCGGGCGGCGGCCATCCGGCGCCGGCTGCGGGCGATCAGCAACTACACGGAGATCGGTCCGATCCGGGTCTTCAACGATGGCCGTGATCCCGAGATCGACGGCGAAGTATTCCCGCTGCCGCGGCGCGAGCGGCGCATCCTCGAATACCTCGTCCTCAATCGCGGGCGCCGCGTTTCGAAGTCGCAGATATTCAACGCGATCTATGGCATCTTCGACGAGGAAGTCGAAGAGAACGTCGTCGAGAGCCACATCAGCAAGCTGCGCAAGAAACTGCGCAAGAAGCTCGGCTTCGATCCGGTCGATTCGAAGCGTTTCCTCGGCTACTGCATCGATTGGAGCTAAGCGGGTGACCGGGTCTTCGGTGTCCCGGCTCACCGTCCATGATCTCGGTCAATCGGTTTCGGCGTTCCAGACAGCTTCACGCAAGGCCCACCTCCTACTCTCCCAACGACGATAGAAACGAGGAAGTTTCATGAGCCTTTACGGTACCATGCGAACCGGCGTGTCCGGAATGAATGCCCAGGCCAACCGTCTCGGAACGGTCGCCGAGAATATCGCGAACTCGAGCACTGTTGGCTATAAGAAGGCCTCGGTCCAGTTCTCCTCCATGATCCTGCCGGCAACCGGCGGCGCCTACAACTCGGGTGGCGTCGAAACCGATATCCGCTACTCGATCTCGGATCAGGGTACCTTCAGCTACACGACCTCGGCGACCGATCTGGCGGTCAACGGCAACGGCTTCTTCATCGTCAGCGGCGGAGACGGCGTCGAATATCTGACCCGTGCTGGCTCCTTCGAGGTGATGGACGACGGCACGCTGCGCAATGCCGCCGGCTACACCCTGATGGGCTACGAGTATTCCTCGACTTCGGATCCGACAATCGTCGTCAACGGTTTCGAAGGCCTGACGCCTGTCAATCTTTCCTCGGCTTCGATCTCGGCGACGGCCTCCACGGAGGGTCAGCTCAATGTCAACCTGCCGTCCGGCGAAGCCGCGGGCTACAGCAAGGCGACCTCGCTGGTGGCTTATGACAGCCAGGGCAACAGCCGTCTGCTCGAATTCACCTACACCAAGACCGCGGCGAATACCTGGACGGTCGAGGCGAGCTATGCAGGCCCGCCGGTCACCACGGTCGTTCCCTCGACGACCCTCAACTTCGACGCCGATGGGAAGCTCACGTCTCCGCTATCGTTGACCACCTTGGGGTTTGCGGTTGACGGCGCCAACATGGGCGCGATCGCGATCGACATCTCCGGTTCCACGCAGCTCGCTGCCGCCTTCTCGGTTGAAACGGGTGCAAAGATCAACGGCAACGCTGCGAGTGAAGTGGTCGGCTACGAAATCGATGACAAGGGCGTGGTCTCGGTAGTTTACGACAACGGCGACCTTACGCCTCGCTACCGCGTCGCGCTCGCGACGGTGCAGAGCCCGGACAATCTGACGCCCATCGCCGGGAACCTCTATTCCCAGAGCAATGACTCCGGCGTGATCGTCATGGGTTACGCGGGTTCTGCCGGGTTCGGCACGATCCTGTCGGGCGCGCTGGAGGACTCCAACGTCGATGTCGCCGAAGAACTCACCGCGATGATCGAATCGCAGCGTAACTACACGGCCAACTCCAAGGTGTTCCAGACCGGCTCCGAGTTGATGGACGTCCTCGTCAACCTGAAGAGATAATGTAAGGTTCGGCTAGCCAATGTCGCTCACGTCTGCAATCAACACGACTAAGGCAGCGTTCCGGAATATGGCGGATCAGTCCTCCGTTATTTCGACGAACATTGCCAATGACGGCAACGAAAACTATGTGCGTCGTTCGGCGGTCGTAACCAATACCATTTTCGGTGCCTCCACCGTTGTTACGCAGCGCAATCAGCAGCTGGCGCTGCTCTTTCAGACGGTCAGCGCCAACTCACAGTCGAAGGCGCAGAGCACCCTTCTCGACGGTCTGGAGACTCTGAAATCGAGCCTCGGGGGCAACGAGTACGAACTCGCTCCCTCGACCTACATGTCGACGCTGCAGAGCAGCCTCCAGGCCTTCGCGGCATCGCCGGGCCAGCTCGCCCTTGCCCAGACCGTTGTAACCGACGCTCTCGACGTGGCGAACTCGCTGAACCGCGTGTCGGGAACCGTTCAGAACCTGCGTGCCGATGCCGATGCGGAGATCGAGTCGCAGGTCGCCGAGCTCAACCGGCTGCTCGCCGACTTCAAGACGGCCAACGATACGGTGGTCCAGGCGACCGCGACCGGCAGTGATCCGAACAACGCACTCGACGCGCGCGAGACGATCCTGAAGGAAATATCCGGCATTGTCGGTGTCTCCGTTGTCATGAGGGAAAACAACGACATCGCCCTCTATACGGCGGATGGGACGACCCTCTTCGAGACGATTCCGCGTTCTGTCTCCTTCAGTCGCACCTATACTTATTCGGCGACTGTCACCGGCAATGCCGTCTACATCGACGGCGTTGCGGTGGAGGCCGGTGTCGGCGGCAATAGCAGCGCGGAAGGCTCGCTCGCTGCGCTTCTGCAATTGCGCGACGATGTTGCGCCCACCTTCCAGAACCAGCTCGACGAAGTCGCGCGGGGCCTGATCGAAGCGTTCCAGGAAACCGATGCCGGCGGGGCCAATCCGCTGCCGGGCCTGTTCACCTGGCCGACCGGCACCGTGCCTGCGTCGGGCACCGTCGTTCCCGGACTTGCCGCCTCCATCACCATCAACAGCGCGCTCGTGACGTCGTCCGGTGGCGATCCGACCTTGCTGCGCGACGGCGGCATCAATGGCGCGGCCTACGTCAAGAACACCACAGGAGGGAGTGGCTACTCCGACCTGCTGCTCACCTATGTCGAGAATCTCAGCACGTCGCGGCCGTTCGATCCCTCGGCCGGACTGGATACGTCGTCCGGTCTTCTGACCTTCTCGACGGACTCCATCGGCTGGCTCGAAGAGATGCGGGCGAACGCCACGACGGCAACCGACAACAAGACTGCTCTCTATGAAAGAGCGTTCCAGGTCTATTCGTCCAAGACCGGCGTCAGCCTCGACGAGGAACTGTCGCTGCTGCTGGATGTCGAGCAATCCTACAAGGCTTCTGCCAAGCTGGTGTCGACCATCGATTCCATGCTGAAGGCGGTCCTGGACATGGCGGGATAATCTGATGTCGACGAGCAACGTTTCGAACCTCTCCATCCAGACTTCGATGCGCCTGACGATCCGTCAGGCGCAGGCCGAACTCATCAAGGCGCAGCAAGAGGTAACGACCGGTATGTATGCCGATGTCGGAGCCTCCATCGGCAGCGAAACGTCCAGGGTTCTCGACCTGACCCGCGACAGCATGCGTTTGCACTCGATGATCGACACCAATGCGATCGTCACCCAGCGTCTGGATGCTTCGCAGGAGGCGCTCAACCAGATGGCGACCTCCGCGCAGGAAATGCAGGACGCCTTGATCGCGCTTGGTCAGTCCGGCACGACGACCACCATCGATGTGGCCGTCAACACTGTTTCGAACGTGTTGTCGAACTTCACCAATCTGGCCAACACGTCGTTCAGCGGCGAGTACCTGTTCTCGGGCGTCAATACCGACGTGCAGCCGCTCGCCGAGTATGACGCCGGTTCGGCGGCGAAGGCCTCCTTCGATGCGGCCTATGCCGCCTATCCGTGGTCGGCGCCGAAGACCGCCGCCGAGATGGACGACTTCATCACCAACGTGATCGAGCCTATGTATACCGGAGCGGGCTGGACGACCGACTGGTCGAGCGCCGCGGATGCGGTGATGACGAGCCGCATCAGCCAGAGCGAAGTCGTAGAGACCTCGACCAGCGCCAACGAGAACGGGATGCGCTATTTCGCGCTCGCTGCCGTGGTTGCGAAAGAACTGCTCGGCCAGAACCTCGATGAAAGCGTGCGTTCGATCGTCACCGACAAGGCAATCGCATACATCAGCAAGGCTACCGCCGGGTTGAACGAACAGCGCACGCAGCTTGGCCTTTCCCAGAGTCGGGTGAAAAAGGCCAATACGTCGCTTCAGATCCAGATCAACATTCTCGATACGACAAAGGCGGACCGGGTGGAGGTCGATGCATACGAAGCCTCGACGCGGGTCAACAATCTCCTGTCGCTCGCAGAGGCATCCTACACCCTGACCTCCAAGATCCAGCAGTTGAGTCTCGTGAACTACCTTTGATGATCAAAGGGAAGCCATGACTATGAAGGACAGTTGAATGTATCAGTTCACATATGCCGAGATCATGGAAGATGACGTCTCGAACGCCAAGGACCGTGAACGGCAGGCGCTGTCGCGATCGATCGAGTTGCTCGAGAAGGCACGCGATGACGAAGAGTATTCCCGCAATGCCATCGAGGCGCTCTTCTATACCCGCCGGGTCTGGATCCGCCTCATAGAGGACTTGAAGCAGCCCGAGAACGAGCTCGGAGCGGAGCTGCGCGCCAACCTGATTTCCATAGCCATCTGGATCTTGAAGGAATGTGATCGGATCAGGAAGCGCGAGTCCAACAATTTCCAGAGCGTAATCGACGTGACAACCATCATCAGGGATGGACTGAAATGAAAAGTACACTGCGCATCTCTCTCAAATCCGGGGAACGCATCTTCATCAACGGCGCAGTGCTGCGTGTCGACCGCAAGGTCGCGCTGGAGTTCCTCAACGACGTTACCTTCCTGCTCGAAAATCACGTCCTGCAGCCGGAAGACGCCACCACTCCGCTTCGGCAGCTCTACTTCATCGCACAGATGATGCTGATCAACCCGGAGGGCCGCGAACAATCGATGGCCATGTTCCGCAAGTCGATCACCATGCTGCTCGCCTGCTTCCAGAACGACGAGGTTCTGGCCGAACTCAAGCGGGTCGACGGCATGGTTACCTCCGGCCGTGCCTTCGATGCCCTGAAGGCGATCCGTGGCCTCTATCCGATCGAGGATCGCATCCTCAACAACCAGGAGATCGCGCCGGCGACGGTGGAGCAGATTAGCAAGGAGATGGCACCATGGCGGTAAGCGGCGTGAACGCGGCGGCCGGCACAAACAATGCGGCGTCGACCACCAAGACCACGGGGACGAACGACAAGTCGGCGTCGGATGCCGCGGCTGCAGCCTCGCTCGACTACAACTCCTTCCTGAAGCTGCTGATTGCGCAGATGCAGAACCAGGACCCGACCGATCCGATGGATGCGACGGAGCAGATCGCGCAGCTCGCCACCTTCTCGCAGGTCGAACAGACGATCCAGACCAATGCCAAGCTGGAAACGCTAATCACCGGTGATGCGCTGAATGCCGCCTCGAACTACATCGGCCAGACGATCACCAGTGCCGACGGCAAGATCACCGGCATCATCGAGTCGGTCCGCGTCTATGCCGACACGATGGTTGCGACCACGACCGACGGGAAGGAAGTCCCGATCACGGTCGGCGTGACGGTCGGCAAGCCCTCGACGTCGGGGGACGGTGCTGATACCTCTGCATGAGGACGCGCGGGATGTGATTCCCGCGCCAGGAAGAGGGATTTCCGCTCGATGAATGAGGCCGACGCCCTGGACATCATGCAGGCCGCGGTGTGGACGGTGCTTGTGGCATCAGGTCCCGCCGTGCTCGCGGCGATGATCGTCGGCGTGGTGATCGCCCTGATCCAGGCGCTCACCCAGGTTCAGGAAATGACGCTCACCTTCGTTCCGAAGATCGTCACGATCCTCATCGTGATCGGCATCAGCGCGCCTTTCGTCGGCGGCCAGATCGCCCTCTTTTCGAATCTCGTCTTCTCGCGCGTGCAGTCGGGTTTCTAGGCGGGCGCTCCGTCTGCTCTGCCACCCTCGCGCAAGCTTCGTCTCCTAAGCCTTCATGTGAATACGGCCGACTGCGTCCAGCCTTCGGCCGCCTTCTCATGAAGAGACGGAACGAGTTATGGCACAACCCACTGCAGTCCCCCTTCCGAAGGTGAGTCCAAACGGCCGCGACGTCGGCTTCGCCCTCGGCATCGTGGGCATTCTCTGCATCCTGTTCCTGCCGATTCCGCCATTCCTGATCGACATGGGACTGGCCTTCTCGATCGCCTTTTCCGTTCTCATCCTCATGGTTTCGTTGTGGATACAGCGGCCCCTCGATTTCTCGTCCTTCCCGACCATTCTGCTCATTTCGACGATGATCCGGCTGTCGCTCAACATCGCGACGACCCGCGTCATCCTCTCTCACGGAAATGAAGGGCACACGGCCGCCGGCGGCGTCATCGCCGGCTTCTCGAGCCTTGTGATGTCCGGCGACTTCGTCATCGGTCTGATCGTGTTCATGATCCTGGTGACGGTCAACTTCATCGTCATCACCAAGGGCGCCACGCGCATCGCGGAAGTCGGCGCCCGCTTTACCCTGGATGCCATTCCCGGCAAGCAGATGTCGATCGACGCCGACTTGTCGGCTGGCATCATCGACGAGAAGGAGGCCCAGCGCCGCCGCCACGAACTCGAGCAGGAAAGCTCGTTCTTCGGCGCCATGGACGGTGCTTCCAAGTTCGTCCGCGGTGACGCCATCGCCGGCCTCATCATCACCGCCATCAACATTTTCGGCGGCATCGTTATCGGCTACTTCCGCCACGGCATGGAAATCGGCCAAGCCGCAGACGTCTTCGTGAAGCTGTCGGTCGGCGACGGTATCGTGTCGCAGGTGCCGGCGCTCATCGTCTCGCTTGCCGCCGGCCTTCTCGTGTCGCGCGGAGGAACGCCCGGCTCAACCGATCAGGCCGTCGTCAACCAGCTCAGCGGATACCCACGCGCCTTGTCCGTTGCGGCGGCCCTGATGGTGCTGCTGTCAATCATTCCCGGCCTGCCGTTGGTGCCCTTCCTTGCGCTCGGCGGCATCATGGCCTTCGGCAGCTGGTTCATTCCGCGCCAGATCGAAGCGGAGAACAAGCTGAAGCGCGAGCAGGAGGAAAAGAAGGTCATCCAGACCAAGGAGGCCGAGAAGGACTCGGTCAAGTCGGTGCTGAAGACCGCCGAGATCGAGCTGGCGCTCGGCAAGCTCGTTTCGACCCGGTTGCTCGGCGCTCACCAGGAACTCGCTTTCCGCGTCGGCAAGATGCGCCGAAAGTTCGCGAGCCAGTACGGCTTTGTCGTTCCCGAGATCAAGGTCTCCGACGATATCGCCATCCCGGAAAAGGCCTATCAGATCCGCATCCATGGCACGACAGTCGCTTCCAACCAGCTTCGGGTCGGGGAAGTGCTGGTCATCACTGGCTCCGGCCGCAAACCGAAGGTGCCGGGTGACGAAATCCGGGAACCGGCTTTCGGCATGCCGGCGGTTTCCGTTCTGGAAGCGTTTACCGAAGACCTCAAACGCGAAGGCTTCCACCCGATCGACAACGTCTCCGTCGTGCTGACGCACCTGAGCGAAGTGATCCGGAACAACCTGCCGCAGCTTCTCTCCTACAAGGACGTCAAGATACTGATCGACCGGCTCGATCCGGAATACAAGAAGCTCGCGGACGAGATCTGTTCGTCGCACATGTCGTATTCGGGACTGCAGGCGGTGCTGAAGCTTCTGCTGGCCGAACGTGTGTCGATCCGAAACCTGCACCTCATTCTGGAGGCCGTTGCGGAACTCGCTCCCCATGTCCGCAAGACCGAACAGATCGTCGAGCATGTCCGCGTGCGCATGGCCCAGCAGCTCTGCGGCGATCTCGCCGACAACGGCGTGCTGCGGGTGCTGCGGCTCGGCAGCAAATGGGACCTCGTTTTCCACCAGGCACTGAAGCGTGATGCCAAGGGCGAGATTGTCGAATTCGACATCGATCCGCGCAGCCTGGAAGAATTCAGCGAGCAGGCGAGCAAAGTAATCCGTGAATTCATGGACCGCGGCATGCCCTTCGTGCTTGTCACGTCTCCGGAAACGCGCTCCTATGTCCGCATGATCATCGAACGCCTCTTCGCGACCTTGCCGGTTCTGTCGCATGTCGAACTCGCCAAGGGCATCGAAATCAAGATACTGGGCTCCATTTCATGATAACCGACCCCGAGGGGACCGTGCTCGCCCTGTTTGCGGCCTTCTGCCGCATCGGGACGTGCCTGATGGTCCTCCCCGGTTTCTCGTCGGCAAGGGTCGCCCCTCAAATCCGGCTCTTCATTTCGCTTGCCGTGTCGCTCGCCATCCTGCCGGTTCTCTGGGACAGCATCTATCCCAAGGTGCACTCGGCCGGCTACGGCTACATCGGCATCGTCGCCGGCGAGGTCCTGGTCGGCGCGATGTACGGAATGATCCCGCGGCTCTTCGTCCTCGGCCTGCAATTTGCAGGATCGGCGATCTCGATGTCGATCGGCTTCAATGCGCCGGGCGGCGCGGACATCCTCGAGGACAACAGCGAGAACCAGCTGACCAACATGATCAGCTTCGCGGGGCTCATGCTGCTCTTCGTGATGGACTTCCATCACACGGTGTTGCGCGCACTCGTCGATTCCTACGGACTGATGCCGCTTGGCGTCTTCCCGGATGCGCAGAAAATGTTGATTTCGCTGACGGATACCCTCGGCACGACGTTCTATCTCATGCTGCGGCTGGCAAGCCCCTTCATCATTTTCGGGCTGATGTTCAACTTCTCCGTCGGTCTCATCAACAAGCTCGCCCCGCAGATCCCCATCTACTTCATTTCGCTGCCTTACCTCATCATCGGCGGCCTCTTCCTCCTCTATTTCGCGATAGCCGCGCTGGTCAGCCAGTTCGCCGGGCAATTCGCAGTCATATTCCTGGGATAGGGGCGGGGATATGGGACCGACCAGAAAATCGGAAAAGCTCGCCCGCCTCGTCTCCGTCCAGCGACACATGGAGCGCATGGCCGAGAGCGACCTTTCCAATACCGCCCGGCAGCGGGACGAAGTCGCGGCCTCGATGCACACGGTGATGGATGCCATCGGGTCGCTCGACCCCGTTCATCGGCTTTTTGCCCAGAACTATGCGGAACGCTTCGACCGTCTGGCGAACATGGAAAAGCAGCTTGCCGGCATCCAGCAGGCGCAGGAGGCCAAGGTCGTCAGGGAGCGAGTGAAGGGCGACCGCCTGGAGGAGAACAGGCGAGACGCCCGGCTGGACGAGGATCGCGAGGCCGACGACAACGCCATCTACGACCTCGTCGACATGCGCTACGCGACGCCAGCCTCCAGCAAGCTTCAGGAGTGATAGTCCCCGCGAACAAGCAATGAGGACGATCACGTGGCAATCTCACCTCCGAGCGATCTCGTTCTGGATGTCGTCCAGGCAGCCGACCCTCTGGACGTACAGGCGGCGCAGGCTCGTCTGAAGGCAAACCGGGCAGCCTTCGCCGCGACCAGCCTTGCGGAGAAGGGGGCGGGTTTCGGAGCGGCGGTCGACATCCTGGACGGCGCTGCATCGAAGGCCGGTCTCGGCAACGTGCAGAAGACCGGACACGACGAAACGCCGAAGGTCTACCGCGACTTCGAGTCGGTGGTCCTGCAGAACTTCGTGAAGTCCATGCTGCCGACGGATGCGGAAGCCGTCTACGGCAAGGGCAATGCCGGTGAGATGTGGAAGAGCATGATGGCCGAGCAGATCGGCGGGGTGCTCTCGGAAAACGGCGGTATCGGCATCGCCGACCAGATGTATTCGCAGGAACTCGCGCGGCACCGTTCGAAGGGCGTCGTCAACGCCGCCGTCGACGAGAAGGACCGCAGTGTTGCTCTCAGCATGGTGACCGATCTCGAGCGACGAACGCTCGGCGTCTCGGAAACCGAAAAACACAGCGCATAACAATCAGGATCTGGGGCTCTAAATGGAAGTCACCTCTAGCGACTACCGCATCAAGACGGTTCTCGGCCGTCTTGAAATGATCATCGACAACGAGAACCAGCGCATCGGCAAGGATCCGGAGTTCGACCTCAAGGTTTCCAATGCGCACAAGAGTCGCTGCCTTTACGAACTCACCATGCTCTGCCGCGACTCCGATCCGCGCGACCTGGCGGCGGGCTACATCGAGCAGATGCACAGCCTGAAGAAGAAGCTTGACCTGAACGCACAGCGCGTCGAGGCCCACCTTCACGCCGTCCGCGCGGTCGCCGATCTCCTCAAAGGTGCAGTCAGGGATGCCGACGCTGACGGCACCTACTCCCAGGAACAGTTCCGGTACAGCGAAAACTGATGGTCAAACTCGTCTTCGCCGGATTGTGGGTTTGCATCATCACGCTCGGAGCGGTCTTCTTCTCCGTTCGCATGGCGACGGCGCCCGTCGCCGCACCCGAAGCCGACGCCAAAGTGCCGACGGAGCTTGTCCGCGGAGAGTCGATCACGGTTCCGATGATCGCCAGCGGAGGCGTCAAAGGCTATTTCCTCGGGCGCATTTCCTTCATGGTGAACAAGGAGAAGCTCAAGGGCGCCAATCTGCCGATGACCGAGGTGATGACCGATGAGTTGTTCACGCTGCTCGTCGGCAACAAGATGGTCGATCTCGCCGATACCGAGTCCTTCGACCTCGCAGCGTTCCGTGAGGCGATAAAGGCCGACATCAACAAGCGGCTGGGAGACGGCCTCGTCGACGAGGTCCTCGTCGAACAGCTCGACTACCTGTCGAAAGAAGACGTCCGCGCCACCAGCGAGGCGCCCAAGAGCCCGACCGCCGCACCCGTCAAGATCGTTGAAGGTGTGAAGGTTCAGGATCCGGCCACCCACTGACGGCGCCGACCGGCTTCGCGCCGTGTCGTCCATAGGGCCTCCGATCCTTCCGCGGGGCAGTCGCCTCGGCCAATGCGGAATGCGCGGTTAATGTGGCGCTGTGCATTTGACTGATTTTCTTAAGCGCAATGTGATATTCAGCTGCTAAGGGAATTCCGATTGTTCTCCCGGAGCCTGAGTCCGATGCCGTCGCCTGATGCGTTTCCCTTCCGAGGTTTCGAACGGTGTTCCCGCGGCCGGGCCGGAGCAGGCTTGAAATGACGTCTGCCGCGAACAAGACAACCTGCTCGCAGCATCGCACGGTTTTCGGATTCCCGGTCTGCGACATGAGCTGGCAGGAGGCGCTCGCCCTCGTGAGCGATCTGGCTTCTTCGCCCTCCGGCCAGACCCAGATATTCTTCCTCAACGCGAACAACGCCAACATCATGCTGGCCGACGAGGAATACCGCAGGGTGCTCGAGGGGCACCTCGTCCTGCCGGACGGGATCGGCATGGATATCGCGTCGAAGTCGTTCAACGGCGTGCCGTTTGCCGCAAACCTCAACGGAACCGACTTCGTGCCCGCCCTTCTCACCTACATGGCCGTGGGCAAGCGTGTCGGCCTCATCGGTGGCCATCCGGACGTTCTGTCGAAGGCCGCGGCGCGGCTGCGGGAACACAGCCCCTGGCACGAGATCATCGAGATCGCCGACGGCTTCTTCGACAAGAACGACAGTGCGGCGGTGCTGGAAAAACTGGCCGCGGCGAAGGTCGACGTGCTGCTGGTCGCCATGGGAACGCCGCTGCAGGAAAAGTGGATCGGCCGGAACATCGCCCCGGAGCATGCCCGCGTCGTCATCGGTGTCGGCGCGCTCTTCGATTTCCTTGCCGGACGGGTTCCGCGTGCACCGGAGTGGGTGCGGCGGCTGCGATGGGAATGGGCTTACCGCCTCTGGATCGAGCCGAAGCGTCTCTGGTACCGCTATGTCGTCGGCATTCCGGTCTTCCTCCTGAGGGTCGTGCAGCACAAGATTGCCGGGCGTCGCGATCACAGGTCGTGACCCGGAGCGGTCTCTGGCTTGCATTCCCGCGGTCCGGCGCGCTTGGTTTCCGCTTGCAATTGCCGTTTTTTGACACCATAGGGCGGGCACAGGCAAACGGCGCTACGTCCCGGACGCTAGCTTTGCCGGCAGCAAACCAACGTGAGGGGATGAGCGTGACCACGGTTATTGACGGCAAGAAGGCGGCAGCTTCGGTCATCGAGGCAGTGACGAAAGCGGCCGCGGATCTGGAAAAGGATACCGGCAGGAGGCCGGGACTGGCAGTTGTCCTGGTCGGCACTGACCCGGCGAGCCAGACTTACGTGGCCTCCAAGAGCCGGATGGCGAAGGAGTGCGGTTTCACCTCCGTTCAGCATACGCTCCCGGAGGAGACGACGCAGGAGGCGCTGTTGGCGCTCGTGGCGGAACTCAATGCCGATCCGTCGGTCGACGGTGTGCTCGTCCAGCTGCCGCTCCCGAAGCACCTCGATTCGGAGAGGGTCATCCAGTCGATCCTGCCCGAAAAGGACGTCGACGGCCTGCATGTCGTCAATGCCGGCAAGCTTGCGACGGGAGACAGCGAGACCGGTCTCGTCTCCTGCACGCCGGCCGGGGCGATGATCCTCGTCCGGTCGATCCACGGCCGCGACCTGTCCGGCCTCAACGCGCTGGTCATCGGCCGCTCCAATCTCTTCGGCAAGCCGATGGCGCAGCTCCTGCTCGCCGCCAATGCCACCGTCACCATCGGCCATTCGCGCAGCCGTGACCTCCCGGCACTTGCCCGCAACGCCGATATCCTGGTGGCCGCGGTCGGCCGGCCCGAGATGGTCAAGGCAGACTGGGTGAAACCGGGTGCGACGGTGATCGACGTCGGCATCAATCGCATCGCTGCACCGGAGCGGGGCGAGGGCAGGACACGGCTCGTCGGCGACGTCGCCTTCCCGGAATGCGCGCCTGTCGCCGGTGCTATCTCGCCGGTTCCCGGCGGTGTCGGTCCGATGACGATCGCCATGCTGATGGCGAATACGGTCATCGCCGCCTACCGGGCGGAAGGCAAGCCGGCGCCGAAATTCTGACGGCGATCCCGCCGGGGCCGGTCCGCTCAGCGCGGGGCCGGTCCGGTCGATGCGCGGATGACGAGGTCGGCCTTCCAGAGTTCCTGCTCCGCGGGCTGTGGCTCCGTCCGCTTGATCTGCGCGATCAGCCGCTCGGCTATGCGAATGCCGGCAGCCCTCAGTGATGAACGGGTGGTCGTCAGCGGTACCGTGAAATTCTCCGGCTTGAGAAGCGGCAGGACGTCGTCATGGGCGACGAGCGAGATATCGTGCCCGAGCCGGAGGCCGGCGAGATTGATGGCTCTGACGGCGCCGAGCGCCAGCACGGTACTGGCACAGAGCACGGCCGTCGGCGGATCCTTCTCCTGCAGCAGCGCCGACATTTGCCGGAAGCCCTGTTCGTCGGTCATCGCGGTGTGGTGGGTGAGGGCGGGGTCGAGCGACAGGCCACGCGCCTTGAGCGCCGCCTTGGTGCCCAGTTTGCGGCGAATGGCGAAATCCAGATCCCGCGGGCCGTTGAGAAGTGCGATCCGCCGGTGGCCGAGATCGAGCAGAAGGTCGGTCGCATCGCGGAACGCACCCTCGTTGTCGACGTCGAGATAGGGATAGTCGTCCTGCAGGCCGTGTGAACGTCCGTGGATCAGGAAGGGTACGTGCAGCGATTTCGCCATGGCGATACGGGGATCTTTCTCGCGCATGTAGGCGAGGTAGTACCCGTCGACGCTGCCGCTCGCCACCAGCCAGCGGATCGCCTGTTCTTCTTCCCGCGGATGGGAAGGCATGATGACGAAATGGAAATCGTGCTTCAGCGCTTCTTCGCCGATGCCGGACAGGAATTCGCCGAAATGCACGTCGGAGGCGTGTCCGGCGGCCGTCGGCATCACGAGGCCGATCGATCCCGCTCGTCCGGTCGCAAGGCGCTGCGCGGCACGGTTTGGGCGATAGCCGGTCTCTTCGGCCGCCTTGAGCACGCGCTTTCGCGTTTCTTCGTTGACCTCCGGATAGCCGTTGATCGCCCGGCTGATCGTCGTCTGCGACAGGCCGAGAAGTTCCGACAATTGCTTGAGGTTCACGGTCCTCCACTCCTCCTGGGCGCCGGCTCCTTTGGGGAGCTCGGCCTATTTAGCAGCAGCCCGGGGGCTGACAACAAGAAAATAAAAAGGCAATCTTGCGTTGTTTGAGTGATCGCGAAAGCACGCGGCATCCAGGGCCGACGTGACGAAAAGAGCTTGACTCTTTTTCCTGCAAAGTGAAATGACTGAGAAGCCAAAGCGCTTTGAATAACCCGCTTATTGACAATTTGGCCCGTCGGCTCATCCGACGGAGAGTGTGATGGGAGGTAAGATCACATGAAGAAGGCCTTTACTTTGGGCGTTGCCGTACTCGCCCTGACTGCCGTGTCCGCCGGTGCTGCGGAGCTGAAGTTCAAGCCCGGCGAAGACAGCAAGTTCAACTGGGCGAGCTACGAGGAGCTGAAGAAGACGCAGCTCAAGGGCGAGCAGATCACCATTTTCGGGCCTTGGCTCGGCCCCGACCAGCAGCTGGTCGAGAGTGTTCTTGCCTATTTTGCCGAGGCGACAAGCGCCGACGTGCGTTACACCGGTTCCGACAGCTTCGAGCAGCAGATCGTCGTCGACCTCGAAGCCGGTTCGGCTCCGAACATCGCGATCTTCCCGCAGCCCGGCCTGGCATCCGACATGGCAAAGCGCGGCTTCCTGACCGATCTCGGCGACGACAACGCTACTTGGCTCAAGGACAACTATGCGGCCGGTCAGTCCTGGGTCGACCTCGGCACCTATGCCGGCAAGGATAGTGCCAAGCATTTCTACGGCTTTCCCTTCAAGACCGACCTGAAGTCGCTCGTCTGGTATTCTCCGGAGAATTTCCAGGATGCCGGCTATGAAGTGCCGAAGACGATGGAGGAACTGAAGGCGTTGACCGAGAAGATCGTCGCCGACGGCGGCACGCCGTGGTGCATCGGTCTCGGTTCGGGCGCGGCCACGGGCTGGCCGGCGACGGACTGGGTCGAAGATCTGATGCTGCGCACCACCTCGCCGGAGAACTACGACAAGTGGGTTTCCAACGAGATGAAGTTCAGCGACCCGATTGTCATCAACGCGATCAACGAGTTCGGCTGGTTCGCCAAGAACGACAAGTTCGTTGCCGGGGGCACGGCAGCCGTCGCCTCCACGGATTTCCGTGACAGCCCGAAGGGCCTCTTCTCCTCGCCCCCGCAGTGCTACATGCATCGCCAGGCCTCCTTTATCCCGTCCTTCTTCCCCGAAGGCACGGTCGTCGGTCAGGATGTCGACTTCTTCTACTTCCCGGCCTATGCCGACAAGAATCTCGGCAATCCCGTTCTCGGGGCCGGTACGACCTTCACCATCACCAAGGACAGCAAGGCTGCCCGCGCCTTCATCGAGTTCCTGAAGTCGCCGATCGCCCATGAAATCTGGATGGCGCAGAAGGGCTTCCTGACCCCCTACAAGAAGGTCAACACCGAGGTCTTCACCGATCCGACCGTCCGCAAGATGAACGACATCCTGCTGCAGGCGACCACCTTCCGCTTCGACGCTTCCGACCTGATGCCGGGTGCCGTCGGCGCCGGCAGCTTCTGGACCGGCATGGTCGACTATGTCGGTGGCAAGTCCGCCGACGATGTCGCCGCGTCCATTCAGAAGTCCTGGGACGCCATAAAGTAAGCGTCACGGAGAAGAATGCTGCTGACGGGCTCTCCCGGGGCATCGCGCCCCGGGAGAACCGCGCAGCCGGACGGCAAGCGTCGGGGGAGGACATCATGCATCCAGCATTGCAGGCTCTGGTTACGATCGTCATCGGTGTCGGTGGTTGTGTCGCCTATTTCTACCTGTCGAACGTTTTTCTCGACCGTGTTCTTTTCCCCGCGGCAGGCCCGAACGCCGGGCGCAACATCAACCGGGCCAATATGGTTCGGCCGTGGCTGTTCCTGTTTCCCGCCCTTTTCGCGCTCGGCCTTTATCTCGCCTACCCCGTCTTCGCGACGCTGTGGCTGTCGCTCACCGATCGCAGCGCCGGCGGCGCGTTCGTGGGGTTCGCCAACTATCAGCGGATGTTGAACGAATCGAAGTTCTGGGAAGCCATCAGCAACAACATGCTTTGGCTGATCGTGGTGCCGGCCGCATCCACTGCCTTCGGCCTTCTCGCCGCCCAGCTGACCGACCGTATCTCCTGGGGTAGTCTTGCGAAGTCCCTGATCTTCATGCCGATGGCGATTTCCTTTGTCGGCGCCTCGGTCATTTTCAAGCTGGTCTATGACACGCGTGCCGCCGGGCAGGAACAGATCGGTATCCTGAACGCTCTCTGGCTTTCCTTCGACGGAGGCTGGGGTTCCCTCCTCGTGCTGCGTCTTCTGCCGGCGCTGATCCTGCTCGCGTTTGCGGCCTTCGTCGCCTACGGCATCTACCAGGCGCTTCGCCCGCTCGTCTGGGGAGTCGGCTACCACGGCGGAAGCTCCTGGCAAGGCGTGCCGGTTCGCCTGGCGATCACCGGCGCCGGCGCGTGGCTCTGCTATCTTTCCCTCCATTCGGTCTACGCGGTCTTCGCCTTCGATTTTCCCTACGGGCAGCCCCAGACCTGGCTCACCATTTCCTTCTGGAACAGTTTCTTTCTGATGGTCGTGTTGATCTGGATTCAGACTGGCTTTGCCATGGTGATCCTCTCGGCAGCCCTGCGCGGGATACCGGAAGAGACCGTCGAGGCGGCGGTCATCGACGGTGCCAACGATTTCGAGATCTTCTTCAAGATCAAGGTGCCGCAGATCATGGGCACGGTGGTCGTCGTCTGGACCACGATCACGCTGGTCGTCCTGAAGATCTTCGACATCGTCTATGCCATGACCAACGGCCAGTGGGAGACACAGGTTCTCGCCAACTACATGTACGACAAGCTGTTCCGCGCCAATGACTGGGGTGTCGGCTCGGCGAGCGCCATCGTCATCATGCTCCTGGTGCTGCCGATCCTGGTCTGGAACGTCTACAACGCGCGCAAAGAAATGCGCTGAGCGAGGGGCTGGAACAATGGCATCGATCGCAGGCAAGAAATCCGGCCTCGTATGGGCGGTCCACATCTCGGTTCTCGTTCTGGTGGTCCTCTGGCTGTTGCCGACGGCCGGCCTCTTCATCTCGTCCTTCCGCACCGCGGATCAGATCGCGACCAGCGGCTGGTGGAGTTCCCTGTTCCCTCAGGAGCAAAACCTTGTCCTGCGCGCGGCCGCGCCTTCTGCGCAGAAGCAGGAGGGGAGCCTCTACGTCCTTTCGGGCAATATTCTCGCCGACAACAAAGCCTCCGCCGAGATGAACATATCGGCCTGGGGAACGTCCTCGCGCGCTATCGGCCAGTATGCGCCGGGCGATACCGCCGATCTCGGCGAGAGCGGCCGTGTCACCCTTCAGGCGAACGGTGATTATCGCATCGAGAGCAATGCCGAATTCACCGGAAGCCGGCCCCCGCGTCTCTTCGTGACCGCGACGGTGCCTCCGAAGTTTACGCTGGACAACTACCGGCACGTGCTTCTCTCCGGTTCGACGACCGACTCTATGGCGAATGCCTTCTTCAACACGCTGACGGTGACGATTCCGGCCACGGTCATCCCGATTCTGATCGCGGCCTTTGCCGCCTATGCGCTCGCGTGGATGGAGTTTCCAGGCCGCGCCCTGCTGATCGCCGCCGTTGTCGCCTTGCTTGTCGTTCCGCTGCAGCTCGCGCTCATCCCGCTTCTCAGGCTGCATCTCGCCATCGGCATCGGCAAGGGCTATCTCGGCGTCTGGCTCGCCCACACCGGGTTCGGCCTGCCGCTCGCGATCTACCTGCTCCGCAACTACATGGTCGGCCTGCCGCGCGACATCATCGAATGCGCGAAGGTGGACGGCGCTACCGACTTCCAGATCTTCACGCGCATCATCCTGCCGCTTTCGTTTCCCGCGCTCGCGTCCTTCGCGATCTTCCAGTTCCTGTGGACCTGGAACGATCTTCTGGTGGCCAAGGTTTTCCTGATCGACGCCACCGGGGAAACCACCGTCATGACCAACCAGATCGTCGAGCTTCTCGGAACCCGCGGCGGCAACTGGGAAATCCTCGCGACGGCAGCCTTCGTTTCCATGGCTGTGCCGTTGGCCGTCTTCTTTGCGATGCAGCGCTACCTCGTCCGTGGCCTGCTGGCAGGTTCGGTCAAGGGCGGCTGATCGGCGGCGGCCGAAATGTACAATACAGAAGGAAGAAACATGACAGCAATGACTGAGGCGACGCTCTCGCCCGACAAGGACTGGTGGCGCGGCGCGGTGATCTACCAGATCTATCCGCGCTCCTACCAGGACTCCAACGGCGACGGCATCGGTGATCTCAAGGGGATCACCGCGCGCCTGCCGCACATCGCGGGACTGGGCGCCGACGCCATCTGGATTTCTCCCTTCTTCACCTCGCCGATGAAGGATTTCGGCTACGACGTCTCGAACTATACCGACGTCGATCCGATGTTCGGATCGCTGGCCGATTTCGACGCGATGATCGCCGAGGCCCATCGCCTCGGGATCAGGGTCATGATCGACCTCGTCATCTCGCATACGTCCGACCAGCATCCGTGGTTCGTCGAAAGCCGTTCGAGCCGCATCAATGCGAAATCCGACTGGTATGTCTGGTCCGATCCGAAGCCGGACGGCACGCCGCCGAACAACTGGCTCTCGATCTTCGGCGGGTCCGCCTGGCAGTGGGACCCGACCCGCATGCAGTATTTCATGCACAACTTCCTGACCTCGCAGCCGGACCTCAACATGCACAATCCGCAGGTCCAGGATGCGGTGCTCGACGCCACGCGCTTCTGGCTGCAGCGAGGTGTGGACGGCTTCCGGCTCGACACGATCAATTTCTACTTCCACGACAGGCTTTTGCGCGACAACCCGCCGCTTGCGCCGGAACGGCGCAACGCCTCCACCGCGCCGGCGGTCAATCCCTATAACTTCCAGGATCACCTCCACGACAAGAACCAGCCGGAAAACCTCGAATTCCTGAAGCGTTTCCGTGCGCTGCTCGAGGAGTATCCGGCGATCGCGGCCGTCGGCGAGGTGGGCGACAGCCAGTACGGGCTGGAGATCGTCGGCCAGTACACGTCCGGCAACGACAAGATGCAGATGTGCTATGCCTTTGAGTTCCTGGCTCCCGAGCCGTTGACCCCGAAGGTGATCGCCGAGACCCAGAGGGCCTTCGCCGCAGCCGCGCCGGAGGGCTGGGCTTGCTGGGCTTTCTCCAACCACGACGTGGTCCGCCATGTGAGCCGCTGGGGTGCTGGCGTCGCTGACCGTACCGCCTTCGCCAAGCTGATGGCGGCAATTCTGATGACCCAGCGCGGCTCGGTCTGTATCTACCAGGGCGAGGAACTGGGGCTCACCGAAGCCGACATTGCCTTTGAGGACCTGCAGGATCCTTACGGCATCGAGTTCTGGCCGGAGTTCAAGGGACGCGACGGCTGCCGCACGCCGATGGTCTGGGACAATCTCGCCGCCCAGGCGGGTTTCTCCACCGCCGCGAAGACCTGGCTGCCGATCCCGGTCGAGCATGTCCTGAACGCCGTGAGCGTGCAGGAGGGCAGGGAAGATTCCGTGCTCGAGCAGTACCGTCGCTTCCTCGGCTTCCGACGTGGCCATCCGGCGCTCGTCAAGGGCGCGATCGAGTTCCACACGGTCGACGCGACGGCACTCGTCTACAGCCGCATTCTCGGCGACGAAACCGTCCTCTGCGCGTTCAACATGAGTGCGGAACCGGCGACGCTGACGATGCCCGCCGGCCGGTGGACGGCACTCGAAGGGCACGGCTTTGCAGTCGAAGTCGTTGGTGACAAGATCAAGCTTCCGGCCTGGGGCGCGTTCTTCGCGCGTCGTGGCTGACAACGAGAGGGGAGAACATGGCAGGTCTCGTTCTGAAGGATATCCGCAAGAATTACGGGCAGGTCAAAGTCCTTCACGGCATCGACCTGGAGATCAAGCAGGGCGAATTCATCGTCTTCGTCGGGCCATCAGGTTGCGGCAAGTCGACCCTGTTGCGCATGATCGCCGGGCTGGAGGATGTGACCTCCGGCGAGCTCCTCATCGACGGTCAGATCGTCAACGATGTCCCGCCCTCGAAGCGCGGCATCGCCATGGTCTTCCAGTCCTATGCGCTCTATCCGCACATGACGGTCTACGACAACATGGCCTTCGGAATGCGGATCGCCGGGCTCGCCCGCGACGAGATCGACCGCCGGGTGCGGGCCGCCGCCGATATCCTGCAGCTCGGCCCGTATCTCGACCGGCTGCCGAAGGCGCTCTCCGGCGGCCAGCGCCAGCGCGTCGCGATCGGCCGGGCGATTTGCCGCGACCCCAAGGTCTTCCTCTTCGACGAGCCGCTGTCGAACCTCGATGCGGCATTGCGCGTGGCGACCCGCATCGAGATCGCCAAGCTCAACGAGAGCATGCCGGACACGACGATGATCTATGTCACCCATGACCAGGTCGAGGCGATGACGCTTGCCGACCGCATCGTCGTGCTCTCGGCCGGCCGTATCGAGCAGGTCGGCGCGCCGCTCGAGCTTTACGAGCACCCTGCCAACCTTTTCGTCGCGCAGTTCATCGGCTCGCCGGCGATGAACATCATGCCTGCAACGATCGTCGAAACCGGCAAGACGACGACGATCGCACTCAAGGATGGCAGCACCGTTTCGGTGGACATCCAGACGCCGGCCACTGACAAGGGAAAGAAGGCGAGCTTCGGTGTGCGGCCGGAGGATCTCAGCATCGCCAACGGCGACAACCAGCTCTTCGAGGGCACCGTCAGTCTCGTCGAGGCGCTCGGCGAAGTGACCCTCCTCCATGTCGATGGCCCGGTCGAGGACGAACCGATCACGGTCAAGCTGCCGGGCGTGGCCGACGTCAGGAAGGGTGCGACGCTGCGCTTTGCCGCGGACCGGGTGAAACTGCATCTCTTCGATGAGAGCGGGCGCAGCTATTACAAGGGTTGACCACAGGTCCTTAACCTCTCGTTTGCCATGATACAGAACCCGCACGGAACGCAGGTTTGGGCCTTCGTGATGTCACGTTCTGTTAAATCTCGAAGAGCTACTTTTCCTTCAGACGATGTGGAAGGGGAACCGAGATGGGAAGCTTTTCGGGTGGCACGAACTACCTGCAGAGGGAAGAATCCTTCATGTACGACCGCGAAGGGCGGTTCCGCATGGAAGACACCCGCAATGCGGCGCGCATCGAGTATACCGAAAAGGGCGTCATGCACATGGCGGCGCGGCGCTGCGACGTCATCAGGATTTCCCGCAGCAGCGCCATCCTCGCACTGCTCACCCAGTACACGCTGCCGCAACAGTTCTACCTCGATATCCCCGATGCGCGGATTTCAAAGATCGGTTGTGTCCTGATGAAGGTCTTCGTCAACGACACGATCGAAGTGCGTTTCCTTCGCCTGCTTACGGAGAAGGAGCTCGATCGCATCTTCGTCTTCTCGACCCATCCCGCCCATCGCGACAAGGTGCTCGACATCCGTTCCTGGTGAGAACCGTCTTCCGCTGAAGCGGAAGCGATGACGAACGAATACGAGGCCGTGCCTGTGCGCGGCCTTTCTGTTTGCCGGCATCGTCGACCCCATTCCCGGACCCATCCTGCGGCTCTCCGGCCGCCGGGGCACACTTCTTCGCAGCGCGTAAACCTCTTGGTTACCAACTTTCTTCATAGTTTAGCTTGTCCGAAAGGCGTCGCCCCTCTTTGGCCATAACCGGATCATCAATTCGGCAAAGTTGCTGGGCAGGAGCGGCGGATGAGTTTTGTGTCCGGTAGCGAGTAAGAGTATGTCGTCCCTGACCCAGTTGCGTCGTCAGCAGAACAGTGCCTCACTAAGAGGCGGTGTGTCCCGCAAGTCTCTCGTTGTGGCAGGGCTGCTCGGCGCCGGCGTGGTGACCGCGCTCTGGACCTCGGCGGTCATTGCGACCGTCCACACCATGGGTGGCTCCGGCGATGTCGCCTACCGGCACGGCACCAGGGCCGGCCTGGCACTGGCGCTCCACGATGCCTCGCTCGTCGCCAGCCCGTCTTCCAAGACCTCTCGTCCGCCGGCGCCGCCGGCCGTCATCGAGGCCGCCAAGATGCGGATCGCCGCGGCGGTCGCCAGCACCGACGATGCCGAATTCGCTGTCCTTCCCGATGAGATGAGCCTCACGTCCGTCGACAAGTCCGACCGGCTCGCCTGGTCGCGGGCCGGTGTCTCCCCCGATGAGCAGGCGCTGGCGGTTCTGAAGAAGGCGCTGGCCCGCGCGGATGGCGAGCGTGTGGCGAGGCTTGCTCTTGCGGCCGAACTCGAGAAGGAGCAGGCGACGTTCGCCAAGGCGCAGATGACGGCCTCTGCAGCCTCTACGAACGACGAACTGACCACCGGCTCGATTCCCGCCTCGAACGACGCGGCGACCGCGCTCGCCTATGCCGCACCCACCTCGGCGCGCGAGACGGTCGACAGCGCGCTCGTCGAGGATGCCTTCGACGAGGTGCTTGCTGGCGGCGAGGAGATCGACGACGCCCTTCCGGAAGACGGGCCTTTGCCCGCGGTGCGCCCGCGGATTGCCGCGCCTGCCGCGAAGGCCGAAGTCGAGCAAGACCCCAAACCGGAGGACAAGCCGGCGAAGTCGCCGCTCCTCACCTATGCCAAGCCTTCGAAAACGATCATCGAGGAGGACGAGGACCGTCCATCGATCTTCGGCCGCAAGGCGCAGCTTCCCGGCCGCGGTAGCCGGATTGCCGTCTACGACATCTCCGCCGGCATTGTTCACATGCCGAACGGCGAGAAGCTCGAAGCCCATTCCGGCCGCGGTTCCTACCGAGACAATCCGAAATACGTCCATGTGAAGATGCGCGGCTCGACGCCGCCGAACGTCTACAGCCTGCGCATGCGCGAGTCCCGCTTCCACGGGGTCGAGGCGATCCGCATGACCCCGGTCGGTGACGCCAAGATGTATGGCCGTGACGGCTTTCTCACCCACACCTATCTCCTGAGGGTGCGCGGCGATTCCTCCGGCTGCGTCGTCTTCAACGACTACAACCGTTTCTTGAACGCCTTCAAGCGCGGCGAGGTCAAGACCCTGATCGTCGTGCCGCGCATGGCCGACCTCAACCGCTACATGGCGATGCTCTGAGGCACTACATCGCAGTGGGGGACCGTTCCTGCCTTGCCTCGCCGGCGAGTGCGCCGGGCGGTCGTCCGGTTACCCGTTTGAATGCCCGCGAGAAGGCCGCCTGCGAACCGTAGCCCAGACGATGGGCGGCGGTCTCGATCGGCATGCGGTCGCGGCTGATCCACTGGGCGGCAAGCCGCATGCGAAGCTCAGTCAGGTAGCGCACGGGCGTCACGCCCGTAACCGCAAGGAAACGCTCGGCGAAGACGGAGCGTGATGCGCCCATGAGCTTCGCCAGTTCCGCAAGCGTCCAGTCGCGACCGGGCTCGCGATGAAGGGCGACCAGCACGCGCCCGAGACGCGGATCGCGTAGCGCGGCAATCCAGCCGGTCGCGTCGCCACAGCCGCATTCCACCCATGCCCGGACGATGGAGGCTGCGACCACGTCTGCGAGGCGGGCGAGGATGCCCGCATAGCCGGCGCGGCCCTGGCTGACCTCCCGTGCCATCGCCTCCAGCATCGGCAGGATTTCCGGATAGCGCACCATGATCGTGCCCACCCGCATGACCTCGGGCATCAGCGCCACGAGCGGATGCATGCTGCCGAGATCGAAATCCATGCAGGCGGAGAAGATCAGGACGCGTTCCTTCTCGCTGCAGGCGCTCTCGTCGCAGGCCCTGATGTCGCTCACCATCGAGCAGAGAGGCTCCCGCCGCAACGAGGCGAGCTCGGTGCAGGGCCGGGAGATGTCCGGCGATGAACCGATCAGGTGAAGGCCACCGCGCGGCAGAAGCGCCGCATCGCCCGCCTTCATTTCATGAAGTACGCCGCTCGGTGCCCGCAGCGCAATCGACCCACGCGCCACGAACAGGAATTTGGCGCGGCTGTCTCCTTCGCCGAAGGCATAGGCGAAGGGTGGCGAGAGCTCCATGCGGCGGTAGTCGACGCCTACGAGCCGCATGCCGAGCAGCAACTCGCTGACGAGGTCCGTGTCGAGTAAGCCGGACGGAGTTGGACTGTCGGACTTTCGATCAAGCATAACGGACTATGTGGCATAGAAAGTCCGGAGAGTCCAGCCTAGCTTCTTGCCATGTAACTCCTCCCATCGCGAAAGGACAAACCGATGACTTCCACGACCAACCGCGACCGGGGCGCCGGCGGACCGCAAGCGCCGGCCTGGCCCGCCGTCATCTCCATGGCGCTCGGCGTCTTCGGCCTTGTGACTGCGGAATTCCTGCCGGCGAGCCTGTTGACGCCGATCGCCGCCGAACTCGGCATTAGCGAAGGGACGGCCGGGCAGGCGGTGACCGCGACCGCGGTCGTCGGTTTTGCCGCCAGCCTTCTGATTACCGCTGCGGCGCGGCGTGCCGACCGGCGCCACCTTCTGCTTTTCTTCTCGATATTGCTGGTGGCGTCGAACCTCTTCGTCGCACTGGCTCCCGGCCTGACGATGCTGCTTCTCGGCCGGGTGCTGCTGGGACTGGCGCTCGGTGGTTTCTGGACCATGGCGACGGCCGTCACCATGCGGCTGGTGCCGCCGGTCTTCATCCCGCGGGCACTCTCGATCATGTTCAGCGGCGTCTCGGCGGCGACGATCCTCGCCGCACCGCTCGGCAGTTTCCTCGGAGATCTGGCCGGCTGGCGGAGCGTCTTCTTTCTCGCCGCAGGGCTCGGCGGCCTGGCGCTTGTCGTACAGTTCATCACGCTCCCTTCGATGCAGCCAACTGGCAGCACGCGCCTGTCGACGCTCGTGGAGGTATTGGCACGGCCGGGTATCGGGCTTGCCATGGCAAGCGTCACGCTGGTCTTCGCCGGCCATTTCGCCTTTTTCACCTATCTGCGTCCCTTCCTCGAAGAGGTCACGGATGCAGGCATCAGCGCTGTTTCCGGTATCCTCTTGGGTTTCGGGCTCGCCAATTTCCTAGGAACGTTGCTTGCGGGACCGTTGCTGGGGCGCAGCCTGCGCATGACGTTGACCGCAGCGCCGCTGCTGCTTGCGGTTCTCGCCATGTCTCTCGTCGGTTTCGGCCAGAGCGCGGTTGTCGATGTCTCCGTGGTCGCGCTCTGGGGGCTTGCTTTCGGCGCTGTGCCGGTCGCCTGGACCACCTGGCTCACCCGTGCGGTGCCCGATCAGGCGGAGACGGCAGGCGGGTTGTTGGTCGCGGCGATCCAGTTCTCGATCGCGCTCGGCGCTGCCGCCGGCGGCGTGATCTTTGACGTGTCCGGCGCTGCCGGTGTTTTTTCGGCGAGCAGCCTCGCCCTTCTTGTGGCGGGCCTGACGATCATGGTCGGCGTCCGGCCGCCGGCGGTCGCGCTGGCCGAATAGGACCATTTGGAAGCGGGCAGTACGAGGCCCGGCAGACAGCACCCTCTCCTCCGTCTGGAGGAGAGGGTGTCGCGTTTCCGGTCAGTAGAGGACGCTGGCGCCCTGGTCGGCGGGGCCGGCGGTGCGGCGGAAGGTGGCGAAGAGTTCGCGGCCGAGACCGAATTCGTTCTCGGAAAGATCGACCGTAACCGCCGGGCGGGCGTCGAACTCGGCCGCGTCCACCATCACTTCCAGCGTCCCGGTGACCGCGTCCAGCCGGATCATGTCGCCGTTGCGGATCCTGGCGATCGGTCCGCCGTTGCTCGCCTCCGGCGTCACGTGGATCGCCGCCGGCACCTTTCCCGAAGCGCCGGACATCCGCCCGTCGGTGACGAGCGCCACCTTGTGGCCGCGGTCCTGCAGCACGCCGAGGGGCGGGGTGAGGCGATGCAGTTCCGGCATGCCGTTCGCGCGCGGGCCCTGGAAGCGGACGACGGCGACGAAGTCGCGGTCGAGCTTGCCCGCCTTGAACGCGTCCTGCAACTCCTGCTGGTCATGGAAGACGATCGCCGGCGCCACGACCACGTGCCGCTCGGGTTTCACGGCGGAGATCTTGATCACCGACTTGCCGAGATTGCCGGTCAGCATCTTGAGGCCGCCGGTCGGCTGGAACGGCGTTTCGATTGAGGCGAGCACCTTCGGATCAGCGCTCTTCTCGGGGGCCGCCTCGCGTTGAACGGTTCCGTCGTCCGCGAGCCTCGGCTCGACGGTGTAGGCGGCGAGCCCGTGGCCGTAGACGGTGCGGACGTCCTCATGCAGGAGACCGCCCTTCAGGAGTTCCTTGATGAGGAAGCCCATGCCGCCGGCGGCATGGAAATGGTTCACGTCGGCGAGGCCATTCGGGTAGACGCGGGCGAGAAGCGGCACGATGTCGGAGAGATCGGAGATGTCCTGCCAGGTCAGCTCGATACCGGCGGCGCGCGCCATCGCAACGAGGTGCATGGTGTGGTTGGTGGAGCCGCCGGTTGCATGCAGCCCGACGACGCCGTTGACGATCGAGCGTTCGTCGATCATCTCGCCGACCGGCGTGAACGCGTTGCCGAGTGCGGTGATGGCGAGCGCCCGCTTGGCGGCCTCCCGGGTCAGCGCGTCCCTGAGCGGCGTGTTGGGGTTGACGAAGGAGGCGCCCGGCATGTGCAGGCCCATGATCTCCATCAGCATCTGGTTGGAGTTTGCCGTGCCGTAGAAGGTGCAGGTGCCGGGACCGTGATAGGATTTCGATTCCGCGTCCAGCAGTTCGGCGCGGCCGACCTTGCCTTCGGCATAGAGCTGGCGGATGCGCGACTTTTCGTCGTTCGGCAGGCCGCTGGTCATCGGCCCGGCCGGAATGAAGACGGCCGGCAGGTGGCCGAAGGTCAGCGCTGCGATCGCCAGGCCGGGGACGATCTTGTCGCAGATGCCGAGATAGACCGCCGCATCGAACATGTTGTGCGAGAGGCCGACGGCCGTCGCCATGGCGATCAGGTCGCGGGAGAAAAGCGAGAGCTCCATGCCGGGCTGGCCCTGGGTGACGCCGTCGCACATGGCCGGAACGCCGCCGGCCACCTGCGCCACGCCGCCGGCTTCGCGCGCGGCGTCGCGGATGATTGCGGGGAAGGTTTCGAACGGCTGATGCGCCGACAGCATGTCGTTGTACGAGGTGATGATCCCGAGATTGGGCACGGTGTCGCCGGCGAGATCCGCCTTCTCCGACGGCGCGCATGCGGCGAAGCCGTGGGCGAGATTGCCGCAGGAGAGCACGGAGCGGTGGACGCCCTTGGCGATCTGGCTGCGGACGCGGTCGAGATAGCGCTCGCGGCTCGGCTTCGAGCGTTCGACGATTCGCCTGGTGATGGCTTCGATGCGTTTGTCGGCGGTCATGGATGTCATCCTGTCTGTTCGGGTGAACGGACCGCGAAGGGAAGATCGCACGCCCGTTCGGGCTCATCTCGGCGCCGGCCCGGCCGGCAGTCGGGCTGCCGGCGGTGCGGACGCGACAAGGAGGGCGTCAGGGCGCCCAGTATATCTCGACGGGCGAGGCGGCGCGATTGAGAACCGCACGAACCGGCATTTCGGCCTCGTCCGTTCCGGCGAGCGCCTTTTGGAGCACGGCCTTCTTCTCCGCGCCTTCGATATGAAGCACCAGAAGCCGGGCATCCTGAAGGCTGGAGAAGGAGAAGGTGAGGCGGGTTTCGCCGGCACCTTCGGCCTCCATGGTCATCACCCGCCGCGGCAGCGAAAGGTCGAGCGCTTCCGCAAGATGGTTGCCGCCGGGGAAGAAGGAGGCGGTGTGGCCGTCATTGCCCATGCCGAGCACGACGATGTCGAAGGGCTGCGCGAGTACCGCCGCCGCTTCGGTCGCGCGTTCGGCGGCTTCTTCCGCCGAGGCCGCGGGGCTGAAGAGCGGCAGGAAGCGTGCGTTTGCCGCGGCGTTCTTCAAAAGATGCGTCGCGACCAGGAGGTGGTTGGAGCGCGGATTGTCGGCGGGCACGAAGCGCTCGTCGACGAGCGTCACGGTGACCTTCTCCCAGTCGATCGCCTCGCGCGACAGGGCCTCGAAGAAGGCCTTCGGCGTCGAGCCGCCGGAAACGGCGATCGAGGCTTCGCCGCGCGCGGCGACAGCCGCCGAGAGCGCTGCGGCAACCGTGGCGGCAAGTGCTGCCGCGAGTGCGGCGCCGTTTTCGAAGATGTTTTCCTTCATGACCATGGCGCCTACTCGATCTCATGCCAGGTACGGCCGTCACGCTCGATGAGCGCGATCGCCTGGCTCGGGCCCCAGGTGCCGGCCGTGTAGCCCTGCGTCTTCTGCCCGGTTTCCTCCCAGGCGGTCAGGATCGGATCGACCCACCGCCACGCGGCCTCGACCTCGTCGCGACGCATGAACAGCGTCTGGTTTGAGCGGATGACGTCCATCAGCAGGCGCTCGTAGGCATCCGGATTGCGCACGTCGAAGGCCTGCGCGAAGCTCATGTCGAGCGAAACGTGGCGCAGGCGCATGCCGCCCGGTCCCGGATCCTTGATCATCAGCCACTGCTTGACGCCTTCGTCCGGCTGCAGGCGGATGACGAGCTTGTTCGCCTCGATGCGGCCGGCGGCATCGCCGAAGATCGAATGCGGGATCGGCTTGAAGGTGATGACGATTTCCGACATGCGGGCTGCGAGCCGCTTGCCGGTGCGCAGATAGAAAGGCACGCCGGCCCAGCGCCAGTTGCCGATCTCGGCCTTGATGGCGACGAAGGTTTCCGTGTCGGAGGGGCCTTCGAGTTCTTCGGTATAGCCCTTGACCGGACCACCGGCGGAGGCGCCGGCCTTGTACTGACCACGCACCGTCAGGCGCTCGACGTTCGAAGGGTCGATCGGCTTCAGCGAGCGCAGCACCTTGAGCTTCTCGTCGCGGACGGCTTCCGCGTCCATCGAGTTCGGCGCTTCCATGGCCACCAGGCAGAGAAGCTGCAGGATGTGGTTCTGCACCATGTCGCGAAGCGCACCGGCCTTGTCGTAGTAGCTGACGCGGCCCTCGAGCCCGACCGATTCGGCAACGGTAATCTGCACATGGTCGATATGGGCCGAATTCCAGAGCGGCTCGTAGAGGGCGTTGGCGAATCTGAGCGCCATCAGGTTCTGCACCGTCTCCTTGCCGAGATAGTGGTCGATGCGGAAGATCTGTTCTTCCTTGAAGACCTTGCCGATCGTGTCGTTCAGCACCTGTGCCGAGGCGAGGTCGCGACCGATCGGCTTTTCGACGACGATGCGGGTGGACTTGGTGATGAGGTCGAAATCACGGATCTTGTCGGCGATGTCGCCGAAGATCGACGGCGAGACGGCGAGATAGAAGGCTCGCACGATGTCCTTGCCGTCGTCGAGCAGCGTCTTCAGTCGGTCCCACCCCTCCGGCGACTTCGCGTCGACCGGGACGTAGAAGATGCGTGCACAGAACTTCGCAACCTCGGCGTCGTCGTATTCGCCCTGACGCAGATGCTCCTTGAGCGCGTTCTCCGCGAACTTGCGGTAGTCGTCGTCGGAGAGCGGCGTACGTGACGCGCCGATGATGCGGGTCGGTTCGGTCAGCTGGCCGGCGAGCTGCCGGTGATAGAGCGCCGGCAGAAGCTTGCGTTCGGCAAGGTCGCCGGTGCCGCCGAAGACGACGTAGTCAAAGGGCTCAACGGGGATAATCTGGCTGCTCATGCGAGGCATCTCTCAGTCGGAAACGTTGGTGCGTTTCTAATCTAATCGATTTAAAAAAGCCAGTGGGCCGATGCCGATTTCGCGCCTGATCGCGAAAAGTTCAGAACCTGTCCCTCAACGCATACCACGTAAGCGCAAGGAAGAGCAGCGGGCTGCGGAACGGCGGACCGCCCGGGAATGGCCGGATTTTCAGGTCCCGCAGGTATTCGAGTTCCGACGAACGGCCAAGCACCATCTCGCCATAGAGCTTGCCACAGTAGTTCGACAACATGACGCCGTGGCCGGAATAACCGCCGATCGAGGTGACGCCCGGCATCACCTCGCGAACGAAGGGTTTGCGCGGCATCGTGATGCCGACCGAGCCGCCCCAGCCGTGGGTGATCTCGATCGTGCTCAGCTCCGGATAGATCTCGGCGATCTGCCGGCGGATATGGGCAGAGATGTCCCGCGGCGCGTCCGCCGTATAGGCCTCGCGTCCGCCGAAGAGCAGCCGGCCGTCGCGGGACTTGCGGAAATAGCGCACGACGAAACGGGAGTCGGCGACGGCCTCGCCACCGGGGATGACGGTCGGAAATTTGTCGAGTGGCGCGGTCGCCCCGATGAAGGAGCGGATCGGCATGACATGCGCAGCGGTGACCGGCTCGAGATTGCCGATATAGGCATTGGTGGCGATCAGCACGCGGTTTGCGGTGATCGTTCCCTTCGGCGTGTCGATGAGCGTCTTGCTGCCGGCCTGCCGGATCGCCGTTGCCGGCGTCATCTCGTGGATCGCGGCCCCGGCGGCGCTTGCTGCGCGTGCAAGCCCGACGACTAGTTTCAGCGGATGGATATGGCCCGTGCCGCTGTCATGGACGCCGTAGTGATAATGGCTGGAGCCGAGGCGTTCGGCAGTTTCCTTCGCATCCATGAACCGCAGATGCGGATAGCCGTAGCGGGTTGCGGCAACCTCCGCGGTGTGCCGGTACTCCTTCTCGTGCCCCGGTTTGTGGGCGACGTTCATCTGCCCCGGCATGAACTCCATGTCGATCTGGTGTTCGGCGGCGAAATCGAGGAGGTATTTCTTCGCGTGTTCGGCAAGGTCGAACAGTGCCTTCGACCGTTCGTAGCCGAGTTCGGCTTCGAGTTCGTCGGGATAGGCGCGCTGGCCGGTGCCCAACTGGCCGCCGTTGCGGCCAGACGCCCCGTCGCCGATCCGGCTGGCCTCGATCAGGACGACCGAGACCCCGTCCTTGGCGAGCGTATAGGCGGCCTGCAGGCCGGTATAACCGCCGCCGACGATGGCGACATCGGCCATGGTCGAGCCGTCAAGCGCCGGATATTCGGGACGCTCGCCGACGGTCGCCTGGTACCAGGAAATCCCCGGCGCGATCGGGCTTTGCCAGGTCATGGGCGCCCTCACACGTTCAACAGCAGGAATTCACGTTCCCACGGGCTGATCACCTGCATGAAAGTCTCGAACTCGCCGCGCTTCACCCCGGCATAGAGCCCGATGAACTCCTCGCCGAGCACCTCGCCGAGCGCCGGTTCGGATTCCATCAGCGACACGGCTTCGAGCAGCCCGCGCGGCAGCTCGACCGAACCTTCGTTCGCGGTGCCTTCGGACGCTTCTGTCGGTTCCGCGCCCCTGACGATGCCGAGATAGCCGGCGGCGAGCGAGGCGGCCAGCGCGAGGTACGGGTTGGCGTCCGAACTCGGCAGGCGGTTTTCGACACGGCGGGCGGCGGCATTCGACACCGGCACGCGGAAGGCGGTGGTGCGGTTGTCGTAGCCCCAGGCATTGTTGACCGGCGCCGACATGTCTGGCGTCAGCCTGCGATAGGAGTTCACATAAGGCGCCATCATGACCAGCGCCTTCGGCACGAAGGCCTGCATGCCGCCGATGAAATGGAAGAATTCCTTCGACGCAGACCCGTCCGGATTGGAGAAGATGTTCTTGCCTGTCTCCATGTCCACGACGGACTGGTGGATGTGCATGGCCGAACCCGGCTGTCCCTGCATGGGCTTCGCCATGAAGGTCGCATAGATGCCGTGCTTCAGCGCCGCCTCGCGGATCGTGCGCTTGAACAGGAAGACCTGGTCGGCGAGTTCGATCGGATCGCCGTGGCGCAGGTTGATCTCGAGCTGGGCCGGACCTTCCTCGTGAATGAGGGTGTCGATCTCCAGCCCCTGCTTTTCGGAGAAGTGGTAGATGTCGTCGATCAGCTCGTCGAATTCGTTGATCCCGGCGATCGAATAGCCCTGACCGCCGAGGATAGACCGGCCCGACCGGCCCTTCGGCGGATGCAGCGGATAGTCGGGGTCGTCGTTCATGGCGACGAGATAGAACTCGATCTCGGGTGCCACGACGGGTCGCCAGCCTTTTTCCTCGTAGAGCCGCATGACGTTCTTGAGAACGTTGCGCGGCGTATAGGAAACCTGGTCGCCGTTCGAACCGACGACATCGCAGATGACCTGTGCAGTCGGATCGGTTTCCCACGGGACGACCGAGAGGGTCGAGAGGTCGGGCACGAGCTTGAGGTCGCTGTCGCGCGGCTCATAACGGAACTGGCCGCTCTCTTCCGGATACTCGCCGGAAATCGTGTGGCGGTAGAGCGCCGAGGGCAGGGCGAGCGACGTATCGCCGGTGAACTTCGAGGTCGGCATCATCTTGCCGCGCGGCACGCCCGCGAGGTCCGGCGTGATGCATTCGATGTCCTCGATGCCGCGGGCGCGGAGCCAGGCGGTTGCGTCCTTCCACGTCTTCACGCCGCGGGTCGACTGGATGTCCGGGGGAATGCTTGCCTTTTTGGATGCCGCGCCGTGGGGTCTGAGCATTGTTTTCTTAGCAGGCATGTCTCACCGGTTGGGTTGTTGATGGCGCCATCATAACCGGACTTCGCGAATTGGCGAGGGGGGAAACGACGTTGACTTTGCGGCGCTGATCGAAAACACAGGTCTTCTTTGTCACGGGGGCCGGGACTTGGCACGTATATTTGATGTTGCTGTCATAGGAGCCGGAGCCGCCGGCATGATGTGCGCGCTCGTCGCGGGCAAACGCGGCCGCCGCGTAGTGGTCCTCGACCATGCCCGTGCGCCGGGGGAGAAGATTCGCATTTCGGGCGGCGGCCGCTGCAACTTCACGAACATTCATGCCGGGCCGAAGAACTTCCTCTCGGCCAATCCGCATTTCGCCAAATCCGCACTCGTCCGCTTCACGCCCGCCGATTTCGTCGCGATGGTCGATCGCCACGGGATCTCCTGGCACGAGAAGACGCTCGGACAGTTGTTCTGCGACGACAGTGCCAAGGACATCATCCGTATGCTGCTCGACGAGATGCGGGCGGCGGGTGTGGAACTGCGGCTTGGCGTCGAGATTTCCGCGGTCGAAAAGGGTGAGGGCGGCTTTCGCCTGCAAACGACGGATGGAGAAATCCGCGCCGCTTCCGTGGTGATCGCGACCGGCGGCAAGTCGATACCGAAGATGGGGGCGACGGGCCTTGCCTACCGCGTCGCCGCTGACTTCGACCTCACGGTGACCGAGACGCGCCCCGGCCTCGTGCCCCTCACGCTCGACCCGGCGCTGCTTGCCGAGCTTTCGCCGCTTGCCGGCGTTTCCGTCGATGCCGAGGTGCGGCACGGCAAGACTGCGTTCCGGGAGGCGCTGCTTTTCACCCATCGTGGCCTGTCCGGCCCGGCCGTCCTGCAGATCTCCAGCTATTGGCGCGAGGGCGACGAGATCACGCTTTCGCTCGAGCCGGACGTGGATTTTGCCGCGGTGCTGAAAGCCGCGAAGAAGGAGAACGGACGTCAGGCCGTGCAGACCGTTCTGGCGCAGCACTTGCCGAAGCGGCTCGCCCAATATGTCGCCGAGCGGCAGAAGATCGAAAAGCCGCTCGCCGACTTGTCGGACAAGGCGCTGGAGGCGCTTGCCGCATTCCTCCATGGCTGGGCGATCAAACCGGCCGGCTCGGAAGGTTACCGCACGGCGGAGGTGACCCTCGGCGGCATCGACACGGCTGAACTCGACTCGAAGACGATGATGGCGAAGCGTGTGCCGGGGCTCTATTTCGTCGGCGAATGCGTCGATGTCACCGGCTGGCTCGGCGGCTATAACTTCCAGTGGGCCTGGGCCTCCGGCCATGCCGCCGGCGAGAGCGTGTGATAGGCTTTTTCAGCACTTGTTAACGGGGCGGGCGCATGCTCGTCCGACGGGATACGACGATCGTCGTTGCGACATCTTGTCGAGTGGCGAACCGCGACAACCGTGGACTAGGTTGCTCAACAGTATTCGTGGGGTAGCAGTGATGAGACAGTCAAATCGCAGAGCACGTGCAATCGCCATTGCCCGGACGCAGGACGATCGCCGTGTTCTTCTTCGGCGCACGGCCGCCCTCGGCTTCGCCGCCTGCTGCATCCTGACAGCCTTCGCCGTACTCGCCCTTTAGGCAATACGGCGTCGCCGTCGCGCCGGCCTCGCAGCGGCTGGCCTTTCCCTCACAATCTGCGACGGGCGGTTTCGCCCGGCCGGATAGCCGGGCGAAGATCTTGCGCGCCCTGTGCCACGGAGCCTCACCATAGCGCGCATAATAGGCGTCTTCCTCTGCGAGCGTCGGCCGCCGCGGCACCGGTCGCGAAGACAGCAGGCGGACGAGCAGCAATCCTTCGAATTCATACATGGATGCATCTCCTTCGGGTGAAACACATCCAGCTATTTATGCTGCCAAATTTGCTTTATGAACCGACAGAAATGCACTAGGTTTTTCAGTCATGAAAAACCCATCCTGGGACGCCTACCAGATTTTCCTGCTCGTCGCTCGCCATGGCGGTCTTTCCGGCGCGGCCATTGAGACCGGGTTGAGCCCGGCGACCATCGGCCGGCGGATGATAGAGTTCGAGCGTCGCATCGGCCGTCCGCTCTTCGTGCGCAGTCAGGCCGGCTACGGGCTCACCGGCGATGGACGGCAGCTCCTCGAACACCTGGGCGAGATGGAGGTCGCGGCCCGCCGCGTCGAAGTCTGGCGCGAGGAGGCCGCGGCTCCCGCGCTGGTCAGGCTGGCAGCTGGCACCTGGATTGCATGGCTCGTCAGCGAGAACTTCCCGGCCCTGCTTAGCGAGCGCGATCCGTTCCGCATCGATATCCACATCGCCGAGCAGCGGGCGGCGCTGGCGCACCGCGAATGCGACATCGGCATTCGCGCCTTCGAGCCGGAAGAACTGAACCTCGCCAAGATCCCGGCGGGCACGGCCGCCTACGCCCCCTACCGGGCGCGCAACACCGTAGATCACGGGCCTGCCCGCTGGCTGGCGGTGGATACCGAAAACGCGATCTCCGCCTATCTGCGCTGGCCGCATGAGAACAAGGCCGAGAATATCGTGGTGACCGTCAACCGTCCCCGCTCGCTGCGCGACCTTGCGCTTGCCGGGGCGGGGATTGCCGTTCTGCCGTGCTTCGTCGGCGATCTCGAACCGAAGCTCGAACGGGCCGGGCCCGAAATCGCCGAGCTGCGCCACCGCCAATGGATCGTGATGAACAACGACGACCGTCACCGGCGCGAGATCCGGACGGTCGCCGACCGTCTGTCGCGGCTCTTGAAGGCGCACGAGGAACTCTTCTGCGGCAAGCGCCCGCTGGCCTGAGGCATCGTGGACGCGGCCGCTCGCGTCGGCGTCGCGTTTGCAGGCAGACGTTCCGTACATTTGCACCCTTGCTTTAGTAGTATTTCATTCAGGTTTTTTTTAGTTCCCCGTGAGAGAAGCTTCTTCAAGGGCTCAAGTCAGGTCCGTTCACTTTGATCGAACACGACAATTCATGAGGGGTAAGGCTGATGCTGGTTGACCGTCTGCTGGCGCGTTTCAAGATCCAGACCAAGGTTCTCGTCTTCATCTTTCCGTTCGTGCTGAGCATTTCG
This sequence comes from Ciceribacter lividus, assembly GCF_003337715.1. Classification (GTDB taxonomy): domain Bacteria; phylum Pseudomonadota; class Alphaproteobacteria; order Rhizobiales; family Rhizobiaceae; genus Allorhizobium; species Allorhizobium lividum. The sequence continues at coordinate 268,986 of NZ_QPIX01000003.1, forward strand.
GCGGTGGGGCTCACCGGCCTCTATGCCTCGAACATGCTGCAGGGGCGTATGGACATCTCCAACACCGTCCTGCAGACGCTGAGCGGGTTCAAGAAGGTCTATGTCTCGATGACGACCTTCCTGCAGGAGACGAACGGCGAGACCAGGGCGGCTCTCGAGGACGACATCAAAGCGCAGTCGGCCGCGCTCAAGGACACCCATGCGAACCTCGCAGGGCTTGAAGGCCAGGCGGAAATGAATGCGGCGATCGCCGGCACCGACGCGATCGGCGTCAAGGCGGCGGACCTCTGGAGCCTGCACCAGGACGAGGTCACTCTGCACGCCGGACTTGAAGACGATCTCGCCGCACTGATGGCTGCCCGCGGCGAACTCATCAAATATGCGACGACCGTGCGCGAGGCGCTTGCCGCCGACGAGGCGAAAGCCAAGGGCCTGCTGCGGCAGGCGGAGAAGCTCAACCGTGGAGCGTCCCTCATCTCCAAGATCGTCACCGCTTACAACACGCTGACGACGCCGCAGGAGAAGATGGACCTGATCAAGAAGGAATTCGGCGACCTCGCCACCGCGAGCGCGGACATTACGAGTGTCCTGCCGGTCGACCAGGCCGCGCTCGGCAATGCGATCGCCGACAGCATCGGCGTGGTGAAGAAACAGATCGATCTCGGCGTCGTCAACGACGGAACCATCGGTGTCGTCGACCGGGCGATCAATCTTCTGCGTCCGGCCGGCATCAAGCTGCAGGGCGCCTCGACCGTGAAATCCCGCGAGGCGACGCGCGTCTTCGGTACGCTCGACCGGCCGATGGCCGAGGCGACGGCGCTGCTTGCGGCGACCCAGACGCTCGCCGATGCGGTCAATACCGTGGATTCCCGCGCCTCCCGCTTCCTTGGAGCGCCGCAGGAGGAGAACCTTTCGCGCCTGAAGACCGCGCTCGACGGTCTGCGTGCGGACGCCGATGGACTCATCGCCGATCCCGCAGTCGCCAAGGATGCCCATGAGAAGGTCGCTGCTCTGTTGCCGCTTGCCGACTCGATTGCCACGCGCGCCGGCGACCTTGTCGGGCTCGCGGTGAAGCGTGCCGAGTCCTTCAAGGCGGCCGCAAGCGATATCGACGGGATCTGGTCGAACCTCACCGCCTTTGCCGCCCTGCAACGCGAGGCGGCGGGAAGTGAACGCGACAAGGCGAACCGCATCTCGGCGAGCGCGACGATCCTCGGCGTGCTAATCGCGATCTTTGCCGGCATCGGCCTCGTCGTCACGTTCAAGGGGCCGATCACCCAGATCACCGCGGCCATGCGCCGGCTCGCCGCCGGCGATCTCGATGCCGGTGTGAATGGCGACGCCCGCGCCGACGAGATCGGCGAGATGGCCCGTGCGCTCGGCGTCTTCAAGGAGAATGCGCTTGCCAAGATCCGCATCGAGGCGGAAAGCGAACAGGAGCGCGCCGCGGCGGAGGCCGAACGGCAGCGCAACGATCTCGAAAAGCAGGAGATCGACCGGCAGATCGAGTTTGCCGTCAACGCGCTTGCCTCCGGTCTCGGGCGGCTCGCCGACGGCGATATCTCGGCGATGATCGAGACACCCTTCGTCGGCCGGCTTGAGGACTTGCGCAACGACTTCAATCGCTCACTGACCCGTCTTCAGGATACGATCGGCACGATCATCACCAATGTTTCCCTCATCCAGGGCAACGGTCAGCAGATGTCGCAGTCCGCAGCGGAGTTGTCGCGTCGGACCGAAGCACAGGCCGCCTCGCTGGAAGAGACGGCGGCGGCCGTCGACGAGATCACGGTGACCGTGCGCTCCTCGGCCGAACGGGCCCGCGAGGCGAACGCGATCGTGGTTGCGACCCGCAGCAGCGCCGAGGATTCGGCCGAGGTGGTCGGGAATGCGATCTCGGCCATGGGCCGGATCGAGAATGCCTCGCAGAAGATCGAGCAGATCATCGACGTGATCGAGGACATCGCTTTCCAGACGAACCTGCTTGCGCTCAATGCCGGCATCGAGGCGGCCCGCGCCGGGGACGCTGGCAAGGGCTTTGCCGTCGTCGCCCAGGAGGTGCGTGAGCTTGCCCAGCGCTCCGGCTCCGCGGCGAAGGAGATCAAGGACCTGATCAACACCGCGGCTGCCGAGGTGGGCGGCGGCTCGCGTCTCGTCCAGCAGACGGGTGAGGTTCTGACGCGCATCGGCGAACAGATAATGACCATCAGCCAGCACGTCGAGGTGATTGCCCGCGGCAGCCAGGACCAGTCGGCGGCGCTCGCGGAGGTCAACGACGCCGTCAACCAGATGGACCAGATGACCCAGCAGAACGCCGCGATGGTGGAGGAGACGAGTGCGGCAAGCAGCCAGCTCGCCTCCGAGGCAGATGCGTTGCTGGCTCTCGTCCAGCAGTTCCGCATCGATGGCCGGCAACAGGATCACCGGGCGGTCCGCCCGGCGGCCTGATCGCGTCACCGCACAAAAATAAGCCCGCGCAGGTCCCCGGATTTCCTCCGGCCGGGGCTCGCGCGGGCAAGTTCCGGCACCCATCGGGCGCCGGGTTGGGATATCTCGTCTCAGGCGGCGTTGCGGCCCTGAGTAACGATGACCGGGATCAGCAGGTCACCCCAGTTGCCGTCGCCGCCGTGATGGCGTGCCGAGCGGACGAGCTCGACGGATACGCCGGCGTCGACGGCCTTCATGACGGATTGGTTCAGGCGGTGCAGGTCGTTCGCGACCATGCGGATCATTGCCTGTTGCTCGGCGGTCATGGCCGATGCCTGTTCTTCTGCGCGTTCCTTGACTCGGGTCTGGGGTGTCATTGCATTTCTCCTCTTATATGCGGGGTTCTTGAAACCTCCCCCTTGAGGGGGGGAGGTCGTAGCGAAGCTACGGGTGGGGGTGATTTGCTCCGTTCACCCCACCCCGGACCTCTGGTCCGACCCTCCCCCTCAAGGAGAGGGTAAGGCATTACTCAGCCGCCGGCTTGAACTGCTCGGTTTCGGTCGATTCCTTCATCGCCGTCGTCGAAGACTGGCCAGCGGTGATGGCGAGCGAGACGGCGTCGAAGTAGCCGGTGCCGACTTCGCGCTGGTGCTTGGTCGCCGTGTAGCCGTTCGCCTCGGCCGCGAATTCCGCCTGCTGCAGCTCCGAATAGGCCGCCATCTGGCGATCCTTGTAGCCGCGGGCGAGTTCGAACATGCCGAAGTTCAGCTGGTGGAAGCCGGCGAGCGTGATGAACTGGAACTTGTAGCCCATCGCACCCAGCTCCTTCTGGAACTTGGCGATCGTCGCGTCGTCGAGGTTCTTCTTCCAGTTGAACGACGGCGAGCAGTTGTAGGCAAGCTTCTTGCCCGGATGCGCCTTCTGCACGGCCTCGGCAAACTTGCGGGCCTGTTCGAGGTCCGGCTTGCCGGTTTCCATCCAGATCAGGTCGCAGTAAGGCGCATAGGCGATCGCGCGTGCGATGCAGGGCTCGATGCCGTTCTTGACCTGATAGAAGCCTTCCGCCGTGCGGCCGGCATCGTAGTCGACGAAGGGCTTGTCGCGCTCATCGATGTCCGAGGTCAGCAGCTTTGCGGCTTCCGCGTCGGTACGGGCGACGATCAGCGTCGGAACCCCCATGACGTCGGCGGCAAGGCGGGCAGCGGTCAGGTTGCGGATGTGTGCGGCGGTCGGGATCAGAACCTTGCCGCCGAGATGGCCGCACTTCTTTTCCGATGCGAGCTGGTCCTCGAAATGAACGCCGGCAGCGCCCGCCTCGATGAAGGCCTTCATGATCTCGAAGGCGTTGAGCGGACCGCCGAAGCCTGCTTCCGCATCGGCGACGATCGGGGCGAACCAGGTGTCGACCGAAAGGCCCTTGCCTTCCTGAGTTTCGATCTGGTCTGCGCGCTGCAGCGTGCGGTTGATGCGGCGTGCAAGTTCCGGTGCGGCGTTCGCCGGATAGAGCGACTGGTCCGGATACATGGCGGACGCGGTGTTGGCGTCGGCGGCGACCTGCCAGCCGGAGAGGTAGATGGCCTTCAGGCCGGCGCGAACCATCTGCATGGCCTGGTTGCCCGAGAGCGCACCGAGCGCATTGACGAAGGGTTCTTCGTTGATCAGCTTCCACAACCGGTTCGCACCCATTTCGGCGAGCGAATACTTGATCTCGACCGAGCCGCGCAGCCGCTTGACGTCTTCGGGCGTATACGGGCGCTGGATACCGTCATAGCGGTCCTTCGATGCGCTCGGGACGAGATTGTAAAAATCAGTCATAGCAAACTCCCTTTTGCTCCGGTGCTCAAGAAGCCCGATTTCCTGGTTCGCGGCTCCTCGCTCTTGATGTGACGATATTTACAGTGCGGCGCAAAAAACGGCCAGAAAATTCGAGAAAACAACAGGATGAAAGAGGTTAGAATGTCTTGCGTTTGACAATGCGACGCTGTAAAATTGTAAAAACAGTAAAAGAGCTCTGAGGCGTTGGATCGGCCTCGTTCTGTAAAGGTATGTAAAATGGCGGAGCACAAGATCTTTGCGGGCCCAAGGGTCCGGCGTATCCGCAACGGTCTCGGCCTCACTCAGACGGCCATGGCCGAGGCGCTGGAAATCTCGCCCTCCTACCTGAACCTCATCGAGCGCAACCAGCGCCCACTGACGGTGCAGCTGCTGCTGAAGCTCGCGGCCGTCTACAAGGTCGATCTCGATGAATTGCAGGGGGAGGCCGGCGGCACCGCGAGCCAGTTGCGCGAGGTCTTTGCCGATCCATTGCTCGCCGGCGAGGTGCCGGGCGACCAGGAACTCATCGAGGTGGCCGAGGCCGCACCAAACGCCGCGAACGGCGTGATAAAGCTCTACCGGGCCTATCGCGAGCAGGCGAGCCGGCTGACCGACCTCGCCGAGCTCCTGGCTCGCGAGGGCCATGCAACCTCGCTTTCCGGTACGCGGCTACCGATCGACGAGGTGCGCGAGACCTTCGAGAAGCGGCCGAACTTCTTTGCGCGGATCGAGGATGCGGCGGAGGCCTTCCACGCCGGGCTCGGTCTCTCTGCTGGCGACGATCTCGTCGTCGCGCTGAAAAACTGGCTTCGCGCCAAGCATGGCATCGTCGTGCGCGCACTGCCGATCCATGCGATGCCCAATCTGCGTCGGCGCTACGACCGGCATTCGATGCGTCTCTTCCTGTCCGAGCGGCTGTCGCCTTTCGACCAGTTGCGGGAAATCGCCATGGAGGTCTGTCTGCTGGCGCTCGGAGAGGAGATCCTTGCCGAGCTGGAAGGGCTCTCCTTCTCGACCGGCGAGGCGAAGCGTCTCGGCCGCTTCGAGCTCGCTCGTTATGCCGCCCATGCGCTCATCATGCCCTATGGTGCCTTTCTTTCGGCTGCCCAGCGTGCCCGATATGACGTCGACGTCCTGCGCTCCCGCTTTTCCGTCTCCTACGAACAGGTGGCGAACCGGCTGACGATGCTGCAGCGCCCGGGTGCTGCAGGCATCCCCTTTTTCATGCTCGAGGTCGACAATGCCGGCCATCGCTTCCGCAAGGCAGGTGCGAGCGGTTTCCCGCAGGCGAAGTTCGGCGGCGGCTGCCCTAAGCTCAACATCCATGCCGCCTTCGCCCAGCCCGCGCAGATCCTCGTCGACCATGTGGAAATGCCCGACGGCACCGGCTTCCTGACGGTCTCGCGAACCCTCGACGGGCCGCAGGCGGGATTCAACGAGCGGGTCCGGCGTACAGCACTGCTGCTCGGCTGCGACATCGCCTACCGCGACGAAGTGGTCTATGGGCAGACGGTCGCCGGCGGCCTGCCGCCGGTTGCCGTCGGTACGGTGTGCCGGCTCTGCGAGAGGCAGGGTTGTCTCGCCCGCGCCGAGCCTCCGGTGACACGTCCGCTCGGCCTGGACGAAATGGTGACCGGGCTCTCTGCCTTCGACTTCCAGTGAACGACGCCTTCTTGCAGTGAACGACGCCTTCTTGCCGATATAGCTTTTTCCCCTTGTCGCCCGTCGATTTCCTTTCTAGTCTGCCAAAAAAACAAAGAATAACGAGGGGCGTTCGCCCACCCGGGGAATAAAAGACAGGAGATATTATGATATCCGATTTCACTCGTTTGGCGTCCGTAGCCATGGCGACGCTGCTGTTTGCGGCTGCCGCAAATGCAGAAGACCGTGTGGTTCACGTCTACAACTGGTCGGACTACATCGACGAGTCGGTGCTGGAAGAATTCACCAAGGAGACCGGCATCAAGGTCGTCTACGACGTGTTCGACAGCAACGAACTGCTCGAAACCAAGCTGCTTGCCGGTGGCTCGGGTTACGACGTCGTCGTTCCGACCGCTCCCTTCCTCGCGCGCCAGATCCAGGCGGGCGTCTTCCAGAAGCTCGACAAGTCGAAGCTGCCGAACTTGAAGAACATGTGGCCGGAAGTCATGGAGCGCCTGGCCAAGTATGACCCCGGCAACGAATACGCCGTCAACTACATGTGGGGTACTACCGGCATCGGCTACAATGTCGACAAGGTGAAGGCCGCGCTCGGCGATGTACCGGTCGACAGCTTCGACGTTCTCTTCAAGCCGGAGAATGCCGAGAAGCTGAAATCCTGCGGTATCAACATCCTCGACGCCTCCGACGAAACCTTCGCGATCGCGCTCAACTACGTCGGCAAGAATCCTGACAGCAAGGAAGCGGCCGAACTCGAAGAGGGCGGCAAGGTCTACATGAATATCCGCCCGTCGGTGAAGACCTTCAACTCGTCGGCCTATATCGACGACCTCGCCAACGGCGACATCTGCATGACCATCGGCTGGTCCGGCGACATCCTGCAGGCCAAGGCCCGCGCCGAGGAGGCCAACAACGGCGTCCACGTCGAATACGTCATTCCGAAGGAAGGCACCTATATGTGGTTCGACAATCTGGCGATCCCCGCGGACGCCCAGAACGTCGAAGAAGCCCACGAGTTCATCAACTTCCTGATGAAGCCCGACGTTATCGCCAAGGCGTCCAACTACGTGCAGTATGCGAACGGCAACCTTGCCTCACAGCCCCTGCTCGACGAGAGCGTCTTCAAGAATCCCTCCGTCTATCCCGATCCGGAGACGATGAAGAAGCTCTTCACGATCTCGCCCTATGGCCCCAAGGAACAGCGTGTTCTCAATCGCGTCTGGACACAGATAAAAACGGGCAACTGACCCGCGGGCGAATTGACCGGGCGCGCATCGACGCGCCCGGTGTCGTTTTCACGGAATGATCTTTTAGATTCAGGAATTTGGGTCGGGCAATGGCGAAGTCTCTGGGGCCGGTAAAACGTAAATTCTCACCATGGACCGATCCGAATGCGGTGCCCTTCATCCGCTTCGAGAACGTCACCAAGCGCTTCGGTGACTTCACGGCGGTGAGCAATCTCACTCTAGACATCTACGAGCGGGAGTTCTTCTCGCTGCTTGGGCCTTCGGGATGCGGCAAGACCACGCTCATGCGCATGCTGGCGGGCTTCGAAGACCCCACCGAGGGACGCATCCTGTTGCAGGGCAAGGACATCTCCGGCGTTCCGCCCTACCGCCGCCCGACCAACATGATGTTCCAGTCCTACGCGCTCTTCCCGCACATGACCGTCGAGAAGAACATCGCGTTCGGGCTCGAACAGGACAAATTGCCGAAAGGCGAGATCGACGCGCGAGTCCAGGAGATGCTGAAGCTCGTCAAGCTCGAGCAGTTCGCCAAGCGCAAGCCGAACCAGCTTTCGGGCGGCCAGCGCCAGCGTGTGGCGCTCGCCCGTTCGCTCGCCAAGCGTCCGAAGGTGCTGCTGCTCGACGAGCCGCTCGGCGCGCTCGACCGCAAGCTGCGCGAGGAGACGCAGTTCGAGCTCATCGACATCCAGACGACGCTCGGCCTCACCTTCCTGATCGTCACCCACGACCAGGAAGAGGCGATGACGGTGTCCGACCGCATCGCCGTCATGGACAAGGGCGTCATCGTGCAGGTGGCGACGCCGGCCGAGATCTACGAGGCACCGAACAGCCGCTACGTCGCCGATTTCATCGGGGACATCAACATCGTCGAGGGCACCTTCGAAGGCCGCACGAACGACGGCCGCAACGGCAGCGAAGTGGCCAGGGTCTCCTGCGGAAGCTTCACGGCCGTGGTGGAGCAGCAATGCGACGTGGCGCCCGGCGCGAGTGTCGCTTTCGCGGTTCGTCCCGAAAAGGTGCGCATCTCGCTGGACACTCCGGAGGAGACCGCGACCAATGCGCTTTACGGCGAGGTCTGGGACATCGGCTATCTCGGCGACTTTTCGGTCTTCGTCGTCAAGCTGGAGGACGGGCGCACCTTCCGCGCCGCGCAGGCCAATATCTCCCGTCTCGTCGACCGGCCGATCACCTACGGCGACATGGTGTGGCTGACGTGGCCGGCCGATGCCGGCCTCGTGCTGACGCGCTGAGGAGAGAACGATGGAAGAAGAGATATCACTCCCCAAGGCAAGCCCGGCACGCTGGCTCGTCGTTCTCGTTCCGTATGTGTGGATGGCGCTTTTCTTTCTCGCGCCCTTCTTCATCGTCGTGAAGATATCGCTCTCCGACACCACAATCGCGATGCCGCCCTACCTGCCCGTGTTCGAGGGCTTCTCCGCGCTCCGCGACTTCATTTCGCAGCTCGATTTCGAGAATTACTTCTTCCTCACCGAGGATCCGCTCTATTACAGCGCCTATCTGTCGTCCCTGCGGATCGCGGTGATTTCCACCTTTCTTCTGCTCCTGATCGGTTATCCGATCGCGCTCGGCATGGCGCGGGCCTCCGTCACCATCCGGCCGACGCTGCTGATGCTCGTCATCCTGCCCTTCTGGACCTCGTTCCTGATCCGCGTCTACGCCTGGATCGGCATTCTCAAGCCGGAGGGGCTTTTGACGCTCGTGCTGCAGGCTCTGCACATCTATGGACCGGACCAGCAGGTACAGATCTTCCGCACAGAAACGGCGATCTTCATCGGCATCGTCTATTCCTATCTGCCCTTCATGGTGCTGCCGCTCTATTCGGCGCTCGAAAAGCTCGACGGCACGCTCCTGGAGGCGGCAAGCGACCTCGGATGCCCTCCGTGGAAGGCCTTCTGGCGCATCACCTTCCCGCTGTCGATCCCCGGCGTGATCGCCGGCTCGATGATCTGCTTCATCCCGATCACAGGCGAGTTCGTCATCCCGGACCTGCTCGGTGGCCCGAATACGCTGATGATCGGCAAGACGCTCTGGACGGAGTTCTTCGGCAATCGCGACTGGCCGCTCGCCTCCGCGGTCGCCGTAGTGCTGCTGCTGCTGCTGGTCATTCCCATCATGATATTCCAGAATCAGCAGCAGAAGGTGTGAGGTGACGCCATGAAACCGGGCAAGTTCGACGCCACCGTCCTCACCATCGGGTTCGCCTTCCTCTATCTCCCGATTGTCATTCTCATCATCTATTCCTTCAACGAATCGAAGCTCGTCACCGTCTGGGGCGGTTTCTCGCTCAAATGGTACGGTGCACTCTGGCAGAACCAGGGCCTGCTCGATGCCGCCTGGGTGACGATCCGCGTCGGCCTGATCAGCGCCACGCTGGGCACCGTACTCGGTACGCTGGCGGCACTGGCGCTGGTGCGCTACGGCCGGTTTCCGGGACGGATGCTGTTTTCCGGCATGGTCTACGCGCCGCTCGTCATGCCGGAGGTGATCACCGGCCTGTCGCTGCTTCTGCTTTTCGTGGCGGTTGGCCTCGATCGCGGCATGCTGACGCTGACGCTCGCCCATGTCACTTTCACCATGTGCTACGTGGCGATTGTCGTGCAGTCGCGGCTCCTGACCTTCGACCGCAGCCTCGAGGAGGCGGCGCTCGACCTCGGCTGCCCGCCGGTCCGGACCTTCTTCAGGATCACGCTGCCGCTCATCATGCCGGCCGTCGTTTCCGGATGGATGCTCGCCTTCACGCTGTCGCTCGATGATCTGGTCATATCGAGCTTCACGACCGGGCCCGGAGCGACCACCCTGCCGATCAAGATCTATTCGCAGGTCCGTCTCGGGGTCACGCCGGAGATCAACGCCGTCTGCACCATCCTCATCGGCGTCGTGACCATCGGCGTCATCATCGCCTCGATCACCACCAAGCAGCGCGAGTTGCAGCGCCTGCGCGACGAGCACGTCGCCGCGACCCAGGCCTGACGGCGTTCCTTACGGCGCAGGCGACATCACGGGATCGGGCCACGAACCGCCGATGAAGAAGCGAAGCGGCGGTGCCGCCGCGTCCCCGGCAGTGGCCGGCGGCGAGAGAGTGGCTGAAAGCGCAAGACCCTGGCTCGCATAGGGAATGATGCCGGACAGCTGCAGGTCGTCCGACGGCCCCTTGATCCGCGCCTCGTCGATCGTCGCCGATCCTGCGGAGAGGTGCGCTGCGAAGACCAGTGTGTCGAAGGGCAGGTCGGCGCCGATTCCTTCGCTGAGGTGGAAGAAGGGCTTTTCTCCGGCGAGGCGACGCAGTGCCGCGGTATCGACGCCACGCAAGGTGCCGGCGCTGGCTGCAAGTCGTATCGTGCCGTCGATGCCGGAGGGGTCTGCCGTCCATATAGGACGGTCGGCCTTGAGGGCGAGTTCGAGCGAGCCGCGACCGTCTGGCAGCGGCCCCTTGAGCGTGAGGCGTTCGGCAAGATCCGACAAGTCCGCGTCGGCGAGCGAAAGCTGCAGTGTTCCGCCGCCGGCAAAACTCGGGCCGGCACCGTCGAGCCGCGCCTGCAGACGGCCACTCGCAAAGGTACCGTCGGCAATGTCGAACCGAATCTTGTCGGGGGTGGCGAGCAGGCTTGCGGCGATATTCTCGATCGTGAAGGGCGCGAGCCGCGCTTGGCCGGCTGAAAGAGATAGATCGAAATCGAGTTGGCGCGGGGGTGCTTCGCCGGAGTCGTCCTTCTGGGAAAAGGCGTCGAGCAGGCGGGTGATGTCGAACCGGTCGAAGGCGAGCGTGCCGGAGAGCCGACGTCGCCCGCTCTCCGGCGGCGACAGTTCGAGAATGCCGGTCGCATGGGCATCATCGACCGTGAGCTCCAGTTGGTCGAAACGCAGGTCGCGGCCGGTCCTGACGAGTTCGGCGGAAACGCTCGCGGTTTGCGCCGTCTCGATCCCCGGCAGGTGCACGCCGCTCAGGGCGGCAAGCGATTTGACGTCGCGACTGCTGGCTTTCATGGCGCCGGAAACCAGATCGTCGCCGGCGAGACTTGCCCGTCCGTCGAAGGAGGCGGTCAGGATCGGCGAGGTCCAGTCAAGCCCGATTGACGCCTCGCGCCCGCCGAAGAGCAGCAGCGGTTGCGGCGTCGAGAGATCCAGCCGGGCCTCGCGGCCCCCGGTCCTGAGCGTCACATAGGCGGTGAGCGCGGAGGAGAGCCGCGGCCACGAGACGTCGGCCAGGATGCCGTCGACGACGAAGGTTCGTCGCGAGGCCTGGTCATGGATTGCGATGCTACCCTCCTCGACCGTCACGGAGCCGACCTCGGCGTCGGCGTCGGCGTCCAGCGTCTGGTGTCCATCCTCGCGCGGACGAACGCTCTTCACCGCGCTGCTGAGGCGCCCCTCGCTCGCCCAGTCGAGCCGCGCTTGCTGGTCGCGCTCGACGAAGACGCGGGGGTGCCCCAGACGGAACTCGCGAAATTCCGGAGAGCCACGGACCGCGTCGAGCAAGCCGAAAGAGGCGGAGAGCCGTTCGATTTCGGCGAGCACCTTCTCGCCCTCTGCGGTCGGCTTGCTGATCCGCACGGCATTGAGGGTGATCCGCGGTTCGGGGAAGAAGGAGATTTCCGGAGCGCCCTTGATGTGGACGGTGTGCCCGGTCCATTCGGCGACGGCCCGTTCCAGGGCCGACCGCACGAGGCTGCTCGATACGAGATAGGGGGCGGCGAGGCGGGAGACGAGATAGACCGAAAGGACGGTGAGAACGGCGACGAGGCCCCATTGCAGGAACCGTTCCGTCCTCCGCTTCTGCCTGGTTATCTTCCTGGGCACGCTCTTGTTCCGTTCGTCGATCATGTTCGAATGTAAGCCCGTTCCGCCGCTTTGGCGATGCGGCGTCTCGACCGCGGATATCGCAAATGCCGGGCGGTGGCAATTCACCCGGCTGCTGCACCTGCGCTCTTTATATTGCGGTGCAAACTGCTATACATGCAAAGGACGTGAGGAGTACACCATGCAACACGAAATGCCGCTTTGGTCGCCGTCTGAGGAATTCCGAAAGTCGACCCCCCTTTATCATTTCATGCACTGGTGCGGTGAACGCACGGGACGCGATTTCCGCGACTATGACGCGTTCTACGACTGGTCGATCGCGGAACGCGGGACCTTCTGGTCGTCCGTGTGGGACTATTGCGACGTCAAGGGCGAGAAGGGAGAGCGCATGCTCGTCAATGGCGACGATATGCTCGGCGCTCGCTTCTTCCCGGATGCCAGGCTCAATTTCGCCGAAAACCTCCTGCCGCTTGCCGGAGAAGGCGATGCCCTGATCTTCCGTGGCGAAGACAAGGCGGAAGACCGCTGGTCCTGGGACCGGTTGCGATCGACGGTTTCGCGTTTGCAACAGGCCTTCCGGAGCCTCGGCCTCGGGGAGGGCGACCGGATCGCCGCGATGATGCCGAACATGCCGGAGACGGTGGCGCTGATGCTCGCTGCGGCCTCCCTCGGGGCGATCTGGTCTTCCTGTTCCCCGGACTTCGGCGAGCAGGGCGTGCTGGACCGCTTCGGTCAGATCGAGCCGAAGCTCTTCATCTGCTGCGACGGCTATTGGTACAACGGCAAGAAACAGGATGTCGTCGACAAGGTGCGTGCGGTCGCCGCCAAGCTCGGATGCCCGGTCGTGGTCGTTCCCTATGCGGGTGACGCAGGCGCCCTCGCGGGCTCTCTTCCAAACGGCAGGACGCTTGCCGACTTCGTGACGCCTTATGAAGCAAAGGCCGTCGAATACGTACGGCTGCCATTCTCCCATCCGCTCTATATCCTCTTTTCCTCCGGCACCACCGGCATTCCGAAATGCATCGTGCACTCGGCCGGCGGGACGCTTCTGCAGCACCTGAAGGAGCAGCGCTTCCATTGCGGTCTCCGCGCCGGTGAGAAACTCTTCTACTTCACCACCTGCGGCTGGATGATGTGGAACTGGCTCGTTTCGGGTCTCGCCTCAGGCGCCACCCTCTGCCTTTACGACGGTTCGCCCTTCTATCCGGACGGCAACGTCCTCTTCGACTATGCGCAGGCAGAGAAGTTCGCGATCTTCGGAACCTCGGCAAAGTACATCGACGCCGTCCGCAAGGGCGGGCTGACGCCGAAGACGACGCACGATCTGTCGAGCCTGAGGCTGATGACCTCGACCGGATCGCCGCTCTCGCCCGAGGGCTTTTCCTTCGTCTACGAGGGCATCAAGTCCGACATCCATCTCGCTTCGATCTCCGGCGGCACCGACATCGTCTCCTGCTTCGTCCTCGGCAATCCGCTCAAACCCGTCTGGCGCGGCGAAATCCAGGGACCGGGGCTCGGCCTCGCCGTCGACGTCTGGGACGACGAGGGCAAGCCGGTGCGCGGCGAGAAGGGCGAGCTGGTCTGCACCAGGGCCTTCCCGTCGATGCCGGTGATGTTCTGGAACGATCCGGACGGGGTGAAGTACCGCGCCGCTTATTTCGAGCGCTTCGACAACGTCTGGTGCCACGGCGATTTTGCCGAGTGGACGAACCATGACGGCATCATCATTCACGGGCGATCGGACGCCACGCTCAACCCGGGCGGCGTGCGCATCGGCACGGCCGAGATCTACAACCAGGTCGAACAGATGGACGAGGTGGTCGAGGCGCTCTGCATCGGACAGGACTGGGACGACGACGTGCGTGTCGTGCTGTTCCTCAGGCTCGCGACCGGTGTCAGCCTCGACGAGGACCTGGTGAAGAAGGTGAAGAACCGCATTCGCACCGGCGCGTCGCCGCGGCACGTGCCGGCCAAGGTGATCGCCGTTTCCGACATTCCGCGGACGAAGTCCGGCAAGATCGTCGAGCTCGCCGTGCGTGACGTCGTGCACGGTCGGCCGGTCAAGAACAAGGAGGCGCTCGCCAATCCGGAAGCGCTCGACCTTTTCGCTGATCTTGCAGAGATCAAGTCCTGATCGTCTCGTGTGACCGGGGCGGTCAGCCCCGGTTCTCGAGCGAGCGCGAGACGAGCACGACCGGGATCAACCCGGCGACGATGATGATGAGCGCGGCGACGGAAGCGTCCTGCACCTTGGCCCGCGAGGCATCCTCGTAGACGAGGGTCGCGAGCGTATTGAAGTTGAAGGGCCGGAGCAGGATCGTCGCCGACAACTCCTTCATCGTCTCGATGAAGACGAGAAGCGCGGCCGTCAGCACCGCCGGCCGCATGTTGGGCAGCAAGACCTCTTTCAGCGTCTGGAAACGTGTGCGCCCGAGCGCCCGCGCCGCCATGTCGAGGTGCGGCGAGAGCTTGTGGAAGCCGGCGTCGATGGTCCCCTCCGCCATGGTGAGAAAGCGCACCGTCGCGGCATAGACGATCGCAAAGCCGGTGCCGGAAAGCAGCAGGCCCGTCGAGATGCCGAACGTCGAGCGCAGCGCGCCGTCGACGGCGTTGTCGATCGCCGCAAGCGGGATCAGCACGCCCATGCCGAGGATCGTGCCCGGCACGCCGTAGCCGAGCGAGGCGAGGCGGCTTGCGCCCGCCGTCAGCGCTGTGCGTTCGGTCCGCGATGCATAGGCGAGCATGAAGGCGAGCAGGATCGTCACGATCGCGGCGGCGGAGGACACCAGTATCGAGTGGCCGAGCGCCTTCAGGAGGCGCGCATCGGCGAAATCGTCGAGACGGCGGAGCGCGAAGGCGGAGAGAACGGCGACCGGCGTGACGAAACCGACGAGAACCGGAATGCAGCAGAAGACCGTAGCGGCCCATCGGCGAGCGCCCGTGAGCGTCAGGCGCACGGCGTCGGGAACGACCGCCGTCGTCTTGTTGGACGAGAAGCGCTGCAGGCGCCGGGCACGCCGCTCCACCACCAGCAGGCCGACGACGAAGACGAGCATCACGCACGCGATCTGGGCCGCACCCGAAAGGCTGCCCCGGTTGAGCCAGGTGTCGTAGATCGAGAAGGTGAGCGTGTTGACGCCGAGGTATTCGACCGCGCCGATATCGTTCAGCGTTTCCATCATGACGAGCGTCAGCCCGACGATGATCGCCGGCCGCGCCATGGGGATCTGGACGCGGGTGAAGACCCTGAGCGGTCCCGCGCCGAGGGTGCGCGCAACGTCGGCCGCGGCGCGGCCCTGCATGACGAACATCGAGCGGCAGGCGAGATAGACGTAAGGGTAGAGAACCGCCGACATCACCAGCACGGCCCCGCCGAGCGAGCGTATGTCGGGAAAGCTGTAGTCACGGGCCGACCGGAATCCGAAGAGCGCGCGATAGGCGCCCTGTACCGGCCCGGTGAAATCGAGGAATTCGCCGAAGGCGTAGGCCGCGAGATAGGAGGGGATGGCGAGCGGCAGCACCAGCGAGGAGGAGAGAAGGCGCCGCAGCGGGAAATCGCAGGAGGCGACGAGCCAGGCGGTTCCGATCCCGAAAAGGCCGGTGAAGACGCCGGTGGCGGCAAGCAATGCCAGCGTGCGGCCGGTCGCTCGCGGCACGACATTGGTCAGCATGTGCTGCCAGTCGCCGCCGTCGCCGAGCCCGATCACGAAGATCGCGACGATCGGCATGGTCACGACGACCGCGGCGATGATCGCCGAGACGGCTGCAACCCCGACGCGGCCTCGCGCCGGTCTTGCATATCCTGTCGCTGCTGCGGACGTTTCGACCGACAAGCCTTTCGCCTCCGATGCCCGATTGCCTTGCCCCTGACGGGCGACCCACCAAGACCCTCTAGCGGAAACCGGCGGGGAAGGGAACCGGCGGCATTGCCGCCGCGCGCGGCGTCAGTTCGCCAGCACGCGCGGCGAAGGGAAGATGATCTCGACGAGCGTGCCCTCGTTCGGTGCCGAGTGGATCGCGAAGCTCGCCCGGTTGGCGTCGACCATTGCCTTGGTCAGCGGCAGGCCGAGCCCGGTTCCGTCGCTGCGGCCGCGCCCACCCGCGGCGACCTGCCGGAACGGCTTCATCGCCATCTCGAGTTCGGTGCGCGACATACCGATGCCGGTGTCGCGGATGCGCAGGACGACGCTGCCGTTGCTCTCGTAGGAGGTCGACACGATGATCTGTCCGCCCGACGGGGTGAATCGGATGGCGTTCGCCAGGATGTTGAGCACGATCTGCTTGATCGAGCGAAGGTCGGCGACCACGTTCGGCACCGACTGCGACAGGGCCGTGCGGATGATCACGCGCTGCGTGTTCGCCTGCGGCTGAACAAGCGAAACGGCAGACGCAACGGCTTCGTTCAGGCCGACGGCCTCGAAGTCGAGTTCCATTTCGCCCGCTTCGATCTTGGAGATGTCGAGGAGGTCATTGACGATGTCGAGCACGTGGCGGCCGGAGCGAACGATGTCGTTGGCGTATTCGGTATAGCGCGGGTGGCCGATCGGGCCGAAGCGCTCACCGGCCATCATGTCGGCGAAGCCGATGATGGCGTTGAGCGGCGTGCGAATTTCGTGGCTGACGCGTGCTAGGAAGTCGCTCTTGTGGGTATTGGCGGTTTCGGCGGCGCGCTTGGCGTTGCGCAGCTCCTCCTCGGTCCGCTTCCATTGCGTGATGTCGCGGATGACGGCGCAATAGCCGTTCGAAGCGGCGAGCTTGCCGATGGTCATGAACAGCGGCAGGAACCCGCCGGACGCCTCGCGGCCGATCACCTCGCGCCCGTCGTTCAGCACGCTTGCGACGCCGTGGCCGGCAAGACCCGCCAGATAGTCGAGAACCGCCTTCTGGCTCTCATGGGCGAAGAGCATCACGAAGGGTTTGCCTCGGGTCTCCGCCTCGTCGAAGTTGAAGAGGGCGCTTGCCGCACGGTTCATCGAGCGGACGTCGCCCTCGGGCCCGAGCACGACGACGCCGTCGGTCGCCGTTTCGAGTATGGCGCGCAGTTCCTCGATTTCCGCCTTCAGCGCATGGTTCTCGTCGGCGGGTTTCGGCACCGGCTCGACGACGGTGAGCTGGACAGGGGGCCGTGCTGCCTTCACCGGAGCTTCGGTGGGGATGAGAGCAAGCAGGAGCGCACTCGACTGTTCCCACCGCACCGATTGCAGGCGCGCGGTGACCGGCACCAACTGGTCGTCGGCGCGCACCACCACCATGCCGCTTGCCTGCTCGGCGGCACCTTCCAGCTCCTGGCGCTGAAGCAGCGCGTCGAGGCCGCCGGCCTCCGCCAGAGCGTCCAGAGAGCCGTAGCCGGTGAGGTTCAGGAATTCGGGATTGGCGTGAATCAGCCGGTCGCCGACATGGACGAGCAGTGCCACCGGCATCAGGTCGATGACGTCGGGCGAAAGCCCGATGTCGCGTCGGCTGCGCGGCAAGGCGGTAGATGCAGTCGGCGAGAGTTCCTTCGCCGGCTGAGCCGGGGTGGATTCAGCGGGCATCTCCGTGACAGCCGCGGTCTTCTCTTCCGTTTCCGCCACCGGGGCTTCCGGCTCGGGCTGACCGGGCTCGGCGACTGGCGGCTCCGCAGCGCCGTCGCGTGTTTCTTCCTGTTGTGGCGCTCCCGCACCGATCAGCCCGCTCGCCTCGAGCCGACGGGCGATTTCGCGGAAGGCCGCTTGCTCGACCGGGGTGAGGCCGTCGCGGCCGCGCGCACGTCGTTCTTCGATCTGCACCACCTTGTCGGAATGCCGCTTGCCGGGCGTTTCGGAGATGAGAAGCGCCGGCGGCTCGCTTTCCGGACGTGGCCGTTCCTCTTGTTCTGCTGCGGTTTCTGCCGGGACGGAGGTCTGCGACGGCTCCGCTGCTGCGGCTTCAGGGGGCTCTGCGGCGGGCTCTCCGTCCGCCGGCGAGACGTCTTCGGAGGGCGCCCCGAGCGCCAGACCGGTGCCGGCGGCGTCGACGGTGGCGTCTGCCAGTCGCACGATGCCGAAGCCGCGGAAACCGTCGAAATCGCGGTTGCGGTCATAGGTCGGGAGCGCAGCGAGGTCGACGGGCACACGCAAGGTCGTGCCCTCCACCGGCCAGAAAACGGTGCGCCCGGACCATGTGTCGCGACGCTTCAGGAGGTCGGCGATCTTTCCCTCCGGATCGAGGTTGAACGTCTGCGCGACCTCGACGAAGGTCCGTCCTTCGATGGCCGCCGAATGCGGCCCGACGGCTTCGGCAAACTCCTTCGAGACTTCGCTGAAACGACCTTCGGCGTCGATCTTCCAGACGAAGCGCGAGGCCCGGCTGCTCGGACGATAGGCGAAGTCACGGTCCGATGTTGCCCCCGTCGTGGAGACCTCCGGTTCGGAAACGGCAGGCGCTTCAGCCGGCATCGGCAATTCCGCCTTTTGCCGCGGCTCTTCCTCCTCGATCGCCGCCTCGGCGGCTGTCGTGGTCTGCTCGGTCGGAAATTCCGGCGTCGCAGCGACAGCAGGGGCAGTCTCCTCCACTGCGACCTCTTTCGTCTCTGTCGTTTCGGCTTCGGGCGTCAGGACCTCGGGCGGCGTCTCGATCTCCTCGATATCGCCGATCGCGTCCACGACCGCGCCGTAATCGGCGGCGGCATCCTCGACCTGCGGCTCCTCGGGCGCTGCCACTTCGGCGGCCGGCTCTTCAAAGCCGCCGCTCGGATCGAGATTGCCGAGGATCGTCTCCACCGCGAAGAGGAGGTATAGCGCCGGCTCATCGGCGACCTTGCCGATTGCTGCCGGCAGATAGCCGCGGCCGGTCGGGATCGGTCGCTTCACCAGCCGGTCACGGTCGGCATCGACGAGTGCCACCAAGGTGCGCGCCGTCTGGGGTGTGATCGACAGGCCGGAAAAGGCGGGCGAGGCGGCAATGATCCGGCCGTCGGCGGCAAGCATCGCCATATGCGTGTCCGGATCGTCGAGCCCGGTCAGCATCTCGCTTGCGCATTCGTCGACACTCGGTCGTCGGCCTGTCGGCGGTATTGCGAGCAGCACCACCGGCTCGCCCGAGCGGATCTCGACCATTTCGGCCGTTGCCTGAACGGGGACGCGCTGAAAACCCTGGGTCAGCCGGAGAAGCAGCGAACGCTGGTCGCCGACCTTCTGCAGCTGCCGCGCGGTCGATTCGATCTGGCGGAAGGCGAGGTCGCCGCGGTCGGGCCCCTGGTCGAGGAAATCGTAGATCGAACCGTTGCCGAAGAAGCGCGCGCCCGCACCGTTCGCCCAGAGCACCTGCTCGAGCCCGGCGGAAAACAGCACCAGGGCCTCGCCGCGCGCAAAGCGCCCGCGGACACTCTCGTGCACGGCGACGTCGATGAACGGGTACTGCTGAACAGGCATGATAGACCCAAATTAGCAACCGCCGCGTTATTCGGCAATTAACAGATTCTTAATATCTCCGGGTGCCGCGAGGGTCCAGCACGGCACAGGGCTTTCGGAAAACACGGTTAACCGTTCCGACAATTGTGCGGCGCACAATAATGTTGCAATGCACAAGAAGAGGTGCTATATAAGGATCATCCAATCCATTCGGGCGCCTTAAACGTCCCAACACAGGAGTGCATCGAAATGGCAAATGCAAACAAGAGCGACGTCTTCTCCTTCTCGGCTTTCGACCCGTCGAAGTTCACCGAGACCTTCCGCGACTTCGCCGAAAAGGGTGCTGCGCAGTCGAAGGACGCCTACGCCAAGATGAAGACTGCCGCCGAGGAAGCCAGCAAGACCGTCGAGAACACGATGCAGACCGCCCAGGCCGGCACTGTCGAACTCGGCCTCAAGGCCATCGAAGCCCTGCGGACCAATGCCGACATGTCGCTTTCCCATATGGAAGCGCTGCTCGGCGTGAAGTCGGTTGCCGAACTCGTCGAACTCCAGACCGCCTTCCTGCGCAAGCAGGCCGAGGTGACGGTCGAGCAGGCGAAGGCCATGCAGGAAGCCGCCAAGAAGGTTGCCGAGACTGTTACCAAGCAGGGCAAGGAAGCCGCCGACAAGGCCATGTCCTCGCTGAAGGTCGCCTGATCCGGGGCAATCCGCATCATTGAAATGAAAGGGCCGGGGCTTTGCTCCGGTCTTTTTTTGTCCATGTCGAAAAGGGCTTGAAAAAAACGCCGAGTGCTCGTATGTGACCCCCTACAGCGTCCTGGGCGCTGTTTGTGCGGTTGTAGCTCAGTTGGTTAGAGCGCAGGTTTGTGGCACCTGAGGTCGTAGGTTCGATTCCCACCAACCGTACCATTTTCTCTCTTTGAGAATTCCCCCGAAACATTGCCTTTTCCATTGGTCGTCGCCGCTTCGAGCAGTCGGCCGTCCTGTCCCTGCCGACTACTCTTCGACGCCGAGGAGCGACAACGTGCGCGGATCGGGACTGCCGTAGAAGTGCCGGAGCGCCTCGCCGAAGGGGTGGTCGGCAGCATCCGCCGCGAGGAAGAGCGTCAGGCACGAACGGAACTTGACGTCGTCCGGCGAGCCTAAGATCGCGTTCGCGCTCCGCTCAGGGTGCGAGAGAACGGCTTCGACGCATTCGCTCAGCCGCGGTCCGAGGAGTGGATGGGCGAGATAGGCGCGGGCTTCGCCGAGCGAGGCGATGCCGTAATATTGCGCCATCGGCGAGTGGCCTAGGCCGGAAAGTTGCGGAAAGACGAACCACATCCAGTGTGTCCGTTTGCGGCCCTCGCGCAGTTCCCGAAGGACGTCGGCATAGACCGGCGCCTGCGCCTCGATGAAACGTTCGAGATCAAGGTCATCTCCGTCGTCGTGTCCTGCCATGGCACCCTCCCTGGATCAGGCTCAATCTGG
The DNA here is from genome assembly GCF_003337715.1 of Ciceribacter lividus. Taxonomy (GTDB): domain Bacteria; phylum Pseudomonadota; class Alphaproteobacteria; order Rhizobiales; family Rhizobiaceae; genus Allorhizobium; species Allorhizobium lividum. The sequence continues at coordinate 289,795 of NZ_QPIX01000003.1, forward strand.
TGTCCTGCCTGCATCTGCAACCATGCCGGGCGAGGCCCACATTGTCCCCAGTTTTCGCCCAGGCGTGCAGGATTGCAACAGGTAGCGTTCTGCCCATTTTTTGCCCGAAAATGTCGTGATCTTTCGTGTTCGGGGCGAGGCAGGCGTTCGGGAGGCACCTGCCGCCGCACAATTCCCGCCGTGACTTTGTCGTCCGAATCGGATGAGAGAGCGCGCTCCAATAAGAAGCATGAGGGAGGAGCCCTTGGACATCTCGCAAGACGATGTCGCCCTGATCCGGGTGATGAAGCACTATTTCGAAACCAAGGCCGAGGTCGGCGCGCTGAAGGCGCAGCTTGAGACCGCCCGACGTGCGGCTGGCACGGAAGTCGCGGTCTTCTACGACCCTCGCTGCAATCTGGAATATGCCGAGGCTATCGTCCGCCAGGAACAGCTGAAGCGCGACATGCTGCGCCTCATGGATTGCGCCGAGGCCTGGGGACGCGGAGAGGCGATCACGGCCCTGCGCTGAGCCGCCGCGACGATTGCGCAATTGCGGCCTGCCTGCCGACGGCGTTATCCTGCGATACGAGACGGCAAGTCGCGCTTCGAAGGAGGTGGCCCGCATGTCCTTTATCGATCGGAACGAGGCCGGCGAACGGCTGGCGACGGCACTTGCCGGCTACCGCGGCACCGACGCGGTGGTGCTGGCGCTGCCGCGCGGCGGCGTCGAGGTGGGGCTGCCTGTCGCACGGGCACTCGGTCTGCCGCTCGACCTTCTCCTTGTGCGCAAGATCGGTGTTCCTTTCCAGCCGGAGGTCGCCATGGGTGCGATTGTCGACGGCGACAAGCCGGAGGTCGTGCGCAACGAGGACGTGATCCGCTATGCGGGGGTGTCGGACAAGGATTTCGACGCCGCCTGCCGCAAGCAGCTCGAAGAGATCGAGCGCCGCCGCGGCATCTATCTCAAGGGGCGCGAGCCCGTCCCGGTCGGCGGCAGGACCGCCATCATCGTGGATGACGGCGTGGCGACCGGGGCGACGCTGAAGGCCGCGCTGAAAGGGCTCGCGGCGAAGAACCCGCGCCATATCGTGGTCGCGATGCCGGTGATACCGGCAAGCCTGATCCCGGAGCTGGAGGAACTCGCCGAAAAGGTCATCTGCCTCGAAGATCTCGGGCCGATCGGCGCCGTCGGCGCCCACTACCGCTATTTCCCCCAGCTCGAAGACGCAGACGTCGTCGCCTGCCTCGATGCCGCGGCGAAGCCAACGGTCGCAAAGCCGGCCGAAGAGGGACCTCCGCCGGCGTGAGATTGCGCGCGATCAGCTGCCGGAAGGCGCCTGGCATCGGGTGATTGCCGCCGAGAAGATCTCGGCGACCGAGACGATTGCCAGCCGTTCGCCGAGGGGCGAGGCGGCGGCATCGACCTGTACTGTATCCGTGATCAGCAATTCCGCGATCGGCGCCCTGGCGAGACGCTCCTCCGCTCCTTGTGAAAACAGCGCGTGCGTTGCGATCAGCCGAACCTCCCTGGCGCCGCGCGCCATGCAGGCCTCGGCGACCCTGACCATCGTTCCGCCGGAGCTGATGAGGTCGTCGATGATGATCGCCACGCGGTCCTTCACATCGCCCGCGAAGAGGTCGCCGGAAACGACGCCGGCGCTCCGCTGCTTTTCCATGAAGGCTTTGCCGACCGGTCGCCCGAGCTGCTTTTCCAGCCGTTCGCGAAAGCTGTCGGCGCGCTTGCCGCCGCCGAGATCGGGGGAGACGACGGTGACCTCTGCAGAGCCGACCTTTTCCGCGGTGTGGCGGGCGAAAGCGTCATAGGCGTCGAGGTGCAGCGTCGGAATGCGGAAGGACGACTGGTAGGCCGCAACATTGTGAGCTTCGATCGTGATCACCCGATCGGCGCCCATCGCCTCGATGAGTTCGGCGACGTAACGGCCGGTCAACGGATCGCGCGACTTGGTCTGGCGGTCCTTCCGGAGGTAGCAGAGGTAGGGTGTAACCGCGGTCACACTCTTCGCGCCGTTGGTCTTCAGCGTCGCGATGAAGAACAGCAGCCGGCATAACCGGTCGTTGGCCGAATGGCCACCGCCGCCGTTGAGGCTCGCGATAACGAAGGCGTCGCGGCCGCGCACGCTTTCGAGTGGCCGTGCCTTGTGCTCACCGTCCTCGAATTCCCGCTCTTCGAGCAGGCTCAGTTCCAATCCCATTGCCCGGGCGACCCGGCCGCCGAACTCGATGTCGCGGGCGAAGGAGAAGAGTAGGGGAGCGGGTGCGGCGGCAGACTTGGCCGGGCCGGCAGCGGCCGCGGCGACCGGGCGCAGCAGGACGCCGCCGAAGACCGCATCGATCGATCGTCCGTCCCCGGAGAGCGGCGCGACGACGATTTCCGCGACGATGCGGCCGCCATCCGCCCCGTGGGTCGTGAAGGTGGCGGAGATCGGCTCTCCCGTGCGGCAAACGAACTCGAACAACATGCGCAGCCGTACGCTGCCGCGCGGGAAGGCCGCATCCGAGAGCAGCCTCGTATCGCCTTCCTCGCCGATCAGGGGACGCACGGCCTCGGCGCCCGCATGGAGCACGTAGTCGCGCTCGGCCGTCTTCGCCCGGCGAAAGATGAAGGCTGCCTGAGGGCTGGCGTGGGCCACCGGTTCGAGCGCCGCAATCGGCGGGGCGATCAGGTCGGCGCGCTTGTCCTTCCAGTCTTCGAGAAGCGTCGCCAGCACCTCGTCTCGCGGGGTGGGTGCGCTGTCGATGCGGTTGAAGAACTGCTTCAGGCCGGGGTCGAGTTGAGCAAGCACTGTCATGGTAACCTCGCATGCGTGAGCGTCGCCCTTGAGCCTTGTCACGTCTGCAGCGCCTCCGTCTTGATCGGTGTCAAAAGGCGGCGTGCGCTTTCCTGCAAGACGCGCGTTGACAGGCGTCAAGGCATCCCTGTCTAATCCCGCGCATATTATGATGTCTTCATGGATGGGAAGCCATAGGCCTCATGCCGGTTACGATCGAAGAGAAGCTCGACGCGCTCCGAAAGCCTGCGCTCTATGGGAACGGAGCCGCAGACGTGCTGGCCGTCGAAACCCATATGTCCTGGGTCTTTCTCGTCGATGATGAGGTCTACAAGATCAAGAAGCCGGTGCATTTTCCCTTCGTCGACTTCACGACGCTGGACGCGCGTGAACGAAATTGCCGCGAAGAAGTGCGTCTGAACCGCCGGCTTGCGCCCGACGTCTATCTCGGCACAGTGGCACTGGTCCGTCGGGCGGATGGGTCCGTCGCGCTCGGAGGCCCGGGTGAGGTGGTCGACTGGCTGGTGCGCATGCGCCGTTTGCCGCAGGACCGCATGCTGAGCGCAGTGCTCACCGCCGGCGGTGCGGACGGGGCGACGGCCGACCGGCTGACGCGGGTGCTTGCGGACTTCTACCGCAAGGCGGAGCGCTCGCCGCTCTCCCCGCAGGAGCACGTGCAGTGTTTCGAGAGCCAGCAGGTGCAGAACCGCCAGGTGCTCAGCCATCGGGATTTCGACGTCGACATGCAGGCCATCCGGCGGGTGCTGAACCGTAACGACGAGTGCCTCCACGCGCTCCGGCCGTTGATCGAGGGGCGGGTGGCCGATGGCCGCTTCGTCGAGGGACATGGCGACCTCCGGCCGGAACACGTCTGCCTGACCGATCCGATCACCATCATCGATTGCCTGGAGTTCAGCTACCTGCTTCGCCTTGTCGACCCCTTCGAGGAGATCGCTTTCCTCGGCATGGAATGCGCCTTCCTCGGCGTACCGGAGATCGGGCGGGAGCTTGCGGCCCGTCTCGGGGCGGCGTTGGGCGATTCGGTCGCGCCGGAACTCTATCAGTTCTATTCCGCCTTCCGTGCGACGATGCGAGCCCGTATGGCACTCGGCCACCTCGTCTACGGCCCGGCGGTCAACCGCCCCGCCTGGGAACGCAAGACCGACCGCTACATCGCGCTCGCCGAACATTTTCTCGCCATGCCGGAACTGGCGGCAGTCTCCGCCCGCGATATATGACGGGTACGGCGCCGGCCCGAACGCCGCCGATATGAGGACGACGTGATGCTGCTTCAACTGCGCAAGGTGAGCAAATCCTACATGACGGCGGAGGGACCGCTTGAAGTTCTGCATGAGGTCGATCTTGCGCTCGATGCCGGAAGCACGCTGGCGCTCACCGGGGAGTCGGGCAGCGGCAAGTCGACCCTCCTTCATCTCGCCGCCGGCCTCGACTCACCGGATTCGGGTGTTGTCGAGATCGCCGGTCAGAACGTCGCGACGCTCGATGATGCGGGGCGGGCGGCGTTGCGGCGCGGCACGGTCGGCCTCGTCTTCCAGCAGTTCAACCTCATTCCGTCCCTCGACGTAGCGGCGAACCTTGCCTTTCATGCGCGGCTTGCCGGCCGGCATGATCCCCGTTGGCAGGCGGAGCTGACGGAGAGACTCGGCCTGAGCGGTCTCGCGCGGCGCTATCCCGAGCAGCTTTCCGGCGGCCAGCAGCAGCGGGTGGCGATCGGCCGAACGCTTGCCGCGCGCCCGAAGCTGGTTCTCGCCGACGAGCCGACCGGCAACCTCGACGAACCGACGGGCGACGCCGTGCTGGCACTGATGCTGACGCTGGTCGCGGAGTCCGGGGCCGCTCTTCTGATGGTCACCCATTCTGAGCGCCTCGCCGCGCAACTCGACCGTCGCGTCCACCTCAAGGCCGGGCGGATTGCATGATGTGGCTCGCGGGGCTCGGTGCACTCCTTTCCCATTGGCGGCGCCAGCCGCTGCAGTTTGCCATGCTGTTTGCCGGACTGGCCCTTGCCACCGGCCTCTGGTCCGGGGTGCAGGCGATCAATGCCGAGGCGCGGGCAAGCTATGGCCGGGCTGCCGCCATGCTCGGGCAGAACCGGCTCGAACAACTCGTGGTGAAGGACGGAGGAGCGATTCCCGGCGACCGCTTCGCGGCGCTAAGGCGCGGCGGCTGGCTCGTCTCGCCGGTCGTCGAGGGCGAGTTGCGGATGGGCACCCTGCGCCTGCGGTTGATCGGCATCGATCCGCTGACGCTACCGGCCGAGGCGCGGCAGCTGGAGGTGACGGGCGGCGAGGCACTGCGCCGCTTCCTGACACCGCCGGGCCTCATCTTCGCCAGCCGCGAGACTGCGGCTCGACTCGCCGGCGAAGGACTGCCGCCTGTCGAGATCGCCGAGGATATTCCGGCCGGAACCGCGATCACCGATATCGCCGTCGCCCGACGGCTTCTCGGGCAGACGGAGACGATATCGCGCTTCGTGGTTGCTCAGGAGCAACCGCTTGGGCGGGCGCCGCTCTCGGTTATCGTGCCGGATCTGGAGCTGCGAAAGCCCGACGCGCAGGGCGATCTCGCCCGCCTCACCGACAGCTTCCACCTGAACCTCACCGCTTTCGGAATGCTCGCCTTCGTCGTCGGGCTCTTCATCGTCTATTCGACGATCGGTCTCGCCTTCGAACAGCGGCGGCCGACCTTGCGCACGCTGCGGTCGCTCGGGCTTCCGGTCCGCGCACTGACCATCCTGCTCGTGACCGAGCTGGCGGCCCTTTCGCTGGTTGCCGGGTTCTTCGGCGTGGCGCTCGGCTATCTCGTCGCCTCGGCCTTGCTGCCCGACGTAGCGGCGACCCTCCGCGGCCTCTATGGTGCCGACGTGCCGGGCACCCTGCAGCTGCGGCCGGAATGGTGGGCGACGGGGCTTGTGATCGCCGTCGCCGGCACGCTCGCCGCTGCCGGCCAGAACCTCTGGCGCGCCGTCCGGATGCCGCTTCTCGCTCCTGCCCAGCCACGTGCCTGGGCGCGTGCCTCGGAGGCGGGCCTGCGGGCACAGGCGGTCGCCGCCGTATCTCTGTTTGCCGTGGCACTCACGCTTACCGTTTGGGGACAGGGCCTCGTCGCCGGTTTCGCTCTGCTCGGCGCCTTGCTGCTCGGCGCGGCGCTCCTGTTGCCGGTGCTGCTGATGGCGCTGCTTGCGCTTTTCGAGAGGCTTTCGTCGGGCCCGGTCTCGGCCTGGTTCTGGGCCGACACGCGCCAGCAGCTGCCGCGGCTTTCGCTGGCGCTCATGGCGCTGTTGTTGGCCCTTGCCGCCAATATCGGCGTCGGCACCATGGTCGCGAGCTTCCGGCTCACCTTCACCGGCTGGCTCGACCAGCGGCTGGCCGCCGAGCTCTACGTGACGGCCAGGACCGAGGACGAGGCGCGCGCCCTGCGCAGCTGGCTCGAACCGCGCGTCGATGCCGTACTGCCGATCTGGCATGTCGAAGGCGAGGTGCTGGGCGGTCCGGCCGAAATCTACGGGGTCGCCGATCATGCGACCTACCGGGAGAAATGGCCGCTCATCGAGTCCGTGCAGGGAGTCTGGGACGCCGTTGCTCGCGGAGACGCAGCGGTGGTCAACGAGCAGCTCGCCCGCCGCCACGGGATTACGCCCGGCGACCGGCTGACCCTGCCCGGCGGATGGAGAGTTACGGTCGCCGGCATCTATTCCGACTACGGCAATCCGATCGGACAGGTAATCGTCGGCATAGACGCGCTCACCACCCATTACCCGGAGGTGCCGCGGCTGCGCTTCGGCCTCAGGCTTCCGCCGGCCGAAGCACCGGCACTCGCCGAGGCGTTGCGGACGGAATTCGACCTGCCGCCGCAAAACGTGCTCGACCAGGCGACAATCAAGCAGCGCTCGCTGCAGGTGTTCGAGCGCACCTTCGCGGTGACGGCGGCGCTCAACGTGCTGACGCTCGGGGTTGCGGGCGTGGCGATGTTTGCGAGCCTGACCACCCTTTCCGGCATCCGCCTCGCGCAGATAGCCCCGGTCTGGGCGATGGGCCTCACACGAAAGCGTCTGGTGCTGCTCGAACTCCTGAGGACCATGCTGCTTTCGGCCTTCACGCTGGTTGCGGCCCTCCCCACAGGCGTCGCGCTCGCCTGGGTGCTGCTCTCGGTGGTCAATGTCGCCGCCTTCGGCTGGCGACTGCCGATGCACCTCTTCCCGACCGACTGGCTGCGCCTCGCATCCCTCGCCGGGCTTGCTGCACTCGTCTCTGTGGCGATACCCTTGCGGCGGCTCGCAAGGATGACGCCAGCCGATCTTCTCAAGGTCTTCGCCAATGAACGTTAGGGCGTGCCTCCTCCGCCTTCTTTTCCTCGTCCTGTCGGTGCTCGCTGCGGTGCCCGGACCGTCGCGGGCGCAGGGGTTTGCCGGCCTCGGCACGCAGGCCGAGGGGTTCGCCGTTCCCGAGCGCGGCGTGCCCCTCGTTTTCCCGCGCGATCACGGCGCCCATCCCGACTATCGCATCGAATGGTGGTACCTGACCGCGAACCTGAGATCCGCCGCCGGCCGAAGCTTCGGGCTGCAATGGACGCTGTTCCGTTCCGCACTCACGCCCGGCGGCAAGGATGCCTCCCAGATCTGGATGGGGCATGCGGCGGCGACATCGGCCGAACGGCACCTCGTTGCCGAGCGCCTCGCCCGCGGCGGCTCCGGACAGGCCGGCGTGACACTGGCGCCGTTCTCGGCATGGATCGACGACTGGAAGATGGAAAGTCGCGTGAGCGCCGGGGCGCTTGCCGCCGGTGCCGACCCGCTTTCCAGCCTTGCGCTCGGCGCCTCGGGCAAGGATTTCCGCTATTCGATGGAGCTGGAGGCCAGGGGGCCGCTCGTGCCGCAGGGCGACCGCGGTTACTCGGTCAAATCGGTCGAGGGGCAGGCGAGCTACTATTATTCACAGCCCTTCTACACGATCAGAGGCACGCTGGTTCTGCCCGAGGGGGAGGTCGCGGTCACGGGTGAGGCCTGGCTCGACCGGGAATGGTCGTCGCAGCCGCTCTCCGCCGGCCAGACCGGCTGGGACTGGTTCTCGCTGCATCTCGGCAGCGGCGAGAAGCTGATGGCCTTCCGGTTGCGCGGCGACGGCCAGGGCTACACGTCCGGCACGTGGATTTCCGCCGACGGGCGGCCGACACCGCTCGGGCCTTCCGACCTCGCAGTCACGCCACTCGATACGGCGAGGGTCGCCGGTCACGTCCTGCCGGTTCGCTGGCGGGTCGAGGTTCCCGGCCACGGTTTCGACGTGACGACCGAGGCGTTGAACGTCGACGCCTGGATGACCGTCTCCTTTCCCTATTGGGAAGGGCCGATCCGTTTCTCGGGATCGCACGAGGGACAGGGCTATCTGGAAATGACCGGATACAGGTAGCCGCCCGGTTCAGGCGAGTTCGATTCCGTGTGAGGCGAGATTTGCGGCCAGCTCCACGGCATTCCGGGCCTGCATCTTTGCGAGAATGCGGGCGCGGTGGACTTCGACGGTGCGCATGGAAATCGAAAGCGCATCCGCAATCTGCTTGTTCAGCATGCCGGCCATCAAGAGCTTCAGCACGTCCATCTCGCGCGCCGAAAGCTGTTGCAGCTGCTGTTCGATCAACGCGCGCTGCCGGCTTTCCGACATCTTGCCGAAGCGCTTCTCGAGGCAGGAGATGACGGTGTTGACGAGCTGGTTGTCGTTGAAGGGTTTCTCGATGAAATCGGCAGCGCCCGTCTTCAGCGCTTCGACGGCAACCGGCACGTCGCCGTGTCCGGTGAGGAACACCACGGGCGCCTCGCAGCCCGCGGCCTTCAGCCGGTTGAAGGTCTCGAGCCCTGAAAGCCCGCCCATGCGCATGTCGAGGATGATGCAGGAAAAGGGTTCGAGCGGCAGTGCGGCGAGCAGCGCTTCGCCGCTTTCGAACGGAATGGCGCGCATCTGCCGGGACATGAGGAGGAAGGCGAGGGAATCGCGGATGGCCGGATCGTCGTCGACGAGATAGACGGCGGCGTCCTTCAGGAAGGGCTTTGCTGAAATCATTCGGCCGCCGCCCTTTCGGGTTGAGGCACCGGCAGAACGATCGAGAAGACCGTGCCGCCGGTCGGGCTCGGCCGGTGTTCGAGCCGCCCGTGGTGCAGCTCGATGATCGTGCGGCAGATGTTGAGCCCCATCCCCATACCGTCCTGCTTGCTGGTCACGAAGGGTTCGAAAAGACGCCCGGCGACCGTCGGCGAGATGCCCGGCCCGCTGTCCCGGACCTCGATCACCTGGTGGTCGTCCTCCTGGCGCAGTTCGACTTCCAGCCGCACGTGCCGCGCCGACGGTCCCCCCATCGCCTCGATGCCGTTGCGCATCAGGTTGATCATCACCTGCTCCATCAGGATGCGGTCGGCCCGCACCGGCGCCAGTCCCTTCGGCGCGAAGACCTTGATCGTCGCGTTGTGGTTGCTGGCATCGGCCTCGAGGAAGGAAGCCGTCTCGACGATGACGGAAGCGAGCTCGACATCCTGGAACTTGGGATCGCGCTTGCGCACGAAATCCTGGATGCGGCGAATGATCTGGCCGGCGCGCTCGGTTTGGAGCGAGAGTTTCTCGAGCGCCCCGACCACCTGCCGGTGATCGCAATCGGGAGACTGCAAGAGGTTCAGCGAGCCCGCCGCATAGCTCGCGATCGCCGCCAGTGGCTGGTTGAGTTCATGGGCGAGGGAGGACGCCATTTCGCCGAGCGTCACAAGGCGGCCGGTCCGCTGGAGGTTCTGCGACTGGACGCGGGCGATCTCTGCGGCCCGCTTCTGGTCGGAAATATCGATGATCGAGCCCATCCAGCCGCGATGCCGCCCATGGGCGTCGACCAGAGGCGCCTCGAAGACCTGCACTTCGAGATCGGAGCCGTCGCGGCGGCGGAAGCAGGTCTCGAAACTTTGGATCTTGAGCCCGCCCTTGTTGAGCGCCTCGTGGCGGGCGAGCGTCTCGGCAATACGGTCCTCATGCCAATAGGGCATCGGTGGCTTGCGTCCGGTCAGTTCCTCGGCGGTGAAGCCGGTCATCTGGCAGAAGGCGTTGTTGACGTAGAGGATCTTGCCGTCGTGGTCGCGGGCGCGCAGGCCGACGGTCAGGCTCTCTTCCATCGAGCGCCGGAAGGCCATTTCCGACCGCAGCCGCATTTCCGCGGCCTGGCGTTTGAGGCCGTTGCGGTAGAGAACGAGGAGCGAGAAGACGGCGAAGAGCGACAGCCCCAGCACGCCGGCGACCAGCAGATTGTTCGAGAGATTGCCACCGACCCGGTAGCTCGATATGGCGAGCCACGCGCCGGCGAGCGGCGGGTCGAAGCTGATCTTGTGGGTGAGGCTCGTGTCGGTCGGCTCGACACGGGTTTTTTCCGCGAGCACGGCATTGTCGATGTCGACGAGCTGCACGGCATATTTCTCGGTGATCCACCAGGGGATCTGGCGCGCGATCAGCGAGCGGATCGATATGACGGCCGAGACGCTGCCGCCGTCGCCCAGCGCCGTCGAGATGCTGGTAACGAGATCGCCGTCGGACGTCTTGGTGAGCGGCCCGTAGATCGGTCTGACGCTCGCGGCTGCTGTAGCCCGGTTGGGCAGTGGCGAGGTCGCACCGCTGCCGGATCCGGCGCCTTCCGGAACGGAGAAGACCGGCCGGCCATCGGCGTCGAAGAGGGCGATGCTCAGGACCTCGGGATTGTTCTGCAGATGGATCCGGGCGCGGTCGCCGAACTGCGGCAGACCGATCTGGTGATGGGCATGATCGAGCGCTAGCCGCGCGATGGCATCCTCGTCCACCGAGAGCTGGAAGCGCAGCGTCTGCTCCACCCAGAGCGCGTCCGAGATCAGCGTCGTGCGCAGCCGTTCGTTCTCGTTGTAGTTGATGGCCCAGAGGAGCAGCGAGATCATCGCCGTGAGCACGACGATGGTGACGAGCGGGATCACCTGCAGCAGGTCTTGCCTGCCGCCGTCAGCGGAATCCGGTCCGTCACTGCTGGATCTGAAGATCGTCAAAGCCGCTTTTGATGCCTCCCCGCGCGACTTCTACGCCAAAAGCCGCGGAATTTCGACAAAAAAGCGCATCGGTATCCAGTCGCCGGAGCAGGCATCACGGCACAGCGCGACGCTCACGGCCAAGCGTTGCGGTTCAGGCGAACGCCCGGAGCGGGGATTGGCAGTGGGCTTCGCCCGCTTTCAGTCCATCAGCCGTTTCTTGCGTTCGTCGAATTCCTGATGGTCGATCTCGCCGCGTGCATAGCGGTCCTTGAGAAGGTCGAGCGCCTTGCCGCTGCCGGAGGCGTTCGAAGGCAGGTTGATCGCTCCCGTGTATTTGAGGGCGTAGATGATTCCGACGACGATCGCCACCAGGATGAGAATCATGAAGATCGGACCGAATATCATGCCGAAACCTCCCCATTGATCGCCCCACATCATGCCGTGACCGTAGTAGTATGGCCTGTCCCGAGGATCTGCCGCCGCTTGGGCGAGGGCCGGAACCGCCGGTGCTGCGAAGATCGCGGCAATGGCCGCCGTGCGGACGAAGGTCTTGTACATCTGAGACTCCGATGCTGGCGAAAAATACGAGAAGCTCAATTAGTAATCCGGAAAGTATCTCCCGGCAATGCCGGATCGTTGTGGCAAAAGCGCGAAGTAATTGACACGACGTAAATATCAGGATTGCCGAATGGAATGGGCGTCACCGAAAAGAGCGTGCCCCGATTTGACCCAGACGCCGGCCTCCGGCCGTTCGTCCGGGTGCGGCCATGTGGAAATCCACAATAGCGCCACATTTCACGAAGGCCTAAGAGAGCGGCAGTCCGGGTGGTGGAACGCGGGGGGACGGTTCTCGCGTGGGCCCGGAGCATATCAGGAGGAGATATCCAATGTTCGATCGCCGCACGTTCCTGCGGACTGCCGCTGCAGTCTCGCTTTCCGTTTCCGCCTTCGCACTCACTGCATCCGGTGCTGCTGCCGCCGATCCGATCGTGATCCGTTTCTCGCACGTCGTCGCACCCGACACGCCGAAGGGCAAGGGCGCCGACAAGTTCAAGGAACTCGCCGAAAAGTACACGAACGGTGGGGTGAAGGTCGAGGTCTACCCGAACTCGCAGCTCTACAAGGACAAGGAAGAACTCGAAGCCCTGCAGCTCGGTGCCGTCCAGATGCTCGCGCCGTCGCTTGCCAAGTTCGGCCCGCTGGGCATCAAGGAATTTGAAGTCTTCGACCTCCCTTACATCTTCTCCGGCTACGACAGCCTGCACAAGGTGACCTACGGCCCAGTCGGCAAGAGCCTGCTCGACAAGCTCGGTGCCAAGGGCATCCAGGGTCTCGCCTTCTGGGACAACGGCTTCAAGATTATGAGCGCCAACAGCCCGCTGAAGACGCCTGACGATTTCCTCGGTCTCAAGATGCGCATCCAGTCCTCGAAGGTTCTGGAAGCCGAAATGAACGCGCTCGGCGCGGTTCCGCAGGTCATGGCGTTCTCGGAAGTCTACCAGGCGCTGCAGACCGGCGTCGTCGACGGCACCGAAAACCCGCCGTCCAACATGTATACCCAGAAGATGCATGAGGTGCAGAAGCACGCGACGCTCTCCAACCATGGCTACCTCGGCTATGCGGTGATCGTGAACAAGAAGTTCTGGGACGAACTGCCGGCCGACGTCCGCGGCAACCTCGAAAAGGCCATGACCGAGGCGACCGAATATGCGAACGGCATCGCCAAGGAAGAGAACGAGAAGGCGCTTGCGGCGATGAAGGCGGCCGGCACCACCGAGTTCCACGAACTTACGGCCGACGAACTCGCCTCGTGGCGCGAGGCGCTGCTGCCGGTCCATGACGAAATGGCCGAACGTATCGGCGCCGACCTCATCAAGCAGGTGCAGCAGGAAGCCGGCGTCAGCCAGTAAGCCCGCTTCAGCGACAGTTGACGCCGCATCGCCCCGCTCCTGGAGAGGGAGCGGTGCGGCGCTCGTTACGGACAATCGGCCCGCGCCGGTCCGGCCTCTCGGGGTATCGGCAAGCGGGCGTGACCGGCACGGCCCAGCAATCCGCCGACAGTTCGATGTTCCGGTTCCACCGGCACCGACGAGCGGGCGCGTATGAGGCCGGTCGATGCGACCGAGGAGGTCCCTTTCATGCTTCGCATCCTTGACAGGCTCGAGGAGATCCTGATCGCCACGCTGATCGCCGCGGCGACTGTGATCATCTTCGTCGCCGTCGTTCACCGCTACTCCCTCGGGCTGCTGGCCGACGTGGTCAGTCTGTCCCGAAGCCTGGATATGCCCTGGCTGATGGGCTTCTCGCGCACGCTCTATTTCGGCCTTCGCTCCGTCAACCTCGTCTGGGCGCAGGAACTCTGCATCATCCTCTTCGTGTGGATGGCGAAGTTCGGCGCTGCTTACGGCGTACGCACAGGCATCCATGTCGGTATCGACGTCGTGATCAACCGCATGCAGGCGAAGAACCGCGCCCGGATGATTCTGTTCGGGCTTCTCGCCGGCGCCTTCTTCACCGGCATCATCGCGACGCTCGGCGCGAATTTCGTCTTCCACATGTACCACACGGATTCGATCTCGCCGGATCTCGAAATGCCCATGTGGCTCGTCTATCTGGCGATTCCGCTGGGCTCCGCCCTCATGTGCTTCCGCTTCCTGCAGGTCGCCTGGACCTTCAGCCGCACCGGCGAATTGCCCCACCACGACCACGGACACGTGGACGGGATGGACGAAGAGGCCGAGGCGATTGCCGCGAGCCCGCTGACTGCGAAGGATCACTGAGCCATGAACGCGACACTCATCTTCGGAGGGCTCGTGGCCCTCATGCTGACCGGCATGCCGATCTCGATCGCGCTCGGCCTCACCGTTCTCGCCTTCCTGTTCACGATGACGGCGGTGCCGATCGACACGGTGGCCCTGAAGCTCTTCACCGGCATCGAGAAGTTCGAGATCATGGCGATCCCCTTCTTCATCCTCGCCGGCAACTTCCTGACCCACGGTGGCGTCGCCCGCCGCATGATCAATTTCGCGACCTCCATGGTGGGGCACTGGTACGGCGGGCTCGGGCTTGCGGGCGTCATCGCCTGCGCGCTCTTCGCAGCTGTGTCCGGCTCCTCGCCGGCCACCGTCGTGGCGATCGGTTCGGTGATCCTGCCGGCGATGACCCGTCAGGGCTTCCCGAAGCAGTTCGGCGCCGGCGTCATCACCACATCCGGTGCGCTCGGCATCCTGATCCCGCCGTCGATCGTCATGGTCATGTATTCGGTCGCGACCTCGGGCATGCAGGCGACCGGCCCCGACGGCCAGGTGGTCTCGGCGGCATCGGTCGGTGAGCTCTTCATGGCCGGCGTTATCCCGGGCCTCATTCTCGCGTCACTGCTCGCGGCCACCACCTGGTACCGCGCCTACAAGAACGACTATCCGCGGCTGCCGAAGGCGAGCTGGCTCGAACGCTGGCAGACGTTCCGCAAGGCCGTCTGGGGCCTGCTGCTGATCATCATCGTCATCGGCGGCATCTACACCGGCGTCTTCACGCCGACCGAAGCCGCCGCGATGAGCGCCGTCTACGCCTTCTTTATCGCCGTTTTCGTCTACAAGGACCTGAAGCTCTCGGATATTCCGCGGGTGCTGCTGTCCTCCGCCAACATGTCGGCGATGCTGCTCTACATCATCACCAACGCCGTCCTGTTCTCCTTCCTCATGACGCATGAGAACATCCCACAGGCGCTCGGCGAATGGATGGTGAACTCGGGTCTGAACTGGTGGATGTTCCTGATCGCCGTCAACATCCTGCTGCTCGCCGCCGGCAACTTCATGGAGCCGTCGTCGATCGTGCTGATCATGGCGCCGATCCTTTTCCCGGTCGCCGTGCGTCTCGGCATCGATCCGGTGCATTTCGGCATCATGATCGTCGTCAACATGGAAGTCGGCATGTGCCATCCGCCCGTCGGCCTCAATCTCTACGTGGCCTCCGGCATCACCAAGATGGGGATCACCGAGCTGACGGTCGCCGTCATGCCCTGGCTGCTCACCATGCTGGCCTTCCTGCTCGCGGTGACCTACATCCCGGAAATCTCGCTCTTCCTGCCGCGTTTCCTCGGCATGTAAGACGAAGTCCCAGCTACCGGGCGAAGCTTGCTCCGCCCGGTACTGCTCCGCCTCATGCAAGCGCTCCGTGGGCGGTGTTGCGGGCCCGCGCGACCCAGGCCGCACCTTCCCGTGCATGGTGGAAGCCGTTCGAGAGCGGCACGTCGGGATAGATCGCCCCGATCCGGGCGAGGGCCTCCTCCGCATTGATCCGTTCGGCGAGCGCATCCTCGTAAATGCGGGCGATCGCCGCCATGTCGCAGTCCTGCGGCGAGAGGCGGAAGCGTGAGACGCCGGCAGCGACGAGATCCGGCAGTTCGCCGACCAGTGCCTGGCAGGTGTGGGAGACCGTCTGGACGCCGTTGAGTGCGAGGAAGGACTGCCGGTCGAGGGTGCGCACCGGCATTCCGTCCGGCTCCTCGCCGCAGACGAACTGGCAATTGTCCTTGATCTGGCCCTTGGCGCGGGCATGCGCGCAGCGTGCGGAAATCGCGAGCGGAATGCGCCCGAAGGCAAAGACCTCGAGGGCGACGCCTGGAGTACCGGCGGCGATCTCCGCAACCGAGGCCATGGAAAGCTCCGGCGGCAGGCAGATCGCGGTCGCCCCGCGATTGGCGAGAAGTCTCGCGGTCGCGGCGTTGTAGACGTTGATCAGCGGCCCGATCGTGTGCCGCTTGCCGGCCAGAAGACCGAGCGCGGAAAGGTCGTTCGCCTCGACGATATGCGCGCTGTCGCGGATGAGATTGCGGACGTGCTGGGCCTCGCGCTCGAGCGTCACGAGTGCAAGCGTCGAAAGCCGCACGGACTTGCCCGCCGCCTCCAGCCGCTCGACCACCTCGGCGAGATGCGGCTCGGTGAAGTGCAGACGCTTCGAGCAGACCGTCTCGCCGATCACCACCTCGCCGACCGGGGCCTCGTCGGCGATGCGGAAATAGAAGTCGCGCCATTTCGGGCCGTCCCAGAGATAGAGAACGGGCCCGAGCACCAGTGCCGGATTGGCTGAAACCATGGTCATGTCCCTGTTATCTCCAGCGCTTTTCGTAGGCGCCGGATGTCGTCTTCTGGCCTTCGCTGAGGAGCCTGAGACGGGAGAGCAACGCCGGTCGCGCCGCCGCATCAGCGGACAGCGCCTGCCGGAGCGTCGAGACGACCTCGGCGACATAGGCTTTGCCGCGCTGCCGCCCCTCGACCTTGAGCGCGCAGACGCCCGCCGCCCGAAGTGCGTCCAGATGATCCATGACGTCGAGCGAGACCGGGTCCTCGAAGGCGTAGCCGCTGTCGCCGCCCGTCTCGAAACGGCCCTTGCAGAGCGTCGGATAGCCGGCGGCCTCGCCGGCCGGGAAGCGGTTGATCGTGTACTCTCCGAGTTCGGAAACGAGTTCGGCGCCGTCCTGGCGATAGCGGACGTGGCTTGCCGGCGAGCACACACCGTTCATGTTCGGCGACTTGCCGGTGGCATAGGAGGAAAGCGAGCATCGCCCTTCGGCCATGACGCAGAGCCCGCCGAAGACGAAGACCTCGATCTCGCAGCGGATCTGCGGCGCGAGCCGGGCGATGTCGGTGATGGTCAGCGTGCGCGGCAGCACCACGCGCTTCGCGTTGAAGGCGTCGACCAGGAAATTGATCGCGTCGGCATTGGAGGCGGAGGCCTGCACCGAGACGTGCAGACGCTGGTCGGGATGTCTTTCCGCGACATAGGCCATCAGGCCGAAGTCGGCGAGGATCAGTGCATCGGCGCCGAGCCGAACGGCCTCGTCGGCCGCCTTGTACCAGATGTCTTCGGCGCCGGCCCGCATGAAGGTGTTGAGCGCCACGAAGGTCATGACCCCCTTACGCTTGGCGAAGGCGATCGCCTCGCCGAGTTCGGCCGGCGTGAAGTTGAGCCCGGGGAAGTTGCGGGCATTGGTTTCGTCGCGGAAGCCGCAATAGACGGCGTCCGCGCCGGCGTTGACCGCCTCGCGGAAGGCGGCGGGCGTTCCCGCCGGGCAGATCAGTTCCATCGGCCGGCCTCCCCGGTAAGCGCACGGTCGCGGACATAGTTGAGCGCCCGGCTAACGAGCGGCGCGAAGGGACCGGAAGCTTGGCCGAGATCCTTCGGCAGGTCGATATTGCTGTCGTCGAGGGCGTTCCTGAGCGCCAGCATGGCTTCCATGTCGCCGGTGACGGTCAGGTCCCGCGAAAAGAACAGTGCATCAGCGTCGCAGCGGCCTTCGAGCAGCGCCAGCAGCAGGAAGAGCGGACCTTCGACGGCGGCGTCGGCCTCGGGTCGCTTCGGCTTGCGCACGACGGTAAGCGAAAGGCGGGAGGGCTCGACGAGGAAGCCGATCGGCAGATCGTCCGGCACGAAGCCGTAGCGCTTCTGGCGGTAGTCGCCGAGCCGTTCGAAGAGACCCGGATGGGCCTTCAGGACCCGGGTGAAGGCCAGTCTCGCCGCACGTTCGATCATGAAGACCGGAATGACGCCAAGGGGATCGGCGAGGGCAGGCGGAACACGCATCAGGAACACCTTTCGAAAGGGGAGGTCGCGCCATGCTAACGGCATCGAGGATGCGATCATTTGAGCCAGCGCAAAGACATGCAGGTTTTCCTCCGCCACAGAGGCGGGATGACCCAAGCTCCTCCGGCCATCCGCCGTTTCTCCGATCTCCAGCATTTCATGGGCGAACTCGAGCGGCGCGGCCGCCTGAAGCGGGTGGCAAGACCCGTGTCGCTCGTTCATGAGATCACCGAAATCCACCGGCGGACGCTGGAATCCGGCGGCCCGGCGCTGCTCTTCGAGAAACCCGTCGATGCCGCGGGCCGCGTCTGCGACGTGCCGCTTCTTGCGAATCTCTTCGGCACCCGGGAGCGGATCGAATGGGGCTTCGGGCTGGAGAGTGGCGGCCTGCCGCGGCTGGCCGCCATGCTCGCCGACCTGCGCGACCCGCGTCCGCCGAAATCCATGCGCGATGCCTGGGGCAAGCTGCCGCTCCTGCGGGCGGCGCTTTCGATGCGCCCGCGAAACGTCAGCCGTCCACCGGTGCAGGACGTAGTCTGGCGGGGCGAGGACATCGATCTCGGGCGCCTGCCGATCCAGTGGTGTTGGCCGGGCGAACCGGCGCCGCTCGTCACCTGGCCGCTCGTCATCACTCGGGCACCGGACGATCCGGCCGACGTCAATGTCGGCATCTACCGCATGCAGGTCCTCGACGGACAGCGCCTCATCATGCGCTGGCTCGCCCATCGCGGCGGCGCCCGCCACCACCGCATGTGGCAAAAGCTCGGACAGGACATGCCGGTGACGGTCGCGATCGGCGCCGATCCGGCGACCATCCTCGCTGCCGTCATGCCGCTGCCGGAGGGCATGAGCGAGATGAATTTTGCGGGACTTCTGAAGGGCAAACGTTCCGAATTCGCCCCGGCGCTCACCGTCCCGCTCTGCGTACCGGCCAATGCGGAGATCGTGCTCGAAGGCACGGTGTCCGCAAGCGATACGGCGGAGGAGGGGCCTTACGGCGACCATACCGGCTACTACAACAGCGTCGAGCGCTTCCCGGTGATGACGCTTTCGGCGATCACCATGCGCCGCAACCCCGTCTATCTCTCGACCTATACCGGCCGCCCGCCCGATGAGCCGTCCGTGCTCGGCGAGGCGATGAGCGAGATCTTCCTGCCGCTCGTCAAACGCCAGTTTCCGGAGATTGCCGATCTCTGGCTGCCGCCGGAGGCATGCTCCTACCGCGCCATGGTGGTGGCGATCGACAAGCGCTATCCCGGCCAGGCGCGGCGGGTGATGATGGGACTGTGGTCGATGCTTCCGCAGTTCAGCTACACGAAGCTCATCATCGCCGTCGACCCGGACATTAACGTCCGCAGCTGGCCCGACATCGTCTGGGCGCTGTCGACCCGCTTCGATGCGAGCCGCGACGTGACGGTGATCACCGACACGCCGATCGACTATCTCGATTTCGCCTCGCCGAAGCCGGGGCTCGGCGGCAAGCTCGGCCTTGATGCCACGACGAAGATCGGCCCGGAAAGCGAACGCGAATGGGGCCGGGTGCTGAAGATGTCGCCGGAGGTCACGGCGAAGGTCGACGCGCTCTGGGCGGACCTCGGGATCGGAGAGGCGTCATGAGCCGGATGCGGATCATACTCGGTGTCTCCGGTGCCTCGGGCGCCGCCATTCCGCTCCGCATATTGGAACGGCTGCAGGAGATCGAGGGTGCCGAAACCCACCTCGTCGTTTCCGACGCGGCACGACGCACCCTGTCCCACGAATGCGGTCCCGACGCGCTCGGGCGCCTGCTGGCGATGGCGACCGAGAACCACCCGATCCGCGACGTGGGCGCCACGATCGCCAGCGGCTCCTTCCGCACGGCAGGCATGATCGTCGCGCCATGCTCGATGCGCACGCTTGCGGCGATCGCCACCGGCATCGCCGATAACCTTCTCGTCCGTGCCGCCGATGTCCATCTCAAGGAGCGCCGCCGGTTGATCCTGCTCGCGCGGGAAACGCCGCTCCATCTCGGTCACCTGCGCAACATGTGCTCCGTCGCCGAGATGGGCGCGATCGTCATGCCGCCGGTTCCGGCTTTCTATCACCGGCCCGAAAGCGTGGAGGCCATCGTTGATCATATCGCCGCCCGCGCGATCGATCTCCTCGGCCTGCCGATCCCGCCGCTTGCACGCGAATGGGAAGGCTGAGCGTCAGGAAAACTGTCTAGACCAGCAGGTAATAGACCCCGCTTGCGGCGATCATTCCGCCGAGCGCGCGCACCACGTAGCCGCGGTAGAGCCGGCCGAGCGCGAAGCCGATGCCGATGCCGAGAATGTGGATGAGACCGGTCGAGACGACGAAGCCGACGGTGAAGGCTGCGGGATCGGTCGCCCGCAGTGTCAGCTGTCCGTGCGGATAGCCGTGGAAGATCGCGAAAAAGGCGACGATGACGAGGGCCGCCCATTCCGGAGCCACCCAGCGCGCGGCGATCACCCCGCCGAGCACGAGGAGCGAGACGGCGATCGCGAGCCGGATGAGGTCGTCGGGAAAGAGCCCGAGCATGCCTGCAAAGCCGCCGACGCACATGATGAGCGGGAAGGTGGCCGGAAGCGCCCACACGGACCGGCCACCCATCTGCGCGCCCCAGAGCCCGACCGCCAGCATCGCGAGAAAGTGGT
This sequence comes from Ciceribacter lividus, assembly GCF_003337715.1. Lineage (GTDB taxonomy): Bacteria > Pseudomonadota > Alphaproteobacteria > Rhizobiales > Rhizobiaceae > Allorhizobium > Allorhizobium lividum. Next base: position 309,837 of record NZ_QPIX01000003.1, read on the forward strand.
CGAAGCCGGCGAGCGGATGACCGAAGCCGCTGCCGAAGCCGCCCATGACGCCGCCGAGCGCATGGGCAGAGGCTTCCGCGGGCGCAGCCGCCATTGCGACCGCCGCGAGAATGGCCGGCAGGAAAGATGTGCCGCGGCGGCGGATTCTGGGCCGGTGGGGAGACTTCGGCGGGCGGATCATGGCACTTCTCCAGGCTAGGCTAGGCTAGGCTAGGCTAGGCGACGGCGGACGACGGCGGCCTCCGACACGATCCATCTACAATTTCCGGTGATTCGGATATAGTCGAGGCCGACTCGCCGGCTGCCAGCCGGGACCTCGACACATCGAGCTGGAGATCGCGCCCATGCTGTTTTCGAATCTGTCGCGTCGCATTGCGGCGGTCCTGCTTTCCGGCCTGACACTGGCGACGGTGCCGGCCGTGGCGCATTCCCATATCCTGCAGGGGGAGGCCGGCGGTTTCCTGCACGGTTTCGAGCATCCCCTTTCGGGCGCCGATCATATGCTGGCGATGTTCTGCGTCGGCCTCTGGGGTGCGCAGATGGGCGGCCGCGCGGTCTGGAGCCTGCCGATCGCTTTCCCGCTGATCATGGTCGTCGGCGGTATGCTCGGGATTGCCGGCGTTCCGCTGCCGGCCGTCGAAAGCGGCATCGCCCTTTCCATCATCGTCCTCGGGGCCTCGATCGCCCTGCTGTGGCGCCCGCCGGAATGGCTCGCGCTCGCGGTGATCGGTGTCTTCGCGATCTTCCACGGCTATGCCCACGGCGCCGAGCTGCCGAATGCCACCGATCCCGCCGACTATGCCTTCGGTTTCGTGGTCGCGACCGGGCTCATCCACATCGCCGGCATCGCCGTCGGCCTCCTCTTTCAGCGCGTGCGCGCGGGCGAGCTGTCGCGTGCGCTCGGCGGGCTGATCGGTCTCGGCGGCCTCTACTTTCTCGTTTCCTGATGTCGATGCACAGGCCGGTGGCGGCGCCGTCGCGTCGAAGCCTTTGTCTGGCGGCATGTGCGCTTGCAATCACCGCCGCCGTGGCGCTTGCTGCTTCAGCCTACCAGTCCGGCTGGCAGGGCAATTGGCTCCTTGCCTCCGTCTTCACCGCCGAACGCATCCTGCCGCTTGTCGGACTCGGCCTTCTTCTCGGCCAGTTGCCGCGGCGGATGTTGCCGTTCGCTCTGGCGTCCCTCGTGTTGGGGGCGGCCGCCGGCATTCTGCTGCGCGAACCGTTCTTCGCGCTGATGGCCCCGGTCCCTGGCGCAGCGGCGCATCTTTTCCTGACCGGCCCGATCGCCTGCGTGCTCATCGGTCTGCCGCTCGTGCTGCCACGTGACGCCCGGACGTGGTTCGCCCTGCCGCTGCTGGCGCCTGTGGGTGCGGCTCTTGCGATTGCGACGCTTCTCGGCGATCCGACCCTGCACGAGCGGAGCTACCGGCCGCTGGCCTTTGCCGCCGAAATCTGGATCTCGGCCACCGTGGCGCTCGCCGCGGCCGCGTTCGATCGGGCCTGGCTGACGGTTGCCACCCGCATCTTCGCGAGCTGGCTGATCGCTATCGGCTTTCTCTACGGCGGGGCGTATATGGCGGCAAAGCGCACCGCGCTCGAACCGCCACCGTTTCCAGCGCTGCCGGCCGATGACGAGTTCCCGGGCTTCGGGCGCGTCCTGCAGGAACTCGACGGAAAGGAACCTGCTGGATGATCCACAACGCTGTCGTGCGCCGATGGCTCTCCGCCGGCCTTCTCTGGCTCGCCTCGGCCGGGCTTGCGACAAGCCACCCGGACATCGCCGTGACCGCGCGCGTGCTGTTCGATGTAGAGGCCGGTCGACTGGTTTCCGTCGCCGAGAGCCTCGCGATCGACGAAGCCTCGAGCCGTCGGTTGATCGCACGGTTCGATGCAAATGGTGACAGCATCTTCGACCCGGCGGAGCGCGAGGCGATGCGTCAGGCACTGACCGGCGATTTGGGCGGCATCGGTTTTTTCGCCGAGCTTTCGGTGGATGGAGAGCGGAGGGCACTCGGCGTGCCGGACGCCTTCGACGCCAGCATTTCTGACGGTGTCGTAACCGTCGTTTTCGGCTTCCGGCTGGAGGAGCCCGTCGCGCTCGCCGGCCGCAAGCTCGAACTCGTGTTGCGGGATCGCGACTATACCGCCGCCGTAGCCTTCGCCGCGGATCGGCCGGCGCTTGTCCGGGGTGGCGAGGGCTGCAGCGTCAGCCGCGAGACGCGTCCCGCCGACGCCTATTTCGGCGGGCTGGTCGTGCCGGAAGCTGTCGTGCTCGCCTGCCGGTGAGCCTCAGAGGAAGATCTTGCGTTCCTCGTTCACCAGTTCCTGCAGGTATTGCACGACCGTGCGCACGCGGGTCAGATCGCGGGCGCTTTCGTGGAAGATCGTCCAGTAGGCGCGCCGGATCGCCACCTCGGGCAACACCCGGCAGAGCTCCGGATACTGCCGGGCGATATAGGTGTGCAGGATGCCGATGCCGGCGCCCGAACGCACCGCCTCGGTCTGCCCGATCGCGCTCGATATCTCGAAGGCGGAATCCCAGCTGCGCGAGATTTCGCCGGTATAGTTGAGCGAGGCGGAGTAGATGAGGTCTTCCACGTAGCCGATCAGGCTGTGTTCCTTCAGCGCCTCGACATTCGCCGGACCTCCTGCTTCGGAGAGATAGTCGCGGGAAGCATAGAGGCCGAGCGTATATTCGGTGAGCTTGGAGGAAACGAGCCGACCGGTCTCCGGGCGCTCGACGGTGATCGCGATGTCGGCCTCACGGCTCGATAGCGAAAAGGCCCGCGGCACCGGCACGAGCTGGATCTTGAGCTGCGGATGCCGGTCGATCAGCCGCCCCAGCCGGGGCGCGAGGAAGGCGACGCCGAATCCGTCCGGCGCGCCGATCCGGACCGTTCCGGCAACCGCCGTGTCGGTTCGTCCGAGGCGGGCCTGGGCGGCGAGCATCTCGGTTTCGATGCGCTCGGCGGAGACGAGAAAGCCTTCGCCTTCGGCGGTCAGTTCGCAGCCGTTTGTCCGCCGCACGAAGAGGCGGGTCTGCAGCGCCTCCTCGAGCGCGGTCAGTCGTCGCGAGAGGGTCGCGTGATTGACCCCGAGTCGTCTTGACGCGGCAAGGATCTGGCCGGCCCGCGCCACGGCAAGGAAGATGCGAACGTCATCCCAGTTCATTCGCGACTGCCTCCAGAGAGCATCAATTTCTGCACAACAGATGCGTATATCATCGCGTTGTGTTGTGCAAATTAAAGTGGGATGCTGGACCCAGCGAAAAACCTGAGGAGGCACATCCATGTATGAGATCGGGCATTTCATCGACGGCAAGCGCGTCGCCGGCACCAGCGGCCGCACCGCCCCCGTCTACAATCCTGCGACCGGCGAAGTGCAGGCGCACGTGGCGCTCGCAAGCGCGGCGGAACTGAACGCGGCCGTTCAGTCCGCCAAGGCCGCGCAGCCGAAATGGGCTGCCACCAACCCGCAGCGCCGCGCCCGCGTATTCATGAAGTTCGTCCAGCTCCTGAACGACAACATGGACGAGCTTGCCGAGATGCTGTCGCGCGAGCACGGCAAGACCATCGAGGACGCCAAGGGCGACGTCATCCGCGGCCTTGAAGTCTGCGAGTTCGTGATCGGCATCCCGCACCTCGCCAAGAGCGAGTTCACCGAAGGCGCCGGCCCGAACATCGACATGTATTCGATCCGCCAGCCGGTCGGCATCGGCGCCGGCATCACGCCGTTCAACTTCCCGGCGATGATCCCGATGTGGATGTTCGCGCCTGCGATCGCCTGCGGCAACGCCTTCATCCTGAAGCCGTCCGAGCGTGACCCGTCCGTGCCGATGCGCCTTGCCGAACTGATGATCGAAGCCGGGCTGCCGGCCGGTGTGCTGAACGTCGTCAACGGCGACAAGGAAGCCGTCGACGGCATCCTCACCCACCCGGAAATAGGCGCCGTCTCCTTCGTCGGCTCGACCCCGATCGCCCGCTACGTCTACGGCACGGCCGCGATGAACGGCAAGCGCGCACAGTGCTTCGGTGGCGCCAAGAACCACATGATCATCATGCCCGACGCCGACATGGACCAGGCCGCCAACGCCCTGATGGGCGCGGGCTACGGTTCGGCCGGCGAGCGCTGCATGGCGATCTCGGTTGCCGTCCCGGTCGGCGAGGAAACCGCCAACCGTCTCGTCGAGAAGCTCACCCCCATGGTTGAGGCGCTGCGCATCGGCCCCTACACCGACGAAAAGGCCGACATGGGCCCGCTCGTCACCAAGGAAGCGCGTGAGCGCGTCCTCGGCCTTATTGGCAGCGGTGTGGAACAGGGTGCCAAGCTCGTCGTCGACGGCCGCGATTTCAAGCTTCAGGGCTATGAGAACGGCAATTTCGTCGGTGGCTGCCTGTTCGATAACGTCACCCCGGACATGGACATCTACAAGACCGAAATCTTCGGGCCGGTTCTCTCGGTGGTCCGCGCAAAGAACTATGAAGATGCACTCTCGCTGCCGATGAAGCACGAATACGGCAACGGTGTCGCGATCTTCACCCGTGACGGCGACGCTGCCCGCGACTTCGCAAGCCGCATCAATATCGGCATGGTCGGTATCAACGTTCCGATCCCGGTTCCGCTCGCCTACCACTCGTTCGGCGGCTGGAAGTCCTCGTCCTTCGGTGACCTCAACCAGCACGGCACGGACTCGATCAAGTTCTGGACCCGCACCAAGACGGTCACCTCCCGTTGGCCGTCCGGCATCAAGGATGGCGCCGAGTTCTCCATCCCGACGATGAAGTAAGACTGCCGTAGGCCGAGATTGATCTCTCTGGCCTCGGTACGGAAGTATCAGGATAGCTGTGAAGACGGGTCCCGAAAGGGGCCCGTTTTCCGTTTGGTCAACTTGCGATAGACGAAAAGCCGTGGCACGTCTGTCGCGGTTGCGTGCGTCGGGGGATGCACGTGCAGATTCGCCGATGAAAGGGCCGGGGGCATGACAGAGACAAGAGCCGCGTCGCAGGTGACGCGGGGGGAATTTCGTGGACAGGCCGGGGAGTATTTCGGCATCTGGATCATCAACATCCTTTTGACGATCGTAACGCTCGGCATCTATTCCGCTTGGGCGAAGGTGCGCCGCAACCGCTATTTCTACGGCAACAGCTTCATCGACAACCATTCCTTCGACTATCATGCGCGCGGCATGCAGATCCTCATCGGCCGCGCCATCGTCTTCGTCTTCTTCATCGCCATTCAGATCGTCAGCGTGTTCTATCCGCTGCTGGGTCTGGTCCTGCCCTTTGCGGTGCTGCTCGCTCTTCCGTGGCTGCTCTCGCGGGGCCTGCGCTTTTCCGCACGGGTAACGAGCTACCGCAACATCCACTTCGATTTCAAGGGAACTGCCTGGGGTGCCTTCGTCTCGGTGGTCGTCGGCGGGCTCGTCGCCTTCTTCAGCCTCGGCATCCTGGCGCCGCTCGCCAGCCGCTGGCTCTATCGCTACGTCTTCAACAACCTGCGTTACGGCGACCGTTCTTTCTCTACCGACCCGCGGATCGGCAAGCTCTATCGCGCCTGGATTCCGGCGATAGTCGTCACGCTGATCGGCGCCGCGATCTCGGTTGCCCTAGGCGCCATGTTCTACGCAGCAAGCGGCGCCCTCGAGGGCGTTACCAACGAGGAAGAGCCGGGCATACAGGTCATCGCCATGGTCTACGGTACGTTGATCCCCTTTCTGCTCGTCTATTCCATCGCTGCGGTGCTTTATCGCGTGGGCGTGCGCAACGTGGTGATGAATGCAATGCTTCTCGACGGCCGTCACCGGCTGTCCAGCGACATGGGGCGCGTGCGCTATCTGTGGATCGTGGTCTCCAACCTGCTCGTCACCATGCTGACGCTCGGCCTGATGCGACCCTGGGCGGCCGTCCGGGAGCGGCGGTATGTGGTCGGGCATTCCGGCATGATCATCGACGGTGACTTGGGCGATGTGAAGGCCTCGATCGAGGCAAGCGGCTCGGCCGTTACCGCTGAGTATCTCGACATGGAAGGTTTCGATTTTGGCTTCTGAGGGGGAGATCATCGCCGTCGGCCATTGGCATCCGCCGCGCTCCAGCCGCACCCTTGCTGCGCGGCTGCTGTTGGACGGCAGGATGCTTTCCGTGCGGCTCGACGGCGAGGCCGGCGATCCGGTCGCGGTCAACGACGTGGATGCGGTGAGCATTTCCGCCCGCGTCGGCCAGATTCCGCGCCGTATCGGTTTCGTCGACGGTTCCCTGTTCGAAACCGCGGACAATGATGCGATTGATGTCTGGCTTCGTGCGCGCCGGCTGCACCGCGGCGCGTTGGTTCATGAGCTTGAGCGATTTCATCCGCGCTTGCTCGGTCTGGTAATTGCCGTGTTCCTGCTGGCCGGCGCCATCTATCGTTATGCGCTGCCGGCACTGGTCGAGGTGGCGGTGCTGGTGACGCCGCCCGCTGTGGCCGACATGATGGCGTCGGGCACGCTTGCCTCGCTCGACCAGGCGGTCTTCTCCGAGAGTGGTCTCCCCCGGCCGCGCCAGAACGAGATCCAGACGAAGTTCGAGGAGATTGCCGCGCTGTCGAACCGTGGTGCCGACGGCTACCAACTGCATTTTCGCAAGGGTGGGCTGATCGGGCCGAATGCCTTTGCCCTGCCGGATGGCACGCTGGTCATCACCGACGAACTGGTCGATCTGGCCGAGGGTGATATCGAGATGATCCTCGGCGTTCTGGCGCATGAAATCGGCCATGTCGAGCGGGACCATTCGCTGCGGCAGTTCTATCGCGCGGCGGGAACCGCTGGCCTGATCATGCTGATCGCCGGCGATATCGGTAGCGCCGGCGAGGAAATCCTGACCGACGGTGCGGCGCTTCTGACGCTTTCCTATTCTCGTTCCGCCGAGAGCGAGGCGGACCGGATCTCGGTCGATCTGATGGCGAAGGCCGGCCATGATCCGGCGGCCATCGGCCGTTTCTTCGAGATCATCGAGAAGAAGCTCGGCGACCGTGGCGACACGACGATCTTTTCCACCCATCCCGGCACGCCGGACCGCCGCCGGCAGATTGACGAATGGGCCAAGGACACGGCAACGAAGAAGGGCGGCCTGTAGCCGCCCTATAGAGCATTTCCAGCTAATTCCGAGCCGTTCTGACGGGCGTATGGCGATCCGGTCTTTCCCGATGGCGGGCATCGCGCTGCGACCGGCTCACCACCGGAACGCACCCGCCAATCGAGAAACAGAACCGACCCCGAATTGGCCGGAAATGCTCCGGAATCCTGTCAGGCTTTTTGTGCTTACATCGACGGGCCGTCGTTGAGGCCGACCTTGTCGACCAGCTCGGAGGCCTTCTTGCGGTTCGCGGCGATGTCCGCGAGTGACAGCGTGTCGGGCTTGATCTCGCCGAAGGAGGCGACGACATCAGACACCTTCGCGCCCGGCATCACGGGGTATTCGAAGACCTGCTCGGCATAGATTTCCTGCGCCTCCTGCGAGGCGAGGAACTCCATGAACTTGACGGCGTTGTCCTTGTTCGGCGCGTATTTGGCGAGCGCCATGCCGGAAATGTTGACATGGGTACCGCGGTCGGCGGCATTCGGGAAGAGCACCTTGATGGCGGCCGCCCATTCCTTCTCTTCCGGCTCCTTGTCGTTGGTGATCATCAGGCCGACATAGTAGGTGTTGCCAAGCGCGATATCGCATTCGCCGGACATGATCGCCTTGGCCTGGCTGCGGTCGTTGCCGTCCGGCTTGCGGGCGAGGTTTTCCTTGAGGCCGCGCAGCCAGTTCTCGGTGTATTCCTCGCCGTGGTGGGCGACCATCGAGGCGAAGAGGCCGATATTGTAGGAGTGCTGGCCGTCACGCATGCAGATCTTGCCCTTCCACTTGGGATCGGCAAGCTCTTCGTAGGTGATGGCGTTTTCCTTGACCCGGTCTTTCGAAGCATAGACGACGCGGCCGCGGGTGGTGAGGCCGAACCAGTCGCCTTCCGGATCACGGTACTGGGCGGGAATCTGCTTGTTGATCGCCTCGTCGGCGAGCGGCTGGGTGACGCCGCCGGCCTTCGCCTCCATCAGGCGGCCGATGTCGACCGTCAGGATCACGTCGGCTGGAGAGTTGACGCCTTCGGCGCTGATGCGCTCGACGAGACCCTTGTCGAGGAAGAGGACGTTCGTCTCGATGCCGGTTTCCTTGGCGAAGGCATCGATCAGCGGCTGGATGAGTTCCGGCTGGCGATAGGAATAGATATTGACCTCGCCGTCGGCCATAGCTGCTTCGTTTGCGGCAAGAAGCGCCGCCGATGCCAGAAGACCTGCACGCAGCATCCGTGAAAACGTCATGAAGGTGTCCCTTCCTGTCTGGTGTTGTATATTCTTGAGCGTAATAGTCATGAATATGGCGAGGTGTCAACGGACTCTTCGTCGCACTGGCCGTGGGGAAATGTGAACTTGAGTATTTTGGAATTGTTCAAAAGTACAAAAGGCACTATATAGGGGGCAACCAAGCACGAGGAGTCATGCATGCGTTTGACGAAGCAGACCAATTATGCCGTGCGCATGCTGATGTACTGCGCGGCGAACAAGGACCGTTTGAGCCGCATCCCGGAGATCGCCAAGGCTTACGGCGTATCGGAACTGTTCCTGTTCAAGATCCTGCAGCCGCTCAACAAGGCGGGTCTGGTGGAGACCGTTCGCGGCCGAAACGGCGGCGTGCGGCTCGGCCGGCCGGCCGACAAGATCACCCTGTTCGACGTGGTGAAGGTCACCGAAGACAGTTTTGCGATGGCCGAGTGTTTCGAGGATGACGGCGAGATCGATTGCCCTCTCGTCGACAGCTGCGGGCTGAACGCGGCCCTGCGCCGCGCACTCGGCGCCTTCTTCGAGGTTTTGGCGGAGTACACGATCGAGGACCTCGTCAAGGCGCGTCCGCACATCAACTTCCTTCTCGGCCTGCCCGAGGCGCCGGCAAAGGCGATATCCGCGCCGGCCGCCTGATCGCGACAGGATCGCTTTCTTCGAGCCCCGCCGCGCCGAAAGGCCGGCGGGGTTTTCGTTTGCCTTGTCTCTCCGAAATCGTCGATTGCGTGAACGCACCCTCTTGAGCGGCTGCCGTGGTCGGTTTACGTATACGTAAACGGAAAACGGCGCCGTGGGTGTCGCACTGCCGGGGGCCTTGGGAGGGGACCATGTTCGACTATGTGATCGCCGGCGGCGGCTCGGCGGGAGCGGTTCTGGCTGCGAGGCTGAGCGAGGACCCCGACGTCAAGGTCTGCCTGCTGGAGGCGGGAGGCTTGGGGCGCGAACTGTTGCTCCGTGTGCCGTCGGGCGCCGCGGCCGTCGTGCCGGGCCGGCTGCCCTTTGCCAACTGGGCTTTCGAGACAGAACCGCAGGCGGGTCTGAACGGCCGGCGTGGCTACCAGCCGCGTGGACGCGGTCTCGGTGGCTCGAGCCTCATCAACGCCATGCTCTACGTTCGCGGCCATGCCGGCGACTACGACGACTGGGCCGCGGCCGGGTGCACCGGCTGGTCCTTTTCCGACGTGTTGCCTTGGTTCCTGAAAGCCGAGGACAACGTCCGCGGCGCCGGTCCGCTTCACGGCGCCGGCGGGCCGCTGCAGGTGAGCGATGCCGACTGGGCGCGGCCGGTGAACCAGGCCTTCATCGCCGCCGGCGAGGAACGGGGCTTTCGCCGGAACGACGATTTCAACGGTCCGGACCAGGAGGGGATCGGCCTCTACCAGGCGACGCAGTTCTGGCGCGGTCCGCGCAAGGGCGAGCGCTGCTCGGCCTCCGCCGCCTATCTCTCAGACCATCTCGACCGGCCGAACCTGACGATCGTTACCGGCGCGCGGGCAAGCCGCGTACTTTTCGAGCACGGCCGCGCCTCTGCCGTCGCCTACCGGGTCGGCCGCCGGGAACTGGTCGCCCGTGCCGCGCGGGAGGTAGTCGTCGCCTGCGGTGCACTGCAGTCGCCGCAACTCCTGATGCTTTCGGGCATCGGGCCGGCGGACGAGCTCCGCCGTCACGGCATTGCGGTCGTCGCCGACAGTCCGGAGGTCGGGTGCAACCTGCAGGACCATCTCGATTTCACCATGATCTATCGCTCGCGCGATCGCGACATGATTGGCATCGGCCTCCACGGCACAGCCGACATCGCGCGCGCCTCGCGGGAGTGGCGGCGCGAGGGTACCGGGCATCTGCGCTCGACCTTCGCGGAGTCGGGCGCCTTCCTGAAGACCGACCCGGCGCTCGACCGTCCGGATATCCAGCTCCATTTCGTCGTCGCCATGGTCGACGATCACGCCCGCCGGCTGCACATGGGCTACGGCTATTCCTGCCATGTCTGCCTGCTCAGGCCGCATTCGCGCGGGACCGTGACGTTGAGGAGCGCCGATCCGCTTTCCGCTCCTCGCATCGACCCCGCCTATCTCTCCGACCCGCGTGACATGGCAGGCATGCTCGCCGGCACGAAGGTGATGCGCGACATCATGGAGGCGAGCGCGCTCGCCGGCTACCGCAAGCGTGAACTCTACGCCGAGGCCGGCGGCTCGGATGCGGCGCTCACCGAACGCATTCGCGCTCGCGCCGACACGATCTACCATCCTATCGGCACCTGCCGCATGGGCTCCGACGATCGCGCCGTTGTCGATCCGGCGCTCCGGGTCCGGGGCATCGAGGGGCTCCGCGTGGTCGACGCTTCGGTGATGCCGACGCTGATCGGTGGCAACACCAATGCGCCGATCATCATGATGGCCGAAAAGATCGCCGCCGAGATGCGTGCCGGCTGATTGCAGATCACGTTCCCGGCGGGTGGACTCGGACGCGCCGATCACTATCTTCCGCTTCGTCACAATGAAGAGGACGGGAGTGGGCGGTTGATGCGGACGGAAACGGCAAGGCCTGAAGCGGTCATCGTGATGGGGGTCTGCGGCTGCGGCAAGTCGTCCGTCGGAGCGGCGATCGCCGAGCGTCTCGGCTTGCCCTTCGTCGAAGGCGACGTCCTGCATCCGCAATCGAATGTCGAGAAGATGTCGCGGGGCGAGCCGCTGAGCGACGAGGATCGCTGGCCGTGGCTCGAGATCATCGGCCGGACGATGGCGGATGCGCTGGGACGAGGCGATGGGATCGTCGTCTCCTGCTCGGCGCTGAAGAAGGCCTATCGCGACCGGCTTCGGGCTGCGATCGGCGGCAGGCTCTCCTTCGTTTACCTCGAGGGAACGCGCGAACTGCTGAGCGAGCGGATGGGGTCGCGCACCGGCCATTTCATGCCGACCTCTCTCCTAGACAGCCAGCTTGCCACGCTCGAAGTGCCGACCGGCGAGCCGGGTGTCGTAACGGTCGATATCGATCGTGGCATCGGGGAGATCGTGGATATGGCGGTCGCCGGGCTTTCGCCGGCCGCGGGTCGCTGAAGGCTGCCCGCAGCCTGTCTCGCGGTGAACGTTAGGACAATTCCGACTGGTCGATCACCGGCATGTGCGGCAGTTCATAATAGTCGCCGGCGGATTCCGTGTGAATCTGGCTCTCCATCCTGAGGCCGGTCTGCCCGTCGATCGTTCCGGCCCAGATCGAGATGTAGGGATTGCCGTGCCGGCGCCAGAACAGGTTGCTGCCGCAGTTGCCGCAGAAGCCGCGTTCCGCCGTGTCGGAAGACCGGAACCACCGGAGGGTGTCACCTCTGATCGTCACGTCGGCCTGTGCGGCTTGCGTCGCCGCAACATAGTGGCCGGACGTTTTCCTGCATTGGTGGCAATGGCAGGCGACCACCGGTCGCAACTCTCCCCGAACGTCGTAGGTAACGCCGCCGCAAAGGCAGCCGCCTGTTTTCGCTTGTGCCAAGGCTCTTCTCCCACGCGAAACCCGATCGAGTGGTGCAGCTTGGCATGGGGCCGTCGCGCCGGTTGGCTCCGAGACGACGGCTTTCGACCTCTGGCCGACCCGTTCCTCAGACGCCGAGCTTGTCGCGCAGGCCGTACCACCACGCGCCGAGAACGGTGAGCGGCACGCGGAAGGTCCTGCCGCCGGGGAAGGGAAGCGCCGGCAGCGAGGCCCAGACGTCGAAGCGACCGGCATGGCCGGCGACGGCCTCACCGAGGATCTTGCCGAGCAGATGCGTCGTCGTGACCCCGTGACCGGAATCCCCGTGGGAGAAATAGACGTTCTCGGAAAGCCGGCCCATATGCGGGATGCGCGTGAGCGTGAGCGCGAAGTTGCCGCTCCAGGCGAAATCGATCCGGGCACCCTTCAGTTGCGGGAAGGTCTTCAGCATGTTCGGGCGGATGACGCCCGTGAGGTTCGCGGGGTCATGCCCGCCATAGCCGATGCCGCCGCCGTAGAGCAGCCGGTTGTCGGCGGTGCGGCGATAGTAGTCGAGCACGTAATTGGCATCCTCGACGCAGTAGTTGGCCGGAAGCAGGTCTTCGATCAGCTTCGCGTCGAGCGGCTCCGTCGCCATGACCTGCGAGGAGACCGGCATCATCCGGTCGGTGATCTTCGGCAGCATCGAGCCGAGATAGGCATTGCCGCAGACGAGCACGTACTTCGCCTTCACCCGGCCCTTGGCGGTCTTCACGACCGGGTTCAGGCCCATGTCGAGTCCGGTGACGCGCGACTTTTCGAAGATCCGCACGCCGAGCCCTTCCGCGGCGGCGGCCTCGCCGAGCACCAGGTTCAGGGGATGGATGTGGCCGCCGAGACGATCGATCATGCCGCCGACATAGCGGTCGGATTTCACGTATTTGCCGACGTCTGCCTTGGCGACCATTTCGAGGCCGGTATGTCCGTGCTTCTCCCAGTTCGCCTTGACATGCGCCATCTCCTTGACCTGCTTGTCGGTGAAGGCGGCGAAGAAGCCGCCGTCGACGAGGTCGCAGCGGATGCCGTAGGTCGCGACACGGCGGCGGATGATCTCGCCACCCTCGAGCGACATCTCGCCGAGCTTCACCGCCTTGTCGGGGCCATAGCGCCTGGCGATCACTTCGAGGTCACGGCTGTAGCCGTTGACGATCTGCCCGCCGTTGCGGCCGGAAGCGCCGAAGCCGACGCGCTCGCCTTCGAGCACCACCACCGAGAAGCCGTTTTCGGCGAGTTCCAGCGCGGCAGAAATGCCGGTGAAGCCGGCGCCGATCACGCAGACGTCGGCTTCCGTCTCGCCTTCAAGTTCGGGACGGACGCGTTTGTCGTTGGCACTTGCCGCATACCAGGAATTGGCGTGGCCGGGATTGGTCGGGGAAGTCTGCATCGTCCTGTTCCTCTCAAACGGTCCGGATATAGGCGTCGTATTCCACGTCGGTGACGCGGAGCGAGAATTCCGAGATTTCCTGCTGTTTGCAGGCGGTGTAGAGCCCGCGATACTTCGGCCCGAGGGCAGCATAGGCGAAGCTCGACTTCGAAAAACGCTGCAGCGACTGGTCCCAGTTGGTCGGAAGCGGTTCGTGGTTGATCGCATGCTCGTCGCCGCTGATCGCGCCGCCCGGCTGCGTCTTCTCCTTCATGCCCGCGAGCGCGGCGCTGAGGATCATCGCGACGACGAGATAGGGATTGGTGTCGGCGCCGGCGACGCGATGCTCGATGCGGGTGGCGGGCCGGCTCGCGGTGATGACGCGCACGGCGGCCGAGCGGTTGTCGAAACCCCATGAAGCATAGGTCGGCGCATGCTCCGACGGCCGCAGCCGCCGGTAGGAATTCTGGTGGGGGGCGAAGACCGCCATGCTCTCGCCCATGGACTCCAACAGCCCACCGACCGAATGGAAGAGCTCCTCCGACGGCCCGTCTTCTCCGGCGTAGATGTTGGTACCGGTCTCGTCGAGCACCGAGAAATGGACGTGCATGCCGCTGCCGGCCTGGGTGCCGTAGGGCTTCGCCATGAAGGTGGCGTCGAGGTCGTGGCAGCGGGCCACGCCCTTGACGATGCGCTTCAGGAGCACCGCATAGTCGGCTGCCGCGAGCGCGTCCGGCACGTGGTTCAGGTTGATCTCGTACTGGCCTGGGCCGTTTTCGCGCAGCGTCGTGTCAGCCGGCACCTTCTGCGCGCGCGCCGCGGTCGAGATCGCGTGGAAGACCTCCTCGAAGTCCTGCAGTTCGGCGATCGACAGCACCTGCGTCTGGCCGGTGTGCCAGCGGCCTTCGCGGGTCTTCGGCGGGCGCACCGGATCGAGGGCCGAGCGCACCGGATCGATGAGATAGAATTCGAGTTCGGTCGCGACGACCGGCGTCAGCCCGAGCTTGCGATAGCGCTCGACGACGCTTGCCAGCACGTTGCGCGGGTTGGCGTAGAAGCCGCTGCCGTCCGGATTGCGCATCTCCAGCAGCACCTGCGCCGTCGGCCGCGACAGCCATGTGACGCGCGAGAGCGTGCCGGGAACGGGAAAGCAGAGCCCGTCGGGGTCGCCCGTGCCTTCCGCCAGGCCGGCGGCATTGACGTCGCGCCCCCAGACGTCGAGCGCATAGACCGAGCGCGGCATCGCCATGCCCTTGGTCAGGACGTCGAGCGCGCGTTCGCGCGGGATCCACTTGCCCCGTGGCACGCCGTTGACGTCGATGACGAACGCCTCCAGCACTTCGATGTCGGGGTTTGCTTCGAAAAAGGTCTTGGCTTGGCTTTCAATATCCATAAGGCACCGGCAGTGGTTTCAACGATCTGACCCACGCATGCGGAGATGCGCACGCGCAAACGGTATCGAACGACGCTAACGGTCGCCGAAATCTCCGTGGTGGTTCAGAAAGCGAAACATGCCTCAGCCTCTACAGTCTTCCCGCCGGGGCGCATCGGAAGGTGCGAAGACAAGGAGCACAGCCCGGCGGCTTTCCGCGACCACGCGGAAACTTGGTCTTACGACCGAAGACACCGCTATCACGAAATTGCCGCATTTGCCAGCCCTGCCGCAGGATGCATCGGCAGAGCGACGATACCCTAAGGCTTGAACCGCTCCGGACGCCAGGCGCTCATGTCGAGGAAGGGCGTCTCGCCGGTGACCGCTTCGGCGATCAGCCGGCCGGTGACCGGACCGAGGGTGAGGCCGTGATGGGCGTGGCCGAAGGCGAACCAGAGGCCGTCGTGGCGCGGCGCCTTGCCGATGATCGGCATCATGTCCGGCGTACAGGGCCGCGCCCCCATCCACGGTTCGGGATCGAGCCGTTCGCCGAGCGGGAAGATCGTGCGCGCCACCTTTTCGGCGCGCTCGACCTGCACCGGCGATTTCGGCGCGTCGCGGTCGGCGAATTCCGCACCCGTGGTCAGACGGATGCCCTTGTCCATCGGCGCGAGGAAATAGCCGCGCTCCTTGTCCATGGTCCAGTTGTTGAGAACGGCATTGCCTGCCGGCGCATAATGCATGTGGTAGCCGCGCTTCACGCCGACGATGAAGCTGTAGCCGAGCGTGCGGGTCACGTCCTCCGACCAGGGGCCGAGTGCCAGCACGACATCCTTGCCCTCCACAGTTCCGTCGACGGTCTTTACCTGCCAGCCCTTGCCGCCGGCGGCGGGCTTGAGCGTCGTTGCATCGCCCCTGACGAACCTGCCGCCGAGGCTTTCGAAATAGGCGAGATAGGCCATGGTCAGCCCGTGCGGATCGGTGACCGACCAGGGGTCGTTCCATTTCAGTGCGCCGACGAACTTGCCCGTCAGGTGCGGCTCCACGCGGGCGAGATCGTCCGCCGTCAGCGCCGTGAAGTTGATGGCCGCGACACCCGCCAGCCGCTCGGCCTCGGCGACTTCCTTGTCCATCGCCGCCTTCGTGCGGAAGGCCTCCATCCAGCCGTCCTTGCGGATCAGGCGTTCGGCACCCGCCGCCTTGATCAGGTCGGCATGCTCCGAGACCGAATTTTCGATGAGCGGCGCGTAGGCGTTGGCGATCGCCTGATGGCGCACCTTGTTCGAATGCCACCAGTAGCGCGACAGGAACGGCACCAGCTTCGGCATTGCCGTCGGATGGTAATGCGCGTCGATACGGTTGTTGAGCCCATAGCGCACCAGCATGCCGACTTCCTGCGGAAAACCGTAGGGCACGATGCCCTCGCGCTGGATCAGGCCGGCATTGCCGAACGAGGTTTCCTCGCCGGCGCCGCGCCGGTCGACCAGCACCACCGAGCGGCCGCGGCGGGCGAGATGGATGGCGGTGGAAACGCCGACGATACCGGCGCCGAGCACGATTGCATCTGCAGACATTCTATTCAGGATTCCGTTGCTGACAGGTCTTTCGCCGAAGATGCAATTGTCGATGCTGCGGCGCAAATGGAAAAATGCAAAGATCTGCCGATTGGCGTGAGGCGTTGCAAAAATGCGTGATGTCCTCGCAGACTCTTCGACGATCGGGCGTGGAGACGGCCGTCAATTGTCGCTGAGGCGGCTGCGGGTCGCAGATTTCGTCAGGCCGTCAAACCGACCGAGTCAGCCCGCCATCGACGCGGATGTTCTGTCCGGTGATATAGGCGGCACCGTCCGAGGCAAGGAAGGCGACGGTCGCGGCGATCTCGGCGCTCGTGCCGTAGCGCTTCATCGGCACGCCCGCGCGACGTTCCTCGGTGGCGGGGAGGCTGTCGATCCAGCCGGGCAGGACGTTGTTCATGCGGATATTGTCCGCCGCATAGGTATCCGCGAAGATCTTGGTGAAGGCGGCGAGGCCCGCACGGGCGACCGCGGATGTCGGGAACATCGACGACGGCTCGAAGGCCCAGGCGGTCGATATGTTGATGATGACCCCGGATTTCTGCTTCTGCATGATCGGCGTGACGAGGCGTGTCGGGCGCACGGCATTCAGGAAATAGACGTCGATGCCCGTGTGCCAGTCCTCGTCGGTCAGGTCGAGGACCGGCTTGCGCGGCCCGTGACCGGCGCTGTTCACCAGAGCGTCGACCCGCCCCCATTTTTCCACGGTCGCGTCCACCAGACGTTTGAGATCGTCGTTCGACTGGTTGGAGCCGGTGATCCCGATGCCGTCCAACTCCGCGGCCAGCGCCTCACCCTTACCGGACGAGGAGAGGATCGCCACGTTGAACCCGTCTGCCGCCAGACGCCGAGCGCATTCCGCTCCCATGCCGCTGCCGCCCGCCGTGATGATGGCTACTTTCTTTGCCGACATTGCAGGCACCTCTCTTCCACGATCGGGCGCCCTGTCGACCGCCCCGATGTTCCCTCAAGTAGAATTGTCCGACGGTAAGGAAAGGGGTCTTCATCGCTTTGACAAGCAAAAAGCGATCGGTGGGCGATGTGTTCGGGAAAATGCCGTCGTGCGACGGACATCAGGTCGCCAATGACGCCAAGACGGGATCCGGCGCGACTGGAAAATCAAGAAAATAACGTCGTTTTTGAGAGAATTGGCTGGGGAACCTGGATTCGAACCAAGATTAACGGAGTCAGAGTCCGTCGTTCTACCGTTGAACTATTCCCCAGCAGTGGGTCACGGCAGTGCGTGACCCGTCGGTGAGGCGGGCTTATAAACAAAAGCCGGCGACTTGCAAATAGCTGTTTTGAAAAAATCGGAAAAAATTCCCCTGCCGCGACGATGCTCTCACACGCCCGGCGCTGCACCGAATTCCGCCGGAAAAACAGTTTGGCTAAAACCGGACCCGCTGATATTATCGCGCCAACGAAAATCGAATATGGCGCCAGCGGCATGCCGCAGTCGGCCTTGCGCGGCGCAACGGAATAGATACGTGACAGACCCCGATCGCGGCCTCAGGCCGTCAAGCGAGGGGGCGTCGGCAGAAAGCCGCAACGGGGAGGCAACCCTCCGGCGCGGCAAGGCCAAGACGAATGCGCCGAAGGTTTCGGGCGCCGCCGTCGTGGCCGGCGAGGGGCAGGCGGCGACGTCGGCTCCGGCTGGACGTTCCGCAACCAACCAGGCGCACGAGCCGGTTCGCAAGCGAAAGCGCCGGCGACGCAACCGTTCGGGTCAAAACCAGCCTATCGATCTGCCGCATTCCGCAAATGCCGACAAGACGGCGGCGCCTGCGGCAGAGGCCGAGCATTCCCATCCCGGAAAACCGGGAAAGAAGCGCCGTCGCAACCGCAATCGCCGCAGCCTGCAGGGTCGGCCGCTCGCCTCAGGCAAGCCGGCCACCGCGCAGGCGGCCTCGCCGGCGCCGGCCGCCGCTCCCGCCAAGGCGCCTCTGCCGGCCAAGCCGCAGCAGCCGCAGCCGACGGAACGCCCGCGTCCGCCGGCGGCCGTTTCGCAGTGGTCGAACGATCTCTACGCGGCACTCGATCTCGGCACGAACAATTGCCGTCTTCTCGTCGCCCAGCCGACCCGCCCCGGGCAGTTCCGTGTCGTCGACGCCTTTTCGCGCATCGTGCGGCTCGGTGAAGGGCTTGCTGCGAGCGGCCGGCTTTCGGCGGAGGCGATGGACCGCGCGGTCGAGGCGTTGCGCGTCTGCGCGGCAAAACTCTCCGGCCGGCAAATCCGCCGCATGCGGCTGATCGCCACCGAAGCCTGTCGTGCTGCGGAAAACGGCGAGGAATTCCTGCACCGCGTGACGGTCGAGACCGGCCTCGAACTCGAGATCATCAACCGCGAGACGGAAGCGCGACTTGCCGTTTCCGGCTGCTCGTCGCTGGTCGGTCGCGAGGCGCGGTCGGTCGTGCTCTTCGACATCGGCGGCGGCTCTTCCGAGATTGCCGTCATCCGCATCGGCGAAAGCCGTTCGAGCCGGCTTGCCAACCACATCACCCATTGGACCTCGCTGCCGGTCGGCGTTGTGACGCTCTCGGAGCGTCATGGCGGCCGCGACGTGACGCCGGACGTCTTCGAGGCGATGACGGCCGAGGTCGGGGAAATGCTCGCGCGCTTCGACTGCCCGCCGATCGAAGGCGCCGAGAAAGGCGTGGCGTCCCACGATTTCCATCTGATCGGCACCTCCGGCACTGTGACCACGCTCGCCGGCGTGCATCTCGACCTGCCGCGCTACGACCGCCGCCGGGTCGACGGCCTCTGGCTCTCGGATGCCGAGGTGAGCGCCATGCAGGCGAAACTGCTCTCCTGGGATTACCAGGGCCGCGCGGCCAACCCCTGCATCGGCCCGGACCGCGCCGACCTCGTGCTCGCCGGTTGCGCGATCCTCGAGGCGATCCGCCGCCGCTGGCCATCGCCCCGCATGCGGGTGGCCGACAGGGGCTTGAGGGAAGGCCTGCTCACCGACATGATGGCCGACGACGGCGTCTGGCGGCGTGGGCGCAGCCGTCGCCCCTTCCGCGAGCGCGGGCGCTGAACAGGAAAGAACGAAGATGACCAAGGCTCCGATCGCCGGAAACCGCACCGGCCGCAAGCTCGGCCAGAAAGTCAAGAAGACCAAGCTCAAGGCCTCGTCGCGCCGCTGGCTCGAACGGCATATCAACGATCCTTACGTGCAGCGCGCCAAGCTCGAAGGCTATCGCGCCCGCGCGGCCTTCAAGCTTCTGGAGATCGACGAGAAGCACAACATTCTGAAGGGCGCCCGCCGCATCATCGACCTCGGGGCGGCGCCCGGAAGCTGGTCGCAGATCGCCGCCAACGTCACCGGGTCGACCGACGCGGACGTGCGCGTCGCCGCGATTGACTTCCTCGAAATGGCGCCGCTGCCTGGCGTGAAGATCCTGCAACTCGACTTCCTCGATCCGGAAGCGCCGGCAAAGCTCATCGAGGCCGTCGGCGGCACGCCCGATCTGGTGATCTCCGACATGGCCGCCCCGACCACCGGCCACCAGAAGACCGACCACCTGCGCACCATGCACCTCTGCGAGGTCGCGGCGCATTTCGCGATTGAGGTGCTCGCCGAGGGCGGCCACTTCCTCGCGAAGACCTTCCAGGGTGGCACGGAGCGGGAGCTTCTGACGTTGCTGAAACAGAACTTCCGCCAGGTCGTGCACGTGAAACCCAGCGCCTCGCGCTCCGAATCGGTCGAGATGTTCCTGCTCGCCAAGGGCTTCAAGGGACGCAAGCCCGCGACGGCTGAAGAGGCCGGCGACTGAGGGCACCAGACTCTGTCTGCGAAAGAGCGGAATAGGCGCCTATTTCACAGCGATGCTGTCGGGCTCTGGCCTTCCTCCGTGGCCGGAGACATTGGCGCCGGCATCGCGCGGCATCCGCAGGAAGGGCAGCACCGCCAGCAGCGACAGGCCCGCCACCACCGCGAAGGCGAGATGAAAGTCGGCAAGCCCGAGTGCATGGCCCTTGAGTGCCGTGCTTCCTTCGAGAATGGCGGCGGCCACCGCCACCCCGAGCGCCAGGCTCACCTGCTGTAGCACCGAACTCATCGACGTCGCCTGGCTCGCCTCTGCGTCGCCGATCTCCGCATAGCTCAGCGCATTGATGCCGGTGAAGAAGAAGGACCGGCAGAAGCCAGCGGCAAGCAGCAGTCCCATGATCAGGGCATAGGGTGTGCCGGGTGTGAAGAAGGCGTTCGCCGCCGTCGTCGCGGCACCGGTGATCGCCGCGGCAATGAGCACGGTGCGGAAGCCGACGGCCGCGAAGACACGGCGGGCGAGGAACTTGGTGGTGATCGCGCCGATCGCCCCTACGAAGGTGATGAGGCCGGACTGAAAGGGCGTGAGGCCGAAGCCGAGCTGCAGCATCAGCGGCATAAGGAAGGGGGTTGCCCCGGCGGCGATGCGGAAGATCGTCCCGGCGGTAACCGCGATGCGGAAGGTGGCGTTGCGAAAGAGGCCGAGGTCGAGAAGCGGCGTCGGATGGCGCCGCGCATGGCGGACATAGAGAAGACCGGCGGCGAGGCCGAGTGCCGTCGCTCCGATGCCGGCGGCAGGCGGCAGCGCCGGCAGGCTCATCACCGAAAGTCCGAAGACGACGCCGGAGGCCGCAAGCGCGCTCAGCGCGAAACCGCGCCAGTCGATCGGCGGCGTCTCGACCGGCGGCACCTCGGGCAGGTGGATGGTCGCGAGCCAGATGCCGGCAAGGCCGATCGGTACGTTGATCAGGAAAATCCAGTGCCAGCTGAAATAAGTGGTGATGAAGCCGCCAATCGGCGGACCGCTCAGCGGGCCGATTAGTCCGGGGATGGTGAGCAGCGCCATCGCCGAGACGAGCTCGCGTCGCTCCGTCGTGCGCAGGAGCACGAGGCGTCCGACCGGCGTCATCATCGCGCCGCCCATTCCCTGCAGGAAACGGGCCGCGACGAAGGCGACAAGCGATCCGGAGAGAGCGCAGAGGACGGAGCCGGCCATGAAGACGAGGATCGCCACGCGAAAGATGACCTTCGCGCCGAAACGATCGGCCATCCAGCCACTCGCCGGAATGAAGATCGCGAGCGCCACCATATAGGATGTGAGGGCGAGCTTCAGCGTGATCGGCCCGACGCCGAGAGCGGCGGCGATCGCCGGCAGCGCCGTCGAAATGACGGTCGAATCCATCTGCTCCATGAACAGCGCGACGGCGAGGATCAGCGGAACGATGCGGTTCATGCGGGCAGTGCTCACGGGAAGGAGGGGGCTTTCGCCGGTGCGTCGCGAGGCGCCCTTTCTACCCGAGGTTTGCTTTCCTTGCCAACGACGAATCGGCTTACCCTGGCGCGGAGGTTCACGTGTGCGTGAGGGATCTCTCGCCGCCGGTGAACCCAGAGAAACCCGGCACTCGTGCGTCTACGGATTTTTCTGTTCCCTTCCTGTCATAGACGTGTTACCAGCCCTCGCCAACTTCCACGTTGTCCTGCAGGAGCGGCCGGGCGGACGATTCGTCCCGGAGAGCCACTGCATTTTTTGAAAAGAGGAAATTGGCAATGGCACGCATCGTAATTTCGGCCACGGGAGCCGAAGCCCTGACTTTCGACGATGTCCTTCTGCAGCCGGGACATTCCGAGGTCATGCCGGGACAGACCAACATCGCGACGCGGATTGCCAAGGATATCGACCTCAGCCTGCCGATCCTCTCCTCCGCCATGGACACGGTGACGGAAAGCCGTCTTGCGATCGCCATGGCCCAGGCCGGCGGCATCGGCGTCATCCACCGCAACCTCACGCCGAGCGAACAGGCCGAGGAAGTCCGCCAGGTCAAGAAGTTCGAAAGCGGCATGGTCGTCAATCCGGTGACGATCGGCCCTGATTCGACGCTCGCCGAAGCGCTGGCGCTGATGAAGGCCCACGGCATTTCCGGCATTCCGGTGGTCGAGAACGGCGGCCGTCCCGGTCGTCTGGTCGGTATCCTGACCAACCGTGACGTCCGCTTCGCCTCCGATCCCTCGCAGAAGATCCACGAGCTGATGACCAAGGAAAACCTGGTCACCGTCAAGGAAAGCGTCGACCAGCAGGAAGCGAAGCGCCTGTTGCACGCCCACCGCATCGAAAAGCTGCTGGTGGTCGACGGCGACGGCCGTTGCGTCGGCCTGATCACCGTCAAGGACATCGAGAAGAGCCAGCTCAATCCCAACGCCGCGAAGGACCTCCACGGACGCCTGCGCGTCGCTGCCGCGATCTCGACCGGCGAGGACGGCCGCGAGCGCGCCGAGCGGCTGATCGATGCCGGTGTCGACGTGATCGTCGTCGACACCGCGCACGGCCACTCGCAGAAGGTTCTGGATGCCGTCGGCGTGGTCAAGAAGATGTCGAACTCGGTGCGCATCATCGCCGGCAACGTCGCGACAGCCGAAGGCACCCGCGCGCTCATCGAGGCCGGCGCGGACTGCATCAAGGTCGGCATCGGTCCCGGTTCGATCTGCACCACGCGCATCGTCGCCGGCGTCGGCGTGCCGCAGCTCGCCGCCGTGATGGCCGCTGCCGAAGAGGCCGCCAAGAGCGACATTCCGGTGATCGCCGACGGCGGCATCAAGTTCTCCGGCGACCTCGCCAAGGCGATCGCCGCCGGCGCCTCCGCGGTCATGGTCGGCTCGCTGCTCGCCGGCACGGACGAAAGCCCGGGCGAGGTCTTCCTCTACCAGGGCCGTTCCTTCAAGGCCTATCGCGGCATGGGTTCCGTCGGGGCCATGGCCCGCGGCTCGGCCGACCGCTACTTCCAGGCGGAAGTGCGCGATACGCTGAAGCTGGTCCCGGAAGGCATCGAGGGCCAGGTCCCCTACAAGGGTCCGGTTTCGGCCGTGCTGCACCAGCTCGCGGGTGGCCTCAAGGCTGCCATGGGCTATGTCGGCGGCCGCGACATCAAGGACTTCCAGGCGAAGGCGACCTTCGTTCGCATCTCCGGCGCGGGCCTGCGTGAAAGTCATCCGCACGGTGTCACCATCACCCGCGAAAGCCCGAACTACCCCGGCGCCGGCGCCTGAGGCGAGTGGATGGAGGGGAGCGGCAGATGCGAGCGAACAAGGTGATCCTGCTGCTGCTCGCCCTCTCGGGCGCCCTTGTCGCCTGGATGTTCTTCGGGCTCGATCCGGAGTTCCAGCGCCTCAGCGGGGCAGGGGGCTTCCTCGATGCCCGACTGTCCGGCTACGAGGCCGATGCGGTCCGGGGCCTTCAGGCGGCGCTTGCCGATCCGGCACGGGCCGAGGCGCGCGATCTGCTTCAGCTGATGTATCTCGGCCCGGACCTCGTCCTGCCGTTCGTGCTCACCCTCTCGCTTTGCCTGCTTCTTCGCGGCTATGCCCCCGGCGTCGTGCTCTACGGCCGACGCCTCGATGTCCGCCATGCCTGGCTGCTCTGCCTCGTTCCGGTCGCCTACGGCGTCTTCGACTATCTCGAGAATTTCGGGTTCCTGAGCTATTTCCCGCCGGCCGAGCCGGGTCCGTGGCTCGCCGAAAACCTGCCGCAGATCCTGCCTTGGGTGTCGCGCCTCAAATTCGTGCTGCTGTTCGTGTCCGGGCTCCTTGCGCTGCGCGTCACCGTCTTCTCGGGCCGTTCCGAGGGCCGGTAACGAAGATGTGTTGCCCGCAATCGCTGGTGGGCACTATCCTGCCTGCGGCGCGCCTGCGTTCGGGCCGCCATCCAGATACCCTGAACGGAGGAGCATCATGGACACGCCGAAAGTCACTCAGGCGATGATCGACGCCTATGACGAATACACTCATCTTACTCTGGATCGCCGCGCTTTCATGGAAAGGCTGACGGCACTTGCCGGCTCGGCGGCGGCCGCCGCCACGATCGCTCCGCTGCTTGCCGCCAGCAAGGCGAGCGCCGCCGTTATCCCCGAGGGCGACGCCCGCCTGAATGCCGAGAATGTGACCTATCCCGGCGGAACGACCGAGATGCAGGCCTATCTCGTTCGACCCAAGGATGCCGCAGGCCCGCTGCCCGGCGTCATCGTCATCCACGAAAACCGCGGCCTCAATCCGCACATCCGCGACGTTGCCCGTCGCATGGCGCTGGAGGGTTTCGTCGTGCTTGCGCCGGATTTCCTGTCGCCCTACGGCGGCACGCCGGATGACGAGGACAAGGCGCGGGAAATGTTCACGACGCTCGACATGGCTGCAGCCGTCAACAATGCCGAGTCGGGCCGCATCTACCTGGCCGGCCACGCCGATTCCAACGGCAATGTCGGCGCCGTCGGCTTCTGCTGGGGCGGAGGCATGGTCAACCGTCTGGCGGTCGCCTCGCCGGCGCTCGGCGCGGGGGTCGCCTACTACGGCGCCCAGGTCCCTGCCGATCAGGTGCCGTCCATCCAGGCGCCGCTTCTCCTGCACTATGCCGGGCTCGACGAGCGCATCAATGCCGGCATTGACGCCTACAAGGCGGCCCTCGACGCAAACAAGAAGACGTACGAGCTCTATGTCTATGAGGGCGTCAACCATGCCTTCAACAACGACACCTCCGCCGCCCGCTACGACAAGGCGGCGGCCGACCTCGCCTGGTCGCGGACGGTTGCCTTCCTGAAGAAGTACCTCGTCTGAGCAGTCCCTGTTGCGACGGTGCCGGAATTTTCCCGGGGCTGTCGCAACGCTGCGACACAAATCATCGTGAAGCACGGCAGATTTGACGCGGATCAAGAAACGCGATCGGGACAACGCTAGGATGCATACGTCGTGACGGGCAACCCCCGACGGCCAGCTGATTCCGCAACACGATTTCTGTCGAGGAGGAAGAGAATGGCATCGAGTATGAAAGCCGCCGTCGTGCGGGCATTCGGCAAGCCACTGGTGATCGAGGAGATGGCGATACCGGATCCCGGTCCGGGCCAGATTCTCGTCAAGTATCAGGCGACGGGTGTATGCCACACCGACCTGCACGCGGCGAACGGCGACTGGCCGGTCAAGCCCAATCCGCCGTTCATTCCGGGGCATGAGGGCGTCGGCTATGTCGCCAAGCTCGGCGCCGGCGTCACCCGCATCAAGGAAGGCGACCGCGTCGGCGTGCCGTGGCTGCACACCGCCTGCGGTTGCTGCACGCCATGCCGCACCGGATGGGAGACGCTCTGCGGCAGCCAGCAGAACACCGGCTATTCGGTCAATGGTACCTTCGCCCAGTACGGTCTTGCCGATCCGGATTTCGTCGGTCGTCTGCCGGACAATCTCGAATTCGGCCCCGCGGCTCCGGTGCTCTGCGCCGGCGTCACCGTCTACAAGGGGTTGAAGGAAACCGAAGTACGCCCCGGCGAATGGGTGGTGATCTCCGGCATCGGCGGCCTGGGCCACATGGCCGTGCAGTACGCCAAGGCCATGGGCATGCATGTGGTGGCCGCTGACATCTTCGATGAAAAGCTGAAGCTTGCGAAGGACCTCGGCGCCGACATTACCGTCAACGGGCGCGCCGCCGATGCGATCGAGCAGGTGCAGAAGGCGACTGGCGGCGTGCATGGCGCGCTCGTCACCGCCGTCTCTCCGAAGGCGATGGAGCAGGCCTACGGCTTCCTTCGCTCCAAGGGCACCATGGCGCTGGTCGGCCTGCCGCCGGGCTTCATCTCGCTGCCGGTCTTCGACACCGTGCTGAAGCGCATCACCGTGCGTGGCTCCATCGTCGGCACCCGCCAGGACCTCGAGGAATCGCTGGTCTTCGCGGGCGAGGGCAAGGTTGCCTCGCACTTCTCCTGGGACAAGATCGAGAACATCAACGACATCTTCCACCGCATGGAGGAAGGCAAGATCGACGGCCGCATCGTGCTCGATCTCGACTGAGTCACTGCGCGTACACCGAAACGTGAATGCAAGGGGCGGCTTGGGCCGCTCCTTGCTCTGGCGAGCCGTTCAGAACTTCCTATTTTATGGTGCAGTGCAATATTCAAGTTGCAGGGCACCATGTCGAATTCCAAATGCGAACAGATCTTTGTCTTTCAAGGTGGTGGCGCGCTCGGCGCCTACCAGGCGGGCGCCTACGAGGCGCTGCACGAACATGATATCGACCCCGATTGGGTCGCCGGCATTTCGATCGGTGCCGTCAACGCCGCGCTGATCGCCGGCGCTCCAAAGGAACACCGCGTTGAAAATCTCCGGACGTTCTGGGACAAGGTTTCGTCGAACCTGACCTTCGGGTTCGGCCATGACGGCGCTGATGTTCGCCGTATCTCCAACGAGATTTCCGTGATGGCCGGAGCGCTCACCGGCATACCCGGTTTCTTTTCGCCGCGCCTCTATACGCCATACCAGATCCTTTACAATCGCGACGCGGCCATTAGCTTCTACGACACGGAGCCCCTGCTCAAGACACTGGAGGAACTGGTCGACTTCGACCTTCTGAACAGTGGTCGGACCCGTATTAGTCTCGGCGCGGTCGAGGTCGTGTCAGGCAATTTCGCCTATTTCGACAATCGTCGCTACAGGCTGGATGCCCGGCATATCGCCGCTTCGGGCGCCTTGCCGCCGGGATTCGCACCGGTCGAAATCGACGGCCGTTACTATTGGGATGGCGGTCTCGTCTCCAACACGCCGCTGCAGTATGTCCTGTCCACCAATGGCTCCGAGCGTAACATGGAGATCTTCCAGATCGACCTCTTCAGCGCCCGCGGCGCCATGCCGAAGGATCATTTCGAGGCGGAGAGCCGTATCAAAGAGATCCGCTATTCCAGCCGGACGCGCCTGAACACCGACGATTTCGCTCGCAGGCAGGTCGTCCGCCGCGCCGCCAAGCGGCTCCTCGAAAGACTGCCGCCGGAATTCGCCGATGACGAGGATGCCAGAATTCTGAGGTCCATTGGCGTCGAATACGACGTGACGATCGTGCACCTCATCCACCGCCGGGCGGCCTCTGCCACGCACGCCATGGATGCCGAATTTTCACGGGCTTCGATAACGGAGCATTGGGCCGCGGGTTACGACGACGTCATGCACACGCTCAATCACGACAAGTGGAAAAGCCGCGGCCGCCCGCGCGACGGAATTCAGATTTTCGACCTCGCCCAGGAACGGCACGGGAAGAGCTGATTCTGCGCCCCGCCGTCCGGTATCGCGCCGGGCAGGGACGCACGGCCCCGGATAGGCAACAAGGAGAACGACCATGACGCTCAAGGGTAAAGTCTGCATCATCACCGGCTCGGCCAGCGGCATCGGCCATGCCATCGCCAAACGCTATGTGGAAGAGGGCGCGAAGGTCGTCATCGCCGATCTGAAGGAAGACCAGGCTCAGGCGGCGGCCGAGGCCCTGACATCGATCGGCCCGGGCGAAGCATTCGGTATCGCCATGGACGTCACGGACGAGGCGGCGGTCAATGCCGGCGTGGCGAAGACGGTTGCGAAGTGGGGACGGGTCGATGTCCTGGTGTCGAATGCCGGCATCCAGATCGTTCACAGAATAGAGGATTTCCCCTTCGCAGACTGGAAGAAGATGCTGTCGATCCATCTCGACGGAGCTTTCCTGACCACGAAAGCCTGCATCCCGCACATGAAGAGTCAGGGGGGCGGCGCCATCATCTACATGGGGTCAGTGCATTCGCACGAGGCCTCGCCGCTGAAATCGGCCTATGTCACCGCCAAGCACGGATTGCTCGGGCTGGCGCGGGTGGTGGCCAGGGAAGGCGGTTCGTCCGGCATACGAGCCAACGTCATCTGCCCCGGTTTTGTGCGGACGCCGCTGGTCGACAAGCAGATCCCGGAACAGGCGAAGGAACTCGGCATTTCCGAGGACGACGTGATCCGCAAGGTGATGCTCGGCGAAACCGTGGATGGCGAATTCACCACGGTCGAGGACGTCGCCGAGGTCGCGCTGATGTTTGCCGGTTTCGAGACCAATGCGCTGACGGGGCAGTCACTCGTCGTCAGCCATGGCTGGTTCATGAACTGAGCCTGACGGGAGGCCGTCGGGCTCCTCGTGACCACGCCCACTCGCGCGGAGCTTGCCGCGGCTCGCCACGATGCCCGCGGCCAATGCTTCCATGTCTTGCCGACGCGGGCTCGACCGCCGCCAGACAAGGCCGATCTCGCGCGAGGGGGCCGGGTCGGCGAAGGGAACGATGCGGATCGCGGTGCGCGCCGTTTCCGTATCGACGGCCATTTCCGGAATGAGTGTCATACCCATGTCGTGCGACACCATCTGCAGAAGGGTCGTCATCGAGGTCGCGCCGACATTGACGAGATTTCTTTTGTTCGCGGTCTTGCAGACCGCGAGTGCCTGGTCACGCAGGCAGTGCCCCTCTTCGAGCAACAGCAGCCGGTTCGGGTCGACCTGCGTTTCGGCGAGCGGCGAGACAAGCACGTCGCTTTCGTTGTCGGCCATGGCGACGAAGAAACGGTCGGTGAAGAGGCTGCGGCTCGCGACATTGTCCGCCTCGACGGGCAGGGCCGCGATCACCGCGTCGAGCCTGCCCTCGGCGAGGTCGCCGAGCAGCCGGTCGGTCACGGCTTCCTTGAGTTCGATTTCGATCAGCGGGTGCTCGCGCCTGAGATACGGCACCATCTGCGGCACCAGATAGGGCGCGACCGTCGGGATGATGCCGATGCGGATCATGCCTTCCAGCATGCCGCCCCTGCGGCGGGCGGCTTCCTCCAGCCGGTCGATGCCGGCGAGCACACCGCGCACGTGCACAAGGATTTCCTCGCCCTTGGCCGTCAGCAGTGTTGCCCCGCGCGTCCGCTCCACCAGCACCACCCCCAGGTGCTTCTCCATCTCCATGATCTGCACGGAAAGGGCAGGCTGGCTGACATGCACCATCTCGGCCGCGCGGCCGAAGTGCAGGGTGGCGGCGAGTGCTTCGAAGTAGCGCATTTGACGAATGGTAATCACGATAGGACAATCCTATCGTCATCCTCACTAAATACAATTGGAAATTATGAAGCACTTGGCCGATGGTGGCACCAGTTCACTCGTTTTTGCGAAAACAGGAGGCCAAGATGAACGAGCACGTCAAATCAACCGGCAAATGTCCGGTCATGCATGGCGGCAATACCGCCGTGGGCAAATCCGTCATGGAGTGGTGGCCGAACGCGCTGAACCTCGACATCCTGCACCAGCACGACACCAAGACGAACCCGCTGGGCCCGGACTTCAACTATCGCGAGGAACTGAAGAAGCTCGACGTCGAGGCGCTGAAGGCCGACCTTCGCGCGCTGATGCTCGACAGCCAGGAATGGTGGCCGGCCGACTGGGGTTCCTATGTCGGCATGATGGCCCGCGTTACCTGGCATGCCGCCGGCTCCTACCGCATCACCGACGGTCGTGGCGGCGCCAACACCGGCAACCAGCGCTTCGCGCCGCTCAATTCCTGGCCGGACAATGTCAACACCGACAAGGGTCGTCGCCTGCTGTGGCCGATCAAGAAGAAATACGGCAACAAGATTTCCTGGGCAGACCTGATCGCGCTCGCCGGCACGATCGCCTATGACGTCGCCGGCTTGAAGACTTTCGGCTTCGCCTTCGGCCGCGAGGACATCTGGCACCCGGAAAAGGACACCTACTGGGGCGACGAGAAGGAATGGCTGGCGCCGAGCGACGGCCGCTATGGCGACGTGACCAAGCCGGAAACGCTGGAGAACCCGCTTGCTGCGGTGCAGATGGGTCTCATCTACGTCAACCCGGAAGGTGTGAACGGCAAGTCCGATCCGCTGGCGACCGCCGCGCAGATGCGCGAGACCTTCGCCCGCATGGGCATGAACGACGAGGAAACCGTGGCGCTCACCGCCGGCGGCCACACGATCGGCAAGTCCCACGGCAATGGTAGTGCCGCCAATCTCAGCCCCGATCCGGAAGCCGCAGGACCGGAATTCCAGGGTCTCGGCTGGATGAACACCAAGGGGCGCGGCATCGGCCGCGATACCGTCGTCTCCGGCATCGAGGGCGCCTGGACCACGCAACCGACGAAGTGGGACAACGGCTACTTCGAGATGCTGTTCAAGCATGAATGGACGCTGACGCACAGCCCGGCCGGGGCCTCTCAGTGGGCGCCGATCACCATTGCCGAGGAGGACAAGCCGGCCGACGTCGAGGATCCCTCGATCCACGTCATGCCGATGATGACCGATGCGGACATGGCGTTGAAGGTCGACCCGATCTATCGCGAGATTTCGCTGAGGTTCAAGGACGACTTCGCCGCCTTCTCGGACGCCTTCGCCCGCGCCTGGTTCAAGCTGACCCACCGCGACGTCGGTCCGAAGTCACGCTATTTCGGCCCGGACGTTCCGGCCGAGGACCTGATCTGGCAGGATCCGATCCCGGCCGGCCGCAAGGACTACGACGTTGTAGCGGTCAAGGCCAAGATCATCAACAGCGGCCTCACCATCGCCGAAATGGTCACCACCGCCTGGGATAGCGCCCGCACCTTCCGCGGTTCCGACAAGCGCGGCGGCGCCAACGGTGCCCGCATTCGCCTGGCTCCGCAGAAGGACTGGGAAGGCAACGAGCCCGCCCGCCTCGCCAAGGTTCTGTCGGTTCTCGAAGGCATCGCTTCGGAAACCGGCGCAAGTCTTGCCGACGTCATCGTTCTCGCCGGCAATGTCGGTGTCGAACTGGCGGCAAAGGCCGCGGGCTTCGATGTCGAGGTCCCCTTCGCGCCCGGCCGTGGCGACGCCACCGCCGAGCAGACCGACGCGGACAGCTTTGCCGTGCTCGAACCGCTCGCCGACGGCTTCCGCAACTGGCAGAAGAAGGACTATGTCGTCAGCCCCGAGGAAATGCTGCTTGACCGCGCCCAGTTGATGGGGCTCACCGCTCCGGAAATGACGGTGCTCATCGGCGGCATGCGCGTTCTGGGCACCAACTACGGCGGCACGGCGCACGGCGTGTTCACCGACCGTGTCGGCGCGCTGACCAACGACTTCTTCGTCACCCTCACGGACATGGCCTATTCCTGGGTGCCGACCGGCAGCAACAGCTATGACATCCGCGAGCGCAAGAGCGGTGCGACCAAGTATACGGCGACCCGTGTGGATCTCGTCCTCGGCTCAAACTCGATCCTGCGTGCCTATGCGGAGGTCTACGCCCAGGACGACAACAAGGAAAAGTTCGTGAAGGACTTCGTTGCCGCCTGGGTGAAGGTGATGAACGCCGATCGGTTCGACATCGCCTGATGGAAGCATCCCGTGCGCGGCCCGCCGCCAGGGGCGCGCACGGGCAGCCGGCCCGTGGAGAGCGGTGGCCCCCCCGCCGCACTCGGGTTGCCGGCCGGAAACGGGAACAGCCGGGGTTCGCCCCGGCTGTTCCCGTTCTGCTGTCGATGTCCGTCTATATATGTCTGCGCTTACCAGCCGGGGATCATGTGGCCGGCACGCAGCCGCGGATAGTATCGCGGATAGGTTTTCACGTCGCCGTCGAGATCGTCGTCGACTGCCGACGGCGTGATGTTGTCGAGGCAGGCGGTGATGTGGTCGGTGATGGCGTTCATCAGCGAGGTCGAAAGCCCCGGCCGCTTCATCAGGCCGATCTGCACCGGCGGTAGCGGCGGAAAACCATCAGCCTGCGTCAGCACCTTCATGCCGGTGCGCAAGGCCGACTCCGGCAGGACCGAGACCGCCATCCCGGCAAGCACGGCGGCAGCCACCACGGTCGAGGACCAGCTCGTGAACAGGATCTGGTAGTCGCGGCCATCTGCATCGAGTGCCGAGCAGGCGAGCTGGCGCCAGTTGCAGTCGCGCCGCCCGACGGCGAGCGGCACCGGCGCGTCGTCGCGCAGCGGATGGTTCGCCGACGCGACCCAGCAGAGCGGTTCCGTGCGCACCACGTCCGAGCTGCGTGCGCGCGGATTGTGGGTGACAAGCGCAATGTCGAGTTCGCCGCGGGCCATCTTTTCGGCGAGGTCCACCGAGGGTTCGCAGACGATGTATAGCTCGACGTTCGGATGCGTCTTGGCGAAGCGTCCGATGATCTCCGGCATGTAGCGGTCGGCATAGTCGTCCGGCGTGCCGATCCTCAGCGTACCCTCGAGCCGGTTGTCGTCGAAGGCGGCGATCGCCTCCGAATTCAGCCGGATGATCCGCCGGGCGTAATTGAGGAGCTTTTCCCCTTCCGCCGTAAGCCGGTTGCCGCGGCCGTCTTTCATGAAGAGCTGCTTGCCGATGCGTTCCTCGAGCCGCCGCATTTGCATGGAGACGGCCGACTGGGTCTTGAAGACACGCGCTGCGGCCTTCGTGAAGCTTCCGGTGTCCACGATCGCGATGAAGGTCTGGAGCTGGTCGATATCGAGCGGAGCTGACATGGGGGAAATTCCATCAGATGGATTGATGATAACTATTAGAAACATTCGTTGGACTGATCAATAGCTTTTCAGCATCATCGTCCTGCAAATCAACCGGGGCCGACGACATCGGCTCCCCCCAACCTCCATACCCCGCTGGTCGGCTCTACCCTTCTCCGGGTACGAGCCCGCCTCTATTCGTGCCGAAATCGAAAGGACTTTGTCGCCATGAGCACGACCGAACGGATGACAGAACTCGATCTTGCAGTCTCCCGGCCGACGCTTGCCGCGCGTCTCGCCGCAACCTGGCAAGCGATGAAATCCGTTCTGCGCGCGCTGCGGAACCGACGAGCCGCGAACCGCCTTGCCGACCTCGACGATGCGCTGCTGCGCGACATCGGGCTTTCCCGTGCCGACGTCGAGAGCATTCTTCGGACCTCCGGCATTGCGGACGATCCTTCGCGTCTCCTCGCCCGCACCGCGCGCAATCGCGCCACCCGTTCGTTGCAGCCGGTGAAGTCCGAATGACCCTCTCCCAATCCCCGCAGGGTGACTGCCAATAACCCTGCCGACTTGCCCGGTGACCATCCCAGTCCCGGGCTTTTTTTTGTGCATTGGGATCTTCGCGCCCGGCCTCCCACAGGTTTTCCGTTCGCGGTAAGAGATTTCTAACTTCCGCACGAGATTCTCTTTAGCATTGCCAGCGGACCCGGGTTCTCCGGGCACGGTCACGGAGCCTTTTCAAATGCGGATTTCCAGGAAGCTTCCTCTCGCGGCGGCGGTCTTCACCATCGTCGCCATCAGCGCATCGGTCGCCTTGACGCTCTTTCTCGAAAGCCGTGCGCTGCGCCAGCAGGTCTACCAGATGCTGGAAGCGACGGCCGACGGAAGGCGCAACGAAGCGAAGGGCTATCTCGAAAGCGTAAGCCTCGATATCGCGGCGATCGCCTCGAACGTCACCACCCAGCAGGCGCTCTACGGCTTCACCGGAGCATGGAAATTCCTGGGAGAGGACCCGGCCGCCGAGCTCCACCGCCGCTATATCGACGAGAACCCGAACCCCGTCGGCGAGAAATACAAGCTCGACAGCGCCAAGAAGGATGCCTTTGACCGCGCCCACAAGCAGTACCAAGCCTATTATCTCAACCATCTGCAGGCGCAGGGCTACGACGACATCCTGATGATCGATCTCGACGGCAACGTCGTCCATTCGGTCCAGAAGGAGAAGGACTACGGCACCAACCTGACGAAGGGACCCTACAAGGATACCGGCCTCGCGGAAGTCTTCTCGAAGATCGTCGCCGCCAAGGATCCGAACGCCGTCGCCATGTCCGGCTTTGCCGCCTATGCGCCCTCGAACGGCGCACCTGCCTCCTTCCTTGCCGTTCCGATCACCATGAATGGCCGCACGATCGGCGTCATCGCCTACCGCCTGCCGAACCACCGCCTCGATACCCTTTTTGCCAACCGCAAGGGTCTCGGCGAAACCGGCGAAACCGTTCTGGTGGACTCCACCGGCGCATTGCTGAACGACAGTGCGCTCACGTCGGAGAAGGACGTCCTTTCCGCGAAGGTCGACACGGCGATGCTGCCGGTGGTCATGGAAGGCCGGGATGCCTTCGGTACCCTCTCCGGTTATCGCGACATGACCAGCCTTGCCGCCGGCGTGCCGCTCGAATTCGCCGGCACCCGCTGGGCGGTCTTCGCTCTCATCGGCGAGGATGAAGTCGCGGCGAACCTCCGCGACACGGCACTGGTTTCCGTGCTGTTCGGCGCTCCGATCGTGCTGCTCGGCATCGTGATCGCCGTCCTCTATTCGCGTTCCCTGACCCGCCCGATCACCCGCCTCGTCGGGTCCATGGGTGCGCTTGCAAGCGGCAACACGGCGATCGCGCTCGAAGGGGAGGAGCGGCAGGACGAGATCGGCGAAATGGTCCGCTCGGTCGCAGTCTTCCGCCAGGCTGCACTCGAGAAGCGGACGCTCGAAAGCGACGCCGAGACCCGCCGGCTCGCCGACGAGAAGGAGCGCCGGGACCGCGACGCCGAACGTGCCGCCGAGCAGGCGCGCATGACCGAAGCTGTCGAAATCCTCGGCAATGCACTGCAACGGCTGGCGAGCGGCGACCTCACCGCGACGATCGACAAGCCGTTTGCGAGTGGGCTCGACCGCCTGCGTGTCGACTTCAACGCCTCGCTCGAACGCCTGTCGCGGACGATTTCCGCCGTCCACTCCAATGTTCACGAGATCAACGCCAAGAGCGTCAAGGTGCGGGCTTCGACGGAGGATCTGTCGCGCCGCACCGAGGAACAGGCGGCAGCGCTCGAAGAAACCACCAATTCGATCCGCCAGATCATGGAGGCGATCCGCCAGTCCTCAGAGCGCGCCGAGACCGCGTCCCGGCTTGCCGGGACGGCCCGCAACAATTCCGACCGTTCGGCGGGGATCGTCGGCGAGGCGGTGAACGCGATGGCGCGCATCGAGAGCGCCTCGTCGGAAATCTCGAAGATCATCAACGTCATCGACGAGATCGCCTTCCAGACCAACCTGCTCGCGCTCAATGCCGGTGTCGAGGCGGCGCGCGCGGGCGAAGCCGGCAAGGGTTTTGCCGTCGTCGCGCAGGAAGTCCGTGAACTTGCCCAGCGTTCCGCCCAGGCGGCCCGCGAGATCAAGGCGCTCATCATCAAGTCCGGTGACGAAGTCGCAAGCGGCGTCGGGCTCGTCAAGGAAAGCGGTGACCTGCTGTCCTCGATCGCCGGCCAGGTGGTCGAGATCAACGACCACATCCACTCGATCGCCACTGCGGCGCGGCAGCAGTCGGAGGGACTGAAGGAGATCAATTCGGCCGTCGCGCGGATGGAGGACGTCACCCATCAGAACGCCCGCGCCGCCGAGCAGACCGACCGCGAGATGACGACACTCTCGAACGACACCCATACGCTTTCCGATGTCGTCGGGCAGTTCAACGTCGACCGGAGCCTCGCGTCGCAGGGCGCGACCGGCCTCAGGCAGGCTACGAGTACTGGCCCTGCCGAGCCGCGGGTCTTCCAGGCGCCGTCGCCGCGTCCGCGTGTGACGCCGGCCAGCCAGACCTCCCGTCCCGTCAGTTCGCCGGCCCGTGCGCTTCTTGGAAAGATCACCAACCGGCTGAACGTGAAAACCGGCGCTTCCGGCGCCGAGGCTTCCAGTGGCGGGGACTGGGAAGAATTCTGAGACCAGCGTGGCGGCTTCCGCCACCTATGCCTGAATCGGGACGAAAGGATCAGCCTTTGCCGTTCGGCGGCACATCGCCTTGCGGCGCCGGCTCCCCTTGCGGGGTCTCATGCGTCTGGTCGAGATAGCTGTCGAAGATCTGCTCCATGCTCTTCTGGTAGCTCTTCTGCACTTCGAGCCCGCTGTCGAACATGGCGTTCACCATCGTCGTGAACTGCTCGGTCGCCTGACCCTTCGGCTTTTCGGCAGGCTTGGCGGCCTCGCCCTGTGGCGTCGGGGCCGGCCCGGCATAACCCGCCATCATCTCCTGGAAAGCCCTGGTGAAAGGATTGTCGAAGAAGGGGTTGGCGGTCGGTGCGGGTTGCGGCTGGGCGGGCTTGACGCCGAACATCGTCTGCATCGCCTGCGTGAACGGATTGTCGAAGAGGTTCGGCTCCTTCGGCTTTGCCTTCGGTGCAAAGCCCATGCCTTCGAGCCACTGCCGGGTCATCGCTCCCATCGGCGAGTTGGCGAAGGCCGTGGCGTCGAACTGGCCGGTGGTCTGCTTGGAAAGCCCGCCCATGATCGTGTCGGCCATCACCGGCATCATCTTCTTGAAGATGTCCTGGCTGATGCCGGTGAACTGCGCCGCCTGGGCGGCGATTGCGCGCGAAACCTCCTTTGAGCCGAAGAGCTGTTCGAGCACGGTGTTGCCGTCGGCGATGCCCTGCGGCGTAAACGCCGCGGTCATGTCCTCGAAGTATTTCGCATAGTTCCCGGATGCCATCGCGCTGAGGAGCGCCGTCATGTCGTAGGGATTGGTGGTGTTGCGCTTGAAGCCGGAGGAAAAGGCCGGCATCAGCGCCGCCACCGCCTGCGCAGCCTGCTCCTGGGCGAGGTTGAACTGTCTGGCCACCGCTTCCATGGCCGTCCCGTTCTGCGCCTGCAACATCATCTCGAACAGTGGTAGCATGGATGGCGGCCCTCCGGTTGCATGCAGCGCGTCGTTCCCGCACTATAACCGGAAAAAGCCGAGCGCAAACCGCTTTTTAGCGGCGCCCGGCCGGGTGGGGCGGGGTGCGGCCGATGGCGCCTGCTTCAGTACTGGTAGTCCTCGAAGACGTGGTCGATATCCCGATTCCACCGACCGCCGTAGAGCGCCAGCATGTCCTCGGCGAGCGTCGTCTTCTTGGCGAGGATTTCATCGAGCGAGGCGAGGAAGACGCTCTCGTCCTGGCCTTCGCTGTTGAGGCGCGCACGCGCCTTGAGGCCCGCGCGCGAGAGATCGACGACCTGCCGTGCGACGTCGAGCACGCTATGGCCGGCAACTTCGGCGGCCAGCGCCTTGGCCGGCACCGCGTCGCGCATGGCGATGACGTCGGCATGGGTCCAGTTACGGGTGAGGTCGTCTGCCGCTGCAAGGCTCGCATCGTCGTAGAGGAGGCCGACCCAGAAGGCAGGCAGTGCGCAGATTCGCCGCCACGGCCCGCCGTCGGCGCCGCGCATCTCGAGGAAGCGCTTCAGACGGACATCGGGGAAGAGCGTCGAGAGGTGGTTGGTCCAGTCGCCGAGCGTCGGCTCCCAATCGGCGATTTCGCCCTTCAGCGCGCCGGCCATGAACTGGCGGAAGGTGACGTGGGTGCAGTCGTGGTAACGCCCGTCGCGGACGACGAAATACATCGGAACGTCGAGTGCCCATTCGACATAATCGGCAAAGCCGAAAGTCTCGTTGAAGGCGAAGGGCAGGGCGCCGGCACGTGCATTGTCCGTATCCCGCCAGATGTCGCCGCGCCAGGAGAGCAGCCCGTTCGGCTTGCCGTCGGTAAACGGCGATGAGGCGAAGAGGGCGGTCGCGACCGACTGCAGCTTCATTGACACGCGCATCTTCCGGCGCATGTCTTCTTCGGACGAGAAGTCGAGGTTCACCTGGATGGTGCAGGTCCGGTACATCATGTCCAGTCCCTGGCTGCCCACCTTCGGCATGTAGCGCGTCATGATCTCGTAGCGCGATTTCGGCATGCGCGGCGTTTCGGCAAGCGTCCATTTCGGGCTGCCGCCGATGCCGAGAAAACGGATGCCCATCGGCTCGGCGACGTCGCGCAGCACCGAAAGATGCTGGTTCGATTCCCGGCAGGTCTCGTGAAGCGTTTCGAGCGCGCCGCCGGAGAGTTCGAACTGCCCGCCCGGCTCGATGGAGATCGCGCCTTCACCGTCGCCGCCGGCAAGTCCGATGATGTTCTCCCCGTCCATGATCGGTTCCCAGCCGAGCTTCTTCTGCATGCCGTTGAGCAGCGCCGAAATGCTCGCTTCGCCGGAATAGGGGACCGGGCTGTTGTCCGCCCGGAAGAAGGCGAACTTCTCGTGCTCCGTTCCGATCCGGAAAGCCTCCCGCGGCTTGCAACCGTCTGCGAGATAGGCGACCATTTCGTCGACCGACGTGAGCGGAGTGTGATCGGTGGTGTCGCGGGCCATGCAGTGAACCTTGTTGGCGAAGTCGGCCCAAGGAGCGGACCATCGCGTGAATGGACCGGAATGAAGCCGGTGCGCAAGTGAAATTCTCTCAAGCCTTCGTCAAAAAAATCGGAAGCTTGCGGCAGGTCAAGCCCGTCTCGTCAATGCCAGTCGCCGACGGTTGCCTGCACGACGGCAAGCGCCGCGACCGCGGCGGTATCGGCGCGAAGGATGCGCGGCCCGAGCGGGATCGCGGTGACGAAATCGAGGTCGCGCAGCAGGGCCCGTTCCTCCTCGGAAAAACCACCCTCCGGCCCGACGAGCAGGGCGAGCGAGCGCTCGCGGATACCCTGAAGGGCGGCGAGCGGGTTTTGTGTCGCGCTATCCTCGTCGCAGAAGATGATCCGCCGCGTCGCGGGCCAGCGTTCCAGCAGGTCCTTCAGCCGCTTCGGCGCCTCGACCGTCGGGATCGAAAGGACGCCGCACTGTTCGGCGGCCTCGACGGCGTTCGCCTGCAGGCGGTCGAGATTGGTGATCTTGCCCTGGACGTGCTGGGTCATCACCGGCTGCAGGAGCCCCGCACCCATTTCGACGGCCTTCTGCACGAGGTAGTCCATGCGCCCGACCTTCAGGGGCGCAAAGAGGAAGTGCAGGTCGCAGGGCTCGGGCTGCGGGCGCGTCTGTTCCGCCGCGGTCATGACGATGCGCTTGCGCGTCGGGAAGGCGAGGGTCGCCTTCCATTCGCCGTCGCGCCCGTTGAAGAGGAGGAGTTCGGAGCCTTCCGCCATTCGGAGCACGTTGGCGAGATAGTTGAACTGCTCCGGGCTGGTCTCGACCGTCGCGCCGGCAGAAAGCCCCGCGGCGACGAAAAGCCTCTGCATCCGGTAGTTGGCGCGCATGGGTTCCCCGTCTTCCCCTCGTTACACGAAGAGCTGGAACATAACCCAGTAGATCAGCGCCGCAAGCCCCGCAGCCGCCGGGACGGTGATGATCCACGCGGCGACGATCGTCATGAAGTGCGAGCGCCGGACGAGATAGCGGCGACGCATTTCGTCTGAGTTGCGGTCGGTGGCTTCCTCGACGACCCAGCGGTCCGACTTGGCGCGGATGTAGTCCACGCGCCGCTTGGAGTTGCGGGTATACCATTCGCGGAAGAAGCCGACCCCGAAGACCGCACCGACGGCGATGTGCGTCGAACTGACCGGCAGACCCAGCCAGGAGGCGACGATGACCGTGACGGCTGCCGACAGCGAAACGCAATAGGCCCGCATCGGGTTGAGCTTGGTGATCTGCTCGCCGACGAGGCGGATGAGTTTCGGGCCGAAGAGGAAGAGGCCGAGCGAGATGCCGGTTGCGCCGATCACCATCACCCAGATCGGAATCTCGACCTTGGCGGCGATCTCGTGCGCGCGGATGGCGTGAACGATTGCAGAGAGCGGACCGATCGCATTCGCCACGTCGTTCGCACCGTGGGCGAAGGAAAGGAGTGCTGCCGCGAAGATGAGCGGCAGGCGGAAGAGCTTGCGGAGCGACTGGTTGCGGTTTTCGAGCCCGACGGACTGCCGCCGGATGAGCGGCACGCTGAGCGCCCAGCCGATCGCCCCCGTCACAACGCCGACCAGCACGGCGGCGGTAAGGCTGACATGCATCAGCTGCTTCAGCCCTTTCAGCGCCAGATAGGCGCAGAAGGTTCCGATCATCAGCGCGATCAGGATCGGCACCCAGCGTCGGGCGGCCGCGATCTTGTCGTGCCGGTAGATGATGAATTCCTTGATGAAGGCGAGGAACAGGGCGGCGATGACACCGCCGAGCAGCGGCGAGATCACCCAGCTTGCGGCGATCCCGATCATCGATTCCCAGTTGACCGCACCGACCCCGGCAGCGGCAATTCCCGAACCCATCACCCCGCCGACCACGGCATGGGTCGTCGAGACCGGCGCGCCGATCCAGGTGGCGAGATTGACCCAGAGCGCCGAAGAGAGCAGAGCGGCCATCATCGCCCAGACGAAGACTTCGGCGTTCGGCACCTGTGCCGGATCGACGATCCCTTTGGAGATGGTCGAAACCACGTCGCCGCCGGCAATCAGGGCGCCGGCGGATTCGAAGATCACCGCGATGACGAGCGCCGTCGTCATCGTCATCGCCCGCGATCCGACCGCCGGGCCGACATTGTTGGTGACGTCGTTGGCGCCGATGTTCATCGCCATGTAGGCACCGATCGCGGCCGCCGCGATGACCATGACGGCGCCCGGCTGGTTGATCACATAGGCGCCGGCGAAGATCATCGTCGTCACCAGGAAGATCAGGCCGATGCCGACCGGCGCGTAGCCGCGGGAGATGTGCTGGGCTGCCTCCTCGACATAGGCGAATTTGTCGAGATCCTTGTCGAGAGTGGGCTTGACGAGGCTGGGCGGCGACTTGGCCATGACGATACTGCCTTCCTGAGGGGCACCCCCCGAGGGCCGCCCTTCCGCGAAATCCTGTAGATGACGACGAAACGCTGCTGTGACCGTCCGGTTCTGCGCGATGTTCCGAATTCGCCCTTTGCCCTAGTGGCAAAGCGGCGCAGGCGCAATATGACAGTTTTATGACAGCCCGATTTTACGAGCCTTCGACAGGATTCTTGGGCTTGGCGAGTGCACCGGCCGTCTTTTCGGCGAACGCGTGCAGCAACACCTTCAGTTCCGGCTCGCGGACCCGGGCGGCTGCTTCCTCGGGG
Source organism: Ciceribacter lividus (assembly GCF_003337715.1). Taxonomy (GTDB): domain Bacteria; phylum Pseudomonadota; class Alphaproteobacteria; order Rhizobiales; family Rhizobiaceae; genus Allorhizobium; species Allorhizobium lividum. Next base: position 350,588 of record NZ_QPIX01000003.1, read on the forward strand.
CTCACCCATTCCAGCCGGCGCATCCCCTTCTCCGGGAAGTCCTTGGTCATTTCCTTGACCTCGAGCGCGTGCACCTGAACCCGGCACGCGACCTTGAGGCCCCCTTCCATGCCCTTGGCATAGCCGTAGTAGCCGATCGGCTCGCGGGAGACCTTGCCCCGCACGCCGGCCTCTTCCCAAGCCTCACGCTCGGCCACTGTATGGGACTTCTTGCCGGCCATCGGCCAGCCTTTCGGGATCACCCATCGGCCGGTGTCGCGGCTCGTCAGCAGAAGGATCTCGATGCCCCCCTGCTTCTTGCGCGGACGGTAGCACAGGGCGGCATATTGCTGGCGCGGCGGCCGCCGCAACATCAACTGCACGTCCGAGGCTATCCGGCTCATGATCGTCAATTCCCGCTGTCTCCCGTCTTCGAAGCTTACGCTCTGGTTGTGTTCGTTCGGTGACCTCTCCGGATTCACACGGCGAATCAGTCAAGCGACCGTTTAACCGTTGATGTTGGATCAACGGCACGTCAGGTCAAGTGTTCCGCTTGTCCACTTTTGGGCTATGCACCGATCGTGTGCCGCCCGATCTCCTGCCAGTAGCGGAGCCCCTCGATGACGCCGTCGGCCCGGGCGCGATCCGCGAGATAGACGTCGTCGCGTTCCTCAGCGAGCCGGCGCAGTACGGTGTGCCCATTCGAGGGAACGATGCCGCGCACGCCGTCGAGTAGGAACATGCCGAGGTCGTTGCCGGTGTCGCCGGCGACGACCGCCTCATGCAGGCCGATGCCGAGCTCTTCGCAAAGCCAGGTCAGCGCCTTGCCCTTGTCGGCGTTGCCGGGCAGCACGTCGAGGTCGCGTCCGCTCGAATAGACGAGTTTCACCGATAGACCCTCGGCGCGCAGTTCTTCTTCCAGTGCCTCGATGCGTTCGAGCGGGGCATCGTGGAAATACCAGCTGGACTTGTGCATGTGCTGATAGCGTTCCGGTTGGCGCCTGATGCCGGGCAGGGACTGCAGCCGCTCCGCGATCCGGAGCGGGTCATAGTCATGGTCGAGCGAAGCGGCATAGGCCGCCGCGATGTCCGGCACTGTCGCGGCGTGCATCATCGTGCCGACGCCGCCGATGAGGTAATCGGCCTCCGGCAGGCCCTCCTCGGCGATGAAAGCCAATATGTCCTCGATAAGCCGGCCGCTGTTGTAGACGAGCAGCGGGCGGCTGTCAGGATCGAGGCTCGCCCAGTAGTCGGAGAACCGCCGGGAGGCGTCACGATCTCCGGCGAGCGTGCCGTCGAGGTCGGAGGAGAAAATCCGCGCTGGGTTCAGTCGCCGTCGTTCCATGGTTCATCCCAGTCCGCGTCATCGAGCGCTTGCGCCACCGGACGGCCTTCGACAAGCGCCACGAGCTGTTGGGCGATTCCGGTCCAGGTGAAGAGGCTGCGGGCCTTGTGGGCGCCCATGCGCGACAGACGACCGTAGAGGCGCGGATGCTTCAACGGTTTCATCATCGTGATGCCGAGATCCTCCTTGTCGAAGGGATCGGCAAACAGCGCGTGCCGGCCGTAGCTGACCGCGCGGAAGAGGCCGCCGTGAACGGTGACCACGGTCGGCGTGCCGCTGGCCATGGCCTCGATCGCCGTCATGCCGAATGGCTCGTAGCGGCTCGACAGCACGAAAAGGTCGGCTGCGCGGTAATGATCCGGCAACTCCTCGTCGGGGATGAAGCCGGAGAAATCCACGCGGTCGGAGAGTCCCAGTGCTTCCACCTGCTCATGCAATTGCTTGAGAAGGGCGCTTTCCTGGGCGTCGAGATTTTCGCCACCGAGCGCCAGCCGAAGCCGTGCGTCGGGAATGCGGCTCGCGAGCACCGAAAAGCCGTCGATGAGGAGGTCGTAGCCCTTGTTGGTGGCAAGCCGCCCGAGGGCCAGCACCACGTGATCGGAAAAGCCGAGCCGCTGCCGGATCATCTGACGCGACGCCTGTGAGACCGGGAAGAACCGGTTGTCGTCGTAGCCGGGCGGGATCATGTGGACGCGGCTGCGCGCGAGCCCGTAATCGTCGAGCAGCATGTCGAGCTGGATCGGTGTGGTGGCGATCACCAGCTGGCAGCTGCGGTAGATGATCAGCTCGTGCTGGATGCGTTCGCGGAAATTGAACTCTTCCTCGAACTTGTCGGCGCGCTCGGGATAATCCGTCTCCATCTGACGCTTCTTCCACATGCCGAGCGAATGCGGCGTGTGGATGTGCGGGATCGAGAGCGCCTCGGAAAGCCGCTGGCCGGCGACGCCGCCGTCCCAATAGTGGCTGTTGACGAAGAGATAGGAAAGGTTCTCGTTCTTGATGAAGCGGAGAGCCTTCTCGCCCCACTCCGCCAGGTGCCGGTGCAGGTACTCCTTCGGGATGAAATCCGGTCCGCCACAGGGAATGCGGATCACCCGCACATTGTCGTCGACGATGTCGACCGGCGGCTGGTCCTCGAAGAGTCGGGTGTAAATGTCGACCTTGTGCCCGAGCTGGCCGAGCTTCTTGGCCAGCTCGAGGACGTAGACCACTTGCCCACCGGTATCGGCGGCGCCGAGTGGCGGATGGGCGGCGACGTAACCGTGAGTCGAGACGAGCGCGATCCGCGGCGTTTCGACCAGTTCGTTGATTGTATTCGTCATCCTGGAACAGTAGAAATTTGGTTCATAAAAGGCAAGTTTCTAATGCCGGAATAAGGAACTTTGTTCCTAAACGAGAACGAAATTTCTATTTTGTACCTGGTGGCGGCAACAAGACAGGATGGCCCGCAGGCCATCCGAAGCTTCACGCGGAAGGTTCGCCGACGATGACGATGTGCAGCGCCCGCGGCCCGTGGGCGCCGAGCAACAGCGTCTGCTCGATGTCGGCGGAGCGCGACGGACCGGTGACGAAGTTCACGGTACGCGGCATCGCGGCCTTGCCGTTTACGGCCCGCAGCCGCGACCAGATCGCTTCCATGTCGCCGGCGATGTCGCGGGCGTCGAGCGCGACGATGTGGTGCTCCGGCAGGAAGGTCAGGGTCACCGGATTGTCCGGGCCTGAAAGGAGCGCGAGCGTTCCCGTCTCGGCGATCGCGCCGAAGGCATGGCTGACGGCGGCAAGGTCGTGGCCGTCGGAGGCGCCGTGGCGGATTTCGAGCGTGCGTTCCTCGCCCCATGGTGCGACGGCGAGCCGTGGATCGTTTCCGATCCGCACGGAGGCCGGCAGGTTGCGGCCTTTCAGATAGTCCGCGACCGCGGCAGGCAGTGCCGAGAGATCGGCGATGCGGGTGGTGGTGGCGTGGTACTTTTCCGCCATCGCGACGAAGAGGTCGAGGCGTGCTGCGCCCGGCAGCTGGCCACGGGCGGGAATGATGCCGCGCGGCGTCTCGGCGAGGCGTGAGGCGACCGCAGAGCGGCGCGCGGAATCGTCCGGCGAAGCCTTCAGCGAGGCGCGGACTTTCTTAAGAATTGCCGATTTGCCGTCCATGACGCTCACGCCTCCTGCCTGTTTGCCTGCCGTTCGGCCCATTGCTGCATGAAGGTCCGGCCTTCCGGTGCGGGCAGGTCGCGGTATTTCGTCCAGCCGGAGGCGAGCGGCAGGGCGCCGATCCTCCGCTTGTCGCCGCCGAGCATCGCGAGCGTCCGGGCACCGAGCGACGCCGCCAGCCGGTAGAGAGCCGGCCGCCTGGCGAAGAAGGCCCAGAGGCCGAGGCCGTACCGGCTCGTCGCCGGCGTGAGGTGCCGCTCGAATTCCCGCTCGCGCCAGTGCCGCATCATTTTCGGCAGCGGGATGCGCATGGGGCAGACGCTCTCGCAACGCCCGCAGAAGGTCGAGGCGTTCGGCAGGTGGCCGGACTGATCGATGCCGAAGAGCGACGGCGTCAGTACGGCACCCATAGGGCCGGGATAAACCGATCCGTAGGCGTGGCCGCCGACCGCGTGATAGACCGGACAATGGTTCATGCAGGCGCCGCAGCGGATGCAGCGCAGCATCTCCTCGAACTCTGTGCCGAGCATGGCCGAGCGGCCGTTGTCGAGCAGCACGACGTGGTATTCGTCCGGACCGTCGGGATCTTCCGGGCGACGCGGGCCGGTGGAGAAGGTGGTGTAAACCGACATGTCCTGGCCGGTCGCCGAACGGGCGAGCAGGCGGAGGATCTGCGCGCAGTCCTCGAGCGTCGGGACGATCTTTTCCAGCGAGGCGACGACGACATGCACCTTGCCGAGCGTCTGGGTGAGGTCGCCGTTGCCCTCGTTGGTGACGATGACAGAAGTGCCGGTCTCCGCGACAAGGAAGTTGGCGCCGGTGATGCCGACATCCGCCTGGAAATAGCGTTTGCGCAGCACTTCGCGTGCCTCGGAGAGCAGCGTTTCCGGCGCCGTCAGGTCGCGGTCGGCCGGCAAATGGGTGTGGACGCGGCGGAAATCGGCCTCCACCTGATCCTTGTTGAGGTGCACGGCCGGCGCGATGATATGGCTCGGATGCTCGCCGCGCAGCTGGATGATGTATTCGCCAAGGTCGGTCTCGACCGGCTCGACGCCCTGGGTTTCGAGGAATTCGTTGAGGTTGATCTCCTCGGTGATCATCGACTTTCCCTTGGTGACCGTCTTCGCGTTCACCTTGCGGCAGATGTCGAGGATGATCCGGCGGGCGTCTTCCGCGCTCTCGGCCCAGTGGACGTGGCCGCCGGCCGCCTTCACCTTCGCCTCATAGGCTTCGAGATAGAGGTCAAGATGGGCGAGCGTGTGGTTCTTGATGTCGCGGGCGTTGTCGCGCAGGAGCTCGAACTCGGGCAGGGCTGCGGCGGCGGTCGCGCGCTTGGCGATGAAGCCGGTCTCGACGTTCTTCAGCGCCTTCTGCAGCTGCGGATCGTGAAGGGCGGTAACGCTGTTTTCCTTGAACTGGGGAGCGGTGAACTGCATCGGCCGACCCTCACTTGCCCGAGCCGGCGATCGGCGCCGTGTCCGTCATCCCGGCGAGAACCTCCGCCACGTGGCGGACCTCGACCTTCGAGCCCTCGCGCCGCAGCTTGCCGGCCATGTTCATGAGACAGCCCATGTCTCCGGCGAGCAGGGCATCGGCCCCGGCGGCCTCGATGTTCTCCGTTTTCTTGCCGACGATCTTGTTGGAGATGTCGGAATACTTGATGCAGAAGGTGCCGCCGAAGCCGCAGCAGACATCGCTGTCGGCCATTTCCTTGAGTTCCAGCCCTTCGACGCCCGCAAGCAGTTTGCGCGGCTGCTTGCTGATGCCGAGTTCGCGAAGACCCGAACAGCTGTCGTGATAGGTGACGCTGCCCTCGAAGGTCGCATCGACCTTCGGCACGAACATCACGTCGCTCAGGAAGGAGACGAGTTCATGAACTTTCTCGGCGAAGGCGTGGCTGCGCGCCTCCCAGGCCGGGTCGCCCTTGAAAAGCTCGGGATAGTGCCTCTTCAGCATGGCGCCGCAGGAACCGGAGGGGGCGACCACGTAGTCGAAGCCCTCGAAGAGCTCGATCACCTGTTTGGCAAGCGCGCGCGTGTCCGCCTTGTCGCCGGAGTTGTAGGCCGGCTGGCCGCAGCAGGTCTGCGCCATCGGAACATGCACCTCGCAGCCGGCATCCTCGATCAGCTTGGCGGCGGCAAACCCGACGCTCGGACGGAACAGATCGACGAGACAGGTGGCGAAGAGGCCGACGCGCGGCCGCACTTTCTGCGGTTCTGGGGTCATTTGGAAATGTCCGTTCCTTCGGTTGTCGTCTGTTTCGATGCACGGCCGGAAGCCGGCTGTGCCGAGCGGCTCAAGAGCCGCAGGCGTGCGACGCGGCCCCGCTCGTCGGCGCGGCTTGCATCCTCGACGGCCTGCATCACGAAATCGATATGGGCCTGGGCTGCCCGCTTGGCGCGCTCGCCGTCACCCGCGACGATTGCCTCGTAGATCGCCACATGCTGCTGCAACAGCCGCTCGCCGGCGTCATCGAGTGCGAACACCGCCTTCCTGTTGAAGAAGATGCCCTGCGAGAGCAGCCGGTAGCAGGCGCGCATCGTGTGCAGCAGGATGACGTTATGGGCGGCTTCGCCGATCGCGTTGTGGAATTCGATGTCGGCGGCGAGTTCACCCTCGGCCGAGCCGCTTTCGTGCGCCCGCCGCATGTCCGCGATGATGCGGGCGAGAAGCGCCTTGTCGGTCTCGGTCGCGCGTCGCGCCGCAAGCTCCGCGGTCAGGCCTTCGAGTTCGCGGCGGTATTCGAGATAGTCGCGCGCGGCGCGCTGATGGCGCGAGATGAGTTCGGTCACGGGTTTCGAGAACACCTGGCCGATGATATCCGCCACGAAGGTGCCGCCACCGTGCTGGCTGACGAGCAGTCCGCGTGCCTCAAGCTCCTTCAGGGCTTCACGAAGAATGGGACGCGAGACGTCGAAAGCCTGCGCCATGTCGCGCTCGCCGGGCAGGCGGTCGCCGTCGCGCAGCACACCGTCGAGGATCAGCTGCTCGATCTGCAGCACCACCTCGTCGGCCGTGCGGCTGTGGCTGATCTGGGTGAAAAGTCCCCGATCGCTCTCGGCATCCGTCTCGGTCACGCCATTCTCCTTCGAGCGCATGTGTAGCAAGTGCCCGAAGGATTGGTCAATTAATTTGTCCAGTTTGAAAGGGCGAGCGTCGAGGGTTCGTCAGCCGAAGGTGAGGAAGAACTTCGAGTACGGCGCCTTCAGCCCGCCGATCGCCGCCTTGGTCGCCGCGGCATCGTTGTTCGTCGCCGCTCCGCGCAGCTTGGCGACGCTCGTCTCGACGGCGCCGAGCAGGGCCTCGAAGTTGCCGCCGGCGTCCCTCGGAGGATGCGCCTTTATGTCGGAGAGGAGGTACTCCAGCACGGCGGCTTCCTCGCGCACCGCGATGGTGTCGGCGGCATCCATGCCGAGAACCTTTTCCATGCGTGCGTGGTAGGCGTTCATGCGGTCGGAAAAGCTGTAGATGTCGTTGCGCAGGTGCAGGTCGCCGATTTCGTCACGAATGCCCTCGAGCGTGGCGTGCGCCTTGGCGAGATCGCCGCCGGCGACCTGGGTCGAGGCGCTCTCTGCGATTGCCGTCACCTTTTTCATCGTGTCGGGAAATGCAGCATCGTCGACGTACTGGGGCGGCGCCGGCAACGCCGCAAGCGCCGACCATGCCTTGGTGAAGCGGTCGAGCGCGGCGGCCGATTCGGAGCTGCCGCCCGTGTTGGTCGCGAAGAGGGCCGCCCGGTAGTCGCCGTAGGCTGTCCGCAGGCTGGTCTCGAAATCCCGGACCTCTCCGGCCATTGCAGGCACGGCGAGGACAAGGGCGACCAGAAGGGCGGGCATTGAACGTTTCATCGGGTATCCTCCTTCAGGGGCATTCGTCGTCGGTGTTTCGCCGCATCGGGGGCAGCGGCGCGCGTTGCCGATATTCTTGGCAGCACTCTCGAAAAACAGCAACAACAACGATGCGCATGTCGCCTAAGTGCGACGAATGTAAGGCCCTGTGGCAAACGACCCCCTGACGGGCGGACGCGACATTTGCTAGAAGGAGCGGATTGGTCGCAGAACCTCAAGCTGGGAGTTGGGATTGGATACCGGAAGACTTGCATTTCCCGCCGCACCGGAGCGGGCAATTGCCCTCGGCGAAATCCACGCCCGGCCCTTTCCTCTCGTCAAGTCGTCACGGGTGATCCTGCAACTCGCCTTCATGATGGACGGCGGCGCAGCCGTGCACCACAGCGTGCTTGCGGAACTGTCGCGGGCCGCAGGCGTGTCGCCGCCCGATCGTGCCTCACGGCATCATGCGATGGCCTGGGGTGCGGGCACGTTGCGCTGGGAACGGCACACCGAATTCTCCGCCTGGCTCTGGGAAGGACCGGCGCCGGAAAATTTCGGCGGCGACATCACCGTCCACCCCTTCGGCAGCGCCTTTTCCGCGCCCGGCCCGCTGATCTCCGGGATCCGGCTGGAAATCCGCCCCGAGGGCAAGGAGGCGACGATGGCGATCGGCAGCTTCGATCCCGCGAGCCTCTGCTACAGTGAAGTGAAGAAGGGGCAGGCAACCGTCGTCACCGACTTCCGGCAGGATGGCGACGGATTGACACGCATCCTGGTCATCGACCGCGGGCTCAACGATGCGGGTCGCGGCGCACTGGTGCAGCGGCTTCTCGACATCGAGACCTACCGGACGCTCGCCATGCTGGGCCTGCCGCTCGCCCAGACCCTTTCGCCGGATATCCGCCGCATCGAGGACGGATTGACCGCCGTCACCCAGCGCATGAAAGGTCATGCGCGGGAGGAAGCTGACTCGATGCTCGGCGAGATCACGCGGCTCGCCGCAGAACTCGAGGCGAACGCCGCGCTCAGTCTCTACCGTTTCGGCGCGAGCAGAGCCTATGACGGCATCGTCCACGAGCGTATCAAGACACTCGACGAAAGCCCCGTGCCCGGCTTCGAGACGATCGGTTCTTTCCTCGAACGACGACTGGCGCCGGCCATGCGCACCTGCCAGTCGGTCGAGGAGCGGCAGGCCAACCTCTCGCGCAAGCTGTCACGTGCCACCGGCCTCGTCCGCAGCTGGATCGACGTGGAACTGGAGCGACAGAATTCCGATCTGCTCGCCACCATGAACCGCCGCGCCGAGATGCAGCTTCGCCTGCAGCAGACGGTCGAAGGCCTCTCCGTCGCAGCGATCTCCTACTATGTCGTCGGCCTGATCGGTTATCTGGTCAAGGCGGTGAGCCATGAGGTCATGCCCGTCGATCCGGGCATTATCACCGGGCTTTCCGTTCCCTTCGTCGTGCTCGGCGTCTGGCTGGTCGTGCGGCGGATCCGCAAGCACCATGTCGACGGTGAGGAATAGGTCGGCTCATCGCTCCCAATAGGGTATTGGCCCATAGAGTTCGGCGAGATAGTCGATGAACAGGCGCACCTTGGCCGGCAGAAACTGTCGACTCGGATAGACCGCCGAAAGCGAGACGTTGCGTGAACCCTCATAGGCCGGCAGCACCTGCACGAGCTTGCCCGCCTTCAACTCCGGCCCGACGTCCCAGGTCGAGCGCAGCGCGATGCCGAGGCCGGAGATGACTGCCTCGCGGATCACCTCGCTCGAATTGGTGACGAGCATGCCGTCCGGCCGGATGTTCAGCGCGCCGTGCGGCCCTTCCAGCCGCCAGGCGTCGTAGTTGTGGGCCGGCAGGCAACGGTGCTGCTTCAGGTCGTCGATCGTCTGCGGCATGCCGTGTTGGGCGATGTAGTCGGGCGAGGCGCAGAGGATGCGCCGCACCGGTGCGAGCCGCCGGGCGACCAGCGAGGAGTCGCTGAGGTCGGCGATGCGGATGGCGAGATCGAAGCCGCCGCCGACGATGTCGGTGAATTCGTCGGAGAGCACGAGGTGGATGGCAAGCTCCGGGTGGGCGTCCATGAACGCCTTGAGGTGCGGCGCGATATGCAATCGCCCGAAGGAGGTCGGAGCGGAGATCTTGAGGGTGCCGCGCACCTCCGACGACCTGCCGGAGGCATAGGCCTCCGCGTCTTCGATACCGGCGAGCACGGCCACGATACGCTCGTAGAAGCCCTGGCCGGCTTCGGTGAGCGAGATCTGCCGGGTGGTTCGCTGCAGGAGCCGGGTGCCGAGCCTGTCCTCGAGCCGTTTGATCCGCTTTGACACCACCGCCGGCGACAGGCCGAGCGCCCGTGCCGCCGTCGACATGCTGCCGGTGGCGATCACCCGCGAGAAGACCTCGAGATCTCCCAGATTGGTCATGCGGTCTCCATTCTTTCCGGTTTTGTCATAAGTCCATAGCATTTGCATGCATTTGGTCAAAGTGGTAAAGAAAGAATACCAGTTGAAGCCGTGGGCAGGGCGGTGTATGCCGATCTTGCCTTGCGAGGGAAGGACCATGACGGAAGCCATCAAGTTTCTTGAGCCCGATGCCGCGATCCTTGCCCGGCGCAAGGAGATCGTCGAAGACCTCGCCGAACTAGTTCCGCCGGAGCGTCTGGTGCATGAGCCGGTCGAGCTCGTCCCCTTCGAGACGGACGGTTTTCTCGCCTATCGTCGCCGGCCGCTGGCGGTCGTGCTGCCGGAGACAACCGCGCAGGTCGCGGCGGTGATGAAGTACTGCCATCGCTACGGCATTCCCGTCGTTCCACGCGGGGCGGGGACCTCGCTTTCGGGCGGTGCCATCCCGCAGGAGGATGCGGTCGTGCTCGGCCTCTCGGCAATGTCGCGCATCCTCGACATCGATTACGCCAACCGTACCGCGACCGTTCAGGCCGGCGTCACCAATCTTTCGATTTCGGACGCGGTCGGCGCCGACGGTTTCTTCTACGCGCCCGATCCGAGCTCGCAGCTTGCCTGCACGATCGGCGGCAATATCGGCATGAATTCCGGCGGCGCCCACTGCCTGAAATACGGCGTCACCACCAACAACCTGCTCGGCGTGAAGATGGTGCTGGTGGATGGCACCATTGTCGAACTCGGCGGCAAGGCGCTGGATGCGGCGGGCTACGATCTTCTCGGCCTCGTCTGCGGCTCGGAGGGCCAGCTCGGGATCGTCACGGAAGCGACGGTGCGGCTGATCGCCAAGCCGGAAGGCGCGCGTCCGGTCCTCTTCGGCTTCGACAGCGCGGAAGCCGCCGGCTCCTGCGTCGCCGACGTCATCGGCGCCGGCATCGTCCCGGTCGCGATCGAATTCATGGACAAGCCGGCGATCGAGATCTGCGAGGCCTTCGCCCATGCCGGCTATCCGCTCGACGTCGAGGCCTTGCTGATCGTCGAGGTCGAGGGTTCCGAGGCCGAGATGGAGGCGATGCTCGCCTCGATCGTCGAGATTGCCCGCCGGCACGGTGTCAAAACGGTGCGCGAGAGCCAGTCGGCGCTGGAAGCGGCGCTAATCTGGAAGGGGCGCAAGTCCGCCTTCGGTGCCACCGGCCGCATCGCCGATTATATCTGTATGGACGGCACGGTGCCGCTCGGGCAGCTCGCCTACGTGCTCAGGAAAACCTCCGAAATCGTCGACCGTTACGGACTTCGGGTCGCCAACGTCTTCCACGCCGGTGACGGCAACATGCATCCGCTGATCCTCTACAACATTAACGATCCCGAGGATGCCGCCCGCGCCGAGACGGCGGGCATGGAGATCCTGAAGCTCTGCGTCGACGCCGGCGGCTGCCTGACGGGCGAGCACGGCGTCGGGATCGAGAAGCGCGACCTGATGCGCCACCAGTATTCCGACCTCGACCTCGCCCAGCAGATGGCGGTTCGCGCAGCCTTCGACCCGGCCTGGATCCTCAACCCTTCGAAGGTTTTTCCGCTGGAGGGACGGGCGTGATGGCAATTGCTGTTGTTCACCCCCCTCTGCCCTGCCGGGCATCTCCCCGACAAGGGGGGAGATCGTCAGCGGCGAACGCTCGCTCCTTGGCGACGCTGGCTCAAGCACGAAACAGGCCCTGTACTGGTGGCCAGAACGTGGCCACTTCACCTTGGGATCGGAAGTCAGCGCGGCGGATGCCACAGCCGATCTCCCCCCTTGTGGGGGAGATGGCCGGCAGGCCAGAGGGGGGTATTTCATGCTGACTCCAGCGACCGAAACCGAAGCTGCCGAAATCATCCGCGACCATGCCGAGCGGGCGGTCCCGCTCGAGATCCGGGGCGGGGGCACGCGCGCCGGTTTCGGCAATGCTGTGCAGGCCGCTGCGACGCTCTCGTCCTCCGGGCTCTCCGGCATTCTCACCTACAATCCGGCGGAAATGGTGATGACGGCACGCGCCGGCACGTCCGTCGCCGAGATCGAGGCGGCCCTCGACGCGAACGGTCAGGCGATGGCCTTCGAACCGCCGGATCATCGGCCGGTCATGGGAACGGCAGGCGAACCGACCATCGGCGGCATCTTCGCCGTCAATGCGTCCGGGCCTCGCCGCATCACCGCGGGTGCTGCGCGCGACAGCCTGCTCGGCGTGCGCTTCGTCAACGGCCATGGCGAGATCGTCAAGGCCGGCGGGCGGGTGATGAAGAACGTGACCGGGCTTGACCTCGTCAAGCTGATGGCCGGCTCCCACGGCACGCTCGGCCTCCTGACCGAGGTCACCTTCAAGGTCCTGCCGCGGCCGAAGATGGCGGCGACCATCGTGCTTTCCGGCCTCGACGACGAGGCCGCCACGCACGCCATGGCGGCGGCGATGGCGCTGCCGGTTGAGGTCTCGGGTGCTGCCCATCTGCCGGAAAGCGTCAGGTCGCGTTTCCTCTCGGGCGGCCTGCCCGATGGCCCGGCGACCGTCCTGCGCGTGGAAGGCCTGGAGGCATCCGTCGCCGTCCGGGTGGAAAAGCTCGCGGCTGCCATGCAACGCTTCGCACCCGCGACCCGCCTCGGACCGGAGGAGACGGCGGTGCTGTGGCGCGAGATCCGCGACGTCAAGCCCTATGCCGACGGCACGATGCGGCCCCTCTGGCGTGTCTCGGTCGCGCCCTCCCAGGGAGAGAAACTCGTCGCGGCGTTGCGGCTCGCGACCGGCGTCGACGCCTTCTACGACTGGCAGGGCGGCCTCGTCTGGATGCGGATGGAGGCGGACCCGGAAGCGGAGATCCTGCGGCGCTACATCCGCGCGCTCGGCGGCGGCCACGCGACGCTCATGCGGGCCTCAGGCGCGGTGCGCGCATCCGTCGCGTCCTTCGAACCGCAGGAACCTGCGCTGGCCTTGCTTTCGCAACGGGTTAAGGCAAAATTCGACCCTGTGGGGATATTGAATCCCGGCCGCATGACGACAGGAGAATCCGCATGACCGAGCCGACCTCGCAGATGCCGCAGACGCCGCCAACGCCGCCGGCCCGCCGGACCGACAACTGGATGGACCCCGGCAAGCTGAATGTCCAGATCATCTATGTCCTTTACCTCGCGAGCTTCGTGATCGGCATCACCGCGGTCGTTGGGGTGGTTTTCGCCTATCTCAACCGCGGCAAGTCCGATCCGTGGCTCGAGAGCCACTACACCTGGGCGATCCGCACCTTCTGGATCGGCATCCTCTATGCCGCGATTTCCGTCGTGCTGACGCTCGCCCTCGTCGGCGTCATCCTGGCGATCGCCACCGCGGTCTGGGTGATCGTGCGCTGCGTTATCGGGCTGCAACGGGTGAGCAACGATCAGCCGATCGAGCGGCCGGAGAGCTGGCTGATCTGACCGGGACAGAACCCGACAAACGAAGGAGGAAGGGGACGGACCTCTTCCTCCATGCGCTGGAGTTTTGAGTTTGCAGACCAATTTCACCGCCGAGCAGCTGGCAGACCCGCGTGTGGCCGAAGCCGAGAATATCCTGCGCAAGTGCGTGCATTGCGGCTTCTGCACGGCGACCTGTCCGACCTACGTGACGCTCGGCAACGAACTCGATAGCCCGCGCGGACGCATCTACCTCATCAAGGACATGCTGGAGAACGGTCGCCCGGCGGACGAGCAGATCGTTCGTCATATCGACCGCTGTCTCTCCTGCCTCGCCTGCATGACGACCTGCCCCTCGGGCGTCGACTACATGCATCTCGTCGATCATGCCCGCATCCACATTGAAAAGACCTACCGGCGCCCTCTGGCGAACCGCCTGACCCGCGGCGTGCTCGCCATGGTGCTGCCCTATCCGGCGCGGTTCCGCTTCGCCCTGACACTCGCCCGCATCGGCAGACCTTTCGCCGGTCTCCTGAAGCGGGTGCCCCAGCTCAAACCCTTCGGCGCGATGCTCGAGCTCGCCCCGCGCGTCTTGCCCGCGAAGGCGGCATCGCCGGCGCCGGGCGAACCTTCCGCCGGGGTGCCGAAGCGTGGTCGCGTCGCGATCCTGGCAGGCTGCGCCCAGCCGGTGCTCGATCCCGGCATCAACGAGGCGACGGTGCGGCTGCTGACGCGTCTCGGCGTGGAGGTGGCATCGCCGCAAGGCGAGGGCTGCTGCGGGGCCCTTGTCCATCACATGGGGCGCGAAGAACAGGCGCTCGATTTCGCCCGCCGCAATGTCGATGCCTGGACCCGCGAGATCGAAAGGGGCGGTCTCGATGCGATCATCATCACCGCCTCCGGCTGCGGCACGACAATCAAGGACTATGGCCATATGCTGCGGCTCGATCCGGCCTATGCGGAAAAGGCCGCGCGCGTCTCGGGGCTTGCCAAGGACGTGACGGAGTATCTCTCGACGCTCGAACTTCCCCGGCTCGAAGCAAAGGGGATCGTCGTCGCCTATCACTCCGCCTGCTCCCTGCAGCACGGCCAGAAGGTAACCATGGCGCCGAAGACATTGCTGGCGAATGCGGGCTTCACCGTCCGTGAACCGGCTGAAGGCCACCTCTGCTGCGGTTCGGCCGGCACCTACAACATCCTGCAGTCGGAGATTTCCGAGATGCTCAAGGCGCGTAAAGTGAAGAACATTGCTGCGACGAAGCCGCAGGTGATCGCCGCCGGCAATATCGGTTGCATGACCCAGATCGGTTCCGGAACCGATCTGCCGGTGGTTCACACCGTCGAGCTCCTCGACTGGGCTTATGGTGGCGAGCGCCCAAGGAAATTAGCCAAATCCTAAGGATGTTTCGTTAAATTCTGCCCTCTGGCCGGGACAGTTTTCCGGTTCCGGAGGAGGTTCGGCAATGTGCGCCAGAATAGCGATTGCTCTTATCGCGGCACTCACGGGCTCGTGCGAGGCACTCGCTGCCCAGCGCATCTACTGCGTCGCCGACGATGCAAACCTGAAGATGTCGCTCGAAAGCGGCTTCAGCGCCGAAAAGCAGGGCGCTCTGGAGCATTTCCGTGGCGTGCTGACGCTGAAGGATTCGAAGGTCCCAGGCCTCGTCGAGACGATGCGTCTCACCTCGTCGATGCTGAAACAGCACTGGATGGACGGCAGCGAGCTGCGCCTGCAGGTCTACACTGAATCACAGAGCGGCCCTTTCGCCACTCTCGAACTGACCGTGGACACCGCGGTCACGCCCGACGACAAGTCCCGCTTCCAGGGCGGCTATACGGTCAAGGTACAGACGGGTACGGACGCTAGCGGCAACCTTCAGACGGCCCTTTCCCGCGACGGACGGGTCGTCTGCGAATTGAAGTAGCCGGCGCTGCCTGTCGGATGCGCCGGCCTTGACGGCTTTACCAGCGGAAGGTGATGCCGGCGTTGACCGCGTTCGTCATGATGTTGGTCTTCAGCGTCGCGCCGCTGTCGATATCCACATCGACCCACGAATAGTTGCCCTTGTATTCGACGAAGGCCTGCCAGCGGTCGGCGATGTCGTAGGCGACGCCGACCTGGGCCTGCACCGTCGCGCCGCCGAGCTGGAATTCGGAGGTGGTGCCGGAGGCGCGGGTCACTTCGACATGCGGGATGTTCACGCCGGCGCCGGCGCCGACGTAGGGCGTGAACCGGGTGCCCTCGATCGGGAAGCGATAGAGCGCGTTCAGCGTCACGAGGTTGAGGCCGTCGGTGAATTCGAAGTGGCTCCAGCCGGTATCGGCGAGCGTGCCGTCGTCGGCATAGACCTTGGCATGGCTGTAGTCGAGCGAGAGGCCGAGGTTCGGCTGGCCGATTTCCTCCATCCACCAGGTGCCGCGAATGCCGTAATAGGGCGGCATGGAGAAGGAGTTGCCTTCCCAGCCGGCGGTGAAATCCGGTCCATCGGAGACTTCGACGTCGCTGTGCGGTGCCGACTGGACGCCGCCGTAGACGGAGATCGCCATCTCGGCACGAGCCGCGGAGGTGAAAAGCAGGAGTGCGGCGATGGCCGCGGAAGAGGACAGGCAGGCGATTTTCTTCGACATGAGGCAACCTGATTCTGCTGTTTGAGCTCGCCCGCATATTAGGAGGTGTCAAAGACCAAGTCTGTTTCTATTTTGCATCACTGCCGGCTGGAATGTTGTTTCCTATAAGGAACTTCGGGATGCCGGCGCCGCCGGCTCATCACGTTTGCGTGTCCAGGCCCCTGAAAAGGAACAAGGCGCACGATTTCTCGCACGCCTTCCGAAAGCCTGATCGTGAAGCGACGCCTCAGCCGCCGAGAATCGTCCGCAGGAGGTCGATGCCGCGGTCCTCGAAGCTCACCTTGCCCTGTCTGTTGCCGGGGCCGACGACGATCACCTTGGTGCCGACCGAGGCGCGCTCGTAGAGGTGCTCGACGTCCTTGTTCATCATGCGGATGCAGCCCGACGACATGTTGAGCCCGATCGTCCAGGGCTGGTTCGTACCGTGGATGCGGAAGATCGTGTCGTGGCCGCCCTTGAAGAGATACATGGCGCGGGCGCCGAGCGGATTGTCGATACCGCCTTCCTGCACGACCGGCAGCATGTGACCCTTGGCGGCTTCACGGGCGCGCATCTGCGCCGGCGGGCGCCAGCTCGGCCACTCTTCCTTGCGACCGATCTTGACGACGCCCGACCAGCCGAAGCCCTCGCGGCCGACACCGACGCCGTAGCGGGTCGCGCGGTTGTTGCCCTCGACGTAGTAGAGGAACTTGTTGTTGGTATCGATGATGATGGTGCCGGGTTTCTCGTCGGTGACGAGCCGCACGACGCGGCGGCGGAATTTCTCGGCCGGCTGCTTCGGCTTTTGCGCCACAAGCGTGACGTCGCTTGCGGCGGCCGCAGGCCTGGCGGCACCGCCGAAGGCGTCGGCCTCGACCGGCGCCAGCATGCCGGTCGCAGCGATGGCGGCTGCGGTAAGCACGGACAAGTATTTCGACATGGTGGACTTCCCCCGTAAATTATACCGGGGAAAAGCCATAGCCGACTCGCTTTGGAATTCAAGTCCAAAGCCGTCGGCCAAAGCAGAAATGGTATGGGATACTACGATAAACTTCGTCTGAGTGGCCAAAAATGGTCAGATGACGATGACGGTCGTGCCGACGTTCACGCGTTCGTAGAGATCGACGACGTCCTCATTGCGCATGCGGATGCAGCCCGAGGAGACGGCGTTGCCGATCGTCCATGGCGCGTTGGTGCCGTGGATGCGGTAGAGGGTCGAACCGAGATACATGGCGCGTGCGCCGAGCGGATTGGCGGGACCGCCTTCCATGTGGGCCGGAATGAAGTGACCCTTCGCCGCCTCGCGGGTGATCATTTCCTGCGGCGGGTTCCAGGCCGGCCACTCGGCCTTGCGGGTGACCTTGTGCTTGCCCGCCCATTCGAAGCCCGGCTTGCCGACGCCGACGCCGTAACGGCGCGCCTTGCCGTCGCCGAGCACGAGGTAAAGGAAGCGGTTGTTGGTGTCGATGACGATGGTGCCGGCGGGTTCGGCTGTCTGGTAGTCGACCATCTGCGGCAGGTAGATCGGGTTGAATTCCTTCGGCGCCGGATTGTTCGGCCGCACCGCGACCGGCTGCGGGGCGACTGCGGCCGGCTGGTCGAAGCTTCGCCGGATCTGCCGGCGCGGGGCAGGGGCGACCGGCTGCGGACGCGGCGCATAGACGACCGGACGGACGGCGCCACCGAGCTGCATCACCCACGGCGCGGTGAGGTCGGGGCTGACGACGACCGGCGGACGATTGCCGTAACGGTCGTTGGCCTCGGCCGCGGGCGCCAGGGGCAGGATGAGGCTCGTTGCCAGGAGAAGCGTTTTCTTGATCATCGGGCGGACTCGCTACAATTAACACCGAGAACTGAAAAAGGGCCGTCCTCCGGCCCCGGATTGCCGCACGGTGCCACCCGGCCGGCGCAGAATTGGTAAATCGCCGTTCATGAAAATGCGGTCTTCTCGATAAACCTTTCGTCAGGGTTAGCAGCCGGTTTTGAGAACTGGTGAACAAATGGTAAACATCGCCGCATTGTGAGGGAGAATCACCGAGATGGACGGAACGGGACTGATCACCGGCGACGACGGGCTCGTGCGCTGCTTCTGGCACGGCAATCTGGAGGATTACCGCCGCTATCACGACGACGAGTGGGGCTATCCGGTCTCCGACGACCGCCGGCTCTTCGAGAAGATCTGCCTGGAAGGCTTCCAGTCCGGGCTCTCCTGGCTCACCATCCTGCGCAAGCGCGAGAATTTCCGCGCTGCTTTCGCGGGCTTCGATTTCGAGAAGGTCGCGCAGTTCGGCGAAGAGGACATTGCGCGATTGCTCGCCGATGCAGGCATCGTGCGCCATCGCGGCAAGATCGTCTCGACGATCAACAACGCCGCGCGCGCGATCGAACTCAAGGCGGAGTTCGGCTCGCTCGCCCGCTATTTCTGGGGCTTCGAACCGGGGGCTGACGAGCGGCCGTCGCGAGTGGATTACGCGACGCTGAGGGCGAACCCGACCTCGCCGACCTCGGTTCGGCTCTCGAAGGACCTGCGCAAGCGCGGCTGGACCTTCGTCGGCCCGACCACAGTCTATGCCTTCATGCAGGCCATGGGGCTGGTCGACGACCACATCGAAGGCTGCGTCTGTCGCGGCAAGGTCGAGGCGATGCGCGAGGCCTTCGCCCGCCCGCGCTGACGGTTCACTGCAGGCTGGCCAGGAGATCCGGCAACTCGCCGAGATGGGCGATCTCGCGGAAACGCGGCGCCTCGACCGGCTTTTCCACTTGCTCCAGCACCCAGGTGAGCTCGTGCGGCACGAAGACGCCCCAAGCGCCGGCGGCGATCGCCGGCACCACGTCGGACTTCAGCGAATTGCCGACCATCATCGCCCGCTCCGCGCTGTCGCCGTTGCGGGAGAAGACGCGGCGGTAGGTGGTCGCAGTCTTGTCGGAGACGATCTCCACCGCGTCGAAGAGTTCGCCGAGACCGGACTGCGCAAGCTTGCGTTCCTGGTCGAAGAGATCGCCCTTGCTAACGAGCATCAGGTAATAGTCGCCCGCGAGCCTCTCCAGCGTGTCGCGGGCATGCGGCAGTGTCTCGACGGGATGGCTGAGCAACTCGCGCCCGACCCGGAGGATATCGTCGATCACCCGTGCAGGCACGCAGCGGTCGGTGATTTCGAGCGCCGTTTCGATCATCGACAGCGTGAAGCCTTTGATGCCGAAACCGTAATAGGCGAGATTGCGCTTTTCCGCCTCCAGCAGCCGCCCGGAGATGTGCTCGGGCTCGGCGAAATCGGCGAGCAGAGCGGTGAAATGCTCTTCCGTCAGCCTGTAGTATTGCTCGTTCTGCCAGAGCGTGTCGTCGGCATCGAAGCCGATCGTGGCAAGGGGGCGCAGGGTCATTGTCGGTAGTCCGCCGCATCGTGTCGATCGGCCCCGAAGTTTAGCCCTCGCCTGTGGCAAAGCAATGGTTTCGCGTGGGAAACCCCCGGACACGATCAGTTGATCGCGAGAAGTGTGAGCAATACGAGGCTGAGCGCGCAGAGCACGAGGAGCGAGGCGATCGCGGCGAGGACCACCCTGCCGCCGGAGCGGGTGACGGAGCGCACGTCGACGGTCAGCCCGAGCCCGGCCATGGCGATCGTGGTGAGCAGGCCGGAGGCGGTTGTGATCGGCCCGAGGAGAACCGGCGGAATCGCGCCGGCCGAGCGTAGCGCCATCATTGCGGCGAAGCCGGCGATGAACCAGGGCGCCACGTGCCGAAGCGATGCCCTGCCGCCCGAACTGTTGCCAACGGCTCCGAGCGCCAGCAGCACCGGGCCGAGCATCAGCACGCGGATCAGCTTGACCACCGTACCGGCATGGCTGCTGATTAGGCCGGCTGAGGCGGTTGCCGCCAGCACCTGCGGCACGGCGTAGACGGTGAGGCCGGCAAAGATGCCGAACTGCAGGTCGCTGAGATGTGCGGCGGCATGCAGTGCCGGCATTAGGAGGACGGCGGCGACGCCGAGCACTGCGGTGAAGGCGATTGCGGCTGCCACGTCGTCGGCCTCCGCGCCGATCACCGGGGCGGCGGCTGCAATCGCCGAATTGCCGCAGATCGAGTTGCCGCAGGCGACCAGTGTCGCGAGCTTCGGGGTGAGGCCGAGCGCCCGTCCGATCCCGTAACTGACGGCAAGCGAGAGCACCACGACGGCGGCGATCCCCGCGACCAGCAGAACGCCGGCCGCGCCGATCTCGGCAATGCTGACCGAGGCGCCGAGCAGGACCACCGCCACTTCGAGCAGGATCTTGGCGCTGAAGGCGATCCCGGCGTCGAAGGCGGACGGGATACGGAAAGAGGAACGCAGTGCCGTCCCGAGGAGGATGGCGAGCACCAGGCTTTCAATCCAGTGCCCGCCGGAAAGCGCGACTTCGACGCGTTCGAGGAGAATGGCGAGGCCGGAAACGAGAGCCGAAAGGGCAATGCCCGGCAGGAGGCGGGGAAGTGCAGAAAGCGGGAGCATGGCGACCGAGGGAGAGTGGATGACTGGCCGCAACTTGCTCCGCGCAATCGTCGACTTCCATCGAATAGTCTCTTATGTTTCGTTCGGAAAATCAGAACGAAAGAAGCCATGACCTTCGAGCAGCTCTCCATCTTCGTCGCGGTCGCCGAACGCGAGCATCTGACCCGCGCCGCGGAAGCCCTGAGGCTGACGCCGTCGGCCGTCAGCGCCGCGATCCGCAACCTAGAAGCCTTCTATCGTGTGGCCCTGTTCCACCGGGTCGGCCGGCGGATCGAACTCACCGAAGAGGGCCGGCAGTTCCTCGAAGAGGCCCGCGCGGTGCTGCGCCGCGTGCGCTCCGCCGAACAGACGCTTGCCGAACTCGGCGGCCTGATGCGCGGCACGCTCGTGGTCGAGGCGAGCCAGACGGTCGCGAGCTACTGGCTGCCGCCGGTGCTGATGCGCTTCCATCGGGCCCATCCCGGCGTGGACCTCAAGTTCACCCTCGGCAACACGACCTCCGTCACGGCCTCGGTCGTGGAGGGAAGGGCCGATATCGGCTTCATCGAGGGCGTGGTCGACGCGCCGGCGCTCTCGGTCTCGCGCCTCATCGACGATGCGATCCTCGTCGTGACGGCGCCCGATCACCCCTGGGCGGACGGCAGGCCGCTTGCGCCGCGGGACCTCGTGGACGGCTCCGACTGGGTGATGCGCGAGGCGGGGTCCGGCACCCGTGCGGCCTTCGAAGCGGCGATCGCCGCGCGCGGAGTTGATCCGGCGGACCTGAAGGTGGTGCTGGAACTGCCCTCCAACGAGGCGGTGCTTTCGGCCGTTCGTGCCGGCGGCAGTGCGACCGTCGTCGCCGGCGTTGCCGCACGGTGCTTTGTCGATGCGGTGCGACTCGCGCCGGCGAATTTTGCGCTGCCGCCGCGCGCCTTCTCCGTCCTTCGCCACAAGGAGCGGCGCGCGAGCCGCGCGGCCGATGCGCTCGAACGGCTCGCCCGCGAAGCCGCCCTGTCCCCAGTCTCGGAATAGCGCCAGCCCTCGGGCATTCCGTCAGACGGCGATCACCTCGTGGACAATGCGATAGTCCCGGCTTTCCTCGCCGAGCGGCGCGACCGGCCATTGCCAGTGTGCCTTCGGCGCTGGTGCGGAAACGCCGTGGAGGAGGTCGGCGGTTTCGTGGAGATGTCCCGTGCGGTCGATCACCGAGAAGCTCACGTCCGTGATGAGGCAGGTCCGGCAGGGAAGCCCGGCGAACCCGTCGATATGGGCGCGGATGAGGCGCGGCAGGGCGTCCTCGGGCATGGTCCCGGAAGGCTCGGCGGCGAGCCGCCGCTTCACGCCGAGGCCGATCTGCGACAGGAGGTTCGCCGAGACGACGAAATCGAGATAGGGCACCTGCCGCAGGAAGGAGAGCGGTTCCGGTTCCTCGCCCGCGGCGAGCTGGTTGTATCCCGAGAGGTCACGCTCGATCAGACGGACGTTGCGGCGGCCCTTGAGCGCCAACCGGAGCCGGACACTCGCCAGATGCACGAGATCGACGAGGACGATGGTATCGAAGCTTGCGGCGAGCGCATCGATCGGCACGTCGCGCAGCAGGCCGGAACCGAGCACCACCGCGGTGCGGCGTTGCCGCAGGTCTTGCATCGCGTCGAGGATGAAGGTCCGGCTGTTCTCCTCGTGCGGTGCCCAGTCGCGCGCGCAGCGCCGCGCCCGCGCCCAGAGCCGCACCGAGGAGTTGATCTCTCCTCCGCGCCGCCTGCTGGAGAGGGCATAGGTCGCAGCGAAGTTCAGTGCTTCGGCGAGCATCAGGCGAGCGAAAGCGCGGCCGGCGCCAGTGCCACATGCAGCTCGTGCGGCGTGTCCGGAAGGCCGGGGGCATAGCCGAAGTCGAGCTTGAACTCGGTGGTCCTCAAGCCCCTGCGGTCGGCATGGGCATAGAGCATGGAAAAACCCTTGTAGATTTCGGCGAGCGGCCCGGTGTGGACGAGCCGGAGATAGCGTTGCGCCGGCACCACGAGCCGGGTCATGCCTTCGGGCACTTCCGTCGCCGTGGCGGCCATGAAGCCGACGAGTTCGCGGTAGACGCCGTCTTCGCTGCCGGTCGAGACCTCCAGGAAGGCCGTCGCCCCGGTTTCAGCCTCGAACAGGCGGGTCCAGGCATCCGGCACCACCCGCGAAAGGTCCTCGAAGCGTCCTTCGACGGCGATACCGACGACAACCAGTTCCGGCAATTCGACAAGCTCGATCATGGTGGCCTCCTGCGGTGTTGCGGGCGATCGATGGCCTGCCAAGGCCAAGGTGCAAGTCGGGGCGAAGCTAGTGCCGCGCCTAAAGCCGGTCAAGCGCCGTGAGAGGGTGCGCGGATCATTCCGCTTGCCGGTTTTTCCCCAATCCGTTAGAGCAGGCCGCAGCCCAAATCCCGCAATGTCCGGACACGCCCGCCATGAATGAAAAGCCCAGGAAACCGCAGAAGCTGAAGGCCCGCCTGCCGCGAGGCTTCGTCGATCGCGAGGCCGCCGACATCCGCGCCGTCAACGAGATGGTGGGCAAGATCCGCGAGGTGTACGAGCGCTACGGTTTCGATCCGGTCGAGACGCCGCTTTTCGAATACACCGATGCGCTCGGCAAGTTCCTGCCCGATGCCGACCGCCCGAACGAGGGCGTGTTCTCGCTGCAGGACGACGACGATCAGTGGATGAGCTTGCGCTATGACCTGACGGCGCCGCTCGCCCGCCATGTGGCGGAGAATTTCCAGGAAATCCAGCTTCCCTACCGCACCTATCGCGCCGGCTACGTCTTCCGCAACGAGAAGCCGGGTCCGGGCCGCTTCCGCCAGTTCATGCAGTTCGATGCCGACACCGTCGGCGCGCCGGGCGTGCAGGCGGATGCCGAGATGTGCATGATGATGGCCGACACACTGGAAGCCCTCGGCATCAAGCGCGGCGACTACGTGATCCGGGTGAACAACCGCAAGGTTCTCGATGGCGTGATGGAAGCGATCGGCGTCGGCGGCGACGAGAATGCCGCCCGCCGGCTGACCGTGTTGCGTGCGATCGACAAGCTCGACAAGTTCGGCACTGAAGGTGTCACGCTGCTGCTCGGCGAAGGTCGCAAGGACGAGTCTGGCGATTTCACCAAGGGCGCGGGGCTCAATGCCGACCAGATCGAAAAGGTCCTCTTCTTCGTCTCGATCACCGACTACGCCGAGAGCGCGGTTCATCTCGCCGAACTCGTTGCCGGGACGGAAAAGGGTGCCGAAGGCGTCGACGAACTGAACCTCATCCGCAGCCTTGTCATGGGAGCCGGCTACGGCCCCGACCGCATCAAGATCGACCCCTCCGTCGTCCGCGGCCTCGAATACTACACCGGCCCTGTCTACGAAGCCGAGCTCACCTTCGACGTCACCAACGAGAAGGGCGAGAAGGTCGTCTTCGGCTCGGTCGGCGGCGGCGGGCGTTACGATGGGCTCGTCTCGCGCTTCATGGGCCAGCCGGTGCCGGCGACCGGCTTCTCCATCGGCGTGTCGCGCCTGATGACGGCCTTGAAGAACCTCGGCAAGCTCGGCGCCGACGAGGTGGTGGCTCCGGTCCTCGTCACCGTCATGGACGGCGACGTCGAGAGCATGGGCCGCTATCAGCAGTTCACGCAGGATCTCCGCAATGCCGGCATCCGCGCCGAGATGTACCAGGGCAACTGGAAGAAATTCGGCAACCAGCTGAAATACGCCGACCGCCGCGGCGCGCCCATCGCCATCATCCAGGGTGGCGACGAGCGGGCCGAAGGCGTCGTGCAGATCAAGGACCTCATCGAGGGCAAGCGCCTCTCCGGCGAGATCACCGACAATGCCGAATGGCGCGAGGCCCGCGTGGCGCAGGAGGTCGTGCCGGAAGCCGACCTCGTCGCCAAGGTTCGGGAAATCCTCGACGCCCAGGCGGAGGACCGCCGGCGGGCGAAGCAGGCCGATGCTTGAGCTCTGCGGCTATCCCCTCCCCAACCCTCCCCACAAGGGGGAGGGGGCAGGTCAGCGCGTGCAGTTGGCCTCGGGGATAACCTCCCCGCTGAGCCAGGCTGGGGGAGCAGGCATCTTCCCCGAGTCCTCTCCCCCCTTGTGGGGGAGATGGGCGGTAGCCCAGAGGGGGTCTTTTTCCTCTACTGCAGGAGCCGTCCCATGCCCCTGATCAACATGCCGGACTTCGCCGCCGACATCCTTGACGAGTTCGCCGGTCGCGGCACGGTGCGGGTCGACACACCGGTCATCCAGCCGGCCGAGCCCTTCCTCGACATGGCCGGCGAGGATCTGCGCCGGCGTATCTTCCTGACCGAGAACGAGCGGGGGACGAGCCTCTGCCTGCGGCCGGAATTCACCATTCCCGTCTGTCTCCGCCATATCGAGACGGCGACCGGCACGCCGAAGCGCTACGCCTATCTCGGCGAGGTCTTCCGCCAGCGTCGCGAGGGCGGCAACGAATTCTACCAGGCCGGCATCGAGGACCTCGGCGACACCGCGATCGCCCGCGCCGACGCCCGCGCGATCGGCGATGCCTGGGGCGTGCTCGCCCGCCTCCTGCCGCAGCGGCGCCTTTCGGTCGTGCTCGGAGACCAGGCGGTGTTCGAGGCGGTCGTCGAGGCGCTCGGCTTGCCAGCCGGCTGGCAGAAGCGGCTGATCCACGCCTTCGGCAACAGCGAGCAGATCGAACAGCTCCTGCGCAAGCTTGCGAGCCCCAACCATGTGCAGGGTCTCGATCCGGTCGTCGCGAACCTCCTTGCTGCCGGCGACGAGGCCGCGCTGATCGCCCACATCGACGCCACCATGCAGGCGACCGGCTACTCCACCAATGCCAGCCGCTCGCCGGTCGAGATCGCCGCGCGGCTGAAGGAGAAGCTGGCGCTCGCCGAGACGAGGCTCGACGGCGCGGCACTGCTGCTCCTGCGCGAGTTCCTGTCGCTCGAATTGCCGCTTTCGGAAGCCTCCGGCGCGCTCGCCGGTTTCGCCGATGCGGCGGGGCTGTCGCTCGGGCCGGCGCTGTCGCGCTTCGACGAGCGGGTGGCGGCGCTGGCCGAGGCCGGACTGGACCTGACGACGATCACCTATCGCGCGGCCTTCGGGCGTCCGCTCGATTATTACACCGGCCTCGTCTTCGAGATTTCCGCCGAGGGTTCGCCGGCCGTTCTTGCCGGCGGCGGTCGCTTCGATCGGCTGCTGACCCTTCTCGGCGCGAAGGAACCCATTCCGGCTGTCGGCTTCTCGTTGTGGCTTGACCGGATCGAGGCGGCGAGGGCCTCCAGATGACCATCACGATCGCACTCCCCTCCAAGGGCCGGATGAAGGATGACGCCTCGGCGATCTTCGAAAAGGCCGGCATGAAGATCGTCGCCGTCGGCAACGATCGTTCCTATCGCGGCCGTGTCGAAGGCTGGGACGACGTCGAGGTCGCCTTCCTCTCGGCCTCGGAGATTTCCCGCGAGATCGGCAACGGCACCGTCGATTTCGGCATCACCGGCGAGGACCTGATCCGCGAGGGTCTGGCGGAGGCTGACCGGCGCGTCGAGATCTGCGCCCGCCTCGGCTTCGGTCATGCCGATGTCGTGGTCGCCGTGCCCGAGATCTGGCTCGATGTCGACAGCATGGCCGATCTCGGCGACGTCGCTGCCGATTTCCGCACCCGCCACGGCCGGCGGCTCACGATCGCGACGAAATACTGGCGGCTGACGCAGCAGTTCTTCTCAAGCCAGCACGGCATCCAGCTCTACCGGATCGTTGAAAGCCTCGGCGCGACGGAGGGGGCTCCCGCGGCCGGCCAGGCGGATATCATCGTCGACATCACTTCGACGGGTTCGACGCTCAGGGCCAACCACCTGAAGATTCTCTCGGACGGCGTGATCCTCAAATCCGAGGCCTGCCTCGTCAGGGCGAGAAAGCCCGTGCACGAAGGGGATGCCCGGATCGCCGAGATCGTCGCCGCCGTCCGCGCGGTCCTGTGAAGTGGCGATGAGCGACGCGGAGCGGGTGATCAGTCTCTATGAGCGCCACGCCCGCGCCTTCGATGCGCTCCGCTCGAAACATCTGTTTGAAAAGCGCTGGCTCGACCGTTTCGCCGGAGAATTGGCGGCCGGTGCTTCGGTGCTCGACATTGGCTGCGGTTCCGGCGAGCCGATGGCGGCCGATCTTGTCTCTCGCGGCCTCCTCGTCACGGGTGTCGACAGTTCGCCGACGCTGATCGGTCTCTGCCGGGCGCGCTTTCCTGTGGGAGAATGGCACGTCGCCGATATGCGCCGTCTGGGGCTCGGGCGGGTGTTCGATGCACTTCTCGCCTGGCACAGCTTCTTTCATCTGACGCCTGACGAGCAGCGCGACATGTTTCCGATCTTTGCCCAACATGCGGACGAAGGCGCGATGCTGATGTTCACCTCCGGTCCGCGCGAGGGCATATCCGTCGGCACCTTCGAGGGCGAACCGCTCTACCATGCCAGCCTCGCGCCCGAGGAATACCGCCGGCTTCTCGGCGCGAACGGGTTCGCCGTCATCGGTCACATGGCGGAAGATCCGGACTGCGGTGGCGCGACGATCTGGCTGGCGCGACAGGGCCTCTGAATGCAAAGAACCCGCCGGATTGCTCCGGCGGGCTCTTTCATTCAGGGCAGGGGTGCCTGAAATGTCAGGCGATCGCGTAGGCGCCGCGGCGGGCGTCGAGCGAATAGGCGCCCGGGCCGAAGGTGGCGAGCACGATATAGGCGCCGGCGAGCGTGATGTTCTTCATCATCATGATCTGGTTCAGCACGGTCAGCCAGCCGTTGGCGGCGTCCGGGAAGTCCGGAACGTTGATCGCCGAGCCGTGGAAGACGACGCCGGTGAAAACGCAGAAGGCGGCGAGCAGCCAGCCGGCAATCCGGGTCTGGTAGCCGACGAGGACGGCAAGGCCGGCGACGAATTCGAAGAAACCGGCGAGGTAGGCGAGTGCGCTGGCGGCGGGCAGGCCGGCGCCGGCGATCATGCCGGCGGTGGCGCTCGGGTCAGCAAGCTTGCCGAAGCCGGAATAGATGAAGATGAAGGACAAGAGGACGCGGCCGAGAAGGATGGCCAGGTTGTTGGCGTTCGACATGAAAGGCTCCTGTTTGCGTGTGCCTGCATGCAGGCGGTCAATGACGATTTCGCAAACCTTTTCCCACGCGACCACTGTTGCGGATAGATGCACAATTCTTGACTATTCGTTCAAGAATAGGAAACGACAGCCGTCGGGGCCGGCCGGTGTTTCCCGTCCTCAGGCGTAGATGCTGGCCTCGAGCGCCGGCCTCAGCCTAAACCGCGGGAACATGAAGACGCCGCAGATGCTGCCGGCTGCCCCGCCATCGAGCCCCGTCGTCTCGGCAATACAGAAGACCGGCTGCCGATACTCCCGCCCGGAGACGATCGTGGTGGAATAGCAGAAGGTCGAGGAGGCGGTCGCCGCCTGCTCGAAGAGATCAAGCACGAGCGCCCGGTCATGAGGATCGTAGCAGCGGGTCATGTTGAGAAGGCCGCATTCAGGGCCGTCGAGACCGTGCAGGAGGGTCGCACATTCTCCGAGACGGATGATTCCGTTGGCGAGATCGCCGGTCCAGGATTCCGAAACGGTGAACCGCGATAAGCCGTCGGCATCGTCGTCGTCCGTCGGCAGGTGCTGCATGGGATGCGCGGCGAGGGTAGTTCTGGCAATCTTAAACAAGGCATTCCCCAAAGTCGAAGCCGATGGCCAGGGCCGTCCGGGTTCCGTTTCGGTCAGTGTGGTTTAAGCTACGCGTCGGTCGGGACCGGCAGGTCGCCGCGCCCTTCCATGGCACCAGAACGAAGACGTCCGGAACTAACGCTTCCGGCGAATCCGTGGTGTATATTATCTCTTTCTTAATGACAGGCAATGTCGAAGCGGGAGCCGCGTACCTACTCCGGGTAGTGCAAAGTCTCCAGACCGTCTGTCCGGGGCGGAATAGTAAAATCGAAGTAGGGATGCGGCAAAACTGTCCCGTCATGGGACAGTTCTCAGGAAGCGATATAAAGTTTGCAGAATGCCTGCAATTGAAATTTTCGACACGAGGAAGTTCTTTTGCGACTTTTTTGCGGGAAACATCGAAGGCGGCGAAAGTTATCTCGGGCGGTTGCGCACTTCTTCGCGCGAAATCGGTCGAGGCGGAGCGTAGTGCCGCAGCCCCGTTGATCGGGCGAGGGAACAGTGAGGCCCCCTGTGTCGGTGATTCGTGCAACGAAAATGGGGCGGACCTTGCGGCCCGCCCTTTCGTTATCCGTCAATGCGGATCGGCTTAGGTCATGTTCGCTGATCGTAATCGGCTATGCCGATCGCATCATGTCGATGCCGTCTCTTCAGGCCGCTTGACGGCCTGAAGCAGCAAGGAGGCATGGGTGGCAAACACAAAAGGGCGACCCGAAGGCCGCCCTTTCGTCAAATCCCGGTGAGGGGATGGATCACATCATGTCCATACCGCCTCTTCAGGCCGCTTGACGGCCTGAAGCACTTTTGGTGATGGGCGGCTCTTATGGACGATGATCGCGATCGGCTAGGCCGATCACATCATGTCCATGCCGCCCATGCCGCCCATGCCGCCCGGCATGCCGGCCGGAGCGTCCTTCTTCGGCAGCTCGGCGATCATGGCTTCGGTGGTGACCAGCAGGCCGGCAACCGAGGCTGCGTCCTGCAGGGCGGTGCGAACGACCTTGACCGGGTCGACGATGCCCATGGAGATCATGTCGCCATATTCGCCGGTCTGGGCGTTGTAGCCGTAGTTGTCGTTGTCCTTTTCAAGGATCTTGCCGACCACGATGGAGGCTTCGTCACCAGCATTCTCGGCGATCTGGCGGGCCGGAGCCTGCAGAGCGCGACGAACGATGTTGATGCCGGCTTCCTGGTCCTGGTTGACACCCTTGACCGTGATCTTCGCCGACGAACGCAGCAGAGCCACGCCACCGCCGGGCACAATGCCTTCCTGAACGGCAGCGCGCGTCGCGTTGAGCGCGTCGTCGATGCGGTCCTTCTTTTCCTTCACTTCGACTTCCGTCGAGCCGCCGACGCGGATCACGGCAACACCGCCAGCGAGCTTGGCAAGGCGTTCCTGCAGCTTCTCGCGGTCGTAGTCGGAGGTGGTTTCCTCGATCTGGGCCTTGATCTGGCCGACGCGGCCTTCAATGTCGGACTTTGCGCCGGCGCCGTCGACGATCGTGGTGTTTTCCTTGGAGATCGAAACCTTCTTGGCGCGGCCGAGCATGTCGAGGGTGACGTTCTCGAGCTTGATGCCGAGGTCTTCGGAGATGACCGTACCGCCGGTGAGGATCGCGATGTCTTCCAGCATGGCCTTGCGGCGATCGCCGAAGCCCGGAGCCTTGACGGCGGCGATCTTCAGGCCGCCACGCAGCTTGTTGACGACGAGGGTGGCGAGAGCTTCGCCTTCGACGTCTTCAGCGATGATGACGAGCGGCTTGCCGGTCTGAACGACGGCTTCGAGAACCGGCAGCATGGCCTGGAGGTTCGAGAGCTTCTTCTCGTGCAGGAGAATGTAAGCGTCTTCGAGGTCGGCGATCATCTTTTCCGGGTTGGTGACGAAGTACGGCGACAGGTAGCCGCGGTCGAACTGCATGCCTTCGACGACTTCGAGTTCGGTTTCGGCGGTCTTGGCTTCTTCGACCGTGATCACGCCTTCATTGCCGACCTTCTGCATCGCTTCGGCGATGTCGAGACCAATCTGGCGCTCGCCGTTGGCGGAAATGGTGCCGACCTGGGCGACTTCTTCGGACGTGTTGATCTTCTTGGCCTTGGCCTGGAGATCCTTGACGACTTCGGCGACGGCGAGATCGATGCCGCGCTTCAGGTCCATCGGGTTCATGCCGGCGGCAACGGCCTTGGCACCTTCGCGAACGATGGCCTGGGCGAGAACGGTTGCCGTGGTGGTGCCGTCACCGGCGATGTCGTTGGTCTTCGAAGCAACTTCGCGGACCATCTGGGCGCCCATGTTCTCGAACTTGTCTTCCAGTTCGATTTCCTTGGCAACCGAAACGCCGTCCTTGGTGATGCGCGGAGCGCCGAAGGACTTGTCGATGATGACGTTGCGGCCCTTCGGACCGAGGGTGACCTTCACTGCATCGGCGAGGATGTCGACGCCGCGCAGCATCTTTTCGCGCGCAGTACGACCGAATTTGATTTCTTTAGCTGCCATTTTCAAAACTCCCGGGCGTCAGCCCACTGGTGAATTGGTAATTTTGGGAAGAGGTGACCGGCTGGATCAGCCGATGACGCCCATGATGTCGGCTTCCTTCATGATGAGGAGGTCGACGCCATCGAGCTTGACTTCGGTGCCGGACCACTTGCCGAACAGGACGCGGTCGCCGACCTTGACGTCGAGCGCAACGACCTTGCCGTGTTCGTCGCGGGCGCCGGGACCGACGGCGACAACTTCGCCTTCAGCGGGCTTTTCCTTGGCGGTGTCGGGAATGATGATCCCGCCCTTGGTCTTTTCTTCGGATTCCACGCGGCGAACGACGACGCGATCATGAAGTGGACGGAATTTGGTGTTTGCCATTGTCTAATCCCTCGATCAAATGACATCTACGGGACGAGAGCCGTCCCGCATCGAAATGATTAGCACTCGCCTTTGATGAGTGCTAGCGCGATCGATTTAGGGAGCGCGCGGAGGGGAGTCAAGAACCGCGTCGAAAAATGCGGCTTGGCCTGAGAAAGTACTTTCGGAACCAGTTAATAGGTGCGGGTAAGCCGGGCGGGTGAGCCCGGCTTCGCGATGTCGGCCTCAGATTGCGAGGCCGGCATAGGTGCCGAACTCGGCGACGATGCCGCGCTCGGCCATGAAAGCCTTCGGATCGAAGCCGATCGCGCCGTAGAAGTCGGCAACCTTCGCCTTGGCATCGTTGAGCGCCTTCTGGCTTTCCCACTCGACGACGGTGACGATGTGCACGGCCTCGCCGCCATCGGCAATGGCGACCTTGTTGTAGAGGCAGCCGGGCAACGTGTCGAAATAGCCGTGGATGATGGCCAGGCGATCCTCGAGTGCGAGGCGATGATCCGCAGGGCACGTCATACGGTCGACGCGGAAGATGGAGGTGCGGCTCTTGGTGAGGGTCATGACGTTCATTTTCGGAATCCTGAATATTGTTTTGCTGACAACGGTGGGAGAATCGGACCTCAACCAATGTTGAGGTCAATAGGGTCGCGAGATTTTTCCGGGGTGTACCCGTCGTTGCCGTCGTAACGGGGGAACTCAAGTCGCCCGAGCCGGCTTGAACAGCGGTCCCCTCGGGCATATTTCCGCAAACGGCTGCAAATCCCCTTGCCTTGCAGGCTCTCCTTTGCGATGTCAGCCGGGACCGTTTTCCATGACAGGACCGAGGAATGCCCGAACACATTTCCAGC
The DNA here is from genome assembly GCF_003337715.1 of Ciceribacter lividus. Classification (GTDB taxonomy): domain Bacteria; phylum Pseudomonadota; class Alphaproteobacteria; order Rhizobiales; family Rhizobiaceae; genus Allorhizobium; species Allorhizobium lividum. The sequence goes on from NZ_QPIX01000003.1 coordinate 382,187, forward strand.
TTGAACGACGTCTGCGACCGTTACGACGTGATCCTCTGCGACGTCTGGGGCGTGCTGCACAACGGCGTCGACGCCTTTTCCTCGGCCTCGGATGCGCTGACAGAAGCCCGCGGCAAGGGCTTGTCCGTCGTGCTGATCACCAATTCCCCGCGTCCGTCGCCCGGCGTCATCAGCCAGTTGAAGACCATCGGCGTCGCCGACACCGCCTATGACCGGATCGTGACGTCCGGCGACGTGACCCGCAAGCTGATCGCCGAGGGACCATCGAAGGTCTTCTTTCTCGGACCGGACCGCGATCTCTCGCTCCTCGACGGCCTGCATGTCCAGGCGGTCGCACAGGACGCCGCGGAAGCGATCGTCTGCACCGGCTTCTTCGACGATGAGACGGAGGTGCCGGAAGACTATCACGACATGCTCACCGCCTTCTCCGCCCGTGGGGTCCCGCTCATCTGCGCCAATCCGGACCTGATCGTCGAGCGCGGGGCGCGGATGATCCCGTGCGCCGGCGCGGTCGCCGCCTATTACGAACAGCTCGGCGGCACGACGCGGATCGCCGGCAAGCCGCACCGGCCGATCTACGAGGCCGCCCTTGCCGCCGCCCGCGAGCAGCGCGGTGCCGACTTCCCGGTCTCGCGCGTGCTGGCGATCGGCGACGGCCTGCCGACCGACGTGCGCGGCGCACTCGATGCCGGGCTCGATCTCCTCTATGTGAGCGGCGGTATCCATGCCGGCGAATACACCGTCAACGGCCGCACCGACGAGGCGATTCTGAAGGCCTATCTCGCCCGCGAGCGGGTGGCGCCGAAGTGGTGGATGCAGAGGCTCGCCTGACGCGAGGGTAGTTCGCAGGGACAACGCATGACCGTCTTTCACCGCAACGAGAAAAAGAAGCCCCTGCCGGAAAAGCTGAAGGGCGGCGTCATCGCCATCGGCAATTTCGACGGCGTGCATCGCGGCCACCAGAGCGTCCTGAGCCGCGCGCTCGACCTGGCGAAGAGCCGCCACGTGCCGGCGCTGGTGCTCACCTTCGAACCGCATCCGCGCACCGTGTTCAACCCGGAGAAACCGGTCTTCCGGCTGACGCCCGCGCCGCTGCGCGCCCGTATCCTCGAAGCCATGGGCTTCCACTCGGTCATCGAATATCCCTTCGACCGCGAGTTTTCCCAGCGATCCGCCGACGATTTCGTGCACGCGGTCCTGATCGGCTGGCTCGGCGCGAGCGAGGTCGTGACCGGCTTCGATTTCCACTTCGGCAAAGGCAGGGAAGGCGGCCCGGCCTTCCTGATGGAGGCGGGGCGAACGAACGGTTTCGGCGTCACCCTGATCGATGCCTTTCGCGACGAGAGTGCCGAGGTCGTCTCTTCGAGCCGCATCCGCGCGCGTCTCGGCGAGGGTGATGTTACCGAGGCGGCGGCGCTTCTCGGCTATCGCTACACCGTCGAGGCCGAGGTGATCGGTGGCCAGAAGCTCGGCCGCACGCTCGGCTATCCGACCGCCAACATGGCGCTCCCGCCGGAAACCGAGCTGAAGCCCGGCATCTATGCCGTCCGTCTGCGCCGCGCCGACGGCTCGCTGCACGACGGCGTGGCGAGCTTCGGCTTCCGTCCGACCGTCACCGAGGACGGCGCGCCGTTGCTCGAAACCTTCGTCTTCGATTTCTCCGCCGATCTCTATGGCGAAGTCTGCGCCGTCTCCTTCTTCGGGCGCTTGCGCGACGAACTGAAGTTCGCGGGCCTCGAACCGCTGGTCGCGCAGATCCGCCGCGACGAGGAGGAGGCGAGGGCACTGCTTGCCGGCGTCCAGCCGATCAGCGCGCTCGACCGCAAGATCGCCTTCTGAGCCTGTTGTTTTCTGCATTTTGCCCGGGAGCCGCAAAAGCGTTTCCGTGTGGGCGACGGAAATATAAGGAAATTTCTATATCACGGCGACCGCGACCGATAGAGTCCGGCCATTCTCGCCGCCAGCCTCCCAGGATCGATTGTATGACCGAATTCACCCCCTTTCTCTCCTTTGCCGGCGGCCTGCTGATCGGGCTTGCCGCCGTGCTGCTGATGGCGTTCTGGGGGCGGATCGCCGGCATGTCGGCGATCGTCATCGGCGTCTTCCCGCCGCTTGCCGCCGACTGGGGCTGGAGGGCCGCCTTCCTTGCCGGTGCGATCGGCGCACCGGCGCTCCTCCAGGCGTCCGGTCACACGGTGAGCTTCTCGGCGCCGCTCTCGCTTGCAGCCCTCGTCGTCGGCGGTGTGGTAACCGGTCTCGGCGTCACCTTCGGCTCCGGCTGCACCTCCGGGCACGGCGTCTGCGGGCTGGCCAGGCTGTCGCCGCGCTCGATCGCCGCGACGGCGAGCTTCATGGCCGCCGCCTTCGTCACCGTCTTCCTGCTTCGCCACGTGTTCTGAGGGTCGCCGCCATGAAATATCTCGCCGCACTCCTCATCGGCGCCGTCTTCGGCCTCGGCATCGTGCTGTCCGGCATGGCCGACCCGTCCAAGGTCATGAATTTCTTCGACATCGCCGGCACCTGGGATCCGAGCCTCGCCTTCGTCATGGCGGGGGCTCTCCTCGTCACCGCTCCCGGCTATGCGCTCCTGCAGCGCCGGCGCAAGAAGCCGGTCTTCGACGCGCGCTTCCATATCCCGGTCCGCGGCCGCATCGACGGGCGGCTGGTCGGAGGCTCCGTCCTCTTCGGTATCGGCTGGGGGATCGCCGGCTTCTGCCCCGGCGGCTCCATTCCGGCGCTCGGCCTCGGCCATCGGGAAGCCTACATCTTCCTTGCCGCGATGGTCGCCGGCATGCTGATTGCGCGCCGTCTCCTCGACATGAAGGTCTTCACGCTCGCCGAACGGCCGGTGTGAAGCATTTGCCGCGGCGGGCCTCTTCCTTTTCTCGGCAAAAACGCTTAAACAGCGCCCCATGACCAGGGTACGGCTGACCATGTCCCTTCGAATTATTGGCCCGGCCTTCCGCGCGCTTTGAAAGCTGCCGGAGGGTCCGGGTTTTCGGCGCTTGCAAAAGCGCCTTTTTCGTTTCCGCCTTTTCCAGGAACTTGGCGCCGCCCTTCGCCGGCGCATCTCTCGATGGCAAGATCATGACCGATACCGCAGAAAAGCAAGACTATTCCTCGACCCTCTACCTCCCCCAGACCGAATTCCCGATGCGCGCAGGCCTGCCGCAGAAGGAGCCGGAGATGGTGGCACGCTGGCAGGAAATGGGCCTCTACAAACGGCTCCGCGCCTCCGCCGCCGGCCGCGAGAAGTTCGTCCTCCACGACGGCCCGCCCTATGCCAACGGCAACATCCACATCGGCCACGCGCTCAACAAGATCCTGAAGGACGTCATCACCCGCTCCTTCCAGATGCGCGGCTACGACGCCAACTACGTTCCGGGCTGGGACTGCCACGGCCTGCCGATCGAATGGAAGATCGAGGAAGAGAACTATCGCGCCAAGGGCAAGGAAAAGCCGGATCTCAAGCAGCCCTCGGCGATGATCGAATTTCGCAAGGAATGCCGTGCCTATGCCGAAAAGTGGATCGGCGTGCAGTCCGGTGAGTTCAAGCGGCTCGGCATCGAGGGTGACTTCGACAATCCCTACACCACGATGAACTTCCACGCCGAAGCCCGCATCGCCGGCGAGCTTCTGAAATTCGCCACATCCGGCCAGCTTTACCGCGGCTCGAAGCCGGTCATGTGGTCGGTCGTCGAGCGTACGGCGCTTGCGGAAGCGGAAGTCGAGTATCACGAGGTCGAGAGCGACACGATCTGGGTCAAGTTCCCGGTGCAGCATGTCGACCGGGAACGGGAGAAGGCTTGCATAAGCCAGTACTTTGACTTCGTGCAGATGAATTCTGAATTGGCCGCCTCCGAACGAGCGACCGCGGAAGCGGCTGCGAAGATTGATGGCGCATCGATTGTAATCTGGACGACGACTCCGTGGACAATCCCCGGGAACAGGGCAATCTCATTTTCAAGTCGCATTGAATACGGACTTTATGAGGTTGTTTCTGCAGTCAACGATTATGGTCCACAGCCAGGAGAAAAGCTGGTTTTGGCCGAGACTCTTCACCGAGATTGCGCAAGCAAGGCGAAAATCGAACTGAGACCAATCCGAAAAGTATTCTCGGATGAACTCGCCACGATCATCTGCGCGCATCCGCTCGAAGCCCTCGGCTACACCTTCCCGGTTCCGCTCCTCGACGGCGACCACGTCACCGACGATGCCGGTACCGGCTTCGTGCACACCGCACCGTCCCATGGCCGCGAGGACTTCGACGCCTGGATGGACAACGTGCGCGCACTGGAAGCCCGCGGCATCTCGACGAAGATCCCGTTCACGGTCGGCGACGACGGCTATTACACCGACGAGGCGCCGGGCTTCGGTCCGTCCGCAGAAGGTGGCGCGGCCCGCGTCATGGACGACAACGGCAAGAAGGGCGACGCCAACAAGCGCGTCATCGAGGCGCTGATCGCGGCGAACCATCTCTTTGCCCGCGGCCGTATCAAGCACGACTATCCGCATTCCTGGCGTTCCAAGAAGCCGGTCATCTTCCGCAACACGCCGCAGTGGTTCGTCTACATGGACAGGGACCTCGGTGACGGTTCGACGCTGCGTTCGCGTGCGCTCAAAGCCATCGACGAGACCCGCTTCGTGCCGGCCATGGGCCAGAACCGCCTGCGCGGCATGATCGAACAGCGTCCCGACTGGGTGCTGTCGCGCCAGCGCGCCTGGGGCGTGCCGATCTGCGTCTTCGCCGACAAGGACGGAAACGTGCTGGTCGATGACGAGGTCAACGCCCGCATCCTCGAGGCCTTCGAAAAGGAAGGCGCCGATGCCTGGTTTGCGCCGGGCGCCAAGGAGCGCTTCCTCGGCGACGCCCACAATCCGGACATCTGGAACCAGGTCATGGACATCCTCGACGTCTGGTTCGACTCGGGTTGCACCCACGCCTTCACGCTGGAGGACCGCCCGGATCTGAAATGGCCGGCCGACGTCTACCTCGAAGGCTCCGACCAGCACCGCGGCTGGTTCCACTCGTCCCTGCTCGAAAGCTGCGGCACGCGCGGCCGTGCGCCCTACAACGCCGTCATCACCCATGGCTTCACCATGGCGGAAGACGGCCGCAAGATGTCGAAGTCGCTCGGCAACCAGGTCTTCCCGCAGGACGTGATGAAGGAATCGGGCGCCGATATCCTGCGCCTCTGGGTCATGACCACCGACTACTGGGAAGACCAGCGTCTCGGCAAGTCGATCATCCAGACCAACATCGACGCCTATCGCAAGCTCAGGAACACCCTCCGCTGGATGCTCGGCACGCTCGCCCACGACAAGGGCGAGGAGATTGCCTATGCCGACATGCCGGAGCTGGAAAAGCTGATGCTGCATCGCCTCGCCGAACTCGACAAGGTCGTGCGCGAGGGCTACGACGCCTTCGACTTCAAGAAGATCACCCGTTCGCTGATCGACTTCTCCAACATCGAGCTTTCGGCCTTCTACTTCGACGTCCGCAAGGATGCGCTCTATTGCGACGCGCCGTCCTCGCTGCGCCGCCGTGCGTCGCTCGCGGTCATCCGCAAGCTCTTCGACTGCCTCGTCACGTGGATGGCGCCGATGCTGCCCTTCACCACCGAGGAAGCCTGGCTGTCGCGCAATCCCTCGGCCGATTCCGTGCATCTCGAACAGTTCTCGGAAATTCCGGCCGAATGGCTGAACCCGGCGCTCGATGAGAAGTGGGGCAAAATCAGGCAGGTTCGCACCGTCGTCACCGGCGCGCTTGAAATCGAGCGCAAGGACAAGCGCATCGGCTCGTCGCTCGAAGCCGCCCCGGTCGTCCATGTCGGCGATCCGGCGCTCTTCCAGGCGCTCGAGGGGCAGGACTTTGCCGAAATCTGCATCACCTCCGACATCACGGTCGTTGCCGACGAAGGACCGGCGGACGCCTTCCGCTTGCCGGAGGTCGGCAAGGTTTCGGTCGAACCGAAGCTCGCCGAGGGCCGCAAGTGCGCCCGTTCCTGGCGCATCACAAAGGATGTCGGGTCTGATCCGGACTATCCGGAGGTTTCGGCCCGCGACGCCGCGGCGCTACGGGAGCTCGCGGCGCTTCGTTAAGCAAAAGTTACCGGGTGATTTGCGCTTTTGCCTGTCATCCGGTAAAACCTGCCTGAAATTGGCCGAAATCCTCGTTCAGGCGAAGGTTGAATGGGTGTTGTCGGCCGGATAGACTGTGCCGGCGAGGCTGGAAGGGCGTTTATGAAAGCGGCTGATGTGTTCAGAGTGGGTGCCGGGGTGACGGGCATCATTGCGGTTTGCTTGAGCCTGACGGGTTGCGTCGGCAGCCCGACATACGGCACCGACAAGACGGCGATGGAACAGCTCGTCGATGACGTCGGGTCGGCGGTGTCGATCGGGGCGAGCCAGAACAAGAACGCCGGTACCAAGTACAATCCGCGTCCTGCGCTGGTCATGCCGCCGGAGACCGCCAGGAACACGCTTGCCGAGCCGCAGCAGTCGCTGGCCAGCAAGGAAAATCCCGAATGGCTGGAATCGCCGGAAGATGCGCGTCAACGCCTGGTCGCCGAGGCCGATGCCAACAAGGACAATCCGCGTTACCGCTCGCCGCTGCTCGCCGGCTACGGCACGGCCGGCACGATGACCGAAAGCCAGAAGTGGGCCGCCTTCCGCGAGGCGCGCCAGCTGCAGAAGGGCGCCTATCTCGACCAGCGCCGTTTCCTCTCCGATCCGCCGACGCAGTACCGTCAGGTCGCGTCTGCGGGAAACCTCGACGACCTCGGCGAGCCGGAACTCAAGAAGGAAAAGCGCCGCAAGAAGGAGGCCAAGGCCGCCCGCCAGACCTCTTCCTGGTGGATGCCCTTCCAATAAGCGTGCATTCCCCCTTAGTCTCGTAACATGTCGCAGGCCGGAAACGGCCTGCACGTCTGTTTGGCCCCTGGGATATCCATGACCAGCTTCACCATCCGCAATGCGACGCCGGACGATGTCGGCGCGATCCTGCGTTTCATCACCGAGCTTGCCATCTACGAGAAGGCCGAGCACGAGGTCGAAGCGACGGAAGAAAGCCTGACCCGGACGCTCTTCGGGCCCGGGGCGGTGACGGGCGCCGCGATTCTTGAGGCTGACGGCGTTCCGGTGGGTCACGCGATCTGGTTCTACAGCTATTCCACCTGGCAGGCGCGCAAGGGCCTCTATCTCGAGGACCTCTACGTCTCCCCCGACTACCGCGGTTCGGGTGCCGGCAAGCTCTTGCTGCGCTACCTCGCGAAGACTGCCGTCGACGAGGGTTGCGGACGCTTCGAATGGAGCGTGCTCGACTGGAACACCCCGGCGATCCGCGTCTACGAGGCTGTCGGCGCCGAACCGCAGTCGGAGTGGATTCGCTACCGCCTCTCCGGCGACCGGCTCAGGGATTTCGCGGCCGGTTGACAGGCTCCTATCCGGGATTTTGCCTCCCCGGCGTCACAGCCCGTTAACCGGACCGATCATAGTGTCCGGCCCATGTTCGGAATCAGCAGGAAAACGGCGACGAAGGCGGCGATCGTGACGGCATTGTCCGTCGCGGCCTCGGTTTCGATCGTGCTGTTGCTCGTGCCGCTGCTCGGCGGCCATCCCGACGGACCCGGCTTCTGGATGAGCGTCCTGTGCCCGCTCGTCATCGCCGCACCGGCGAGCGCCTGGCAGTTCCATCAGAAAGAGACGATCGAGCGCCAGCGTGACGAGATCGCGCGCATGCACGTCGAACTGGAGGACATGCATGCGGAACTCTCCGTGTTGCATGCGGACCTGAAGCAGCGGTCGCGGATCGATTCCCTGACCGGCGGATTGAACCGTGAAACCTTCTTCGCCGCCCTCGACTCGGCGGCATTCGGGCCGCAGCCGTCCGCGCTGTTGATCGCAGACGCCGATCACTTCAAGAAGATCAACGATACCTTCGGCCATCTCGTCGGTGACGACGCATTGCGCATGATCGGCCGCACGATCGCCGCCACAGTCGGGCCGCGGGACTTCTGGGGCCGGATCGGCGGCGAGGAGTTCGTATTGTTCCTGGAAGGGGCGGATCGCGTGAAGGCGCTTGCGATCGCCGAGGCTCTTCGCCGCGCGGTGGCCGGCAGCGAGCTCGTCGCCGAGGGCATGCGCGTGCCGTTGTCCGTCAGCATCGGCGGACGTTGTGCAAAAGGTGTGTTCGATCCGACGGCACTTTTCCGGCAGGCCGACGAGGACCTCTACCGGGCGAAGAGGGCGGGCCGTAACCGCATCGTCATGGATGGCGAGGAGGCAGGAACGGTCGTCGCCTGAGAGGTGCCGCTCAGAGCTCCTCGCGCCGCTCGCGGAAAAAGGTCTTGAGAATATCGGCCGCACGGCTCTCGCCGATACCGGAATAGACCTCCGGCGCGTGGTGGCAGGTCGGCTGGGCGTAGAAGCGCACGCCGTTGTCGACGCCGCCGCCCTTCGGGTCCTCGGCGCCGTAGTAGAGCCGCCGGATGCGGGCGAAGGAGATCGCGGCCGCGCACATCGTGCAGGGCTCCAGGGTCACGTAGAGATCGGCGCCGGAGAGCCGTTCGTCGCCGACTCGCTCCGCGGCGAGCCGGATCGCGGCGATTTCGGCGTGCGCCGTCACGTCATGCAGCTCGCGGGTGCGGTTCCCGGCGCTCGCGATCACCTCGCCGTCGAGCACGACCACGGCACCGATGGGCACTTCACCGCGTTTCCCGGCCGCTTCGGCTTCCGCCAGCGCAAGCTCCATGAAACGATTCGCCGGCCGCATGTGACATTTCCTCTTAACCAAGGCCCCGCGACCTGATAGGACACGGCCAAACCACAGGCAAACAACAAATGACATCCAAAGACAAGCCTAAGCGTCCCGGCGCCAAATCGTCCGAACGCGGCGCAAAGCCGTCGCCCCGCAAATTCACCCGTTCCGCCGAGAAGGGCGCGCCGAAATCCGCCGCCAAGGCGGCACCGAAGGCCGCAGCCAAACCCGGCAAGCCGGCGCCTGTCGTGGCGGCCGCCACCGAGGCCGTCGTTCCGGAGCGCATCTCCAAGCTTCTCGCCCGCGCGGGCGTCGCCTCGCGCCGCGACGTCGAGCGCATGATCATGGAGGGTCGCGTCAGCCTCAACGGCAAGGTGCTCGACACGCCGGTCGTCAATGCCACGCTCGCCGACAAGATCGAGGTGGATGGCGAGCCGATCCGCGGCATTGAGCGCACCCGTCTCTGGCTCTATCACAAGCCGGCGGGGCTGGTGACCACCAATTCCGATCCGGAAGGCCGCCCGACGGTGTTCGAGAACCTGCCGGACGACCTGCCGCGCGTCATGTCCATCGGCCGCCTCGACATCAACACCGAAGGCCTGCTGCTTCTGACCAATGACGGCGGCCTCGCCCGCGTGCTCGAATTGCCGACCACCGGCTGGTTGCGCCGCTACCGCGTCCGTGCCCATGGCGACATCGACCAGGACCGTCTCGACAAGCTGAAGGAAGGGATCGCCGTCGAAGGCGTGCTCTACGGTGCGATCGATGCCACCCTCGATCGCAAGCAGGGCCACAACGTCTGGCTGACCATGGGCCTGCGCGAAGGAAAGAACCGCGAGATCAAGAACGTGCTCGGCGCGCTCGGCCTCGAGGTGAACCGCCTGATCCGCATCTCCTATGGCCCCTTCCAGCTCGGTGACCTGCCCGAAGGCCAGGTCCAGGAGGTCCGCGGCCGGATGCTGCGCGACCAGCTCGGGCCGCGCCTCATCGAGGATGCCAAGGCCAACTTCGACGCGCCGATCTATTCCCGCGAACGTGACGAAGACGAGGGCGAGGCGGCCGAGAAGCCATCCGAAAAACCCCAGCGCGGCAAGCGCGAAAAGCCCGAGGATCGCCGCGAACGTGCTCTCGACAGGCTCGACACCCGCCGCTCCGGCCCGGCGCCCAAGGCCGGGCGTGGCGATCATAAGAGGGAGGACGGCGACTTTGCCGACCGCCCGAAGCGCAAGCCGATGGGACAGAGCCGAACCGCCAATGTCTGGATGGCGCCGGGTGCGCGTCCGCTCGGCGAAAAGGCAGCCGCCCGCAAGGCGGCTTCCGGCGCCGGCAAGCCAGGCGGCCGCCCGCGCTTCGAGGAAGCTCCGCGGGGCGGAAAGCCCGCTTTCGGCCAGCCCGACGCCCGCTCGCGCGTGACGATCAGCAAGACCCGCGACGAGGAAGGCGAGTGGATCCGCGCCGAGGCGCCGCCCCGCCGCAAGGACGAGGACGAGGGTTTCGGCGGCAGACGGAGTGCCGGTGGCCGGCCGGATCGCGGCGATCGTCCCCGCGAAGGGCGTTCCTTCGAAGGCAGGTCTTTCGAGGATAGGCCCCGTCGCGAGCGTCCGCAGGAGGCGCGTGACCGCAGCGATCGGCCTCGTGGCGACAGACCCTACGGCGATCGCCCGCGCAGCGGCGAAAAGCCCGCCGGCGACCGGCCGTTCTCCGGCAAGCCCGAGCGCAAGGGCGGCAAGAGCTTCGGTGGCAAGAGTTTCGGCGGGAAGACCGGCGGCGGCAAGCCTGCCGGGGGAGCCGACAAACCGCGGGGTGGCCGTCCGGGTGGCGGCAAGCCTTTCGGGGGCAAGCCTTCCGGCGGTGGCCGGGGTCCTTCGAAGGGCAGGAGGTAACCGGCGGTGCGGATCGTCGGCGGTGAGTTTCGCGGTCGCAATCTGGCGACGCCGAAATCGAACGCGATCCGGCCGACCATCGACCGGACGCGCGAGAGCCTGTTCAACATCCTGACCCACGCGCATCCCGGCTGTCTCGACGGCACGCGCGTGCTCGACCTCTTCGCCGGGACCGGCGCAGTTGGCCTCGAGGCGCTGTCGCGCGGCTGCCGTGCCGCGCTCTTCGTCGAAAACAGTGTCGAAGGCCGCAGCCTTCTCTGGGAGAACATCGACGCGCTCGGCCTGCACGGGCGGGCGAAGATCCTGCGGCGCGATGCGACCCTGCTCGGTCCCGCCGCCAATATCGAGCCCTTTCATCTGATGTTCGCAGACCCGCCCTACAACAAGGGTCTCGGCGAGAAGGCCTTCGCCGCCGCCCACGAGGGTGGCTGGCTGGTGCCGGGGGCGCTCGCGATCCTGGAGGAGAAGGCCGAGGCGGTGATCAACATGCACCCGGCCTTCCGCCTGATCGAGGAGCGGACGTTCGGCGACACGAAGATGTATTTCTACGAATACCGGCCCGCCTGACGGTGACGGGCGAACGAGGGCTGCCGGTGGAAAGCGAAACGACGCCAGCGACGATACCGGCTCCGGCCGCCGCCAGCGGGCCGACGCTGGCACTCGCGCTCGGAGCAGGCGGAGCCCGTGGGCTTGCCCATATTCCGGTCATTGAGGCGCTCGACGAAATGGGCATCCGTCCGGCGGCGATCGCCGGCTCTTCGATCGGCGCGATCATCGGCGCGGGAATGGCCGCCGGCATGACGGGTCGCGAGATTCGCGACTATACGCTGGAGACCGTCGGCAAGCGTTCGGTGCTCGCCAACCGCCTCTGGAGTCTCGGGCCGGCCACCATGCGCGACGCCCTCGGCGGGTTCCGGCTCGGTCAGTTCAATCTCGAACGTATCCTGGGGGCCTTTCTGCCGGAGCGCCTGCCGGAGGTTTTTTCCGGCCTCTCCATCCCGCTGAAGGTCGTCGCGACCGACTATTTCGGCCAGACCGAAGTCGTCTGCGAGAGCGGCGATCTCCTGAATGCACTCGCGGCGTCGGCGGCAATCCCCGCGCTCTTCATGCCGGTGCGCCTCGGCGGCCGCTTCATGATCGACGGCGGCATTTACAATCCCGTTCCCTATGACCACCTCGCCGGCACGGCCGACATCGTCATCGGCGTCGATGTGATCGGCGGGCCGGTCGCCGGCGACGGCGAGCCGCCGAACCGCATCGACAGCCTGTTCGGCGCGAGCCAGCTGATGATGCAGGCCAATCTGGCGCTCAAGCAGAAGCTCTCGCCACCCGACATCCTGCTGAGGCCGGACGTCAATTCCTACCGCGTGCTCGATTTCCTGAAGGCGCGGCAGATCCTCGACGCGGCGGAAGCCCTGAAGGACGATCTCAAACGCCGGATCGAGGTGCGGCTGGAGGATGTCGTCCGCTGCTGACGGACTTCAGGAGTTCTCCGAGCCGGTATGGGCGCGAACGGCGGCCTCGACATCATCCGGCGTCGTGCGCTTCGGCTTCACCAGGGGTTCCGGCCGGACGGGACGGTTGTGCAGCATGTGCCGACCGGCATGCAGGCCGCCCGTCAGCTGGATGCGCAGCCGCTCCTCGTCGCGACGGCGGATATCCTCGCCGATCGCGAGGGCTTCCTCCTCGCTCATGCCGAGGGCTTCCAGCGTCTTGCGGCCGAAGAGCAGGCCCGATTCCAGTGTCTCGCGCAGCTCGTATTCGACGTTCCGCGCCCTGAGCGACAGGCTGTGGATACGGTCGTAGGAGCGGACGAAGAGCCGCACGTCGGGGCATTCGGCGAGAATGAGATCGACGATCCGGTCGGTCGTCTCCTTCTTCTGCGTGCAGACCGCGACGATCTTCGCCCGCTTCAGCCCCGCCGCGCGCAGCACGTCGAGCCGGTTGCCGTCGCCGTAGTAGATGCGGAAACCGAAGGAGGCCGCCTGGCGGATGCGGTCGGCGGAATCGTCGATGATCGTCACGTCGCGCCCGCTTGCGAGCAGGATCTGTGCGGCGATCTGGGCGAAACGCGAAAACCCGATGATCAGTACGTCGGAGCCCGCACCTTCGAAGTCCTCGTCGAGTTCCTCGCGGCTGTCGCCTGTGAGCAGGCGGCGCGAGAGCGTCGCGCCGATCGGCGTCAGCGCCATGGTCAGCGTGACAATCGAGATCAGCAGCGAGGCGGTGCCGTTCGAAAGAAGCTGTTGCGTGGTCGCGGTCGTGAACAGCACGAAGCCGAACTCGCCGCCCTGCGGCAGCAGAAAGGCGATCCGCACCGCATCGTCGTGCGAGGAACCGGATGTCCGGCAAAGGCCGTAGAGGATCGCGGCCTTGATCGCCATCACTGCCGGCACGGCGACAAGCACGAGAGCGAGATTGTCCAGGATGACCTTCAGGTCGAGCGATAGGCCGACGGCCATGAAGAACAGCCCGAGCAGCACTCCGCGGAAAGGCTCGATGTCGGCTTCGAGTTCGTGGCGGTAGGAGGATTCGGCGAGCATCACGCCGGACAGGAAGGCGCCCATCGCCATGGAAAGGCCGGCGAGCTGCATCAGCACCGCCGATCCGAGCACCACCAGCAGCGCCGCGGCGATCATCACCTCCCGCGCGCCGGTGCGGGCGATGATCTGGAAGAGAGGCGTCAGAAGGTAGCGTCCGGCCATCACCATCGCGACGATGGCGAGCACGGCGACGACCGAGTCGACGAGCACGGATCCGTTGGCCGCCTCCTGGCGGCTGGACAGGATGGAAATCATCGCGAGCAGCGGGACGATCGCAAGGTCCTGCAGCAGCAGGATCGAGAACGAGCGCTGGCCGTAGCGGGTGTTCATGTCGCCGGCGTCGTTCAGCAGCTGCAGGGCGAAGGCGGTCGAGGAAAGCGCGAGCCCGAAGCCGGCGACCAGACCGCCGCGCCAGTCGACGAGACCGGAGAAGACGGCGGCGCCCGTGAGCGCGAGACCGGTCAGCAGCACCTGCGCCGTTCCGAGCCCGAAGATGTCGGCGCGCATGCGCCAGAGCCGCGAGGGATTGAGTTCGAGGCCGATGATGAAGAGCAGGAACACCACGCCGAGTTCGGCGACGGCGAGAATTTCGCCCGCACCCGTCAGCAGGTGAAGAATGGGGCCGATGACAACACCGGCGGCAAGATAGCCGAGCACGGTCCCGAGGCCGAGCTTGCGGAAGATCGGGGCCGCCACGACAGCCCCGCCGAGCAGAAGCAGGGTTTCGGTAAAGAGCGCGTCGGGTGCCGTCGTCAAGCTGTCATTCTCCTTCTCTGTCTATCGTGACGGCTCTCGGGAATCGGCGCCGCGGCCCTTGATGCCTACTGGAATGCACAATACATGGAGCCCTAATGAAAGGCCAAGTCATGACCCCTGAAATCGATTCCGCCACTCTCCTTTCCCGCGCCGGCCAGCTCGTCGATCTCGCCCTGAAGGCGGGAGCCGACAGTGCGGACGCGGTCATCGTCCGGTCGCGCTCGAAATCGGTCGGCGTTCGGTTGGGTAAGGTGGAGACGACGGAGTCGTCCGAAAGCGACGACTTCTCGCTGCGGGTCTTCATCGGCAGGCAGGTCGCGAGCGTTTCGGCCAATCCCGGCTTCGATCTGAAGGTGCTTGCCGAGCGGGCGGTCGCGATGGCGAAGGTGTCGCCGGAAGACCCCTTCGCCGGTCTCGCCGACGCGGCTGATCTCGCACGCTCCTATCCCGACCTCGATCTCTTCGATCCGGCCGAGGTATCGAGTGACGAATTGCGCGATGCGGCCCTTTCGGCGGAAGAGGCGGCGCTTGCGGTCAAGGGGGTCTCCAACTCGGTCGGAGCGGGAGCCTCGGCCGGCATGGGCGGTCTCGTGCTCGTTACATCGCACGGCTTTTCCGGCAGCTTCCAGTCCTCGCGCTTCGGCTGCTCCGTCGGCGTCATCGCCGGCGAGGGCACGCGGATGGAGCGCGACCACGACTTCGACAGCCGGCTCTTCCATGCCGATCTTGATCCTGCTTCCGAAATCGGGCGACGGGCCGGCGAGCGGGCGGTCCGCCGCCTCGATCCCCGCCAGGTCGAAACCGGCCAGAACGTCACCGTCGTCTTCGACCCGCGCGTGGCGCGCGGCTTCGTCGGCCATATCGCCGGCGCGATCAATGGTGCGGCGGTCGCCCGCAAGACTTCCTTCCTGCGCGATCGCATGGGAACGGAGGTGCTGAAGCCCGGGTTGAACATCACGGACGATCCGCTGAAGGTGCGCGGCTCCGGCTCGCGGCCCTTCGACGGCGAGGGTGTGAAGGGCGAGAAGCTGGTGATGATCGAGGACGGCGTCCTGAAGCACTGGTTCCTGTCTTCCTCCGCGGCCCGCGAACTCGGCCTCCATACCAACGGCCGTGGCTCGCGCGGTGGAACGGCCGTTTCCCCGACCTCGACCAACCTGGCGCTCGAGCCGGGCAGCGTTGCGCCGGAGGATCTGATCCGCTCCGTCGGTACCGGCTTCTACGTCACCGAGCTGATCGGCCAGGGCGTCAACATGGTGACCGGCGAGTACAGCCGCGGCGCCACCGGTTTCTGGATCGAGAACGGCGAGCTTGCCTATCCCGTTTCCGGCGTGACGATCGCGTCGAACCTGAAAGACATGTTCATGCGGCTGACCGCGGCGAGCGATATCGACCGCAAGTTTGCCGTCGCGTCGCCGACCATCGCCATCGAGGGCATGACGATCGCCGGCCGCTGACGTGACCCGCAAAACGCAGAGGATGGTGCCATTATGACCACCGCTCTCATTTCCGACTGGCAGGCGGATATCGACCTGATCGCCGCCGCGGCACGGGAGGCGGCCGCCGTCGCGCTGACCTTCTTCGGCCAGTCGCCGCAGGTCTGGTGGAAGAACGAGGGCCGCTCGCCGGTCAGCGCCGCCGACCACGCCGCAAACGAATGCCTCGAAGAGCGGTTGCGCACCGCCCGTCCGTCCTACGGCTGGCTTTCGGAGGAAACCGACGACGATCTCGGCCGGTTGAAATCGGACACCCTGTTCGTCGTCGACCCGATCGACGGTACGCGCGCCTTCATCGGCAACAAACCGACCTGGTGCGTCAGCGTCGCCGTCGTTCATCGCGGCAAGCCGGTGGCCGGCGTTCTCGTCGCGCCGGCGCTCGGCGAGGAGTATTCGGCGGTCGAAGGCGGACCGGCGCTGAAGAACGGCAAGCCGATCACGGTCGCCGCCTTCGATCCGGTGAAGAAACTGCGCGTCGCAACCCCGATGGACATTGTCGATGTGTTCGACGCGCCGCTGAAGGGCCGCATCGAACGCGTCGAACACGTCCCTTCGCTCGCCTACCGGATCGCGATGGTCGCCGAAGGCCGCATCGACGCCACGTTCGTCAAGCCGAACTCCCATGACTGGGACATCGCAGCCGCCGATCTCATCCTGCGGCAGGCCGGAGGGCGGCTCACCGATCTCGGTGGAAACGCACTCACCTACAATCGTCCGGAGGTCACCCACGGCGTCCTGTGCGCGGCGGTTGAAGGCGAGCTTCCGGATCTCCTCGAGAGGCTTGCCGCCTTCCCGCGCGGTTGACGTTTCCGTCGAAATCGATCACAGGAAAAGGGGAGGCGAACACGAATGGAAAGAAACGTAGAATGACCGAATCCAGCGATCAGAAGCAGCTCCTCCACCTCGTCTTCGGCGGTGAGCTGACCAGCCTCAAGGACGTGCATTTCAAGGACCTGAACGATCTCGACATCGTCGGTATCTTCCCCGATTATGCAAGCGCGCTGGCGGCGTGGAAGGGTAAGGCCCAGGCCACTGTCGACAACGCCCACATGCGCTATTTCATCGTGCACATGCACCGCCTGTTGACCCCGGGTGAGAAGGTCGCGGGTCAGGACTGATGAATTCGACCGTGCCGCATCCGGTCTTTAGATCGGGTGCGGTGGCGGGACGTCAATTTTTGAACGCAGTTTTGCAGCATCGACAGTTTCAGTTTGGCCAGCCTGATCGAAAGGGCGCCATGGCACCGAAAGCTAAGAGAAGCGGTCTTTATTGATGGCGATGATTGACGGTTTCGCATCGATGGCGATTACCGGCTACAGCTGGGCGGGCATTGCTGCCTACCCGCTCGCCGGACCGCTGCTGGCGTTGCGGGCCGCCAAGGGCAAGGAAGACCGCGCGCGTCGGCTGGAGCGCTTCGGCTATCCCTCGATAGACCGTCCGCACGGACCGCTCGTCTGGATTCATGCCGCGAGCGTGGGCGAGACGCTTGCCGTCATCGGCCTCATGCGCGAGTTGCGCCGCCGCGACATCAACGTCTTGCTGACCACCGGAACCGTCACCTCCGCCGAACTCGTGCGGCTGCGCCTCGACGGGGAAATCATCCACCAGTATGTGCCCCTCGACTTGAGGCCGGCGGTGCGCCGTTTCCTCGACTACTGGGGACCGGATATCGCCATCTCAGTCGAGTCCGAGATATGGCCGACGACGCTCGGCGAGCTCGACCGGCGCCACATTCCGCAGATCCTCGTCAACGCCCGCATGTCGGACCGCTCCTTCGAGCGCTGGCATCGCCACAATTCGATCGCCGAGGCGCTGTTTTCCAGGCTTTCACTGGTGATTGCGCAATCGGATGTCGATGCCGAGCGCTTCCGTGATCTCGGCGCATGGCCGGTCGCCGTCTCCGGCAACCTCAAGGTCGATGGCGACGCGCCGCCCTGCGACATGACGGTGCTTGCCCGTTATCGGGAGCAGATCGGCCATCGCAAGACCTGGGCGGCCATCTCCACCTTCGAGGGCGAGGAAAAGATCGCCGTCATGGTGCATCGGGCGCTGAAGGCCCATGTCGGATTGTTGACCATCATCGTGCCGCGCCATCCCGAACGCTGCGACGAACTCGAGGCGATGATGGTCGAGAAGGGGCTGAAGGTCGCGCGCCGCACCCGCGAGGACGCGATCACCCCTGATACGGACGTCTTTCTCGGGGATACGATCGGCGAGATGGGGCTCTATCTGCGGTTGACGGAGATCGCCTTCGTCGGTCGCTCGATCACCGGACAGGGCGGACAGAATCCGCTTGAGCCGGCGATGCTGGGCTGCGCCGTGCTGACCGGACCGAATGTCGAGAACTTCCGTGACAGCTATCAGCGGCTGGTGCGCAACGGCAATGCCCGGATCGTGCGCGACGCCGAAATGCTGGCGAAGGCCGTGCACTTCCTCTCGGTCAACGACCTCGCCCGCCACAAGATGATCGATGCGGGCACCGAGACGCTGCAGGAGATGCGCGGCGCGCTCGTCGCGACCATCAAGGGGCTGGAGCCCTATATCAACCCTCTCACCGTCAAGGCGCGGCTGGAGCCGCGCGCCGCACGGCAGCGCTGAAGAAGAAAAGAGTACAGGACATGGACCGGGGTGCGGGGATCGCAGGGATCCTCTTCGACAAGGACGGAACGCTTCTCGATTTCGATGCGAGCTGGGCACCGGTCAACCGCAAGCTGGCACTGCTGGCGGCCGGAGGCGACCCGTCGCTCGCCGATCGCCTGTTGCTCGCCTGTGGCATGGATCCAGTGAGCGGCCATATCGTGCCGGACAGTCTGTTTGCCGCCGGCAACACCCGCGAGATCGCCGAGGGTCTCGTGGCTGCAGGTTCTCCGATCTCCAGCGAGGAGCTGGTCCCGGTCCTCGACGAACTCTTCGCCGATGCCGCCGACCTCTCGGTTCCCGTCATCGAGCTGGCGCCGCTCTTCTCACGCCTGCATGGACGCGGCCTGAAACTCGGCATTGCGTCGAGCGACAACGAAAAGTCCATCCGCCGCATCGTCGAGCGTTTCGGCATCACCGAGTACGTCGATTTCGTCGCCGGCTACGACAGCGGTCACGGTTCGAAGCCCGAGGCCGGCATGGTGCTCGGCTTCTGCCGGGCGACGGGGCTCGTGCCCGGTGCGGTCGCCGTCGTCGGCGACAACAATCACGACATGCATATGGGACACAACGCCGGCGCGGGGCTCAAGGTCGCGGTGCTGAGCGGGACCGGCTCGCAGGCGACGCTCGCCGAGGCCTGCGACGTCTGCCTGAACGACATCAGCGAGCTCGAAGCCCTGCTCGCCTGAAGGCGGCTGGAGGCATCGCCCACGAGACGGGTTGACGAAGGCCATCCGCCTGCGGTCTGTTGCATCATCGTAAACAAAGGCTTTCCGGCGGAGCCGCGACGAGCAGGGGGAGGACGTGATGGTATCGGAAGCCCCACCCTTCTGGTGGACGAAGCCGGATTGGCGCGCCTGGGCGCTGTCGCCGTTCTCGTTTCTCTACGGCCAGATCGCCGGCCGGCGGATGGCGAACGGCAAGCGCCTGTCCTCGCCCGTTCCGGTCATCTGCGTCGGCAATTTCACCGTCGGCGGTGCCGGCAAGACGCCGACCGTCCTGGCGCTGGTGCGCGCGGCCCGTGCGCAGGGCCTGAAGCCCGGCATCTTGAGCCGCGGCTATGGCGGCTCGCTCGACGTGACGACCGTCGTCGATCCGGAGCACCATCGTTCGACCGACGTCGGCGACGAGCCGCTGCTGCTTGCCCGCCACGCGCTCACCGTCATTTCCCGCAAGCGCTTCGCCGGCGCCCGGCGCCTCGTCGACGAGGGGGTGGACCTGATCATCATGGATGACGGTTTCCAGAGCGCACGTCTGGCGGTCGATTTTGCCCTGATCGTCATCGACAGCATCCGCGGCATCGGCAACGGCCATCTCGTGCCCGGCGGACCCGTTCGGGCACCGATCCGCGTGCAGATGCGTTATGTCGACGGCTTGCTGAAGGTCGGCAACGGCACCGCCGCCGATCGCCTGGTGCGCCAGGCGGCGCGGGCCGGCAAGCCGATCTATGTCGCCTCGCTCTCGCCGCGGGGCGATGCCGGTATCTCCGGCAAGCGCGTGCTCGCCTTTGCCGGCATTGCCGATCCGGGGAAGTTCTTCCGCACCGTGGAGGAGCTGGGCGCAGAGATCGTCGAGCGCCGCGCCTTGCCCGACCATCACCACATGGGCGAGGACGAGATTGCCGAACTGCTCGACAAGGCTGCCGCGAGCGATCTGGAACTGGTGACCACGGCGAAGGACTTCGTGCGGTTGCGCTCCGGGCCGGGGCGTGCCGAGGAACTCGCACGCAGGTGCAAGGTCGTGGACGTCGAGATGATGTTCGACGATCCCAATGCGCCGGGAAAGATCATCGACCGGGCGATCGAGGTGCATCGCGCGCGCCGGCTGAAGGAAGGACGCTACGGCGTCTAGCGGATATGCAGCCTCAGCGGTTCTGGACGGGAAGGGCGCCCGCCCGCTTTTCGGCCTCGAACGATGCGGCGGCATCCACATAGGGTTCCTGCCGGGCGACGCTCCAGTAACGCAGCTCGTCGATGAGGATCGGCTTGCCGGTGACGGCGCAGACCACGTAGGAGCCGGGGGACAGGATCTGGAAGTCGGCGTCCAAGTACCGGATCTTGGCTTCCCGGTTGCCGCTGCCTTCGAAACGGTTCATGTCACACTGCTCCTTCGCACGTCATTGCCCTGCCATACTCCGCGACGCGCGAAAATTCCAGAAATATCAGCTGCGGCCGAATAGCCTTTCTATGTCGGAGAGCTTGAGCTCGACATAGGTCGGCCGGCCGTGATTGCACTGGCCCGAACCCGGCGTCGCCTCCATCTGGCGCAGCAGCGCGTTCATCTCCTCGACGCGCAGAACCCGGCCCGACCGCACCGAGCCGTGGCAGGCCATGGTCGCGGCGACGTGTTCCAGCCGCGCGGCGAGCCCGCCGGCCGTGTCCCATTCGGCGATCTCGTCGGCAAGCTCGCGAACGAGCGCCTGCACATCCATTTCGCCGAGCATGGCCGGCGTCTCGCGCACGGCGACGGCGCCGGGACCGAAGCGCTCGACCGAAAGGCCGAGTTGTTCCAGCGCCTCGGCATGGACCATCAGGCGGTCGCAGTCTTCTTCCGGCAGGTCGACGATCTCGGGGATGAGCAGTCCCTGGGACGGCAGCCGCCTTCCGGAAAGCGCCTTGCGCATCTGCTCGAAGACGAGACGCTCGTGGGCGGCATGCTGGTCGACGATGACGAGGCCGTCCTCCGTCTGCGCGACGATGTAGTTGGCGTGGACCTGTGCGCGGGCCGCACCGAGCGGATGGCTCTCGACCGGGGGAGCGGACGGCGGAACGACAACCGGCGCTTCGGCGCGGGCTGTCGGCACGGCAACGGTGTCGAACCGGGCCTGTTGCGGTTCGGCGAACCCGAACGGGGCCGCGGCGGGCCGGTAGGGTGACGTTTCAGGGCTCCAGCTGTAGCCACCGGCGGGGTTCGGTGGACGGAAACCGGGGCGGAAGGCGCGGAGCATGCCGCCGGCGCCCGTGGTCGAGGCGCGGTCGCCCTCGCGCTGCAAGGCCTCGCGGATCGCGCCGACGATCAGGCCGCGCACCAGTCCGGGGTCACGGAAGCGGACGTCGGATTTCGCCGGGTGGACGTTGACGTCGACGAGTGCCGGGTCGATGTCGATCGACAGTACCGCCACCGGATAGCGCCCGTGCGGCACGGTTTCGGCATAGGCACCGCGGATCGCCGAGAGGATCTGCTTGTCCTGCACCGGACGGCCGTTGACGAAGGCATATTGATGAGCCGAGTTGCCGCGATTGAAGGTCGGGACGCCGGCAAAACCGGTGAGGCGCACCTCTTCCCGTTCGGCATCGAGCGAGATCGCATTGTCGCGGAAGTCGCTGCCGAGCACCTGGGCGATGCGGGCGAGAGGATCGCCAGTCGTTGCCGGGAATTCCAGCATCGAGCGGTCGCTGCCGGAAAGCACGAAGCGGACGTGCGGGAAGGCGATGGCCATCCGCTTGACGACTTCGGTGATGGCACCTGCCTCGGCCTTTTCCGTCTTCAGGAATTTCAGCCGCGCCGGGGTCGCGAAGAAGAGGTCGCGGACCTCGACGACGGTTCCCGGATTGGCGGCGACCGGACGAACGGCCGAAACCCTGCCGCCGGCGACGCTGATCTCCGCACCTTCCGCGCTGCCGGGCACGCGGCTCGCGATCGAGAGCTTTGCGACCGAGCCGATCGAGGGCAGCGCTTCGCCGCGGAAGCCGAGGCTGCGGATGTCGAAGAGCGATTCGGAAATCTTCGAGGTGCAGTGCCGGCGAATCGCAAGTTCGAGATCGGCGGGATCCATGCCGCCGCCGTTGTCCGCCACGCGCAGCAGGCTCTTGCCGCCGCCGGCGGTCGCGACCTCGATTCGTGTGGCGCCGGCGTCGATCGCATTCTCGATCAGTTCTTTCGCCGCGCTTGCGGGACGCTCGATGACCTCACCGGCGGCGATCTGGTTGATGAGCGTTTCGGAGAGCTGTTTGATAGCCATTTTGTCATTTTCCCGGATTCGGACAGGTGAGGAAAGCCTGAAAGCGCCGGAAACGGTGGAAATCCGTGTGCAGCGGCGAAAACGTTGCCACTCATCATTAAGTCCTCGTTAAGGACCAGCAACTAACGTCGGTTGTGCCCCAATACGTTCAAAGCGGGGCGGATGGTTGTTGCTGTCGACGAGGCAACCGGCCCTGCCGGACCGAGTCGGAAGCATCCATCCGGGCGTCACCCCGGCGCCGGCGAGTTTTTCATGCGGAATGAAAGTGAAGGTTTTTGGATCGGTGCCCAGGCATTCAGTTCCTTGAGGCGGTAATGTGAAGAATTTTCCAGCGGTGCCCGTCGAGAGCGGGTCGAAGGGGAAGCACGTGACGGGCGAAATGGCAGCGCGGGACGCGCAGTTGCATACGGCCGCGCTCGACGCAGCGTCCGAGGCCCTTTCTGCCGCGATCATGATCTACGACCGCAACGACGAACTGATCTATGCGAGCCGCCAGATGGCAGGCTACGTACCGGTTTCCCCTCACTTCTTCTCTCCCGGAACACGTCTTCGTGAGTTTCTCGGCGCCGCCTATGATGCGGGCATGCATAGCTGCACGCCGGCCGGCGGCGCGGCGATCGGCAGCCGTGAGGAATGGATCGCCGAGAGCATCGCCGCCCATTGGCGGGAGCGGTTCGATTACCAGATGCGCGACGCTCAGCGTGGCTGGACGAAAATGTCGATGCGCCGTCTTTCTTCCGGTCACGGCCTCTGTGTCATCACCGATATTTCCGAACAGAAGAAGCGGGAGGAGCAGTGGCATGCCGATCTCGAACGCGTGCAGCTGACCGAGGAAATCCTCGACAACCTGCCGCATCCCGTTTTCGTCCAGGACCGCAGTCTGATGATCGTGGCCGTCAACAAGGCGTTCTGCGCCCTGTTCGGCGCAAGAACGGACGTCATGCTCGGCAGTTCGCTGAACAGCCTTTTCGATAAGGCTCTCGCGGCGAGCCTCGGCGACACCGCGCGCCATGTCCTCGATACCGGCGCACCGTCGCTCGTGTCGGTGACGGTTCCGCAACCGTCCGGGCCGGTGGCTCTCGCTGTGCGCAGCCGGCGCGTCGGCAAACCGGGTCGCTATTTCGTTGTCACCAGCCTCGATCATCCGGCGGACATGACGCTTGCCACGGAGCGAACGGCGACGGTTGCTTTCGGGGCGGAACAACAGGCCCTTGTCGAGGATGCCTCCGACGGGCACGCCCGTGCACTCGATCTATCCGGACGCCGCGTCTTGCTGGTGACCGCCGACAGCGCCTTTGCCGACGCCGCGCTCGAAACGCTGTCGGAATTGCGTCTCGATGCGTGCTCCGTCCAGAATGCCGGCGAGGAGGAAGCCTTCCTCGATGTCGCCAGGTCGGCGGGGGTCGCGATCGATCTCGTGGTCGTCGACACCAACATGGACGTGCGGTGCCTTGAACTCGCACATCAACATGGCGTGGAAGCCTTGCCGATCGACAGCTTCCAGATCAGGAACGAGCTCGCCGCTCTTGCCGCCGAACGCCTGAGCCGCAGCCCCTCCGTCGAAGACGACGACTGGGAGATCACTACCGGCGATGCCGTGCCGATGAGCAGCGATCCGCTGGTGCTGGTTGCGGAGGACAATGCGATCAACCAGATCGTCTTCGCCCAGATACTCGAGGGGCTCGGCTTTCGCTTCACCATCGCGTCGAGCGGCGAGGAAGCAGTCCGCCTCTGGCAGAATCTCGAACCGCAGATCGTGCTGATGGATGTCACCTTGCCGGGAATTTCAGGATACGACGCCTGCCGGCGCATCCGCGACCTCGATCGCGCATCCGGACGCACGACGCCGGTGATCGGAGTCCTCGCCCACGCCTTCGAACGTGACCGCGAAGACTGCCTCTCGGCAGGCATGGACGACATCCTGCAGAAGCCCCTGTGCTCTGACGCGATCGAGGCGATCTTCCAGCGGTTCATTCCCGGCTACATCGCTTTTTCGCCGGCCTGAACGGCCGTGAAGCCTCCCCAAAGTTGGGGAGGTGGAAGCGCCCAAGATCGCGAAAATGCTATTATTTTTTTAATCATTCGGACACATCCTGATATTCGAAACAAGAGGTTCTCAGGATATCGTCGATGCCGCCGGCCGATCCGACATTGCCGCAGGTAAGCCAGAACGAGCTTCAGGCAATGGCCTATACCGACCAGCTCACCGGGCTCGGAAACCGCTATCGCCTGCGGGACAAGGTGCGGATGCTCGCAGCCGAACGTGCCGACGATCCTGCGCCCTTTACCGTCGCGCTCGTCAATCTGGACGGTTTCAAGCCGATCAACGACCTGTTCGGAACCGTCGCGGGTGACGAAATTCTCTGCCAGGCGGCCCACCGTCTGAAGGCCTGCATTCCTGATGGAGCGACGGTCACCCGGCACGATGGAGACGAGTTCGCCGTCATCCTGCCGCTGGTCTTCGAGAGGGTCGCCGCCGAGCGGGTGGGGCAGATGATCAAGGACGTGCTGTCCGCGCCTTACGATCTCGGCGACCGTAACGTCCGGCTCTCGGCATCCCTCGGCTTTGCCATCTATCCCTTCGCCGGTGCAGATTTCGAAGAGCTGATGAAGAGCGCGGAGACGGCGCTCTACCGTTCAAAACGGCGGGGCCGCGGCCAGATCACCGTCTATTCGAGCGAGATCGCCCAGGAGATGCGGCGTTCCACTCAACTCGAACAGGCGCTGCGCAACGCGATCATTTCCGACAACGTCGACGTCCACTTCCAGCCGATCGTCAACCTTGCAGATGGTCGGGTGAAGGGCTTTGAAGCGCTGGCGCGCTGGATCGATCCCGATCTCGGCTTCGTCTCGCCGGCGGTCTTCGTGCCGCTTGCCGAAGAGCGTGGTTTCATCGACATGCTTTCCGAGACGCTGCTGCGCAAGGCGGCGGAGGCGACGCTCGCCTGGCCTCGCGACCTCTTCCTCTCCTTCAACCTGTCCTCGGCGCAGTTGATGGACCCGCGCACGACCTACAACACGCTTTCGATCCTCAACAGCGTCGGGTTCGATCCGCGCCGGCTGGAGCTCGAGATCACCGAGACGGCCGTGATGACCTCGGCCGACACGGCCGCGCGCATCATCAACGAACTGCGCGAACTCGGCATCCGGATATCTCTCGATGATTTCGGCACCGGCCAGTCGAGCCTCGGGCGGCTGCGGGATTTCACCTTCGACAAGGTGAAGATCGACCGGGCCTTCGTTTCCGCGATCATGACGGACCGCACTTCCGAGCATATCATCAAGGCGATCGTCACCATGTGCGAAGGTCTGGACCTCGCCGTCGTGGCCGAGGGTATCGAGACGGTCGCCGAGGCGAAGAAGCTGCGCGACCTCGGCTGCGGCATGGGGCAGGGCTATCACTTCGGCAAGCCGATGGATCAGGCGGCAACCCTGCGTTACCTCCACGATCACTATCATGAGTTCGCGATGCTGGATCGCGAGCGGCTCGGAGCAACAGGGCCGCGCGTCGACCACGACGCCTGACCTCTCCCACACGGACCGCCGAAGGGCGGCATTGCCGCCGCCCTTGCCCGTCAGAGAAGAAAAGGCGCCCGCGAGAGTGTGCGGGCGCCCCCCCGCATGTTCCATCAGAGACGGAAGAGCGGCTCGTGACGTCCGGCGACGGTGATGCCCAGGTCGAAGGTCGCGCCGGAGAGCGGGTCGTCGGCGCGCGCGGCGGCATCCAGTCCCTCGTGGCAGGAGGTCACGAGCAGGCGGTCTGCGGTTTTGCCGAAGAAAGCGGGGCAGGTGACTCGCCGCGTCGGCATTTCATAGCGCGCGAGATGTGTGCCGTCCGGGGCGTAGCGGTCGACGCAGGCTCCGTCCCATCGGGCATTCCAGATCGTGCCTTCGCTGTCGCAGACCGATCCGTCGAAGACGCCGCGCATCGACGTGCCGTCGATCAGCACGCTCGCGGGGCCGACCGGCAGGCCGGTTGCCGGGTCGAGCGGCACACGCATCAGGTGGTTCACCTTCGAATCCGTGTAGTAACCGATCGCGCCGTCCGGCGAGAAGCAGATGGCGTTCGGTATGCCGATCCTGTCGATGATCCGGGTGACCGTCGTGCCGACGACGTGATAGATCGCCCCGGCTTCGGGCTCGGCCTTCTTGCTCATCGTGCCGATCCAGAGCGCGCCGGACGGATGCACGCGGCCGTCGTTGGAGCGGTTTCCCGGCTTTTCGGGCTCCAGTTCCGCGTGGCGGGTCAGCGTTCCCGTCGCGACGTCGCGCAGGAAGAGCCCTTCGTCGGAGGCAATCAGTTGCCGCTTCTCGTCGATGAGCGCCAGCACGCTGCCCATGAAGGGGAGCGGATGTGAGCGGCAGTTGCCGGTCTCCGGATCGTATTCCCAGAGCCGCTTGCCGAGAATGTCGAACCACCAGGCGCGCTGCTGCAGGAAGTCCCATGTCGGACCTTCGCCCAGTTCGTGGCACTCGTCGCAGAGGACTCTGCCTTGGAAAGAGTGTGTGTCCGTCACGTTGCTGTTCCTCTGTGTGCGCTTGCATGATCGCTCGGGCTTCATGCGTTTCTTGTCATTTTCGAAAACAGTTGCGGCAAAATTGATCGCCGTGCTGGACTGGCGATGCCTTCTGCGCTTATTCTGCGCGCGGGGGACAGTCAATCGACATCGCAGTCCCCGACGCGGGAGCGTTCCCGCCATCCGCCAAATCGTAGTCGCTAAATCTGCATGGCTTTAGAAGGGGTGTAAGGCTAGCCGCGGGGGATCGACGCGTTTCCCAAAGCAAATTCTTGATAAGCGTCAATATGTTCGGCACTGGGGTGCAGAACCTGGAGTTTCGTGGGAGAGCTCTGAACTCGGATCTTGCCGCGTTTGTGGGGATGAGGATCGGCTACCGCCCGGGTCCTTCTATTTCGTGCTCGAAGAAGACAAATGATGACAACATTGGAATCCGTAACGAGAGCGGAAAGGGTTGCCGGCTTTGTCAGTGAACTGACGGGCTTCAAGGCACAGTTCGATCTCTTCCGTTTCATGAAGCGTCTTACCGAAAGCTACGGTGCGCGCGCCTTCATGGTCATGAACATGCCGGGGGCGACGTCGCTCGACCTCGCCAACAGTTCCATCATCACCAATTGGCCCGCTGAACTGATCAGCGAATATGATCAGGTTCCGCTCTTGGTGAACAGTCCGATCGTGCGTCGACTGCGTAATTCCGCGACGCCTTTCAGTTTCGACATCGATGGCGTTGTGCATGAACGCGATCCCCGAACGACCATGGCAGCGAAGGAACTCTTCGAGCGTTTCCGGATGACGCGGGGCGCCTATTTCCCCGTGCACGATGCACAGGGCGCGCGTGGCGCCATCTCGTTTTCCGGAGACCGGGCGCCGTTTTCCTTCCTGGAGATGATGGAGCTCACGTATCTCTCCGTCCACGTCTTCAACCGGCTGGCCGAAATTCGCGATCTCGACAATCGCGCGACGGGAGCATTGACCGACCGCGAGATCGACTGCCTGAACTGGACGGCAGCCGGCAAGACCAGCGTCGAGATCGCCGAGATTCTCAGTCTCTCCGAGCATACGATCAATCATTACCTGAACCGGGCGGCGAAGAAGCTCGACACGGTCAACCGGACGCAGGCCGTTGCCAAGGCCCTGCGGCTCGGGTTGATCAAATAGCCGGCAAAGGCGGGCGGTGCCGGTAAATTGTGCAGGGCACAATAGTCGGGACGAAAATTTGGGCGCTGCACGCCCGTCCCGGACGCATGTGACGGCCGTCGAAGCCCGAATGCCGCGATTTCAGGGGTTCTGCCGCATCTGGCACGCCGTATGCATTCAATCTGGCAGGTCCAGAGGGGACTGACAAAGGCACCCGAGGAGAGGATGCCTTGGAAAGCGAAGCCGCCGGTTCGGGGAAGCAGCGCCGAAGAGAGCGCGCCGAACGTTCCGGCGGCTTTTCCGTCTCTACGAGTACGAAACGCCGGTGCCGAATATGTCCGTAAGCCGCGTTCCGGCGTCGCGGTTTCATCTGATTCCCGCACTTTGCGGTTGGCGGCGGGCTGTCGCTCGACTATCTACGCAGGAGGCTAGTTAGAGCGAGGCAGGCATGGCGGAGTTCACGCGCGAACAGGTTCTTGAGACTCTGAAGTCGGTCCGCGGACCGGGTTTCGATCGCAACATCGTCGACCTCGGCATGGTGTCGGACATCTTCATTTCCGACGGCAAGGTCTATTTCTCGATCACCGTTCCGGCCGACCGCGCCCAGGAACTCGAGCCTCTGCGCGTTGCCGCCGAGCGGGCGGTCAAGGCGATGCCGGGTGTCAAAGGCGCGCTGGTGAGCCTCACGGCCGAGCGCAAGGCCGGGTCGGCGCCTTCGACACCCCCGCAGGGCGCGGGCCACGCCCATCATGCGTCCGGACAGGCACAGCCCCAGCGTCCCGCAAAGGCCGGCATTCCGGGCATCAAGTCGATCGTCGCGGTCGCCTCCGGCAAGGGTGGCGTCGGCAAGTCGACGACCGCAGTCAATCTCGCGCTCGCGCTCAAGGCGAACGGCCTGAAGGTCGGCATTCTCGACGCCGACGTCTACGGCCCGTCGATGCCGCGGCTGCTCGGCATTACGGGCAAGCCGAAGCAGATCGAAGGCCGGATGATCATGCCGATGGAGAATTACGGCCTGAAGGCGATGTCGATGGGCTTTCTCGTGGACGAGGGAACGGCGATGATCTGGCGCGGTCCGATGGTCCAGTCGGCGCTGATGCAGATGCTGCGCGAAGTCGCCTGGGGCGAACTCGACGTTCTTGTCGTCGACATGCCGCCCGGCACCGGCGACGCCCAGCTAACCATGGCCCAGCAGGTGCCGCTCTCGGGTGCGGTGATTGTCTCGACGCCGCAGGATCTCGCGCTCATCGATGCGCGCAAGGGCCTCAACATGTTCAACAAGGTCGAGGTGCCGGTGCTCGGCATCGTCGAGAACATGAGCTATTTCATCGCGCCGGATACCGGGGCCCGCTACGACATCTTCGGCCACGGCGGTGCGAAGGCCGAGGCCGAGAAGATCGGTGTGCCCTTCCTCGGAGAAGTGCCGCTGACGATCGAGATCCGCGAGACTTCGGACGCCGGCACGCCGGTCGTCGTATCCCATCCCGACGAGCCGCAGGCGAAGGTCTATCGCGACATTGCCGAAAAGGTCTGGCGGCAGGTCGGCATCGGAGCCCGGCGGCAGGCACCCTCGATCGTCTTCGAATAGGGGCGAGGCAAGGTCCGGCATGTGGTACGCGAACTCTGGGCTGCCGCCGCCCCGGGGGGAGAAGGGGCGGCGACAGGTGCGAAGACCGCTATTTCTCGATGGCGATCTTGCGCTCCTTGGGAGCTGAACCGGGTTTCTTCGGCATGGTGACAGTCAGAACGCCCTTGTCGAATTTTGCGCTGACCGCCGCTTCGTCCACGCTCGCGGGCAGGCTCATCGAACGCTGGAAGCTGCCGTAGCGCCGTTCGATCAGGCGGTAATTGTCCTTCTCGTCCTTCTTTTCGAACTTCTTTTCGCCCTTCAGCGTCAGTACGCCATTCTGGATGGATACGTCGACATCGCTTTCGGAAATGCCCGGCAGTTCCGCCGTCAGCGTGATCGCGGTGTCGTTCTCGGCAACATCGATCGACGGCGCCATGAAGCTCTCGGTCTTGCCGGTTCCCTTCACGAGACCGCTGCGACCGAAGAAGCCGTCGAACACCTTGTCCATTTCCTTGCGGAATTCGGCGAAGGGATTGTCCGACCAGAGACTTGGAAGAGAACCAGAAGACTTTTCGTTCATTGCATCCTCCTTTGGCTTTTCACCGACAGACAGAATACTAGAGAACGTGTTTCAGTAATCCTTGATTTAGGTCAAGCTGAAGAATGGCGAAGCAGTCCGCCGATCGGCCCCGCTGCCGCTGCGCTCTTCGAACGCCGCTCTTCGAACGCCTGTTCCACAAGGCCGTGGGCCTGACAACATGGCTCTTGCCATCCGGGGGGCAGTTGTGATTGTCTCCGCCGTCGGAGCGGCCCGACCCTCCGGAGCTGAAAGGCGTCTCGATTGATCAGAGCGTGCCGCAACCGCGGAGATGCGGAAATTATCCTGCCGGGCAATGCCCCGCAGAGTCTCGACCCCGACATTCTCTGGCTCGACCTGGTGAACCCCGACCGCGAGGAGGAGTTGCTGGTCGAGGGACTGCTCGGCATTCCGTTGCCGACGCGGGAAGAGTTGAAGGACATCGAACCGTCCAGTCGACTCTACGTGGAAGAAGGCGGCGTTTATATGACCGCGTCCCTGGTCTGGAAGGTCGAAACAGGTCTCCCGGAGCTCACGGACGTGGCCTTCATCCTCTGCGGCAACCGTCTGGTCACGATCCGCTACGCCGAGCCGAAGTCCTTCGTGCTGTTCACCGCCGCCCTGCATCGTACGGCGGTCAAGTACCGCACCGGTGCCGAGCTCATGGCGCGTCTCCTCGAGACGATCGCCGACCGCACGGCCGAGATCCTCGAAGTGACCGTCGCGCGCATCGACGCCCTTGCGGCGGATGTCTTCGTCGATCAGAAGACCGCCAGACGCCGGCCGCCGCGCTACCTCGAAGACAAACTGATCGATATCGCCGGCCACCAGCGCCTCGTCAGCAAGACCCGCGACAGCCTCGTCTCGCTTTCGCGCCTCGTCTCGTTCTTCCGGGCCCTTCCCCTGATCCGTCACGACCAGGAGGCGGGCGAACTCCTGCGGATCGTCAGCCGTGACGTCCAGTCGCTGTCCGAGCACGCGGCGTTCGTATCGAGCAACATCACCTTCATGCTCGATGCATCGCTCGGGCTCATCAATGTCGAACAGAATGCCATCATCAAGATCTTCTCGATCGCCTCGGTCGTCTTCCTCCCCCCGACCCTGGTCGCATCCGTCTACGGGATGAACTTTCAATTCATGCCCGAATTGAGCTGGAACTACGGCTACGCCCTTGCTCTTCTGCTGATGCTGTTGTCGGCCGTAATTCCGTTCCTGTTTTTCCGCTGGAAAGGCTGGCTCTGAGGAGCCTGTGTCACTCATGCCTCATACCCATTCGACTCTGCCCGCCGAGGGCAAGGACTTTCGTCGCCTCCTCGGTCTCGCAATCGGTTCCGTCGGCGTCGTTTACGGCGACATCGGCACCAGCCCGCTATACGCATTCCGCGAGGCGCTGAAGCCGGTCGCCCACGACGGCATCACGCGCGTCGAGATCATCGGTATCATTTCGCTGATGATCTGGGCGCTGACGATCATCGTGACACTCAAATACGTGCTGTTCCTCCTACGGGCCGACAACGACGGCGAAGGCGGCACGCTGTCGCTGCTGGCACTGCTGATGAAGCATGCCGGCCGCCATTCGACCGTGCTGATGTTCCTGGGGCTGATCGGCGCGGCACTCTTCCTGGGCGACGCGATGATCACGCCGGCGCTTTCGGTCCTCTCCGCCGTCGAAGGTCTCAAACTCGCCGTGCCGCAATCGGCGGATTACATCGTCCTCATCTCCGTCGGCATCCTGTTCGGCCTCTTCACCGTTCAATCGCGTGGCACCGGCGTCGTGGCGAAGTTCTTCGGGCCGATCACCGTGCTCTGGTTCGTCGCCATGGCGCTCGGCGGGCTGCTGCACATCTCCGACGACCTCGGCATCTTTGCCGCCTTCAACCCCTGGCATGCCGTCACCTTCCTCTGGCGGGAGCAGTTTCTCGGTATCGTCGTGCTCGGTGCGGTCTTCCTGACGGTCACGGGGGCGGAAGCCCTTTATGCCGACCTTGGCCATTTCGGCCGTCAGCCGATCCAGCTCGCCTGGTTCGTGCTCGTCTTCCCGGCGCTGGTATTGAACTATCTCGGGCAGGGCGCGCTGGTGCTCAAGCATCCCGAAACGGCGTCTGATCCCTTTTTCCTGATGTTCCCCGAGTGGGCACTGCTGCCGATGGTCATCCTGGCGACGGCCGCGACCATCATCGCCAGCCAGGCGGTGATCACCGGCGCCTTCTCGCTGGTGCGCCAGGCGATCCACCTCGGGTTCCTGCCGCGGATGCAGATCCTCTTCACCTCGGAGACCCATACCGGCCAGATCTACCTGCCTTCCGTCAATGCGTTGCTTCTGATCGGCGTGCTCGGCCTCGTCCTGCTCTTCGAAAGCTCGGAAGCGCTCGCCACCGCCTACGGCATCTCGGTCACCGGTGCGATGGTCGTGACCACGATCATGGCCTTCGAATTCGTCCGCATCCGGTGGAACTGGTCGCGGCTGGTCGCCACCGTCGTCCTGTTGCCGCTGCTCTCCCTCGAGCTGGTCTTCCTCGGCGCCAACATGTTCAAGATTCACGACGGCGGCTATGTGCCGGTGCTGTTCGCTGCCGGCTTCACCGTCGTGATGTGGACCTGGCGGCGCGGCACGGCGATCCTGTTCGCGAAGACCCGCCACACCGACGTGCCGCTCCAGCCCTTCGTCACCTCGCTCGAGAAGAGCGAGCACCCGCCGGTCGCCGTCGCCGGCACTGCCGTCTTCCTGACTAGCGATCCCGAGACGGCGCCTGCAGCCCTTCTGCACAATCTGAAGCACAACCACGTGCTCCACGAGCGCAACATCATCCTGACGATCAAGACGGTGAGCCGTCCGCGGGCGGGCGAAGCCGAGCGTTTCGTCGTGGAGCCGATTTCGGACCGGTTCTCGCGTGTGGAAATCCGTTTCGGCTTCATGGAGACGCAGAATGTCTCCAAGGCGCTCGCGAGCCTGCGTCGCGGCGGGCTGAAGTTCGACATCATGTCGACCTCCTTCTACCTCGGCCGCCGCAAACTGGTGCCGGATGCGAAGTCGGGGATGCCCTATTGGCAGGACCGGCTCTATATCGCGCTCGCCAACACCGCTGCCGACCCATCGGACTATTTCCGCCTGCCGGCGAACCGCGTGGTCGAGCTCGGCGCCCACGTCATCATCTGAGCCCCGTACCGCAGACTTTGCCAGATGTGGCGTGCGAAAACCCGGCTCTGCCGGGCTTTCGCACCGTTGTCGCACGGGCCCGGCCCGGCCATTAACCGATCATCAAGGTTAATATGAGAGGTTTCTCTAATGTAAACCGATGTCGCGTATGGAGTTCCGGTCTTGCGTGCCACAAGCCAGATTCGCCACAAAACCGCTTCCCGCTTCGAAAAATGGAAGTCCCCGGCCGTGCTCGGTGTCATCGCCTGGCTGGTCTTTCCCTCCGTTGCCGCCAGGGCCGACCTTGCGGGGCTCATCGCCGGAACCGATTTCGGCGGTAGCCAGTGGCGGATGGTGCTGACGGCCTCGCCAGCGGGTTCGGTCCATCAGGCGGAGCTGAGCTTCGGCGAGACGCCGCAGGTGGCGGCGATCACATCCGACGCCGGCATCCTGCTCCCCGACGGCCGCAAGATCGCGATCGACGGCGGGACGAAGGGGAAGGAGGGCCTTCCCGACGAGGCGCGCGTAACCCGCAGCCTCAAGAAGGGCCGCATCGTCGCCGTCGAGCCGATGCTGCCGCTGAAGGCCTTCACCGCCGGCTCTATTCTCCAGCGCACGAGTTTCCTGTTCTCCCCGAAGGACGCTCCGGGCGACCTCACGGCCTTTGCCCGTTCGAAGCCGAAGAAGGTCGATCTCGCGAGCTTCTACTTCAAGAAGGAACCGAAGACCGATCCGGCCGTACCGTCGATGCTCGCAGACCTCGTTACCAACCGCAATGCCGACGTGCTCGCGACGGCCTATGCGCCGGCCGAGCCGGACTTTGCCCGTGTCTCGCCCTTCGATGCCATTCTTACCGAAAAGCAGGAGGCCGGGCGCTTCCGGCCGGAGATCGGCCCGGACGACCATGCCTGGGCCGCCTCGGTGCTGTCACCCTCCGTCTTCTCCGCCCGCGAACAGCAGTGCCTCGCCTCCGGCATCTATTTCGAGGCGCGCGGCGAGTCGGTGAAGGGGCAGGCAGCCGTCGCTCAGGTGATCCTGAACCGCGTGCGCAATCCGGCCTATCCCGATACCATCTGCGGCGTCGTCTACCAGAACGAGGACTGGCGCAACCGCTGCCAGTTCTCCTTCGCCTGTGACAATATCCGCGACCGCGTGAATTCGAAGTACCACTGGAAGGTCGCACGCGAAGTCGCCATGGCCGTGACAGCCGGCAAGATCTGGCTGCCGGAGGTGGGGTCCGCCACCCACTATCACGCGCTTTACGTCCGTCCGGCCTGGGCGAAGACGATGAAGAAGGTCGGCCGTATCGGTCTCCATGTCTTCTACCGCACCTACGGCGGCGGGTGGAGCTGACCCCCCGAAGACGCGGCCGGCTTGGGCCGCCGCGGAGCGATTCCCGGCCGGAATGATGGGCGGATTCGTCGCGTTCAACTTAAGTCTATGATTTTTCGACGTTAATTTGTGGTGAAACAAGCGCCGTCAGTGCCTTGACTATGCGGACACCTAAAATTATGGTGCGCGCGACTTCAAAACGGGTCGGAAGGGTATAAATCCCACCGTTTCTACATTCGTGACAGGCCCGAAACGGCCTGCTGAGGCTGAAATGGAGGCGAGGAGACCATGACTGACAACCGGGGAGAGGGTCTGGAACAGCGTCGCAAGCGCCTGGCTGCCGAATTGGCGGAGAGGAAGCGCGATACGGGGATCGAAGAGGCAGCGGAGAAGAGCGCCGAGCAGAGCCGTAAGGGATATGCTCAGGCGATGAAGCTCTCCAGCGAATTCATTTCCGCGATCGTCGTCGGTGCAATTCTCGGCTATCTTTTCGACCGTTTTGTCGGCACGGCACCGTGGGGCATGATCGTGTTCCTGCTGCTCGGTTTCTGTGCCGGTGTACTGAACGTCCTTCGTTCGGCGGGCATGGTTTCGGCGCCGCATCCGGCCGATCGTGCTGCGCGGGCGAAAAACGAGCGTCAGGACGGCGACAGCCGTTCAGATCAAAGGTAAGGAAATGCCCGTCATAGGCGGGCCAGAGCGAAAGAGACCCGAAGGTGTCAAACGATCCGACCCATCAGTTCCTGGTTCAGAAGATTGTACCGATCGAGATCGGCGGGATTGACTTTTCCTTTACCAACGCCTCGCTGTTCATGGTTGCGACGGTCGCTGCCGCGTCCGGCTTCCTCTACTTCTCGACCTCGAGCCGTGGCCTGATCCCGAACCGCATGCAGTCGGTCGCCGAGATGTCCTACGAGTTCATTGCCTCGATGCTTCGGGAAGGTGCCGGCAGCCACGGCATGAAGTTCTTCCCGATGGTTTTCTCGCTGTTCATCTTCGTGCTCACCGCGAACCTGCTCGGCATGATGCCCTACTTCTTCACCGTGACGAGTCAAATCATCGTGACCTTCGCGCTCGCGGTCTTCGTCATCGGCACCGTGCTGGTCTACGGCTTCTACAAGCACGGCCTGCACTTCCTCAATCTCTTCGTCCCGAGCGGTGTGCCGGGTGCGCTTCTCCCGCTGGTCGTGGCGATCGAAATCATCTCGTTCCTGTCCCGCCCGATTTCGCTTTCCGTGCGTCTGTTCGCCAACATGCTGGCAGGCCACATCACGCTCAAGGTGTTCGCGGGCTTCGTCGCCTCGCTCGGAACCCTTGGCGCCCTTGGCATCGGCGGCGCCATCCTGCCGCTGATCATGACCGTCGCGTTGACCGGTCTCGAGTTCCTCGTCGCCTTCCTGCAGGCTTACGTCTTTGCGGTGCTGACTTGCATGTACCTCAACGACGCAATTCACCCGGGCGGGCACTAAGGATAACCACATTGGTGCTCTCGGGCGCCAGTCATTCGCCGCAACAACCCATTCGAAGGAGTTCATTCATGGAAGCGGAAGCAGCAAAGTTCATCGGCGCAGGTTTGGCTTGCTTTGGCATGGCCGGCACGGCTCTGGGCCTCGGCAACATCTTCGGCAACTACCTGTCCGGCGCGCTGCGCAACCCGTCTGCCGCTGACAGCCAGTTCGGCCGTCTGGTATTCGGCTTCGCCGTTACGGAAGCTCTGGGCATCTTCTCGCTGCTCATCGCTCTCCTCCTCCTGTTCGCCGTCTGATATCGGCAGAGGTTCGGGATCACGGCACGCCATGCGGCGGCCGTGATCCTTCGCATTCGTAGTACACCTGGAGGTGAGCATGTTTGTGACCCCCGCCTATGCCGAGGAAGCTCCGGCAGAGGGCCAGACCCACACGGAGACCGGCGGCGCCCCTCAGACGGGCGAACTCCACACGGAGACTGGCGTCCCCTCCGAAGCGGGCCACGGCGGCGGCGTTTTCCCGCCATTCGACCAGACCACCTATCCGTCACAGCTTCTGTGGCTGGTGATCACGTTCGGCCTTTTCTACATGCTCATGCAGAAGGTCATCGTGCCGCGCGTCGGCGGCATCCTGGAAAACCGGCACGACCGGATCGCCCAGGACCTTGACGAGGCTGCCCGCCTGAAGTCCGAAGCCGATGCGGCGATCGAGACCTACGAACGGGAGCTCAGCGCTGCGAAGGCAAAAGCCGGACAGATCGCATCCGAAGCTCGTGATGCCGCCAAGGCCAAGGCCGATGCCGAACGGACCGCCATCGAGGCGGAACTCGCCGGCAAGGTCGCAGCCGCAGAAGCCCGGATCTCCGACATCAAGGCGAAAGCCTTCGCCGAAGTCGACGCCATCGCAGGCGAGACGGTGACCGCCATCGTCGAAAAGCTGATCGGTGCCAAGGTCACCAAGACCGAGGTCAAGTCGGCCGTTGCATCGCTCACCGGCAAGCAGGAGGGCTGATCCCATGCAATTCGACGCAACATTCTTCGCCTTCGTCGGCCTCGTCCTGTTCTTTGCCCTGATCATCTATCTCAAGGTGCCGGGCATGGTCGCCAAGTCGCTCGACGAACGCGCCGACAAGATCCGCGGGGAGCTCGCCGAAGCCAAGCGCCTGCGCGAGGAGGCCCAGCACGTGCTGGCCGAATACCAGCGCAAGCGCAAGGAAGCGGAAGCGGAAGCCGCAAGCATCGTCGCTGCCGCCGAGCGCGAGGCCGCCATGCTGACCGCGGAGGCCAAGCAGAAGACCGAGGAGTTCGTGGCGCGCCGCAATGCGCTCTCCGAACAGAAGATCAAGCAGGCTGAAACGGACGCGATCAACGCCGTCCGTGCCGCCGCCGTCGATCTCGCGGTTGCCGCGGCCGAGACGATCCTCGTCAAGAAGGTCGACGCCGCCGTCCAGGACGACCTGATCAAGGGCGCCGTGGGCGAGGTCAAGGCCCGCCTTCAGTAAGGCACTCGAATACGACATCGGGAAAGCCGGGCTCAGTCCCGGCTTTTTTCATGCGCGAAATTTGAAGGACGGCATCGTGGCTCCGGCCGCGCCCCGAGCTCAGAGAGCGATCTCGGCATCGAGTTCCGTTTCCTCGTCGCCGTCGACGCGGAAGGGCCGGAAGCTCATCCGGTGCAGAAGGCAGGGGCCGTGGAGCGCGATCGCCATACGGTGCTTTTCCGTGCCGTAACCGGCATGTGCCTCGAAGCCGTAATGGGGAAACACGTCCGCAGCGCGCGCCATCATGCGGTCGCGCGTGACCTTGGCGACGATCGAGGCGGCGGCAATCGAGAACGACCGCGCATCGCCCTTGACGACGGCCTTGCCACGGCAGGAAAGCCCCTCCGGCACGTCACGCCCGTCGGTGAGCACGAAGCCGGCCGGCAGCGCGAGCCCCGCGACGGCCCGCCGCATCGCGTCGAGGCTCGCTTTGCGGATGTCGCGGCTGTCGATGTGACGCGAACAGGACGAGGCGATGGAGACCGTCGCGCAGGCGAGGATCGTCTCGAACAGGGCTTCGCGCTGCGTGGCGGTCAGCTTCTTCGAATCGTTGAGACCGGACGGAATGTTGTCAGGGTCGAGAATCACCGCCGCCGCGACAACCGGCCCGGCCAAAGGTCCGCGGCCCGCCTCGTCGGTGCCGGCAATGCCGGAATAGCCCTCGCGGACGGCGAGCCGCTCCAGCTCGAAATCGGGTCCGGCTGGCAGGTCGGCGAAAAGGCCTGGAGAATCGGGCGGCGTGCGACGCTTCATGGCGGCACTGATCGCACGCCGACCCGACTTCCTGCAAGTCCCCGGCCCGGATAAGGGACACTAGGTCCCGTATCCGGTGCGGCTCCGGGGACTTATCCGGCGCGTGGGGATAGGGGGCAACCCGCGCCGGAAAGCAAATGGCTGGCCCCAGGCGACGCGGAGGCGGCGTCGTCCGGGGCAGGGCACGACGAGAAGGTCTCCCGCCATGCCGGACACTGTTTCAGAGCAGCGAGAGCTGCACGCCGCTGCCGTTCGGCGGCACGAAGAGGTCGTCGCGCAGCTGCATACTGCGACGTCCGAGCCCCAGCCGTTTCGTCGCCATCTCGAAGCGTCGGCTGATCTGCCAGGCATAGGGGCCGGCGCCCTTCATCCGCTTGCCGAACTCGGCGTCGTAGTCCTTGCCACCGCGCATCGAGCGGATCAGCGACATCACGTGCCGGTAGCGGTCGGGATAGTTCTGCAGCAGCCAGTCGCGGAAGAGCGGGCTTACTTCAAGAGGAAGACGGAGCAGCAC
Source organism: Ciceribacter lividus (assembly GCF_003337715.1). Classification (GTDB taxonomy): domain Bacteria; phylum Pseudomonadota; class Alphaproteobacteria; order Rhizobiales; family Rhizobiaceae; genus Allorhizobium; species Allorhizobium lividum. Next base: position 420,763 of record NZ_QPIX01000003.1, read on the forward strand.
GTAGTTTGCCTCGCTCGCGCCCGCGGCCTTGCCGGAATCAAGCACCCGTTCGATCTCGTGGTCGTTGAGCGCCGGGATCACCGGCGCCATCATCACGGCCGTCGGAATACCGGCTTCCGACAGCTTGCGGATTGCCTCGAGCCGTCGCGTCGGCGTGGAAGCGCGCGGCTCCATGGAACGCGCGAGCTTTCGGTCGAGGGTCGTCACCGAAATCGCCACCTTCGCCAGCCCTTTCTCCGCCATCGCCGCGAGGATGTCGATGTCGCGGGTGATCAGCGCCGACTTGGTGACGATCACGACCGGATGATTCGCCTTCTGCAAGACTTCGAGAACCTGTCGCATGATGCGCCATTCGCGCTCGATCGGCTGGTAGGGATCGGTATTGGTGCCGATCGCGATCGTCCGCGGCTTGTAGCCGGGCTTGGCGAGTTCCCGTTCCAGGAGTCGCGGGGCGTCCGGCTTGGCAAAGAGCTTGCTTTCGAAATCCAAGCCCGCCGAGAGCCCCATATAGGCGTGGGTCGGACGTGCGAAGCAGTAGATGCACCCATGCTCGCAGCCGCGATAGGGGTTCACCGAACGATCGAAGGGAATGTCGGGGGATTCGTTGCGGGTGATCGCCGTGCGCGGCTTTTCCACCTGCACTTCCGTCCGGAACGGCGGCATGTCCTCCAGCGTCGTCCAGCCGTCGTCGTAGGCGACCCGCTCGGTCGGCTCGAACCTGCCGCCGGGGTTCATGCCCGCGCCGCGGCCACGCCGCCGCTGGATGTCGACCCGAAGGCCCGAGGCGTTCACCAGAGCATCGGCAATATCCGCCGTATTGGCAGGCTGGAAGGCAGCCTGCGCCACAAGAGACAGTTCGTTCATTGTAGGCTCCAGAGGGGTCCGAACCCCATTCGATGAATAGATTCCTAGCGCGGAAATGAGAACATTACAAGAACAAAAATGCGAAATGTCACAGTGGCAATATTTTGTGCAAGGCGATAATGTCATGCCATGTTGACTGTCATTATGGAATGCCGGGACCAGGAACCGGAGCTTGCGCAGACGCTTGCCGTACTCGTCGCGGGCGCGATCGACGGGCTCGTCAGCGATGTGGTCGTACTCGACCATGGTTCGAGCGACGGAACGGCGCGATTGGCGGAGGCGGCGGGTTGCCGGTTTTATAGGCAGTGGAGCATGGCGGAGATTCTGAATGCCGCCCGCGGCGACTGGATTCTGCTGGTCGAGCCGGGTGCGCGGCCGCAGAACGGCTGGATCGAGGAGATCTGTGAGTATGTCGCCTCGTCCCGCAAGCCGGCACAGTTCTCGGCGTCGCGTCTTCACCGCCGGCCGTTCTTGAAGCGGATCGGCCGTCGCCCGCCCCTGGAGCAGGGCCTGCTGATGACCAAGGGCGAGGCGCTCGCGGCGGCCACCGCCGGAGGCGACCTCGACCATATCGCCCGCGGCCGGAAGGCGCAACGGCTGTCGAGCGAACTCGTGCCGTCTTGGGTCGCAAGGCAGAATCGTGTGACTGCGTGAAAGGTGTAGTCAGAGCGTCGCGCCGAGTTCCGCGAACAGGCGCCTGTACTTGAGCGCCACCGTATCCCACGAATATTTCGCGGCGACGCCGATGCCGCGTCCGACGAGGCTCTCGCGCAGGGCGGCGTCGCTTGCGAGCGTGACGATTCCACGCGCGATGTCTTCGCTCGAGTAGGGATCGACCAAGAGGGCCGCGTCCTCCGCGATCTCCTTGGTCGCCGTCGCTGCCGAAGTCAGCACCGGCGTGCGGCAACTCATCGCCTCGACGATCGGAATGCCGAAGCCTTCATAAAGCGACGGAAAGAGGAATACTTCCGCGCCCGCCATCAACGGTCCCATGTGGGCCTCGTCGACATAGCCTATGAAACGGGTACGGCCAGTCTCGGGCAGGGCCTCCGGAGTGCCGAAGACGTGGCTGCGGTCGGGATTGCCGGAAACCACAAGCTCGATCTCGTGAGGTAGCGATTTCTGCGCCTCGTCCCAGGCGAGCAGGGCACGGGTGAGATTCTTGCGCTTGTCGGCGGTCGCCTGCAACAGAATGTATCGTTCCGGCAGTTCGAGCGCGATGCGGGTCCTGGCGATGTCATCGGCGCAGTAGGGCCGGAACTGCGTGCTCACGCCGTTTTCGATCACCGTGATGCGCTCGGCGTCGAGGCCGAGCGTCGCCGCGATCCTGTGGCGCGAGAACTGCGAGACCGTGACCACCTTGGCGACCCGCTTGACCAGCATCGGCAGCAGCCGCTCGTAGAAGGCCACGAACTTCGGCGCGAAGAATTGCGGCAGGTCGAGAAATGCCGTGTCGTGCAGTGTCACGACTTGATTGTGTTTGATCACCGGCCCCGTAGCCGAAGGCGACCAGAGCAGTTGCCCCATCGTCCTCAGCGGCAACGCCGCCTGTTCCCAAAGGTGGCCTTTCATTCCTCCGAGCGGCTTCCCGGGCGTCACCCTATTGACGGAAGGGACGCGCTTCAGCACTTCCATCGCGGCACGCTGCTGGCCGCCGATCTTGAAATCCGTGGCGCGGGCATTCACGGCAACTTTCATCGGCTCTTCTCCTTGGGGCGCGAATAGCGGATGCCTCGACCGGCGTGGGCGAAATGTCGGGCGCCGGAAGGATAAGGCGGTGGCCGTTAAGAAATCGATCTATGGCGTGTTGCGGGAATCTCCCCGGCGTCAGCCGCCGCGACGCAGGTGCTCGTCGAGCCGTGGCATGATTTCCACAAAATTGCAGGGCATGTGGCGGTAGTCGAGCTGCCATTTCAGGATGCCGTCCCAGGCATCCTTGCAGGCGCCGGGCGAACCGGGCAGCACGAAGACATAGGTGGCGTTGGCAACGCCGCCGGTCGCCCGCGACTGGATGGTCGAGGTGCCGATCTTGTCGTAGGAGAGCCGGTGGAAGACCTCGGAGAAGCCGTCCATCCGCTTCTCGAACAGCGGTTCCAGCGCCTCCGGCGTCACGTCGCGGCCGGTGAAGCCGGTTCCGCCCGTGGTGATGACGACGTCGATCTCCTGCGACAGCGTCCAGGCCTGCACCTGGTTGTAGATACGGTCGCGGTCGTCGGGGACGATTGCCCGGTCGACCAGCCGGTGGCCGGCCTCGGTGATCCGCGAAACGAGCGTGTCGCCCGACTTGTCATCGGCCAGCGTGCGCGTATCCGAAACCGTGAGGACCGCGATCCCGACGGGGATGAAGGGGCGCGTCTCGTCGAGCCGGGTCATGAAGTCTCTCCTGCAAAGGTCCTAGTCGCAGCAAGGTACCAGTGCGGCCGCTGCTGCGAAAGGTGGCGGACGGCGGCTTCGGCCGCGGCATAATCGCCGTAGAGGCCGAAGCAGGTTGCCCCCGAGCCGGACATCCGGACGAGATCGGCGCCACTCTCCGCGAGCATGTCGCAAAGCGTGCCGATCTCGGGAATAAGCGCGCGCGCCGGCGCTTCGAGATCGTTGCGGAGCGTGGAGAGCCACGCGATCCAGGCTTCGCGGTCCGCGACCTGCGACGGCGAGGAAATCGGCGGATTGTCCCTCCTGTCGAGCCGGCGGAAGACCTCCGGCGTCGAGACCGCTTTCAGCGGATTGGCGAGCACCATTGCGAAGGACGGCATTGCGGGAAGGGGCGTGATCGCCTCGCCGACGCCGCCCGCGCGAAGCGGCCGCGACTTCAGGCACATCGGAACGTCCGCCCCGAGACGCAGCGCGATCGTCGCCAGTTCGTCCGCCGGCAGCTCCGCATCCCACAGCCGGAGAAGGCCGCGCAGCGTCGCCGCTGCGTCCGCCGAGCCGCCGCCGATGCCGGAAGCGATCGGCAGGTTCTTTTCGAGAGCGATCGCGACGGGAGGGGTTTGCAGGCCGCGGGCCCGCAACGCCTCTCGCAGGAGGTCGCGCGCCTTCGTGACGAGATTGTCGCCTGTTCCTTTCGGATCGGCAGCAAGCGTCGCACCGAAGCGGCCGGAGAGCGCAAGACTATCCTCGCATGCGGCGGCAACGGTCAGCAGGTCGCCCGCTTCGGCAAAGGTCACGATGCTGTCGAGCAGGTGGTAGCCGTCATCGCGCCGCCCGGTGACGTGCAGCGCGAGGTTGATCTTGGCCGGGGCCTTTTCGACGATCCCGGCGGAGATCACAGGTCCGGCGGACGGCATGGATTACGACTTCTTGTCGGTTTCCGTCCGCGGCGGTTCGGGATCGGCTTCCGGGGCTGCCTTCGCCGCGTCCTCGGCGAGGGGCGGCAAGCCCTTGTCGATCTTCGCCTGGATCTTGGCGATCTGGTCCTTTTCCGGATTGGAGGCGAGCGCCCGCTTCCACTGGTAGGTGGCTTCGAGCTTGCGCCCGACGCGCCAGTAGGCGTCGCCGAGATGGTCGTTGATCGTTGCGTCGCCGGCCTTCAGTTCGGCCGCCCGCTCCAGCTCGGTCACCGCCTCGTCGAACCGGCTCATGCGGAAATAGGCCCAGCCGAGCGAATCGACGATGTAGCCGTCGTCAGGCCTGAGATCGACCGCCTTGCGGATCATCTCGAGGCCTTCGCCGAGATTGCGGTTCATGTCGACCCAGGAGTAGCCGAGATAGTTGAGCACCTGCGGCTGGTCAGGGTTGAGCTCGAGCGCCTTGCGGAAATTGGGCTCCGCCTTCTCCCACTGTTTCAGCCGCTCATAGGCGATGCCGCGCTGGAAGAAGACCGACCAGTCGCCGCGGCCGGGCTTCGGGCCGATCGCCGCGACCGCCTTGTCGTAATTGTCGGCCATGGCGGCGTAGTCCTTCGCTTCGGAAAGCACGCTGCCGTAGGCGAGATAGCTGCGGATGTCGCTCGGATCGGAATCGATCAGCGACTTCAAGTGCTTGCGTGCCTCGTCCACCTTGCCGGTCTCGGCGAGCGTCAGGCCGAGCTGCAGTTCGGAGATCCGCCGCATCGGCGAGGTTTCCGGGACCTGGCGGTAAAAGCCGATCGCCCGTTCCGGCCGTTCGAGCTTTTCGGCGAGGCCGCCGAGCAGGATCAGCGTGTCGGCGCTCTTCGGCTCCAGCGCATGCGCGAGCTGCAGGTAAAGCGTCACCGTCTCCTCGGCGCCGTCGCGGTTCAGTGCGCCGCCGATCGAAAAGAGAACGCCAGCCGCACCTTCGGTGGCGTTCGTCACCACCGGTTCGATGGGCTCTCCCTTGGAGATATGGTCGCGCAGCGCCTTGAAGGGCGCGAAATTCCCGACGAGAGCGTCACCGGCGGCGATCGCGTCGAGCGCCTTCTGCTTGTTGCCCTGCTTGGCTTCGAGTGCCGCGAGCGACATGACCGCCCGGACGAAGGTGTCGGGCGCGGTGGCACCACCCTCGCGGTCGGTCACCGCCTCGTTGAGGTTGCGCCGCGCGGCGTCGGTATCCCCGGTCAGGAGCGCGATCACGCCGGCATTGTAGCGCTTGAAGATGCCGTACCAGTCGGGGCCTTCGAGGCCTTCCACCATGGCGAGCGCCTTCTTGCCCTCGCCGGCGCCGACCTTCGTCCAGGCGACCAGAAGCGAATTCATCAGCCGGTCCAGATCGTTCGGACCCTGGTATTTCAGGATTTTTTCCGCGGTGGTGAATTCGCGGCTGCGGATCGCGTCGAGGCCGCGGGCGACCGTCGTCACCCGTTCGACGGCAACGTCGTTCTTCAGGTCGTTGGCGAATTTCACGCCCTCGTCGAAATCGCCGTTCATGAACAGCGCGATCATCAGCCGTTCACGGATCTCGACGTCGCCGGGAGCGAGTGCGAGTGCCTTCTTGTAGAGCGGGATGGCGACGTCATAGTCCCGTTCCGCGTCGGCCACCCGACCCGCGAGGAACGCGCCGGAGAAGGTGTCGACGATACCGGGATCGAATGTCTCCCCCTCGGCAGCGGGAGCGGGTTCCGTCTGCGCGTTCGCGACCATACCGGGCGACAGCGACAGCAGGAGCGCAACGGCGGTCCCGGAAATGAGACGAAGGGCAAGACTTTGCCGCATGAACGAGCCTTTCAACAAAGATAGCCGGAACGATCCGGCCGAAAACTGTCATCCGTCGAGACGATTCACGCACAGAATGGCTTTTTTGGAGCAGAGCCGCAAGGCAATGCCGGTCGCCCGTCAGTTGACCCGTGCGATGCAGAAATCGATCACGTCGAGCAGTGCCGATTTCCATGCGGTGTCCGGCAGCGGCGCCAGAGCGTCACGGGCGATCGTGCCGTAGTGCAGGGCGCGCGTGATGGTGTCGTTGAGGCCGCCGTACTTGGAAATGAGGCCGAGCGCCTTTTCGAGACGCGCATCGTCGTTCTGTCCGCCCTCGATCGCCTCGCGCCAGAACTCGCGTTCCGACTGCGTGCCGCGACGGTAGGCGAGGATGACCGGCAGGGTGATCTTGCCCTCGCGGAAATCGTCACCGACGTTCTTGCCGAGTTCGGAGGCCTTGCCGCCGTAGTCGAGCGCGTCGTCGACGAGCTGGAAGGCGAGGCCGAGATTCATGCCGTAGGATTTCAGCGCGTTTCGGCCCGCACGGTCGGCACCGGCGATGATCGGGCCGACTTCGGCCGCGGCCGCAAAGAGCGCCGCCGTCTTGGCACGGATCACCTGGAGATAGTCGTCTTCGGTCGTCTCCATGTTCTTGGCGACGGAAAGCTGCAGCACCTCGCCCTCGGCGATGATCGATGCTGCGGCGGAGAGCACGTCGAGGGCTTCCAGCGAGCCGACCTCGACCATCATGCGGAAGGCCTGTCCGAGCAGGAAGTCGCCGACGAGCACGCTCGCCTGGTTCCCCCAGATCATGCGCGCCGTGGACTTTCCGCGGCGCAGGTCACTCTCGTCGACCACGTCGTCGTGCAGCAGCGTTGCCGTGTGCATGAATTCGACGCTGGTCGCGAGCTTTACGTCGCCGTCGCCGGCATAATCGAACATCGCCGCGGAGGCGAGCGTCAGCATCGGGCGCAGACGCTTTCCACCGGACGAGATCAGGTGGTTTGCGACTTCGGGAATCATCTGTACGTCGGAACCGGCCTTCGAGAGGATCAACTGGTTGACCCGTTCCATGCCGGCCTTGGTGAGGTCGACCAGCGGCTTGACGGACGCCTGTTTGTTTTTGCTTTCCTCAAGCGGTATGACTACGCCCAACGCACCGGACTCCTGTTTCAAAGCTGGCCGACCATAAAAAGTGGCGCCTGCGACGGCAAGAGGCGAAATGGCCCCACGCGCTCTAATCGGCGAGGTTTTTTAGCAAAATGTACGAGATGATCCGTAGCAACGATCCGGTCCTGCTGTCCTTCGCCGAAAGCCTGATGAAGGATGCCGGAATCACCTGCATGGTCGCTGACCAGTCGATGAGCGTGCTCGAAGGATCGCTCGGCATGCTGCCGCGCCGGCTGCTGGTCGAGGAGGGCAGGGCGGACGAGGCGCGTGAGATCCTCGTCGGCGCCGGTCTCGCAGACGAGCTGCGCGAAGAGAAGGATTGATCCGATGACGGTTGCCACAGAGGTGATCGAAACCGTCGACGCCTTCCATCGCGGCCGCTTTCATCTCGTGCAGCCGAAGGGACGCGGCCATCGCGCAGGCATGGATGCGATGCTGCTGGCATCCTTGGTCGATCATGCCGGCCCGTTCCGGCTTGCCGACCTCGGCGCCGGCGCCGGCGCCGCGGGCCTTGCGGTCGCCGCCCGGCTTGCGGAGGCGCGGGTCACGCTCGTCGAACGTTCGGCGGAAATGCTCGCCTATGCCGCAAAGAGCCTCGCGCTGCCGGAAAATGCCTCGATTTCCCCGCGCGTCGACCTCGTCGAGGCCGACGTCACGCTGGCGGGAAGGGCGAGGGTCGCGGCGGGCCTTGCCGACGACAGCTTCCACCACGTCATCATGAACCCGCCCTTCAACGACGGGCGCGACCGCCGTACGCCGGACGCCTTGAAGGCAGAGGCCCATGCCATGACCGGCGGGCTCTTCGAAGCCTGGATTCGCACGGCCGGTGCGATCATGGTGCCCGGCGGGCAGTTATCGCTGATCGCCCGTCCGGAATCGGTTGCCGAGATCATCGATGCCTGCGGCCGTCGCTTCGGCGGCATCGAAATCACGCCGGTCTATCCACGCACCGGCGAGAATGCAGTGCGGATCCTGGTCACGGCGATCAAGGGATCGCGGGCACGCCTTGCGTTCCGCTCGCCGCTCCTCATGCACGACGATCCTGAGAGCCACGCCTTCGCGGCCTATGTCGACGACCTGAACAACGGCCGCAGGGCTTACCCGCGCAAGGACTAGAGCCGGTCCTCACCCGATGAGGAAGTCGGAGGCGAGCTTCAGGTTCAGCACGGTGATGAGGAACGCCATCGCCAGCGCGACCATGGTCAGCCAGCGGGGCGCCACGAGTTCGCCCATCTTGCGCCGGTTGGCCGTGATCAGCACCAGCGGGAAGACGGCGAACGGCAATTGCAGGCTGAGCACGACCTGGCTCAGGATCAGCAGCTCGCCGGTGCCGCGCTCGCCGTACCAGATGGCGACGAACGCCGCCGGCACGATCGCCAGTGCACGGGTGGCGAGTCTTCGGATCCACGGCTTCAGCCGCATCCGCACGAAGCCTTCCATGACGATCTGGCCGGCGAGCGTCGCCGTCGCCGTCGAGTTGAGGCCACTGCACAGAAGCGCGATGCCGAAGAGGAGAGGCGCCACGGTCGACCCGAGGAGCGGGGCGAGCAGTGCATGCGCGTCGCCGAGTTCGGCGATCCCGAAATTGCCGGAGGTGTGGAAGGCGGCCGCGGAGAGGATGAGGATCGCCGCATTGACGAGGAGCGCGAAGAACAGCGCCAGCGTGGAATCGATGGTGGCGAAGGAGAGCGCCTCGCGCCGGCCTTTCGGGCTCGAATCGTATTTGCGTGTCTGCACGATCCCGGAGTGGAGATAGAGATTGTGCGGCATGACGGTCGCGCCGAGAATGCCGATGGCGATATAGAGCATCTGCGGATCGGCGACGATCTGCGCGGAGGGCAGCAAACCGCGGGCGACCGCACCGACATCCGGTTCGGCGAGCCAGAGCTGGATGGCGAAGCTCGCTCCGATGACGGCGGTGAGCGTGATGACGAAGGCTTCGACCCACCGGAAGCCGAGCCGCTGAAGCAAGAGGACCAGGAAGACGTCGCTCGCCGTCACGACGACGCCGATCTCGATCGGCATGCCGAAGATGAGCTTGAGGCCGATCGCGGTGCCGATCACCTCGGCGAGGTCCGTGGCGATGATGGCGATCTCGGCGAGGACCCACAGACTGTGGGATACCCATCGTGGATAGGAGTCGCGGCAGGCGCGCGCAAGGTCGCGGTCGGTGGCGATGGCGAGCCGCGCGGCCAGCGATTGCAGGAACATCGCCATGACGCTGGAGAGGAGGACGACCACCAGCAGCGTGTAGCCGTAGCGGGCGCCGCCGGAAAGGGATGTTGCCCAGTTGCCCGGATCCATGTAGCCGACCGCGACCAGGTATCCGGGACCGAGGAACGCGAGTGCCCGCCGCCAGAACGGCCGGCTGCTGCGGACTTCGATCGAGCCGTGGATCTCCGAAAGCGCCGGTTCGCCGCGCTCGCTACGCCATCCGGGCGACTGCGTCGGTCGCGCTGCCGTTTCAGTCATCCCGTTTCCTTCTTGCCATGCGTCAATTCTTTGATTGAGACTAATTTGCAAGAACCTAATGAGCCAATCGAAGCCTGACAAGGGGCGGCGGGAGCCGGGCCATTGTTGTTTTTCATCGGAAGACTTACATGGACGGCCTGACGATTTGTAAGCGTATATGAAGGGCTGCCCGATGCCGAATTTTCTCGATCGCCTGTTGCCGAAACGGTTCCGCAAGAAGGGAACGGTGATCCCGGTCGTCCGCCTGCACGGGGCGATCGCCGCAGGCGGTTCCAGGTTCAAGCCGGCGCTCAATCTCGCAAGTGTGGCGCCGATGCTCGAAAAGGCGTTTTCCAGGAAGGATGCGCCGGCCGTCGCCATTGCCGTCAATTCGCCGGGCGGCTCGCCCGTCCAGTCGCGGATGATCTTCGAGCGCATTCGGGCGCTGGCCGAGGAGAAGGGCAAGACGGTGCTCGTCTATGTTGAGGATGTCGCAGCCTCCGGCGGCTACATGATCGCCCTTGCCGGCGACGAGATCGTCGCCGACCCGTCCTCGATCGTCGGTTCGATCGGCGTCGTGTCCGGCGGCTTCGGTTTCCCTGAACTTCTGAAGAAGATCGGTGTCGAGCGCCGCGTCTATACCGCCGGCGAGAACAAGGTGATCCTCGATCCGTTCCAGCCGGAGAAGGAAAGCGACATCGAATACCTCAAAAGCCTGCAGGTGGAGATCCACACCATCTTCATCGACATGGTGAAGGCGCGCCGCGAAAGCCGCCTCGCGGACGAGTCGGGCATCTTCTCCGGGCTCTTCTGGACGGGCCGCCGCGGTCTGGAACTCGGTCTCGTCGACCGCCTCGGCGGTATGCGCGAGGATATCAAGCGCCGCTACGGCAAGGATGCGAAGCTGGAACTCATCAGCGGCGCGAAGGATTTCTTCGGCCGGCGGCTTCCGGGCGTTTCGGCCTTCGCCGCGCCGGATGCGGAACAGATCGCCGCAGCCGCCGTCGGTGGGCTTGCCGAAGTGCTGGAAGAAAAGGCATTGTGGGGTCGCTACGGCCTCTGAGGCCGCGACACGATACGGGAACCGAACGCATGGCGCAGTTGATCCTCCTGCTTCTGCTGGTCGGCGGCGGAATGCTGCTCTACCGCCGCTTCGTCGCGGATGCGGAAAAGCTCTCCGCCCGCTCGAAGCAGGCGGAGCGCGAGCGCGAGACCGGCGCCACGGGGACGCTGGTCAAGGATCCTGAAACCGGCGAGTACCGCGTCAAGCGGGAAGGGGAATAGGGGCGTCGCCCCTTACAGTCCGAGATCGGACAGCGACGGATGGTCGTCCGGCCTCTGTCCGAGCGGCCAGTGAAACAGGCGGTCGGCTTCCTTGATCGGGAGATCGTTGATCGATGCATGACGGTGGGTCATCAGCCCGTCCGCATCGAACTGCCAGTTCTCGTTGCCGTAGGAGCGATACCAGTTCCGTGCGTCGTCGTGCCATTCATAGGCGAAGCGCACCGCAATGCGGTTCTCCCGGAAGGCCCAGATTTCCTTGATCAGCCGGTAGTCGAGTTCGCGTATCCATTTCCGCGTGAGAAAGGCCACGATGTCCGCGCGACCGGTCAGGAAGTCGGCGCGGTTGCGCCAGCGGCTGTCGAGGCTATAGGCGAGCGAGACGCGTTCGGGATCGCGGCTGTTCCACGCATCTTCGGCAGCTCTGACCTTCTGGCGCGCGGTTTCCTCATCGAAGGGCGGGAGGGGAGGGCGTTGGTTCGACATGATGGTTCCTTTTTATAGATAGACAGGTCTGTCTATTAGCTTGACCTGCACAGATCTGTCTGTCAAGAACGGCTTATGACAAAAGCGAAGACGAAATCGGTGGTGCCTGCGCGGGAGCGGATCCTGGAAGCGGCAAAGCGCCTGTTCTACCGGAATGGCATCCGTGCCACCGGCATCGACACGATCATCGCCGAAGCCGGCGTTGCCAAGATGTCGTTCTACAACAACTTCCCGTCCAAGGACGATCTGGTGCGAGCCTTCCTCACCGCGCGTCACGAGGCCTGGATGGTGATGTTCAGCGGTCGGGTGGAAGGGCATCTCGGCGAGCGTGGACTTACCGCGCTCGCCTTCGCGCTCGACGAATGGTTCGCCGAGCCGGATTTTCGCGGCTGCGCCTTCATCAACACCGTCGCGGAGTTCGGGCAAGAATTCGAGGGCGCCATGCGCCACAAACTCGAGCTGGAGGCGTATGTGCAGGACATCGCCGCCCGTCTCGGCTTCTCAGCGCCCGGGCGCGTCGCCGGCGAGGCGATGATCGTCATCGAAGGCGCGATCGTTCGCGCGCAGATGGGTTTCCGTGAAGGGCTGCGGGATCAGGCGGTCTCGCTGCTGCAATCGATCGAACGGGGCGCGACGGGCTGACCTCGCCGCGGCGCAGACTCTTGGCCCGACCGACCGGTCTGCAGCCCTACGACATGGAAGTCGGCGCCGGCACCTTCCATCCGGCGACGACGCTTCGCGCGCTCGGTCCGAAGCCGTGGAAGGCGGCCTATGTCCAGCTTTCGCGCTTCCTCCATCCGGCACGTGTCTATTGCGCCGCGTCCTTCTTGTAGGGCGTTGCGATCTCATCCTCGAAGGGGCCGTTGACGACGCGCTGCAGGCTGTAGTCGACAAGCAGCTTCTCGCGGTGCCACTCGCCGGCCATCGGCGCGGTTGCGTATTCGTGGAAGCAGGGCGTCCCTAGCGTCCAGTGCAGGAGCTTTGCCTCGGGGTTGGGCCCGAATTCGTCGGGTAGCCAGTTCCAGACCTTCGGGATCTCGCCGATAAGGTCGTCGGAAAGCCAGGTAAAGCGATGCAGTTGCGCGCCGGTCGCATTCATCACGAAGTCCGGCGTGACGACCTTGTTGGCCGGATGGCCGCAGTTCCAGAGGACGACGCTCGACCAGTTCTTGCGCGGATAGTCGGCGTTTGCCGAGCCGAGATATTTGGTCGTCGCCTTGGTCTTGTAGTCGTGATGGACACACATGACCGCCTTGGACTCGTCACGCAATGCCCAGAGCTTTGCGAGATCGTCGCGCACCAGCATGTCGCCGTCCACGAACAGGGCCCAGCCCGCGTAGTTCATCAGATGCGGCAGCAGGAAACGGCTGTAGATGAACTGATTGGAGCCGTCGCTGTGGGTTTCGGTGTAGGTCTTGAGATTGTTGAGTGCCAGCGGCGTAAATGAAATGACCTCGCTGGAATGGCGGATCATGCTGTTGGCGCAGACATGATAGGCGATCGCCTCGCGCGGATCGTAACCGATAAAGACATTGATCATGACAGGAACCTCCGGATATCTCTCATTAATGCGTCGGCGCTCATCGGCTTTGATCGAAGTCAATAGCCGCATCGAACGCACTCCTGCGCCATGCCCGGCAGCCTGTGATGAAGGTGGAGGCTGACGGGCCTTCTGCCGTGTCGTGCTTGACCGATGGGAAGGCTTGTGGCACCTCACCGCCAGTTCTCCGATCAGAAGGCCGGCCCCGTCATGTCTCAAGCAAGCCTCGCGCCCCACATGGACCCCAAGCGCTCGTTCCAGGCGCTCATCCTGACGCTGCATAACTACTGGGCCGACAAGGGCTGTGCCGTTCTGCAGCCGTATGACATGGAAGTCGGCGCCGGCACCTTCCATCCGGCGACGACGCTCCGCGCGCTCGGTCCGAAGCCGTGGAAGGCGGCCTATGTCCAGCCTTCTCGCCGCCCCTCCGACGGCCGCTACGGCGAAAACCCGAACCGCCTGCAGCACTACTACCAGTACCAGGTGATCCTGAAGCCGAACCCGTCCAACCTGCAGGAGCTCTATCTCGGCTCCCTGAAGGCGATCGGGCTCGATCCGCTGCTGCACGACATCCGCTTCGTCGAGGACGACTGGGAAAGCCCCACCCTCGGTGCCTGGGGTCTCGGCTGGGAGTGCTGGTGCGACGGCATGGAAGTCTCGCAGTTCACCTATTTCCAGCAGGTCTGCGGCATCGAGTGCTCGCCGGTCGCCGGCGAACTCACCTACGGCCTCGAGCGCCTCGCCATGTATGTGCAGGGCGTCGACAACGTCTATGATCTCAACTTCAACGGACGTGAAGGCGAGGAGAAGATCTCCTACGGCGACGTCTTCCTGCAGGCCGAGCAGGAGTATTCGAGGCACAATTTCGAATACGCCAACACCGAAATGCTGCACCGCCATTTCGAAGACGCGGAAAAGGAATGCCAGGCGCTTCTCGCCGCCGGCGCGCCGGGCGAGAGCGACAACCAGCGCCTGCACAAATGCGTCTTTCCTGCCTACGACCAGTGCATCAAGGCGAGCCACGTCTTCAACCTGCTGGATGCCCGCGGCGTGATCTCGGTGACCGAGCGCCAGAGCTACATCCTCAGGGTGCGCACCCTCGCGAAGGCCTGCGGCGAAGCCTTCCTGCTGACAGATGCCGGCGGGGCCAATCTCGGCAAGGCCGCGTGACGACGAGCCGGTCCCTTCCGGCTCCTGCCTTTGCCCGGCGGCTCAACCGGGCGCGCCGCCTCTGGGAGTGGCTTGCCCTCGCCACCGGCGTGCTGATCGCCGTCAAGGTCGTCTCCTATCTCTACCTTGCGTTTGCGAGCTACGTGGTCGAACGCACCGGCTCGCGGGTCACCGCGGGCATCGACAGCCCAGCCGTACAGGCCTGGTTTCAGATCGAGATCTGGTGGGACATCACGGTGATCCTGCTGGGCGCCGTGCTGCTGATCGTCTGGCTCCGGCTGATCTGGCTTTCCGCCGTCCTTGCCGAGCGTATTTCGCCTGGCAGCGTGCGCTACGCGCCGTGGGTGGCGGTCGCCGGCTTTCTGGTGCCGATCGTCAGCCTCTGGATGCCGGTCTATACGATGAGCGACCTCGGTAACGTCTTTGCGCGGGAAGAGGGACGGTCGACGGACGCGTTTCCGTGGATTCCCGCCTTGATCGTCACGCTTGCGCTGGTCTCGTTCGGGTTGGATGCCGCCAGTTTCGATATCTCCGGGTCCGCGCCGATCGATATGGCGAGCGCACGGACGGCCTTGCATCTCGCCGCCGCCGGAGGCGCCGGCAAGCTCCTGCTGCTGCTTGCCTGCGACGGCTTCCTGCGGGCGATCCGCCCCGGGCAGGAGATCGCCCTTGCCGATCTTTCCAGCCGCGAACGGGCATGGGGTCGGCCGGACGGGGATCGCGCAGATTCTCGATGACACCGGTCGCAAGGCCCTAGAATGGCTGGTGACTTTCCGCGCCGGGACGCATAAGGTCCGGCATTGTTCGCCTTCGCCGGAGCATGGAAGATGTTTACTATTCTCGCGATACTTGCCGCCCTCGTTCTTTACGTGGTTTTCATCTACAACGGCCTCGTCAAGTCCCGGCAGATGGCCGAGGAGGCCTGGTCCGGCATCGACGTGCAACTGAAGCGTCGTGCCGACCTCATCCCGAACCTCATCGAGACGGTCAAGGGCTATGCCGGCCATGAGAAGTCGACGCTCGAGGAAGTCGTCGCGCTGCGCAACAAGGCGCAGGCCGTGCCCGCCGGTGACGTCGAGGGGCGTGCGGTCGCCGAAGGCCTGCTCGGCCAGGCGCTCGGTCGCGTGATCGCGCTCGCGGAAGCCTATCCGGACCTCAAGGCCAACCAGAACTTCCTGGAACTGCAGCGTTCGCTCGAAACCATCGAAGGCGAGATCCAGATGTCGCGCCGCTACTACAACGGTGCCGCGCGCGACCTGAACGTCAAGGTGGAGAGCTTCCCTTCCAATCTGGTGGCCGGCCAGTTCGGCTTTGCCAAGAAGCCCTATTTCGAGATTGCCAACGAGGCTGACCGCGCCGTTCCGACGGTGAAGTTCTAAGTTGAGCGTTCCCGTAAACGGAACGCGACCGAGACAAGACGTATGACCACAGACAGACTGACCATCATTCCGCCCGGCCATCCGCTCACCGGACGGGTGAGCCCTCCGGGCTCGAAATCGATCACCAATCGTGCACTGCTGCTTGCCGGACTGGCGAAGGGGACGAGCCGTCTCACCGGCGCGCTGAAGAGCGACGACACCCGCTATATGGCCGAAGCGCTGCGGGCGATGGGCGTGACCGTCGAGGAGCCCGATGCGACGACCTTCGTCGTCACGAGTTCCGGCGAGCTGACGCCGCCGGACGCGCCGCTCTTCCTCGGCAATGCCGGCACCGCAACACGCTTCCTGACGGCTGCGCTGGCGCTCGGCCGCGGGCGCTATGTGGTCGACGGCGACGAGCACATGCGCAAGCGTCCGATCAAGCCGCTTGTCGATGCACTCCGTTCGCTCGGCGTCGCGATCGATGCCCCGACCGGCTGCCCGCCGGTCACCATCGATGCCACCGGCGCCTTCGCGGAGAACCGCGTGGTGATCGATGCCGGCCTGTCGAGCCAGTATGTCTCTGCGCTGCTGATGGCCGCGGCCTGCGCCGATGCCCCCTTCGAGATCGCCTTGGCCGGTGCCGATATCGGCGCGCGCGGCTATATCGACCTGACGCTTGCCGCCATGCGCGCCTTCGGTGCACGCGTCGAGCAGCCGACGCCCGCCTCCTGGCGGATCGAGCCGACCGGCTATACGGCGACCGACTTCCACATCGAGCCCGACGCGTCGGCCGCCACCTATCTCTGGGCGGCGGAAGTACTGACGGGTGGGACAATCGACATCGGCACGCCGGCCGGCGCATTCACCCAGCCGGATGCCAAGGCTCACGACGTGATCGCCGCCTTCCCGTCCATGCCGGCGGTGATCGACGGGTCGCAGATGCAGGATGCGATCCCGACGATCGCGGTGCTCGCGGCCTTCAACGACAAGCCGGTGCGCTTCACCGGCATCGCCAACCTCCGCGTCAAGGAATGTGACCGGGTGCGGGCGCTGTCGACGGGCCTGAACAATATCCGCCCCGGGCTCGCGACGGAGGAGGGCGACGACCTTCTGGTCTTCGCCGATCCGGCGCTTGCGGGCCAGAACCTGCCGGCGGCGATCGACACCTTCGCCGACCACCGCATCGCCATGAGTTTTGCGCTCGCCGGGCTGAAGATTTCCGGCATCACCATTCTCGACCCCGGCTGCGTCGCCAAGACCTATCCCGATTACTGGGATGCGCTGGCCTCGCTCGGCGTCGAATACAAGGCGGGATAATCGACCGTGAAAACGCTCTTCGGCCTCCTCTTCACGATGTTCCTCTCGCTGGCCCTCGTGAGGGGAGCTGCGGCCGAAGAGGTCATCCGCTCCTACCATGCCGATATCGAGGTCGCGGCCGACGCGACGCTGACGGTGACGGAAACGATCACCGTCAATGCCGAGGGCAACGAGATCCGGCGCGGCATCTTCCGCGACTTCCCGCTCTATGCCGTCGATGACGCCGGCCGCCGAACGAAGGTCGACTTCGAGCTCCTTTCGGTCGAACGCGACGGCGAGCCCGAGGCGAACCATACCGAGACCATTTCCGGCGGTATCCGTATCTATGCCGGCTCGGCCGACGTCTTCCTCTCGCCGGGGGAATATACCTACCGCTTCACCTACAGGACCGGTCGGCAGATCCGCTATTTCGAGGATCATGACGAGCTCTACTGGAACGTCACCGGCAACGGCTGGCAGTTTCCGATCGAGGAGGCGAGCGCCACGGTCTCGCTTCCGGACGGTGCGAAGCCGACGAAGACGGCGGTCTATACCGGCCCGCAGGGCTCGACGGAGAGCAACGCCCGCGCGGTGCCCGGCAGCGGCGGGCTGCAGTTCGAGACGACCCGCCCGCTCGGCCCTGAGGAGGGATTGACCATCGTCCTCGCTTTGCCGAAAGGCGTCGTCGCCGCGCCATCGGCCGAACAGACACGCTGGTGGTTCCTGCGCGACAACATCAACGCGATCCTCGGCTTCGGCGGGCTCTTCCTGGTCTTTGCCTATTACCTGCGTTCGTGGCTAGCCGTCGGACGCGACCCGGACGGAGGCGTGATCGTGCCGCGCTGGGACCCGCCGGAGGGCATTTCGCCGGCGCTGGTCAACTACATCGACAACAAGGGCTTTTCCGGCGCGGGCTGGACGGCGCTCTCCGCCTCGCTGATCGATCTCGCCGTCCACGGCTATGTCGAGCTCGACGACCTCGAAAAGTCGATCGTCGTGCGGCGCACCGGCAAGGCCGCGCCGACGACGCTTCCGGGCGGGCAGGCGAGCCTGCTTGCGGAACTCGGTGAGGCCGGCAGCACGTTCACCATCGACAAGAAGAACGGAAAGCGGGTCGAGAGCGCCGGACGCAAGTTCCGCAGCGCCATCGAGAAGGAGCATCGCGGCAAGTACTACCGCGCCAATTCCGGCTATTTCGCCGGCGGCGTGGTGCTCAGCATCGCAGCACTCGCCGCGCTCTTCGTCTTCGGGACGCTCGAGGAGGACACGATCGGGCTGATGTTCATCCCGACCTTCTTCTCGGTGTTCTTCGGCGCCTTCGGGGTGGCGATCGGCAAAGGCTTCAGCCGCAGCTCCTCGCTGCTCTCAAAGATCGTCTCGATCGTGGTGCTGACGGTGATCGGTTTCGCCGCCTTCACCATCTTCTCGCTGGTCGTCGTGACGGCCGTCTTCGAGCTTGCCGATGCGAGCCAGACGGAAGTGGTGGTCGCCGTCGGCGCCATCGTGCTGCTCAACGTGCTCTTCTTCTTCCTGATGGGCGCGCCGACGCCGATCGGCCGCAAGATGATGGACGGCATCGAGGGCCTGCGCACCTATATGACGCTCGCCGAGAAGGACCGGCTCAACATGCAGGGCGTGCCGGTAATGTCGCCGAGCCACTTCGAAACCCTGCTGCCCTACGCCGTCGCGCTCGGGGTCGAAAAGCCATGGACCCGCACCTTCGAGACCTGGCTCGCCTCGGCCGCAGCCGGTGCTGCTGCGGCGAGCTACCAGCCGGCCTGGTATCACGGCGATCTTTCGCGCGGCGTCGGCGATCGCATCGGCGGCTTCTCCTCGGCGATGGCCTCCACCATGGCCTCGACCATCCCGCAACCAGTCAAGAGCTCGTCCTCCGGCTTCTCCTCGGGCGGCGGCTTTTCCGGCGGCGGCGGCGGTGGCGGCGGCGGCGGAGGGTGGTGAGGGGACGTCCCGCGCCGAATCATATTGCGATATGTATCATGATGTGATACATATGAGAAACTCGGGAAGATGCGATGATAAGGTCCTACGCCTCGGCGATGACCGAGATGATCGCCGCCGGCGAGGCGCCGAAGGGGTTTCCGGCCGATCTGCTGCGCCGCGCCGTCGTCAAGCTGACATTGATCGACAACGCCGTCAGCCTGCACGATCTGGCGAGCCCTCCCGGCAATCGGCTGGAAGCGCTGAAGGGCAATCGGCAGGGGCAGCATTCGATCCGCATCAACGACCAATGGCGGATCTGCTTCGTCTGGGTGAACGGCAACGCGGAGAAAGTCGAGATCGTCGACTATCATTGAGGCCGGCGAAAAAGGATGAGAGATATGGTCGTGGCACTGCCTCCGGTTCATCCGGGTGAGATCTTGCGGGACGAGTTTCTTCAGCCCTTGGGCATGAGCGCCGGCGCCCTCGCGAAGAAGCTGAACGTTCCGCGCACGCGCATCGAGCGGCTGGTTGCCGAACAGACGGCGCTGACGCCCGACACCGCCCTGCGCCTCGCCCGCTTCTTCGACACCTCGCCGCAATTCTGGATGAACCTGCAGACCAGTTATGACCTCAAGGTGGAGGCAGCCGCCAAGGCGGAGGAAATCGCCGCTATCCCCGTCATGAGTGCCGCATAGCCGGGCGACAACCTCCTCGCAACATCGCGCAATTTCCCGTATTGCCGGATGACTTTTCGCGCCGGGCTTGCTAAGTCCGCGGCAACCCAGGCAACAAACAAAAAGTCAGTTCCATGCCCGATCTTCTGCTTGAACTCCGCTCCGAGGAAATTCCTGCCCGCATGCAGCGCAAGGCCGCGGGCGACCTGAAGAAGCTCGTGACCGACGCGCTGGTCGAGGCGGGGCTGACCTACGAGGGCGCGCGCGAATACTGGACGCCGCGCCGCCTTGCCCTCGACATCCGCGGGCTCACCGGCCGCTCCGCCGATGTCCGCGAGGAGAAGAAGGGGCCGCGCGTCGACGCGCCGGAAAAGGCGATCGAGGGCTTTCTGCGCGGCGCCGGCCTTTCCGATGTCTCTCAGGCGCAGGTGGTCAGCGATCCGAAGAAGGGCGATTTCTACGTCGCTTTCATCGAGAAGCCCGGCCGTCCCGCAGAAGAGATCATCGCCGCGGTCATGCCGGGCATCATCCGCGATTTCCCCTGGCCGAAGTCGATGCGGTCGGGTTCCGCATCCATGCCGAGGGGCATGTCCTATGGCGGCATCGAGGGCAAGGGCAGCGAAAGCCTGCGCTGGGTGCGCCCGCTGCAGTCGATCGTCTGCACCTTCGGCACCGAGAATGATGAAGTTGCCGTCATCCCCTTCGAGATCGACGGCATCGTGGCAAGCAACATCACCTACGGCCACCGCTTCCACGCGCCGGAGGCGATCACCGTCCGGCGCTTCGGCGATTACGTCGCGAGCCTCGAAAAGGCGAAGGTTGTGCTCGACGCCGAGCGCCGCCGTCAGATCATCGTGCAGGATGCCGCCAACCTCGCCTTTGCGAACGGCCTCGACTTGGTCGAGGATGCCGACCTCCTGGAAGAGGTCTCCGGCCTCGTCGAATACCCGCACGTGCTGCTCGGTACCTTCGAGGAAGACTTCCTCTCGATCCCGGCGGAAATCATCCGGCTGACGATCAAGACCAATCAGAAGTGCTTCGTCACCCGCCCGCATGGCGTCCACCTCCCCCTTGAGGGGGGAGGTCGCGCGGAACGCGCGGGTGGGGGTGATACGGCGTCGGTCGCGAGCGATCACCCCACCCCGGCCCTTCGGTCCGACCCTCCCCCTCAAGGGGAGGGTGTGCTCTCCAACCATTTCATCCTCGTCTCCAACATCGAGGCGAAGGACGGCGGCAAGGAGATCATGCACGGCAACGGCAAGGTCGTGCGCGCGCGCCTTTCCGACGCGCTGCATTTCTGGAAGCGCGACCAGGGCGACCTGCCGGACCTCGACACGCTGAAGGCGTCTGCCGCGAAATTCGGCCTCGACCTCAAGAAGCCGCTCGACCAGCGCATGGCCAAGCTCGATGCGCTGAACGTCACCTTCCACGCCAAGCTCGGCACACAGGGCGAGCGCGTTGCCCGCATCCGGGCGCTCGCCAGGGAACTGGCGCCGATCGTCGGCGCCGATGCCGCCCTCGTCGACCGCGCCGTTGTGCTGGCGAAAGCCGACCTGCGCACCGAGGCGGTCGGCGAATTCCCCGAACTGCAGGGCGTCATGGGCCGCAAATATGCGCTGCTGCAAGGCGAGCACGAGAGCGTCGCCGCAGCGATCGAGGATCACTACAAGCCACAGGGGCCCTCCGACCGCGTGCCGGACGACAAGGTGGCGATCACGGTGGCGCTCGCCGACAAGCTGGATACGCTGACTGGCTTCTGGGCGATCGACGAAAAGCCGACCGGCTCGAAGGACCCCTATGCGCTGCGCCGTGCGGCGCTGGGTGTGGTGCGGATCATTCTGGAGCGGGGGATTCGCATCGGGCTTTCGAGTGTTGCCAGAGATTCTGACCTCCTTTCCTTCTTCCACGACCGCCTGAAGGTCTATCTGCGTGATCAGGGTGCCCGCCACGACATCATCGATGCGGTGCTCACCCCCGAAGCCGACGACTTGCTGATGGTCGCCCGCCGCGCGGAAGCGCTGACGGCCTTCATCACCTCCGAGGATGGCATCAACCTGCTCGCCGGCACCAAGCGGGCGACGCAGCTTCTCGCCGCGGAAGAGAAGAAGGGCACCGTCGTCGCCGACGCGGTTTCCGATGCGCTGCTGACGCTCGACGCGGAAAAGGCGCTCTACGCCGCGATCAGGGTCGCGACCGCGGAAGCTGCCGAAGCGGTGGCGAAGGAAGACTTCCGCTCCGCCATGCAGGCGCTGTCGAAGCTTCGCGCGCCGGTCGACACCTTCTTCGACGACGTGCTGGTGAACGACGAGGATGCCGCGATCCGCGCCAACCGCCTGGCGCTGCTGAAGGCGATCCGCGAGGCGACCGGCACCGTCGCCGACTTCTCGAAGATTTCGGGCTAGCCTCTCCCCTCGTGGAAGAGGAAAAAAATCGGCATCTTGGCTTTGGCCAAGTGCCAGATTTTTCAGGGGAGGGGGAAGGTCTGACGCAGGACGTTCGCCTTCTCGGCGGGCTGCCCGCAAGGGGAAGAGGAGTGAAAGTGCCGAAAATCCTCATCAGCGCCTGTCTTCTCGGCCGCCCGGTCCGCTACGACGGCAAGGGCAAGCCGCTCGTCCACCCGGCGATCGACCGCTGGAAGGCCGAGGGCCGGCTCGTCGCCTTCTGCCCGGAACAGGCGGGCGGACTTTCGACGCCGCGCCCCCCGGCCGAGATCGAGGGCGGCGCGAGCGGCGAGGACGTGATCGAGGGGCGCGCAAGGGTCATCGAGAAGACCGGCCGCGACGTCACGAAAGCGTTCGTCGAGGGTGGACGGAAGGCCGTCGACTTCGCCCGCGCCAATGGCTGTGCCTACGCGCTCCTGATCGACGGCAGCCCGTCCTGCGGGTCGGGTTTCATCTATGACGGAAGCTTTTCCGGTGTTCGCCATCCGGGCCTTGGGGTAACCGCGGCGCTCTTGCGCCAAGCCGGCATCGCGGTCTTTTCCGATCGCGAAATAGAGGCGCTCGTGGCGCGCATCGCCGAAGGGATGGAATAGTTCCGTCCTGCGGTCGGTGTGCTGCAGGCAGGGCAAAAACACGAAGGGCGGCGTTGCCGCCGCCCTGATCAGCTCCGGGGTGTCCGGATCAATCGTCGTTGTCGCTGCCACCGTTGTGGTCGCTGCCGCCGTCATGGCCGCCACCGTGGTCGCTGTCGTTGCCGCTGTCATGGCCGGCACCGTGGTCGTTCTCGCCACGGCCGTTGTCGTCATTGCCGTTGCGCTCGTTGCGTTCGTTGCGCTCGCGGTTGCGTTCGGTATGGCCCATGCCGTTGTCGTCGTTCGAACGGTCGCTCCGTGCGGACGAGGAATCGTGGCCGAGGCACTGAGCAACGGTGGAGCAACCTTCGCTCGCCATGGCAGGCGCGGAAAGCAGCGAGGAAGTGGACGCGGCGAGAAGGGCGGCGAATACTGCGATGTAGGTCTTCATTGGTCAGTCCTCCGTGTTGAATATGGGATCATGTATACTCAACGCTGACTGACGGATGCCTGACCGGTACCTGACGGTGAGCTGACAGGGGAAGAAAAGTGGAAGAAGGAAAGGTCGGCGCCACGATGGCGCAGGCGTGACAGCGGCACTTCTGCGACGGGCCGGCATCGCGGTCTTTTCCGATCGCGAAATAGAGGCGCTCGTGGCGCGCATCGCCGAAGGCACTTGATCGCCCGTCGGCGGCCATATCAAAGACATGCCAGACATGCGAAGGGCGGCGTTGCCGCCGCCCTGATCAGCTCCGGGGGTGTCCGGATCAATCGTCGTTGTCGCTGCCACCGTTGTGGTCGCTGCCGCCGTCATGGCCGGCACCGTGGTCGCTCTCGCCGCGGCCGTTGTCGTCATTGCCGTTGCGCTCGTTGCGTTCGTTGCGCTCGGTATGGCCCATGCCGTTGTCGTCGTTCGAACGGTCGCTCCGTACAGACGACGAATCATGGCCGAGGCACTGAGCAACGGTGGAGCAACCTTCGCTCGCCATGGCAGGCGCGGAAAGCAGCGAGGAAGTGGAAGCGGCGAGAAGGGCGGCGAATACTGCGATGTAGGTCTTCATTGGTCAGTCCTCCGTGTTGAA
>NZ_QPIX01000004.1 GCF_003337715.1 Ciceribacter lividus
CTGGTCTTCCGGGGCGCGCCCCGGAAGACCAGCGGCCGCAGCACCTGGGGAAGATTCAAACGGCACTATTGGGGAGTATTGCTCCGGTACTGACACCGGTCGAACACGGCTTTCATGGCTGGGTCGAAGCGGATCGCCGGTAATGCAGCGATATAGAGCGCGTCCCGTACCGGTTTTCTTCCACCTGTGATCATCCGCTTACCCCGCATCAGTCCACTGTCGCGGTT
This sequence comes from Ciceribacter lividus, assembly GCF_003337715.1. GTDB lineage: Bacteria > Pseudomonadota > Alphaproteobacteria > Rhizobiales > Rhizobiaceae > Allorhizobium > Allorhizobium lividum. Next base: position 228 of record NZ_QPIX01000004.1, read on the forward strand.
GATTGGCGCAACGCCGACCAGCTTTGCGACCTGGCCTTTGTTTAACAGCCCGAGTTCGGGAAGCCCGGCAATCAGGGCGCATGCGGTCCGCAATCCGATGCCTTTGAGCGAAGTGAGGATTTGTGCCTTGTCCGCCAGGTCCTTGTCTGACTTCAGGCAGGCGTCCATGGCCTCGATGACGGACTGACGCTGTTGCAGGAGGAATGCCAGAGTTTCCTCGATCCACGCCCTGGCTTGGGCATCGCCGCGGGTACGGAGCTTCTCGCGCCTGTTCTTTTCCTGCACGATCATGTGCGACAACTGCCTGTAGCGCGAGACCAGATCGACCAGCGCTGTCTGTGCTGGCGAAGATAGAGTGAGCACCTTGGTTTCCATACGTCTGGCGTAATCTGCCAGAATGAAGGCGTCGATCCTGTCGGTCTTGGAGAGCTGGCCGCAGGCGCGTGCGAACTGCCTGATCTGTTTGGCATTCACTTTCGCCACTGGTAGGCGAGCCGCCAGCAGCGCCTCCACGACGGGGCGCTCATAGCCGCCAGTCGGTTCGATAACAAGGCGCTCGACGTTATCCTGCCGAGCGACGAAGGCAAGGAAGCCGGCGATCCCACAGGCATCATTAGAAAAGCTTGCCGAGCGCGCCTCGGGAAGCACACAGATGTCGAAGGAGGATTTCGATATGTCGATGCCGATAAAACGGTTAGTATAGGCCATGAGGCTGCTGTCTCCCTTATACGCGAGCGCGAAGCTCTCTCAACGGTTCGACAAAGCCTCGAAATGCGCAAAGGGTTATGCTTTCTTACGAACGTAAGTTCAGGCCGCCTAGGGCCAACCGCTTTGCGCATCGTCATCGCGGTGTTGCAATCACCCAATGACAAACGAGGCCGGTGCATCATAACAAATGCACCGGCCTCGCAATGTATAAGCCGCCGGGAACTATGTCCCGGCGGCGTGTAATCTTAAGCGGCTTGGCGGTCAGGCGGCGAGATCGCGCAGAACGGTCTGCAGGATGCCGCCGTTCTCCATGTAAGTGACCTCGTCGAGCGTATCGATGCGGCAAAGCAGCGGAACTTCCTTCACCGAACCATCGGCATAGGTGATCTTGGCGATCTTGGTTTCGCGCGGTTTGATGTCGCCTTCGAGACCGTCGATGGTGACCGTTTCGTCGCCCTTGAGGTTGAGCGAAGCCCAGGTCGTGCCGTCTTCGAAGGTGAAGGGAACGACGCCCATGCCGACCAGGTTCGAGCGGTGGATACGCTCAAAGGACTGGGCGATCACGGCCTTGACGCCGAGCAAGTTGGTGCCCTTCGCGGCCCAGTCGCGGGACGAGCCGTTGCCGTATTCGACGCCGGCGAAGATGACGAGCGGAACGCCCTCGTCCTTGTACTTCATGGCCGCGTCGTAGATCGACATCTCTTCCTTCGACGGATAGTGGATGGTGTAGCCACCTTCCTTGCCGTTCGGGCCGAGCATGTGGTTGCGGATGCGGATGTTGGCGAAGGTGCCGCGCATCATGACTTCATGGTTGCCGCGGCGCGTGCCGTACTGGTTGAAGTCCGCGACCTGGACACCGTTGTCGAGCAGATATGCACCAGCCGGCGAGGCGGCCTTGATCGAACCGGCCGGGGAGATGTGGTCGGTAGTGATCTTGTCGCCGAACAGGCCGAGGACGCGGGCGCCCTTGATGTCGTGCAGGCCCTCGCCGGTTTTCTTCATGCCGATGAAGTAGGGCGGGTTCTGAACGTAGGTCGACTTGTCGTCCCAGGCATAGGTCTGGCCTTCCGAAACCTGCACGGCCTGCCAGTTGGCGTCGCCCTTGAATACGTCGGCATACTTCGATTCGAAGAGTTCGCGGGTGACGTATTTGTGGATGAACTCCTGCACCTCGGCAGAGGTCGGCCAGATATCCTTGAGGTAGACCGGATTGCCGTCCTTGTCCTCGCCGAGCGGTTCCTTGGTCAGGTCTTTCTGGACCGAACCAGCGAGCGCGTAGGCGACAACGAGCGGCGGAGAGGCGAGATAGTTCGCCTGAACGTCGGGCGAAATGCGGCCTTCGAAGTTACGGTTGCCCGACAAAACGCCCGCAGTGATCAGGCCCTTGTCGTTGATCGTCTTCGAGATCGCCGGCGGTAGCGGACCGGAGTTGCCGATGCAGGTTGTGCAGCCGAAGCCGACGAGGTTGAATCCGAGCGCGTCGAGTTCCTTCTGCAGGCCGGACTTGGCAAGGTATTCGCCGACGACCTGCGATCCTGGTGCGAGCGAGGTCTTGACCCACGGCTTGGTCTTCAGGCCCTTGGCAACGGCGTTGCGGGCGAGAAGGCCGGCGGCGATCAGGACGCTCGGGTTCGACGTGTTGGTGCAGGAGGTGATGGCGGCGATGCAGACGTCGCCATGGCCGAGATCGAAGTTCTCGCCTTCGACCTGATAGCGCGTGGCGAGCTGGCCCGGCTTCTTGTAGTCGCCTTCGAGGGCGGTTGCGAAGTTCGGGGCGATGGTTTCGAGCGGCAGGCGGCCTTCCGGACGCTTCGGGCCGGCCATGGACGGTACGACGTCACCAAGGTCGAGTTCGAGTGTGTCGGTGAAGACGAGATCGGAACCGTCACCTTCGCGCCACATGCCCTGTGCCTTCGAATAGGCTTCGACGAGGGCGATACGATCCTTGCTGCGGCCGGACATGTCGAGATAACCGACCGTTGCCGAGTCGACCGGGAAGAAGCCGCAGGTCGCGCCGTATTCCGGGCCCATGTTGCCAATGGTCGCGCGATCGGCGACGGGCAGCGTGTCGAGGCCGGGGCCGAAGAACTCCACGAACTTCGAGACGACACCCTTCTTGCGCAGCATCTGCACGACGGTCAGCACGAGGTCGGTGGCGGTGACACCTTCCTTCAGCGTGCCGGTCAGCTTGAAGCCGATGACCTCAGGCAGAAGCATGGAGACCGGCTGGCCGAGCATGGCGGCTTCGGCTTCGATACCACCGACGCCCCAGCCCAGCACGCCGAGACCGTTGATCATCGTGGTGTGGCTATCCGTCCCGACGCAGGTGTCCGGATAGGCGATCGTCTCTCCGTCCTCTTCCTTCGTCCAGACGGTCTGACCGAGATACTCAAAATTCACCTGGTGACAGATGCCCGTGCCCGGAGGAACGACGCGGAAATTCTTGAAGGCCTGCTGGCCCCATTTCAGGAAGCGGTAGCGCTCCCCGTTGCGCTGGTATTCGAGCTCGACGTTGCGGGCGAATGCCTGGGGCGTGCCGAATTCGTCGACGATAACCGAGTGGTCGATGACAAGGTCGACCGGAACGAGGGGATTGATCTTCTCCGGATCGCCGCCGAGCGCCTTGATGCCGTCACGCATCGCGGCGAGGTCGACGACCGCCGGAACGCCGGTGAAGTCCTGCATCAGGACACGGGCCGGGCGGTAAGCGATCTCGGCTTCAGTCAGACCCTTGTTGGCGAGCCAGGCGGCGACACTTTCGATGTCGGCTTTGGTGACTGAACGTCCGTCCTCGTTGCGCAGCAGGTTCTCAAGAAGCACCTTCATCGAGTAAGGGAGCTTCGAGACGCCTGCGAGGCCGTTCGCTTCCGCCTTGGGAAGGCTGTAATAGACGTAATCCTTGCCATTCACGGTAATCGTGGATCGGCAATTGAAACTGTCGAGTGATTTGGACACGGATATGAACCCCGCTTATTCTGATAGCCAACACATTCGTGCGGACGCCTATGCACTTCATGCACATCAGGATGCGGGTGCGACCATTTCCGCTGTCCGCCCGAGAAAACCGCTCCTGGCAATCTTCAAGTTCGGCACAAGGATGAACTACACGCCGGCCGCTGGCGTGGTTGCAGGTCTTATAGATAATTTCTAAGAAGGGTACCAGACCAACGAATGGCGAATTTCTACAAATTTTTTTCAGGGCCCGAAGGGCCTCCGCTGGAAGGCTGGAACATGCGGCTGAGTGCCGAAAATCTCTCCGCCAAGCGCGGCGAAGACTTCATTTTCGAAGACATCTCCTTCACGCTGGGCGCGGGCGAAGCACTGGTGCTGACGGGACGGAACGGTTCGGGAAAATCGACGCTCCTCAGGGTGCTCGCCGGTTTGCTGAGACCCGAGCGAGGCCGTGTGGATTTTGTCGCCGCCGGAGATCACGAAAGCCGCCCTGCTCGCGAGGCGAGCCACTATCTCGGCCACCGCAATGCGATGAAGCATGAGCTGACGGTGTCGGAGAACCTCGTCTTCTGGAAGCAATTCCTCGGTGACTTCAGCGGGGGTAATGGCGCGTCCGTAGAGGATGCTGCCCATGCGGTGGGCCTCGAGGGCATCACGCATCTTCCCTTCGGCTACCTTTCGGCCGGCCAGCAACGGCGCTTCGCGATGGCGAAGCTGCTGGTGGCCTACCGTCCGGTCTGGATTCTCGACGAACCGACCGCGGCCCTGGACGCAAGCGCTGACCGTATGTTTGCCGGTCTGGTCCACGATCATCTTGCAGCCGGCGGGATCGCGATCGCAGCGACGCACCAACCGCTTGGCCTCAACGCCGCCTGCGAACTGAAGATGACGGGGTTCTCCGGCGCCCCCGGAGGTGTTTGGCAATGATGGCGCTCTTCCTACGTGACCTCAAGCTTTCCGTCAGGGCCGGTGGTGGCGCGTTGATCGGCGTCCTGTTCTTCATGACCGTCGTTGCCGTCATCCCGTTCGGTGTCGGACCTGATCTCAACCTGCTTTCGCGTATCGGACCCGCCATCGTCTGGATCGGCGCCCTTTTGTCAGCATTGCTCGGGCTCGACCGCCTTTTCCAGGCCGAGCGGGACGACGGGTCGCTGGATCTGATGCTGATGCAGGAGTCGCCACTGGTCTTAACGGTCATCGTCAAGTGTCTGGCGCATTGGACTGCGACGAGCCTGCCGCTCGTCATTGCCTCGCCCCTGCTTGGCCTTTTCATGAACATGAACGAGATCGCGATCGGGGCGGTGATGCTGACCCTGCTCGTCGGTTCGCCCGCCATCACGTTTATCGGTGCGGCAGGTGCAGCTGTGGCCGTGGCGCTTCCGCGCGGTGGCCTGCTCGTGTCCATCCTCGTACTTCCGCTTGCCATTCCCGTGTTGATCTTCGGCGTCAGTGCGTCCTATGCGGCGGTCGAGGACCCCGCCCCATTTATGCCGCCCTTTCTGTTTCTGATCGCGATCGTGCTCTTCTTTGCCGTGATCGGCCCTGTGGCCGCTGCCGTCGCCTTGCGCAACGCCTCGGATTGATTGGTATCAATTGCAGCAAAACGGCAGTCAGGTTAGAAGTGTTCTATGAACCAAGCGAGCCTTACCATCTCCAAGATCACCGACCTTGCAAACCCCACCCGTTTTCTCGCACTTGCCAGGCGCGTGATTCCGTGGCTCGCGGTCTTGACCGCGCTGTTCTTCGTGGTTGGCCTCTATCTGAGTTTCACGACCGAGGGCGATTATCAGCAGGGCATGACGGTGCGCATCATGTATGTGCATGTGCCTGCCGCCTGGCTCTCGATGATGTGCTACACCGTCATGGCGATTTCCGCCATCGGAACGCTCGTTTGGCGTCATCCGCTGGCCGACGTGTCCCACAAATCCGCAGCGCCGCTTGGTGCGGCATTCACGTTCATCGCTCTTCTCACCGGCTCCCTCTGGGGTAAGCCCATGTGGGGTACGTGGTGGGTCTGGGATGCCCGGCTCACCTCGGTTTTCGTGCTGTTCCTGATGTATCTCGGGCTGATCGCACTCAACCGTGCCGTGGATGAACCCTCCAAGGCTGCGCGGCTCAGTGCAGTTCTCATTCTCGTCGGATTCGTGAACATCCCGATCATCAAGTTCTCGGTCGAGTGGTGGAACACGTTGCACCAGCCGGCTAGCGTGATGCGCATGGGCGGCCCGACGATCGACGTCGAGTTCCTTCGCCCGCTACTCGTGATGGCGATCGCCTTTACCCTTCTCTTTTTCACACTGCATATCGCGGCCATGCGCAACGAGATCTGGCGCCGTCGGATCGCCGTCCAGCGACGACTCGCCGCACGTATGGCGGGCCGGGAGACCTCGCAATGAGCCACGACTTTTATATCTATGTGTCGTATGGCGTGAGCGGTTTGGTCATCCTGGCTCTGATCGGTTGGGTCTGGCTGGATGGCCGTGCACGGCAGCGGGAACTGAAAGCGCTGGAAGCGGCGGGTGTCCGCCGCCGCTCGGCGACGGGTGCGAGTGATCAGCAGGCATGAGTGAGAGATTGAGCGAATCCCCCGAAAAGGCTGGTCGAGGCATTGGCCGCTACGCCTTGGCGATCGTGCCGCTGACCGTCTTTCTGGTCATTGCCGGCACTGCCGGCAAGATGCTCTATGATCAGGATTTCAACGGCAAGAGCACGACGGAAATTCCCTCCGCCCTGATCGGCACAAAGGCGCCCGATCTTGACTTGCCCGTGCTCGAAGGCGCGCAGGTGCCGGCACTGACTTCCAAGGTCGTTGCGGGCAAGCTGACACTGGTCAATGTCTTCGCGTCCTGGTGCGTTCCTTGCCGGCAGGAGCATCCCATCCTCAAGGATCTCGCAAAGGATCCGCGGCTTACGGTCGTCGCCATCAACTACAAGGACACCAGCGAGAATGCGCTGAAGTTCCTCGGCGAACTCGGAAATCCCTACAGCGCGATCGGCGTCGACCCCAACGGCAAGGCGGCTATCGACTGGGGTGTTTACGGCATTCCGGAGTCGTACCTTGTCGACGCCGACGGGACGATTGTCTACAAGCGCGTCGGTCCCTTCGACGCGCTCTCGCTCGAGAAGGGGCTCTATCCGGCGATAGAGAAGGCGCTGGCAAAAGGCTGAATCAAAGGCCGGCCTGCCACACCTTGATGGCTTCGATAGGCCACAGCAGCATCAGCACGTTCAGCGTCAGGTTGTCACGGATCAGCCATCCGACGTAGATCTCCAGGAACACAGCGATCGAGACTGTCAGCCACACGGGCGCGCGTGCGGCGAAGAGGAAGCCGACGACCATGAACAGGGTGTCCATGGTGGAGTTCAAGATGCTGTCGCCCTGATAGCCGATCGCCATGGTCGCCGTGCGATATCGGTCGATGACGAGCGGGGAATTTTCCACCAATTCCCATGCGGCCTCGATCAGGGTCGCAAACGCAAGTCGCATGGACAATGGCCGTCGTCTAAAGAGGACGAAAGCGAGAAGATAAAACAGGAAGCCGTGAATGATGTGCGACGGTGTGTACCAGTCCGCAATATGCTGCGAGTTTCCTGCGGTGTTCACACCGGGCTCGAAGAGCTTGATATAGCCGCATTCGCAGATAGGTATCCTGCCCATCAGGTGAAGGATGCCGATCTGTGCAACGACGATCAGGCCGATGGCGGACAGCCAGAGGCGGGTCGCTTTGTGGCGATCCTGCGGATCGATCGCGGTGATCGTCACTTCGTCTCCTCCGTCTGTTCCTCGAGTGTGTGACGCATGATCAGCGGCATCTGTGCGAGCGTGAAGAGGATCGTGATCGGCATCGTGCCCCAGACCTTGAAATTGACCCAAGCCTCGTCGGAGAAGTTGCGCCACACCACTTCGTTCAGGACGGCCAGAAATAGAAAGAAGACACCCCAGCGCAGCGTCAGCTTTCGCCAGCCGATGTCATCGAGTTGGAAGGCCGCGTTGAAGACATAGCCGAGCAGTGACTTGCCGAAGAAAAGCCCGCCGAGCAGGACAGCGCCGAAGAGCGTATTCACGATCGTCGGCTTCATCTTGATGAAAGTCTCGTCCTGCAGCCAGATGGAGAGCGATCCGAAGACCAGTACGACGATACCCGAGACGAACGGCATGACCGGCAGGTGACGAAAGACGATCTTGGAAACGATCAGAGACGCAACCGTCGCGGCCATGAACAACGCGGTTGCGATGAAGAGCGGACCCCCCACGGTAGCAAGCACCGGGAACGTCTTTGCAAGCCATTCGCCACGAAGGTTACCGAAGAAGAAGATGAGCAATGGGCCCAATTCCAGCGCCAGTTTGAGAAGTGGATGGTGCTTCTCTTCCTCCGTTGGTTTCTCGGATTCAAACTGCGCTTCGACCTGGGCAATGACCGTTCCTCGTACAGGGTCTTGCTTCAGGCGCGAGAAACCATTTGTGAACCAGCGAAAGCGCTGTTGCTTGCTCATGCGTTTACTCCTGCAATCGCCTTGGCGAAATCGTCCGCCTCGAACGGTTCGAGGTCATCGATACCCTCGCCGACACCGATGAAATACACCGGCAGCTTGTGCTTGGCAGCGATCGCGACGAGGATGCCGCCGCGGGCAGTGCCGTCGAGCTTCGTCATCACCAATCCATTGACGCCGGCGACGTTACGGAAGATCTCGACCTGAGCCATCGCGTTCTGACCCGTGGTCGCATCCAGCGTCTGGAGTACCGTATGCGGTGCATCAGGGTCGAGCTTGCCGAGCACGCGGACAATCTTCTCGAGCTCCGCCATCAGTTCCGTCTTGTTCTGCAGACGACCGGCGGTATCGATGATCAGGACGTCCGAGCTTTCGGCCTTGGCACGCTCGAAGGCGTCATAGGCGAGACCCGCCGCGTCCGCTCCGAGTTTCGTGCCGACAAAGGTTGACCCGGTACGATCGGCCCAGATCTTCAGCTGTTCGATCGCCGCGGCACGAAAGGTGTCGCCGGCCGCCAGCATGACCTTCAGGCCGGAACCCGAGAGTTTCGCCGCCAGCTTACCGATCGTGGTGGTCTTGCCGGTGCCGTTGACGCCGACGACCAGGATGACGTGCGGCTTATGGCTGAGGTCCAGTTCGAGCGGTCGTGCAACGGGTTTCAGAACCTTGGTAATCTCGTTTGCCATGATGCGGGCGACGTCTTCGCCGGTGACATCCTTGCCGTAGCGCTCGGAAGAGAGCGTGTCGGCGATGCGCATTGCCGTCTCGACACCGAGGTCGGCCTGGATGAGCAGGTCCTCGAGGTCCTGAAGCGTGTCCTCATCGAGCTTGCGCTTGGTGAAGAGGGCGGTGATCTGTCCGGTCAGCTGCGAAGACGTGCGGAACAATCCGGCGCGCAGACGCTGGAACCAGGAGCGCTTTTGAACAGGCTCCTCCGGCACGTCCTCCGGCGCAGCCGTACCTAGCGCAAATCCCTTCGGAAGAGCAGGTTCGGCGAGACTCGCCTGTTCCTTTTCTCCAACCGGAGGCATCGCCTCGGCGTCTTCCTGTTCCGTTCTAGCTTCCGTATCCGAGGGCACTTCCGGTGCCGCGTCACGGTCGGCGGGCAGGGGAGAAGCCTCTTCCAGCTCGGGCGGTGGGGTCTTCGCCGTGTCTTCGGGCGTCAGATCGGCAACGGCCTGGTCTTCCGCGGTGCGGAACAACGGCTCTTCTTGGGTCGGAGCACCGTGCTCGGCGGGTGCCGTGCTCGCCGGCTTGTCCTTGCCGAAAGTGAAGACCTTCTTGATGAAGCCGAGCGCCATGAACAATCCGTTCGAGATCAGGCAGCCGAGCGGCTAGCCAATTGCATTTCCAGGTTCTTGCCATTGTGGCCGGTGATCGTGACGGTCACAAGGTCGCGTGGCGCAAGCCCGGAGGCCTCGACCAGCGAGAAGTTTTCCGTATGGCCCATGCCGTTGTTTTCGACAAGGATCGTCTGACGCGTTCCGACCATTGACGACAGATGTGCGGTATGAAGCTTCTGGGCGCTTTCGCGCAAGCGTGCCGCTCTCTCCTTCACCAGCGTGCGATCGACCTGCGTCATGCGCGCCGCCGGCGTGCCCGGGCGCGGACTGTAAGGGAAGACGTGGAGGTGTGCGATGCCGATCTCCTCGGCAAGGCCCACGGCGTTCCCGAACATTTCCTCCGTCTCCGTCGGAAAGCCGGCTATCATGTCCGCGCCGAACGCAATGTCCGGCCGCAGTGCCCGGACCTTTCTCGCGAAGTTGACTGCGTCCGAACGGCCGTGGCGACGCTTCATCCGCTTGAGGATCAGGTCATCTCCATGCTGCAGCGAGAGATGAAGGTGCGGCATGAAGCGCGGCTCATCCGCGATGAGATCGAACAAATGGCTGTCGACTTCGATACTGTCGATCGAGGACAGGCGTAGCCGCCGGATCTCCGGCACTTGCTTCAGGAGCGTTTTTGCAAGCAGGCCAAGACTCGGCCCGCCGGGAAGATCGGCACCATAGCTGGTCGCGTCGACGCCGGTCAGCACCACTTCGCGATAGCCGTTTTCAGCAAGCCTGCGGGCCTGCTCGACGACTGCACCCATCGGGACAGAACGGGAGTTGCCGCGGCCGTAGGGTATGATGCAGAATGTGCAACGGTGGTCGCAGCCGGTCTGAACCTGCAGAAAGCCGCGGACGTGGCCATCGATATGCGCGACCATTTGCGGCGCAGTTTCCGAAATGCTCATGATGTCGTTGACGCGGATCTTTTCCTCGCCTTCGACCCCGAAATCCGGAATCCTCCGGTAATATTCAGCTTTGAGTTTCTCCTCATTGCCAAGGACGGCATCGACCTCGGGCATTGCGGCAAAGCTCTGGGCATCGGTCTGAGCGGCGCAACCGGTCACCACAATCCGGGTGTTCGGATTCTCGCGGCGCGCGCGGCGGATCGCCTGGCGCGCCTGCCGGACAGCTTCGCCGGTAACCGCACAGGTGTTGATGAGAATCGCATCGCTGAGGCCGGCTTTGGCCGCTTCAGCCTTCATCACTTCGGACTCATAGGTGTTGAGTCGGCAGCCGAAGGTAATGACCTCGATCCCGCTCACGAGGCGGATGCTCCGCTTTCCGACGGTGTGCTGCGCTGCCAGGCGCCGGTCGCCGGATCGAGCGTGCCGGACCATTCCCATTCGGCGGGGCCGGTCATGACCACACGGTTGTCGCGTTCGCGCCATTCGATCGTAAGGGCCTGCCGGTTCGGGCTGGACGCGACGGTAACAGTCACCCTGCGGCCGGTCCGGCCGGTGCGTGCGCCGCTGACGGCCGCCGCGCATGCGGCTGAACCACAGGCGAGCGTTAGGCCCGCTCCGCGTTCCCAGGTGCGGGTCGTCATTGCGTCGGGTGCGGTCACCTGCGCCAGTGTGATGTTCGCCTTTTCAGGAAACATTGGATGATTTTCGAGAAGCGGACCGAAACGGTCGAGATCGAAGGTCATCGGATCGCGGTCGACCCAGAAGATCGCGTGCGGATTGCCCATCGAAACGGCCGAGGGTGAATGCAGGATCGGAGCGTCGATTGGGCCGATCTGCAATTCGATGCGGCTGGTGTCGTGAAATTCTTCGGCAAGTGGAATGCGGTTCCACTCGAAGACGGGTTCGCCCATATCGACCGAAATGGTACCGTCCTCATGCTCGACGGCATTCAGGATCCCGGCGATGGTCTGAAATGTGAAGGTCTTGCGTCCTGTCTCGGCTGCAAGCGCCTGCACGACGCAGCGCGTTCCGTTACCGCAGGCCTGCGCTCGCGTGCCGTCGCAGTTCAGGATATCGATATAGGCGTCGGTGCCAGACAGCTTCGGATCGTGGATCGCCATGATCTGGTCGAACGCCGTTTCCGGGTTACCGGCGAGGCTGACGGCCGCCCCCGGCGAGACCCGGTCGGCACGGCCGCGCATGTCGACGACCAGGATCTTGTTGCCAAGCCCGTTCATCTTCGCGAATTCGACCGTCGCTGCCGTCATGCTGTCACTTTCGATAGTTGTCGTCGTTTATATGGCGGAAAAGCACCGGAATTACCAGTGTGCTTCATGCTCGGTCGGAGCCTTACGGGGCATGAATGGTGGCTGTCCGGGGTGCCCCGAAGGGGGCTCGTGGGCAGATCGACGGGTGCATTCGTCAAGAAGTGGCTGAAATACTTGACTCCGGCGCGGTTTTCCTGTTTACCGCCTGCAAATCTGCGACGAGATAGAGACTCCGAGCCGCCGACCGGGACCCGCCAAGGTATAAAGAGATCCCGGAGGTCAACACCCGACAGCGCGTTGCGCCCTCGGGTGCTTTTTGGTTTTGCGTCTTGTTTTCGGCGGAGAAAAGACCAACGTTTCGGGGATCCGAAACGATAAGGAAGAGCCGATGTTTGAAAACCTCCAGGACCGCCTTGGTTCCATTCTGAATGGACTGACGGGCCGTGGCGCCTTGTCGGAAGCCGATGTTTCCGCCGCGCTGCGCGAGGTACGCCGTGCGCTTCTGGAAGCCGACGTCGCCCTTGAGGTTGTGCGCTCGTTCACCGACCGGGTGCGGGAAAAGGCCGTCGGCGCTGCCGTCCTGAAGTCGATCAAGCCCGGGCAGATGGTCGTCAAGATCGTCCATGACGAACTCGTTGAGATGCTGGGCTCCGAGGGCGTTTCGATCGATCTCAATGCGCCGGCGCCGGTTGTCGTGATGATGGTCGGTCTGCAGGGTTCGGGCAAGACGACAACCACCGGCAAGATCGCCAAGCGCTTGACCGACCGCGAGAAGAAGAAGGTCCTGATGGCCTCGCTCGACACGCGTCGTCCGGCTGCCCAGGAGCAACTGCGTCAGCTCGGCGTGCAGACCGGCATTGACGTTTTGCCGATCATCGCCGGCCAGTCGCCGACCGATATCGCCTCGCGCGCCGTGCAGGCCGCAAAGCTCGGCGGCCATGACGTGGTCATCCTCGACACGGCCGGCCGGACGCATATCGACGAGCCGCTGATGATCGAGATGGCCGAAATCAAGGCCAGGTCGAAGCCGCACGAGATCCTGCTCGTCGCCGATGCGCTGACTGGTCAGGACGCCGTCAATCTCGCGCGCAATTTCGATGAGCGTGTCGGCATCACCGGCCTCGTGCTCACCCGCATGGACGGCGACGGTCGCGGTGGTGCGGCGCTTTCGATGCGCGCGGTCACGGGCAAACCGATCAAGTTGATCGGTGTCGGCGAAAAGATGACGGAACTCGAAGAGTTTCATCCGCGGCGCATCGCCGACCGCATTCTCGGCATGGGCGACATCGTTTCGCTGGTCGAGAGGGCGGCTGAGACGATCGATGCCGAGAAGGCGAAGGCCATGGCCGAGAAGATGGCCAAGGGCAAGTTCGACCTGAACGACCTCGCCGAACAGCTGAAGCAGATGCAGAAGATGGGCGGCATGGGCGGCATCATGGGTCTTATGCCCGGCATGGCCGGCATGAAGGACAAGATGGCCGCCGCCGGGCTGAACGACAAGCTGTTCGGCCGCCAGATCGCCATCATCCAGTCGATGACCAAGGCCGAGCGGGCCAATCCCGACATTCTCAAGCATTCCCGCAAGAAGCGTATCGCCGCCGGCTCCGGCACGGACGCCGCCGAGATCAACAAGCTCCTGAAAATGCACCGCCAGATGGCCGACATGATGAAAATGATGGGCGGCAAGAAGGGCGGCGGCATGATGAAGCAGATGATGGGCGGCCTCGCCGGCAAGATGGGCCTTGGTGGCATGGGCGGGATGCCGGATCTGTCCAGCATGGATCCGAAGCAGATCGAAGCACTTGCCAAGCAGGCGGAAGCGGCGGGGGGCAAGCCGGGTGCACTTCCGGGGCTTGGTGGCGGCGGATTGCCTGGACTGGGCGGAAAGTTGCCGGGTCTCGGTGGTGGGTTCCCGGGTCTTCCCGGGTTGCCGAAGAAGAAGTGAGGCAAGGCACACCATGATCGCTCCGCACGTCAAGGAACAGCTCGCGAGCTACCGTCAGTCGATCGACAATATCGACGCTGCTCTCGTGCACATGCTCGCCGAACGGTTTCGTTGCACGAAGGCGGTCGGCGTTCTCAAGGCCCAATACGATTTGCCGCCGGCCGATCCGGCGCGCGAGGAATACCAGATCGAACGTCTTCGTCGCTTGGCGCAGGACGCCCATCTGGATCCGGATTTCGCAGAAAAGTTCCTGAATTTCATCATCAGGGAAGTTATCCGGCATCATGAAGCAATCGCCGCCGACATCGGCAGCAATTCGGAAAAGACCGCCTGACATCAGGCGGACCAGAAAAGCCCAAGGAGTAAAGAAATGGCACTGAAAATTCGTCTCGCCCGTGGTGGTTCCAAGAAGCGTCCGTACTACCAGATCGTCGTTGCCGACGCCCGCTCGCCCCGCGACGGTCGTTTTCTTGAGAAGGTCGGCGCATGGAACCCGATGCTTCCGAAGGACAGCGAGAAGCGCATCGAACTGAACGTCGAACGCATCAAGGAATGGGTTGCCAAGGGCGCCCAGCCGACCGACCGCGTTCTGCGTTTCATGGCTGAAGCCGGCCTCGCCGCTCGCGACGCCCGCAACAATCCGGAAAAGGCAAAGCCGGGCAAGAAGGCCCTGGAGCGCATCAAGGAAAAGGAAATGAAGGCCGCCGAGGCCGCTGCCGCTGCTGCCGAAGCAAGCGCCGCGGAGTAATTTCCATTCCCTGCGAATCCGACGGGCGGCAGCATCTTGCCGCCCGTTTTTCATTTCCTTTCACCGTGCTTCGTCCTAAAAGACAGCATAATGAAGATCTCGGATGGCCAGTACTCATGACGACCCTTAGGAATCCTGTTCTGATGGCTACTGTGGGCGCCGCCCAGGGGCTCCGGGGAGAGGTTCGCGTCAAGGCGTATACGGCCGATCCGATGGCGCTCGGCGATTATGGCAACCTGCGGAGCCTTGACGGTCGGGTCTTCGAGATTCTCGAAATTCGCGAGGCGAAGAACGTGGCGATCGTGCGCTTCCGTGGCGTGAATGATCGCAATGCAGCCGAGGCGCTGAACGGACTCGAGCTTTACATCGAGCGGGACGCACTTCCTGATGGCGAGCTCGAGGACGACGAGTTCTACTATGCTGATCTCGAAGGCCTCGATGTCTATGACGGTGCCGGTAAGCACTACGGGTCAGTGTCCGCTGTGTTCGACTTCGGGGCGGGGGATCTGCTGGAAATCAAGGGGCCTGGCAAACGACCCGTCCTCATCCCGTTCTCGGAGACGGCTGTGCTTGAGATAGATCTCGAAAGCGGCCGTCTGCTGATCGACCCCATCGCGGCAGGCCTCGAGGAGGAGGGCAAGCCACCGCGCAGGGACGGACAGAGTTCCAAAAGTCCCGACGAGAGGTAAACGGCCGGACATGGGCTTCCGAGCGACGATCCTTACCCTCTACCCCGAAATGTTTCCCGGCCATCTGGGTTTCTCGCTTGCGGGTCGCGCACTCGAGCGCGGTCAGTGGACGATGGAGACCGTTCAGATTCGCGACTTCGCCGCTGACAGACATCGGACGGTTGATGATACGCCGGCTGGCGGCGGCGCCGGCATGGTGCTCAAACCGGACGTACTGGCGCGAGCGATCGATGACGTGGCGAAGGACGACCGGCCGAGGCTGTTGATGAGCCCCAGGGGCAAGCCACTGACGCAGCAACGGGTGCGGCAACTCGCGTCCGGCGAGGGTGTGGTAATCGTCTGCGGCCGTTTTGAAGGTGTCGATCAACGCGTCATCGAAGCCCGCGATCTCGAGGAAGTCTCGATCGGCGACTATATCCTCTCGGGAGGGGAGCCGGCGGCGCTTGTCGTCCTCGATGCTGTTGTCCGCATCCTGCCGGGGGTCATGGGCAACGAACTTTCCGGGGTCCACGAGAGCTTCGAAGGCGGTCTCTTGGAACATCCACAATATACCCGCCCGCAGATCTTCGAGGGGCGAGAGATTCCCGTGGTGCTGACGTCGGGCAATCACGGCGCGATCGAGAAGTGGCGTCACGAACAGGCGCTTGCTCTCACAAAGGAGAGACGTGCGGACCTCTTGAGCGGCAACACCGGGTCTCAGCCGGTGAAGAAATAGTAGGCTGCTAGAGCCAGCCCGAGGGCCACGACGATCCAGCGCAGCAGGGCCTGTGGCGCACGCCTGGCGATGCCGACGCCGGCGTAGCCTCCTAGCGCAACGGCCGGCACCATGATGGCGGCGTGCAGCCAGGAAATGGCACCGGCGGATGTGAAGACGGCAATCGCAACCGCGGCGATGACGATCGAGAGGAAGTTCTTCAGCGCGTTGAGACGGTGATAGTCGCCACCGCTGGCAAGTCCCAGTGAGGCGAGCATCATGATGCCCATGCCGGCGCCGAAGAAACCTCCGTAGAAGGAGGTCGCCGTCTGCAGCCCGAGACCGAGCGGGCTCGCGGGATGGCTTTCTCCCGCATTCTTGGGCCGCAGTTTCGGCCCGACGGCGAAGACCGCGGTCGCCGCGACCAGCAGCCAGGGAACCATGGCGCGAAAGGCAGGATTGGAGAGAGATACGAGGAACAGAGCGCCGCCTAGGGAGCCGGCCGCCGACACGAGTGCCAGGACGACCGTGCCCTTGCCGATCGCCTTCAGTTCGCGCAGGTATGCAAGAGTCGAGGTGATATAGCCCGGAAACTGGGTAATCGACGAGGTGGCGTTGGCGGCGATCGGAGGAAGACCGGCAAGCGTCATGGCTCCAAAGGTCAGGAAAGTGCCACCACCCGCGATGGCATTGACCACGCCCGACAGGAAACCGGCGACAAACAGAAGCACAATGACGGCCAAGGTCATGATCTCACCCCTCCAGATGCACGGCATGCATATTCGTTCTGACCGTTGTCGGCAAGCTTGCGCGACGGGGACAAAAGAGGCGGGAGGGGGTGACAAGCCGCTTCGTTTCGTGTATTGGCACGCGCGGAAATGGGCTTTTGCCCGTCTGCCACAACAAAGAACTGCGTATCCGCTCCGACCCATACGGGTCAATATCCCGAGGCATGGCCAAGGGATCACGGTCGAGCGCTCTGGCTGTTTCAGAAGAAATCGAGGTTAGACAGATGAACATCATTCAGCAGCTGGAAGCCGAACAGGCCGCCAAGATCGAAGCCAAGCGCAAGCTCCCGGAATTCTCCCCGGGCGACACGCTCCGCGTCAACGTCACCGTCAAGGAAGGCAACCGTACCCGCGTTCAGGCCTATGAAGGCGTGTGCATCGCTCGTTCGGGCGCCGGCATCAACGAGAGCTTCACGGTTCGCAAGATCTCCTACGGCGAAGGCGTCGAGCGCGTATTCCCGGTCTACTCGCCGCTCGTTGAAAGCGTCGAAGTCGTGCGCCGTGGTAAGGTCCGTCGCGCCAAGCTCTACTACCTGCGCGATCGTCGCGGCAAGTCGGCTCGCATCGTCGAGAACACCGGCACCCGCGCCCGCAAGCTCAACGAAAACGAGCGCGCTGCGATCGCCGAGGAAAAGGCACGCATCGAAGCTGAAAAGGTCGCAGCAGCCCAGGCTCTCGCTGCCGAAAAGGCAGCCGCAGAAGCCGCTGAAAAGGCCGCTGCCGCCGAAGGCGCAGCAGAATAGGATTTCCCACAGCGGGTTTGGAAAGGCGGCTTTCGAGCCGCCTTTTTTGTTTCGCCCGTTCGCCAACGACGTTCCGGAATGGCGAATCGCCGCTTGCGCACCACGGTGGCTGCTGTACATTCTCTCGGCTACCCGGGGGAGGCGATGCGACGTAGAACAACGACATGGCAGATGGCGACGCGTGTTTTGTGCGTGGTCACGCTTGTCTTCATTGGCTTCGTTCATCGCGCACCCGCAGTTGCCACCTCCAGCCTTTCCGCGAGCGAGATAGCAGCCTTCACCTTGCCCGACGGCAGTTGGCCGGCGCTCTGCCTTCCCGGTGACGGTAAGGCTGGTGGTGACAACGGCCAAATGGCCGGTGGCGGTTGCGAAGCCTGTCGCCTCGCGGCGGGTATGCTCCTTCCGCAGCCGGAGGATGCAATCGGCAGACGCCTGCCCGATGTCCTCGACATTCTTCCAACCGTTCGTGTTGCCGTTGCGAGCTTCCGGCATTTCTCACCGAACGCCGCGCCGAGAGCGCCTCCTTTCCCGACCGTCGCCTGAACCCGGCCGCGCGGACTCCGCGTTCGCTCGCCGGGTACGTGTTCACAGCCTCGAACGATCTTCCTTCAGATTGCTTATCTGCTGCGGCCCAAGATGGCCTCAGTGTGTGAGATCCTGGCGCTATGAGCCGTCCATCCATTCTCTGCCCGCTCGTGTGTAGCGCTGGCGGAGCCTCCAGGCACTCTTCTTCTTTGAGGTAACTCATGTCCATTCTCGTCGAAACACCGGCGGTTCAGAAATCCTCTTCCCTTGCCCAGCGTTTCTACTTTACCGCGTGGCGCTGGCACTTCTATGCCGGGCTCTACGTGGCTCCCTTCCTGATCATGCTCGCTGTTACCGGTCTCGTCATGCTGTGGTCCGCCGTCCTTGTCGGACGTGACGGCGAAAAGGTATATGCGGTCAGCCCCAGCGGAGTCGAAGCTCCGATGGTCCAGCAGGCCGAAGCCGCACTTTCGGCGGTTCCGGGTGGCGCGCTCGTGCAATACATCGCACCACGCACGTCGGAGCAGGCTGCGATCTTTCGTGTCAATCTCGGCGATGCTTCCACGATGGTAGCGGTGGATCCCTATTCCGCTGCGGTGCTCGGAAGCTGGGAGCGACGCCACGGCCTTTACGACCTTGCTGATACGATTCACGGCACGCTTCTGATCGGTGACATCGGCGATCGGTTCATTGAAGTCGCGGCCGGTTTCGGTGTCGTCTTGATCATCACCGGGCTCTATCTCTGGTGGCCGCGTAATGGTGGAGGCCTCTCGTCCGTGCTGGTGCCGAGACTATCGGCGAGCGGTCGGCAGCTTTGGAAATCGCTGCACCAGACTGTCGGGTTCTATGCTTCCCTGATCCTACTTGTCTTCCTCCTCTCGGGCCTCACATGGGCAGGTGTTTGGGGTGAGAAGTTCACGCAGGCGTGGAGCACGTTCCCGGCGGAAAAATGGGATAATGTTCCGTTGTCAGACGTCACTCACGCCAGTATGAACCACGGCGGCATCAAAGAGGTGCCCTGGACGCTGGAGAAAGCCCGGATGCCGGCCTCCGGTTCGCAATCCGGCATTCCGGGCATAGTCCAGGGCGAACCCGTAGACTTCGGCAGCGTTGTTGCCTTCGCCCGTCAGCTTGGCTTCGACCATCGTTTCGAACTTGCGTTCCCGTCTGGCGAAACGGGTGTCTGGACGATCTCACACGATACCATGAGCAATGACGGCGGCGATCCGACTTCCGACCGGACGGTGCACATCGACCGCTACAGCGGAAATGTGCTCGCGGACGTCGCCTTCAAGGATTACGGACTGGCGGGAAAGGCTATGGCGATCGGCATAGCCTTTCACGAAGGTGACATGGGCACCTGGAACATCACCCTGGTAACGCTCTATTGCCTCTCGGTGATCTTCCTTTCCGTCAGTGGCGTGGTCATGTGGTGGAAGCGGCGACCGAACGGTGCCCGCCGTTTGGTCGCCCCGAACGTGCCGGACACAACGCCGGTATGGAAGGTGGGTATGGTCATTATGTTTGCGGTATCGTTGCTCTTTCCGCTGACTGGGGCTGTGCTGATTACGGTGCTCGCGTTCGACATGCTCATTGTTCGGTATTTCAAGCCACTGAAGAGAATTCTGAGCTGATATTTTCCGAGAGGAGCTGCGGTCCGCCGTCTCGACAGCAGGACCGCAGAGCCGTTTCGTGGCGTCGTGCCTCTCGGAGCACCGATGTTGCGCAACTCCCCGGATACTGGGTGGTTCCTCCCTTGCAACGGCAGAAGAAATTGTGACACTCTGCCGTTGCCACAATTCAGGAGACCACAATGTTCATTCGCCGCGCCGTCCTTGCCGGTTTGTCCCTTCTTGTCCTCGCGCCCTTCTCTTTCTCTGCCGATTTGCCGGATCTCGGCGGCAAGACCGTTGTGGTTGTGACGGAGAATGCCTATCCCCCGCTGCAGTTTGTCGATCCCAAGAGTGGGGAGGCGATCGGCTGGGAATACGATGCGATGAACGAGATCGCCAAGCGGCTGAATTTCAAAATCGAGTATCAGAACACCTCTTGGGACGC
This sequence comes from Ciceribacter lividus, assembly GCF_003337715.1. Lineage (GTDB taxonomy): Bacteria > Pseudomonadota > Alphaproteobacteria > Rhizobiales > Rhizobiaceae > Allorhizobium > Allorhizobium lividum. Next base: position 20,073 of record NZ_QPIX01000004.1, read on the forward strand.
GATGATTCAGTCCGTTTCGGACGGACAATACCAGATCGGCATGACCGGCATCACCATCAAGGACGACCGCAAGGAGAAGGTCGATTTTTCGGACCCTTACATGCGTTCGCAGCAGCTTATGCTGGTACGAGGAGACGAGGCGAGGTTCAGCGACGCAAAGAGTTTTGCAGCGCTCGAAAGCGGCCTCGTCGGTGCGCAGCCCGGTACCAGCCCGTTCTACACGGCGGTCTATGAGATTCTCGACGGCAACGAACAGAACCCGCGGATCAAGCTGTTCGAGACGTTCGGCGCAACCGTTCAGGCACTAAAGGCCGGTGACGTCGACCTTGTCCTGACCGATAGCACCGCGGGTGAAGGTTACGTCGCCGCCTCGAACGGCAGTCTGAAGATTGTTGGAGAGCCGCTCGGTACAGAGGACTTCGGCTTCATCTTCCCCAAAGGGTCCGACCTCGTCGTCCCGGTCAATGCGGCCATTGCGGCCTTGAAGGCAGATGGCACGTTCGAAACGCTGAACAAGAAATGGTTCCTCGACTACAAGATGGGCGAATGACCACGCCCCTTCCTTCCTTGGGCGGGGCGCTCTTCTGATGGGCTTTCAAACTCTACCCGGTACGAGTGACAAAGGCGATCGGCCGTGGTGGTTGGTCGCCTTTGTTACGGCGGCCATTGCCATCGCCACGATCATCGTCGTCAACGAGCTTTACACGCAGGTCTTCAGAATCGTCGCGGCCGGACTCGGCGTGACGATCTTCGTCACGCTTGTCGGCTTCGCGCTGGCCGTCGTGTTGGGGCTCATGATCGCCCTGCTCGGCATGGCACAGAGCCGCATCCTGCGCCAGATCGCACGTTTCTATGTCGAAGTCATCCGTGGCGTTCCTATCCTGGTGCTGCTGTTCTACATCGCCTTTGTGGGCGCACCCGGGTTTGTCGCGCTCTACAACTTGATGACGTCACCGCTTGCTGCAGCGGGGTTCATCGAACCGCTGGTCGTGCGGGACGTTTCGCTGATGTGGCGGGCGATCGTCGCACTGTCTATCGGCTATTCTGCCTTCATAGCGGAGATCTTCCGTGCCGGATTCCAGTCGATCGAAAAGGGACAGATAGAGGCGGCGATGGCGCTCGGTCTCAGTCGTTACCAGCGCTTTCGCCTGGTGGTCTTTCCCCAGGCGATCCGCGTGGTCTTTCCGCCGCTGTCGAACGACTTCGTCGCAATGGTCAAGGATTCGTCGCTGGTCTCCGTCCTCGGCGTCGCCGACATTACTCAGATGGGTAAAGTGTACGCATCCGGCTCCTTTCGCTTCTTCGAAACCTATTCGATCGTCGCCTACATCTATCTGTTGCTGACAGTCGGACTGTCCCTTCTCCTTCGCAGTTTTGAAGGAAGGATGCGGAAGAGGTATTCGGCGCGTTGATCAGTTCGTCGATAGGGCGCGAGTGCCGGAACCAATTTGATTGCCGGTTTTCGCGAAAACTGGTATGAGCCCGGCCATGGAATCTAAGTTCGGATGTCTCGCGCCTCATATTTTCGTGCTGCAGGACCGCAAACGGCTGCCGGCACGTTTTTTCGCGCGCGTCTCCGGGGCGCTCAACTGCCGCCTATCCTGATCGGCCGACTTTCGAGCTGCAGGCGATTTCCGCCCGCCAAGATCCCGTTCCATTCACTCACGGAAGTTGATATCATGAGCGCACCCCGCACCCTTTACGACAAGATCTGGGACGACCATCTGGTCGACCAGCAGGACGATGGCACCTGTCTGATCTACATCGATCGCCATCTGGTCCATGAGGTTACGAGCCCACAGGCCTTCGAAGGTCTCCGCATGGCTGGCCGTGCCGTGCATGCGCCGCAGAAGACGCTTGCAGTCGTTGACCATAACGTGCCGACGACCCCTGATCGCGCTGAGGGGATCAAGAACGAAGAGAGCCGGATCCAGGTCGAGGCGCTTGCCAAGAACGCTGCCGATTTCGACGTCGAGTACTATTCCGAGAAAGACAAGCGCCAGGGTATCGTCCACATCGTCGGACCAGAACAGGGTTTCACTCTGCCCGGGATGACGATCGTTTGCGGTGACAGCCACACATCGACGCACGGCGCCTTTGGTTCGCTTGCGCACGGTATCGGCACGTCCGAGGTCGAGCATGTGCTGGCAACCCAGACGCTGATCCAGAAAAAGGCGAAGAACATGCTGGTGCGCGTCGACGGCAAGTTGCCGGAAGGCGTCACCGCCAAAGACATCATCCTCGCCATCATCGGCGAGATCGGCACGGCTGGCGGAACGGGTCATGTCATCGAGTTCGCCGGTGAGGCCATCCGGGACCTGTCGATGGAAGGCCGCATGACCGTCTGCAACATGACGATCGAGGGCGGCGCGCGTGCCGGCCTCATCGCCCCGGACGAAAAGACCTTCGAATATATCAAGGACAAGCCGCGCGCGCCGAAGGGCGAGGCCTGGGACCAGGCGGTCGCCTACTGGAAGACGCTGCACACCGACGAGGGCGCGCATTTCGACAAGGTCGTCGTGCTCGACGCCGCCAACCTGCCGCCGATCGTCTCCTGGGGCTCCTCTCCGGAAGACGTCGTGTCGATCGAGGGCGTCGTGCCGAACCCGGACGAGATCGCCGACGAGAACAAGCGCGTCTCGAAGTGGCGGGCGCTGGACTACATGGGCCTGAAGCCGGGCACCAAGATGACCGACATCGCCATCGACCGCGTGTTCATCGGCTCGTGCACCAATGGCCGCATCGAGGACTTGCGGGCGGCCGCGAAGGTCGTGGAAGGCAAGAAGGTCGCTTCGTCGGTTTCCGCGATGGTGGTGCCGGGCTCCGGGCTCGTTAAGGAACAGGCTGAGGCAGAGGGTCTGGACAAGATCTTCAAGGATGCCGGCTTCGAATGGCGCGAGCCGGGTTGTTCCATGTGCCTTGCTATGAACGATGACCGTCTGAAGCCGGGTGAACGTTGCGCCTCGACCTCGAACCGCAATTTCGAGGGTCGTCAGGGGTATAAGGGCCGGACGCATCTCGTCTCTCCGGCCATGGCTGCGGCCGCGGCCATCGCCGGTCACTTCGTCGACGTCCGCGACTGGAAATAACAATACCGTCGCATGGCGTTACTCGATGCCGCTCCGAACGGGGCGGCATTTTGCTTTTCGCAACCTTTGACTCCTGTGGCATGCTGCGCCGTCGGCCATGGTGGAATGGAGCAGCGGCGATGGGTGAGCACAACGGCAAAGACGCGGCCAATACACGGCGCCGACTCTTGCTGTTGCGCCACGCCAAGTCGGACTGGCCGGACGATGCCGAGGATCATGAGCGCCCATTGGCAAAGCGTGGCCGAAAGGCAGCCTCGCTCGTCGCGGATTACATGGTGAAGAAGCGTTTGAGGCCAGACGTTGTGCTCGTCTCCGGCGCTCGGCGAACGCGAGAGACATGGGCTTTCATCGAGAGTCGGCTGACAAAGACAACCGAGATACGCATTCTCGAGACGTTGTACGAGGCGCCTGCGGAGCGCATTCTCGCTCTCTTGAGAGACCTCGACCCCAAATACCGGGATGTACTCGTGCTGGCCCACAATCCTGGTCTCCAGGATATTGCGCTTCGGCTCGCAAGCAACGGCGAAGGGGATGCTCTAGCGCGCCTGCGTGACAAGTTCCCAACGGGAGCGCTCGCATGCATCCTTTTCGATGCCGAGGGTTGGAACCAGGTCGGCGAGGGGCGCGGATATCTGGAGCGGTTCGTTGTACCGCGGTCGCTCGCCTGAGATATCCTGCTGCGTGAAGGTTCACAGAATGTGAATACGTGTGCCGCAACGGAAATGGCGGATGAGGCGCAGCATGTCTCTTCGGGCGATCGCGATACAGCCCTCGGTCGGCGTGTAACCCGGGCGCGCCAGATGGAAGAAGATCGCCGAGCCCCTGCCTCGTCGACGTGAAGTGACGTTCCAGTCCATGATCAGGCATATGTCGTAGAGCGAATCGTCGCGCATCAGCCGTTCATGGCTGGCTGCAAAGGGCGCGGAAACCGGCCGGTTATAGGCAGGGTGTCCCGGCTCGTCGCACCACAGCATGCCCGCTTTCGTTCGCGTCATCGGTAACGGCGTGACGAGATTCCTGATACGATCGCCCCGGATGTAACCACCCAGCAGCCGCATCGCCGCGCGGGGAGACCCTCCATCACCTTCCTTCTTGCAGAGAACCGTGCCGGCGCGACCCAAGGCCGCGGGCAACCGAAGGACACCGAACTGCAGGACCGCCCGCGAGTGATCACCGGGTGCGGTGCGAAGCACGACCGGTTGACCCCGGCCGGCAGACTGCTTCCGAAGGGGCGACTTCACGAGATTTTGCCTTGCCTGTGACTCGTTGTATTCATAGCAGCGGAAACGATAACAAAGCGTTCGGTGCTGCCGAAACCCGGATTTTCGATCCGGTCCGGAAAGCGGGCGCAACGACAAGAGGCGAGATCATGACGGCGCGGACAATTCTTCTTGTGGACGACGACGAAGACCTGCGGCAGACGCTCATCGAGCAATTGTCGCTGTATGAAGAATTTTCTCTTCTTCAGGAGGAGACTGCGGCCAAAGGCATCCAGACGGCTCGCAGCGCACAGGTCGATCTTCTCATCATGGATGTCGGACTTCCCGACATGGACGGGCGAGAGGCGGTGAAGTTGCTGCGCAAGAACGGATTCAAGGCGCCGGTCATCATGCTTACCGGACATGATACCGATTCGGACACAATTCTGGGCCTGGAGGCCGGTGCCAACGATTATGTGACCAAGCCGTTCCGTTTTGCCGTACTGCTTGCGCGCATCCGTGCCCAGCTTCGTCAGCATGAGCACAGCGAAGACGCCACCTTCACCGTCGGCCCCTATTTGTTCAAACCGAGCCAGAAGCTGTTGACCACGGAGGACGGCAAGAAAATCCGCTTGACCGAAAAGGAAGCGGCGATCATCCGTTATCTCTACCGGGCGGGCCAGAAGGTGGTCACTCGTGACGTGCTTCTGGAAGAGGTTTGGGGCTACAACTCCGGCGTAACCACTCATACGCTTGAAACCCACGTTTACCGACTGCGACAGAAGATTGAGCACGATCCTTCGAATGCCGAGATCCTGGTGACGGAGAACGGCGGCTACAAGATCGTCCCTTGATTCGGAAAGGCCGCAATGGCGCTGAGCGACGACATCGAACTGCTCTCATATGTGCCCTTGTTTGAAGGGCTGGACAAGGACCAACTGCGGCTGATCGCCTTCGGTGCCGAGCATCGCACGGTTGCAGCGGGACAGGCCTTGTTCCGCGAAAGGTCTCCGGCCGAGTGCGCTTACGTTGTCTCGAGAGGGCGATTGGAGTTGTCTACTTTCGGGCGAGGTGGGAAGCCGAAGGTCGAGGCGGTGGCCGAGAGGGGAACCATGCTCTCGGAACTGGCACTCGTGACCATGGTCGAGCGGAAGTACACGGCGATTGCGCTGGACGATTGCGAGGTGATCAGAATCACCCGAGCCATGTTCCATCGCTTGCTCGAAGAGTATCCCGCGATGGCCGTAGTCGTGCAGGAGCGTATCCGGCGGTCGCTGCGGTCGCTGGTCGAGGGAAGCGCTGCAATAGCGCCACGCTTCGAATAGAAAGTTCCTCAGGCCGAGAAATGAGCCGTCACGGGAACATGATCGGACGGCCTTTCCCATCCGCGGGCCTCTTTCAGGACCTCGATCCTGTCGAGGTACTCTCCGAGATCGGGAGATGACCAGATATGATCCAGTCGGCGCCCGCGGTCGGCCGCCGCCCAGTCTTTCGCCCGATAGCTCCACCACGTATAGAGCTTCTGGGAGGGATCTATGGCCTGACGCATCAGATCGAGCCATCCTCCGCGACCGATGACTTCCAGAAGCCCTTCCGTCTCGACCGGTGTATGGCTGACGATCTTCAGCATTTGTCTATGAGACCAGACGTCGTTCTCGAATGGCGCGATGTTGAGATCTCCGACCAGGATCGATGAAACGCCAGGCTCCGCATTGGCTCGCAAGGCTTTCATCTCGTCGACGAAACTCAACTTGTGCGCAAACTTGGGATTGGCAGTCGGATCCGGTTCGTCGCCTCCCGCCGGGACATAGAAATTGTGCAGCCGGATACGTCTGCCAGCCCATTCGAAAATCGCCGAGATGTGGCGAGCGTCGCCCATTCCACAATAGTCTTGGCGATGATCCTCGCTGAGCGGCAGTTTCGAAACGATGGCGACGCCGTGATAGCCCTTTTGGCCGTGGAGGATGATGTTGCCGTATCCAAGCTCCCGCAGTGCGTCTGCCGGGAACTCCTCGTTTTGACATTTGATTTCCTGGAGGCACAGGATGTCGGGTGTGAACTGCTCGAGGAATTGCACGACAATTGGCAACCGCAGCCGCACCGAGTTGATGTTCCACGTGGTGATCGAAAGAGCCACGGCGATTTTCTCCTTCTCGGGGACGGTAAGCGCCCAACGAACCTGGATGAAGAACTAGGACGTTCTATCCGTCGTGAATAGCCGAAAGCCGGAGGCGCCAGCGGGCGCCACCGCTCTTCTCCACAGACAATCCGGTGATGTCAGCGTTTCTGGCTGTGAACGTCGCTGTAGGGAATTTCAAAGACGCTCGGATCGAATGCCGTCCCGGTCTTCACATTGAAGATCATCACGGTGGTATCCTTCGCCTGAGCATCCGTGATCGTCCACTGACGCAGGTCGAAGGTCTTTGGATCGAACATGAGGGTTATGGTCGAGTCGCCGAACACCGTCCTGTCGCCGAGGACGATCGTGGTCAGATCTGATTCTTCCTTGACGTCGCGGACCATCTGGTGCCCGAGATCGATCCTGTTGGACAGGAGCAGGCTGAGCGGCGTCTTCGACAAGGGGTACAGATCCCAGGTCTTCAGCTTGGTGTTGCCGATGACGACGTTCTTGCCATCCGAGATTACCCGCATCGGCGAAGGCTTCTCGTAGTTGAAGCGCAGCTTTCCCGGGCGCTCAATGAAGAATTTTCCGCCCGTCTGTTCGCCGCGTGGGCCGAATTGCACGAACTCGCCCATCATTGTCTTAACCGACGAAAAATGGTCGGCGATCTTCTGTGCGGCGTCCGAGGCGTTGGTAACGGCAAGAGCGGGCAGGGGCAGGGCGGCGGCCGTGAGCAGCGCGGCTGCGCCGACGAGAAACGCCCTGCGCTCGGTTTTCACGTGAATCATTGGATACTCCTTGATTTGTCCCTGCATGGCCGAGAAACGCGGCGCCATCATGACGATACCGGTCGAGCCGGCGGATGGTTTCGGACGCCGGCGTCGGGCGGCAAAGGCCGCCACTAGCGCTCGATGATGTCGGCCTCCGTAGGCACGAGAATTTCGCGTTTTCCGGCGTGGTTCGCAGGTCCGATGATGCCTTCCTGCTCCATGCGCTCGATCAACGACGCCGCACGGTTGTAACCGATCCCGAGGCGTCGCTGGATATACGATGTCGACGCTTTTCCGTCGCGGAGCACGATCGCCACAGCCTGGTCATAGGGATCGTCGGAGTCGGCAAGGTTGGAGGTCCCGCCGTGTCCGGCATCGTCCTCATCCTCCTCGTCGGCGGTGATCGCGTCGAGATACTGCGGCGCGCCCTGCGTCTTCAGGTAAGCGACGATCTCCTCGACTTCGTTATCGGAGACGAAGGGGCCATGAACACGCTGGATCCGTCCGCCGCCGGCCATGTAGAGCATGTCGCCCATGCCGAGCAGTTGCTCCGCTCCCTGTTCACCGAGAATGGTGCGGCTGTCGATCTTCGAGGTCACCTGGAACGAGATACGTGTCGGGAAGTTCGCCTTGATTGTACCGGTAATGACGTCGACGGACGGCCGCTGCGTCGCCATGATGACATGAATGCCGGCCGCTCGCGCCATCTGGGCAAGGCGCTGAACCGCGCCTTCGATGTCCTTGCCGGCGACCATCATGAGGTCTGCCATCTCGTCGATGATGACGACGATGTAGGGGATTGGCTGGAGGTCGAACTCTTCCGTTTCGTAGATCGCCTCGCCCGTCTGCCGGTCAAAGCCAGTCTGTACAGTGCGCGTCAGGACCTCGCCCTTGGCGAGCGCCTGTTCGACGCGGCTATTGAAGCCGTCGATGTTGCGCACGCCGATTTTCGACATCTTCTTGTACCGTTCTTCCATCTCCCGAACGGTCCATTTCAGAGCCACGACCGCCTTCTTGGGATCGGTGACGACCGGCGACAGGAGATGAGGAATTCCGTCGTAGACGGAAAGCTCCAGCATTTTCGGGTCGATCATGATCAGGCGGCACTTCTCCGGCGGAAGCCGGTAGAGCAGCGACAGGATCATCGTATTGATGGCCACCGACTTGCCGGAGCCGGTCGTACCGGCCACCAGAAGGTGCGGCATCTTGGCAAGGTCTGCGATCACCGGCTCGCCACCGATGGTCTTGCCAAGGGTCATCGCCAGCTTCGCCTTGCTGGCCTCGAAATCGTGACTGGCGATAAGTTCGCGCAGATAGACCGTTTCGCGCGTCTGGTTCGGCAGTTCGATGCCGATGGCGTTGCGGCCTGGAACAACGGCAACACGAGCCGCGATAGCGCTCATCGAGCGGGCGATGTCGTCGGCAAGGCCGATCACACGCGAAGACTTGATGCCGGGGGCGGGTTCCAGCTCATACAGGGTAACGACAGGTCCCGGTCTGACGTGGATGATGTCGCCCCTGATGCCAAAGTCCTCCAGGACGCCTTCCAGCATGCGGGCATTCTGTTCCAGTGCGTCGGCCGATAGCATCGCTGCGCGGCCGACGTTCTTCGGCTCCGCGAGAAGATGCACGGACGGGAGCTGGAAGCCTTCGGGGCGAATGAAAGAGGCCTGTGCTTCTCTCTCGACGCGTGCGCTGGGCTTCGGACGCGCGGGAGGTGCGGCAATACGCGGGGAGACCCGCCCGCTGGAGGGGGACCTTGCATCGCCGGAAGGCGCCTTGATCCAGTCGTCACCGTCATCATCCGGCAGGACACCTGCAGGACGGGCGTCGTCCAGATCGAATGGCGGATCGTCATCGAGGCCAAGATCGGAGTGATCGCCCATCATCGGAGGCGGTGCGACGACGGATCGTTGCCGCCCAAGACCAGCTGGCGACGTCGTGTCCATCGACGGTTCCCTGCGGATTCCGGCGCCGCCCTTTGCCCGTGTCGGTTCGGTCAGCGGGCCGAATTCATCCTCGTTGAAGTCGTAGGGTTGATCGAAGCGATTGCGGTTGTGCTCGGACGGCTTGAGACCCAGGAGGCGTCGCACGCGGGCGCGGGCCGTATACCAGCTGTGGGCAATCGCTCCGAGGGCCAGCCAGCCCCCGTCATCCTCATCAGTCTCGTCCTCGAATGCCGGTTCGATCCGCGTGGACTTTGCAGGTGCCCTGGCCGGTGTAAGTCCCTCTTCATCGTCGGTGGTCCTGCCGACCAGGCCCGCGGCGAAGAGCAATGACCAGGCTGCAGGAACGGCCAGTATTGCGCTGACGACCATGGAGGCCGTCCCGGTGGGATAGCTGCCGATAAAAAGCCCGGGAAAGCGAAGAATGGCGTCGCCGAGGACGCCGCCGATTCCGTTGGGGATCGGCCATGTCAGTGGCGGCGGGAAGCAGCCAATGACGGCCGACGAGAGGAGTGAGCCGATCGCCCAGGCGCCAAGACGGGCAGGGAAACGATGGAGTGGGCGGCTGGTGATGAGTGCCAGCGACCAGGCAAGCACGGGAAGCAATGCAATGACGCTCGCGAGCCCCAGAAACTGCAACATGAGGTCCGCGAAGGCGGCACCGCCGCGGCCGAGAATGTTCGTCGGTTCGTTGGCCGTTGCGTAGGAGAAACTCGGGTCCGAGACGTTCCACGTCGCCAATGCCGCGACCGCGAGCATCAGCAGCACAAAAAGCGCGAAACCGGCCAGTGTGAGAAGCTGCCGGAGAAGGAACGCCGTCAAGGCGGAACGATCGCCATGGTCTCCCATCATCACCGAGTTACCTCTGTTCATGTCCTGCCTGCCCGTTTCGAGAATCGTTCACACATGCGCTGCGAACGATGGCTTTCTGGCGCTCTCGCCCTTCGCCGCACAGTAAGCGAGGTACAGTTAATGGCCTATTAACCATCCGCAGGCACTGGCCGCCGCCGGGCAGAGGAGAGGTGACAAAAAAGAAAAGCCCAGGCTTGGTGCCTGGGCTTCGACGGCCGCGGGCGCGACCGTTTGGGTGGGGTCCACGCCGGCTTGGGACCGGCGTGGCTTTGGGCTCAGCTGTGGTACGCGGCTTCGCCGTGCGATGCGAGGTCGAGACCTTCGCGCTCTGCTTCCGGAGCAACACGCAGGCCGATGATCAGGTCGGTGATCTTGTAGAGGATGATCGAGCCGATACCGGTCCATGCGATGGTGACGAGAACAGCCTTGATCTGAACGATGACCTGAGCGCCCATGGTGACGCCTTCAGCATAGCCGATGCCGCCGAGGCTTGCCGAAGCCAGTACGCCGGTGCCGATAGCGCCGAACATGCCACCGATTCCGTGAACGCCGAAGACGTCAGCCGTATCGTCGTAGCCGAACTTGTTCTTCACGACAGAGACGAAGAAGAAGCAAAGCGGGGAAACGAGCAAGCCGAGAATGATGGAGCCCATCGGACCGGCAATACCTGCAGCCGGCGTAACGGCAACGAGACCAGCAACCATGCCGGAGATCGCGCCGAGGACGGAAGCCTTGCCGCGGACGATCTTTTCAACCAGCGACCAGGAGAGGGTTGCTGCGGCGGTGGCAACGAAGGTGTTGACGGTTGCGAGCATTGCGCCGCCAGAAGCTTCGAGGTTGGAACCGGCGTTGAAGCCGAACCAGCCGAACCACAGCATGGCAGCGCCAACCATGGAAAGCGTCAGCGAATGCGGAGCCATCATGTCTTTGCCGAAGCCAATGCGCTTGCCAACCATGATCGCACCGATCAGGCCTGCAATACCGGCGTTGATGTGAACGACCGTGCCGCCAGCGAAGTCGAGAGCGCCCCAGCTGAAGAGAAGGCCGTTGGCGTCCCAGACCATGTGAGCGACCGGGAAGTAGACGAAAGTAACCCAAAGTGCGCAGAACAGAACCGAAGCGCCGAACTTGATGCGCTCAGCGTAAGCGCCGATGATCAGGCCGGGTGTGATGGCTGCGAAGGTCATCTGGAACAGCATGAAGATGTATTCCGGAATGACGGCATCAGAGAAGGTCGCAGCCGTGCTGTCCGGTGTGATACCGGCCAGGAACATCTTGGCGGTGCCGCCGAAGAACGGATTTGTGCCGCCGCCGAATGCGAACGAGTAGCCATAGACGACCCAGATGATCATCACGGTGCAGGCGATAACCGTCGTCTGCATAAGGACCGACAGCATGTTCTTGGTGCGAACAAGGCCGCCATAGAAGAGAGCGAGACCCGGGATGGTCATGAACAGCACGAGGATGGTGCTGAGGAACATGAAGGTCGTGTCGCCCTTGTTCGGAACGGGCGCTGCAGCGGCGGCTTCGGCGACCGCAGGCGCAGCCTCCTGCGCGAAGGCCACGACCGGCGCCAGCAGGGCGGCCGAAGCGGCGCCGATACGGGCGCAAGTGGAAGAAAATTTGGCAAATGACATCAGAAAGACTCCCCTAGCGGCCATTTCTTACAGGGCTTCGGAATTGGTTTCGCCGGTACGAATGCGCACGGCCTGGTCGATCGAGTATACGAAGATCTTGCCATCCCCGATCTGACCCGTCTTGGCAGCGGACGCGATAGCCTCGACTGCCTTGTCCGCGAGCTCCGACGCTACGGCGATTTCGATCTTGAGCTTGGGCAGAAAGCTGACGGCATACTCTGTGCCGCGGTAGATTTCGGTGTGGCCCTTCTGGCGGCCGTAGCCCTTCACCTCGGTTACGGTGAGGCCTTGTATGCCGACGGCTGTGAGGGCTTCGCGCACCTCGTCCAGTTTGAACGGCTTGATAATGGCCATTACAATTTTCATCTGGCGTCCCATCCTTTGTTTGTCCTCGGCTCGGAGCCGACTCTCCTTGCCGCTGGCGACGTGATTTGATCAGCGACCAGCGTGAGACATTCAAAGGGCGTGCCAGATTCTGGGTGCCATATAAGTTATTGAAATGTAAAAGCTATAGTGTGCCCGTTCAATAAAGCGGCACGAAAAGGATATTCATCTGATAAAAATATAGGCAGATTCTATTTTTTGCCTTCGTTTTCATCATTTGCACGATTGCGGATCAGACCCTCTTGCGCAACCGAGGCGATCAGCTGACCAGACCGCGAATAGAGGCTCCCGCGTGTCATGCCTCTTGCGCCCGAAGCACTGGGGCTGTCCTGCGTGTAAAGCATCCAGTCTCCGAGGTCGCAGGGACGATGAAACCACATTGCGTGGTCGAGGCTCGCAACCTGGAGGTTGGGATCAAAAATTGACGTGCCGTGCGCGTAGAGCGAGGTATCCAGCAACGTCATATCGGAAAGATAGGCGAGGATGGCCGCTTGGTAACGATGATCGTCGGGCACCGCTCCCACTGCACGAACCCAGATGTGTGCGGTTGGTTCCAGCTTTTCCTTGGAGACATAGTGGATGAGCGAAACCGGTCTGATCTCGATCGGACGGTTACGCCCCCAATACCGCCGCACGTTCTCGGGCGCATCCGCGAGGAAGATTTCCTTAAACTCCTTTTCGCCGATCAGTTGTTCCGGTGGAGGAACTTCTGGCATCGCCACCTGATGGTCGAAACCGGGTTCCTCCAGCTGGAAGGAGGCCGACATCGAGAAGATCGCTTTGCCGTGCTGGACCGCGACAACGCGGCGGGTTGTGAAGCTTGCGCCGTCACGAATGCGCTCGACCTGATAAATGATCGGCACGGATGGGTCCCCGGGACGCATGAAATAGGCGTGGAGGGAATGGACGAGACGGTCATCCTCGACGCAGCGCTGCGCCGCCATCAATGCCTGGGCAATGACCTGCCCACCGAAGACGCGTTGCCAACCGTTCTGCGGGCTGCTTCCGCGAAAGAGGTTCTCCTCCAGCTTCTCGATATCGAGGGTCTTGATGAGACCGTCCATCGCACTGGGTTCTTCGTTCTGCTGCGACATGTTATGAAGGCCTCGCATGTAGGAAGAAGTTCAAGGCTGATCTATATAGGTGCCTTGCCACACACAAGTGCTAATGGAGTGCGTGATGTTGGATATGTTGGTCGTCGGCGGCGGATATGTCGGGCTTTCGGTGGCGCTGGCGGTCAAGCAGGCCGCGCCGCATCTGTCCGTGGAGGTCGTCGAGGCCGCCCCGGAAGACGCCTGGAAGAAGGACCCCCGTGCCTCGGCGATCATTGCGGCGGCCATCCGCATGCTGGAAGTTTTCGGGATATGGGATCGCATCGAGCCGGAGGCGCAGCCGATCACCAGGATGATCGTGACCGATTCAAAGACGTCCGACCCCGTCCGACCGGTTTTCCTCACGTTTGACGGTGCGGTCGAGGAAGGGCGACCGTTTGCCTATATGATACCGAATGTGGCCATGGTGGGTGCACTGAGGGACGCCTGCGCCAAGGCTGGTGTCGCCATTCGGCATGGGTTGCGCGCCACAGGATTCGAAAATGGTCCGGCTGCCGCAGCGTTGACGCTCTCCGATGGGACGGTGCTGTCCGCCCGACTCGTCGTTGCTTGCGACGGCGTGCGCTCAAAACTGAGAGACATGGCCGGAATCAAGACAATCACCTGGGACTACGGCCAGTCTGGCATCGTCACGACCGTCGAGCATGAGCGGCCGCATGGTGGCTGCGCCGAAGAGCATTTCCTTCCCGCCGGACCCTTCGCCATCCTGCCGTTGAAAGGCAATCGCTCGTCCCTCGTGTGGACGGAGCGCACGGAAGAGGCCGACCGGCTCGTTTCTGCCGACGATCTCGTGTTCGAGGAAGAACTGGAACGTCGTTTCGGTTTCAAGCTGGGCTCTATACGGGCGGTAGGCGACCGACGTGCCTTCCCGCTTGGACTGACATTGGCACGTGCCTTCGTCGCACCGCGCCTTGCGCTCGCAGGCGATGCTGCCCATGGCATTCATCCGATCTCGGGTCAGGGTCTGAATCTCGGCTTCAAGGACGTGGCAGCGCTTGCCCAGACAGTGGTCGAGGCGGACCGTATCGGCCTTGATATCGGCGATCTCAACGTACTCGAACGTTACCAGGAGTGGCGGCGCTTCGACACCTTCCGCATGGGTGTGACGACGGACGTGCTGAACCGCCTGTTCTCGAACGACGTGTCACCTATTCGAGCCATGCGCGATTTCGGATTGGGCCTTGTCGATCGGCTTCCGGGACTGAAATCGTACTTCATTCGTGAAGCGGCCGGAACCGGAGGGGGCGCCGAGCAACCGCGACTTCTGGCGGGCCAGCCGCTTTAATCGGTCGCGTCGTCAGTCTTCGAGCCTGCGCGCTTCGGATACGAGCATGATCGCGACGCCGTCGCGAACCGGATAGGCGAGCTTCGCCTTTTCCGAAACCAGTTCGTTTTTCTGTCGGTCATAGGTCAGGTGGGTTTGTGTCAGCGGACAGACGAGAAGCTCCAGAAGCTTCGGATCGACTGTGCTCGTTCGGCTATCCATACCGGTCGCCCTACTGGAGAATCGTGTCGGGGTCGCCAAACTCGCGCGCAAGAGCGATCTCGGTGATCGCAATCAGCGTTTCGGCACGGCTGCGCATGTCCGGAGCCTCGAGGAGCGCTTGCTTTTCTGCCGGGCCGAAGGGCGACATCATCGACAGGGAGGTCACGAGCGTCGTGTTGCTTGCACGCTCGACGCTTTCCCAGTCGGCTTCCAGTTTGTTCGCCTCGAGGTAGGCGCGAAAGGCGGCGAGAAGTGCGTTGCGATCGATCGTCGCCTCTTCGTCCGCATCGGAAAGGTCGGCAAAAAAGGGCGCAATCCGAAAGCTGCGGTAGGGGCGATGACTTGCGATCTCCTCCATCAGCCGGAAGCGACATACGCCGCCGAGCGACGTGATGTAGCGTCCATCGCCCGTCTCCCCGAAGGAAGTAATTCGGCCAATACAACCGACCTTACAGAGCGCCGGTCCCGACACGGGTTCGCTCGCGAACGTTCCCTGGAATGCTGGTTGGACGACGCCGATCAAGCGGTTACCCGCCAGCGCCTCGTCGAACATCTCAAGGTAGCGCGGCTCGAAGATGTTGAGCGGCAATTGTCCGCCGGGCAGCAACAAAACGCCGCTCAAGGGGAAGACTGGCAGGACTGCCGGCAAGTCCTTTTCCGTCAGATATCTCGCATTGCCAACTTTCATCAATGCACTCCCGGTACGGGCCGAAAAGCCGCCCATACCTTTCAATATGTGGTTCGTGCCGAAGCGAACTCAAGAAGCGCTTGATCGATCGTCAGGAAAAGAGGATCGACGAAAGCTTCCTTCGGGCCATGGCTGTCACCGGGTCCTTTGCACCCCATACATCAAAGAACTGCAAGAGCTGGCGACGGGCGCCATCATCATCGAAAGCCCGGTCGCGACGCATGATCATCAACAGGTGCTCCGCCGCTTCCTCGCGCCGCCCCTGCACGTTCAGGATCTTGGCAAGCTTCATGCGGGCTTCGTGATTGTCCGGGTCGAGAGACAGTTCGTGCTCGAGCGCTTGCGGATCTCCGAGCTTGCGAGCCTCGCTGATCTGCTCCAGCTTCCTGGTCACAGCCTGCAGTTCCGGCGCCTTGGCAAGGGGCTCGGGAAGATTGGCAACGAGCTGCGACGCGCGCTCGTGCTGACCGGTGCCAAGCATGCATTCCGCGATGCCCGCTATCGCACGCACGTTTTCGGGATCGGCTTGCATCACGGCTCCGAAAAGCTGTGCGGCTCCTTCGAAGTTTCCTGCGGCGACGAGACCGTCGGCCTCGTCGAGCGCCGCCGTCAGCTCGGCTTCGCCGGTGTTGCCTTCAGGGCCGGCCAGCTTGTCGATGAACTGCCGGACCTGGCTCTCGGGAATGGCGCCCATGAACCCGTCGACCGGTTGACCGTTGACGAAGGCGACGACGGCCGGGATCGACTGAATGCCGAGCTGCCCGGGAATGGCCGGATGGTCGTCGATGTTGAGCTTTACCAGTTTGACGCGGCCGTTCGATTCGTTGACTACCTTCTCGATTACCGGCGCCAGTTGACGGCAGGGCCCGCACCACGGTGCCCAGAAGTCGACCAGCACAGGCTGCTTGCGGGATTCGTCAAGAACGTCCTTCGCAAAGCCCGCGGTCGTCGTGTCCCTGATGTGGCTTCGCGGCGGGGTATCTCCCAAATGAGCATGGCCCGTCATCTGGCCACCAAAACCGCTATAGGGATTGCTGTTGTCGCTCATCAGAATACTCCGCCGTTGATGGCCGCCTGGGGCCTTCGGTGTGTCGCTAAGATCGTATGTCAGGCCGTTACTTTCAAGACAAGCGGTGTATGTCCGGTTGCTTCAAGAAAGCGCAGCAAGTCGTCACGAGCCACCGATGTCGTAGCGTCGTTCGACAGGGGGTGACCGTTGACGATGTCTTCTTTCATGAGATCGGAATCGAGCACAAACGTGACGTTGTGGCCGGTATCGTTGATCGCCCCGAAGACGGTTACCGCACCCGGGATGACGCCGAGGTATTCCATGAGCTTTTCCGGTCTGCCGAACGAGACGCGACCTGAGGCGCCGAGGATCGTGTGTACCGTCTTCAGGTCCACGACGGCGTTCTCCTCGACGGTCAGAAGAAAATACCGATCCTTCTTGTCCTTGACGAAGAGGTTCTTGGTGTGGCCGCCGGGAATCTCATCGCGAAGCGCGACCGATTCCGCGACCGTGAACACGGGCGGATGATATTTGGTCTTATGGCCGATCTTCAGCTCATCGAGCAGCTGGAAGAGGTCACTGGCGGCTTTTGGGGTATTCGTCATGACTGTCTCTCGGGAAAAGCGTTCGGGGGGCCGGGTTGTCCGGCAGAATGATTGATTGATACGGTCGGCGACTTGCGTTGGCAATCACAGACGTTATCGCTCAGGCGGGCGTTTTCCCTTGTTTCCCAACAAGTTGAAAAAATTCTGGACGATTTCGTCATTTCCCTGTTGCATTTGAAAAACGGTTAGGCCATATAGCGCCCGTCGCCGCAACACGGATGACCCACGATCCATCGACTACCCCCGGATCGCGGATATGAGCGGGTGTAGCTCAGGGGTAGAGCACAACCTTGCCAAGGTTGGGGTCGGGCGTTCGAATCGCCTCACCCGCTCCAATTCTCCGAAATAAATGAGATCAGGCCAGGCCATCGGAGATGGAATAGCCGCTTTGCGGCTGGTCGTCGCCCGCCGTTTACGGGCTCCGGCATTTCCCTCAGGAGAATTGCCGGAGGGCGCACTTGGCGCGTACACCTGTCGGTGCACTCGGTCTTCTCTGGCTTCATGCCTTTGAGAAAACGTAATCCGTCTCTTGTCGCAGGAGTTCGCCCGGACGCAGAACGGCGCTCGGAAAATTCGGGTGGTTGATTGCGTCCGGCCACGTCTGGGTTTCCAGGCAGAATCCGGCGAACGGACCATACCGGCGACCCTCGAGCCCTGCGACGGGAACATTGAGCTTTGCGCTGGCATAGAATTGAACGCCCGGCTCCGTCGTCCGTACTTCCATGGCAACACCAGAGGTAATGCTGCGAGCAATCGCTACTGTGCGCTTTTCGACACGTGAGGGCGAAAGGCAGAAGTTGCGATCGTAGAGAACACGCTGTCCATCCAGCTGGCGGTCCATCGGTGACATTGTCCGGAAGTCGAACGGCGTGCCGTCGACCGGACGAATTTCTCCGGTCGGGATCAGTCGGTCATCGACCGGCAGATAGGCGTCGGCGGCGAGCATCAGGTCGTGGCCGAGGGCATCTTCTCGACCATCGAGGTTGAAATACGAATGCTGGCAGACGTTTGCGAGCGTCGGACGGTCGGTGGTCGATGTGTAGACAACGGACAGAACGCCGTGCTCTCGAAGGGCATAGGTCGCCGTGATCGAGCAGTTTCCGGGATAGCCGGCACGGCCGTCCGGATCCACGATTGCCAGTTCGACACGATCGGGCGCCAGGCTGACGATGTCCCAGTTGCGTTTGGCGATACCGTCGCTGCCGCCGTGAAGGTGCCCGGTGCCGTTTTCGTTGCGTTCAAGCTGGTATTCTTTGCCGTCCAGTGTGAGGCATCCGTTGGCGATACGATTGGCGCATCGCCCGGGCGTGGCGCCGAAATAGGGGGAATGGCGCGGGTAGTCGTCGAAGGTTTCGAAGCCGAGGACGAGCGGATGGCTATGTCCTTCAAGGCGCAGATCCTGGATCACCGCTCCCCAGGTCATCACCTTCATCGTCAGCCCGCCGCCCTCGAGAGTCACCCTGTAGACCGGGTCACCCGCCGCCGTCTGCCCGAAGAGTTCGCGTTCCATGGTTCCTCCGCTCGAATTGCCGTTCATTTCCGCAACAGCTCACGCTGAGTGGTCTTCAGCCCGCCGCTGTTTCCCAGGAAAGGGGCTTGGGCCACAGCCCTGATCAGGCCGATCGGTCGAGGCCGATGGCATTCAGTTCGTAGGGCGTCGTCTGGTAGATCTCGTTGATCCAGTTCCCAAAGAAGAGATGCGCATGGCTGCGCCAGCGGTTCAACGGTTTCTTCGCCGGATCGTCGTCGGGAAAGTAGTTGTGCGGCACCTTGATCGCCACGCCAGCTGCCACGTCGCGATTGTATTCGTCGGCCAAAGACGTTGAGTCATATTCCACATGGTTGAACATGTAGAGGCGGTTTGCCGTCTTCTCGTGCACTAGGCAGACACCCATCTCGTCCGACTCCATCAGGATCTCGAGCCCTGGCACCTTCTCTATGTCGGCCCGGCGCACTTCAGTCCAGCGCGAGACCGGAATCTGGAAGTCGTCGGAAAAGCCGTTCAGGTACACGGAGGACGGATTCAGAATATGGTGGCGGTAGATCCCGAAAGCCTTCT
Source organism: Ciceribacter lividus (assembly GCF_003337715.1). GTDB lineage: Bacteria > Pseudomonadota > Alphaproteobacteria > Rhizobiales > Rhizobiaceae > Allorhizobium > Allorhizobium lividum. Next base: position 39,031 of record NZ_QPIX01000004.1, read on the forward strand.
CGCTCAGGAGGTACTTCGGCACGCCGTGGAAGTGGTAGATGGCCGCCATCGCGCCCCAGCAGACATTCAGCGTCGAATGGACGTTGGTCGTCGTCCAGTCGAGAATCTGCCGCAACTCGTCCCAGTAGGTGACCTCCTCGAAAGGCAGAGTTTCAATCGGCGCACCGGTGATGATGAAACCGTCGAACTTGCGGTCGCGGACCTCCTCCCATGTCTGGTAGAAGGCAAGCAGATGCTCCTCCGGCGTATTCTTCGCCTTGTGCCCGCCGATACGGACGAGGGACAGCTCCACCTGAAGCGGCGAGGCGCCGACCAACCGCGCCATCTGCACCTCGGTCTTGATCTTGTTCGGCATGAGGTTCAGAAGGCCGATCTGCAGGGGGCGAATGTCCTGGCGGATCGCAACCGTTTCGGTCATCACGCGCACGCCCTCGTGCACGAGAGTCTCGAAGGCAGGCAACGTATCGGGAATCTTGATCGGCATGTTCGAACTCGACCTTCCTTGCGGTGCAGTTGCAGCCACACATACAAAAACTGCCGGCGATCTTGCAGATCGCCATTGGTCCTCGGAAAGTCCTTCGGAGCTCGCCTCGGCCCTTTAGCGATTTGTTTAACGTGGCTGCAAGCCGGCCGGCCAAATCACCACGAGTGTGGCTAGATACGCTCAGGTACCCTGCCAGTCAACGGAAATCCAGCATTACTCTGGCCTGAACACGGCTTTGCAGCTTCCCTCCCGTACCATGAAGGCAAGTCGGTGTGGCCACCGATATTCTTTCCTTTTCCTGACGAGATGCGCTATGGCGGGCGCATGACGAAGACTACCTTTACCATCCTCCTCGGGGGGCACCTGGTCCTGACCGAGCGGTTGAAGTCGGCCGTCTCGGGTGGGCGTTTCATCGCCGCCGACGGCGGAATGCGTCACGCGTCCATGCTCGGTATCGTGCCGGAGCTATGGGTTGGTGACTTCGATTCTTCGCCGGAAGCTCTGGGAGAAGCCTGGCCGAATGTCGACCGGCTCCCATATCCGGCTCAGAAGGCGGAAACTGACGGTGCGATCGCGATAGGCGAAGCGATCCGACGCGGCGCCGACCGGCTGATCCTCGCCGGTGCGCTCGGGGGGGAGCGCTCGGATCATGCACTCATGCATCTCCTGCAGGGACTGCAACTCACCAAGGAAGGATACGAAACGCTCCTGACCTCAGGCGAGGAAGAGGCCTATCCACTGCTTCCCGGAAGGGCGACGGTGGATCTGCCGCGAGGTTCGCTGTTTTCGGTCGTCGGGCTGTCACCCCTTTCAGGCCTGTCGATCCACAACGCGCGCTATCCGCTTGAAGACTTCTCCCTGCCGCTCGGGTCGACGCGTACCATCTCGAACGTCGCCGAGGGTGCGATTATCTTGTCGCTCGACAGCGGGGAAGCAATGCTTCTTGCCCGCCCCTTTGACCTGACTGGAGCATGAACCATTGGCGCCTCCTATCCTCAAACTCGACAACATCTTCCTGTCCTTCGGCGGCACGCCGTTGCTTTCCGGCGCGAACCTTCAGGTAGAGCCGAGCGATCGCATCTGCCTCGTCGGCCGCAATGGATCGGGTAAATCGACTTTGATGAAGATCGCCGCCGGACTTGTTGAGCCGCAGTCCGGTGAGTTGTTCCGACATCCGGGCGCGACTGTCCGTTATCTCGAACAGGCGCCCGATTTCGACGGATACGAGACCGTCCAGTCCTATGCGGAAGCCGGACTGGGGCCGGGAGATGACCCCTACCGCGTCGCCTATCTTCTGGAGCACCTCGGTCTGACCGGGCAGGAGGATCCCAGGAGCCTTTCGGGCGGCGAAGCACGCAGGGCAGCGCTGGCACGTGTTCTTGCACCTGAACCGGATATTCTGCTGCTCGACGAGCCGACAAACCATCTCGACCTGCCGACCATCGAGTGGCTCGAAGGTGAGCTTCAGAAGAGCCGCAGCGCGCTCGTTCTGATCTCTCACGACCGCCGCTTTCTCGAGAAGGTTTCGACCGCGACGGTCTGGCTCGACCGCGGCATTGCGCGTCGTCTCAACCGGGGCTTCGGTCATTTCGAGGAGTGGCGTGACAAGGTCCTCGAGGAGGAAGAGATCGAACAGCACAAGCTCGGCAAGGCGATCGAGAGAGAAGAGCACTGGCTCCGTTACGGCGTTACGGCGCGGCGTAAGCGCAATATGCGTCGTCTCGGGCAGTTGCAGGCAATGCGCGCCGACTATCGCGGCCACAGAGGACCGCAGGGGACCGTGCAGGCGAGCCTCGCCGATGCGCGCGAATCCGGGAAGCTGGTCATCGAGGCGGAACGGATCACGAAAGCGTATGGTGGACGCACGATCGTCGCCCCGTTTTCGATCCGCGTTCACCGTGGCGATTGTATCGGCCTCGTCGGGCCGAACGGCGCAGGCAAGACGACACTGCTCAAGATGCTGACGGGGCAGCTGGAACCGGACGGCGGAACCGTCAAGCTCGGAACCAACCTCGAGATTGCTGTGCTCGACCAGAAACGCGAGGACCTCGATCCCGACGACACGCTGGCCCACTATCTCACCGACGGTCGGGGCGAGAATCTTCTCGTCAACGGCGAGCAGCGGCACGTCACCGGTTACATGAAGGATTTTCTGTTTCAGCCCGAGCAGGCGCGCACCCCGATCCGCAATCTGTCTGGCGGCGAGCGGGCACGGTTGATGCTGGCGCGCATCATGGCAAAGCCGTCAAACCTGCTGATCCTCGACGAGCCGACGAACGATCTCGACATCGAAACGCTTGATCTGTTGCAAGAGATCGTCGCCGGTTATCCCGGTACGGTTATCCTCGTCAGCCACGACCGTGACTTCCTGGACCGCACGGTTACCTCGACGATTGCTCCGGCCGACCCAGAGCTGCCGGACGGTCGCTGGATCGAGTATGCCGGCGGCTATTCCGATATGCTGGCGCAAAGAAAAGGCGCCGAGGACGAACGTCGTCGCGCTGCAAGGACAGACAAAGGGAAAGTTCAGGAAGGCGGTGAAAAGTCGCCGGAGGGGCCAGCATCGAAGGGCAAGGCCAAGCTCTCTTACAAGCAGAAGTTCGCGCTGGAGAACCTGCCGAAGGAGATTGCGAAAGCCGAGGGAGAAATCGCCGCCCGGGAAGCGAAAATGGCAGATCCAGGCTTGTTCTCGCGGGACCCGGCAGCGTTCAACATGCTGGCGAAGGAGCTGGAGAAGCTGCGAGCCGACCTCGCGCGAATGGAAGAAGAGTGGCTCGAACTGGAGATACTGCGCGAAGAACTCGAAGGCTGAAGGTCACCGGCCAGTTTGCGGGAGCGCCTCCAGGTGCAGCAGTCTCGGAGACATTGCGTCGTAGAAGGCGCCGGATCGCCCGATATAGATGAGGGTGGCGTTCTGGAACTCGCGCATTACCGACGATAGCCGTTCGACCGTTTCCGGTTCCAAACCTTCGAGAACATCGTTGAAGACGATCCATTGCGGGCATCGCAGCAGCAGACTGGCGAATGCGAGCGATATCTGCTCGTCCTTTTCGAGCCTGCGATCCCATCGGGCATGTTCGTCAAGGGATTGCGTGAGATCGCCAAGCCCGACCCGGGTTAGTGCTGCTGCGATCTCCTCGTCGGAGAAGGAGGGCGCCGACACCGGGAAGAGCAAGGCATCGCGCAGTGATCCTTCCGGAAGATAGTCCAGCTGTGGGACGAAGAGGATCTCCTGCGCAGGCAGCTCGATCGCCCCGCTACCCCAAGGCCAAAGCCCGGCAAGCGCATCGAAGAGCAGCTTCCGGTTAATGCCCTGGTCGCCGTTGATCATCACCCTTTCGCCGACTCCGATGACTGGATCCGGTTCGCGCAAACGAAAGGCGTGATCGCAGCTGTTGCCATTCGGTTTCGCGCAGATCGTCACGTTCTTGAACGCGAGCTGTTCCGTCGCGCCACGCTCAAGCAGGACCTCGCTGCCTTCGGGATGGTAGTCATCCATGTCAACGAGCGCAGCCCTGAAGCTCATGACGCGCAGGAGCGTCGCCTTCCAGTCCGCAATGGAGTCGAAATTGTTGACGTACCAGCGCAGGGCCGAGTGGACCTGATTGAAGGCGGCCGCCGACATCATCAATTCTCCGAAGCTCATGGTTCCGGCAAAATAGGCCGGAGACGCGATCAACGTCGGGACGACCAGGGCGAGCCAGCCGAAGCCCGCGGTAACCCAGGTGAGGTTGGTGAGAGCTATCGCGAGTTGGCGGATCAGGCCTATGACATCGTCGATCTTGGTGTGGATGCGCTGGCGCTGGGTTTCGTCGCCGCGCGCAAGTGCTATCGCTTCGAGATTCTCGTTGGTGCGCATCAGCGAGAAGCGCAGGTCGGCTTCACGGGCGTACCGTTCGGCATTGATGCGTGTCAGCCGAAAACCGACAAGGTTGCTGGCCAGCGACGCAATGCTGGCATAGACGATCGCTCCCCAGACCATGTAGCCGGGGATCGAGAAGCTTGTATCGCCGAAATGAAAGACGAAGCCACTCGATAGTTGCCAGAGCACGCCGATGAAACTGATCAGCAAGATCGTCGCCTGGACGAGGCCAATCGTGAGCGAAGTGGTCATCTCGGAAAGCTTGCGCGCATCCTCATGCAACCGCTGATCGGGATTGACGCCGAGAGGACTGGAAAGCGAAAGCCGATACGCTCGCCGGTCTGTCAGCCACTGGTCGACAACGTCGCGCGACAGACCTTCTCGCATGTAGAGCGCAGCCATCTGATTGAGCCAGGTCTGCACGACGTTGAGCAGAAGAAGGAAGCCGGCGATGAATGCAAAATTCTTCAGCTGCACGACGAATTCCGGCAAATCCCGGCGTTCCAGCGAATTGTAGAAAGGCGCGTTCCATCTGTTCAGAAGAATCTGGCCGTAGGCGGTCAGCAGGATGATTGCCAGCAAGGCTGCCGCGACGAGAACGATACGATTGCGAACCGGCGATTCCCAGAACGACGCTACGGCAATCGTAATCTGTCGTTTGAAGCCGATCTCGTAACTCGCCGCCGCGGTTCCAGACTGTTCTAGTGGCTCTGCATTGGTCATGGGTCAGGCTCTTCCGCGCACCAGGTGGCCGGATAATAGGGCCAAGCAACTTGCCGATCGGTTGATAAGCCGATTGCTGTGGCATGAAAAAGGCGGAAAGGGCAAGCGTCACCGTCCCGTTGAAGCCAGGCGTTCTGGTCGCAAGCCGTCCCATGCTTGCGTGGCGCAAAACGTCGCGCTATTTCTGCCTTGCTCTAACGGGGTGCCAAGGGGTCGTCAGGAACCGGAGGCTGAGAGGTGAACACCAACCCGCGGAACCTGATCCGGCTAGGACCGGCGGAGGGATTAGACGCGTAACAGACGCCCTTTTCCCGGAAGACCAATTCAAAGGAGGGGCGCTTATGCGAGCCACGATATCTGTTTTTCCCGGCCGAGCTCTGGCTGCGGCGGCCGCAATCGTCATGCTGTCGACTGTTCCCGTGTCGGCTGCGGACAAGACGTTGACGATCTACACCTACGAGAGCTTCATCTCCGAGTGGGGGCCGGGGCCAAAGGTCAAGGAGGCTTTTGAAAAGACCTGCGAGTGCAAGGTGGACTTTGTTGGGGTCGCCGATGGTGTGGCTCTGCTCACGCGCCTGAAGCTCGAAGGAGATACGAGCAAGGCCGACATCATCCTGGGGCTCGATACCAATCTCGTTGCCGAGGCAAAGCAGACCGGGTTTTTCGACGTCCACGGCGTCGACACGTCAGCAGTCAAGGTTCCCGGCGGCTTCTCCGACGATACCTTCATCCCGTACGATTATGGTCATTTTGCCGTCGTGTACGACACGCAGGCGCTGAAGACCCCGCCAAAGAGCATGAAGGAACTCGTGGAAGGGGATCCTTCGCAGAAGATCGTGATCGAGGATCCCCGCACGTCGACGCCGGGGCTCGGTTTTCTGCTCTGGGTGAAGTCTGTCTACGGTGATGACGCGCCGGCCGCCTGGCAGAAATTGAAGCGGCGCGTCTTGACCGTGACACCCGGCTGGTCGGAGGCCTATGGACTTTTCACCAAGGGCGAGGTGCCGATGGTGCTGTCCTACACGACATCACCCGCCTACCACATGATCGCCGAGGAAACCGACCGCTACCAGGCTGCCGCCTTCTCCGAAGGCCACTATATCCAGATTGAAGTCGCCGGCATGCTCAAGAATGCGCCCCAAAAGGACCTCGCGAGAGACTTCCTGAAGTTCGTGCTGACACCCGGTTTTCAGGACACCATCCCGACCAACAACTGGATGATGCCCGCCGCGCCGACCTCGGAACCGCTGCCGGAGGCATTCGGAAAGCTCGTCAATCCCTCCAGGACATTCCTGATGTCGCCGGAGGAGGTCGCGGCCAACCGGAAGGCCTGGATCGACGAATGGCTCACGGCAATGACGCTCGAGTAGCGAGATGTTGATACGACGACAAAGTCTGACGGGTTTTCTTGGCGGGGCATTCAGCCTTGCAGCCATAGGGGCGTTTGTCGGCGTCGCGATCCTGTCGCTGCTCCGCTACGGCGGGAGCGGCGGCTTGGCGGTGCTTTTCTCAGATCGGCTACTCCTGTCCGTGCTGCGCTTTACCTTGTTGCAGGCAGCGCTCTCGACGGTACTCTCGGTAATGCTGGCCATTCCGGTTGCAAGATCGCTCGCCCGCCAAACGCGCTTTCCCGGACGGCTGTGGCTTGTCCGGCTTATGGCTGTGCCGATGGGACTTCCGGTGCTGATCGGCGCGCTCGGACTGATCGGCATCTGGGGTCGACAGGGACTGGTCAACGACGGACTGCTCTTCCTTGGCAAGGCGGAGCCGGTCAGCATTTATGGTCTCGGCGGCATCTTGCTCGCGCATGTCTTCTTCAATCTGCCGCTCGCCGCACGCCTGATGCTTGCCGGACTGGAGCGCTTGCCGTCCGAATATTGGTTGATGAGTGCGACGCTTGGCATGAAGCCACGAGCGGTCTTCCGTTTCATCGAATGGCCTGCGCTCCGCCCGCTCATCCCCGGCATCGCCGGCCTCGTTTTCATGCTTTGCGCCACCAGCTTCACGCTTGTCCTCATTCTCGGGGGAGGTCCCGCCGCCACGACCCTCGAAGTGGCGATCTACCAGGCTCTGCGGTTCGATTTCGATCCGGAGCGGGCGGTTTCGTTGGCCTTCCTGCAGATCGCCGTTACGGCCCTGGTTCTGGTGGCGATGGCCCTTTTTCCGGCGCCGGAGGAACACGGGCAGACGCTTGGCCGTCCGCCGCGACGGTTCGACAGCGCGAGCCTTACGGCGCGTCTTTCAGACGGGGCGGTGCTTACCGCCGCTATGTTGTTCCTCGGTCTCCCGCTCGGCTCGGTCGTTCTCTCCGGCCTGAAGGCCGACCTCCTCAGGCTTCTCAGCGAGGAGGCGTTTCTGCGGGCTGCGGTGACAAGCATGGCAATCGCGCTCGGCTCGGCACTGACGGCACTCGCGCTCGCGCTGGCGACAATCCATGCACAGACGGTGATCGGTCTTCTGCGGCGCCCTGCTCCGGTGATGAACGGTGTCTCAGTATTGCTGGCCGGTGTGTCGTCCCTCGTACTACTCGTCCCGACCATTGTACTCGCGACGGGTTGGTTCATGGCGCTAAGATCGATGGGCGACATCGCGAGCTTCGCACCGGCGGTCGTTGTTGGGATCAATGCGTTGATGGCCTTACCCTTCGTCATGCGAGTCGTGAAGCCGGCTCTGGCAAACCATCGCGCGGCAACGGAGCGTCTGGTCCTTAGCCTGGGCATCGGCGGATTCTCGAAGTTGTGGCTCGTCGACTGGCCACCGCTCAAGAAGCCATTACTGACAGCTCTCTCCTTCGCCATGGCGCTTTCGCTCGGCGACCTCGGAGCCGTGGCCTTGTTCGGCTCGGAAAAAGTAACGACCTTGCCGTGGCTGATCTACAGTCGCATGGGGCACTACCGGACCAACGATGCGGACGGGCTCGCTCTGGTTCTCGGCCTGATTTGCCTGCTCTTAACCCTCGCCGGCACCACCGGCAAACCGCCCCGGAAGGATGACGTCGAGAATGCCGGACGAATCTGATGCCGTTGTCCTGGAGGATGTCCGGCTCCAACTCGGGGCACAGAACTTTTGGTTCGATTGCCGAATTCCCAAGGGAGCGATCACCGCAGTCGCTGGACCCTCCGGCTCCGGAAAGTCGACTCTGCTCAACCTCATCGCCGGATTCGAAACATTGGATCAAGGTCGGCTACTGATCGAAGGGAGGGACGTCAGCGGCCTTCCGCCGGCCGATCGTCCGGTTTCCTTGGTGTTTCAGGACAACAATCTCTTTGCCCATCTCGATTTGTTCACGAATGTCGGTCTTGGCATCAACCCGGGTCTTCACCTCGGCGCCGACGAGCGTGCGATGGTCTCGACGGCACTGAAGCGCGTTGGGCTCGCGGGCTTTGAGTGCCGTCTTCCCTCGACGCTCTCCGGTGGGGAGCGTCAGCGCGCTGCGTTTGCGAGAGCGCTTGTGCGGCGCAAACCGCTGCTGTTGTTGGACGAGCCCTTCGCAGCCCTGGATCCGGGATTGCGATCGGCCATGGCAGACCTTCTCGAAGAGCTACATCGCGAAACGCGCAACACGGTGATGGTCATCACCCATGACGCGGATGAGGTGGCACGTCTTGCGGAGCATGTGCTCTTCGTGGATCAGGGAAGAATCTCCTTCTCCGGTCCGGTCGATGTGTTCTTTGATCGTGGCGACATCGAAGGCATCAGGACGTTTCTCGGTGGTTGACTTGAAGTGTTGCATCTCGGTGTCGTCGCCATAATTTGGACGTGCCCCAGTGGCATTCGCAACTCGGATGATGCATTTTCCGCGTACATGCCTCGGTATCGTCTTACCGGAGAAGGCTCCCTTTCCTATATGTTGTGTTGCGGTTACTGGTTGAATGATGTTGTTTCGGGCATATCGAAGACACGAAGAACACGCAGCCGGTAATGTTTATCGAGGGCGGCACGCATTGGTGCTGGCCCTTCGTATTGAAGGAAGGTAGCCTGGGCAGAATGCCAGCTCCGACGGACAGACATATGTTGGCGCCCGGTCCTTTTGCGAGCACGCGGGGATTGCGGCGGTCGTTGCATCTGCTCGCAGCCGTTTCGTTGACCGCGCTCTTGTCGTCGTGCCAATCGCTATTCGAACAGGCTTACGTCGCGGACGTCTCTCCGTCGAGTAACCCGCAGATCGTCGAAGAGGTTCAGAAGGGCGACCCGCGTGCCCAGATGGGCGCGCGCGAACATCCGCGGATCGTCGCGAGCTATGGCGGCGAGTATCATGACGAGAAAACCGAAAAGCTGGTCGCGCGTATTGCGGGCGCGCTTACCGCCGTTTCGGAGAATCCCAACCAGTCCTACCGAATCACGATTCTCAATTCTCCGGCAATCAACGCCTTTGCGTTGCCTGGCGGCTATCTCTATGTGACCCGCGGTCTCCTTGCGCTTGCCAACGACGCATCGGAGGTCGCAGCCGTCTTGTCGCATGAGATGGCTCACGTCACAGCCAATCATGGAATCGAGCGCCAACGACGCGAAGAGGCGGAGGTGATCGCAAGCCGCGTCGTGGCCGAGGTTCTTTCGAGCGATCTCGCCGGCAAGCAGGCATTGGCCCGTGGGAAACTTCGGCTCGCGGCCTTCTCGCGCCAGCAGGAGCTGCAGGCGGACGTGATCGGCGTGCGAACACTGGGGGAGGCGGGGTACGATCCCTACGCGGCGGCTCGCTTTCTCGATTCCATGGCGGCCTACAGCCATTTCACGTCGGTTGACCCTTATTCGGACCAGAGTCTCGACTTCTTGTCGAGCCACCCCAATGCCCCTCAGCGGGTCGAGTTGGCTCGACGCCACGCGCGCGCTTTCGGTCCCGAAGGAACTCACGGCGAGACGGGGCGTGACTATTACCTGCAGGGAATCGACGGCCTGCTTTATGGTGACAGCCCGCAGGAGGGCTATGTCCGTGGACAGACGTTCCTTCACACCGGGCTCGGTATTCGTTTCGATGTTCCGGACGGCTTTCAGATCGACAACAAGGTCGAAGCCGTCTTGGCGACCGGACCGGGCGACGTGGCAATTCGATTCGACGGGATCGCCGACAACGATCACCGCAGCCTTTCCAACTACATTTCTAGCGGATGGGTCACAGGGCTTCTTCCCGAAACCATTCGAGCGACCAACGTCAACGGCCTCGAAGCGGCCACTGCACGGGCCTCGGCGGAACGGTGGGATTTCGATGTCACCGTCATCCGGATCGGTCCGCAGATCTTCCGCTTCCTCACGGCAGTGCCGAAGGGTAGCCCGGCCCTTGAGCCGACGGCGGAAAAGCTTCGGTCGAGTTTTCGCCGGATTACCCGGCAGGAGGCTGCCTCTCTGAAGCCGTTGCGTGTTCGGGTTGTGACGGTCGCGCAAGGCGATACGGTTGGTTCGCTCGCGGCGCGGATGATGGGCACAGAAAGGAAGCTCGAGCTGTTCAAATTGATCAACGCGCTCAATTCTGGTTCGACTGTGACTCCCGGAAGTCGGGTCAAGATCATTTCCGAGTAGCGCTCGCCGATCGGTGAACTTTTGTCAGGTGGCGAGCTCGCGCAGTTCCCCCGATTTGGGGCCGCAGGTGGTTAGCGCCGTCTTCAGCTTTTCCATTGCCCGGGTTTCGATCTGACGTACCCGCTCCTTCGATATGCCGAGTTCGGCGCCCAGTTCCTCAAGTGTGGCACCGTCTTCGGATAGGCGGCGTGCCCGTATGATCCGGGTTTCCCGGTCATTCAGTCGCTCCATCGCGCACTTGAGCCATTTCGACCGGCGCTCTCCATCGATCTTGCCGCTGACCTGCTCGTCGGGCGGGAGCTCGTCGCTTTCCAGCATTTCAAGTTGCTCGACGCCCTGTCCGTGTCTGCCCATAACGGGTGTCTGCAGGGAGGCGTCACTGCCGGCCAGACGGGCGTCCATCGATTGGACATCCGCGATGCTGACGCCGAGAGCAGTGGCGATCTGCTGATGGATGGCCTGGTCGGTCAGGTGATTGTCGGTTTGCGCGAGCTTCGCACGCAGCCTGCGAAGATTAAAGAAGAGCGCTTTCTGGGACGAACTCGTTCCGCCCCTGACGATCGACCAGTTGCGGAGAATGTAGTCTTGCATCGAGGCGCGGATCCACCATCCGGCATAGGTGGAAAAGCGAACCTCCCGCGCCGGGTCGAACCGGGCCGCCGCTTCGAGAAGGCCTATGTATCCTTCCTGGATCAGATCGTTGAGCGGAAGACCGAAGCCACGGAATTTCGTCGCCATGGCGATGACCAGGCGCATATGCGCGTAGGCAATGCGATTGCGGGCCTCCCGGTCCTGGCCATCTTTCCATCTCTTGGCGAGATCAATTTCCTCCTCGCGTTCGAGATAGGGCTGAGCCATCGCAAAGCGGATAATGTGTCTGTCAACGGACATGGCGTTCATTTGCGTCTCCAAAACTGGATGGCCATGCGGGGCACGAGCACTGACGGCCCTTGATGAACGGGTAAGCAGGGCGCTGGTTCCATGGTTCAGGAAAATTTTCTCTCTGTTTCCACGGAGAATCGGACGGAGCTGCGCATCGCGCACCCATTCTACGGGTTCGTCACCAAATCGATGCATGTCGTTGAGTGGAAATGCCTCTTCTCACGCACTTGTGAAAGTATGAGAGGGAGCGGAGTCCTCAGCGTGATCGTCGTGCGCGAAAACCCGGCCAGACGTTGCGAAGCAGAGAGAGACGCGGCACCGGTAGCCCGTTCGGAGCGGTTTTGAAGACGATGCCATAGCGAGAAAAAGCGATCGCGATGAACAGCGAAAACCACGCTCCGAACGCTAATCCAGCGGTTACGTCGCTGGGATAATGTGCTCCTACCATGACTCGCGTCATGCCGAGCCAGACCGCCAGCATGGCAAGAACGACACGATAGCGCGGAAGAAGCAGCGCAAGAGCCATGAACAGCGCGCCTATGGTGGTTGCATGGCCCGAAGGGAAGCTTTCGAAGCGGGCGTTTCCGGCAAAGGGCGAGAAGGCGAATGCACCCCACTCTTCGAACTGGATCGGTCGGGCGCGGCCAATCGCGCGCTTGATCAGATTCGCCGAAAGTCCGGATAGCGCGACGGTTGCGAAGAGATAAAGAGCAATCTGGCTTGTGTAGAGCGCTTGAAAGCGTCGCCTGGCACTTTCGATCTTGCTGGATGCCGTGAACGCGGCGAGGAAGACGAAGGCGGACCCGAAAAGAATCCAGCCGGATTTGCCGATGTCGGTGACGGCGCGACTGACCGACCGAATGGCGCTTGCTGCGTCTCCGGCCGTCGCGGCCGCGGGAACATCGAAGACCAGAAACGCAAGCAGGACGAGATTGGCTGTAACGAACAGGAAAATCCGCCAGTAGGACGAAGAAGCAGGAAGCGTATTCCTCTCGTGACGGGCTTTCAGCCAAGCCGCGATTGCGCCCGCATTGACTTTCTCAATCGTTCTAACTTGGCGGCCGTTTGCCACGCTCCGTCCTCGATCCTTCTGGCTTCTTGCCGTGCGGGGTGGCGTGCAGCCACCCGGCAAAAGTCTACCACGCAACCAGAATGCCCGCGCTCCTTTGCGCGGGCTCGGTTGTTCGGTCCTTTAGGCAGAAAGTGCCTTGAACTCGGCGAGAATGGTATCGCCCATTTCCGAGGTCCCGACCTGCCGGCAACCTTCCGCCATGATGTCGCCCGTCCGGATGCCTTTTTCAAGGACGTTTGCGATCGCCTTTTCAAGCGTGTCGGCTTCCTTGATCATGTTGAACGAGTAGCGAAGGCACATCGCGAAAGATGCAATCATCGCGATCGGGTTCGCAATGCCCTTTCCGGCGATATCGGGCGCGGAGCCGTGAACCGGCTCGTAAAGGGCCTTGCGCTTGCCGGTCTTCGCGTCAGGTGCACCGAGCGATGCCGAGGGAAGCATGCCAAGCGAGCCGGTAAGCATGGCCGCGACGTCGGAGAGCATGTCGCCGAAGAGATTGTCCGTGACAATGACGTCGAACTGTTTCGGGTTGCGCACCAGCTGCATGCCGCCGGCATCGGCCAGCATGTGCTCGAGCCTGACGTCCGGATACTTCGTCTTGTGAACTTCGGTAACGACCTGGTTCCAGAGCACGCCCGACTTCATGACGTTCCGCTTTTCCATGGAGCAGACGGCATTCTTACGGGTGCGGGCAAGCTCGAACGCGACCGATGCGATACGCTCGATCTCGTAGGTGTCGTAGACCTGTGTGTCGATTGCGCGTTTCTGACCGTTGCCGAGGTCGGTGATGGTCTTCGGCTCGCCGAAATACACGCCACCCGTGAGCTCGCGCACGATCAGGATGTCGAGCCCCTCGACCAGCTCCGGCTTCAGCGACGATGCCGAGGCGAGCGCGGGATAACAGATCGCCGGACGAAGATTGGCGAAGAGTTCCAGATCCTTGCGAAGACGAAGAAGGCCGGCCTCCGGGCGGACGTCATAGGGAACGGCGTCCCACTTCGGACCGCCGACGGCGCCGAAGAGTACGGCGTCTGCGGCCATGGCCTTGGCCATGTCGTCTTCGGAGATCGCAACGCCGTGCGCGTCGTAGGCGCAGCCGCCGACGAGGCCCTCGTCGGTCTCGAAGCCGGCTTTCACTTCCGAGTTCATATAGGCGATGATCTTGCGGACCTCGGCCATGGCCTCGGGGCCGATGCCGTCACCGGGGAGGAGGAAAAGCTTGCGCACTGTCATGGGAAACCCCTGCTTCAAATGAGTTGCGGCGTTTTATCGGCGGCAGACCGCCATTTCAAGCGCGGCAAGGCCGCAAGCGGTACGCCTTGGGCCACAAGCGATGAAGGCGACCGTAGGGCCGCCTTCATCGAAATTATGAAGACAGCTTATGCCCAGGGATGAGCAACAGCATTTGCCTTTTCGAAATTCGCGATGCTTGCGGCCTTTTCAAGAGTAAGGCCGATGTCATCGAGGCCGTTCAGCAGGCAATGGCGCTTGAACGGATCAATGTCGAACTTGATTGTTCCACCGTCCGGGCCGGTGATCTCCTGGTTTTCCAGGTCGACAGTCAGGACCGCATTCGAACCGCGGCTCGCGTCGTCCATCAGCTTTTCCAGATTTTCCGGGCTGACGACGATCGGCAGGATGCCGTTCTTGAAGCAGTTGTTGTAGAAGATGTCGGCGAAACTGGTTGAAATCACGCAGCGGATGCCGAAATCGAGCAGAGCCCAAGGGGCGTGCTCGCGAGAAGAGCCGCAGCCGAAATTGTCTCCGGCGACCAGGATCTGCGTGTTGCGATAGGCGGGCTTGTTGAGGACGAAATCCGGGTTCTCGGAGCCGTCTTCCTTGTAACGGGCTTCTGCGAAAAGTCCCTTGCCGAGGCCGGTGCGCTTGATCGTCTTCAGATAATCCTTCGGGATGATCATGTCGGTGTCGATATTGACGACTGGAAGCGGTGCGGCGACACCGGTGAGCTTAACGAACTTTTCCATCATTCCTGCCTGTGATCTTCAACATTCCTGCGGGGCTTCCTGCCAATAGAGGAAAAGCGAGAGAAATTGAAGGAGAATCTCACGGCAGCAGCGTTCTACCGGAATCAGGCGGTTGAGGATTACGTCTGCCCGAACGATATACGGAGCCGGCACTCAAAGATCGATGATGGTGCCGCGGCCGTCATTCCATACATGCATCTCGCGATGCTTGGCCTTGGCATAGAGCGGCGCCGGTTTTGCTCGCGTCGAAAGCATACGTACGGCGAGAGAAACGGTCAGGATCGCTCCGGCGACCAGCGTAAGCGAAATCGTGAAGACGGCGGCGGCGGCGAAAACGCAAATGCCGGCGAGAGCAAGGCCAATGGTGCGAAGGTTTTGCATGGTCGAAGTCCTTTCCGAGGTAAGGTGGTCCTTCTGCCCCCGAATTGCAAGGTTTTACGACGTTCGATCGTCTTGCATGCTCCGACAAAGCTTGGCACAAGTGCGCCCATGAGCTCGTCGTCCCTTGCCAATCTTCCGGTCCGGTTGCGCCGTTCCGTCTTGAGCGTTCCCGCCATTAATCCGCGGGCGCTCGCCAAAGTTCCGGATCTCGATTGCGACGTCGTGATCTTCGACCTCGAAGATTCCGTCGCTCCGGAGAAGAAGGGGGAAGCGCGCGAGAATCTCCGGCGTTTCTTTGCGGACGTGTCGGATCTGCATGGCAAGGAGTGCGTCATCCGGATCAACGGGCACGATACCGGATTCGCCGCCGACGACATGGCGGCCGTCATCGCTTGTCGTCCGGACGCAGTGCTGTTACCGAAGGTCGACGGTCCGCAGGACGTGGAACAGGTAGCCGATCTGCTGACCGAGGCTGATGCACCGGAGCATTTGCGCATTTGGGCCATGATGGAAACACCGCTCGGCGTGCTCAATGCTGCTGCGATCGCACGAACCGGTCGGGCCGACGGGGCGCGGCTTGACTGTCTGGTTGTCGGCCTCAACGACCTTCGCAAGGCGACCGGCGTGCCGGCCGAGCCCGGACGGACCTTTCTCGCCCCCTGGCTGATGCAGGTCGTCTTGGCGGCACGGGCGTTCGGGCTCGACGTGATCGACAGCGTCAGCAACGATTTCAGGGATATTGCCGCCTTCGAAGCCGAATGCCGGCAAGGGCGTTCCATGGGCTTCGATGGAAAGATGCTGATCCATCCCGCGCAGATTGCTCCGGCGAACCGGAATTTCGGTCCGAGTGCGGAAGAGATTGCGGACGCGCAGGCAATTGTCGAGGTCTTCGCCGATCCGGCAGCGGCTGGGCTCAACGTCGTCAACAGCGGCGGCCGAATGATCGAGCGACTGCATCTCGAGCAGGCTCGACGGTTGTTGACGAAGGTAAGGACTATCCAAGACAGGAAAGGCAATTTAGCATGAAACTTTATCGTTTCCTCACCGGGCCGGATGATGCATCGTTTTGTCACCGCGTCACCGATGCGTTGAACAAGGGCTGGGAGCTGCACGGCGCTCCGAGCCTCTCCTTCAATACCGCGACGAACCAGATGTATTGCGGGCAGGCGGTGGTGAAGACGGTGCACGGCAAGGATTATGATCCGAGCATGAAGCTCGGTGAACAATAAAAAAATGCAACGGCGCGCGTGACGCCGTTGCTTTTCCTTGAAATTTTTCCTCTTCAGCCGCCGGCTGCGGTGTCTTCGGCGCTTTCCTCGATGCGGGCCATGTCGTCGTCACTCAGGCCGAAGTGATGTCCGATCTCGTGGATCAATACATGGGTGATGATGTCGCCTAGGGTTTCGTCGTTTTCCGCCCAATAGTCGAGAATCGGACGGCGGTAGAGCATGATGCGATTCGGCATCTCGCCGGTTTCCATGGTGAAACGCTCGGAAATACCACGGCCTTCGAAGAGGCCCAGAAGGTCGAAAGGTGTTTCGAGCGCCATGTCCTCGAAGACTTCGTCGGTCGGAAAGTCGGCGATCTCGATGATCAGATTGTCGGTGAGTGCGCGGAATTCTTCTGGCAGATGGCTATAGGCCTCGATCGCCAGTGATTCAAACGTGCTGATCGTCGGTGCGTGGCGCTCGCGCCAATCTTCGGTCTGATCCATCCGGGCCATCGGGACTCCTTGTCTATCCCGTCATATAGGACCTTTGCCGGAGCTTTTCGAGGGGAAATCCGGGCAAGGAATAAATTCTCATGAAATACGGTTGACTCTTTGCTGAAGCTCTGGAATCCATAGAGAACATATGGAGAACAAATAACGGAGTTGGACGTCATGGCTGAGAAAGCTGTGACGCGGGAGACGCTTTTTGCCCTGCGTCAGACCATTGCTCACATCGAGGGACGAACCGAGGTCGATCTGGATGTTGCTCGCAGGGAACCAGAGGCGTCCGGATTTGGAGGACGGGCATCCGAACGAGACGAGACAAAGGTATTGTCGATCGGCCTTCAGGCACTGGATGGGCCGATGGAAGGCGGAATACCGCTTGATGCGGTGACCGAAATTCGCAGTGGTCGGTTGGGAGATGCCGGAGCGGCAAGCGGTTTCGTGATGGCTCTTTCCGCTTGTCTTCTGGCGCACTCCTCTTCCGGTTCCGGGCCGGTTCGCATTCTCTGGATTGGTGATGAGACTGTGGCCAGGGAGGTGGGGCTGCCCCATGCTGCCGGTCTTCAGGATTACGGACTTGATCCGCAGTATCTCCTGTATGCCAGACCAAGGCGCATCGAGGATGGACTCTGGCTCGCGGAGGCGGGCCTCGCAAGCGGTGTCTTCTGTGCCGTCATTCTGGAAGTTTGCGGCAATCCTCGTCGTTTCGGCCTGACGGAAAGCCGCCGCCTCAGTCTCAAGGCACGTTCCGCAGGCCGGCCTCTGTTGCTGCTGCGGCAGGGAGGGGAGGAGGAGGCCGGCAGCACTGTCTTTCGTGCGCGCATCCGCCCATCTTCGGCGCAATCCCGTATTCTTCCCGACGGTTCGGCGCTCGGCGGCGGCATCGCCAATCCCGTCTTCCAGGTCACCCTGGAAAAGAGCCGACTTCCGGCCCCTGTCGATATCCATCTGGAGTGGAACCCCTATGAGCGTCTGTTTTCCCTCGCCACCGTCCTCCCTGCTCCAGCAGCCAACGAGCAGACGAATTCTGGCTCTGTTCTTTCCCCATCTGCCGACCGACAGGATTGCACGTCGTCGTTGGGGGCCGTCGTGGCGTTCGGCCGGGCGTCCTGACCATCCACCTCTCGTTTGTACGGGACGGATGAAGAATGCCATGCGGTTGACTGCTGTCGATGAGATTGCCGCAACCATTGGACTAAAGTCGGGACAAAGTCTGGCGGAAGCGCGGGCGATTTGTCCCTCTCTTGATGCCGTTACCGCCGATGAGGCCGCCGATCGCCGGTTCCTGGAAGGAATCTCCGACTGGTGCGATCGTTATACACCGCTGGTCGCCATCGAGGGCAGAGAAGGCCTCTTCCTCGATATCACCGGCTGCTCCCATCTTTTGGGCGGCGAAAAGCTGCTGCTTGAGGATATCCTGAAGCGCCTGTTCCAAATGGGACTTGATGTCCGTGGGGCGATTTCCTCCACTCCCGGATTATCCTGGGCAACGGCGCGCTTTGGCAGCAATGGCACGATCTCCGAGGGGGATGCCAAATCCGTTCCGGCTTCCTTTCCGATAGCTGCATGCCGACTGCCGGAGGAGACGGTACTGGCCCTTTGCAAGATGGGACTCAAACGGATCGGTGATCTGCTTGCCGCTCCGCGGGCGCCTCTTGCACGTCGATTTGGTTCCTTGCCATTGCGTCGCCTCGACCAGATGTTCGGGCGGGAGGATGAGCCGATCTCACCCCGTCGGCCGGTTGCGGAGCTCTCCGTTGAGCGGCGTCTTGCCGAACCCCTTCAATGTGAGGAGGCCATCCTTCAACTCATCCAGCGGATGGCTGTGACGCTGAAATTGGAACTCGAGGCACGTTGCCAAGGCGGGCGCCGCTTTGAAGTGCTCCTTTTTAGGGTCGACGGAAAGGTTTTCCGGATAGGTGTGGGCAGTTCCGTCCCTCTACGCGATCCAATACGCATCGCCTGTCTCTTTTCCGAACGTCTCGTCGCCCTGCATGACGAACTGGATACGGGATACGGTTTCGAAATCCTGCGGCTCAATGTGTTGCAGGCAGAGACGCTCGATCGCATGCAGTCGGATTTTATCGGCAGTGCTGCCGTCGAAACCGCGTTGGCAGTCTTTGTCGATCAGGCAGTCGCCCGTTTCGGCCCGGATTGTCTTGCACGGCCTGTCTTGCAGGAAAGCCATGTCCCGGAACGAGCATCGCTTCTCCTGCCGGTCAGTGATCTTATGGAAGTCGTCTCTCCGGAAAATGGGCAGAGAGAATCCGGGGCGAACCGGCCGGTCCAAGCAAGACGACCGATCCGGCTCCTGAAGGTTCCGGAAATCATCGAGGCGACGGCCGAGGCACCGGAAGGGGCGCCCATGAGTTTCCGTTGGCGGCGATGTCTTCATCGTGTCCGGCGGGCCGAAGGTCCGGAGAAACTCGCCATGGAATGGTGGATCGATGGTGAAGAGGCTCCAGCGCGAAACTATTTCCAGGTCGAGGACGATGACGGGCATCGCTACTGGCTGTTTCGTGAGGGCGCCTATGTCTCGAATGTCGAGATGCCGCGCTGGTTCATGCACGGAGTTTTCGCATGACAGCTGCGCCCGCCTTTTTCGAGATTGGAACACGGACGAATTTTTCCTTTCTGGAAGGGGCGTCTCATCCGGAGGAACTCGTGGAGGCGGCCAGCAGGCTTTGTCTTCCGGGTCTCGGTGTTGCAGATCGAAACACTGTTGCCGGTGTGGTACGGATGCATGCCCAGGCCAAGGAAACGGGCTTCCGGTTCCAGCCGGGGGCACGGCTTGTCTTCGCTGACGACACCCCGGATATTCTCGCCTATCCGCAAAACCGTCACGGATGGGGCAATCTCTGCCGGTTGCTCAGTGCCGGCAATCTCAAGGGGGAAAAAGGCGTTTGCATTCTCCATGAGGCGGATCTGCACGCGTGGGAAGAGGATTTGCTGATCGCGGTGGTGCCGAAGGTTGAGCATGTCACCTACGAAGGACACTTGCCGGGACTGCTCCGCCGGCTGGCTTCCCGGTTCGGCAACCGGGCATTCCTGGCACTTGTCCCGCGTTATGATGGTCTTGATCGGATCACCTTTGCCGTGCTCGCTTCCATGGCCGAAGAGGCGGGGCTTGCCCTGATTGCCAGCAACGAGCCGCTTTATCACGAGGCGACACGCCGGCCGCTCGCCGATATCGTTACCGCCATCCGCACCCATATTCCCATCACCGAAGCCGGTTTCCGTCTGGCTCCGAATGCGGAACGGCATCTGAAGACCGGGGCGGAAATGGCCCAGCTCCTCAGGCATTATCCGCAGGCGATCGCCAATACCGAGCAATTCTTTAGCCGGCTCTCTTTTTCTCTGGACGAATTGCGCTACCAGTATCCCGACGAGAGCCTTGCCGGTGAAACACCGTCTGAAACGCTTGAGAGATTGGCTCGCTCCGGTGCGGCAAGACGTTACCCCGAAGGGGTACCCGAAAAGGTATCAAAGCAGATCGACTATGAACTGGCCCTCATTTGCGAGAAGCAATACGAGCCCTATTTCCTCACGGTCCGCAATATAATCGAATTTGCCCGGAGCGAAGGCATTCTCTGCCAGGGACGGGGTTCGGCGGCCAACTCCGTCGTTTGCTACTGTCTCGGCATTACCGAAGTCGATCCGAAGGAGACAACGCTACTCTTCGAGCGGTTCATCTCGACAGAACGCGACGAACCCCCGGATATCGACGTCGATTTCGAGCATGAGAAGCGGGAGATCGTCATTCAGCATATCTATGAGCGATACGGGCGCGAGCATGCCGGGCTGGCGGCGGCGGTGAGTTGTTATCGTGCGCGCTCGGCAGGCCGTGAGGTCGCCAAAGCTTTCGGGCTGTCGGAGGATGTGCAATCGGCACTCGCGAGCACCGTCTGGGGATGGTCAGCCGCGGATCTTTCCGAGCGCGAGGCCAGGGCGGCGGGCCTGGATATGAGCAATCTGACGACGCAACGTGTCCTCACCTATGCTTCCAAACTCATCGGATTTCCGCGTCACCTGACCCAGCACGTTGGTGGCTTCGTCATAACGCGTGACAGGCTGGACGAGGTGGTCCCGATCATGAAAACGGCGATGGACGGCCGTTACATGGTCGAATGGGACAAGGATGATCTGGATACGCTGGGCATCCTCAAGATCGATATTCTGGCGCTTGGCATGCTGACCTGCCTTGCCAGAGCCTTCAAGCTGCTGGAAAGCCATTACGGAAAACGTATTACACTTGCCGATCTGTGCCGGGACCATCGGCCGGCGGTTTATGACATGATTTGCCGCGCCGACACGATCGGTGTTTTCCAGATCGAGAGCCGGGCCCAGATGAGCATGCTGCCGCGCCTCAGGCCTGTGAATTTCTACGATCTGGTGATCGAGGTGGCGATCGTTCGGCCCGGTCCCATTCAGGGCAACATGGTGCATCCCTATTTGAAACGGCGGGAGGACAAACGGGCCGGCCGACCGGTTACGTATCCGAGCCTTGAACTGGAGGGGGTACTGGAACGAACGCTCGGCGTTCCGCTCTTTCAGGAACAGGTCATGCAGATCGCCATTACCGCTGCAGGCTTCACGCCAGGTGAGGCAGACCGTCTCAGGCGGGCGATGGCGACGTTCAAAAGGACCGGAACAATCCATACCTTCCGGAAGAAGATGGTCGAGGGCATGGTGAACAATGGTTACGATGCCGAGTTCGCCGAGAGTTGTTTCCGGCAGATCGAGGGGTTCGGCGAGTATGGTTTCCCGGAGAGCCATGCCGCATCCTTCGCCCTGCTGGTTTACGCGTCCTGCTGGCTGAAGGCGTATTATCCGGATATCTTTTGTGTCGCCATTCTCAATTCACAACCGATGGGATTTTACGCTCCGGCGCAATTGGTTCGGGATGCCCGGGATCATGGGGTCGTCGTACGACCGGTCGATATCAATGAGTCCGAATGGGATGCGACGTTGGAGGACGGCGCCTTCGAGCGTGATTGCATCCACCCTCGGCACATTTCGATGCAAGACGTGATTCTGGCGCGGAAGGCGGTGCGGCTCGGATTCCGGCAGGTCAAGGGGCTGACGCGGAAGAATGTCGACCGGCTCCTCGCTTGCCGGGGCAACGGTTACGTTTCCGTCCGGGATCTCTGGCTGCGGACCGGTCTTCCGCGTTCCGTCATCGAACGGCTCGCGGATGCGGATGTCTTTCGCTCGATCCAGCTCGACCGCCGGGCTGCCTTGTGGGCGGCAAAGGCCCTTGACGAAGGAAGCGCCGTTGAACATCTGCCACTCTTTACCGATCACGGCGACCTTCAGGTGGAGCCTGAAACACCGCTTCCGCAGATGCGGGACAGCGAACAGGTGGTCAACGACTACCGCTATCTCTCCCTCTCCCTGAAGGCGCACCCTGTTTCGTTTCTTCGCGAGCAACTGGACGCGCTCCAAATACGTCGATGCCGAGATCTGGAGGTCGTGGAGAACGGACGGAAAATTACCATCGCCGGGCTTGTGCTGGTGCGCCAGCGTCCCGGCTCGGCGAACGGCATTATCTTCATGACCATCGAGGACGAGACAGGAATTGCCAATATCATTGTCTGGTCGAGGACCTTCGAGCGTTTTCGACCGGTGGTCATGGGGGCCCGTTTCATAAAGATCCATGGACGATTACAGAAGGCCGACGGGGTCATTCATGTGGTTGCGGAGGAGATCGAGGATTGGTCGTCCGCTCTCGGTCTGCTGGAAGGCGACCGCCATAGCGGGCTGGTCAATGCCGGCGCGACTTCCCGCTTGATGATCCAACAGATGTTCGGCAAGCCTGAACACCCTAGAGGCATGTCTCCATCCACCGGGGCCGCGCGGGACGCGATGCCGAAAGGTCGCAACTTCCATTAACTCACGTGGCAATTGTTGCGTGTACTCGAAATTTTCTTGACACAAAATCTCTTCTTTAGCAGAAGAGAAGTACGAGTACAGATTTCCGGACAGGCCGCATCATGCTTGTTTGCAGCTGCAACTACATCACCGACACCGAAATCAAGGACGTCATCAATCAGCTCCTCGATGAGGATTGCTGGCAGCTCATCGTGCCTGCAAAGGTCTATCACGCGATGGCCAAGCGGGGGCGCTGCTGTGGCTGTTTTCCGACGGTTGTTGATCTGATTATCAATACAACCGAGGAATATCATGCCCGCCGCCAATCGACACAGGCCGAGGTTGTTGATTTCATAGCGCGCCTGAAGACTTTCCACGAAGAAAGAAGGAGAGCTGATCTTGAAAGGCGACAAGGGAGTCATCGAGCGGCTTAACGAAGCCCTCTTACTCGAACTCGGCGCAGTCAACCAGTATTGGCTTCACTACCGTCTCCTCGAAGACTGGGGTTATACGAAGCTTGCCAAGAAGGAGCGTACCGAATCCATCGAGGAGATGCATCATGCGGACAAGTTGGTTGCCCGTATCATTTTCCTCGAAGGCCATCCGAACCTGCAGTCGGTGGCTCCGCTAAGGATCGGGCAAACCGTCAAGGAAGTGCTGGAGTCCGATCTTGCTGGCGAGTATGACGCGCGCACTTCCTACAAAAAGTCTCGTGAGATCTGTCATCAGGCCGGCGACTACGTCACCATGGCGCTCTTCGAGGAACTCCTCGCCGATGAGGAAGGTCATATCGACTTCCTCGAGACCCAGCTGGATCTTCTGGGCAAGCTTGGAGAGGAGCGCTACGGACTCCTGAACTCGGATTCGGCCGACTCGGCTGAGTAGTAACATCGAGAGACGCCCGCAATCATGCGGACGTCATCTCTCAGCCAGCCAGATGGCGAAATTCCGCGATGACCTGATCGTAGACCTCTTTTTTGAAGGGAACGATCAGGTCCGGTAGTTCGTGCATGGGCTTCCATTCCCACGCGTCGAATTCAGGGTGATGGCCGCCGGGCGGTGGATTAATCGCGATCTCGCTCTCATTTCCCTCGAAACGGAAGGCGAACCAGCGCTGTGTCTGGCCGCGGTATTTTCCTTTGAGTGCAATCCCGACCAGGTGTGGCGGCAGGTCGTAGTTGATCCAGCGGCTGGCTTCCGCCAACAGGGATACGGACTGCATTCCTGTCTCCTCGTAAAGCTCCCTCATCGCTGCGCTCAGGGCATCCTCGCCGTCGTCGATTCCTCCCTGCGGCATTTGCCAGAGCTTCAGTGAACCGTCAAACTCGGAGTTCTCCGCCGGAATCCGTCGTCCCACCCACACGAGTCCCTCTCCATTAAGAACCATGACGCCGACGCAGGGGCGATAAGGCAGATCTTCGGCCTGGACTTTCCGTTCACTCACACGGGACATGTCGATCCTTCATGGCTGGATGTTTTCCGCCAGCGCCGAGATCGCAACGATCTCGACGCCGCGCCGCGATGCTTCTTCGCTCCATTGGCGAACAGCGTCAATTGTTTCGTCGAAGGCCGAGCCGACGCCGATTGCACTTCCCTTCCGCAGCGCAATGCGCTCCAGTTCATCCAGACGGCGCAGGATCGCCTGCTGATCAAGTTGTCCATCGATCTGCGCATCGGCGAAAGCCTGAGGCATTCCGATTGCCTTTGCTATCTGACCGCTCAACGAGCGGGCGGATGATCCGTCGTCGAAGAACAGCAAGCCACGCTCGCCTATGTCACGCATCACGGGTTCGAGTGAATTGGCGTCCGCGAGGAATCTGCCGCCCATGTAGTTCATTATTCCCGTATAGTTGGTGATGCTCGCCATTGCCTCGTGAAGATAGGCCATGTTGGCCGCTGGCTTTGCCGTCGTCAAAAGTGTGCCGGGTCCGGGGTCGTTGCTCGGGTAATCGAAGGGCTCGAGGGGAATCTGCAGCAGAATCTCGTGACCATCTCGCCGTGCCTCCTGCATCCATCGCTGGAGACTGTTACCCGTCGCAGCAAATGCGAGCGTAATCTCCCCCGGAAGCTCACGAATAGCCCGCTGTGTGCCCGTCTGGCTGAGGCCCAGACCTCCGACGACAATCGCGATCCGCGTGCCCCGGGCTCCGGACCATGGCCGGGCATACTGGTCGACCGGCCGCAGCCCGTCGGGACCGATCGTCGGCAGCCGGCCCTGGGGGCTGTCTTCGAGGAGGAGCTCGTTCGGCGTCGCCGCCATGCGCGGATCTTGTCCGACGCGGGGGGTATCGATCAACAGCGGTCCGCTGCCGCCGCGTGCCTTCGGGCTGTATTTTGTGACAACCGTTCCATTGTCAGTCACCGTCCGCTCGACGTTGGCGCCCGCGGCCGGTCGCGTCGCGCTCATCCCAGCGGCCGATGATACCTGCGATGCGGCTTCGTTCTTCGTATCGAGATCGGACGATTGGGCCGGCTGCTGGTTCGGCGGCAACCCACGCAAGGGGAGCGGAGTCAGGGCCGAGAACAGAGAGAGACCAAAAACGACCGTCACGGCTGCGAGGCTCGCAGCCGCTCGCCACGAAATATGCATGATCCTGCGAGGACGGCGCCGTTCGCCCTGTCCCAGCGGCTTGTGCAGGTCAGCCCCCAATGCCTTCTTCCGTCCCCTCAAGCGGCAACAAAACGGGCGCCGGAAGACCCCGGCGCCCGTTCATTTACTTGGCAACGACCGCCTTTTCGGGATCGGCCGGGAAGGACGGGTCCGTCTTCTTGCCGCGCAGCAGATCCAGAGCATAGTTCAGCTGAACGTCGTCTTTCGCTTCCGGCGGCACATAGGCGAAGGAGCCGGAGCCTTCGTCCGTCTCGTTTTGTCCCTGGATATGTCCAGGCAGGGCCGATTCGCCTTCCGCCCGAACGCGTCCCTTCAGATCTTCCGGCAGGGGCTGTTCGACCTTGATATCGGGTTCGATGCCGGTGCCCTGGATCGATTTGCCCGACGGGGTGTAATAGAGCGCAGTCGTCAGGCGCAGGGCTCCCTTTTCACCCATCGGAATGATCGTCTGCACGGAGCCCTTGCCGAACGAGCGGGTTCCGAGAACGGTAGCGCGCTTCAGATCTTGCAACGCGCCAGCCACGATCTCCGATGCTGATGCGGAGCCGCCGTTCACGAGAACGATGACCGGCTTGCCGTCGGTGAGGTCGCCCGCGCTCGCATTGAAGCGGCGCGTGTCGTCCGCATTGCGGCTGCGGGTCGAGACCACCTCACCCTTTTCAAGGAATGCGTCGGAGACGTAGATCGCCTGATCCAGAAGGCCACCGGGATTCAGCCGAAGGTCCAGAACATAGCCCTTCAGCTTGTCGGCCGGAACTTCCTTCTTGATCTTCGTGATGGCCGCCTCGAGGTCGTCATAGGTCTTCTCCGTGAAAGAGATCACCCGAAGATAGCCGACGTCTCCCTCGACACGCGACTTGACGGCCTTGACCGCGATGACCTCGCGAACGATGTTGAACTCGAGAGGCTTGTCCGCACCCTTGCGCAAGATCGTCAGCTTGATCGGCGTATTAACCGCCCCCCGCATCTTTTCGACGGCTTCCTCGAGCTTCAAACCACGCACCGGTTCGCCGTTGATTTCGGAGATAAAATCGCCGGCCAGAATGCCGGCACGTGCACCCGGCGTATCGTCGATCGGCGTGATGACCTTGACGAGCTCATCTTCCATGGTGACTTCGATGCCGATACCGCCGAACTCGCCCTTCGTCTGGGTCTGCATGTCGGCCGCGTCCTTGGCATTCATGTAACTCGAATGCGGGTCCAGCGAGCTCAGCATGCCGTTAATGGCGTTTTCGACCAGCTTCTCTTCATCCGGCGGCGTCACGTATTGCGCGCGGACGCGCTCGAAGACGTCGCCGAAAATCGCCAGTTCCTTGTAGGTGGAGGGCCCGGCGGCCTGCGCGGGAACACCGGCCGAATAAATGACGCCCATCGCCGTCGCGCCCATCAACGCGCCGACGAGAAGAAGTGAAACCCTACGTACCATTCTGTGCCTTTCCAGAGTCCTGACCAGTCCACCAGGGACGGGAATCAACAGGTTTTCCGTCTTTCCTGAATTCAATGTAAAGCGTCGGGCGATCGGTTTCCAGCGTCAATGCCGTGGCGCTCGCCAGTCTCTTCTCGCCCATCGTTCCGATGGGTTCGCCGGAGAGGACGAACTTGCCTTGACTGGTACTGACCTCGTCCATCCCGGACAGGACGACGTGATAGCCGTCGCCCGTATTCAGGATGATCATCTGCCCGTAGCTCCTGAACTCGCCGGCAAACACGACCCAGCCGTCCGATGGCGCAGTCACCAGCGATCCCGGGGCTGCGGCGATCGTCATGCCCATCGCTGAGTGGCCGGTCCCATCCGGATCCCCGAAACGGCGCAGGATTTCGCCCGCCGCCGGCAGCTCGAGTTTGCTCTTCAGTTCGGAGAAGGGATATGCCGGGGCAATACGGTTTTTGTCAGGCAGGCTTTCGGCGAGCTCTCTCGCTCTTTGCCGCTGTTCTTCCGTCTGTAGGCGGCGACGTTCCTCCTCCTGTCTTGCCTTATCGGCGGCCTCGCGGACGGAGGTGATCTCGCCCTCGAGCGAGGCGATGAGTTGTTCGAGATTGGAGGCCTTCTCAGCCAATTGTTCGGAACGTTGGCGTTCCGTCGCCAGTTCGTCTGCCCGGGAGCGCGAAAGCCGTTCGTTCGCGATCAGGAGCAGGTCCATCCGGCGTTCCTCCTCCTGCCGGCTGGCCATGGTGGTAACCAGCGCTTCCTTTTCCGTGCCGATCTTTGTTCTGAGATCTGCCAGTTCCTGCAGATCCGCCGCCAGTTCCTCCGTTTCCTTGCGGATGCCCGGAACGACAGCGCCCAGGAGGATCGCGGTTCGTACCGAGGCAAGGGCATCCTCGGGACTGACGAGCAGCGCGGGGGGCGGATTCCGCCCCATTCGTTGCAGAGCCGCAAGAACTTCGGCGAGGACCGCGCGCCGCTCGCGAAACGAGCGACGAATTTCGTCTTCCCGAACGCCGAACCCGGCGAGTTTCGCCTCACTCTCGTTGATCTTCTTTTCCAGATCCTTGCGGCGCTCCGCGGATTCGATCAACGCTGATCGCAAGTCCACTGCATCCTTCTTGAGCGCGGCGATGTCGGCTTCAAGTTCGGCAGCTTTCTCTTCCGAAAGATGGATGGTCCGGGATAGGTCGCGCAACTCCCGACTGACCTCATCGCGCTTCTGGCGCAAGACAAGGTCGGGTGCCGCTTCTGACGCATTACCGGCGGATGTCGAGACCGGGGGGGTACCTGCGTCCTGTGCGAGTGCGCAACCGTCATCGCGAAAAGGGCTAAGGGCAAGAAGCAACGCGACGACGCACGCTGGAAGACGCGTACGTTGCCTTCCAGCCAGATGTATGAACGTCGAGTGGGGTTTGTTGTCCTGCAAATCGCTGTCCCGGTGTTGCCCGGAAAATATGCTGATTTGCCTCGATGCGCAAAGGCGCAACTGCGGGCCGTTTATCGCCCCTCCGGTCGGCTCGTCAGGCTCGGTGGTAGGGATGCCCGGAGAGAATCGTGACAGCGCGGTAGAGCTGCTCGGCGATCAGGATGCGAACGAGCTGATGAGGCCACGTCATGCGGCCGAGATTGAGCACGGTATGAGCCTTGTCGCGAAGATCATGGTCGACGCCATCGGCTCCGCCGATCAGGATCGCCATGTCCCTCTGCCCACGATCTCTGTAGCTACCCAGCAAGTCCGCGAACTGCTCGCTGTCGAGTGCCTTGCCGTGTTCATCGAGAACGATCAGCACTGAGCCCGCAGGCAGCGCCTTGCCGAGCTCCACGGCCTCCTCGCGCTTGCGCGTTGCGGCGTTCGTCGCGCGGCTTTCTGCAATCTCGGTGGTGCGGGTGAACTCAAGCCCGGTTGCAGGACCTGCCTTGGCGAAGCGCTCAAGATAACGGGAAGCAAGTTCCTTTTCAGGGCCGGCTTTCAACCGTCCGACGGCAAAGATGCCAATGCGCATGGTCTCTATTCCATTGATCGGTCACAAAGACCATTGGTGGCAACGTTGGCCGTTGCCACTCTTGCCGATACGGCGGACGCCGGCGCTATCCGCCTGTCAGTGCAGCTTGCCTTCCTCGATCTCCGGAGCCGCCCACATCTTTTCGATGTTGTAGAACTCACGGATTTCAGGACGAAAGACGTGCACGATGACGTCACCGGTGTCTATGAGCACCCAGTCCCCCGCGTCGAGCCCCTCGACCCGCGGGCTTCCCAATCCTTCATCCTTGAGGTCGGAAATGAGGTGTTCGCAGATCGCTACGACGTGTCGGGTCGATCGCCCTGAGGCGACCACCATGTAATCGCCGAGCGCCGATTTTCCGGCAATGTTGATGGTGACGATATCTTCTGCTTTCGAGTCCTCAAGGCTTGTGAGGACCAGCTCAAGAGCCCGGGCTGCGGCATAGGCGCCACGTTCCGCGCTTTGTGGGACGACGACCGGCGTGCGTCCCTTGGTGTGTACTGTTGTCAGAGTTTTTCCTTTCCTTGAAGAACAGCACGGTGTCCGCCAGACTCAGCGGATGCACTCAAAAGGTGGCATCAAATCGGCAATCTTTCAAGGGTTGCGGCGCAAATCCTAGCCCTTGGCGGTTTCCCGCAATGCCGTAGAGCTGAGGGATGAACGTGGCCCGTGGATGAACGTCCAGGCAGGTGGCCTCTTCTGCCAGAGCACGGCCGCATCGTCCTCGTCGATGCGGCTACGAGCGTAAGTGCGGGCCATCTTCGAGGACAGGTGGGAAAGGGTTGACCCGGGCCGGTCGATGACGGCGATCGGAAAGGTGGTGGCGATCCGGCGCCAATGTTGCCAGTGATGAAAGCTCTTGAGATTGTCGGCGCCCATTATCCAGACGAAATGAGCATGCGGATTGTGCCGCTTCACGAAGGCCAGAGTTTCGGCCGTGTAGGTCGTGCCGAGCGCCTGTTCGAAAGCCGTGACCTTGATGCGGGCATCGTGGACAAGCGCCTCGCAGAGTTCCAGCCGGCGTGTGAGGGGGGCAAGCTCTACGTGACTTTTCAAAGGATTGCCTGGAGTGACGATCCACCAGAGCTGATCGAGACCGAGACGTCGAAGTGCAATCTCTGCCACCAGGACATGGCCTTCGTGCGGAGGATTGAAGGATCCGCCAAACAGGCCGACGATCATGCCGCGCTCGACATGCGGCATGAAGCGGTATCGATGGGCGATCGTTTCGTCCCCCACGTCAGGGCCTGACCTGTCCGTTGCCTTGCACCCGGTACTTGAACGACGTCAGCTGTTCCACGCCGACCGGCCCGCGAGCATGCATCTTGCCCGTGGCGATCCCGATCTCCGCTCCCATGCCGAATTCGCCGCCATCGGCGAACTGGGTAGAGGCATTATGCAAGAGGATAGCCGAATCAACTTCGTTGAAGAACCGCTCAACTGCCGCCGGATCTTCGGCGAGGATGGCTTCCGTGTGGTTGGAAGAATATCTCGCAATATGATCGATAGCTCCGTCCACACCGTCGACAAGCGTGACAGCGATCACAGCGTCGAGGTATTCCGTCCGCCAGTCCTCTTCCGTGGCAGGTTTGGCTTCGGGAAAGACCGCCTGCACATCCGGCGAGGCGTGAAGTTCGCAGCCCGCCTGCGCCAGCGCTTGCAGAATGGGCACAAGGTGGGTGCCGGCGGCAGCTCGGTCGATCAGGAGGGTTTCCGCCGCGCCGCAGATACCGGTGCGCCGCATCTTCGAGTTGAGCACAACCTTCTTGGCCATCTCCAGATCGGCGGAGCGATCGACGTAGACATGGCAGAGGCCTTCCAGATGCGCGAAAACGGGCACGCGGGCTTCCGACTGGACACGCGCCACGAGGCTCTTGCCACCTCGCGGAACGATGACGTCGATAGAGCCGCCGAGACCTGTGAGCATGGCGCCGACTGCCGCACGATCGGTGACCGGTACCAGCTGGATCGCATCTTCCGGAAGACCCGCCGAGCGGAGGCCTGCAGCGAGGCAGGCATGGATGGCTCGTGACGAATGGGCCGAATCGGAGCCACCCCTGAGGATTACGGCATTGCCGGCCTTGAGGCAGAGCGCTCCGGCATCGGCCGTAACGTTCGGGCGGCTTTCGTAAATCACACCAATCACGCCGAGAGGTGTCCGTACGCGTTCGATATGAAGACCGTTGGGACGATCCCACCCGGCGATGACCTCGCCCACCGGATCCTTGAGCGCTGCGATTTCGCGGATGCCTTGGGCGATCGCCGCGATCCGGCTGGAATCAAGTGTCAGGCGATCCATGAAGGAACCTGTCAGGCCCGAGGCTATGCCGTTCTCGACATCGATGGCGTTGGCGGCGAGAATCGTCTGCGTGCCTTCGACGATTGCCTGCGCCATGGCGTGCAGTGCGCGGTTCTTCTGCTCTGTCGTTGCGATCGCAAGTGGCCGCGCCGCGGCTTTCGCCCGCGCGCCGATATCGAGCATCAGTGCTTGAACATCCCCAGATGTGGCGACGGCGTCAAGCATTGGCCTTATCCTTGTTATCCATGGAGCCTTCGACCTTCTTGCGCGTCACGCCGGTGATCACCAGGTCGTCCCGGTGAATCATGGCAGCGCGACCGGCATAGCCGAGAATCGCTTCGATCTCGCCGGATTTTCGTCCGGTGATCCTGCGCGCTTCGTCGGCGTCGTAGGAAACCAGTCCGCGAGCGATTTCCCGACCCTGTTCTCCGATAACGCTCACGGTATCGCCCCGGCTGAACTGGCCGACGACCTTTCGCACGCCTGCGGGGAGAAGGCTCTTGCCGGCGCGAAGCGCCGTCTGCGCGCCCGCATCGACGTGCAGCTCGCCCGCAGCTTGAAGATGTCCGGCGATCCAGGTCTTGCGCGCCGTCACCGGCGCTGGTGAGGGGGCGAACCAGGAATGACGTGCACCCTCGACGATCGCGCGGATCGGATTGTCGGTCTTGCCGGATGCGATGATCATCGCGCAGCCAGCAGCCGTGGCGATCTTGCCGGCGTCGATCTTCGTGCGCATGCCGCCGCGTGAGAGTTCGGAGGCGGCCCCACCGGCCATCGCCTCGATCTCCGGAGTGATCTCCGCAACCGCCTCGAGAAAGCGAGCATTCGCGTCCAGATGCGGCGGTGCCGTGTATAGGCCGTCGATGTCGGAGAGCAGGATCAGGAGATCGGCGCCTGCCATGGTGGCGACGCGGGCGGCCAGCCGATCGTTGTCGCCATAGCGGATTTCGGTGGTCGCAACGGTATCGTTCTCGTTGATGATCGGGACTGCGCCGATCTTCAGGAGTTGATTGATCGTCGCGCGGGCGTTGAGATAGCGCCGTCGCTCCTCGGTGTCGCCGAGCGTCAGCAGGATCTGACCGGCTACGATCGAGAAGTGCGACAGGCTCTCCGACCAGGCGCGTGCGAGAGAAATCTGTCCCACGGCCGCGGCTGCCTGGCTCTCCTCGAGCTTCAATGCGCCGGACGGCAGATCGAGAACGGTCCGGCCGAGCGCGATGGCGCCGGAAGAGACGACGAGTACGTCCACTCCCTTCGCCTTCAGGTCGGCGATGTCCTGGCAAATCGCGTCCAGCCATGGGGATTTGAGACCGCTCTTACGATCGACGAGCAAGGCCGAGCCGATCTTGATGACGACACGCCGATAATGCGAAAGTGATCGCTCGTGGACGGTCATTGCTCTTCGTCCTCGGTTGCCGCGTCGTGCTTGCGCTTCTTCTGAGGGCGTTCGGGGATTTCGGTTTCCACGTCGTCGCCTTCGGTGACGACGTCCCTGAGCGCCCGCAGCGCTTCGGTCATCCCCTTGCCGGTCACGGCCGAAAGCAGCAATGGAGTCTTGCCCGAGGCGCGTTTGAGTGCCGCCGCCTTCTTCTTCAGCTCCGCATCATCGAGCACGTCGATCTGCGAAAGTGCGACGATCTCCGGTTTCTCGACGAGGCCGCCGCCATAGGCTTCGAGCTCGTGCTTCACCGTCTTGTAGGCCTTGCCGACGTTCTCCTCCTGAGCGGACACAAGATGCAGGAGCACGCGGGTACGTTCCACATGACCGAGGAAACGGTCGCCGATGCCGACGCCCTCATGCGCGCCCTCGATCAGGCCCGGAATGTCGGCGAGAACGAATTCCCGGCCGTCGACGGTGGCCACGCCGAGGTTCGGATGAAGTGTCGTGAATGGATAGTTGGCGATTTTCGGCCGCGCGCGGGTGCAGGTTGCCAGGAATGTGGACTTGCCGGCGTTCGGCAATCCCACGAGACCGACGTCGGCAATGAGCTTCAACCGCAGCCATATCGTCTTTTCTTCACCCTCGAGGCCCGGATTGGCCCAGTTCGGTGCCTGGTTGGTCGACGACTTGAAATGCGCGTTGCCGAAGCCGCCGTTACCGCCGGCGGCCAGCCGGAAGCGCTGACCTTCGCGCACCATGTCGACGATCAGCGTCTCGTTGTCTTCCTCGAAGATCTGCGTTCCGACCGGCACCTTCAGGGTAACGTCGCCGCCGTTGGCTCCGGTCCGGTTGCGGCCCATTCCGTGCTGCCCCGTCTTCGCCTTGAAATGCTGCTGGAAGCGGAAGTCGATCAGCGTGTTGAGACCGTTCACCGCCTCCACCCAGACGTCGCCGCCACGCCCGCCGTCGCCGCCGTCCGGACCGCCGAATTCGATGAACTTTTCACGCCGGAAGGAGACGCTGCCGGCGCCGCCGTCACCGGATCGAATGTAGACTTTTGCTTCGTCGAGAAATTTCATCGCACTGCCATGGCTCAACTGTCGGAATGGGCGGATTTTGCGGGCCATCGATATAGGCCGTTTGCCCGAAGGTCAAAGAGTATCGCGAACTTCGCGACTTACAACATTCAGTTTGGCATTGTCGTTGGCACGAAATTCGATCCGGCCGGAGGGGGATGATCGCTTTCTGCTTCGGCCCGATGTCGCCGGACGGCGCACGGCCGTCCGGCAAGGGCTTCGGCCCGCCAGCTTACAATCATGCCGGGCGACGGAAACTCGGCGGGATAAGCATGGTTTCGATATGCGGTGCCATCGCTCCCCGTGCGCGGCTATAGAGGTCGTCACAGCGCATGATCGAGAAGCCGAGCTTTTCCTGAATTTTGAGCGATGCCGTATTGTCCGCGAACGCACCGGAATGGATGATCGCCTCGGGCATGCGCCGATAGAAGCGGTCAATCCCGGCCGCAACCGCCTCGCTCATGATGCCTCTTCCCCAGAAATAGCGGTTCAGCCAGTAGCCGAGATGCCACCGCCCATTTCGGAGTTCAATGGCAACCGTTCCGATATGGACATCATCGCCCGTGGTGACGGCGAATGACCAGTCGGGTGTCGCAACGGCTCTGGTGCGGTTCAGCCAGTCGGTGGCGTCCTGCAGGTCGAACGGTACGGGGACCCGCGCCAGCATGCGTGCGACCTGAAAATCGCCAAGGGATTCGGCGATCGCGGGGGCATCGCTCATCTTGTGCGGGCGCAGCACCAGCCGTCCGGTCCGAACGACAGGGCAGGGGCCGGGAAGCGAGGACGTTTCTCTGGGGAGCAGCGCGTTCATCGCATTTCCCCCCAGCTCTTCAGAGACATCCAGGTCTTGCGATCCAGCCGGTACCACTCGACCGGTACCATGCCGCCGAGCGCCAGACTTCCAACCATTCCCGAACCCTGAAACTGGAAGCCGCATTTCTGGATCACGCGCCGGGAGCCGATGTTGGTTACACGGCAGCGGGCGTCTATGAAGCGGATCTCTCGGGTACGGAAGGCCATATCGATGAGCGCATGTGCCGCCTCGGTTGCGTAGCCCTGGTTCCAGTAAGGCTGGCCGAGCCAGTAGCCGATCTCGAGCGTCTCGGGATCGTTCTGATGCGGCTCCAGCCCGCAGCAGCCCAGGAACGTGCCGTTTTCCGTTTTCGTAATCGCATAGACGCACTTGCCGATCTCGCCGAGATTGGAGCGTCGCACGAAGTCGGCGGCGTCTTTTGCCGTGTATGGATGGGGCATACGCGACACCATGGTCGCGACGGCGGCGTTGTTGGCGAGATGGGAAAGGGCGTCGATGTCTTCTTCATGGGGCGCGCGCATGACGAGCCTCTGCGACAACAGGACGGGGCAATCGCTCCTTAACCGATCCGGTCTCAGCCGGTCCTTGGGCGACCGGCACTGGTCGTCCCGTAACAGCTCACTTTGCATGGTTCAGTCCTCCTTGGAGTTTAAAAAGCGCAAAAGAAAAGGGGAGTTGGGTGGCGCCCCATCTCCCCTTTTTGGCTTTTTCTGAACCTGTTACGTCCAGCCGGGTCGATGCGACGCCGGCTGTTTTAGAGCGTTACCGGCTTATTCCGCTGCTTCTGCCGTTTTCGGCATGACCGACACGTACACGCGGCCATTGGCCTTCGTACGGTAGGCGACATTACCGGCGGCGAGTGCAAAGAGGGTGTGATCCTTGCCCATGCCGACGTTGGCGCCGGGATGCCACTGCGTGCCACGCTGACGAACGATAATGTTGCCCGGAATGACGACTTCGCCGCCGAACTTCTTCACGCCAAGGCGCTTGGATTCAGAATCGCGACCGTTGCGCGAGGAACCGCCAGCTTTTTTGTGTGCCATTGGACTTCTCCTTTAAACCTTAAGTACCCGTGAACCGTTAAGCCGCAACGATGTCCGTGATACGGACGACCGTATGGTGCTGACGATGGCCGCGCGAACGCTTGGAGTTCTGGCGACGGCGCTTCTTGAAGGCGATGACCTTCTTGCCGCGGTTATGTTCGACAACTTCCGCCTTGACGCTGGCACCCTTCACGAAGGGAGCACCGATCTTGGCGTCGGCGCCTTCGCCGATCACGAGGACTTCGGTGAATTCGATCTTGTCGCCAGCGGCGGCTTCCAGCTTTTCGATGGTCAGCACGTCATTGGCTGCAACGCGGTACTGCTTACCGCCGGTCTTGATGACTGCGAACATTTTTTGTCCTTTCATGTTCGTTCCGGCTCTGCCCTTGCGGGACGGCCGTCTTTTTGCCAGTCGGATGGAGCGGGCTTGTTCGGTTCCGGAAGAACCTTTCATGCCAGCCGGCGAAACCCTGCCCGTAGGGCGAGAGAAATCAAGGCACAGTTAGCCCATGCCTAATTCACCGCTCGCATACGTGAGGCGCAAAAAACTGTCAAGACAAAAGCTCTGGGCGATTTGATATTCACCCTTGTCAGCCCGGACTTTCGCCGCTATGAGACAGCCCGCGCACAAATCGCGCCGACCAATGTGACCGGAGAGGTGGCTGAGTGGTCGAAAGCACCGCACTCGAAATGCGGCATACGGGCAACCGTATCGTGGGTTCGAATCCCACCCTCTCCGCCATTAGGAATCCGAGTAGGCTGGATTCTGCAAAGCTGCATTCCGCTTCTGGTTCGCTCTCCTAGGACTCTCCGACGCTGCGCTTGTCTTGGCGTATACGCAAGACGTGGTCGAGGACCCGGCCCCATGCCTCAGCCAGGACGGCGATCAGGTTGCGTCCGTCTGCGTGACAGTTGCGCCTGCCCATGCCATACGGGTGCCCGCAACCAACCAGGCCGTCTTCTCCATGATCCGTATCGACAATATCAGCAAGTCCAATAGCCACCGCATCCTCTACATCGAAGCCTCGGCAGCGCTGAACCGTGGCGAGAAGATCGGGCTCGTCGGGCCGAACGGGGCGGGGAAGACGACGCTCTTTCGGATGATCACCGGCGAGGAACTGCCCGACGAGGGGCAGGTCTCCGTCGAGAAGGGCGTGACGATCGGCTAT
Organism: Ciceribacter lividus; assembly: GCF_003337715.1. Taxonomy (GTDB): domain Bacteria; phylum Pseudomonadota; class Alphaproteobacteria; order Rhizobiales; family Rhizobiaceae; genus Allorhizobium; species Allorhizobium lividum. The sequence continues at coordinate 75,344 of NZ_QPIX01000004.1, forward strand.
TTCGACCAGGATGTCGGCGAGATGACCGGACGATCGGCCGTTGCCGAAGTGATGGAAGGGGCAGGGCCGGTCAGCGTCGTGGCGGCGGAGTTGCGTCTGCTGGAGGCGGCGATGTCGGATCCGGACCGTATGGATGAAATGGGCGCGATCATCGAACGCTACGGCGAGGTGCAGGCGCGTTACGAGGAACTCGACGGTTATGCGCTCGAGGGACGCGCCCGCGAGGTTCTGGCGGGACTGAGCTTCAGCCAGGAAATGATGGACGGCGACGTCGCCAATCTGTCGGGCGGCTGGAAGATGCGTGTGGCGCTTGCCCGTATCCTTCTGATGCGCCCGGACGTCATGCTGCTCGACGAGCCGAGCAACCATCTCGATATCGAAAGCCTGATCTGGCTGGAGGAATTCCTGAAAGGCTATGACGGCGCGCTGTTGATGACATCCCATGACCGGGAGTTCATGAACCGGATCGTCACCAAGATCATCGAGATCGACGGTGGCACGCTGACGACCTATACCGGCGATTACGGCTTCTACGAAGAACAGCGGGCGCTGAACGAGAAGCAGCAGCAAGCCCAGTTCGAGCGCCAGCAGGCGATGCTGGCCAAGGAGATCAAGTTCATCGAGCGGTTCAAAGCCCGCGCCTCTCACGCCTCGCAGGTTCAGAGCCGGGTGAAAAAGCTTGAAAAGATCGACCGCGTCGAACCGCCACGCCGGCGACAGACGGTCGCCTTTGAATTCCTGCCGGCGCCACGCTCCGGCGAAGACGTGGTCAATCTCAAGAACGTCCACAAGGCCTACGGCAGCCGGACGATCTATGACGGTTTTGATTTCATGGTACGGCGGCGCGAACGCTGGTGCATTATGGGCATCAACGGTGCCGGCAAGTCGACCTTGCTCAAGCTGGTCACCGGCAATGCCGTGCCGGACAAGGGGAACGTCTCGCTCGGGGCCGGCGTCAAGCTCGGCTATTTCGCCCAGCACGCCATGGACCTGCTCGCCGGCGAGAGCACCATACTGCAATGGCTGGAGGAGCGCTTTCCAAAGGCCGGGCAAGCACCGCTCCGGGCGCTCGCCGGCTGTTTCGGCTTTTCAGGTGATGACATAGAGAAGCGTTGCCGGGTGCTCTCTGGCGGCGAGAAGGCACGGCTGGTGATGGCCGCCATGCTGTTCGACCCGCCGAACTTCCTCGTTCTCGACGAGCCGACCAACCACCTCGATCTCGATACGAAGGAGATGCTGATCAAAGCACTCTCGGCTTACGAGGGCACCATGCTGTTCGTCTCTCACGATCGTCGCTTTCTGTCAGCGCTTTCCAATCGCGTGCTGGAACTCACACCGGACGGCATCCACCAATATGGCGGCGGGTATGCCGAATACGTCGAACGCACCGGGCAGGAGGCGCCGGGTCTGCGCGTTTGACGGGGCATGTCCGGCCGGAGGATTACGGTCTCGGCCTCACTATTTCGTGTATCGCCGCGACGCGGCGTAGCGGATCATTCTTTCGCCATACGCGTTCCCCAACACTGTCCGGACGCTTCGGGCAGAGACCCGCTTGCGGGCATCGAGGCCAACAAGAGGAGTAACAGGGATGCAGAAGATTCTTGCCGCGGCACTTGCCGCGCTGACGCTCGCTACGAGTGCAGGATCGGCAATTTCCGCTGACGCGATCACACGGGTCGAGCCGGCGCCGACCTTCCGCGAGAGCGGGGCAAATGGGGGTGTTCGGATCGGTTATCTTGATTGCACGATCGGTGGCGGTGTCGGTTATGTCTTAGGGTCCGCCAAGGCCGTGGAATGCGCGTTCACGTCCGCAATCGGCAGTGAACCGCTCGACCGCTATGTCGGTGTCGTGCGGAAAATGGGCATCGATGTCGGTTTCACGACACGCAGCCGACTGGTCTGGGCAGTCTTTGCCCCCACAGCCGGATACCATCTGGGCTCGCTCGGCGGCCTCTACCAGGGTGCCACGGCCGAGGCGACGCTCGGCGCGGGCGTCGGCGCCAATATCCTGGTCGGCGGAACGTCGGGCTCGATCCACTTGCAGACGATCAGTCTCACCGGGCAACTCGGGCTCAATCTTGCAGCCACCGGCACTTCCGTCACCTTGACGCCGGCCGGCTGAACGAAGACGCGGCGGGGGTCTCCACCGGCGCCGCCTTTGTCAGCGAGTGGGTTGGACGTCGCAGCCGGCACGGCCTTGCATCGAAATCGTCCTTGAGGCGCGGCGGAAGGTAATCTAGCGTCGGACGCTCTTCTGACGTCGTTTCTTTGGAGAGAGGTTCTGGTGTTCATCCGTCCGGCCCGCGAGGACGATCTCGATGCGGTTTACGGCATCTGTCTCGCCACCGGCGATTCAGGCCGTGATGCATCGGGGCTCTATTCGGATCCGCAGTTGATCGGCCATATCTACGCGGCGCCGTACCTTCTCCTGGAGCCGCATCTGGCCTTTGTCGTTACAGACCAGGAAGGCATCGGCGGCTATGTCGTCGGCGTTGACGACACCCGATCGTGGGAAAACCGCCTCGAACGGAACTGGTGGCCCCCTTTGCGGCGAAGATACGTCGATCCCGACGAGTCCTGTCGCTCTGACTGGACCCCGGACCAGTGTCTGGCCCATCTCCTCCATCACCCAAAGGCAGATCCCGCCGTTGTGTGCGAAGACTATCCTGCACACCTGCACCTGAACGTCCTGCCGAGGCTGCAAGGCCAGGGCGTCGGACTTGCGCTCCTGGAGGCCTGGGTTGCCGCGGCGGCGGCGTATGGCGTGCGCGCGGCACACGTCGGTGTCAGTCCTGCGAATATCAGAGGTACCCGCTTCTGGACGCGCGCAGGCTTCGCGGAGCTAAAAGTTCCGGGCGAAAGAGGCGATGCCTTATGGCTCGGACGCCTGCTATAGATTTCCTGACGACCTGAGCAAGCTGGAAGGTGTAACAGGATGAGCAGCGCCCCGAAGATCAAGGTACGGCCCACGGGCGCGACGGCCACTATGGGGCGCACTGGCTTTCCACACGTCGTGTCGGAGACGGGTGGGGTGATCGACATCAGAACCGGAGCCGAGGAGGCGGGTTTCAACCCGCTCGACCTGCTCTACGCTTCGCTGTCGGCATGTCTGGCGATGAGTGCCCGCATCGCGGCGAGCAGGCTCGGTGTGCTGGATCGCCTCACGAGTGTCACCGTGCACGTCACAGGCTCAAAGGCATCGGACGAACCCTCGCGCATCGCGCGCTTTGACGTCGTGTTCAGGATTGCCGGGGACTTCGATGAAGCGACGAGAGACGAAATCGCTCGTCTTGCCGAAGAGGAAATCTGCACGGTGAGCAACACCATCAAGGGGCAGCCGGACTTCACGATCAAAGTCGCCGGCGCCGACGGATGTCACGACGCCGGAATATGATCGCATGGCGGCCTCTCAAATGGAGCCCGCTTCGACCATGTAGCTGCCGGCGGTGCACATGCGCGCATCGTCGGAGGCGAGAAAGAGAACCATGCGCGCGACGTAGACCGGATCGATCAGATCCGGAAGGCACTGCCGGCGTCGATGTGCCTCAAGCTTTTCGGGCGTCGCCCAAAGCTCCTTCTGACGATCGGTCATGATCCAGCCGGGAACGACGGCATTGACGCGGATGCGATATTGACCGAGCTCGCGGGCCATCGTGCGTGTCAGTCCGTGCACTGCTGCTTTGGCCGTCGCATAGGCCGGAAAGCCGTCTGCGGCTTCCCACCAGCTGTTGGAGCCCAGGTTGATGATGGAGCCGCCGCCGAGAGCGATCATGTCCGGCGCAACTGCCTGAATGGCGAAGAACTGGTGGCGCAGATTGGTATTCATCCGGTCGTCCCAGTACTCAGGGGTAAGATCGCGCCAGTCGTGCCGGTCGTCGCGGGCGGCATTGTTGACGAGGACAGACGCCGGACCGAGACGTCCGCGGAGCGCCGCGCAGGCGACCTTGAGTGCGGCGACGTCCCTCAAATCACAAATCTCGTAGTCGATCTGGCCCGCTTCTGACGCCAAGCTGGCGCTGGCTTGCGCGTCGAGATCGATGAAACCGACGCGACAGCCCTGGGCTGCGAAAGCGCGAACGATTTCGGCGCCGATGCCAGAGGCACCACCGGTCACAAGCACCGTCTTGCCGGCAAGGCTGGGATAGGTCGCGAAGGCGTCGGTCATTTGTTTCTCCAGATCTGTTCCCGCGCACGGCGGAGTGGTCTAGGCTTCCGGCTCACCGCTGATCAACCTTCATAGTCGGCGTCGTTCACCTGCTCCAGCCATTCGACCGCTACTCCGTTCAGAGCCTCCTGGATGGCGATGTGGGAGACTGCCGTCGTGGAGGTCGCGCCGTGCCAGTGCTTTTCGCCGGGAGCGAACCAGATGACGTCACCTGCCTGCACCTCGCGTCGTGGTTTTCCCCAGGCCGCCACCCATCCGCGTCCGGCAGTGATGATGAGCGTCTGGCCAAGCGGATGAGTATGCCAGGCGGTACGCGCGCCGGGCTCGAAGGTGACGTGGAGCGCACGCAAGCGGGCCGGTTCTGGAGCATCGATGATCGGGTCCTGACGGACCGCACCGGTGAAATAGGCCGGCGAGGGTACGGTGGAGGCTCGTGATCCGCAGCGAATGATTTCCACCTGTGTCCTCCCACTCGTTGCAGCTTCCGTCATTCCGGCGCCTCATAGGCCTTCCATACCGGCGGTCGGTGATTCGTACCTGTCAGCGCAGTCCTGAGTGCTCTTTCCGACGTGTAGCTTTCCGCTCGGCTCAAGCTTTGCGCAAGCGAATTCTCTTACGGACGAAGGATCAGCCGGGATGTCGACCGGCCTTTGAGGGGACAATGATATGTCGAACGAAGCCGATCACTTCTTCCATCGCCAGGACCGCGACGTGCAAGTCCTCATCGCCGAAAACAAGGGCGATGAACTGACCGATATCCTCGTGGAGGCGCTGTACGATGCCTTTCGCATCCTGCGCGACGAGGCGGAAGGCGAAACGCTGCACTAGTGCAGCGAACTGACGTTTCCATCATTGCCCGCTGCCGACGACGGTCCGAACCCCGGCCGCAGACCGCGCAACTTCGTCGAATGCCATGGACATTCAGCTTTGCCTGCATCATGCCGTTTTTCGAATGCTAAACTTTGCGCGGTGATTCGCATCGTGCCGGCCGGAGGCCGGCCAGTACCAATTCCAGCCGCCTGCGCCTCGCGCTGAGCGGCTTCAACGGCTCCGGGAGACGAGCATGACGGACAACAGGAAACCGGAGATTACCGAAATGCGGCCCAAGATAGCGGTCATCGGTGTCGGCGGCGGCGGCGGCAACGCAGTCAACAACATGATTGCCGAGGGGCTGGAGGGCGCGGAATTCATCGTCGCCAATACGGATGCCCAAGCGTTGACGATGTCCAAGGCCGCACGGATCATCCAGCTGGGTGCGACCGTGACTCAGGGGCTCGGAGCCGGATCCTTGCCCGACGTCGGCCGTGCCGCAGCCGAGGAGTCGATCGACGAGATCATGGATCACCTTGCCGGCACGCATATGTGCTTTGTTACGGCGGGTATGGGCGGCGGCACCGGAACCGGTGCTGCACCCGTGATCGCGGAAGCGGCACGTCGGGCGGGCATTCTGACGGTCGGGGTCGTCACCAAGCCCTTCACGTTCGAGGGCCGGCGCCGCATGCAGGCTGCGGAAGAGGGCATCGAACGCCTGAGGGAAAGCACCGATACCGTCATCGTCATTCCCAATCAGAATCTCTTCCGCGTCGCAGACGCCAAGACGACCTTTGCAGACGCCTTCTCGATGGCTGACCGGGTGCTCTATTCCGGCGTGGGATGTATCACGGACCTGATCGTCAAAGAGGGCCTGATCAATCTCGATTTCGCCGACGTCAAGACGGTGATGCGCGACATGGGACGCGCCATGATGGGAACGGGCGAAGCCTCCGGGGAGGCTCGCGCGATGAAGGCGGCGGAGGCGGCAATATCGAACCCGCTGCTCGACGAAGTCTCGATGAAGGGCGCCCGCGGCGTGTTGATCTCGATCTCCGGCGGAACGGACATGACCCTGTTCGAAGTGGACGAGGCCGCTACCCGCATTCGCGATGAGGTCTACCACGACGCCAACATCGTCGTCGGCGCGATCTTCGACCAGAGCCTTGCCGGAAAGTTCAGGGTTTCGGTGGTTGCGACCGGACTGAGCGATCCGCTTTCGGCGGAAGAAGCGGCGGTTGTCGGAGGCGAGGGGCACATGAGCGAAGGCATGGCCCGATTGCTGCAATAGCGGCGTTGTCGCGCCCGCTATTGCCTAGGTCGATGTGAGAAGCATCGACCGGCCACTTGTAAGGTCGGCAACCAGTCTGCTTACCTCCGCGATTTCGTGCGCCGGAAGTGCGAGCGCGAGTTCGGCACCTTCAGCCGTGAAGGTCTCCTCTTCAATCCGGAGATTGGGCACGGCAAGCAGGCGCGCCTTGACGAGCGCCAGGTCGGCAAAGCCGACCCGCACCTGTGCGGGTACTCGCGGAACGACAAGGATTTTCTGCGCCGCTCGAAGGCAGGTCGCTGCAGTTCCACCATAAGCGCGGATCAGACCCCCGCTGCCGAGCAGGATGCCGCCGAACCATCGACTGACGACGACAGCCACATGGTCCAGCGACTGTCCGTCGATCGCTTGCAGAATCGGCCTTCCAGCCGTTCCACTCGGCTCACCGTCGTCGCTGAACCTGTATATCGAGCCGATACGCCATGCCCAGCAGTTGTGCCCGGCGGAGTGTTCTGAACAGGTTTCGATGAAATCCCTCGCCGCCGCCTCGGTGGCGACCGGACCGGAGACAGCCTGGAACCGGCTTTTCTTGATTTCCTGTTCAAAGGTTTCTGTGCTCTCAAGCGTGTACATTCCCGATCTCCCGGTACACGACTTAGGACACCCGCATCGGGAAGGCCAGCCCCATGACTCCAGCGAGTTTCGGGCCTGTAACGGGCGGTATCGTCCAAAAAACGACCTCAAAATCGCCAAGAAACGCCTCATTCGCCCTTTCAGACACATTTTTAGGGCAAGTTCGTGTCACTGGCTCGACAAGTGGTTTGTAATCGTTATGCTGCGCCCCATACCGCTTTGGTGGTAGAAAAATACTAAAATCGTGCCAATTCAAGAAAACACGAATGACGATCGGCTCGACCCGAACAAAATTCTCCCCCTCTCAGTTTCTTCGATCAGAGCAGCCGACCAACGGTTTTGCTTCGATCGTGAAAGGGACCGCCTCGGGTTTTCTCGTGGCGAGGTGGCGAACGCGTGTGTGTAGAGAGTTCGGAGAATGCGGCCAACTTTCGGCCGGAACCGCGAGCCGTTGAAACAACCCGGGCCGGCGGTCCGGCCCTCTTCAATTGGGAGACACACTATGAAGTATAAACTGGGTATCGCTGCTGCACTGCTTTCGGCGACTTTCTTCGCCGGCGCCGCGAGCGCCAAGACCTTCGTCTACTGTTCGGAAGGTTCGCCGGAAGGTTTCGACCCCGGCATGTATACTGCCGGCACCACCTTCGACGCCTCTGCCCATCCGGTCTACAGCCGCCTAATGGAGTTCAAGCCGGGCACGACGGAAGCCGAGGCCGGTCTGGCCGAAAGCTACGAAGTCAACGCTGATGGCACCGAGTACACCTTCAAGCTGCGTCCGGGCGTGAAGTTCCACACGACCGAATTCTTCACGCCGTCGCGTGATCTCAACGCGGACGACGTCATCTTCTCGCTGGAGCGCCAGATCAAGGCTGACCATCCGTGGAACCAGTACGTCGCAGGTACCTCCTGGGAGTATGCTGCAGGCATGGGCTTCCCGGAACTGATCAAGTCAATCGAGAAGGTCGATGACCTGACCGTCAAGTTCGTCCTGAATCGTCCGGAAGCACCGTTCATCGCCAATCTCGCGATGCCTTTCGCCTCGATCGTTTCGAAGGAATACGCCGACAAGCTCGAAGCCGAAGGCAAGAAGGAACAGCTGAACCAGATGCCGGTTGGAACCGGACCGTTCGTCTTCGTCGGCTACCAGCAGGACGCCGTCATCCGCTACAAGAAGAACGCCGACTATTGGGGTGGCGCACCCAAGATCGACGACCTCGTCTTCGCGATCACCACGGATGCTGCGGTTCGCTATCAGAAGCTGAAGGCCGGCGAATGCCACCTGATGCCGTTCCCGAACGCTGCCGATGTCGAGTCGATGAAGGCTGATCCGACCCTCACCGTCATGGAGCAGGAAGGCCTGAACGTCGCCTACCTCGCCTACAACACGACCCAGGCCCCGTTCGACAAGGTCGAAGTTCGCAAGGCGCTCAACAAGGCGATCAACAAGGAAGCCATCGTTGATGCCGTCTTCCAGGGTATGGCAACGCCGGCGAAGAATCCGATCCCGCCGACGATGTGGTCCTACAACCAGGCCACCCAGGACGACTCCTACGACCTCGACGCGGCGAAGAAGGAACTCGAAGCCGCCGGCGTCAAGGATCTGTCGATGAAGATCTGGGCGATGCCGGTTTCGCGTCCCTACATGCTGAACGCACGTCGCGCCGCTGAAATCATGCAGGACGACTTCGCCAAGATCGGCGTGAAGGTCGAGATCGTGTCCTACGAATGGGCCGAATACCTCGACCGTTCGAAGGCCAAGGATCGTGACGGTGCCGTCATGCTCGGCTGGACCGGCGACAACGGCGACCCGGACAACTTCCTCGACACCCTGCTCGGCTGCGAAGCCGTCGGCGGCAACAACCGTGCCCAGTGGTGCAACGAAGAGTTCAACGCCCTGGTGAAGAAAGCCAAGGTCACGTCGGACCAGGCTGAGCGCACCAAGCTCTACGAAGAAGCGCAGCTCGTGTTCAAGCGCGAAGCGCCTTGGGCCACGATCGACCACTCGCTCTCGGTCGTTCCGATGCGCAAGGAAGTCTCCGGCTTCGTTCAGAGCCCGCTCGGCGACTTCACCTTCGAAAACGTCGACATCGCCGAGTAATCGGAACCGTCACTGTTTCGCCGCGGGCCTTGGCCCGCGGCGTTTGTCGTTGATGCGGGATCGATCTCGCGTCATGCTCGAAGGCTCCGCTGAAGCGGTCCGGGCAAACTGAGACGGCCATGGGGCCGCGGTTCGACCTCTCAAAAAACAACGGGTCTCACAAATGTTTGGCTTTCTCCTGCGACGGCTCGCCGTCTTGATCCCGACCTTCATCGGCGTCTCGATCATTGCCTTCGCCTTCATCCGGCTTCTTCCCGGTGATCCCGTCGCGCTGCTTTCTGGCGAGCGTGTCATGTCGCCCGAACGCCACGCTCAGATCAGTGCGCAGCTTGGCCTCGATCGGCCGATCGTGGTCCAGTATTTCGACTATCTCGGCGGCGTGCTGACGGGTGATTTCGGCACCTCGATCGTGTCGAAAAGCCCGATCATCGACCAGTTTTTCGCGCTCTTCCCGGCAACCGTCGAGCTTTCGCTCTGTGCGATCCTGATCGCAATCGCGATCGGCGTCCCGGCCGGCATCATCGCGGCCATCAAGCGCGGCTCCTTCTTCGACCAGACCATGATGGGCATCGCCCTCGTCGGTTACTCCATGCCGATCTTCTGGTGGGGCCTGCTACTGATCATCCTCTTCTCCGGTATCCTGCAATGGACCCCGGTATCCGGTCGCATCTCGCTGATGTTCTTCTTCCCGCCGGTCACCGGCTTCATGTTGATCGACAGCCTGCTGTCGGGCCAGAAGGGCGCCTTCGCCTCGGCGGTCAGCCATCTGGTCCTGCCGTCGATCGTGCTGGCGACCATTCCGCTCGCCGTCATCGCCCGTCAGACGCGCTCCGCCATGCTCGAAGTCCTGTCGGAAGATTACATCCGGACCGCCCGGGCCAAGGGTCTGTCTCCGATGCGCGTCGTCGGTCTGCATGCGCTGCGCAACGCGATGATCCCGGTCATCACCACGATCGGCCTCCAGATCGGCGTGATGCTCGCCGGCGCCATCCTTACCGAGACGATCTTCTCCTGGCCGGGCATCGGCAAGTGGATGGTCGACAGCGTCTTCCGCCGTGACTACCCGGTCATCCAGGGAGGCCTCCTCCTGATCGCCGGCATCATCATGGTCGTGAACCTGATCGTCGATCTGCTCTACGGCCTGATCAACCCGCGCATCCGCCACTAGAAGGATAAAATCCCATGGCAGAGACAACAAACAGCCAGCCGATTTCGAGCGCTCAGTTGCGCCGCCAGATGCTGGCCGAGTTTTGGTTCTACTTTTCCGAAAACCGCGGCGCAGTCATCGGCCTTGTCGTTTTCGTCGCTCTCGTGCTGATCGCCGTCTTTGCCGGCGTCATCGCTCCGCATTCCCCCTTCGAGCAGTATCGCGACGCGGTTCTGCTGCCCCCGGCTTGGCTCGAAGGCGGCAACTGGAGCTATCCGCTCGGCACCGATCCCGTTGGTCGCGACATCCTTTCGCGCCTGATCTACGGCTCGCAGTATTCGCTCTTCATCGGCGTCTTCGTTACCACGCTGTCGCTGACGACGGGCATCGCGATTGGGGTCATCGCCGGCTACTACGGCGGCTGGCTCGACACGGCGATTATGCGCCTGATGGACATCATCCTGGCCTTTCCGTCGCTGCTGCTTGCACTTGTTCTCGTCGCGATCCTTGGCCCAGGCCTGACCAACGGCATGATTGCCATCGCACTCGTCCTGCAGCCGCACTTCGTGCGCCTGACACGAGCAGCCGTGATGTCGGAAAAGACGCGCGACTACGTCACAGCTGCCCGCCTCGCTGGTGCGAGCCCGCTTCGCCTGATGTTCAAGACGATCCTGCCGAACTGCATGGCGCCGTTGATCGTCCAGGCGACGTTGTCGTTTTCGAACGCCATCCTTGACGCGGCCGCACTCGGTTTCCTCGGCATGGGCGCCCAGCCGCCGGCCCCCGAATGGGGCACGATGCTTGCCGAAGCGCGCGAATTTATCCTCCGGGCCTGGTGGGTCGTCACCTTCCCCGGTCTTGCAATCCTCATCACCGTGCTGGCCATCAACCTGATGGGCGACGGCCTGCGCGATGCACTCGATCCGAAGATGAAGAGGTCGTGACATGGCCCTGCTCGAAATCCAGAATCTGACGGTCGAGTTCGAAACGGCGACGGGGTGGTTCAAGGCCGTCGATGGCGTTTCGCTCTCGGTCGATGCCGGTGAAGTGCTGGCGATCGTCGGTGAATCCGGCTCGGGGAAGTCCGTCTCCATGCTGGCGGTGATGGGGCTTCTGCCATGGACGGCGAAGATCACTGCCGATCGCATGCTGTTTGAGGGGCGCGACATCCGGAATCTCTCGCCGGCCGCTCGTCGTGAGCTGATCGGCAAGGACATCGCGATGATCTTCCAGGAGCCGGTCGCAAGCCTCAACCCCTGCTTCACGGTCGGCTTCCAGATCGAGGAAGTTCTTCGCGTGCATATGGGAATGGACAGGAAGACGCGCCGAACGCGAGCGGTGGAACTTCTCCGCCAGGTCGGCCTTCCCAATCCGGAAGAACGGCTCGGCCATTTCCCGCACCAGATGTCCGGTGGTCAGTGCCAGCGCGTGATGATCGCCATGGCAATCGCCTGTAATCCGAAGCTTCTGATCGCCGACGAGCCGACCACAGCGCTCGACGTCACCATCCAGAAGCAGATTCTCGACCTCCTGATGTCGCTGCAGGCGAAGAACGGGATGGGCCTCATCATGATCACCCACGACATGGGCGTGGTGGCGGAGACGGCCGATCGGGTAATTGTCCAATACAAGGGACGGAAGATGGAAGAAGCCGACGTCCTGTCGCTCTTCGAGTCGCCGAAGAGCAACTACACCAAAGCGTTGCTGTCCGCGCTGCCGGAAAACGCAACCGGTGACCGCCTGACGACGGTCTCCGACTTCATGACCGGAGCGGAAGCCGCGGGAGAAGACGCATGAGCGCCACGCAGGAAAAGACCAGGCCGATGCTCGAGATCCGCGACATCAAGCGCGACTATCATGTGCCGACCGGCCTCTTCAAACCGGAGAAGATCGTTCATGCCGTGAAGGGTGTGTCCTTCTCGCTGGAGGCCGGAAAGACGCTGGCGATTGTCGGTGAAAGCGGGTGCGGCAAGTCGACTCTCGCCCGCATCCTCACCTTCATCGACGAACCGACTTCGGGCGAACTCCTTATCGACGGAAACAAGGTCGACACCCGTCCGGGGCATCTGACCCCCGAGATGCGCCGGAAGGTGCAAATCGTCTTTCAGAACCCCTACGGATCGCTCAATCCGCGCCAGAAGATCGGTGACGTCCTCGGTGAACCCCTGCAGATCAATACCGGCATGTCGGCAGCGGAGCGACGGGAGCGCGCCACCGAGATGCTGATCAAGGTGGGTCTCGGACCGGAGCACTACAATCGGTATCCGCACATGTTCTCCGGCGGCCAGCGCCAGCGCATCGCTATCGCCCGCGCCTTGATGCTCAATCCGAAGCTGCTGGTGCTCGACGAACCGGTGTCGGCGCTCGATCTCTCGGTCCAGGCTCAGGTTCTGAACCTGCTCGCCGACCTGCAGGACGAGTTCGGGCTGACCTACGTCTTCATCAGCCACGACCTTTCGGTGGTTCGTTATATCGCTGACGAGGTCATGGTGATGTATTTCGGTGAGGCCGTCGAGTACGGCACGCGCGACGCAGTGTTCTCCGACCCACAGCATGAGTATACGAAGACGCTGTTTGCGGCGACACCGCGGGCAGACGTCGAATCGATCCGCGCACGTCTCGTCGCGAAGGGCCGCCTGAAGGCTGCCGGCTGATGATCAGGCTGCTGGCGGCCCCTGCCATTGCGGATGCCGCCGGTTCAGCATCAGGTCCTGTCGAGGCTCGGGCGATGGCAGGCGACAGAGCGTCCGGCTGATACCGGACGCAATTCCGGACGTTCCGTCGCGCATCGTTCGATGGCGAGCGGGCACCTCGATCGAAACGCGCAATCGTTTTCTCCTGCCGGCACTCTGCGCGGCAGCCGCACCTGCGGCTTCTGCCGATGCTGCACTTGGACACTCGGCTCGGCCGCCGCCAGGGCCTGCGAGTATGGATGGAGCGGCGTTCGAAAGACCTCGTCGGCCGGTCCCGTTTCCACGATCCGGCCACCGTACATCACGCCCACGGTGTCAGCGATGCAATCGACTGCTGCAAGATTGTGGCTGATGAAGAGGAATGCAACGCCACGGCGCTCGCGCAAATCCATAATGAGATTGAGTATCTGAGCCTGAACCGAGAGGTCGAGCGCGGAGACCGGCTCGTCCGCGATGACCAGCTTCGGCTCGGTTACCAGTGCGCGAGCTATCGCGATGCGCTGGCGTTGCCCACCGGAAAACTCATGCGGGTAGCGGCGCGTATGGTCGACGGACAGTCCGACACTCTCCAATACTTCGGCTACCCTGTCCTCAATCTGCCGACGACCGAGATGTGCCGGCAAGGCATGGAGCGGCTCGGCCACGGTCCTGCCTATCCTCTGGCGTGGGTCGAGGGACCCGAACGGGTCCTGGAATACCATCTGGAACGCGCTACGCCGGCGCATTAATTGCCGGGCGGGTAGTGCGAAAAGGTCGTCACCGTCGAACATGACCTTGCCGGACGTCGGCCGGTCGAGCGCCGCAACGATGCGCGCGAGCGTCGATTTTCCGGAACCGGATTCACCGACCAGGCCGAAAATGCTCGCGGGCTCCATACGGATCGACACAGAGTCGAGTGCACGATGGCGATGTGGCGACGAGAACACGGTGTGTGAGACGTAGTCACGCGTCAGTTCTTGCACGTCGAGAAGCGGGGCTTTCATCGGGACGTTTCCCGGCTTGGGTCATGGATGCAGCGGCTCCCTCTTCCCTCTGGCAGCGAGATCCAGGGCGGGTCCACCTCACGGCAACGCACTTCACGCTCCGGGCAACGATCGGAAAAGGCGCAACCGCGCGGAAGATGCGTGAGGTGCGGCGCCGCTCCCGGAATGGTAGCGAGGCGCTGTCCTCTTTCGAGACGACGCGGCACGGCGTGCAGAAGACTGCGTGTGTACGGATTGGCCGGATCGGCGAGAACCGCGCGTGTCGCTCCCTCCTCCATGATCCGTCCTGCATACATGACGATCATGCGCTCGCAGGTATTGGCGACGACGCCGAGATCGTGGCTGACGAAGATGAGAGCCATACCCTGGTCTCTGACGAGTTCATCGAGAACGTCGAGAATCTCCGCCTGCACGGTGACGTCCAAAGCCGTCGTGGGTTCGTCCGCGATGAGCAAGGCCGGTTCCAGCGCGAGGGCGATCGCGATGCCGACGCGCTGGCGCTGCCCGCCGGACATTTCGTGCGGATATGTTCCTGCTCGGCGGTGGGCATCCGGAATCCGCACCCGGTCGAGCAGTCGGAGTGCCTCGGCACGGGCAGCCCGCCAGCTCATTCTCCTGTGCCAGACGAGCCCCTCCGCAACCTGGTCGCCGATCGTCATCGCCGGATTGAGGGCGGTTGCCGGCTCCTGGAAGATCATGCCGATCCTGTTTCCGCGGACATGGCACATCTCGTCGTCCGAGAGCGTCAGCAGGTTCTGTTGCTCGAAGGTGATGCGACCGTCCGGCGTGGCCGTCGTCGGCAGCAGGCCCATGATCGCAAGGGCAAGCAGAGACTTTCCGGAGCCGGATTCTCCGACAATTCCGAGTGTCTCGCCCTCGCGCAGGTCGAACGATACGTCGCGCAATATCGAGGATGCCGCGCCATCGCTTCCGTGGAGCGACACGGTCAACCCGTCGACAGCAAGCAGAGTTTCGCCCTTCATGGGCGGCCCTCGGTCCGCGGATCGAACAGGTCGCGCAGTCCATCGCCCAGCATGTTGAAGCCAAGGACGGCCGCGGCGATCGCACTTCCGGGCAGAATGGCGAGCCATGGAGCGGTTTCGAGATAGGTCTGCGCATCGGCGAGCATGCGGCCCCAGGTCGGCGCGGGCGGCGGTGTCCCGAGCCCGAGGAAGCTCAAACCCGCCTCGGTCAGGATTGCGAGACCGAGCTGGATCGTCGCGTGTACGATGATCTGGCTCGCGATATTGGGAAACACATGCTCGATGGTAATGCGCAAATCGCCCTTGCCTGCGCCGCGTGCGGCAAGAACATAGTTGCGCGACCAGATCTGCCGTGCCGCACCGGCGGCGACACGTGCGAAGACGGGGACCATGAACACAGCGATGGCAATCACCGCCGTCGTCCGTCCCGCGCCGAGAAACGCGCCGAGCATCATCGCCGACAGGATCGGCGGAACAGCAAAGACCACGTCCGCCGCGCGCATGACGAATGCGTCCGGAAGACCACGTCTGGCGGCGGCAAACATCCCGATCACAGTCCCGATCGACGCGCCGAGGGCGACGGCCGCGGCAGCGATCGACAGCGAGTTCCATGCGCCGGCCATCAGCATGGACAGGACATCGCGCCCGTATTGGTCGGTCCCGAGCAGACCATAGGATAGCGGCGGCTGCAGCTTGTGCGCGATCTGCATCTTGCCCGAGGGGAGCGGCGTCCAGACCAGTGAGATCAGCGCGACGGCGACGAGAGTGCTGGTCACAGCCCCGCCAGCAATAACTCCCGCGCCTCGTCCCGGCAGCCGGCGGGTCGCCGGCTCAGCGGCCATCGCCGCCTCGCTCTCGCCAGGATACGTCATGTGCTTACCTGCCTCAATCGTGGATCAAGGAAGAGATAGGAAAGATCGACCACGAAACTCATGATGACGACGAGGCCGGCAAACAACAGGACGACATCCTGCATAACGAGGATGTCCCTCTGCATCAGCGATTGGTAGGCGAGCCTGCCCAACCCCGGGAGGTTGAAGACATTCTCGACGAGGATCGCTCCGGCAATGAGGAAGGTAAGTTGCAGGCCGAGAACCGTGACGACGGGGATCAGGGCGTTTGGAACGGCATGCCGCCAGAGCGCAACTCTTCGCGGCAGACCCTTCGCCCGCGCGGTGCGGACGAAATCCTCGTTCAGCACTTCGAGCACGGCCGAGCGGGTTACCCGTGTCAGGACGCCGGCCTGTGGCAGCGCGAGCGCGACGGCCGGCAAGACAAGCGACTTCAGCGCCGCCCAGAAGCCGCTCTCCCATCCCGGGAAGCCGCCCGCCGGCATCAGTCCAAGGCCGACGGAGAAGAGAAGAATGAGCAGGAGTGCGACCCAGAAACCCGGAACGGCGATGAAGAGCTGCGAGATGACGCCGACGACGTGATCGAGCACGGAATTGTGCCGCGCCGCCGAGAGGGTTCCGAGCGGCACCGAGATCGCAAGGGAGAGCGTCACCGCTATGACCGTAAGTGGAAGGGTCACTGCAAGACGTTCGACAAGCAACTGGGAGACTGGAACGCCATAGACGTATGACGTGCCGAAATCGCCATGAAGCGCATTCGCGATCCATGAAAAATAGCGAAACACGAGCGGCTGATTGAGCCCGAGTTCATGACGCAGGGCGGCAAGCGTATCCGGGCTTGCCGACGTGCCGAGCATGATCGCTGCCGGATCGCCCGGCAGCACGTCCATGACGAGAAAAACAAGCGCCGACACGGCAAGAAGCGTCAGGAACAAGGCTGCCATGCGGCGTGCCAGCAAGGCCATCATCGCAGATATCTCCCGCATTCGCAGGTAGCCGAACGCCGTCGCCGCTCCGCTGCGTCGCCGGCCCTGCAACGGGCCGTGCTGCAGTGCCGGACATCAGTCCTGCCGGGGATGGCGTTCACTCTTTCCAATGGACGTTCGTCAATACGTTTGAAGGGATAGGCTCGTTCGCCCAAAGCCCTTCAAGCTTCTTTTTCCAGACACCGAGCTTCGGCATCACGAAGAGATAGAGGGCCGGTACGTCTTCCGCGAGGATCTTTTGAGCCTCGCCATAAAGCGCGTCTCTCGTTGCCGGGTCAGCCGTATGCTCGGCCTTCCTTATGAGGTCGTTCAGCATCGGATTCTTGTAGTTGAAGTAGTAGGAATCGCGACCGTAGATGTCGATGTCCGTCGGCTCGGCATGAGCGACGATCGTTATATCATAGTCCGCATTCTTGAAGACCTCCTGCACCCACTTCGCCGGGAATTCGGTTGTCTCGATGGTCATCGTGACTCCGATCTCCGCAAACATGGCCTGCATTATCTCGGCACTGCGGCTGGCATAGGCCATCTGCGGTGCCTTCATCATAAAAGTGAAGCCGTCCGGATAGCCTGCTTCCGCCAGCAGTGCCTTCGCCTTTTCGGGATCGTAAGGATGGATGCCGGTCAAGTCGACGAACCCGCGATCATTGGGCGTATAGTGGCTGCCGATCGGAGTTCCGAAGCCCGACCATGCTCCATCGATCAGCGTCTTGCGATCAACTGCCATCATCAGGGCCTGGCGGACTCGCTTGTCGTCGAACGGCTTGCGCGCGTTGTTCATGCCTGCGACGACCTTGAGTTCCGTGTTGCCGATGACGGTCGTCAGGTTCGGGTCGTCCTTGAAGCTTCCGACGAGCTCCGGCGCGGCGAACTCCGGAAACGCGTCGACATCGCCGGACTTCAGTGCCGCCGCCTGTGCCTGCGGGTCGGATATGAAGCGGAAGGTCACTTTCTGAAGTCCGACCGATACCTCCTTGTTCCAGTAATCCGGATTGGCAGCGAGTTCGACCTTGTCGCCTTTCACCCACCGGACGAATCGGAAGGGACCTGTCCCGACCGGCGTTGTTTTGTCGCTTTCCGCGCTCCTGGTGCCCACGATCACCGATGACGGCCATGCGAGCCAATAGAGCAGACTCCCGGCAGGTTCCCTGAGCTTGAGGACGAGCGTTTCTGCGTCTGGCGTTTCGATCCCTGCAATCGACGCGAAGAAGCGCTTCTGCGGGTTGACCGAGTCTGCACCGCGGGCACGTTCCAGAGACGCCTTGGCGACCGCGGAATCGAATGCTTCGCCGTCATGAAAGGTTACGTCGCGTTGTAGCTTGAAGGTATAGGTAAGGCCATCAGAGGAGATGCTCCAACTCTTTGCTAGTTGCGGCTTGATGTCGCCGTCCTGGTCGATGGTGACGAGGCCCTCGAAGAGGTTCTGCCATGTGACTTGCCCGATCGCAACTGGCGCTGCGATCGTCGGATCAAGGCCCGTCGGCTCGATTGTCATGCCGAGGACAAGCGACTTGTCCGAAGCCCCGCCGAACGCGTTCGCCGGTATGACGAGGATCGCAGCTGCCACGAGATTGGACAGAAACCTGTTCAGCAGATGGTGCCCGGCGGTTCGAAAGGCGTTGACTGTCAAAATTCCCCTCCTCGAGCTATTTACCGGACGTCCTGCGTCGGCACTCTCGGCGGAAATACTGGCATCTCGCATCCGCTCACACAACGGCGTTTCTCTCGCTGGCATGCGCGCATGATCGCCAAGTCTCTGCTATCGCCCCGGATTGGCGAGAAGTGGTGCAGGCGGTCAGATCAGAGGGATCGACGTCGTCGGCTCTATCGTCTGTCGGCGAGCGCCGCCTGCGAAAGGCGGAGGCGCTCGGCCTCAGCCATCATCAACGGTCCGACGCCCTTCACGTCGTCGGGCTGCAAGGGTTCCGACAGGTAGTAGGCGGGTGTTCCGTCACGATAGACTCCTCCGAGCCCCCCCAGTCCTGCCACGCAGCAGACATCCCAGAGTACAATCCGGTCCTTTCCGTCGGGACGCAATGCGTTTTCCTGCAGCGACCGGAACGCGGCTTGTCCAATCTCCGGGTCGACACCTGCCACGCCCAACCGTGCCGCCTTGAGATAGGCATATGCGAACATGGCCGTTGCCGAGCTTTCGGCATAGTTATCGGGAAGATCTGGCTGATCGATCACCTGAAGCCATCGCCCGTCCGGCGTGCGTAGTTGCTTGAGACGGACCGAGAGTTCGCGAAGGTGGCTTGCGAGCGTATCGCGCTCGCTACCGGCTGGCAGGCATTCGACGAGATCGACCAGCGCCATCGCCATCCAGCCTATCGCGCGTGCCCAATGCGTCGGGGAAAGGCCGGTATCTTTGTCGGCCCAGGGTTGCTGACGGCGTTCGTCATAGCCGTGACGATAAAGACGGCTTTTTTCGTCAAAGGTGAGCGTGAGTGCGGTCAGCATCTGCCGTGTGGCGTCGGCAACAAGCGCTGGCCTGTCTGTCGCTCGGCCAAGCTCCACCTTGAACGGCAGCGTCATGTAGAGGCCATCGAGCCAGACCTGATGCGGGTAGCGCAATTTGTGCCAGTAGCATCCGACGGCAATGCGCGGATGCTCTTCGAGCTGAATGGCGAGATGTTCCGTCGCGGCGCGGTAGCGCGGATCGTGCGTGTGCCGGTCGAGGTAAAGCAACGCACGTCCCGGCAACAGGTTGTCGATGTTGTACTCTTCCGCGGCATAGCCGCGTATTTCGCCCGTGGGGTCGATCTGGCCGTTGACCAGCCGAACCAGATGATCAAGCCAGCGTCCGTCGCCGGTCGCATCGTGGAGCGCAGACAGTCCGCGATAGAGACATCCGTCCTCGTAGCACCAGGCTCCTCCCTTGTAATAGGCGTAATCGCGCGCATAGCTGTCAAAATAAGTGCTCAGCATTGCTCAGAGCCACTCGGCTTGGCAGGGATCGAGAACGGTGAAGTCCGGCACACCGCCGAATTCAGCGTTCTCCGCCAGAATGCCGGCGTGCCGTACGGGGTTCACCCCGCAGGCCATCACGGGGACCGCAGCGACCGCGTCGGGTGCATAGGTAACGGCAAAGTCCTTCACCGAGACATTCCTGATCGGTGCTTCCGGCAAACCGTAGAGCGCGGCCGCGGCAATATGCGTATTGGTTGCGGTAAGACGTCGAACCGAGATTTCCGCAATATGCGGTGTGCCTTCGTCAACAGGCCGCGGGGCTCGCGATTGTACCCAATCGGAGCATCCGTCGGGGTCACAGAAATAGAACGCATTCACGACAATCGGTGTCGCGACGTGGTCCATCTCGCAATCTTCGAGACAAACGGCGCGCACTTCTCCACCACGCCCGCGGCGGGTCTTGATTCGCAGACCTCGATCGGTGCGCTGCATGACGCAACGCGATATCATGACGTCACGAACCGAACCGCTCATTTCGCTGCCGATGACGACGCCGCCATGTCCGCGCTCCATCAGACAGTTCTGAACGCGAATGTTCTCGCACGGCTGGTCGAGCCCGCCTCGGGGGGCACGTTTTCCGGCTTTGATCGCGATGCAGTCGTCGCCGACCGAAAAGCGAATGCCCGAGAGCGTGACATTTCGACAGCATTCCGGGTTGAGTCCGTCGGTATTTGGTGAATCTGGATCATTCTCGATCGCGAGACCTGCCATGAGCACGTTTCGGCAAAGAACCGGGTGGATGGTCCAGGACGGCGAATTGCGCACGGTGAGACCGGTCAGGCGAATGTCGCGTCCGTTGGAGACGAAAATCGTGCGAGGCCGGCGGGCGCCGTTTCTCGTCTCCTTCGCCCAGGTCCACCAGTCGCCGCGGTCGCCGCCGCCGTCGACGACGCCGGCTCCCGTGATCGTCAGTCTCTCGCAGCCAAGTGCCGTGAGCAGGCTTGCATAGCATTGCTCCGCCACACCTTCCCAGGTCCCGAGTACGCGGCCGGTATCGTCATACGCGGGCAGAACAGGATACTGGGAACGGTCGGAATGAGCCGACAGCACCGCGCCGTCCTCTAGCAAAAGCGTCATGTGGCTCTTCAGGAACAACGGGCCGCTGAGCCAGGTGCCGCGGGGGATGCGCAACGTGGCATCGTGGGGCAAGGCATCAATAGCCGCCTGTATGAATGCCGTGTTGTCGTCACGGGCGGGTTCGGCACCGAAGTCACTGATCGAGACCAGCTTGCTTTCGGCCTCCGTCATGAAAGCGAACCTCGTGTCGCCAATCGTAAGAGCGTAGCCGGTGCTCGGTTCAAGATCGACGAGCGTGAAGACGATAGTCTCCGTGACACCGCCCGACGCCGTCTTCCCGTTGTCGAACGTGAGCCGCCAGTCGAACGGTTGGGGTAGATGGTAGCGGTACAGTGTCGGTTCGACGGCGATGGTGGCCGTCCGGGCCGTTGCGGCCAGTAACACGATCGAGGGCATTTAGGGTCGTTCCGTTGGGGCGTGCCGTCCTTGAAAGCGGCACGCGGAGTTCGGGATCAGAGCTCTGCAAGGACTTCGTCGATCCCGGTGATGATCTGTTTGGCTGCAGCTGTGGAATCGAGCTGCCCGTAGGAATATTCCTCCAGCGTATCGAGGAAGATGTTACGGATTTTCGGATCCTCGTTCAGCGGGGAGACCGCCGGCCCCGTAGCTGCCATGATGATCCTGTGTGCTGTCGCGAGTTCCGGCTCCACCGAGCCGGCGACCGTTTCCGCGGCGATTTTGCTCGCCGGGAGCCCGCGGCTGGTACCGAGAATCTTGATGGCCTCTGGTTCGTTCAGAAGGCAGTTCAGGATCTGCGCCGCCGCCTTCGGATCTTTCGAGTTTCGGGAAATCGAAAATACCATCGACGGCTTGCGGTACACCCCCTCGCTGACGGCATCGGCATCTTTCAGATGCGGCACCGGAACGAGTTTCTGTCCCTCTTGCAGGGGATCGGCATACTTCGAATAGGTGGAGTCCCATTCATAGGAGCCGGCGATCCGGCCATCGGCCCATTTGGGGCTCTCGAAGAGATTGAGATTGCCTTCGCCGGCGAGGTCCTTCTGTGACATGACGACGCCTTCGCTGACCATTCTGCCATAGAAGCCGATGGCGGCTGCCAGCTCGGCCTCGCTCCAAGCGACCTTCTTGGTTTCCGGATCGATCATGTCCTTGCCGGTGTTCTGGGTCGCCTGCAGGGAGACGAGCAGGATGGCCGTCTCCTTCACGGCATTCATCGGATGGGTGTCGGGGCCGATCTTCTCCTTCAGCACCTTGGCCGAGGCGAATAGGTCGTCCCAGGTCTTGGGTATGGGAAGGCCGACCTTTTCGAAGGTGGTCGTGTTGAACAGGAAGACACGGCCGGTGGTGGACACCGGAAGTCCGTTCAGTTTCCCATTTATGGTGCCGCCCTGAAGGTCCGACTCCGTCCATTGTCCGAGATCTATGATGTCGGCATATTCCCTGAGGTCCGCAAAGCCATCACCGTTGATCGAAAACAACGGCAACCACGGCCAGTTGATCTGCATGATGTCGGCCTCAGTGCCGCCGGCGATCTGGGTTGTGACTTTCTCAAGATGTCCGTCCCAGCCGGTGAACTCCGGCGCGATGGTATGCCCGTACTTTTCGCCACATACCTTCAGAGCTTCCTGTGTCGCCTTGTGGCGGCTGTCTCCGCCCCACCACGACATGCGCAGTTCGGCCGCCGAAAGGCTGTTCAGGCTTGTTGCCGCGAGTAGTGCGGCGATCGTGTTCAGGACCAGTTTCATTCTCGTTCCTCCCTGAAGTGTCGTTGCGTTCACGTCCGGTTCGCCAGTGAGATATTCTCGCCCGTAAGCCGATCGAAGATATGGGCAGCACCCGCTTGTGACCTGATCCGGATACGCCCGTCCGAGAGATGGTGCCGGTCGAAGCCCGCCGCGGGAGTGGCAACGATGAACCCATGTCCCTCGACGTCCGCGTAGACGTAGATTTCGTGCCCCATGAACTCGATATGGGAGACTTTACCGGCGAGAGCATTCTGCTCGTCTTGTCTGACGATCGCGAGATGCTGCGGGCGAATGCCGAATGTCACCTCCGTCACGCCCTCGCGGATCCGACCACGAAAGCTGTCATCGAGCCTGATCGTCTGGGTTCCGATCCGGAGTTCGCCGTTGCTGGAGAGATCGGCGTCAACCAGGTTCATTTCCGGCGAACCGATGAAGCCAGCGACGAAGGCGTTGGCAGGGTGGTTGTACAGGTTCACCGGGTCGGCGACCTGCATGATCCGCCCTTCCTTCATCACGCAGATGCGGTCGCCCATGGTCATGGCTTCCGTCTGATCGTGCGTGACGTAGACGGCCGTCGATTGTTCCCCCTCGGCCTTCAGTTGCTTGTGCAGGTCGGTGATCCGGACCCGCATGGAGGCGCGCAGCTTCGCATCGAGATTGGAGAGTGGTTCGTCGAAGAGGAAGACGCGTGGCTTCTTGATCAGCGCGCGCCCGACGGCGACACGTTGCGCCTGTCCACCGGAAAGCTGCTTCGGTAGTCGGTCGAGCAGTTCGCCGATCTCCAGAATGTTTGAGACCTCGTTTGTCGCCGCCTCAATTTCCGACCGCGGGCGGCGTTTGAGGCGCAGGCCGAAGGAAAGATTCCTGCGCACACGCATGTGCGGGTAAAGCGCATAGTTCTGGAAGACCATCGCGATCCCGCGCTCTCCCGGTGGTCTATCGTTGATGAGTTGGTCGGCAATCCTGATTTCGCCGCCGGTCACCCGTTCGAGCCCTGCTATCATGCGTAGGGTCGTTGATTTGGCGCAGCCGGAGGGGCCGACCAGAACCATGAATTCGCCGTCCTCGACGGCGAGATTGATGCCGTGCACAGCTTTCACCGCACCATAGTTTTTTTCAAGATTCCTGAGTTCCAGTCTGGCCATATCCTACCCCTTGATGCCGCCGGTCGAGATGCCTTGGATGAAGTATTTCTGGGCGAGGAAGAACACCACGAGGGCGGGCGTGATCGCGAGTACGGACATCGACAGAACGCGGTTCCATTGGAACGCTTCGGTGGTGTCGATCGACAGCTTGAGTGCCAGCGAGATCGGATATTTCTCGACTGACGAGACGTAGACGAGCGGTCCCAGAAAGTCGTTCATCGTCCACATGAACTGAAAGAGGCAGACGGACACGAGGGCGGGAGCCAGCAACGGAACCACGATGAAGACCAGCGTCTGCCAGCTGGTCGCCCCGTCCACGCGCGCGGCCTCCTCCATGTCGCGAGGAATCGCTCTCAGGAACTGTACCAACATGAACACGAAGAACGCGTCGCCGGCAAAGGCCGATGGTACCCACAGCGGCAGGAACGTATCGAGCCAGCCGAGGTCGCGAAAAAGTACGTACTGTGGAATGCGGGTGACCACGTTCGGCAACAGGAGGGTCCCGATGAGCGAGGCGAACAGTGTCTTTTTGCCGGGGAATTCGAAGCGCGCGAAGCCGTAGGCGACGGCCGTACAGGAGAGCGCCGTCCCGATGACCTTCGGAATCACGATCCAGAAAGTGTTCAGGAAGAAGCGACCGAACGTATATGGTGTCGACGTCTTCCAGCCTTCCACGTAGCCGCTGACGGTCGGGGATTGCGGGATGAAGCCCGGGTTGGCGAAGATCTCCGAATTCGTCTTGAAAGAGGCGCCGACCAGCCAGATCAGCGGATAAAGCATTATCAGGCCGACTATCAGAAGCAGACCGTAGCGCAGCGCCGCAACGACTGTATGGCGGCGGTTCTCCCGTGCCGTCGACCGCTCCAGGTCGGCGTCACGGTCGATCACTGTGGGCAACGTGTGTTCGACCATGGTCAGCTCCTCTTGTCGCCGGCGTAATAGACCCAGTGGCGTGAGGACCAGAAGGCGATCAGCGCCAGGACCATGATGATGGAGAAGAGCACCCAGGCGATCGCCGAGGCATAGCCCATTTCGAACCGCTTGAAGGCCTCTTCGTAGATATAGAGCGGCAGCAGATAGGTCGCCTTTAGGGGGCCGCCCTGCGTGATGATGTAAGGCCCGTTGAACTCCTGGAAGGCCTGGACCATCTGCATGATCAGATTGAAGAAGATAACAGGCGTGACGAGCGGGAGGGTGATGTGGACGAAGGACTTCCAGCGCCCTGCGCCGTCGATTGCCGCCGCCTCGTAGAGAGCCGGATCGATGCTTTGCAGGGCCGCCAGGAAAATCACCATGGCCGAGCCGAACTGCCAGAGCCGTAGCAGCGTGATCGTGAAGAGCGCGTTTTCCGGATCGCCGAACCAGTTGACAGGTTCCAGTCCGACGGTCTGCAAGGCCATGTTGGCCAAGCCGACGTCTGAGAAGATGTAGCGCCAGAGGACGGCCACGGCAATCGACCCGCCGAGGATCGACGGAACGTAAAAGGCCGTGCGGAAGAAGTTTATGAACCTCAGCTTGTAGTTGAGAATGACGGCAATGAAGAGAGCGAAGGCCAATTTGAGCGGCACAGTCGTGAAGACATAGAAAAGTGTGACACTCAATGACTTCTGGAACGTCCTATCCGCGCTGAAGAGCTTCCAGTAGTTTTTCAGCCCGACAAAAGCCGGCTCTCCGATCAGGCTGTAATTGGTAAAGCTCAGATAGAAGGAGGCGGCAAAGGGTATTGCGGTGAAGACGAGGAGTCCCGCGATATACGGCGCGAGGTAGAGGAGGCCCATGAGGCGGTGTTCGCCGCTCATAGTGCCGCTCCGATTATCAGAGAGTCAGCGGATGCTGCGGTGGTCGCAGTGCCGAAAAACAGATATCCCGTATTGTACATCGCCAGTTCGAGCCAAATCGGGAAAGCACCGGCTCCCATGCCCAGCAGTTCCCCGATATTGCCCACTCCTCCCATGTTTCAGCCTGAATCAGATGGCGTTTTAGGGCTATGCGGGTACTATTGTCTGGTGCTTCGTCTCTGAGAATAGATGGTTCCGGACAAAAAGATGGACAAAATCGAAGGCAACGCTCTTGGTGGAATTTCGGTCAATGCGCTCAGCCTGACGTTGACGCGCTCGACGATCAAGATGCAGCACTCGCCGACTTGGAGGATCGACAAGTGCAACAGCGTGCACGACCTTGTCATTTGCCTTACGGGCACTGCCGAATACGAGATCGGCGGCGAGAAGGTGATACTTTCTCCCGGCAGGGCGATGCTGATCGAAGCCGGGAATCGGTTCATCGGGCGAACGCTTTCCAGCGATCTGTACACCGGTGTCGCCCAACATTTCACGCTGGATGTCTTCGGACGAATGGACCTAATCGCGCAGATGGATCTGCGTCATTCTGTAGAGATGCCACACTGGTCGATGCTCGAGCCTCTCGTGCGGCACTACCGGGAAACGGCGCCTCCGTCTTCGACAAACCTCGCGCAGCATCATCTCTTCATGGTCTTGCTGATCGAATTCATCGAGGCCGCATTCCTGGGGTGGCGCCGGCCGTCGCAGGCCGCGGCCAACAATCCCGACGCGCTATCGCTCAGTGTGATGGTGGCGGCGAGCCAGATCGCAGCCGATCCGCTGAACGACGGTATAGTCGAAAGCGCGCTTGCTTCCATCGGCTACAACCAGGACTACTTCCGTCGAGAGTTCCGCAGGCAGGTCGGGCTGACACCGCACAAATATCAGGAGTTCAAGCGGATGGAGCGGGCGATGGGCGTGCTTGCCGCCGGAGGCTCGGTCAAGAAGGCTGCCGAATATGTCGGCTATGCCGACTTCTATTATTTCTCCCGCATGTTCAAGCGATATATCGGAATCAGTCCGGCTGGCTATAAGGCTGCCGAGAAACGCCACCGCGACGGAGGCTTTCCCCGTGGTGAGGAGGACGGACTGGCCGTATTCCCCATTCTCGCCAGGAAGAGCGTAATCGGAAATCACTGACTTTTTTGTCGAAGCGGGCTACGTTTTCCAAAACCTGTATTATAGGTTTTGGAAAACGTAGGAGACACACTTGGATCAAGACATCACCTTGCCACCGGCTGCGGCATCGTCCGGTGACTTTGTTGCTGTCGCGATGACGGCGATCACCCGATTCATCCGTGAGAATGCATTGAAACCCGGCGATCGCCTTCCGGCAGAATCCGTGCTTACCAGAGAACTTCATGTCTCCCGTACGGTTGTGCGAGAGGCGCTTCGCTCTCTTGCGGCCCTTCGTCTGGTCGATCTCGGAGCAGGGAAGCGTCCGACCGTCGCGCAACTCGACGACGAGACGATGGCGATGATGATGGCGCATGGCGTCATCACCGATCAGATCGGGGTACAGCACATCTATGATGCTCGCCGAACTATCGAAGGTCGCACAGTTGCACTGGCGTCGCTGCGCCGTACCGACGCGGAGGCTCGCGAAATTCTGCACCATGCCTGGTCTATGGAGCGGGATTTCGACCAGCCTTCCGCCGTCATGGAACACGATATTGCGTTCCATCTCGCAATCGCCCAGGCGTCACGCAATCCGGTCTTTTCCCTGATCATCGGAGCCTTCCGCGAGGTGATGCGTGAAACCTGGCCCATCGGCTGGCGCAGCCGTGCACGCGACGAGGATCGCCGCGCCGTGCCGCGCCTGCATGTGGAACTGGCGGAGGCCATTGCCGCTGGCGATCCAAACGCGGCCGTCGATCTGATGAACCGGCACTTCGACGACAGCACAAAGGCCCTTCTGGTTGCCGGATTGATCTGAGGAAACCTTATGAGAATTACGGCGCTCGAAACCGTGCGCGTCGCCGAACGCGCCAATCTTCTCTGGCTTCTGGTGCATACGGATGAGGGCATAACCGGTCTGGGCGAGACTTTTTTCGGCGCCGGGACAGTCGAAGCCCATGTGCACGAGTACATTGCGCCCCGGGTAATCGGTCGTGACCCGCTGGAGATCGACCGGCTTGCAGCAGATCTCGTCGGGTATCTCGGCTTTCGCTCCTCGGGCGCCGAGGTGCGGGGCAACTCCGCCTTCGACATCGCGCTCTGGGATATATTCGGCAAGGCGACAGGTCAGCCGATCGCGCAGTTGCTCGGCGGCTTCACCAGACGGGAGATCCGGACCTACAATACCTGCGCCGGAACCGAGTACATCAAGAAGACGACCGGGCAGACGACCGTGAATTACGGCCTTTCCGAGGGGCGCGACTATGACGATCTGAACGGCTTCCTGCATCGCGCCGACGAGCTTGCCCACTCCCTGCTGGAGGAGGGAATTACCGCCATGAAGATATGGCCGTTCGATGCAGCTGCAGAGAAGATGCGCGGCCAGTACATCTCGGCGCCGGATCTGAAACTGGCATTGAAACCCTTCGAAAAGATCCGAGCGGCCGTCGGCGACCGGATGGACATCATGGTCGAATTCCATTCGATGTGGCAGCTCCTGCCGGCGATCCAGATCGCGAAGGCGCTCACGCCTTTTCAGACGTTCTGGCATGAGGATCCGATCAAGATGGATAGCCTCTCCAGTCTGGCGCGCTATGCTGCCGTGTCGCCTGCACCGATCTCGGCCTCGGAGACGCTCGGCTCCCGCTGGGCCTTTCGCGACCTTCTCGAAACCGGCGCGGCGGGTGTCGTCATGCTCGATGTCAGCTGGTGCGGCGGGTTGTCGGAAGCCCGCAAGATCGCTGCCATGGCGGAAGCCTGGCATCTGCCCGTTGCCCCGCATGACTGCACGGGACCGGTGGTGTTGTGCGCGTCGACGCATTTGTCTCTCAACGCACCAAATGCGCTCGTGCAGGAAAGTGTTCGAGCATTCTATCGTACCTGGTACCGGGATCTGGTCACTGCCCTTCCCGAGGTCCGCAACGGGATGATTACCGTTCCTCCCGGTTCCGGACTTGGAACGGAGCTTCACCCGGAGCTCGACCGAGCCTTCACAGTCACACGCCGCCGATCAGATGCGGCGAGTATCTGAAACGCTGTTCCGGCACCGACACAGCAGAGGATAGAATGTCAACGCCCCCCACCCTTTCGTCCGCCACCCGCATGCCTGCCATCGCCGGGCCCCTGGTCATGTTGCTCGGCATGCTTCTGTTCGGTCTGAACGATGCCATGGGCAAGTGGCTTCTCTCCAGCTATGGCCTTGGTCAGGTGGTGCTTATCCGCAGCATTGCGGCTCTTCTCGTCCTCTCGCCCTTCCTTTGGAAGGATGGCATCCCGTCGCCGTCGAAGATCGAGCGGCCATCCATGCAAATCCTTCGGGTGGTTTTCTCGACCGTCGAGATTCTCTGCTTCTACTACGCCGTCATGTATCTGCCGCTGGCCGACGTGATGACCTACTGGCTGGCCGCTCCGATCTATGTCGCGGCGGCCTCGCCGCTACTGCTGGGCGAGAAAGTGGGATGGCGGCGCTGGAGCGCGATCGCGATCGGCTTCTTCGGCGTCATCATCGCGCTGGAGCCATCACGGGCGATGTTCACACTGCCTGCACTCATCTCGATCGTCGGCAGCGCCGCCTTCGCGTTCATGATGCTGTCGGGGCGCGGCCTCCGCAAGACTCGCGACCGTGCGCTCGTCTTTTTCCAGATCGTGGGCGCGGGCCTCGCCGGTCTCGCATTCTCCCCATTCGACTGGGCGCCGGTCTCCTCGGTTCGCGATCTTCTCTTGCTCGGCCTGTTGGGTATCGTTGCCATGGCGGCGCACATGCTCGTCAATCGCGCCCTCAAGATCTCCGACGCTGCGACGGTCGCGCCGCTTCAGTATACGCTGCTTCTCTGGGCTGTTGTTTTCGGATGGATGTTCTTCGGCGACGTGCCCCGTATGAGCATGATGATCGGCGCGGGGCTGATTGTCGCCTCCGGTCTCTTCATCTTCTTCCGCGAGCGACAGCTCAAGAAGCGGGACGCTGTTCTTCCTGCTATCCCCGAATGAGAAAACCCGCGTGCACCCTCAACGAGGGCTTCACGCGGGTCCATACTCCAGGGAGGAGGTTCTTACTTACTTCTTGCGCATATCCGCCAGGATGCTCTGGACACGATCGACGACGTCGGCGCCGATCTCGTCCTTGTGCTTTTCATAGACGACCTGCGACTTCTCGAGCATGCGGGCATACTCTTCGGGGGACAGTGTGTTGACCTCGACGCCGGCTGTCTTGATCTTCTCGAGTGACTTCTGGTTCAGTTCGCGGATGACCTTCCGCTCCACGTCGCGGCCAACAACCGCACATTCGCGAAGGGCCGATTGCTCGTCCGGCGTGTAGGTATCAAAGATTGCCTTCGAGAAGAGGAACAGGAAGGGCGTGTAGGCGTGCTTGGTCTCGCTGACGTAGTTCTGCACTTCGTAGAACTTCGACGTGTCGATCGTAACGTACGGATTCTCCTGTGCATCGATGGCCTTAGTCTCGAGCGCGGAGAAGACTTCGCCGAACGCCATGGGTGTAGCATTGGCACCGAAATTCTGGAAGGTATCGAGGAAGATGTCGTTCTGCATGACGCGGACCTTCATGCCCTCCAGGTCTTCCCACTTGGTCACCGGCTTCTTTGAGTTCGAAAGATTGCGGAAGCCGTTCTCCCAGTACGCCAGGTTCACGAGGCCTGCCGCTTCGAGCTTTTCATTGAGGAACTGGCCGAATTCGCCGTCCATCACGGCGTCCGCTTCCTCGTTGCTGGTGAAGAGGAACGGAAGATCGAAGACGCCGAGCGCGGGAACGATGCCGACGAGGGGCGACGAAGAGGTCACGACCGCTTCCTGCACGCCGGAACGCAACGCCTGTGTCGCCTGCAGATCGCCACCGAGCGCGCCGCCCCAGAAGGCCGTCAGCTTCAGCTTGCCGCCGGACTTCTCGTCGAGGCACTTCTGCATCGCTTCGACGCCGTTGCCGACCGGGTGGTCGGCATTGATCCCGTTGGAAACACGAATATTGCGGTCATTGTATTCGGCGAACGCCGGCACGGCGGCAGAGCATGCAAAGACGATGGCAGTCGTGGTCAGCAGCAGATTTCTCATGGATTCCTCCCATTGAGTTGGATGAAGTTGCAGGTTCAGGTCGCTGTCAGTGCAGCCAGCGAGCAGGTACGAGGACCAGATCCGGAAACAGGACCAGGGCGAAGAGAACGGCGACCTGCGCAACCAGGAAGGGCGCTACGCCCACCGTCACCTTGCCGAGCGGCACGCGGCCGACGCCGCTGACGACGTTCAGCACCACTCCAACGGGCGGGGTCAGCAGGCCGATGCAGGTATTCATGATGAACAGGACGCCGAAATAGACCGGGTCGATCCCCGCCTGCTTGATGATCGGCATCAGCACGGGTGTCAGGATCAGGATCGTGGGGGTCAGGTCGAGCGCCGTCCCGACGACCAGTACCACGAGCATGATGACGATCATCAACAAGGTCGGACGGTTGATGAGGGGCTCGATGTAGCCAGTAATTTCAGCGGGAATATTCGCCGCTGTGATCAGCCATGCCGAGACGAGCGCCGCGCACACCAGGAACATGATGACAGCTGTCGTCTTGGCTGCCTGAAGGATGACATGCGGTAGTTCCCTGGGTGACAGTTCCCGGTAGATGAACATGCCCACGAACAGGGCGTAGGCTGCCGCGACGACGGCCGCTTCCGTCGGGGTAACGACGCCGGCCTTGATGCCTCCGAGAATGATGACCGGCATGCCCAGCGCCCAGAGTGCCCGGCCGGTGGCACGAACACGTTCCTTCATCGGAGCGCGCGGCAGGGCCTCGACCTTGTCTTTGCGCACCACGATGAGCCAAGTGGCGATCAGCGCGCTGCCCATCATCAGGCCCGGCACGATACCGGCCATGAACAGTTGGGTGATCGACACGTTGGCGGAGACGCCGAAGACGATGAAGGCCATCGACGGCGGGATGACCGGGGCGATGACGCCGCCGGCGGCAATGAGGCCGGCGGAGCGCGGCACGTTGTAGCCGGCCTTGGCCATCATCGGAATGAGGATGGCGGCGAGCGCTGCCGTATCGGCGGCCGCGGAGCCCGAAATACTGGCCATGATGACTGCGGCCATGATCGCGACAATGCCGAGACCGCCGCGGATGTGACCGACGCAGGCAATGGCAAAATCGATGATGCGCCGCGACAGGCCGCCGGCATTCATCAGCTCGCCCGCGAGAATGAAGAAGGGGATGGCGAGCAGGGTGAAGGTGTCCGCGCCGGCGATCATGTTCTGGGCGATGATCTGGGTGTTGAACATGCCCATGAACCACATCAGCACGACGCCGCAGAACATCAATGCGAAGGCCACCGGGACGCCGACCGCCATGGCGCCGAGCAGCGAGACAATGAACACGACCAAGGTCATCAGGCGCGCTCCGACAGATGCTCGAGGGACGTGTTCTCGCCTGCAAAGGCGGCGATCTCTTCTTCGGTGACGCGGCCGGTCACCAGGCGGAACAGTCGTTCGAGCGCGATCAGAACGACGCCGGCGCCGGTGAAGAAGCCGATTCCGTAGACCCAGATCATCGGCAGTTTGGTTACGGGCGAGGTCATGCTGGCATTGATAGGCGCCTGTTTCCACGTGCCCCAGAAGAAGATCGCCGATACCGCGATAATGATGATGTTCGAGAGGATCATGCAGATGATCCGGCCCTTGCGGCCGAACAGCATGACCAGGGTCTCAACGCCGACATGGGCGTGTTCGCGAAATGCCACCACCGCGCCAACGAAGGTCAGCCAGACGAAGAAATAGCGCGAGAGCTCGTCAGAGACGTTAAGACCGGAGTTGAAACCATACCGCATGACCACGTTGACGAAGACCATCACCGCCATCGCTGACAGAAAGAAGATCAGCAGCATTTCCAGGAAGCGGTAGAACGTATCGATTATCTTCTGCATGGCCCTCAAACCTTATCCAGAAGACCACGGGCGGCCAGATTGCGGATCAAGGCAGTCGTGCCGAAGGTCCATTCCGGGCAGGCGTCGCTGCGTTCCACCCAGTTCACCAAACGACCGAGTTTCGGCGTCGAAATCTCGACGCGGTCGCCGATTTCGTGGGTAAACCCGAGGCCCGGGGCATGGCGGTCCTTCACAGGAGCGAACATCGTGCCGAGGAAGAGCACTGCGCCATCCGGATACTGATGGCTGCGGTTCAGCATCTGGGACACCAGGTTCTCGGGGGATCGGCTGATTGCCTCCATCGGACTTTCACCTGACATCTCGAAACCATCTTCGCCCCGCACGTTCAGCGAGACCTTCACCCGCCGCAGATCGTCGAGTGTGAAGGTCTGATCGAACAGGCGGATGAACGGCCCGATCGCACACGAGGCATTGTTGTCCTTGGCCTTCCCCAGCAGGAGTGCCGACCGTCCCTCGACATCGCGCAGGTTGACGTCATTCCCGAGGGTCGCACCGACGATCCGCCCGTCGGTCCGAACGGCGAGAACGACTTCCGGTTCCGGATTGTTCCAGGAGGAGATCGGGTGAAGGCCGACAAGTGCGCCGCAGCCAACTGCGGACATTGGCTGTGCCTTGGTGAAGATTTCGGCATCGGGTCCGATACCGACCTCGAGATACTGGGACCACAGACCCATCTCCTGCAGCAGGGCTTTCACGCTGGCAGCCTGCGGCGAACCCGCGACGAGACCGCGCAGACTGTCTCCGAGAACCGGAGCCAGGCGCGAGCGGATTTCCTGAGCGCGGAGCGGGTCGCCTTTGGCCTGCTCCTCGATCACCCGCTCCAGCATGCTGTCTGCGAAGGTTACGCCGGCGGCCTTGATTGCCTGCAGGTCGACGGGGGCAAGCAGGGCCCCTTCACGGCCGGACAGAAAATCGTCGAGCGATCCGAGGTCGGGGAAGGTCTTCGGCTCGCGCAATCTCGCGACCAGATCCTCGATATCGAGCAGTGACACCATTGTGGCCGCCAGCGACGTCAGATCCAGAATTCGGCCGCTCGAGACGAGGACCGGACAGGGGCCGCCGGCGGCATTCGACCAAACGCGACCAACCAGCAGAGCATCGGCCTCCTCCGGCAGGATGGTCTCCGCATGAAGGATACGATCAGTGTTCATTCTTGTTCCTCCCCAGCTTCCCGTTTCACCGGACCGCCCTCCGAAGCGGTTCGTTGCCGTATTGTCAGGATGTCAGACAACATTACCGCTGATCTTTTATTACTCTGTGTTGCTCGTGTCCAGCGTGGAAAGAAGCGCCGGGCGGGAAAGTTGCCGGGTCCGATCATGGCACGGTCCGACGGTCAAGAACGGCGGAGCTTGCGTGATCTGCTGCGGGAAGCTGCCGCTGCTGTCCGCTAGAAGGTCTCGAGTGTGAGATCGAGCCGGGATGCAGCACCAAGCAGGTGTTGGCGCATGGCGTCGCGTGCCTTCAGCGGATCGCGCAGCGCGACGGCGTCGCGGATCACCACATGTTCGGCAATCGTCACCTCGACGATCTCCTCGAGCACGGCCGTTGCACGTGCCGCGTTGATAGCATGGCTGATCCGCTCGGCGATAAAGCCGATGAAAAGGGGGAAGTATTCGTTGTGGGTCGCGGCGGCGAGGGCGCGATGGAACGCAAGATCAGCGAGAATGCCTTGCTCGGTCCATTTTTCGGCTCCGGTCATCAGATCGAGCGCAGCGTTGAGTTGCTTCATATCCTCGGAATCATAGTGAACCGCGGCGAGGCCGGCGGCCTCGATCTCGAGTGGCATGCGGAGCTGGAAGAGACTGCGGAAACTCTCGCGGTCGACGAGCTCTTCCTGTTCGATCCGGATCGCCGGACGCGTATGCATATCCCTCACGAAGGCGCCGACGCCCTGCCGTGTTTCGACGAGCCCTTCGTTGCGCAGCTGCGCGATTGCCTCGCGCACCACCGATCGGCTGACGCCGAACGCCTTGGCCAGAATGTGTTCGGTTGGCAGCTTGTCGCCCGGTTTGATGCGGCCCTCACCGATCTCGCGTGCGATATGGGTCGCAATCCGCGCCGGTAGATGCTCGCTTCGCCTGATCTGGCTGAAGTCTATCGCCATGGAAAACACTGCCTCCCGAACAATCCTCGCTTATTCTACGATAATTCCCCCAAATTCAATTGGCATCTGGGATTCATGACCATTGCCGGATCAATGGCCTTCTTGATCGCGGTCAGCAGGTGGCGCTGAACATCGGGCAGCCGCTCCTCGAAGTCGGCGCGCTTCAGCCGGCCGATGCCGTGCTCCGCGCTGATGCTGCCGTGATAGCGGTCGAGCACGGCGTTGATCGCCTTCTTGGCTGTGTGGATGCGAACCGATCGTTCGGCCGCCGATAATCCCGATGGGGGCATAACGTTCAGATGCACGTTACCATCGCCGACATGGCCGTATGACACGCAGATGCAATCCGGTGCGGCGGCCGCGACGGCAGCCTCGGCTTCCCTCACGAAGTCGGGAAGGCGCGATAGCTGCACCGAGATATCCGTGCGTAAATGCATTCCACGTCTCGCCTGACCTTCATTCATTCCCTCCCGGAAGAGCCACAGGTTGCGCGCCTGGGCGGCGGAAGCGGCGACGACGCCGTCGATCACCAGTCCGTCCTCCAGCACATTCTCCAGGAAACGTTGCATCAATTCGTCCACGTCGACGAGGCCCGAGCCGGAAATTTCCATCAGTACATAGACGGGGCAGTCTCCGCCGATCGGCATTGCGAGATCGGGCATGGCCTCCCGGGCGAGCGTGAAGGCAATGGGAGGCATGAATTCGAAGGCGGACATGAGATCACAGCAATCGCGGCGCGCACGCCGATACAGTTGCATGACGTCTTCCAGCGAGTTCAGCCCGAGAAGGGCGGTGGCCACACTATCAGGACAGGGCGTCAGCTTGACGGCGACGGCGGTGACAATGCCGAGCGTACCTTCCGCGCCAATGAACAATTGCTTGAGATCGATCCCGCGGTTGTCCTTCCTGAGCGTGGAGAGGGCGTCGAAGACCGTTCCATCCGGCAGCACGACCTCCAGGCCGAGCACCAGCTCCCGCGTCATCCCGTAGCGCAGAACGTTTATGCCGCCGGCATTGGTCGAGACGTTGCCGCCGATCCGGCAGCTGCCCTGTGCTCCGAGTGCAAGAGGAAAGAACATGCCCTTCGAGGCAGCAATCTCTTTCGCCTCGGCAAGGATGCATCCGGCTTCGACGACCATAGAGAAGTCGTCGGGGTCGACGGAGCGCACGGCCTTCATCCGCTCCAGACTCAGGATCACCTGACTTTCCGGTCGATCCGGGATCGCGCCGAGAACAAGCCCGGTATTGCCGCCTTGCGGAACGATCGAAAGGCCCAATTCCAGACAGGCGCGGACCGCTTCGCACACCTCGGCAGTCGAGCGGGGTCGTATCACCGCAACAGCATTGCTGGTGACGTCGCCGTGCCAGTCGCGGCAAAAGGGCAACATTTCCGCCGCCTCGGTAAGGATCGCGGCATCGCCCATGCGGGCACGGAGAGCAGCCTGCAGATCGGCAGTGGTATAGGAGCTGTGCATTTTCGGGCCTTCATGATCTTCGGGTATGGCTCAGCGGAGCAAATAGTCTATTCTCAATCGGACCATATAAGGTTATCAGACAACCTTACAACATAATTTGATGCGCGATCTGGTGCGCCCTGGGGGAGAAGTCTTCATGCACGTTCTTATCATCGGTGCAGCAGGAATGGTTGGGCGCAAGCTCGCGGCCCGTCTTGCTGAGTCAGGCAGCCTCGGAGGTCATCCGATCGAGGCAATGACCTTGACGGACGTAGTGACGCCGGAAGCCCCTGCCGGGTACGCCGGCAAGGTCGTAACCGAGGTCGCCGATCTGTCGGCTCCCGGCGCGGCGGGAAGACTCATAGCTGCGCGGCCTGACGTCATCTTCCATCTGGCGGCGATCGTTTCCGGCGAGGCCGAACTCGACTTCGACAAGGGCTATCGTATCAATCTCGACGGCACCCGTTACCTGTTCGACGCGATTCGGGAGGCCAATAACGATGAGGGCTATCGGCCGCGTGTCGTCTTCACCTCGTCGATCGCCGTCTTCGGTGCGCCCTTGCCCTATCCCATTCCCGATGACTTCCATTCGACGCCGCTCACCAGCTACGGAACGCAGAAAGCCATCTGTGAGCTGTTGCTGGCCGACTACAGCCGTCGCGGCTTTTTTGACGGAATCGGAATCCGGCTGCCGACGATATGCATCCGGCCTGGAAAGCCGAACAAGGCTGCCTCCGGCTTCTTTTCGAGCATTCTGCGTGAGCCTCTGGCCGGACAGGAGGCCGTCCTGCCCGTCAGCGAGGATGTCCGCCACTGGCACGCTTCACCGCGCTCGGCCGTGGGATTCCTCGTTCATGGTGCCACGATCGATCTCGAAAAGGTCGGGCCCCGCCGGAACCTCTCCATGCCGGGCCTGAGTGCGACCGTCGGCGAGCAGATCGAGGCACTCCGGCGAGTTGCCGGCGAGAAGGCGGTCCGGCTTATCCGACGTGAGCCGGACGAGATGATCATGAAGATGGTTGCCGGATGGGCGCCGGGCTTCGAGGCCAAGCGTGCGACGGCTCTTGGCTTTGTCGCCGAAAAGTCGTTCGATGAGATCATTCGCGTTCACATCGAAGACGAGATGGTAGGAAAGCTGTGATCGATACCAGCCACAATGGGCTTCCGAGTATCGCTTTTCTCGGTACGGGCCTGATGGGCGCGCCGATGGCTCGGCGCCTGCTTGGTGCCGGCTTCAAAGTGACGGTCTGGAACAGGGACATGTCCAAGGCGGAGGCGCTGCGTTCGGCAGGCGCAGATGTCGCTGCAACGCCGGCGGATGCTGCGCGCGGCGTCGACGTCGTGTTCACGATGTTGAGCGACGGCAAGGCGGTGGAGGAAGTTCTCTTCACGTCCGGTTGTGCGGACGTCCTTCGTCCCGGCACCGTTCTGGTCGACACGAGTTCGATCGCACCGCCGATCGCGAAAGACCACGCGGCGCGGCTTGCGGCGCGCGGGATACACCATCTCGATGCACCCGTTTCTGGAGGTGTCGTCGGAGCAGAAGCCGGCACTTTGGCTATCATGGCCGGCGGGGATGCTGCAGTCGTTGAGCGTCTCGCGGCCGTCTTCGCCGCGCTCGGTCGGGTGACCCATGTCGGTCCGAGCGGTGCGGGGCAAATCTGCAAGCTCGCCAATCAGCAGATCGTCGCGATCACGATCGGCGCGGTGGCCGAGGCGATGGTGCTGGTCGAGGCTGGTGGGGCCTCCCGGGAGAGGTTCCGAGAGGCAATACGCGGAGGGTTCGCCGAAAGCCGGATCCTGGAATTGCACGGTGCCCGGATGATCGCCCGCGACTTCAAACCAGGCGGTCCCTCGCGGCTGCAGCTGAAGGACCTCGACGCGGTCATGTCGATGGCCGACCAGTATTCGCTCGAGCTGCCGCTGACGGAGCGGGTTCGAAGCGAGTTTTCCGAATTCGTCGCTGCCGGCGGTGGAGAGCAGGATCACAGTGCCTTGCTTCTCCACCTCGAACGGTTGAACGGACACAAGGCATAAGGTGAGAAGACATGACTGAGGACAAGAAGGAACGGCGCAGATTGCGCTCGCAGGATTGGTTCGACAACCCGGACCATGCCGACATGACGGCGCTCTACCTCGAGCGCTTCATGAATTACGGCATCACGCCGGAGGAACTGAGGTCCGGAAAACCGATCATCGGGATCGCCCAGAGCGGCAGTGATCTCAATCCCTGCAATCGCCACCACCTCGAACTTGCCCGCCGCGTCCGCGACGGCATTCGCGATGCCGGGGGTATTCCGATCGAGTTTCCGACTCACCCCCTGTTCGAGAATTGCAAGCGGCCCACGGCAGCGCTCGATCGCAACCTCGCCTATCTCGGCCTCGTCGAGATCCTCTATGGTTATCCGCTTGACGGGGTCGTCCTCACGACGGGTTGTGACAAGACCACACCGTCCTCTCTGATGGCCGCTTCCACCGTCAATATTCCGGCGATTGTGCTCTCCGGTGGCCCGATGCTCGACGGATGGCACGACGGTGATCTCGTCGGCTCCGGCACCGTGATCTGGCGCTCGCGGCGCAAGTATGCGGCGGGCGAGATCTCGCGCGAGGAGTTTCTGGAGGCCGCGCTCGATTCCGCGCCCTCGGTCGGCCATTGCAACACGATGGGAACCGCCTCGACCATGAACGCCATGGCCGAGGCGCTCGGCATGTCGTTGACTGGTTGTGCCGCCATTCCGGCGGCTTACCGCGAACGTGGGCAGATGGCATACCGGACCGGGCGCCGCGCCGTCGAACTCGTGCTCGAAGACGTGAAGCCTTCCGATATCCTTACCCGTGAAGCTTTTCTCAACGCGATCTGCGTCAATTCGGCAATCGGCGGCTCGACGAATGCACAGCCGCATCTCGCAGCGATGGCGAAGCACGCAGGAGTCGAGCTCTATCCGGAGGACTGGCAGGTCCACGGCTACGACATCCCGCTTCTTGCCAATGTACAGCCGGCCGGCGCCTATCTCGGCGAACGTTTCCATCGTGCGGGGGGCGTCCCTGCTGTCATGTGGGAACTCCTGAAAGCCGGCAAGCTGGACGGCGGCTGTCCGACGGTGACCGGCAAGACGATGGCGGAAAATCTTGAAGGAAGGGAGGCATGTGACCGCGAGGTGATCCGTTCGTTCGACGCGCCGCTCAAGGAGCGCGCCGGCTTCCTCGTCCTCAAGGGCAATCTCTTCGATTTCGCCATCATGAAGATGAGCGTCGTCTCGGAAGAATTCCGCGCCCGCTATCTTCGTGATCCGGGACGCGAAGGCGTATTCGAAGGAAAGGCGGTGGTATTCGACGGATCCGAGGACTACCACCGCAATATCAACAATCCGGAGCTCGGAATCGACGAGAACACCATTCTCGTCATCCGTGGTGCGGGACCGCGTGGATGGCCGGGTTCGGCCGAGGTCGTCAACATGCAGCCGCCGGACGCTCTCCTCAAGCGCGGCATCATGAGCCTGCCGACGATCGGCGACGGCCGTCAGTCTGGAACGGCCGACAGTCCGTCGATCCTGAACGCGTCCCCCGAAAGTGCGGCGGGTGGCGGGCTGTCCTGGCTCAGGAATGGCGACGTCATCCGCATCGATTTCAACAATGGCCGTTGTGATGCACTTGTGGAGGATGCCGAGATCGCAAGACGCAAAACGGAAGGTCTGCCCGCTGTGCCTCCGGACGCGACGCCCTGGCAGATGATTTATCGCAAGACAGTGACCCAGCTGTCTGACGGTGCGGTGATCGAAGGGGCGCCGGAGTTCCGCAAACTGGCCGAAAAGCTGCCACGGCATAACCACTAACCGTTCGTCGGCGGGGCACAGTATCCTTAGCCGGCGTCAGATGACGGCGCTCATGCCACCGTCCACGTAGATGATCTGGCCGTTGACGTAATCGGACGCGGAGGAGGCGAGAAAGATCGCCGTGCCGACGAGTTCCTCAGGCTTGCCCCAGCGTCGCGACGGAGTCCGCGCCTTCACCCATGCGTCGAATTGCGGATTGGAGGTCAGGGCCCGGTTCATGTCGGTCAGCATGTAGCCGGGGCCGATTGCGTTGGCCTGGATGCCGTGCTCCGCCCATTCGGCGGTCATCGCCTGGGTCAGCATCTTGATGCCGCCCTTCGCGGCTGTATAGGGCGCTATGGTCGGCCGTGCGAGACCGCTCATCAGCGAGCCGATGTTGATGACCTTGCCGCGCCCGCGTGGAATCATGCGTTTGGCTGCCTCGCGCCCGACGATGAAGGCACTTGTGAGATTGGTGTCGATGACGGAGCGCCACTCGTCGAGCGACAGCTCGACCATCGGCTTGCGAAGCTGGATGCCGGCATTGTTCACAAGGATGTCGACCTCCAGCCCCTCGGCGTCCAGCGTGGCGAAGGCCCCGACCACCGATTCCTCGTTTGTCACGTCGAAGGCGGCAGTTCTGACGGAAAGGCCGTCGGCTCTCAGGCTGGCGGCGCTTTCCTCCAGGCGTGCCGTGTTGGTCCCATTGATCACGAGGGTTGCGCCGGCATGGCCGAGCGCCCGGGCGATGGCATAACCAAGGCCGCGCGAGGAGCCGGTGACAAGTGCCGTCCGGCCGGTGAGATCAAAAGAATAACTCTGCAAGTCGTTCTCCCTGGAAACTTGCTGTTCCGGCGAGGCGGCAGCCACCGCTTTCCGGCGTATTTCAGACGTTCTTCTCTTCAGTCAGCAGGCCACTGGTTTTCAGCAGTGCGGCAAAGCGGCCGCCGCCGGCGCTCAACTCGTCGTAGCCGCCCTTTTCGACGATCCGGCCGTGGTCGAGGAAGAGCACGATGTCGGCTTCGCGAACCGTTGAAAGCCTGTGCGCGATGATGAAGGTCGTCCTGTCCTTGCGCAACCGGTCAATGGCCGCCTTGACGCGTGCTTCGGTCTCGACGTCGAGTGCACTCGTTGCTTCATCAAGCACGAGAATCGGTGCATTCTTGAGGATCGCCCGCGCGATCGCGATGCGCTGACGCTCACCGCCCGACAGGCGGTTGCCGCGCTCGCCGACTTGTGTGGTGTAGCCCGCCAGGCGGCTGTCGATAAATTCGGCCGCCGCTGCGGCCTCCGCCGCCTTCATGACGTCCTCGTCGGTGGCATCCTCACGCCCGATTCGAATGTTCTCGCTGATCGAGCGATTGAGCAGGCCCGCGTCCTGAAAGACAGTCGCAATCGTATGGCGCAGAGACTTGCGGGTGACGGTAGAAATATCAACTCCGTCGATAAAGATCTTCCCGGCCTGTGGCTCGTGCACGCGCTGAAGAAGGTTGATCAGAGTCGTCTTTCCGGCGCCCGTCGGCCCGACGATCGCGATCGTCTGGCCGGCCTTCACCTTGAAGGAAACGTCATGGACGCCCTGTGTGGTGTTGGCGAAGTCGAAAGACACGTTGCGGAACTCGACGTCGCCCCGAACATCGGCAAGTTCGCCGGCACCCGCGGGTTCTTCGCGCTCCTGGACCGAGTCTTCGAGCTGGTAAAAATCTTCCAGCTTCGCTCGGGCTTCAAAGATTTGCGTCGCGAAGGCGCGCATCTGATCCAGGCGTCCGATCAGAAGACCCGCGAAACCGGTGAAGGCGATGATATCGCCGACCTTCAGTTCGCCCGCTTGAACGAGAATCGTCCCGACGACCAGGATGAGCAGCATGGAGATCGTCGATGCAATGCGGTTCAGGGCGCTGGCAATTGCCCACCAATCGAGGACCGGGTATTGGGCGGCCAGCAGTTGTTCGGCGTATTGCTTCAGCGCCCGTGTTTCAGCTTCGATACGGTTGTAGCTGTGTACCACCGAGACATTGCTGATCGAGTCGCTCACATGTGAGAAGACGGTGTGATAGTGCCTCTCGACCGAGGCTTGGCCCTCTTTCGTGCGGTTCATCACCGTCTTGCCGATGATCATGTAAAGCACCCCGAGCACCACCAGCACGATCGTGAGGCGGAAGTCCATCGAGAGCGCCGTCGGAAGCAGAAGCGCCAGCGCAACGGCCGTTGCGAGGTGTGTGCGCATGAACTCGAGCCAGAGCCCGAACAGGGTCTCGCTCGCGCGGAGCAGGGTGTGGAGCACGTTGGAGGTTCCGCGCTGATGGTGCCAGTTGAGCGGCATCGAGATGATACGCCCAAAGGCTTCCGTGAGAAGGTCGGCGCGGCGACCATGCGCCAGACGGTCAGCCTCACGGGCAACCAACACATACGCGATGGTGTTGAATACGCCGAAACATCCCCACAGTATGAGAATACTGCTGGCATTTCGCTTTTCCGAGATCGCGTCCACGATTCGTCCGAAAAGCACCGGCTCCACGATCGTTATGACGGCCAAGATGATGTTGGCGACGACGACCAGCGCGACCTTCATCCGATAGGTTGCGAGATATCGCAGCGCTTTTATATAGACTTGAAGCAAGGACAATGGTGTTCTCTCAGTTCGTGCGCGTAGCCGTATGCCGTTAGTTCGCGCCTTCCGACGAGGGACAAATCGTTGCAGCCCTTCGTCGAACGGGGGAGCGTCCGTGTGTTCCAGCTTAACCGGACCTGTCGGGCGTAATTTCGGCAATAGCGACTATAAGTCAGCGGTTTTCCGCTAGCTAGTTTTCGATTGCATGGCAAGATTTTGCATGTCGTAATTAAGGGTGTCCTAACCGATTCTGGTAGTCTAGCTTCACCGCACGATACAAGAGCTCGTGGAAATATCCGAAGGCATTCCCCACGATGGGTGCCGCGGCGCGTCAGAGGGGATAAAGATGAGCATAAACCGGATCGTTCAGTTCCTGGTCGTGGCTGACGAATGCAAGAATGCCGAGGATCTGACGGC
The DNA here is from genome assembly GCF_003337715.1 of Ciceribacter lividus. Lineage (GTDB taxonomy): Bacteria > Pseudomonadota > Alphaproteobacteria > Rhizobiales > Rhizobiaceae > Allorhizobium > Allorhizobium lividum. Next base: position 118,153 of record NZ_QPIX01000004.1, read on the forward strand.
GGAGCTGGAAAAGCTGCTGAATCACTATCAGTTCGACTATTACGGTATCGTCCGCCAGCCGAAACCAAACGAGAACCCGATGAAACTGGTGCTGGCAGGCCGCTGGCCCGAGCGGTGGCCGGAGACTTACATCGCAAAGAAGTACGTCCTCATCGATCCGACCGTTCGCTACCTCGGCCAGGCGCAACGCGGCTTTCGGTGGCGCGACACGATATCGGTCTTTCGCGGTGACCCCCATCGCAAGCGCATGGAGCGGATGATGGCCGACTCCCTGCGTTTCGGTCTGGAAGACGGCTATATCTTTCCGATCCATGGTCGCAACGGCCTTCTCGGCAACATGACCGTCGGCGGGAAACCCGTAGAGCTTTCGCCGGTCGAGATGACGCTCTTCGAAGCCGTTGCAAGGAAGGCCTTCTGGCGGCTGATGGAGTTGCGGCGCCAGTCGGGCGAACTCGAGTCCGTCAGCAAGGTCGAAACGCGCATGACGCGTCGCGAAATGGAGGTCCTGAACTATCTGGCCGATGGTCTTACGTCGAACGACATCAGCCGGATTCTCAAGATTTCGAACCATACGGTGGATTGGTATATGAATGGGATCCAGGACAAGTTGAATGCGAAGAACCGTCAGCACGTCGTGGCGCTCGCGTTCCGCCTCGGGCTGATAACCTGAGGCGCCATATTTTTCTCCCAGTCGGTCGGACAAATTGAACTTCCTGTGACAACAGGATAAGGAGATTTCGCGGTGCAGCATGCCCGTGGCCGATCGACTGAGGAGACCGATTTGACCATTTCCAAGATTCTTGTTGCCAACCGATCCGAGATCGCCATCCGCGTTTTCCGTGCGGCGAACGAACTGGGACTGAAAACAGTCGCGATCTGGGCCGAGGAAGACAAGCTTTCCCTGCACCGTTTCAAGGCGGACGAGAGTTACCAGGTCGGGCGCGGTCCGCATCTTGCCCGTGATCTCGGTCCCATCGAGAGTTACCTCTCCATCGACGAAATCATCCGGGTCGCCAAGCTTTCTGGGGCCGACGCGATCCATCCGGGCTATGGCCTGCTTTCGGAAAGCCCGGAATTCGTCGACGCCTGTAACGCTGCCGGCATTACGTTCATCGGGCCAAAGGCCGAGACCATGCGCCAGCTCGGCAACAAGGTTGCCGCGCGCAATCTTGCAATCAGCGTCGGCGTGCCGGTGGTGCCGGCAACTGAGCCGCTGCCCGACGACATGACAGAGGTCGCGCGCATGGCCGAGGAGATCGGCTATCCGGTGATGTTGAAGGCGTCCTGGGGCGGCGGCGGACGCGGGATGCGGGCAATCCGTGATCCCAAGGACCTGGCGCGGGAAGTCATCGAAGCGAAGCGCGAGGCGAAGGCAGCCTTCGGCAAGGACGAGGTTTACCTCGAGAAGCTGGTCGAACATGCGCGCCACGTCGAAAGCCAGATTCTCGGCGATACGCACGGCAATGCCGTACACCTTTACGAGCGTGATTGCTCCATCCAGCGCCGCAACCAGAAGGTCGTCGAGCGCGCTCCGGCACCTTATCTGACCGCAGCGCAACGCCAGGAGCTCGCCGAATATTCGCTGAAGATCGCCCGTGCGACCAACTACATCGGTGCCGGCACCGTCGAGTACCTGATGGACGCCGATACCGGCAAATTCTACTTCATCGAGGTCAATCCGCGCATCCAGGTCGAGCACACGGTGACGGAGGCGGTGACCGGCATCGACATCGTCAAGGCGCAGATCCATATCCTCGAAGGGCATGCGATCGGCACGCCCGAATCCGGCGTTCCGAAACAGGAAGATATCCGCCTCAACGGCCATGCGCTGCAGTGCCGTATCACCACCGAAGATCCGGAGCAGAATTTCATCCCGGATTACGGCCGTATCACCGCCTATCGCGGCGCAACCGGCTTCGGTATCCGTCTGGATGGCGGCACCGCTTATTCCGGGGCTGTCATCACACGCTACTACGACCCGCTTCTGGAAAAGGTGACCGCCTGGGCGCCGACGCCGGAAGAGGCTATCCGGCGGATGGACCGGGCGCTACGCGAACTCCGCATTCGCGGCGTGGCGACGAACCTCACCTTTCTCGAAGCGATCATCGGCCATCCGAAATTCCGCGACAACAGCTATACGACGCGCTTCATCGACTCGACGCCTGAGCTTTTCGCACAGGTGAAGCGCCAGGACCGCGCAACCAAGCTGCTTACCTATCTCGCTGACGTTACGGTAAATGGTCATCCGGAAGTGAAAGGACGTCCGCGCCCCCCCGAGGATGCCGCGGATCCGGTCGTTCCGTTCATTGAAGGGGAGGTTCCGGCCGGCACGAAGCAGTTGCTCGACAGACTGGGCCCGGCGAAATTTGCCGCATGGATGCGCGACCAGAAGCGTGTCCTCGTGACGGACACGACGATGCGCGACGGCCACCAGTCGCTGCTGGCGACCCGCATCCGTACTTTCGACATCGCTCGTGTGGCCGGTACGTACGCTCGTGCGTTGCCGAACCTCCTTTCGCTGGAATGCTGGGGCGGCGCGACCTTCGACGTCTCGATGCGTTTTCTTACCGAAGACCCGTGGGAGCGTCTGGCGCTCATCCGTGAAGGCGCCCCGAACCTGCTGCTGCAGATGCTGCTGCGTGGCGCCAACGGCGTCGGCTACAAGAATTACTCCGACAACGTCGTCAAGTACTTCGTCCGCCAGGCCGCTGCCGGTGGCATCGATCTTTTCCGCGTCTTTGACTGCCTGAACTGGGTGGACAACATGCGGGTGGCGATGGATGCCGTCGCCGAGGAGAACAAGCTCTGCGAGGCCGCGATCTGCTACACCGGCGATATCCTGAACGAGGCGCGCGCGAAGTACGACCTGAAGTACTATACGGCGCTTGCAGCAGAGCTCGAAAAGGCAGGCGCTCACATTATCGCCGTCAAGGATATGGCGGGCCTCCTGAAGCCGGCTGCCGCAAAGATCCTCTTCAAGGCTTTGCGCGAGGCGACGAGTCTGCCCATCCATTTCCATACCCACGACACATCGGGGATTTCGGCCGCGACGGTTCTTGCGGCCGTGGACGCGGGGGTCGACGCCGTGGACGCGGCGATGGATGCGCTTTCCGGCAACACCTCGCAGCCTTGCCTCGGTTCGATCGTCGAGGCCCTGCGCGGATCGGAGAGAGATCCCGAACTCGATCCCTACTGGATCCGCCGCATATCGTTCTACTGGGAGGCCGTCCGCAATCAGTACGCCGCCTTCGAGAGCGATCTCAAGGGGCCAGCCTCGGAAGTCTATCTACACGAAATGCCGGGCGGGCAGTTCACCAACCTCAAAGAACAAGCCCGCTCGCTCGGCCTCGAGACACGGTGGCATGAGGTTGCTCAGGCCTATGCCGACGCCAACCAGATGTTCGGCGATATCGTCAAGGTGACACCATCCTCCAAGGTGGTCGGCGACATGGCGCTGATGATGGTCAGCCAGGACCTCACGGTTGAAGACGTCGTCAATCCGGAGAAGGATGTTTCTTTCCCCGAGTCGGTCGTATCGATGCTGAGGGGGGATCTCGGGCAGCCGCCGCTCGGCTGGCCTGAAGGTCTACAGAAGAAGGTTCTCAAAGGAGACAAACCCTACACTGTGCGGCCGGGTTCGCTGCTCGCGGAAACGGACATCGAAGCCGAACGTGCCGCGATCGAGGAAAAGCTCGAACGCAAGGTCTCCGACTTCGAACTCGCATCCTACCTGATGTATCCGAAGGTCTTTACGGACTACGCGTTCGCCGCCGAGACGTATGGTCCGGTTTCCGTCATCCCGACACCGAACTACTTCTATGGCCTGCCAGCCGGCGAGGAACTCTTTGTCGATCTGGAGAAGGGAAAGACACTGGTCATCGTCAACCAGGCGATGGGGGCGGTGAACGACAAGGGGATGGTCACCGTCTTCTTCGAGTTGAACGGGCAGCCGCGCCGCATCAAGGTGCCGGACCGTGCTCACGGAGCCGCAGCCGGCGCTGTTCGCCGCAAGGCGGAGGCGGGTAATCCGGCACATATCGGAGCGCCGATGCCGGGGGTTGTCTCAACGGTTGCCGTTTCGTCTGGCCAAACGGTCAAGGCAGGCGACGTTCTGCTCTCGATCGAAGCCATGAAGATGGAGACTGCAATCCATGCCGATCGCGATGGTGTCATCGCGGAAGTGCTGGTGAAGACCGGCGACCAGATCGACGCCAAGGACTTGTTGGTCGTCTTCGAAGGTTGAGGACGCCTTAGACCGAAAGTAAAGAGCCCCGGAAAGCAATTGCTCTCCGGGGCTCTTTCGTCTGCGCGTCTCGACGGCGGTGCGGCGCCGAACGGCTATTTGGACTTTGCGAGTGCGAAGCCGCGTTCGAGGTCCGTGAGCTTCTTGCCGTTGACGGTCACTTCGTAGTTTCCTCCGTCAGATTGCTTCACTGCGACGCCGTATACACGGTCGGAGATAGTGAGCGTGGCCTCGAAACCCTTCCACTCGGGCGGCAGGCAAGGACGGACGAAGAGTGTGTCGCCCCTTTTCGTAACGCCGAGGATGCTCTCGACCGCGAAGCGATAGAGCCAGCCTGCCGAGCCCGTATACCAGGTCCAGCCGCCTCGTCCGAGATAGGCGTTGTCGCCGTAGATGTCCGCCGCGACGACGTACGGTTCGACGCGGTAGCGTTCCGCCGCGTCCATGTCGAGCGCGTGCTTCAACGGATTGAGCATGTTGAAGCAACGCCAGGCATCGGCATCGCGGCCGAGTTTCGCCAGCGCCATGCCGAGCCAGATGGCGGCATGGGTGTATTGGCCACCGTTCTCACGGACGCCGGGCGGATAGGCCTTGATATAGCCCGGGTCCGCTGCGCTCTTCTCGAAGGGAGGGGTAAAGAGCCTGACGATGCCTGCCTCCTCATCGACCAGCTTGGAAACTGCAGCTTCGATCGCGGTGGTCGCACGCTCCGGCGCAGCCTGGCGCGAAAGAACACTCCAAGACTGGGCGATCGAGTCTATGCGGCATTCTTCCGATTGGGCCGACCCCAGAGGGGTGCCGTCATCGAAATAGCCACGACGGTAGTATTCGCCATCCCAACCGGCGCTCTCAAGAGCGGAGCCGAGTTCTGTGAGATGCGCCGTCCACCGGGCGATGCGGGCGCTGTCGGCGCGCTCCTCTGCGTAGGCAAGGAATGATTTCAGCGTTCCTGCAAGGAACCACCCGAGCCAGACGCTTTCGCCCTGTCCCTTGTGTCCGACGCGGTTCATACCGTCGTTCCAGTCGCCGTCGAGAATCAGCGGCAAGCCGTGAACGCCTGTGCGTGCGATCGCGAGGTCGAGAGCACGGGCGGCATGTTCATAAAGGCTAAAGCGGTCTTCAGTCGATTGCGGCAAGAAGAACGAATCAGCTTCGCCTTCCGGCAACGCGGGTCCTTCGAGGAACGAAATCGGCTCATCCAAAATCGCCTTTTCACCGGTTGCGGTGACGTAGTTGTCGACGGCATGTGCCAGCCAGACGACATCGTCGGAGATGCGGGTACGAACCCCGGCACCGGTCTGAGGCAGCCACCAATGCTGCACGTCGCCTTCGACGAACTGTCGGGAGGCCGCGTACAGAATCTGCCGGCGTGCCAGTCTCGGATCGACGGTGAGGAACGCCAGCGTATCCTGCAACTGATCACGGAAGCCATAGGCACCACTCGCCTGGTAGAAACCGGCTCGGGCCAGCAGACGGCAGCTCAGGGCCTGGTAGGGCAGCCAGGCGTTGACCAGATAGTCGAACGACTTGTCGCCCGTATTCACCTGCAGTCTGCCGGTAAAGTCATGCCAGAATGCCTGCTGCGTATCCAGGATGCGTACGACGCTCTCTTTGCGGACCTCCGCGATCACCTTGCTTGCCTCCGCCGCGGTGGCACAGTCGCCGAGGAAGAAGCAGAGTTCCTTTGTTGCGCCGGCGGGCACTTCGATATCGAGGGCGAGTGCGGCACACGGATCGCCTTCGGTTTCGATCGAGTTCAGCAGTTTTGATTGCCGTGCAACGGCTTGCGGCAGTTCGATCGAGCCGTTCCGGCCAATGAATTCGCGGCGGCTGGCCGTGTAGCTTCCGGCCGGGTCGCTTGCCGCCAGAAACGCCGTACGGCCGGGATAGTTGATGTCGTAACGGTTTGTCGCGAAGAGAGCGCCCGTGTCCTCATCGAACGAGGCCAATATGAACGGCGCCGTCTTCTGAGCGTTGTTGCCCAGAACCCATTCGGCATAGCCATAGACCCTGAATGTGCGGGCAACCTTACCGGTATTGCGGATCACCATCCGCGACAGCTTTATTGGTCGGGTGCGATCGACGGTCTGGGTCAGTTCGAGCTCCAGTCCGTCATGCCGGCTCTTGAAGACGCTGTAGCCGAGGCCGTGCCGGGTTTCGTAACGGCTCGTCTCGTCGAGGTTGAGCGTACTGGTCGGCGAGAACATCCTGCCGCTCGTCAGGTCGCAGACGTAGAAAGCCTCGCCCGGCCTGTTAGTAACTGGATCGTTGCGCCACGGTGTCAACTGGTAGTCGCGGGAGTTCTGGCTCCAGGTGAAACCGGCGCCCTCGGCCGACACATGGAAGCCGAACTGTTCGTTGGCGATCACGTTGATCCACGGGTGAGGCGTTGTTCCGTTGGAGCCGAGACGCACCACGTACTCGGCGCCGTCCTTGTCGAAGCCGCCGAAACCGTTCCAGAACTGTAGACCGCTCTGCTCATTCGGCAGAAGTCCATGATCCTTGCGCGGCTGCGCCGGCGGCAACCCGACCCAGTCGGGCTCAGCGCCTTCGGGCAGTCGCGGCGTCGCGAACAGCGAAACCGCACGATTCACCTGGTCGACGATCTTGCCGTTTCGGGCATGGAGGACGACCCGGGCCGCCGCCAGCAGGGCCTGGGTGGTCCCTTCCTCCATCAGGTCGTTGCGCACCGTGAACACGTGCTGCCGACCGCCATCCGCCTGGCGGTAGCGCAAGTTTTCGGCAAGCCGTTCCAATGCGTGTTGCATGTCCTGCGCATAGGAGGTTGCCCGTTCGTTGATGACCGCCAGATCGGCGACGACGCCACGGCGACGCAGGAATTCGAGCGCGCTGAGCGCTTCGCGTGCGATCTCCATGTCCATGTCGTCGTTGATCCGCAGCGCGAAGATCGGGAAGTCTCCCGAAATCGCCAAAGGCCACAGCGCGGGCTGCGACGCGAGCCCAGTTCTGACGGTTTCTGGGTCTGCGCGCAGGTGATTGTCCGGGTAGACCAGATAGCGACCGAGATGCTGGAACGCGGCGGCTTGTTGCGAGGTGATGCCTATGTGGCGCAACTCGATCTGGGCACGCGTCCAGGCGTGCACCAACTCGTGGCTGAAAGCGTCGGGGTGACGGTAGCGCTCGATCGCCCGGTCCACCTCTGGTCGGCTCGGTGCCGCGATGGTCCAGAAGATCACGCTGACCTTCTTGCCGGACGGCACGCGCACGACCCGGCGCAAGCTGAGAACCGGATCGAGGGTGTAGCCTTCCGTTCCCGAGAGCGTCGCCCCCGGATCGAAGGCTGCGGCATTGGCAAGGCTGCGGCCACGACCAAGGAACTTGCGCCGGTCCGTCTCGAATTCTGTCGGGCGGCCGGGGCCAGCATTGTCGACCACGAGGTGAGCGACGCAGATGTCCGGATCGGAGGGGCTGCGCTTGTTGCGCTCTGCACGGATGACATCACGGCGTCGGCCGAACTCGGTCTTGATGAACATCCGCGAGAATGCCGTGTGGGCATTGTCCGCGTCTTCATAGGCAAGGACGGGTTCGAGGTAGGAGGTCACCTCGATGAACCTGTCCTCGGGTCCGGTGTTGAGGAGCGTGACACGACGACCTTCGGCGTCGTGTTCGGTCGCCACGATGCATTCGACGGAACTCGAGATGTCTCCGACGGTCTTGAAGAACTCCGCCTTGTCGTCCCCGAAGATCGTCTTGGTCTTCTCGTCTTCGGCGCGCCGGGGCGTCGCCGTGGTCGACCACCACTCGCCGCTTCCCATGTCGCGCAAGAAGATGAAGGTGCCCCAGCGATCCTCGGTCGGATCTGCCTTCCAGCGCGAAACGGCCTGACCGTTCCAGCGCGAGAAACCGGAGCCGGTCGCCGTGAGCATGACCGAGTAGTGTCCGTTCGACAGGAAGGCCAGTTCGCGATCCTTCGTCGCGGGATCCACGATCGTGCGAATCTCCGGCCGCAGGAGATCGGCCTGACCCTTTCCGGGTGTCTGGGGTTCGTATTTCGCACTCATGACAGGGATTTCGCGAGGGGCCTTCTCCTGCAGCAGGAGTTCCGCCGCTTCGATCACCGGGTCGGAATGGAAGAGCTCGCGCAGGTGCCCGTTGAAGGCCACATTGGCGATGGCCGCGATCGACATGCCGTGATGGTGGGCATAGTAGTTGTAGATGACCGCGCAGGTCTTTCCTTCGGGCACGCGGGTCGGCGTGAAGTCCACCGCATCGTGGAAGCCGTAGGCACCCAGTGCACCGAGCTTGCGCAACCGCTCGAGGTTCTCCAGAGCAGCTTTCGGGAAGTACTGGCTGGCCAGGATCGACGCGTAGGGCGCAATGACCGCGTTCTGGCCGAGGCCGCGCTTCAGCCCGAGGGTCGGGACCCCGAAATTGGTATATTGATAAGTCAATTCGTGGTCGCGGGCATTGAAGGCGGCTTCCGAAATACCCCAAGGAATGTTGAGACGCTTCCCGTGGTTCATCTGCTCCCGGACGACGAGATTGTTCGTCTGGTTGAGGATACCACCTTGCCGCTCCTGCATCACGAGCGGCGGCATCAGGTACTCGAACATCGAGCCCGACCAGGAAATCAGGGCGGCACGGGCGCCGATCGGCACGACCTGGCGGCCGAGACGGTACCAGTGCTCAGTCGGGAGATCTCCCTTGGCTATGGCAAAAAGACTTGTCAGGCGGGCCTCCGAGGCCAGCAGATCATAGCAGGCTTCGTCCAGCTCACGGCTGTCGACCCGATAACCGATTGATAGAAGGCGACGTTCGGGACGGAACAGGAAGCCGAAGTCCATCGAGAAGGCGATGTCACGGGCGCGGTCGCGCAAGGTCGCAAGCCGCCGACGGAGCGGTTCGATATTGGAAAGGTCGAACGTGCTGTCGGAGATGTGCGCCTCGCAGACCCTGACCAGTGCTTCCGTCCAGCGGGTAACCTCGCTGCTCTGTTCGGAACGCACCTCGTGGTGGAGGTTCGAGGCTAGCTTCTGGATGTCGCGCGCGAGTACCGCCAGATTGATGACCCGGATGGATGCGAATTCGTGCTCGCGCTTGACGGCGGCAAGTGCGTTGTTGAAGCCGTTGATACGCTCTTCGAGCCGGCGGCGCAGCGGGCGCACGGTCTTGCGATCATCCGGCAGTTCGGCAAGCGCTTCCAGAAGGATGCCGCCGACATCGCCAATGCCGTCGAGATTGCCTTGCAGGTGGGCCGATGGTGCCTCGGCCCATTCCCGGCAGGCGGACGAAACGGCGATGAGATGGCCGGCCAGATTGCCGCTGTCGACGGCCGAAATATAACGCGGACCGAGTGTCTTCAGCGTGTCGGTGTAGTACCAGTTGTAGAGGTGGCCGCGGAATTTCTCCATTTTCTCGACGGTCGCGATCGTCTGCTCCAGCCGCTCGATCGTCTGTTCGAAACTGATCCAGCCGAAATTGCGAGCCGAGACGACCGAGAGCAGATAGACGCCGATATTCGTCGGCGAGGTGCGGCGGGCGAGGACCGGCTCCGGCGTTTCCTGGAAGTTGTCGGGTGGCAGATAGTTGTCATCGGCCGTTACGAACGCTTCGTAGTAGCGCCAGGTCCGGCGAGCGATCTTGCGTAGCTCGACCGTCACCTCTTCAGGCACGAACAGGCGATCCTCGGTCTCAGCCGATTGACTGACATACCAGGCGACAACCGGCGACAGGAGCCAGAAGGTGGCAAACGGCAGGCCGATCAGGAAGCCGTAATTGCCGGACAACGAGGCAAGGCCGATTGCCGCGAGCGCGAGCGCCGGCGCGTGACGCATCGAACGGTAGTAGGTTAGTATATTGCCCTGAGCGACCGACTGGATGCTGCCGGCGGTGCGCCATTCGAGCAGGAGCTTGCGGCTGACGAAGAGGCGATAGAGAGAGCGGACGATCGCATCACCCATCATCCATGCCGCATCGGTGATGAAGACAATGCGGAGGGCAACTTGCGCATTGGCGGACCGGACCTCCGACCATAGCGACTGGAAGTGGGCCTTGGGCACGATATCGGTCTGGCGCGGAACAAGGCCGGAAAGCAGCGAAAGTGTCGGCGCGACGAAGATGCAGAAGATCAGCAGGAGCTGCCAGATCGCCGCCCCGACCGGGGTCATGGCGTACCAGCCGATCGCCGATGCCAGGAACCAGGCCATCGGGGTCAGAGAGCGGCGAAGGTTGTCGATCATCTTCCAGCGCCCGAGAGCGGTGATGCCGCGTGACGGATCGAAGATATAGGGGAGGAGTTGCCAGTCGCCGCGCGCCCAACGGTGCTGGCGGGAAATCTCGACTTCGTATCGGGTCGGGAAGTCCTCGACGAATTCGACGTCCGTAACCAGAGCACACCGTGCCATCGACCCTTCGAGCAGATCGTGGCTGAGAACCGTATTCTCGTCGATTCGGCCCTTCAAGGCCCGCTCGAAGGCGTCGACATGATAGAGACCCTTGCCCGTGAAAGTGCCCTCGCCAGTGATGTCCTGATAGACGTCAGATACTGTGAAGACGTAAGGGTCGACGCCACGATTGATCGAGAAAACGCGCTGGAAGACCGAAGCGTCTTCGCCGGTGGTCAGCGACGGCGTCACGCGGGGTTGCAGCACGCCGTAGCCGCTGACGACCCGGCCCGTTTCCGGATCGTGGACCGGCCGATTGATCGGATGGTGCATCTTGCCGACGAGCTTGGTCACTGCGTCGCGCATGAGACGGGTATCCGCATCGAGCGTCATGACATACTGGACGCCTTCCGGCACGATGTTGGCGCCGGGCAGGTAGGTCGTGTCGCGGTCGCCGCGCAGCAGGAGATTGAGCTCGTGCAGCTTGCCGCGCTTTCGTTCCCAGCCCATCCAGACGCCCTCGGCCGGGTTGAAGAGCCGGCGCCGGTGAAGGAGATAGAAACGCGTCTTGCCGTCGTGAGCGTAGCGGGCGCTGAGAGTCGCAACTTCGCGCTTTGCATATTCGAGGATTTCGAGATCTGCGGGCGTCTCTTCGACTGGGCTGTCGCGCCAGTCGCTAAGCAGGGCGAAGGATATCTCGCCACGCGGGTTCGTGAGGTAGTGCACCTCAAGATTGCGAATGAGCTCATCGACATCGTCACGCTTCGCGATGAGGCACGGCACCACGACCAGCGTGCGCGCATCCTCCGGGATGCCTTCCTTGAATTCGTAGCCGGTAAGGCGGGCCGGCTTGACGACAAAGGTGACCAGCGTGTTGAAAAGGCCGGTCGCGCCTTCGGAGGCCGGCAATGACAGCATCAGAAGCAAAACGAGGATCAGCGGCGACGAAAGCCCGGCGTCGGCGAGGAACCAGCCAACCGCTGCCAGCACCGCGATGGTGATCGCGATCACGGGAATAGCGATCGCCATCCAGTTCATGCGGCGCACGAGATTGGCGACGCGCAGGTGCAGCGGCGGACGATAGCCGATAGCCTGTTCGAGGCGCTTGCGCTGCGATCCCACCAGTAAGCCGCCGACATTGGATTGTGCATCGACGCTTGCGGGATCGCGGGCGGCTTCGGCCGCCATGTCGATTGCGAGTTGCGCGATCTCGATCTCGGTCTTTTCGGAACGGCGGGCGAGGCGCTCGATGGTGTTGCGGTAGGCGTTGCGCGAGCCGAAATCAAGTTCGTGGTAGTCGGTGTGCTGGCCGAGGATCTTGTCGACCTGCGAAACCTGCTCGACCCAGACGGACCACTCCTTGTCGTCGATTTCACGAAGGCTCTTGACGATATTGCCGGTGGTGACGTTGCCGGACGATAGGCGGTTATGCTCTGCCGTCATCGCCTCGTCGGCGGTGCGGCCGGAGCGTTCCAGACGTTCCTCCAGCCAATTGACTGCGAAGCTCGTGTCCTGCGAGCCGTTCCGCATGCGGTAGAGGAACTGGGTCGCGAAGGTATTGTCCTCTGCCAGCGGTTCGATGCGGCTGAAGAGCTCCTTGCAGGCGGCGGGGTCGTTGAGGCGGATTACTTCGTCCGCGATTTCGTTTGCCTTTCGCCGCATCCGGCGCGAGCGGTCGACGCGGGTCGAAATCCGTCGCAGGTTTTCGATCAGGACGAACCGGACGATCGACGGCAGAGCCCACAGTTCGCCGATCTCAAGCGTCTGCGACGACTGAAAGCCCTCGACCAACGCGGTCATGCTTTCCTGGGACACGGTGCTATGGGTGTGGGCGACATAGAGCCAGGCGAGCGCCATGGTACGGGGGATTTTGTGTTCCCCGATCTTCATTGTCGGTAGCTGTCGATAGAACCGACGCGGGAAGTCCCGGCGGACCTCCTGGATAGCCTCTTCGATGATATAGTGGTTGTCGAGCAACCATTCGGGCGCAGGCGTGATCGTCGCGCCGTTTTCGACGTCGGCGGCGGTTGCCCGGTAGACCCGCAGGATCTCTCGTTCGTTCTCCTTGTGGCGCGCGAAGAAGTCGAAGGCGAAGAGTGCCGGCAGCTCGTTGGCACCGTCGCGAGCCAGTGCTGCTGCGCTTTCGCAAAGTTCTTCGTTCGAGAAGTAGGCAGCGCGGATCGAATCGTTGTGATCGATCTGTTTTGTCTCGAATTCGCGCGACGAGGTGAGCGACGTCATGGGTAGGGACATATTCTCGAGTTCTGTCAGAAAGATGATTGCCGGACTGTCCTGACCTGCCTCTATCCCCGGCGTGTCAACACGACGGCCTTGCTCATGTTCCGATGCCGAACTTCAAGCCGCTGGCGAATGACGCTGGTGAAAGAAAACTGGACCTAGACGGAGATAGAGTGCCCTCTACGGGAAAATGGGCTTTTTTATGCCTTATTTCAAAGCGGTAGCCAAGAGCTATTGCGTTGACGTGCGGGTGACGCGATTCATTGATCACTCTCCTTGTCCCGTTGCTTCAGCGCCCGGACGTTTCAGAGTCGGCGCCATGCTTTTCCGAAAGGCTCAGGCCTCCAAGAAGCAATTCCACCGCTGCAAGGGCGATGCCGGGCAGAGGGTCGTCCTCGAAGAGGTCGTCTGCCAAGGAACCTTCGAGCCAAAGGCCGTCGATCATCCCGTTGATCGCGATCGCAAGCTTTCGACAGGTTTCTGCGGTGGCCGGGCGCCCGGCTTCCGCGAGGAATTTCTCCACCAGTTGCTGAAGGACGGCAAGATAGGCCAGATAGTTTTCGCGCTGGATCTCTGCAAAACCCGGATCGACCCGGACGTGACTGATGAAGGCCGCCCAGAGCGACATCGTGCGGGGATCCGTGACGGGGGGCGTCAGGTTTGCGACAATGAAATCGTGCAGGCGTACCCGTGCGCTGTCGCCAGCGTGTTCCAGCGCATGGAAGGCCGCTGAACTCATCGTGTCCATGATTTCGCGGTAGGCCGCCTCTAGCATTTGGTCCTTGCCGGAGAAATAGTGACGGATGAGGCCGCCGGTCACGCCAGCTCTCGCGGCAATCTGCCGAACCGTAGCGCCGTCCAAGCCATATTCGCTGATGCAGTCGAGGGTTGCCTGAATCAGGGCCTTTCGCCGCTCTGCTTCCCCAGCACGATGGAAGCTCCGTCGAGCGGGCGTTTCCTGCTCCGGATGGGTAGGTTCTTTCTCCGCCATTTGAAGAATCCTCGGGCGCCGACTGGCTTCGGAAGCCGGTTATACGCTTGAAGAATGACAGAACAAGTGCAAAACTTGCCACTCCTCTCCGGTGGTTTTTTGCGCCCGGAAACCACCACCTCGTCGACCGGAAACGCCGCATGCGTCCGGATTTCCCCCTTCGATCAACAGCCGGTGAAACGATGACGATACGCTTTTCGAACTACATGCCCGAGATCGTGGCAACGCGACGCTATCTGCACCAGCATCCCGAAATCGGCCTTTCCGAGTTCGAGACGTCCAATTATGTCGCGGCTCAGCTTGTTGCCATGGGCTATGAGGTTACGCGTGGTCTCGCGAAGACCGGCGTCGTCGCGACGCTTTGCAACGGAAGCAGTGGCAGGAGCATTGGCATACGCGCCGATTTCGATGCACTGCCGATCCTCGAAGAAACCGGTGCCGAATACCAGAGCAGGAATCCGGGTGTAATGCACGCCTGCGGACATGACGGCCATACGGCCATGCTGCTCGGTGCCGCGAAGATTCTCGCGGAGCGGAAGAATTTCGACGGTGTGGTGCATCTGATCTTCCAGCCAGCCGAGGAAAATTTCGGCGGAGCCAGGCTGATGATCGAAGATGGTCTCTTCGATAGGTTTCCGTGCGATGCGGTCTTCGCGCTCCACAATGACCCCACGATCCCTTTCGGCCACTTCGCTTTTCGTGACGGGCCGATCATGGCGGCTGTCGACGAGTGCAAGATCACGGTCAACGGTCGCGGCGGCCACGGCGCCGAACCGCAAGACACGGCCGATCCCATCGTCGCCGGCGCCAGTATCATCATGGCGCTGCAGACGATCGTCTCCCGCAATGTCCATCCGCTTGATCCGACTGTTGTGACGGTCGGCGCATTCCACGCCGGCGGTGCCAGCAACGTCATCCCGCAGCGTGCCGAAATGCTGCTTAGCATCCGATCCTTCGACGCCAAGGTGCGGGACCAGCTCGAACAGCGGATTCGCGGGATCGCGGAGGGTCAGGCGGCCAGCTACGGCATGACGGCGACCGTTGTCTACGAGCGCGGTTACAACGCCACCATAAACCACAAGGCCGAAACCGATTTCGTCCGGGCGCTCGCGACACGCTTTGCGGGAGCTGAGAAGATCATCGAGATGGAGCGACCGACCATGGGCAGCGAAGACTTCGCCTACATGCTGCAGGCGAGGCCGGGCACTTATTTCTTCGTGGGTACTCAGCGGACCCCCGATGATCCTCCGCTGCATCATCCCCGTTATGACTTCAACGACGACATTTTGCCGATCGGCACGAGCTTCTGGGTCGAGCTTGCGGAGGCTTGGCTTCCGGCAAAATGACCTGCGTCTGATCGAGCCCTTGAATAAGAAAACGCCCGCAAAACAGTCGTTTTGCGGGCGTTTGCTTTTATCGTCCGGGCGTCTCAGGTGCGGAGGACGCGGTAGATCGCCGGAATGACGAGGACCGTCAGCAGCGTCGATGACGCGAGCCCGAAGAGCAGCGAAATCGCCAGCCCCTGGAAGATCGGGTCGGTGAGGATCACGGCGGCGCCGATCATCGCCGCAAGCGCGGTCAGCAGGATCGGCTTGAAGCGGATCGAGCCGGCCTCGATCAGGACGTCCGTCAGCGGACGCTCCGGTGTGCGGGCGTGGCGGATGAAGTCCACGAGCAGGATCGAGTTGCGCACGATGATGCCGGCAAGCGCGATAAAGCCGATCATCGATGTCGCAGTGAACGGAGCACCGAACAGCCAGTGACCGCCGAGAATGCCGATGAAAGTCAGCGGAATCGGGGTGAGGATCACCAGCGGCACCTTGAACGAGCCGAACTGCGCGACAACCAGGATATAGATCCCGAGGAGCGCGACCATGAAGGCGGCACCCATGTCGCGGAACGTGACCCACGTCACTTCCCACTCGCCGTCCCACAGCAAGACAGGCTTGCTCTGGTCGGTCGGCTGGCCGTGCAGGGCGATCTCGGGTTTCTGCAATCCGGTCCAGTCCTGGGCATCCAGCGCGTCCTGAACGGCCAGCATGCCGTAAAGCGGCGCCTCGAAGTCCCCGGCAAGCTCTGCCGTCACCATCTCGGCGTAACGGCCGTTGTGGCGGAAGATCGGGAAGGAAGCCTGTTCCTCCTTGACGCGGATGACGTCGCCGAGTTCGACCACCGATCGGGAGCCAGGCAGGAGGTTCGCCGGGATTGGCGTTGCGAGGAAGGTCTCGTCGAGAACCTTCGTGCCCTTTGGTCGGGTGATCTCGATCGGGATCGGCGCGCGTCCATCGCCGCGGTGGCTGTAACCGATCGTCGTCGTGCCGTTGAGGATCGACAACGTATCGAACACATCGCTCTCCGAGACGCCGTAGAAATCGAGATCGTCGGTCGAGATCGTCGCACGCAGGCGTCTCGCGGGTTGGCCGTAACTGTCGTCGACGTCGACGATGAAGGGAACCGAACGGAACGCTGTCTTTACCTTCTCCGCAGTCGCGCGGCGGGTGTCGGCATCAGGGCCGTAGATTTCAGCAAGCAGCGTTGCCATAACCGGCGGACCGGGCGGTGGCTCGACGACCTTGAGTGAGCTGCCCTCGGGGACGTTCACTTGTGAGATGAGGCGCTGCCGCAGATCGAGAGCGATCTCGTGGCTGGAGCGATCCCGTTCCCCCTTAGGCAGCAGGTTGATCTGGACGTCGCCCATTTCGGGGCTGGATCGCAGATAGGCGTGCCGGACGAGACCGTTGAAGTTGAATGGTGCTGCGGTCGCGGCATGGGTCTGCACCGAGATCACCTCCGGCGTGTCCAGCACGACCTTGGCGACGGCCTGCGCGACTGCATCCGTCGTTTCGACGGAGGAACCTTCCGGCAGGTCTATCATGACCTGTAGTTCCGATTTGTTGTCGAAGGGGAGCAGCTTCACCGTGACGTCCTTCGTGTAGAAGAGCGCCAGTGAGCCGAGCGTCGCCACGCCGACGAGAAGCAGGAAGATCCAACTCTTCTTCTTGGTCGCGAGGATGGGTCTCGCGACAGCCGCATATGCTCGTCCGAGCGTGCCTCCCGATCCATGGTCCGCATCGTGATGCAGCTTCGCCTTGCCAGCGATCTTCAGCATCAGCCAGGGCGTCACTACCACCGCGACGAAGAAGGAGAAAATCATCGCAGCCGAGGCGTTGGCCGGAATAGGGCTCATGTAAGGGCCCATCATGCCTGAAACGAACATCATGGGAAGCAGGGCAACCACGACCGTGAGAGTCGCGACGATCGTCGGATTGCCGACTTCGGCGACGGCTTCGATCGCAGCCTCTCGCCGGTCTGTTCCATCGGACATACCCCAATGGCGGGCGATGTTCTCGATCACGACGATGGCGTCGTCGACGAGAATGCCGATCGAGAAGATGAGTGCGAAGAGCGAGACGCGGTTCAGCGTGTAGCCCATGAGATTGGCGGCAAACAGCGTCAGCAGGATCGTGACCGGGATGACGATTGCGACGACGAAGGCTTCGCGGCGGCCGATCGCGACCCAAACCAACGCGATGATCGAGAGCGTGGCGAGGCCGAGGTGGAAAAGCAGTTCGTTCGCCTTCTCGTTCGCCGTGTCGCCGTAGTCTCGGGTTACCTCGACATCCATGGAATTCGGGATAAGAGTTCCTTTCAGTTCCTCGACGCGATGAAGGATCTCTTCCGATACAAGGACGGCGTTTGCTCCGGCGCGCTTGGCGATCGCCAGCGTCACGGCCGGAACCCGCTTCAGTTCCCCGTTCTCTCCACGGGTCACGGTGGAAGCGCGCGCCTCGGCGGTGTCGGTGACGAAAGATACGTCCGCGACGTCGCGGACATAAACCGGACGGTTGTCGCGGGTGGTCAGTAGCAGGTTACCGATATCGGCGGGCGTAGAGAGCGTCTCTCCCGCCACGACCTCGATCTGCTGCCCGCCGTCGCGAACGCGGCCGGTCGAGAACGACCGGTTGGCCGCCGTCACCTTGCCGGAAAGCTGCTGGAGCGTCATGCCATAGAGTGCAAGCTTTTCCGGATCCGGCGCGACGCGGATCGCCTCGCCGGTCTCACCGACGAGATAGCTCAGGCCGACGTTCTCGATCTTCGCCAGCTCGACCCGAAGCTCGCGGGCGATGCGCGTCAGGTCGTTGGCCGTAACGTTCGCGCCTTTTTCGAGGGACGGTGTCAGGGTGAGTGATACGATTGCGACGTCATCGATCGTTCGACCGACGACGAGCGGCTCCGGAATGCCGACGGGGATGGAGCCCATATTCGCGCGGATCTTGTCATGGACGCGCAAGACGGCCGAATCGCCCGACGTGCCAACCACGAACCGCGCCGTGACCATCACCTGATCATCGGCGGTTTGCGAATAGACATGCTCGACGTCGTTGATCCCCTTGACGATCGTCTCCAAGGGCTCCGTGACGAGCTTGACCGCATCCTCCGCCTTCAGGCCGTCGGCGCGGACCATGATGTCCACCATGGGGACCGAAATCTGCGGCTCCTCTTCGCGCGGCAAGGTCAAGAGGGCGACGACGCCGAGCGCAAAGGCGGCAAGCAGAAAGAGAGGAGTGAGTGGTGACGTGATGAAGGTCTTCGTCAACCCGCCCGCGATACCCAGATTCTGGATTTTCATGGCAGTACAACCTCGTCACCGGCCCGGATGCCGGTCAGGATTTCCGTCATCGGCGCGCCGTCGTAGGTGATCGGCTTGGCTGTGACAACAGTGCGTTCCGCAGTCGCCTCTCCGTTCTTTACGGTGACGTAGTCGACGCCGTAGCGGCTGGTGATTGCGGCTTGCGGCACGAGCAGAGCCTGCCGCTCTCCGACGGGCAGACGGATCAGCAGGCGCTTGTTGACGAAGTTGGTCGGCAGCGCATCGACTTCCACGTCTGCGATGACGCGGCCATTGTCTATTTCGGGATAGATCTTTGCGAGCCGGCCCGTCCGATGATCGGCGGTCGTTCCGTCGATCTCGATCGTGGCGCCTTCCTTGAGGAGGTCGGCGTGGCGTTCAGGTACGGCAAGTCGCAGGAAAAACCCGCCGCCGCCGATGGTCGCGACCGTCTCGCCGGCCATGATGACGGTGTCGCGGGTCACGGGAACCGTCAGGACCGTCCCGGTGGTCGGTGCGAGCACCGAGCCTTCCTTGCCCTGCTGGACGATCACCGAACGCTGCGCTTCGGCCGCCGCGATCTGGTTGCGGACGACGTCTACCTGCGTGCGCAGCGCGTCGAGCCGCTGGGCGGTAGTCACGCCGCGCTTGATCAGTTCTTCACCGCGCGCCAGCTCGGCTTGGGCGTTGTCGAGCGATGCCTTGAGACCGAGAAGCTGCGCGTCGATCGCCGCGATCTGAAATTCGATCTTGTCGTCTCGAACGGTCGCGATGACATCGCCGGTCGAGACGCTGTCGCCTTCCGTGACCTTGAGGTCGACGACAGTGCCGCCGATCCGCGCGCGTGCCGGCACGCTGTCGCGAGCTTCGACGCGCCCGTAGACGGCCTTCCATTCGGGAATGGTCACTGGTTGGACCCGCAGGGTTTCTGCGGCCGCGGCGGAGGCGGAGAAGATCAGAGCGAGCGCTACCAGGCGTGCGAGCGGCGGACGATACATTTTGCTTTTCCTTTTCAGGACTGCGTCAGAAAGCCGTTCCCGGACGGAAGCCGAGCTTTTTGAAGATCATGGCGGCGGGACAGAAGCCGGTGAATGCGGATTGGAACATATTGACGCCGATGAAGACGGTAAACCAGAGGAAAAGCGGATGGACGTAAACCGTCAGGACGACGGACAGGAGAACCATCACGCCGGCGAAGGCGAGCACGGCACGATCGAGAGACATTGGGAAACCTCCATGAGATGTTATCTACAAATATTCGTATATACGATGGTTGATCCGCATGCAACAGAGATTTGCGTGAGTCGTACGCATCGCGACGAGCGCCTACGCCCACCGTGCGGGCACTTGCCGTCCATCGACGTTTCCGCAGGAAACAAAATGTGAGCGTCGATGTGGGGCACATCGCTTGCGAATTCAATCGATTTAAATAGATTGCAAGCGCTTGCAGTGGAGGAGATCATGACCGAAACCCGATGTGAGATGGTAATTGGAGCCGCAGCACCCTCCTTTTTCCCGGCCACGCGCTGGGCCGTGTCCCTGCTCTTTTTTCTCAACGGAATGATGATGGGGTCTTGGGCACCCAAGATCCCGCTCTTCGCGGGCGCTCTCGGTCTTTCCGAGGGAGGCCTCGGTGTGATGCTCTTCGTCTTCGGCGCGGGTTCTCTGCTGATGATGCCGATCGCCGGGTTTCAGATTGCCCGCTTCGGGTCGCGGCAGGTGGTCCAGGTCGCAACCATTCTGTTCCTTCCGACCATCGTGGGCATATCTCTCGTCGGTGACATTTGGACCGGTGTCGCTGCGATCTTTCTGTTCGGCGGTCTGACCGGCGCGATGGACGTTGCGATGAATGCAAACGCGGTGGAGGTCGAGCGGACGATGCGGCGTTCGATCATGTCGTCTTGTCATGCATTCTGGAGCCTCGGCGGCCTGGTCGGCTCGGCGCTCGGAGGATACCTGATCGCCTTGGTTGGCGATCTCGCGCACTCCGTTCTCGCGGCGACTGTGGCGCTGGCGTTGTTCCTGATCGCCCGGCCGAGTATTCTCGCGGACCGGCCTCACGCCTCGGAGCAGCGGGCGAAGGCGCGGTTGCCCTTGACGCCACTGCCGTGGCTGGTCGGGCTCGTCGCGCTCTTTTCGATGATACCGGAAGGCACGACGCTCGACTGGGGCGCTCTCTACCTGCGCACGGAGCTCGGTGCGTCGGTCTCCTTCTCCGGCTTCGCATTCGCGGCCTTCTCGCTCGCGATGGCCGGGATGCGGTTTGCCGGAGACCTAGTACGCGATCGCCTTGGTGCCGTCCGAACCTTGCGCCTTTGCACCGCGGCATCGTTCATCGGATTGGTGACTGCGGGCCTCGCACCCAACTTGACGATCGCGCTGGTCGGTTTCGCCGTTGCCGGCATTGGTATCTCCAATATGGTGCCGATTGCCTTTTCCGCAGGCGGCAATATTCCCGGGCTTGCTCCGGGGATCGGCCTGTCGGTGGTGACCACTCTCGGCTACTCGGGGATCCTCTTTGCGCCGTCAATAATCGGCTTTGTCGCGGAGCACACCTCGCTCTCGGCGGTATTCATCGCCGTCTCGTTCCTGAACGTCGTCGTCTTCGCGCTTTCAAGTCTGGCCCGTTACGCCGACCGCGCGAGCGGCGGCTAAGCAGCGCTGTTCAGGCAAACGTCACGTCTTCGGAAAACGGCAGGCGTCGGAGGCGCTTGCCAGTCAGTGCGAAAATCGCGTTGCCGAGCGCCGGCATCGCCGGCGGCGTACCTGGCTCGCCGGCGCCACCGAGCCGCGGTGCATTCTCGAGCAACTCCACCTCGATCACCGGACATTGATTGATGCGCAAGGAATCGTAGTCGTGAAAGTTCGACTGCTCGACCGTTCCGTCTGCGAAGGTGATCTGCTGTCCGACTGCCGCCGACAAACCGAAGATGATGCCCGACATCATCTGCGCCTTGAAGTTCAAGGGATCGAGTAGGATCCCGGGATCCGCAGCGCACAACACCCGTTCGATCCGGATGTTGCCGGCGGTCTCGGCAACCTCGACCACCTGAGCGACCCATGTCCCGAACGAGAGGGCGAAGGCAAGGCCGCGCGCCTTGCCGGGTTCCGGTGTTGTGCCCCAGCCAGACATCGACGCCACTTTTTCGAGGACAGCCAGGGCCACTGGATATTCCCGCATGAGTTTGCGCCGCAATTCGAGCGGATCGGTGCCGCCGGCATGGGCGATCTCGTCGATGAAGCTCTCATGCATGAAGGTGTTGTAGGAAAACCCGACCGATCGCCAGAAGCCGACCGGGACGGCAATGTCGACCTTCCTGCCATCCACGCGGTAGTTCGCGATGCCATAGGGCTGGTTGTAAGCTCCGTCGACGAGAGTACTGTCCGGTCCACCGGTGGGGAGAACCGGGAAATAGCGTCCGAGCGCGCTGGCGACAACCGATGGAGCGGCAATCGACCCGGCCAGTGCCTTCGGGACGCCGTCGTCATCAAGAGCGGCCTTGTAGCGCCCCATGGCCGCCGGCCTATAGGGCCCGTGGCTTATGTCTTCTTCGCGAGTCCAGGTGACCTTGACCGGCCGGCCATCCGCTTCTTTAGCCAGACGGAGCGCATAGTCTGAGAAATCCGGTTCGATGCGCCGGCCGAAGCCGCCGCCGAGAAACGTCGTGTGAACCGCTATGTGGTCTTCTGGGGCTCCGGTCACCCGGCTCGCGGCGATCTTCACCAGGGAGGGACTCTGGTTCGGCGCCCATATGTCGACAAGTCCGTCCCGGATGTAGGCGGTCGCGTTCATCGGCTCCATGGCGACGTGGGAGAGGAACGGGACCTTGTAGGCGGCCTCCAATACTCTTTCGCGCGGGGCATCGGCAAAAACGACGTCGGGGTCCCCGATCGTCCTCAGAGAGAACGAGCCAGTGCCGTTCAGTGCAGCCTCCAGCGCCGTGTCGACGTCCGCGGAACTCTCAGGGCCGGGTCCGCTCGCCCATTCGATCTCGACAGCTTCGGCGGCCTTGAACGCCCGCCACGTATTGTCCGCGATCACCCCGATCCCATGGCCATAGGGACTGTCGATCTCAATGATTTTCTGCACGCCCGGCATGGCCATCGCGGCTTTGGCGTCGAACCGCTTCAGTCGTCCGCCCGGTTTTGGGTTCATGCGCACGGTCCCGTAAAGCATGCCGGGCAGGCTCACATCGATCCCGAAGATCGGGGCACCGGTGACCTTGCGCACCATGTCCTGGCGCGGCTGCGACTTGCCGAGGATCTTCCACTGCGACCGGTCACGAAGCGTGACCTCGGAGGGCGGATCGAGCTTTGCGGCATCGACGGCGAGGGCGCCGTAGGCAACACGCTTGCCGGATTGGGGATCGGAGACGAAGCCCTCGGCAGTCGTCAAGCTGTCGCGCGGCACACCCAGTTTCGCCGCAGCCGCTGTCTTCAGCATTTCACGCGCAGTCGCCCCTGCGAGGCGCATCTTCTCGAAGCCGTCGGCCATGGAGGTCGACGCTCCGGTGAACTGCAGGCCGGCGAATTTGGCGATGACCCCCATGACATCGCGAAGACTTTCCGCGAGAAAGCCGTCGTCGAATTGCGGGAATGGCGCGCCGTCGCGAAATGCCGCTTCGTTGAAATAAGCCGGAGACACCGGCCCGTGCTCGATCGCGACCTGCTCCAGAGTGACGTCCAACTCCTCCGCGACGAGTGCTGCCAGCGTCGTATACACCCCCTGGCCCATCTCGGCACGTGGCGCGATGATCGAAATGCGATTGTCCGTGCCAATCTTGACATAAGGATTGAAGGCGACCTCACCCTTCTCAAGCCCATCGCGGAGCGGATTCGGATAGGGTTTCCTGTACTGATAGTAGCCGAATGCCACGCCACCGGCGACGGCGGCAGCGCCGACGAGCAATGTGCGGCGAGTGATCTTGCCGATTCTGCTCATGGCCGTGCTCCCGCCAGCTTTGCCGCGGCCTTGTGAATGGCCGCCCTGATGCGCGGGTAGGTGCCGCAGCGGCAGAGATTGCCGGCCATCGCCGCGTCGATCTCGTCATCGCTGGGCGCAGGATTGGACTGGAGCAGCGCCACCGCATTCATGATCTGACCGGATTGGCAGTAGCCGCATTGCGCGACCTGTTCCTCGATCCAGGCCTGCTGAACTGGATGAAGCTCGTCGCCGGCAAGTCCCTCGATAGTCAAGACCGGTTTATCGACGTCGCCTGTGGCAATCTGACAGGAGCGGACCGCCTCCCCGCCGACTATCACCGTGCAAGCGCCACACAGACCCGCGCCGCAGCCGAATTTCGGGCCCTTGATGTCAAGGATGTCGCGGAGTGCCCAGAGGAGCGGCATGTCTGCCTCTGCCTCGAGTGTATGGTCTGTTCCATTCACAGTCAGCTTCACGTCGGTCCTCCTCGAGGCCGGAAGAAAAAGGGGCTTTGACAAACTATCGGCAAATGCCAAAGCGTCAACGACGGATGACATAGCGCAGGACATGTGGCTCTCGCGTCCCGACCGGTGGTCGGACCGCTCGCCATGGTGTGGGAACGGCCGCAGAGTTGACAAGAAGCCATGTTTGATCCACCTGAAACACAGGGTTTCCCGCAGATTGCGAGCAGGTAATGGCCTCGGCAGAAGAATTTGATCCCAAACCGCGTCGCGCCTCCGTCGCCGTGGATGTCGGCGGAGTGATTGTCGGTGGTGGTGCGCCGGTTGTCGTTCAATCCATGACCAACACGGACACGGCCGATGTCGATGCGACGGTCGCCCAGGTGGCGGCTCTCTTTCGTGCAGGATCCGAAATCGTCCGCATCACTGTCGACCGCGACGAAAGTGCGGCAGCCGTGCCGAGAATCCGGGAGCGGCTGTTGCGGATCGGCCTGGACGTGCCGCTGGTCGGTGACTTCCACTACATCGGGCACAAGCTGCTTGCCGATCATCCGGCCTGTGCGGAGGCGCTCGCCAAGTATCGCATCAATCCGGGCAATGTCGGGTTCAAGGACAAGAAGGACAGGCAGTTTTCCGAGATCGTCGAGATCGCGATCCGCTATGACAAGCCGGTCCGCATCGGTGTCAATTGGGGATCGCTCGACCAGGAACTGCTGACCCGGCTGATGGACGAGAACCAGGCGAATGGATTTCCGCTTTCCGCCCGGCAGGTGACGCGCGAGGCGATCGTACAGTCGGCGCTGCTTTCGGCCGAACTTGCCGAAGAGATCGGCCTGCCGCGCAACCGCATCATTCTCTCGGCGAAGGTCAGCCAGGTGCAGGATCTGATTGCCGTCTATTCGATGCTCGCCGCGCGCTCGGATCATGCGCTTCATCTCGGCCTTACCGAGGCGGGCATGGGTTCGAAGGGCATCGTCGCCTCGTCGGCCGCCATGGGCTATGTGCTGCAGCAGGGGATCGGCGACACGATTCGTGTCTCGTTGACGCCGGAGCCGAACGGCGACCGCACCCGCGAGGTTCAGGTGGCACAGGAGCTTCTGCAGGTGATGGGGTTCCGGCAATTCGTTCCGGTCGTTGCCGCCTGCCCCGGTTGCGGGCGGACGACCTCCACCGTCTTCCAGGAGCTCGCGCAGCGTATCCAGGACGACATCCGCAAGAACATGCCCGTCTGGCGGGAGAAATATCCGGGAGTCGAGGGCCTGAACGTCGCCGTCATGGGCTGCATCGTCAACGGGCCGGGGGAGAGCAAGCACGCCGACATCGGCATTTCGCTGCCCGGCACCGGCGAAAGCCCGGCCGCTCCCATCTTCATCGACGGGCAGAAGGCGATGACGCTTCGCGGCCCCAACATCGCGTCCGACTTCGAAGCCTTGGTGATCGACTATATCGAGAAGCGCTACGGGCACAAAAACGCGGCAGAGTGAGCCCCGCGCAGGGTTGCAACTTCATATTGCCGCAATTGATCTGTTGAGGCCTTTTAGGAAACCTTTGGAGTGATTCCGACGATGCTCAAGAAAATTGCCGTCCTGGCCCTCGCGACGACCTATCTTTCCGCTTGCACCACCACCGATCCGTACACCGGCGAACAGAAGATGTCGAACACCGCAGGCGGTGCGATGCTGGGTGCCGCTGCAGGCGCCCTCGGCGGCCTTGCCATCGGTGGCGGTGGTCGCGAAGGCCGGAACGCCGCGCTGATCGGTGCGGGCATCGGTGCTCTCGCAGGTGGCGCGATCGGCAACTATATGGATCGCCAGGAAGCCGAGCTTCGGGCGCAGCTTCAGGGTACCGGCATTTCGGTGACCCGCATGGGCGACCGGATCATCCTCAATATGCCGTCGAACATCACGTTTGCGACAGACCAGGACGCGGTGATGCCGCAGTTCTACCCGACGCTCAATTCGGTCGCGATCGTGTTGCGCAAGTTCGATCGCACGTTGATCGACGTCAACGGCCATACCGACTCGACCGGTAGCCTCGCCCACAATCAGGCGCTGTCCGAACGTCGCGCCATGTCGGTCGCGAGTTACCTGAACTCGCAGGGGATCGATCCCCGCCGCGTCTCATCGTTGGGTTTTGGCCCGAGCCAGCCGATCGCCTCGAACGCGACGCCGGATGGCCGTGCCCAAAACCGTCGTGTTGAGATCCAGATCGCGCCGATCACAGCGGGTTGATTGGCGGGCATTTTGTCGTTTAAGGCGCCGCTTCCGGACCGGACGGCGCCTTTTTCGTTTTCAGTCACAAACGTGCAGTCAGCAGTTTCACGCCGGCGGCACAGAAGAGTGCCGCCATCGCGCCGTCGATCCAGCGACGTGCGGCCCGGTAGGCATTGAGAGCGCCTTCGGTCGAGAAGAGCAGGGCGTAGCCGGTGAACACCGTCAGGCCGGTCAGAAGGCAGCCGCCGACAATGATCGCAACGGCGCTTGCAGGAGCATTTGCCGGCAGCCCAAGCGAGATGATCGCGACCCAGGCAAAGATTGCCTTGGGGTTCGTGAGGTGTATGGCGTAGCCCCGCAGGAATACCTGTCTCGAGTTCTGCTGCTTGTTCATCGCCCGGGTGCTCGGCGTTTCCTCTTTTCGGAGGGCGGAGCGCAAAGCCTTGTAGCCAAGATAGAGAAGATAGAAGCCGCCGGCGATCTTCAAGGCGTAGAGAAGTTCAGCGTAGGTCTGAAGGACGGCCGCCAGTCCTAGCGCGGCAGCGACAGCCCACGTGAATGAACCCGCGAAGACTCCGGCGGCGAGCGTGAGGCCCGTCTTTCTGCCGCCGCTGATCGAGGCGGCGATGATGGCCATGACCGCGGGGCCGGGGCTGATCACCGCAACGAGATAGATGGTGTAGGCGGCCGCAACCTGCGACCAATGCTGCAAGACGAGATCCATGACGCCTCCCTGTATGCTATAGCGCACCGGTTGGCGATCATTACAGAAAACGCTTGCAAAGCAATCCGGGGATGGTTGATCTGAAGATCAGAGGAGGCCGTCGATCGCTTCGATCAGGCGTCGGCATTCCTCCTCCGTGCCGATCGATATCCGCAGGAAATCGGCGATGCGCGGCTTGGCGAAGTGCCGGACGAGGACTGCTCTTTCCCGGAGCCCTGCGGCAAGCTCGGCGCCTCTGCGTCCGGGCAGGCGGGCGAATACAAAATTCGCCTGCGACGACAATACCTCGAAACCGCGTTCCTGCAGCTGCCTTGTCAGCGTGGCACGGTTTGCCATCACCTTGCCGCGGCTTTCCTCGAACCATGCCTCATCATCGATCGCGGCACAGGCGGCAGCCTGGGCGAGCGTGTCCAGCGGATAGGAGTTGAAACTGTCTTTCATTCGTTCGAGCGCTTCGATCAGGGGGCGCTGCCCGATCGCAAAGCCGATGCGGAGCCCGGCAAGCGCCCACGATTTTGAAAACGTCTGAACGACCAGGAGGTTCTCGAAGTGCGGCACGAGCGATACGGCGCTTTCACCGCCGAAGTCGATATAGGCCTCATCGATCACCACCACCTGGTCCGGATGCGCTGCGAGGAGGCGTTCAATCTCCGGGAGCGGAAGGCCGATACCCGTCGGGGCATTCGGATTGGGAAGGATGATTGCCCCGCAGGGGACATCGTAATCCTCGATGACGACGTCGAATTTCTCGCGCACGGGAATGATGCGGGTCTCGATGTCGTAAAGCTTCGCATAGGTCGGATAGAAGCTGTAGGTGATGTCCGGGAAAAGCAGCGGCGCATCGTGTTTCAGCAGACTAGCGAAAACGAACGCGAGGACCTCGTCCGAACCGTTGCCGACGAAAACCTCGTCTGCGGCCACGCCGTTATGACGGGCGATGCTCTCACGAAGCCGACGGGCGGTCGGATCGGGATAGCGACGCAGATCCGCGGTCGCCGCGTGTCTGATCGCCTCCAGAGCTTTCGGCGAGGGACCGTAGGGGTTCTCGTTGGTGTTCAGCTTGACGAGGTTAGGAATGGCCGGCTGTTCGCCGGCGACATAAGGCTCGAGTAGCGAGACGATCGGCGACCAGTACTTGCTCATTTCAGCTCTTCCTGTTGGCCACGAAGCGTGCTGCTTCGATCAGCATGGCGGCGCGGGCTCCATAGGGTGCAAGCAGGGCTTCGGCTTCACTCACCAGTCGTTCAAGCTCTGCCTCCGCCCAGGCTTGCCCCTTGAGGCTCGCAAGCGTCGCCTTGCCTCGCGCTGCATCCTTGCCGGTCGCCTTGCCCATGGTTGCGGCATCGGCGGTGAGATCGAGCAGGTCGTCGGCGATCTGGAATGCGCGGCCGATCACTTCGCCGAAGCGACGGATTTGCCGGCGATCGGTCTGGGATGCACCGGAAAGGATAGCACCGGCCTCACACGCGAAGCGCAGGAGTGCGCCCGTCTTCATTGCCTGCAGAGTGACGATGCCGTCCTCGTCTGGTCTTTGCCTTTCCGCGGCGAGATCGAGAGCCTGACCGCCGGCCATGCCGCCCAACCCGGCAGCGCGGGCAAGCGCCAGGACCAGCTCGGTTTTTGCGCGATCAGGCAGCGCTGTCTCCGGTGCCGCGATGATGTCAAAGGCGTAGGTGAGGAGACTGTCGCCCGCCAGGATGGCCGTCGCTTCATCGAAGGCGATGTGCACGGTCGGCAGACCGCGCCGCATGTCGTCGTCGTCCATCGCCGGCAGATCGTCGTGAACCAGCGAGTAGCAGTGCAAGCATTCGAGGGCCGCGCCGACGCGTAGCGCTGCCTCGCTCTGACCTCCGAAGAGCGCGGCACTCGCGGTCACCAGGAAGGGTCGGAGGCGCTTTCCACCGTTCAGCACCGCGTGACGCATCGCCTCAAGCAGGTGAAGGGGGCGTGCGACCTCGCCGGCAAGCGGTTGCTCCTCTAGCAGTGAGGACAGCAGACGTTCCGTTTCGACGGCGATTTCGCGCAGATGTGTTTCGAACGTAGAGGTCGAGAGAGCCATGGCGGTTCTTTGGCACGCAAGCCCGTAGGTGGCAACGGCTTTTACGCGGAAAATGCGGGCGAATGGCGTGCGCGGACTGGCCAATTTCCAAGAGGGAAGCTAAGAGAAAAGGCTCTTGCAGTCTTGGACACAGTCACTTTTGGTGGAACAGAGCGACATCGGAGAAATTATGGCGGATGCGCCCGACCGCGCTCGCTCCGGCTTGCCTGTTGTAAAGAAGATCGCCGTGGTTCTCGTCGGGCTTTTGCTGCTGCCGTATCTTCTCATCCTGCTCTATCGCCCAAGCGTCGTGCATCCTGTTTCCACGCTTATGCTTGCGGACCTTTTTCTCCTGCGCGGCTATGACCGTGAATGGGTGGCTTTCGAAGACATCTCACCGAACCTGGTGCGGGCCGTCATGATGTCCGAAGACGGGCAGTTCTGCTCGCATTACGGCGTCGACTGGGGGCAGATGAAGGCAGTCGTGGACGACGCACTCTCCGGCGAAGCGACCCGTGGCGCCAGCACAATCCCGATGCAGACCGTCAAGAACCTGTTCCTGTGGAACAGCCGCTCCTTCGTGCGCAAAGGACTCGAGGTGCCGCTTGCGATCACGGCGGATTATCTCTGGTCGAAGAAGCGGGTTATGGAGATTTATCTGAACATCGCCGAGTGGGGTCCAGGGATCTACGGGATCGGTGCCGCCGCACGGCATCACTTCAAGGTGCCGGCATCGAAGCTTTCGGCCCGCCAATCGGCGCTGCTGGCCGTCTCCCTGCCAAATCCCATCGATCGCGTCGCCAGCCGCCCGAGCGGTAGCATGAAACGCCTTGCGGCGGTGGTCGATCGTCGCGCCAAGCGTTCGGGTGCATATATCACTTGTCTTTATGACTGACTTTCCAAAGATTCGTTGGTGCGTGTCCGTGATGGTCTTTAAGGTCCCGTCGGTCACAATCTGGCGGAGTTAGCGTATGGACAGGTTCATTCTCTACATCGGCAACAAGAATTACTCGTCCTGGTCCTTCCGTCCGTGGATGGCCCTGACTGGATGCGGCATCGATTTCGAGGAGCGGCTCATCCCGTTCGATTTCGACGCCGGCAACCCCAGAATCCGCGAGATTTCCCCGACCGGCCGGGTTCCCGTTCTCTATCACGGCGACATCTGTGTTTGGGAATCGCTGGCGATCATCGAATACGCCGCCGAAATCTTCCCGGATGCCGGAATTTGGCCAACGGCTCGCCGGGACCGGGCGGTCGCGCGCTCGGTTTCCATGGAGATGCTGTCCGGTTTTCGTGCCTTGCGAAATGCCTGTCCGATGAACATGCGGCGCAAGCAGGCGGCGTTGCACGTTTCCGACGACGTTCGCGCCGATGTCGAACGGATCGAAACGATCTGGCGCGAATTGCGTACGGCCTCCGGTGGGCCGTTCCTCTTCGGGGCCTTCTCGGCGGCAGACGCGATGTTTGCGCCGGTCGTCAATCGCTTCGACATTTATGATCTGGTGCACGACAAGGATACGCTTGCCTACATGGCGACCGTCAAATCCCATCCGGCATGGGTAGAGTGGCAAACGGCTGCCGTCTCGGAGCCGTGGGTGGTCGCCGAAGACGAGGTCTGAAAGACGGTTCCCCCGGCTACCGCAGGAAAAAATGAATTCGGGGACTGGTCAAGGGCGCGCTTGACATGTATAAGCCGCCCAAATTCCGATACTGAGACGTGTGATCTTCGGCTCCGGTTCCAGCCGACCTGCATGTCTTGCCCGTCAAGTGGAGTAGTTGAAATGGCTGTACCGAAAAGAAAAACAAGCCCGTCGAAGCGCGGTATGCGCCGTTCTGCCGACGCGATCAAGGCCCCGACCTATGTCGAAGACAAGAACTCCGGCGAACTGCGCCGTCCGCACCATATCGATCTGAAGACCGGTATGTATCGCGGTCGTCAGGTTCTGACGCCGAAGGAAAACGCATAAGCCATAGTATTTATGTGTTTTGACGAAGGCCGGCGAAAGCCGGCCTTTTGCTTTTGTGAAGGGGCGTATTTTGTCAGAACCTCTGATCGTCTATGACATCGTTGAACGATGCCGATGCGGCTTTATTTTCGAGGTGCCGAGATGCTGACTGCCATTCCGCTGATGATCGTGCCTCTCGCACTCTATAATCTCGCACTGATCGGAACCTTCGGCGGCGGAGGGGTAGCGGGCCTTTCGCAGGTGGTGCTGGCGTTACCCATGCTCTCCGGCGCGACATGGATTATGTCGGCGGCGGATATTCTCATCCTGGTGGCACTGGTGCTTCTATTCGCGGAAATCCTCAAGTCGACACGCAATGGGTCGGGCGCGCTCCTCAACCACATCCTGTCGATGCTGGTCTTCGTGGCCTTCCTGGTGGAATTTCTGCTGGTGCGCGATGCCGCCACGCAGGTTTTTTTCGTTCTCCTGACGATCGCCTTCATCGACGTCGTCGGAGGATTTGTGATTTCGGTCCGGTCTGCCGGTCGCGACGTGTCCATCGGGCTGTAAGCCGCAGACGAATTCCGTCGCTGCTCAAGCCGTCAGAGGCTGTCCAGCTTGTTCTGGAGATTACGGAGCTGTTCCTTCAGCTCGTCGATGTCCTTCGATTCGGCTTTTTTCGTTTCCTTCGGCGGCTGCGGTGACAGGAACGGCGAGAACATCTGCATGGCCTGGTGGAACATTTCGGTGTTGCGCTTCACCTGTTCCTCCATCAGTTGCATCGGAGCCTGCAGGTTCTTCGACAGCGGACTCTCCCCGAAAGCGCGCGTCATCTGCTCGCGCATCTGAGTCTGCTGTTCGCTGAAAGCCTTCATCGAATGTTCCAGAAAGCTTGGAACCACCATTTGCATCTGATCGCCGTAGTAGGAGATCAGTTGGCGCAGGAACGAAATCGGCAGCAGGGTATTGCCGGTTTTTGACTCCTGTTCGAAGATTATCTGGGTCAGGACGGAGTGGGTGATGTCCTCTCCTGTCTTGGCGTCCTGGACGACGAATTCCTCGCCTCGCTTCACCATCTTCGCCAGATCGTCCAGCGTCACATAGGTGCTGGTTCCGGTGTTGTAGAGACGTCGATTGGCGTATTTCTTGATGGTGACTTCGCCGTCGGCTTTAGCCATTTCGTTCTCCACCCCATTGAACATGCGCAGATTTCTCTTCCCGAAGCAAATCTAAGCCCAAAAGAAGGGCGGTGACAATCTCTTTGTGCGTTGCAGAAGCGACACCCCGCGTCCCAGGCGGAGTTTCACTTTATGCGTGTCTTCAATGGAAGATCGAGGAAGGCATGCTTGCCGTTTGACTCCGGTCGATAGCTTTGCCAGTTTGGTCACAAACCGGAACATAAGCGAGGACACATCCATGAGCAGTTCGTCAGTCGTCATTGCCAGTGCAGCTCGGACCGCCGTTGGTTCCTTCAACGGTGCATTCGCGAACGTGCCGGCGCACGAGCTCGGTGCCGTCGCGATCAAAGGTGCTCTTGAACGCGCCGGCGTAGACCCCAAGGAGGTCGACGAAGTCATCCTCGGTCAGGTTCTATCGGCAGGCCAGGGCCAGAATCCGGCGCGCCAGGCAGCGATGAAGGCGGGAATTCCTCAGGAAGCAACGGCTTGGGGACTCAATCAGCTTTGCGGCTCTGGCTTGCGTGCGGTTGCCGTCGGCATGCAGCAGATCGTCACCGGCGACGCGACCATCATCGTTGCCGGCGGCCAGGAGTCTATGTCCATGGCACCCCACTGCGCCCATCTTAGAGGGGGCGTGAAGATGGGCGACATGAAGATGATCGACACGATGATCAAGGACGGCCTCACTGATGCCTTCTACGGCTATCACATGGGTAACACCGCCGAGAATATCGCCCGTCAGTGGCAGCTCTCGCGTGATGAACAGGACCACTTTGCGGTTGCATCGCAGAACAAGGCGGAAGCCGCGCAGAAGGCCGGACGCTTCGCCGACGAAATCGTTCCGGTGACGGTGTCGTCACGCAAGGGCGATGTCGTCGTCGATGCCGACGAGTACATCCGTATGGGGGCGACCCTCGACGGTATGGCCAAGCTGAAGCCGGCCTTCGACAAGGAAGGTTCGGTGACGGCGGGCAATGCTTCCGGCATCAATGACGGTGCTGCTGCTGCGCTTCTGATGACGGAGGCGGAAGCGACCCGCCGCGGAATCACGCCACTTGTGCGCATTGCGTCCTGGGCAACGGCGGGCGTCGATCCGCAGGTCATGGGCACCGGACCGATCCCTGCCTCACGCAAGGCCCTGCAGAAGGCCGGTTGGAGCGTTTCCGATCTGGATCTGGTCGAGGCGAATGAAGCCTTTGCAGCCCAGGCTTGTGCGGTCAACAAGGATCTCGGCTGGGATACTTCGATCGTCAACGTCAATGGCGGTGCGATTGCGATCGGCCATCCGATCGGCGCCTCCGGCGCCCGCATCCTGAATACGCTTGTCTTCGAGATGAAGCGGCGTGGCGCGAAGAAGGGGCTTGCCACGCTCTGCATTGGCGGCGGCATGGGCATTGCCATGTGCCTGGAAGCCTTCTGAGGCGAGCGATTCGAGAGGAGACCGATAGCGGCGATCACGTACACGTCCAGCAATAGTCACATGCCACAACGGTCCCGACAGAAGGACCGGTGTACGATCAAATGACCTCAGAGGAGAGAGAGCATGAGCAGAGTTGCGTTGGTCACCGGTGGTACGAGGGGAATTGGTGCGGCGATCTCGGTCGCCCTCAAGGGGGCGGGGTATCGCGTTGCGGCGAACTACGCGGGCAACGAAGAGAAAGCCAAGGCGTTCGCTGACGAAACGGGAATACCGGTGTTTCGTTGGGACGTCTCCAACTACCAGGCTTGTGTGGACGGGATCGCGGACGTCGAGGCGAAGATCGGTCCGATTGAGATACTTGTGAACAACGCCGGGATCACCCGCGACGCGATGTTCCACAAGATGACGCCGCAGCAGTGGAACGAGGTGATCAGCACCAATCTCACGGGCGTCTTCAACATGACCCATCCGGTGTGGTCCGGCATGCGCGACCGGAACTTCGGGCGTGTCATCACGATCTCCTCCATCAACGGCCAGAAGGGACAAATGGGCCAGGCCAATTACTCGGCGGCCAAGGCTGGCGACCTCGGTTTCACCAAGGCTCTTGCGCAGGAAGGCGCAGCAAAAGGCATCACGGTGAATGCGATTTGCCCCGGTTATATCGCGACCGAAATGGTACTGGCCGTCCCGGAGAAGGTGTTGAACGAGAGGATTATCCCGCAGATTCCTGTCGGCCGTCTCGGGCAGCCGGAGGAAATTGGCAGAGTCGTCGTCTTCCTCGCCTCCGACGAGGCAGGTTTCATCACGGGGTCCACGATCTCTGCCAACGGCGGGCAGTTCTTCGTCTAGAGCTTTTCTGCCTTTGGCAAAACCGGAAGGATCGGTCTTCGCGACCGATCCTTGCTCTTGTCGGATCAGCCTTCCGCCACCGGCATCCTTCGTCGGCCGAAGGCTCTGGTATCCAGAACCCGCTGTGTGCGTTTCACCTCCGGAGCTACAATATGTAGCCGTGAACAAAACGGAAATCTCCGTGAGTCAGCGATTCGTAGCCGATTCGTTCCGGATTCATTCGACGGGTCAGAAGAACGCAAAGAAGAGGCCGGCAGACGTCTGCCGGCCGTCGGGAACCTCTCAGGTCGATCAACGGCACCGCGCTTCGTAACGACGACCGTAGCGGTCACGGTAGATGCAGTAGCCTTGGCGATCCGCTTGGGCGATCAGAACGCCGGCCACACCGCCGATCACTGCACCGGCCGCCGCCCCTCCAACCGAATTGGTCGCAACTCCTCCGATCACAGCGCCGGTGGCAGCTCCGATACCGGCACCCCGTTCCGTCGCCGTACAGGACGCGAGAGGCGCGATGAGCGCAAGGGCGAGCAATGTCTTCTTCATCGTCAGGTTCCTTTGCTGTGTCGATCCGGAATAGTCAGATCTTGTTCATGAGCATCAGTATGATGAGGATGATGACAATCAGACCGAGGCCGCCCGAGGGTCCGTACCCCCAGCTGCGGCTGTAACCCCAATTGGGCAAGGCCCCAATCAGCAGCAAGATGACGACAATGATGAGAATTGTGCTCAGCATGATGGCCTCTCCGTCTCGGCTTCATAGTCACATCCGGGCTTTCCAACGCCTTCGCTGCGGATTGGTTCCACCTGCCCAAAACACCGGTCAAGGACGGCCGTCCGGCAGGCCTGCCGACCACGGCAGCGCGCACAGGGACGGAAAAGGCTGCGGAGACGGCACAAGGGGACTCCAGGGGCCTCTGTGCCGCCTGCGATTTAGCGGCTTGCGTTTGCCGGAGATCATCGCCATGTGTGGACCAGACCGCTTCGGCTGATCGCCTCCATCGGCGACGTCTTCCCCCTATGGAGCAGGAAAGTGACTTCGCAACCCATGATCCTCAGCGGCCGCGGTGTGACCGCGGTGTTGGGACCCACCAATACCGGCAAGACGCATTACGCAATCGAGCGCATGCTTGCGCATGGTTCCGGGATTATCGGCCTGCCGCTCCGGCTGTTGGCGCGAGAAGTCTATGGCAGGGTCGTCGAACGTGTCGGCGCCGCCCAGGTCGCGCTTGTCACTGGAGAAGAAAAGATCGCACCGCCGGGCGCGCGCTTCTCCGTCTGTACCGTCGAGGCAATGCCGCGGGAAACGCGAGCTTCCTTCGTCGCGATTGACGAGGTGCAGCTTGCCGGCGATCTCGAGCGCGGTCACATATTCACTGACAGGCTACTGCATCTGCGTGGTCGGGACGAGACGCTCCTCCTCGGGTCCGGAACCATGAAGCCGATCCTGCAGCAGCTTCTTCCCGGCATCACGGTCGTGGAACGGCCGCGGCTTTCACAGCTCTTCTATGCCGGACAGAAGAAGATCACGCGCCTGCCGGAGCGGACGGCGATTGTCGCGTTTTCGGCCGACGAGGTTTACGCCATTGCCGAACTGATCCGTCGCCAGCGTGGCGGCGCCGCCGTCGTTCTCGGAGCGCTCAGTCCGCGCACCCGCAACGCACAGGTCGCCCTCTACCAGGAAGGCGAGGTCGAATACCTCGTCGCAACCGACGCCATCGGCATGGGCCTCAATCTCGACGTCGATCACGTCGCTTTCGCCCAGGACCGAAAGTTCGACGGATATCAGTTTCGCAATCTCAATCCCGGAGAGCTCGGACAGATCGCCGGTCGTGCCGGCCGCCATCTGAAAGACGGCACCTTCGGTGTGACAGGGCGTGTGGACCCCCTCGACGACGATTTGGTGGAACGTCTGGAAAGCCACGAGTTCGAACCGGTCAAGATCCTGCAGTGGCGTACGCCGGATTTCGATTTTGCGTCAATCGACGCGCTGCGACGCAGTCTGGACGCAGCACCGCGCGTAGCGGGACTTACGCGGGCTCTTCCGGCGGTCGATCAACAGGCACTCGAGCATCTTGCACGGTACCCCGAGATCAACGATCTCGCGACCACTCCTGCGCGGGTGGAGCAGCTATGGGAGGTTTGCGCTCTTCCCGACTACCGGCGTATCGCGCCGGCTCAGCACGCCGATCTTGTCGCGAGCCTCTTTTCCGATCTGGTCCGCTATGGCACGGTGGACGAGAACTTCATGGCGGAACAGGTCCGCCGGGCCGATCATACCGACGGCGAGATCGACACGCTTTCCGCACGGATTGCGCAAATCAGAACATGGACCTATGTGTCGAACCGGCCGGGATGGCTTGCCGATCCGACACACTGGCAAGAAAAGACGCGCGAAATCGAAGACCGACTGTCGGACGCGCTACATGAAAGGTTGACGAAACGCTTTGTTGATCGCAGGACATCTGTGCTCATGAAGCGCTTGAGAGAGAATGCGATGCTGGAAGCTGAAATCAGTGTGAATGGCGATGTCTTCGTTGAGGGGCATCACACGGGACAACTCGCAGGGTTCCGCTTTACGCCCTTGGCGGGCATGGAGGGCTCCGATGCGAAGGCTGTTCAGGCGGCGACGCAGAAAGCTCTCGCCCTCGAATTCGAGGCACGGGCTGCGCGACTGCACGCGTGCGGCAACAGTGATCTGGCGATCGGGTCGGATGGCGTCGTGCGCTGGGTCGGCGATCCCGTGGCCCGGCTCGCTGCCGGTGATCATGTGTTGCACCCGCGTGTCATCCTGCTGGCGGACGAGCAACTCACTGGGATTGCCCGGGACCACGTTGCGGCTCGCGTCGAGCGTTTCGTCAACCATCACATCTCGACGGTGCTGAAGCCGCTGGACGACTTGTCGCGTGCAGAGGATCTGCAGGGTCTCGCCAAGGGACTGGCGTTCCAGCTGGTCGAGAATCTCGGCGTTCTCTTCCGCCGCGACGTCTCTGATGATGTAAAGTCGCTCGATCAGGATGCGCGCGCATCGATCCGCCGCTACGGTGTCCGCTTCGGGGCCTATCATATTTTCATGCCGGCGCTCCTGAAGCCTTCTCCGGCGGAACTCATCACGCTCCTCTGGGCGCTGCAGAACGACGGGATGGACAAATCAGGATACGGTGATCTCATTCCCGTGCTCGCGGCAGGTCGGACCTCGGTGGTCACCGAT
Organism: Ciceribacter lividus; assembly: GCF_003337715.1. Classification (GTDB taxonomy): domain Bacteria; phylum Pseudomonadota; class Alphaproteobacteria; order Rhizobiales; family Rhizobiaceae; genus Allorhizobium; species Allorhizobium lividum. Next base: position 155,539 of record NZ_QPIX01000004.1, read on the forward strand.
CCGGGCTTCGACAGGACATTCTACAAGCTCGCCGGTTTCCGGTTTCTCGGCAAGCGGGCGGTACGTATCGACATTCTGGAAAGACTTGCGGATCTGATTCGTCCTCTCCTCCAGTGGAAACCCGGCTCGTCTCAGCGTCCGGAAGGCGCCTATGATGGCCGACGCTTCACGACGACGACGGCAATGTTGTCGATTCTCGGCGCGACGCCGGACGACATGGAAGAGATACTGAAGGGTCTCGGCTATCGTGCCGACAGTGTCCCCGCCGAGGAGGCCAAGGCCTTCCTCTTAGGCCAGGAGGCGAGCGCCACGCCGGCTGCGGGAGAGGATGCAGCCTCGACGGAATCCTCGGTCGAAGAAGAAGCCTCCGGGGAGGAGCCGACGCCGGAAGGCGTCGAGCCCGTCGCCGTTACGACGGAGGCCTCTTCGGAAACCACGATTGAGGGCGCTGATGCGGCCGAACCAAAGAATGTGTTGCTGTGGCGGCCCGGCGGTCGAAACGAGAACCAGCAGAATGCCCGTCCGAAGGGTGGTCGCGCCGCGTCTGAAGAGCGCCGCGACGGTCGCCGCCCGGGAGCATCGGCCGAGGGCAAGAACCACGGCAACGGAGCGAAACGCGGGGATCGCCAGGACCGCGGTGAACGCAAGGAGCGTCCGCAAAGGGGTGAACGGGACGGTAAGCCGCAGACTGCACGGTTTGAGGCGAAGCCTCCTCGCAAGGAGAAGCCGATCGATCCCGACTCGCCCTTCGCCAAGCTGGCAGCGCTCAAGGAGCAGATGAAGAAATAAGGCGATGACTGAGGAAAAACAGCCGCCGTCGGATTCGCGTCAGCGCCTCGACAAGTGGCTGTTTTTCGCTCGTATGGCGAAATCTCGCTCGATCGCCCAGCGTCGAATCGCGGCCGGAGACGTCCGCGTGAACGACCAGAAGATACTTCAGGCGAGCCATACGGTGAGAGCTGGTGATCGGGTCGTTCTGGTCGCTGGCGCGCGCAGCCGGATCCTTGTGGTGAAGGCTGCCGGGGTCCGGCGTGGACCCTATGAGGAGGCCCGGCAGCTCTACGACGATGTCACACCTGCCGAGCAGGAGTCCCAGCCTTCGAACTCGTTCGGCCAGGCCATCCGCAGGGCAGGAACGGGTCGCCCGACCAAGAAGGAACGTCGGGTGCTCGACGAGTTGCGTTCGGACGGCGACTGGTGGAGCGATTAGAAGATCGATCCCCGATGCGGCATATTGTCGGAAGGTTTATTCTTGCATTCGCCGAAATTACCCATTAGCTGACTTGCCAGTCCCGCAGACACCATGAGGGCATTCCCTCGGTCTGTCTCCCGTGTTTTGCCTGTTCGTACCTGTGGTCGGCCGCAGCCCTCCACGGCATCGAGAACGAAAGATTTCTGGAGTGCCGCAATGACATACATTGTCACCGACAATTGTATCCGCTGCAAATATACCGATTGCGTCGAGGTATGCCCTGTGGACTGCTTCTACGAGGGTGAGAACTTCTTGGTCATCCATCCGGACGAATGCATCGACTGCGGCGTTTGCGAGCCCGAATGTCCCGCCGAGGCCATTAAGCCGGACACCGAGCCAGGACTTGATCACTGGCTGAAGATCAATACGGAGTTCGCGCAGATCTGGCCGAACATCACCAGCAAGCGCGACCCCTTGCCTGAGGCGAAGGAGATGGACGGCGTTCCTGGAAAGTTCGAAAAGTATTTTTCTCCGAAGCCAGGTCAGGGTGACTGACCCACTTCGCAGGCCTCTACCGGAAGGCTTCCTTCCGCTCAGCTAAGGCATTTGAGGGAAAGGAAAACTTTCCCTCTGCAGCTATTATAGAGCGGCTGCAGCAAAATATTGATTTATTCATCTTTTTGTGTTAGTTTCCGCACACTGATCCACGTTGCGGCATTGCTATGCCCTGAGCCATCACGAAAGCAAACACCAAATCAAGCGCGGTTTCCGTGACATAAGCGGCAGTTCTTTTGTCGCGTCGCAGTCGCGATGGAGGGTTTTGTTTGCGCCTTGGCCCACCGGATTGGTGTGGAATGACCCGACGGCTTCCCCCGTCTCATCCGGGCCTGACCGACCCGGCTCCGGCATTGCCGGGAGCTCAACAGGGAGTTTTTGATTCGAATGACAATCCAGCAGAAAAAATCTTCAACGCGCCAGGGTTTCAAGACCGGCGAGTCGATCGTCTATCCCGCGCATGGCGTCGGTACCATCACCGCAATCGAAGAGCAAGAAGTCGCCGGCATGAAGCTCGAGCTTTTTGTAATCGATTTCGAGAAGGATAAGATGCGGCTGAAGGTGCCTGTCGGCAAGGCGGTCAGCATCGGCATGCGCAAGCTGTCGGAGACGGATTTCGTTGATCGTGCGTTGAAGGTCGTGCAGGGCAAGGCTCGTGTAAAGCGTACCATGTGGTCGCGCCGCGCGCAGGAGTATGATGCCAAGATCAACTCGGGCGACCTGATCTCGATCGCGGAGGTCGTGCGCGATCTTTATCGTGCCGAAAACCAGCCGGAGCAGTCCTACTCCGAGCGGCAGCTTTACGAGGCTGCGCTCGATCGGATGGCTCGCGAGATCGCTGCAGTCAACAAGATGTCGGAGACTGAGGCGGTGCGCCTCGTCGAGGTCAACCTGGCCAAGGGTCCGAAGCGTGGCAAGGTCGTGGATGACGAGGACGCCCAGGAAGAAGAGGCTGCTTGATCCGCAACGCTTTGCGGAGCATGCTCTGTCGACAAGAACCTCCGGTATCAACCGGAGGTTTTTTGTTGCTGATGGAGGTCGAGGTTGGTTTTACGGGGAAAACGGCCGGATGGACTGGTTAGGCCACTACTTGCTTCGTCAATTGACCTTCAGAGGCAATGGCGGATTGACGCCCTTTCCTCGCTTGTCTAAGTGCTAGGGAAAATCCCGTGCCAAGTGCCACGGGCAGTTGTGCTGAAACTATCAGATCTGCGATGTTTAGATGACGGTAGAAGTAATCGGGCGTGCATGCGCCGCACCTGGGGCAAATTCGCCTGAGGAACTATTCGAGTTGATGCGCGCCAAGACATGCTCCGTGACGAGCATACCGGGCGACCGCTGGGATATCGCGCGCTTTTGGCATCCTGAAATGGGCATGGCTGGCAAGTCCTACACGTTTGCCGCCGGCGTCCTCGACGACATCTACAACTTCGACCCGACACTGTTCGGTATCTCCAAGCGCGAAGCGGTTTTCATGGATCCGCAGCAGCGGCTGCTGCTTGAGGTCACATGGCGAGCTTTGGAGGATGCCAATATCCCCGTGAGCAAGATTCAGGGAGAGAGGGTCGCCGTCTTCGTTGGTGCGTCCAGTCTCGACCACGCCAATCTTTCTGTCGAGGATCCGGCGGCTCCCGGCCCCTACTTCATGACCGGCAATACGCTTTCGGTCGTCGCCAACCGTATCTCTCACGTATTCGGCCTGAACGGACCGAGCCTCTCGGTCGATACCGCCTGTTCGTCGTCGCTGGTGGCTCTCGATCAGGCGGTCAAAGCGCTTGAATTGGGTGAGGTCGACACGGCGATCGTCGGCGGGGTCAATGTTCTCGTTCATCCTTTGCCCTTCGTTGGCTTTGCGCAGGCACGCATGTTGGCGATGGACGGTCTCTGCAAGGCCTATGACGACGACGGAATCGGCTACGTCCGTGCCGAGGGGGCCGCCGCCGTCGTCCTGAGGCGGTCCGACAGGGTGCGCAGGGAAGGTGACCGCAGCCACGCCACCATCGTGGCAACAGGCACCAATGCCGCCGGCCGCACCAACGGGATCTCTCTTCCGTCGCGGGAGGCGCAGGCCGAACTGCTGAAGGCGGTCTACGACGACAATGGCATCGATCCGAACGACGTCGTCTTCATCGAGGGGCACGGCACCGGCACAAAGGTCGGCGACCCTGCAGAAGTCTGGTCCCTCGGCCAGGTCATTGGCAAGCGTCGCCGGCAGCCGATCCCGATCGGATCGATCAAGTCCAACATTGGTCATACTGAACCGGCCTCCGGTCTCCTTGGCATGATGAAGGCGATGCTGGCGCTGGAGAACAACTATCTTCCGGCCTCGTTGCATTTCAACAAGCCGAACGAGGACATCGACTTTGAGGGACTGAACGTTCGGGTGGCCAAAGAGCCGATTCTGCTCGAGAAGAGTGACCGTCCGCGTCTCGCCGGCGTCAATTCATTCGGCTTCGGCGGTGCGAACGCCCATGTCGTCATTTCGGACCCCCAGACCGTCGCGGAACAGCGTGCGAGTGGCGATCAGCACGAGAGTCCCGTCTTTATGGCCTCAGCCCATACGGTCGAGAGCCTGAGAGGTCTCCTTGAAGGTTACCGCGAACGGCTTGACGAGGCCCCGAGCGCGGCGGAGAAGAAGGCAATTATCGCTGCCGCGGGTGCGAACAGGAGCGCGATGCGGCACCGCTTCGTCATGCGTGGCTCCCCCGAAAGCGTTTCGACGACGATCTCCTCCTATCTGGCGGGCGCCGGTCGCGGTCTGGCTGAAATCGGCGAAACGACGTCGCGCGATCCGAAAGTCGCATTGGTGTTTTCGGGCAACGGTGCCCAGTGGGCGGGCATGGGTCTTGAGGCGTTGCGGCGCAACGAGGTGTTCCGTAACACATTCTCGACAGTCTCACGATTGTTCCACGCCTATTCGCAGGTCGACCTGCTCGACGTGCTTTCCGATCCGGCGCTTGCAGACAAGCTGGGTGATACCAAGATCGCCCAGCCATTGCTGTTTGCAATTCAGGTCGCGCTGTTCGATGCGCTGGCCGCTCTTGGCCTGGATGCAAAGGCCGTGCTCGGCCACTCCGTCGGCGAGGTGGCGGCGGCTTACGCAGCCGGTGCCTTGACGATCGAGGACGCCGTCACGGTGATCGCGAAGCGTTCGCTTCACCAGGACGTGCTGGCGGGCGAAGGCACAATGGCGGCCGTGAAACTCGGCGAACAGGCTACGTTCGACCTCATTGAATCCCTGGAGCTTGACGGCATTACCGTGGCTGCTGTCAACGCTCACAACTCAGTGACCGTATCCGGCACCTATGAGCAGGTGAAGACCCTGAGAGAAAAGGCGCGCAAGCGCAAGGTCGCGGTTCAACCACTCGATATCAACTACCCCTTCCACCACCCACTCATCGACCGTGCACGCGATGCATTTCTCGCAGACATGCCGGCGATCTCTCCCCGGTCCTCGGCAATCGCGTTTATCTCCACGGTTACGGGAACGGTTCTCGACGGTGCCTCGCTCACGCCGGAATACTGGTGGCGCAACGTTCGCCAGCCGGTGAAGTTCATGCATGCCGTCGAGGAGGCGATAGCGCAGGGCTGTACCGTGTTCGTCGAGGTTTCGCCGCGCGCTATTCTCGGCGGCTATGTAGGTGACATTGCCAAGAACCGATCAGCCTCGGTGAGCATCGTCCCGACACTTTCGCGCGATGATCACGAACTCGACGCCGATCCGGTCTTCCAGTCGATGGCGCGTGCGATAGCGAGTGGAGCCGCTTTCGACGAAGAACGCGTTTTCGGACGCCGAAATGCATTTGTCTCTCTCCCGGCTCTTCCCTTCGAAAAGATTGAGCTTCGTCCCGACCGGACCAGCGACCGTGCGGATATCTACGGTCGTGATAGCGAATATGGCTATACGCTCGCCGGCTGGCGCATCGATCTCAACGGAGGTTCCTGGAAGAACCACGTTGACGCTCATCTCTTCCCCGACCTTGCGGAGCATGTCGTAGACGGCCGCGCAATCATGCCCGGAAGCGGTTTCATAGAAATTGCGCTTTCTGCCGCACGGCAATTCTACCATCACGATCAAGTGGAGATCTCCAACCTGGAGATCGTGCGTCCGCTCGAACTCAGCCGGCACCGTCTGCTCGAATTGTCGACGATCATATCGCCGGAAACCGGCGATCTCGAAATTCGCTCACGGGAGCGGCTGAGCGAGGACGACTGGTCGGTGCACGCCGTGGCGCGCAGTCGTAAACTTACAGCAGCCGAACTGACGCCAGCGCCGGGGTTTGAAATCGGCGCGGCGACTGTCGAGATCGAACCGGCCAAGGCTTATCGCATCGCCTCCAACTTCGGGCTCGACTACGGTCCGACTTTCCAGCTCATGGCACAGGCCGTCTGCCACGGCGAGCGCCTGATCGAGGTTACCCTCAAGGAGGCCGCAAAGCCGGCGCACCCGTGTTTGCGCTACAACTTGAATCCGGTATCGGTCGATGCAGTCTTCCACGGTCTGGTCGCACTCTTCGACCGGTTCAGCGGAGATCACGGTGGCGCGCCATACATTCCGGTCCGTTTCGGAGCGATCCGCGTGACGGCAACCGAAAAGCCGCTTCGCCGGGCCGTCATCGAAATCGAGCGGTTGAGCCCGACGTCGATCAAGGCGAAGTTCCACTTGTTCGATGAGGACGGCGGGCGCATCGCGACTTTCGAGGATTGCCGTTTCCGGCGCACCTATCTGAAGCAGCGCAAGACGCTGAACGCGCTGTCCTTCCATTACGAAACCCTCCCCGCGGAAGGGCGACAGGGTCTGCCGGCCTTTGCGGAGACAATGACCGGCAAGGCCTTCTTTGCTGACGCAGCCGACAGTGCTCTCGATAACGAGACATTCCTTTTCAACGCGTCCGTCTTCCGCGCCATGCACGACATTCTGTCGATTGTTGGCAAGGGAAAGCAAAGGATCGTCGCGTCCGATTTGCCGGAGGACTCGTCTCTTCGTCCGTTCCTGTTCAATGGCCTGCATCTGCTTACTGATGCCGGCTTTGCGGAACAGAGAGAAGACGGATGGCAGCTTGCCAACGAGTGCTCCTTGCCGCCGGTCAGTGAAATTCTGGGTGAGCTCTATGCGAGCGCGCCGGACCGTGCTGTCGAGGCCGTGCTGATCAACGACTGCTATCGCGAAGTTCTCGATCGCCTCGGCGCGGCGCGGGAAGTCTCCGGCGACGAAGCCGGAAAAGCTGACCGCTTCATCAGCGAAGCGACGCTTGAGCATTTGGCGATCCATTCGGTTGCGGCGCGAAACCGCACCGCTATGCTCGTTGATGCCCTGCAAAATGCCCTGGCAGGCGACGGCAGCGCCGCGCGCATTCTGGAGCTTGGAAGCACCTCGCCGCATCTGACGCGCAGACTCGCCGAGATTGCGGAAGCGAAGAATGCGATGCTCGTCGTTTGCGAGCCGGACAATGGTCTGCGGCACCGCCTTGAGCTCGCCTTCGAAAATGATCCCCGTGTGACGGTCCTTGATAGGCTGGAAACAGAGCTTGCGGCCGACATTGTCGTGAGTGCGAGCGATCGGCTGCGCGAGCTCATTGAAAACGATGTGAGCAAACTTCCGTCGACGTGGCTGGCGAGTTCCGGCATCCTCCTGGCGGCCGTCAGCGCGCCGGGCGTTTTTCAGGATTTCGTCTACGGCCTGAGCGAAGGCTGGTTCTCCCGAAGCAAGTCGGAAGAATTCCCCGTCAGCTCCCTTCCTTCGACGCCCGAGTGGTCGGAGCTCCTCGAGCAGCATGGCTATGCCAACGCCAACGTTCGCCAATGTGACCTGACCGGGGGCAGCCTCATCCTGATCGAGGCGCGCGCCGGCCAGGGGGCGTTCGCGGAACCCGTCATCGAGGCTTCGGCAGTGGTCGAGCCCTTCCGGCCGATCGTGCTGGTTCATGGCGGTGACGTAGACGGCAGCATGCTCACCGATGCCGCCAAGGCGGCGGGCTTCTCGCGCACGCAGCCATTTGGTGCGACCGGGGATCTGGCAATCGACAAGGCAGCCTTCCTGGACATATTCGTCCGCGACGGCGGGGCTACCGAAAAGATCGTGTTCCTGAGCCCGCGGCATCTGCCAGCCGAGGATGCTTCTCGCGAGTTGCAGCGCCGCGTGCTGGTGTTGAGCGCACTCGCGCTGGCGCAGGCGGAATACCGGAATACCGCGCCGCAAGGCCAAAGGTTCCGTCTGGTCGTCGCTGCGCCGGGCGGCTCGCCGGCGGTTGGGTCGTCGTCCGGCGATCGGCCGGCCGATCCGGTCAATGCCGGCCTGTGGGTGTTCCTGCGTGTCCTGCGTAACGAATTCGACTTCCTTGACGTGGAGTGCGTCGACACGATCGCCGGAAGTGATGAGCTGGGGGCGATGCTCGAGGCTGCGCACCGGGTATCCGAGAGCGGCGGACGCAACAGGGAATGGAGAATCGAAGTCGACGGCAGGTTCTCGGAGATTCGTGCCGTGCCGGGCGCCGCACCCCATGTCTTCGGCGTTACAAGTGATTTCCGTGCAGCGATGATCCGTCAGCAAGTACCTTCACAGGTTGCGAGCATACGGTGGGAAAGCTGTGAGCGGCCGGAAGTCCGGCCGGACGAGGTGCTTGTCGAAGTTGCCGCGACGGGACTCAATTTCCGCGATGTCATGTGGGCGATGGGCCTGTTGCCGGAAGAGGCGCTGGAAGACGGCTTTGCCGGCGCTTCAATCGGGATGGAGTTCTCCGGCCGGGTGGTCGGGGTCGGCAGCGCGGTGGACGATCTTGCGATCGGCGACCCGGTGATGGCGATTGCCGCGTCGGCATTCTCTACTCACGTTCCGGTTAAGCGGGCTGGTGTTGCAAAACTGCCGGCGGGTATCGACCCGGTTGCTGCGGCATCCATTCCGGTGGTCTTCCTTACCGCCTATTACGCGATTATCGAGCTCGGCCGCGCACGGCCTGGTGAAACGATCCTGATCCATGGCGCCGCCGGCGGCGTTGGCCTTGCAGCCTTGCAGGTTGCCAAGCATGCCGGCCTCAAGGTGATCGCAACCGCGGGAACCGAGGAGAAGCGTCGGTTCGTCGAGATGCTCGGCGCGGACCACGTCTTTGATTCACGCACCCTGAGCTTTGTCGGCGAAGTTCTCGATGTGACCGGCGGGGAGGGGGTGGATCTCGTTCTGAACTCGCTCTTCGGCGAGGCGATGGAAAAGAGCCTGTCGCTCGTCAAGCCATTCGGGCGGTTCCTCGAGCTCGGCAAGCGTGACTACTATTCCGACAGCAAGATCGGTCTTCGCCCCTTCCGGCGCAACGTCAGCTATTTCGGCATCGATGCGGACCAGTTGCTGGTCCTTCATCCGGAGCTTTCGCGCCGTATGTTGACAGAGATCGGTGCGCTCTTCGAAGAGGGCGTCTTCTCACCGCTTCCGTATCGCGCCTTTGATCACGATGAGATCGGCGACGCGTTCCGCCTGATGCAGAACGCCGGACATATCGGCAAGATTGTTGTGCTTCCGCCGAAAGCAGGTGTTGACCAGGTCGCCGCGAAGCCACCGAGGACGATGAAGGTCGATCCGCAAGGCGTTCACCTCGTCGTCGGCGGCATTGGTGGTTTCGGCCTCGTCGCAGCCGAATGGCTGGTGGAAAAGGGTGCGCGGACAATCGCGCTCTGCTCACGCAGGGGGGCGGCCGACGACGCTACAGCGGCCGCCATCTCCCGTTGGGAACGGAACGGTGTCGACGTCAGGCTTTTCGCCTGCGACGTTACCCGTGAGGCCGATGTGCGGGCGATGCTCACCGATTTGCGCCAGACTGCCCCGCTGAAGACGGTCATCCATGCCGCAATGGTGCTGGACGATGCTCTCATCGGCAATCTCAACGAAGAGCGGAACCGTCCTGTCATCGACGTGAAGGCAAAGGGTGCGGCGATTCTTGATGTCGAGACCCGATCGGACACGCTTGACAACTTCATCCTGTTCTCGTCCGTGACGACCCTTGTCGGAAATCCCGGCCAAGCGAACTACGTTGCGGCCAACGGCTTCCTAGAGGGGCTTGCGCGGGCGCGTCGCGCGGAAGGGCTGCCGGCACTCGCCGTCGGTTTCGGCGCAATTGCGGACGCTGGTTACTTGGCACGCAATACCGATGTCGGCCAGCGGCTGGACCGGCGGCTCGGCAAGACGGCGATCAACGCGCGTGACGCCCTGAACGCGGTCGAGGAGTACATTGCCAGTGCTCCCGATACGGTCGACGCTGCCGTGGTCATGATCTCCGAATTCGACTGGGCCGCCGCGCATAATCTCGCGGTGGTCAATGAAGCCCTCTTCGACGTGGTCATGCGCAAGGCCGCTCATCACGCGAGCGGGACCGAGGGTGGTGATATCGATCTCGTCGCGATGATCGAAGGCAAATCGCCTGCTGAAGCACAGGATCTACTGTTCGATATTCTCGCTTCTGAGATCGCCACGATTCTCAGAGTCTCGCGCGAGAGCGTCCTCAAGGAGAGCGTCCTCAAGGATATCGGCCTCGATAGCCTGATGGCCGTTGAACTCGGTTTGAACTTCGAACAGAATACCGGCTTCGACATGCCGCTCAGCAGCCTAGCCGACAATGCCACTGTTGGCGACATCACGCGCCGCCTTTACGAGAAGGTGAAGGCACGAAACGGAACGGAAGAGGCCGATGTGGACGTCTCGGCGGAGACACGTATTGTCGATGAACTGAGCCGCCGGCACGCCGGAGCGGAATAGCGGCGAGCCGGCGCCGGTCGAGTGCCTGGAGTTATGGACTGATGGACGAAAGCAAGCGGCAGAATATCCTCAACAGGATGAAAAGCCTGCAGAAGAACGTTGACCAGGGGCGCGTTTCCCGAACGGAACAAGCCCTCAGTTCGCTGCCTCGCCGCAAGCAACCTGGGTTCGTCGACTTGCCGGAGTACAAGCAGGTCGTCATGCAGCAGCGTGCCAGCGAATATCTCGGGATGGAGAACCCGTTCTATCGGGCCCACGAGGGCGCGAGCGGTGCGACGGCGAGCATCGGCGGGCGTACGTTCGATAATTTTGCCTCCTATGATTATCTCGGTCTTAACCGGCATGCGGATGTCCTCGGTGCGGCCGAACGTTCGATCCGGCAATTCGGCATTTCCGCGTCGGCAAGCCGGCTGGTGGCCGGAGAGCGCACGATCCACCATGAGCTGGAGACGGCTATTGCGGAGAATTACGGCACGGAAGCCGCAATTTGCTTCGTGAGTGGTTATCTCACCAACGTGGCGGCCATCAGCTGCCTCATGGGGCCGCGCGATCTGGTGATCCATGACGAGTTCATGCACAACAGTGGGCTCGCAGGCGTGAAGCTGTCGGGGGCGACTCGTCGCTTCTTCAAGCACAACGACGTTGCCGACCTGGAGCGTGTCCTGAAGTCGCTCGCCGACCAGTATGAACGGATACTGGTGATCGCCGAAGGCATCTACTCGATGGATGGCGACGTCGCGGACCTTCCCGGTCTCTTGCGCCTCAAGGAACAATACGGTTTCTGGCTGATGCTCGACGAGGCCCATTCGCTCGGTGTGCTCGGGGACAGTGGTCGAGGTGTGTTCGAGCATTATGGCGTCGACCCGACTTCCGTCGACATCTGGATGGGAACGCTCTCGAAGACGACATGCAGCTGCGGTGGTTACATCGCAGGCAGCGAGGCTTTGGTCACCCTGCTCAAGGCCCAGGCCGGTGGCTTCGTCTACAGTGTCGGCCTCGCTCCGGTTCTTGCCGGTGCGGCCATCGCCAGCCTCGGGGTTCTTAGGGCCGAACCGCAACGAACGCAGGATCTTCGGCGGAACAGCCAGCTGTTCCTCGAACTGGCCCGGAAGCGCGGACTCGATACGGGGTTGAGCCAGGGCTATTCGGTGGTTCCTGTGCTGGTTGCGGATTCGCTTCGTGCCGTACAGCTGTCGAACGAGCTGTATGAAGCCGGCGTCAATGTCCTGCCCATCATTCATCCGGCGGTGCCCGAAGGATTGGCTCGGCTGCGCTTCTTCATCACAAGCGCACACACAGAAGATCAGATCGCCCGTGCAGTTGATCTGACGGCGACCATCCTCGAGAGACTGAAGCAGCAGAATTTCGGGCTAGCGTCGGTGGATGTCGGCCAGTTGATGGCGAAGCTCGGCAAAGCCTGACGCTGCATCTCGGGGCCGCGTTTGGCAGGCTTGAGGATCGAAAGGCCGATGGTTCACGTCATCATAACAGGTGGATCGAGTGGCATAGGGCTTGCCGTCGCGCGCTGCTATCTGCAGCGGGGGAGTGCCGTCACCCTTGTCGGTCGAGATGCCGCCAGACTGACCGCAGCGCGGGAGCGTCTATGCGCCGAAACCGGTTGCCCGCACGAGCGCATTCATCTGGGGCAGGCGGATGTTGCCGACGAAATCCAGCTTGAGAACGTCATCGCGACGGCAGAGGCAACACACGGTGCGTGCGACATCCTGGTTGCGTCGGCGGGTGTCGTGGCGCCATCGGAATTCCACCTGCAGGAGGCGCAGGATTTCCGACGGCAGATCGACACGAATCTGGTCGGGGCCGTCAACGCCGTCAGGGCGGTCTATGCCGGGATGAAGGCGCGCGGGCAGGGCAAGATCCTTCTGGTGTCCTCTGGAGCCGCGCTCATCGGCATCTTCGGCTATGCCGCCTATTGTGCTTCAAAGGCGGCCCTCCTCGGCTTCGTCGAGGCGTTGCGCCTTGAGGCTGCGGCTCACGGGATCGACGTCTCGATCTGCTTTCCGCCAGACACCGATACGCCCCAACTTGCCGCCGAGCGCCTGGTGCGTCCCGCTGAGGCAGAAGCGATGATGAAGGCCGGCGGTGCCTGGAGTGCGGAGGCCGTCGCCGCGAGGATCGTCCGGGCGCTGGACCGAAATGAGCGTACGGTCTATTTCACCACGACCATCTTCCTGCTCGGCCGTTTCGGCTCTGTCGTGCGACCGTTCGTTTACTGGTGGTTCGAGCGCAAGCGAGTCAGGGTGCGGTGACCGGCGCCCGTTCCAGTTCCGGCTGGTAACGGTAGGCGTTTGCGATTGCAGATGGCCGCTCGAGGGCGGGGGAGGGCTCAAGAATGCGCTCCACGACATTGCGCGCTCCGATAGCGATTGCTTCCGCGCCGAGAAAACCGCCGCGAACCTGGGTTGTCGCAACGAGTGCTTTTGCAAGCACCTGAGGCATTCCGGCTTGCGGCGCTTGCGGTGCTCTCCAGAAGCTTGCGAGGCTGTCCTGATGGGTGACGCCGGCAATGTCGTAGATCGCGGCACCGAGAGTGATCACTGGCTTGCCTGCCATGACAGCCGAAAGGCCGACGGTCGAATTCACCGTCACAATTCCGGCCGCGCTGGTAATCAGCTTTTCGAGGTCACCGCCATCGATGACGTCAACGCGATTGTCGACGCCATAACGCTTGGCTTCTCCGGCGATGAACCCGGTCCATCCGCTCAGTCCGTTGTCGATCGGATGGATCTTGAACAGCAGCCGTGCTTCAAGTGGCGCCTCACGCGCGAAAGATGCGATCGTTGCGGCTACGATCTCGAAATGGTCGCCGAACGGGGCATGGATTCGGATCTGGTAGTCCCCGGGCAGTTGTAGCGGAAACAGGAAATACCGAGGTGGCGACGTTTCCTTTGGCAGATAGCCCCGCTGCACTTCCTGTGCCTGCCTGCGCCGACGGCGGGAGGTCAGTCCCTTTCTGATCCAACCGGCGTATTCCACCGCCGGGTGGACAGGCCCGTGCGTCCGGTAATGGGGATGAAGCAGCCAACCCAGCAGGACGTTGGGGATATGGTAGGCAAGGTCGTAGAGCGCATAGGTGAGAAAACTGCTGCTGAAGTGGCTGCGCAGGTCCACGGCTGGCATGCCATCGGCAAGGGCACGAAGCGCGGAGGCGTCACGCGGAAACCAGGAACGTCCGGACATGCCTTCCGGCTCGATGGTGAGCCAGTCGGGGCGGAGATAGCCGTGTTCCAGAATGTGCACCCTGGCACCCGCCTCGCGTGCGGCCTCCACCGCGGCGGCGTGCTTCGGGCGGCCATCCCCGAGCATCAGTATGTCGGTGATGTCGTTACGACGAAGATAGTCATGAAGAAAGCCGGGCCAATCCTCGCTCGGGCCGGCAAACCAGTCAGCCTTTCGCGGCCACCAGAAGACAGTGTCTCCCAGGCAGAAATTGATCTTGAAGACACGCGCGCCGAGAGCCTCGGCTTCTCTCGCGACCTCCTTGAGGAACGGCGAGGCGGGTCCCTGCAGAATGAGGAGTGTCAAACGGTGCATGATCCCGACCTGCAAGCTTGTTCGTCCTTGACCGGCCTCTTATAGTCACCTAACGAGAGCGATAAAAGCTCGGTTTTAGCGGATAAGACGTAATGGTATCGCATATTTCCAGCCTCGGACCTGCCGTCTGATGCAGCGGTCGGTTAATGGGCCCGTTGTCTTATTTCTGCAGGGGCCTCCTTCAGTCTTTTGGCGAGAATTGGCCGAGGCCTTCGAGAAGGCGGGCGTGCCGACGCACCGCGTCAACTTTTCGCTCGGTGACCAAGTCTATTGGCTGAAGCGAGGCGCGATCAACTACCGCCGCTCGTTGAAGCATTGGCCGGCTTTTCTCGAAGCGTTGATCCGCCGGGAGAATGTCACCGACATTCTCTACTACGCAGACCAGCTGCCTTATCACAAGGTCGCCTGCGAAGTTGGAGCGAGGCTCGGCGTCCGCTGTCACGCGGTGGAGTTCGGCTACCTGAGACCCGACTGGATCACGCTCGAACGCGACGGTATGGGCCATCTCTCCCATTTTCCCAATGATCCAGCCGCGGTGAGAGCGATCGCGGAAAAGGTCAATGCGCCCGACCTCCATGTCCGCTATCCACACACGTTCGGGCAGGAGGCGTTCAATGAGGTCTTCTACAACCTTACGGCATTCTTCGGTCGCGTCTTCTTCCCTCTCTACACGGCGGACAAGTACTACTCGGCGCTGATCGACTATCTGCCCTGGCTCGTGCGGTGGGTTCATCGACCCCGCACGACCCCACCCGAGCTCTTCGAGAACGGTCATGTGCCGTTCTTCATCGTCGCCCTTCAGCTGCAGAGCGACTATCAAATCCGGGCGAACTCCCCCTACAGACATCTGGAGGAGATGCTGGATGAGGTCATCGCGTCATTCGCGGCGCACGCCGCTGTCGGTCATGCTCTCGTATTCAAGCAGCATCCGCTCGACAACGGGCTGGAGCGGTGGGGCAAAAGGATCGCGCGGATCGCCGAGAAGTATGGCGTCTCCGAACGGGTCATGTTCATCGAACAAGGCAATCTGGATGCGATCCTCCGGCAGTCGTCGGGTACCGTCGTCGTCAACTCGACGGTTGGCATTCACAGCATCAGAAAACTGAAGCCGACGATTGCCCTCGGCTGTGCCGTGTACGACATCCCGGGACTGACACATCAAGGAAGTCTCGATGCGTTCTGGACCAATCCTGAACCGGTCGACGAGCAGCTTCTTCACGATTTCATAGCCGCCTTGGCCGCTACAATTCAGGTCAAGGGAAGCTTCTACAACAAGGAAGGCCGGCACATCGGAGCGGCTGAGATCGTGCAGCGGATAACCGAAGCCAGGGTCAACGAGCCGGGCGCCTTGATCGACCCGGCGCCTCGTATTGGCTCACCAAAAGCATCGCCGCCGCGGTAAGGTGGTCCTGAGGCCGACATCGTTCGACAATGAAAAACCCGCTGGCGCAACCAGCGGGTTTTGTCTGTTACAGCCTATACCCGCCGTTACTCGCGGTTACCGAGGAAGCGCAGCAGGAACAGGAACAGGTTGACGAAATCGAGGTAGAGCTGCAGCGCGCCCATGATCGCCTTGCGGCCTGCGGCATCGCTGCTGTCGGCTTCGTAATAGGATTCCTTGATCCGCTGCGTGTCCCAAGCGGTGAGGCCTGCAAAAATCAGCACGCCGATGACCGAGATCGCGAAGTCGAGAGCCGAGGAGGCCAGGAACAGGTTCACGAGGCTCGCGATGATGAGGCCGAACAGCCCCATGATCAGGAACGAACCCATCGCGGAGAGATTACGCTTGGTCGTGTAGCCATAGAGCGACAGTGCGCCGAAAGATGCGGCCGTCACGAAGAAGGTCTGTACGATGCTCTGTCCGGTGTAGATCAGAAAGATCGAGGACAGCGACAGGCCCATAAGGGCGGCGTAGATCCAGAAGGTAAGCTGTGCGGCCGCGACGCTCATCGCATGAATGCGGAAGCTCATGAAGAAGACAAGCGCGACCGGCGCGAAGATGACAACCCACTTCAGGCCGCTGACATAGATCGCCTGACCAAATGCCGTCAGCTGACCGTTATCGACGGCGAGATTGAAGCTCAGATACGCTGCAACTCCCGTGATCGCCAGGCCGAGTGCCATCAGGTTATAGACCTTCAGCATATAGGCGCGAAGGCCTTCGTCGATCATCGTGGCCGACTGAGCGTTGCCGCCCGTCCGGCTTTGGTAGTTACGAAGTTCAGCCATTGTTTCCTCTTTTCAAGCTTCGGAATGGATACGGTGTCGGGTCATGATCCCGAGGCGCCGCTGCGAAGCTCAGCATGCCTGTGGACAATATGAGGTTTTCCGGGCTTTGCTACAAGAGCAGGCGTCCTCAAAAAACGGGGAGCTTCGATCGCGCGCGATACGAGGATGAAGGCTTTCAGAGTTCTCGCAGCACGGGAGCGGCCTTCTGTCCCAGTATTCGCCAGGTTCCGGTCAATCCGACGCCGACCGTAATCAGGAGAGAAAGTGCGAGTGTCGTCAGAGCCACGGCAGGAAGGAACGATGACGGGAGATTCATGATCCGGGCGGTGACGTACCAGGCCGCCGCGCCGCCGCCTGCGAGCGCGAAAGCGGCGGTTGTCGCGCCGAGGAGAAGGTACTCGTAGGTGAACGCGCGGATCAGCAGGCCTCGCGTGGCGCCGAGGGTTTTCAATACGACCGCGTCATGGGTCCGCGCGCGATTTCCGGCCGCCAGAGCCCCCGACAGAACAAGGACCGAGGTGACGAGCGCAATTCCGGCCGCTGCCCGGATTGCCGTCGCCAACTGGCCGACCAGCCGTTCCACGACGTCCAGCGCGTCCTTGACCCGCACACTTGTGATGGTCGGATAACTGCGGGTTACCGCTTTCAATATGGCAGCTTCCTCTGCGCTCGTTGCGTCGGGCAGCGTGAGCGTCGCCAACCACGTGTGCGGTGCACCGGCAAAGGTGTTCGGAGAGAAGATCATCACGAAATTGATGGAAAGCGATTCCCAGTCGACCTTGCGGAAATTGGCGATCCGGGCGGTGATGCTTCGTCCAAGGACGTTGACGGTCACCGTATCGCCGATCTTCAGTCCAAGCTGTTCCGCCTCTTCCGCAGAAAAGGACACCAAAGGTTCGCCCGTGTAGTTTGCCGGCCACCAATCGCCGGCAGTCACCGTTGCATTTCCGGGCAACGCCTCCGCATACGTGATGCCGCGGTCGCCACGAAGCACCCATCGCCCGGCAGGCGGTACCTCCATCTTCGTCACGTCCGTGCCGTTGAAAGCGAGAATGCGACCACGCAGCATAGGAACCTCCTCGACGCGGCCCGCCGGCGAGCGAGTGGCGAGAAGACGACGGAAGTCCTCCAACTCGGTCTTCTGGATGTCGACGAAGAAGAAGTTCGGCGCCCGTTCCGGGAGACTGCTGGTTAGTTCTCGGCGCAGGTTTCCGTCGATGAGCGCCAGCGCGACGAGGAGCGTAAGGCCAAGCCCGAGGGAAAGAACCACGGAGGGCGTGAGGGCTCCCGGGCGATAGATGTTGCCGATCGCAAGACGCAGGGCCGCAGACGACGGACGAGGGGCACGCCGCGCTGCCAGCGCGATCAAGAGCGCCACGAAGCGCAGGACGACGAAGCCGACGGCCATCGAAACCAGGAAGAGGGCCGCAATCCAGCGATCTTCGGAGACGCCGATCGCCAGCGCCGCGAGGGCGGCAAATAGAAGCGCGGCCGCGAAGACGTAGGCGCGCGAGGGCCAGCCGCCGGCCTCCAGGCCCTGTTCCCGAAAGAGAGCGGTTGCCGGTATCTCGCGGACGTGACCGAGGGGCAGGATGGAAAAGGCAAGCGTGACCAGCATGCCGAACAGCGATGCGAGCGCGAGTGCGCCTGGATAGAGTGTCGGAGCGACGGGGATCGGCAGTACCTGTGCGAGATACTGTGCCGCGATCATCGGTGCCGCGATCCCGACGACGAGGCCGCCGGCGATGCCGAAGGCCGCGATGATGGCGATCTGGATGAAATAGACCAAAACGACGACCGTCGCCGGAGCCCCGAGGCATTTCAGGGTGGCGATCACCACGCGCTTGCTGTCGAGGAACGCACGGACGGCATTGGCGACACCAACTCCGCCGACGATCAGGGCGGTGAGGCCGACCAGAGTGAGGAACTGCGAAAAGCGCGCGATGTTTTCGCTTAATGCCGGAGCGGCCCGGTCGCTGGTGCGGATCGACCAGCCGGCATTCGGCAGCGTCTTCTGGGCCTTTTTCCGCAGATCTGCGGGTGAGAGCTGGGTGTCATGCAGCCGGATCTTGTAGGCATGCTCGACCAGACTGCCAGTCTCCACAAGGCCGGACGCGCGGAGACCGTCGAGGCTCGTTAGCAGACGGGGTGCAAATCCCATTCCGTCGGAGATGGCATCCGGTTCCGCTGCAATCACGCCGTTGATGCGAAAGCGGGCCTTGCCGACCAGAAGCTCGTCGCCGGGTGCAAGGCCGAGGCGTTCGAGCAGGAGAGGTGCCGCCAGCGCTCCGAAGACGCCGTCCCTTTCTGCGAGCGCCTCGGCGAGAGGCATCGGCGGGTTGGATGCGAAGGTGCCGTAAAGCGGATAGAGTTGGTCGACGGCCTTCACTTCGACCAGCGACTGGTCAGAGCCGTCGGGCAATCGCGCCATCGAACGCAGGACGGTCGACACCGCGACTGTCCCGAGTTCGTCCAGAAAACGTCGTTCCTCCGGTGTGGCTTCGCGGTTGTTCAGTTCGAAGCGCGCGTCTCCTGCAAGCAGCGCCTGGCCTTGCGAGGCGATGGCGTCCGTGATCGCGGTGGAGACGGAATTGACGGCCGCGATCGCCCCCGTGCCCAGCGCGATGCAGGCGAGAAAGATGTAGAAGCCTCGCAACCCGCCGCGCAACTCGCGGACTGCAATCCTGAAAGCCACGCGAAGCCGAGGAAGAAATGCTTTCATGCCGGCAGTCGCTCTTCAAGCCGCTCGCGTGACCGGTCCTCGACGATCACACCCGACATCACCTTGACCTGCCGCGAGCAGCGCGCCGCCAGCAGCGGATCGTGCGTCACGAGCAGCAACGTCATGGCCCGCTCGGCCTGTTTGGCGAAAAGGAGATCGGCGATCTGGCGACCGGTCTCGGTGTCGAGGTTACCTGTCGGCTCGTCGGCGATCAGTACCGCCGGCGACGGTGCGAGCGCTCTGGCAATGGCGACGCGCTGCTGTTCGCCGCCTGAGAGTTGTCCCGGATAGTGGCTCAGACGCTCGCCGAGGCCGACCGCCTGAAGCTCACGCCGGGCTATGTCGAACGCGTTGCGGACGTTTGCGAGTTCGAGCGGCACCGCGACGTTCTCGAGCGCCGTCATGTTGGCGATCAGGTGAAACGACTGAAAAACGATGCCGATGTTCCGGCCACGGAAATCCGCCAGCGCATCCTCGTTCAAATCATGGAGCGCCGCACCGTTGATGAAGATTTCACCCCGATCGAGCCGCTCGAGACCGGCCAGCACCATGAGAAGCGTCGATTTGCCCGATCCGGACGGGCCGACGATCCCGACTGCCTCGCCGCGGTCGATGACGAGATCGATCCCCTTCAGCACGTGGACAGCCGCCGCCGCGCTTCCGAGCGTCAGGTCGGCCTTCTTTACTTCGATGATTGTTTTTCCCACGCGCGCTCGCCCTATATGTTGAGTATCACCTGCAGGACCGATCTGCCGTTCTGCCGCGGGCTCTGGTCAATTTAGGGAAGGCACCATGAGATTTAAAGCAGCGATCCCCCTTTTTGCCGCTCTGGCCTTCGTTGTCACGCTGATGTCCAGCCCCCTCGAGGCGGAGGATGACCCGGTGCAAATCGTCGGCTTTGGCGACAGCCTCATGGCCGGCTATCAATTGCCTCCAGAAGACGCACTTCCCGCGCAACTCGAAAAGGCCCTGGCTGTTGCCGGCCGCAAGATCGTCATTACGAATGCCGGCGTATCCGGCGATACGTCCGCTGCGGGACTGGCGCGCGTGGATTGGTCCGTTCCTGACGGGACGGACGGCGTCATTCTGGAGTTGGGCGCCAACGACGCCTTACGCGGCATAGCGCCGGAAGAGACGGAGAGGAACCTCGACGAGATCGTGAGCCGGTTGCGCAAGCGCGGGATCGAGGTTCTTCTCGTCGGCATGCTTGCTCCGCCGAACATGGGGACGGAGTATCGGGAACGGTTCGATCCGATCTACAGGCGATTGGCCGACAAGTACGGACTGGAATTCTATCCGTTCCTTCTCGATGGCGTGGTGACTGAGGCCGGTCTGAAGATAGACGACGGGATGCACCCCAACGCCAAAGGGATTGCGGTCATCACCCGGCGGATGCTGCCCGCCGTGGAGCGCTTCCTCGATCGCATTGCCTCAGACACAAATTAGGGGGTTGCGCGGATCGGCATTGCGTGATTCGCTATTGTTATCTGCAAGAGATTCGGGGAGAGCTCGCCATGCCGAGACTGTTCACTGCCCTCGAAATTCCGCGTAATGCGGCTCTCAGCCTTTCCCTGTTGCGTGGCGGGCTCCCCGGGGCTCGCTGGATCGACGTGGAGAACTACCACATCACCTTGCGCTTCATCGGGGACGTCGACGGACGGACGGCGGACGAGATCGTCGACCGGCTGGACCGTATCGATCGGCCGGAATTCCTCTTGAGCCTGAGCGGCATCGGTTCGTTCGGCTCGAAGAAGCCGCATTCGATTTGGGCCGGCGTTTCTCCAGCGCCCGAAATGTATGCGCTGCAGGCGGAGATCGAGCGCATCTGCCAGCGTATCGGCCTGCCGCCGGATCCGAGAAAGTTCAGTCCGCACGTGACGCTGGCCCGACTCAAGTCGTCGAGGGTAGACGACGTCGTTCACTACCTTTCCGGGCGGGGCGATTTCCACACCGGACCCTTCCTCGTCTCGCGTTTTGTCCTGCTCTCCTCGAAGGAATCCGTCGGAGGTGGGCCGTATCTGACCGAGGAAGTATTCCCGCTTCATGAAGCCCATTCGGTCGCAAGCTTTTCTGGCAGGGACTCGCAGCCGGCAAAGAGCATGTTTTAGTCGGCCGGAGGCCGTTGTTTCCGCAACATGGACTCGGACCATCGTCAGCCGAGGTCGGCTGCGTTTGCGTGCCGCCACGCGACCGGATAGCCGTGAGCGGGTCGCCCGCCGCGATGGCGAGGGGAATTGAATTCCGCGCACCCTTTCCCATATCGTTGGCAGAATGCGAGGACGGACAATGGACGATATCAAGATCGGCGAGATCCTGCTGCCAGGCGACGAAGAAGCCCAGGAACGCCAGGAAAAGACCGTCAGAGCAAGGTTCTGGCCGACCATGCGCAAGGCCATACGCCAACTGCCGTTCGGACGTGATGTCGTCGCTGCCTATTACTGCGCCACCGACCGACAGACCCCGTTGCGGGTGCGTGGCATACTTTTGGCGGCTCTCGGCTATTTCGTACTCCCCTTCGATGCGATCCCCGACATGCTGGCAGTCGTGGGCTTCACTGACGACATTGCGGTATTGACGACGGCGTTTGCGCTGATAAGCAGTCACATCCGGGAGCAGCATTACGAAGCGGCAGATCGCGCGCTCGCCGACGAACCGGGCGTCGCCGTCGGGTGATAACCCGAGCAACGGTCGGGTGCCGATGCCCGCGTCGTGGGCTCGACCGTGCCGTTGGCGGGAAAGGACAAACTCTCGCCGGATTTGTTCTGTTGTGATCAGAGTGCTGGGGTAGTACTCACCGTCAGATGATGCGGACGATCCAGATTCGGTCTGGTTGGCTGAAATGCTGCCTTCGGCGACGAGATTGGATGCCTTGTTGACGGTTTAGTAACCTAAATTAAGTCAAACTGAATCAGGTTTTAAGATAATGGCTCGGCGCACGGTCGGGCCTTGGACGGAAACGTAAGCGGCAGGACAACATGTTTGTAAGACGTATCGCAACCGCATTGGCAATCGTGCTGGCAGGCTACGGGACAGCCACCGCTCAGGCGCCGACCCGCATCGAGCAGTTCAAGGCATGGGGGGCGTATTCCTACAAGGCGAACGGCGGAACGGTGTGTTACGTACTGTCGGTCCCGACCGCCAAGGAACCCGCGGCGGTCGACCATGGTGACATTTTCTTCATCGTCTCGCAGCGTCCCGGCCAGAACATCTCCTATGAGCCGCAGGCGATGGTGGGCTACAAGCTCAAGGACGGCTCGAAGGTGAACGTCACCATCGACAGCAAGAACTTCGTGATGTTCACCAAGGACAAAGCGGCCTGGGTCGAGAATGCCGCTGAGGAACCGGCCCTCGTCGCCGCTATGAAGGGCGGCTCGTCGATGACGGTCAAGGCGACCTCTGCCCGGGGGACCGCGACGTCCTACACCTACTCCCTTTCAGGCATCTCGGCGGCGCTCAGCAAGATCGAGAACTGCAAGTAACTCCGGTGCGACGCGCACATGACTGTTTTATCCGCAACGGGAAGCCGGCTTCTGCTGTCTTCCCGTTACGTCGTTTCTTGGGCGTCGATAAAGCTGTTCCATATTCCGGATGACGCCGACCGCGTTTGGTGGTAAAGGGCCGCCGGAAAACCTATATGGTCCGGATAAATCCAATTCCTCCGGTGGTACTCTACAGGAACTAGACGGCCAGCACGCCCGCAACGACATGATCGCGGGTGATGCGTGGCGCGTGAGGTGAAACGGTATGGCTTCTCTCGACGCTGTGATTTCAGGCAAACCCAAGGCCGCGCTCGCGCCGGTCGAGGACGCGATCTCCGGCAAGCCGTCGCTGATCGGTCTCGACCGGGAGCAGCTTGCTGCTGCGTTGCGCGACAAGGGTGTGCCCGAAAAGCAAGTCAAGATGCGTGTTGCGCAGATATGGAACTGGATCTACGTCCGCGGCATCTCCGATTTCGACGCCATGAGCAATGTCGCGAAGGACATGCGCGACATGCTCAAGGCGAATTTCACGATCGCCCGGCCGGAGATCGTCGAGGAGCAGGTCTCGAACGACGGGACCCGTAAGTGGCTGCTGCGTTTTCCGCCACGCGGCGCCGGCCGCCCTGTCGAGGTGGAGACCGTCTATATCCCTGAGGAAGGTCGCGGAACGCTCTGCATATCGAGCCAGGTCGGCTGTTCACTCACCTGTTCCTTCTGCCACACCGGAACGCAGAAGCTGGTGCGAAATCTTACCTCCGAAGAGATTCTCTCGCAATTGCTGCTGGCGCGCGACCGATTGGGTGATTTCCCCGACCGCAATGTTCCTGTCGGCGCGATGCTGCCCTCCAGCGACCGAAAGATCACCAATGTCGTGATGATGGGCATGGGCGAGCCGCTCTACAACTTCGAGGAGGTGAAGCGTGCGCTGCTGATCGCTTCCGACGGCGACGGACTTTCGCTTTCCAAGCGGCGCATCACGCTTTCGACGTCCGGCGTCGTTCCGGAAATCTATCGGACGGGCGAGGAGATCGGCGTCATGCTGGCGATTTCGCTGCACGCGGTGCGCGACGAGCTCCGCGATATGCTGGTTCCGATCAACAAGAAGTATCCCCTGAAGGAGCTGATGGCTGCCTGCCGCGCCTATCCGGGTCTTTCGAATGCCCGTCGCATCACCTTCGAGTACGTGATGTTGAAGGACGTCAACGACAGCCTGGAGGACGCCAAGGGACTGGTGCAATTGCTCAAGGGTATCCCCGCGAAGATCAACCTGATCCCGTTCAATCCGTGGCCAGGCACGAATTACCAGTGTTCCGACTGGGAGCAGATCGAAAAGTTCGCCGACTTCATCAATCAGGCGGGATACGCCTCACCCATCCGCACGCCGCGCGGCCGTGATATTCTCGCTGCCTGCGGGCAGCTCAAATCCGAGTCCGAACGCATGCGCAAGACGGAGCGACTGGCGTTCGAGGCGATGATGATCGCCAATCACGGCGAAGACGACTAAAAACTCTCCGACAGGCCGAAAAGGCGACGTTTTGGCGCGCGAATCCGTGCTGCGGCGGTTGGTTCGCGATTGATTTCGTGCGTTCATCTGCCTAAGAAGGCCGCCAGTAAGCGACAGAGATTGGAGATAACTCATGCGCGCTCTCGTACTTGCCCTCGTAGCCGCCACGGCCCTTGCGATGCCGGTCCGTGCAGACGAAGTGACGGTTGCCGTTACGGCCATCGTCGAGCATCCGGCGCTCGACGCTGCTCGCGACGGCGTCAAGGAAGCGCTGGCGGAAGCCGGCTTCAAGGAAGGAGAGAACCTCAAGTTCCTCTACGAGTCCGCCCAGGGCAATCCGGGCACCGCGGCTCAGATCGCGCGGCAGTTCATCGGCGAGAGCCCGAACGTGATCGTTCCGATCTCCACGCCGTCGGCACAGGCGGTCGTCGCTGCTACGCGTGACATTCCGGTCGTCTTCACGGCCGTGTCCGACCCGCTCGGTGCGCAGCTCGTCAAGGATATGCAGAAGCCGGGCGGCAACGTCACCGGCCTTTCCGACATGTCTCCGGTTGCCGACCACGTCGCGCTGATCAAGGAGATCACGCCCAACGCCAAGACGATCGGCTTCATCTATAATTCCGCCGAAGCCAACTCCGTTTCCACGCTTGCGGCTTTGAAGACGGAAGCCGAGAAGGCCGGCCTCGCGGTCGTCGAATCCGTCGCCACCAAGTCGGCGGAGGTGCAGGGGGCGACCCGTGCGCTCGTTGGCCGCGCCGACGTAATCTACATCCCGACGGACAACACTATCGTTTCGGCACTCGAGGCTGCGGTGGGTGTGGCGGTGGAAGCCAAGATCCCGCTCTATGCCGGTGATACCGACTCGGTCGCCCGCGGCGCCCTCGCGGCCATCGGCTTCAATTACTTCGATGTCGGCAAGCAGACCGGCGAGATCGTTGCCCGTGTTCTGAAGGGCGAGGCTCCTGGTGACATCCCGGTTCGCGTTGCGGCCGGCACCGATCTCGTCATCAACAAGTCCGCGGCCGCCAAGATGGGGGTCGAGTTCTCCGAAAGCATCGTAAAGCGGGCGACCAAGATCATCGAATAAGCCAATCTTACGCAAGGCCGCCACAAAGGCGGCCTTGCTCATTGCCCGTGCCGCAGGCGCCGGGTTTGTACAAGGACTGACTGCCGTGAGCCAAATCGCCTTCTGGGGTGCCGTCGAGCTCGGCCTGGTTTTCGCCTTTGTCGCTATCGGCGTGTACTTGGCCTTCCGCGTCCTCGATTTTCCGGATCTTACCGTCGACGGATCGTTTCCTCTCGGGGCAGCCGTCGCTGCCGTTCTCATCATTGCGGGGCTGAATGCCTGGCTGGCGACGGCCATTGCGATGGTGGCCGGGTCCATTGCCGGCTTGGTGACTGCGGTGCTCAACGTCCGGTTCAGGATCCTCAACCTGCTTGCCTCGATCCTGACGATGATCGCGCTGTTCTCGGTCAATTTGCGCGTCATGGGCAAGCCGAACGTCGCGCTGCTCAATCAGGACACGATGCTCACGCCCTTCTACGGGCTCGGCCTCTCCGACTACCACGTTCGCCCACTGTTCCTTTTCGTCTTGGTCGGCCTCGCGGTTTTCCTCGTCTGGCGTTTTCTGGAGAGTGACGCGGGACTTGCGATGCGTGCGACAGGCGCCAATCCGCGCATGGCGCGGGCGCAGGGTGTCTCGACCGGTAGCCAGATCTATCTCGGCATGGCGATCTCCAACGCGCTCGTCGCGCTCGGTGGAGCGCTGTTCGCGCAGACGAACGGCTTTGCCGACGTCACCTCGGGTGTGGGAACCATCGTGGTGGGCCTCGCTGCCGTTATCATCGGCGAGACCCTGTTCGGGAACCGTGGTCTGCTGATAGCGCTCATCGGCTGTATTGTCGGTTCGATCGCTTACCGCCTCGCCATTCAGCTTGCCCTGTCCTCCGACGTGCTCGGTCTGAAGGCGTCCGACCTCAATTTCGTTACCGCCGTACTCGTCGCCGTCGCGCTTGTTCTTCCGAGGCTGCGTCGCGGAGGAGCCTCGTCATGATCTCGCTCGAAAACATCCAGGTCGTTTTCGGTCGCGGCACGCCGCTTCAGAAGCAGGCGCTTTCGGGCGTCAGCCTTTCCATCGAAACAGGTTCGTTCGTCACCGTCATCGGCTCAAACGGTGCAGGAAAGTCGACCCTTCTCGGTGTGCTCGCCGGCGACGTCCTTCCGACCGGCGGCCGCGTCACGATCGGCAGTACCGAGGTGACGCGAAAAACGACGGCGCAGCGCGCGGGGCTGGTCGCACGCGTTTTTCAGGATCCGCTGGCGGGAAGCTGCGGTGCACTCAGTATCGCGGAAAACCTGGCTCTTGCAGCCATGCGCGGGAAGCGCCGGGGATTGGCGGACGCTCTCGGTGGTAATCGCCGGGCCGAGTTCAGGGATCGCATCGCCGCACTCAATCTCGGCTTGGAAAACCGCATGGGCGACCGCATGGATCTGCTCTCCGGAGGGCAGAGGCAGGCCGTCTCGCTGGTCATGGCGACGCTCGCCGGCTCGGAAGTCCTATTGCTCGACGAGCATACGGCGGCGCTTGATCCGGGCATGGCCGAGTTCATCATGGAGCTCACCCAGTCGATCGTTGCGGAACGGAAGCTCACGACGCTGATGGTCACCCATTCCATGCGTCAGGCGCTGGACTACGGCACCCGGACGATCATGCTGCACGCCGGTGAGATCGTGCTCGACGTCTCAGGCGACAGCCGCAAGGACCTGCAGGTTGAAGATCTGATCGCGATGTTCCGCAAGATTCGCGGGCAGACACTCGATGACGACGAATTGCTGATCGGCTGATCTACAGCAGTTGTTTTCCCGATAATGGCACCCGGCTTTCGCCCGGTGCCATTTTCATTTGCTCCTCAGCGCGCCTGCGTAAAGAAGATCTTCACCGCGAAAATCGAGAAGACGCCGGCAAAAGTATAGTCGATGGCGCGCAGCACCTTTCGGTTCGTTTGCAGCCATGCCGACAGCCCGTCGGCCATGAAGATGATCGCAAGCCCGATCGGCAAGGACAGGATGATCGACCATATGCCGAGAAACAGCAGCTTGCCTGTGACATGCGGGTCGCTGGCGCTGACGAACTGCGGCAGGAAGGTCATGAAGAAAATGATGACCTTTGGGTTCAGCAAATTGACCCAGAGCCCGTTCAGAAAGGCCTGTACCGGAGCCGACTGGCGCTGGCCGTCGGCGCGAACGACGAAATTTGAACCATGGCGCACCGCCTGGATGGCAAGCCACAGCAGATAGCCCGCACCGCCCGTCTTCAGGATGGTGAACGCCGTCGGCGAGGCAACGATCAACGCGGAAATGCCGAAGGCGACCAGCATCGTATGGATCGAAATCCCGAAGCTCGTACCGGCGAGCGTCATCAATCCGGTCGCTCGTCCGTCGCGCAACGAACGACTGATCCAGAGCGTCATATCGGGTCCGGGCGTGATGGCGAGCAGGAAAATCGCCAGGCTGAAGGCGAGGATGACCGGAAGGTTCGGGATGAAATCCATGGAGGGGTCCGTAGTGAAGAAAGCCCGGAAGGGCGACGCTGTTGCATCATCCATACCGGGCCTGCGACGGCTTGCCAATCAGCCTTGCTTCTCGATGAGGTGGGCCTTGAAACTGTCGGCGTAGTCGGCATGCCACCGGGAGAGGGGCGGGCGGTTCTCGACGATGTCTCCGACCGCCCAGAGCATGCGTATCTCGTCGGTGCGGCGATCAACCTCGTTGTCAGGGCACAGGATGTAGAAATCACCCTTCGAGAGGCTTTCCATCATGAAGTCCACCGTCTGTTCCGGTGTCCAGGCACCGGCCGGCTTCTCAGTCCTTCCGTTCGCTGTAAGCGCGGTGAAGACGAAGCCCGGGATCAGTAGATGGGCCGAGACCTGGCAGCCCGGCGTATTTCGCAGCTCGTGCTGCAGAGCTTCGGTAAAGGCCTTCACACCGGCCTTGGAGACATTGTAGGCTGGATCGCCGGGCGGCGTGGTGATACCCTGCTTCGAGCCGGTGTTGATGATGAGCGCCGGTTCTCCGTGGGAAATCATGCCGGGGCCGAAGGTGCGGCTGCCGTTGACAACACCCATCAGGTTGACGGCAAGTACATTCTCCCAGTTGGCCTGGGGGCCGAATATGGCGCTGCCCGGCTGTATTCCGGCGTTGTTCATCAGCACGTGGACGCGACCGAAACGCTGAACGACGGTGCGCTCCAGCGCCTCGAGCTCTTCCCGCTTCGACACATCCGTCGGAATGGCAACCACGTCGGTTGCGCCGCTATGGGAGAGCGCGGCGACTGTGGCTTCAGCTTCGGCCAGTCGCTCGCCGACCAGATCGGCGATTACCACGCACATGCCGAGGCGTGCAAAGTACTTGGCGGCGGCCAAACCGATCCCGGATGCCCCGCCGGTGACCACAGCGAGATTCCCCTTCTTGAATGCCGGGTGAAGTCTTGTCATGCAAATCTCCTCAGCTCATCGGGTGAAG
This sequence comes from Ciceribacter lividus, assembly GCF_003337715.1. GTDB lineage: Bacteria > Pseudomonadota > Alphaproteobacteria > Rhizobiales > Rhizobiaceae > Allorhizobium > Allorhizobium lividum. The sequence goes on from NZ_QPIX01000004.1 coordinate 184,034, forward strand.
GGGTGATATGGCCTATGGCGGCGGGAAGGTCAAATCTCCAATTTGACGCGTGTCCGGTTCGAGGCTGACACTCCTCTTCCGGCACCGCTTCCCCTTGCACGCGGCGACAATCTCGCTAAAAGTGCCGCCAAACACGCACTCTGCTCACCGCTATCCTGTAAAAGTGGAACTCGACATGGCACTTCCGAAAGACGTCAAGAAGGTCGTTCTCGCCTATTCCGGCGGCCTCGACACCTCCATCATCCTGAAATGGCTGCAGACCGAACTCGGCGCTGAAGTCGTCACCTTCACCGCCGACCTCGGCCAGGGTGAGGAACTCGAGCCCGCACGCAAGAAGGCTGAGATGCTGGGCATCAAGGAGATCTTCATCGAGGACGTCCGTGAGGAATTCGTCCGCGATTTCGTCTTCCCGATGTTCCGCGCCAATGCCGTCTATGAAGGTGTCTATCTGCTCGGCACCTCGATCGCCCGTCCGCTGATCTCCAAGCACCTGATCGAGATCGCCAGGAAGACCGGCGCCGACGCCATCGCCCACGGTGCGACCGGCAAGGGCAATGATCAGGTCCGCTTCGAGCTGTCGGCCTACGCACTCAATCCCGACATCAAGATCATCGCGCCGTGGCGCGACTGGTCGTTCAAGAGCCGCACGGACCTTCTCGAATTCGCCGAGAAGAACCAGATCCCGGTTGCCAAGGACAAGAAGGGCGAGGCTCCCTTCTCGGTCGATGCCAACCTGCTGCACTCGTCTTCCGAAGGGAAGGTCCTCGAGGACCCGTCGCAGGAAGCACCGGAATACGTGCATATGCGCACGATTTCGCCGGAAGCTGCCCCGGACAAGCCGACCGTCATCAAGATCGGCTTCGAGAAGGGCGACGCGGTCTCGATCAACGGTGTGCGCATGAGCCCGGCGACGATTCTTGCGAAGCTCAACGACTACGGCCGCGACAACGGCATCGGACGCATCGATCTCGTCGAAAACCGCTTTGTCGGCATGAAGTCGCGCGGCGTTTATGAAACGCCTGGCGGCACGATCCTGCTGGCCGCTCACCGCGCAATTGAATCGATCACCCTCGACCGTGGCGCAGCGCACCTGAAGGACGAACTGATGCCGCGCTACGCCGAGCTCATCTATTACGGCTTCTGGTTCTCGCCGGAACGCCAGATGCTGCAGGCGGCCATCGACCTCAGCCAGAAGGATGTCGAGGGCGAGGTGACGCTGAAGCTCTACAAGGGCAATGTCATGGTGATCGGCCGCGAGAGCGAAAAGTCGCTCTATTCCGACAAGCTCGTCACCTTCGAAGACGACCAGGGCGCCTACGACCAGAAGGATGCTGCCGGCTTCATCAAGCTCAACGCACTGCGTCTGCGTACGCTCGCCAAGCGCAACCTCGGCAACTGACAGGTTCCGATTCTGTGAAAAGCCTGCCGCGCGGGAGCGTGGCAGGCTTTTTCATGCCATTCTGCGGCTTGCGCGGAGAAAGCCGAGATAGGCGAGGATTGCTACAAACTCCATTGCCGGAATGACGATCCCGAACGCCCGCAGCGGATCGCCGATCAGCGCTCCTGCAAGACCACCGAGAAAGCCGGAGCCCATCTGCACGAAGCCGATCAGGGCCGCGGCCGAACCGGCGATCGCCGGATGCGGCTGTAGCCCCGCGGTGGTGATGTAGGGAATCACGAAGGCCATGCCAAAGGCGCATATGGCGACCGGTACCATGATGGAAAGGAAGCTCGGGTCGACAAAAGCGACCGAAAGGGCAATGCATGCACCTCCGGTTCCGGCGAGTGCCAGGCCGGTAAGAAGCGCCCACTTTTCACCGAGACGAGGCGACAGCATCCGCAGAACAACCGAGCCGAAAAAGAAGGAACCGGTTTGCATCAGCATTCCAACTCCGAATTCGGCCGGGCTCAGACCGACCCTCTTGATCAGGATGAAGGGCAGCATCGTCGACTGGGCGTAGAGGGCGCCGACGGTGCCGGCGAGCACGAAGGCTGCGAGAAGTACCCGCATGTCGGTGACGAGCGTTGCATAGGCGTCAAGCAGGCGTGATGGTTTGATGAGCGCGCGGTCGGGCTTCGTCGTCTCGCGCATCAGGAAGGCGACAATGAGCCAGCTGAAGACACCGAAACCCACCATTGCGAAAAACACGGCCTGCCATCCGGAAAGGGCAAGGGCGAGGCCTCCGAGCGTCGGGCCGGCTGCCGGGCCGACAGCCAGCATGATGCCGATCATGTTGAGGATGCGCGCTGCTTCAGCACCTGTGAATTGGTCTCGGACGATGGCGCGGGAGACGGTAATGCCAACCGAGGCGCCGGCACCCTGCACCAGGCGGCCGGCAAGAAGCAGTTCGACAGACGGTGCAAAGGCAGCCACCAGGCTCCCCAGCAGGTAGACGCCGAGAAAGGACAGCGTGGCGATCCGGCGTCCGAAGGCGTCGGAGCATGGGCCAGCGAGAAGCTGCGCGAAGGCAAAGCCGAAGAAATAGAGCGAAAGGCTGAGTTTGATGGCGGCATCCGACGTGCCGAAGGCATGCACGAGTTCAGGCATGGCCGGCGTGTAGATCGCCATCGAAACGGGGCCGATGGTCGTCAGCAGCGCGCCGATCAATGACGTTCGGCTCTCGCTCATCCGCTGTGGTGCCATCGCTGTCTGTCCGATGTTCGAGTCTGCCCGGGAGGCGCGCCGCGAGGAAGAGCAGGTGCGGCGCAAGTGTGCGGACCATAAGCCTCCCGCCCAGATTTGACGAGAGGCAAAGCAGCGACCCCGGGGACCGGATTCGTGCCGTGGCTTTGAAGAATCATGGACCGTGCCGAGTTTTGCCCTGCCGGTCCTTGCCAAGTCCGCGCTCGGCGCCCCATATCGGTAGCCATGTCCAACCCGCCGGTCGGTCGCGACCAGATGAAGGGAATACGAGATGGCCGCAGCTTCCACACTCAACCCAGCGCTCACCGAATGGAACGGCTTCCAGGGGCTGCCCCGGTTCGAGGCGGTATCCGAGGACGACTTCGCGCCGTCCTTCGAGGCGGCCTTCCTGGAGCATGACGCGGAAATCGAGGCGATTGCCGGTAATCCGGAGCCTCCGACTTTTGCGAACACCGTCTCGGCACTGGAGATCGCCGGCGAAAGCCTGTCGCGAACTTCGGCCTTGTTCTGGAATCGCGCCGGAGCCCACACCAACGAAACGATTCAGGCGCTCGAGCGGCAAATCGCGCCGAAGCTGTCGCGCCACTATTCGAAGATCGGGATGAATGCGGCACTCTTTGCGCGCATCGATTCACTTTGGCAGCAGCGCGACAAGCTCGGCCTGTCGGTGGAGGAGATGCGTGTCCTAGAGCGGCATTGGAAGGGTTTCGTCAAGTCCGGTGCCTTGCTCGCGAAGCCACAACAGCAGAGGCTTGCCGAGATCAACGAACGACTGGCGGGCATGGGGGCCAGGTTCGGGCAGAACGTGCTCGCCGACGAGAAGAACTGGTCACTGCTGCTTTCTTCCGATGCGGAGCTTTCCGGCCTGCCGGATTTCCTCAAGGACGCAATGGCGGCAGCCGCTCGCGACCGCGGCGCCGAGGGCAAGTACGCCGTTACTCTCTCACGCTCGATCATCGAGCCGTTTCTCACGTTTTCCGAACGGCGAGACCTGCGCGAGCAGGCTTTCAGAGCTTGGACCGCTCGTGGAATGAACGAGGGCGAAACCGACAATCGCGGCATCGTGCGGGAGACGCTCTCGCTTCGGCGGGAACTGGCCGATCTGCTCGGCTACGCGAATTTCGCCGAGTTCAAGCTGGACAATACGATGGCGAAGACGGCGGGTGCCGTGAACCACCTCCTGATGACCGTATGGGAGAAGGCCGTCCGCCGCGCCGGAGAAGAGGAGGCGGACATTGCCCGCCTGATCGCCGGAGAGGGGCACAATCACGAAGTCATGCCCTGGGATTGGCGCTATTACGCCGAAAAGATCAGGGCGCTGAAGTTCGATTTCTCCGAAGCCGAGCTAAAACCCTATCTCCAGCTCGAGAAGATCATCGATGCCTGCTTCGATGTTGCCAGCCGGCTCTTCGGCATCATCGCCGTCGAGAAAAAGGGCATTCCCGCCTATCATCCGGATGTTCGCGTCTTCGAAATCCGCGACCGGAGCGGGACGCTCGTCGCGCTCTTCCTCGGTGACTATTTCGCCCGTCCCTCCAAGCGGTCGGGAGCCTGGATGAGCGCCTTCCGCTCCCAGCACAAGCTGACGATGAAAAACGGCACCACGGGTGAAATGCCGATCATCTACAATGTCTGCAACTTCGCGAAGCCTGCAGAGGGCAAGCCGGCGCTGCTTTCGCTCGACGACGCGCGCACGCTGTTTCACGAATTCGGACACGCGCTGCATGGCATGCTGTCAAACGTCACCTATCCTTCTGTCGCCGGCACCGGCGTGTCGCGCGATTTCGTGGAGCTGCCGTCGCAGCTCTATGAGCACTGGCTGACCGTACCGGCTATTCTGGAACGCTATGCGATCCACTACGAGACCGGCGAGCCGATGCCGAAGGCACTCCTCGACAAGGTGCTGGCGGCGCGCACCTTCAATGCCGGCTTCAATACCGTGGAGTTCACATCCTCTGCGCTGGTCGACATGGCGTTCCACACGCGGACCTCGGTCGACGATCCGATGGCGGTGCAGGAGGAAGTCTTGAAGGAGATCGGCATGCCGCGTTCCATCGTCATGCGTCACGCCACGCCGCACTTTCAGCACATCTTCGCCGGCGGCTATTCCGCCGGGTACTACTCGTACATGTGGTCGGAAGTTCTCGACGCGGATGCCTTCTCGGCTTTCGAGGAGACCGGCGACGCCTTCGACACGGTGATGGCCAGGAAGCTGAAGGACAACATCTATTCGGTCGGCGGTTCGGTTGATCCGGAGGACGCCTATCGGGCTTTCCGGGGCAAACTGCCAGACCCCGACGCGATGCTGCGCAAGAAGGGGTTGGCGATGATGGAGGAGATCCACGGCAGTGACGCCTAGATCACCCCGAGAGTGTCACAGAACGGTGACGTAACTTTCATATCCGGATCAAGCGACTGACATGAAGCTCTGATTGTTTCCGCCGGCGGGCGATGGTCGTCCGCCAGCCAAACGAGGAGAGGTTTCATGACACAGTCACTGAAGGCGCTGTCGCGTCGTTCGTTTCTTCTGTCCGCAGGTGCGACCGGCGTCGTCGCCGCGTCGGGTCTGCCACTTCCGTTCTATGCTCGTGCCGCGGAGCGACCGCTCTTCACCCACGGCGTCCAGTCCGGCGACGTCGACATGTTCTCGGGCATGATCTGGACCCGGGTCGATCGTCCCTCGCGCATCTTCATGGAGTATGCGACGAACGAGAGCTTCTCCAACGCCGTCAAGCTGGCGCCGCTCGACGCGCTGCCGGAGAGTGACTTCGCCGTGAAGCGCCTGTTGACGGAACTGCCTTCCGATCAAGACATCTTCTACCGTTTCGTCGCAGCTGACCTCTCTTCCATCAATACGCTTTCCGAGCCTGTTACGGGTCGCTTCCGCACGGCGCCCGCCTCGAAGCGGTCGGTGCGTTTCGCCTGGTCGGGTGATACCGCCGGACAGGGCTGGGGCATCGACGAAACCGGCATGAAGACCTATTCGACGATGGCCAAGCATCAGCCCGATTTCTTCATCCATTCGGGCGACACCATCTATGCCGACGGCGCAATGAAGGATGAGGTCGCTCTTTCCGATGGCAGCGTGTGGAAGAATAAGGTGCTGATCGATGAGAAGCGCAAGGTGGCCGAGACGCTCGCCGAGTATCGCGGGCAGTGGAAGTACAACATGCTGGACAGCCATGTCCGCGACTTCAACGCCGTCTGTCCGACGTTCTTCCAGTGGGACGACCACGAGGTCGTCAACAACTGGTCTGCATCGAAGGATCTGACGAGCGATGACCGGTACACGGAAAAGTCCGTTTCCCTCCTGACGGCCCGTGCGGCGCGCGCCTTCCACGAGATGACGCCGATCCGCTACACACCTGCCGAACCGGGTCGGGTCTATCGCAAGATCGCCTACGGCCCCCTCGTCGACGTCTTCTTCATCGACCTGCGCTCTTACCGTGGTGCCAATCACGACAGCATGGAAACGGAGCTTTCGCCCGAGGCCCGGATCATGGGGCTCGAGCAGGTCAACTGGCTGAAGCGCGAACTTGCGGCATCGAAGGCAACCTGGAAGGTGATTGCCTGCGACATGCCGATCGGCCTCATCGTCTGGGACGACTTCAAGAATCGCAAGGGCGCCGAAGCGATCGCGCAAGGGGACAACGGTCCCGCGAAGGGACGCGAGCTCGAGATCGCCGACCTTCTGCGCTACATAAAGACGGCTGGCATCACGAACACAGTGTGGTTGACCGCCGACGTGCATTACACGGCCGCCCACTACTACAATCCCGACAAGGCGCAGTTCCAGGATTTCGAACCATTCTGGGAGTTCGTCTCCGGCCCGCTCCATGCCGGCACGTTCGGGCCCAACGATCTCGACATGACTTTCGGGCCGGAACTCAAGTTCGTGAAGGGGCCGACTGCCGAACAGGGGCAAAACCTGCCGCCCTCGATGGGGCTGCAGTTCTTCGGCCTCGTCGACATCGACGGGCAGAGCGAGCAGCTGACGGTCCGGCTCATGGATCGCGACGACAACGAGCTCTACAAGGTCACCCTTGATCCGGTGCGTAGCGCCTGAGACTTCGAGGCAGGGTCGGCTTTCCGGCCCTGCCTCCCGAAGATGTGTACCGGCGGCAGAGGTCCTCGGAAAAGGCTGTGGCCGGGGCTTTTGCCTTTTTTTCTTTCGCAAACGCAAAAAACACGGTATGAGCGCGCCAAACAAACAAGGCGCCCCTCCGTTTCGCGCCCAGCCTCAGAGATACCTAATATGAAACTTCGCAATATCGCCATCATTGCGCACGTCGACCATGGGAAGACGACCCTTGTGGACGAGCTCCTGAAGCAGTCCGGTTCGTTCCGCGAAAACCAGCGCGTTGCAGAACGCGTGATGGACTCGAACGATCTGGAAAAGGAACGCGGCATCACCATTCTCGCCAAGGCGACGTCGGTAGAATGGAAGAACACGCGCATCAATATCGTCGACACCCCCGGCCACGCCGACTTCGGCGGCGAAGTCGAGCGCATCCTGTCTATGGTGGACGGCGCGATCGTTCTGGTCGATGCTTCGGAAGGCCCGATGCCACAGACCAAGTTCGTTGTCGGCAAGGCGCTGAAGGTCGGTCTTCGTCCGATTGTCGCGATCAACAAGATCGACCGTCCGGACGGCCGCCACGAAGAAGTCATCAACGAAGTCTTCGACCTGTTCGCCAATCTCGACGCAACCGACGAACAGCTCGACTTCCCGATCCTCTACGGTTCGGGTCGCGACGGCTGGATGAACGTCAATCCGGAAGGCCCGAAGGACCAGGGCCTTGCACCGCTGCTCGACCTCGTGCTTGAGCATGTTCCGGAGCCGAGCGTCGGCGATGAGGACGGCGCGTTCCGCATGATCGGCACGATCCTCGAGGCCAACCCCTTCCTTGGCCGTATCATCACCGGTCGTGTCCATTCGGGTTCGATCAAGCCGAACCAGGCCGTCAAGGTTATCGGCCAGGATGGTAAACTGATCGAAAACGGCCGCATTTCCAAGATTCTCGCCTTCCGCGGCATCGAGCGCACCGCCATCGACGAAGCCCATGCGGGTGACATCGTCGCGATTGCCGGCCTTTCCAAAGGCACGGTTGCCGACACGTTTTGCGATCCGTCCGTGACTGAGCCGCTCACCGCTCAGCCGATCGACCCGCCGACGGTTACCATGTCCTTCCTCGTCAACGACAGCCCGCTGGCTGGCACCGAAGGCGACAAGGTCACCAGCCGCGTCATCCGCGACCGCCTGTTCAAGGAAGCTGAAGGCAACGTCGCGCTGAAGATCGAAGAAGCCGAAGGCAAGGACTCCTTCTTCGTGTCCGGTCGTGGCGAATTGCAGCTGGCCGTGCTGATCGAGACCATGCGCCGCGAAGGCTTCGAGCTTGCCGTTTCGCGTCCGCGCGTCGTCATGCACAATGACGAGACGACCGGACAGTTGATGGAGCCGATCGAGGAAGTCGTCATCGACGTGGACGAGGAGCATTCCGGTATCGTCGTGCAGAAGATGTCCGAGCGTAAGGCCGAAATGGCCGAGCTTCGGCCTTCCGGTGGCAATCGCGTCCGTCTGGTGTTCTTTGCGCCGACCCGCGGCCTGATCGGCTACCAGTCGGAACTGCTGACCGATACCCGCGGCACGGCCATCATGAACCGCCTGTTCCACGACTATCAGCCCTACAAGGGCCCGATCACTGGCCGCACCAACGGTGTGCTGCTGTCGAACGGCGCCGGCGAGGCTGTCGCCTATGCCATGTTCAATCTCGAGGACCGCGGTCCGATGATGATCGAGCCGGGCGAGAAGGTCTATGCGGGCATGATCATCGGTATCCACACTCGCGACAACGACCTCGAAGTCAACGTTCTGAAGGGCAAGCAGCTCACCAACATCCGCGCCGCCGGCAAGGATGAAGCGGTCAAGCTGACCCCGCCGATCCGCATGACGCTCGACCGCGCGCTGTCCTGGATCCAGGACGACGAACTGATGGAAGTCACCCCGAAGTCGATCCGCCTGCGTAAGATGTATCTCGACGCCAACGACCGCAAGCGGTTCGACAAGGCCCGCGCCGCTCAGGCTTAATGAGATAATGCTAATATGAATCATTAACCCCGGTTCGAGAAACCGGGGTTTTTATTTGTGGTTACGAATCCTCCGGTCTTGTCGGACCGTTTAAAAAAGCGTTAAAATTTCGCCTATGGTCCGGATGAAAAGTCTGTGGGCAATGTCCCGTTCGCGCAGAGGGCGAATGGCGAAATGGCCCCGACGGGACGAGAGTGGCGTTATGAAGACGTTGTCGATTGATGTTCGGCCTGCGGAACCGCAGGACGCTGCAGCCATCGCGGAGGCGCATCGCCTCTCGTGGCAGCACGCCTATGCCGGCCTCATTCCGCACCACGCGCTGACAAAGATGATCGAACGGCGAGGGGAGACCTGGTGGCGGAAGGCTACCCGAGGTCCTGCGACGATTCTCGTCGTCGATGTTGCGGGCACAATCGCAGGATATGCGACGGTCGGCCTCAACCGTTCCCGTGCGTTGCCGCAGGAAGGCGAGATCTACGAGATCTATATCCGCCCGGAATACCAGGGGATCGGCCTCGGCTATCTGCTTTTCGGTGAGGCGCGTCGTCTTCTGAAATCGCTCGGCTGCTCCGGTCTCGTCGTCTGGTGCCTCGAGGAGAGCGCCCACGCCTCACAATTCTTCCGCTCGAACGGAGGTGTAGACGCCGTCGAGGGCATGGAGGATTTCGGCGAGGCGCAGCTGAAGAAGCTGGGTTTCATCTGGCACTAGATCTGCTGTTCGCCGCAGCCTACCGCACAGTCTCTGGCCACACGTGCGTTGGTTCACCGCTCTTTTCGCCGCGTTGCCCGAACCACGCGCTTCTGTCCCTGCCACAGGCAAATCCTGGCACTTGTTCGTCGGCCACTCGGCGGGCGAGTTCGTTGGCCTCAGGATTGGACAGCGCATCAACATAGCCGACGACGCAGCCGCGCCCGTCCTCCGGCTGGGCGACGCGTGAAATGACGAGAACCTGTCCGGTGCTCTCTTTCGTCGGCATACCCGCCTTGTCGTCGACGTTCTCGATGAACCAGCGCAGGATTGTCGCCACTGGTTTGCGTGAGGTGTCGAGCCTCCATTCGATCTTGCTTCCCACGTGGTTGAAGGCCTCGAAGGATTCGAACACCTCGTTTTCCAGCGCCTTGTCGAGCGGACCGTAGAGGATGCTTTGGCGGAGATCGCTCTCGGCGAAGTGCACGTCGTATTCGCCGAACCCGCGGCACAGCAGGCTCACGCCCATCTCGTCCTCGGCGACCGTGCGGCACTTGTCGAGATCGAGGTCCGTGTAGGTGCTGTCGTTGGCCCATGCCGCGTGGGTGATCACCGGCCACATCAGCAGCGCCGCCAGAAATCTAGAAATAGGTGGTTTCATCGTGCGTCCCCCGTTTGTGGCGTTATAGCAGCCGGGTGGCGCATGCAGCGAGGCACTGATGCAAAAAACTGCGGCGCGTGCCACACCACGTCTCCTTCCGACGGATGCGACCTTCTCCCAAAGCCGTGTTGCATTGCGCAATGATTCCCATTAGGACAGCCGGGATTTCAACATACCCATGGGGTTAGACATGCGCATCGATGCAATTGCCGTTGGCAAGAACCCGCCCGACGACATCAACGTCATCGTCGAAGTTCCGGTCGGCGGTCATCCGATCAAGTATGAAATGGACAAGGACGCCGGCGCGCTCATCGTTGACCGCTTCCTCTATACCCCGATGACCTACCCGGGTAACTACGGCTTCGTGCCGCATACACTGTCGGACGACGGCGACCCGATCGATGTCCTGATCTGCAATACCCGCCCGCTGCTGCCTGGCTGCGTGATCAATGTCCGCCCGATCGGCGTGATGATCATGGAAGACAATTCCGGTAAGGACGAGAAGATCATCGCGGTGCCGTCCCACAAGCTGACGCAGCGTTACGACAAGATCGAGAACTACACCGATCTGCCGGAAATCACGCTGAAGCAGATCGAGCACTTCTTCGAGCACTACAAAGATCTGGAGCCGGGCAAGTGGGTGAAGATCGGCGGCTGGCAGGACGTCAGCGTCGCCAAGCAGCTCATCCTCGAAGCCGTGCAGCGCGCCAAGGCTTCCAAGTAAGGCGCTTCAGCGCGCCAGAAGCGCCTCGACCTTTTTTGCCAAGTCCTCCGGATCTCCGTCGATCCGGAGGATTTTTTGTCTGGCGGTATCGCCGGATATCACCGAAATCGAGGACTTCGGCACACCGATCGCCTTCGAGAGGAGCGCGATGAGGGCTTTGTTGGCCTTTCCCTTCTCAGGGACGGCTGTCACCTTCGCCTTCAGATGCGCTTCGTCGTTGGCGTTGACCTCGACGCCGTCCACCTGGTCACGCCCGGCATTCGGCGTCAGCCGTACGGACAGTCGCAAGTGGTCGCCGTGGATGCTGTATGGCGGCTTCAAGCGAAGATCGGATAGATGCTCGTCCACATCAGGGACCGGACGAAGAAGATGATCAGCAGGACGATGATCGGAGAAATGTCGATGCCCCCGAGATCCGGCAGCACCCGGCGGATCGGTCGGAGCGCCGGCTCGGTGACGTTGTAGAAGAAAGTTCCGAGCGAATTGACGAAGCGGTTGCTCGCGTTGATGACGTTGAACGCGTAGAGCCAGGAGAAAATGGCACTCCCGATCAGGACCCAGGTGTAAAGGCTGAGAGCCAAATCGATCGTTTGAAACAACGCCAGCATAATCGTCTCCATTTCAAGGTTGACAGACATGTAGACATTGGCAGCTTATCGGGCAAGTGCTGCAGGCGGGCACGGGGGGAATCATGCTTAATGGTCCCCCCGGATTTCGGCCGAATCCCACCTTCCGAGAGGATTGCTTTCCGACCATGTCTGCACATCTGTCCGGCGACCGTTTCGCAGCCTTCAGGCATGCCTCCTACCTCCGCTTCTTCCTCTCGCGGTTCCTCGCGGCCTTCGCCACGCAGATCCTCAGCGTCTCCGTCGGCTGGCAGATGTATGACGAGACGAAAAGCGCCTTCTATCTCGGGCTGATCGGCCTCTTTCAGTTTCTGCCGGCGTTGCTCCTCATCCTGGTGACCGGTTCGGTTGCGGACCGCTACAACCGGCGAGCGATCGTCGCGACCTGCATGATCGTCAGCGCTCTTTGCGGCGCATCCTTTCTCGCGCTCACGCTCGCCGACGCGTTTTCACCGGTTCTCGTGTTTTCGATCCTCGTCGTCTTCGGGATCGAGCGCGCGTTCAATGCGCCGGCGACCCAATCGCTTGCTCCCAATCTCGTCCCGGAGGAAGATTTGCCGAACGCCGTGGCGTGGAACTCCACCTCCTGGCAAACCGCTTCGATCCTGGGTCCGGTCGCAGGCGGCTTGCTTTACGGTGTGAGTCCCGTCGTTGCCTATTCGGTTGCTCTGGCTTTCTTTTCTGTCGCGGCGCTTCTGGTCTTCCTGGTAGAACGGCCGGCGCAGAGAATCTCCAACAAGGCGGTGACTTGGGCGACGGTACTCGCGGGATTCCGTTTCATCTGGAGCGAGAAGGTCGTTCTCGGCGCGATATCCCTCGATCTCTTCGCGGTACTGCTCGGAGGGGCCGTCGCCCTCATGCCGATCTTCGCGCGCGACATCCTCGTGCTCAGTCCCTGGGGGCTTGGGCTGTTGCGCGCGGCTCCCGGTATCGGCGCCATTCTCGTCGCGATCGTTCTCGCCGGCTTCCCGGTTCGCCACAATGCCGGCCTGTTCATGTTCGCCGGCGTCGCATTGTTCGGTGCTGGCACGATCATCTTCGGCGTCTCGGAGACAGCCTGGATCTCCATTGTGGCGCTCATGCTGATGGGGGCGGCCGATATGGCGTCGGTTTACGTTCGTGAGACACTTATCGCCCTTTGGACGCCGGATGACGTGCGTGGCCGGGTTAATGCGGTCAACATGGTCTTCGTCGGCGCCTCCAACGAGCTCGGCGAGTTTCGCGCCGGCACGATGGCCTCGCTGGTCGGAGCGGTACCCGCGGTCGTGATCGGAGGCGCTGGAACGCTTGCGGTCGCCATCCTGTGGGCCGCCGGCTTTCCGCAACTGCGGCGCATCGATAGCCTCGACGCGCCCATGCGTCAGGACACGCAGTGAGCCTTTGGTTCGAAGACGAGATCGAGGAACTCCGAAAGCCAGGCCCTGAGGGGCGCATCGAAGATCATCCGGCCTTCGAGGTGGTCTCGGCCCGGCTGCGCGTTCGGCATGATGAAGCGATGGGCTCCGTGGACGACCCAACGCTGCATCATGGCACGGGTGAGTTCGGCGTGAAACTGCAGGCCCCAGGCGTTTTCGCCGTAACGGATCGCCTGATGGCGGTAGACGTCGCCCTCGGCGAGCAGTTCGCATCCGTGCGGCAGGTCGAAGCCCTCCCGATGGAAGTGATAGACCATTTGCGGCCAACGCATGAGCAGACGGCCATGCTCGGTCGGACGGATCGGATACCAACCGATCTCGACCAGACTGTTCCGGTCGGAGGAGACCTTTCCGCCCAGATTGCGGACCATTATCTGTGCACCGAGACAGATGCCCAGAAACGGCTTCTTCTCCTTGAGCGGAATGCTGATCCACTCGATTTCGTCGTGGATGAACTGATCGGGGTCGTTCGCGCTCATCGGACCACCGAAGATGACCGCGCCGGAGTGTCCGGCCAGCGTCTCGGGAAGCGCGTCGCCGAGAGGCGGCCTGCGAATGTCGAGTGGGTAGCCTTTCTCCAGCAGCATCTGGCCGACCCTTCCGGGGCTCGACCGCTCCTGATGAAGGACGAGCAGGACCGGCGCCTTCTGCCGCGATCTCAGAGGCTCATGACGATGAAGCATCCTTGGCCCCTTGAACCGAGCGCATGACCGCTTCGCGGCGCTGGCTCACGCGGTCGCGATCGGAGACGCCGAGCAGGTCGGCGATCCGCCACACCACGTGATCCTCCATCTCGCTTCGGCTGCCGTCGGCGTAGACGATGTCCCAGAGGATACCGAGAAGCTGAAGCCGCTGTTCTTCGTCCAGATGGCGCTTGATGTCGGACGTGAAGCGATAATAGTCGACGGCTTCGCTCTCGGCCCTCTGGCCCGCCTTCAGCAGTGCCTGGAGCTCCTCGTTGTTCAGCCGGTATTCCTCCTTCAGCAATTGTTCGAGCTTCTCGCGCTCTTTGTCGTGGACAACGCCGTCCGCTTCCATCACCTGAAAACAGAGGGCTGCAACTGCGACCCGTGGGTCGTCGGGAGATATGGTGTCGTTTCCGCGAGCCTGTGTCAGGTTCTGGAAAAAGGCCTGGAGGCGTTCGAGCATCTCTCTTCCTTCAGAAAAGGCGTAGACGGTTCTTGTCGTCGGCCGGCCGCCGGCCTTCGCGCACGCCCGGATCGTCTGGCGGATGGCCGAAGAAGGGGGTGGCCGTTTCGGCTTGCTCCTGCTTGCGGACCGGCTCCGCGGGCGTTTTGGGTGATGCCGAAATGTCTGCCTTCTCGGCCTTTTCGACTGTCGCGCGTTGCTCTGCCTCCGTTGACGACTGAGCGTTCTTGACTGGCGGAAGCGCATTGATCGCGGCGTCCCCTCGGGAGACGACGCCCTCCTCGACCGGACCTTCCAATTGGTCGAAGGGAACCTTCCACTCGAAGGCATCGAGGCGACCCGTCACGGGCGACAGGGGCAGCCATTTCTCCGAAATGTGACCGTCGGCGATCCAGACGGGATCACGCGGGGCGCGCAGCGCCTGGGCCATCCAGTAGCGCACACGCCCCTGGTCGCCGGTTTCCGCTTCTTCGATATCGGCCAGCAAGAGATAGACCCGCTCGCGGGCGTCCATGCGTGCCGCCTCTTCCGCCTTGGCACGGGCCTTGGCAAAATCCTGGGCGTCGAGCGCCGCTTCTGCGACGATCAGGAGCCCTTCGACGTTGTTGGGCCGCAACGAATCCAGCCTCTCGGCACGCTTCAGCCGATCGACAGCGCTGTCTCCACCCCGGGCACGGACGTAAGTCCTGGCGATGTCCGGATGCGGAGCGACCTTCCACGTCTGCTCGAGGATCGACGACGCCTTCCGCACATTGTCTTCGCGCAAATAGGCCTTGGCCGCGACGACAGCCGCCGGAACGAGATCTTTCGCGAGTTTCAGGGCATGCACGGCGCTGTCGCGGGCGCCGGCAGGATCACCTTCGAGCTGTTCCTCGGCCCTGGCCGTCAGCAGGACCGCCTTCAGGCGGTCAGCCTCCGGCCGACTGAGAACATGGGCCACGCGCTGCTGGTCGAGCAGGCGGATCGCGTCCTCCCACTGGCCGGACTGGCAACGGTATTCGAGCGTCGCCTTGGCGGCCCAGGGGAGATAAGGCGCCTGTTCGGCGGCAGTTTCCGCATACTGGCGCGCCGCCTCGTGAGCCCCGAGCCGGCTTGCCTCCCGATAGAGGCCGTGCAGGCCGAGCTCTCTGGTTTCGGGATCCTCCGACATCTGCTGGTAAAGACGGCGTGCTTCGTCATGCCTGCCTTCGATCACAGCCGCTTGCGCCTCGAGCACGAGGATCAGCGGCTCCTGTTCCGCCAGCAAGAGGCCGCGTGCTCGCGCGCTCATCTTGTGGGCGAGCAATGCATTTCCAGCGCCCGCGGCGATCAGGCCGGTCGAGAGTGCCTGATAACCGCGATCCCGCTTGCGTGCGCGGAAGAATCGGCGTGCGGAGTGCGGCGATGTCCACAGCAGGCGGACGAGCCACCAGATCAGCATAACCGCAGCGATGACCGCGAGGGCAACCGTCGCGGCGACGGTGAGACTCATCTCGATCAACTGACCCTGCCAGAGAATCGAGAGGGAGCCCGGTCGGTCGGCGAGCCAGGCAAAGCCGAATCCGAGGATGAGAACAGCGAGAACGAAGAACAGTGTCCGGATCATTGCTTGCTCCTCAACCCCGGTTGCCGCCGACCGCACTGGTCATGGCGGTGCCGACCAGCTTCTCGACCTCGATCCGGGATTTCAGGGCCTTTGCAAAGTCGGCCGATGCGGCCTTGCCGGTCTCCGGCAGGGTCTCCCACTCGAGTGATGCACCCTGAAGGTCGCCGTTTCGCAGCTTGTCCTCCATTCGTGCGACGATCGCCTCCGGCGTGTCGCCTTCGACATTGCCGACCGGTCGCACCTTGACGACCGAAAGCGCACTCGAGAGCAGCCGTTCGGCAAGCCCCTGGTTCGGATCCGGCTGGTGAACCGCTGCGAGAATGGCGCTTGCGGTATCCTGGAACTGACGCACAAGCTCCGCACGCGAGGGAATTCCGGTGCGCGCATAGTCTCTGAGCGCGGTGATGGCGGGGTCTTCGGGTGTGATGCCGGCGAGGGTGTCGAGTTCGGTCAGGAAGGTGCCGCCGCGATCAACAGCGGCCTTCAATCCGGCCACCGCGATCGCGCGGGCAACCTCGACGTCGTCCCGTGGCTCATCGAGCTTCTTCTCGATGTCGGCTATGCGCCCGTCGAGGCGCGTCTCGAGCTCCGACAGTCTGGAAGTTGCCGCATCCCCGCTCGTCCGAAGGGTCGCCAGCGTGCTCTGCAAACCTGAAAGCTGCTCGCGCAGCTGGTCGAGCGCCGTGGTATCGATGGTCGGAAGCGGCTGGTTTGCCGTGCTTTCAAGGGCTGCCAAGCGCTCCTCGATCTGCTTTGTGTCCGCGCCTTGCGAAACAGCGGATCGAAGGCCGTCGACCTCGTTCCTGAGAGCGGCGAGCTCGGCCGTCTGGTCGGCGGCGAGGCGCTCCGAAGCGGGGGACAGGGCCGGCAGATAGCCGGCGTATTGCATGCTGCCGGCGCCGGCGAGAGCGACGAGGCCACCGACGATGCCCGCAGCCGCGACGGCTGCAAATGTCGGCGTTCCCTTGCGTTCACGAGGCGCTTCCGCCGACCGGTATTCAGGCTCCCTGACCTCTGGTTCGGCAGCCTCCGCGGTAGGCGTTGCCTCGGCCTCTGCGCGAGCCGCTGTCTCCGTTCCGGCATGCGCCGGCGCTGTTTCGGCTTCCGGGCCTACCTCGCGCTCTTCCGGGCTTTCCGCCGCGGAGGCGGGTGTCTCGGCGGCAGCTGTGGTTTCCTCTGCCTGCAGGTCGATGGTGACCGGTTCGTTCGAGGACTTGGTGCGACGTGGCGGCTTTCCGGAAACCATGGGTACCTCTTCTTCCATGCAGTGCTTTGAAGTTAGTCAGTGACGGCCTCTAAGGAAAGGGCTCATGTCCATTTTGCGCCTAAGGAAGGGGTTCCAGCAACGCCAGAAGCGCCGTTTCGTCTGGCGATACCGCCACTGATGCCTTTTCACGGAACTCGGCGGGAATGGCATGGAGTACATTGCTGCTCAGGCAGCAAAAGCGGATGTCTCGGAGCATCTCGTCAGCGGCGGTGGTTTTTACTGCGGCAAAAAACCGCTTCGCGGTCTCCGCGGAATAGAGAAGCACGGCATCGATCCGCTCACCCGCGAGGATGTGCCGGAGTGCCGCAAGTGCGTCATCCACGGGCTTCATCTCGTAGCATTCGGCGACGGTGACCTGGATGCCGTCCTCAGCGAGGCGAGCTTCGAAGCCGGGTGCCCGCGGTGTGCCGGCGAGATAGAGGAGCACGCCGCTTTGCCCAGCTTCCCTGAGGTGAGCGCTGACGCGGGCGGCGAGAGCAGCCCCGTCTCCGCCTGCGGCGGCGACGTTTGTAAAGCCCAAGCTGCGCGCGGCATCGGCAGAAGCCTCGCCGACGGCGAAAACCGGCTCGGCGAGGAAGGGTACCAGGCGATCTGCGACCTCCGAGAGTGTCCGGATCGCCTCCGCGCTGGTGATGGCGATTGCTACATGCGGAAGGGCAAGCGCTGAAAGCGCCGCCTCCGGATGGCGGATTGGTGCACTCAGCGGCTGGAGAACGGGCTCGTGACCAAGCGTCCGCAGTTTCGCGGCCGTCTTTTCTCCCGCCTCCGAGGGCCGGGTCACGAGAACGCGCATCGCGTCAGGTCCAGTCGGCGAAAAAGCCGCTGCCCGCTCTGCTCCGGATCGTCTCCCCGGCGGTCCGTCCGATTGCAGCGGCTTCACTCGCCTTGCCTTCGGCGCGGATTTCATGGAAGCGCGAGCCGTCCGGTGTGAGAATCATGCCATGGAATGAGATGTGCCCGCCTTCGACCTTCGCCAGTCCCGCTATGGGTGTCCGGCAGGAGCCGTCGAGGGTTGCAAGGAAACCGCGCTCACAGCTGACGGCCGTCCATGTGACCGGATCGTTGATGGCGGAGACCAGGTCGTCTGTTCGCTTGTCGCCAAGCCGGCTTTCGATGCAGATCGCGCCTTGTGCGGGAGCAGGCGGGAAGCTCTCCGGGTCGAGGACTTCGGTTGCGACATCGGCCTTGCCGAGCCGGTTCAACCCGGCCATGGCAAGCAGTGTCGCGTCCGCTTCGCCCTCGGCGAGCTTGCGCAGACGCGTGTCGACCTGGCCACGAAAAATGGTGACGTTGAGGTCGGGGCGCAGGCGGCGAATGAGCGCCTGACGGCGGAGCGAGGCCGAGCCGACCACCGCGCCGGATGGAAGATCCATGAGCGTCGGAGCCGCCTTGCCGACGAAGGCGTCGCGCACGTCCTCGCGCGGCAGGAAGGCTGAGATATAGAGACCCTGCGGCAGCAGGGTCGGCATGTCCTTCGACGAATGCACGGCGAGATCAAGCCGACCGTCGGCTAGCTGTTCTTCAAGTTCTGCGGTGAAGAGACCCTTGCCGCCGATGGCTGCCAGCGCGCGGTCCTGAACCCTGTCGCCCTGTGTCGAGAGGATGACGATCTCGAACATCTCCTCCGGCAGGCCATGCGCTTCCATCAACCGTTTGCGGGTTTCATGAGCCTGTGCGAGCGCAAGCGGACTGCCCCGGGTTCCGATTCGGAAAGGTTTTGTTTGCATCCGATTACATCCGTTGTTACCGACGTTTCTCGTAAACGGGTTTCCCGGTCACCGCAATCAACGATCAGTTCCATGGGTTCCTTTCTTCGCATCCTCGGCATCGAGACCAGCTGTGACGAGACGGCGGCGTCCATCGTCCTGCGCCACGGCGACGGGCGCGGGGAGATTGCCGCCGACGTGGTGCTGAGCCAGCTCGACGAACACAGCGCCTATGGCGGTGTCGTGCCGGAGATCGCTGCCCGTGCGCATGTCGAAGCGCTCGATACGTTGATTGAAGAGGCTCTGGCGCGCACCGGCACCTCTCTCGGCGATATTGACGCCGTGGCGGCGACCGCCGGCCCCGGCCTCATCGGCGGCCTGATCGTCGGTCTGATGACCGGCAAGGCGATTGCAAGGGCGCTCTCGAAGCCGCTCTATGCCATCAACCATCTCGAAGGCCATGCGCTGACCGCGAGGCTGACCGACGGGCTTTCCTTTCCCTATCTGATGCTGCTGGTATCGGGAGGGCATACCCAGCTCGTCCTGGTGCGCGGCGTCGGGCAGTATGAACGGTGGGGTACCACGATCGACGATGCATTGGGCGAAGCCTTCGACAAGACGGCGAAGCTGCTTGGCCTTCCCTATCCCGGTGGGCCAGCCGTCGAACGGGCCGCGGTGGACGGCGACCCGCGACGGTTCGATTTTCCCCGACCGCTGGTCGGGGAAGCACGGCTGGATTTCTCCTTCTCCGGGCTGAAGACGGCAGTTCGACAGGCTGCGGAGACAATCGCGCCGGTCACCGAGCAAGATATCTCGGATATCTGTGCCTCGTTCCAGCGGGCCATTTCGCGCACGCTCGACGACCGCATCGGCCGCGGGCTCGCACGCTTTTCCGCCGAGTTTCCGAACCTTGACCACCCTCCTGCCTTGGTTGTCGCAGGCGGTGTCGCAGCAAACCAGGAACTGCGCCGAACTTTGCAGACCCTTTGCGAGCGGCACGGCTTTCGCTTCGTGGCGCCGCCGCTTCGGCTTTGCACCGACAATGCCGCCATGATCGCCTGGGCCGGGCTCGAACGGATGGCGGCAGGCTTTGCCGCCGACTCCCTCGACGTGCAGCCGCGGTCGCGCTGGCCACTCGACAGCAGCGCAGAGGTGCGGATAGGTCACGGAAAGCGCGGGGCAAAGGCATGAGCGAGAGGCACCGGATCGCCGTCGTCGGGGCGGGAGCGTTCGGAACTGCACTCGCTGCCGTCATCGCGCTCGAAGGAAAATCCGAGGTCACGCTGCTCGGACGCGATCCGTCGCTGATGGCGGACCTGCGTACCGACGGGATGCACACCGCAGCGCTCCCGGGTATCCATCTCCCGGATGCACTCCGATACTCGGCAGAACCGGAGATTCTCGCCGGCGCTGAAACCGTGCTCTTCGCGATGCCGTCGCAGGCACAGGCCGACGCCGCGGCGCAATTCGGCCCGTATCTCGCCACCGGCTCGACCGTCGTCACCTGTGCCAAGGGTATTGACCGCGGCACGTCACGCCTGCTCACGGACGTCCTCGAAAGTCAGTTGCCGCATCATCCGGTCGCGGTGCTCTCGGGGCCCGGTTTTGCGACGGACATCGCCCGCGGGCTGCCGACGGCAATGGCGATCGCCGCTGCTGAACTTTCTGATGCGGAGCGTCTGGCGCATGCCATCTCGGGACGTACCTTCCGGCTCTATGCTTCCACCGACCGCACGGGTGTTCAGCTCGGCGGAGCGCTCAAGAACGTGCTGGCTATTGCATGTGGCATCGTCGAAGGCATGGGGCTCGGTGATTCCGCGCGTGCGGCACTGATTGCACGCGGGCTGGCCGAGATGTCGCGGCTGGTCGAAGCGCTCGGCGGGCGCGGCAGCACCGTCCAAGGTCTCTCGGGCTTGGGCGATCTCGTGCTGACTGCCACCAGCCATCAGTCGCGAAACCTGCGTTTCGGCATTTCCCTGGGCAAGGGAGAGCCCGCGAATTTCGGGCGTGGCGACCTCGTCGAGGGCGCGTTTGCGGCGGCTGTGGCAGCCCGGCTTGCCGAGGGGCACGGCGTCAGCATGCCGATCACGGAAGCAGTTGCCGAAATCATTGATGGCAAGCTCGACATTCCGACCGCGATCGAGCAGTTGATGACGCGTCCGATCACCACCGAATAGATCACGTCTCTTTTGAAGGAGTAGCCGATGCTTTTTGCCGTCCTTTGCCGCGACAAGGCCGACCACCTCAATGTCCGCATGGAAACGCGCCCCGCGCATCTCGAATGGCTGAACGGCCTGAATGCCGATGGAGTTCTGAAAATTGCCGGGCCGTTCCTCGATGACAATGGCAAGCCGTGCGGTTCCATGCTGCTGATCGCGGCGGACGATATGGCGAGTGCGAAAGCGATTGCCGCGCAAGACCCCTATGCTGCGGCCGGTCTCTTCGAAACCGTGGAGATCAAGGCCTACAACTGGGTCTTCAACAATCCGGAGGCATGACAGCGGATGGCTTACTGGCTCTTCAAGTCCGAGCCCTTCAAGTGGTCGTGGGAAATGCAGAAGGCCAAGGGTGACGTCGGCGAAGAATGGACCGGTGTGCGCAACTATCTGGCACGCAACAGCATGCGTGCGATGAAGATCGGCGACAAAGGGTTCTTCTACCACTCGAACGAGGGGCTCGAGGTCGTCGGCATCGTCGAGGTTTGCGCGTTGTCGCACCCCGATTCGACAGCCGAAGGCGATCTTCGCTGGGATTGCGTCGACATCCGTGCCGTCACCGACATGCCCAAGCCGGTTTCGCTGAAGGACATCAAGGCGAATGAAAAGCTCTCGAAGATGTCGCTGGTGACATCGATGCGTCTTTCCGTCCAGCCCGTAACCGAGGAGGAATACCTCGAAGTCTGCCGGATGGGCGAACTCGACAACCCGCCGCGTTGAGGCCTTCGTTGAAAACTGACCCGGAGCGCTTCATCCGTGCCAACACCAGCCTGATGGCGCCGCCGCATGTGTCCGAGATCCGGTTGCATCTCGCGAGCGAGGTCCACGACCTTTGGCTCAAGACCGAGGATGAACTCGAAGAGATCGGCTTGCCGCCGCCTTTTTGGGCCTTTGCCTGGGCGGGAGGGCAGGGGCTTGCCCGCTACGTGCTGGATCATCCGGAAGTCACCGCCGGCAAGCGTGTGGTCGATTTTGCAAGTGGCTCCGGCCTTGTGGCGATTGCGGCTAGGTTGGCCGGCGCTGACCGTGTCGTTGCAGCCGATATCGATCCCTGGGCGGAAACGGCGATCCGCCTGAATGCGGAGGCAAATGGCGTTGTGATCGATTTCATCGGCAGGGACGTGGTCGGCGAGACGCTGGAGGCGGACGTCGTTCTTGCAGGCGATGTTTTCTATGACCGCGGCTTCGCGGACGCTCTCATCCCCTGGTTCGATCGCCTTGCCGCGACGGGCATAGACGTCTTGGTCGGCGACCCCGGCAGAAGCTATCTGCCGAAAGACAGGCTGACGGCGCTCGCCTCCTACCAGGTGCCGGTAACAAGAGCGCTCGAAGACAGCGAAATCAAGAAAACGACAGTCTGGCGATTTACCCCGCAGGTCGACGTCTGACCGCTCAGGGTCTGATGACGCAAACGCCGGCCTCGTAACGGCAGGCGCTCTTCAAGTCTGCCTTGTCCGCGTTGACCTCAGCATTCACGTCGATGATGCGGGCCTTTGGCGCAGGACGGGCCAGCGCCGGCTTATAGGTCGAGTGCTCCACCATGAAGTAGATGCCGGTTCCTCGAATGCGCAGAGCTGAAATCGACCCCGCATAGGTGCCGATGCCCGGCAACACCGAAGGAAGGCCGGCGCCGGCGACAACGCCAGGGTTCGGCCCGTGCCGGTGGCGGGCCTGAAGCTCGCCCGTCGCGAAAACGGCGAATGCCGCCGTTGCGGCGATCACGGCGCCCACACGCTTGAACATCATGGCTTCCTCCGGTCAATGGAAGTGTTAAGAAACGCTTAACGGCACCATGACGTAAAGTGACACCAAAGTCACTCCATCCCATTCTTCGTCTGCAGGAAGATTGCGTCGAAGCGCTTCGACCAATGTCTAAGTCTCAGTCAGGCCGAATCGATTAAAATCCGCGCGGGCCGCGATTATGCTTGTCGTGCCGCCTTCTGGTGAGTAAACGTCGCCCTGACGCGATGCACTGCAGCAGGCGGTTGCATCGCGCTGGGGACAGTCCTGATCAGGACCGCATTGAAACGCCGCGAGGTTCAGATGGCGAATGTGACAAACAAGCGGCCATTGTCGCCGCATCTGCAAATCTACAAGCCGATCCCGACCATGGTGATGTCGATCATGCATCGCGTTACCGGAGGTGCACTCTACTTCGGTACCTTGCTGGTCGCGTGGTGGCTGATCGCGGCTTCTTCCGGCGCCACCTACTTCGAGTGGGTGAGCTGGTTCATGGGCACTCTTCTCGGACGGCTGATCCTGTTCGGCTACACCTGGGCGCTCGTTCATCACATGCTCGGCGGGCTGCGCCACCTTCTCTGGGATATGGGCTACGGCTTCGAGAAGAGCTTTTCGACCAAACTTGCCAAGGCCAATCTCATCGGCTCGATTCTTCTCACCCTGGTGATCTGGATCGTCGGCTACATGGTCCGTTTCTGAGGTGAATGACATGGATATGCGCACTCCACTCAGCAAGGTTCGGGGCCTCGGGTCGGCCAAGGACGGCACCACGCACTTCTGGCGTCAGCGCCTGACGTCGGTAGCCGGCATCCCGCTCCTGATCTTCTTCATCGTCTTCCTCGTGGCCTACAACGGCGCTCCCTATGCCGACGTCGTCGGCGCGCTGTCGAATCCCGTGGTCGCGGTGATCATGGCTTTGACGGTGATCAACAGCCTCATCCACATGCGGCTCGGCATGCAGGTGATCATCGAGGACTATGTCCATGCTGAAGGCATGAAGATCGTCCTTCTGATGCTCAACACGTTCTTTGCGGTTTTCGTCGGCGGTCTCTGTCTTTTCGCCATCTTGAAGATCGCATTCGTAGGATAATTCATCATGGCACCGAACAGTTCTCCCGCCCAAGGCGGCAAGGCATACAAGTACGTCGATCATTCCTATGACGTGATCGTCGTCGGCGCCGGCGGGGCCGGCCTTCGCGCGACCCTGGGCATGGCCGAGCAGGGCTTTAGGACCGCTTGCATCACCAAGGTCTTCCCGACCCGGTCGCACACGGTCGCGGCTCAGGGCGGCATCGCCGCTTCGCTGCAGAACATGACGCCCGACTGCTGGCAGTGGCACCTCTACGACACGGTCAAGGGCTCCGACTGGCTCGGCGACGTCGACGCCATGCAGTATCTCGCCATGGAGGCGCCGAAGGCGGTCTACGAGCTGGAGCACTACGGCGTTCCCTTCTCGCGCAACGAGGAAGGCAAGATCTACCAGCGCCCGTTCGGCGGCCACATGCAGAACTACGGTGACGGCCCGCCGGTGCAGCGTACCTGCGCGGCTGCTGACCGAACCGGCCACGCGATCCTGCACACGCTCTACGGCCAGTCGCTTCGCAACAATGCGGAATTCTTCATCGAGTATTTCGCGCTCGACCTCATCATGTCGGACGACGGCCGCTGCACCGGCGTCGTCGCATGGAACCTCGACGACGGAACCATCCATCGCTTCGCAGCCAAGATGGTCGTGCTCGCGACCGGCGGCTACGGCCGTGCCTACTTCTCGGCGACATCGGCCCATACCTGCACGGGTGACGGCGGCGGCATGATCGCACGCGCGGGCCTGCCGCTTCAGGACATGGAGTTCGTGCAGTTCCATCCGACCGGCATCTACGGTGCCGGCTGCCTGATCACCGAGGGTGCACGCGGCGAAGGCGGCTATCTCGTCAACTCCGAGGGCGAACGCTTCATGGAGCGTTACGCACCGTCTGCGAAGGACCTCGCCTCCCGCGACGTCGTATCCCGCTGCATGACGCTGGAAATTCGCGAAGGCCGCGGCGTGGGCAAGAACAAGGACCACATCTACCTGCACCTCGACCATCTCGATCCGGCCGTTCTGCATGAGCGTCTGCCGGGCATTTCGGAAAGCGCGAAGATCTTCGCCGGTGTCGATGTGACTCGCGAACCGATCCCGGTTCTGCCGACCGTTCACTACAACATGGGCGGCGTTCCGACCAATTACTGGGGTGAGGTGCTGAACGCTGACAGCCAGAATCCGGAACGCATCGCGCCCGGCCTGATGGCGGTAGGCGAAGCGGGCTGTGCCTCCGTGCACGGCGCCAATCGTCTCGGCTCGAACTCGCTGATCGACCTCGTGGTCTTCGGCCGCGCGGCCGCAATCCGCGCCGGTCAGGTCATCGACAAGTCCGAGCCGGTCCCGGCGCTCAATACTGCGGCCTGCGACAGGATCATGGATCGCTTCGACCGCGTTCGCTTCGCCTCCGGCGCAACGCCGACGGCGGTCGCCCGCGACAAGATGCAGCGCGCCATGCAGGAAGACGCCGCAGTGTTCCGCACGCAGGAAGCGCTGGAATCCGGCTGCCGCCGTATTTCGGCGATCTGGAAGGGCGAGTTGCAGGATATCAAGGTCACCGACCGCTCCATGGTCTGGAACTCCGATCTGGTTGAGACGCTGGAGCTCCACAACCTGATGGCCAACGCGATCACGACCGTCTATGGCGCCGAAGCGCGCAAGGAGAGCCGTGGTTCGCACGCGCGCGAAGACTATGCGACCGGTCCGCTCGGCGGACGTGACGACGTCAACTGGCGCAAGCACACGCTGGCTTGGGTGAGCGAAGCGGGCGAAGTCAAGCTGGACTACCGTCCGGTCCACACCGACCTCATCGCCGACGGCATCGATCCGCAGAAAATCGCGCCGAAGGCGCGTGTCTACTGATCTGAGAGGAACAGGACATGGTTGAACTCGCTCTTCCCAAGAACTCGCAGATCACCGAAGGCAAGGTCTGGCCGAAGCCGGAAGGTGCCAAGAACCTGCGGGAATACCGCATCTACCGGTGGAACCCGGACGACGGACAGAACCCGCGTATCGACACCTATTATATCGATGTCGACAATTGCGGCCCGATGGTTCTCGATGGCCTGCTTTACATCAAGAACAACATCGACCCGACGCTGACGCTCCGCCGCTCCTGCCGCGAGGGCATCTGCGGCTCGTGCGCGATGAACATCGACGGCACCAACACGCTCGCCTGCACGAAGGGTATGGATGAGATCGGCGGAACGGTGAAAGTCTATCCGTTGCCGCATATGCCGGTGGTCAAGGACCTCGTACCGGATCTCACCAACTTCTATGCCCAGCACCGTTCGATCGAGCCGTGGCTGAAGACCGTCTCCCCTGCGCCGGCGAAGGAATGGAAGCAGAGCCACCAGGACCGTCTGAAGCTCGACGGCCTCTACGAGTGCATCCTCTGCGCCTGTTGCTCGACCTCCTGTCCGAGCTACTGGTGGAACGGCGACCGCTATCTCGGACCGGCCGTCCTGCTGCAGGCCTATCGCTGGCTCATCGACAGCCGCGATGAAGCGACCGGCGAGCGCCTCGACAATCTCGAGGATCCCTTCCGGCTCTATCGCTGTCACACGATCATGAATTGCGCGCAGACCTGCCCGAAGGGGCTCAATCCGGCGAAGGCGATCGCCGAAATCAAGAAGATGATGGTCGAGCGCCGCGTCTGATCGGTACCGATATCCGCGTGCAGAACGGGTTGCATCCGAAAGGATGTGACCCGTTCACGTATGCGGCATCAGTCGACGCCCGGTTGCAGAAGCGAATGGATCGTAATATTTGAGTGTCAACTTGATTTGAGAGGGTCGTTGGCGATAATTCCGCCGTGTTCCTGCGCGATTGACCCAATGAAGCGGATGAACGGGAGTATCGATATGAAATTCAAATATGCCGCGACGGGTGTTGCTGTCGTGCTTTCGCTTGCTGGCTGCCAGCGGACATCTTACAGCGGTCTCGATAACTCGTCGTCATCGCTGCCGCCGTTGCAGGCTCAACCCGTGCCGTCGGTACAGTCCGGCCAGCTTCCGCCGCCCGGCGGCGTTACTGATCCTTCGCAGTTCCCGGCGGCCCCCGCCGGCGCGCCGACTTCGGTTGCTACTGCGGCGCCCGCGACGGCTCTCGACGTCACCAAGGAATCGATGGTCGGCAACTGGCGTGTCACGAATGCCGGCGCCTCTTGCGATATGTTCCTGACGCTCACCAATCTCGGCTCCGGTTCGCGCGGTGGTACCCGCGGCTGTGCCGGCCCGCTGACCACGATGGGATCGTGGGAGGTCGAGGGCAAGCAGGTCGTGCTCAAGGACCGTAACGGCAATGTGATCGGCCGCCTCTACAAGACCGCGGACGCTCGCTTCGACGGAACGACCAATAACGGCCAGCCGGTCAGCCTCAGCCGTTAGTCCCAATTCTGGAGCGGGCCCAACCTTCCTCGTTCCCGCTCGGAGCATCCGATGCAGCCCATCCCCGATTATGCGCATAGCGTATGCGAGCACTTGCGCTCGCAGGCCGCCGCCGGCCTGTTGCAGGCCGACTCCGCCCAGATGGAGGTGGCGCAGTCTCTCGACAACATTCTGTTTGATCTGAGGCAGCAGCGCCCTGCGGCAAAGTCGAGCGCACTCGGCTGGATGTTCGCCCGCAAGAAGAAGCCCGTCGGTACACGACGTGGCCTCTACGTCCATGGGAGTGTCGGGCGCGGCAAGACGATGCTCATGGACGTCTTCTTCAAGTTCGCCCCGGTGGAGAAGAAGCGTCGTGCACATTTCCATGAGTTCATGGCAGACGTCCACGCACGTATCCACGCCCATCGCGTGAAGCTGAAGAACGGCGAGACGCGGCAGGCCGACCCGGTTCCTCCAGTGGCGGCCGCATTGCGCGAGGAAGCGGAATTGCTCTGCTTCGACGAGTTCACCGTCACCGATATCGCCGATGCGATGATCCTGTCGCGGCTATTCACGGAGCTCTTCTCGCGGGGCTGCATTCTTGTCGCCACTTCGAACGTGGAACCGGACAATCTCTACCGGGACGGGCTCAACCGTGGCCTCTTCCTTCCCTTCGTCGCACTTCTGAAACGGCACGTCGACGTCGTAAGCCTGGACTCACCGACCGACTACCGGATGGAGAAGAACCAGCACCTTCCGGTCTATGTGACGCCGCTCGACGAGCGTGCCGATCTGGCGATGAATGCGGCCTGGCACAGCCTCGTTGCGGGCAGACCCGAGGCTTCGCTGGAGATCGAGAGGGGTGGCCGGTCGGTACATGTCCCTTGCGCCGCCGGGAGAATGGCGCGGTTCACCTTTGCAGAGCTTTGCGAAAAGCCGCTCGGCGCGTCGGACTATCTCGAGATCGCCAGGAGGTTCGACACGATCTTCCTCGAGCACGTTCCTCTTCTCGGTCCAGAGAAGAGAAACGAGACGAAGCGTTTCATCATTCTGGTCGATGCTCTCTACGACCACTCGGTGCGGCTGTTCGTTTCCGCCGCGGCAGCGCCAGAGGATCTTTTGACGGTGCGAAAGGGAACCGAGGGCTTTGAATTCGACCGCACCGTTTCGCGCCTTTTCGAGATGCGGAGCGCCGACTATCTTGCCCTGCACAAGCGCCAACGTCAGCAAATGTGACGATCTCGGGTCATAAATTTTTACGTTTACGTAAGAAAATAATGATCTAACCGATTGAAAATCCTATCGCCAAAAGAATCGGTTGCGGTTTTTCTTGGTTTTGTCTATGCGATCTGACGCAACGGTCGGCATAAAGCCAATGTCTGCCCGGGTTTTGGATCTAGAAGGAAGCTCTTCAATGGCGCGCAAAAAGATCGCACTTATCGGTTCTGGAATGATCGGTGGCACGCTGGCGCA
This sequence comes from Ciceribacter lividus, assembly GCF_003337715.1. Classification (GTDB taxonomy): domain Bacteria; phylum Pseudomonadota; class Alphaproteobacteria; order Rhizobiales; family Rhizobiaceae; genus Allorhizobium; species Allorhizobium lividum. Next base: position 212,462 of record NZ_QPIX01000004.1, read on the forward strand.
TCTCGCCGGCCTCAAGGAACTGGGCGACATCGTCCTGTTCGATATCGCCGACGGCATTCCGCAGGGCAAGGGGCTCGACATTGCCGAATCCTCGCCGGTCGAAGGCTTCAATGCCAAGCTGACCGGCGCGAGCGACTATGCCGCCATCGAAGGTGCCGATGTCTGCATCGTGACCGCCGGCGTCGCCCGCAAGCCGGGCATGAGCCGCGACGATCTGCTCGGCATCAACCTGAAGGTCATGGAGCAGGTCGGTGCGGGCATCAAGAAGTATGCGCCGAACGCCTTCGTCATCTGCATCACCAACCCGCTCGACGCCATGGTCTGGGCACTCCAGAAGTTCTCGGGCCTGCCGAAGAACATGGTCGTCGGCATGGCCGGCGTGCTCGACAGCGCGCGTTTCCGCCACTTCCTTTCCGAAGAATTCAACGTTTCGGTCCAGGACGTCACCGCGTTCGTTCTGGGTGGCCATGGTGACACCATGGTGCCGCTCGCCCGCTACTCGACTGTCGCCGGCATTCCGCTCACCGACCTCATCAAGATGGGCTGGGTCACCAAGGAACGCCTCGAGGAAATCATCCAGCGCACCCGCGACGGCGGCGCCGAAATCGTCGGCCTTCTGAAGACCGGTTCTGCCTATTATGCGCCGGCCGCTTCGGCGATCGAAATGGCCGAATCCTACCTCAAGGACAAGAAGCGCGTCCTGCCTTGCGCAGCTCATCTTTCCGGTCAATACGGCGTCAAGGACATGTATGTCGGCGTGCCGACCGTCATCGGTGCCGGTGGCGTCGAGCGCATCATCGAGATCGACCTCAACAAGGCGGAAGAGGAAGCCTTCCAGAAGTCCGTCGGCGCCGTCGCCGGCCTCTGCGAAACCTGCATCAATATCGCCCCGGCGCTGAAGTAACCGCTCCGACCCATCAAACAGGGACAAGACGATGAACATTCACGAATACCAGGCCAAGGCTCTCCTGAAGGGCTACGGCGCACCGGTTGCCGAAGGCGTGGCCATCCTCAAGGTGGAAGAAGCCGAAGCTGCCGCAAAGAAGCTTCCCGGCCCGCTCTACGTGGTCAAGAGCCAGATCCACGCCGGCGGCCGTGGCAAGGGCAAGTTCAAGGAACTCGGCCCCGACGCCAAGGGCGGCGTCCGCCTCGCGAAGTCGATCGACGAGGTCGTCGCGCATGCCAAGGAAATGCTCGGCAACACGCTGGTGACGGCGCAGACCGGCGAGGCCGGCAAACAGGTCAATCGCCTCTATATTGAGGACGGCGCCGACATCGCCCGCGAACTCTATTGCTCGCTGCTGGTCGACCGTTCGGTCGGTCGCGTTGCCTTCGTCGTTTCGACCGAAGGCGGCATGGACATCGAAGCGGTCGCGCATGACACGCCGGAAAAGATCCACACGATCGCGATCGACCCGGAAGCCGGCGTCACCGCTTCGGATATCGCAAAGATCTCAAAGGCACTCGAGCTCGAAGGGGCTGCGGTCGAAGACGCGAAGTCGCTGTTCCCGGCGCTTTACAAGGCCTTCGACGAGAAGGATATGTCGCTTCTCGAGATCAACCCGCTGATCGTCATGAAGAATGGCCATCTGCGCGTCCTCGACGCCAAGGTTTCCTTCGACGGCAACGCGCTGTTCCGTCATGACGACGTCCGTGCCCTGCGCGACGAAACCGAGGAAGACGCGAAGGAAATCGAGGCTTCCAAGTGGGACCTCGCTTACGTCGCGCTCGACGGCAACATCGGCTGCATGGTCAACGGTGCCGGTCTCGCCATGGCGACGATGGACATCATCAAGCTCTACGGCGCCGAGCCGGCCAACTTCTGTGACGTCGGCGGCGGTGCCGGCAAGGAGAAGGTGGCTGCAGCCTTCAAGATCATCACGGCCGACCCGAAGGTCGAGGGCATCCTCGTCAACATCTTCGGCGGCATCATGAAGTGCGACGTCATTGCCGAAGGCGTGATCGCCGCCGTGAAGGAAGTCGGCCTGAAGGTTCCGCTCGTCGTGCGCCTCGAAGGCACCAATGTCGAACTTGGCAAGAAGCTCCTGAATGAATCGGGCCTCGCGATCACCGCGGCCGACGATCTCGACGACGCTGCCAAGAAGATCGTCGCGGCGATCAACGGCTAATTGAAGGACCGGAACACATGTCCATTCTCGTAAACAAGAACACCAAGGTCCTCGTGCAGGGCCTCACCGGTAAGACCGGCACCTTCCACACCGAACAGGCGCTCGCCTACTACGGCACGCAGATGGTCGGCGGTATCCATCCGAAGAAGGGTGGAGAAACCTGGACCGGCTCCAAGGGCGAAACCCTGCCGATCTTCGCGACTGTTGCCGAAGGCAAGGAAAAGACCGGCGCTGACGCGACCGTGATCTACGTTCCGCCGGCAGGCGCCGCCGACGCGATCATCGAGGCGATCGAAGCCGAGATCCCGTTCATCACCTGCATCACCGAGGGTATCCCGGTCATGGACATGGTGCGGGTCAAGGCCAAGCTCGACAAGTCGAAGTCGCGCCTGCTCGGACCGAACTGCCCCGGCATCCTGACCCCGGAAGAGTGCAAGATCGGCATCATGCCGGGCTCGATTTTCCGCAAGGGTTCGGTCGGTATCGTTTCGCGCTCCGGCACGCTGACCTATGAAGCCGTGTTCCAGACCTCGAACGAGGGCCTCGGCCAGACGACGGCTGTCGGCATCGGCGGCGACCCGGTCAAGGGTACGGAATTCATCGACGTGCTGGAGATGTTCCTCGCGGACGAGGCCACGACCTCGATCATCATGATCGGCGAAATCGGCGGCTCCGCCGAAGAGGATGCCGCCCAGTTCCTGATCGACGAAGCCAAGAAGGGTCGCAAGAAGCCGATGGCCGGCTTCATCGCCGGTCGCACGGCGCCGAAGGGCCGCACCATGGGTCACGCCGGCGCCGTCGTTTCCGGCGGCAAGGGCGATGCGGAATCCAAGATCTCCGCGATGGAAGCGGCCGGCATCAAGGTATCGCCTTCGCCGGCACGTCTCGGCAAGACGCTGGTCGAAGTCCTGAAGGGCTGACCTATCTAAGACAAAAGGCCGGGCAAAGGGAGGGTTAGGAATCCCTTTGCCCGGATCTGGCATTTCAGCCACTGCGAACGCGGATCGCATCGAGAGTGGCAAAGCGGCGGGCCGGTCTTCGGCCATCACCACAAGTGGGAGGCGGGCGTGAAAGGCCCGCGAACAGTATGGCAAGGCAAGAAGCCAACGAGCAGTTCCTGATCACGTCGTTCCTCGACGGATCGAACGCAGCTTATATCGAGCAGCTTTATGCGCGTTACGAGGATGATCCGGCCTCCGTGCCGGCTGAGTGGCAGTCCTTCTTCAAGGCGCTGGACGACAAGCCCGAAGACGTGAAGAAGGCGGCAGCCGGAGCATCCTGGCAACGCAAGAACTGGCCGATCTCGGCCAACGGCGAGCTCGTGTCCGCACTCGACGGAAACTGGGGCTTGGCCGAGAAGGCCATTGAAACCAAGGTCAAGGCGAAAGCTGTCGCGGCAGGAACCCCGCTCAGTGAAGCCGAAATCGTGCAGGCGACGCGGGATTCCGTCCGCGCCATCATGATGATCCGTGCCTATCGCATGCGCGGCCACCTGCATGCCAGTCTCGATCCGCTCGGTCTTGCTGCTCCGGTCGACGATTACAATGAACTTTCGCCGGCAGCGTACGGCTTCACGGAGGCCGACTACAGCCGCAAGATCTTCATCGACAACGTCCTGGGTCTGGAATACGCCACGATCCCGGAAATGCTCGATATCCTGAAGCGCACCTATTGCTCGACGCTCGGTGTCGAGTTCATGCACATCTCCAACCCGGAAGAGAAGGCATGGATCCAGGAGCGCATCGAAGGCCCGAACAAGGGCGTCGAGTTCACGGCAAACGGCAAGAAGGCCATTCTGTCCAAGCTCATCGAGGCGGAAGGCTTCGAGCAGTTCATCGACGTCAAGTACAAGGGCACGAAGCGTTTCGGTCTCGACGGTGGTGAATCGCTGATCCCGGCGCTGGAACAGATCATCAAGCGTGGTGGTCAGGAGGGCCTTGAGGAAATCGTTCTCGGCATGGCGCATCGCGGGCGCCTGAACGTCCTCACAAACGTGATGGCCAAGCCGCATCGCGCTGTGTTCCACGAGTTCAAGGGTGGCTCCTTCAAGCCCGACGAAGTCGAAGGCTCCGGTGACGTCAAGTACCACCTCGGCGCTTCCTCCGACCGCGAATTCGACGGTAACAAGGTGCACCTCTCGTTGACGGCGAACCCGTCGCATCTCGAAATCGTCAACCCGGTCGTCATGGGCAAGGCCCGCGCCAAGCAGGACCAGCTCGCCAAGGTCTGGGAAGGCGACATCATCCCGCTCAAGGAACGATCGAAGGTCCTTCCGCTGCTGCTGCATGGCGATGCGGCCTTCGCCGGCCAGGGCGTCGTCGCGGAAATCCTCGGGCTTTCCGGCCTGCGTGGTCACCGGGTCGCCGGCACCATGCACTTCATCATCAACAACCAGATCGGCTTTACCACCAACCCGGCCTTCTCGCGCTCGTCGCCCTATCCGTCCGACGTCGCCAAGATGATCGAGGCGCCGATCTTCCATGTGAACGGCGACGATCCGGAAGCGGTGGTCTACGCGGCGAAGGTTGCGACCGAGTTCCGCATGAAATTCCACAAGCCGGTCGTGGTCGACATGTTCTGCTATCGCCGCTTCGGTCACAACGAAGGCGATGAGCCGGCGTTCACCCAGCCGAAGATGTACAAGGCGATCCGGAGCCACAAGACGGTCGTGCAGCTCTATGCAGAGCGCCTGATCGCCGAGGGGCTGATCACCGAAGGCGACTTCGAGAAGATGAAGGCCGACTGGCGTGCCCATCTCGAACAGGAGTTCGAGGCGGGACAGGCCTACAAGCCGAACAAGGCCGACTGGCTGGATGGCGTCTGGTCGGGGCTCAGGGCCGCGGACAATGCTGACGAACAGCGCCGCGGCAAGACCTCGGTGCCGATGAAGACGCTGAAGGAGATCGGGCGCAAGCTTTCGACGATCCCGGAAGACTTCAAGGCGCATCGCACCATTCAGCGTTTCATGGACAACCGGGCGCAGATGGTCGAGACCGGCGAAGGGATCGATTGGGCGATGGCCGAAGCGCTCGCCTTCGGATCGCTCTGCCTCGACGGGCACAAGATCCGCCTTTCGGGCCAGGATTGTGAACGCGGCACGTTCTCGCAGCGCCATTCGGTACTCTACGATCAGGAGACCGAGGAACGCTACATTCCGCTCGCCAATCTGTCGCCGACCCAGGCGCGCTACGAAGTCATCAACTCGATGCTTTCGGAAGAGGCGGTGCTGGGCTTCGAATACGGCTACTCGCTTGCCCGTCCGAATGCACTGACCCTCTGGGAAGCGCAGTTCGGCGACTTCGCCAATGGTGCGCAGGTCGTGTTCGACCAGTTCATCTCGTCGGGTGAACGCAAGTGGCTCCGCATGTCCGGTCTGGTCTGCCTGCTGCCGCACGGGTACGAAGGTCAGGGGCCTGAGCATTCGTCCGCCCGTCTGGAACGCTTCCTGCAGCTCTGCGCGGAAGACAACATGCAGGTCGCCAACTGCACGACCCCGGCGAACTACTTCCATATCCTGCGCCGGCAGATGAAGCGTGACTTCCGCAAGCCGCTCATCCTGATGACGCCGAAGTCGTTGCTGCGCCACAAGCGTGCGGTTTCGTCGCTGTCGGAAATGGCCGGCGAGTCGTCGTTCCACCGTCTGCTGTGGGACGATGCCGAAGTCGTGAAGGACGGCCCGATCAAGCTGCAGAAAGACAACAAGATCCGCCGCGTCGTCATGTGCACGGGCAAGGTCTACTACGACCTGCTCGAGGAGCGCGAAAAGCGTGGCATCGACGACATCTACCTCCTGCGCATTGAGCAGCTCTATCCGTTCCCGGCCAAGGCGCTCATCAATGAGCTGTCGCGGTTCCGGAATGCAGAGATGGTCTGGTGCCAGGAAGAGCCGAAGAACATGGGTGCGTGGTCGTTCATCGATCCGTATCTCGAATGGGTACTTGCCCACATCGATGCCAAGTACCAGCGTGTCCGCTACACCGGGCGCCCTGCGGCGGCGTCGCCGGCGACGGGCCTGATGTCGAAGCATCTGGCACAGCTCGAAGCATTCCTCGAGGATGCGTTGGGGGGCTGACGCTCCCCTCGCACAACCGACCCATTCGACAGAAACCGATAACTGATCAACGGAATTAAATCATGGCCACAGAAATCCGAGTCCCCACCCTGGGCGAATCCGTCAGTGAAGCCACGGTCGGCACCTGGTTCAAGAAGGTTGGCGATACCGTGAAGGCCGACGAGCCTCTCGTCGAACTCGAAACCGACAAGGTGACCGTCGAAGTCCCGGCTCCGGCCTCGGGCGTCCTTACCGAGATCGTTGCAGCGAACGGCGAGACCGTTGGTCTCGGCGCGCTCCTCGGGCAGATCGCCGAAGGCGCCGCCGGCTCTGCAGGCGCTGCTGCTCCCGCACCTGCCGCGGCTCCGGCCCCTGCTGCCGCCGCTGCTCCGGCTGCTCCCTCGGCCATGCCGGCTGCCCCGGCCGCTGCCAAGCTCGCTGCCGACAACAACATCTCGACCTCGGACGTCGAAGGCTCCGGCAAGCGCGGCCAGGTGCTGAAGGGCGACGTTCTCGCCGCAATCGCCAAGGGCCCCGCGGCCCCGGCTCCGGCTGCCGCACCGGCTGCTCCACGCCCGGCTTCTTCGGTCGACGATGCTTCTCGTGAAGAGCGCGTGAAGATGACCCGCCTGCGCCAGACGATCGCCAAGCGCCTGAAGGACGCGCAGAATACCGCCGCAATGCTTACCACCTACAACGAGGTGGACATGAAGGCGGTCATGGACCTGCGCAACCGCTACAAGGACATCTTCGAGAAGAAGCATGGCGTGAAGCTCGGCTTCATGGGCTTCTTCACCAAGGCCGTCACGCATGCGCTCAAGGAACTGCCGGCGGTCAACGCCGAAATCGACGGCACCGACATCATCTACAAGAACTACTGCCATGTCGGCGTCGCCGTCGGCACCGACAAGGGCCTCGTCGTTCCGGTTGTACGCGATGCGGACCAGATGTCGATCGCTGAGATCGAGAAGGAAATCGGTCGCCTCGGCAAGGCCGCGCGCGACGGCGCGCTCTCGATGGCCGACATGCAGGGTGGTACGTTCACCATCTCGAACGGCGGTGTCTACGGTTCGCTGATGTCGTCGCCGATCCTGAATGCGCCACAGTCGGGTATCCTCGGCATGCACAAGATCCAGGAACGTCCGGTCGCCATCGGCGGTCAGGTCGTCATCCGCCCGATGATGTATCTGGCGCTTTCCTATGACCACCGCATCGTCGACGGCAAGGAAGCCGTGACCTTCCTCGTCCGCGTCAAGGAGAGCCTCGAAGATCCGGAGCGTCTCGTTCTCGATCTTTAAGGACAGCGACGGGGCGCCTCTGGCGCCCCGATGTCTCCGTGGGAGGGCGTGCCAACCTGCCATTCAGTCGACAGGGCGGCGCTCAATTTCACGGTCTTGTGTTGCAGCGGGCTCGTCGGAGCGCGCAACGGCCTTCTGCCGGGGTGTCGCAGCGGATCGCTTGTTGCTAGAGTCGCAGCGATGTCTTCAGATGCGGAGTTCCTTTCGATGATGCAGCACTACGTTCTAGAACTCCTCTCGCTGATGGCGATATTCTCCTTCGCTATCGTTTCTCCGGGTGCTGACCTCGCCATGGTCATCCGCCAGTCGCTGGTGCATGGCCGGCGGGCCGCAATCATCACCAGCTTCGGCATTGGCGTATCGCTGATGTTCCACGTCACTTATACGATCCTCGGCCTCGGTCTGATCATTTCCAAGTCCATTCTGCTCTTCAACGTCATCAAGTGGTGTGGTGTCGCCTATCTCGTCTATATCGGCGTACAGGCCCTGCGCGCCGGCGAGGCGAGTGTCGGCCCAGCGGAGGCGACCGAGGCGGACGCAGAAAGGCGACAGTCGGGGATCAAGGCGTTCGGCCTCGGCTTCATGGCGAATGCGCTCAATCCAAAGGCCGTCTTCTTCTTTCTTTCGATCTTCTCGGCGGTCGTCAGCCACGAGACGCCGGGGCTGGTGAAGCTCGGCTACGGCTTTGTCATGGCGGCCTGCCTGATCGCCTGGTTCGTCGGCGTCTCCTTCTTCATGACCACACCGCGGATGCGCGCGGCATTTTCCCGGGCGAGCAAGTGGATCAATCGGGCCTCCGGCCTCGTCTTCATCGCGTTCGGGCTGAAGCTTGCGGCAGCAAAGGCGAGCTGAGATGCCGGGCGTGAGGTCTGCCGCCATCGTCGCCTTCTCCCTGTTGGGAGTGCGGTCGCTCGCGGCTGCCGAATGCCCGATCGAAAAGGCGATCTACGTCGAGCTGGAGGCGCGCGCCGAGTTGCGGTTTGCACGCACGGACGAGGAGAATTCGCCGCTCAGTCATCGCTTCGCGCTGATCCTCGGCGGCAAGCACTTCAATGGGCACGTGATGTACGATCCCGAAATCGAACGGCCGGTTGCCATGGTCCTCAACAACTGCCCCGAAGGAGACGTTACGGGCGCCGACATTGCCGCGTGCACCGTCTGGCGCGGCATAATCTATGCGAGCGACGAACGGAAAGGCGGCATCGGCCTGCTGCCGTCCGAAGGAGAGGCAGCGGCACCGGTGATCGTGTTGCCCGGTTTCGGGCCGGCATGGATGGCGTCATCCGCGGGCAAGTCTACCGACACGACGCCATGGGATGTTTTCTCCCTGGAAGGATGCGACCAATGAGTGACGGACCGGTTCTTCTGATCACGGGTGCGAGCCGCGGCATCGGAGCGGCGGTCGCCCGCAAGGCCGCCGGGTTCGGCTGGCAGGTGTTGATCAACTACGTCTCGCAGGAGGGCGTCGCGACGGCACTTGCTGCCGAGATTGCGGCCGCTGGCGGCGTTGCCGATGTCGTCCAGGGCGATACCGGCACTGAAGACGGCATTGCAGCGATTTACGCGAGACTTGATGCACGCTTTGGCCGCCTCGACGGACTGGTCAACAATGCCGGTATCGTCGACGTGTCCGCCCGCGTCGAGTACTTCAGCCGTGAGAGGCTCGAGCGCATGTTCGCCATCAACGTGATCGGCAAGATTCGTTGCGCCGCCGAGGCGGTGAAGCGCATGTCCACGAACAATGGCGGACGAGGCGGTGCCATCGTCAACGTCTCGTCGATGGCGGCGGTTCTCGGTAGTGCGGGTCAGTATGTCGATTATGCCGCATCGAAAGGTGCCATCGACACCTTCACCGTCGGCCTCGCTCGCGAAGTGGCCGACGAAGGTATACGCGTCAACGCCGTCCGGCCGGGCATCATCGACACCGATATCCATGCATCCGGGGGCATTCCGGATCGGGCAAGTGCACTTGCTTCGACGATTCCCATGCAGCGTCCCGGCAAACCGGACGAGGTCGCCGATGCGATCCTTTATCTCCTCTCCAGCCAGGCATCTTATGTGACTGGCTCCATCTTGAATGTCAGCGGCGGACGATAGTCGCCGAATACGAAGGAAGCAGTCATGTCTTATGATGTCATCATTATCGGATCCGGCCCCGGCGGTTACGTGTGCGCGGTCAAGGCGGCACAGCTGGGGCTGAAGGTCGCCGTCGTCGAGAAGCGCGCGACCTACGGCGGCACCTGCCTCAACGTCGGCTGCATCCCGTCGAAGGCGCTTCTGCACGCGTCGGAAATGTATCACCACGCCGCTCATGGCATGGACGCGCTCGGCGTCGAGCTTGCAGCTCCCAAGCTCAACCTCGCAAAGATGATGGCTCACAAGGATGCGACCGTGAAGTCGAATGTCGAGGGCGTCTCGTTCCTCTTCAAGAAGAACAAGGTCGACGGTATCCAGGGTATGGGCAAGATTCTCGCGGCCGGCAAGGTCGAAGTCACCAATGACAAGGGCGAGACGCAGGTTCTCGAGGCCAAGAACATCATCATTGCGACCGGATCCGAGGTCGCCGGCATTCCGGGTGTTCAGGTCGACATCGATGAGAAGGTGATCGTTTCCTCCACGGGTGGCATCGCCCTCGACAAGGTGCCCGCCAAGATGATCGTCGTCGGTGGCGGCGTGATCGGGCTCGAACTCGGTTCAGTCTGGTCGCGTCTCGGCGCCAAGGTTACCGTGGTCGAGTATCTCGACAACATCCTCGGCGGTATGGACGGCGAAGTGTCGAAGCAGTTCCAGCGCATGCTTGCCAAGCAGGGCATGGAGTTCAATCTCGGCGCCAAGGTCACGGGCGTCGAGAAGACGGACAAGGGCGCAAAGGTCACCTTCGAGCCCGTCAAGGGCGGCGAGGCTCAGACGCTCGAAGCCGACATTGTGCTGGTCGCCACCGGTCGCAAGCCCTACACGGCGGGTCTTGGGTTGGAAGAGACCGGCATTGCGCTCGACAATCGCGGACGTGTGGAGATCGACAGTCACTTCCGCACCAACGTCGCGGGTATCTATGCGATCGGCGACGTCGTCCGTGGTCCGATGCTCGCCCATAAGGCCGAGGACGAGGGTGTGGCGCTGGCGGAAATCCTTGCCGGCCAGCACGGCCACGTGAACTATGACGTCATCCCCGGCGTCGTCTACACGCAGCCGGAAGTCGCCTCCGTCGGCAAGACCGAGGAGGAGTTGAAGGCCGCCGGTGTCGCCTACAAGGTCGGCAAGTTCCCGTTCAGCGCCAACGGCCGTGCGCGTGCGATGCTTGCCACCGACGGCTTCGTCAAGGTTCTCGCGGACAAGCAAACCGACCGAGTACTCGGCGTCCACATCGTGGGCTTCGGCGCGGGCGAGATGATCCACGAGGCGGCTGTTCTGATGGAGTTCGGCGGCTCGTCGGAGGATCTCGGCCGGACCTGCCACGCGCATCCGACGATGTCGGAAGCGGTTAAGGAGGCAGCGCTCGCGACCTTCTTCAAGCCGATCCACATGTGATACGCATGCCGGACTAAATCTTCTTAATGATAGAAGCCGCGGCTTGCCAAACGGGCCGCGGCTTCTATCATCCGGCCGTAATCGCCCTGAAACTTTTTGATAAAAGGCAAGAAGATGACATCCTCCCCCGTAATCTCCTACTCCCTATCCCAGCGGCTGATCCACTGGATCATGGCCGCCTTGATCCTGTTCAACCTCCTGTTCACCGAAGGCATGGAGGAGCTCACGGAGGCCGCGGAAGAAGGTCAGGCGGTGACACCTGACATGATTGCGTCCGCCAACATTCACGCCTATGTCGGTATTGTAGTGCTCTGTCTTGCCGTCATCCGGCTGATCCTGCGCTTCACGCAGGGCGTGCCGGCGGCCCCCGCCGATGAGACACCGCTGGCGCAGATGGCCTCGAAAGTCACCCACGCGACCTTCTATCTGCTATTCTTCGTGATGCCGATCGCCGGCATTGCCGCTTACTACTTCGACATCGAGACCGCCGGATTTCTCCACGCGGGGCCGTTGAAACTGTTGATGTGGGTGCTGATCGTCCTCCACGTTGGTGCGGTTCTCGTCCACCAGTTCGTCTGGAAGACGCCCGTGGCGCAACGGATGATCAAAGGCTGAACTACGGCTTTCAGCTGTGACATAAGACAAGAACAGGAAGCGCCATGCTCGATGTTTTTCCTGAGAGCCCGGCGCTTCCGCATCTCGCCTTGATAGAGGCAGACTGGGCCGATCGATATGCGGTGATCACTCCGGAACGGGCGATGCCGGCGATTCGTGCAGCCCACTTGGCGCTTGGCCAATCGCCTGTCTGGGCGCGCCGTCTGCTCGACATTCGCAATCGCGTTGTCGCGCCGTTTGGCCTAAAGGCTGCGGATTCGAAGTCTGGGGAGGCGGGTTCTGTCGGCGCCTTTGCGATCGTCAGCGAGCGAGACGATCAGGTCGTCCTGGGCTTCGACGACAGGCATCTGGATTTCCGCATCGTGATTGAAGTGGCTTCTGCTGGGACTGTCGGCAGCAAGGTCTCCGTCACGACGCTGGTCAAGAGGCACAATACTTTCGGCCGGCTCTACATTCTTGCGGTTACGCCTTTTCACAGGCTGATCGTGAGAACCACGCTTGGCCGTCTTGCGGGTCCGGTGGTCGTCAGCCGTTGACCGCCGTTACGCTATACCCCTGTTTGCGTAGCAGCTCGACCAGACCTTCGTTGCCCGGAAGGTGCAGGGCTCCGACTGCAATGAAGACGCCACCCTTTGCGAGGAGCGGCATCGCCCGCTCAGCCATTGTCTTGTTGCGGTCGAGAACGATTCGACGTTCGAAAGCTGCGTAACCGCTGTCATTGTCACCCGTCTTGCCCGGCGCGACCTTCTGCAGCATCGGCATGGTCATGCCGATCTCGCCTGTCGTGTAGAGCCTGACCATCGTCTCGACGACGTCGTTCATCCGGTCGCCTAGGGCTACAGTTTCGATCAAAGCCTGGAGATGAAAGTCGACGGGCAGAGAAGACACTGCCTCCAATTGCTCGGCAAAGGTCTCGAGGCCCACCACCGGCTTGCTGGCCTTTACCGCCTCCTCGGCAATTTGCTTGTCGAGGAAGGAAGCGCCTTTCGCCTTGCGTGCGACCTCGCATCTGGGCAGCGCGACGAAGCTCGAGATGATCCAAGGCTTCATGCGCAGGACTGTCGCGAGCGGGATTCCGCGCTGCTGCAGTCCTGCCTCCAGACGGGTCGCATCTTCGGCCGAGAGGTGGTCGGTAATCGACGTGCCATCGGTGAACATCGTGAGATCAGGCCGGAGCAGAATTGCCGCGGCCGCCTTCTTGTCGTCGAGGATCTCGTCGGACTCGACGACGATCGTCGATGAGACGGCGAGAGCCTCCGGTGCCCCTTTCGGCATCTTGAGGACGCGCGGATCGGTCACGTGCATGGTGCCGAGCAGGTAGGACGGTGCGAGGCCATTCTTTTCTATTTTCCAGAAAATGCCCTTGCCGTTCGGGGTCTTTGCCGCCTCCCGGAGAATTGCCTCGTAGGCGTCGGAATCCTTCTGCTTCAAGTCCGAAAGAAGATCGATACCCGGGCACTCGCTATCGCTTTCCGCGCGAGCGGGGGAGAGGGAGGTCAGGACAAGGAGGAGCGACAAGGCGAGCGCCACATGGAGCGCGGCCAAGAACCAGAGGACCAGATCGCCCATACGTGCGAGGGAATGATGCGATCCGTTTCGGTTGAAGAGGCTGGCGAACATCGAAGCGCTCCGGTTGCGATCCCGGCGAGACTACGCTCGCCGCTCCTCACGTTTCTTTAATGCGATTGGTTAACGCGGGAAGTCAGGCGCGAGGATGTGCCTTCTCGTAGACGTCGAGGAGCCTCGCCGCGTCGACTGCGGTGTAGACCTGCGTGGTCGAGAGGCTCGCATGTCCCAGCAGCTCCTGGATCGTGCGCAGATCGCCGCCGCCGCTCAAGAGGTGGGTGGCAAAGGAGTGGCGGAGTGCGTGGGGTGTGGCGGAGTCGGGTAGTCCGAGCGCGGAGCGCAGGCGCTGCATCTCCCGCTGGATGATCGCCGGCTGTAACTTGCCGCCCCGGGCACCACGGAACAGCGCACCGTCCGCCTCCAGATGGTTGGGGCAAAGCCGCACGTAGCTCTCGACGGCCTCCCTGACGACCGGCAGCAGGGGTACGATTCGAGTCTTGCGGCCCTTGCCGGTGACACGCAACGTGCTGTCGTCGCCGTCAAAGGCCTTTGGTGTCAAATCGAGCGCTTCGGAAATACGCAACCCGCAGCCGTAGAGAAGGGTCAGGACGGCGGCGTTGCGTGCCGCGATCCAGGGCTCGTCGCTCAGCTGGGAGTCTGCCTGCACCACGGATATCGCCTGGTGTCCAGTCAGCGGCTTCGGTAGGGACTTCGGTTGTTTCGGCGATCGAATGGCGCCCGCACCCGCGGCGTTGACGAGCCCTTTCCTCTCCATGTGACGGAGAAATGAGCGAAGTCCGGCAAGATGCCGTCCGAGCGAACGTGCACCTGAACCTTCCCGTCTGCGGGCGGCAAGGAAGGCGCGCAAGTCCGCCGGCCTGAGCTCGGCGATATCGTTCACGCCGGGCGGAGCGCCGAGATGTGTGGTGAGAAAGGTGAGGAACTGGCGCGTATCCCGTTCGTAGGCTTCGAGCGTGTTGTCGGCGAGCCGTCTCTCGCCCGCGAGGCTTTCCAGCCACTGTTGGCGTTCCTTCATGAGATCGGGTGCGGCGATGATGAGCAGCACGTTCAAGGGTACGAACCTTTACTTTGAGAGCCTGCTGAACCAACATGCCCGGCATGTGTTAGTGAAGAGCTAACATGTAGATTCGTCATGCTTCCATCACATTGAGCTGCGATGGAAGCTGATCGACAGAACCGGGGTATTCCATGGCTCGCCGTGATTCGACGACGATGTTGGGACAGTTTGCAGAGGCCGTCGCCCTGGTATCGCAAGGTCAACCCGGACATATCGTCGATACGCTGATCGCGGAGCGCGGCGAAAAGATCGTCAAGCACCCGCTCTGGCCGGTGATGCGGCCATTCCTCTATACGCTGCTGCGCTATGCCAAGGCGATCGAATTCGCTGACGATGTTGCCAACATGCCCGGCTTTCAGGCGTTCGAATATCTGAGCAACGTGCTGCGGCTCGACATTCAGGTGCGCAATCTCGACCGCATTCCTTCCTCGGGCGGCTTCATCATGGTCAGCAACCACCCGACGGGTATCGCCGACGGGGTGGCCGTCTTCGACCTTCTGAAGGAGCGGCGGCCGGACATGATGTTCTTCGCCAACCGCGACGCCGTGCGCGTGAACCCGCGGTTGGCCGAGATGGTGATCCCCGTTGAATGGCGGGAGGAATACAAGAGCAAGCTCAAGGCGCGAGAAACGCTGCAACTCACCAACCGTGCCGTGGCCGAGCAGAAGGCGACGATCCTTTTTCCCTCCGGGCGCATCGCCTATTGGGCGAACGGTCGCCTCAACGAACGCCCGTGGAAGACCTCGGCCGTCGGTCTCGCCCGCAAGTACAACCTGCCGATACTGCCGATTCACATGAAGGCGCGCAATTCGGGGCTCTTCTACTGGTTCGCCAAGTGGTCGACAGAGCTCCGTGACATGACGGTCTTCTATGAGCTTCTCAACAAGAAGGGTGATCGCTTCGAATTCACCGTCGGGCAGATGATCCCGCCGGAGCAGCTCGAAGGCGATGCCGTCGAGGTGACCGCCGCGCTCGAACGGCACACAGTTCACCGGCTTGCGGCGGACGGGGACGCGTTGTTCTTGCGGTGAACGACACGCACTCGTAGCGCCCGTGTCGCTTTTCCGGTTTCTTTTCGGGCGCACGCGGTTCAATTTGCACACCGATGAAAGACGATTCGCCCGAACTCTTCGCCGCTCCGAAAGCTCGCGTGGTCCCGGTTCTGGTTCCCATGCCTGCGCCGGTTCCCTATTCCTATGCGGTGCCGGAGGGTATGGCGGTCGAACCGGGTTCCATCGTGCAGGTGCCGCTCGGTCCCCGCCAGGTAATCGGCGTCGTCTGGGACGGACCACAGGGGGGCGAGGTCGATCCGCGCAAGCTCCGTCCGATCGAGAAGGTCTTCGATTGTCCCCCGATCGACACGGACATGCGCAGCTTTCTCGACTGGGTCGCCAGCTACACCCTGTCTCCACCAGGACTCGTCGCCCGAATGGCGCTTCGGGCGCCCGCGGCTTTCGATCCCGACCCGATGGTTGAAGGATTGCGCTTTTCCGGCATTGTACCGGAGCGCATGACATCTGCACGGCGCAAGGTGCTCGACCTTGCGGGTGATGGACTGTCCTGGACGAAGAGCGGCCTTGCCCATGCGAGCGGCGTGTCGGCGAGCGTGATCGACGGGCTTGCCGCCCAGGGCGTGTTCGAAACCGTTTTCCTGCCACCGCCGCCCCTGGTCGCGACTCCGGACGCGGACTACGCGCCGGCACGCCTCGAGGGTCCGCAGAAGGAAGCGGTGGCGGATATCCTCGAAGGTATCCGGAGCAGCGGGTTTTCGGTCGCCTTGATCGATGGTGTTACGGGCTCCGGCAAGACAGAGGTCTATTTCGAGGCGATTGCGGAGACCATCCGGCAGGGCCGGCAGGTATTGATCTTGCTGCCGGAAATTGCCCTCACGGCGAACTTCCTGGAGCGTTTCCATGACCGCTTCGGATCGAAACCGGGGGAATGGCATTCCGATCTCGCCACCCGCACACGCGAAAAGGTCTGGCGGCAGGCCGCGACCGGCGAGGTCCGCGTCGTCGCCGGTGCGCGATCGGCTCTCTTCCTTCCGTTCGAAGATCTCGGCCTGATCATTGTCGATGAGGAGCACGACCCGGCGTTCAAGCAGGAGGATCGGGTTTTCTACAATGCCCGCGACATGGCGGTGGTGCGTGCCAGGATCGGGGACTTTCCGGTCGTTCTTGTGTCCGCGACGCCTTCCGTGGAAAGCCAGGTCAATTGCCTTGCCGGGCGCTACAGGCGCATCCATCTGCCGACGCGGTTCGCCGGTGCCGCGCTGCCGGACCTTCATCTCATCGACATGCGGCGACATCCGCCGGAACGTGGCGGCTTCCTTTCCCCCGTTTTGCTCAAAGCCGTCGGCAAGACCGTGGAGCGTGGCGAGCAAGCACTGCTCTTCCTCAATCGTCGCGGCTATGCGCCCCTGACGCTTTGCCGTGTCTGCGGTCACCGCTTCCAGTGTCCGCAATGTTCGAGCTGGCTGGTGGAACACCGCTTCCGTGGCCAGATCCAGTGCCATCAGTGCGGTTACGCCGAGCCGACGCCGCAAGCCTGTCCCGAATGCGGGACGCTGGATCATCTGGTGGCTTGTGGCCCCGGTGTGGAGCGCATCGCCGAGGAGGTTGAGCGGCACTTCCCGGATGCGAGAACACTGGTGCTTTCCTCGGATCTCGGTGGCGTCAAGCGCCTCCGGCTCGAACTGGAGGCGATCGCCAACGGCGAGGCGGACATCGTGATCGGCACGCAGCTCGTCGCGAAGGGACACAACTTTCCCTTGATGACTCTCGTCGGCATTGTCGATGCCGATATCGGCCTTGCGAATGGTGACCCGCGCGCGGCCGAACGGACGTTCCAGCTGCTCTCGCAGGTTACCGGTCGCGCCGGACGCACGGGACGCAAGAGTCATGGTCTCATCCAGACGTTCCAGCCTCAGCATCCGGTGATGCAGGCGCTCGTTTCGGGTGACGCGGCGGCGTTCTACGAGCGCGAGATTGCCGAACGGGAGCGGGCGGGGCTTCCGCCTTTTGGTCGGCTCGTTTCGATCATCGTCTCCGCCGATACGCGCGGGGAGGCGGAAGCGCATGCGCGGCAACTGCGGAATTCGGCACCCGCTATGGACGGGATCGCGATCCTGGGACCTGCCGAGGCGCCTCTCGCCCTGATCCGCGGCCGGCACCGCTTCCGACTGCTGGTCCACGGTCGGCGCAGCAGCGACATGCAGGCCTTTGTTCGCACCATGCTCGAACGTGGACCGAAAGAGAGGCGCTCCGTCCATGTGCAGGTGGACGTCGATCCGCAGAGCTTTCTCTGAGCCGGTCGCGCAGGCACTCTGGAAAGTGGCCCGCGATTCCACTAGGGAGAGAAGCGGAAAGCCGACGAACTCCGGCGAGACGAAGGCCGGCCGGCGCATGAGAGGGGCAACATGGAATTCTATTTTCCGACGGAATTTGGCGAGCAACTGGCCTTCGTATCGGCGGTCATCACGGCATTGATCGGTCTTGTCGTAATGTTCGCCCCGGGCCTGACGCTCAGGTTTTGCGGGCTCCAACCGCGTGAAGGAATGGCGGAAGGTTTCGCAGCTGCTCGTTCCCATGGTGGCATGCTGTTCGGCTTCGCGGCCGGTGCATTGCTGCTTGCTCAGCCGATGGTCTATCTCGCCTTCGGCGCTGCGCTTGCGATGTCCGTCTTCGGACGGGTACTCTCGGTCATGTCGGACGGCGGCAGTTCTCTGCGCGGAATTCTACTTTTGGTTGTTGCTGCAGTGCTTGCCTCACTGCCGATAGCCTATGTCTTCGGACTGACTTAAGCTCTATCAGGCCAGCTTGACCGAGGTCTTTGTCCAATTCGGCGTGGCCGGATACAAAATTGCCGCTTTGGGCTTGTGCTAAAGGCGTAATCGGGCAATACGCGTGTTGCGAGTCTAGACTTCGTATGCTAGACGGACCGCGAAATTCGGAGAAAGCAAGTCTCTCTGGCTTGTGTTTCTGGGGAAAACGTAACGATTTCAAAACTGTAGCGCTTCCATGCGGAAGTGGCGGCGGTGTTGGGTCAAAATCAGGGAATTTTTGCCCGTGGCAGACACATCCCAGCTTATCTCAGGTGTGGCGGAGCGCTATGCTTCCTCGCTTTTCGAGCTTGCGCTCGAAGCCGGCGCCGTCGATGCCGTGAGTGCCGATCTTGATCGTTTCCAGGCGATGATCGATGCCAGCGCTGATCTGAAGCGCCTCGTTCAGAGCCCGGTCTTCTCTGCAGAGGATCAGGTCAAGGCCGTCGCGGCGCTTTGCGAGAAGGCAGGCATCGGTGGTCTGGTCGGCAACTTCCTCAAGGTCGTCGCCGGCAATCGTCGTCTTTTTGCCATTGCTGGAATGATCACGGCGTTCCGCCGTATCGCTGCTCGTCACCGTGGCGAGATCACGGCGGAGGTTACCTCTGCCCACGCGCTGAGCGGCGGACAGGAAAATGAACTGAAGGCGGCGCTGAAGGGCGTGACCGGAAAGGATGTGGCGGTCTCCGTAACCGTGGATCCTTCCATTCTCGGCGGCCTGATCGTCAAGGTCGGCTCCCGCCAGATCGACACGTCTCTTCGCACCAAACTTTCCACCCTTAAGCTTGCACTGAAAGAGGTTGGCTGATGGATATCCGCGCCGCGGAAATTTCCGCAATTCTTAAAGATCAAATCAAAAATTTCGGCAAAGAGGCTGAGGTCTCGGAAGTCGGCCAGGTGCTTTCCGTCGGTGACGGTATCGCCCGCGTCTACGGCCTCGACAACGTCCAGGCCGGCGAAATGGTCGAATTCCCGGGCGGCATCCGCGGCATGGCGCTCAACCTCGAAGCCGACAACGTCGGCGTCGTTATCTTCGGTAACGACCGCGACATCAAGGAAGGCGATACCGTCAAGCGTACCGGTGCCATCGTCGACGTTCCGGTCGGTCCGGAACTGCTCGGCCGCGTCGTAGACGCCCTCGGCAATCCGATCGACGGCAAGGGTCCGATCAACGCGACCCGTCGCGCCCGCGTCGACGTCAAGGCTCCGGGCATCATTCCGCGCAAGTCGGTTCATGAACCGATGTCGACGGGCCTCAAGGCCATCGACGCCCTGATCCCGGTCGGTCGTGGCCAGCGCGAGCTCGTCATCGGCGACCGTCAGACCGGCAAGACCGCCATCATTCTCGATACGATCCTCAACCAGAAGGCCATTCACGACAATGGCCCGGACGGCGACAAGCTGTTCTGCGTCTATGTGGCCATCGGCCAGAAGCGCTCGACCGTTGCCCAGTTCGTGAAGGTTCTGGAAGAGCGTGGCGCGCTGAAGTATTCGATCATCGTTGCTGCGACCGCGTCCGACCCGGCTCCGATGCAGTATCTCGCTCCGTTCGCGGGTTGCGCGATGGGCGAATACTTCCGTGACAACGGCCAGCACGCCCTGATCGGCTACGACGACCTGTCGAAGCAGGCCGTTGCCTATCGTCAGATGTCGCTGCTGTTGCGCCGTCCGCCGGGCCGCGAAGCTTATCCGGGCGACGTTTTCTACCTGCACTCCCGTCTGCTGGAGCGCGCCGCAAAGCTCTCCGACGAGCGTGGCGCCGGCTCGCTGACCGCTCTGCCGGTCATCGAAACGCAGGGCAATGACGTTTCGGCCTTCATCCCGACCAACGTGATCTCGATCACCGACGGCCAGATCTTCCTTGAAACCGACCTGTTCTACCAGGGCATCCGTCCGGCCGTTAACGTCGGCCTCTCGGTTTCTCGCGTCGGTTCTTCGGCGCAGATCAAGGCGATGAAGCAGGTTGCCGGCTCGATCAAGGGCGAGCTCGCCCAGTATCGTGAAATGGCCGCCTTCGCCCAGTTTGGTTCGGACCTGGATGCTGCGACGCAGCGCCTGCTGAACCGTGGTGCGCGCCTGACCGAACTTCTGAAGCAGCCGCAGTTCTCGCCGCTGAAGACGGAAGAACAGGTGGCCGTGATCTTCGCTGGCGTCAACGGTTACCTCGACAAGATCGGCGTCAGCCAGGTCGGCAAGTTCGAGCAGGGCCTCCTCTCCTACCTTCGCTCGGAAGGCAAGGCCATTCTCGACGCCATCCGTACGGAGAAAGCGATCAGCGACGACACCAAGGGCAAGCTCAAGGCTGCTCTGGATTCGTTCGCCAAGTCGTTCTCGTAATCGGGGCTCAAGCCAAGGACGGATAACGGATGCCTTCACTTAAGGATCTGAAAAACCGGATCGCCTCCGTCAAGGCGACGCAGAAAATCACCAAGGCGATGAAGATGGTCGCCGCGGCGAAGCTGCGTCGTGCGCAGGAGGCGGCCGAGGCCGCTCGTCCCTATTCGCAGCGCATGGGTGCCGTCCTTGCCAATATCGCCCAGGCGGTCGGCAGCGATGACAGCGCACCGCGGCTGATGACCGGGACCGGCAAGGACGATGTGCATCTGCTCATCGTCTGCACCGCCGAGCGCGGCCTTTGCGGCGGTTTCAATTCGCAGATCGCCCGCTTTGCCCGCGACCATGCGCGCAGGCTTCTCGCCGCCGGCAAGACCGTCAAGATCTTCTGCGTCGGCAAGAAGGGCTACGACAGTCTGCGTCGCGAGTTTGCCGCCAGCATCGTCGAGCGCACGGACCTTCGCGAAGTCAAGCGCATTAGCTTTGAAAATGCCGACACGATTGGCCGCAAGGTCATCTCGATGTTCGACAAGGGCGAGTTCGACGTTGCGACCTTGTTCTATTCGGAATTCAAGTCCGTTATCAGCCAGGTTCCGACCGCACAGCAGCTGATCCCGGCTGCTGTTCCGGAAGCGGTCGCCGCAACGGGTGCGTCCGCCGTCTATGAATATGAGCCCGATGCCGGTGCGATCCTCAGCGATCTCATTCCGCGCAACATCTCGGTGCAGGTCTTCCGGGCTCTGCTCGAAAACGTCGCCGGTGAAATGGGCGCCAAGATGAGCGCAATGGACAATGCGACGCGCAATGCCGGCGAGATGATCAACAAGCTGACGCTTTCGTACAACCGACAGCGCCAAGCCCAGATCACCAAGGAACTCATTGAAATCATTTCGGGCGCGGAAGCGCTCTGAGGTTAAGGAAAGAGGGTAAGAAACATGGCTAAGGCAGCTACCCCGAAATCTACCGCGGCGAAGGCCGCAACCGGCTCCGCAGGCCGGGTTACCCAGGTCATCGGTGCTGTTGTTGACGTTGCGTTCGACGGCGAGCTGCCTGCGATCCTGAACGCGCTGGAGACCGACAACGGCGGCAATCGCCTCGTTCTCGAAGTTGCTCAGCACCTCGGCGAAAACCAGGTTCGCACGATCGCGATGGACTCGACCGAAGGTCTGGTTCGCGGCCAGCCGGTTATCGATACCGGCGCTCCGATCACCGTTCCGGTCGGTCCCGAGACGCTCGGCCGCATCATGAACGTCATCGGCGAGCCCGTCGATGAAGCCGGCCCGTTGGTCACCTCCGGCAAGCGCGCCATCCACCAGGAAGCTCCGGCCTACATCGAGCAGTCGACGGAAGCCCAGATCCTCGTCACCGGCATCAAGGTCGTCGACCTTCTCGCTCCTTACGCCAAGGGCGGCAAGATCGGCCTGTTCGGCGGCGCCGGCGTCGGCAAGACGGTTCTCATCATGGAACTGATCAACAACGTCGCCAAGGCGCACGGCGGTTACTCGGTATTCGCCGGCGTTGGCGAACGTACCCGCGAAGGCAACGACCTCTATCACGAAATGATCGAGTCGGGCGTCAACAAGCACGGCGGTGGCGAAGGCTCCAAGGCCGCCCTCGTTTACGGCCAGATGAACGAACCGCCGGGCGCCCGCGCTCGCGTCGCTCTGACCGGTCTGACGATCGCTGAAGATTTCCGCGACAAGGGTCAGGACGTTCTGTTCTTCGTCGACAACATCTTCCGTTTCACCCAGGCTGGTTCGGAAGTGTCCGCACTTCTCGGCCGTATCCCGTCGGCCGTTGGTTATCAGCCGACGCTCGCCACCGACATGGGTGCAATGCAGGAACGCATCACCACCACGACCAAGGGTTCGATCACCTCGGTTCAGGCCATTTACGTTCCCGCCGACGACTTGACCGACCCGGCGCCGGCAACCTCGTTCGCCCACCTGGACGCAACGACCGTTCTGTCGCGTTCGATCGCCGAAAAGGGCATCTACCCGGCCGTCGACCCGCTTGACTCCACCTCGCGCATGCTCGACCCGCTGGTCGTCGGCGAAGAGCACTACGAGGTCGCTCGTAAGGTTCAGTCGACCCTGCAGCGCTACAAGGCTCTCCAGGACATCATCGCCATTCTCGGCATGGATGAACTGTCGGAAGACGACCGCATCGCGGTTGCCCGCGCCCGCAAGATCGAGCGCTTCCTGTCCCAGCCGTTCTTCGTCGCTGAAGTCTTCACCGGTTCGCCGGGCAAGCTGGTTGCTCTCGAAGACACGATCAAGGGCTTCAAGGGCCTGGTCAACGGCGAGTACGACCACCTGCCGGAAGCAGCCTTCTACATGGTTGGCTCGATCGAGGAAGCCATCGAGAAGGCGAAGAAGCTGGCGGCCGAAGCTGCCTGATCATGCAACGGGCGCGCGTTCTGACGCGCGCCTCTGCTCCTCCATTCAAAAAGTGAAGAGTCATGGCCGACAATTTCAATTTTGAACTCGTTTCGCCCGAGCGTCTGCTGCTTTCCGAAAAGGTGAGCGAAGTCGTCATTCCGGCGACCGAAGGCGAGATGACCGTCATGGCCAATCATGCGCCGACCATGACGACGATCAAGCCTGGTGTCGTTTCGGTAAAGCTTGCCTCCGGACAGACGAGCCGGTACGTCGTTTTCGGCGGCTTCGCAGATGTCCTTCCGACCGGCTGCACGCTTCTTGCGGAGTCCGCCGTGGAGATGAGCGAGCTGAACCGCGAGACGCTGGTGAAGCGGATCGAGGCCGCAAAGGCCGAACTTGAGAAGGTGGACAGCGCGGAGCACAAGACCAAGCTCGAGCAGTATCTTGCCGAGCTGACGCATCTCAACGGTGCCATCATTCCGGCCTGATCGAGCCAGGGAATTGGAGAAAGGCGGTCGAAAGGCCGCCTTTCTTGTTTTCTGGGTGTCGCCGGCGAACCGCTCGCCGCAGCTTGACGCGTCCGTCGCCATCAGCGAACCTGAATGGCGGTGCGAAGGGCATCGGGCGACATTGGCAGGTGAGCATGAATATCGGTATCGTCGGTGCTGGTATGGTCGGAAGCTCGGCCGGCTACGCGTTAGCCATGACGGACAGCGTCAGCGAGATCGTCCTTGTCGACCGGAATGACGCTCTGGCCCGCGCGCAGGCGGAAGATATTTCCCACGCCGTACCGTTCGTGTCAGCTACCACCGTGAGGTCAGGCGACTATGCCGATCTCGTCGACGCCGGCATCGTTATCCTCGCCGCGGGCGTCAGCCAGAAGCCGGGCGAGACACGGCTTGCACTGCTCGAGCGCAATGCCGAGGTCTTTCGGGAGGTTGTTGGAGCCGTCGGAACTGCCGCGCCCGAAGCGATTCTGCTCGTCGCTACCAATCCCGTCGACATCATGACGGCTGTTGCGACCAAACTCTCGGGGTTGCCGTCCCAGCGGGTAATCGGCTCTGGAACGATCCTGGACACGGCCCGCTTTCGTAGCCTGATCGGTCGCCATCTCGGCATCTCGCCCCAATCGGTACACGCCTATGTGCTCGGCGAGCACGGGGACAGCGAGGTCCTCGCCTGGTCCAATGCGCGCGCGGGATCGATTGCGCTGGAGACCTTCGCCGACCAGGTGGGCAAGCGCCTGGACGCTGCCGTTCGGCAGACCATCGATGACGGTGTCCGCAATGCTGCCTACCGAATCATCAGTGGCAAGGGTGCTACCTATTACGGTATCGGGGCGGGCCTTGCCCGCATCGTGAAAGCGATCGCCCATGACCAACGCGATGTGCTGTCCGTGTCGATCGTCACCGGGATGGTGGAGGACGTGGCCGAAGTGCCGCTCTCCGTACCACGCGTAATCGGTGCGGCTGGTGTGCTTGCCGATCTCTTCCCCGAGCTTGACCAGGAGGAGCAGGCGGCGCTGCGCAAAAGTGCAATGCTGATCAAGCAGGCGACGGTTTCCCTTGGTCTCTAGGGACAGAGAGGAACGAGGCGGCTTGGTTTTGCAGGACATATGCACTATGACATTTCGTGAATTACGCATATGCATGTCCTGATCGAAACTGTGGTGGTACTGACCTTGCTGGACAACGTGAGCGATAAAAGCCGTCTCGACGATTTCATGTCGAAAGCCGCGGCCGCGAGTGAACTGCTGAAGGCGCTTTCCCACGAATCGCGCCTGCTCATTCTCTGCATCCTCGTGAACGGGGAGCGGACGGTCAGCGAGATCGAGGCGATCCTCGGCATTCAGCAGGCGGTGGTTTCGCAGCATCTCGCGCGCCTGCGGATCGAAGAGCTGGTCAAGACGCGCCGCGAGGGCCGGCAGATCTATTACAGCATCGCCAATCCCAGCCTCAGCGATCTCCTCGCGGTCCTTTACCGGATGTATTGCGAGCCGGAAAATAATACCCGTTCCTGACGCCATCCCTGTTGCCGCTTCCTGCACCCGGCAGAGCTGTGTTATCTCTGGCGCGAGGGAGTGGCGATGATCGACAAGCTGGAATTCTTTATCGCCCTGGCACGCGAGCGACACTTCGGGCGGGCTGCCGAGGAGTGCGGGATTTCGCAGCCGACGCTTTCGGCGGCCATTCGTCAGCTCGAGGACCAGCTCGGGGTGGTGTTGGTCCAGCGTGGTTCCCGTTTCCAGGGATTGACGCCGGAGGGGCAGCGTGTGCTCGAATGGGCGCGTCGCATCGTCGGCGACACCCGCACGATGCGCGAGGAGATGCGGGCCGCCCGACACGGATTGGCCGGGCACGTCCGGATAGCGGCCATCCCGACTGCCCTCACCATCGTCCCGAGGATCACGGAACCCTTCCAGGTCAAGCATCCGGACGTGACTTTTTCGGTGATCTCGCGGACATCGCTGCAGGTTCTGAGCCAGCTCGAAAACTTCGAGGTCGACGTCGGTATCACATATCTCGACAACGAACCGCTCGGCCGCGTCAGCATGGTGCCGCTTTATGCGGAGCGCTACCACCTCATCACCGCCTCGGACTCGCCACTGGCCGATCGCGAAACTGTGACCTGGCGGGAAGTCGCCGACCTTCGGCTTTGCCTATTGACGGTGGACATGCAGAACCGCCGTATCATCAACCAGCATATGGCAGAGGCTGGCGTCGTGCCGAAGCCGACGCTCGAATCAAACTCGATGATCGTGCTCTTTTCGCATATCCGCACCGGTCGATGGGCCTCGATTATGCCGAAGAACGTTGCGGAATCCTTCGGTTTTTCAGCCGGTATCCGGATGATCCCTCTTGTCGAGCCGGAGGCGGAACATGTCGTCGGCCTCGTTGCTCAGCACCGCGAGCCGTTTACACCTCTTGTTTCCGCCTTGCTGCACGAAGGCCGCAGGCTCGCGGAGGTCGAGGCGTTTTGATAGGTTTTATCTATCAAACGACGGAACACCATTATTGACCCCGGTGCTCCAACTCGGCCATCCTTGCCGCTATAATCAGCGGACAGCGAAGGTTTCCGGTCTCGCGCACTGAGCAGCACAGCTACTGAACAGAAGACCGGCACGCCCAAACGGTTCAACACGATCCGCTGAAGCCATTTCGTGTCGGTTTGGGAGGACTGATCATGAATATACGGTCATCGGTGGATGACGTCTTGTCTCGCACGCGTGCGATCATCGAAGAGCACAGGCTTTCGGACGGGCCATTGCTTCCGATCCTGCATGCGGTGCAGGAAGCGTTCGGCTTTATTCCGGAAGATGCAAAGCCTCTCGTCGCGAGTGCTCTCAATCTGTCGCGTGCAGAGGTGCATGGTGTCGTCTCTTTCTATCACGACTTCCGTTCCGAGCCTTCCGGCCGCCATGTGCTGAAGCTCTGTCGCGGGGAGGCGTGCCAGTCGATGGGTGCAGACCGGCTTGCGGAGGAGTTGAAAGGCCTGCTCGACGTGGAGTGGGGCGGCACGACGGCGGACGGTGCCGTCACCGTTGAGCCGGTGTTCTGTCTCGGTTTGTGTGCGTGTGCGCCATCGGCCATGCTCGACGGCGAGGTATACGGTCGTCTGGACAGCGAAAGCTGCAATGCGTTGATCGCGGAGGCGCGCCGATGACTACCACCATCTTCGTCCCCCGCGATGCTGCCGCGCTTGCAGTCGGTGCCGACAGGGTTGCCGCGGCGATCTCTCGCGAGATCGAGATGCGCGGTGTCGACGCCCGTGTCGTCCGCAACGGTTCGCGTGGGCTTCTCTGGCTCGAACCCATGGTGGAAGTCAGGACTGAACACGGACGCATTGCCTACGGTCCGGTCAGTCCGGGCGACGTGCCGGGGTTGTTCGCAGCCGGTTTCCTGGAGGGAGGGGCGCATCCGCTCTGCCACGGGCGGACCAGGGACATCCCGTTCCTGCGCAACCAGACGCGCCTCACCTTTGCCCGTTGCGGTGTCACCGATCCTCTCTCTCTCGATGACTTCCGCGCCTATAGCGGCCTCAAGGGGCTCGAAAAGGCGTTGACGATGTCTCCCGGCGAGATCGTTGCCGCGGTCGCCGAGAGTGGCCTGCGCGGCCGTGGCGGGGCTGGCTTTCCGACCGGCATCAAGTGGAAGACCGTGCTCGATGCGCCAGGCGCGACGAAGTACATCGTCTGCAATGCCGACGAAGGCGATTCCGGCACGTTCTCGGACCGCATGGTCATGGAAGGCGATCCGTTTATGCTGATCGAAGGCATGATTATCGCCGGAATGGCAACCGGTGCAACCAAGGGGTACGTCTATACCCGATCCGAGTATCCCCACGCCATCGAGACGATGCGGCGAGCGATCACGATCGCGAGGGAAGCGAATCTTCTCGGTCCCTCCATCCTCGGGTCCGGCCGCGCCTTCGACATGGAAGTCCGCGAAGGCGCAGGCGCCTATGTCTGCGGCGAGGAGACATCTCTGCTGAACAGCCTGGAAGGCAAGCGCGGCATCGTCAGGGCAAAGCCGCCGCTACCGGCTCTGCAGGGGCTCTTCGGCTGTCCGACGGTGGTAAACAACGTGATTTCGCTCGCGTCCGTTCCCGTTATTCTCGACCGTGGCCCGGCCTTCTATAAGGACTTCGGCGTTGGCCGCTCCCATGGCACGATTCCGATTCAGCTGGCCGGCAACGTCAAGCACGGCGGCCTCTACGAGACGGCATTCGGCCTTTCACTCGGAGAGATTGTCAACGACATCGGCGGCGGCACCTTGAGCGGTCGACCAGTCAAGGCCGTCCAGGTCGGCGGCCCGCTCGGGGCCTACTTCCCGCCCTCGCTCTTCGATACGATCTTCGACTACGAGGCATTTGCCGCCCGCGACGGTCTCATCGGGCACGCGGGCATCGTCGTTTTCGACGACACCGTCGATATGCTGAAGCAGGCACGTTTCGCGATGGAATTCTGCGCGATCGAGAGCTGCGGCAAGTGCACACCCTGCAGGATTGGTTCGACCCGCGGCGTCGAAACGGTCGACCGGATCGCCGCCGGTGTCGAGCCGGAGCAGAGCAAGGCGCTGCTTGCCGATCTCTGCAACACGATGAAGTTCGGCTCGCTCTGCGCGCTCGGCGGCTTTACCCCCTATCCCGTCATGAGCGCTCTGAAGCACTTCCCGGAGGATTTCGCTCCGGCTCCCATAAAGGAGGCTGCGGAATGACAAAGACGATCGTCGTTCTCCGCCGAACCTTATCCCTTGCTTTCAACCAGGAGGCTCGCCATGCCCCTCGTTCCTGAAATCGATTACGGCACTCCGGCGTCCAGATCGGAGAACACCGTCACGCTGACCGTCGACGGGAAGCGCATCACCGTTCCTGCCGGCACCTCGATCATGCGCGCCTCTATGGAGGCTGGCATCCAGGTTCCGAAACTCTGCGCGACCGACATGGTCGATGCCTTCGGTTCGTGCCGTCTCTGTCTCGTGGAGATCGACGGACGGGCCGGCACGCCGGCCTCCTGCACCACGCCGGCGGCCGAGGGCATGGTGGTCCACACCCAGACCGACCGGCTGAAGCAGATCCGCAAGGGGGTAATGGAGCTCTACATCTCCGACCATCCGCTCGACTGCCTCACCTGCGCGGCGAACGGCGACTGCGAGTTGCAGGATATGGCAGGCGCCGTCGGCCTGCGCGATGTCCGGTATGGCTACGACGGCGACAATCACGTGAAGGCGAGGTGCGGAACCGGCGAGGCGAATGCGCGCTGGATGCCGAAAGACGAGAGCAATCCCTACTTCACCTACGATCCGTCGAAGTGCATCGTCTGCTCGCGCTGTGTGCGGGCCTGCGAAGAAGTGCAGGGCACCTTCGCGCTGACGATCGAGGGCCGGGGCTTCGAGTCTCGCGTTTCCCCGGGGATGCATGAGAATTTCCTCGCTTCCGAATGCGTGTCGTGCGGCGCCTGCGTGCAGGCATGTCCGACGGCGACGCTCACCGAGAAGTCCGTCATCGAGATCGGGCAGCCGGAGCATTCCGTCGTCACCACCTGCGCCTATTGTGGTGTCGGCTGTTCCTTCAAGGCGGAGATGCGTGGCGAGGAGCTCGTCCGCATGGTGCCGTGGAAGGACGGCAAGGCCAATCGTGGCCATTCCTGTGTCAAGGGGCGTTTCGCCTGGGGATATGCGACGCACAAGGATCGCATTCTGAACCCGATGATCCGTGAAAAGATCACAGATCCCTGGCGCGAAGTGACCTGGGAGGAAGCGCTTGCGCACGTCGCCTCCGAGTTTCGCCGGATCCAGTACCAATACGGGCGCGACTCGATCGGCGGCATCACCTCGTCCCGCTGCACGAATGAGGAAACCTTCCTCGTGCAGAAGCTGGTGCGTGCCGGGTTCGGCAACAACAATGTCGACACCTGCGCGCGCGTCTGCCATTCGCCGACGGGATACGGTCTCGGCCAGGCATTCGGTACTTCCGCCGGCACGCAGGATTTCGATTCGGTCGAACACTCCGATGTCGTGCTGGTCATCGGTGCCAACCCGACCGACGGCCATCCGGTCTTCGGCTCACGCCTGAAGAAGAGATTGCGTCAGGGCGCCAAACTGATCGTCATCGATCCGCGCCGTATCGATCTGGTGCGCACGCCTCATGTCGAGGCGGCCTATCACCTGCCGCTGAAGCCGGGCACCAACGTTGCCGTTCTGACGGCGCTTGCTCACGTGATCGTAACCGAAGGCCTGTTCGCAGAAGCCTTCATTCGTGAACGCTGTGACTGGTCGGAATTCGAGGACTGGGCGGCGTTCGTCGCTGAGCCGCAGCATTCGCCGGAGGAGACGGAGAAGTTCACCGGGGTGCCGGCAGAGCTTGTCCGCGGCGCGGCCCGCCTTTATGCGACGGGTGGCAATGGCGCGATCTACTACGGTCTCGGCGTCACCGAACACAGCCAGGGCTCCACGACGGTCATGGCGATCGCCAACCTCGCCATGGCAACGGGCAATATCGGACGGCCGGGCGTCGGGGTGAATCCGTTGCGTGGCCAGAACAATGTGCAGGGCTCCTGTGACATGGGTTCTTTCCCGCACGAACTTCCGGGCTATCGACATATCTCTGACGACGCGACGCGCGAGACCTTCGAGAAGATGTGGGGCGTGACGCTCAACAACGAACCGGGCCTGCGCATCCCGAACATGCTGGATGCGGCTGTCGAAGGCTCCTTCAAGGGCCTCTACATCCAGGGTGAGGACATCCTGCAGTCCGATCCCGACACCAAGCACGTGTCCGCCGGCCTCGCGGCCATGGAATGCGTGGTGGTGCACGATCTCTTCCTCAACGAGACGGCCAATTACGCCCACGTCTTCCTTCCAGGCTCGACCTTCCTCGAAAAGGAGGGCACCTTCACCAATGCCGAGCGCCGCATCAATCGCGTCCGCAAGGTGATGAGCCCGAAGAACGGTTACGCCGACTGGGAAGTGACGCAGAAGCTCGCACAGGCCATGGGGCTCGCGTGGAATTACAGCCACCCGTCCGAAATCATGGGCGAAATCGCTGCCACGACACCGAGCTTTGCCGGTGTCACCTACGACTACCTGGAAAAGATGGGCTCGGTGCAGTGGCCCTGCAACGAGAAGTTCCCGGAAGGCTCGCCGATCATGCACGTCAACGGCTTCGTGCGCGGCAAGGGCAAGTTCATCCGCACGGAATATGTCGCGACCGACGAACGCACCGGCCCGCGCTTCCCACTGCTTCTGACCACCGGCCGCATCCTGTCGCAGTACAATGTCGGCGCGCAGACGCGCCGCACCGAGAATGTGGTCTGGCACGAAGAGGACCGACTGGAGATCCATCCGCACGATGCCGAACAGCGGGGCATCAAGGATGGCGACTGGGTCAAGCTTGCCAGCCGTTCGGGTGACACGACGCTGCGGGCGCTGATCACCGATCGCGTCGCGCCCGGTGTGATCTATACGACCTTCCACCATCCGGAAACGCAGGCGAATGTGATCACCACCGACTATTCGGACTGGGCGACTAACTGTCCGGAATACAAGGTGACGGCGGTCCAGGTTTCGCCTTCCAACGGTCCATCGGACTGGCAGCGAGACTACGAGGACCTCTCGCGGAAGTCTCGTCGTATCGCTGGAAAGCTGGAGGCGGCCGAATGACGCCAGCGCGCCTCGCCGCGAAACCTGTGCCGGAGCTCGTGCTTCGGGCGGGTGCCGTGCGGAGCGGCGAGCGCATGGTACCCGACGAGGTTCCGATTGCCTTCAGCTATGGCGGCACCACCCATGCCGTCATGATGGCGACGCCGGCGGACCTCGAGGATTTTGCCGTCGGGTTCAGCCTCACCGAAGGCATCATCGCCGACCCGGCGGAGATCGTCGGCATCGAGGTCGTGGACGAGGGGCGTGGCATAGACGTGCAGGTGACGCTCGCCGATCCGGTGGCCGACGCCCTTCGCGCGCGCCGACGCCACATGGCGGGACCCGTCGGCTGCGGTCTCTGTGGGATCGAGTCGATCGATCAGGCGCTGAGGCCAGTGCGGTCCGTGAGGGGCGGCGGTCTGCGCCTGCGCTCGCGGGAGGTCGCAGAGGCTGTACGAGCACTGGGAGACGCGCAGAGCATCAACCGCGTGACGCATGCCGTGCACGGCGCCGGCTTCTGCGTTCCGGGAAAGGGGCTGGTGGCGATCCGCGAAGACGTCGGACGCCATAATGCGCTCGACAAGCTCTGCGGAGCCGTCGTGAAAGCCGGCTATCGCGGTGAGGATGGGGTGGTCGCTGTCACCAGCCGACTCTCCGTCGAAATGGTTCAAAAGGCAGCAAGCCTCGGCAGTTCGTTTCTGCTCGCCGTCTCAGCGCCGACGCTCCTCGCCATCGAAACGGCCGAGAAGGCCGGCATGACCCTCGTCGCGGTCGTCCGTGGCGAGGATTTCGAGATATTCACCCACGCTGACCGTATATTGTCTCCAGGAGCCGTTGCCGATGTCGCATGAGCACACCGCCGAAAAGCTGGTCCGGATGGCGAACCAGATCGCGTCCTTCTTTGCGTCCCAACCCGAGGCAACGCGGGTCGATGGTGTTGCCACGCACATCAACAAGTTCTGGGAGCCCCGCATGCGTCGGCAGCTGTTCGAGATCCTCGACGCAGGCGGGCCCGGCCTCGACCCGCTGGTCCTCGACGCCGCCAAACTGGTCAATCGACCCGAGCCGGCGTAGCATTGCCGTTCATCCGCAACCGTATCCCGTGGCTTTTGTGACTTCGCCTTCTCTGCTATTCATGACGGCAATCTGATCGACGGGATGGGAGAGGCGCGTGCGGGCAGAGACGGTACGGAAAGCGGCCGCGGCCGAACGCACGCCCGAATTCGGGCCGTGGCTTGCGCAGGCGTGCATTCTCGTCGTCGATGACGAGCCCGGCATGCGCAATTTCCTCGTTCGTACCCTCGGGCCGCGCTGCAAGCGGATCGAGGAGGCGGCCGACACCGATGAAGCCAATCGCAAGCTCGATCGATACCATTTCGACGTGGTCATTCTCGACAACATCATGCCGGGCAAGAACGGTGTGGACTGGCTGGTCGAGCAAAGGGCCATAGGCTTCTATGCCGATGCCATCCTGATGACCGCCTATGCGGACCTCGAGACGGCGATCCAGGCGCTACGTGCCGGTGCGGTCGACTTTGTGTTGAAGCCCTTCCGCTCCAACCAGATCCTCAACGCCGTCGCCCGTTGTCTCGATCGCATGCGGCTGCAGCGCGAGAATTTCGTTCTGCGCTACGAGCTGCGTGCGACCTCCGAGCACATCCTCCTGCGGGACAAGCTGATCGGCGAGTCGCCAGCGATCCGCGGGGTTCGCGAGACGATTGCAAAGGTGGCGCCCCTGCCGACGACCGTGCTGCTGAGTGGTGAATCGGGCACAGGCAAGGAGGTCGCTGCCCGTTCGATCCATGCGCTATCGGATCGCGCCTCGAAACCGTTCGTGCCGGTCAACTGTGCGGCGATTCCGCCGGACATGATCGAGTCCGAGCTTTTCGGCCATCTCAAGGGAGCCTTCACGGGTGCGGAGACGAGCCGCGAGGGCCTGTTCATGCATGCCCAGGGCGGGACGCTCTTTCTGGATGAGATCGGCGAGATGCCGCTTGCGACCCAAAGCAAGCTGTTGCGGGCGATCGAAGACAGGCGCATACGTCCGGTGGGAGCCGAGCGTGAGGTTCCGGTCGATCTCCGCCTCATATTCGCGACCAATGCGGACCTAGAAGCGCAGGTCAAACAGGGTAACTTCCGCGCGGATTTGTTCTACCGGATCAATGTGATGCAGCTCTTTCTCCCGCCTCTTCGGGAGAGAGATGGTGATGTGCTCGAACTCGCTCGACTGTTCATGGACAAGTTGTCGCTGCAGCTAGGCATGCCGCCGGTGACCATCGATGCCGACGTGACGGCCGCGCTCCTGCACTATCGCTGGCCCGGAAATGTTCGCGAGTTACGGAATCTCATCGAGCGGTCGCTGATCCTCGGTGCCTTCCCCGAGGACTTCCGAGGTCATCGTTCCCCGGCGGCTTTCGCCGCTTCGACACTCGAGGATGTCGAACGGCGACACATCCTCGCCGTTCTCCACGAGGTTGGCGGCAATCGCGACGAGGCAGCGCGACGGCTGGGAATCTCACGCAAGACGATCGATCGCAAATGCGCGGCCTGGAATGTCTAAGCCCGCGACACCTGTCACGCCTGGCGTGGGCGGCTCCTCGATCCGCTTTCGCCTGCTTGCAATCGCGCTGTTGCCGACACTTGTCATACTGCCCGTGCTGCTTGCCGTCACCATGGCGCGATGGGAAGCCAAGTTCGATGCGCTTCTGACCTCCAAGGTGAATGGCGATCTCACGATCGCGCACCAGTATCTGTCCCGGATTCTCGAAAACACCGGCGAGCACCTGAAGGCACTCACGGACTCGGCCGGTTTCCGCGACATCGTCGCCCGTGACGGGGCTGCCGCACTGCCGGCATTTCTCGAAGAAAACCGAAAGCGGCTCGGGCTGGATTTCCTGATGGTCGCAGGTGACGAAGGGCCATTCGCCGCCTCTCCACCGCTGGGAACCGTCGCGCCGATCCGCAGCGACTGGCCGGTCGTGCAGGCGGCGCTCTCTGGTCGTGCCAGCACGGCGATCGACATCTTCACCAACGAAGAACTGGCGGCGATCTCCTCCAACCTGGCGTCCCAAGCGCGGCTGGAGCTTGTGCCGACGCCGAACGCGCTTCCGACCGACCGGTCCTCCGAAAGTCGGGGCATGGTCGTCCATTCCGCGAGCCCCGCTTTCGTGCCGGGCCAGGGAACCGTCGCGCTGGTCGGCGGAATCCTGCTCAACCAGAACCTCGTGTTCATCGACACGATCAACGATCTCGTCTACCGCGAAGCCAGCCTTCCGACTGGCAGCCGCGGAACGGCGACGCTGTTTCTCGACGACGTTCGCATCAGTACGAATGTCCGGCTCTTCGAGGACAAACGGGCGCTCGGCACACGGGTATCTAAGGCGGTCCGCGAGGCGGTGCTCGACCAAGGTCGTGTCTGGCTCGACAGCGCCTTTGTCGTCAACGATTGGTATGTTTCCGCCTACGAGCCGATCAGCGACAGCTACGGCAAGCGGGTCGGCATGCTCTATGTCGGCTTCCTGGAAGCGCCGTTTGCACGCGCCAAAACGGAGACTCTGATCGGTATCGGTCTTGCATTCCTTGCCGTGACCGGCGCCAGTGTTCCGATCTTTCTGCGCTGGGCACGAGGAATCTTCAAGCCGCTCGAGCGCATGACGGCCACCATCGGCAGGGTGGAGGAGGGGGATCTCGGTGCACGTACCGGCCTTGCACGTGCCGACGACGAGATCGGCCGCGTCGCACACCATCTCGATACCCTGCTGGATCAGGTCCAACAACGTGATCGCGAACTCCGGGCCTGGAACGATGAACTCAATGCCCGGGTGGCGGCCAGGACGCATGAACTCGAAATCGCCAACAGGCAGCTCGAGGCGACCACGAAGCAACTGATCATGTCCGAGAAGCTTGCTGCCATCGGTGAAATCACGGCCGGGGTCGCCCACGAGATCAACAATCCCATAGCGGTCATGCAGGGCAATCTCGATGTGGTTCGCAGCGTTCTCGCTGCCGAGAGCGAAGGCGTCGCGACCGAGTTTCGTCTCATCGATGAACAGATTCACCGCATCAGCCAGATCGTGACGAAACTCCTGCAGTTCGCGAAGCCCGAGGAATATGCCGGCTATGTCGAGCGGCACGCGGTGGCCGATGTGGTCTCTGATTGTCTGCCGCTCGTGCAGCACCTGCTGAACAAGGGTGCTATCGGGGTCTCGCGGGAGGATGCGGCCACGCGCCGGATACTGATGAACCGCACGGAGCTGCAGCAAGTGCTGGTGAACCTCATCGTCAACGCCATCCACGCGATGCCGGACGGCGGGACGCTGACGCTGAAGAGTCGAGACGAGGATCGCGAGGGACGGCGGGGTGTTGCCATCGAGGTGACGGATACCGGCGTCGGGATGACACCCGACGTACTGCACCGCATCTTCGATCCTTTCTTTACTACCAAACGGCAGGGCGGAACCGGTCTTGGCCTGTCGATCAGTCAAACGCTGGTTACGCGACAGGGCGGCAGCCTGACCGCCGAGAGCCGTCCGGGAGCAGGAACCACCTTTACGATCTGGCTTCCAGAAGCGGATTGAAGACATTCTGCCCGGACAAAATGTCGCACACAATCCGGACAAAATGTCCAAATTTCCGAGTAGGCGCGGCCTAACACATTGAAAAACGTCAAGTCGTCTCCTGGCACACGGGTTGCAACGTAACCTTTGCTTCCGGCGCGCTGTCTGACATCGAGCCACCGGAAGCGGGAGAGCGACTCGCTTGCGCGACATCGCTGGGGAGGCAGTACGTGCATCGGTTCCATGGATCGGAACTGATGTCAGTCTGCAAGCAGATGGATCCGCCGGCTTCGACCGGGGGAAGGGAGGAGAATAGAAATGTCTGTTAGCACGGAAACACTAACCGGCGGTTATGGTGCGGGTCTGCTCGACCGCGAGCGCATCATCGCGAAGCCGGGCTTCAATCGCTGGCTGGTGCCGCCGGCGGCACTTGCCATTCATCTCTGCATCGGCATGGCCTACGGCTTCTCGGTGTTTTGGCTGCCGCTCACAAAGTCGATCGGGATTACGGCGCCTGTCGCCTGTCCGGATATGACCCTGGCCACGGCGCTCTTCACGACCAGCTGCGACTGGCGCGTCAGCGATCTCGGCTGGATGTATACCCTGTTTTTCGTGCTTCTCGGCAGCTCGGCGGCCATATGGGGTGGCTGGCTTGAGCGTGCTGGCCCGCGCAAGGCGGGCTTCGTAGCGGCCTGCTGCTGGTGCGGCGGGATTGTCCTCGCTGCGATCGGTGTCATCTTCCACCAGCTCTGGCTGATGTGGATTGGTGCGGGCGTCATCGGAGGTATCGGCCTTGGGCTCGGTTACATCTCGCCGGTCTCGACACTGATCAAGTGGTTCCCGGACCGCCGCGGCATGGCTACCGGCATGGCAATCATGGGCTTCGGCGGCGGTGCGATGATCGGAGCACCATTGGCCAACATGCTGATGAACACCTTCAAGAGCGATACCTCGGTCGGCGTGTGGCAAACCTTCATCGTCATCGCCGCGATCTATTTCGTCTTCATGATGGGCGGTGCTTTCGGCTATCGCATTCCGCCCGCCGGTTGGCGCCCTGAAGGCTGGCAGCCGAAAGTCACCGGCAATGCGATGATTACGCACGGCCATGTCCATCTGCGCGACGCGCACAAGACGCCGCAGTTCTGGCTGATCTGGGCCGTACTGACGCTCAACGTTTCCGCCGGTATCGGGGTGATCGGTATGGCCTCGCCGATGCTGCAGGAAATCTTCGCCGGTTCGCTGATCGGTGTTCCGGAACTGAAGTTTGCCGATCTCAGCAAGGAACAACTGGCTGCCGTCGCCGCGATCGCTGCCGGGTTCACCGGACTGCTGTCGTTGTTCAACATTGGCGGACGGTTCTTCTGGGCATCACTCTCTGACAAGATCGGGCGCAAGAACACCTATTACGTCTTCTTCCTGCTCGGCATCCTGCTCTATGCCTCGGCACCATGGGCGGCCGGCATCGGCAGCAAAGTGTACTTCGTGGCGGCCTTCTGCGTCATTCTCTCCATGTATGGCGGCGGCTTCTCAACCATCCCCGCCTATCTTGCAGACATTTTCGGAACGCAGTTCGTGGGCGCAATCCATGGCCGCCTTCTGACAGCATGGGCCACGGCAGGCATCATCGGGCCGGTCGTCGTCAACTACATCCGGGAGGCACAGATCGCTGCCGGCATTCCCCGCGCACAGGTGTACGATTTCACCATGTACATCCTGGCCGGCATGCTGGCGTTGGGGCTCATTGCCAACGCGCTGGTCAGGCCGCTCTCCGACAAGTGGTTCATGTCGGACGACGAAGTCGCGGCCCTGCAGGCCAAAACCCAGGCAAGCAATGCCGGCCCGACCGGCTCCTTCGGGATCGGCAAGGGTGGGTTCGACGGAAAGGCGCTGGCCGCCTGGGCCGTCATCGGTCTCCCGATCCTCTGGGGTGTCTGGATCACGCTGCAGAAGACCTTCGTGCTCTTCAGCTGAGCCTGGCTAAAGAAGAGACTCTTCGTGGGGAGGCGGGCTGAAAAGTCCGCCTCTCTTGCATTCGCCTCAGTTGAGCCAAAGGCGGATGAGTGCCGCTTCCGGCGTTTCCAGTCCGCCGTTCTCGACGCCGGTTGCCCAAAGGCCGGCACCCGCGGCGTAGGTTCCGGGCGTCAAGCCGCCCGCCTCGCATTGGCTCACCGCACGGATTCGCTTGCCCACGGCGACGGCCTCGGTAAGAACATTCAGGATCGCTTGGTCCGATGGCGCCGTGCCGGCACCGAAGACCCGCAGGACAGCGCCGTCTAGCGTGGCGAGGCTGGCTTCCAGCGCCTCAGCCGGCAGGCCCGGCGAAAGCGTCAGGATGGCGAGGCGACGGGCGGAGAAGCTGCGCCTTGACGGCGTCGGTTGCTTCAGCTGCGGCTGCGAGCGAAAGGAGAGGGCCGCGTGACTGTGGTGCTTCACAAGGCCGTCCGCCGGCAGCAGCGAGCCCGCAAAAGCCAAATGTACACCTTCGCCTGTCTTTATGGCCGCCTCGATCGCCAAGGCAAGATTGCCTTCGGCATCACCACCCATGCCGAGCGGCGTCATGGAACCGCAAAGAATGACCCTGCGGCCTTCTCCGGCAAGCGCCTGCGAAAGGGCGGCGCCGGTGAAGGCCATGGTGTCGGTGCCATGGGTCACGATGGCCGGTACGTCGGGATAGGCGCGGATGGCCGACAGGATCGCATTCCATCCATCCGGCCCCATGTCGGCGCTGTCGATCAGCGGGTCGAAGACGTGGGTGTGGAGCGCGATCCCCGCCGGCAGCCGCTCCGCGAGTGCCTTTTCGACGAGGCCTTTGACCGGAGCGAGGCCGTCGGGCCCGGGCGCCATGCCGATCGTGCCGCCGGTGTGGATGAGAAGCAGTTGCATGACGTTGAAACCTCAGACGATTCTGTCTGCCCTGTCGTACGTCAGGCCCCGTCCGCGATCAACTCACCAGACGAAGGACGGGGCGCGCACGCAATAAAACCCGGCGCTACCGATAGCGCCGGGCTCCATAGATCAAGATATCGCGGGCTGCGATCAGGCGGCGAGGTCGTCGGCTTCCGTGCCCTTGAACATCTTCGACAGGTTCAGGAAGCAGATCATGCCGTTCTCGGTGGCGATGATACCTTCCGAGAAGGACTTGTCGAACGAAGCCGAAATTTCCGGTACAGGCTGAACCTGGGAGCTCGGAATCGTCAGAATGTCGGAGACGCGGTCGACGAGCATGCCGATTACCATGTTGTGAACTTCGGCGACGACGATCGCACTGCGCTCATTGGCGACCGTGCTCTTCATGCCGAGCTTGTAGGCAAGATCGATGATCGGGATCACCGAGCCGCGCAGATTCATGACGCCGATCACGTCGGCCGGCGCATGCGGAATGGGGGTCGAAGGCGCCCAGCCGCGGATTTCGCGAATGGTCGTTGTCTTCACGCAGAATTCCTGATCGTGAAGACGGAAGGCGATGATCTCGAGGGTATCGCCGCCGAAGGTCGTGGAGTTGATCGTCGTTGCCATCAGTGTGTTCCCAGTCCTTTTGTCTTTCGCAGAGCGCCGACGCCGAAACGTCCTTGCTCATGCCGTGAAAACGCGTACCGGCGATGCGACGGACCGGGCTGCGGCAGTGACATCTCGTCTCGCTCTGTGTGCACCGTAGCGGAAGAGTGTTGCTCAAATCTAAATCCGAGACGGTACCGGAAAAGCTGCAGCCTACACCGGCCAAAATCCCACCTTCTTCACGTGCCTTTCGACAGTACGGCGTCGATGTTCTCGATTGCCCAATCCACCTGGTCCCTGGTGATGACCAGTGGTGGTGCGAAGCGAATGGTATTGACGTGGGTATCCTTGGCGAGAATGCCGCGGTCCTTCATGGCGTAGCAGTACTTGCGGGCACCGCCTGCCTCGGGCAGGAGCTCGACCGCCATCATCAGGCCGCGCCCGCGGACTTCCCGGATCATGTTGGAACGGATCGACCGAAGCCCCTCCATGAAGTAGGCTCCCATCCTCTCGGCGTTTTCGATCATGCCTTCTTCCACCAGTACCTTCAGCGCCTCTCGAGCGATCGCGCAGGCGAGTGGATTGCCGCCGAAAGTCGAGCCGTGCTGGCCAGGCTGAAGGACTCCGAGCACTTCGGAGTTCGAAAGCACCGCGGAGACCGGATAGAAGCCGCCGGAGAGGGCCTTGCCGATCAGGGTCACGTCCGCCTCGATGCCTT
The DNA here is from genome assembly GCF_003337715.1 of Ciceribacter lividus. Taxonomy (GTDB): domain Bacteria; phylum Pseudomonadota; class Alphaproteobacteria; order Rhizobiales; family Rhizobiaceae; genus Allorhizobium; species Allorhizobium lividum. The sequence goes on from NZ_QPIX01000004.1 coordinate 252,169, forward strand.
CGTGCTCTTCCGCCAGAAACTTGCCGGTTCGACCGAGCCCGGTCTGTATCTCGTCGAGGATCAGTGTGACGTTGTGCTCTGTGCAGAGATCACGCACCCGGCGGAAATAGCCGGCTGGAGGAATGATGACGCCGGCCTCGCCCTGGATCGGCTCAATGAGGGCAGCGACCGTGTTCGGGCTTATGGCGGCCTCGAGTGCGGCGGCGTCACCGAAAGGGACAATAGTGAAGCCCGGCGTGTAAGGACCGAAGCCTTCGCGGGCGTCCGGATCGGTCGAGAAGCTGATGATGCTCAGCGTGCGGCCGTGGAAATTCTCCGAACAGACGATGATCTCGGCCTTGTTCTTCTCGACGCCTTTCACCTCGTAGCCCCATTTGCGTACCGCCTTGATCGCCGTTTCGACGGCTTCGGCGCCCGAGTTCATCGGCAGGATCTTGTGTGAGCCGGTCAGCGCTGCGAGCTCTTCGTAGAAGAGAGCGAGCTGGTCGTTGCGGAAAGCGCGCGAGGTCAGCGTAAGCTTGGAGGCCTGTTCGGTCATCGCGGCCAGGATGCGCGGGTGGCAGTGCCCCTGGTTGACGGCGGAATACGCGGACAGGCAATCGAGATAGCGGTTTCCGTCGCCGTCCCAGACATGCACGCCCTGGCCTCGCGTCAGCACGACGTCGAGCGGCTTGTAGTTATGGGCGCCGAGACGGTGTTCGGTAGCAATCAGTTCAGCTGTCTGGGACATGGCGGCGTTCCTTGTGACTCAGGCGGAGCGGGTCGGGCGGTCGAGGACGCGGCGGCCGAAAAGGCTCGCCGCGAGATCGACGAGGACGCGGGCACTTTTGCCGCGATCGTCCAGAAAGGGGTTCAGTTCGACCAGGTCGAGCGAGGAGACGAGCCCGCTATCGTGCAGCATCTCCATGATGAGATGGGCCTCCCTGAAGGTTGCTCCGCCCGGTACCGTGGTGCCGACACCGGGAGCGACGTCCGGATCGAGGAAATCGACATCGAGGCTCACATGCAGGAGGCCGTTGTTGCGCCCGACCTCGGCGAGAATCCTGCGCATGATTGCGCCGACACCGTCCTCGTCCACGGCCCGCATGTCGAACACATTGACCTTGTTTGTGGCGATCGCGACGCGCTCCTCCTCGTCAACAGAGCGGATGCCGACCTGATAGACTTGCTTCGGGTCGACGAACGGCCGGTCGGCCGGAAGGATAGGGGCGAACTCGGCCTGACCGCAGAAGAAGGCAACCGGCATGCCATGCATGTTGCCGGATGGAGAGGTCTCCGGCGTGTTGAAGTCGGCGTGCGCATCGAGCCAAAGAACGAAGAGCGGCCGGCCGACCTGTTCGGCGTAGCGGGCCATGCCGGAGACGCTGCCCATCGACAGGCTGTGATCGCCGCCGAGCGCTACCGGCAAGCTATCGGCGCAGGCAGCATCGAAAGTGGTCTTTTCCAACAGACGAGTGAAGGCGCCGACAATCGGAAGATTCTTCGCCTTCGGGTTCGTCCGAAGGTCGGCTGCCGGTCCCGGGCGCAGGTCACCCGCATCGCTGACGCGGTATCCGAGTTCCTGCAGCATCTGACCAATGCCGGCAATCCTGAGGGCTGCCGGTCCCATCGCGCAGCCACCGCGGCCGGAACCTTCCTCGATCGGCACCCCGACCAGTGTCACCGCCTTCTGCTGTTCCTGCATCCGCTACTCCCTGTCTTCTGACGAGAATTATCCCTGCGCACCGCGTCGGCAAAAAGATGGAAAAATGTCGAAAAGGAAGCTAAGTTTCGCAAAATGACAGGCCATTCTGACGGATTGTGACCCTTGGACGACCTCGATCACGCGATACTCGGCGCATTGCGCCACAATGCCAGAATCGCTGTGTCATCGCTTGCGGCGATGACCGGTGCCTCGCGCGCCACCATCTCCGCACGGATCGATCGCATGGTTGCAGATGGTACCATCGCAGGCTTCACCATCAAAACCGGAAGTGAGCTGCGCGCGGCCGGCGTCCGCGCGATCGTGATGATCGAGGTCGTCGGCAAGTTCGCAGACAAGGTCGCCCATCAACTACGGGGCTTGCCCGAGGTGCGTGCACTCCACAGCACCAATGGCCGGTGGGACTTCGTCGCCGAACTCGAGGATCGCGATCTCGCGTCCTTCGACGAGACGCTGCGGCGCATCCGCCTCATCGAAGGCATCAATACCACCGAGAGCAACATTCTCCTGAAGACCAGCAAAGTGAGCTACTGATCGCCGTATTTAATTGGCGGGGAAGCGGAATAGGACCGGAAGCTCTGCCGGGCTCAGTATTCCTTTTCGTAGAAGATGCCGGCACCGCCGGAGCCGTCGCCTCCGGCTTCGCCCTTCAGTTTGACGCCACGCCCGACATCGAGATTGATGGTGGCTCGGCCCGTACCGTCGGCACCCTGGTCGAGTTCGATATAGGTCCGCTCGTTCAGGTATTTTCCGGCACGGAACTGCGCCTGGCCGCGTTCATCGGTCGTGATGTCGAGGTTGTCGATGCCGATCGCGCCGCGCAGACTGCTGAAGAGCGACGTCTGCCCGCCGGCAAGCTGTCCCACGGCATCTGCGAGCTGGGCGATCTGGAGCGCTGACAGCCGGGTCATCGACTGACCGAAGATGAGCTGCGCAAGGATCTCGTCCTGCGGCAGTGCCGGCGAAGACGAGAAGGCGACCTGCGGATTGTTCGCCAGGCCCGAGAGCGTCACCGTGATCGTCGTGCTGCCGGATGTCGTGGTGGCTTCCATGTCGAGGATGGGGATGAGGCCGCCCCCGAAGGTAATTGTGCCCCGGGTGAAGTCCAGGCGCTTGGTCAGAATGGTCAGGCGCCCGCGCAGCAGCGTGAAAGCGCCACTGACGTCGGGATCGGTGGCCGTTCCTTTCAGGGTGAGCGAGCCTCCGAGTTCGGCATCGATGCCCCTGCCGCGCACGAAAACGCGTGAAGGCGAGGATATGGCAAGGTCGAGCCGGATGCCGGAACTGCTGCCACGCGCCTCTGTCGGTCGCAATGCGGCCGTTTGGGCGCGCACCGCCGGGGGAGCATTCCTGTGCTTGACGTCGATCTCGGCGAGACTTGCGGGAAGCCGTTCGGGCACGGTGATTGCGGTGTCGGACAGCGCCAGAGATCCGGACAGCACCGGTCCGGAGAGAAGGGGACCGCGCAGTCCGAGCGTGCCGTCGACCGTCGAGTGGAAGAGCATTCCATCGACGTAGACGGCCTTGACGAGCTTGATCTCGACATCGGCCGGCAGTCCCGGAGAACGGATGTCGATGGTGCCCGAGCCGGACACGGCGCCGCCACTCACCAGACGCCCCGTGAGATCAGAGATCGTCGCCCGGTTCTCGGCAAGTGTGACCGTGGCGGCCAGGGCTTCTACGGTGAGATTTCTCCGCACGTCGATGAGCCGCGCGCCGCTTGTCGTCAGTCTGCCGCCGACAACGGGACCGCGGAGATTGCCAGACACCGTGAGCTGGACATTTGCTGTTCCCTCCAGCACGAGGCCTTGTTGCGACAGAAGGCCCGACAGCGTTGCGAAGGGCAGATCGCCGGCGAAGCGCAGGTCGACATCCTGCCTGCCGGACACGACAAGCGATCCTCCGCCGGTCAGCACGGCGCCTCCGGCGCCGGTTGTCCGCGTATCGATCGTCAGCCTGCTGCCTTCGAAACGTCCGCGTGCATTGACGTTCAAGTCACCGAGGGCGGCCGAGCGTGTCTGTGCGACAGCCGCGTTCCGCCAGTCGAGCGTGTAGCCCACGACGGGAGATGCAGCCCGCCCGGTGACGGTAACGGTCCCCGAAATGCTGCCGGCTGCACCGAGTGTGGGCGAGAGGCTGTTGGCCAACGCCGCAGGGATGTTGTTCAACGCCGCGTTCAGATCAAGCGTGCTGCCAGCCCTTCCGTCGAGCGTGACTGTGCCACTGCCTGCCGAGATGGCGACGGCACGCAGGGTCGCCGTGCCATCCTCGATGGCCACGGACGCAGGAGCGGAGAGTTGTAGCGGGATTCCGCGCGGCGCGGCCGAAAGCTCCTTTAGACCGACGGTCAATCCATCGGTCGTTTCCACTACGTCACCTTCGAAAAGGACGGGTGCGTTGTCATAGCGTGCTTCGAGTTTGATGCCCGTTTCGGAACCTTCACGCGTGAAGGACAGGAGGGGGGTCTCGATCACCTGGCCGCCGACCTTGAGTGACTGCGCACGCACTGACCCAACGGCTGCCAGCGTCGGGATATCGGCGATCGCGACGTTCATATCGGGTCTGGTCACCACGACGCCGTCGCGGCTTAGCGTGGAGCCGCTCGCCGCGACCTTCAGGCTCGTCCGCCCCTTATCATCTCCAATCGTCACGTTACCCTTGAGATCGCCGGCGGCCTGCTGACCGGCCAGCGCGGCAAGGAGACCGATGTCCGGAAAATCGAAGGTCAGTTCGCCGCTCGGGGTGAACTGCGGCGAGAACGACATCGAGCCAGACGCACGATTCGGGCCCACGACGACCGAAAGCGCCGGGATGTTCGTCCCACCATTCGCGGGGACAAGATCTGCGCTGCCGCTGATGGTCTGCCCGTCCAATTGACCGGACATCCTGAGCTGGCCTGTCGGAGTTGTAAGACTTGCAGTTCCCTCCAGCTCGACGGTCAAGGCTTCCAGCGTCCGTCCCGCCGCTTTCGCCTCGGCGGCGTTCAGCGCCACGCGCGCCTTTGGGCTGTCGAGAGGGCCGGAGGCAGAAACGGTGAAGTCCGTCGCGCCTTCCGTATTGGCGATGAAATGGCCGATGTCGGCGATCTTGCCCTGCAGGTCGGCCGTAATCTGATTGTCGGATGTGAGTGCACCGTTGCCCGACATCTCCAGGACGTTCGAGGTGACCTTCAGGTTGTCGAGGCTTACGGCGCCCGGCGGCGCGAATTGGAGATCGCCGGCCAGGCCGATCGTTCCGCTGAACTTTGACGCGACGCTCGCAGGCAGAACATCCGGCAGGAGGAACAGGGCGAGGTGGGACGACAAAGTGCCACTTTCCAGCGAATAGCTTCCGTCGATCTTGCCGCCGACGGACGCGCTCTCGATGGTCGAGCCGTCGAAGCCGATGCTCCCGGATGAAAAGGCGAGCGGCGCATGTATGGTCAGCGGCGGACGGACGGCATGGTTCAGGGAGGGGCTCGAAAACGTACCTGCCTTGACCGATATTGCCGTGTCGAGTTGGCCTTTCCGCTCCGCGAGGTCGAATGCCGTACTTTTCGCCGAGAGTGTGACGTCGTTCAGGCGTCCCTCCGTCGTGGCGAGGGATTGCAGCTGCGCCCTGAGGTTCAGCGCGGCCGCCGATGCCGGTCCGTTGATGGAGAATTCCGCGCTCTCGATTTCCGTCTCGACGGTGCGCTTGTCATCCGCCCAGCGAAGGGTGACCGGTCCGGAGATGCCGGAAAGGCTTGCCCGCAGGTCGTTCTGGCCCGCGGGATCGAAGGTTCCCGAGGCGGTGAGCTTGAGGCTCGCGGATATTACCGCGCCGCTTTCGATTTCGACGGCGCCGGACGGTGCGATTGCCGCCGCGACGTCGATCAGAGTCCGACCTGAGAAGAGGCTGCGCAGGGAGGGAGGCAAAACCCGATCGAATTGGCCGTCGCCCTTGAGCGTCACGTGCCGGCGGTTCTCCGCCACTATGCGGTGCGTCGCAGTGACCGAGATCGTCGGTTGACCGTCGACGTCGGCTGAGACCGTGCCGCGCCAGTCGGATAGCGGACCGTCGCCATCTATAGCGATCTTGAGGGCAGGTTCACCGGGAAGGCGCAGCAAGCCGGCCATGAGTCCGCCGGCCGGCTCCGCGACAGTCGCCTTGAGGCGCAGGCGATCGTCTGCCGGAGCGTAAAGCAGGTCGGCACCAAGTTCCGAACCGGCAACATTCCTGCGTCGGGCCTCGATCTTAGCCGCGATCTGATCAGCATCGGCGAGCCCGGAACCTGCAAGGGAAAAGGTCACGGGCTTCCCCACCAGTTCGCTCCCGAGAGAGACGTCACCCACCGCAACCGAGGCAATGTCGATCGCCAGCGGCGGCCGGAAGGGCGCGCCTGACGGTGTCGGAGGTTGCGTCACAATTGGTTGTCTGTCGATCTCGATCGCCGTTGCGGCGATGCGATCGGCGCGGAAACGTCCGGCAAGCAGCGCCGACGGAGTCCAGTCGACGGCGAGATCCCGGACAGTGGCGTAAGTTCCCTTCGTGTCGGCAATCGTGACCGTTCCGACGCGGAGCCGTCCGGACAGCAACGGCCCCGGATCGGAAATCGTAATCCGGCGATCCGGCGTGGAGGCGAGCTCCGCGATCCAGCCCGACAACAGTCTCCCGCCGAAAGAGGTGAACCCACCGAGTACAATTGCAACGACCAGCAGCGCCAACGTCGTTCCCACGACGTAGGCCGCAAGGCGAAGGATCCATTTCGTCAGGCGGGTCAGGAGTTGCATCGCGGCTTTTCGTCTTCCCTTTCGATGTGGCGGTAGGCGGCGTCAGAAGCTCTGTCCGATCCCGGCATAGATGCCGTAACGGCTGCCGCCATCATAGCGATCGAGCGGCAGGGCGACGTCGAGCCGGATCGGCCCGAAGGCTGTATTGTATCGTAGTCCGATGCCGGCCCCGAGGCGGACATCGGAGAAATCGGGATAGAGCTCAGTGGATACGGTACCGAAATCGAGGAACGGCACGACGCCGATCGTATCGGTGACGTTGAGGCGTGCCTCGACAGAGCCGGTGACGTAGGACCGCCCGCCGGTCGCATCGCCGCTGCCGTTATAGGGCGATATCTCCTGGTAGGCGTAGCCGCGAACCGAGCCGCCGCCTCCGGCATAGAAGCGGCGCGTTGCCGGCATGCTGGCGAGGCCGTCGCCGCCGATCAGTGTTCCGGCCGCGAGCTTGCCGGCAAGGACGAGACGATCGTCTTCACCGAAGCCGCGGTAGCCGGAAATCGAGCCCTCAAAAGACGAGAAGATCGTCCCTTCGAGAATCTCGTAGCTCGGTGCTGCGGAGAGCGTGGCGCGATATCCCTCTGTCGGATTGAGGGTGTTGTCGCGGGTATCGCGGACGTAGTCGACCGGCACTGCAAACGTGACATAGCGATTGTTGCCGAACGCGTCGTCGATGTCGTCGAAGCTCAGCGTCGCCGCGGCGGACAGAGTGTCCTTGTCGCTGAGTTCGTAGGAGTAGCCCAGGCGCGCAACCACCGATCTGGCGTCATAGGATTCCGTCGTGATTGTCGAACCCTTGATGCTGGCGTCGAGTGTGCCGGAAGGTACGAAGGCGCCGGGCTTCACGAACGAGATGCCGGCGGTGTAATCGAGGTTCTCGATCCCGTTCCAATTGCCGAGACCACCGACAGACCCCTCGATCCTCAGAGATTCTGCCTGCCCGAACAGATTGCGGTGGCCCCAGTATCCCTGCAGTCCGGCACCGTCGATCGTGGAAATCGATGCGCCGAAGCCGAAATAGCGGTGCTTGCCTTCGGAGACGGTGATGCCGAGTGGCAGCGAGCCATCCGGAGCAAGTGTTTCCGATTCCTTGATCGTCACGCTCGAAAAGACGCCAAGCTTGCGCAGCCGCTCCGACGCCTTTCGGATGTCCTCAGGAGTATAGGGCTTTCCCTGGTTGAGCCGCGAATACCGTCGGATGAAGTCTGGATCGACGGCCTTTTCGCCCGAGATGGTGACTGGTCCGATCGGTGCGATGGGGCCGCTTTCGGCGCCGAGCACCACATCGACCGTCTGCGACTTGTGATCTGCGACGACCTGCTGCTCCGTAAGGCGCGCAAGCGGACGCCCCTCCGTCTTGAGGTCGTCGACGATCTGCCGGGCGGCCTTGATGATCACGAGCGATCCGGCATCGCCACCGGGACGCAGCTCGTAGCGGCCGAGGTCGAGACGTGCCGCATCTCCTTGGAGGCGGATGTCGCCGAGTGTGAAAACCGGGCCGGGGTCGACGCGAAGGGTGACAGGCACCGGACCTGACCGGTCGAATTTCGGGTTCGGTGGCAGATCGTCGATGTTGCGGCCGCCGATCGTGATGGTGACGACCCCTCCGTAACGGGCGCGTTCGTACAGTGTGGCTATCAGTCTGTCGCGATCGTCGCGTGCCTTGATGACAAGTCCGAGGTCGCCGGAGACCGGGTTGTCCACCTGATTGACGAGAAGCGAACTGCGTTCGATGGCGCGGGCGAGCTCCCGGTCCGAGCCGTCGGTGTCCAGATTGACGCTGTAGCGCAGTGGATCAACGATATCGGCATCAGCCTTGTCGTCCCCGAACAGCGTGATTCCGAAAATCTTGAAGGCGTAGGCGTCACTAGCCGAGCCGAGGCAAAACAAAACCGTTGCTGCGACCGTCAAGGCGCTCCCGGCCTCCCGAAACGCAGAACTCAAGTTCGGCAATGTCGATCCGATCGGTGTACGCAACGTTGGTATGTCGGGTCATCCTATCCGAGAGACGTTTCCGCTTCGCTAAACAGCAACTTCAGATTCAGACTGCGGAAGGGATATCGCTTCAGGACACCCTAGAAAAGAAAAAAGTCCCGGCTTGTTTGCCGGGACTTCACCGCCTCGGCGGAAGCGATCAGTAGCCGCGCGGGCAGTAATCGACGTAACGACGGCCGTAGCGGTCGCGGTAGTAGCACTTGCCGGGTTCAGTGGCCGCGCCAATGACCGCACCTGATACGCCGCCGATGGCCGCACCGACGGCTGCGCCGCGGACGTCACCCGTAATCGCGCCGCCGATGATTGCGCCCGAGGCGGCGCCGATGGTGGCGCCCTTCTCGGTCTGTGTGCAACCAGCGACCGAAAGGCCGATCAGTACAAGCACAAGAGCCTTTTTCATGACTTTTCTCCAATGGTTTTACGCATTCCGGATGACCGGTCACTGCATCACTCGCGTATCCGCCGGCAGATATCAATCCGTCCTTGCGATCGCGGCACAAAGAATAGCCTTCAAAATGGGAAAGTCCATTGAATTCAAATCTCCGTGATCACGTACCGTTGTCGCAGTGTTCGCAGGGACACAGTAAAGCTGTTCGGTTGCTGCGTTGCGGCAAATAAAAATGCCGTTCCCCCTCGAAGTACCAGTTGATCCGCTCTGGAAAAAGACAAATGATGACTCGGGTGTCCTGGAGAGACACGAGGAGGAACAATATGGCTAAAGTAACGCTGTCGGTGAACGGCCGCACAGTCAGCGGCGATTGTGACGATCGCACGCTTCTCGTCCAATTCATCAGGGAAAAGCTGGGGCTGACGGGCACCCACGTCGGATGCGACACCACGCAATGTGGCGCGTGCGTGGTGCATATGGACGGCAAGTCCATCAAGAGCTGCTCCATCCTTGCTGTCCAGGCGTCTGGTTCGGAGATCACGACAATCGAGGGGCTCTCCGCCAACGGCGAACTGCATCCGGTGCAGGCGGCGTTCAAGGAGCATCACGGTCTGCAATGCGGCTTCTGTACGCCGGGCATGGTGATGACTGCCGTCGACATGATCAGTCGCCATGGCGGCGCGCTCGACGAGGCGACTGTTCGCCATGAACTCGAAGGCAACATCTGTCGCTGCACCGGGTACCACAATATCGTCAAAGCCGTCCTTGCCGCCAATGCCGAGATGCATGCCGGCCGCCAGGCTGCCGAGTAGAAACGTCGACTTGCCGGCCGCTTGCCGCTGATCGTCGTCTGCAGCTGTCGGGCCGCCGAAATGCCATCGGGAGGATATCATGGGTGTTGAAGGAATTGGCGCGCGCGTCGCGCGCAAGGAAGACAAGCGATTTCTGACGGGCAAGGGCCGCTACACGGACGACATGGTCGTCCCGGGCATGAAGTATGCCTATTTCGTGCGCTCGCCCTATGCGCATGCCCGCGTCACGGGCATGGACACGAGCGCCGCCAAGGCAATGCCGGGGGTGATCGACGTCCTCGACGGCAAGCAGTTGCTGGCCGACGGGATCGGCAACCTGATCTGTGGCTGGATGATCCATTCCAAGGACGGCTCGCCCATGAAGATGGGTGCGTGGCGTCCGCTCGCCCATGACACGGTGCGTTATGTCGGCGATGCGGTTGCGGTGGTTATTGCAGATTCGGTTGCCGAGGCGCGTGACGCCGCCGAAGCCGTGGTCGTCGACTACGAGGAACTGCCGATCGTCACGGACGCCGTCAGTGCACTCCGCGAAGGGGCACCGCAAATTCATCCGGAAGCGTCCGGCAACCTGATCTTCGACTGGGAGATCGGCGACAGCTCGGCGGCCGACAAGGCGATTGCGGAGGCCGCTCACGTCACGGAAATCGAGATCCGCAACAACCGCCTTTCTCCCAACGCAATGGAGCCGCGCGCGGCACTCGGAATCTATGATGCGGCCGAGGATCACTACACCTGCTACACGACCAGCCAGAACCCGCACGTGGCCCGCCTCGTCATGAGCGCGTTCTATAACGTGGCGCCGGAGAACAAGCTGAGGGTCATTGCGCCCGATGTCGGTGGTGGCTTCGGATCGAAGATCTATATTTACCCCGAGGAAATCGTCTGTCTCTGGGCCTCCAAGAAGACCGGAGTTCCGGTCAAGTGGACGGCCGACCGTTCGGAAGCCTTCATGACGGACGCCCACGGCCGCGACCATGTGTCGAAGGTCAAGATGGCCTTCGACAAGGACAACCACATCACCGGCCTGAAGGTGGACACGATTGCCAATCTCGGCGCCTATATGTCGCTCTTCTCGTCCTCGGTGCCGACCTATCTCTACGCGACCCTGCTTTCCGGTCAGTACGCAATTCCTGCCATCCACTGCAATGTCCGGACCGTCTACACCAACACGGTGCCGGTTGATGCCTACCGCGGAGCCGGACGTCCTGAAGCGACCTACCTGCTCGAGCGGACAGTGGAGACCGCAGCGAGGGAACTCGGTCTCTCTCCCGCGGAACTCCGCCGGAAGAACTTCATCCGCAGCTTCCCCTACCAGACGCCGGTCATCATGACCTACGACGCTGGTGACTATGAAGCGTCGCTGGAGGCGGCAATGGCTGCCGCAGACTGGAGTGGTTTCCCTGCGCGCCGCGCGGAGGCCGAGCACCGGGGCATGAAGCGCGGAATCGGTATGAGCTGCTATATCGAGGCGTGCGGTATCGCCCCGTCACAGGCCGTCGGTTCGCTCGGTGCCGGCGTCGGTCTCTGGGAATCGGCGGAAGTCAGGGTGAACGCGGTCGGCACGATCGAGGTGCTGACGGGGTCGCACAGCCACGGCCAGGGTCATGAAACCACCTTCGCCCAGCTCGTTGCGGATCGTCTCGGGGTTTCGATCGACAGCATATCGATCGTTCACGGCGATACCGACAAGGTGCAGATGGGTATGGGCACATACGGGTCCCGGTCGGGGGCGGTCGGCATGTCGGCCATCGTCAAGGCGCTCGACAAGGTCGAGGCGAAGGCCAAGAAGATCGCCGCTCACCTTATGGAGGCGGATGAGAGCGACATCGTCGTCGAGAACGGCGAACTGAAAGTCGCTGGTACCGACAAGTCGCTACCCTGGTTCCAGGTGGCGCTTGCCGCCTACACCGCGCACAATCTGCCTGCCGGCATGGAACCGGGCCTGAAGGAAAGCGCCTTCTATGACCCGTCGAACTTCACCTTCCCGGCCGGCTGCTACATCTGTGAGGTGGAGGTCGATCCAGAGACCGGCAAGACGACCATCATCCAGTTCGTCGCAGCCGACGATTTCGGCAACATCATCAATCCCATGATCGTCGAAGGCCAGGTGCACGGCGGCATCGCGCAGGGCATCGGTCAGGCGCTGCTCGAAAACGTCGAATACGATCCCGCAACGGGCCAGTTGCTGACCGCAAGCTTCATGGACTACGCCATGCCGCGAGCGGACGACCTGCCATCCTTCAACGTCTCGCATCAGTGCACGCCCTGTCCGGGCAACCCGCTCGGCATCAAGGGATGCGGGGAGGCCGGGGCTATCGGTTCGCCGCCGGCGCTCATCAACGCCATCACCGATGCGATCGGCAACAATCGCCTGAACATGCCGGCCACGCCGCAGGCTGTCTGGCGCGCCATGCAGGCTCAGATCTAAAGGGGGACGGAGACCATGTACGCAACGAATTACCATCGCGCCTCCTCGGTCGAGGAGGCGGGCAGGCTTATTGCCGCAACAGAGGACGGCAAGTATGTGGCAGGTGGCCAGACATTGGTCGCCACCATGAAACAGAGGCTCGCGCAGCCGAGCGACCTGATCGACCTTCGCCACGTTCCCTCGCTCAAGGGCATCCGTGTCGACGGACGCGATATGACGATCGGAGCCGGCGTCACGCACGCGGAGGTCGCCTCGTCCGACCTCCTGCGATCAGTCTGTCCGGCGATCTGCAACCTGGCCGGAATGATCGGCGATCCGCATGTGCGGCACCTCGGCACCATTGGCGGTTCGATCGCCAACAACGATCCGGCGGCGGACTATCCGGCCGCCATGCTGGGGCTCGGTGCGACCATCGTGACGGACCGTCGCGAAATCGCCGCAGATGACTTCTTCCGAGGGCTGTTCGAAACCGCCCTCGAGAACGGTGAGGTCATCACCGCGCTGCGTTTCCGGGCAGCGGAAAAAGCCGCTTACGTGAAGTTCTCCAACCCGGCGTCCCGCTTCGCGATGACGGGCGTCTTCGTCTCCAAGGGGGACGGTGGCGTTCGGGTCGCTGTGACGGGGGCCGGCTCGAACGGCGTCTTTCGTCACGAGGGAATGGAAGCGGCCTTGTCGGCCAACTGGGCTCCGGAAGCGGTCTCCAACGTGGCGGTCGACACGGACGACCTCATGTCGGACATGCACTGTAGTGCCGAGTACCGGGCAAACCTTATTCGTGTCATGGCCAAGCGCGCAGTCACCGCGTGTTGAGACGGCGATAGATCGACGAAAGGGCGGCGGTGGCCGCCCTTTCCTTTTGTTGCTTGACGTAGATCAAATCTGAGGGCGCCACGATCGCGTAGCAGTGTGTTCTGAAGGGACGTAAGGGCCGGAGCCTTTTGTCGCAGTTTAGAACGAATTTACAATGCCGGGGTTGACCGCACGCCCCGACGATCCCAAAAGGGATGAGGACATACTGGAGCTTGGCGATGGACTTCGAAGCGTTTTTCAAGAGCGAATTGGCGGGCCTGCATGAAGAAGGCCGGTACCGCATCTTTGCCGATCTTGAAAGACAGAGGGGCAATTTCCCGCGAGCCACCCGCTACACGGAGCAGGGTGAGCAGGAAGTCACCGTCTGGTGCTCCAACGACTATCTCGGCATGGGACAGAACCCGACGGTGATCGAAGCCATGAAAGAGGCCATCGATCACTGTGGCGCGGGTGCGGGAGGCACGCGGAATATTTCCGGCACCAACCACTACCACGTCCTCCTCGAGCACGAGCTTGCCGACCTGCACGGCAAGGAATCGGCGCTGATCTTCACGTCCGGCTATATCTCGAACTGGGCGACTCTCGGCACCCTCGGCCAAAAGATCCCTGGTCTCATCATTTTTTCCGACGCGCTCAACCACGCTTCGATGATCGAAGGCATCCGTTATGCCAAATGCGAGCGTGTCATCTGGAAGCACAATGACGTGAAGGACCTCGAGGCGAAGCTCGCCGCGGCTGATCCGAACGCCCCCAAGCTCATTGCCTTCGAATCCGTGTATTCGATGGACGGCGACATCGCCCCCATCAAGGAGATCTGCGACATTGCCGACAAGTATGGCGCGATGACCTATCTGGACGAGGTCCACGCTGTCGGCATGTATGGCGCGCGCGGCGGCGGCATCGCGGAGCGGGAAGGCCTTATGCACCGTCTGACGGTCATCGAAGGTACGCTCGGCAAGGCTTTCGGTGTGATGGGTGGTTACATTGCGGCCTCTGCCGCACTTTGCGACTTCGTCCGCTCCTTCGCCTCTGGTTTCATTTTCACCACGGCGCTGCCACCGGCGCTCGCGGCCGGCGCGGTCGCATCGATCCGCCATCTGAAGACCAGCCAGATCGAGCGTTTCGCCCATCAGGAGCGTGTCCGGCGCCTGCGTTCCATGCTTGATGCCCGCGGTATCCCGCACATGGTCAACCCGAGCCATATCGTGCCGGTCATCGTGGGTGACGCGGCCAAGTGCAAATGGATCTCCGACCTCCTGCTCGACAACTTCGGCATCTATGTGCAGCCGATCAACTATCCCACGGTGCCCAAGAAGACCGAGCGCCTGCGCATCACCCCGACGCCGCTGCATTCCGACGATGATCTGGAAAAACTCGTCGGCGCCCTGCACCAGCTCTGGTCGCGTTGCGCTCTCGCCCGCGCCGTCGCCTGACCGACCAGTTGTCGTTTCCATTTCGATGCGGATCATGTCACATGATCCGCATTTTTCGTTTGGAGACTACAGGTTATGGGTATTGCCGAGCGTGTCGGCCGGGCGGTCGATGAGGCCATAAGTGAAGAGCAGGTTGTTGGCGCGGTCGTCCTCGTCTACCAGGATGGAGCACCACTTCTTCGCAAGGCTGCAGGATATGCCGACCGCGAAGCGCAAATCCCGGTCAGCCTCGACACCATCTTCCGCTATGCATCGGTGACCAAGCCGATCGTTGCAGCGACGGCCCTGGCGATGATCGAGGCGGGATCGTTTCGCACGGACGATGCCGTTTCGGATTTTCTGCCATGGTTTCGCCCGAGGACTGCGGACGGGCGCGAGCCGCGCATCACGGTCCATCATCTGCTGACCCACACCTCGGGGCTCGTCTACGATGCGGCGCTGGAAAGCCTTCCGCCGGAGCGAGCGGTGAGCCTCGGCCTCTCCAATACGGATCTGACGCTCGAGGAAAATTTCAGCCGTTGCAACGCCGTGCCGCTCGCCTTTGAGCCCGGCGGCCGCTGGGCCTATTCCCATGCCACCGACATTCTCGGCGCCTTCATAGCCGCCGTTCACGGCGATACACTGGAGGCAGCCGCCATCCACCATGTCACCGGTCCGCTGCGGATGGACGATGCCCGTTTTCATGTGACCGATCCGAAGCGCCTGTCGATCGCCTATGCGGACGGGATGGAGCGGCCGGTCCGAATGCCTGACCCCTGGGTTCCTGCAGAAGGGGCGGAGTGGCGAGCGCCTTTTTCCCCTGGCCGGATATTCAATCAGAAGGCGTTCCAGTCCGGGGGCGCGGGGATGGCCGGCACGGCAGGCGACATTCTGACGCTGCTCGAGGCGTTTCGTCAGGGAGGCAGCCCGATCGTATCACCGGAGACTGCGGCGGCCGCTCTTTCAAACCAGATTGGCGATGTCGCGGGCGATCCGGGAATGCGTTTCGGATACCTGGGAGGGATCATCTCCGACCCGGCACTGGCGGGCACCTGCCTGCCGGCCGGTGCGATCCGCTGGGGCGGCGTCTATGGCGGCACCTGGTTCATCGATCCGGCACGCAAGCTCACGGTCGTCAACCTGACGAACACCGCGCTCGAGGGCTGCATGGGGCTTTACCCGGAACGGATCAGAAGGGCCATATACGTGGAGGCCTGAAGTCCTTCGAGAAGACGTCAGGCCGCTGCCATTTTGCTGACCACGTCGCGGGCACGCCGCCTCGCTTCCGCGTCGGCCTGCACGACGTCGGCGATCTCGCCGGCGGACCCAAGGCCCGCCAACTGGTCCATGACCGCCTCGACGACGTCCGCCATGTCGAGGAATCCGATCCGCTCGGCGACGAAGGCGGCGAAGGCGGCCTCTTCCGCGCCGTTCAGGACGGCGCCCTGAAGACCGCCGCGTTCGAGCGCCGTTCGGGCGAGGCGGAGCGCCGGAAAGCGTGTCTCATCCGGCGCTTCGAAGTCGAGCCGTGCGAGCTTGGCAAAATCGAGCCGCTCGACGTCGAGCGCAGATCGGACAGGGTAGGAAAGGGCATATCCGATGGCGGTGCGCATGTCGGGTACGCCGAGCTGTGCAATGACCGAGCCGTCAACGTAGCCCACCATCGAATGTATAACGGACTGCGGATGAACGACGACCTCGATCTGGTCGGGACGGACACCGAACAGATGCTTGGCTTCGATCATCTCGAAGGCTTTGTTGAACATCGTCGCGCTGCCGACGGAGATCTTCAGACCCATCGACCAGTTCGGATGAGAGCGCGCCGCTTGCAGCGTCACGCCCGCCATCTCTTCGCGGGTGCAGGCGCGGAACGGTCCGCCGGACGCAGTCAGGATGATCCTCTCCAGCGCATGCCGCTGGCTCTTGTCGAGGCACTGGAAGATGGCGCTATGCTCGCTGTCGACGGGGATCAGCAGCCCGCCACCACTGCTGACGGCGTCGAGGAAGAGCTCGCCGGCGGAGACGAGGCATTCCTTGTTGGCAAGCGCGATATTGGCGCCACGGCGAGCCGCGCGGAGAGTCGGCGCAAGACCGGCAGTCCCGACGATCGCCGCCATCACCCAGTCGGCATCGAGCCCTGCTGCCTCGTCGAGGCCGCTCACGCCGGCCGCGACTGCGATGCCGCTGCCGGACAGCGCGTCCTTCAGGGCTGCGTAACGGTTCTCGTCGGCCGTCACTGCGAGACGTGCGCCGAATTTCCGGGCCTGTTCCGCCAGAAGCTCGATATTGCCATTCCCGGTGAGCGCCATGATCTCGAAAGCGTCGCGGCCTCCCAGTTGGCGGACGACGTCGAGCGTGTTTGTGCCGATCGAGCCGGTCGAACCGAGAATGGTCAGACGGCGCGGCACCTCGGTTCTCATGATCATTCCAAATTCCGGAGATTGCTTCCCTTGCAAATGCGTCTACAAGGGAATGTGCGCGCCAGCAAGCTTTAGCTCTCGGGTGCAACAGGCCGGCGCTCAACGATGCAGTGAGGAAGACGTGAGCGCGCTGTCGCGATTTCTTGAGAAGAATGGCAGACCTCTCCTCGCTATCCTCGCCCTGCTGACACTGGCCGGTGGCGCTTTCGCGCAGTGGTCTGGCGCCGCTTCGCTCTCGGCACAATTCTGGTTTGCCGGGGGATCGGTCGTTCTCGTGGTGCTCCTGGTGGAGATCGTGCGCTCGCTTATGCAGCGGCAGTTCGGGCTCGATGTGGTTGCCGCGCTTTCGATGTCCGCCGCACTTGCCTTCGACGAGCCGCTGGCCGCCAACATTGTGGCACTCATGTATGCGGGTGGGCAGCAGCTCGAGAACTTTGCAGAGGGGCGGGCACGTCGCGAGATGACGGCACTGCTGGGCCGGGTCGCTCGCACTGCCATGTGCTATTGTGGTGACAAGTTGGAAGAGGTCCCGATCGAGCGTCTCGTACCCGGTGACCGCGTTCTCATCAGGCGTGGGGAGGTGATCCCCGTCGACGGCGTTCTTGCTGCTCCCGCGGCGGATATCGACATGTCGGCGCTCACCGGGGAATCCATGCCGGTCCGGTTCTTCGAGGGCGATCAGGTGCCGAGCGGTTGCGTCGGCTGCGGTGCGGCCTTCGACCTGATCACCACCCTGCCTGCTGCCGAGAGCACCTATGCGGGCATTGTCCGGCTCGTGAAGAGCGCACAGGAAAGCAAAGCGCCGATGGTGCGGCTCGCCGATCGCTATGCGTTGTGGTTCCTGATGGCGACTGTCATCATAGCAGGCGCGGCCTGGTGGCTTACCGGCGATCGGCTCCGTGCGCTTTCCGTCCTGGTTGTTGCCACGCCCTGTCCGTTGATCCTTGCGGTGCCCGTCGCGATCATCTCAGGCATGTCGCGTGCCGCTTCGATCGGCGTTCTGATCAAGAGCGGAGGAGCGCTGGAAACCCTTGCTCGCGTCAGAACCGCGATCCTGGACAAGACCGGAACGATGACCACCGGGAGGGCAGGCGTCGTCGATATCCGCACCGTGAACGGTGTCGAGGCGAGTGAAATGCTCCGGCTTGCCGCCTCGCTCGACCAGGCATCCAATCACGCCAGTGCCGAGAGTCTTGTTGCCGCGGCCAAGGCGCGGGGGCTCGCACTCAGCAAGCCGACGGATGTCACCGAAACGCCGGGCAGCGGCATCGCAGGCACGGTCGACGGGCGCCGACTGGTGGTCGGTGGCAGCAATTTCGTCAAGGAGCACTCCAGAACCGGGGACCCGTACGACCTTGGCGAGAGCATTCCGCCCGGATCGGCCGTTGTCGCCGTCAGCATGGACGGGGCGGTAGCCGGGATCATTCTGTTGTCGGATCAGGTGCGGGGCGATGCCTTGGAGACGATCGCGGCATTTCGCAACGCCGATGTCTCTCGTTTCGTCCTGGCGTCTGGCGATCGGGCGGACGTCGTCCGGGCGGTCGGCACCAGGCTGGGCATCGACACGGCGCACGGGGACCTGGCGCCGAACGACAAGGTGGACATCGTGGTCAGGGAGCGCGAACGAGCGCCCGTGATGATGATCGGCGACGGGGTGAACGACGCGCCCGCGCTTGCTGCAGCGGACGTCGGCGTCGCCATGGGCGCCCGGGGCGCAGCAGCTTCCTCCGAAGCCGCCGATGTCGTGCTGTTGGTCGACGATCTCGGCCCGCTGGCGATCGCAGTCTCTCTCGCCCGCCGCGCCCGCATGATCGCGCTACAAAGCGTCGCCGTGGGGATCGGGCTCTCGTTTGCGGCAATGGGTTTTGCGGCCTTCGGCTACCTGCCGCCCGTCGAAGGGGCGATCTTGCAGGAGGTTATCGACGTTGCCGTCATTTTGAACGCTCTCCGGGCTCTTGCGCGGCCCTGAGGCTGCTGATCAACAATCGCTTTACCGCTGCCGGAAACTCAAGGCCGCGTCGGCGCTGGACGCGGGATTGTTGGCGGGGCCGTGTAGGCGGTTGAGAACTACGAGATCAGCGGGTACGAGAGCTTCGTTCACGGGCCGAGAAATTCGGCTACAGGGACGCGGTGAGACTGCTCGAGCAGACGTTCACCGAGGAAGCGAAGACCGACGAGGGCTGACGAAACTCGCCGAAAGCGCAGTGAACACGGCCGCATAGAAGCTGGCCTGACATTCGGGGACCGGGCGAGGAGATCGCCCGGTACTTCGTCATTTACCTTCCTTCTCCCTCGTCCGCAGAAAGGCGACCAGCCGCGCCTCATCTGCATAGAGTCCGGCTCTTGAAACATCCCTGTCGAGCTGTGCGAGAAGGCACCAAGCCAACCACAAAAGCATCCAGACGATGACCCACTATAGCCGCAGACGCTCGAAATGATCCGCCTCGGCGCCGAGCTGCGTGTGAAGAATCGCGCCGCCAAGAACGTAGATGCAACATGAAGTCGAGAACGCGACGGGAATGCGGGGAACGCCGATGCTGACGAAGGTCTGAGAAATATGGTGATCCCGGCGCGATTCGAACGCGCGACCCCCAGATTAGGAATCTGGTGCTCTATCCTGCTGAGCTACGGGACCACTGGGCTGCATCCATACAAAACGAGTGCCGGGAAGCCAAGCGTTTTTCCAGGCGACAGGTGGCCTTGGCCGCAATCACTCAGTGAGTCGCTGTTCGGCGAGACGTACCCAGTAGGACACGCCGTAGGCGATCGCCTCGTCGTTGAAGTCGTAGGCGGGATGGTGGAGGCCTGCGGTCTTACCGTTCCCGATCATGATGTAGGCGCCCGGCCGCGCCTGCAGCATGAAGGCGAAATCCTCCCCCGCCATTGAGGGGTCGACCTCCGTGTCGACATTCTGGCCGCCGACGATGTCGATTGCAGCGCGTGCCGCGTGCATGGTCTCGTCGGGGTGGTTGACCGTCACCGGACAGGCTCGCTCATAATCGACGATGACGTCTGCGCCATGGGCGGCGGCCACACCTTTTGCCACCTCGCGGATGCGATTTTCGGCAAGGTCGCGGACCGCTTCGTCGAGCGAGCGCACGGTACCTCCGAGCATCGCTTCTTCGGGAATGATGTTATGGGTTGTCCCGGCCTGGAAGCGCGTCACCGACACCACGACAGAACGAAGCGGATTGGCGTTGCGGGACGCTATGAGCTGAAGGTTGCCTACGATCTGTGCGCCGATCGCGATCGGATCGATCGTGTGGTGCGGCTCGGCGGCGTGGCCGCCGCGGCCCTTCACCGTAATCGTGAACTTGTCCGGTGCCGCCATGATGCCGCCCTTGCGGATGGCGAAGGTGCCGACGGGCATACCGGGCATGTTGTGCATGCCGTAGACTTCCTCGATGCCGAAACGTTCCATCAGGCCGTCCTGAACCATGGCGAGCGCGCCGGCGCCGCCTTCCTCGGCAGGCTGGAAGATCACGATGACCGAGCCGCGGAAATTGCGCGTTTCGGCAAGGTGCTTGGCTGCCCCCAGCAGCATCGCGGTATGACCGTCATGGCCGCAGGCATGCATCTTTCCGGGCGTCTTGGAAGACCAGGCCTTGCCGCTGAGCTCCTGGATCGGTAAGGCGTCCATATCAGCGCGCAAGCCGATTGCGCGTCCGCTCCCCTGGCCGCGGATCACGCCGACGACGCCGGTACGTCCGATTCCGGTCACGATCTCGTCGACGCCGAACTCCCGCAGTTTCTGCTCGACGAAAGCCGCGGTCTCCTCGACATCGTAGAGAATTTCCGGATTCGTGTGGAGATGGCGGCGCCATTCACTAACTTCGTGTTGGAGCTCGGCGACGCGGTTCAAGATCGGCATCTGATTTCCCTGTCCGGCAGTGCTGGAGGCTTTCGATTCGTTTCGGGGAATGTGCCCCTCCTGATTGACCTATTCAATGGGCTTTGCCATTGGTGGGCGAGATAGGTTAAATACCGCAGGCTCTGAAGCTTCCAGATATTCGAGGAATTTCATCGTGCAGACGACGCAGACGTCTTTTCTGTTCGAAACGCGCCGGGGGCGCTTCCTGGCCGTCATGCTGGGCCTTGCTCTGACCGCCTTGCCAACCCTCTCCGCGGCCAATCCGAGGATCGTCGTCGAGGTCAACTCCGGGCGCGTGATCGAACACGAGGACGCCTTTCGCAAGTGGTATCCCGCGTCGCTGACGAAGCTGATGACCGCCTACACAACGTTTCGAGCGGTGAAGTCTGGCCGGATTTCGGTCGAGAGCATCGTCACGATGAGCAAGAAGGCCGCCGACCAGCCGGCGAGCAAGATGTATTTCAAGCCGGGGGCGCAGCTGACACTCGACAGTGCATTGAAGCTGCTCCTGGTGAAATCCGCGAACGACATCGCCGTGGCGGTCGCCGAGACCGTCGGCGGCTCGCTCGACAATTTCGTCGCCCAGATGAACGCCGATGCCGCCCGTCTCGGCATGAACTCCTCGCATTTCATCAATCCGAACGGGCTTCCCGGAGAGGGACAGTACACGACCGCGCGCGATCTCGCCGTGCTCGCCGTCGCAATTCGCCGGGAGTTTCCCGAATATGCCGGTTACTTCTCGCTGGAGGGGGTCACCACCGGCAAACGCACCTATCCAAACTACAATCTGCTCATCGGCCGTTTCGATGGTGCCGACGGCATGAAGACGGGCTTCATCTGCGCGTCGGGCTTCAATCAGGTTTCCTCCGCCACACGGAACGGCCGGACAGTCATCTCGGTGGTGCTCGGTGCGGAGAGCCTCGGTGCGCGTGCCGACATGTCGGCCGAACTTCTCCAGAAGGCGCTGACAACCCGCTTGAGTGCGGGCGTTACGCTTGCGACGCTTGCGCCGTACGGTGAGGGGCGTGACCAGGTGACCGACATCAGCGGCGACATCTGCTCCCAGACCGCGCGCAAGGAGCGCAGCGAGGGACGCGATGAAGAAGGTCGCATGAAACTCTTCTCTCCCTATATAAGGGAGATGGATCGGCCGCCGCGCGCGGTGTTTGCAGGCCTCCTGCCCGGCGGAGAAGTCTCAGCTCAGCCGGCGTCTGCGAGCAACACCATCGCAAACGTACCGATCCCCATCCCGAGGCCTAATTTCTGATCCCGAGGGGTCCCGACATGCCTTCCATAAACGAACGCATTCCCGTTTCCATCCTGACGGGCTTTCTCGGTGCGGGCAAATCGACACTGCTCAACCGTATTCTCAAGGATTCGGCGATGCGGGATGCGGCCGTCATCATCAACGAGTTCGGCGAGGTCGGCATCGATCACATGCTGGTCGAGTCCTCGAACGATGCGATCATAGAACTTGCCGACGGTTGCCTCTGCTGCACCGTGCGCGGCGAGCTCGTCGACACTTTGGCGGCCCTGGTCGACGGCATGCAGACGGGCAAGATCAAACAGGTGTCGCGTGTCGTGATCGAGACCACGGGCCTGGCCGACCCCGCTCCCGTCATGCAGTCGGTGATGGGGCACCCCGTGATCGCCAGTTACTTCGATCTCGAAGGCGTGGTCACGGTCGTAGACGCCGTGAACGGTCTTTCGACACTCGACAACTTCCCTGAGGCCGTCCGGCAGGTCGCGGTGGCTGACAGGCTGGTCCTCTCCAAGGCGTCGCTCGCGGACCCGGAGAGCCTGCCTGAATTGCTGGTCCGTCTTGCGACGCTCAATCCACGGGCGCCGATCGCTGACGGCGACCATGACGAGGCCGGAACCGCAGCGATTTTTGCGAACGGCCTCTATGATCCGGCGACCAAAATTCCGGATGTCGATCGCTGGCTCAGGGACGAGACAGCCGAACCCGACCACGCGCATGGGCACCATCATGAACACGGGCATGATCACCATCATAACCACGATGCGCATCATCACGACGTGAACCGGCACGGCGAGGAGATCCGATCCTATTCGATCGTCCATGACGGACCCATCGACCCGGCGTCGCTCGAGATGTTTGTCGATCTCCTGCGGTCGACCCACGGCGAGAAGCTCCTGCGAATGAAGGCGATCGTGCGAGTGACCGATCGCCCGGAACAGCCGTTGGTGCTGCATGGTGTGCAAGCCATCTTCCACCCGCCCTACCGGTTGCCCGCCTGGCCCGATCCGAGCGATCGGCGCACGCGGCTGGTCGTGATTGCCAAGGACCTGCCGGAAGCTTATGTGCGGGAGCTCTTCGACGCGTTCACGGGCAAACCGCAAGTCGACCGGCCGGACCGTGCCGCGCTGGAGGACAATCCGCTCGCCATTCCCGGCATGCGCCTGTGATATGGCCTCAGCCCTTGCGGATGTGAAAGCGGTGGCTGGCTTCGTGCTTCTCGCTCGCGAGCAGGACGTGCCCGTTTTCGCTACAGAAGTGAGGGATGTCGATCGCTGCGAGCGGATCGGTGGTTTCGATCCACAGTTCCGCACCGCGTTCCATGGTAGAAAGTCGCCGCCGTGTCTTCAGAACCGGCAAAGGGCACTTCAGTCCCCTGAGGTCGTAGATCGCTTCGGGGCCACTCACTTCTGCCAGAACTTCCAGAACGGCTTCCTGGGCCCCTCGGCAGCCAGAGCCACAGGCGCCGGAGCAAGCGGGTTTGACTGGGGCACCGGTACGCTCGCCGTTTGCGCAACCTCGGCCACTTTCGCCGAAGGCTGAGCGGACGTGGCGGTTTTCGCGGGTGCGGCGACCGGCTTTGCCGCGGTGTCCTTCTCCGCGACGAGCTTTTCGAATTCCTCGATCTTCAGAAGCTTCCCGGCCTTGAGCGCGGAGCCCGTCGGCGCATAGGCGAGGTCGTGACCCTTGCGCATCTCGGCGACGAGAGCCTTGCGTTCGGCCTCGCTCGGGTCGTACCAGATCTTGCCGTCATACTTCTTGGAGGCCTTCGCGAAGTCGCGCTCGTACTGCGCATTGTAAGATGCAAGCGCCACCTGCAGGGCAGGGGGCGTCGTCATCGGCGGGCAGGCGGCCGCGGCGTTCAGAGTCTTGCCTTCCTCGACCTGTTGGTTGAAGACGTATTTTCTGTCGCAGACGCCGATCTCGGGCGGACGCTTGGTGACTTCGAAGTTGTCGTAGCCGACCTTCAGCATCTTCCAGAATTCGTAGTGCGGGCTGTGCTGATGGCGCGCCATGTTGTCGGCGGTCATGCGGAACGGGAAAGCCTGCAATTGAACCGTCTGTTGGCCACCCTTGAATGCATCGCGGGCAAAGGCATAGATTTCAAGGATCTGCGCATCCGTCATCGAGTAGCAGCCCGAGGACGAACACGCACCGTGAATCATCAGGTTGGAGCCGTTGCGGCCGTTCGCCTGATCGTAGCGGTTCGGGTATCCCGTGTTGATCGCAAGGAAGTACTTCGAATTCGGGTTCAGGTGATAAGGCGAAAGCGGATAGAAGCCCTCAGGCGCCTGGCGGTCGCCTTCCTTGACCTTCGGGCCGAGGCGCCCAGACCAGGCGCATATCTGGTATTCCGCGATCTTGTCGAAACGGTTGTTCGTCTTCGCCTTCCAGATTTCCAGCACACCCTCTTCCTTGAAGATGCGCATGGCGATCGGCGAATTCCGCTCCATGCCCTTTGCCTTCATCTCGTCGCGGACGCGCGAAGGCAGCTGGTACTCGACCTTGTTCTTGACGGTGGAGGGGTCGACGACGCTGTCCAGCGTATCGTTGCAGCCTGCAAGCCCGATCGTGAGGGCAATCATCAGAAGAGCGGTTGGTTTCAAACGCATTCGGGATTCTCATCTCGAAAAAGGGGTGACGTCGCCGATTATCGCGCGCTCGCCTAATATACGATCGCAACCTTCACAAACTGTAAACCATCATCGCGTCGCCCGCCGTGCCGGCGACTAGCACTCAAACAAAGCAGGATTATGGCTGCCCGAGGGTCTGCTCAAAGCGAACGACCGATATCGAGGAATTTCTGCCGGCGTTCCTGCCGTAGCCGGTCGCCCGACAGGCGGCCGAGATCAGTCAGGGCGGAGGCTATGACATCGCCTGTGCGGTCGATGACTGCGTCCGCGTCGCGATGTGCGCCGCCGATCGGCTCCGGAATAATGCCGTCGATCACGCTCATGGCCTTCAGGTCCTCGGCAGTGATCTTCATATTCGTCGCGGCTTCCTTGGCCCTGGTCGAGTCACGCCAGAGAATGGAGGCAGCTCCTTCCGGAGAGATGACCGAGTAGATGGAATGCTCGAGCATATAGACGCGATTGCCGGTGGCGATGGCAATGGCGCCGCCGGAGCCGCCCTCGCCGACCACCACCGAGACGATCGGGACCCGCAGGTTGAGACAGGTTTCGGTGGAACGGGCGATCGCTTCTGCCTGGCCGCGTTCTTCGGCACCGATGCCGGGATAGGCGCCGGCGGTATCGATAAGCGTCACCACGGGCAGGCCGAAGCGGTCGGCCATTTCCATGATGCGGATCGCCTTGCGATAACCTTCCGGGCGGGCGCTGCCGAAATTGTGCTTCAGGCGCGATTTGGTGTCGTTGCCCTTCTCCTGGCCGATCACGGCGACAGGCGCGCCGCGAAACCGCGCGAAGCCGGCCTGGATCGCCGCATCCTCGGCGAACTTCCGGTCGCCGGCGAGTGGCGTAAATTCGGTGAAGAGCCTCGCTGCGTAATCGACGAAGTGAGGACGTTGCGGATGACGGGCTACCTGCGTCTTCTGCCAGGCATTGAGCTTGGAGTAGATCTCCTCCATCGCTTCACGGACGCGAACCTCTAGCCGCGCGATCTCCTCCGACGTGTCGATGCTCTCATCTTCTTCCGCGAGTTTCTTCAGCTCGTGGATCTTGCCTTCCAGGTCGGAGATAGGCTTTTCGAAATCGAGATAGTTGTGCATGAAACGCTTTCCGATCGTTATGCGCTTGCTTCAAGGGCGCGTGGCACCGGCGTTGCCGGTCCTAATCGTGGTTTTTCGCCACTTTGGCAAGAGGGTGATGCGTCTGAACGAGCTGCTGCAGGCGTTCATCGAGCACATGCGTGTAGATTTGGGTGGTCGAAATGTCCGAATGGCCGAGCAACTCCTGCACCACGCGGAGGTCTGCGCCGTTGGCGAGAAGATGACTCGCGAAGGCGTGGCGCAGCACGTGGGGGGAGATGGCGGCGGCGCTGAGGCCGGCGCGGGCTGCGAGACCCTTCAAGTCGCGCGCGAAGACCTGGCGCGGCAGGTATCCCTCCTTGCTCGCCGCCGGAAACAGCCAGAGGGCTTTCTCCTTCGTTTCCTTGGTCGTGCGCGCCAGCTCCTCGCCATAGGCCCGGACTGCGGCGATCGCGCTTCGCGACAAGGGAACGAGCCGTTCCTTGGCTCCCTTTCCGCGGATCACGAGGAAACGCCCCTCCTGTGCGAGAACCTTGGCCGGCAGGGCGACAAGCTCGCTGACCCGCATTCCCGTCGCATACAGAAGTTCGAGCAGAGCCAACATTCGCAGTTTCGAGAGCTTGTCGGCTCCCTCGGCTTCGCTCTCCTGCTGAGCGAGGGACAGCAGTCTTTCGACGTCTGCGACGGACAGTGTCTTCGGAAGTGGGCGCGCCTTCTTCGGCGCATCGAGGATCGACGTCGGGTCGTCGGTGCGGATGCCCTCGGCGTAGAGGAATTTGTAGAACTGGCGCATCGCCGACAGACGGCGCGCCTGCGAGGTTTCCATGAAGCCACGCTTCGCGAGATCTGCGAGATAGGCGGCGAGGTCGGCGGATTTTGCCTCCACGACACTTATCTTGCGCGGTGCAAGAAAAGACCAGAGATCCTCAAGGTCGTGTTCGTACGAGGCAAGCGTGTTCCCCGCGGCGCCCCGTTCCGCACTCATCATTTCCAGAAACGCCTCGATGCGTGCTTTGCTGAGATCGGACACGGGGAGTTTCCTGCTTGCCTCGGCTCGGCCTATTCTTGGGGCGGGTTGACCCGCTCGGAGGGAATCCGGACCGTGATCTCCCGCTCCTTCGGCTCCACGAACAGGACGAGCGCGTACATTGTTCCGTAGATCATGGCCGCGATTGTCGCGCAGAAGAACAGGAAACGAAACAGGGTCGGCATCGGATCATCCTTCGTCCGCGAGCGCTCTTCCTATATGAAGAGGGCTTGCAGTCGTTGCAAGCCCGCAGAAGGTGCCTCTTTCGGCCTCCGTGGCTTGACGCTCGGCCCGCATTTGTCAATACCGTTCTCAAAAGAGACGCGAACAGGCCGATGACCGATTTGACCCCAACCGTTGCCCCGTCGCTGAGTACACGTGCCCGCGCGGCGCTCGGGCGTAGAAATCTGGTCTTCGTCGGACTGATGGGGGCCGGAAAGTCGGCGATCGGCCGCATGACGGCCTCGCAACTCGGCCTGCCTTTCGTTGACACGGATGCGGAAATCGAACGGGTATCGCGGATGACCATCAGCGAGCTTTTCGCGGCCTACGGCGAAGGCGAGTTCCGCGAGCTTGAGACGCGGGTCATCAAGCGGCTGCTGAGAACAGGTCCGCGGGTGATATCGACCGGCGGCGGCGCCTTCATCAACGAAAAGACGCGCAAGCAGATCGAGCGGGGCGGGATTTCGCTGTGGCTGAAAGCCGATCTGGACGTGCTTTGGGAACGGGTCAACAAGCGCGACCATCGTCCCCTGCTCAAGACCGAGAATCCGAAGCAGACGCTCGAGAATCTCATGAACCAGCGCTACCCTATCTATTCCCTCGCCGACATCGCCGTGCAGTCGCGGGACGAGCGCAAGGAAATCATCGTCGACGAGGTGCTCGAGGCGATCGTCGAATTCTGTACCAAAGGCCATAAATATGAGTGAAGTTGAGAGTTCGGAACGCCTCGTTCATGTCCCGCTTGGCGATCGGTCGTATGACATCCTGATCGGGAGCGGTCTGATCGCACGGGCGGGCGGCGAGATATCCACCCGCATCAAGGGGCGCAAGGCTGCGATCATCACCGATGAGCACGTCGGTCCCCTTTATCTGGACGCGTTGATGGATAGCCTCCAGACCGACGGCATCGAGGCCGTATCGCTGAGCCTGCCGGCGGGCGAGAAGACCAAGAGCTTCGAGCACCTGATGCGGGTCTGCGACCTCCTCCTAGAGGCCCGCATCGAGCGCAACGATGCGGTTATCGCGCTCGGCGGTGGCGTCATCGGCGACCTGACCGGTTTCGCCGCGGGCATCGTTCGCCGTGGTGTCCGCTTCGTACAGGTTCCGACCTCTCTCCTCGCGCAGGTGGATTCCTCCGTCGGCGGCAAGACGGGTATCAATACGCGTCATGGCAAGAACCTCGTCGGCGTGTTCTACCAGCCGGATCTCGTGCTTGCGGACACGGCGGTTCTCAACAGTCTGAGCAAGCGAGAATTCCGGGCTGGCTATGCGGAGGTTGTGAAGTATGGCCTGATCGACAAGCCGGACTTCTTCGAGTGGCTCGAACGGAACTGGAAAGATGTCTTCTCCGGTGGTGAGGCTCGTGCCGAGGCAATCGCCACAAGCTGTCGAGCAAAAGCCGAGGTGGTGGCCGCCGACGAGCGCGAACTCGGTCGCCGTGCGCTGCTCAATCTCGGCCATACGTTCGGTCATGCACTCGAAGCGGCCACAGGCTACGACAGCCGCCGTCTTGTCCACGGCGAAGGTGTCGCGATCGGTATGGTGCTGGCGCATCAGTTTTCCTCGCGCCTCAACCTCGCGAGCCCGGACGATGCCGAGCGGGTGGCGGCTCATCTCAAGGCTGTCGGTCTCCCGACGACAATGGGGGATATTGAAGGAGAGCTTCCGCCGACCGATATATTGATGCAGGCAATCGCCCAGGACAAAAAGGTCAAGGGCGGCAAGCTCACTTTCATCCTGACCCATGGTATCGGCCAGTCGTTCGTCGCTGACGACGTCGCAGCCTCGGAAGTCTTCAGCTTCCTTCAGGAAAAACGTCCGGGCTGACGGCCTCCCCCGACTGTGGCCTTCTCGCAGCGTCCGTGTTCGTCGCGCGACCGCTTCACGGTGGCCTGATGGTCTGCCGTGGAGCCCGGTTCTACGGAACAATGGATGATGGAGTGACGGTCTACCAGCGTGTCTCTTCGCCGGGAGCCGCAGCTTCGATCGCAAGGGCATGGAGACCGGCGTCGAACTCCGGCTTGAGGAGATCGGTAATCGCCCTGTGCCGTGCGACGCGGCTCATGCCGGAGAATGCGTCGGCCACGATACGGATGCGCATATGCGTCTCTCCGGATCCGGTCATGTCGGGCTGATGCCCGGCGTGCTGCATGCTTTCGTCGAGGACCGCCAGGCGCTCCGGGTGAAAGGCGTCGACGAGCTTGGCTTCGATGGCTGAACGGACCGACATGCTGGGATCTCCGACTTTGCTGCGGGAGCGAAAAGCCCTCACAAAGCCAAGAACATTCTGATTTGTCAATTCTTGCCGTGAAGCAAGCGGGACCCCATAATTCGATGATGAACCTCGACTCAAAATACTTCGATCGCATCCGCACCCGTCGCAAGAAGGAGCAGGATGCCGGTCCTGCCACGCCGACGTGCCAGTGGGACGGCTGCGACAAGCCCGGTGCTCATCGCGCACCGGTTGGACGGAACGCCGAGGGGCAGTTTTTCCTCTTCTGCTTTGAGCATGTGAAGGAATACAACAAGGGCTACAATTACTTCTCCGGGCTGTCCGACACCGAGATCGCCCGCTACCAGAAGGAGGCGATCACCGGCCATCGCCCGACCTGGACCGTGGGTGTCAACAAGGCGGCGCGGAACAGCCCGCTGCATTCGACGTTGCGTTCCGGTACGGCCGGAACACATTCGCGCATCAAGGATCCCTTCGGTTTCGTCGGACAGTCGCGCGGTGCGGGTGCGCGCTTCCAGCCGCAGGCGCGGAAACTCAAGAGTCTCGAAGCCAAGGCGCTCGATACCTTGGGCCTTCCGGGGACCTCGTCTGCGAGCGAGATCAAGAGTCGCTACAAGGAGCTTGTGAAAAAGCATCACCCGGATGCAAATGGCGGCGATAGGGGCTCGGAAGACCGTTTTCGCGCTGTTATCCAAGCGTATCAACTGCTAAAGCAGTCTGGCTTCTGTTAGTCGAAAACGCTACGAAATACGCATTCTATATGCAGCCGGTCGTCGCCGCCCGGCATGGAGAGACGATGAGCAAAATTGACCTTGACGTGTCCAATCTTCCCGACACGACCATTTCGGTCCGGGAGGTGTTCGGAATTGACAGTGACATCCGTGTCCCGGCGTACAGCACCGGCGACGCCTACGTGCCGGATCTCGATCCCGACTACCTGTTCGACCGCGAAACCACGCTCGCGATTCTCGCCGGTTTCGCACACAACCGGCGCGTTATGGTGTCGGGCTTCCACGGGACAGGCAAATCGACCCATATCGAGCAGGTCGCGGCTCGTCTCAACTGGCCCTGCGTCCGCGTGAACCTCGACAGCCACGTCAGCCGTATCGATCTGGTCGGCAAGGATGCGATCGTCCTGAAGGACGGCAAGCAGGTCACGGAGTTCAAGGACGGCATTCTGCCCTGGGCTTACCAGCACAATGTCGCTCTCGTGTTCGACGAATACGATGCCGGTCGTCCGGACGTGATGTTCGTGATCCAGCGAGTCCTGGAATCCTCCGGCCGCCTGACGCTCCTCGACCAGAGCCGCGTTATCCGTCCGCATCCTGCGTTCCGTCTGTTTGCGACGGCCAACACCGTCGGTCTCGGCGATACCACCGGTCTTTACCACGGTACCCAGCAGATCAACCAGGCGCAGATGGACCGCTGGTCGATCGTGACCACGCTGAACTACCTGCCGCACGAGAAGGAAGTCGACATCGTACTTGCCAAGGTGAAGAGCTTCGCCTCGACCGACGCAGGCCGCGAAACCGTATCGCGCATGGTGCGGCTCGCCGATCTCACCCGCTCGGCGTTCATGAACGGCGATCTTTCGACCGTCATGAGCCCGCGTACGGTGATCACCTGGGCGGAAAATGCGGAAATCTTCGGCGACGTCGCGTTCGCCTTCCGCGTCACGTTCCTCAACAAGTGCGACGAACTCGAGCGCAATCTGGTCGCGGAACAGTACCAGCGCGCCTTCGGGGTCGAATTGAAGGAGAGCGCCGCGAATATCGTTCTCGGTGCGTAAGGAAGCATTCTGACGATGGCAGGACCGGGCGACAATATCAGGGCGAAGTCAGGTTCGGCGGCGGATACGGAGCCGCTGCGCCGGGCGATCACCGGGTGTGTCCGCTCGGTGGCCGGCGACGGCGAAGTCGAGGTGGTCTTCGCCAACGAGCGCCCGGGGCTTGCCGGAGAGCGGGTGCGTCTGCCCGAACTCTCCAAGCGTCCGACGGCGCACGAGCTCGCGGTGACTCGTGGCCTCGGCGATTCCATGGCGCTGAGGCTCGCCTGCCATGACCAGAAGATCCATTCGACGATGGCTCCGCAGGGTGTCGATGCGCGTGCGGTTTTCGATGCCGTCGAACAGGCCAGGGTCGAATCGATCGGCGCCTTGCGGATGCGCGGCATGGCCGCGAACCTTCAGACGATGAATGCCGAGAAGTACGCCAAGGCGAACTTCTCGGGGATCAGCCGGCAGGAGGATGCCCCGCTCTCCGAAGCGATGGCCATGCTGGTGCGGGAAAAGCTGACGGGTGAGAAGCCGCCGGAAAGTGCAGGCAAGGTACTCGATCTCTGGCGTCCCTTCATCGAGGAAAAGGCTTCGAGCGAATTCGAAGGGCTGAGCGGCGCCATCAACGATCAGCAGGCCTTCGCGAAGGTCATGCGCCATATCCTGAGCGCTATGGAAATGGCTGAGGACTTTGGCGACGAGTCCGAGGAAAGCGAACAGGAAGACACGACCGACGAGGACCAGCCGCGCAGCAACGAGGAAGATCAGGAAAGCGCCGAAGAAGAAGCCGGCCAGGACTCTGCGCCCGCGGAGGAGAGCGAAGCCTCCCAGGAGCAGATGGAAGAAGGCGAAATGGACGGCGCCGAGATCTCCGAAGACGAGATGATGGACGAGGGCGAGGACGATTCCGAAACGCCCGGCGAAATGCGTCGTCCCGCGAGCCCGTTCGACGATTTCAACGAGAAGGTCGACTACCGGATCTACACGACGGAATTCGACGAAATCATCACGGCCGAGGAGCTTTGTGACGAGGCGGAACTCGATCGGCTGCGTGCTTTTCTCGACAAGCAGCTCGCGCATCTGCAGGGCGCGGTCGGGCGCCTTGCGAACCGCCTGCAACGCCGCCTCATGGCGCAGCAAAACCGCTCCTGGGACTTCGATCTCGAGGAGGGCTATCTCGACACAGCTCGCCTGACGCGCATGGTGATCGACCCCATGCAGCCGCTTTCCTTCAAGATGGAGCGCGATACGCAGTTCCGCGACACGGTGGTGACGCTGGTGATCGACAATTCCGGTTCAATGCGCGGACGTCCCATCACCGTGGCTGCGACCTGTGCCGATATCCTGGCGCGCACACTCGAACGCTGCGGCGTCAAGGTCGAGATTCTGGGTTTCACGACCAAGGCTTGGAAGGGCGGGCAGTCCCGCGAGAAATGGCTCGCCAACGGCAAGCCGCCGACGCCGGGCCGCCTCAACGATCTTCGACACATCGTCTACAAGTCGGCGGATGCCCCGTGGCGCCGTTCGCGTCGCAATCTGGGTCTGATGATGCGCGAAGGCCTGCTCAAGGAGAATATCGACGGCGAGGCGCTGATGTGGGCGCATAGCCGTTTGCTCGGTCGTCGTGAACAGCGAAAGATCCTCATGATGATCTCCGATGGCGCGCCCGTCGACGACTCGACGCTGTCGGTCAACCCGGGCAACTATCTGGAGCGGCATCTGCGCGCGGTCATCGATCAGATTGAAACCCGCTCGCCGGTCGAGCTGCTCGCGATCGGCATCGGCCACGACGTGACCCGCTACTACAGCAGGGCCGTCACCATCGTCGATGCAGACGAGCTCGCGGGCGCGATGACGGAACAACTCGCCGCGCTTTTCGAAGACAAGGCACGGGCGCCGCGGGGCGATCGCTTGCGCCGTGCGGGCTAACCCCTCCATCTTCGTCCAGATCGGTGCAGCCCTCTTTGTCGGTGCGGCCCTCATGGTGCATGACGGGGTCGCCGAGGAGCCCGAGCGTATCGCCGTCGCAAGTGCGCCGATCCATTTCTTCGACCGCGCTTCGCAAGCCACTCGTTTCGGATCGCTCGAATTTCTCGGTGGACTGGAATTGTCCTCCGCGGAGATGGCGTTCGGCGCGTGGTCCTCGATTCGCTTCCTGCCCGATGGGCGGCATTTCATCGGCGTTCTCGATACCGGGCACTGGCTGAAGGGCGAAATCCGGCGTGACGTCGAGGGGCGTCTCTGCGGTCTCGATGATGTATGGCTGACGTCGATGCGGGACGTCGATGGCAGCTACAATCAGAACAAGTGGTCGGTGGACGCCGAGAGCCTCGCGCTTCGCGGTGACGATGTGATCGTCGGTTACGAGCAGCGCCACCGTGTCACCGTCTTTTCCCCGCTTTCCAACTTTGAGACGGCACTGCCGGGCGAGTCGCTACCCCTGCCGTTCCCGACCGACGAGCTGCGCAACAATGGTGGATTGGAGACGCTTGCACTGTCGCCCGCAGCGAGCCCTCTCGGAGGCGCACTGGTCGCTGTTGCCGAGAAGAGCCGCAACCGCGATGAGTATCGCATCGCCGGCATTCTCGACGGGCCGTTGCGTGGCGCCTTCCGCGTAAGAACGAGTGACGACTTCGATATTACCGACGGGGCCTTCCTGCCCGGCGGCGACCTGCTTTTGCTTCAACGTCGCTTCAACCTTGCCGACGGGGTCGGGATGCGCATCGTCAGGATCCCTGGCGACACGCTAAGGCCGGGAGCCGTCGTCGAGGGACGGACGATCCTCGAAGCTGATCTCGGCTATCAGATCGACAATATGGAAGGGCTGGACGCGGTTCGCGCGGAAGATGGCTCCGTGCATCTCTTCGTGGTGTCGGACGATAACCATTCGATCCTGCAGCGGACGTTGCTTCTGGAATTCCGCCTTCCCGAATGAAAAATGGCCGCACGGTTCGCGCCGGCGGCCATATCCTGATCGAGGATCCCGATCAGATGCTTTTCAGCGGCGTCGTCGGGCGGACGGTATTCATCAGCGCCCCATAGGGCAGCAACATGACGAGCCCCACAAGCATCTTGACGGCGAAATCGCCGATGGCCCAGGAAACCCAGCGCGGGGCTTCCATGGCGAAGATGCCTAAGATCGGAGCCCAGTCGATCGCGAAATCGTCGTTCGGGCCGATGATGCTGAAGACCACGGCGAAGGACAGCGAGAAGAAAATCACCGTATCCATCACAGAGCCGAAGATCGATCCGAACAGTGGTGCCTTCCACCAGGTCATCCGGCGCAGTCTGTTGAACACGGAAATATCGAGTAACTGGCCGACGAGATAGGCCGACCCGGAAGCAATCGCGATACGAGGCTGCGACGTGGCAAAGGAGAGCCCCACGCCGATCAGGAAGCCGACGAAGACGACCTTGCGGGCGATCGAAGGGCCGAACTGGCGGTTCGTCAGGTCGGTGACCAGGAACGCCACTGGATAGGTGAATGCGCCGTAGGTGAGAATATCCCCGAGCTTGATGCCGGCAAGCTCGCCGGAGAGGGGATACTGGACGAGGATGTTCGATGCGACCACGACGGCCGTCATCAACAGGCTGTAGACGAGAATATAGCGCGTCATCTGCATTTTTTTATCCTGGGTGATGCCACCAGTTGGAGGACTGTTTTCTTGAAAAAGGAAAAGGCCTGGGCGGCGCAAGCCGCACAAGCCTCACATTCCTTTGGACTCGAAGACGCTTACGCGGCTTCGGCGGTCTTCTTGACGATCTGGCGGCGCAGCAGGCGGGCGCGCATGCTCAGTTCCTTCTCGTCGGCCTTCAGCAGGAAGGCGTCGAGACCCCCGCGATGCTCGACCGAGCGCAGGGCAGCCGCCGAAACGCGCAGCCGGAAACGCTGGCCGAGAGCGTCGGAGATCAGGGTGACGTCGCACAGGTTCGGCAGGAACCTGCGCTTGGTCTTGTTGTTTGCGTGGCTCACATTGTGGCCCGACTGGACGCCCTTGCCGGTCAATTCGCAACTGCGGGACATGATACACCTATTCTTCTTGGCCATCGGATCGGTGCCGGAAAACCGGTGCGCAATCCAACTAGGCATGATTGGAAAGTTGCGGTTCTATAGTCAGACTGGCTGCGCACGTCAAGCCTGACAGCGGAGATTCCCGCAATTGCGTAGCCGACACGCTATTTTCTTGCCATGTTCTGGTTCAAAGGTAGCGTGCACGGAAGGGAATTCAACCCTCAAAGCTCAGTCTAGGGGCCGGACCAAACTGCATGAAGCGTTATCTCGACGTTTTGACGGTCGCACTCGCAGCGATGACCTTTGCTGCGCCTGCCGCGGCTGACAGCGACATTCGATACGAGACCGAATACAACGTATCGCTCGGCATCCTGCCGATCGCCCATGCCTCGTTCGTTACAAAGGTCCTCAGCAGCGGTTACACCATTTCCGGCGATGTGAGGTCGGCTGGAATCGTCGACGTCATCGCGAAAATCTCGGCTCAGACCAGCGTCTCCGGCGTGCTGATGAAGGACAGGATGCAGGCATCGCGCTACTCGCTCGTCTACAAATCCAACAACAAGGTTCAGACCTACGATGTGCGTTACCGGAACGGAGACGTCGTCAAGGCTGAGATCACCCCGACACCGAAGAGAAAGCCGCGCAACTGGATCGAGGTCACCGACCGCGACCTCAAGTCGGTGCTGGATCCAATCAGCGGTATGATCGTGCCGGATGGTCAGGACGTTTGTCGCAGGACGCTGCCGATTTTCGACGGCGAGAGCCGGATGGATCTCGTCCTTTCACCAAAAGGGAGCTCGCGCTTTTCGGTCGGTGACGTCGAGGGGGAGGCGATCGTCTGCGCCATTCGCTACGTTCCGAAATCCGGTTTCCGTAAGGGGCGCAAGGACATCGAGTATCTGCGTCAGGCGACCGACATGGAAATCTGGTTTGCCAAAACGGCACTACTCAAGGTATATGCTCCGGTCTACGCCCGTGTGCCGACGCGTATGGGGCCGCTCTACATCAGGGCCGTAAAGTTCGACGGTTGACGTCACCGCGGGATCGCCAATGCCCCGCAAAGGGGGAAATGTGAGAACGAGGGCAACGCTGATCGGGTTTACGGCCATTCTCATGTGGTCGTTCCTGGCCTTCTTTACTGCTGCATCGGGCAAGATGCCGCCATTTCAGTTGTCGGCAATCGCTTTCGCCATCGGCAGCCTGCCGAGCATCGTGGCCTTCGCCGTCAGGCCGGAACGTCTGAGGTCGCTGAGGCAGCCTCTGAAGGTTTGGGTGACCGGCGTCGCCGGTCTCTTCGGCTATCACTTCCTCTACTTCACGGCGTTGCGGAACGCGCCGGTCGTCGAAGCCGGACTTATCGCCTATCTCTGGCCGTTGCTGATCGTCGTGGGATCGGCGCTGCTGCCGGGAGAACGGTTGCGCTGGTACCATGTGGTCGGTGCTCTTGCCGGTCTTTCGGGCACCGTCCTGATCGTCGGCAAGGATGGCGTCGACTTCGATCCCGCCTATCTTCTCGGCTACTCGGCGGCCTTCCTCTGCGCCTTCACCTGGTCGGGATATTCGCTGCTGACTCGTCGTTTCGATGCCGTCTCGACGGACGTGGTCACGGGGTTCTGCCTCGCGACGTCGGTTCTTTCCCTCGTCTGTCATCTGCTGCTGGAGACCACTGCATGGCCAACCGACGCCTGGGAATGGTTGGCGGTGGCCGGGCTGGGGCTCTTCCCTGTCGGAGCAGCCTTCTATGCGTGGGACTACGGCGTCAAGAATGGCGACATCCAGATTCTCGGTGCATCGAGCTACGCGGCACCGCTGCTCTCGACACTGATCCTCGCTCTTTTCGGGTTCGCAGAGCCGAACCTGCGCATTGCGCTTGCCTGCCTCCTGATTACCGGCGGCGCTGTTCTTGCCGCGCGCGAAATGTTCCGGCGTCGACCGGCTCCGGTCGCCGGCTGATCGACGGGGCGGGCGTGTGGATATCGCGACTGGTGCCTGGCTGTTGTTATCGGTAGTCTTCGGACTGTCCTATCTCCGCCTTCTCAACGATCCGACAAGTACCCTTCGAACGGTTGTGAAGACCTTGCCGGTGCTGTTGCTCGCAGGTTTTGCCTGGTCGGCCGAAGCGCCGAAGCTTCTTCTCGCCGCACTGTTGCTCAGCGCGGCAGGCGATGCCTTTCTCGCGCACGACGGGGAGAGGGCTTTCGTCGGCGGACTCGCCGCCTTCCTGCTCGCCCACCTGATGTATGGTGCACTCTTCGTTTCCGTGGCGGCTCCGTCCATCGTGTTGAGTGAAGCCTGGCGAATTCCCGCCGGCGCCGTGTCGGTGGTGGCGATTGCCATCGTTCTTCCCTTGGTCAGGAGGTACGCGGGTCCGCATCGCATGGCCGTATCCGTCTACGGCATCATTATCCTCGGGATGGCGCTGCTCGCCTTGCTCGTTCCGGTGCCGACCGTCTTTGTCGGGGCTGCCGTCTTCATGAGCTCGGATGCCGTGCTCGCCTGGCGCAGGTTCGTGCTGAAGTCAGACGACGCCTTGCGCCGGGCAGCCTCCTACTATGTCTGGATCAGCTATTTCGCAGCCCAGTGTATTCTGACCTGGGCGCTTGCAGGTGTCGCCGCGGGCCTTTAGCCCTGCCCCGGCGACCATCCGGGCGGCGCCATCTCGAAGGCGGAGAACTGAAAGCCCGGTGCAACGGTGCAGCCGACAAGCGTATAGGTGCCGAGACTTTCGGCGGCTTGCCAGCAGTTGGCCGGGATCACTGCCTGAGGGCGTTCTCCGGTCAACACGGCAGGGCCGAGGCGGATCGTCTCCACGGTCATTCCGTCGGGGGCGTGGCGGAGCGCGAGCGGCGCTCCGGCATAGTAGTGCCAGACCTCCGCCGCATCCCTGACGCGATGCCAGTGCGACCGCTGGCCGGCCGTCAGCAGATAATAGATCGCGGTGGAATTGCCCCGGCCTACGTCAGCCGCATCGCGAAAGGTTTCCGCATACCAACCGCCTTCGGGATGCGGCTGCATTCCAAGGGCTGCGACGATGTCCTCGGCGCGCATCAGAAGTGATCCTTGCGCCGGCGGATCTCCGCAAAGACCTCCTCGTTCGTCCGGCCTTCCATCAAGAGATTCCGGCGGATTTCCGGGTCGGCCGCGCGGAGGAAAGGATTGGTTTCCTTCTCGAGCCCGATCGTGGTCGGGATCGTGAACTTACCTTCCGCCCGCAGCCTCTCGATCTCGCCGGCGCGCGCTTTCAGGCGCTCGTTGTCCGGGTCGATGGTCAGGGCGAAGCGCGCATTCGCCAGCGTGTATTCGTGGCCGAAATAGACTGCTGTCTCGTCCGGCAGGGACGCAAGCTTCTGCAGCGAGTGCCACATGTCGGTCGCCGGGCGTTCGAACAGCCGGCCACAGCCGAGGGCGAAGAGCGTGTCTGCGGCGAACAGCAACTTGCTGTCCGGGAAATGATAGCAGACGTGCCCGGCGGTGTGACCGGGGGTCTCGATTACCTGAACGACATGGCCTCCGAAATCGAAGGTATCTCCGTCACCCACCGCCCGGTCGATCCCGGGAATCGCAACGGCCTCGTTGCGAGGCCCGATGATCTCGCAGCCATAGCGATCCTTGAGGGCAAGATTGGCCTCGACGTGATCGCCGTGGTGATGCGTCGTCAGGATGTGGGTGATATTCCACCCCCGTCGCTCCGCCATGGCGACGATCGGAGCGTATTCCGGCGCGTCGATCGAGGCCGTGAGATTGCTCTCGTGGCAGTGGAGAAGGACTCCGAAATTGTCGCTGCGGCACAGGAAGATTTCGAGTTCCAGAGCTTTCATGAGGTCGGTCCGTCTCTGCTTCGTCGCGCGGAATG
The DNA here is from genome assembly GCF_003337715.1 of Ciceribacter lividus. Classification (GTDB taxonomy): domain Bacteria; phylum Pseudomonadota; class Alphaproteobacteria; order Rhizobiales; family Rhizobiaceae; genus Allorhizobium; species Allorhizobium lividum. Next base: position 290,843 of record NZ_QPIX01000004.1, read on the forward strand.
TAACGTCTTTGGCCTTGAAGTCCAATCCGCGCCTGATATCAATTACTCATGCACGTCGATATCGTCGATCTCCGCCAGTTCTACCATTCGCGGCTCGGGCGGATGGCCGAGCACTCGATCGCGATGGCGCTCGCGTCGCTTTGGAGTCGGCTGCCGCAGGAGCGGCTCGTGGGGCTCGGCTATTGCGTTCCGTTCCTGGATCGCTTCCGGACCGATACCGAGAGAACCTTCGCCTTCATGCCGGCCGGACAAGGCGCGGTGAACTGGCCCGTCGGGGAGCCCTCGGCCACGGCCCTGGTCTTTGAGGAGGAGTTGCCTCTTCCGGACTCATCAATCGATCGTGTGTTGATGGTTCACTCGCTCGAGTTCGTTGAAGACCCGCGCGAGACCCTCAAGGAAATCTGGCGCGTGCTGGCGCCGGGCGGACGGCTGGTGATCGTGGTACCGAACCGGCGCGGGGTATGGGCGCGGATGGAACACACGCCTTTCGGCTCGGGCCGCCCCTATTCTCGTGGCCAGCTCACCACCTTGTTGCGGGAGACAAATTTCACCCCCGGGGCAAGCGCCGAGGCACTGTTTTTTCCGCCGTCGAAGATACGGGCCGTCCTGCGGCTGCGGCGAAGTTTCGAGCGGGTGGGCCGCTTCATCTGGCCAGCCTTTTCCGGGGTCATCATCGTCGAGGCACAGAAGAGGCTCTACCAGGGCCTTCCGGTGAAGGCGCGCGCTTCCCGTCGCGTATTCGCTCCCGCCCTGGCTCCGCGTGGCGTGCCGACCACGCGGCTGCCGGCCGACGTGTGAGCCCTTTCCGGCAGGCGTCGAACCCTCGACAAATGGCGGTTTCCGTTCTAATGGCTCTGAACCCGAAGACCGTGCGTCCGCCCGGTTTTTCTCACGTTATCAGCAGTTCGACGAGCAGCGACATGACCAAGCCTACGCCGCGTCCCGGAATTCTCGACATCGCCGCCTATGTGCCGGGCAAGGAGCATGCTCCGGGCGTCGAGCGTGTGTTCAAGCTCTCGTCCAACGAGACGCCGCTCGGACCCAGTCCGAAAGCCATAGAGGCCTTCAAGCAGAGCGCCGACCATCTTGAGCTTTACCCGGACGGGCAGGCAACAGCCCTGCGCGAGGCGATCGCCGAGGTCCATGGCTTGAACATGGCCAACATTCTCTGTGGCAACGGTTCGGACGAGTTGCTCGGCCTTCTCTGCCATGTCTATCTCGGACCGGGCGACGAGGGCATCATCACCGAGCACGGTTTCCTCGTCTACAAGATCCAGATCATGGGTGCCGGGGCGACGCCCGTGGTGGTGAAGGAAAGGAACTGCACCGTCGACGTCGACGCCATTCTCTCTGCCGTCACGGAAAAGACGAAGATCGTCTTCATCGCCAATCCCGGCAATCCGACGGGGACCTACGTTCCGGTCAGCGAAATCCGCCGCCTTCAGGCCGGCCTGCCGGCTCACGTCGTCCTCGTCCTCGACGCCGCCTACGCGGAATATGTTCGCCGCAACGATTACGAGGCCGGCATAGAGCTTGTTTCGGGCAATCGGAACGTCGTCATGACCCGCACCTTCTCGAAGGCCTACGGCCTTGCCACGCTGCGTATCGGCTGGATTTTTGCCCCTGCGGAGATCGTGGACGCCATGAACCGCGTGCGCGGCCCCTTCAATCTCAATGCGCCGGCGATTGCCGCGGGTGCTGCGGCGATACGGGATCAGGCGTTCGTCGAAACGGCAGTGGCTCACAACCGGCTCTGGCTGGATAGGGTGACGGAGGCACTCAAGGAGATGGGTCTCGAAGTGACGCCTTCGGTCACGAATTTCGTGCTCATTCATTTCCCGGATGCCGAGGGCAAACGTGCCCCGGACGCGGATGCCTTCCTCACCAGCCGCGGCTATATCCTTCGTGCCGTCCGTGGCTACGGGTTTGCCAATGCACTGCGGATGACGATCGGCGGTGAAGAAGCCAATCTCGGCGTGATCGACGCACTCCGTGAGTTCATGGGACGCAACTGATGACAGAGGTCCATTTCGACAAGATCGCGCTTATCGGCATCGGTCTCATCGGTTCCTCCATTGCACGCGACGTGAAGGACCAGGGGCTGGCCGGCGAGATCGTGATCTCGACGCGTTCGGCGGATACGCTCAGACGAGCGGAGGAATTGGAACTCGGCAACAGTTACACGCTCTCCGCTGCCGAGGCCGTCGAGGGCGCCGACCTCGTCATCGTCTCCGTTCCGGTCGGCGCGTCCGAAAGCGTCGCCAAGCAGATCGCGCGGCACCTGAAGCCCGGCGCGATCGTCACCGATGTGGGATCGACAAAGGCGTCGGTTATCGCACAGATGGCTCCGCACGTGCCGCCGGGCGTCCACTTCATACCCGGGCATCCGATCGCCGGCACCGAGAAATCCGGACCGGATGCGGGCTTCTGCGGCCTCTTCAAGGGGCGCTGGTGCATCCTGACGCCGCTGCCGGGGACTGATGCCGACGTGCTCGCACGTCTCAGGGCATTCTGGGAAGCTCTGGGCTCCAGGGTCGACGAGATGGACCCGAAGCACCACGACAAGGTGCTCGCGATCGTTTCCCACCTGCCGCACATTATCGCCTACAACATCGTTGGTACAGCAGACGATCTCGAGACTGTCACGGAATCGGAAGTTATCAAGTATTCCGCATCCGGCTTCCGAGACTTCACGCGTCTTGCCGCCTCCGATCCTACCATGTGGCGCGACGTTTGCCTGCATAACCGCGACGCCATCCTGGAAATGCTGGCGCGCTTCTCGGAAGACCTCGCCTACCTGCAGCGCGCCATCCGTTGGGGGGAGGGTGACAAGCTGTTCGAGCTATTCACTCGCACACGGGCGATCCGCCGCTCGATCGTCGAAGCGGGCCAGGACGTTGATGCGCCCGACTTCGGCCGTCACGCCCTGGACGAGAAGAAGAGCTGATCATCAGAGCGGCGGAAGGACGCCGATCGGGATTATGCCGACGGAGACGACGCCCTCGTGCAGGCTGAGTTCGGCCGAGCCGGAGTCCCTGCCACCGAAAAGCGCAGTGAGCACCTTTGCCGCATTCACGAAATTCTCGGACGAATCCGGGAGGGCGGTAGTCAGCGCGTCTTTCCAGCCATCGACCTTCTCGAGCTCCAGGTGGAGCTTGCCGGAGAGATTGCCATCATCGCCGACAGACAACGGACCGCTGACCGTCAGAACGCGCCCCTCTCCGAGGTCGATCACAAGCCGGCGGATTTCGCCCCTGCTGCCGTAAAGCTCCGTCGCGGCCGCGTTACGGACCGGATCGAGAAGGGTAGCCTTGCCAAGCATCGTCACGTCGACGCTCGCGGAGATGGGGGGGAGGGTGAGCTGCGTAGCGCTCGGGAGCGCTACGACCGCGTTTTTCACCAGGGCGGCGGCGTCGAGGTCCTCTCCGTTGCGGCGGACATGGAACTCGCCGTGCTCGCTTTGCACGGAAACGGTTCTGCCGTCAGCCACCGCCGTGGTGTCGACCTTCAACCCTTCGGCGACAAGTGAAGAGCGAGACAGGCCGTCGAACCAGGCGCTGACGCTGGAGCGCAGGTTGTCCCATTGTAGCGAGAAGGAGAAGCCGAGGGCCGATCGCAATTCCGCCGGACTATCCATCTCCCATACGAAATGGCTTGGCGCGTAAACCTGTGCGGCGGAACGGAACGCGCCGAGGGATGCAGAAATGCCGTTGAAACGATCATCCACAGTGATTGCCGAACAGAAGAGGCCGATCCGGAAGGGATAGCCGCGGATATCCATGTCCTTGCAACGAACCTCCGCTCCCGCGGCATTTCCGCCGCTGAGGAGTTCTGCAACGCGCTTCTGCATCATGGTTGCAGCAAGCATCCAGCCTCCGCTATAGACGGCTGCCGCGACTACGACGAGTATGCCGAGCAGGACGACTTTCCGCGTCACCGTTGTCTGACCGGATCGGGTTGACGAGGTCATCGGGCACTCCATGATGGGAACGATTTCAAACCACTGAGATGATGTCGGATATGGACGAATTTTGGGTCTTTGGCTACGGATCGCTGATGTGGAACCCGGGTTTCCCTTTCGTGGAGAAGGTTCACGGACGGGCTTTCGGCTACCGGCGCTCGCTTTGTGTCCATTCCTGGGTGCATCGGGGAACCGAAGAGAGACCGGGTTTGGTGCTGGGGCTCGATCGCGGTGGCTCGTGCCGCGGCGTCGCCTTCCGTGTCGCTGCGTCGGAGCGGGACGCGACGCTCGACTATCTCCGCGAGCGCGAACTCGTCACCCATGTCTACCGGGAGCGCTCGATGCCGATAGCGCTTGACGACGGTCGCACCGTCTCCGCGGTCACTTACGTGGTGGATCGCAGTCATCGGCAGTATGCCGGCGCAATGACCGTTGCCGAGGCCGCGGGCATCGTACGCCATGCCGTCGGGCAATCCGGTCCCAATCAGGCTTATGTCGCCAATACCGTCGCGCATCTGCAGGAGATGGGCATACGGGATCATTGGCTGGAGCAGGTGGTCGAGACGATCGGGCAGCCGGTCGCCTGACCGGCACTGCCGTCGGGGCTCAGTGGTGCTCGCCCGACTTTGTCGCTCCCTTCGCGAGTTCATTGAGCCGTCGCTTCGCCGTCGGTGGAAGCGGAACATGCGGGTTATCCCTTGCCGTCTCGACCAGCAATTCGTCGCTTGCCGCTTCGAGCACCTGCATAAGTTTTTCGAAGAAAGCATCCGGATCGAGGCCAGGCTCGATCGGAGGCAGAATCCGGACCTTGAAGTGTCCGGGGAAACGAAGGAATTTGCGGCGCGGCCAGAAGAGGCCGGGATGCATTGCCACCGGTACGACCGGCACCTGAAGATCGCGATAGAGCCGGGCGATACCGTATTTGTATACCGGGTGCGCGCCGGGGGGGCGGCGTGTTCCCTCCGGGTAGATAATGAGCTGCCGCCCGTTGCGCATCTCGTCGGACGTTCGGGCCATCACCGCCGCCATGACCTTGCCGCGTGCCCCGCGGTTCACCGGAATCATCCGCTGCTTCTTCGCATACCAGCCGAAGAGGGGGATCCAGAGCAGTTCGCGCTTCAGGATGTAGACCGGGTCGTCGAGCCAGGGCAGCAAGGCGAAGGTGTCCCAGAACGACTGATGTTTCGGCGCCAGAATGTATCCACCCTTGGGGATGTTCTCGAGCCCTTCGATCGTGAATGTCGTGCCGACGATCGTTTTCATCAGCCAGTGGCAGGACAGCGCCCAGTTCTTCGGAATCGAAAATGCCTTCTTGCGCGGCAGCACGAAGTAGATCGGCGAAAGCACGATCATTCGCAGGATGAGATTCAGATAGAAGGCTGTGTTGAAGAGAATGGAACGCAAGGCGATCATGAAAGGCTTCCCGCGGCGTGGTTGCGACGTGCCTATACGAAATCAGGGCGGAGAGAAAGCGCTCCGCGTTATCATTGGTCTGATTTGGCGAGCGTCGCGCTCGAGCGCAAACCGTCTCCCATGCTCCAGCCCACGATGCCGCGCGCGAAGGCGACCAGGGTTTTTCCGTACTCCGCAAGCAATGTTCGTAGAACGCTGGGGTTCGCGAACCAGTTCGTGGTCTTGAGATCGGAGTTCACGACCGGGTACGCGATGAATTCCGTCGCGCGGTCGATGCGCCGAAGTTCCATGAGACTTCGCGGCATATGATAGTTGTTGGTCACGACCAGAACCCGGGCATATCCACGGTCGTGGATCCAGTGGGATATCTCGTTCGCATTGCCGATGGTGTCGAGCGCCTGGTAGCCGATGTCGACGCAGCAATCGAAGAGATCGTTGGAGCTTTGTGTCATCCGTCGGATCTGGGATGGCGTCGTCGCGGGGTGGACACCGGAGATGAGCAAGCGTTTTCCCGAACCACGGCGGAGGAGATCGACTGCCTGGTCGATTCGCTGATATCCGCCGGTCAGAACGACGATCGCATCGGCTCGGGGATCCGCGGGCGGTTTCAGTGTCGTCACATGGTCGGCAAAGCGCAGGAAGCCGGCAACGACCACGGCGCAGGCGAATATGCCGATGATGCCGCCATAATGCAGAACGCGACGCAACGGCCCACGCCGCGCGAAGAGGCCGTGCGCGGGACGTTGCCGCGGCATCTTCGGACTTGCTGTGATCCGTGACATCCGACCCATCGTCATGTGTTGTGCATACCGCCCTTTTGCCATGGCGAACAGGCGGCTTTGTGGCAAGTCAACAGGCTTTCCTCAGTCGCTGATCAGTCCGTCCGTGCGCGCCGGATCCGAGCGGATCAGATCGATTTCATAAATGGTCCTGATAACGGTGAAGCGAGCGGTCAGGGTCGTCAGTAACGCAATGACGATCATCGTGGCGAAAATGCCCAAGTACCCCATGAAGCCGATGCTGAAGGTGCCGAAGAGCGCCGCCGTCTGGTCGCTCTCGGGCGTGGCGAGCGATCGGCTCTGCCAGTAGCCTGCCAGCGCGAAGAGCGAGGCAGCGGCGAGGCCTCCTGCCGTCGCTCCCTTGAGACTGATCTTCAGGAAGTGCTTCTGGAACTCTTGCGCCACAAACGAGCCCTCGGCACCCACGAAGTGCAGGACCTCGATGATATGGCGGTTGCCGGAGAGCGCACCGCGGGTCGCGAAGACAACGGTCAGCACCATGGCGACGAAGACCAGCAGCAGAATGCCCGAGCCGACGAAGACCGTGGTTCGCGCCATCGAAACGAGACGGTCCACCCAGGTACGGTGATCATCGAGGAAGGCCTGCGGCACCTCCTCTTTCAGGAGCGCGCGCATCGCGGCGAAGTCCGGCGGATGCGTCTCGTCGATTGTGATGATGATGAGGCGCGGTACGGGAAGGTCGTTGATGTCGAGCCCGCTGCCCAGCCAGGGCTCAAGGAGGCGAGCGGTCGCATCGTCGTCCATGATCGTGCCGTCCTTGGTGCCGACGAAAGTCAAGGCAAGGTCGCGGGCGCGCACCAGTGCCTTGTTCATGTCGAGACCATCCTCGGGCTTGATCTGTATGGTGATCTCACGCGAGATCTGGCTCTGCCAGCCCGCGGCGGTCGCCCGCACCATGCTGACGGCTCCGAGCGTCAGGCAGGCGAGAAACGCCATGATGGCGATCACCACCATCAACGCATTTCCCTGAATGTTGGAGGCAGGCAGGATCGGGGCCGTGGGGCGGACATGCATTTCCGTCCGACGCTGCGGTTGCTTGCTGCGGGGAAGTGCGCGTTGCAGGTCAGTCATAGATTTCCAACCGTCCGTCGGTGAGGATCATGCGGCGCGCGTCGACCTGGTCCATTAGCGAGAAATCATGCGTCGCGATGACGACCGCGGTGCCAAGACGATTGAGCTCCAGAAAGAGGCTCAGCAGACGTCGTGCCATCGGTGGATCGACATTGCCCGTCGGCTCGTCCGCGAGCAGGATTTCCGGGCGGTCGATCAGTGCCCGGGCGATCGCCACGCGCTGCTTTTCGCCGCCGGAGAGGACCGGGGGCAGCACATTGATGCGCTCGCCGAGGCCGACCCATTTCAGGAGCTCGATGACATCGTTTCGATATGCGGCCTCCTCCTTGCCGCGAACCCTCAGGGGTAGTGCGACGTTCTCGTAGGTCGTGAGGTGATCGAGAAGCTGGAAGTCCTGGAAAACGATGCCGACACGCCGCCGCAACATCGGCAGCTCGCTGCGCGGAATCTGCGTCACGTCGCGACCGAAGCTGCGGATGAGCCCGCGGGTCGGTTGCAGCGACATGAAGAGCAGACGCAACAGTGTCGTTTTGCCGGCTCCCGAGGGACCGGTCAGGAACTGGAAGGAGCGCTTCGGGATGTCGAAGGTGAGATCTCTCAGGATCTCCGGTCCCATTCCATAGCGCAGGCCGACGTTTTCGAAATGAATCAACGGACAGGTCCGGTCTGACAGTGCTCGAGTTCTGGCGACTTGTTAACGCACTCGGTTAACAGACGGTAAACTGGCGTCGAAAGACGGCCTTCCAGGCAGATCTTTGCGAAGCATTAACCATTCAAATTTACGACTGGAGAGGATTCGTTTCAATGGCCTGTTTTGCGGCGCCTTGATGGGCCGCGCAGCGAGGGCAAGATGAGCGCATTCCGCAATCACAGACGGACGGCTGAGGCGACCATCGACCTGCTGCCGCCGGAGCGTCCTGCCCGGGGAGCGCGCCCTTCCACGCACCGTGCATCCGTCGCCGATGTCCTCGATGCGCAGTTCATCACCATCGCGAAGATCGACCGTGCGACAGTTGTGCGGCGCTGGTGCAACGACAATCACGATGCTCGACAGGCAAGGCCGATCCGTCGTCGCGAGTCCCTCTTTTCCGCTCTGGTCGGCAGGCTGGTCACGGGCATCGAGGGAGCCCTTGGACGTCTGTCTGACAGAAACTTCGCGGTTCTTGTGGCTGCTGTCTTCGGCTGTGTCTTCGCCGTCGCGGGTCTGCTTGCCACGCCGGAGCAAGCCCTGCCTGTGCGCGTCGCCGCGCTCGACATCACGCATGTTACGCTCACGCCGCAAGACGCAAACGGAATGCGGGTGCTGCTGGTGAACGCGATCATCGAAAATCACGGCCCGGAGCAGAAGCGAATACCGCGGGTTCGGGCGGACCTCATTTCCGGCGGGCAGGTCGTGGCCAGCACCTTCATCGACGGCCCTGCCGGATCGATCGACGCCGGCGAAAGCCGCGGCCTTGCCGCGCGTCTTCGGCATCCCGGTGGAAAATTACCGGAATTGCGGCTTTCTTTCGCGGAAGCGGATGCTCATAGCATCTGATTGTGCTATCGCCGGGCGGCAAGCATGTCGGCAACCACATGTCGTCGACGGTCTTTCGTCCCATGGAGTGAAGTATGCCGATCGTCCGCGGAAAGAACATCGAGCCCCTCTATACCGCCGAGCAGATTGCCGAGCGCAATCGCCAACTCGCCGCGGAGATCGCCAGCGGCCCCTGCGAGGATCTCCTGGTCATCTCGGTTCTCAAGGGCTCCTTCATCTTCGCGGCTGATCTCATTCGGGCTCTGCATCATGCCGGACTTGCGCCGGAGGTCGAGTTCATCACGTTATCCAGTTATGGCACAGGCACCGTTTCCCAGGGGGTGCGGATCATCAAGGACATCGACAGCGATGTGCACGGTCGCAACGTCCTGCTGATTGACGACATCCTGGAGTCGGGGCGAACGCTGCTGTTTGCGAGGACGTTGATGTACGAGCGTGGCGCACGCAATGTATCGATCGCGGTTCTCCTGGACAAAAAGGTGAAGCGCAAGGAGGTGTTCGAGGCCGATTATGTCGGATTCGAGTGCCCGGACTACTTCGTCGTCGGCTACGGTATGGACGTGGCCTACGCGTTCCGCGAGCTACCCTTCGTCGGCGTCGTGACCGGCGAGGCGGAAGGCGCAGCCTAGTCCGCTTCTGCAAAGCTCCTGTTAACCATCTCGCTGTCACCGGCCGTTTCCGTTTACCGATCGAAAAGGAAACTCTGGTGACTTGCAGCGAGATGAACGGATGACGGGAGCATGCCCATGGCAAGGATTCTGATAACGGAAGACGAGGACTCACTGCGCTCGTTCGTCGCCCGTGCATTGAGACTCGACGGGCACGACACCGCAGAGGCTGCGGACGGAGCCGAAGGACTGGAAAGACTCGGTGACGGCGCTTTCGACCTTTTGCTATCCGATATCCGTATGCCGGTGATGGACGGCATCGAACTCGCGCACCGTGCCTCGTCCGCGTTTCCAAACCTGAAGATTCTGCTGATGACTGGCTATGCCGAACAGCGGGAGCGCGCAGACGACCTGATGACGAAGGTAGTCGACGTGGTCGACAAGCCGTTCTCGCTTCTCGATATCCGCAAGGCCGTGGCCCAGGCACTCGCGATCTGAGGCAAGGACGACGTCCGCCGCCTACTGGATGTCCAGCAACCGTTCCAGATAGCGCCGTTCCAGTTCGGGACTGAGATTGTCGCCGAGTTTCTCGCGGATCGCCTCGAGGATCTCCCGGGCTCTCTGGACGTCGATCTCGTCCGGGACCTTCACGTCGTCGCCGAATTCCGGCCCGTCGGTCGGACGGGGACGCCCGAGCGGATCGCGACCGGTCTGATCACCCTGCTGCGTCCCCTGGCCCTGACCCTGGCTGCGCATCGCCTGCATCATCTCTCCCATCATGTCGCGCGCACCCTGACGCAGCGCTTCCAGCGCTTTGCCTTGTCCTTGCACGGCACGTTCTCCCTGGCCTTGGCCCAGGGCCTCGCCGGCGCCGCGCATTTCGCGTTCCGCTTGTGCAAAGCCTTCACCCGGTTTCACGCCCAGGTCGCGCAGGCCCTTTTGCAGGTCCCCGAGCTTTCGGCCGAGTGCATCCTGCTGCGCCCGCAGGTTTTTCAGGGCCTCACGTAGTTGCTCTGCGGTCATGTTGTCAGTGGGCGACGGCTGCCCGCCCGGCTGTTGCCGCGGCTCTTCCGTCAATTCACCGTCTTCGCCGTCACCGGGGTCGCCGCGCTGCATGCGATCCTTCAGCGCCTGATCGAGCTTGAAGGTCTCCTCCATGAGCTTCTGCTGCTCCTGCATCAACTCGCCGAGCTTGTCAATCTGCTGCTGCACCTGACTGTTCTGTTGCTGGTTGCGCTGCTGTGGTCGCGCGGTCTGGAGATTGTTCATCATCCGCTGCAATTGAGACAACATGTCTCGTGCGGCGTCACGGTTCCCGGAGCGGGCAAGATTCTCGATCTGGTTCAGCATGTTCTCCAGGTCGCGCTGGCGCAGGACGTTCTGCGCCGATTGCTGACGGTCTTCCGAACCGGCATTGGGCTGACGCTCGGCCATCGCCTTCATGAAGTCCTGCATGGCGGCGCGAAGCTCGTCCATGAGTTTCTTGATCTCTTCGTCCGGAGCGTTGCGCTCGAGCGCGTCCTGCAGTGCTTGCTGCGCCTCCCGCAGCTTCCGTTCGGCCAGCGAGAGATCGCCGTCGTCAATTCCGAGAGCGATCTCCCAGATATAGTCGGCGGTACCCTTCATATCCTCCGATGTGCGTGCGAGCTTCATCCGCGCCTGAGCCGACTGGATCAGCAGGAAATGCGTGAGGCTCGGGATTGTCTCGTCCGCCCTGACAGACAAGGCTTCGTTGAGCGCGATCGCCTTCGGAAGATCGCGGGTATCCAGTGCGAAGACCTGCCGTTCCTCGGCAACGGCCGCAGCAAGCGGCTTGGCGAAGTCTCGCGAAGGCAATGTCATCTCGAAAGGAGCGCTACGTCCCGTCTGGCCGGCGCCGTCTCGCGCAACCAGCGTGATCTTTACCTTCCGTCCGGCCAGGGGATGCTCGGTCAGGTTTCTGCTCGATGTCCCCTTCGGGTCACGCGGGTTTCGGCGCGGCAGATCGAGTTTGTATTCGGGCGCCGGATAGAGCGGGGTCGCGTTCGGTTCGGCGGCGGTCGGCTCGATTTCGGCGTGTGCCTCGACGAGGCCGTAGTCATCGTGGCCCTTGAAGGCGATCTCGAGAGCACCGTTGACGCTGCGTCGTGGCGTTCCGTCGAACGCGATCTGCGGTGGCTGGTCAGGCGTCACGTCGATGGTCCAGCGGTTCGGACCGACGGCCAGCACGCCGCTCTCGGTGAGTTCCGCCTCGTAGGTCTGTCCGGTGGCCTGGACAGCTTGAGAGGCCGGACCGGCAGCGGGGTTATCTGCCTTGGCAGCTTCGAGCGGTAAGGCTTCCGCCGCCGTCGCCGACTGAAACAGGATCTGTTCCTCGCCACTGCCTCCGCTCACGCGGATCGTCACTTTGGAGTGCTGAGGGACGGTGGCCGCAGAAGGTGCCCCGCTGTCTTCGCCAGAATCCCGGCGCGTCAGGAACACCGGTGCCCTGCCGGTATAAGCCGGCGGTGTGATCCAGGCGTCGACGCGCATGTCTGGCGTCGCAGCGCCGGATGCCGACCAGCGGAAAGCATCGGCCATCGTGCCGGCTCCGTTGGAACCGGAGTAGGCGAAAGCCGTCACCAGGAGCAAAGCAGGGATAGTCCGCAGCGCAAACTTGTCGTGACGCGCGATGTCGGGGCGTGGAGTGCCGGCGTCGAGAGACGCAATCGTCTCGGCCATGCGTCTTTGGTGTTCGCTCCAGAGCGCGCGGGCAAATGGCGTTTCGAAGGCCGGGATATCATCCTGCGCGGCAACCGGCTGGTGCGGGAGATGATTTCGCTCCTCGAGCAGTCGGTCAGCCTCATCGGCCCGTGGCCAACGCAGTTCCGCAAAGGGCAACAAGGATGCCAGAAAGCCGAATATGAGAATGAAGACCGTCGCGAGACGCAGCCAGTCGGGAAAGATGCGGTAGAGGCCGAGCCAGCCAAAAGAGACGAACAGCGCCGCGAAGCCGAGTACCGGAAGGAAAAGAGGTACGAGGCGCTCGATGAAGAGGACAAGGCGCGCGACCGCACGCTTTGCACGCACGCGGCGCGCAAGCCTGAGATCGGTTCCCAGAGGTGTCGTGCTCTCTCGTTCAGGCAGAGGAGCGTTCATCTGTGCGGTTCTCACTTGGCATCGAACGTCCGGCCGTCGCTTCGGCAGCGACGGACTTGGCGAAACTCAAGGATAGCATTCTTTGTGGCGAAGACGAGGGCAAAGCCCCGCCAGTCGCCATTTTCGCCGCAGACCGCGTTTGGTCAGGTCAGACGAGCCAGGCAGGCAGCGAATCGAGTTCGATCAAGTCCTCGAAACTGGGGCGCGGACGGATGACGTGGAATTCACCGCCCCTGACAAGCACCTCCGGGATGAGGCGCCGGCTGTTGTAGGTGCTGGCCTGGACGGCGCCATAGGCACCGGCCGAGCCGACCGCGAACAGGTCCCCGGCGCGCGGCATCGCCATTTCGCGGTCGAGCGCAAGATAGTCACCCGTCTCGCAGACCGGGCCCACCACGTCGGCACGAATCCTCGGTGCATTGGCTGCGGAGAGCACGACGGGACGTATCTCGTGGTGCGCGTCATAGAGCGTCGGGCGGATGAGATCGTTCATCGCAGCGTCGACGATCACAAACGTCTTGTCGCCACCGTCCTTCACGTAGACCACCTCGGTCACGAGGATGCCCGCATTACCGACGATCAGTCGTCCCGGCTCGGTGACGATGCGGCAGCCGAGGCCGCTCAGTTGCTCCTTGACGATCCTCGCGTAAGCGTCCGGCTCCGGCGGCGGATTGTTGTCGTCGTGATAAGGGATGCCGAGGCCGCCGCCGATGTCCACGTGGTCGATCGCGTGCCCGTCGGCACGAAGCGTTGCCACCAGCTCCTTCAGCAGGCGGAAGGCATCCTGGAACGGCTGCAGCTCGGTGATCTGGCTGCCGATATGCATGTCGATGCCCGTCACCTTGATGCCGGGCAACGTGGCGGCATGGGCGTAGACCGCCTGCGCGCGATCGTAGGAGATGCCGAACTTGTTTTCCTTCTTGCCGGTCGAAATCTTGGCATGCGTGCGCGCGTCGACGTCCGGATTGATCCGAAACGAGACGTGGGCCACCTTGCCGGCCTTCTGTGCCCGCTGGTTCAGCACTTCGAGTTCGGGTTCGGATTCGACGTTGAAGCAGTAAATTCCGGCTTCCAGCGCGAGATCCATCTCGTGCACGGTCTTGCCGACGCCGGAAAACATGATGCGTTCGCCCGGGATGCCGGCGGCCAGCGCACGCCGCAGTTCGCCTTCCGAGACCACGTCCACACCGGCGCCGAGACGCCCCAGCGTCTTGAGCACGGCCTGGTTGGAATTCGCCTTCATGGCGTAGCAAACCATTGCGTCCGTACCTTCGAACGCCTTGGAGAAGACGCGGTAGTGGCGCTCCAGCGTCGCCGTCGAGTAGCAGTAGAAGGGCGTGCCGACTGCTGCGGCAATCGCCGGAACGGGCACGTTCTCGGCGTGTAGCACGCCATCACGATATTCGAAGTGATTCACGCGGGGACCTGTCAGAGAAGAGGATCGAGAACGAAGGGATCGTCCGGCACAGTGGCGTCCTGTTTGGTCGACTGCTTGTTCTGTTCGGCAGCCGGCATGTTCGGCGGATCGAGGTCAGCCTTGCGCCCGCAGCCGGAAAGCGCCACAGACGCCGCAGCCATCATACCCATCGTCACGAACAAGCTTCGAAGCGCCCTAGCCATCACTTTGCCCAACCGGAAGAACCAATATCTAGCCTCTATCGAAAAAGCGGGGCCTTGTGCACCCTCAATCTCGTGATGCGAACGCAAAGGAAGGTGATCAGTTGCGCTGGCGCCACCAGGCTATCTGCTTGCGAACCTCGCTCGGGGCCGTGCCGCCGTAGCTCTTGCGGCTGGCGACAGATGCTTCAACCGTCAGCACGTCGAAGACGCCCGCGGTGATCGCGGGGTTGATCGCCTGCAGTTCCGCAAGTGATAGCTCGGCGAGATCGCAGCCCTTGCCTTCGGCGAGAGCCACAGCGCGGCCGGTCACATGATGGGCCTCGCGGAACGGCAGCCCGGCTTCGCGGACCAGCCAGTCGGCAAGATCCGTCGCTGTCGAGTAGCCGGCACCGGCCGCCGCCTTCATCCGGTCTGCCCGAATGGTCATGTCGCGGACCATGCCGGTCATCGCCGCGAGGGCGAGCTCCAGGCTTTCGGCCGCATCGAATACCTGCTCCTTGTCTTCCTGCATGTCCTTCGAATAGGCGAGCGGCAAGCCTTTCATGACGGTGAGAAGCGCGACGAGCGACCCGTTGATCCGCCCCGTCTTGGCGCGCACGAGTTCGGCCGCGTCCGGATTCTTCTTCTGCGGCATGATCGACGAGCCGGTCGAGAAAGCATCCGAAAGCCGGACGAAGCCGAATTGCGGCGTGGACCAGATCACGATCTCCTCGGCCAGGCGCGAGAGATGGGTGGCCGTAATCGAGGCCATAGCAAGGAACTCAAGCGCAAAGTCGCGGTCCGACACAGTGTCGATCGAGTTGCGGGTCGGCTCGCGGAAGCCCAGAGCTTTGGCGGTCATGTGGCGGTCGATGTTATAGCCGGTGCCGGCGAGCGCCGCCGCGCCGATCGGGCTTTCGTCGAGGTGCTCGATCGCGTGGCGCACACGCTGCCGGTCACGGCCGAACATTTCGACATAGGCCATGCAGTGGTGGCCGAAGGTGACCGGCTGGGCCGTCTGCAGATGGGTGAAGCCCGGCATCACTGTTTCGGCGTGCTCTTCCGCCCGGTCGAGGAAGGCGTTGATCAGCGAGGTCAACGCAATCTCGGTCCTCTGCAGTTCTTCCTTTACCCAGAGGCGGAAATCGAGCGCCACCTGGTCGTTGCGGGAACGCGCGGTATGAAGGCGTCCTGCTGCCGGACCGATCAGGTCGGCAAGCCGGGCCTCGACGTTCATGTGGATGTCTTCGAGGCGACGGGAGAATTCGAAACGGCCGCTTTCGATCTCTGACAGGATCGTGTTCAGTCCGTGAACGATCTTGTCTTTGTCTTCTGCCGTGATGATGCCCTGATGGGCAAGCATGGTCGCGTGCGCTATTGAGCCGCGGATGTCTTGGGCATAAAGCTTCTTGTCGAAGTCGATGGAGGCATTTATCTCCTCCATGATGGCTGCGGGGCCAGAGGCGAAACGTCCGCCCCACATCTGGTTGGAGGTCAGCTCGTCCTTGGTGTCCTCGGCCATTTGATGCCCATCCCGGAGATGTTGATGACAGAAAAAAGACCCCTCGGACTTCCTTCCGCCAAGCTGGTTGCGATTGCGGCAGTCGCCGGGATTTTGGCCGGCGCGGCAGCGGTATACGTGAAGCAGACCATGTCTGGCAATGGCGAGCTTGCCGCGGAAGTCGGTCAATGCGCGGGGACAGTCGTCAAGGCGGCGAGCCTGGGGGCCGTCACGACTGGTGAAGTGGCTGCCATGGTCGCCGCCACGGAGCCGCGTTCGATTGCCGGCCTGGCATTCAAGGATGCCGCGCAAAAGGACGTATCGGTCGAGAATTTCGCCGGCAAGACGGTTCTCCTCAATGTGTGGGCCACCTGGTGCGTGCCATGCCGCGAAGAGATGCCGGCGCTCAACGGACTTCAGGAGAAGATGGGCGGCAAGGATTTCGAGGTCGTCGCCGTCAACATCGATACGGGCGACGCCGAAAAGCCGAAGGCCTTCCTCGCCGAGACCGGCGTCGACAAACTCGGGCTCTATCGCGACAACACGATGGGCGTCTTCAATGCTCTGAAAAAGCAGGGACTGGCCTTCGGCCTCCCGGTGACCCTGCTTGTCGACGAAAAGGGATGTCTGCTCGGCTCGATGAATGGTCCCGCCGCGTGGGATAGCGGCGACGCGCAGGCGCTGATCGCGGCCGCCGTCAAGCTCTGAGCCGCCTGCAGCCGGCGGACATTTGCCCGCGCGGCCTTGTCGTCCTGCTTGACCTCAACGCGTCGGGACCGGCGTCTCGCCGCGATAGTCGTAGAAGCCGCGGCCGGACTTGCGGCCGAGCCACCCGGCCTCGACATATTTCACCAGCAGCGGACAAGGGCGATACTTGCTGTCGGCCAATCCGTCGTGCAGCACCTGCATGATTGAAAGACAGGTGTCGAGGCCGATGAAGTCGGCCAGCTGCAGCGGGCCCATCGGGTGATTGGCGCCGAGCCGCATAGCGGTGTCGATGGCTTCCACCGTGCCGACACCTTCATAGAGCGTGTAGATCGCCTCGTTGATCATCGGCAGCAGGATGCGGTTGACGATGAAGGCCGGGAAGTCTTCCGCGACCGTGATCGTCTTGTCGAGCGACTGGGCGAAGGCCCTTGCCGTTGCGAAGGTGGTTTCATCGGTGGCGATGCCGCGCACGAGTTCCACCAGCTTCATCACCGGAACCGGATTCATGAAATGGATGCCCATGAAACGTTCGGGGCGATCCGTAGCGGCCGCGAGCCTCGTGATGGAGAGAGACGAGGTGTTGGTGGCGAGCAGGGCTTCGGGTTTGAGAACAGGGCAGATCTGGGCGAAGATCTTGCGCTTGACCGTCTCGTCCTCGGTTGCAGCCTCGATGACCATGTCCATCGGCGCCATGTCGTTGATGTCGGTGGTGCCGGCGATGCGCGCCATGGCAGCCTTGCGATCGTCGTCGGAAAGCTTGCCGCTGTTCACCTGACGGGCAAGGTTGCCGTTGACGGTCGCCAGACCTGCTTCGATCCTCTCCCGGGAAAGGTCGTAGACGGTCACCTTGTAGCCGGCGAGCGCACTGACCTGAACGATCCCGCAACCCATCTGGCCTGCACCTACAACGCCCAAGCTCTTGATTGCCGTTCCCATCGCGCTCTCCTCGCCGCACTCTGTCCCACAAAAATCTGCCGGGCCGACAGTATCGGCCCGGCAAAAATTGATAGACTTGCTCGCTTGATTTTTCCAGCCCTTTCGCAACTGCGAAGGAACTGGTTTCTGTCAAAGCGCCTTTTCGAGTTCGGGAAGAATTTCGAAGAGGTCACCGACGAGGCCGTAATCGGCGACCTGGAAGATCGGTGCTTCCTCGTCCTTGTTGATGGCGACGATGACCTTCGAGTCCTTCATGCCGGCGAGATGCTGGATGGCGCCGGAGATGCCGCAGGCGATATAGAGTTCCGGAGCGACGACCTTGCCGGTCTGGCCGACCTGCCAGTCGTTCGGCGCGTAGCCGGCATCGACGGCCGCACGCGAGGCGCCGACGGCTGCACCGAGCTTGTCGGCCACCGGAAGGATCACCTCCTTGAACTTCTCCGAAGAGCCGAGTGCACGGCCACCGGAGATGATGATCTTGGCGGAGGTGAGTTCGGGACGGTCAGAGGAAGACAGTGCGTCGCCGACGAAAGTCGAGACACCGGGGTTCGCGGCTGCGGCGACGGTTTCCACCGGAGCGGAACCACCCTCTCCGGTGGCCGTGAAGGAGGCCGTGCGCACGGTAATGACCTTCTTGGCGTCGGAAGACTGGACCGTCTGGATGGCGTTGCCGGCATAGATTGGACGCTTGAAGGTGTCGGGCGACACGACTTCGATGATTTCCGAGACCTGCATCACGTCGAGCAGGGCGGCGACGCGCGGCATGACGTTCTTGCCGATCGACGTTGCGGGCGCAACGATGGCATCATAGCCGCCGGCCAGGGAAACGATGAGGGCCGCGAGCGGTTCCGCCAGATTGTTGGCAAGCGAAGCATCGTCGGCGAGCAGGACCTTGGAGACGCCAGAGAGCTTTGCGGCGGCATCGGCCGCAGCCTTCGCGCCGGAGCCGGCGACGAGCACGTGGACGTCGCCGCCGATCTTGGCTGCGGCGGTCAGAGCCTTCGCGGTCTGGTCGGACAGGGTTGCGTTGTCGTGTTCTGCCAGAAGAAGAATGGCCATGTTGTAAATCTCCTCTCCGGATCCGTTAGAGCACGCCGGCTTCGTTCTTGAGCTTGTCGACAAGCTCGGCGACCGTCTTGACCTTGACACCGGCCTTGCGTCCGCCGGGTTCCTCGGTCTTCCGCACCTTGAGGCGCGGCGTGGTGTCGACGCCGAAATCGGCGGGGGTCTTCTTGTCGAGCGGCTTCTTCTTCGCCTTCATGATGTTCGGCAGCGAGGCATAGCGCGGCTCGTTGAGACGCAGGTCCGTCGTGACGACAGCCGGCAGCTTGACCTCGATCGTCTGAAGGCCGCCGTCGACCTCGCGGGTCACCTTGGCGGAGCCGTCGCCGATCTCGACCTTGGAGGCGAAGGTTGCCTGGGCCCAGCCGAGGAGGGCCGAGAGCATCTGGCCGGTCTGATTGGAATCATCGTCGATCGCCTGCTTGCCGGTGATGACGAGGCCGGGCTGTTCTGCTTCGATCACGCCCTTCAGGATCTTCGCGACGGCGAGCGGCTCGACTGCGTCTTCGGTCTCAACCAGCACGGCACGATCGGCACCCATGGCAAGCCCGGTGCGGAGCGTTTCTTCGGCCTTGGACGGACCGATGGAGACGACGACGATCTCCGAAGCCTTGCCGGCTTCCTTCAGGCGCAGGGCTTCTTCCACCGCGATCTCGTCGAACGGGTTCATCGACATTTTCACGTTGGCAAGCTCGACGCCCGATCCATCGGGCTTCACACGGATCTTGACGTTGTAGTCGACGACCCGCTTGACGGTCACGAGTATCTTCATGGGTTCCTTCCTTCGCTGCTTTCCGCCGAAAAATGCGCCTGAAAGCGGTCCTCCGATTGTCGGTTGGCGACATCGATACGCATTTTTTATCCAAACACAACGTCCCGCGCCCGGTTCGTCGCATCTGTCGGCATGAATAAGTTACGTTTACGTCTACGTCAATGTTGATGACGTCAACTCGGCTACGGCTTCCAGCCGACGGAGTCGCGCGTTTCTCCGTCTGTCGGCGCCGAGGCGATGGAACGCTGCTCCACTGCCCTCGGAGTGACGATCGCGCGATCGAACAGGGGCACACCTGGGCGACGCATCAAGATCACGAGCAATGCTCCGGCGGCGATACCTCCGACATGTGCGCCCCACGACACGTTGTCCCCCTGGCTGAAGCGCAGCATCCAGAACTGCTGTCCGATCCAGAAGAGGAGCGGTATGAAGGCCGGAAGCGGAAGGGGAAAACGGAAGAGGACCAGGACCCAGATCCGGACCCGCGGATGCAGCACAACGTAGGCGGAAACCACACCCGCGATAGCGCCTGAGGCGCCGATCAGCGGGCTTTGCGAGGTCGGTACGAGAGCGCCGTGGGCGAAAGCGCCGGCGACCGCGCAGAGAAGGTAGAAGAGCAGGAAGCGGACATGTCCGAGGGCGTCCTCGACATTGTCGCCGAACACCCAGAGAAATAGCATGTTGCTGGCAAGATGCACGACGTTGCCATGCAGGAAGGCGTAGGTGATCGAGGTAAGCGGGCTTGGGACAAGTACGAGGGACGGCTCGAGCACGGCGTTGCCAAAGACCACTGCTGGGATGAAACCGAGGCCGAGAAGGCTTGCCTGAACGATTTCCTGAGCGGCAAAAGGACCTGTCAGGAGCCAAATCACGACGTTGAGGGCGATCAGGCTGTGGGTGACGTATTGCCGCCTGATATGCTTGAGGCCGTTGCGATCATGGAGCGGGATGAACATTGGCGGCCTTCATCCCGTCAGCGGTGCTTTCCCGGCACCCAGAGAATGTCGTTCCTGCCGTCTGCATTGGCGAGCCGGGCGGCGACGAAGAGAAAATCCGAAAGGCGGTTTATGTATTTGAGCGCCGCAGCACCAACCGTTTCCCCCTCGCATCGTGAGAGCTCAACCATGATCCGCTCGGCGCGGCGCGCCACCGTGCGCGCGAGATGGAGATGGGCGGCTGCGGGCGTTCCGCCCGGCAGGATGAAGGACTTCAGCGGGTCGAGACCGACATTCAGCTGATCGATCTCGCGCTCGAGACGGGCAACCTGTTCGTCGATCACCCGCAGGGGCTCGTAAGACAGTGCTTCGCCGGTTTCCGGTGCCGCAAGATCCGCCCCGAGATCGAAGAGGTCGTTCTGGACGCGCAGGAGCATGGCATCGAGGTCGGGTGTTGCCGCCGTATGAAGCCGTGCGACGCCGATCGCGGAATTCGTTTCGTCGACGGTGCCATAGGCCTCCACCCGCAGATCGTGCTTTTGACGGCGCGGTCCGCTGACCAGAGCGGTGGTGCCGTCGTCGCCGGTGCGGGTATAGATCTTGTTCAACCTGACCATGTCTTACGCTCCCGTCAGCGTCCGCCGCCCGTCAGCCAGAGGGTGACCATGATGAGTATGATCGCCACCGCCTGCAACAGGATTCGCATGCGCATCAGTTGGTTCGAGCGGCTGCCGCTTCCACCCTTCATCATGTTCATCAGGCCTCGGACGAGTACGAGGACGACGAGACCCATGACGATCAACGTGAGCGTTGTTGTGAAGGCGGACATTTTGCTTCCTTGGCCTTTATTGCTGATTTCAGCTGAGCGATCGCATCAGCTTGTAGAAAAGATCGGCGGGCAGGAGTCGCTTGAGTAGAGCGCCCTGCCGGGCGGGTGTCGTCACGAGATAATGGGGACGGGGTCGCCCTGCGGTCAAGGCATGCTTCAGGGCGACATAGACAGCCTCCGGTCCAAGCTTGTGACGGTTGACCGGCCCGGTGCCGTCGAGGCGCGCAAGCTGCCGCTTGTACTCTTCTGCATGCACGGATCCTTCGAGATCGATGTTCTTGCGAATATGGGTCAGCGCGTTGGCGGTGAACCGCGACTCGATCGGACCAGGCTCGATCAGGCTCACATGAATGCCGCTTCCTTCGAGTTCCATTCGTAGCGTGAGGCTGAGCCCCTCGATGGCGTATTTCGAGGCGGTATAGGCGCCACGGAAACGATAGGGCAAAATCCCGAGGATGGACGAGCACTGCACGATCCGGCCATGACCTTGCCGGCGCATGAGCGGAACGATCTGTCGCGTGAGCTCATGCCAGCCGAAGACGTTCGTCTCGAACTGCCGCCGGAGCGCTTCGGTCGGCAAGTCCTCTACGGCACCCGGCTGGCCGTAGGCTCCATTGTTGAAGAGGGCGTCTATACGTCCGCCGGTCCTTCTTTCAACCTCTTGCACCAGTGCCGTGATGCTCGGGCCGTCGGTATAGTCCATCAACAGGGCCTCGATCCCCGCCTTTTCGAGGGGAACCAGATCCGCCGGCTTGCGGACGGTCGCAAAAACCCGCCATCCGTCGTTGCGCAGCGCTCCGGCGCAGTAGGCGCCGATACCTGAAGAACAGCCGGTAACGATGATGCAGGGGCGGTCCGCCATGGAATGTTTCCTGTACAATGCCGCGGAGGTTTCCCATATTCGCTTCCGGGTGACAACCGGCACTGACGATCGGGAGACGAGATGCCAGCATTCCTGCGCATGCTCTACAAGGTGGGCTTTGATGCGCTGAAGCATTTTTCCGAGGATGACGGCTGGGCGATGGCAAGTCACGTGGCGCTCTCGGCGCTGCTGGCAGTCTTTCCGTTCCTGATCTTCGGGACCGCGGTTGCCGGCTTCTTCGGTGCGGATACGTTCGCCGACACTGCGATCCACCTCATTTTCGATACCTGGCCGGAGGCGATTGCCAGACCGCTTGCCGAGCAGGTCCTGCAAGTCCTCACCGTGCCGCGCGGGCTTCTGACGGTTTCAGTGCTGGCGGCGGCGTATTTTGCGTCAAACGGGGTCGAGGCCTTGAGGGTGTCGCTCAACCGCGCCTACCGCGTGACCGAGGACCGTCCGTGGTATCTCGCGCGCCTCGTCAGTTTCGCCTATGTGATCGGAGGGGTCGTGGTGCTGGCGATCGTGAGTGCGCTTCTCGTCGCGGTTCCGATTGCGCTTGCCTTTGCCAGCAGGTGGTTTCCGTTGCTGGAGGAATTTCTCGCGGTCGTCTCCAACTGGAGGGTCTACGGAACGTTGCTCCTTTTGGCCGCCGGCCTGATCATCTTTCATCTCGGTCTGCCGGCCGGGCACCGGCGATTGCGGGACGTCATCCCTGGCGTCCTTCTGACTCTGGTGCTCTGGCTCGTCGGCGCCCTGGCCTTCGCGTCCTATCTCGCCACCTTCGCCAACTACGCCGCCACCTATGCTGGCCTGGCGTCGGTCATGGTGGTGCTGGTCTTCCTCTATATGGTCGGCGCGATTTTCATCATCGGTGCAGAATTCAACGCCGCGCTCTTGAAATATGACATCCTCTCCGGCCGACGCATGGCCAATGCCCGAAGGCGCTCACGCAAGACCGACCAGCCGTCGGACGTCGGCTGACGTAAGCCCCTGCGCCCTCAGTGCCGCGAGAGCGGTGTCGCCGGCGCTCTTGGAGAGCTTGCGGCCGTCGGTGCCGAGGATCAGCCGGTGGTGATGGTAGGCGGGGGCGGGCAGTCCCAGCAGTTCCTGCAGAAGCCTGTGCACGGCAGTTGCATGGAAGAGATCAAGTCCGCGGACCACATGGGTGACGCCCTGGAGCGCATCGTCGAGCGTGACCGACAGGTGATAGCTCGACGGCGCATCCGAGCGCCACAACACGATGTCGCCCCAGTCCTCCGGCCGCGCGGCGATACTGCCTTTCGGTCCATCGCCCGTTTCCGCCCAGGTCAGCCTTCTGCCGAGTTCCGCCGTTGCCTTTCCGATGTCGAGACGCCAGGCATGTCGATGGTGATCGGAGAGAAGTCGTTCTCTTTCGGCCGCGGATCGAAGCCGGTCGAGCGGCGGGTAAATCGGAGCGCCGTCGGGATCGCATGGCCAGGGTCGACCTTGTTGCTCGGCCTTCGAGACAAACGCCTTCACCTCGCCGCGCGACATGAAGGCCGGGTAGGCCAATCCGAGATCGATCAGTCTCTGCAGCGCCTGCCGATACTCGTCGAGATGCTCGGACTGGCGGCGCGCCGGTTTTTCCCACGAGACTCCGAGCCAGTCCAGATCTTCGAAGATTGCAGCCTCGAATTCCGGGGTGCAACGGGAGAGATCGATGTCCTCGATCCTCAGCAGGAGCCGCCCCCCGGAAGCATTTGCCATATCCTGATTGAGCAAGGCCGAGAGCGCATGGCCGAGATGAAGGCGCCCGTTCGGGCTCGGCGCAAAGCGGAAAACGGACCTTTGATTGTCGAAGGCGGTCATGCTCTCTTCTGACATGAACGGTACACTGCAGCCAAGAGGAACGAGGGAATCGCATGAGGATCATCCGGACCGCGGAGGACGTCGAATACGGACTTGCAGAACTGTGCCGCATCGATCCCCGCCTGCGTGCGATTCATGCTACCGTCGATCGCCTGCCGCTTCGTCTCATGGAGCCGGGGTTCGCGGCCCTCGCGCAGATCGTCGTTTCGCAGATGGTGTCGAGGGCAAGTGCCGATGCGATATGGGGGCGACTTGTCGGGGCGACCGGCGAGCCGACGGCTCCGAATTATCTTTCGCTCGACCAGGCCGCGGTCGGCCGCCTCGGGCTCTCCCGGGCAAAGGCAGCGACACTGCGCGGGATCGCGGAGGCGGTTGTTGCCGGTGAACTCGACCTCGGCTCCTTCGGAGGCCGCGATGCGGAGGAGGTCGTCGGTGTCCTTACCTCGTACCGAGGCATCGGCCCTTGGACGGCGGAAGTCTACCTCATGTTCTGCGCCGGACATCCAGATGTCTTTCCAGCGGGCGATGTCGCGCTGAGAATCGCGGTCGGCAAGGCCTTCGGACACGGCGAACGCTTATCCAGATCCGCAGTGACCCTGATCGCAGAAGCGTGGCGGCCGTGGCGCTCTATCGCCGCCCGGCTCTTCTGGGCATATTACGCGGGAGACTCTGCCCCTCTTCCCGGACTCAGGCCCCCGGCCTGACGCCGATCGCGGTTCCACGTTTCGCTTCTCGTGCGCGCGAAACGCCGCATTCCCTAGCGGGTGCGTTATTCCGCTTCACAATCCTGTAACAACGGACCTAATATACAAAGGTGGATGCCGAATCGCTCAGGAGACGCCCTTGACGATTGCAGTCTCGCCCCAGTCCTTGCCGGCGCTCGTGCTGAATGCCGACTATAGGCCGCTGAGTTACTACCCCTTGTCGCTGTGGTCCTGGCAGGACGCGATCAAGGCCGTCTTTC
Source organism: Ciceribacter lividus (assembly GCF_003337715.1). GTDB lineage: Bacteria > Pseudomonadota > Alphaproteobacteria > Rhizobiales > Rhizobiaceae > Allorhizobium > Allorhizobium lividum. The sequence continues at coordinate 315,348 of NZ_QPIX01000004.1, forward strand.
TTGACCGCGTCAATATCATAGCAGAGTACGAGCACTCGGTATCTTCGCCCAGCTTTTCGATGCGACTACCGAGCGTCGTCAGCCTCAAGACCTATGTCCAGCCATCCCGCAACCCGGCATTTACCCGCTTCAACGTCTTCCTGCGGGATCGTTTCGAGTGTCAGTATTGCGGCTCGACCGACGACCTGACCTTCGACCATGTCATCCCGCGCGCCCATGGCGGCGAGACGACCTGGGAGAACGTCGTGGCGGCCTGCTCGCCCTGCAACCTCCGGAAGGGCAGCAAGCTGCCGAAACAGGCGCAGATGTTCCCGGCGCAGAAGCCTTACCGCCCGTCGGTGCAAGACCTGCACAACAACGGCCGGCTCTTTCCGCCGAACTACCTGCATGAGAGCTGGGTCGACTACCTCTACTGGGACTCCGAGTTGCAGCCCTGAACCGTCAGTGCCGCTTGCCGAAGACACCCCAGGCGGCGATCGCCGCGAGTATCACGCTTCCGATCACGTTCCACCCTGCAAAGGAAAGTCCGAGCACGCGCAGCGTCGCCTCGGTGCAGGACGGACCCTTTACGCTGTTGAGCTGGTTGAGGATGTCGCCGGACCCGGCGGCGGGAGCTGCCCCGCCGACAGAACAGCTTGCCGGTCCTTCCCAGAAGCCCCACTCGACGCCGGAATGATAGACGCCGAGGCCCCCGCCGACGATCATCAGGATCATGACGACCGCAAGCAGGCCTCGCGTGATCCAGGACGGCAGGTTCAGGACGGCCGCCAGTATCGCCAGAATCCCGACGGGGATGCCGAGGTAATAGGGATTCCGCTGAAGAAGGCAGAGCGCGCAGGGGATGTAGCCGCCGATATGCTCGAAGGCGAGCGCGGAGCCGACGACGAAAGCCATGCCGAGCGTGGTCAGAACCGCCGCGACGGCCGTCTTGTTCTTGACGAGTGGTGTAGAAAGACTCATGGCCCGTTCCCGTTTCAGTGCGCGACGTAGCGATAGCCCACGTAGAGCGCGATCAATACTGCCGCGCCGGCGGCGGCTATATGGCCGAGCCGCTTCTCGATGAAGTCGCGGATCGGTTCGCCATAGCGCCGCAGCAACCAGGCGAGCAGAAGGAAGCGTCCGCCGCGCGCGGCAATGGCCGAGACGATGAACAGCCCCAGATTGATGTGGGCGACGCCGGAAAGGATGGTGACGACCTTGATCGGCGGCAGGTGGGCAAGACCCGAGGTGACCAGCAGCAGCAGTACGGTCTGGTAGTCGACACCTGTCCGCAGCCGCTCGAAGGCGTCGAGTTTGCCGTAGAATTCCAGGATCGGTCTGGCGACTGCCTCGAAGGCGTAATAGCCGAGGAACCATCCGGCTATCCCGCCCAGCACGGAAGCGATCGTTGCGATAATCGCGTACCGCCATGCTCTTTCCGGTCGTGCCAGCGTCATGGGGAGATAGAGAACATCCGCCGGGACTAGAAAGATCGAGCTCTCGATAAAGGCGATCACGGCGAGCCAGGCTTCTGCTGACTTGCGGGCCGCGAGAGACATTGTCCAATAATAGAGGCGGCGCAGCATGCTTTCATTCCTGACCGTTTGCGGGCCGGTTTTAAGCAAGCCCGACCTTCGTGTAAATGCCTGCATCGCCGGCGCTTGCCGCGCACGGCAAAACTTCTCGTGAGCGGGTGAAACTGCAAAAAGCAGGTTGACCGGATGGCCGCGGTTCGTATAGTCCGGCCGAGTTCTACGTTTCGGGCCCCATTGGCGGAACTGGTAGACGCGCTCGACTCAAAATCGAGTTCCGAAAGGAGTGCTGGTTCGATTCCGGCATGGGGCACCATTCATCTCTCAGATCGCATTGATCACTGAATTTCGGCGTGTTCGTGTCGATCACGCGGGATTCGGCAACATTTCCGTCACCCCGGTTGCTGCGGTATAGGCGGTCCGGTGCGACGGTCCGCCTTTCTCATTGTGCATGTGCGAAACGAGTGCTAGCAGTTCCCGATGTGAGACGGGATACCGGCATGTTTCTGTCAAGAAGTAGCTCTTACGAAAACATCGTCCGCGACTTTTCGTGGGAGATACCCGAGGATTTCAACATCGGGCGCGCCGTCAGCGATGACTGGGCGGTCCGGGACCCTGAACGGGTCTGCCTGGAGCATTTCAGCCCCGACGGCATTCATCGGTCGATGACCTATCGAGGGCTTTCCGAGCGCTCGTCGGCGTTTGCGCACGCGCTGCATTCGCTCGGCGTCGCCGTCGGCGACCGTGTGGCACTGCTTCTGCCGCAATCCTTCGAGACGGTTGTCGCACATGTCTCGATCTACAAGCTCGGCGGAATTGCGCTACCGCTGGCGCTTCTCTTCGGAGAGGAAGCTCTCGAATTTCGTCTGCGGGCGTCCGGCGCCAAGGTGGTGGTCACCAACGACTTTGGGCTGTCGCGCCTCGCACCGATCCGCGGGCGACTGCCTGAACTCAAGCATGTGATCTCGATCGACGACGTCGATGCCCCGGCTCTTTCCTTTGCTCGATTGATCGATACCCACCCGTCCGTGTTCGACGTGGCGGAGGGTGGTCCCGACAAGCCTGCGATGATGATCTTCACCTCCGGTACGACGGGACCGCCGAAGGGTGCCCTGCACGGGCACCGCGTTCTTCCCGGGCACATGCCGGGTTTCCAGATGGCACACGCGTTTCCGCCGCAACCGGGAGACAAGATGTGGACGCCGGCGGACTGGGCCTGGGCCGGCGGGCTGCTCAACGCGCTCCTTCCGGCGCTGCTGCTCGGAATTCCTGTCGTCTCGTCGCCCGCCCAAAAGTTCGATCCGCACATGGCCTTCCGTATCATGGCCGAGATGAAGGTGCGCAATGCCTTCATCCCACCGACCGCCCTGAGGCTGATGAAGGTCGTGGAAGACCCTCGAGCCCGGTATGACCTCGTTTTGCGCAGCATCGGGAGCGCCGGCGAAGCGTTGGGGCGCGAAACCTACGAATGGGTGAAATCCACTCTGGGGATCGTGCCGAACGAGTTCTACGGACAGACCGAATGCAATTTCGTTCTTTCGTCGGCAGGCCATATCGGCGTCAGCAAAGCCGGCGCGATCGGACGTCCGGTGCCCGGCCACGAGGTCGCAATCGTCGGCCCGGATGGAACCGTCCTTCCCGCAGGTGCCGTCGGGCAGATCGCCGTCCGTCGTCCGGATCCCGTGATGTTCCTCGAATACTGGCAGAATCCGCAAGCGACCGCGGCCAAGTTCGTCAGCGAGTGGATGACGACGGGCGACATGGGCCGGCAGGACGAGGACGGCTATTTCGTCTTTCTCGGTCGCGATGACGACGTCATCACCTCCTCCGGTTACCGCATCGGGCCTGCGGAGATCGAGGATTGCCTGCTCGGGCATCCTGCCGTGCAGCTCGCGGCCGTGATCGGCAAGCCGGATCCGGTGCGAACGGAGATCGTCAAGGCCTTCGTTGTCCTCCGGTCTGGCCATGTCGCCAGCCCCGAACTGGCCGAAGAACTCCGTTCGTGGATCAAGCTGCGGTTGTCCATGCACGAATATCCCCGGGAGGTGGCCTTCGTGGAGGAATTGCCACTGACGACATCCGGCAAGGTGATACGCCGGATCTTGCGTGAGCAGGACACCGCCGGCTTCGCTGCGGAATAGCGCCTTCAGCGGTCTCCGAACCGGCGAGACAGTATCTTGTCGCGCAGCATTCGCGCGAGATTACGCGTATTCCGGTAGAGGTGGAGCTGCGTCGCCACCTGCCGGACATCACGGTCGGAATTGCGGTTGAGGCCGATCACCACAGTCGCCATCTCCTCGCGTTCCCGCCACATGCGATGCAGGACCGTGTTCTCGGCATCCGTCGAGGAATCCGTGCGCACGATGTTGGCGTCGTCGAGGTGCCAGTCGGTCAGGTCTGCGGCGAGCAGCTTGCCGGGGGAGAAGCGGGCATAGTCCTCGTCGAAAGTTGTTTTCCACGTATAGGCTTCGCCAGCCATGATGAAGACGATTATCGAAGCGATCGCCTTGCCGTCGAGGTCGAGCGTGTGAATGCGCACCGCGTCGACCTCTGCAAGGTTGCTGACTGCTTCGCGGGCGAACGCAGCACGATAGCGGTCGTTGAGGAGGGCGGTCCGTTTCTTCCCTTTCCAGCCCTTCGCCTCGATCGATAGAAATTCCTCCATGCGCAGTCGAACTTCTTCGGGCTGGCGGGCGACATTGTAGGCAAGTTCGCCCTTCTGGGCGAGCAGCCGGTGTTGCCGCCGGATATCCTTCAGATGGCCCCTGGAGATCGAGTTCCTGAGATAGGTGTTGCCATCTTCGTCGCTTTGCAGCATCGGGCGCTCGGTTGGATTGGTGATCGTCACCGGCAGATCGCGGCTCAGCGCAAGAGCTCTGGCGAGCTTGGCAAAGGGACCGTTCACGCGCAGGTTTGGCAATACGAGAATCCCGGGGAGCTTTGCTTCCGGTGAGGCGAGGCCATCGAAAAGATTGTCGATCGTCTCCGCCGCGTCCTCCGCATCGACGAGCGGTGTCCCGAGCGGGCCGAAGTGGTTGGCCCAGGCCCGGATGATCGAAGGACCGACGGAGAAGCCCGGCTTCTCCGTTGAGAAAGGCATCAACAGGCGCATGCGGCTACGCGCGCCGACCTCGTCGCGGATGATGGCGATGCGGATCTGCCTCTCCTCGAGCCGGGGGATGGCCGGTGCGAGGAAGCGGGCGGCGAAGAAGACATTTGGCTCCATCGCCCGATATGTGAGGAAGTCCAGTTCTTCCTGCAGATCGTACCCCATGCGGCCCGGATAGAGTGCGAGGTGGCGGCCGGGACGGCCGACGGCGACGCGTACGTCCGGAACCGCGCCGGGGTGACCGTCGGCAGACAGTGTACCGTTCTGGCGGCTGTCGGAACCATTCTTGCTCTCGTTGAAGATCGGCGGCTGCATCATGATCTGGATGGCCTTGTTCTGTCCAGGATTGCCAGCGGATTGGCAAATGCAAAGAGCACGATGCCAAGCGAAGAACGCACGGCGACGTGGAGGAGAAGCGCTTCGACCATCATGGCTGCGGCGGTGGCCGACGCGGCGCCTGCTAGGCCGAAGAGCGGTATCAACATAACATTCAAAGTGATGTTTGTCGCGAGTGCGACGACGTAAAGCCACACGCAAAGCCCCTGCTTTCCGGCCATGGTCAGCAAGACTTCGCCGGGTCCGACCAGGGCTTTCGATAGGATGCCGGCCAAAAGGATCGCCATCAGGATGTAGCCCGAGGTGAAGGCCTCACCGAACAGTAACAGAAGAAATCTTCCGAAAAGTAGTACGACAAGACCCATCAAGAGCGAAGGCCAGAAACTCCACCGGACGGTATTCCCGGCGAAGATCGCGAGTTGCCGCGCGTCCGACTGCGCCATCATGGCCGAGAATCGTGGCGCCACGACCGTCTTCACGGCGAAATAGACGAACTGCACGAGCGCCATGGTTTTGGATGCCGCGAAATAGACCGCGACCTCTTCCGGATTGAGATAGAAACCGACGATGACCACATCCGAGTTGGTGAGAAGAAAGGAAAAGCCCTCGATCAGGAAGATCGGGATCGCAACCTTGAACCAAACGAGGAAGTCGATCTTTCCCCTGTTGAATGAGAAGCGTTTCCTCAATCTCCACTCGATGACCGCGAATTGACTGAGGGACGTGACATAGGTGGCAAGCAGCGCCGCCTGCATGGCTGTTGTCGCCGTATGCGGCGCGCCGAGGAGAACGGCGATCACCATGAAGAGCAGGATCAGCGTCGGACGGATGAGATAGGTCGGGCTGAGAGCCCCGATGGTCCAGTGGTTGGCGCGGGCGGTACCTTCGAGGACATCGCCCAACGCGATCATCGGCAGGGTGGCAAGGCCGAAGACCAGCGGCATGACGTAGTAGGCTTCGATCCGGCCGCCGGCGAACTGCAGGAGCAGGATGCCCGCGATGGCGAGCAGGCTTGCCACGAACATCGAGAAGCGCCGCGCGGTGTGAGTCAGACCTCGGATGCTGTCATGCTCTCCCAGTGCTTGGTACTGTGGTAGGAAACGGATGATCGTCGCGTGGAAGCCGAGGCAGGAGAGATTGCCGGCGAGCACGACCAGGACCCAGACGAAAACGAATATTCCGTATTCGAACTCGCCCATGATCCGGGCCTGTATGATCTGCGAAACAAGGGCGATGGCGGCGCTGACGACACGGATCGCAAAGGCGGCGAGCGCCTTGCGCCGGGATTGAGCGTTGGCGTCGTCGCTCAGCAGCACGCTCTCCAACCGCCTGAAAGCCGGATGCAGGCTGCTCGGCAGTATTTTTTCCGCAAACTGGATCACTGCCGGGATCGACACGCTATACTCACCGATGACGCAATACAGACCGGCGTACTGTGCCCATTCAGCGTTAAGAAACAGTTCCTCCGCCGCGCGGGCGGTGTATCATCACAATTCAGAAAGGCGGCCCGAGAGCCGCCTTTCCAGGTTTCTATCCTTGCCTCTTACGCCTGTTCGAAGGCGCCGTGGCAATGCTTGTATTTCTTGCCCGAGCCGCAGGGGCAGGCCTCGTTGCGGCCGACCTTACCCCAGGTGGACGGGGCCTCGGGATCCCGGTTTTCAGGAGCCACGTAGTCGGGCAGGGCCAGCAGGGCGCCTGCTGTTGCACTCTCGTCGAAGTCGTCCTCGCCGGTCGTCGCATCGATATGATGGCCTTCCATTTCGGGGACTGACGGCGGCGGTGCTTCACGCACCAGTTCGACCCGCATCATCTGCGTGGTCACGGCTTCGCGGAGATTTGCAAGCAGCGCCTGGAAGAGTTCGAAGGCTTCCGCCTTGTATTCCTGCAGCGGATCACGCTGGGCGTAGCCGCGGAAACCGACAACAGAACGCAGGTGGTCGAGGTTGACGATATGCTCGCGCCAGAGTTGATCGATCGTCTGCAGCACCACGGAACGTTCGACATAGTGCATGATTTCCGGACCGAAGCGTTCGGCCTTGTCGGCAACAGCCTTATCCGCGGCTTCCGTGATACGCGCGAGAATGTCATCGTCGGCGATGCCTTCCTCCTTGCCCCATTCCTCGATCGGAAGGTCGAGATTGAGGAGGCGCGCGACGGCGTCCTTGAGGCCGGCGGTGTCCCACTGCTCGGCATAGGCCCGTTCAGGAATGTGCAGGCTTACCAAGGATTCGATGACGTCGTTGCGCATGTCGGCGATTGTGGCCGAGACGTCCGGAGAATCCATGAGCTCAATACGCTGCTCGAAGATGACCTTGCGCTGGTCGTTGAGCACGTCGTCGTATTTCAGGAGGTTCTTGCGGATATCGAAGTTCCGCGCCTCGACCTTCTTCTGCGCGCGCTCGAGCGCCTTGTTGATCCAGGGATGGACGATCGCCTCGCCTTCCTTCAGGCCCAGCTTCTGCAGCATCCCGTCCATCCGGTCGGAACCAAAGATGCGCATCAGGTCGTCCTGGAGGGACAGGTAGAACTTGGAACGGCCGGGGTCGCCCTGACGGCCGGAACGACCGCGCAACTGATTGTCGATACGGCGGCTTTCGTGCCGCTCGCTGGCGATGACATAGAGGCCGCCCGCTTCGAGCGCCTTCTGCTTCAGCTGTGCGATCTCTTCCTTGATCGCCGCGATCCTGGCATCGCGCTCCGGTCCCGGCTCCAGATCGGCCGTTTCCCGCTCGATCCGCATCTCGAGGTTGCCGCCGAGCTGAATGTCGGTACCACGACCGGCCATGTTGGTGGCGATGGTCACTGAACCCGGCACGCCCGCCTGCCCTACGATGTAGGCCTCCTGCTCGTGATAACGCGCGTTGAGCACGGAGAAGTTCTGGAAACCGGACTGCTTGAGCAGGGCTGCAAGCAGTTCTGATTTCTCGATCGAGGTCGTGCCGACGAGCACCGGCTGACTGCGTCCGTTGGCCGCCTTGATCTCTTCGATGATCGCCTTGAACTTCTCCTCGGAAGTCCGGTAAACCTCGTCGTCTTCGTCAATGCGCTGGATCGGCAGGTTCGTCGGAACTTCGACGACGTCGAGACCGTAGATATTGGCGAATTCTTCCGCCTCGGTCGCCGCCGTACCGGTCATGCCCGCAAGCTTGTCGTACATGCGGAAATAGTTCTGGAAGGTGATCGAGGCCAGCGTCTGGTTTTCCGGCTGGATCTGCACCTTTTCCTTGGCTTCGAGCGCCTGGTGCTGTCCCTCCGAATAGCGTCGGCCGGGCATCATGCGACCAGTGAACTCGTCGATGATGACGACCTCGTCATTGCGGACGATGTAGTCCTTGTCGCGTGTGAAGAGCTTGTGCGCCTTCAGCGCGTTGTTGATATGATGGACGATCGCGACGTTTTCGACGTCGTAGAGCGAGGCGCCCTTCAAAAGGTTGGCTTCCCGGAGCAGGTTCTCCAGCTTTTCGGTGCCGACCTCCGAGAAGTTTGCCGAACGCTGCTTTTCGTCGATTTCGTAGTCTTCTTCCGACAGAAGCGGGATGAAGGCGTCGATGGTCGTGTAGAGATCGGAGCGATCGTCGAGCGGGCCGGAGATGATGAGCGGCGTGCGCGCTTCATCGACCAGAATCGAGTCCACTTCGTCGACGATCGCGTAGTTATGCCCGCGCTGCACCATCTGCGAGCGCTCGTATTTCATGTTGTCACGGAGATAATCGAAGCCGAGTTCGTTATTCGTCGCGTAGGTGATATCACAGGCATAGGCGGCCCGACGCTCTTCGTCCGACAAGCCGTGAACAATCACGCCCGTGGTCATGCCGAGGAAGCCGTAGAGCTTGCCCATTGTCGTCGAGTCGCGCTTGGCGAGGTAATCGTTGACGGTCACGACGTGGACGCCCTTGCCGGCGAGCGCGTTCAGATACACGGCAAGCGTCGCGACGAGGGTCTTGCCTTCGCCCGTCTTCATTTCGGCGATCGAATTATCATTCAGGATCATCGCGCCGATGAGCTGAACGTCGAAGGGGCGCAGTCCGAGCGTCCGGCGTGCGGCTTCGCGGGCGACCGCAAAGGCCGGAACGAGAAGGTCGTCGAGGGTTTTGCCGGCGGCAAGCTGTTCCCGGAATTCTGCCGTCTTGGCGGCAAGCGCTTCGTCGTCCAGAGCCTTCATGCTGTCTTCGAGAGCGTTGATCGCCGCGACCTTCGGCTGGTAGGAGCGGATACGGCGATCGTTTGCCGAGCCGAACAGTTTGCGGGCGAGCCCACCAAGACTGACCATCAGCATGGTCCTTTCTGACACTTCGTCACATATTGCGCGCGCACTCGCCGGCATCCGGCCACGGACGAAATGGGGTGCCGCTACCGGAAACATCACTGGACGCGAGGTTGCGTGACAGATAAGAGGGGGGTCGAATGATGTCAACGGGACAGGTTGATGCGGAGGCGCCGGTTTCCGGCCTATCTGACAACTTTTCGCCCGATTCAAACGGTTTGAAGCGGTATCCTATCCGAAAGGTCTCTCATGTCTCGCTATCATAAACTTGCCCTTGCTGCATGCGTGGCGTTCGTGGGTCTCCAGGCACCTGCTTTCGCCGAAGACGCACTGGTGGCGAAGGTCGGGAACCTCGAGATCCGTCAGTCTGAGCTCGATATCGCGCTGGCAAATCTCGATCCGCAGCTCTCGCAGCTGCCGGACGAGCAGAAGAAGATTGCCGCTCTCTCGAGCGCCATAGACGTCAAGCTCCTCGCCGGCAACGCTACGTCCGAGGGCCTGAAGGACGACCCGGCCTACCAGCAGCGCATGCAGTTCATCGCCGAGCGCGAGCTTCACAACCTGTACTTCAAGAAGCACGTTGTCGACGCCGTGACGGACGACGAGGTCAAGGCACGCTATGAGAAGGAAATCGCAGCGCTGCCGAAGCAGGAGGAGGTTCGTGCGCGGCACATCCTCGTGAAGACCGAAGACGAAGCCAAGGCGATCATCGCCGAACTCGACAAGGGCAAGGATTTCGTCGAACTTGCGAAAGAGAAGTCCACCGACCCGAACAAGTCGGAAGGCGGCGATCTCGGTTACTTCACCAAGGGGCGTATGGTTCCCGAATTCGAGCAGGCCGCTTTCGCCATGGAGAAGGGCACTTACTCCAAGACCCCGGTCAAGACCCAGTTCGGCTTCCACGTCATCAAGGTCGAGGACAAGCGCGACGCGCCGCCGCCGGCCTACGAAGACGTTTCGCAGCAGGTGCGCCAGCTCGTCATGCGCGACAAGTATCTCGAACTGATCGCTAAGGCGAAGGCCGAGCAGAAGGTAGAGATCGTCGATGAGGCCCTGCGCAAGGGCTATGAAGACGTGAACAAGCAGCCGCAATAAAGGCGGCAGCCTTTCGGCCCGCGCTGCCTGCGCGGGCCTTCCCTTTCGTGCTTCGCATCATTTCAGGCCGCAAAGAAATGTCTGCCACTGTTTCCCCGCTTGCTCCCAAGTCCTATCCCGCCATGCCGCCCATCCGCGGCGTGCGCATGGCGACCGCAGCAGCCGGCATCAAGTACAAGAACCGCACCGATGTCCTGCTGATGGCCTTCGATGAGCCTGCCGCTGTTGCCGGCGTGTTCACCCGTTCCAAATGTCCGTCGGCGCCGGTTGATTTCTGTCGGGAAAATCTTGCCCACGGCATTGCGCGCGGTGTGGTCGTCAATTCGGGCAACGCCAATGCCTTCACCGGCATCAAGGGCAGGGCGGCGACCGCACTGACGGCGAAATCGGCGGCCGCGGCACTTGGCTGCGCGGAGAACGAGATCTATCTCGCCTCCACCGGCGTCATTGGCGAACCGCTCGATGCGACCAAGTTTTCGGGCGTCCTCGGCGAGATGGCCAAGAGCGCTACCGGCGATTTCTGGCTGGAAGCCGCCAAGGCAATCATGACGACCGACACCTATCCGAAGGTGGCGACCCGGACGGCGAAAATCGACGGCATCGACGTGACGATCAACGGCATCGCCAAGGGCGCCGGCATGATCGCGCCGGACATGGCGACGATGCTGTCTTTCGTGGTGACCGACGCGGACATTGCGGCGCCTGCGCTGCAGGCCCTGCTTTCCGCCGGCGTCGGACCGACCTTCAATTCCGTAACGGTCGACAGTGACACCTCCACCTCCGACACGCTGATGCTGTTTGCGACCGGCGCTGCCGCCGCGGACGGTCAGGTGCGTGTCGAATCTGCAGACGATGTCCGCCTCGATGGCTTCAGGGCTGCTCTCGATGACCTTCTCAAGGACCTGGCATTGCAGGTGGTCCGTGACGGCGAAGGCGCGCGCAAGATGATCGCGATTACCGTCACCGGAGCCGAGAATGACGGGGCTGCAAAGCGTATCGGCCTGTCGGTCGCCAACTCTCCGCTCGTCAAGACGGCGGTTGCCGGCGAGGATGCGAACTGGGGCCGTGTGGTCATGGCTGTCGGCAAGTCGGGTGAGATGGCCGACCGTGATCGGCTCGCCATCTGGTTTGGCGATGTTCGCGTGGCGGTCAACGGCGAACGAGATCCCGATTACTCCGAAGCCGCGGCCAGTGCAGTGATGAAGGAAGACGACGTTGCAATCCGGGTCGATATCGGGCTCGGCAACGGCGAGGCGACCGTCTGGACCTGCGATCTCACCAAGGAATACGTCGCGATCAACGGCGATTACCGGAGCTGATGGCGCGGATGCGGGTGGAGCGACAGCAGGCGAATCTTCCGCTCGTTCGGCGGCTCGAAGCAGTCAGCTTCCGTGCCTGGCCGGCCGCTTCCGTACAGTATGACGGCAGCTGGCAGGTCCGGTTGACCGGCGGACATCCGTCGAAGCGGCTGAACTGCGTCGTGGCGCTCGATCCGTCCGACAGTCGCGATATTGCAGTCCGGCTGGAGAAGGCCGCCCGAAAGTTCGACGCTTATGGCCGTCCGCTCGTGGTGCGAGAAACGCCACTCACACCGAAGCCTCTCGTCGACCACCTGATTGCCGAGGGCTGGACCTGTTTCGAAGAGGTCATCACGCAGACGGCCGATCTCACCGCCTTGGAAATCCCCGATACGCTCGATCACCTGCCGACCCAGGACGTCGGACGCTTCGTGGATGCGAGTCTTGCCCTTCAGGGGCAGGACGCGGCCCTGAAGCCGGTGCTGGCCGAGATCATCAATTCCATCAAGCCGGCCGTCGGCATGTTCCTGATGGAAGACCCGAATGCCGGTCCGGTCGCATCACTCCTATGCGTGCAGGACAACGATCTTGCCGGCATCCTGCTCTTTGCCGTGTCGGACAAGCATCGCCGGCGCGGCGTCGGCATGGAAGTCCTTTCGTCCGCACTGCGCTGGGCGCGAATGCGCGGTGCGCGTACCGCTTGGCTCCAGGTGTCTGCGGACAACGAAGCGGCCTTGTCGCTCTATGCCAAGCTCAGTTTCGTCGAGGCTTACCGCTACTACTACTGGTCCAAGGATGGTTCGCAATGAATGGCGGGCCCAAGCCGATCCTTCTGGTCGCCGCCTGTGCGCTCGTGGATACGGACGGGCGAATCCTGCTGGCCCAGCGGCCCGAAGGAAAATCGCTCGCGGGTCTCTGGGAGTTTCCCGGTGGCAAGGTCGAAGCGGGGGAGACGCCCGAAGAAACACTCGTCCGCGAACTCGAGGAAGAGCTCGGGGTCACCACGCGCATCCCATGCCTGGCACCGCTCACGTTCGCGAGCCACAGCTACGACAGTTTTCACCTGCTGATGCCGCTCTTCATCTGTCGCCGCTACGAGGGCATTGCCCACGGCAGGGAAGGGCAGGCGGTCAAATGGGTCCGCCCGCAGGCTTTGCGTGACTACCCGATGCCTCCGGCTGACGAGCCGCTCATCCCCTTTTTGCAGGACCTGCTGTAGCCCTTCGAAGTTCTTGCAGTTGTTCTTAACGAAAAGTTTATAACCGTCAGGCATGGATAGAGCTGTTCATGCGGTAAAGTGTGCGTGGGGCATATCATGGCAGACGAGGATTTCTGGAAGACCGTCGGGTCTGGAGAACGGTCTTCGAAAAAAGCCAGGAAGACGGGCGTGTTGAACATCGCCCTGTTGTTCGGAACGGCGGCGATTGCGCTTTCGCTCATCCTCACACCTATGCTTGCGGGGAACTCGGAAAGAAGGAGTCTGGCGTTCACGCCGGATGACTACGACAACATAACGACGGGCTCGATCGGCAAGACAGAGCCGGGTCGGCGATATACGATACGCAGGAGCATCCTGCAGGAAACGCCTGGTTCCGTTTGCATCATCGATCGCTACGGTGCCGGGGAAGGCTGTTGACCGGGAACCGATCCGAAGCCGGTCGACTTGAGGGGGACGCATGCGCCTGCTGGAATACCTGGTCGCCGACGAGGCCGGCGCGACGGCCATCGAATACGGACTGATCGCGGCGATAATTTCCGTGGCCTTGCTTGTAGGCTATGGCGCCTTCACCGGCGCACTGATGAACGTTTTCGACACGATCACCACGACCATCAACACGGCGGGCGCCTGACGACGGTCAATCCCGTTTGGAAACGGCGAGCGCGTCGGCAAGCCTCATCTTGGCCGAGCCGGGCTTCAGCGGCTTCTGCTGGCTTTCGTGCGGAGCCCAACCCGAGACATAGATGAAGACGAAGGTCGCGCGGATGCGCCCATCGGGATCCGCGTAGCGTTCCGCGTATTTCTCAGCGGCGCGGAGGAAAAACCGCCGGCCAAGCGGTCTACGGCTCCGGTCGATGAGCGGATTTCCCATACCCATTGCCTTGAGATCACGCATCAGCCCGAAAATCGAATCGTACCGAACGGTATAGGTCTGGGTATCGATGACCGGAAGAGCGAAGCCCGCCCGCTGCATCAGTGCGCCGATGTCGCGTATGTCGGCAAAGGGAATCACTCGCGGACTGGCGCCGCCCGAAAGCTCGATCTCCGTCGACAGGAGGACGTCGCGAAGTTCTGCCAGCGTACCGGCGCCCGGGATGGCCGCGAGTAACAGCCCGTCGGGCTTCAAGGCCTTGCGAATCTGAATGAGGACACCTGGCGTGTCATTGGTGACATGGAGCGCAAGCGGCGACAGGACGAGATTGACGGACTGTTCATCGAGAGGCAGTTGCTCCAACGGCGCCTCGGTCATTGTCTCGTCCCCTGTGGCGAAGGTCGCGTGGGTTTCGACGCGCACGAGTTCGCCGATCTTGCCCGTTTCCATGCACTCCCGCGCGGTCACGCCGCTTGCGCCATGCAGTTCGACGGCCTGATCGAAATGTCGTTCGACCAAGGAAAGTCTTTCGGCGAGTTCGTGCGCTGCGATCTGCAGCAGGAAATCCGCCCCGTCCGTACGCCGCAAATGGGCGCGGCGGCGGTTTTCCGTCACCAGGTCGAGATCGAAGAGTTTGTCCATGGCACTGTCCGGCTGAAACTATGCGTGTGGTAAAGGCGCTCGCAAGAGCCTAAAGTCAACTCATGGACGGTCATATAGCGCAAGCCACGGAACGGTTAAGAGCCTCGCCGCTGACGACGCTGGGAATATTGGTTCGTGACCTCGTCTATCCGCCGTCCTGTGTTCATTGTGGTATTCGCGTGGCGGAGCACGGCGCGCTCTGCCCGCAATGCTGGACGTCCATACGGTTCATCGAGCGGCCATTCTGCGAAGTCCTGGGGACGCCGTTTCCCTTCGATCATGGGGCCGGGACCCTGTCGCCGGAGGCCATCGCCGACCCGCCGGTCTTCGACCGGCTGCGGTCCGTTGCCAGTCATGACGGGCCCGTCCGAGATCTCGTACACGGTCTCAAATATCGCGACCGCACGGACCTTGCCCCGATCATCGCGCGGTGGATGGTGCGTGCCGGCGCTGAGGAGCTTGCCACCTCCGATGCCGTTCTCGCGGTCCCGTTGCATCGCACGCGGCTCTTCGCACGAAAGTTCAACCAGTCCGCGGAACTGGCCCGGCACATAGCGAGGTCGGCCGGCAAACCGTTTCTCGCATCGGCGGTTCTGCGCGTGAAGCGTACCGCCCGACAGGTCGGGCTCAGTGCGAATGCGCGCGCCGACAACGTGCGCGGTGCTTTTGCTGTCGCGCCCGGCTGCGAGACAGAGGTTTTCGGGCGCCGGCTGGTGTTAGTAGACGATGTCTTCACGACCGGAGCAACAGTGTCAGCCGTTGCCAGAGTTCTGAAACGCGCCGGAGCCGCCGATGTCACTGTTTTAACCTTTGCAAGGGCATTGTCCGATCCTATATGAGCCTACCACGATATCCACTTCAGCCCCGGCGGGCATCGGAGAAATACATGGCATCGGTGACGATCTACACGCGCCAATTCTGCGGCTATTGCGCACGCGCCAAGGCGCTGCTGGAGGCAAAAGGCGTCGCCTATGTCGAACATGATGCGACCGGGAGACCCGAGGTGCGGGAGGAGATGATCGCGCGGTCGAATGGCGGCATGACCTTCCCGCAGATATTCATCGGCGACAAGCATGTGGGCGGCTGCGATGATCTTCATGCGCTTGATCGGGCAGGCAAGCTCGACGAGATGCTGGCAAGCTAGAGGCGTGACGCGATGACATTCAAGGCTGCTGCAGTCCAGATGTGCTCCGGAGTGAATCCGGACAAGAATGCCGATGCCATGGCCCGTCTCGTGCGCGAAGCTGCCGGTCGCGGTGCCGCTTACGTGCAGACGCCCGAAATGACCGGTGCCGTTCAGAAGGACCGTCCGGGACTGATGGCGGTGCTACGCGACGAAGAGACCGATCTCATCGTAAAGAAGGCATCGGAACTCGCCAAGGAGCTCGGCATCCACCTGCATGTTGGGTCGACAGCCATCAAGCTCGCCGACGGCAAGATCGCCAACCGCGCCTTCCTGTTCGGGCCAGACGGTCGCAAGATCTGTTCCTACGACAAGATCCACATGTTCGACGTCGATCTCGACAATGGCGAGAGCTGGCGCGAAAGCGCCGTCTACCGTCCCGGCGAGCGGGCGGTCGTCGCGGATCTGCCCTTCGGCAAGCTCGGCTTCGGCATCTGCTACGACGTGCGCTTCCCGCATCTCTTCCGGGCGGAGGCCATGGCGGGCGCGGAGATCCTGACGACGCCGGCGGCCTTCACCAAGCAAACGGGCGAGGCGCATTGGGAGATCCTGCTTCGCGCGCGCGCCATCGAGAACGGCGCCTATGTCATCTCGGCCGCGCAAGCGGGACTCCACGAGGACGGGCGCGAGACCTTCGGGCACTCGATGATCGTTGGCCCCTGGGGTAAGGTGCTCGCGTCAGCGGGCGGAACCGGCGAGGACGTGGTGGTGGCCGAGATCGACCTCGAGGCGGTCAAGGCCTGCCGGGCCAAGATTCCCAACCTCAGGAACGGCCGCGACTTTTCGCTCGACATTGCCCCCGTGCTCGCCAAGGGAGGCGTCACGGTTTGATCCGCTATTCCCTGTGCTGCGACAAGGCGCACCAGTTCGAGGGCTGGTTCTCGGAGAGCGCCGATTTCGACCGGCAGAAGGCGTCGGGCTATCTGACCTGTCCGGCCTGCGGCTCCGCGGAGGTGTCCAAGGTGCTGATGGCGCCGGCCGTTTCCACTGCGCGACAGAAGGAAGAAACCCAGGCACTCGCGGTCTCCGAGGTGCAGAAGCAGGCCTTCGTCAAGCTCAAGGAAGCAATCCGCGAGATCCGTGCGAGCAGCGACGACGTGGGCGAGAAGTTTCCGGAAGAGGCGCGCAAGATCCATTACGGCGAGGCGGAGGCCCGCGGCATCATCGGCCAGGCCTCGCCGGTCGAGGTTCAGTCGCTGCTCGAAGAGGGCATCGAGATCGCTCCGCTGCCGGTGCTGCCGGACGACGTGAATTGAAGGCCGGTTCCCATCATCTGGCCGTCTATAATTTCGGCGTCCATACCGCCTCATACCTGGCCGCATCCGTCCAAGGTTTTGCGTTGCGTGAGCCGCTGAATTTCGAAGCAGCGACGCGCGCTGTCGGTTTCGTTGGAAGGTCCGGTTATGCAGCCGAGCCGGGACCGGAAAGCTGGGGCGAGCGGGTCTTCCCGCGCTTTCTGGAAGAGGCCGGCCGGACCAGTGGGGTTTCGTCACTCTCTCTCTGGCAAGACATCGAAAGCCTGATGGCCTTCACCTATTCGGGTGTTCATGCCGACGCGCTAAAGCATGCTCGTCACTGGAACGAGCGACATGCTTGGCCGCCACTGGTCTTGTTCTGGATGAACGCTGGGCAGCTTCCGACTTGGACGGAGGCTGTGGAGCGATTCGAGTTGCTCACCGATCGCGGGCCGACACCGCAGGCTTTCAGCTTTAAGTCCGCCTTCACCTCAGAGGGTGTCCCTTACGCGGTCGACCGAGAACGGGTGAAGGTGCTCTCCATCCAGAATTCAAAGAGGCAAGCCGACCTGCTGTCGCTGATCACGACCTTACCCGTCTGATCGCGGCTTCAGCCCTTGAAACCGTCGGCGTCGAGGTAGGCCTGCTCTTCGGGTGTCGTTTCGCGGCCGAGGGCGGCATTGCGGTGGGGGAAGCGGCCGAAGCGTTCGATCAGTTCCAGATGCAGGACAGCCCATTTCAACGGCTCGGCGTCGCCCGTTTCGTCACGGTGCTTCTCGAACAGGGAGATGCCGAACTGCTGTTCCTTCAGGTCCTCCGAATGCTCGAAGGGCAGGTAGAAGAACGGACGCAGGATCGGCTCCACCTCCATGTCGAAGCCCTTGGCGAGCGCGCGACGGGCCGTGGCGCGGGCGAGCGGATCCGTCGCATAGGAGTGGCCGCTGCCGCGGAAGAGATTGCGCGGGAATTGGTCGAGGAGAAGAAGCAGTGCCAGCGTCCCTTCCGGCGTCTCCTGCCAATTGGAGAGCGCACGGTAGGAAGCCTGGAAATGCAAGTCGGCATAATCGGCCGCGATCTCGGCATCGAGCGCCGCGTTGCTTGAAAACCAGGCTTCGGGGCCGTGGCGGAGCCAGCAGTCGATGACGGCTTGCGGCGAACTCATGTCGCCGGCCTTGGACGGCTGGCGAGCACCATGTAATTCACGTCGATGTCGGCCGACAGGTTCCACTGGTTCTGCAGCGGATTGAAGAAGACGCCCTTGGTCTCGAGAATCTGCATGCCGCTTGCCGACAGAGGCCGCTCGATTTCCTCCGGCCGCACCAGCTTCTCGTACTGATGCGTCCCGCGCGGCAGCCAGCCCAGAACGTATTCCGCGCCGACGATGGCAAGCGCTGCGGCCTTCAATGTACGGTTGATCGTCGAGATCAGCATGAGTCCGCCGGGCTTCACCATCGAAGCACATGTGCTGATGAAGAAATCCACGTCGGCAACGTGTTCGACGACTTCCATGTTCAGCACCACGTCGAAGCGCTCGCCGGCCGCCGCCAGCGCTTCCGCCGTCACGGCACGGTAGTCGACGATGGTTCCCATCTGCTCGGCATGAGTGCGGGCGATGCCGATATTTCTTTCCGAGGCGTCCGCGCCCAGCACCGTTGCGCCCATCCGTGCGACCGGTTCGGAGAGCAGGCCGCCGCCGCAACCGATGTCGAGAATTCTCAGTCCCTGTAGCGGATGGTGGCTTTTCGGATCGCGTCCGAAATGCTCCGCCACCTTGTCTCGAATATAGGTCAGCCGGACCGGGTTGATTTTGTGCAGTGGTTTGAACTTGCCCGTGGGATCCCACCATTCCGCGGCCATCGCCGAAAAACGGTCGACCTCGACCTGGTCAATGGTGGTGCGCGCCTGTTCGGTCATTTGCCGATCTCCATGAATTCCCGAAGAAATCAAGTCGGACGATCGACTGAGGATGTCAAGTCCACGGATCTCCGGCGGTCGCACCGCAACTGTGAGCCTGCCTCAATACAGCCTGAAAGAGGGACCATCCACATTGCCGAAACGTTACCGTTTTGATGTGCATAGGCCCCGTTCCGGGGTTCAGGAGACGATCATGAAGAGATTATCGCTACTTGCGATGGCCGCCGTGGGAATGCTCGGCATCCCGGCGCTTGCGGACGCTGCACCTGCTTATTCGACGGCGGACGTCAACATGCGTTCGGGCCCGAGCACGCAGTATCCCCCCGTCTTGGTGATCCCTTACGGCAGCCGTGTGGACATCCGCGGGTGTCTGAGTTCCCAGGCCTGGTGCGACGTCGACTACCGCGGCATCCGTGGCTGGGTATCAGGCAGCTATCTGCAGGCGAGTTACGAGCAGCGCCACGTCTATGTCGGCCCGAGTTACTACGAACCGCTCGGTATTCCGACCGTGGTGTTCAGCATCGACACCTACTGGGACCGCTACTATCGCGACCGTGACTTCTATCGGGATCGCGACGAGTGGCGAGACGGGTACTATCGTCCGGCGGTTCGCCGCGACGTTTATCGCCGTCCTCCGCCGCCGCCGCGGTGGGACGACGACGAGGAATACGGCTGGCGCGAGCCGTCCCGGCGCGTTCGCGAGCCGCGGCGAGACCCTCCGCCGCCACCGCCACCACCAGTAATGTGGGACGACGACGCGCAGCCCGTCTATGAACGAAGCGGGCGCCGCCTTCCGCCGCGGGATCGTGGCGAGTTGATCCGCGAGAAGAACAAGCAGGCAGAGGGCAAGCGTCTGATCAAGCGTTGCAACCAAGGAATGATTGCCTGTCAGTCGCACGATTGACGAGCCCGGACGAATCTGCGCGATCGCCGTGGCGGTCGCGCAGATCAATCTCGTGCAGATATCAGAACCGTGTGTCCTGCCTCCTCATCGGCATGAGTGCCGCCATCGTTCCAGCCGCTCCGGGGGACGAGAAGATCCGAGACGATCCTTGAGCCGCCCGCGCTGTTGCGACGTCGGGCATTTCCGTATCCTCCCACCGCGAAGACACGGCGCTCCGTCGTCTGGTCACATCGTTCGCCGCCGAAGCCCTGAGCTGAAGGCGTTTCAGGCCCGGGGCCATTGAACTTCCCGGGGGATTTGGCTATGAGACCGCAACTTGTCTGCGCCTCGCGGCTCAGGTGGTTTCTTCAGCGGTGCCGGTCGGTACCCAACATTCGTGACGGTAGTTAAGGCAATGGCTCGCATCGTGATGAAATTCGGCGGAACCTCCGTCGCCAATCTCGAACGTATTCACAATGTCGCACGGCATGTGAAACGTGAGGTCGATGCCGGTCACGAAGTGGCGGTTGTCGTTTCGGCCATGTCGGGCAAGACGAACGAACTGGTCGACTGGGTGCGCAACATACCGAAGGTCGCCGGCGCCGACTCGCCTTTCTATGACGCACGCGAATACGACGCGGTCGTCGCCTCGGGGGAGCAGGTAACCTCCGGCCTGCTGGCGATCGCCCTGCAGTCTATGGGTATCAACGCGCGCTCCTGGCAGGGCTGGCAGATTCCGATCAAGACGGACAATGCCCACGGAGCCGCCCGCATTCAGGAGATCGATGGTTCGGACATCATCCGGCGGATGGGTGAGGGGCAGGTGGCGGTTGTCGCCGGCTTCCAGGGTATCGGCCCCGATAATCGCATCTCGACGCTTGGTCGTGGCGGTTCGGACACGTCTGCGGTGGCGATCGCCGCCGCGGTCAAGGCCGATCGTTGTGATATCTACACGGACGTCGACGGAGTCTATACGACGGACCCTCGTGTCGAACCGAAGGCGCGAAGACTGAAGAAGATCGCCTTCGAGGAAATGCTGGAAATGGCGTCGTTGGGCGCGAAGGTGCTTCAGGTACGCTCGGTCGAACTGGCCATGGTGCACAAAGTGCGGACCTTCGTGCGCTCGAGTTTCGAGGACCCGGATGCTCCGGGGATGGGCGACCTTCTCAATCCGCCCGGTACGTTGATTTGCGATGAGGAAGAGATCGTGGAACAGGAAGTTGTCACCGGCATTGCGTATGCCAAGGATGAAGCGCAAATCTCGCTGCGCCGCGTCGCAGACCGTCCGGGCGTTTCCGCCGCGATCTTCGGTCCGCTCGCCGAGGCGCATATCAATGTCGACATGATCGTTCAGAACATCTCGGAGGATGGCACCCGGACGGACATGACCTTTACGGTGCCCTCGGGCGACGTCGAAAAGGCGCTCGCCGTTCTCGGCGACAACAAGGAGAAGATCGGCTACGACGTCCTCCAGAGCGAATCGGGGCTGGTCAAGGTTTCGGTCATCGGTATTGGCATGCGCAGCCATGCCGGCGTGGCGGCCACCGCCTTCCAGGCGCTCGCTGAAAAGGGTATCAACATCAAGGCGATCACCACGTCGGAGATCAAGATCTCTATCCTGATCGACGGCCCCTATGCCGAACTCGCGGTCCGGACTTTGCATTCCTGCTACGGCCTCGATAAGAATTGATTCCGCTGAGGCGGTCTGCCACTCTCGACGATTGATGCGGGTGGCGGTCCGCCCCGTCCATAGACCGTTTTCGGGAGCATGCGCGCGATGAGAGACCTGTCTGCCGGTCCACGCGTCCTCCTCAAACGGCTCCGCGAACTGATGGCGGAGCCGCTTGAGCCACAGGAGCGCCTTGACCGGATTGTTCGTCAGATCGCGAGCAACATGGTCGCGGAAGTGTGCTCCGTCTACGTGCTGCGCTCCGACGGCGTCCTCGAACTCTACGCGACCGAAGGTCTCAACAAGGACGCGGTGCACCTTGCCCAGCTGAAAATGGGGCAGGGACTTGTCGGTACGATCGCGGCAAGCGCGCAATCGCTCAATCTCTCGGATGCTCAAGCCCATCCGGCGTTCCGCTATCTCCCTGAGACTGGGGAAGAAATCTATCATTCCTTCCTCGGTGTGCCGATTCTGAGAGCCGGCCGCAGTCTTGGCGTTCTCGTGGTCCAGAATAAGGCACAGCGGAATTACCGGGAGGATGAACTTGAAGCGCTCGAGACGACAGCCATGGTGCTGGCCGAGATGATCGCGACGGGCGAACTGAAGAAGATCACCAGGCCGGGTCTCGAACTCGACCTTACGCGGGCAGTCACCATCGAAGGCGACAGCTATGGCGAGGGGATCGGACTTGGCTATGTCGTGCTGCACGAACCGCGCATCGTGGTGACCAATCTTCTCAACGAAGACAGCGAGAAGGAAATCCGCCGGCTCGCCGATGCGCTCGGTTCGTTGCGCATCTCTATCGATGACATGTTGTCACGGCGTGAAGTCGCAATGGAAGGCGAGCACCGCGAAGTGCTTGAGACCTACCGTATGTTCGCCCACGATCAGGGCTGGGTCCGCCGCATGGAAGAGGCGATCCATAATGGACTGACCGCGGAGGCGGCGGTCGAGAAGGTGCAGAGCGACACCAAGGCCCGCATGATCCGTCTGACGGATCCTTATCTTCGGGAGCGGATGCACGACTTCGACGACCTCGCCAACCGCCTGCTCAGACAGCTGACCGGCTTTTCGTCGCGGAGTGCATCGGAAGGCTTTCCGTCCGATGCCATCATTCTCGCACGCGCCATGGGTGCCGCGGAACTGCTCGACTATCCGCGCAGCCATATTCGCGGGCTGGTGCTGGAGGAGGGGGCGGTGACGAGTCACGTCGTGATCGTCGCCCGCGCGATGGGTATCCCGGTTGTCGGCCAGGCGGCGGGCGCGGTAGCACTTGCCGAGAATGGCGATCCTGTCATCATCGACGGTGACGACGGAAAGGTCCACGTCCGGCCGATGGCGGACCTTCAGAAGGCGTACGAAGAGAAAGTGAAGTTGCGCGCGCGTCGGCAGGAGCAGTTCCGGGCGCTTCGCGACGTGGAGCCGCTGACGAAGGACGGCAAGCGTATCCTCCTCCAGATGAATGCCGGCCTGCTCGTCGATCTGCCGCAACTGGCCGCTTCGGGTGCAGAAGGCATCGGATTGTTCCGTACCGAACTGCAGTTCATGATTTCCTCCACGATGCCGAAAGCGGAAGAACAGGAGAATTTCTACCGCAGCGTCCTGCGCCAGGCCGACGGTCGACCGGTGACGTTTCGCACGCTGGATATCGGCGGCGACAAGGTCGTTTCCTATTTTCGGTCGCAGGAAGAGGAAAACCCGGCGCTGGGCTGGCGCGCGATACGCCTGTCGCTCGACCGGCCCGGACTGTTGCGCACTCAGCTCAGGGCGCTCCTGAAAGCGTCGGCCGGCGCCGAGCTCAAGATGATGCTGCCGATGGTGACCGAGGTCTCCGAAATTCGCGCAGTGCGTGAACTGATGCAGAAGGAGGTCCAGCACCTCTCCAAGTTCGGACACCAGCTGCCGAAGCGCCTGCAGTTCGGCGTGATGCTCGAGGTTCCTGCCCTGCTGTGGCAACTGGAGGAACTGATGGAGGAGGTGGACTTCGTGTCTGTCGGCTCCAACGACCTCTTCCAGTTTTCGATGGCTGTCGACCGCGGCAACGCCCGGGTGGCGGACCGCTTCGACGTGCTCGGCCGATCGTTCCTGCGCATTCTTCGCGACATCGTCCGCGCCGCCGACAAGGCCGGGACGCCGTTGACGCTGTGCGGCGAGATGGCGGGCAAGCCTCTGAGCGCGATGGCCCTGCTCGGGCTCGGCTTCCGGTCGATCTCGATGTCGGCGACGTCGATCGGCCCGATCAAGGCGATGCTTCTTGCGCTGGATGTCGACCGCCTGAGCAAGCTGCTGGACGGCGCGCTGGACGATCACCGCACGCATCTGCCTGTACGCGACATCCTCACCGGATTCGCGGAAGACAACAACATTCCCCTTTGAATGATCTGCCTGGAGTAGAGAGTGGCAAAGCTACCTGTCGATAAGATGCGTGAGCTCGAACGCCGATTCGGTGAGATCGAGGCTCGCATGTCGGCCGGGCCGGCCGCGGACGTCTACGTCAAGCTCGCGTCGGAATATGCCGAGTTGCAGCCGGTCGTCGGCAAGGTTCGCGAATACGAGGCGGCGATCACCGAGTTTGCAGGCCTGCGATCGATGCTGGCCGACAAATCGACCGATCGTGAGATGCGCGCTCTTGCCGAGACCGAGATTCCCGAGGTTGAGGAGCGCATTGCGGCGCTCGAGACAGATATCCAGATCCTCCTTCTGCCGAAGGACGCAGCGGACGAAAAGAGCGCCATTCTCGAAATTCGCGCCGGCACCGGCGGTTCGGAAGCGGCGCTGTTTGCCGGTGACCTCTTCCGGATGTACGAGCGCTTCGCCAGTTCCAAGGGGTGGAAGGTCGAGGTCCTGTCGGCCAGCGAAGGCGAGGCGGGCGGCTACAAGGAAATCATCGCGTCCATTACCGGCCGCGGCGCGTTCTCGAAACTGAAATTCGAGTCCGGCGTGCACCGCGTGCAGCGCGTCCCGGAAACGGAGGCGAGCGGTCGCATTCATACATCGGCGGCAACCGTGGCGGTGCTGCCGGAGGCCGAGGAGATCGATGTCGAGATCCGCCCGGAGGACATCCGGATCGACACGATGCGCTCGTCCGGCGCCGGCGGGCAGCACGTCAACACCACTGACTCGGCGGTACGTATCACGCACCTGCCGACGGGGCTCGTGGTTACGAGTTCGGAGAAGTCGCAGCATCAGAACCGGGCCAAGGCGATGCAGGTCCTGCGTTCCAGGCTCTACGACATGGAGCGTCAACGGACCGAAAGCGAGCGCTCGGCGGATCGCCGGAGCCAGGTAGGGTCCGGAGACCGATCCGAGCGTATTCGCACCTACAATTTTCCACAGGGCCGGGTCACCGATCACCGCATCAATCTTACCCTCTACAAGTTGGACCGTATGATGGAGGGCGATATCGACGAACTCGTGGATGCCCTGATCTCCGACTACCAGGCCGGTCAGCTTGCCCAGCTCGGCGAGCAGTCGTGAGCGGGCAACCCGATACAGTCTGCCTGTTGATTGCCGAAGCGAGGCGGCGTTTTGCCGAGGCTGAGCTGGCCGATCCATCGACTGATGCGCGTGTTCTCGTCGCCGGCGTTCTTGGCCTGTCGCTCTCCGACGTCGTGATGCGAGGGGACGCCGCCGTTTCCCATGAAGAGGCCGAGCAGGTGCGGGTGGCCATCACGCGCCGCTGCAAGCACGAGCCCGTTCACCGGATTCTGGGGCATCGGGCCTTCTACGGGCTGGACCTTCGGCTTTCTCCGGAGACTCTCGAGCCACGGCCGGATACCGAAATTCTGGTCGATTGCGTGTTGCCGCATTTGAAGCGGATGATTGCTGAAAAGGGCAGTGCGCGGCTGCTCGATCTCGGTGTCGGAACGGGGGCGATCGCGCTCGCTCTGCTCAAGGAATGTCCGCAGGCTCGTGCCGTCGGAAGCGATATTTCCGAAGAGGCTCTTTCAACGGCGGAACGCAACGCCTACATCAATGGTGTCGCCGAGCGGTTCGAGACCGTGCGCAGCGCGTGGTTCGCGAACATCAAGGGAAGGTTCGACATCATCGTGTCCAATCCTCCCTATATTCCGACAGGCGTGGTCGCCGAACTGGACCCGGAGGTCCGGGACTACGATCCGTTCGCAGCCTTGGACGGTGGTCAAGACGGTCTTGATGCCTACCGGGCGCTCTCGACGGGAGCGGGCAACTTCCTGCAGACGAACGGTTTGGTGGTCGTCGAGATCGGCTATGACCAGAAGAAGAGCGTCACCGCGCTGTTCGAAAATGCAGGTTTTTCCCTGCTCGAGGCGCATCGCGACTATGGCGGCAATGACCGGGTCCTGCTGTTCACGACGCGAAATTGCTGCGCGTGCTAAGTTGTTTCCGACTTGCGAAGAAAACGCTTGGTTTTCCGAAGGAAGCGGGCTAGGTTGCGGGCACGCAGCGGGCAGCGGGGAATGAACAGAGATTCGTTCGGGTCTGGGGCGGCTTCGATTTCGGCTCCTTTGGAGTTTCGCGAAGCAAGCAGATCCCGTTGCGTGATCAGTTAATTTGGCTTTCACCAGCGGCAGATGAAGCAATGGCGCACCATGCCCGCGGCACGCGGAGCTTTGATCCGGTCTAACCAGATGCGGCAGCGTAGCCAATCTATCAGCAATCAAGAGAATTCAGGTGAATAATCGATGAGGCCAGGACAGCAGAACAAGCGTGGTCGCGGGCGTGGCGGCAACGGCGGCGGCGGCAACTTCAACCGCAAGGGCGCCAATCCGCTGACGCGAACCTATGACAGCTCCGGTCCCGATGTGAAGATTCGTGGTACTGCCCAGCACATCGCCGAGAAGTATGCAGCGCTTGCTCGTGATGCCCAGAGTTCCGGCGACCGTGTCATGGCGGAAAATTACCTCCAGCACGCCGAGCACTACAATCGCATCATCGCTGCCGCTCAGGCGCAGATGCAGGAGCGTTTCCAGCGCGATGACCGTGGGGACTACGCCGACCGAGATGTCGATGACATGGACATCCTCGATGAACCGACTGTTCATCATGCGGCACCAGCTGCGCCGCGTGCGGCCGAGATTGCCGGAAGCGGTCCTCAACCCGTGATCGAGGGAACGCCGGTGGAGGTCGCCGCTGCGGAAGAGGCTGCGGAGGAAGGTGGCGAGCAACGGCAGCCTCGTCGTCGCAATTCAGGCTCGCGTCCGCGCCGCCAGCGTCGCGGCGGTGGTGGCGGCGCGCAGGCGGATGATGCCGGTGAGGTAGGATCGACTGACGCCGAGTCGAGTTCAGAAAAGCCGGAGCTGGCCGCGGCTGCCTCCGAATAGGCGACCGCCGCTGTTGCGAAGTAAAGGATCGAGAAACTCTGGCCATGTGCTGGAGTTTTTCGTTTAAGTTCCTCTTTAAACGCCGAAATTCTTTCCCCATATCTCGATCACAAGGGCGAACACGCCCGCGGGTTCGCCTGTT
The DNA here is from genome assembly GCF_003337715.1 of Ciceribacter lividus. GTDB lineage: Bacteria > Pseudomonadota > Alphaproteobacteria > Rhizobiales > Rhizobiaceae > Allorhizobium > Allorhizobium lividum. The sequence continues at coordinate 342,022 of NZ_QPIX01000004.1, forward strand.
CAGGGGGCCCGATCCTTAACCGCTGCATTGTGCCGTTGCGGGCAGTGCAGCTCGTGGAGATAGGCGATGAATATCGAGAAGTATTCCGAGCGGGTTCGCGGCTTCCTGCAGTCGGCACAGACCCACGCACTGTCGGAAGGCCATCAGCAATTTACGGCCGAACACGTCCTCAAGGTCCTTCTGGACGACGATCAGGGCATGGCGGCGTCTCTCATCACGCGCGCCGGCGGCGATCCGAAGGAAGCGCGTCTGGCCAACGACATGGCGCTTTCCAAGCTTCCGAAGGTTTCCGGTGGCGGCGGCCAAGTCTATCTTTCGCAGCCGCTCGCCAAGGTGTTTTCGACCGCCGAAGAGGCGGCAAAGAAGGCCGGTGACAGTTTCGTCACCGTCGAACGCCTGTTGCTGGCGCTGGCAATCGAGCCGTCTGCATCGACCTCCGCCAGCCTGAAGAAGGCCGGCGTCACGGCGACGACTCTCAATCAGGTCATAAACGAAATCCGCAAGGGTCGCACGGCCGACACGGCGAGTGCCGAGCAGGGATTCGATGCTCTGAAGAAATATGCTCGCGACCTCACGGCCGAAGCACGCGACGGAAAGCTCGATCCGGTCATCGGCCGTGACGACGAGATCCGCCGCACCATCCAGGTGCTGTCACGCCGGACGAAGAACAACCCGGTCCTGATCGGCGAGCCCGGCGTCGGCAAGACGGCCATCGCCGAAGGTCTCGCTCTGCGTATCGTCAACGGCGACGTTCCGGAGAGCCTGAAGGACAAGCGGCTGATGGCCCTCGACATGGGGGCACTGATCGCCGGCGCGAAATACCGTGGTGAATTCGAGGAACGCCTGAAGGCCGTCTTGAACGAAGTGCAGGCGGAGAGTGGCGAAATCATCCTGTTCATCGATGAGATGCATACGCTCGTCGGCGCCGGCAAGGCCGACGGCGCGATGGACGCCTCAAACCTCCTGAAGCCGGCCCTTGCGCGCGGCGAACTGCACTGCGTCGGCGCGACCACGCTCGATGAATACCGCAAGCATGTCGAAAAAGATGCGGCGCTTGCCCGTCGTTTCCAGCCCGTGATGGTCGACGAGCCGACCGTCGAGGATACAATCTCGATCCTGCGTGGGCTGAAGGAGAAGTACGAACAACACCACAAGGTGCGTATTTCCGACTCCGCGATCGTTGCGGCAGCGACCCTGTCGAACCGCTACATCACCGACCGGTTCCTGCCGGACAAGGCGATCGATCTGATGGACGAGGCCGCCTCGCGGCTGAGGATGCAGGTGGATTCGAAGCCCGAGGAGCTCGACGAGCTCGACCGCCGCATCATGCAGCTGAAGATCGAGCGCGAGGCGCTGAAGAAGGAAACCGACAGCGCGTCCGCCGACCGGCTGGTGCGGTTGGAGGCCGAGGTGACGTCGCTGGAAGAGCAGGCCGATGCGCTAACGGCGCGCTGGCAGGCGGAAAAGCAGAAGCTCGGCCTTGCCGCCGAGCTCAAGGGCAAGCTCGACGAAGCGCGTAACGAACTGGCGATCGCCCAACGCAAGGGTGAATTCCAGCGCGCCGGCGAACTGACCTACGGCGTCATTCCGGATCTTGAGAAGCAGTTGGCGCAAGCCGAGGCGCAGGACAGCACGACCAATGCCATGGTGCAGGAAGTCGTGACGCCGGACGCGATCGCTCATGTCGTGTCGCGCTGGACCGGGATTCCGGTCGACAAGATGCTGGAAGGCGAGCGCGACAAGCTGCTGCGCATGGAAGACGAGCTGGCGAAATCGGTAGTCGGCCAGGGCGATGCGGTGCAGGCGGTGTCGCGTGCCGTTCGCCGGTCGCGTGCCGGGCTGCAGGACCCGAACCGCCCGATTGGCTCCTTCATCTTCCTCGGCCCGACCGGCGTCGGCAAGACGGAACTGACCAAGTCGCTCGCCCGCTTCCTCTTCGACGACGACACCGCTCTCGTGCGCATCGACATGTCGGAATACATGGAGAAGCATTCGGTTGCCCGCCTTATCGGCGCACCTCCCGGCTACGTCGGTTACGAGGAAGGCGGCGCGCTCACCGAGTCGGTGCGGCGCAGGCCCTATCAGGTCGTCCTCTTCGACGAGATCGAGAAGGCGCATCCCGATGTGTTCAACGTTCTCCTGCAGGTTCTCGACGACGGCCGCCTGACCGACGGCCAGGGCCGGACCGTGGATTTCAAGAATACGATCATCATTATGACGTCGAACCTCGGTGCGGAATATCTGACAAACCTGCCGGAAGGCTCCGATACGGATCAGGTCCGCGATCAGGTGATGGACGTGGTCAAGGCATCGTTCCGGCCGGAATTCCTCAACCGTGTCGACGAGATCATCCTTTTCCATCGTCTGCAGCGGACGGAAATGGGAGCAATCGTCAATATCCAGATGAAGCGGCTCGTGGCCCTTCTCGCCGAACGCAAGATCGGGGTCGAGCTCGGCGACGACGCCCGCAACTGGCTCGCGGACAAGGGGTACGATCCGGTCTATGGGGCTCGGCCGCTGAAGCGGGTCATCCAGAAATATGTCCAGGATCCGATGGCGGAGCAGATTCTCTCGGGTCGAATCCCGGACAGTTCGAAAGTGACGATCACCGCCGGCTCGGATCGACTGCTGTTCAGCGTCCGGCAACTGGCGGACGAAGCGGCGTAAGCGGCAGACCCGTCAAGAACAGCGACAACGAAATGGCGGCCTGCGTGCCGCCATTTTTCATGAGTAGCCGGATCGCTGTGCGGTCGTTTCCCTTTCCTCAGCGCGCGGCTAGCTGCTTCTGTCGCTCGACGTTGCCAAGCAGTGAATCGATGCGCTGGCGTTCCACTTCGAACTTGGCGAGCGCATCCCCCGTCAGGGACTTCCCGCCGGGAAGACGGACCTTCAGCGGATCGACCTTGGTGCCGTTGACGATCAGCTCGTAGTGCAGATGGGCGCCCGTCGAAAGCCCGGTATTTCCGACCCAGCCGATCACCTGTCCCTGGCGGACCTTCGCGCCCGGCTTGATGTCCTTCGCGATCGCGCTCTGGTGATTGTAGGAGGTGACGTAACCGTTGGCGTGTCGGATGAGGGTCTGGTTTCCATAGCCACCCGAGTCCCAGCCCGCCTTTTCGACGACGCCGTTGCCGGAGGCGATGATGGGCGTGCCGCGGGGGGCTGCCCAATCGGCACCGGTATGCATCTTGGAGTAGCCGAGGATCGGATGGCGGCGCATACCGAAGCCGGAAGTGAAGCGACCGTTCGGTACCGGATTCCGAAGCAGGAACTGGCGGATGCTCTTGCCCTCGGCATCGAAGTAATCGATCGAATTATCGACCGGGTCCTGAAAGCGGTAGAAAGTCGTCAGGGTGTCGCCGAAACGGGCGCTGACATAGAGAAGTTCGGATTCCTCGGTGGCCTGGCCGTTCTCGTCGGGCACCGAGAAAAAGGCTTCCAGCATGTCCGTCGGCTTCAGCTGTGCCTGGAAATCGACATTGCTGGCAAGCAGCCGAATGATCTGCGCTGTCATCTGTTGGTTCATGCCGTAGGAAATGGCCGCCCGGTAGATGCCGTCATATACCCGCGGCAGGTCGCGACCGGCCGGAATTGACATGGGCCGGTCGTCGAAGGCCGACGCAACGGCGTCGAGAACGGGCGGTTCGCTGCCGACGACCAGGCGGCCGGCGTCGTTCAGCGCAAGCGTCACGACATGTGTGGCGTGTCGGTAGAGACTGACACGGACGATCCTTGCCTCTTCTCCTTTCTGGATGAGGCCGATCCTGAGGACGTCGCCCTCGGACAGTCCGTCCGCGCCGATCTGCGGGCCGAGGTAGCGTGCGACGTCCTCCGCTTCCGCCCGCGGGTAGCCCGCGCCGATCATGGCGGCATCCACCGACTGCGCACGGCGAACCGGGATGATGTCGTCGGCATATTCGGGTGTTTGCGGCGTGAGTGGCTCGGGCGCCGATACCGACATGTTCTGCTCGATGATGCGCGCGGCCAATCCGGTGGTCAGGTCGACGCCGCTGTCGTCGGCGAAACGCTGCGGGTCGATGTAGTAGAGTGCGGCGATCTGCGTGCTGCCGTCGGTCAAGACCGATCCGTTGGTGCGAACTGCCTCCTCCACCTCGTCGAAGGACATCTCGCCGGCGTAGGGGTGAACGTTTCCTGATACCGGAAAGGCGACGGTCCTTAGGCTCACCTGGGATTCGACGTCGGAACCGTAGAGGCTGCCGGTTCGCGGCGCCGTGCTCTTTTCGCCGTCGTCTGCGAAGATCGCCAGCGGGTCGAACCTCGGATAGTCCTCCTGAACCGTATAATTGGCGGCGAGGCTCATCTTCACGTGCATGAAGGGCTGCCGACGCACCACTTCGGTCTCTCCCTCGTGAATGACTGTCGGCACTTCGAGAATCGCCTTGTCCGAAGGCCTTGCCGCGATGTTCGGACCGAGAAGCCGTTCTCCGCGTTTGGCGGTTTCCTGGGTCTCGTTCTGGTCCGGTCCGGCGACCGCATAGGCTTCCGCCGGAATGGCGAGCTGCTGGCGACCATCGAGCGCGGCAAACAATGCGACGCCCATCAGCACGCATGAGGTGATGCCGGTGAGGAAGGTCCCGGTCAGCCAGCGCAACGAGATTTCCCGCCGGTCCGGCGCACGGCGGCCGTCGGCAAGAATCGGCGGCTCGGTGCCGAGAGACCGCAGCATATTGCGGTCCGTCATCATGCCGCCTGCCTCCGTTTGTTCAAGAGTGCGCTCCATTCCTTAGCATCTGGCCGCGAAATCTGCACGTTTGATCGGTGCTCGTCAAATGACGGGTCGTCGCGTGCCGCGATTCCTTGTCCACGTCGCTTCAGAGCACTTGATTGTGAATTTCTCGGGGCGGACACGCGCGAACGCGTTCCGCGGACGACGCGCGGCGAGCGCTGTCCCGGCTCTATCGCAGGTCCGCCCGCCCACATAAGGAGACCTTTGCGCCCCTTCCTTGTCTCGTTGGTCATGTGACGGGCCGATGCCGCCTGCCGCTTCGCCGCGGGCTTTGTGTGGAGCCATGCTTTGCGGGAGGGGGCTTTGGGCGCGAGGTTTGAGTCACGGCTACCTGAAACGCGAAAATGCCTATATTTTTCAGATGTTTGGAAATTTCTTTGAAAAAATCCGTAGTGGTCTGTTGACTTGTTTGAGGGGGTAGGATTATACATCCGCTCACTGACGAGGGCGGCGGCGCTGCTGGCGACGATGTCCTTCGTTCTAGAGAAATCTC
>NZ_QPIX01000005.1 GCF_003337715.1 Ciceribacter lividus
CTGGTCTTCCGGGGCGCGCCCCGGAAGACCAGCGGCCGCAGCACCTGGGGAAGATTCAAACGGCACTATTGGGGAGTATTGCTCCGGTACTGACAGAAGCGTGGGAGATGGTCAAGAAGCATGTCCGCAAGGGTTCACGGCTGCACGCCGACGAGCACTTCAGCTACGACGACCTCGAGGGTCTGCAGGAGCTGCACCGGGTCAACCACAGCCAGGAATACCAGACCGAGGGCGGGGTCAATACGAACCACGTCGAGAGCTTCTTCTCCCGTATCCAGCGGGCCTATGTCGGCATCCATCACCGTTTCTCGGTACGCTACTTCGACTGGTATGCGGCCGAGATCGCCTGGCGCGAGGACAACCGCCGGGTCGATAATGGCCTGCAGCTCTGGGGCATGCTCTACAAGGCGCTGTCGCGGCCGACATCGCGGAACCTGTGCGGTTACTGGCAAGGCAACCATCCGCCCGATCTCGTATGGGAAGATGGTGTTAGTCCCGAGACGGCCTAGATCGCCGGGTTCCTACTGATTAGACACCCGATTATGCCTGATTAATCTCCCAGAGATGTCGATGTCCATCGACCTTTCCGGCTCGCCGCACGCGGTTTGCCTTGGCAAGCTGGTCAAGCACCTGCGAGACCTTGTTTCCGATCTGGCCCAGCCGAGCATCATCGGACGGAAGACCGACCTCCTTGGCCAGTGCCACCGCGCAGTCGGATGTCGTGATGGGCCTTCCGGCCTCGCGCAGCGTTCTCAGAACGAAACTGCGCCGATCAATGCCATTGAAGACCTCGGCAAGGGTACCGTTGGGATTGGCTTTCCTCCGAGCACGACGGTTGCGTGGTGCTGATGCAGCGTAATCCGGCTCGTAAATCGCGATGACAGCATCAAGGGCGGCCTGCTGCCGTTCCATTTCCGCAATCTCTTTCCGGATCGCCTCGATGCGTTCACCGATCTCGGCGCGCTTCGTCTTCAGTTCGTCCGCAATTCCCATGAACATCAGCTCCTAACACGAGGCGAAGAAGCTACATATTCAGCCGACAGGAGTCTGGTGGCAGTTGCTACCTAATTCCGCGAACTCTTCGACCCGCGGAACATCCCGAGGCGCAGACGCTAGACGAAGGGATGGGACCTCTGCTTTCGAAAGGATCGCGCAATCATGCGTCCCATGTCCGTTCGCCAGGATATGGGACGCCTTCCGGCCAACCGTCGCCCGGCACGGCTACGCCTCGCTTGAACCGCGTCTTCCAGGTCTCCGATGGCACACCATCATCCGGCACATCCCGCCCCGCATTCAGATTAATCTTGGGCGGTGATGCACCGATCGAGCCGCGCGGAAGAGGCGAAGCCATCAGGGTTTTCCGATCGAATGTGACCCCGGTAAGTGCCGTGTAGATCGCCTGCCCGATAGATCGTGCGAGCCGGGGAGGGAATGCGTTGGCGATTTGCCGGATCTGCTGGCTCCGGTCTCCGGAGAATGCCCACTCGTCCGGAAAGTTCTGAAGGCGTTGAAGCATCTGGATCGTGAGACGTGGGAGGTAGTCGATGCCTGTGACATCGGCGGGGGTCGGCGGGCCGTCGACCAGCTTCCTGACATCGAAGCCGGCTGCCGCCCAGGCCTTGGCGGTGTTGTCTTGAGCACCGTTGGCGATCCCGGCAATGGTTGGTGTGTATCGCTGGCCATATCTCGCGATCCAGTGGTCCGCCCACTCGTCGAAACGCTTCTGTTCCACCGAGTACCCATCTCCGGTTTCGCCGTTGCGAGGTCGCGCCTCCGGAGGAGTTCGATGCACCATCAGCAGGTCCTCCAATATATTGACGGTGCTCGCGTCAACGGCTCGGGGCATGTTGAAGCGATGCAGCAGCCCGTCCGCGAAGCCGATGATGACGATGCGCGTCCGAGCCTGGCCAATGCCGAAGTCCTTGCCCTCCAGTTTTTGGATCGTGACTTCGTAGCCTAGATCGCGGAACGCGGCGAGGGCCCGGGCCCGGTGGTCCGAATGCCTGTCGAACATGAATCCCGGAACATTCTCGAAGAAGAAGGCCTTGGGTCTCGCCTCTCGCACAACCCGCACGGCTTCGTTCAGCAGGTCGCGATCGTCCATTTTCCCCAGTCCGTCACCACCCTGGGAATACGGCTGACATGGAATCCCTCCCGCCACCAGATCGACACCACGATAGCGGACGAACGATTCATTTCTGACGTCCTTCCTTATAACCTTCCAACGGTACCAGTTCCGTCGAAGCGTGGCTGCCGCGTCGTCGTCGTTCTCGTAGAGCGCGACAGGGTCGAATCCTGCGGCATGGAGGCCGATGGATTGGCCGCCAGCACCAGCGCAGATCTCCACGCAGTTCAGACGGAAAGGAGGTTGGGCAACCGGATCCTTCCACAGGCTTCCGATCTGCTTCGTGTCGGGAGACAGGAACACCAGCCCCTCCCAGATGTCGAATCCGATGGTGTGGGATTCGTCTGTCTGGAAATCGAAGCCCATCGGTTCTCCAAACCGTCCGGCCGCAAAGGATTTCAGCGACAGGTGCGCCTTGGCAAGGCCGGGACCGAGTTCATCGCCCCGGGCGAGGGCGGACCGCCATTCGTGCCCTGGAAGGTGCTGGCGCCCATAGACCTGTTCGAATTCATCGAATGCTGCGGCAGCCTCGGATCGAATCCTTGCATGGCTGGCCTTGTAGCCGGCACTTTCTATGTCGACTACGTACTCGTAGGCTCCCCAGCCTTCGGGTACCAGCAGGTGCTCCTCGAAGAATTCGTGGATCATGTCGAGCAGTCCGTCCACGCGCCGTTCCAGGGTCCTTGCGGTCAGCCGAGCGGTTTGAGCTGCTCTGTCTTCGAGAGCGGACAGCCGATCATCCCTGCGGTTCTCGTCGTATGACCGGGACATGCGGCGGAGATCGGTCTTGAGAGCGTCGACATCATCGGCGTCCAGTCGCAGCCCGGCATCAATTCGGGTGAAGGCCTCAATGCGGGTGGCTGCATCGGCGTGCGCGATCGCCATGAGCGCGGAAGGCGGCAGGTATACCTTGGCTATGGTTTCCTCCCGCCCGCGGAAAATCTCCCCGAAGCGCAGCAGCGTATTGGCCTCGGCCCGGTCTATGGCGCACTCCGTGCTCAGGAATTCCCGCAGGTCGATTTCCGGGGCGACGTGTGCGAGTTCCTCGATGAGTTTGCCAAGTTTGAAGAATCGTCCCCCGATTTCGGCATGGACCTTCAGGATTTCCCGTTTTGCCTGGCCCATGGCCTTCGCCTGGGTATCATCGAGCACCGGCTTGTTTTTGCCTTTCCGCGCCATCGCTGGCCCTCCGTTTCTGTTCGTCGTACAGCGGCGGAATTGCTGTCCCGGAAAGGGATTGATTAAAACTCTAGCTATCCTGTTCGGAACTAGCCGGTCATGCCGACGGGAAGGTGTCAGGTGCGTTCGGCAGCTTGGGTGGATCCAATGTGCTCAAGCGGCTCTGGCGCTGATGGCAATCGTTACCCAATTTCGGACAACCCTTCGTGGACGTTGCAGCGGCGTCCTTCAGGCAAGCGGCAACATGGGTTAGTATGTAGACCAAAGCTAGTAGTATCCCCTGCGGCAGACTGTCGAAATCGGAGATTGGCATGCCAAACCATGGAAAGAAGGATGGGGACGAAGCCGGCGACGCTGGCTCGATCGCGGCCGACAACGAAACCCTTGGCGATGCGCTGTCAAAGGTTGGATTCGTGCCAGCCAAGGTCGGTAGGAGGACGGTGTCCCAGGGGAAACGCAGAGAAAACCTGAAGAGGTGGAATGCCAAGGACCCGGACAAGTAGCGCCTAGGGGCGCTATTGCGAATCGTTTCCGGGTTCGGACGAACTGCGGTGGCTGGGCCTGTGAAGCTTGGGCAGAGCTTTCTCGTGCGGGTCGGGCTCGCTTGGATCGAAATAGGGAAGCGGCACCTCGAAGCCGGGATCCACAAACCATCGCGCCTCCATCGGATGGTACACGCCGGGCAGGGGGAAATGCTCGTTGATCTCGAGAAAATCGTCGACGTTGCCGGTGAGGATCGGCATACGATGAGCGATGGCGACGGCGGAGATCATCAAATCGTGTCCGAGCCTGTTGCTCTTCTGGCCGCGCTGCACGGTCCACATGTGCCGCAAGCTGGGAACAGACGTCATCCCGGCGTAGACCATAGCCACCTGCGATGTCATTTCCGGAAAAGGAAACGCCATTGACATGAGGTCATCGACCCAATTGGCGATGAGAAGCGCTCTCTGTGGATCGTCCTTTGTCCGGAGGTGGGCTCCGCGCAATAGTTCTGCTATGACGGGATAGCAGAGGGCCAGGCGATCTATGCCGACACGCAAGAGCCATGGGCGCAGTCCAGGAGGCGGCTTCACGCGGCCCATTAGGCTGACGATGTCCGTATCTACCAAAAGAATAGGGTCTATCCGCACGGTAACATCATCCTGTGGTTAGAAACTGCCGTCCTGAAAAAAACTCCGGGGTGAGATCGAATTCCTTCGCTATACTGCGCAGGCTGGCATGATGTCGTCCGAGAGAGGCCGAGATGACGCATAACTTCGATTGGCAGAGACACGAGGCAGAGGCCCGCATCCAGGAGGTGCTGGACGCAGCTAAAACACGCGGCACTCAGAGAGTGGTCGACACCGACGGCAGATTTGACGTGACGTTCGTACCTGGAGAAAAGACACTGGAAGAACTGTTCTCCCGTCCCGGTCCTCTCCCCGACGATGACGATCCCAATCCCTGATCGAGATTTCTGCAACTACGGTGACGGACCGTAACCGGCGACGGCAAAACCAACAAGAGAGCGAGTGTCGATTTTCGATTGCGTCGGCCCACCGCACTGCTGGACATGACTGAATCGTGAGCACCACCAGTCATGGAATCCGTAAAAGCCTCCATTTCTTGCAGCAGAGAGGCGCTGGCGATCTCCCATTCATGAACCCGGTCTCACCGCGGCGACGAATTCTGGTTGACGTCCGAAATAATGTTCACTAAACGTTCTCATTATGAGCAAGACGTTTACGCCCACCTTCCGAATACGCTGACTGATTGGATTTCCGGGACCGTTCCCGGCGCCGCCCAGATTGCTATTCGTTGGAGAGGCCGTCATGACGACTGGAACCGCTCATTCTGCAGACGATGAAGTCTGCATTTCTCCGCACTATCGTCCCCGTTTTCCTCATTCGACGCTCAAGTGCGTTGGTCGTCCTCTGTATCGTTCGCAGCAGGCACGCGATTACGCCTGCTTGCTGGACCTGGATCCTAAGGTGTCCGCTTGGCGCTGCATGCCGCAGCCTATCGTCAACGACTCCGGGGCGCGGAATCCCCGACACCACTATGTCGATTTCGCTGTCGAAACTGAGAGCGAAGCACTGCTCGTGGATGTCCGCTCCCCAGATGCCGGCATCGTCAGTTGGATTGCCAGGTTAGCCGAGAAGCAGGGCTATCGATATCAGGTGGTGTCCCTCTCCGAGTTCGGGGGAGGGCCTCGGCTCCAGAATGCCAGGGATCTCATCCGCTACGCTGGCTATGGTGCACCTCTTGGTGATCGCATCCGAATTCTCGCGGTCTTGGAGGAAATGGGGACGTTGACGCTTGCGGAATGCCTTTCGGTCGTTCGCGAAAGCAAGCCAATGCCGACAATCGCGATGATGATTCTCATGGGGATCCTCGAAGTCGACCTCGATGAAGCTCTGCTCGGACCGGAAACGGTCGTCAGGCGCGCGGCGAAGTAGGAGGGGAGCCATGCAGAAGAAAACTGTAGAGCGGGAAGCCTCGCTCGAAGTGACAACCTATGCCGTGGCCATCAGGAATGCCCTGAGACGGTGCGGATTCTACCTGCGGGCACAGCGGATTGACCGAGCCATTGGCCTGATGCTGCCACCAGACGCGGACGTGGAAACCTACCGGCAGGCGGCCAAGGCAGTTTTGCGGCAGTCACATGAGTTGATCCACTACACCGTAACGACCATCGAACTGGGGCGAAAAGGTGAGACATACTCCGAGGATGCCAGAAAGGTCCTGGCCCAGAATTTGGCTGTCGTCGTACTGATCGAGAAGGGAGCCAAGCTGCCGCCCGAGGTCGCAATCGCTCTGGACCGCATTCTCGACGTGGGATCCGTCAAGCCGATCCATCTGATGTCCGCTACGAAGAGTGCATGGCAGATCGATATCGCCAATGATGTTGCAAAGCAGCTCTGCGAATATCCTCCGAATCTGCTGTTCCAGGCATTGCGGAAAGGGCGGCCGATCGAAATCGTCCTGACGAGGCTTACGGACGCGTCGAAGGTTCCACAGGTTCCTGCATGGGAACCGCGCGTGGAGGAGCTCGAAGGTTACGGGGAGGCCCGCGAATGGGCGTTGAGCTTGGCCGTAGATCTCGACGAGTGGAGGGCAGGCAAGCTCGCCTGGCGCGACGTTGACGCCGGACTTCTCATCAGCGGTCCTCCAGGTACAGGAAAGACATTGTTCGCGTCGGCCGTGGCGCGCTCGTGCAGGGCGAGTTTTTTCGGCACGTCGAGTGCGCGATGGCAGTCCAAGGGCCACTTGGGCGACATGCTCGGCGCCATGCACAAGAGTTTCCGCGAAGCTGCCGACAATGCTCCTGCAGTGCTGTTTCTGGACGAAATCGACAGCATTGGCGATCGCCGGACATTCAGAGGCGACAACGCCAACTACAGTATGCAGGTCGTGAATGCACTGCTGGAACTTCTCGATGGATCCGGTGGACGCGAAGGAGTCGTCGTCATCGCCGCGTCCAATTTTCCGAACAACATCGACGCAGCACTGTTAAGGCCCGGTCGGCTTGATCGTCACATCGCCATTGGTCTGCCCGACCATGCGGCACGGGCACAGATGCTCTCCATGCATCTCGAAAAAGTGCTTCCGCCGGAAGACCTGCAGGAGGTAGCCCGAGCAACAAGTGGCTATACCGGAGCCACCATCGCGCAGGTCGCGAAGGATGCTCGCCGGATCGCACGCAGACAGGGTAGGGAGCTCAGCGTGCAGGATCTACTGGCGCTTGTACCGCCCGTCGCTGTTCTCGGAATCGACGAGCGTTGGGCAGCATGCGCGCATGAGGCCGGACATGCCCTGGTCGGTCTCGAACTCGCTGTAGCCGAGATCGAAATGATTGTCGTCGCGAAAGAGATGGGTCATCGCCATGGTAGGATTGGGTACGTTCAATGGCGGAGGCAGACAACACGTCGCCGAAGCCGTCAATCCTATCTCGACGAGATCGCGATGATGCTCGGAGGTACGGCTGCCGAAAAGGTCGTTCTCGGGGATGTTCTCGAGGGCTCAGGCGGTGTCGATGGGTCAGACCTTCAGCGGGCTTCGGACCTTGCCACTCTCATGCTTGCCAGCCTGGGCCTCGGGTCGCTCCTTTACTGCGATGTATCGACGTCAAAGGACCTCGACGAGCTTCGAAGGCAGAATCCTGTGCTCCGGCGGCAGGTCGAACGGCTTCTCGCGAAGCAGCTTGAACGAGCTGAGGAGATTATTCAGGCCCGCATGAAAGATGTGAAGACACTCGCCGGACTTCTCATGGACCGTGATTTCGTTCCTGGCCGCGAAGTCTTCAGGCTGGTCAACGGATCGTCCGGGGATCAGACGGCTTCCTGACAAGTGACGACATGGGACGGCGCCTTTCGGTGCCGTCCGATCCTATGGTTCTCGGAGCGAAGCTCTAACGCAGACAGTCGGCTCACTGCCGAGGGGGCGGACTTGCCGAGATCGTCGAATTTGCCATCCACCCTAGTCTGTCTTGATCGACCCGCACGCGGCTCCAGCCTCCCTCGACCGCCATCACCACGACCTGCGTGCTCTTGGGGATGACGGTGATGACGGCAAACCTGGTACCGGGTCCGTCGCGAAGGTTGACTGCAGTCTGCGTGTACCGGAGTTCCAAATGATCGGAGGGATTCTTCTCGGTCGCTTCGGACCGGACTATGGCGACCGAGGACGGAGAGGAGGTGGTCGAGAGCGAAGTGGCAGCGGTACCTGCCGCCGGAGGCGAGGATACGGTCATGACGTCCAGTGACGGAAGCGGAGCCTTGGCCTCATCCGATTCGGGGACGGCTGTCTCAGCAATCAACGGAGGCTGCTGTCCGGTTGCCGGCTGCCTGCTCCCGGATGCGAATATGACCCCGAAGACCGGAACGCCCACCAGGATGCCGAGGATCGTAAACATTGCGGCCCTGAGGCTACCACGCCGTTTTACCTGCTCGACAGCGGGAACGGCCGCGATTGGATCGTCTGCGGGCGTAGCGGGCTGGAGCGCCAGGCGCTCTCGGGGCAATGCCGCAAGCATTCGGCACCCTTCAACGAAAGCGACTGCCACGCCAGTTCGGGAAAACTCAACGAGTTCGTTCACGCCGCTGCCGCTGGTGAAGTGCATCGTCTCGTAGAGGCAGATCGGGATCTGCCTGTTGTCCTTGAAGCGGCGGTCGGGGCCACCGTTCTTGTTAGGATGCTTCCAGGTGTGGTCCACGACCTTGGCATCGCTCGGAACGCGCTCGGTCTCGATGAACCGGGAGTCCTGCCATCGGACATTCAGATCGGCGTAGTTGACCGCACCGACCCGGCTGCCATGCTGGACAAGCACGATGTCGGGCATGAAGAACATGACCTGCTTGCCCACATGCAGAGCAGGGGGAGTGACGTTGCTCTTGATCACCGGAGGCAGACTGTAGGCGAGGGTGGTCGCCTTCCTGTTTACAAGGTGAGAAGCGCCCGCGTTACGCTTCCAAGCGGTGAGACTCTGGATCGCGCCTCCGGCTTCGATGTGCCATTTGGCGGCGCACCCCGTGAGGCCATCAAACCCTTGGGCAAGGCGGGTATACGCTGTCTCCGCGTCACCTTCTAGGTCGTAGTAGAGGACCGTCGTCCTGCGATAGGAGTCGAACCAGTTGCCGATCGCCCAGCCAGGCAGTGCGATGATGCAGAGCAGCAGGCCGGGTCCGCCCGTTGCAATTCCTGCCAGAAGGCCGATTACCGCAGCCGTCCATGCCAGTGCATTGGACAAACGCGTCTGGCCGGCCTTCGAGTTGATCTCATTGAGAAGTTCCGAGAAAGACTCGTCGCGCATATGCATGACATCGCCGGACTCGATCTCGATCATCGCGACGTCATCGTTGTCGAAAGTCACCTGAGGCGCCGGTGATCGATGGGGTGTCCCTGGCGAAGACGGGCTTCGCCCGGCGTTGCCCAGCGTGGCGCGATAATAGAGGCCTCCGCGCCCTGCGTGAACATAGTGCCCGCGGGGACCGGTGCCGATGCGCAGGCCTTTCACGCCCACTGAGACGCCGACTCCTCCCTTTGAGAAGTTGAAGCGGAACGGCCCCGCCGAAACCGATTTGCGAATGTAGAATGGCAAATGCGCCCCCGCACCGTAGCCCTTCCCCATACTTCCTGCGAAAATGCGCTCTCGCGATCGTAGAGGTATCTGGAATATTGAATAGGAAGCCGGACTGCGCAAGTGTATTCATGCTGTCGCCTGCAATCGGAGGCGGTGCAGTCCGCATTCTGCCAATATGACCCCATACCAGCAGCCGGTGTCAGGAGTGCAATGGGCGGTAGTCCGATTCCGGTTCCCATATCGGTAGGTACAGAAGGCCACGCAAGGCTTGCACGCAAGGCTTGCACGCAACTCGGATTTTCCTGCCCCGGAGACGTGCGCGTTGGACCATTGTCGTGACCGGCTATCGTCAGTCCGACCTGAAAGCGGAGCTAAAGCCATGGATCGATGCCTTCTCAAGCAGATTAAAACCACGCGCAGCGTTTCGAAACGGAATTTAACGTCAAATCTCGGTCGCGTGCTTGTCGAGGTAGCGGGCGGAACGCTGACGGTTCGCGGGGTGGTGCGGGATGGTCTGAGTGCAGTGCTCAGGCGTGCCCGTGAGGGCGCCCCACGGGCGATCGGCGGCGGCCGAAGAGGGGGCGTGGTCATCTCGGTGAGAGACCTCGCCACTCTTATTGATGCGGTGATGGAGCCAACGCTTTCCGAAGTCCTTGAGCGCTCGGGTTCGAACCTTGCCGCGGCAAACGCATCGTTGTCGGTGAGCGACGCAACCACGAGTCGTTGAAGCGCCAAGGCGACACCCCGCCCATGCGAGAGGGCTGAGAGATATTTCATCTACCGCCCGTCGACGTTTGAGCGGACCGCCCAGATCCCTCAACGTGTGCCGCTTCCCTCACGATTTTTCTGGGGGCAGTTCATTCGCGCTGCGGACGTAGTTTTCGGGATTCGAAGCGAGCTGGAACCGGAGCGTCGCGTTTTGTTTACCACGGTCGTGCGGTCGATTTTGTCATTCCTCATCATTCGGTTGGCGACGAGTGCAATGATACCCGGTCTTCGCGCCGTTAATCCCCGGCTGGCCGAGTGTGGTTGTCGATCTGACCCGTAACTGCAAAGGGCACTGGCACTTTAGTAAGCGGTATTCCGGGAATAAAAGCAGAAGTTGACGGCTTGGCTACTGGACCCGTTGGCCTTCTTTATGCATGACTTGTCATGGAGAGGGCTGAGGAAATGTACGACACTATTTTGAACTCCGGGGATGGATCCGAGCAATCCGTTTTCCAAAGCAACTTGTCTGTCGAAGCTAAGATTGAACGGGCGCGAACGGAACTTCTTGATCTGTCGGCCCGAAACCGGCTTCTGAACGTGCCGCGCTTCTCGAAAAGTGCGAAGACCATTGACATCGTGGACGAGCAGTCTTCCGAAATATTCAGGATACTTGTCACCGAAGGAAAGGCGATGACCTTCCTGGCAGGGGCGAAGGGGCGCGAGCCCAAGGATGGTGATGCAGCCGAAGAACTGATCGAACTTGCTCTTCCGGATGACGACGAGCGTGACGATAGCGGACGTCTTGTTCGACACGGTGACACCAAGCTCCAGACCCGGATGACCCCCAACGCGCTTCAAAAGCGCCTCCTCGATCTCCATTTCGATGCCCGCACCCTAGAGGAGGAGCAAGGGGTCAACATCCTTTACCTGGGGCTTGGTACGCTGAAGTGGATTGACCCCAACAACGCCGAGAACATTCGTTATGCGCCACTCATCCTGGTTCCTGTCGCGTTGGAACGCGGCAGCGCGGCGGAGCGTTTCAAGCTACGGGCGCGGTCTGAGGATTTCGCATCCAATCTGTCGCTCGAAGCCTTCCTGGACCGCATTCATAAGATTCGCATGCCGGATTTCGAAGCGTCTGATGACTTCTCCTTCGAGCGCTATGCCGAACAGGTTGCTGCCGCTGTGTCGATCAAGCCCGATTGGTCGGTACAGCCAAATGATATTGTCCTCGGCTTCTTCTCGTTTGCGAAGTTCCTGATGTATCGCGACCTGGATCCGAACCTCTGGCCCAAGGATGCCAAATTTACGGACCGGCCGCTCATCACCTCGCTCGTATCCAACGGCTTCTCCCGCACCGACGATCTGCTGCCTGACGATGCTCGGATCGACGAGCACATCTCTCCAAACGAGATGACTCATATCGTTGACGCAGATAGTTCCCAAACCATCGCGATCCATGAAGCCAGGCGAGGGCGGGATCTCGTCATCCAGGGTCCGCCTGGAACCGGGAAATCACAGACGATCGCCAACATCATCGCGTCCGCCGTGGCGGATGGAAAGACCGTGTTGTTCGTTGCCGAGAAGATGGCTGCGCTCGAAGTGGTGAAGCGCCGTCTCGATCAGGCAGGTGTGGGCGACGCATGCCTTGAACTGCATTCGAACAAGGCCAACAAAAGGGCGTTCCTTGCGGAACTGCAGCATGTCTGGGAACTGGGAGCGCCGAAGGGTGAACCCGCCGATGCCCTGGACCGCCGGCTTGTGGAAGCGAGGAACAGCTTGAACGCCCATCCGGCTCGGCTTCACCAAGTCTACCGCCCATACCAACTGTCCCCGTATCAGGTCATGGGCCACCTGTCGCGCCTGAGGCGCTTGGGAATGCCTCCGTCGGACATCGAGCTTGCGGATTCCATCTCGTGGACTCCCGAGTTCCGGGAACGCATTGTCGCCATCCTTTCGGAACTTGCCCAGCGGATCGAGGACATCGGTCTGCCCTCGCAGCACGCTTGGCATGGTGTGGGCGTGACAGGTATCACTCCGCTCGATCTGGAGAGGTTGACGAAGAGGTTGTCGGATGCGTCGTCGGACCTTTCGAAGTTGACTGCTTCCATGGGGGACGTGACCGATGTACTCCATCGTGAGCCGACGGCATCGATTTCAGGGTTCAAGGACGACCTCGCGCTCGCAGAGCGTGTCGCGAGCTGCCCGGCAGGTCAGCCGGCCGAAGCGTTGGCCAATCCTGTCTGGAAAACGTCGCTCCAAGACATCGCCAACGTGATCCGGGGCGGTGCGGAGTTCCAGCGCCTTTCCGAGCAGGTTAGGGCGCAGATGCTTGACGAGGCGTGGGAGACGGATCCGCAGCCTCTTGTGACATCGTTCCGCAGACTGCCGAAATCATTCCCGCAGTCCGGATTTGCGACACTCGCGCAATTGGACAACCTGCTGCCGAGGTTCCTGAACGCTGCCGCTTCACTGAAGACGATGCTGGGTGTGAATGCATCGGCAACGCTGGGATCCATTGGCCGATTGGTCACGATCGGCGAGCGCGTTGCGGATGCTCCCGATGCAAGCCCTGATGCTTTCGTCGCTGCCGTATGGGAGCGGGGCCTCGATCAGGCAAGCGATCTCGCCGAGGCGGTCGCCACCTATCGGCAGGTGAGGACGGATATTTCCGGCAAGATTGCCGATCAGGCGTGGGATATCGATCTGGTCCCAACCCGGACCGCCGTCGCGATGCATGGGCACAAGTTCCTGAAGTTCCTCAGCGGGGACTGGCGCAAGGCGAAGGCTCTTCTGAAGACCGTCATGTCCGAGACGCCGCCGGCCGAGACGGTGCGGTTGCTGGACCTTCTTCAAAAGGGCAAGGAGGCCAGATCTGTCATCAAGGACGGCGACAGCCTCGGACGCGCGGCATTCGGCGCAGACTGGCGCGGCGAACGATCCGATCCGAAGCCACTTGAGAGTCTGGTGCTCTGGATGAGGAGTCTCCGGGGCGTGGGCGCTGAAGCGAGGATGATAGCAAGCAGGCTGACCGACAAGTCCTCCGTAGCCGCGCGCTGCGAGCATGTTCGGACGCTGCTCGAGGAGACGCGGAGGCTGTTGCTTTCGCTCTGGAGCGATCTGGGCGACGGGACGGGAGCATTGTTTCCCAATGCTATCGGGCCAGATGAGATTGTACTGACGCAGGCGGTCGCAGTCATCAAGGAGATCGCGGGCGCTGACCGCGCATTCTCGCCTCTTGTGCGCACCCTGCCGGATGATGCCGGAGGCCGGATTGCTGCCATCGAGCGGCTTGCGGCCGCCCAGGCTCGCAGAAGCTCCATTGATGCGTCGGCGGATCTCGGCCGAGCGGCATTCGGGGGGCTTTGGAAGGATTCCTTGTCCGAGTGGCAGGAGCTGTCCGTCATTTGCGACTGGATATCGCGGAATGGCGACATCAGGCTTCTTGTTACTCGTGTCGCCGATCGTGTGGGGGTGGCCGAGAAGGCGCGGCAGGCTGCAGCTCAAGGAGAAGCCTTCGCGACCACCATGTCGGAAATCCTTCAGTTCCTGAAGGCGGACCTGGATGTGCTCTTTGGAACAAGCGATGTGGCCGGCGCGCCATTGTCCCAGATCGGCGCCAAGCTGTTCCGTTGGATCGAGAACGAGGAGCAGCTTTCGAAGTTTGCTGCCTACAATGGCCGTGCAGGCGATGCCGCGAACATGGGTGTCGGTGCCCTTGTCGAGCGTCTTGAGGACGGCCGCATTTCCCCGTCCGATATCATTCCTCATTTCGAAATGGCGTTCTACGAAGCGATCCTGCGTCGTCAGCATACCCAGGATCCTGAACTCGCCCGTTTCGATGGCGAGGTGCATGGCAGACTGGTCGGTGAGTTCGCATCGCTCGACCGCAGCCGCATGAGCCTGTCTCGACTGGAAGTCGTGCGGGCGCATCATCGGAAAATTCCCTCGATCAGTGGTATCGGACCTGTCGGTGTCCTGCGTGCGGAGATGGCGCGCCGTCGCGGCCACATGCCGATCCGACAGCTCATGCAGCGGGCATCGCCCGCGATCCAGGCCCTGAAGCCAGTGTTCATGATGAGCCCGCTGTCGATCGCGCAGTTCCTTCCACCGGGCGTTCTCGACTTCGATCTCCTTGTCATGGACGAAGCGAGTCAGATTCAGCCTGTCGATGCGCTCGGCGCTGTCGCCCGTGCGAAGCAGGTTGTCGTCGTTGGCGACGAACGCCAGCTACCCCCAACGAAGTTTTTCTCGAAAATGACGTCGGGGGCGACCGAGGAGGACGATGATCAGGAGGGTGCTCAAGTCTCCGACATTGAGAGTATCCTCGGCCTCTTCTCGGCCCGCGGTCTGCCGGAGCGCATGCTGCGCTGGCACTACCGCAGCCGCCACCAGTCGCTGATTGCCGTCTCGAATTCGCAATTCTACGACAGCAAGCTGTTCATCGTGCCGAGCCCATACACGCAGGAAGCCGGGATGGGGCTGCGTTTCCATCATGTGCCGGGCGGAGTGTTCGAGGATGGCGTGAACAAGGTGGAGGCCAAGGTCGTCGCCGAGGCGATCATCCGCCATGCCCTGCATTCGCCGCATCTTTCGCTCGGCGTTGCCGCGTTCTCGATCAAGCAGCGGCGCGAAATCCAGGACCAACTGGAATTACTGCGCCGTCTCAATCCTCAGACCGAGGAATTCTTCCACTCTCATCCCCACGAACCGTTCTTCGTGAAGAACCTCGAAAACGTCCAGGGCGACGAGCGCGATGTGATGCTGATCTCCGTGGCTTATGCAAAGAATGCCCAAGGCTACATGGGCATGCGCTTCGGGCCCTTGGGTGCCGAAGGAGGCGAGCGCCGCCTCAATGTCCTGATCAGCCGCGCCAAGCGACGCTGCGAGGTTTATGCTTCCATCACCGACGAGGACATCGATCTCGAACGCGGCAAGGGTAAGGGCGTGTTTGCCTTCAAGCTCTTCCTCCACTACGCGCGGACAGGGCGGCTTTCAATGTCACAGCGCTCTGACCGGGCGATGGAAAGCGTGTTCGAGGAACAGGTCATGGCGGCCCTCCAGGAGAGGGGATACCAGGTCCATCCGCAGGTCGGCATTGCCGGGTTCTTCATCGACCTTGCCGTGGCTGACGATGCGGTCCCCGGCCGCTACCTTATCGGGATCGAATGCGACGGTGCATCCTACCATGACTCCCGTTCGGCGCGTGACCGTGACCGACTGAGACAAGCGGTGCTTGAGGATCATGGCTGGACGATCCACCGCATATGGAGTTCGGATTGGTTCCAGAGGCCTAAGGCCGAACTCGATCGCCTGATTGCCGCCATCGAACAGGCCAAGATGAATGCTTTGTCTGGAGCAGATCACACGCATGCATCTTCTCGGGCGGTTCCGGTGGAAGTCGTGACAATCGAACGCGCCACTGTGACGGAGATCGGTCTCCAGCCGGTATCGACCGATGGAGGTGGCTCGAACCTCTACGAGGAGGCTTCGCTGAAGCCAAATATCGTGGGCGAGCTTCATGAAGCTCCGACAGGGACACTGGTCAAGTTGATCAAGGAGACGGTCGAGGTCGAAGGCCCCGTGCATAGGGACGAGGTGGTGACCCGAATCCGGACTGCCTGGGGTCTCCAGCGGGCAGGAAGCCGGATCGATGCGCATGTCGGCAACGCCATTCGTGTCGCCGTGAATTCGGGTGAGATTCTTCGCTCAGGAGATTTCCTCCTCTGGCCAGGCGCCATAGTTCGCATGCGCGACCGCAACATGGTCACCGCGTCCGGGCTGCGCAGAATCGAGATGATCCCGCCGATGGAAATCGACGAGGGGCTTACCTCGATTATCGAGACGAGCTTCGGCGCGACCGAGGACGAAGCCGTCAATGCCATTGCGAGGGGACTGGGATTCCGCGCCACCAGCAGTCAGTTGAGAGATTTGATCGTGTCCCGGATCGAACTGCTGAAGGAGCAGGGGACCCTGCAGGTTCGTGATGGAATGCTCACCTTGGGGGCGACAACCGCACCCGCATGATGATCTTCGTCGGAGCGATAGAGCGCTTTCGGGCTTGCCATGGTACTTGGCGCGTCCTCGTGGTCGCCACTGCTCTTATGCACGCAGCAAGTCTTCAGGCGGCGAATACTCCCTGCAGTGGGAGGAAGGGTGGCATCGCAGGTTGCCGTGGCGATACGTTCATCTGCAACGACGGCTCGGTGAGCGCCAGCAAGAAATCATGCGCCGCCACGATGGGCGGTGCCATGGGGCTGATGGGTGGCGCATCGCAATCGATGGCCCCGGCGGCAGACGAAGAGTGCCTGTGTCGTTCAGGGTCATTCTGCACAGGGTCTCGTGGCGGACAGTTCTGCTACACCGACAGCGGGGTAAAGAGCTACCTTCGCAAATGAGCTCATTGAATTCCTTCGCCCAGAGAGTTTAGGTTGCCTTGTATTGAGGGGCTGACGATGAAGATATCTGCGCGGATTGTTGTGGCTGGAATCCTTGCTGTCGCGGTGGTGATGGATGCCGTCGCCGAGGAACCGAAATCTTCCGGAACAGGATTCGCCGTTACCGCGGACGGCTGGCTCATGACGAACGCCCATGTC
The DNA here is from genome assembly GCF_003337715.1 of Ciceribacter lividus. Taxonomy (GTDB): domain Bacteria; phylum Pseudomonadota; class Alphaproteobacteria; order Rhizobiales; family Rhizobiaceae; genus Allorhizobium; species Allorhizobium lividum. Next base: position 16,670 of record NZ_QPIX01000005.1, read on the forward strand.
GTAGATGGTTGCGACCGCGTGGAGGTGAAGGGCAGGGGCGTTGCGACCGATCCGAGGATCGATGCGGCGAACGATCTCGCATTGATCAAGGTGAACGCAGACACCCCCATGGTTCCTCTCACCTTCAGGCGTGCGCCCATCCGATTGGGAGAGGACATTGTCGCCATCGGCTATCCCCTCGCGGATCTGCTGGCGGACTCCGTGAAGATCACGACCGGAAATGTCAACGCGCTCGCTGGTCTCAAGAACGATACCCGCTACATCCAGATTTCGACGCCGATCCAGCCCGGTAATTCCGGTGGCCCCGTCGTGGATCGCGACGGTTTCCTGCTGGGGATCACGAGCGCCACCTTCTCGAAGCAGGCCGCCGATCAGATCGGGATCACGGCACAGAACGTCAACTTCGCCATTCGAGCGTCCGTGGCCGATCTCTTCATGCAGTCACAGAACCTCGCGAGCCAGTCCGGAGACCGACAGGAGGGGCAACCCACGTTTTCGACCGCCGATCTCGCGGACAAGGTTACGCCGTCCGTCCATCAGGTGCTGTGCTACGGGAAACCCGACGTCGAAGGTTCGTCGCAGAGACAGGAGACAGTGACTTCGCTTCCCAGATCCTCGGTTTCGGTGACCCTTCTGGACGCTCACGGATACGATGCCATCGGCTTCGACTACGCCACGCTGAAGGATGTGACTTTTCAGGACTGTCGGGCGGCCTGCGAGAGTGACGGTCAGTGCAAGGCGGTGACCTATAACGCGAGGCATCGGTTCTGCTTCCTGAAGAATGATGTTGTCGCGCTGATCCGGAACGCTGATGCGATCGCAGCCTACTCGGCGTCGAAGGCGGCGGACGTGATCATGTCCGACTTCACGAGCTATTCGGGAATGGATATTCCTGGCGGTGACTACAAGCGGATCAGGCAGACCAACTATCTGGAATGCTTCGTCGCTTGCGTCGGCGACAACGCATGCCGCGCCTTCGCCTACGTCTCCAAAAAGAAGGAGTGCTGGTTGAAGAACGCGCTCGGCCGGCCGAGGACAGCAAAGGGTGTCGATCTGGGAGTAAAATAGTCCGCTTACTCCCGCTTTGGAGATGTGCTTCGCGGTAAAGAGGATCGCACGTCCGAACAGGTGTTTCTTGATTTGGAGGAGTGAAGCCCGCGGTTCTTACGTGAGGTTCGCGAATCTACTCTTGGACGAATCAGTGGCATCTTGAATACAGTGCAATCCCTGAGAGTGCTGCCGGCGGGAAGTTCATGCATATTGAATCCATTCGAATCCGCAATTTCCGCCGCCTTAAAGATGTCCGCATCGATCTTGCCTCCGACATCTCGATCTTCGTAGGCGCGAACAACAGCGGCAAGACGTCGGCGACCCATGCTCTCCAGCTCTTTACCGCCGCGTCGCGGGAGCGCTTCTCGATCCATGATTTCAGTTCGGACTGCTGGGATTCGATCGATGAGTTCGGAGCAGGTACCGCCGGCGCCGTTCTTCCAACAATCTCGATGGACATCTGGTTCAACGTAGAGCCGGCGAACCTTCATCGTGTGGTCGATCTCCTTCCAAGCCTCTCATTCACTGGAAACACGGTTGGTATCCGGGTCGAATTCGCAGCCGCCGATTCCGCGGCACTGCTCCGCGATTTCCAGGCCGCGCATGCTCTTGCAGAAGCGAACATTCGTCCTGGAGTGAACGGCGCGCCCGACTACCATCCCTCGCCAAGAACGCTTTGCGATTATCTACGTGACGAAGGTGGTTTGAGACTGCGTCAAGGATTCGAACTTCGCTATCATGTTCTCGACCGCGCATGCTTCGACAACGAACTGCACGAACGCGTAGGGTATGTCCCTCGCCTGATTTCGCCCGACAAGGGGCGGGGCGGGAAAGATATTCTCTCCGGTCTGGTCAAGATCGACTTCCTGCATGCGCAGCGCCACCTTTCGGATTCCTCAGGCGGGACGCGCGCCGAGGAACTGTCACGAGTCCTGGGCAGGTTCTATCAGCGGAACCTCGAGCAACGTGTGGCGGATTTTGATGCTCAGCGGGCCTTGGCTGATTCCGAGACGATGCTCAACGAACATCTCGGCCGGGTCTTCGGCCCGACGCTGGACCGGCTTTCGGAGCTCGGCTATCCCGGACTGGGCAATCCGCGCCTGCTCATCAAGACCGCCCTCAATCCTGCGACGATCATGAGTTCGCAGGATGGGACGAGGGTCCATTATGCGCTCGGTGAGGCCGATCGGCACGGGGTCCTGCCCACGCTTCCCGACCGCTATAACGGACTAGGCTTCAAGAACCTGATCTATATGGTCGTCGAACTGCTCGATCTCCATGCGAGATGGCTCGATGTGGAGGAAAGCAGGCCGCCTATTCATCTGGTCTTCATCGAGGAGCCGGAAGCTCACCTGCACGTCCAGCTTCAGCAGGTCTTCGTCCGCAAGGTTCTCGACATCCTGAAAATCGAAGGCGCCGACGCACAATACTATACGAGCCAGCTCGTGATTTCGACGCACTCGTCCCATATCCTGTACGAGCGTGGTTTCCGCCCGATCCGGTATTTCAGGCGCATGCCCGGTATGGCCTCTCAGACGTCCGACGTACTCAGCCTGTCAGCCTTCTATCATGGGACCTCAAAAGGTTCCCGGAACTTCCTCGAACGCTATCTCAAGCTCACCCACTGCGACCTCTTTTTCGCCGACGCGGCGGTGCTGGTCGAAGGCAACGTCGAACGCCTCCTGCTGCCACAGATGATAGCGACGGCGGCACCCCGCCTCCGGTCCGCATACTTGAGTGTTCTCGAGATCGGTGGGGCATTCGGACATCGGTTTAAGAGCCTCGTGGAATTCCTCGGGATCACGACACTGATCATTACGGACATCGACAGCGTCCTCCCTGGGGCGGAACCTGGGGTCGAAGCCGAAGAGGATGCCATCGAACAGGCTGCCGCTGGTCTCGACGGGGAGCAGGCGGTTCCAGAGGCTGCCATTGGAGAAGCGGCAGAAGCTGTAGCCGCGGACGAAGAGGAGGAACTGGAGGACGACGAGGAAGAATCCGGCCCCGGAACAGCCTGCATGGTCGCCATTGAAGGTGCGGTGACGTCGAACCAGACACTCAGAAAATGGCTGCCCAGAAAGACGCTCATATTCGATCTGCTCGCCGCCAAGGAAGAAGACTGCATCCAGGTCAGGACAGCAGCGCATGACGCACTTGTTCGGGTCTCGTACCAGACAGCAGTTGACGTCGTGTGGAAGGAGGAGGTTCGTGCCCTTGCGGGTAGGACCCTGGAGGAGGCTTTCGCACTGGAAAATCTTGTCTGGTCGCAGAGCAAGGCTCGCAAGAACCTCAAGCTTCGCATCCAGGGCGCGGCCAAGCTCGATCTCGCGGCGATCTCTCTGCGGCTGCACAGGAAGATTGCCAGCTCGAACTTCCACAAGACAGATTTCGCGTTGGCGCTGCTAGAGCAAGATCCAAAGGATTGGTTAGTACCGCGGTATATTGCCGATGGCCTTCGATGGTTGGAAAAGGAGGTCACACCTCCTGAACCCGCCGACGATGACGAGCAAGGCAACGGAAAACACGAAGACGATGAAGGGCTCCTGGTATGACGAGCCGGATCGGCAAGCCCGACACGCAGGCCGATGTCGACCTTCGCGCGGCGCTGGACCAACGCCCGCCAACGAACTTCGTGATGATAGCGGGGGCGGGATCGGGAAAGACCACCTCCTTGATAAAGGCTCTGGCCCATCTGTCCCGCACGCGAGGGAAAGAGCTTCGCATGCGCGGGCAGCAGATCGCATGCATTACGTATACGGACATCGCCGTCAACGAAATCCGAAGCGATGTCGGCAACGACCCCCTTTGCCACGTTTCCACGATCCACAGTTTCCTGTGGTCCCTAATCCACCCATTCCAGACCGACATCCGCGACTGGGTTCTTGCTCGGATCGACGAAAAAACTGCTAAGGAAACCGAACGTTTCGCGAATCCCAAGACTAGAAAGACCTCGCTTCCGGGCATCGAGGCCGCCTTGATCAGGTATCGCCAGCAGAAGGAAATCGTCGCTGGTCTGGAGAGATTTACCTACGGGACCGGCAGCGATTTTGCGCATGGCGTTCTGGGGCACGCTGACATCGTCAAGCTCGTCCCGGCCCTCATCGAGCAGAAGCAACTTCTCCGAGACCTTCTTGCTGCACGATACCCCGTTTTGTTCGTGGACGAGAGCCAGGATACGACGCCGGACTTCATCAACGCGCTTCGGACTGTCGCGCAGACCGTGGGACATGGATTCTGCCTGGGGTTCTTCGGCGATCCAATGCAGAAGATCTACACCGCTGGTGCTGGTGCCATCGCTCCTGAGGAAGGGTGGACCGAGATTCGGAAGCCGGAGAATTTCCGGTGTCCGCAACGAGTCTTGAAGGTCATCAATTCCATCCGCGCCGAGGACGATGGCCTGAAACAGGTTCGAGGCAGGACGACGCGAGTGGGAGACCAGGACGTCCCTGTGGAGGGTACGGCGAGAATCTTTGTGTTGCCCGCGGACGAGCATCGAACCGTCCGTGTCGGACAAGTACGGAAATATCTGGCCCAGGTGAACGACGATCCCCTATGGGAAAGCGACCAAAAGGATGCCGACGTCCAGACGCTGGTGGTCGTGCACCGCATGGCCGCGACACGGCTTGGATTCCCGAACCTGTATGCCTCCTTGAACGACGATGCGCCGGATAGTCTGAAGGACGGTGTTGTCGACGGGACCGCGTGGCCTTTGCGGCCGTTTATCAACTATCTCCTGCCTCTGGTATCTGCCGTACGAGCTAGCGACGAGTTCGAGATCGTAACGATCCTGCGTGACAAGGGCCCCCTTTCCAATCCGGACACACACGGAGATATCGCCGAGACGCTGAAGCGACTTCACGAAGCGACAGTCGAACTAAATCGACTCCTCTCTAACCCCAAGACGACGGTCAGACAGGTGCTCTCGTTTGCTATCGTGTCTACCTTGCTCCTCGTGGACGAGCGCATGTCGCGGCATCTCGCCGTGCCGGTCAACCCGGCCGATGAACTCGATCCGGAGCATCCTCCAATGACTGCGTTTCTCGCAAGCCCCGCGACCGAACTTTGGGGATATCGGAATTACATCGAGGACCTGTCGCCATTTGCCACCCAGCAGGGCGTCAAGGGCGCTGAGTTCGACAGGGTCATGGTTCTCCTCGATGACGAGGAGGGTAAGGGGCAGACCCTGTTTTCTTATGGTAAATATTTCGGAATCACGGAGTTATCGAAGACTGACAATGAGAATATTGCGGAAGGGAAGGACTCGGTCATCGAACGTACCCGTCGGCTCTTCTACGTGTGCTGCTCCCGCGCCGTTCAAGACCTCGCGGTCGTGATGTTCGTACCCAACGTCGCGGAGACCAAGGCTGCTATTGTCAAAAGGGGTTTCTTTCGACTGGAGGACGTCCTCGATGAAGAGACGTTGGGTAGCTGATTCCCCGCCGGATCACTGACTGGCGCGTCAGAGTGAACCAGAATTTGGATTAATCGGACCATTTGTTGGACTGCATGCAGCGTCTGCCGGATACCATTGCGTGCGCTGATATGCATTGCTGTCATGGTCGGCGGTCGGAGATCGTCGAATTTGCCATCCATTCTTCCTGAAACAGAACAAGACCGCATTGCTCCGAATGTTAACCCACATTGTGGATAAGGCGCGTGACAGCAGAGTGGCGAGGCGGGTTCGACATGCATTTTGACAAGGCAACTATCGAGAAGCTGCTCGGGATCGAGGCGTATGATCGACTGCTTCGCAAGTTAAGCGGCGGCACGGCGAATCCTGTGGGATACGAGTTCGAACTCTTCAACTGCGCTTACGAAGTCATCATGTATGCATACGCATTTTCGGTCGACGAAGCAGCGGAGTTCAATACTTCGGCTCATCATCCTGCGGAGGTTCTCGTCACTCAGGGAGCGTTTGCCTTCGTTGATGACGTAGTCGTCGACACCCCTGAGATCACCGTTTTCTATCAGATTAAACACGTCGAAGACCTTACGTGGACCCCGGAGCTGAAATCAGACTTTGATCGGCAGAAGACGCTGATGGATCAAACGTCCCGTGCATATCGTCTTGTCCTCGTGACGCATCGCCAAGATCGCGCGAAGGCATTGCACGTCAGTGAATCGAAGTACCTACCGGAAACGGTATGGGTAGCCTTCCGCAGTCCAGACGGCCCTACGATCGGTGAAAAGGCGCGAGAATTGATGTTGTGCGTGCAGAGCGAAGGGAATGCCCATTTGGTGCAGTGGATGATCGAGTTGGCATGGATGAAAGGTCCGCGATCAGAAACCGCAGCACATACGCTTGCACGAGCCAGTGAACTGTCTCGTGGTGCAGTTAAGGAATTCGCGTCTTCAGAGCAATCACTGTTGCAGTGCATCTCCAGGATCATAGCCTTCGACAACGAGATCGAAATCTTGAAACTCTACGCCGATGGCCACAAGATATCGTATCACCTCAGATGGGATGAAAATGAGTTTGAGGGGTTCGTCGTAATCCGCAACTGGTGTGCGTTCGAACGCAGGCTTTTGGAAGAGACGCCCACAAGCGCTCGCGACCTAATCATGATGGCGATGCAGGAGGAGCAGCTTTGATTTTCGTAGGCACGCAGAAGCCTGGAAATCCTCCAGAGATATCTGGGGCGATCGAAACGTTGGTTCAATACGGCTTCGATCCGCGGCAGACGATCGATGCCGTCGGGATTCTTGGTAAGTATTGGTCCGAGAAACTAGCGTTTTTGAACGGATCGGATCCGATTAGAGTTATGGGGCTTTCGATCGATTTCGACGCATTCTGTGGCCCAATCATCGACGCACTCGGTCGGGCCGGGAGGACTGTCGCAACGCACTGCTTGTGGATTGCTGACGTTCCGGCGAGAGATGAATCCCAGTTCCATGGACTGATCACCAGCGAACACAGGTTCAAACCGGATCTTGCCTGCAGAAGATTGATTGTCGCCACCGCGGTAATGACGGAAGAGAGACATCTCGAATTGCTGGTCGATCGCGCGGCGGAACTCTACAAGCCGAGCGAGATCTGTATCCTAGCTGCAATATCCTCGGAAAAGGTGATGTCCCGGAACAATGCGGAGATCAAGATACAATCTCTCCTGCGCCTTCCCGAACACAGCCCGAAATTCAATCCCAACACATTCGGTCTGTACACGCAACGCCTTCCGTCCGCCAATGTCCATCCGAATTTTATGCCGAAGAAAGTACTGGAAACAGCGTTCCCTGGCATGACCCGCGGAATGAGATGAGGATGAATCGAATTTGGCCGAGTCCCCCAGTAGAAGCTGCGACCTGATTGCCTAGGGTCAGTTCGCTCCAGTCTTTACACCGAGTTGGCGAACGATCTTCCGTATCTGGGTACAAACCGGGCCAAGCAGCGCTGGCAAGTCCTTGGACTCGCCGGGGCTATAAGAAGCCGGTGTCAGTCCATGGAGGTCTGATGGCAAGACGAGCCCGGGAAGCTTAGGATACACTAGGATGCTTCTCCGGCGGCCGAGCCGTCCCATGAACATGCCGAGCTCAAAGAGAACGTTGTCTCGGATCGTCGGCCTGCGATCGCCGCGGCTCGTCTCGACGATGTCCTCGAAGAGCGCGACAGCAACGCCGAAATCGCTCTCTGCGACGGCCGTCTCCAGCGATTCCAGCGGATAGCCGCCCGCCCAGAAGACACCATTAGGCCACACCGTTGGTAGGGCATCGTGCTGGAGGCCAGCCTGGATTTCGTTGGCAACCTCCAGTCCTTCGATAGAAGACATTATGAACATACGCGGCTTCTCGTTTGGAGCAGTCATATGTCTGTTCCGGTCATACAATCGCCTCGACAGTTCCTGTGCGACTGATCTCCATATCAGCGGTGGAAATCTGTCGGCCAGCTTGGTGAATTCGCTGCCGGCCATTCTCACAGCCACCACTGTCTCCACCGCGATGACCGAAGCGGCGCGGCGTTGTGAAGGCTCGATCGCCGCCATCTCTCCGACATGGTCGCCCATCTTGAGCTGCCGGACCTCCTGTCCTTTTACAACGATAGAAACCTGCCCGGAAACCAGGAAGAAGACATCGTTGTCTTCACCGCCTTCTGCAATCAGGACATCCCCCGCATTGAACTCTACGAGCTCCCCACCGGAGGCGATCGCCTCGGCAACGTCGGCGTCTCCGCTATCAAACTGGCGTTTTAGATTGCCGATCAATGCTGCTCGGTTCTCGCCTTCGAAACGATCCTTCATGACGGCTCCTATGAAACTTCAGATGCTTGTTCCAGGCAATGGTCGGGCGATTTTGTCCGGTTCACGGCATCTTCCAGTTATTTGACCGGTATACCGTTTCGGTTTCATCAGCGAAGTCGAAGGATCGCGCCTCCCACATGTTCTTCCCTTCTGCGCCGAATTTGGCTTCCTTGCTCAGCTTGTTGTAGGTCCGGCTGGAGATGTAAGTGCAGTAAGCTCCGTCTCTCACGTCCGACAGTTTTGCGGAGAAGCTGGCCGCCTTTCCGATCCAGATGAGATCGTTGCTGTTCCTTACCCCGGAACGGACGGCTCGAACATTCCCGACATCGATGCCCGAACAGTTTCGTATCTCGATACCGTTGTCGGAGATCGACTTGAATTGTTTCGTCGCCGCAGGTTGGATGATCTTGCGGACACTCCAGTGAATTTCCCGCCCGCAGATGGAGGCGTTACTGTTCTTGGAATCGCCGATGAAGACGCCCATCACGCGATCACCGTCGAAGCTACGCACATGCCCCCCATGCTTGATGATTAGGCGGGTCGAGCAATCGAGAAACGCGCGGATTATCTTCGCCGTCGTAGACCATGGGCATGCCTTCGACAATTTGGCCGACCCCGCGAGGTCGGCGTACAGGAAGGCAGCGTCGATCTTCACCGCGCCGTTCTTCAAAACCACGTCTTCCGTCGTCGGCACAACCCGGCCATCCCGCTGGTCGAATTCAGTGCGGAACAACGTCTCGACACGATCCTTCAGAAAGCTCTCGCTAGCCATCGGATTTCAAGCCTCTCCAGATTTCGCGGTTCGAATGGAACCTTGGGATTCGTCTCCCGAATTGTCCGAAGACACCACGCCATCAAGTGGGGTATCACGCAGACCGCATTTCAGCATCGTTCCACAGCATTGCTCTCCACTGGCACGCGCCAACCAGTGGAAGTCCGCCGTCTTCTTCCTCCGGAGGCGCTCCTGCGTGATCAGCGCGGCAACCGCTGCTGGTCGACAGCAGACCGCACGTGATATCGGTTTCCCGTTCTTCCGGCACCCGACGGGGCAGGGCAGCCAGCTATTTTTCAATCGATTCCGCGCATTGAGTTGAAGTCCGCTGTCGGCAAACCATGCGGACTGGCCAGCGAGCATGTCCATGTACTCGTCCTCGATGCCCAGATCCTTTGCTGCTGCGATAGCCGCGAGCTGGTGCGCGCCCGCACTTCCGTGTGCCAGCTCCTGTTGCGGAGGCCACCGGCCAGTCCTTTCCGCCACCCGCTGAAGCTTGAGAAAATGCCGAAGCAGACCCCACCACACGACGGCGTGATCCTTCGAGACAATTCCTTTGCCCGCATTGAACCCGATGCAGAAATGCTCATCCGACTGAAGGTGGCGTTCATGGCATGTCTTGGGATAAGAGGTTCCAGGCACCAGCTCCTGAACCGCAATTTCGCCGCCCTGATCATGCACCCTGAGATCCACTTCGATCGAGCAGACTGCATTATCGAGCAGGATATGCGCGGACCCGAGTACCTCGGATTCAGTGTGGCTGGCGACCCGGAACCAAACCGGTGCCGCCTGGAGGATATGGTCCAACGGCAATCACTGCTCTCCGGCGCTGTAAGGAGCTGCTACGGAACTGACGGTCCCGCTGCTCACGACTGGCGGTGAACCGAGATGCTCCCCTACCGATTCCGCGTCAAGACCCCAGGCGACGCCACCTTCGAACAGTCGCCGGATGCTGGCCGGAGCGTGGTTGAGCGCGGTCGGGCCAAGTGCGGTCTGATCGCCAGTGCAGTTCCCCTGAAGTTCTTCAGACCGTGAGACCGCCCTGCTGACCGAGCACCGGACACTCCGCTCCCCACGGATGCCTATCCGGGCGATGGGCGTCTCGCCGAACTCAAGACCGATAGCGATGCCCAACTTGTCGATGCCATCGAGTTCTTCTTGGCAGAGTTCAAAGCTCGAGCGCATCCCGCCGGCGGCCTTAACTGCCGACACGACGGAAGCGGAAGCATCCGTCTCCTGAGAAGTGCCCTCGGCCAGAAGACCATGTATGCAGTCGCCGATGAATCGCACCTTGCGACCGGAATAGTCCTCTGACAACGTGGCCGCCAGTTCGCTGCGGATAACGTGGAGGTTGGAAACCATCTCGCCGATCCGGTGTTGAGCTATGCACTCGTCCACGTACTTCGTGAAGCCATCAATATCGCCGAAGATCGACATTAGTCCCATCCTGATGGTGTTCGAAGGCATTAGACAGGCGAAGTCGATCGTCTTCAGAGGCGGCGTATGCCTGTGGAACGAGAAGGTTGCGTCAGTACCTACGTCGAGCACGAACCGGGCTTTTGCGCGGGATGCAGCCGTCATGATGGCGGCATCGGAGAGGCGCTTGGATTGGAAGCTACTGTTCGCCGACAGGCCAAGGTTGCCAATCGGAGAAGTCGGGTTCCCTCGTTCGGCCGCAAGCGTGTCGATGCTGAATAGCGGCTGTAGTCCAAGTTCCTGGCGGACCCTGTTCGACATGAAGATGCCTTCCTCGTTCCCTTCGGCGAGCTTGGCCGCGTAGTTCGCGGGCGCTCCGAGGAATAGCGGCTCTCGCTCATCCTTGGTCCCGCTGTTCACGGCGACGGCCGACCCGCTGTCAACGCCAACTCGAATGCGGGTCGAATAGCGCCCGTTTTCCGTCGTGCGACCGACTTCCTCGATCGCCCGCTTGGCGGCGTCCGCGAAGGCAAGGGCGCGCTCAGCGCGTTCCTTCTCGTTGCCGGATCCAGGAGGAGAGACGATGACGGCATGCATGCGCGAGCCATGGAAATCGACGCGTTGAGCTTCGAATTGTTCGGCGACCTGATCGCAGGCTGCGTAGTTGAGGTGGAGCATGGAAAGGACACGGCGATGGCTAGCCTCCGTTTCACGTTCGCGGTCGGTCATTGCAGCCGCGAAGTCCAGCATCTGAATGTAGACGTGAACTCCCTCAACCTGGATCGCGGTGTCCGGCGGAACGTCGAAGATCAGTGGCTCCGACTTTCCACCCAGCCTCATCTTGGCCTGTATCGTCGCCGCTCTGGCGGTCATGTAGCTCTGGTCGAAGGTTCTCAGGTTGATCGACGTGGCTGGCGCGGTAGCGCGAAATGACCGGATACGCTGGAGACTCTTTTGACGGGACCAACTCATTACAACTTCCTTTGGCTTGCCTTGTGGCAGTTCGAATGCTGAATGACGGATGGGTGGCGCTAATGGCGTGATCCAACTTCCCCGTTTGTTTCATGATTTGTTCTGAGGGGCATTTTCCGGGCACATTTCAGTGCCCGGAGGTGGCCGTATGTGGAGTTGGCCAGTTCTTGCTTCCAAAATGGCCAGTACTAGAGCCAATTGGCCAGTACTAGCGTCGGTTTCTCAATAAGGGTGCTCAAGAGCAGTCTCCGCTCAGCTGCACCCGCTCGTCGCGCCGCAGGTGTCGCACTTCTCGCAGGTGCCGTTGCGCACCATGGTGAAGTTCTGGCACTCCGAGCACATGTTGCCGGTGTAGCCCTGGGCGATCGAGCGCATGCGGCGCTCGGCCTCGACCTTCTTTGCCTCCGCCTTGGCCGATGCCGCGTCGGCGGCCGCCTTGTCGGAGAAGAGGGCGGTCTTTTCCTGGCCGGTCTCGTCGGTCACCGTCTCGGCCTCGATCTCCTCGGCGAGTTCGGCGGCGCGTTCCTCGTAGTCCCGCTTGAAGGAGACGATCTCGGAGGTCGAGATCGCGACCGTCGTGTCGAGCTTGCGGGCGGCGGAGCCGGCAAAGGCCGTCACGTTGCCGCCGGCAGAAGCCTTGGCGGGAGCGGCGGTCGAGGCACCCTTCGGTTCGGAGAGCGACCGGTCGACGCCCGTGCCGCCGACCAGCGTCGGCTTGTAGCCGCGGGTCCAGCCGGTGGAGACGAGGTTGGTCTTGCCCTCCTTGATGCCCTTGCCGAGCGCGGTATTGGAAAAATCCGACGTGTCGACATGGGCGAGATCGTGGCGGCCGAGATAGGAGACGGCGAGTTCGCGGAACACGTAGTCGAGGATCGAGGTTGCGTTCTTGATCGCGTCGTTGCCGATGACCATGCCGGCCGGCTCGAACTTGGTGAAGGTGAACGCCTCCACATATTCCTCGAGCGGCACGCCGTACTGCAGGCCGAGCGAGATGGCGATGGCGAAGTTGTTCATCATCGCACGGAAGGCGGCCCCTTCCTTGTGCATGTCGATGAAGATCTCGCCGATGCGGCCGTCACCGAACTCACCGGTGCGCAGATAGACCTTGTGGCCGCCGACGGTCGCCTTCTGGGTATAGCCCTGGCGGCGGTTCGGCAGTTTCTCGCGTTCGCGGGTGACGCGCTCGATGACCCGCTCGATGATCTTCTCCGTGACCGTCACCGCCTGGGCGGCGGCCGGCTGCTGGATCAGATCCTCGATGGCGTCCTCGTCTTCCTCGTCCTCGACCAGCGAGGCGTTGAGCGGCTGCGAGAGCTTGGAGCCGTCGCGATAGAGCGCGTTCGCCTTCAGCGCGAGCTTCCAGGAGAGCATGTAGGCGCTGCCGCAATCCTCGACGGTCGCCTCGTTCGGCATGTTGATCGTCTTGGAGATCGCCCCCGAGATGAACGGCTGGGCTGCCGCCATCATGCGGATATGGCTTTCGACCGAAAGGTAGCGCTTGCCGATCTTGCCGCACGGATTGGCGCAGTCGAAGACCGGCAGGTGCTCGGCCTTGAGGAAGGGGGCGCCTTCCAGCGTCATCGCGCCGCAGATGTGGATGTTGGCGGCTTCGATGTCCTTCTTCGAGAAGCCGATGTGCTCCAGGAGGTTGAAGCTCATGTCGGAAAGCTGTTCGTCGGTGACCTTCAGCGTCTCCTTCAGGAAGTCGGCGCCGAGCGTCCACTGGTTGAAGACGAACTTGATATCGAAGGCGGCCTTCAGCGCGCCGTTGACGGCTTCGATCTTCTCGTCGGTAAAGCCCTTGGCCTTGAGCGTGCCGGGGTTGATGCCCGGTGCCTGGTTGAGATTGCCGTGGCCGACCGCATAGGCCTCGATCTCGGCAATCTGGGACTCGGAATAGCCGAGCGTGCGCAAGGCTTCCGGAACGGCGCGGTTGATGATCTTGAAGTAACCGCCGCCGGCGAGTTTCTTGAACTTCACCAGCGCGAAGTCGGGCTCGATGCCGGTGGTGTCGCAGTCCATGACGAGGCCGATCGTGCCGGTCGGCGCGATGACCGAGACCTGCGCGTTACGGTAGCCGTGCTTTTCGCCGAGTTCCAGCGCCTTGTCCCAGGCGGCGGTCGCATGGGTGATGAGCGCCGGGTCGGAGCAATCGGCGTGGATCAGCGCAACCGGGTCGACCGACAGCCCCTCATAGCCTTCCGAAAGGCCATGGGCGGCGCGGCGATGGTTGCGGATGACGCGCAGCATGTCGTCGCGGTTCGGCTGATAGCCCGGGAAGGGGCCGAGTTCCGAGGCGATCTCGGCGGATGTCGCATAGGAGACGCCGGTCATGATCGCGGTCAGCGCGCCGCAGATGGCGCGCCCCTCGGCGCTATCATAGGGAATGCCCGAGGACATCAGGAGGCCGCCGATATTGGCGTAGCCGAGGCCGAGGGTGCGGTACTCGTAGGAGAGTTCCGCGATCTGGCGGGACGGGAACTGCGCCATCATCACCGAGATTTCGAGCACGACGGTCCACAGCCGCACGGCATGTTCATAGTCGCCGATCGCGATCTTTCCGGTCTTGGCGTCCTTGAACTGCAGAAGGTTGAGCGAGGCGAGGTTGCAGGCCGTGTCGTCGAGGAACATGTATTCCGAGCACGGGTTCGACGCGCGGATCGGACCGGCGGCCGGGCAGGTGTGCCAGTCGTTCATCGTCGTGTTGAAGTGCAGGCCCGGATCGGCCGACGCCCAGGCGGCGTAGGAAATCTTTTCCCACAGGTCGCGCGCCTTCAGCGTCTTCATGACGCGGCCGTCCTTGCGGGCGGTCAGGTTCCAATCGCCGTCATTCTCCACGGCGCGCAGGAAGTCGTCTTTCAGCGAGACGGAGTTGTTGGAGTTCTGGCCGGAGACGGTGAGATAGGCTTCCGAATCCCAGTCCGTGTCGTAGGTCTTGAACTCCATGTCCTTGTAGCCCTGCTGGGCGAACTGGATGACCCGCTTGATGTAGCTTTCCGGAACCTGGTCCTTCTTGGCGGCGCGGATTTCGCGCTTCAGTGCCGGGTTCTTGGCAGGATCGAAGCAATCTCCGTTGTCGGCCTCGCAGTTGACGCAGGCCTTCATGATCGCCTTCAGGTGCCGGGCGACCATCTTCGAGCCGGTGACGAGGGCGGCCACCTTCTGCTCTTCCTTGACCTTCCAGTTGATGTATTCCTCGATGTCCGGATGATCGATGTCGACGACGACCATCTTGGCGGCGCGCCGCGTGGTGCCGCCCGACTTGATGGCGCCCGCCGCACGGTCGCCGATCTTCAGGAAGCTCATGAGGCCGGAAGACTTGCCGCCGCCCGAAAGCTTTTCGCCTTCGCCGCGCAGGTAGGAGAAGTTGGAGCCGGTGCCGGAGCCGTATTTGAAGAGGCGCGCTTCACGCACCCAGAGATCCATGATGCCGCCCTCGTTGACGAGGTCGTCCTCGACCGACTGGATGAAGCAGGCATGCGGCTGCGGATGCTCGTAGGCCGACTTCGACTTGACGAGCTTGCCGGTGAAGGGATCGACGTAGAAATGGCCCTGGCCGGGACCGTCGATGCCGTAGGCCCAATGCAGGCCGGTATTGAACCACTGCGGCGAGTTCGGCGCGACGCGCTGGGTGGCGAGCATGTAGGCGAGTTCGTCGCGGAAGGTGAGGGCGTCCTCTTCCGACGAAAAATACTTGCCCTTCCAGCCCCAGTAGGCCCAGGTGCCGGCGAGACGATCAAAGACCTGACGGGCGTCGGTTTCGGCGCCGTAGCGCTCTTTCTCCGGCAGCGCCTTCAGCGCTTCGGTGTCCGGAACAGACCGCCAGAGGAAGGAGGGAACGTCATTCTCCTCGACCTTCTTGACGATCTTCGGAACGCCGGCCTTGCGGAAATACTTCTGCGCCAGCACGTCGGTCGCGACCTGGCTGAACTGCGCAGGCACATCGATGTCGGCAGCCCGGAAGACCGTCGAGCCATCGGGGTTCTTGATTTCACTCACCGCCTTGCGGAATTCGATCTCCGCATAGGGCGACTGACCCGGCTTGGTAAATCGGCGTTCGATGCGCATCTGCCTTCGTCCCTCGTTGTTCGGCGCCAGACGGCGCGACAAATCCCGTCCGGCCACTCGGTTCGACGCGTGCAGCCGGTCTCACTTCATATTGTTCAGGTGAATCATTCCTGTGATGATCGACCTGTATCTTGTGGTGAATGTGGCTGCAAACACTAAATATAGTATTAACAGTTTATTTCCGCCAGTCCCCGCATCGCGCTTTGGCGAAAAATTCCGCGCACGAATATCTGCAGGTTGCGCTCACGTCATGTGAACTGCCCCCTCGCTTCGCATCGCGATTTTTCTGGAACGAACCGGTCTCGTTAATCCCGGTCCAGCCGCCGCCGCAACATAAGAATGTATTAACTTTGAAACGGCCGATTCCGTCAAGGGCTGGTTTGTGTCGAAATGGTTAACACCACATCTTGTGTGTTCATCTGTGGAAAACGGGGAAACTGGCGATCTTGATGGAATCATTTGTGTTTTCCGCTGGATCCTCCGGTGACGGGGTGCAAGGGGCGGCCCGCTGTCACGTTCTCGCCGCACGATATCCACGATCGCGTCGATATCTTGCGCTAGCAGAGTATTGCAGTTGCACGAGACGCGCGTATGCGTTAACGACACAACGCATGCGCGAGTTCTCGGATTTACGGTCTGCTAAAGGCTGTGTCGTAGGCTGCTGCCCGATATGCAGGGCCAGATTATGAAGAAGATCGGGAAGCTATTGCCCCTTGTAGTGGTGACGTCGATGGCCGGCAGTGCGGATGCCGAATCACTCATCTTCGAATGCCAGGCGGCGACAGGCGTCGTTGCGGCGGAAAATTTTCGGCTGGCCTGTTCCTCTGTCGAGGGCGAGGTACGCAAGCGCCTGGCCGCTCCGCCGGCCGGGTCTGCCGTGCGGCTCGAAATCGTTGCGCTCGACGAGCGGCGGATCTCCGGCAGGCTTTCTTGGGCGGGGCAATCCGGCGGGAGCTTTACACACGGTCCGACCATCAGCACGAGCATCTCGGATGCCGGGCTGAACGCCCGGACGATCGCGAAGTTTGCCCGCGATCTGGTGCAAGTTTCAGACATTGATTTCAACAGGCTTTGACGATGGGGCTAGCGAAATATGTCAAGGAACCTGAATGGCATGGATGCATTTGAAATGCATGAACGCAGCTATGACCTGCAGGTCATGGACGCCGGCTCCCGTTCGGCAAACCACGCGTCTTCGGCCGATGAGGACGGGTCCGACCGGGTGAACGATATGTTTGCCGCCGTCTCGACGTCGTTTGCCGGGACTGTCACGAAGGCTGCATTGCCGGTCTACAGCAACGACCAGATCGCCGCGTATCTGACGGACGGCTACTGGAATTCGGAGGGCGCGAGCTGGCGCAAGTTCGCCGTCAGCGCCGGTGGGACCATAACCGTCAACATCACGGCGTTGACGGCGTCCGGTCAGCAGTTCGCCAAATGGGCGCTCGAAGCGTGGACCGCCGCCTCTGGATTGAAGTTCTCCTACACGACCGGTTCAGCGCAGATCACCTTCGACGACGCCGGCAGTTACGAGGCCTGGTCCAACTCCACGACCAGCGGCAACACCATTCTCTCCTCCGAAGTCAACATCTCGACGGACTGGATCAACTGGTACGGTCTCACCAAAGACACCTATTCGATGCAGACCTACATTCACGAGATCGGGCACGCCCTCGGCCTCGGACATGCAGGCCCGTACAACGGTGGCGCCACCTACGGGGTCGACAACGCATATCTCAACGACTCTTGGCAGGCGACGATCATGTCGTACTTTTCGCAGGACGATAATACCTATGTGAACGCAAGCTTTGCCTGGATCATCACGCCGATGATCGCCGACGTTCTGGCGATCCGCGATCTCTACGGCACGACGGCGATCAATTCAGGAAATACGACCTATAGCTATAGCTCGTTCGCCGGCGGTGACCCGATTGCAGCAACGATCGTCGACACCGGAGGCGTGGATACCATCGATTTCAGCTGGGTGAGTGTCGCGCAGCGGATCGATCTCAATCCCGAGACCTATTCCGATGTCGCTGGTCTGGTTGGTAATCTCGGCATCGCCCGCGGAACGATTATCGAAAACGCGATCGGTGGCTCGGGCAATGACAGGATCTACGGCAATAGCGCGGCAAACGTTCTGACCGGCGGAGCCGGAAACGACATTCTCTATGGGCGCGGTGGTGCCGACACCCTGAACGGCGGCATCGGCAACGACATCTACATCATGTCGGATCTGGGGGATAAGATTATCGACGCGGGTGGAACCGATACGGTCATCTCATCGATCAGCTTTTCCTTGGCTGCCTACGGGATGGTGGAACGACTTACCCTCTCCGGCAACGCGAACACCAGCGGCACGGGGAACGCGCTCGCCAATATCATCACCGGCAATAGTGGCAACAACGTCCTGAACGGCGGGGCCGGTGCAGACAAATTGGTAGGAGGACTCGGTAACGATACCTATGTTCTTGGAGCCGAAAACGACACGGTCTCGGATGTCGGCGGTATCGACACGATCACGTCGACCATTTCTCGGTCGCTGGCCGGCTACTCGGCGATCGAGCGCCTGACATTGCTCGGCACGGCGAACATTAATGCTACCGGCAACGGTTTGAATAACGTGCTTGTCGGCAACAGTGGCAGAAATATTCTCGACGGCGGCGCTGGCAACGACGTCCTGAATGGTGGAGCAGGGGCCGACAGGCTTATCGGAGGCCTGGGTAACGACGTCTATGTTCTTGGAGCCGAAAACGACACGGTCTCGGATGTCGGCGGTATCGACACGATCACGTCGACGATCTCTCGTTCGCTCGGAGCCTATACAACGATCGAGCGTCTGACACTCCTCGGCACGGCGAACATAAACGGGGTGGGGAATGGGCTCGCCAATCTCCTCTTGGGCAATACCGGAAACAACATTCTGAACGGTGTCGGCGGAAACGACACGATCAGTGGCGGAGCCGGCGCAGACAAGCTTTACGGGGGGCTCGGCAATGACACGCTGGTCGGCGGAGCGGGAGCGGACGCCTTTGTCTTCAACACCACGCTGAATTCGTCGAGCAACGTCGACACGGTCACCGACTTCTCGGTTACGGATGATACAATCTGGCTGGAAAACGCGGTGTTCAAGACGCTGACGAAAACCGGAACGCTCGCTTCCTCTGCCTTCTACGCCAGCACGGCAGGCGTCGCACACGACTCCAACGACCGGATCATCTACGAGACCGACACGGGCAATCTCTACTATGACTCGAACGGCAGTGCCGCAGGCGGCAGGGTCATGTTCGCGCATCTGAATGCCGGCCTCGCGCTGACCTACCAGGATTTCCTCGTCATCTGAGATCTGCCGGTCTCCGTCGAAACGAACACAAAAGGTGCCGTCGATCTCTCGCCGGCGCCTTTCGTTCGTTCGGTTTGCGAAGAGCCTTAGCCTCTGTGGCCCTTGGCGATCGGCTCCTGATAGGTGAAGCCCATGTCCCAGGGGAAGTAGATCCAGGTGTCCTGGCTGACCTCGGTCACGAATGTATCGACGGTCGGGACACCTTTCGGCTTTGCGTAGACGCAGGCGAAATGCGCCTTGGGCAGCATCGCGCGCACCTCTGAAGCGGTCTTTCCGGTGTCCGTCAGGTCGTCGACGACCAGAACGCCTTCTCCGCCGTTCTCCATGAGGTCGGCTGCAATCCCCTTCAGCACGTTCATTTCGCCCTGGCTCACATAGTCGTGGTAGGAGGCGATGCAGACCGTTTCGATAAGGCGGATATTGAGCTCGCGCGAGATGATTGCAGCCGGAACGAGCCCTCCGCGCGTGATGCAGACGATCGCGCGAAATTCCTGGTTGAGGCCGGCAAGGCGCCAGGCAAGCGCACGGGCATCGCGATGGAACTGGTCCCAGGAAACGGGAAAGGCTTTATCGGGGAGGGACATTCTGGGACTCCGAAAGATGTTCGATAGTGGCAGCGCCGGAGAGCCGGCGGGGTTTCGGACGGACTGCCGGAAGCGATCGTCCTCGTGCCGGCTCGAGGCCAAAAACACGATTCGCGCGAGCGGTGCCGCGCGAATGTCGCCCCCGGGCTTCTGTCTTCGATCGCTGCTATTACCGGGTTTTGCCGGCGCCTGGCAAGAGCGCCGCACAACTCGCTCAGCGAGAGAGAAGTGTCAGTGCTGTCATCGAATCCAGCACGGTGCGGGTCACGCCGCCGAAGAGTGCCTCCCACCACCGCTTGTGGCTGTAGGCTCCCATGACGAGAAGGTCGATACTGCTGTCCGACAGCCGGTTTTCGATGGCCGCAGGAGCAGGCATTGCATCCGATGCCGCCTGCGAAACTGTCACGTTGATGCCGTGACGGGCAAGCGTGGCGGCGATTTCCGCGCCGGCGACCGTGGTGGAGCGGCCGCTCTGCTCCGGCGGCTCCACAGAGAACACTTCGACCGTGTCGGCGTTCTTCAGGAAGGGAAGAGCGTCGAAGGTCGCCCGCGCCGCTTCGCGCGAACCGTTCCAGGCGATCAGCACACGCTTGATCGGTTTCGGCTGCTTGAAGATGTACGGGACGAGGAGGACGGGCCGGCCGCTTTCGAACAGGAAGTGTTCCAGCTCTGACCGGCTTTCGGAGAGAATGCTGTCGTCTCCCTGAGCGGCGATCACGAGGTCGCAACTGCGGGCGCTGTCGACCAGCGACGCGGCATTGAAGCCGGCCGATGACAGAAAACTGCGCCACTCGTAGGAGATGCCTTCCCGCGCGCAACGATCGCGGAAGAACTGTTCGATGGTCACCGTCTCGTCATGCGCCATGTCCTGAAGCGCCTGAACGGTTGTCGGGTCCGGGATTTCCATCGGCGCCACCAGCGGTACGGAGGCAATGGCTTCCGCGTGGAGGCCGATGACATGGGAACCGAACTGTTCGGCGATGGAGAGGGAGAATTCGGTAATCTGCCGCGCGTCCTTGGGTGTGTCCAGGACGGCGAGAATGGTCTTATATGCCATGATTGCCTCCTCAGCGGTGACGCGGGGAAGCCCCGCATCAGAATTCTATGCCGCGATTGTCGCGCGCTTCCTTGACTTCGGTCAATCCGCGCGACGAAGAAAGGTCGGTCAGACAGGTTCGGCCGGATGCCCTCGTTCGTCGTGAACGGACTGTTTTTTCTCTGTGATTTCCTCAATCATCGCAGTGATCGCTGCTGTCGCCGCCTCAAGCAAGGCCTTGTCGCGCGAGCGCACGACAAGTTCGGTCGAGAAGCGTTCGCCGTCAAACTTCGGATAGGAGCCGATACTGGCCGAAGGGTGCGCCTTCTGAACGGCCGCGAGCGCCGTGCCGATGTCACCCTCGCCGTAGGGGCAGAGAACGGCCTGCGAGAGGACCCGGGCGCCTGCCGGCAAGGTGGAGATCACCTTGTCCACCATAGCCTGGAAGACTTGCGGCACGCCGGCCATTACGTAGACATTGCCGATGATGAAGCCCGGTGCGGTCGAGACAGGGTTCGGGATGTGGCGGCTTCCCTCCGGCATGCGCGCCATGCGCTGGCGCGCCTCACTGAACTCCATGTTCCGGCGCGCATACATTTCGCCGAGCAGGCGCATGGCCTCGGCGTCATGGGTGCAGGCAACGCCAAACGCACGGGCGACGGCATCGGCAGTGATGTCGTCGTGGGTTGGTCCGATTCCGCCGGAAGTGAAGACATAGTCGTAACGAACGCGCAGCGCATCGAGTGCCTCGACGATCGCATCCTCTTCGTCCCCGACGATGCGGACCTCCTTCAGATCGATGCCGGCGAGCGTCAGAACGTCCGCGAGATGGCCGATGTTCTTGTCCTTCGTCCGTCCGGAGAGGAGTTCGTCGCCGATCGCGAGCATGGCGGCCGTCTTGATGTCGTCAGTCATGGAGGTTGTCCCGGAAGAGATCGTCATACCTATCTAGCGGGCCGTGCCCGGTTTGAGAAGCGCGCCGCAGCGACCTTCTCCACGAAAAGCCGGAAAGTCGTTCGCACGTGTCGTTGTGCTGGATGGTGAACACTGCGTCTCGCAGCCGTGATCTGTTCGTCGTCGGGCCGAGTGCTACATGGGGGATTAGACAAAACGGGTTATCGCCCACAACGAAGGAGATGTTTCGTGGCAAAGGTCCTGGTTCTTTACTATTCGTCTTACGGCCATATCGAAACCATGGCGTATGCCGTCGCCGAAGGCGCGAAGTCGGCCGGCGCGGACGTGACCGTCAAGCGCGTCCCGGAACTCGTGCCGGAGGAGGTTGCCCGGTCCTCGCATTTCAAGCTCGACCAGAAGGCCGAGATCGCGACGGTCGACGAACTCGCCGATTACGACGCGATCATCGTCGGCGCGGGTACACGATTCGGCACCGTCGCCTCGCAGATGCGCAATTTCTGGGATCAGACCGGGGGCCTCTGGTTCAACGGAAAGCTGGTCGGCAAGGTCGGCTCGGTCTTCACCTCTTCCGCCACCCAGCATGGCGGGCAGGAATCGACGATCCTCGGCTTCATTCCGACGCTGCTGCACCACGGCATGGTCGTCGCCGGCCTCCCTTATGCCTTCCAGGGACAGATGGGCGTGGAAGCGGTGAAGGGCGGATCGCCCTACGGTGCATCCACCATCACGGACGGCGACGGTTCCCGCCAGCCTTCGGAAGTCGAGCTCGAAGCGGCGCGCTACCAGGGGGCTCACGTGGCACGCATCGCGACCAAGCTCGCCTGATATTCGGCTCTTCGACAATCAGGGCGCGGGGACAGGTTCCCCGCGCCTTTTTTGTTGGCCGGAACAACAATTCATACTGGCGAAATCCTCCGCAAGTTGTATGAATCATGCGTGATATTTCACATAGACGGCGGGGGTGCAAAGCAATGAACGACAAGAGGGCGGAGCCACGCCTGCGCTCGCTCAAGGGCGCGCGGATTGTCTTCAATAACGGCTTTTCGACGATGGACTGCATGGCGCGAAATCTCTCGCCCGGCGGCGCCAAACTCGTGCTGCAATCGACTGTCGGTATTCCCGATTCCTTCGGTCTCAATTTCGAAGACGGCAGTCGTCACAACTGCTCCGTGCGCTGGCGCACGGCCACGGAGCTCGGCATTTCCTTCGAAGATTGAGACAGCCGCGGGCCTGCTCCTGCGAGCGGTCGCACTGGATACCTCAATCGTCGCGGGCACTCTTGACGAGTGCGAGCAACTCGTTGAAACAGGAGCCCGCGCGGACGTGGCGAAACTGGTAGACGCAAGGGACTTAAAATCCCTCGGAGCGATCCGTACGGGTTCGACCCCCGTCGTCCGCACCAACAGCAAGCGGCCTCGGTCTTCTATTGCGCAGCGAGCGTGAAGGGCTGCTCCACCTCGGCCGTGGTGTCGCCGACCGTATCCTTGATCGTATAGTGCAGCACGTAGTCGCCGGGGTCGGCACCGCTCACATCCAGCGTCAGATGCGTGAATATTTCCTGGTTCCGCACGAAGCCCGTAAAGGTGAAATTGCCGAAACTTTCCTGCGACGCAAGCGTCTGCCCGGAGGTGTCGGTGATCGCCAGGTCAACCGTGAAATTGGCCTGGCGCCTGCCATCTTCGACAGGTTTCCAGTCGAGGCCGAGGAGCTCGACATAGGTGACGAGCGGCTCGCCGGCCTTGAAGACCGAATTGGTCCTCTCGTCGTAGGCGCCGTAGGCAGAAGGCTTTCCGGTGACGAACACCGCCTTCTTGACCGTAAAGGGAAGCGTCATGGCGAAATCGGCAGTCGCTTCGGCCAGCGTCTCGTAAGCCCCGACGACATCGCCGGAGGCCGCTTTCTCTTCCGCAGCTTTCGCCGCGTCGGCCAGCGGGCCGGCTTCCGCCTGGAAACCTGCGAGCAGCAATGCGCAGAGAACGCCGCAAGTGCGGCGGAACCAACGACGGTTCCAACTGCGAAGAATTAACATTTGAAAAGTCCTCCCGCGCCCGATGATTTCGAGAGTTCTTCCAAAAGAGCCGCCCGTCAAGGGGCCGTCTTCAGGTGCGCCAGAACATCGGCATCAGCAGCACGAGGACGGTCAGCACCTCGAGACGCCCAAGCAGCATCAGCAGCGAAAGCACATAGAGTGCGGGTTCGTTCAACGTCGAGAAGTTGCCGGCCGGACCTACGATCTCGCCGACGCCCGGGCCGACGTTGGAGAGCGCGGTGATCACCGAGGACGTCGACGTCAGGAGGTCGTATCCGAATGCACTCATCGCCAGGGAGCCGACGACCCACAGGAACAGATAGGCGCTGAAGAAGAGGAAGACCGTGCGCTGGGTGTCGGCATCCACTGTCTGGCTGCCGTAGCGGACGGAGTAGACGGCGTTGGGGTAGATGAGCTTTCGCAGGCCGATCATCACGATATTGGCGAGGATGACGAAGCGGTGGGATTTGATACCGCCCGCCGTCGAGCCCGAGCATCCGCCCATGAACGTGGCGAAGAAGGCGGCCATCACCACGAATGGTCCCCAGAGCGTATAGTCCTGGCTGGCAAAGCCCGTCGTCGAGAGTACAGACGAGAAGTTGAAGAAGGAGTGGGTGAGGGCCGAGGCGAATTCCACTCCATTCATGAGGTGGTTGTAGACCGCGGTCGCGACGGAGAAGACGCCAAGATAGGCAATGAAGACGCCGATCTGCGGGTCACGCAGCGCATCGAGCCGCCCCCGCACGATGAACACGATCAGGATCGAGAAGGGCAGACTGCAGACGGTCATGAAGAATGTCGAGACCCACAGCAGGAGCCCGCTTCTGAAATAGGCGAACGAGGCATCGTGGGTCGAGAACCCGCCGGTGGCGACGGTGGTCAGCGCATGGTTGATCGCGTCGAAGTGGCTCATTCCGGCGAAGTCGTAGGCGATGGTGCAGAGCAGCGTTATGCCGAGGTAGATCGCGAAGAAGGCCCGGGTAAAGCTCGCGAGGCGCGCGAACGGCTTGTCGGCGATATCGGAGGATTCCATCTTGAAGAAAGACATGCCGCCGACCCTCAGGAACGGCAGGACGAACAGGCCCAGGGCGACGATGCCGATGCCGCCGAGCCATTGCAGCAGCGACCGCCAGACCAGCAGGCCCGGCGGCATGTGATCGAGCCCGGCCATGACGGTGGAACCGGTGGTCGTTACCGCCGACACCGATTCGAACAGCGCCTGCGCAAAGCCGGTGACCTGCCCGGAGAACAGAATCGGCAGAGCGCCGACCACCGAAAAGACGGTCCAGAGCAGGTTGACCAGCAGGAAGCCCAGCCGTTTGGTGAAGACCGGCGGCGGACAGCGCGTTGCCATCGCCGTCATCAGCGAGAGGCCGCCGACCATGAACGAGCAGAGCGCAAAGATCTGCCAGTCGGAATGGCCGTAGTAGAGGTCCACCATGGCGGGGATGAGCATCGCCGTCGCAAGATAGAGACCGCAGATGGCGGCGATGTATATCGAGAAGCGGAAAAGGCTTGCGTTCAATGAGGGCTCCCGTTCGCGGTGCCGCGGAAAGAACCTTTGTCTCCGCAATGGGCATATGCCATAGCGGGAGAAGCGCAATTTTTCAATGGATGGATGACGTGACGCGCAACGACGTGCGGGCGGCCGCAGAAGCCATGCGGGAGATCTTCCCGGTAACTCCCCTGCAGTTCAACGAGCACTTGAGTGCACGGCTCGGGGCAAGGGTCTACCTGAAACGGGAAGACCTGACGCCGGTCCGTTCCTACAAGATTCGTGGTGCCTTCAACTTCTTCCGCAAGGTTATCGCCGCAGGCGGCGGCAATACCACCTTCGTCTGTGCGTCGGCCGGTAATCACGCCCAGGGTTTTGCGTTCGTGTGTCGTCATTTCGGTGTTCCGGGCGTGGTCTTTATGCCGGTGACGACGCCGCAGCAGAAGATCGACAAGACCCGCATCTTCGGCGGCGAGTTCATCACCATCCGCCTTTTCGGCGACATCTTCGACCAGTGCTACGCGGCCGCCCGCGAGCATGTCGAGGCGATCGGCGGCCATATGGTGCCGCCGTTCGACGACGCCGACATCATCGAGGGACAGGCGACGGTCGCCGCCGAGATCGAGGAGCAATTGCCGGAAGGCGAAAAGGTCGATCTCCTGGCCATTCCGGTCGGCGGAGGCGGTCTGTCGTCCGGCATAACCGGCTATCTTTCCGACACGCTGCCGCCGGAGGCCTTCCTGCTTGCCGAGCCTGCCGGAGCGCCGAGCCTCAGGAAGAGCCTCGAAGCAGGCGAGGTGGTGACGCTCGCCAAGGTCGACAATTTCGTCGACGGTGCGGCGGTCGCCCGGATCGGCGATCTCAATTTCGCAGCGCTCAGGCACTTTGCTCCCGAACAGGTGCGGGTGGTCCCGGAAAATGCCATCTGCGTCACGATTACCGATATGCTGAACATCGAAGGCGTGGTTCTCGAACCAGCCGGCGCACTGTCGATCGCGGCCCTCGACCTCATGCCGCGCGAGGCGATCGGGGGCAAGACCGTGGTGGCGATCGTCACCGGCGGCAACTTCGACTTCGAACGCCTGCCGGACGTCAAGGAGCGGGCGATGCGCTATGCGGGCCTGAAGAAGTACTTCATCCTGCGGCTACCGCAGCGCCCCGGCGCACTGCGCGATTTCCTGAACCTGCTCGGACCCGACGACGACATCGCCCGCTTCGAGTATCTGAAGAAGTCGGCGCGCAATTTCGGTTCCATCCTGATCGGCATCGAGACGAAGGACCGGCGGAACTTCCAGGAACTCGTTGGCCGCTTTGAAGGGGCGGGGCTCGGCTTCGAGGACATCACGGAGAACGAGATTCTCGCCAATCTCATCATCTGACGGTGGGAGAGGGCGGGGCGCCGAAACGGCATTCGCCGCCGGCCGCGCCGGACTTTGCACAGAAGCCGCTTTCCTCGGCGTAGGTCCGGGCCTTTTCGATCCGGTTGGTCCAGATGAAGCCCGGGAAGCCGGCGGGCACCATGCGCCACGTCGCGACGTCATCGATGCCGGCGCTGCCGGTATCGCCTTTCTCGTAGGCTCCGAGCAGGATGACGTCGGAGCCGGCCGCCTGCATGCGGTTGTAGAATTTCTCCGGCCAGCCCCACAGCAGGAAGGCGTAATTGACCGGCACGGGCATGAGCGTATTGCGGCAGGCTTCCGGCACGTATCCGCTCCAGCCGAGTGCGAAGTAGCCGAGCAGGCAGTCCTTGGCGCTCCGCGCCGTGTAGCCCTTGAGGCCCGGCGTTGCCGCAATTGCGGCTTCGGTCGGCTCGCCGCCGCCATAGACGGCAAACACGGCCTTGCGATAGGCGGGATGCGAGGTCAGCAATCGGGCGAGAGCATCGCCCTCTTCGGCGCGGCGGCTCTTGAAGTTCACGAGAAAGCGGCCCTCCGGCAGCGCATCGAGAGCCTCGGTCAGTGTCGGCATCATGCCGATGCCCTGGCCGCGGAAGGGAAACGTCTTGCCGCCATCCGCGGTATAGCCGTAGCCGATGTCCACCTGTTTGAGCCGCGTCATCGGTGTTTCCTCGGTGACCCCGTTCGCTTCGGTCCGGCAGTCGAGCGTCCAGTCGTGGAAGACGGCGAAGGCGCCGTCGGGCGTCAGGTGCACGTCGAGCTCCACCACAGCGGCGCCGGCATCGAAGGCAGCGCGCATCGAAGGAACGGTGTTTTCGAGGAATGCGTGTTCGGGCGGACGGATGCGGCCTGCCGTACAGGTTTCGGCGGTAAGCCCCTCACGGTCGAACATCTGGTGTTGGCCGCGATGGGCGAGCAGATGCGGCGCCTCTCCCTCGGGAAAGCGCGAAAACAGGCTGGTGTTCACGCCCCAGAGGAGGGCGAACACCACGGTCGAGGCGATCAAGGCGATGCGAATCATGGTGTCTCCCGGAGCGCGTTCGCCACGAGCCTTGCTCCAATTCCGGCATTTCGGTGGTCAGGGGCCTTCTTCGTGCCGCGCGGATATGCTAACGAGGGCGCATGGCATCGTTTTTCTCGAACATCTTTTCGGCCTTCTCCGGCGCGTCCAAGGACAAGGCTGCCCCGACGGCCACCGCCGAACCTCAGGCCCATGCCGGCTGCACCATTCATGCCGCTCCGATCCGTGAAGGAAGCCAGTATCGCCTGGCCGGCCGCATCGAAAAGGTGGTCGACGGGGAAACGCTGGAGCGCACCTTCATCCGGGCGGATGTCTTCACCTCCGCCGATGATGCTCTCGAATGCACCTTCCGTAAGGCGCGCCAGATCATCGATCAGAACGGAACGGCTCTCTTCGCAGACGGCGTCAGGTCGCGTCCGGTCTGAAGGCCGGCGCTCGATCCCTCGGTTTATTCCTGCTTTGATCGCGGCGACGGTTTTGTCGCAAAACAGTCGACGGATTTGGACGTTCTTCGCGTTTTGCGGCTTGCGCGAAGCCGAGCTTCGAATCCAAGACTACCCCGGAGTATAGCGACTCAAGGCGCATTCGGCGTACCGGAGCGAGGGGCCACGTGGCGACCACACGGTTCGACCGTAGGAATGTTGCCGGAGAAGAGGGGCAAAGGGGATGAACCAGGGCACGAATCTTGCGCTCTTCGTGGTCGAGGCGGTGTTGTACTTCACCCTGCTGACCACGCTCCTTCATTTTCGCCACCGCATCGGTCTCGGTGTGTTCCTGACTGCGCTCGGCGTCATACACTTCGTCGAGACCTATCTGGCCGCCGTCTTCTACGTCGATCTGCCGATCGGCATCGTCTCGCCGGGCTCGTCGATCTTCTTCGCAGGCAAGCTGGTGATGATCCTGATGCTCTACATCAAGGAGGACGCCGCAACGGTTCGCCAGCCGATCTACGGCCTGTTCATCGGCAATGCCGTAACCCTGCTCATCGCCCAGTTCCTGCTGCTCCACCACACGGTGTCGCTTACGCCGGGACAGACGGCGGACGTGGCTTTTCTCCGTGAGATGGGCCTGCTGATGCTCTGGGGAACGGCCCTTCTCTATATCGATTCGCTTGCGCTCATCCTGCTCTACGAACGGATCGGTCGACTGTTCCCCGGACCGACGATCACCAGGATCGCCGCAAGCAGCACGCTCGTGCTCACCTTCGACCAGGTCGGTTTCTACGGCTTGCTCGCCTATCTCTACGATGCGCCGGCGGCCGTGTTTTGGGGCGGCTGGAAAGCCAAGATGGTGGCGGCGCTTCTCTATTCGGCGATGTTTGCGCTTTATCAGATGTTCTTTCGTGACCCCGGCATGGTGCTTGCGCGCCGTCCGATCCGGGACATCTTCACCGACCTGACCTTTCGCGAGCGCTACGAGGACCTGCTGGCCCGGACCGGGCGCGATGTTCTCACCGGCGCCTTCGACCGGGGGCGCATGGAGATCGAAGCGCCACGCCTGCTGCGGGAATCAGCCGAGCGCCGCAAGGCGCTCAGTGTTGCGATCGTCGACGTCGATCATTTCAAGGCGGTGAACGACCGTTTCGGCCATCTCCATGGGGACAGCGTGCTTCGCGAGGTGGCCGACGAACTGCATCGCGGCACCCGCACCGGTGACCTGCTGTTTCGCTACGGCGGGGAGGAATTCGTCGTCGTCCTGCCGGAGGCCAATCACGCCGACGCGATGCTGATCTCGGAGCGCATGCGGCAGGAGATCGCCGCGGGGATCCGCGACCATGGCGGTGAGCCGATTACCGTCAGCATCGGCGTCGCGACGGCACCGGAGGACGGCGCGAACTTCACCAGCCTCCTCGCGGCCGCCGACAACCGCCTCTACCGGGCGAAGAATGCCGGCCGCAACCGCACGGAAGGAAGGCCGGACAGCGGCATCTGAGGCCGCCGCCGGTTCCTTGCCCGAACTTCAGAGGATCAGCCGGAACTTGGCAAATCCCTCTGCGCCGTCGCCTGCATCCTCGATCTTCGCGCCCTTGATGTCCTTAGCGTATTGTCGACCCTTCGGCCCCGTCTCGAAAATCGCCGTGGCGCCCTGGTTCGGGGCGAAGGACCAGTTGCCGTCGGCCGACGGATTGATCTGGCCTTGGTCGACAATGTAGCGGACGATCACGTCGCGGTTTGTGTCCGGAGCGACGAAGATCACCTTGTCGGCTGCGATTTCCGGGAACTTGCCGCCGCCGCCGGCACGATAGTTGTTGGTCGCCACCACGAACTTTCGGCCGGGATCGATCGGCTGGCCGCCAAACTGCAGGTTGACGATGCGGTTGGCTTCCGGATTGATGACCTTGCCGTCGCCGTCGTATTTCGGCGGCTGTGAGAGGTCGATCTGGTAGGTGACGCCGTCGATCACGTCGAAATTGTAGGACGGGAAGTGCGGGTTGAGGAGCGGTGCGTCCTTCGCACCGGGTTCCACCTGATTGAACATCCCCGCCGACATTTCGAGCCAGTTCTTGACCTGCTCGCCGGTCACCAGCACCGCCTGCACCGTGTTCGGATAGAGATAGAGGTCGGCGACGTTCTTGATTGCGATGTCGCCGGCGGCGACGTCGGTATAGTATTCCGGACCGCCGCGTCCGCCCGCCTTGAAGGGGGCAGCGGCCGAGAGGACCGGATAGTCCTTGTATTCGGACTCCTTCAGCATGTCGCGGATGTACCAGGTCTGCGCGTTCGAGACGATCTGCACCGACGGATCGTCCGCGACGAGCGCGAAATAGGAGTAGAGCGGCGCCGAGGTCTTGCCGACCGGCGTGCGGACATATTGCAGCGTGGCCTCGTGCTCGGCACTGACGGAGGCGACGATCTCCGGTTTGTCGGAGACGTCGGCGATGACCTTCCGGTTGTCGTCGCGATGGTAGATCGGTCGCGCCTCGCATGTAAAGTCGACGATCTTCCAGCTCGCGCCGTCCTTTTCCAGCAGGAGGTCGATGAGCCCCAGATGTGAGCCCCAGAAGCCTCCCATCACCGCCGGCTTGCCGAGCAACGTACCCTTGACCGGGTCGGCGCCGGGCACGTCGTCCCAGGTCTTGGGGCCAGGAAAGACGAGGTGCTGGTGGCCGGTGAAGACCGCGTCGATACCGGCGACGCCGGCGAGATAGAGCGAGGCATTCTCCATGCGCTCGCTCTGGCCGTGCCCGTCGATGCCGGAATGGGAAAGTGCGACGACGATGTCGGCGCCTTCCTCCTTCATCACTGGAATCCAGGCGCGCGCCGCCTCGACGATGTCGCGGGTCTGCGCCCGGCCGTCGAGGTTCTTGGCGTCCCATACCATGATCTGCGGCGGGACGAAGCCGATGAAGCCGATGCGGATCGTGTTCTCGTTGCCGGCGCCGTCTCTGATCTTTCGGTCGAGAATGGTGTAGGGCTTGAAATGGAGGTCGTCCTTCGTCGGATCTTCGGCCAGCATGCCCTTCGTAAGGTTCGCGCAGACGATCGGGAAGTTCGCACCCCCCAGCGTGTTGAACATGAAGTCCAGGCCGTAGTTGAACTCGTGGTTGCCGAGCGTGCCGCAGTCGTAACCGAGCACGTTCATCGCCTTGATGATCGGATGCAGGTCCCCGGCCTTCATGCCCTTTTCATAGGCCATGTAATCGCCCATCGGATTGCCCTGCAGCAGGTCGCCGTTGTCGATCAGCATCGAGTTTCCGGCCTCGGCGCGGATCGAATCGATGATTGCGGCTGTGCGGGCAAGCCCCATCGTGTCGTTCGGCTTGTCGGCATAATAGTCGTACGGCATCACGTTGACGTGGATGTCCGTCGTCTCCATCAGTCGCAGGTGCGCCTGGTTGCCGTTCGCCCGGGCCGCGAAGGGATGGAGCACGATGAGGGCGGTGGTCGCTGCAAAGCCTCCGAGGAGGCTGCGTCGGGAAATGGGATGCAGATCAGACAGGGACATGTGGGGTCTTCCTCCGGTGGCTGTCCTCGCGACGGGCAAGACTAGAGCCGTTTGGGCACAACTGCATCCAGAAAATGACAGGCATGTGTCAGTTGTACCCCTGGCTTGTGGGCCGCAGAGGACATCACCTTTCGCAGGCGCACAAACGGCGCAGCATACGGGCGCCGTCGCACCGAATCCGGCGGGCATGATTTTTCGCCGACGCGATGTGCAACGTCATGGACCTGCTGTTCAGCGGGTGAGGACGGGCCGGACTTCCTTGTGGAAGTGTCGGAAATAGGCCGACATCTGGGCAAGCGCATTGCTCGTGCGCAGAACCTCGACCCCGAGACGGCTTGCCCTGCGCCAGCGCACGGTCGCCTCGATCAGCCCGAGATGGTCATTCTGGATCTGCACGGTACTGCCCGCGGCGGCATGAAACGGCGTGGCGAGTTCGAGCGCGAGCCCCGTGCGTGAAACGTCGACCATCCGCGCCGCAGCTTCCTGCTGCAAATACCTGACCTTGCTGTCGACACGGCACCGCTGCCGCGGCGAGCGGCGCGTCTCCATGTTCAGGTTGGACTTCTTCATGGTTCCTCCGGGAATGTTGCCTTCGACACGCAACCTTAGGAGGAGTTCTTTGCCGGACGTTGAATCTTGCTGCTAAAATTGTTGTTATATGCGTCAAAGGCCGACATTCGGCCGGTCGATGATCTCGCGGAGCGCAAAGCTGGAGTTGATCTTCACCACATGCGGCAGGGCCGACAGCCAGTCGCGATGGATGCGCTCGTAATCCTCGAGGTCCTTGGCCGCGACGCGAAGGATATAGTCGTATTCTCCCGACATCAGATAACAGACAAGGACGTTCGGGCACCGCTTCACTGCTGCCTCGAAATCGGAAAGCGTTTTTGCGAACTGACCCGAAAGTGAGATGTGCACGATTGCGATCATCTTGTATTCGAGTACCTTGTTCGACAGCCGCGCGTGATAGCCGCTGATCACACCCGAGCGTTCGAGGATGTCGTGACGCCGCGAACA
This sequence comes from Ciceribacter lividus, assembly GCF_003337715.1. Taxonomy (GTDB): domain Bacteria; phylum Pseudomonadota; class Alphaproteobacteria; order Rhizobiales; family Rhizobiaceae; genus Allorhizobium; species Allorhizobium lividum. The sequence goes on from NZ_QPIX01000005.1 coordinate 48,962, forward strand.
GGCGGAGGCGCTCAGCCCGACCTTTTCGGCGAGCTCAGCATTGGTCATGCGACCGTTTTGCTGAAGTGCCTTCAAAATCGCAAGATCAATCGCGTCTAGTTCCTGCATTCGAATATCCTTCGATGAACCTGTCTTTGCGTGCAATAATGCGCGAAATTAATGCTGGTCAAAATTGAAATTTGCAAGGACATTTTGCGTCTTCGGTGTTTCAAATTCGGGGTCAAATCACCCGTGGCGAAAACGCCGGCAAGAGAGGAACGAAAATGCTCGTAGGCTGCCCCAAGGAAATCAAGAATCACGAGTACCGGGTCGGGCTGACCCCCGGTGCCGTCCGCGAATACGTGGCGCACGGCCACAAGGTGCTGATCGAGACAGGCGCGGGCGGCGGCATCGGCGCCGACGACAATGCCTACATCGCGGCGGGTGCCGAGATCGTCGCCTCGGCCAAGGACATCTTCACCCGTGCCGACATGGTCGTGAAGGTCAAGGAACCGCAGCCGTCGGAATGGTCGCAGCTGCGTGAAGGCCAGATCCTCTACACCTATCTCCACCTCGCTCCCGATCCGGAACAGACGAAGGGCCTGCTCGAATCCGGTGTAACGGCCGTCGCCTACGAAACCGTGACCGACGAGCGCGGTGGCCTTCCGCTGCTCGCTCCGATGTCTGAAGTCGCCGGTCGTCTGGCGATCCAGGCAGGGGCCACCGCGCTGCAGAAGGCGCATGGCGGCCGCGGCGTGTTGCTCGGCGGCGTTCCGGGCGTGCTTCCGGGCAAGGTCACCGTCATCGGTGGTGGCGTCGTCGGCCTGCATTCCGCGCGCATGGCGGCCGGCCTCGGTGCCGAAGTCACCATCATCGACCGCTCGCTGCCGCGCCTGCGCCAGCTCGACGACATCTTCGCCGGCCGCGTGCGCACGCTCTATTCGACGATCGACAGCCTCGAGCAGGCCGTCTTCGCCGCCGACCTCGTGATCGGTGCCGTGCTGATCCCGGGCGCCGCCGCGCCGAAGCTCGTCACCCGCGAAATGCTCTCGGGCATGAAAAAGGGAGCCGTCATCGTCGACGTTGCCATCGACCAGGGCGGCTGCTTCGAGACCTCGCATGCGACCACGCATTCGCATCCGACCTACGAAGTCGACGGCGTCGTGCATTACTGCGTCGCCAACATGCCCGGCGCGGTGCCGGTCACGTCCACCGAGGCGCTGAACAACGCCACGCTCATGCACGGTCTGGCGCTCGCCGACCGCGGCCTGCGTGCCCTCGCCGAAGACCGGCACCTGCGCAACGGCCTCAACGTGCATCGCGGACGCATCACCAACCGCCCGGTCGCGGAAGCGCTCGGCTATGAGATGCACGCGCCGGAGATGGTGCTGAACGTCGCGTAACGTAAGCCTGCGCCTCGGCGTAGACATTCCGTAACGTTAATAAGATGGCAGGATGTTCCTGCGGGCTTCACGACCGGCCAGTCTCTGGCCGGTCGTTCGCGTTTCCACTCATGCCCGGTCGATACGGCATTGGTAGCAGTTGTTGCTGGCCGATCGGACGTGCACGTAGGCAATGTCGTCCCGTTCGAGAAGTTCGGCGGCATACTGCCTGATCTCCTCGCGCGGCACGACGGCGCCGGAACCGTAGACGATCCGGTCGTTGTCGCCGTAGCCGCGCAGGATGTAGCTCGGGTGCCGCAGGATCGGCGGTAGCGTATCGCCGCCGTCATAACGCTCGCAGGCCTCGGCATGCAGGAAGATCGGCCCGGTCTCCGCGTAGGGCTGGAGTGCGGGGAAGGGGCGGTGTGCCAGCGTGAGATAAGGCTCGCCGGCGCCGACCAGGCGCAGGCAGTGACGGCAGGGAACGCCGTCGCCGTCGGAAACGCGTCGCTCCGGGGCGAGGCCATAGGCGTCGGCCTCTCCCTCGCGATAGCCGGCTGCGGAGGTGGACGATAAGGCGGAAAATTGGATCATGGACATGGTGTCTCCTTTCTATGCCGCCATTTTCCGACACCGCCGTTCCCAGGCCACCCGTTTCCTGCCGACTTGTGAAAAATTCCGCCCAGATTTGGCTATTTCCGCAGATTGCCGCCGCGTGCCCGGATGCACTATGCAATGAATTCGGGCTGTAGAATTCGGGGGAATTATGCGCAGAAAACTTATGTGTGCGGCGCTCGCCTGTGTCGCGTTTGCTGTACCTCATGCCGCGCGGTCGGAAGAGGTGCTCGATCTTGGCAAGCTCAACGACGAGCAGATGACCGAGGCGATCAATTTCGTCACGGGCAACGCGATCTTCGTTCTTTTCCACGAAGCTGGCCACATGCTGGTTTCCGAACTCGGCGTGCCGGTTCTCGGCCGTGAGGAAGACGCCGTCGATGCGTTGTCGTCGATCCTGCTTCTCGAGGCCCATGACGAGACGCTCGACCAGGCGATCACGGATTCGGCGGACGGCTGGTTCCTGGCGAGCGACAAGAGTGCCGAGAACGGTGACGAGCTCGCCTTCTGGGACAGTCACGGGCTCGACGAGCAGCGTGCCTACCAGATGGTCTGCATGATGGTCGGCAACGACGCCGAGGGCTTCAAGCAGTTTGCGGACTCGATCGACTTCCCGCAGGAGCGGCGTGAGGAATGCGCCGTCGAATACGCGCAGACGGCACAGAGCTGGGTGAGCCTGCTTGCGCCTTACAACAGGACCGACGGCAAGAAGGCCGACATGAAGGTGACCTATGAAAAGGTCGCCGACGAGGAACTCGCCGCCTATGCCTCCATGATCCAGTCGGCAGGACTGCTCGAGGTCGTGCGCGACGTGTTTGCCGAAAGCTACAAGCTGAAGGACGGAATCCGCGTCACGGCCAAGGCCTGCGGCCAGCCGAATGCCTTCTGGCATCCGGGCGAACGCGAGCTCACCTATTGCTACGAGCTTGCGCAGATGCACATGACGCTGATCGCCGACTACCTGCTCAACAAGGCGGAATGACGGAACCGGCGCGGCCTCACGAGGAGGCCGCGTCCCGGCGGATCATCTGAAGCAGTTCTTCCTCGGTGAGCGGCTCGACGAGCGCGTCGAAGGTCTCGACCGGCGAGAAGCCGAAACGCTGATAGAGCTGCAGGGCGCGCGGATGGTCGAGCGTGTTCGTTGTGACCGTCACCTTTTTCGGATCGTTCTGCCAGGCGAGATAGAGCGCCTGCAGCAGGAACCACTTGCCGAGGCCCATGCCGAGCACGTGCTCCATCAGCCCGAAATAGGAAAGCTCGACGACGTCATCGTTCTTCTGTGCCAGTTCGAAGAAGCCGGCCGGTGCACCGTTGACGTAGAGAACGTTGATGCTGACCTTCGGGTCGTGGACGATCGCGCGCAGTTCGGCGTCGTTCATGCGCAGCCGGGCGTGCCAATGCCAGCGTCCACCGACCTGGCGCTGCAGGAAGCGGTAGAAGGGCAGCGGAATCTCGACCGCCCGCATGATCGCGGTCTGGATGTTGACAGGGACCGGCAGGCTCGTCTTCGGCGGTGCCGTCATCTCGAGCCGCGTGACGTGCGCGCGAAGCGGACCATGTGCCCTCGGTGCGACCGGTCCGGCGGGGCCGGTGGTGACCGGCGTTTCGGCGCGGCCACCCCATTCCGACCAGGAGCCGTCATAGAGCGTATTGTCGCGATGGCCGAGCGATTCGAGCGCGAGCGTTATCACTGCCGCCGTCACGCCGGAGCCGCAGCTGGTGACGACCGGCTTTGCGAGATCGATGCCGGCGTCGGTGAAGATCGAGCGAAGCTTGGCGAGGTCCTTCAGGTGCCCGCCCTCGGAGAGCGAAAGCGCCGGTACGCTGCGGGCGCCGGGCATGTGTCCCGAGCGCATGCCCTCGCGCGGTTCCGGTTCCTCGCCGGTAAAGCGACCGGCCGGCCGGGCATCGGCAATCTGCCGCGAGCCGGTGTCGGCGATCTCCTGCATTTCCGCGAACGAGGTCAGCCGTTCACGCTGGAAGCTGGTGGCGAAGTTGGCCGGGGCCGGTTCGGGCAGGTCGGTTTCGAGCGGCCGGCCTTCTGCCTTCCAGCCGTCGAGCCCGCCGTCGAGCACGTAGACGCTGCGGGCCCCCATGACGCGGAACATCCACCAGACGCGCGGGGCGGAGAAGATGCCCGGGCCGTCGTAGACGACGATGGTGTCGGTCGCCGAAATGCCGAGCTTTCCGACTTCTTCGGCAAAGAGCTCCGGCGAGGGAAGCGAATGCGGCAGCCCCGTCGTCTGGTCGGCGATCACGTCCTGGTCGAAGAAGACTGCACCCGGAATGTGCCCGGCGGCATATTCGACCGCGCCGTTGCGGCCCTGTGCGGGCAGGTACCAAGACGCGTCGACGATCCTGAATTCCGGCGCACCGAGTTGCTTTTCCACCCAATCGGCGGACACGACGAAGCGACTTTTCTCCGCAGGCATGGTTTTCTCCCGTTGCCGTCAGGCAAGGGCGTCCGGTGTTCCGAAACGGATGCGGAACCGGCGGTTCTCCTTGCCCTTCTTTTCAATCTTGGCGATGTGAATCGCCCCGACCTCCTGGGTCTCGGAAACATGTGTGCCGCCGCAGGGCTGGCTGTCAACGGCGGAGTCTTCGCCGATGCAGACGAGGCTCACCCGGCCCATGCCGACCGGCGGGCGCACGTTCTTCGACTTGACGATGCCCGGATTGGCGACAAGTTCGTCGTCGGTGATCCACTGTACGAAGATCGGATGGTTTTCCGAAACGAGCCGCATCAGCTCTTTCGTCACCGCGTCGCGGTCGATCGTCTCCGTCATGTCGAAGTCGACACGCGATTCGTCCTCGCCGACGGAGGCGCCGGTGATCGGGAAGGGGCAGACGACCGAGAGCAAGTGGCAGGCCGTGTGCATGCGCATCAGCTTGTACCGGCGCGGCCAGTCGACATGCATCACGATCGTTTCTCCGGCCGTCGGAAGATCCTGCCCCTCCGCCGGCATGTGGAGGATGATGTCCTTCGTCGCACCGTGCCGTGTGACGTCGAGCGTGATCCGGGAACCGTCGGCGCGTTCGAGAAAGCCGGTGTCCCCGGGTTGGCCGCCCGAGGTTGCGTAAAAGCAGGTCCGGTCAAATTCGATGCTGCCGTCCTCGTTGACCGCCGTCACCACCGCCTCGCAGGTCGAAAGATAGAAGTCGTCGCGATAGAGAGCGGTGGTCGGCATGGTTTCTCGCTTATGCGGCCTCGAAGGGCAGATCGAACTCGGGTTGCGTCTCGAGCCAGCCGGGCACCGGCAGGGCCTTCGACGCAAGGAAGGCTGGATTGAAGAGCTTGGACTGGTAGCGGTTGCCGTAGTCGCAGAGCATGGTCACGATGGTATGCCCCGGACCGAGCTCGCGGGCAAGGCGGATCGCACCGGCGATGTTGATGCCCGACGAGCCGCCGAGGCAGAGCCCCTCCTGTTCGACGAGATCGAAGATAACCGGCAGCGCTTCCGAATCGGGGATCTGATAGGCGAAGTCGGGTGTGAAGCCTTCGAGATTGGCGGTGATGCGGCCTTGACCGATTCCCTCGGTGATCGAGGAGCCGGAGGATTTCAGTTCGCCGTTCCGGTAGTATTCGTAGAGGGCGGCGCCTTCGGGATCGGCGATGCCGATCTTGACGTCGCGCTTCAGCGCCCGCAGGCCGGCGGCGGTGCCGGCAAGCGTGCCGCCCGAGCCGACGGCGCAGATGAAACCGTCCACCTTGCCGTCGGTCTGCGCGAAGATCTCGCGCGCGGTGGTCGCGACATGAGCGTCGCGGTTGACGGTGTTGTCGAACTGGTTTGCCCAGATCGCCCCGTTCGGCTCCGTCCTTGCGAGCTGTTCGGCGAGGCGGCCGGAGAGCCGGACGTAGTTGTTCGGGTTCTTGTAGGGAACGGCCGGAACCTCGACGAGCTCGGCACCGAGCAGACGCAGCGCGTCCTTCTTTTCCTGGCTCTGGGTTTCGGGAATGACGATCACGGTCCGATAACCGAGCGCCCTGGCGACCAGCGTCAGCCCGATGCCGGTATTGCCGGCCGTGCCTTCGACGATGACGCCGCCGGGCGCGAGCAGGCCTTTCTTCTCGGCATCGCGGATGATGAAGAGGGCGGCGCGATCCTTGACCGACTGGCCGGGGTTCAGGAACTCCGCCTTGCCGAGAATGGTGCAGCCGGTCGCCTCCGAGGCGTTCTTCAGCCGGATGAGCGGCGTGTTGCCGATCGCCTCGAGGACGGAGGGATGAAATGCCATGGGATGAGCCTTCTCTTTGTCGGAAGATTAAGGAGCGACTTTTCAAATCTCAAGACGAAGAAGACAAGGAATTCGGTTCCGCGGTGGAGCGCCTGTATAGAAAAACCGTGCTTTGCGGGCGATTGGCCGCGAGCGCGATCTATCCGGCCGACGGACCCGCGAGCCCGCGAAAGGCCGCGAGCGCCCGTTCGCGCGCCGCCTTGTGGTCGACGATCGGCAGTGGATAGGTCTTGCCGAGGGAAACGCCGGCGTCTTCGAGCACTGAAAGCGGCGCGTCGAAAGGCCTGTGGATGAACCTGTCCGGGAGTGCCTTCAGCTCCGGCACGAAGCGGCGGACATAGGCGCCGTCGGGATCGAATTTCTCGCCCTGGCTGACCGGATTGAAGATGCGGAAGAAGGGGGCGGCATCGGCGCCGGAGCCGGCGACCCATTGCCAGCTCGCGGCATTCGACGCCGGATCGGCATCGACGAGCGTGTCGCGAAACCAGCGCTCGCCCTCGCGCCAGTCGATCAGGAGGTCCTTGACGAGGAAGGAGGCGACGATCATGCGCACACGGTTGTGCATCCAGCCCATCTGCCAGAGCTGGCGCATGCCGGCATCGATGATCGGGTAACCGGTCTCGCCGCGCTGCCACCGCCGCAGCCCTTCCGGATCGTTCCGCCACGGGAAGCCGTCGAACTTTTCCGAAAAGTTGCGGCGTGCGAGCGCAGGAAAGTGAAAGAGCAGGTGATAGCCGAACTCCCGCCAGACGAGCTCCTTGCGGAAGCTGGTGACGTCCTCGGCAGGGACGCTCCCTGAAAGTCCTCGCGTCGCGTGCCACACCCGTGCCGGGGAGATTTCGCCGAGGGCGAGGTGCGGCGAGAGCATGGAGACATGCGGTTCGGCCGGGAAGTCGCGGCCGACGGCATATCCTGCGAGCCCGGTCCTGACGAAAGCCTCCAGCCGCTTGCGGGCGCCGGCTTCGCCCGGCGCCCAGACCTCGCGGAATGCCGCGGCCCAGTCCGGCTTCGCCGGCAGGAGGTGCCAATCATCAAGCGTCTCGGTGTCCGGCCATTCGGCCGGCGCGGGCAGGGTGCTCCGCGCTTCGATCGGGTCCTCGGGCTCTCCGGACGCCTCGAAGGCGCGCCAGAACGGCGTATAGACGCGATAGAAGCCGCCTGTGCCCGTCTTCATCCGCGACGGCTCGTGCAGCAGCTGGCCGGAAAAGCTGTGCACCGCGACCCCGTCGGAGCGAAGCGTCGACTTCAGGTCCGTATCCGATTCGATTCCCGCGGGATCGTAACGTCGGTTCCAGAGGACTTCGGTCGCGCCGGTCTCGGCGATCAGGTCCGACAGAATCGCTTGGGGAGCGCCGCTGCGGAGCAGAAGCCGGCTGCCGAGTCTTTCCAGCGCGTGGCCGAGGGCGACAAGCGAGTGGTGCAGCCACCAGGACTGAGCGGCGCCGAGCGGTCCGTTGTTCGGTTCGCGAATGTAAAGGGGAAGCACCGGCCGCCCCGTTGCGGCCGCATGGGCGAGTGCGCGGTTGTCGTCGAATCGCAGGTCCTTGCGGAACCAGAGAATGACCGGGGTGCCGCCTGGATCGTGCATGTTCCGTCTCGCGGGTGCTCCTGGCGCTATCTTATACGAGATGGATGGCAAGGGGCTATGGCGGAACCTTCCCGCTGGCGGCGGGTGTGGAGGCTGCTCATTTCGTAGCTCCGAACTCGTCGCCACGATCGAGCGGGCGCGCACGGCGCTTTCCGCCGGCGATGTTGAGGCGGCCTTGCTGCTCTCCTCCGGGGCCTATGAGCAGGCGAAGGCGGCGGGCGCCTATGCCGAAAAGGTAAAGGCGAGCCGCGAGCTGATCGACAAGGCGCGGCGCATGCAGGCTGACGCTCTGAAGATCGAAAGCCTCTGCTACGTGGCCATGGCCGATGCGGTGGACGAGGCGCAGGTGAACGGCAAGCTTTCGCGCGGCGGCCGGCAGAAAACGGTCCACGACGAGGACCGTTTCACGCTCGAAGAGGTTGGGATCGACAAGCGGCGTCTGCATGAGGCCCGCAGCATCCGCAATGCCGAGCGGGCGGAGCCCGGCTTCATCGAGCGGGTGGTGGAGGCGCGTCTCGACGAGGGGCTGGAGCCGAGCCGGGCGGGGCTGAAACGCGCAGCAGGCCACGCGATCGGTACGAAGACGGCGACGAAGGACGAGCGCGGCGAAGACCTCTACGAGACGCCGATCGAGGCCGTGCGCACACTGCTGGCGCTCGAAAGCTTCACCACGCATGTCCTCGAGCCGAGCGTCGGCAAGGGGGGCGATCCTGCGGCCGCTCGAGGCGGCGGGCTATGACGTGCGGATCTCCGATCTCGTCGATCGTGGTGTTACGACGCAGCACGGCGAGTGCCAGCAGGTCAGCGATTTCATGGCCATGCGGCGACGCGGCGAACGCGTGGGGCCGGATACGTCCACGGGTGACTTTGCCACGATGTCTCCCGGCTTCAACGGTGTAAACGGCGGTTTGACCGTCGACCGCGCGCTCACTGCGCTTCAGCATGTCGGTAGTGGGTCCGTATCCTATACCGGTGCATTTGTTGCGACGACGCTCGCGCTTGGTGGCGACAATGTGATCAAGTTCGGGCAGTCTTCATCCGTCCGGTCCGGTATGTCCCAAGTGCCCGGAAGCTCGCTGGCGGCCAGTGGTGATACTGTCTCGTTTCAGTGTTCTGTGCCAATCGAGGGATGGTCCTGATCAGCGCTTTTCGAGCAGGAACCAGGTGATGTCATCCGTCGGGAACAGCGGGTCCCGGTGGTAAATGAAGCCATAATCGACCAGATGCAGCGACGGATACGCTTCGAGTATCTCTCCGGCGAAGTCCCGCTTGAACAGCCTGTCGGAGTGCCCGCGATAAGGTATCGCAGTCGGTGACGGGTTGTAGTACTCCGCCACCAGCACATATCGGCGACTGGCTTCGACCAGCCGCTGATACGCCGTCGGCAACTGGTCCGGGTTGACGTGGATCAGCACGCCGGCAGTGAAGGCCATGTCCACCTGTGGCCAGTCGACGGCATCTAGCAGAGATCCGCATGCCGACCGTATGCCGGGAATCCTGGCGAGTTCGTCGTGCGCCGCCGTATTGATTTCGATGGCCTGCAGATCGAGCGACGGCAGAAGATTCCTGATTGCCAGAAGATTGAGGCCGATATTGGCGCCGAGCTCCCGGACCGATGCGACGCCATTCGTCCGACTAAGAATTCTGGCGAACATTGCTGTTTTTGCGGCGATCTCATGAGTTCCGGCGTTGCGGCCAATATAGAGGTCGCCAAATTCTCCGGCCCAGAAATCTTCCTGCGCTGTGACGTACGACAACGGGCTGCCTCCATGCATCTCGTGATTGGCAGATTTAGATACGTCGAACAATCCGAAGATGCAAGCCGTGCACGCCGGTCGGCGCGTTCACTGATCTGATCTTCTCAACACAAGGATAGAACATCATGACTTGGAACGGTTTCAAGGGCCGGGCCAGGCGGATCGACGACGCCGATCTGCCGCTGCTCGGCCTTCAGATCGGCGTCGGTGAGGATGAAATCCATGCCTTCATCGAGGCGGAGACGCGCGGGTCCGGCTTCGATGCGCAGGGCCGGCCGAAGATCCTCTTCGAGCGGCACAAGTTCTACAAGTATGTCGCTCCGGAGAAGCGCAAAGCCGCCGTTGCCGCCGGTCTCGCCAGCCCGAAGCCGGGCGGCTACGGCAAGGAAAGCGAGCAGTATGGCAAGCTCCGGCGGGCAATCGAGATCGACGAGCATGCCGCGCTTCTGTCCTGCTCGTGGGGTCTCGCACAGGTCATGGGGTTCAACTGCAAGCTTGCCGGCTATGACAGCGTCGAGGCCATGGTGCGCGCCTTCATGGACGACGAGGAGGCGCACCTGCGAGCGGCAGTGAACTTCATCCGCAACTCCAGGCTCGACGACGAGCTGCGGCGCCATGACTGGGCCGGTTTCGCCCGCGGCTACAACGGCGAGAACTATCGCATCAACCGGTACGACGAGAAGCTCGCGGCCGCCTATGCCAAGTGGTCGAATATCCGCGACACGCCGATTCCTTCGTCTGTCGACAGCAAGCCGGCAGCACCTGTCCAGCCGAAACCTGTTGCACCTGCTCCCGTGCCGGCGCCGGCATCAACGCCGCCTGCGGCCGCGCCCGCCGTGATCGACCGGCAGGCCGGAAAGGCCGACTGGATCACCGCCCTCGTCAACGCCATCGCGGCTCTCCTGAAAGGACCGAAGAAATGAAAAAGCTGATTGAAGCCGTCGTCCGGTTTCGCACCTGGATCGTCAACCTGGTCCTCGCGCTCGCCGTCATCCTGCCGGACCTCCTGAACTCGCCCGAGATACTTGCCGTCGTGCCGGCGGAATATCAGCGCTGGATCGTCGCGCTCGCCTTCCTGATCAACATCTGGCTCCGTCCGCGCCCAGCCGTCATCAAGACCGACCTCGAGGCGAGTGTCAGCCGAAGCAAACGGCGATGAGTGCGATCTCGAGGAAGCTTCGGAACGTCGAGGGTGGACGGGTCATGTTCTGGTGTCCGGGGTGCGGCGGCGCGCACGCGATCACCGTCGAGGATGCACCCAATCGGCAAGGGCCGATCTGGGGCTACAACGGGAACCCGGATGCGCCGACCTTCACGCCTTCGATCTTCGTCAACGCGCCGGGCCGACATCACAATCCGAGGGCACCTTCCTGCCATTCCTTCGTGCGTGATGGCCGTATCCAGTTTCTCGGTGACTGCACCCATGCGCTTGCAGGGCAGACGGTCGACCTACCTGATTTCGATAGCGGCGACTTATGATAGCTCTCGTCCTCAACGCACTGACTGGCGGGTTGCTGAAAGCCTGGCAGGCCAAGCTTACGGCCGACAGCGACGAAAAGCGGGTGATCGCCGATGCGGCGATTGCCGACATCAACCGACAGATCGAGGCGCGCCGCGAGGCGACCGAGATACGGCGCGCCACCGCCGGTTTTTGGGAAATGCGCGTGGCGATCGCACTCGTTGCTTGGCCGCTCGCGCTGCACCTCGCTCTGGTGACCCTCGACACCATGCTGACCGGCGTTTCATGGGGTATCCCGCGCTTGCCGGCGCCGATGGATGAATGGCAGGCCACAATCCTCCTTTCGCTCTTCGGGCTTCAGGGTGTGACCGGCAGCTTCTGGGCGATCGCGGCGGTGATCAGAGGGCGGCGGTAGCTACCGCCCACGGCGTGAATGCAGACGACCGACCAGCCGACATCTCTAGGACCAAAGGGGCAGGGGCTTGAGCGAGGAAAGCGACATGACCACGGTGAAGGCGCCAGCCTGGAAATGGGAGTGGAACCTCAATACGATCGTGATCCTGATCGGTTTCGCCGGCGGGATCGCCGCATGGGGGGCGACCTGGGCGCGGCTGACGGACGGGCAATCCGCCAATCGCGCCGCGATCGACCGGATCGACAAACGGGTGACGAGCCTCGAGGCGCTGCCCCGGCTGATCGACAATCACGAATTCCGCATCGGCAATGTCGAGAAACAGGCCACCGATTCGGCGACCGCGATGCGGGCGGTGGAAAGCACACTCAACAGCCCCGCCACGGACATGCGGGTGACGCGCGAAATACTGCAGCGGATCGAAGCAAGCCAGAGCGGACGGGGGAGGTGAGTAGGGGGGAAGCGGAACGGACTGCCACACCTGAAAAAAGTGTGGCGAACGGTTCAAGTCCAAACTGCCACACCTGAAAAATCTATGAGCAAATTCAGGTGCTTGCGCGACGTTTCGGGGAGCGGTGGAGGCCTCGCCCGGAATCGAACCGGGGTGCAAGGATTTGCAGTCCTCTGCGTAACCACTCCGCCACGAGGCCGTCCGATGCTTTAAAAGCGAGTGGTGACGGGCGTTTAGAACGGATCAAAGACGAGCGCAAGGGGGAACCTCCGTAGAGGTCCGTTTTTTTGTCGCACGCCCCACTGCCGGGCAGAAAATCACGGATGAGCGTCAGTGCCCGGCGCGATTGACCTGTGGATAGCGCTTGCGCCACCAGATCGCGGCCTTGCGTCTGCGCCGGCGCACCGAGGGCAGTTCCTGCGACAGGATCAGCAGCCCGAGCGGAATCATCCAGAAGCCCAGAACCGGGAGGAAGCCGAGGATACCGCCGGCGACGAGGCCGGAGCCCACGGCAACGCGCCCGTTGCGCGAGCGGGGGAAGGGCAGTTCCAGCCGCCCGAGGATCAGGCGACCTTTCTCCCTGTCGATGTGAAACTTCTTTTCGGCCATTCGCTACCTATATCGCGGAAACGTACCAAAACCTTGTCCCGCCTGGGGAAAAGATGGGTGCTTGGGAGAATTGCACAAGGGCGCGGCATTTTTTTGAAAAAACCGCTTGGCAAATCGTGCCAGCATTTGTATTAGCCCCCTCACGCCGCGGCGAGCGGTGATCCCTGGTAGCTCAGCGGTAGAGCATTCGACTGTTAATCGACAGGTCGCCGGTTCGAATCCGGCCCGGGGAGCCAGTTTCTCAGCAGAAGTGCTGGATGCAAGGCCGGTTCGGTTTCCGAACCGGCCTTTGTTTTTTTCGGAGCCGCCGGCCGGTCTGGTCCTTCCCGCCGTGCTTTTCGACGTCAGTTCGTCGCGATTTGCCCCGATCGCGGAGGGGAAGCCTTGAAAGCGGCCCTTCCTGCAATTATGACACGCCGAGAGACAGACACCCGGCCGCAAGTGGGACGACAATCATGATGGACTTCGAAGCTGCACGCACCAAGATGGTGGACAACCAGATACGTACGACCGATGTGACGTCGCACTCCGTGCTTTCGGCGTTTCTGACGGTACCGCGCGAGGCATTCGTGCCGACCGAGCTGAAGCCGCTCGCCTATATCGACGAGGACCTGCAGATCGGGGGCGGTAACCCGCCCCGCTACATCATGGAGCCGTCGCCGCTCGCCAAGCTCATCCAGCTCGCCGCCATCACCAAGGACGACGTCGTTCTCGAGATCGGTTGCGGCGCCGGCTATGCCGCGGCGATTCTCTCGCAAGTTGCCGGTTCGGTGGTCGCCGTCGAGTGCGACGAGGCCCTGGCGGCCAAGGCGACGGGTACGCTTTCCGAACTCGGCTACGATAACGTGGCGGTGGTGACCGGCGATCTCGAAAAGGGTTATGCGAACGAAGGCCCCTACGACGTCATCTTCGTCAACGGTGCGGTCGAAGAGGTGCCCGAGGCGCTGCTGTCGCAACTCCACGAGGGTGGGCGACTGGTCGCCGTCGTCGGCTACGGCAACGCCGCCCGCGCGCGGCTTTATGTCCGTGCCCACGGCGTGTCCTCCTTCGGAGAGCATTTCAACGCCGCGGTGAAGCCGCTGCCGGGCTTCCGCAAGGCGGCCGAATTCGTCTTCTGACCTCAGCCTGCGACATATTGGCCGGGGATGGCGCCGCCACCCCGGATTGCCTTTGATCGAGCCGATGCGGCATGTTGTTTTTTGGCAACGTCGCGTCGGTTTTCTTTTTGCGACGGAGCGGTCCGGGTTGCGACTTTGCGAGCGTCGGGTCATCTAGGGGAGGGAGCGTCCGCGACAGCTCGGGAATCAAAGCCATGGTTTTGCCCGAGGACCCGTCGGGTTAGCGGAAAAATTTGGAGTTGATGTCCCGTGTCGTTCATTCGAAAGACCGTATGTGCCGCCACTCTGGCGTCCGTTCTGGCGCTGATGCCGGGAATGGCCGCCGCCGAAACGATCTTCGGCGCCATGGCAAAGGCCTATGAGAACAATCCGGATCTCAACGCAGTGCGGGCACGCCTGAGGGCAACCGACGAAAACGTCACCATCGCCAAGGCCGGCATGCGGCCCCAGGTCGCGGCAACAGCGTCGGCGACGCAATTGTCGGTCGGACACGTGAGCGGCATGCCCTCGGGCTACACCAATGACTACAATCAGACGGATGTCGGCCTCTCGATCACGCAGATGATCTTCGATGGATTTCAGACGCTGAACAATGTCCGTGCAGCGGAATCGGGCGTCTTTGCGAGTCGCGAGAATCTGAAGGCCAACGAGATCTCCATCCTGCTCGCAGCCGCGCAGGCCTATGCGGACGTGGCCCGCGACCAGCAGATCGTCGTCATCCGCAAACAGAACCTTGCCTTCCTGCAGGAGCAGCTGAACGCGGCCAATGCCCGTCTCGAAGTGGGCGAGGGAACCCGCACCGACGTCAGCCAGGCAGAGGCGCAGCTTGCCGGCGCGCAGGCGCTTCTTGCCGCCGCGATCGCCCAGCTGAAGCAGAGCGAGGCGACCTATGTACAGGTTGTCGGCGAGGCGCCCTCCGGCGTCAAGCAACCCAGTCCGGCGAGCAAGGCGCTGCCGTCGACCCTCGATGGCGCGGTCGCCTCGGCAATCCGCGAGCATCCGTCGGTTCTCGCCGCCCTGCACGCGGTGGATGCCGCCGGCTACCAGGTGAAGTCGGCCGAAGGCATGCTGCTTCCCGGTGTCGTCATCCAGGGCAATGTAGGCCGTCACACGACGACGAATTCGAGCAGCAGCGATACGGACTATTCGAGTGCCTCGATCACAGCCCAGCTCAAGGTGCCGCTCTACCAGGGCGGCGCGGAATTCGGCCGCATCCGTCAGGCGAAGGAGACGCTCGGCGAACAGAGGATCATGGTCGACTCGGCACGCGCAGCGGTACGCCAGCAGGTAACCTCGGCCTATGCCCAGATGCAGGCCGCGACCGCCGCGATTTCGGCAGCACGCAAGCAGTTGAGCGCCGCCAATCTCGCTCTCCAGGGCGTCATCGAGGAGCGCAATGTCGGGCAGAAGACCACGCTCGACGTCCTGAATGCGCAGGATACCGTGCTTCAGGCCAAGGAGAGCCTCGTCGGCTATCAGCGCAATGCGGTCGTCGCCAGCTATTCGGTGCTGGCGGCATCCGGCAAGCTGACCATCCAGAGCCAGGGGCTCGAGGTCGCCGAATACCGCTCCGAAGGGCACTACGAAGAAGTCAAGGACAAGTGGTTCGGCCTCCGAACGGTCGACGGCCGCTGAGACTGCCTCCTTCCTGAATAAACCTGTGCATCACGCCGAAGCGAACCTGCGGCGTGATTTTTTTCCCCGAGGGAGTATCCTAAGGTGGAACGAATCAATGTCCGGTGCATGGTGCCGGCGATTGAATCTTCAGGGAAAACGGGGAAGAATATGGCTCAGCCAAGTGTAGCGCGTGAACCGTCGATGGAAGAGATCTTGGCGTCGATCCGCCGGATTATCGAGAGCAACGATCCGGAAAGCGCGAAGCTCGACTCGGCCTCCCTGCCGCCGGTCTACGAAGACGGTGACGACGATCTGGCGCTGGCAATCGATGACGCTGCACCTGCCATGTATGCCGCGAACGACCGGGGCGGCGCAGTCCCCTCCGTCCAGACCACCGCTCCCGAACCCGTCGAGAAGCCGTCCCCGAAGAACGTTTCCCTTGCCGATCTCGCCGCACGCGTGCGCTCGTCGAGCGAACGGGTCGAGCCTGTGCTCGGTCGCTCCGTCGAGACGCCGCTGCCGGTCAGCCCGGTGATGACCAGCCGCATGGCAGAGTTGCGCTCGTCCATGCCGCAGGTGGAGCCGGAGCGGAAGGTTGTCCAGCATGCCGCCGAGCCGGCAGAGACCTTTGTCGCACCGAGTGCGCCGGCCGACGTGGTCGTCGAAACACTGCAACCGGTTGCCCTGCAGGGCGAGACGGAGAGCAAGGCGCTCGTCTCGGCCGAAACGCGCGAGCAGGTGGCCCGCTCCTTCGGCGAACTCGCCGAAGCCATCGACGGTAGCCAGCGCCGCTCGCTCGACGAGATGGCGGAGGAAATGCTCCGTCCGATGCTGCAGGAATGGCTCGACGACAATCTTCCGACGCTCGTCGAACGGCTGGTGCGCGAGGAGATCGAACGGGTCGCCCGCGGTCCGCGCCGCTGATTTTCAGCGACGAAGACAGGGACAGGCCGCTTCGGGCCGCTCCGGCGTCCGGGGCGGCTTTCTTGTTGACACTGACGGCCCCGTCCGGTTTACCGCTTAAGTAACATCAATCCGTGTTGATCCCTTCAACGCTTTCTAGGTTTGGTCAGGAAATGCTCGAAAAAACCTACGACGCCACGACAGTCGAACCGAAAATCGCCAAGGCCTGGGAGGACGCCGACGCTTTCCGTGCCGGCGCCAATGCCAAGGCAGGCGAGGATAGCTTCACCATCGTCATCCCGCCGCCGAACGTGACCGGTTCGCTGCACATGGGACACGCGCTCAACAACACCTTGCAGGACGTCATGATCCGCTTCGAGCGGATGCGCGGCAAGGACGTGCTGTGGCAGCCGGGCATGGACCATGCCGGTATCGCCACGCAGATGGTCGTGGAGCGGCAGTTGATGGAGCGTCAGCTTCCCGGCCGGCGCGAGATGGGGCGCGATGCCTTCGTCGAGAAGGTCTGGGAATGGAAGAACGAGTCCGGTGGCCTGATCTTCAATCAGTTGCGCCGTCTCGGCGCCTCCTGTGACTGGTCGCGCGAGCGCTTCACCATGGATGAAGGGCTCTCCGAAGCCGTGGTCGAGGTCTTCGTCAGCCTCTACAAGGAAGGGCTGATCTACAAGGACAAGCGGCTCGTCAACTGGGATCCGAAGCTGCTGACGGCGATCTCCGATCTCGAGGTCGAGCAGATCGAGGTGAACGGCAATCTCTGGCACCTGCGCTATCCGCTGGAAGACGGCGTCACCTACCAGCATCCGGTCGCCTTCGATGAAGACGGCAATCCGACCGAATGGGAGGCGCGCGACTATCTGGTCGTCGCGACGACCCGTCCGGAGACGATGCTCGGCGATACCGGCGTCGCCGTCCATCCGGATGACGCGCGCTACAAGGAGATCGTCGGCAAGCACGTGATCCTGCCGATCGTCGGGCGCCGCATTCCGATCGTTGCGGACGAGTATCCGGACCCGACCGCCGGAACCGGTGCGGTCAAGATGACGCCGGCGCACGACTTCAACGACTTCGAGGTCGGCAAGCGGGCCTGCCTGAGCATGGTCAACATCCTGAACGTCGATGCGACCGTAGGCATCGTCGGCAATGACGATTTCATGGAAGGCCTGACGCCGACCCGCGAGCAGGAGATGGTCTGGTCCGAGCTCGAAGGGCTCGACCGTTTCGCTGCCCGCAAGAAGATCGTCGAGATCCTCGAGGCTGAAGGACTGGTCGACAAGATCGAGCCCCACAAGCACATGGTGCCGCATGGCGACCGCGGCGGCGTTCCGATCGAACCGCGACTGACCGAACAATGGTATGTCGACGCCAAGACCCTCGCCAAGCCGGCGATCGCCTCCGTTCGCGAAGGCCGCACGAAGTTCGTCCCGAAGAACTGGGAAAAGACCTATTTCGAGTGGATGGAGAACATCCAGCCCTGGTGCGTCTCGCGCCAGCTGTGGTGGGGACACCAGATTCCCGCCTGGTACGGCCCGGACGGGCAAGTCTTCGTCGAGAAGACCGAGGAAGAGGCGCTGCACGCCGCCATTCAGCACTACATCTCCCACGAGGGCCCGTGGAAGGCCTGGGTCGAGGAGAAGCTCGAGAACTTCGCACCGGGCGAGATCCTGACGCGTGACGAGGACGTGCTCGACACGTGGTTCTCCTCTGCACTCTGGCCGTTCTCGACGCTCGGCTGGCCGCAGAAGACAGAGGCGCTCGCCAAGTACTATCCGACGGATGTGCTGGTCACCGGCTTCGACATCATCTTCTTCTGGGTCGCCCGGATGATGATGATGGGAATGCACTTCATGAAGGACGAGAACGGCACGCCGGTCGAGCCCTTCCATGCCGTGTACGTACACGCGCTGGTCCGCGACAAGAACGGCCAGAAGATGTCGAAGTCGAAGGGCAACGTCATCGATCCGCTGCAACTGATCGACGAATACGGCGCCGACGCGCTGCGCTTCACGCTGGCCATCATGGCGGCGCAGGGGCGCGACGTGAAGCTCGATCCCTCGCGTATCGCCGGCTACCGCAACTTCGGCACCAAGCTCTGGAACGCGACCCGCTTCGCCGAGATGAACGGCGCGGCGAACGATCCGCACTTCCTGCCCGAAACGACGACACTCGAAATCAACCGCTGGATCCTGACTGAACTGGCACGGACCGAGCGTGACGTGACGGAGGGGATTGCCAACTACCGCTTCAACGACGCGGCAGGCGCCCTCTACCGCTTCGTCTGGAACCAGTTCTGCGACTGGTACCTCGAACTGCTGAAGCCGGTCTTCGCGGGCGACGACGAGGTTGCCAAGAAGGAGGCACAGGCCTGTGCGGCCTATGTGCTGGAGGAGACCTACAAGCTCCTGCATCCCTTCATGCCTTTCATCACCGAAGAACTCTGGGCCCATACGGCGGGCGAGGGCAGGGAGCGGGAGACGCTGCTTTGCCACGCAGCCTGGCCGGCACCCGACTTCGCCGACGAAGGGGCCGCGAGCGACATCAACTGGCTGATCGACCTGGTGTCCGGCATCCGCTCGGCGCGTGCGGAGATGAACGTTCCTCCGGGGGCGGTTGCACCGCTCGTCGTCGTCGCGGCGAACGGCGTCACGCAGGAGCGCCTGCTGCGCCACGAGGCATCGATCAAGCGGCTGGCGCGCGTGGAAAGCATCGCGCTCGCGCCGGAGGCTCCGAAGGGAGCCGCCCAGATCGTCATCGGTGAGGCAACAGCCTGCCTGCCGCTCGGAAGCCTCATCGACATCGGCGCCGAAAAGGCGCGTCTCGAAAAGGCGATCGCCAAGGTCGAGCAGGAAATGAACCGTATCGCCTCGAAACTCGCCAACGAGAAGTTCGTCGCCAACGCCAACCCTGATGTCGTCACCGCCGAACGCGAACGCTATGGCGAACTGGAGATCCAGCGCGCGAGCCTCGATACCGCTCTTAAGCGTTTGGCGGAGGCCAGCTGAGTCGCGGCAACCTTCCGCGAGTCTCCGGATTCCTGTGCATTTTTTGGGGAGCCGCATGCCGCAAGGCATGCGGATTCCTCATATCGATTTGATTCGGCATGGAAAATGTCGCTCGAAGCGCTTCGAGAGCCACGTTGTCTGTGATTGGTCACAAATCTGTGAGTGTGTTTTTAGGGTAACAGATCGTTCGTGTACTGGAAAATATTACCTCAAAATGCGTAATCCGGTTGAGCTATGGGAATTTTGTTGCTCAGTTTCCGATATCTTACGTGTGCGTCAGCATTTTTACGTAAATTTGGGCGGTTCGCGGCGGCAGTGGTCCCTGGTGTGGTAACGTTGTGATATCAAAGACCGTGATTAGAATGCCCAACAGTCGTTATGCCTTGGAGTGGGGAGAGAGATGGCAAAGCAATTTTTTAAATCCGGAGTCGTGTTCGCGGTCGGTTTCGGCGCCCTGGCGTCGGTAGCGAACGCCGGTGGCTTCAGTCGCGGCGAGGCCGATACCGACATCCTGTTTGAAGACGGAACCTACGTGGCGCGGGGCGGCGTCATCTACGTTTCGCCGCATCGCAAATTTGATACCATCGCCGGCGCCGCGGCCACTGATGACCGCTATAGCAACGACTACTGGATTCCGAGCTTCGCCGCGAAGTTCCAGATGTCCGAAAACTTCGGCTGCGCCCTCACCTATACGCAGCCCTTCGGTGCCGATGCGGATTATGGCCCGCAGGCTCAGATGGCGAGCCTTCTCGGCGGCGGCGCGGGCGCCAGCCACAAGGATTTTATCACCAACGAATACGGTGCGACCTGCGACGTCAGCGCGCAGGCCGGCAAGGGGCGTGTCCACTTCCTCGGCGGCGTCTTCCTGCAGGACTTCAAGTACACTGCGAACGCGTATCGCGGCGACTTGACGCTTGAGGATAAGGCAGCCTTCGGATATCGCCTCGGTGTCGCCTATGACATCCCGGAATATGCGATGCGCGCGCAGTTGATGTATCGCTCCAAGGTCAAGCACGACGCCGACGTGGGCTCGTTCGATTGGGATCCGGCGATCGCGCCCTTCGGACTGCAGGACGCCTTCGGCAGTGGCACGCTGCCACAGTCGCTGAAGCTCAGCCTGCAGACCGGTGTCGCCCCTGGCTGGCTGGTTTACGGCTCGGTCAAGTGGACGGACTGGAGCGTTCTGCAGACCCTCGACTACAGCGTCGGCAACCCGATGGCGCCGGGTGGCTACACGCCTCAGCAGGACGTCTATAACTGGAAGGATGGCTGGACACTTCAGGCGGGCGTCGCCCACAAGTTCAACGATCAGTTCGCCGGCACGGTGAATGTCACCTGGGACAGCGGCGTCGGCACCGGTGCAGACATCTACACCGATACCTGGACCGTCGCCGCCGGCGTTTCGGTCAAGGCCGGTCCCGGCGAGCTTCGCTTCGGCGGCGCTGTCAGCTACCTGACCGAAGGCAGTCAGTCCTTGGCGGACGGTGCGAGCTACAATGCCACGGCGAACGGCGATTGGGCCTACGCGGTTTCCGGCTCCTACCGGATCACCTTCTGAGATCCGCATCATTGATATTGAAAAGCCCGGCTTGTCCGGGCTTTTCGCGTTGTGTGGCTGCGGAGGGCGAGGGATTGTGGCAAATCGGCAACATTTTCCCTATCGTTGCGGAGACCCCGCATATCCGGGGATTTTGTCCATTTCCCGCCACAAACGGAGCGCAGCGATGCAGCGACGAATGCTTGAGTTGGGTGTTGCGTAGTTCGTCGGTTGAGTATGACATGAGCCTTGTAGCCGCAGAAAACCTTCTGAATTCCGCAGACGCGCCGAGAAGATCGGTGTTTCGGGATTGCGCCGTGAGTTTTTTGGCGCCTGCGACGTCCGCAGCCGCAGTCTTGCCCGAAATACAAACTACCTTGAAGAAGGTCGCCGATGACTTCTCGTTGCCTGGCAAAGCAACGCATGCCGGAGGAGGCGTGACGGTGAACGGTATGTTCACCAGTGTCGCGGACAATAGTTTCACGGACATGGCAAGTCGAGCCGAACGAGGCCTCGAAGGCTGCCGTCGTCTGTGGTGATGTGGAAGAAATACGCAATCATGCAAACGCCAGACTGGAAATATCCGGGTAAGCTGCTGTTCTCCTCGCTGCTCTTCGTCCTCGCCGGGACGGCGGCGGGGCATGCCTTCGACATCAATGCTGGCGTGAGCAAGGAGTCAGGACCCTTCGACCTCTTCAAATTCGGCTTCAAGGCCTACAAGAACGGCCAGAAGCAGGAGGCTGTCGAAGCCTACCGCTATGCCGCCGAGAAGGGTCACACCGGCTCGCGCTGGGCGCTCGCGAACATGTATGCGGATGGCGACGGCGTCGTCGAGGACGATTTCGAGGCGTTCAAGATTTACTCGGAGATCGCAAGCCAGGGTGTCGAGCCGGGTTCGGAAGATACCGGTTTCTTCGTCAATGCGCTGCTGGCGCTGGCCGGTTATTATCGCAAGGGCATTCCGGGCAGTCCCATCAAGATCGATCTCGCGCAGGCGCGTCAACTCTATTTCCAGGTCGCTTCGACCTTCGGCATTCCGGAGGCACAGTTCCAGCTTGCCCGAATGATGCTGACGGGCGAGGGTGGCAAGGTCAGCACCCAGCAGGCCAAGAAGTGGCTCAATCTGGCGCGCAAGAGCGGCCACCCCGGGGCCATGGCGGTATTCGGGAACCTGATTTTCCAGGAGGGCCAGAGTGTCCGTGGCCTCGCCTTCATGACCGCCGCACTGGACAAGTGCAGCCCGTCCGAGTGTCTGTGGATGCAGGACCTGCAGGAGCAGGCTTTCTCGCTCGCCAGTGAAAACGATCGTCGCGTGGCGATCGCGCTCGCTCCGGAGATCTATCGCCAGCCCGAATGACGGCGGCCGTCAGGCAGCCTCGAAATCGAACCAGCCCGCGACGGGCACGTGATCGGAGGGCTTTTCCCACGTCCGCACGTGCTTTTCGATCTGCCCGGCCCGGAAACGGTCCGTTGCCTCCGGCGAGAGCAGAAGGTGGTCGATGCGGATGCCGTTGTTCTTCTGCCAGGCGCCGCCCTGGTAATCCCAGAAGGAATAGAGCTTCGTCTCGTCGGTCGTCGCGCGCACTGCGTCGACGAGGCCGAGATGTTCGAGCCGGCGGAACGCTTCGCGTGTCTGCGGCAGGAAGAGCGCGTCGCCAGCCCAGACCAGCGGATCGTGGCAGTCGTAGGGCTCGGGGATGACGTTGTAGTCTCCGGCGAGGATCAGCGGTTCCTCGAGCGCGAGACGGTCTTCGGCGAACGCCTTCAGCCGTTCCATCCAGGCGAGCTTGTAGGGATATTTTACCGGATCGTCCGGGGGATTGCCGTTCGGCAGGTAGAGCGAGCAGACGCGCAGCGCACCACCCTTGACTGAAAACACGCCTTCGATGAAGCGCGCCTGTTCGTCCCCGTCATCACCGGGCAACCCGCGATTGACCTCGTCCGGCTTCATCTTCGAGAGCAAGGCCACCCCGTTGAACCCCTTCTGGCCATGCGTCTCGACGTGGTAGCCGAGCGCCTCGATCTCCAGTCTGGGAAAGCCGGCGTCTTCGGACTTGATTTCCTGGAGACAGACGATGTCCGGCGCGGAGCTTTTCAGCCATTCGCAGAGATTTGCGATGCGCGCCTTCACCCCGTTGATGTTCCAAGTGGCGATCTTCATGGATTGCTTCCCTTCGTCTTCCCTTCTTCATAGACGACAGGGCGAATTTTGCCACCGGCTTTTGTGCATTGCCGGCCGCGGCCCCTTTGACATTCTATGACAACACTCCATTCTTCCCTGGCCGGCTCATGGGGGCGGTAGAGCCGGTGGCCGCTCCTTTTGGGGCAAGCAGCGCCGGGCGACAAACGCCCGCAAGAAAAGGGGACACTACTCATGTCAAACGTCAGTACCAAGACGCATCCGGTCGATGAGGTGCTGCCGATGTCGCGGCTCGCGACACTCGGCCTGCAGCACGTTCTCGTCATGTACGCCGGTGCCATCGCAGTACCGCTGATCATCGGCCGCGCGTTGAAACTGCCGCCGGAAGACGTCGCTTTTCTGATCTCCGCAGACCTGTTCGCCTGCGGCATCGTCACGCTGATCCAGTCGCTCGGCGTCACCCAATGGTTCGGCATCCGCCTGCCGGTGATGATGGGCGTCACGTTCGCGTCCGTCGGTCCCATGGTTTCCATGGCCAATATCTCGGGCGGCGCCGATGGCGCGCGCCTCATATTCGGCTCGATCATCGGTGCCGGCATAGTCGCTATGCTGATTGCGCCGCTGGTCAGCCGCCTGCTGCGCTTCTTCCCGCCGGTCGTAACCGGCACGATCATCCTTATCATCGGCGTTTCGCTGATGCGGATCGGCATCAACTGGATCTTCGGAAATCCGTTCGGGCCGACGGCGCCGAACATTCTCGATCCGGCCCATGCCAAATGGCTGGAGGATGTGAAGGCGCTGGCCGCGACCGGGGCAGGGGCCATCCCGGAGATACCGGCCAAGCTTGCGCTGGCCCCGAGCGTGCCGAACGCCGCCTACGCGCCGCTTTCCGGCATCGCGGTCTCGGCCATCGTGCTGGCATCGATCCTGCTGATTGCGCGTTTCGCCAAGGGCTTCGTCGCCAACATTTCCGTGCTCCTCGGCATCGTCATCGGCGGGATCCTTGCCGCAGCCACGGGCATGATGATTTTCGACAAGGTGGCGAATGCCGCCTGGTTCGCGCCGGTCCTGCCCTTTCATTTCGGCATGCCGATCTTCGACCCGGTCCTCATCGTCACCATGACCATCGTCATGCTTGTCGTCATGATCGAGTCGACGGGCATGTTTCTGGCCCTCGGCGAGATGACCGGCAAGCCGGTAACCCAGCCGATGCTGGCGGCGGGCCTTCGCACCGACGGCCTCGGCACGCTGATCGGCGGTATCTTCAATACCTTCCCGTATACGAGCTTCTCGCAGAATGTCGGCCTCGTTGGCGTCACCGGCGTCAGGTCGCGTTTCGTCTGCGTCGCGGGCGGGGTGATTCTGATCATCCTCGGTCTGCTTCCGAAAATGGCGGCCCTGGTGGAATCTCTGCCGACCGTCGTGCTCGGCGGCGCCGGATTGGTGATGTTCGGCATGGTCGCCGCGACCGGGATCCGGATCCTTTCGGGCGTGGACTTTAAGACCAGCCGCAACAATCTGTTCGTCGTCGCGATATCCATCGGGTTCGGCATGATCCCGCTGGTCGCGCCGAACTTCAAGCAGTGGATGCCGCATAGCATTCATCCGCTGATCGATTCCGGCATCCTTTTGGCCTCGATCTCTGCCGTGGTGCTGAACGTCTTCTTCAACGGCACCTCTTCCGCAAGCGATGCGGAAATGCGCGAGGCTGCCCTGGCCGGCGATGGCGGTCACTGACAGGAACAAACCGGCCGGGTCCGAGCCCGGCCGGTTTGCAGAGCGGTATTGGCGACATTAGACCGAAAAGCTGGTCCCGCAGCCGCAACTAGCGACCGCGTTCGGATTCTTGATCTGGAAGGACTGGCCGAGCAGGTTGTCGACGAAGTCGATCTCCGATCCGCTCATGTAGACGAGCGAGACCGGATCGATGACGACCGTCGCGCCATCCTTGGTGATGACGAGGTCGTCGGACTGCGGCGCGCTTTCGAGGTCGAACTTGTAAGAGAAGCCGGAGCAGCCTCCGCCTTCGACGGAGACGCGCAGGGCGTGCTTGTCCTGCTCCCCGGCAACCACAGCCGCGATCCTCTTGGCCGCGGCGTCCGAAAGGGTGATGGTCGATTCGCTCATTTGTCCTCCTGACGGGTTCAAGGCCCGTGGAAAATCGATGGTTGATCCCGGCAGCCGGCCTGAAGCGGCCCCTGTTTGCTCGCTTTTGCCGTCAAATCGGCTCCCGGCACGCTCTCTTGCTTGCGGGATCGTCTGCTATAGGTATGAAGGCGGGCAACGGGCGTCAATGGGGACGAGACGGAACGGACAATGACGATCGACAGGGCTGCATTGGGTTTCGGTACCGGTGAGCGGGCGGTGTACGCTGCGGACCCGTGGTCGTCCCGCGGGCGGCTATTCGCTGAAGTGAGCAGTCCGACGCGCTCCGACTTCCAGCGCGACCGCGACCGCATCGTCCACACGACGGCCTTTCGACGGCTGAAGCACAAGACGCAGGTCTTCATCGGCACGGACAGTGATCACTACAGGACGCGGCTCACCCACACGATCGAGGTCGCCCAGATTGCCCGTGCGCTCGCCAGAGCCCTCAAGCTGGACGAAGATCTCGCCGAAGGTGTGGCGCTGGTGCACGACTTCGGCCATACACCCTTCGGCCACACGGGCGAGGACGCCCTGCACGACGTTCTGAAGCCCTATGGCGGCTTCGACCACAACGCCCAATCGCTGAGGATCGTGACGAAGCTCGAGCGTCGCTACGCCGAATTCGACGGGCTGAACCTCACCTGGGAGACGCTCGAAGGTCTGGTGAAGCACAATGGGCCGCTGTTGACGTCGACGGGCGAAGGCCCGCGCGGACCTGTCCCGAAGCCGATCCGTGACTATTGCGAAATCCATGATCTCGAACTCGACACCTTCGCGAGCCTCGAGGCGCAGGTGGCGGCGATCGCCGACGACATCGCCTACAACACTCACGACATCGACGACGGCCTGCGCTCCGGTTACCTGACCTTCGAGATGCTGGAGGAGGTTCCGTTCCTCGCAGGGTTGATGGCGGAAGTGCACGGGCTCTATCCGGGACTCGAGGCGAGCCGCTTCACCCACGAGATTACCCGCCGCCAGATCACCCGCATGGTCGAGGACGTGATCTCGGTGGCGCAGGAACGTCTGCGGGAGATCACGCCCGGATGTGCGGCGGACGTCCGCCACGCCGACTGCGCGATCGCCACCTTCTCCGCGGGGATGGCCGAGACCGACCGGCAGATCAAACGCCTGCTGTTCAGCCGCATCTACCGCCATCCGGAGATCATGCGGATCCGCGCCGGCGCCGCGCAGATCGTCACCGATCTCTTCCAGGCCTACATGCGAGACCCATCGCTGATGAGCAGCCACTACTGGGTCGACCACATCGCAGGCCTCGACGAACCCGCCAAGGCCCGGCACGTCGGCGACTATCTGGCGGGGATGACCGACACCTATGCGGTCAACGCCCACCGTCGTCTGTTTGACCGGACTCCCGATTTACGCTAGGCAGCGGCCAGCAAATTCCCCTGTACATAACCGGAGCTTGAGAGTTCCGGCGTGGAAAACGAAGATGAATCTTTTCGCCGACTTCGAAACAAGAATTAAGAACGCGCTCGAAACCTTGGAAATCGTGAAGGAAAAGCGTTCCGCGCTTGATTTCGGGCGAATTGTCGTCGAGCCGCCGCGCGATGCAAGCCACGGCGACGCAGCGACCAATGCCGCGATGGTGCTTTCCAAGCCGCTGGCGATGAATCCCCGCGCTCTTGCCGAGATCATCTGCGAGAAGCTGAAGGAAGACGAAGACATTTCCGACGTCTCCGTCGCAGGTCCCGGCTTCATCAATATCCGCGTGTCGACGGCGTACTGGCAGCGACTGCTCTCGGCGGTGATCGCCGAGGGGACCGACTTCGGTCGCTCCGTTCTCGGCTCCGGTCGCAAGGTGAACGTCGAATACGTCTCGGCAAATCCGACCGGTCCGATGCATGTCGGCCATTGCCGCGGCGCCGTCGTCGGCGATGCGCTCGCCAATCTCCTGCAGTTCGCGGGCTACGAGGTCGCCAAGGAATACTACATCAACGACGCAGGCGCCCAGATTGACGTCTTGGCTCGATCCGTGTTCCTGCGCTATCGCGAAGCCCTGGGCGAGGATGTCGGCGAAATCCCGGCCGGCCTCTATCCGGGCGACTACCTCGTCCCTGTCGGCAAGGCTCTGGCGGAGGAATACGGTGTCCGGCTCCACAACATGCCGGAAGAGGAATGGCTGCAGATCGTCAAGGACAAGGCGATCGACGCGATGATGGTGATGATCCGCGAGGATCTCGCCGAACTCAACGTCCACCACGACGTCTTCTTCTCCGAGCGCGCGCTGCACGCCAACGGCGCGGCAGCGATCCGCACCGCGATCAACGACCTCACCTTCAAGGGACACGTTTATCGTGGCACCCTGCCGCCGCCGAAGGGTCAGCTCCCCGAGGATTGGGAGGATCGCGAGCAGACGCTCTTCCGCTCGACCGAGGTCGGCGACGACATCGACCGGCCGTTGATGAAGTCGGACGGCAGTTATACTTACTTCGCCGCCGACGTCGCCTACTTCAAGGACAAGTTCGATCGCGGCTACGACGAGATGATCTATGTGCTCGGCGCCGACCATGGCGGCTACGTCAAGCGCCTGGAGGCGGTGGCGCGGGCTGTCTCCGGCGGCAAGACGAAGCTCACCGTTCTTCTTTGCCAGCTCGTCAAGCTCTATCGCGACGGCGAGCCGGTGAAGATGTCCAAGCGGTCGGGGGATTTCGTGACGTTGCGCGACGTCGTCGACGAGGTCGGCCGCGACTCCGTCCGCTTCATGATGCTCTACCGCAAGAATAGCGAACCGCTGGACTTCGACTTTGCCAAGGTGACGGAACAGTCGAAGGATAATCCGGTCTTCTACGTGCAGTATGCGCATGCCCGCTGCATGTCGGTCTTCCGTCAGGCGAAGGAAGCATTTCCAGACCTCGACTTCGATGGGCTCGACCTGTCGTCGGCGGTGATGGGAGTGATCGAGGATCCGACAGAGCTGCAACTGGTGGCGAAGCTTGCCGAGTATCCGCGCGTGATCGAAGCTGCGGCACAGTCGCAGGAGCCTCATCGCGTGGCGTTTTACCTTTATGATCTCGCCAGTTCCTTCCACGCGCACTGGAACAAAGGCAAGGATCAACCGGAATTACGATTTGTTAACGATAAAAACCGAGAATTGAGCATCGCCAGGCTTGGGCTGGTGCGTGCTGTCGCCTCTGTTCTGAAGTCCGGACTGACCATTACGGGCACTGATGCTCCGGTTGAAATGCGATAGTATTGTCACCATTTCCCCACAAAGCACTGGCATGGCGTGTAGTCGCGTTAGTGAGTGGAACTAGGTAATGGTACAGAAACAAGCCGCATACAACAGTCGCCTGGGCGGCGAAGACTTCGCTGACGACGATCCGTTGGCGGAGCTGGCCCGGATTGTCGGCTTCGAGCCGCCCGCCGCTCGCGACGTACCGCGTGAACCGCAGATGGTCGAAAGCCCGGTCGCTCCGGTTCTGCCAGTCGCGGAGCCGAGCAGTCTGGAAGACGAGCTGCTGCGAGAGTTCGAGAACTACGAACGTGGCCAGCCAGTCGCGGCCCCCGAGAGCGAGCCCGCCTATGTCGCGCCCGAGATCGTGGAAACCGTCCCCGTCCTCGACGCGATCGATGAGCGCGAGGAGCTGGAGCTGAACACGGCCGGCGCCAACGAGGCCGTGCTGGCGGAAGCCGAAGAAACCTTCCTCAACGCCGAGCAGGCCATCATGCCCGAAGCGGCGGAGACGATTTCCTCCGATCTCGCCGATGAACTCGAAATGGCGGTCTCCGCCGGACCTGTCGAGCCGGTTTGGCCGAGGGCTGACGCCGAGCCTCGCCTGAAGCTGCCGCTTGCCAACTTCCATGTCGCGCAACGGCCTGCCCCTCGCTTGGAGCCGGCCTTCACGGCCGAGCGCGAGGAGCCGACTACGGTAGAGGTGGAAGAGGCGCCGCGTCTCAGTCCGGTCGAAACGTCGAGCTGGATGTCCGGACCCGGATCGCAGTCGATCGAGCGCGCGACAGTCGAGGGCGAGGCCCAGCATCCGTCCGATCCCGACTTCGAGGTGTTTTCCGCAGGCGCAGAGAGCTACAGCGCGCCTGCTGTGACAATGCCGGAGAGTACTCCGGTATCCGCAGGGCCGGCAACCAGGACTGAGCCCGACTTCTCTTTCTCCTTCGCAGACGAACTCGCCGCCGACGAGGATCGGTTCGAGCCTGCCTCCGAGGCTGTAGCCGAACCGGCCGCCCCACCGGCGGAGCCTGCTCGCGCGCAATCGGCGGCGATCGACGAGGATGCCTTCGATCCCTTCGCGGACGGCGCTTTCGAACTCGATCTCGATGACATCGAACTCGACTTCTCTGACCTCGAGATTGATCCGGAACCGGCGCAGGTCGCCAAGGCGGAAAGCCTCCACGACGAGCCCGTGGCTGCGAAAGCGCCATCCGTGCCGGTCGAAGTCGCAAGATCTGTGGCGACCGCGGCTCCGGCTGCTGCGCCCCTGCCGGCATCAGTCGCGGCTCCTGCCTTCGCCTCCCCGGTGATCCACGAAGATGAGGAATTGCCCTTCGACCTCTCGGAAATTGCCGAGCAGGACGAAAGTCCCGAGTCGATCGCGGCCCTGGACGTGCCGGAAATCCCGGTTCACGAACCCAGGGAGCCGGTGGTTGCTCGCCACGATTACGATCTCGACATAGACACCGAACTGGCGTCGCTTCTGAGCGACGCCGTGGTTCCCGCGGCGGCCTCGCCTGCGGCACAGCCGGCTCCGGCCGCTGCAGCCCCGGCTGCGACAGCGGCCGCTCCCGCCGCGATTGCGGATGATTTCGAAGCGTTCGAAAAGGCGCTCGAACAGGACTTGAAGCGCTCCTATGAGGGCGACAAGGGTTTCGCCGGCGCGGTCAATCGCATTCCGCTTCAGCCGTCGCCGGAGGAGATCGACTACGACGAGCCTCGGCCTTCCCGTGGCAGGCTTCTCGCGGCCTCTGCCGCCGGCGTTCTGGTGCTTCTGGCGGGCGGTGGCCTCTATGCCTGGATGACCGGTTCGGATTCGGTGGTTCTCGGCTCGGGCGAGCCGGTGGTGATCGTCGCCGACAAGGAGCCGGTCAAGGTCGTGCCCGAGGACAAGGGCGGCAAGACGGTGCCGAACCAGGACA
The DNA here is from genome assembly GCF_003337715.1 of Ciceribacter lividus. GTDB lineage: Bacteria > Pseudomonadota > Alphaproteobacteria > Rhizobiales > Rhizobiaceae > Allorhizobium > Allorhizobium lividum. Next base: position 79,042 of record NZ_QPIX01000005.1, read on the forward strand.
AGGCGGTCTACGACCGTGTCGCCGGCGCGGCCGTCGAAGATCCCAAGCAGCCGAGCCTGATTTCGTCCAGCGAGGAGCCGGTCGACGTCGTCCAGAAGACGCTGATACCCGAGACCTTGCCGCTCGAAGGCGAGAACGAGCCCGATGCCATGCCGACGCCGGTCGGCGAGACGGAGGATCCGCGACTGCTGCCGAGCGACCAGCCCGCGAACCAGCAGGCCGCAGGCAGCACCAGCGATCCCGTGACGATCGCACCGCGCAAGGTGCGCACGATGATCGTCCGTCCGGATGGAACGCTGGTGGCGCAGGAAGTCGAACAACCGACGACGGAAGCTGCGGCTCCGTCGGCACCGGTTGCTCCGGCGCTTGCTCCGCCGACCACGGCACCGGCAGAACAGGCATCGGCCGCGCCGGCCACGCCCACGGACACCGCAAGCCCGCAGACGGTTGCCGAACCCGCGGCGCCGGCCACCGCGCAGCCGGCAAACGCCGGCGCCACCACGCCAGCGGCCGAAACCGCGGCGGTCCCCGCCGAGCCGGCACGTGTGGAAACGGCTGCCGCTCCGGCGGTATCCGCCCCGGTGCCGACGGCACGCCCGGCCGAACAGCCGGTCAATATCGTCAGCACGGTCACCGAACGGGGCAATGTCAAGCCGGTTGAGACGGAGACGGCTTCTTCCTCGGTGCCGGCCGGAAGCTATGTGATCCAGATCGCCTCGCTGCCTTCGGAAGCGGATGCGCAGAAATCCTACAAGAATCTCTCGGCGAAGTTCGGGAACGTGATCGGTGGACGCGCATACGAGATCAAGAAGGCGGAGATTGCCGGCAAGGGAACCTATTATCGGCTCCGGATCGTCGGTGGCAGCAAGGACGAAGCCGTCGCCCTTTGCGAACGCTATCGGGCAGCCGGCGGCACCTGCCTCGTCGCGAAGTAAGGTCGAAAGCCGCGAAATCCATCATGGGATGGCGGAAACCCCGTGTTTCCGCCATTTTTCCTGTGCATGACCTAGCTCGGCGCTTCGGCTTTTCACTTGCGCCTCTTATGATTCGGCCATGAGCACGATGAAAGCGATGATCCTGGGCTGCAGCAGCCTCAAGCTGACGGCCGACGAGAAGGCCTTCTACCGGGACGAACAGCCCTGGGGCTTCATCGTCTTCGCCCGCAACCTCTCTGAACCGTCGCAGATCCGTGATCTCGTCGCCGAGATGCGTGAGACCGTCGGCGGGCGCAATGCGCCCGTGCTGATCGACCAGGAGGGGGGGCGCGTCCAGCGCATCCGCGAACCGATCGCGCCGCGTTATCCTTCCGCAGCCGTGCTCGGCGACATCTACCGCCGCGACCGTGGCCAGGGGCTGCGTGCCGCCTGGTTGATGTCGCGCCTCCACGCCTTCGACCTCCTGAAGCTCGGCATCAACGTCGATTGCCTGCCGGTGCTCGACGTGCCGGTTGCGGGGGCAAGCAACGTCATCGGCGATCGCGCTTACGGCACCGATCCGGTCACTGTCGGGGAAATGGGCGAGGCGGCCGCGGCAGGGCTCAAGTCCGGCGGCGTCCTGCCCGTAATGAAGCATGTTCCCGGCCATGGTCGCGGTATGGCAGACTCCCACCATGAACTGCCGGTGGTGACGACGCCTCTTTCCGAGCTGGAAGCCCATGATTTCGCGCCGTTCAAGCGGCTCCGCAACGAACTGATGGCGATGAGCGCTCATGTGGTCTACACGGCGGTCGATCCCGATCGTCCGGCCTCGACGTCGAGGAAGGTGATCGACGAGATCATCCGCGGGACGATCGGCTTCGATGGCCTGCTGATCTCCGACGACAGCTCCATGAATGCGCTGAAGGGCACGCTCGGCGAACGCGCGGCGGCGATCGTCGCAGGCGGCGGAGACATCGTGCTTCATTGCAACGGCGTGATGGAGGAAATGAGGGCGGTGGCCGCGCAGGTGCCGCCGCTTGCCGGCCGGTCCCGCGAACGGGCGGCGGCTGTCGAAGCAGCGCTGACATCCGTGGGAGAGGCGGACGAGTTCGCACTTCGTGAAGAATTTGAGAGCCTGAGGGCGTCGGCATGAATGGCCGCCCCGGACAGGCCCCGGCCGACCGCCAGAGAACCGGAGGGCAGGGGGTGTCCGCCGCCACGCCGATGGACAAGCTCTGGCAGGAAACCGACGCCGAAAGGCTAACCGGCGAACCGGCGCTCGTCATCGACGTGCAGGGCTTCGAAGGACCGCTCGACCTGTTGCTCTATCTCGCCCGCAACCAGAAGGTCGACCTCTCGCGGATCTCCGTGCTGGCGCTTGCCGAACAATATCTGGAGTTCATCGAGACCGCCCGGCGCATCCGCATCGAGCTCGCCGCCGATTATCTGGTGATGGCGGCCTGGCTCGCCTACCTCAAATCCCGCCTCCTGATCCCGCAGCAGGCGAAGGACGACGGCCCTTCGGGCGAGGAGATGGCCGCAACCCTTGCCTTTCGCCTCAAGAGGCTGGAGGCGATGCGCGAAGCGGCGACGCGCCTCATCAACCGCAACCGCCTCGGCCGCGATGTCTATGCCCGCGGTGCGCCCGAACACGTGCCGACGCGCGTCGAGTCCGCTTATGAAGCGACGCTCTACGATCTGCTGACCGCTTATGCGGCGTTGCGCCAGCGCCAGTCGATCACCCAGGTGACGATCGAACGGCGGCGCGTCTGGTCGCTCGCCGATGCCCGGGCCATATTGACGCGAATGATTGGTGAGATCGGCGACTGGACGACACTTGACCAATACCTCTTGCGCTATGCGACGACTCCCGAGGAGCGGGTGACGGCGATTGCGAGCGCCTTTGCGGCCTCGCTGGAGCTCGTACGCGAAGGGCGCCTCGAAATCCGCCAGGAGGGCGCCTTCGCGCCGATCTACATGCGCGGCGGCCCGCGGGCCGCCGAACTCGCATCCTCGGAGTGAGCGCGATGGTGGAGGTCTTGCAGGAGGAGCGGTTGGATCTCGGCGACGACGAGGAATTCACGCCCGAACGCGACCGCGCCGAGCGGGAGGCCCTGAGGATCGCCGAAGCACTGGTGTTCGCGTCCGCCGAACCCGTCTCGGAGAAATTTCTGGCGGAGCGTCTGCCGCGCGGCATCGACGTGACGGTGCTGATGCAGACGCTGAAGGTCGAATATGCCGGCCGTGGCGTGAACCTCGTGCAGATCGGCGACCATTGGGCTTTCCGCACCGCGGCTGATATCTCCTTCGTCATCCGCAAAGAGGAGAGCGAGGCGAAGAAACTTTCCCGCGCGGCACTCGAAGTCCTTGCAATCATCGCCTATCACCAGCCGGTGACGCGCGCCGAGATCGAGGAAATCCGTGGCGTCCAGACCTCGAAGGGGACCCTCGACGTGCTGATGGAGGCCGGCTGGGTGCGCTTCCGTGGCCGGCGACGTTCGCCGGGGCGGCCGGTGACGCTCGGTACCACGCGTGATTTCCTCGATCATTTCGGTCTGGAAGAGCTGCGCGACCTGCCCGGTCTCGAGGAGCTGAAGGGGGCGGGTCTCCTTTCCGGTCGCATACCGGCCAACTTCAATATCGCCATTCCGACGATCGGCGACGACCTGACCGAGGACGAAGATCCGATCACCCAGCTCGATCTCGAGGAACTCGGCCTCTTGACTCCGGGTGGTGAACCGGACGAATAGGTTCATGTTTTGAACTGCAACAGGTTGCGTCCGGGTCTGCGGGTCGCCGCAAGGCCGCCGTACCCCAAGAGAGCGCAGCCGCTCGGACGGTGGAATGAATTCGAGTACGGCAATCGCACCGCGAGGAAACGCCAGGCGCACGGCCGGTGTGACCTTTGCGGCCCGCCTGAGCTTCGAGGACATCCGTCACAGCTATCACGGCAAGGAAACCATTCGTGGTGTGACACTCACCGCCGAGGCGGGCGAGGTGCTCTGTCTGCTCGGTCCGTCCGGATCGGGCAAGACGACCTTGCTGCGGATAGCCGCAGGCATCGAGGTCCAGACCTCCGGCCGGTTACTCCTCAACGAGCGCGAGGTGGCGGGGCCGTCCGGTTTCGTGCCGCCGGAGCAGCGCGGCATTGGTCTCATGTTCCAGGACTTCGCGCTCTTTCCCCACATGAGCGTGATCGACAACGTCCGCTTCGGCCTCACTGCGCTTCCCGCCGGCGAGGCGAGGGCCGAGGCCATGCTCGCGCTCGAGCGCGTCGGCCTCGCCCATTACGCGGACAAGTATCCGCACGTCCTTTCCGGCGGGGAGCAGCAGCGCGTGGCGCTCGCCCGGGCTCTGGCGCCACGGCCGGGCGTGCTCCTGATGGACGAGCCGTTTTCCGGGCTCGATTCCCGCCTGAAGGACCAGATCCGTGCCGACACGCTGGCGATCCTGCGGGAGACGAGGGCGACTGCCGTCGTTGTTACCCACGACGCCGAGGAGGCGATGCGCATGGCCGACCGGATTGCGCTTCTGCGCGACGGGAAGCTGGTCCAGGTCGGCACATCGGACGACCTCTACCGCCGGCCGAAAGACCTGTTCGCCGCCGCCTTCTTTTCGGAGATCAACGAGTTCTCGGGCGTCGTCAGGGGCGGCGGGGTGGAAACGCCGCTCGGCGTCGCTTCTGCGGGCACGATCCCGGAGGGGCGCGAAGTGTCCGTCGCGGTGCGTCTTTCTGGCGTGCATGTGCTGGCGGAAGGCGGTCCGATCCCGGCCCGCATCGTGTCGCGCAGGTTCTTGGGCGTGGTCGAGATGCTGACGCTTGCTATTCCCGGACGGGAGCAGCCGGTACGCGCGCGCGTCCGGGCCGATCTTCTGGCGCCTGACCTCAAGGATGTGACCCTCAGGGTCGACGCGCAAGACATTTTGGTGTTTGAAAAAGACGCGTAAACGTCTTACATCGATGGTACGCAAAACCGAGGGAGTTTGTAATGGGTTCTTTTAGCATGTGGCATTGGCTGATCGTTCTGGCGATCGTGCTGCTCTTGTTTGGTCGCGGCAAGATTCCGGAACTGATGGGCGATGTCGCCAAGGGCATAAAGAGCTTCAAGAAGGGCATGTCCGACGACGATACCCCGGAACCACCGAGCAAGACCGTGGAGCACAAGGCCGACGAAACGAAGTAAGGCCGTTCCCGGCCGGGTGCATGCGGTCCTTCCAAGGGTCGGTGGCTTCAGGAGCCTGATTTATGCTGGATATTGGCTGGACCGAGCTGTTGGTCATTGCCGTGATCCTGATTGTCGTGGTCGGTCCGAAGGACCTGCCGCCGATGATCAGGGCGTTTGGGAAAATGACTGCCCGGTTGCGCAAGACCGCAGGCGAGTTCCGGGCGCAGTTCGACGAGGCATTGCGTGAGGCCGAACTCGACGAGTTGCGGCAAACGGTGAACGATGTCCGAAGCCTCAACCCGGCAAATGCGCTCCGCGATGCCGTCAACCCGCTACGGCAGGCCGGCAACGAAATCAGGAGCGAGTTGCAGAAGGCGACCACACCGGATGTGAAGCCGGCGGAAGCGTCGTCAGAGGCTACCGCAAGCGAAGGTACCGTCGCGCCTGTGGCGCCGCCAATGGCCGCGCCGTTGACCGGTGTCCCGCCGGAGCTTTCCGCGCCGGTGGCTGCTGCCGCGGAACCGGAGAAGGCAAAGCCGGCCGCGAAGAGGGTCGCCAAGCCCAAGGCCGAGCAAGCGGCTGCCGCGCCTGCCACAAAGGCGGCGCCCAAGCGGGCCGCACCGGCGAAGAAAGCCGAAACGGCGGCGAAGCCCGCCGCCCGCAAGCCGCGCACAGCCAAGAAAGAGGATAGCCAATGAGCGGCGATCTCAAGGACAAGCCGCAGCCGCTCGTCGAACATCTCATTGAACTGCGCACGCGCCTGATCTGGTCGCTCGTCGCGTTCTTCGCCGCCTTCATCGGCTGCTTCGCCTTCGCCAAGGACCTCTTCAATCTTCTGGTGGTTCCTTACAAATGGGCGGTGATCTGGGCCGGCCTCGACGTCTCGAAGGCTGAGCTCATCTATACGGCGCCTCAGGAGTTCTTCTTCACGCAGGTGAAGGTCTCCATGTTCGGCGCGCTGGTCATCGCCTTTCCGGTAATCGCCGCGCAGCTCTACAAGTTCGTCGCGCCCGGTCTCTACAAGAACGAGCGTCAGGCCTTCCTGCCGTTCCTGATCGCCTCGCCGATCCTCTTTCTTGTCGGCGGCGCGCTCGTCTATTTCTTTTTCACGCCGATGGTGATGTGGTTCTTCCTTGCGATGCAGCAGGCGCCGGACCAGAACGGCATCGCGATCTCGCTGATGCCGAAAGTGTCGGAGTATCTGAGCCTCATCATGACGCTCGTCTTCTCCTTCGGACTCGTTTTCCAGCTGCCGGTGGTAACGACCCTGCTTGCCCGGGTCGGCCTGCTCGAAAGCGCATGGCTTGCCGGAAAGCGCAAGTATTTCATCGTCGTCGCCTTCGTGATCGCCGCGGTTCTGACCCCACCTGACCCGGTCTCCCAGATCGGTCTTGCACTGCCCACGATCCTTCTCTACGAGGTAGCGATCTATGCAGCGCGACTCGTGGAGCGCAAGCGCGCCGCTGCGGCTTTGGTCGAGGCGGACGAATCCGCGGGCGCCGGCGAGGTTTGAGCCCGGGCCCAGGCGCGGCTGCGTCCGGCCTGTGACAAACGGCGTCCGGCTTCGGCGCCGCACTGTTTCCGTCCGACGACCACGACAACACGATCTGGAACGACAATGCTTGATATCAAATGGATACGTGAAAACGCCGAGGCTCTCGACGTGGCGCTGGCAAAGCGCAGTGCGGAGCCGCAGGCAGCCAGCCTGATTGCGCTCGACGAGAAGCGTCGTGCCGTCATCCAGAGCCTGCAGGACATGCAGTCGCGACGCAATGCCGCCTCCAAGGAGATCGGCGCTGCGATGGCACAGAAGAACATGGAGCTTGCAGACAAGCTGAAGGCGGAAGTGGCGCATCTGAAGGATGCCATGCCGGCTGCCGAGGAGGCGGAGCGACAGGTCTCTGCCGAACTCTCCGACGCCCTGTCGCGCATCCCGAACATTCCGCTCGACGACGTGCCCGTCGGCAAGGACGAACACGACAACGTGGTGAAGCGTGTCGTCGGCGAGAAGCCCGGCTGGAACCATGCCGCGAAAGAGCATTACGAGATCGGCGAAGCGCTGGGCTACATGGATTTCGAGCGCGCCGCCAAGCTTTCGGGCGCGCGCTTCACGGTCCTGACCGGTCAGCTCGCGAAGCTCGAGCGAGCGCTCGGTCAGTTCATGCTCGATCTCCACACCACCGAGCACGGCTATACGGAGGTCTCCTCGCCGCTGATGGTGCGCGACGAGGCGATGTACGGTACGGGCCAGCTTCCGAAGTTCGCCGAAGACCTTTTCAAGACCACCGACGGCCGCTGGCTGATCCCGACTGCCGAGGTTACGCTCACAAACCTGGTTTCGGGCGAAATCCTCGAGCAGGAAAAGCTGCCGCTGCGCTTCACCGCGCTCACCCCGTCCTTCCGCTCGGAAGCAGGCTCTGCCGGTCGCGACACGCGCGGCATGCTGCGCCAGCACCAGTTCTGGAAATGCGAGCTCGTCTCGATCACCGACGCGGAAAGCTCGATTGCCGAGCATGAGCGCATGACGGCCTGCGCCGAAGAGGTGCTGAAGCGGCTGGGGCTGCACTTCCGCACGATGACGCTTTGCAGCGGCGATATGGGCTTCGGTGCACGCAAGACGTACGACATCGAAGTCTGGCTGCCCGGCCAGAACACCTATCGCGAAATCTCGTCCTGCTCGGTCTGCGGCGACTTCCAGGGCCGCCGGATGAACGCCCGCTACCGCGGCAAGGACGACAAGGGGACGACCTTCGTCCATACGCTGAACGGCTCCGGGGTCGCCGTCGGGCGCTGCCTGATCGCGGTGATGGAGAACTATCTGAACGAGGACGGTTCGATCACGATCCCGGATGCCCTGCTGCCCTACATGGGCGGGCTGAAGCGGATCGAGAAGGCCGCCTGACCGGAACGAGGCACGGATGCGCATTCTGCTCACCAATGACGACGGCATCCACGCCGAAGGGCTGGCGGTTCTGGAGCGTATCGCTCGCGCGCTTTCCGACGATGTCTGGATCGTCGCGCCGGAGACCGACCAGAGCGGTCTTGCGCATTCGCTGACGCTCTCCGAGCCGTTGCGCCTGCGCAAGGTCTCCGACAAGCATTACGCGCTGCGCGGCACGCCGACCGACTGCGTGATCATGGGCATCCGCGAGATACTTGATCGCAAGCCGGATCTGGTGCTCTCGGGCGTCAATGCCGGGTCGAACCTTGCCGACGATGTGACCTACTCCGGCACCGTTGCCGGGGCCATCGAGGGAACCTTGCAGGGCGTACGTTCGATCGCCCTCAGCCAGAGCTACACCTATACGGCCGAAGGGCCGCGCTACATTCCCTGGGAAACCGCTGAAACGCTCGCGCCCGATCTCATTCGCAGGCTGATGACGGTGGAGATGACCGCGGACACGCTGATCAACGTCAACTTCCCGAACTGCGCGCCGAAGGACGTGCAGGGGATTGCCGTCACGGCGCAGGGCAAGCTGGACTTCGGGTTGACGGTCGAACAGCGGTCGGATGGTCGTGGCTTTCCGTATTACTGGCTGCGCTTCGGCGAGCGCCAGGGGCACTTTCGTGAAGGCACGGACATCCATGCGGTCAAGAGCAACAAGATTTCGGTCACGCCGCTCAAGCTCGACCTCACCGACTATAGTGCCCAGGATCGTCTGGCACAGGCTCTTGGATACGGGGTGAACGATTGAAGTCGGCGATGGTCGAAAAGGAAGGCTTTGCCGCGCTGGTTCTGCGCCTGCGCGCCGAAGGAATTTCCGATCTCGACCTTCTGACCGCTGTCGAACAGACCCCGCGTTCGGCGTTCGTGCCGCCGCAGTTCGCCGATCAGGCCTATTCGAGCCGCACCATTCCGATCGAGTGCGGGGCGTTCATGGAAGGGGCAGATCTCGCTTTGCGCCTCCTCGATCGTCTCAACGTGAAGCCGGGACAGCGGGTGTTGGACATCGGCACCGGTAGCGGCTTCATGGCGGCGGTGCTCGGCAGGCTCACCGAGCGTGTCGTCTCAATCGACCGCTACAAGACGTTAGTCGGCGACGCGCAACGCCGGCTCGAAAAGCTCGGTATCCGCAACGTCGTCCTGCGTCAGGCCGACGGCAGCAACGGGCTTCCGGGCGAGGGGACCTTCGATCGCATCCTTTCCACTGCAGCGTTTCCGGCCATGCCGCGCTTCTACGCGGAGCAACTGGTTTCGGGCGGCATCTTCCTGGCCCCGCTGATGGTGTCGGAGGACACCTGCATGATGGTGCGGCTCACGAAGACCGGCAGTCGCTTCGAGCGCGAGGACCTTTTCCAGGTGCCCTACCTGCCGCTCGTGCCCAAGGTCGCCTCCTATCTCTGAGGGACGTCCGCGCACTCGAAAGGGTGCCGTTGCCAAATAGTTCACTGCGATTCCCGCCAGTTAACCGGGCGGTAACACTAACGCGCTTTAATCATCCCACATCCAGTTGAGTATTTTGTGGGTCGAGTTATGCGTGAGAATTCGTCGCTGAAAGCCGAACTGCCTATCGTCCGGATCGCAGGTGCGATGCTGTTGGCGAGTGTCGCTGCCGGATGCAGTTCCGACGCGACCCGCTTCAGTTCCATCTTTTCCCAGGACACGATGACCACCGCGTCAATCCCGCAGCGGGGCGACGGCGGTGTCGGTATCGATGGCCATCCAACGCCGAGCGCCGACATTGCGGGCGCGCAGCCGTCCTATTCGCAGGACTACAGCACCCGTCAGCAGGCGCTGAGCCAGCCCTATCCGGCGCAGCCTGCCGCCTCCGGCTCGGTCGCCCGCATGGCAAGTTCGCCCGTCGCGGTGCAGAGAGCCGAGCTCGCGGCGCCGACGGCGGATGCCGGCCGGCAGCAGGCGATGGCGCAGCCGTTCCCCTCCGCGCAGAAGCCGGCGCAGAAAGCGGTGAATGACGATCTGACCACCGGCAGCAATCCGCCGGCAGGCAACTGGGCGACGGCAAGCGAGTCCCGCGTCACCCTTCGGCCTGGGGAAACGGTCGCTACGCTCTCGAAACGCTTCGGCGTATCCGAAGCGGCGATCCTGAAGGCGAACGGCCTCAGTCAGGCCTCCGATGCTGCCCCCGGGCAGCTGATGATCATCCCGCGCCTCGGTGGCAACGCGGCTCGCGCTGCTGCGGACGTCGCCGCATTGCCGGAAAAGGGCAATATTCCGACCCGACTGCCTCAGCAGGAGCAGAAGGTCGCGGTGCTGCCGAACACGCAGGGCAACCGCGACAAATCGCAGGCGCAATCCGCAGGTGCCACCGGCAAGAGCGTCGCTGGCGCCGGCGAGGGCGGAACCTACGTCGTGAAGCCGGGCGATACGCTGACCAAGATCGCCAAGGCGACCGGCACGCCGATCGACGCCCTCAAGGCTGCGAACGGTCTTTCCTCGACCAATATCCGGATCGGCCAGGCGCTGAAGATCCCCTCGGCTGGCAGCGCGCCGGCTTCGATGAAGGTCGCCGCCGCCAAGCCGTCCGATGCGACTCTGAAGACCGCCTCGATCCCGTCGACCGCTGGGAAGAAGGCGACGCCGGCCGCCTACCAGCCGCCCGCAGCCACCCAGACGGTTGGCGACGTCGCCTCGGCGACGACCAAGGAGGATGCTCCGGAAACCACCGGCATCGGCAAATATCGCTGGCCGGTTACGGGCGCGGTCGTCGCAGGCTACGGCGCGAACGTCGAAGGCAAGCGCAATGACGGCATCGATATCTCCGTTCCCGCCGGCACGCCGGTCAAGGCCGCAGAAAACGGCGTGGTCATCTATGCCGGCAATGGCCTCAAGGAACTCGGTAACACGGTGCTCGTCCGCCACGATGACGGCACGGTCACCGTCTACGGCCATGCCGATACGTTGAAGGTCCAGCGCGGCCAGAAGGTTCAGCGCGGCCAGCAGCTTGCCACGTCCGGGATGAGCGGCAGCGCCAAGCGCCCGTTGCTCCACTTCGAGGTCCGCAAAGATGCAACCCCGGTCAACCCGATGACTTTCCTGGAATAGGTATTGCGCACCAGGAGAGCTTAGAAAAGGTCCGGCCTCCCGGACCTTTTTTCGTTTTTGTCAGCCGCGGTCCATGGTGATGCGCAGGCGCCCCGCGAGGTCCTGGATGTATTGCCAGGCCACGCGGCCGGAGCGGCCGCCGCGGGTGGTTGCCCATTCGAGCGCCTCGGCATGCAGCGTTTCGCGGTCGAGCGGCAGGCGGAAATGTTCTGCGTATCCGTCGATCATCGTCAGATAGTCGTCCTGGCTGCATTTGTGGAAGCCGAGCCAGAGGCCGAAGCGGTCGGAGAGCGAAACCTTTTCCTCAACCGCTTCCGAGGGATTGATCGCGGTCGACTGCTCGTTCTCCATCATGTGACGCGGCAGCAGGTGGCGACGGTTGGATGTGGCGTAGAAGAGTACGTTGTCGGGGCGGCCTTCGATACCGCCATCGAGCGCCGCCTTCAGCGACTTGTAGGCGGTGTCGTCGTGATCGAAGGAAAGGTCGTCGCAGAAAACGATCACCCGGTGGGGCGACGCCTTCATCATGTCGAGGAGGACGGGCAGCGAGGAAATATCCTCACGGTGCACCTCGACGAGCTTCAGCGAAATACCGGTCGTCTCCTTTACATCGGCGTGGACGGCCTTGACCAGCGACGACTTGCCCATGCCGCGCGCGCCCCAGAGCAGGACGTTGTTGGCCGGAAAGCCTTCTGCGAAGCGCAGCGTGTTCTCATGCAGGATGTCGCGGACGTGATCGACGCCGCGGATCAGCGACAGGGCTACCCGGTTCGGGCGCGCGACCGGCTGAAGGTGGCTGCGCGGCGGCACCCAGACGAAGCAATCGGCGGATTCCCAGTCGTTCTCGGCAGGGGCGGGGCCTGCCAGACGTTCCACGGCGACCGTCAGCCGGCGCAGCTCGTTCAGGATCAGGCGGTTGAGTTCCTCGGCCATGAATGTTTCCTCGCGCAAGTGAAGAAGCTCTGCGGCTTTGTCCGCTTTTTCCGGGCGGTAGCATGGCCTTTTGCGGCACGAAAGGGTAAGACGCCTTGAATCGGTACGCACGGCCGCCGTTTCTGTTGCAATCGCTTGGCTCGCCACTATATTCCGGCGACCTGAAGCGGCAGCAGCGGCTGCCGGCAAGCCTTGTTGTCTAGGGAGTTCTTTTCCATGTTCATTACGCAGGCATTCGCGCAGGACGCAGCAGCCCAGGGCGCAACCGGCTTCGGCTCCGGTCTCGAAATGCTCTTCCTTTTCGCCCCGCTGATGGTCGTCTGGTACTTCTTTTTGATCCGGCCGCAGCGCCAGCAGATGAAGAAGCGCGAGGAAACCCTTTCCTCCATCCGTCGTGGCGACCAGGTCGTGCTCGGCGGCGGCATCGTCGGCAAGGTCGCCAAGGTCGTTGACGACAAGGAACTGGATGTCGAGATCGGCGACGGTGTGAAGGTCCGCGTCCTGCGCGCCTACGTCGCGGAAGTCCGCGTGAAGGGCGAGCCGGTCAAGGCCGACGCAGCATCCTGATTGTTGGTGCGGCGCCTCGAGAGGCACGGTCACCGGTTGTCATAACCTGATTTCGAGAGTTTCATGCTGTATATCTCCCGCTGGAAGACGATCCTGATCTGGCTCACCGTTGCGGTGAGCGTGGTGATCGCCATGCCCAACTTCTTCAGCAATGGGCAACTCGCGTCCTTCCCGTCGTGGCTTCCTTCGAAGAAGGTGACGCTTGGTCTCGACCTTCAGGGTGGCTCGCACATCATGCTGAAGATCGAGAAGGCCGACATCATCAAGGAACGGCTGGAGACGACTGTCGGCGATATCCGCAACAACCTGCGTGAGGCGGGCATCCGCTATACCGGTCTCTCCGGTGTCGGGCAGCAGATCCAGGTGCGCATTACCGACGCGGACAAGGTCGAGGCCGCCAAGGAAGCGCTCGCGCCGCTGACCCAGGTGGTCAGTGTCGGTGGACTGACCGGAGGCACCGTGCAGGAAATCACGATGACGGAAGGCGAGGGCGGTCTTCTGCGCTTCGATCTCACCGACGCCGGCATCAACTATCGCACCTCCTCGGCGCTCACCCAGTCGATCGAAGTTGTCCGACGTCGTGTGGACGAACTCGGAACCACCGAACCGCTGATCCAGCGCCAGGGTGAGGATCGCATCATCGTCCAGGTTCCGGGGCTCACCGATCCGCAGCGGCTCAAATCGCTTCTCAACCAGACCGCCAAGCTCACCTTCCACATGGTTGACATGAGCATGCCGGTCGAAGAGGCGATCAATGGTCGCCCGCCGGCCTCCTCCGAGGTCCTCTATTCCATGGACGATCCGGCCGTGCCTTATCTCGTCGAGAAGAGGGCACTGGTCTCCGGCGAAAACCTCGTCGACGCGCAGGCGACCTTCAACCAGCAGACCAACGAGCCGGTCGTTTCCTTCCGTTTCGACAGCAAGGGCGCGCAGCGTTTTGCGCAGGCGACGCAACAGAATGTCGGCCGTCCCTTCGCGATCGTTCTCGACGATCAGGTGATTTCCGCGCCGGTCATCCGTGAGCCGATCGTCGGTGGTTCCGGACAGATCTCCGGCGGCTTCTCGGTCGAAGGCGCAAACGACCTTGCCGTGCTGCTGCGCGCTGGTGCGCTGCCTGCGACCCTGACGGTCGTCGAAGAACGCACCGTCGGTCCCGGCCTCGGTGCGGACTCGATCAGCGCCGGCCTGACCGCGTCGGTGATCGGCGCGATTGCCGTCGTCCTGTTCATGATCGCCTTCTACGGCACGTTCGGCGTGATGGCGAATGTCGCACTCACCGCCAATATCACGATGATCTTCGCTGCCCTGACGACACTCGGCTCGACGCTCACGCTGCCTGGCATCGCCGGTATCGTTCTGACGATGGGGATGGCCGTCGACTCGAACGTGCTCGTCTACGAGCGCATCCGCGAAGAGGTGAAGAACGGCCGTTCGCTGGCGCAGGCGATTGACGTTGGCTTCAAGAAGGCCTTCGCGACCATCGTCGACGCCAACCTGACGACCCTCATCGCCGCTGTCGTTCTGTTCTTCCTCGGTTCCGGCCCGGTTCGCGGCTTCGCGGTCACGCTTGCCGTCGGTATCGTCACCACCGTCTTCACCGCCTTCACGATGACCCAGTGGCTGATGGCCATGTGGTTCCGCTGGCGTCGGCCGAAGCACCTGCCGAAGAGCATTCGCACGGGGATGTTCGACACGCAGAACATCCGCTTCATGGCAATCCGCAAGTTCACCTTTGCCACGGCCGGCGCGCTGATCGTGATCTCGCTTGCCGGCTTCGTTTTCGTCGGCCTCAACCTCGGCATCGACTTCAAGGGTGGATCACTGATCGAGCTCAAGGCGCGGCAAGGGGCGGCCGACATTGGCGACATCCGCGAACGGCTGAGCGAACTGAACCTCGGGGAAATCCAGGCACAAGGGTTTGGCGATCCGTCGAGCGTACTCGTTCGTCTGCAGTCGCAGGAGGGGGGCGAAAACGCCGAACAGTCGGCGATCTCGCTCGTGCGTCAGGAGCTTCAGGACCAATACGAATTCCGCCGTGTGGAAGTGGTCGGGCCCGCCGTTTCGAGCGACCTGACGGCGAATGCCACGATCGGCGTCGGCGTGTCGCTCCTGCTCATCCTGATCTACATCTGGTTCCGCTTCGAATGGCAGTTTGCGGCAGGCGCGATCATTGCGACCCTGCACGACGTGATCCTCACCCTCGGGCTCTTTGTCTTCACCGGCATCGAATTCAACCTCACCAGTATCGCGGCGATCCTGACGATCATCGGCTACTCGCTGAACGATACGGTCGTGGTCTACGACCGCATGCGCGAGAACCTGAGGCGCTACAAGAAGATGCCGCTCGACGTCCTGATCGACGCGTCGATCAACCAGACGCTGTCGCGTACGGTTCTGACGGCGTCGACGACCTTGATCGCACTTCTGGCGCTCTACCTCTTCGGCGGCGAGGTGATTGCCTCCTTCACGCTCGCCATGCTGTTCGGCGTGCTGATCGGCACCTTCTCGTCGATCTATATGGCTGCGCCAGTGCTGATTGCCTTCAAGCTGCGTCCGGAGAGCTTCCAGCAGGAGGAAAAGGCCTCCGAAGGCGAGGCGTTGCCGTCCGGCAAGGCTGGAGCCTGATCGTCGTGGCGGAGGCGCCGGGCAACCGGGGAATAGTGATGCGCGAGGCTCATTTTCCGGGCCGTGCGCCGATCGACGCCTACGGTAACGGAGGCTTTCGCTTCGCCGACATGTCGCATCGCGGCTCGTTGCTTCTGCTGCCCTCCGGCATATATGGCTGGGAGATGGCGGAAGGCGATCCGCTTTCCGTCGACGCCTTCCGGCGTGTGCTGGAGGAGGCGAGCGGTATCGAGGTTTTGCTCCTCGGAACCGGGAAGGACCTCCGTCCGATCCCTGCCGACCTCAAGGCGGCGCTCCGTGAGCGGGGTATTGCGAGCGACCCGATGGGCACGGGCGCGGCGGTTCGCACCTACAATATCATGCTTGCCGAACAGCGTGCCGTGGCAGCCGCGCTGATTGCGGTCTGAGGCGAGGTCTTTTTTGGAAAAGGCGATGCTGGACAACGAAGCCATCTGCCTTGCCGGGCTGCGTGATACCGATCGTGACCGCTACCTTGCGGCCTTGCTGTCACCGGTCGACAAGCGCGCCGGGCTGGTCGCTCTCTATGGCTTCAACGCCGAGATCGCCCGTATCCGCGATGCCGTGCGCGAGCCGATGTCGGGCGAGGTCAGGCTGCAATACTGGCGCGATCTCGTTTCCGGCGTGGAACACGGCGAGACGGCGGCCAATCCGCTCGGGGCGCTGCTCGTCGAAACCATCCGGCGTTATGACCTCCCCGCCGAGGCGCTGCTGCGGATGTTCGACGCCCGCGTTTTCGACCTCTACGACGATCCGATGGAGAGCCGCGGCATGTTCGAGGGCTATGCCGGTGATACGGCCTCCGCTCTCATACAGCTCGCAGGCCTGATAGTCGCCCCGGACGAGGCGGCGAAATGCGCCGAACGTGCCGGCCATGCCGGCGTCGCACAGGCGGTCGCGGGTTCGATCCTGCTTTTGCCGCGGGCCAGGGCGCGCGGCCAGCTCTACATTCCCTTGGAGATATTGAAGGCGGTTGGCCTGGATCGCGAGGGCTTCCTCGCGGGCGAGGATCGTACGCGGATATCCGCCGCCGTCGAAGCGTTTGCCGGACTGGGGCGCGAGCATCTCGCAAAGGCGCGCAGTGCCGGCGTACTGCCCGCGACGATCATGCCGGCCTATCTGCCGGTGGCGCTGGTGGGCGACGTGCTCGATCGGGCCGTAAAGAAGCCTGCACGCGTCTTCGAGGAAGAAATACGGGCGGCGCAATGGCGACGGCAATTGCTACTCATGCGGGCGATGTTCCGGCGGCGGGTCTGAAGCCGGCCAAATTCGCGCAAGCCTCGGCTGCTAGAGCCATTCCGGTCGCGACGTCGCGCGGAGGGTGCCGGAACCGTTCGCATCATCGGTGAAGCGAGCGGAGGAACGAGAGGGAGGCAGATGTGACGCTTGTCACGTGGATGGTGATCTTTGGACTGCTCGCCCTTTTCGCCATCGGCGCGACGCGTATGGCGCGTCGGTCGACGACCGAAGAGTCTCATGATACCGGGCTGGCCATCCTGCAGTTCGGCCGCGCCTTTCCCAACGAAGCGATCCGCAACCTGCGTGCGACGGCTGACGGCAAGGCCGTCTTCGTTCGTCTGCACGACAACAAGACCGGCTTCATGCGCAACATGCGCAGCCATTTTGCATGTCACCTGATCGAGCCGGGAACCGTGAGGGTGCGTGATCTCCCGAATGGCCGGGGACTGTCGGTCGAGTTTCTGGATACGCCGTTCCACAACGGCGACTTCGTTTTCACTTCGCCTGCCGAGGCGGCCGAGGTATCGCTCTGGCTGCTCGGCAACTACATCAGCGCAAACGACCGGCCGGACGCAGACGAGCCGTTCGCCAAAGGCTGACGAAGAACCGTCCTCACGCGCCTTCGAGCCAACGCCTGCAATCGGCGAGTGCTCGAGCGGCGATCAGTTGGCGTTTCATGATCGTCTTGTCTTTGCCACGGAAACGCTTGACGCCTTCGGGCTTGGTGATCGCACCGGGTTCCAGCTCCGGAAACAGTCCGAAGTTGATGTTCATCGGCTGGAAGGACCGCTTTCCGGGTTCCTCGTCGGTGACGATATGGCCACCGGTGATGTGGTTGAGGAGCGAACCCATGGCTGTCGTAGCCGGAGGCAGGCGGACCGGCTCCCCCTTCCGTTCCGCGGCAGCGAAGCGGCCGGCAAGCAGGCCAATCGACGCACTCTCGACGTAACCTTCGCAGCCGGTGATCTGTCCGGCGAAGCGCAGGCCGTGGCGGCTCTTGAGCTGCAGGGTCTCGTCGAGCAGGACCGGCGAGTTGATGTAGGTGTTGCGGTGCAGGCCACCAAGGCGGGCGAATTCCGCGTTCTCGAGGCCCGGAATCATCCGGAAGATCTCCGCCTGCGCCCCGTAGCGCAGCTTCGTCTGGAAGCCGACCATGTTGTACAGCGTGCCGAGCGCATTGTCCTGGCGAAGCTGGACCACGGCGTAGGGCTTGACGGTCGGGTTGTGGGCGTTGGTGAGGCCCATCGGCTTCATCGGCCCGTGCCGCAGCGTCTCGCGGCCGCGTTCCGCCATGACCTCGATCGGCAGGCAGCCGTCGAAATAGGGGGTGCCCTCCCATTCCTTGAAGCCGACGGTATCGCCGGCGATCAGCGCATCGACGAAAGCGTTGTACTGCGCTTCGTCCAGCGGGCAGTTGATGTAGTCCTTGCCGGTTCCGCCGGGTCCGACCTTGTCGTAGCGCGACTGGTACCAGCAGACATTCATGTCGATCGAATCGCGATGGACGATCGGTGCGATGGCGTCGAAGAAGGCGAGCGCATCGGCACCGGTCTCGAGGCGGATCGCTTCGGCGAGCGCGGGCGAGGTGAGCGGGCCGGTCGCAACGATCGTCGAGCCCCATTCCTCCGGCGGAACTCCGGCGATCTCTTCGCGAATCACGGTGATCAACGGATGGCTTTCGATCGCGGCACTGACGGCGGCGGAAAAGCCCTCGCGGTCGACGGCGAGCGCTCCGCCGGCCGGGACCTGGTTCCGGTCGGCCGCAGCCATGATCAGTGATCCCGCGAGACGCATCTCGGCATGGATGACACCGACCGCATTGGACGTCGCGTCGTCGGACCGGAAGGAGTTCGAGCAGACGAGCTCGGCAAGTCCGTCGGTCTTGTGGGCATCGGTGCCGCGCACGCCGCGCATCTCGTGGAGGATGACCGGTACACCGGCCTGCGCCGCCTGCCAGGCCGCTTCCGAGCCGGCAAGGCCGCCGCCGACGATGTGGATGGGGGAAAGGGTCTCTGTCTTCGTCATGCGGGCTGCTTATCACGCGGCGCCGGCGGTTCCAATCGCCCCGAATCAAAAACGGCACCGTGCGGTGCCGTTCGGCGTCTTCTTCATTTCATGGCGCCCCGCGGCTGCGGAGCGACCGGCATCAGTGCTTAGCGAAAGGAGCGTGCCGCGATGTTGCGGATATCGTAGCGGGTGATGCCGATGTCGGAGAGCGCCTGGTTGGACAGGTTGCCGAGCTCGGAGATCGTGCGGCGGTAGCTCATCCAGTTCTTGGCATAGCGGATCGGGTTCATGGTCGTTTCCTCGAGAATCTTGGTTTCGCTGTTCGTGCGGCCTCTCCGCATCAGCGATTGAGCCTTTTATACGCCTGTAAAACAATATTGTGCAGTGCAAATAATGAGCGACTGCTATGCAAATGTGCAAAGCATGACGAAAATTTAGGCCAGGCTCAGAAAATCGGCAGCAAAGCTGGCCGGCGATGGTCACTCCGCCGACCGGTGGGCACAAAAAAAGCCTCCCGCGAGGGGAGGCCTTTCAGGTCTTCCAAATCGGAAGAGGCTGTAAATCAGCCGGCGATGGCGTCGCGGGCAACGCGACGGATGTCTTCGCGGCCGATACCGAGGTCGCGCAGTTCGCGGTCCGACATGCGGCCGAGTTCGTTGATGGTCTGACGGTACTTGCGCCAGTTGCTGAGCGAGCGAGCAAAGTTCATGATTGGTCTCCTTGGACTTGCGGCGGCGGCCGTCCTCGGCGCCGCTTTCGATTTCATGAGCTCAATATATGTTGCGCCGCAAAATCATGTAGAGCCAAGTTTGTATGCCACCTATGCATCAAATGCATGATCTTGCCGTTAAGTGATCGTTAATTGTCTATTTTTGCATCACGGGGGAAGGGAACGTGGGCAGAAAGCACTTCGCCGAAGGGAAGCGGACAAAAAAATAACGCTCACCGGGGGAGGAGGTCCGGTGAGCGTCATTTTGGGTGACTGGCAACTGGGAGGAGGAGTGCTGCCAGTCCTATCGGTGCGACACTGGGAGGAGGAGTGTGTAGCACCGAATTTCGTCGAGATCCCTGGTCGCTGCGAGCGCCTCAGGCGCGATCTCTATGGTTCAAATATAGTACGTCGACTTCGCTTTGTGCAGTGCAATATCATCATGGAAGCCATGCAATCTTCGCATGGCCGGCGAGGGTGTTGCGAAAGACCCGCGAAAGGGCATTGTCATTTCCATTCTCGCAAATCACAGTGCCACAAAATGCGACGCGGCGGTATGCGGCAAGGCACCGCAGCTGGCCGGGGATCTCAGGGGAAGATGATGTATCGCGGAAGGCTGAAGCGCGACTTCGATCTGTGGGTCGAGAAAGGGATGGTGGCCCGTCCTGCCGCCGACGCGATGCTCGCCGAGTATGACCAGCGGCGATCGACCTTCAGCGTCGGCGGCGTGCTGACCATGCTGGCGGCGCTGCTGATCTCGGCGTCGATCCTGTTGCTGATTGCAGCGAACTGGGAGGAGATTCCCCGCGGTGCAAAGGTAATCTCGGTTGTCGCGCTGATCTGGATCTTTCATCTGTCGGCGGGTGTGGCCTTCGCCCGCGGTGCGGATCGCCTCGGCGGGGCAGCCCTGGTGCTCGGCACGATGTGCTTCGGCGGCGCCATCGCGCTGATCGGACAACTCTACCATCTCTCGGGCGACACGGTGGATGCCATGCTGCTCTGGTTCGCGGGTGCAGTGGCCTCGGCTGTGCTCTTCCGCTCCGAAGCCGTGACGGTCGCTGCCGGATTTCTCGCCTTCGCCGTCTCTTTTGCCATGGTCGACCAGTTCGACTGGCAGTGGGACTGGCTTTACGGCTGGTCGCCGATCGCCTGCGCCCTCGTGGTACTGGCCCTGATCTATCGCACCGGCGCGGAGCGTGCCCGTCATTTCGCCTACCTGCTCGGTCTTGCCTGGCTCGGCTGGCTCTACGGGTTGAGCGAGGAGGTCTGGCCGGCCGTCGTCTATGCACTCGTCGGAACGCTCTCCTTCGTGGCGCTGACGGTAAAGGGCTCGCCCCTGGAGGCGATCGCCCGCCGGGCGGGGGCGGCACCCGCCTTCTATGCGTGCGCGCTGGCGGTGCTCGGCCTTCTTGCGCTTCATTTCGAATATGATGCCGGGGGCAGACTTGCCGTGCTCGCGGCAGCGACGATCGCCTTCGTGCTGCTCGCCCTGGCGCTCGCCGGGCGCGACAACGGCGCGGTACGTTACCTTGCCTATACGGTCTTCGCCGGCGAGGTGCTTTATCTCTCGTTCGTGACGATCGATTCCATGCTCGGCACCTCCGGCTTCTTCCTGCTTTCCGGCTTGGTGGTGGCAGTGCTCGCCTTCGTCGTCGTCCGCATGGAAAAGCTCTTTGCCCGCAGAGCCGAGGAGGCCGGCCGATGACCACCGCAACCGGAACCGCAGGCGGACGCTACCATCTCCTCGTCGCGGCAGGCGTATCGGCCCTTTTCACAGCCGTTCTGCTCTACATGGTTGAGCATCGGGCAGCGATCCTGCGCTCCGGCGCGGAGATCGTGCTGAAGACGGTGCCGGTCGATCCGCGTGATCTTCTGCGTGGAGACTATGTCGTGCTGTCTTACGAGGTGTCCCGGATTCCCGTCTCCCTCGTCAAGGGCGACTGGCCGGCGCCCGGAAGCTGGACGCGGATGAACGTGCGGCTGAGACCGGGGCCGGACGGCTACTGGACGGTCGCCGAGGCCGCTTTCGGCGATCTTCCGCCGGCGGAGGGCTCGGTGGTTCTGCGCACGCAGCGTTTCCGTCTTTATACGACGCCGGCCGACGACGGGGGCGAGATCTCCGTCGACTACGGCATCGAGCGCTATTACGTGCCGGAGGGCGAGGGCAGGCCGATCGAGGATGCGCGTAACGACGACGAGGTGTCCGTCGCGGCCCGTGTCGGGGCCGGCGGGCAGGCGCAGATTCGCGAACTCAGGGTGCGTGGCGTGCCTGCCTACGAGGAGCCGCTCTACTGAGCCGGGCCCGAGCTCGGCCGTCATTTTTCCTTTGCGCGGACGGAAACGGGTGATATAGAGACGCGCGCTCCGGAGGGGCCATGCGCGAAGGCAGCATGCGGTTCTTTTGGGCGCGGGTATGGTGGAATTGGTAGACACGCCAGATTTAGGTTCTGGTGCCGCAAGGCGTGGGAGTTCAAGTCTCTCTACCCGCACCAGGATCGCCGCGCGGGCTGCCGGGAGGGGCAAAACAGCCGTTCCTGTCACCCCTTGCGCCATTTTGCCTGGCAAAATGCTTGAAGATTGCGTACCAGCCACGCCCGGGAAAGAAGAATTCCGGCGTCGTGCTCAATGAAAACCACCGGCTGTCCGAGCACGGCCGCCACGACATGAAGGTAAGAACATGCAGGTTATCGAAACGCTCGCTGAAGGGCTGAAGCGCGAAATCAAGGTCGTCGTTCCGGCCAAGGACATGGAACAGCGGATGAACGAGCGCCTCGCCGAGGCCAAGGACAAGGTCCGCATCAACGGTTTCCGCCCGGGCAAGGTGCCGATGTCGCACCTGAAGAAGGTCTACGGCAAGTCGATCATGGCCGAGCTCGTCAACGAGATCATTCGCGAAAAGCCGAGCGCGATCCTTTCCGAGCGCGGCGAGAAGTCTGCGACCCAGCCCGAAGTCACGATGACCGAGGACGAGGCCGAAGCCGACAAGATCCTGAACGCAGAAGCCGATTTCGAGTTCACGCTCTCCTACGAAGTCATTCCGCCGATCGAGCTGAAGCCGGTTTCCGGCCTCAAGGTCGTGCGTGAAGTCGTCGACATCGAAGAAGGCGAAGTCGAAGACCAGATCCGCAAGATCGCCGAAAGCGCCCGCAGCTACGAAACCAAGAAGGGCAAGGCCGCCGACGGCGACCGCGTCACCATGGATTACGTCGGCAAGGTCGACGGCGTTGCCTTCGACGGCGGCACCGACACCGATGCCGAGCTCGTTCTCGGCTCGAACCGCTTCATCCCCGGCTTCGAAGACCAGCTCGTCGGCGTCAAGGCCGGCGATGAGAAGGTCATCACCGTCACTTTCCCGGAAGACTATCCGGCCAAGAACCTCGCTGGCAAGGAAGCGACGTTCGACATCACGGTCAAGGAAGTTGCCGCTCCGGGTGAGGTCGAGCTCAACGACGAACTCGCCACGAAGCTCGGCATCGAATCGCTCGAGCGCCTGAAGGAAGTCGTCCGCGGCCAGATCGAAAGCCAGTTCGGCTCGGTCACCCGTCAGAAGGTCAAGCGTCAGATCCTCGACCAGCTCGACGAGATGTACAAGTTCGAAACCCCCGCACGCCTCGTGGAAGCCGAGTTCGAAAACATCTGGCGCCAGATCAACACCGATCTCGCCCAGTCCGGCAAGACCTTCGAGGATGAAGACACCACCGAAGAAAAGGCCCGCGACGAATACCGCACGCTCGCCGAGCGCCGCGTCCGCCTCGGCCTCGTCCTCTCCGAAATCGGCGAAAAGGCCGGCGTCGAAGTCACCGAGGAAGAAATGCAGCGCGCTCTCTATGCCCAGCTGCAGCAGTTCCCGGGCCAGGAAAAGCAGATCCTCGACTTCTTCCGCAAAACGCCGGGCGCTTCCGCCTCGCTGCGTGCGCCGATTTTCGAAGAGAAGGTTGTTGATCACCTGCTCGGCGAAATCGACGTCACCGACAAGAAGGTGACCAAGGACGAGCTGCTCGCCGACGACGAAGCCGAAGGCGCTGAAAAGCCGGCCAAGAAGGCAGCCCCGAAGAAGAAGGCGGCTGCCAAGGCCGAAGACGCCGCCGAAGGCGAGGAAGCCGCTCCGAAGAAGAAGGCTGCCCCGAAGAAGAAGGTTGCCGAAGGCGACGCCGAGTAATCAGATCCCGTTTCGGGATTGGGAAGGGGCTGCCCGTCGGGCGGCCCCTTTTTGCATGGTGCGGTTCAGCGATTGCCTCCTGCGCAGCCCGCAAGTGCCGGCCGTCGTCGCAGGCAAGAGGCACCGCGCTGGCCGGCTTCTGAGGGTGATGTCACCGAGACGAGAAGAGGCCGTCCCGTTGACCGGCCGCGGACGAGGTGTCAAACATGGCGGATCGCGAGAAGAGCAGGGCGGCGCATCCGAATGACCAATCTCCTGTGGCTGCAGGCCGGAAGCTGCGGTGGGTGCACCATGTCGGTGCTCGACCACGGCGCACGCGGCTGGGTGCGTGAGCTGCAGAATTTCGGCATCGATCTCCTCTGGCATCCCTCGCTCAGCGAGGAAAGCGGCGAAGAGGCGATCGCCATCCTCGGTGACGTCGCGGCGGGACGCACGCCGCTCGACTTTCTCTGTATCGAGGGTTCGATCCTGCGCGGCCCGAACGGAAGCGGGCTTTACAACCGGTTCGCCGGCACCGGCCGCACAATGCTCTCCTGGGTCAGGGAACTGGCGCCGCTTGCCGACTACTGCATCGCCGTCGGTACCTGCGCCTCCTATGGCGGCGTCCATGCCGCCCAGCCCGACCCTGCGGACGCTTCCGGCCTGCAATACGAAGGCTCGATCTCGGGCGGTGTGCTGGGGCCGGATTTCCGTGCACGTTCGGGCCTGCCGGTGATCAATGTCGCCGGCTGTGCGCCGCATCCGGGCTGGATCATGGAGACGCTGGCGGCGCTTCAGATGGGCGACTTCGACGAGAGCGATCTCGATCGCCTCGGCCGGCCGAAATTCTTCGCCAAGACGCTTGCCCATCACGGCTGCGAGCGCAACGAATACTACGAGTTCAAGGCAAGCGCCGAGAAGCTCTCCGATCTCGGCTGCCTGATGGAACATCTCGGCTGCAAGGCGACACAGGCCGTCGGCGACTGCAACCAACGCGCATGGAACGGTGGCGGTTCCTGTACGCATGGCGGCTTCTCGTGCGTGGCCTGTACGTCGCCGGCTTTCGAGCAGACGGAGGATTTCCTGAGAACGCCGAAGGTGGGCGGCATTCCCGTCGGCCTGCCGCTCGACATGCCGAAGGCGTGGTTCGTGGCGCTTGCCGCGCTCTCGAAGTCGGCAACACCGGATCGTGTCCGGCAGAATGCGACCTCGGACCGGGTGGTCCGCGATCCGCGACGGGCGGGCGGGCACGACGAATGACGCGTGTGATCGCCGGCCCCTTCAACCGTGTCGAGGGTGACCTCGAAGTCGCGCTCGACATCCAGGACGGCGTCATCGCCCGGGCCGAGGTGACGGCGACGCTCTATCGCGGCTTCGAGCAACTGCTTTCCGGGCGCCCGGGTCTCGATGCGCTGGTGATCGCGCCGCGTATCTGCGGCATCTGTTCCGTGTCGCAGTCGATTGCCGCGGCCACCGCGCTGCGCAATCTTGCGGGCGGGCTTGCCGCGCCGAATGGCTATATCGCCGCCAATATCGCCCATGCGGCGGAAAATATCGCCGATCACCTGACGCATTTCTATCTCTTCTTCATGCCGGATTTTGCCCGTGCCGAATATGCCGGACGGCCGTGGTTCGAGAACGCGGCCGGTCGCTTCAAGGCAGCGAGTGGCAGCGGTTCCGCTGTCTTCCTGCCGCGCCGCCGGCGCCTTCTCGAGGTGATGGGGATCATCGCCGGCAAGTGGCCGCATTCGCTCGCTTTCCAGCCGGGTGGTACGACGCGGGCGATCGACGTCGGCGAAAGGGTACAGCTTGCCGCCATTCTCGGCGAACTCCAGGTCTTCCTGGAGGAGACCGTTTTCGGCGTCCCGCTCGACGAAATATTCGCGATGGAGACTCCGGAGGAGCTTTCGAACTATGCCGAGCGGGCGCGGGGCGATTTCCCGTTCTTCCTGACGATTGCCGCCGATCTCGGCCTCGGGAGCATGGGAAGGGGGGCGAGCCCGCTGTTGTCCTTCGGAGCTTATCACGAGGCGAACGACTCCTATTTCAAACGCGGCGCCGCATCGGCGGACGGCACGGTTGCTCAGCTGGATGTCGCGGCGATTTCCGAGGACGCGACCTGCGCATGGTTTGCGCCGACCAGTACCGATCCGGCGCTTGCCGAGACGCTGCCGTCGGCTGAAAAGGCGAATGCCTACTCCTGGGCCAAGGCGCCGCGGCTTTCCGGCAGGCCGGCCGAGGTCGGCGCAGCAGCCCGTCTTGCCGTCTCCGGCCATCCGTTGATTACCGCGCTGATTGCCGAAGGCGGCGCGACCTCGGTGCGGACGCGGATTGTCGCGCGGCTCCTCGAGGCGGCGATCCTCGTGCACGCGAGCCAGGGCTGGTGCCGGCAATTGCGGCTGAAGGAAGAGTTCTGCGCCCATTTTGCGCTACCGGACGGTGCGGCGGCGGCCGGGCTGGTCGAGGCGGCCCGCGGTGCGCTCGGCCACTGGGTCGGCCTCAGGGAAGGCCGCATCAGCCATTACCAGATCATCGCACCCACCACCTGGAACTTCTCCCCGCGCGATGCCGCCGGCGTGCCGGGACCGCTCGAAAGCGCGCTCGCCGGGCTCGACACCGGTGGGCTCGGTGCGAAGTCGGCAGCGCTCCAGCATGTCATCCGCTCCTTCGACCCCTGCATGGTCTGCACCGCCCATTGATATTCGTCAGGGCCGGTCAGTGGCTTTCCACTGTTGACAAGCCGGTGAGCACCTGTCGACGAGGGCGGACGCAAGGAGCATGTTGCTCGCGTCGGGCAAAGTAAAGAATCTCCAATGATTTCAGTTTGATGGATCAGGCTCTCTCGAAGAGCACCGATCTGGTCTGCTTCTTGCTGTCCTTAAAGTCCGTAGCCCGCCCTTGTTCTGCAGCGGGTATGTGCTGGCAAGTGGGCTCCCAAGGCTCCGGGCCCGGCGCAGCTTCACGAAAAGGATGCGGTGCGGGTCGCAGTTCCGCGACGGGCCGCTCGGGCAGGAAGGCTGGAGGAGATCAATGGCCGCAACGGAAACCTTCTATGATGTCATACGCCGCCAGGGCATCACGCGCAGGAGCTTCACGAAGTTCTGCTCGCTGACCGCGGCAAGCCTCGGATTCGGTCCGTCGGGCGCCAGAGCGATGGAGGAGGCGCTGGAGACCAAGGAGCGTGTGCCGGTGATCTGGATGCACGGCCTGGAATGCACCTGCTGTTCGGAAAGCTTCATCCGCTCGGCCCATCCGCTGGTGAAGGACGTCGTGCTGTCGATGATCTCGCTCGACTACGACGACACGATCATGGCGGCCGCCGGCCACCAGGCCGAGGCGATCCTCGAAGAGACCAAGGAGAAGTACAAGGGCAAGTATATCCTCGCCGTCGAGGGCAATCCTCCGCTCAACGAGGACGGAATGTTCTGCATCGACGGCGGCAAGCCCTTCGTCGAGAAACTGAAGTGGATGGCCGAGGATGCGATGGCGATCATCGCCTGGGGCGCCTGCGCCTCGTGGGGATGCGTGCAGGCGGCCAAGCCCAACCCGACGCAGGCCACTCCGATCGACAAGGTCATCCGTGACAAGCCGATCATCAAGGTGCCGGGCTGTCCGCCGATCGCGGAAGTCATGACCGGCGTCGTCACCTTCATCACCACCTTCGGCAAGCTTCCGGAACTCGACCGGCAGGGCCGTCCGAAGATGTTCTACTCGCAGCGCATCCACGACAAGTGCTACCGCCGTCCGCATTTCGACGCCGGCCAGTTCGTCGAGGAGTGGGACGATGAGGGCGCGCGCAAGGGCTACTGTCTCTACAAGATGGGTTGCAAGGGCCCGACGACCTACAACGCCTGCTCGACGGTGCGCTGGAACAACGGTGTCTCCTTCCCGATCCAGTCCGGCCACGGCTGCATCGGCTGCTCGGAAGAGGGCTTCTGGGACAAGGGCAGCTTCTACGACCGCCTGACCACGATCAACCAGTTCGGCGTCGAAGCCAATGCCGACCAGATCGGCAAGACGGCGGCCGGCGTCGTCGGTGTGGCGATCGCCGCCCATGCCGGCATCACCGCGGTCAAGCGGGTCACCGCCAAGAACCGCGAAAAGACCGACGCATAACGGGGAGGGGTATCATCCATGACAATCCAGACGCCAAACGGTTTCACGCTCGACAATTCCGGAAAGCGCATCGTCGTCGACCCGGTCACCCGCATCGAAGGTCACATGCGTGTGGAGGTGAACGTCGATGAAAACAATGTCATTCGTAACGCCGTCTCGACCGGGACAATGTGGCGCGGCATCGAGGTGATCCTCAGGAATCGCGACCCGCGCGACGCCTGGGCCTTCACCGAACGGATCTGCGGCGTGTGCACCGGCACCCATGCGCTCACCTCGGTGCGCGCGGTGGAGAACGCGCTCGGCATCAGCATTCCGGAGAATGCCAACTCGATCCGCAATCTCATGCAGCTGGCGCTGCAGGTGCATGACCACATCGTGCACTTCTACCACCTGCACGCACTCGACTGGGTCGACGTCGTCTCGGCGCTCTCTGCCGACCCGAAAGCAACGTCGGCGCTTGCGCAATCCGTCTCCGACTGGCCGCTTTCCTCGCCCGGCTACTTCAAGGATATTCAGGGGCGGCTCAAGAAGTTCGTCGAATCCGGGCAGCTCGGTCCGTTCAAGAACGGCTATTGGGGCAATGCCTCCTACAAGCTGCCGCCGGAAGCGAACCTGATGGCGGTCGCCCACTATCTGGAGGCGCTCGACTTCCAGAAGGAGATCGTCAAGATCCATACGATCTTCGGCGGCAAGAACCCGCATCCGAACTGGCTGGTGGGCGGCGTGCCGTGCCCGATCAACGTCGACGGCACCGGTGCCGTGGGTGCGATCAACATGGAGCGGCTGAACTACGTCACCTCGATCATCGACCAGCTCATCGAGTTCAACGACAAGGTCTATATCCCCGACATCATGGCGATCGGCTCCTTCTACAAGGACTGGCTCTATGGCGGCGGGCTTTCGGGCAAGAATGTGCTCGCCTATGGCGACGTGCCGGAACACGCCAACGATTACAGCGAGGCGAGCCTGAAACTGCCGCGTGGCGCGATCATCAACGGCAATCTTGCGGAAGTTTTCCCGGTCGATCACGCCGATCCGGAGCAGATCCAGGAATATGTCACGCACTCCTGGTACAAGTATCCGGACGAAAGCAAGGGGCTTCACCCCTGGGATGGGGTTACCGAGCCGCATTACGAGCTCGGCCCGAATGCCAAGGGCACCAAGACCAACATCGAGGAGCTGGACGAAGCCGGCAAATATTCGTGGATCAAGGCCCCGCGCTGGCGCGGCAATGCCATGGAAGTCGGCCCGCTCGCGCGCTGGATCGTCGGCTACGCCCAGAACAAGGCGGAGTTCAAGGATCCGGTCGACAAGGTGCTGAAGGATCTCGGCCTGCCGACCTCGGCGCTCTTCTCGACGCTCGGCCGGACAGCGGCGCGCGCGCTGGAATCGCAATGGGCGGGATACCAGATGCGCCACTTCCACAACAAGCTGATCGCCAATATCAAGGCCGGTGACAGCGCGACTGCCTTCGTCGACAAGTGGAAGCCGGAAACCTGGCCTTCGGAAGTGAAGGGTGTCGGTTTCACCGAGGCTCCGCGCGGCGCACTCGCCCACTGGATCAAGATCAAGGACGGCAAGATCGAGAACTACCAGTGCGTCGTGCCGACCACCTGGAACGGCAGTCCGCGCGACCCGCAGGGCAATATCGGTGCGTTCGAAGCCTCGCTGATGGATACGCCGATGTCCGATCCCGCCCAGCCGCTGGAAATCCTGAGGACCATCCATTCCTTCGATCCGTGCCTTGCATGCTCCACGCATGTGATGAGCCCGGACGGTCAGGAAATGGCGAAGGTCCAGGTGCGTTGAGGGGGATCGGCGATGACCGTGCACGAATCCCTCACCGCCTCGGACTCCCACGGCGAGACCGCCGTGGAGCGCCAGAGCGTCTATGTCTATGAAGCGCCGGTGCGCATCTGGCACTGGGTCAACGCCTTCGCGATCTTCACGCTGGCGCTGACGGGCTATTTCATCGGTTCACCTCTCCCGGCGGTGCCGGGGGAGGCGAGTGCGAACTTCCTGATGGGCTATATCCGCTTTACCCATTTCGCCGCCGGGCAGGTGCTTGCCGTGTTCCTGCTCCTCAGGATCTATTGGGCCTTCGTCGGCAACGTGCATGCCCGCCAGATCTTCTATGTGCCCTTCTGGAAGGGGCAGTACTGGAAGGAATGGTGGCACGAGGTGAAGTGGTACACGTTCCTCACCTCCAAGCCGAAGAAGTATGTCGGCCATAATCCGCTGGCGCAGTTCACGATGTTCCTCGTCTTCACCCTGCCGCTCGTCTTCATGGTGGTGACCGGGTTCGCCCTCTACAGCGAAGGCGCCGGGCGTGACAGCTGGGAATATGCGCTCTTCGGCTGGGTATTCTCGATCTTCCCGAACAGCCAGGATCTGCACACCTGGCACCACCTCGGCATGTGGGTGATCCTGCTCTTCGTGATGGTCCATATCTACGTGGCCGTCCGCGAGGACATCATGAGCCGCCAGAGCATCATCTCCTCGATGATTTCCGGCGAGCGCATGTTCAAGGACAGGGAGGACTGAATGGCGGAGGCGGTCGCGACAGCCGCGCCGAAGGTCCTCGTCCTCGGGATCGGCAACATCCTGTGGGCCGACGAGGGCTTCGGCGTCCGGGCGGTGGAGGCCTTTCACAGGGCGTTCGAGGTGCCGGAGAACGTCACCGTGCTCGATGGTGGCACGCAGGGGCTCTATCTCGTCCAGTTCGTCAACGAGCACGACAGGCTGATCGTCTTCGACGCGATCGATTACGGGCTGGAACCTGCGACGCTGAAGCTCGTGGAAGACGACGAGGTACCGAAATTCACCGGCGCAAAGAAGATGAGCCTGCACCAGACCGGCTTTCAGGAGGTGCTGAGCGCCGCCGATCTGATGGGGCGGTATCCCGAACGGCTTGCCCTGATCGGCTGCCAGCCCGTCGATCTCGAAGACTGGGGTGGTCCTCTGACTGGACCTGTCGCGGCGGTGATACCCGCGGCCGTCGAACTGGCGGTCGACATTCTCGGACGCTGGGGGGGCGCGGTCACGCGGCGTCCCGAGGGAGCGGCGGTGCCGCCGCTCCTGGAAAACGACATCGATTTCGAAAGCTACGAGCGGCGCACCGCGCGCGTCGCCGGCGCCAACCTCTAGGGGAACGACAATGAAGAGACTTCGTACACTCGCGCTGTTCGTGCTGGCGGCGCTTCCTGCGACCGCCGAGGCGCATACCGGCGTCGGCCTCCACAGCCACGGCTTCGAAGCCGGCTTTTCACATCCCTTCACCGGGCTCGACCACATGCTTGCGATGGTCGGCGTCGGCCTCTGGGCCGCGAGCCTCGGCGGGCGGGCGCGATACCTCGTTCCGCTCTCCTTCATGGGTGTGATGGTCGCTGGCGGGCTCCTCGGCATCGCCGGCATTGCCTTGCCGATGGTGGAAACGCTGATTGCTGCATCGGTGGCGGCGATCGGTCTTGTCGTCCTCCTGAATGTCCGGGTGCCGACGCCGATCGCCTCGGCCTTCGTCGGCGCCTGTGCGCTGTTCCACGGCCACGCCCACGGGGCGGAACTGCCTGCCATGGCAAACCAGTGGGGCTATGTCGCGGGATTCGTGCTCGCGACCGGTCTTCTCCATGCCGCGGGCCTCGGCCTCGGCATGGCGCGCTTCGGTAACGCCGAGGGACTTTTGCGCCGGGCGGCCGGCGGCCTCGTCGCCGTCGCGGGGCTTGCGTTGTTCGCCGGCTGATCGGTCCGCCATAAGGTCGATCCCGGGGGCTGGGGGTTTCCGGGTCGAGAAAGAGGAAGCAGGAGAAGGCAGATGTGCATCGGAATACCCATGCGGGTCGTCGAGGCGGGCGAGTTCGAGGCGATCTGCGAACGCCACGGCGAACGACATCGCGTTTCGCTGATGCTCGTCGGGGCCCAGGAGCCAGGCACCCATCTGCTGACCCATCTCGGTTCGGCAATCCGGGTGCTCGGAACGGAGGAGGCGAGTGCGATCGACAACGCGCTCACCGGCCTCTCGGAAGCGGTCGACGGGCGTCCCTTCGAGGCGCTCTTCGAAGACCTGATTTCGCGCGAACCGGAACTGCCCGAACACCTGCGGTGACGCTTTGTCGGGAACATGGAAAGTAAAATGACAAGGGCGGAAACCTAGTTTCCGCCCTTGTTCGTTCTGGCGTATGCCAAAGTGGAAAAATCGCTTTCAATTCAATGGAAGGCGCCTTTTCGGTCAACTGGCACGTGCTTTGCTGAGTGTTATGGGAGACCTTCGGTCGCGCTGTTCATGGGAGGAGTGAATGCCGTCATTTCTGGTCCGCGCCTTGAGCGAGCGGATGAAATTGCCCGTCGTCGACGAGACGTCGATCGATGCCTTCCTTGCGCAGGAGGCGTCGGAGCCGGAGCATAGCCTGTTGTTTTTCACCGGCGATCCGGCACAGCGCAGCGAGAGCAACGATGTCGCGGTGGTCATGCCGGAGATCCTGCAGAGCTTCCAGGGCCGGCTCAAGGGCGCGGTGGTCGCCCGGGATGCCGAGGAGAAGCTGAAGGCGCGCTTCCACGTCGTGATGATGCCGAGCCTGGTGGTCACGCGGCGTGACGAGGTGCTCGGCGTCCTGCCGCGTATCCGCGACTGGTCGGAATACATGGAGGAAATCGGCCGCTGGCTGCTGCCCGGCACGCCGGCCCTGCCTCCGTCCGCGGGGCCGAAGGTGGAAATCAACTATTCAGGCAAGGGAGCAAGCGCATGAAGGCCGGGTTTTGGGTCGCCCCCGAGGGCGAGGATGCGGCTATGACCGTCATGCCGATCGACGCGGAGCCGCCAACGGCCACCCGCAGGCTGAACTATCTCGCGACCGCGAGTGCGGAGGATATGATCCGCCGTTGCCGCAGGACGGCGGAGCTGCTGCCGAAGATCGCCGATGCGCTGGCGGTGAAGAAGGCTGACGAACCCGGAACGCTCTTCGACATCACCGATTTCCCGGAGGACGACCGCGAGCTCATCTCGCAGACGCTCGGCGAGGGCGAGGTCGCGGGCGTCGTCGCGCTGCAGAACGGTGTCCTTGCACAGATCCAGGAAGCCGTGATGGCGGGCGTCTGGCGCATCCGTTTCACGAGCGCTGACGGAGTTCTCCTCGCCGACTACATCGAGGTTGCCGCGATTCCGGCGGCCGTCCGCGAGGCGACGTCCGCTCTGCCGGCGAGCTTTTCCGTCGGCGAGCCGCCGGCCGGCGCCATGAACGTCATGCCCGTCCTGCACGAGATCGGCGAGCGCGTCGCGGGCCATCGCGAGGGCGATGCCTCCCACACGATCACCTTCTCGCTGTTGCCGATGAGCCCGGACGACATGGGCTTCCTGCAGGAGACGCTCGGTCCCGGCCCGGTGCAACTGACTTCCCGCGGCTACGGCACCTGCCGCATACTTGCGACCGGTGTCCGCCATGTGTGGTCGGTGCAGTTCTACAACGCCATGGACACGATTATCCTCGACACGCTGGAGATCGGCGGGACGCCGTCCGTCGCGATTGCGGCGGAGGAGGATTTTCGCGACTCGGAAAGCCGCCTGCGGGAGATCGAGGAGGCCTATTTCAAATGAGCGGCTTCGAGAATTTCGGCAAGCGCGAGACGGTGGACGCCGCCGACCGCATGGAATGCGGCATCTGCTGGCATGTCTACGATCCGGCCGAAGGGGATCCTGTCTGGCAGATCGACATCGGCACGGCTTTTGCCGACCTGCCGCCGGACTGGCGCTGCCCGAACTGCGATGCCCCGCAGGAAAAGTTCATGAGGCTCGGCGATGGAGGCTGAAGCGGACCGGCAGACCGCAGAGATGCAGGCGGCGGAGATCGCGCGCCGGCTGGAGGCACGCTATCGCGTTATCGCCGAGACGGCGATGGCCGACGTGCCGATCTGCAATGCCGCGCTCGAAGTCGCAAGCTGCGGTTTCCGCCCTTGGGGCGGCCGCGCCTTCGGTGTCGTCGTGACGCCCTGGTTCATGAACCTGCTCGCCGTCGATCTGCCCGGGGTGGAAAGCCCGCCGGCAGCAAACGGCACGACCGTGCGCGCCTTCCTTCCGGCGGGCGAGGTGGAACTGATCGCCGGCGAGCTGGAGGGTATCGGCCGGGTTGACGCCTGTTCGCTCTTTTCGCCGGTCCTCGAATTTTCCTCGATGGAAGTGGCAATCGAGACCGCCATCGAGGCCGCCAACGCTTTCTTCGATCCCGAGGCGCTGGCCGAGCCGCCTCCGCCCGCGCCGGCCGTCAATCGGCGTGACCTCTTGCGCGGACGTTTCGGGTCTCGCGAGGAGGCGCAGCCATGACGTTTGCGCTCGGTGCCGGTTCGATCAGGATCGACGTGACGGTATCGCGCGGGCAGGTCTGCGCGGTCGCGCTTTCCGCCGATCGTCCGCAGGGACTGGCGCAGATGTTCGTTGGCCGAAATCCGCAGGAAGCGCCGCAGCTCGCCGGCCGGCTCTTCTCGCTCTGCGGGTTTGCCCAGTCGACGGCGTCGACGCTTGCCGTCGCCGCGGCGAAAGGCGAGCCGGTGCCGGACGATAGGCGGCGGGATCTCGCCATGGGCGTGCTCGCCGAGCGGGTGTTCGAGACGCTGCGGGCCCTCGTCATGCAATGGCCGACGAATGCCGGCGCCCGCTCTGCCGCACAGGCAGCGCCGGCGCTCCGCAAGGCGCTTGCCGCGTCGCAGTCGATCATCGCCGGTGCGGCACGGGGCGCCGAGATGGCCGCATCCGTGACGACGCTCGAAGACGCCGCCGCCGCTCTGGGCGCGGCGAAGATGGAAACACCATCTGCCGGCACCCTGTGTGGCGCGATCCTCGCCGAACTGCAGGGTGCCGATAGTTTCCCGCACCGGGCTCCGGACGGTCTCTCGCCGGACGAGGACCCTGCGGTGGTGGACCTGATGCGCCGTGAGGCGGGCTTCTGCACGCGGCCGCATCTCGCCGGACGGGTGGTCGAAACCGGCGCCTATGCGCGGCTCGGCGATGTCCTGCCCGCGCATGGTCCGTATCTTGCCGCCCGGTTCTCCGCTCGTCTTGAGGACGTCCGCGAGAGCCTCGACGCGTTGCGGGCGCTTGCGGAAGGAAAGACAGGGGATCTTGCGGGCTTGATGCGCTCGGGAGAATTGTCCAACAATGCCGGCTTCGGCGCCGTGGAGTGCGCGCGGGGGAGGCTTTATCACGAGGTGGAGATCGGCGCGGACGGCAGGCTTTCGGCCTATCGCATGCTCGCTCCGACGGAGTGGAATTTTCACCCCGCCGGGCCCTTCGTCGAGACGTTACTGTCGAGCCGTATCGGGGAGGGCGAGACAGCGCGCACGAGAGTGTCGCAGCTGGCAGCGCTCTTCGATCCGTGCGTGGCGTTCGAAATCAGGCTGAAGGACGCAGTGCATGCATGAGATGTCGCTGATGGAAAGCGTGGTGGAGATCGCCTGCGAAACGGCAGAAAAGGCCGGCGCCGCGAAGGTGAAAGTGATCCGCCTCGACGTCGGCGTGCTGAGCCACGTCGACCCCGACGCACTTCTCTTCTGCTACGAAGCGATCCGCCGAGGCAGCCTCGCCGAAGAGGCGGAGCTTCGCATCAACCGGGTGGCGGGCGAGGGCTGGTGCCTCGACTGCGGCAAGACGGTGCCGCTTGCGGAGCGCTTCGGGGCTTGTCCAGAATGCGGGCAGTATCATGTGCAGATGACGGCTGGCGACGAATTGAAGATCAGGGATTTGGAGGTGATCTGATGTGCACGGTATGCGGTTGCGGGACGGAGCCCGTTGTCGAAAAAGGTCACGCCCATGCTCACGGGCACGGGCACGGACATCATCACGACGATCATCATCATGACCATGATGACCATCACGCGCACGCGCATCCGCATGGCGATGGGCATTCCCACGATCATGAGCACCAGCATGAGCACGGCGACGAAGGTGTCATCCATTACGGCCAGGGTATTGCCGGCGTCCATGTCCCGGGCATGAGCCAGGAGCGGATCATCCAGGTCGAGCGAGACATCCTGTCGAAGAACGACGGCTTCGCCGCGGAAAACCGGGCCTATTTCGCTCACAATGGCATCTTCGCCCTGAACTTCGTGTCGAGCCCCGGTTCCGGCAAGACGAGCCTCCTGGTGCGCACGATCAGCGACCTCAGGGAACGGTTGGCGATCGGCGTCGTCGAGGGCGACCAGCAGACCTCCAATGATGCCGCCCGCATCCGCGAGACCGGTGCGCCGGCGATCCAGGTCAATACCGGCAAGGGCTGTCACCTCGACGCGCACATGGTCGGCCATGCCGTCGAGGAACTCGCGCCGCCGAAGAACAGCGTGCTTTTCATCGAGAATGTCGGGAATCTCGTCTGTCCCGCCGCCTTCGATCTCGGCGAGGCGCACAAGGTGGTGCTGCTCTCGGTGACGGAAGGCGAGGACAAGCCGCTCAAATATCCCGACATGTTCGCTGCCGCCGACCTGATGATCCTGAACAAGGCCGACCTGCTGCCGCACCTCGATTTCGATGTCGGCGCCTGCATCGCGAATGCGCTCAGGGTCAATCCGAAGCTGCAGACGCTGGTTGTCTCGGCAAGGACCGGCGAGGGCATGCCGGCCTTCTATTCGTGGATCGAGGCGAACGCCGCCATGGCCGTCACCCGGGCACTGGCGAAGGCAGGCTGAGCATGCTGCAGCGGAACCCGGCCCCCTCCCGCTCGATGCCGCCGCGCAGGCTCCGCCTGCGGGTGCGCGGCGTCGTGCAGGGCGTCGGCTTCCGCCCCTTCGCCTTCGGGCTCGCCCGTCGTTACGGGCTTTCGGGGTTCGTGCTGAACGACAGCGAAGGCGTCCTGATCGAGGTCGAGGGCGGGCCGGTCGAGGACTTTCGTGCGGCTCTGCGTGCGGAGGCACCGGCGCTCGCCCGCATCGATGCGGTGGAGGCCGAGGAGCGACCGCTCGGTCATGACGCGGACTTCGTGATCGCGGAAAGCCGCGGCGGCAAGGCGGCGACACGGATCGGCGCCGATGCCGCGACCTGTCCGGAGTGCCTGCGGGAGCTGCGCGATCCGGAAAGCCGCTTCTTCGGCTACGCTTTCGTCAACTGCACCCATTGCGGCCCGCGTTACACCATCACCCGGGCGCTGCCCTATGACCGGGCGCAGACATCAATGGCGGGTTTTGCCATGTGCCCGGCCTGCGCGTCGGATTACCGCGATCCGGAAAACCGGCGCTTCCACGCCGAGCCGGTCGCCTGTCCGGCTTGCGGACCGCGCCTCAGCCACCGGATCGAAGACATCGCCGCAGCGCTCCTCGACGGCAGGATCGTCGCGCTGAAGGGGATCGGCGGCTTCCACCTGTTGTGCGACGCGCAAAACGCCGACGCGATCGCGAAACTGCGCCGGCGAAAGGCGCGCGACGAAAAGCCCTTTGCGGTGATGGTCGGCGATATCGCGACGGCGCGCCGCTTCGCCGATCCGACCCCCGCGGAGGAGGAGCTGCTTTTGGGCGCCGCCCGCCCGGTGGTGCTTGTCGAGGGACGGGGCAGGCTGCCGGCGGGGATTGCGGCTGGCCTTTCCCGTATCGGTGTCATGCTTGCCTATGCGCCGGTCCATCACCTGCTGTTTGATGAACTGGTGCGGCGATCACCGACAACCCCGGTTGCACTGGTCGCGACCAGCGCCAATCCGGGAGGCGAGCCGCTCGCGGCCACCAACGAGGACGCGGAGCGCCGGCTCGCCACGATCGCCGACCTCATCGTCACCCACGATCGCGACATCCTGGTCAGGGCGGACGATTCGGTGATGCAGGTCGTTGCCGGTGCCCCGGCCTTCCTGCGGCGCGCCCGCGGCTTCGTGCCGGAACCGGTCGACCTCGGGTCCGACGGGCCATCGGCGATCGCGCTCGGTGCGGACCTCAAGAACACCGTCTGCCTGACCCGCGGCCGTGAGGCTTTCGTCTCCCAGCATGTCGGTGGGCTCGACAATGCCGAGACGCTGCGTTTTCAGCGCGAGACGGTCGAACATCTCTGCCGCATTCTGGCGATCCGTCCGGATTATGCCGCCTGTGATCTGCATCCGGATTTCCGGTCGGTCCGGCTTGCCGAAGATCTCGGCCTGCCGCTGGTGCGCGTGCAGCACCATGTCGCCCATGTTGCGGCGGTTGCCGCCGAAGACAGGCTGGAGGGCGCATTGCTCGGGCTTGCCCTCGACGGTCACGGCTACGGCGCCGATGGCGGCATCTGGGGCGGCGAACTGCTGATGCTCGACGGCTGCCGCTGGCGGCGCCTCGGTCATCTGGCGACGCTGCCGCTTGCCGGCGGCGACCGCGCCGCGCGCGAACCCTGGCGGATGGCCGTCGGCGCGCTGGTCGCAGCCGGACGGGGCGATCTCGCCCACGAGATCTTTGCGGGGGCTCCGGAGGCCGCGCGGCTCGTGGCCATGCTGGAGGGCGGAATGCGGATTGCCGAAACCTCGAGCCTCGGCCGGCTCTTCGATGCGGCGGCGGCGATCGCCGGGGCTCGCATGGTCCAGACCTTCGAAGGGCAGGCTGCGATGGAATTCGAGGCCATCGCCCATGAGGTGGAGGCGGATACCGAGGGCTACCGGATCGAGAACTGCGTCGTGGATTTTCGGCCGCTGCTGGTGCGGATGGCCGAGCAGGGGCTCAAGGGGGCTGCCGCCTCCAGCCTCTTCCATGCAACGCTCATCGCCGGCCTTGCCGAATGGACGCTCGCCACCGCAAGGACAGAGAGGCTCGACCGCGTCGTGCTCTCCGGCGGCTGCCTCGCCAACCGCAGGCTTGCAGAGGGCCTTCGCGCAAGGCTCTCGGCCGCCGGCATCGAAACCTGCCTGCCGCAGGCGGTGCCCGCCGGCGACGGCGGCCTGTCGCTCGGCCAGGCGGCCTTTGCGCGGCATGTCATCGCGAACGACAGAACACAAGTGGAGGAGCCGTAGGCATGTGTCTTGCTATACCCGTTCAGGTGAAGGAGGTGCTTCCCGGTGAGATGGCGAGGGTGACGCTCGACGGCGTCTCGAAGGTCATTTCGATCGCCCTCGTCGATGACGTGAAGCCCGGAGACTATCTCGTGCTGCACGTCGGCTACGCGCTCGCGAAGATCGAGCCGGAGGAGGCGGAACGGACGCTGGAACTGCTCCGGCTGGCGGCAGAGGGGGCGGCGGCATGAAATACATCGACGAATACCGCGACGGCAGATTGGCCAAGGACATTGCCCGGCAGATCGCCACGCGCGCTCGGCCGGATCGGGCCTATCATTTCATGGAATTCTGCGGCGGTCACACCCATGCAATCTCGCGCTACGGCCTCGAGGACTTGCTGCCCGCAAATGTCCGGATGATCCACGGGCCGGGCTGTCCCGTCTGCGTTCTGCCGATCGGCCGCGTGGACGCGGCGATCGCGCTCGCCATGCGCCCCGAGATCACGCTCTGCACTTATGGCGACCTGATGCGGGTACCCGGCTCGAACGGGTCGAGCCTCCTGAAAGCCAAGGCAGCCGGCGCCGATATCCGAATGGTCTATTCGACGCTCGATGCGATACGGATCGCCGAGGAAGAGACCGACCGCGAGGTCGTGTTCTTCGCCATCGGCTTCGAAACCACGACGCCGCCGACCGCGCTCGCGCTGCGCTTCGCGATCGAAAAGAAGATTGAGAACTTTTCGATCTTCTGCAATCACGTGCTGACGCCTTCGGCGATCCAGAAGATCCTGGAGAGCCCGCAGGTAGGCCTCTCTGACGCAGTCAGGATCGAGGGTTTCATCGGCCCGGCCCACGTCTCGACCGTGATCGGTACCGAACCCTACCGCCGTTTCGCCGATGAGTTTGGCAAGCCGATCGTGGTGGCGGGCTTCGAGCCGCTTGATGTGATCCAGGCGATCCTGATGCTGGTCGACCAGGTGAATGACGGCCGCCACGAAGTGGAGAACCAGTATATCCGCGCCGTCACGACCGGCGGCAACGAGAAGGCGCAGGCCGAAGTGAGCAAGTATTTCGAACTGCGCGACAGCTTCGAATGGCGCGGGCTTGGTGAGTTGCCGCTGAGCGCGCTGGTGCTCAGGCCGCAGTATGCGAAATATGACGCCGAAAAACGCTTCCAGATGGCCACGCCGGACGCGAAGGACAACCCGGCCTGCGAATGCGGCACGATCCTGCGCGGCGTCAAGCGTCCCGCGGATTGCAAGCTGTTCGGCACCGTCTGCACGCCCGACACGCCGATGGGTTCCTGCATGGTCTCGTCTGAAGGCGCGTGCGCCGCTCACTGGACCTATGGTCGCTTTCGGGAAAAGGCGAAGGAAGCGAATGCGGGGAGGGCGGTCGCGTGAACATGGTGCTGAAAGCCTACAAGCGCAAACTCGACATTCGGAACGGCCTCGTCGATCTTTCCCACGGCGCCGGCGGCCGGGCGATGGGGCAGTTGATCGAGGGGATATTTCACAAGGCCTTCGATAATGACTGGCTGCGCGCCGGCAACGACCAGTCGGCTTTCGCGGTGCCCGGTGGGCGGATGGTGATGACCTCGGACGGCTATGTCGTCTCGCCTCTCTTCTTCCCCGGAGGCAATATCGGCTCGCTGGCCGTCCATGGCACCATCAACGATGTCGCCATGGCCGGTGCTGTGCCACTCTATCTTTCGGCGAGCTTCATCATCGAGGAGGGCTTTCCGCTCGCCGACCTGGCGCGGATCGCAGAGACCATGGGAGAAGCCTCGCGCGAGGCCGGCGTGCCGATCATCACCGGTGACACCAAGGTTGTCGAGCGCGGCAAGGCGGACGGCGTCTTCATCTCGACGGCCGGTGTCGGCGTGGTGCCGCCAAGCCTCGATCTGCGGTCGGATGCCGCCCGTCCGGGCGATGCGGTGATCGTCTCGGGCTCGATCGGCGAACACGGTGTGGCGGTAATGTCGAAGCGGGAAAATTTGGAGTTCGACGTCGACATCGTCTCCGATACGGCGGCGCTGCACGGGCTGACCGCCGCCATGGTCGAGGTCGGCGGGGCGCATCTCCGGTTGATGCGCGACCCGACCCGCGGAGGTCTGGCGGCGACGCTGAACGAAATCGCCAACCAGTCGAAGGTCGGGTTCCGGATCGACGAGGACGGCATTCCGATGCGGCCGGAGGTGGCCGCGGCCTGCGAATTCCTCGGGCTCGATCCGCTGAACGTCGCCAACGAGGGCAAGCTGGTGGCGGTCGTCGAACCCGAAGGAGCGGATGCGATCCTCGCGGCGATGCGAAACCATCCGCTCGGCCGCGACGCCGCCATCATCGGCCACGCGGTTGCCGACGAGCACTGCTTCGTACAGATGGAGACCTCCTTCGGCGGCGGCCGGATCGTCGACTGGCTGTCCGGCGAGCAGCTGCCGCGCATCTGCTGACCAGTCATGCGCATCCTGTTGTTGTGTCAGAGTTTCAATTTATTGTTGCATCGTCTTCATGTAGAGCTTCGGGAGGAGGGACGCGTCGTCTCTGTCGAACTTGACATCCACGACGACCTGACGCGGGAGATGGTGGACCTTTTTGCCCCGGACGTGATCGTCGCGCCGTTTCTGAAAAGGGCGATCCCTGAGGCTGTCTGGTCGAACGTTCTCTGCCTCGCCGTCCATCCGGGTATCGAAGCCAGGCTCGCTGCGGACGAGGAGAAAAAGCCGCTCTCGGCCTACCGGACCGAAGAGCTTGCCCACATGCGGCGCAATTTCTACGGCTTCGATCCGAGCTACCATGTGGCGCGGTTCGATTTTATCCATAAGATAGCGAAGTCGAGAACGCCGGCGACGCTGGCCGTTCACCGCGCCGGCGACGGCGGCAGACAGGGGGGCGCAGGGTGCAGGCCTTGATCAATACCCACACGACCGTTCTGGTCGTCGACGACGAGGTACGCTCGCTTGAGGCGATCCAGCGCATCCTGAGCGATGAGTTCGAGGTCATCTGTGCCCGCAACGCCGAGGAGGCGGAGGCCGTCCTCAACGGCGAACTGGTGCAGATCATCCTCTGCGACCAGCGGATGCCGGGCGAATCCGGGGTTTCATTCCTGCGCCGCGCCCGCGAACTCTGGCCGGACACGATCCGCATCATCATCTCCGGCTACACCGCCTCGGAAGACATCATCGACGGCGTCAACAAGGCCGGCATCTATCGCTACATCACCAAGCCGTGGAACCCGGACGAATTGCTCACCTGCCTGCGCGAGAGCGCGAGCCTCTGGCGACTGCAGCACGCGGCCGGCGAGGTGAATGTCGAGGTGAAGCCGGTGAGCGACCGTCTGGAGAAGGTCGTCACCGACAAGCGCCGGAACGCCCAGAAGAGTTTCGGCTTCGACCGGATCGTCCATACGCCGGAAAGCCCGCTCGTGCATTCGATCAGGCTCGCCCGTCAGGCGGCGCAGTACGACATCTCGGTGCTGATCACCGGCGCCTCAGGCACGGGGAAGGAACTGCTCGCACGCGCCATCCATCGGGAATCGGCACGTTCGGACCAGTCCTTCGTCGTCGAGAACTGTGGTGCTCTGCCGGACGACCTGCTGGAAAGCGAACTCTTCGGCTGCAAGAAGGGCGCCTATACGGGAGCCTACCAGGATCGTGTCGGTCTCTTCGAACTCGCCGACAACGGCACGATCTTCCTGGACGAGGTTGGAGAGACGTCGCCCGCCTTCCAGGTCAAGCTCCTGCGCGTGCTGCAGGAGGGGGAAATCCGCCCGCTCGGCGCGCAGCGGCCGCGCAAGGTCAATGTTCGGGTGATCGCCGCGACCAACCGCGACCTTCTTGCCGAGGTCGCCGTCGGACGCTTCCGCCGCGACCTCTATTATCGTCTGGCCGCCTTCCCGATCCACATGCCGGCGCTGAAGGAGCGCGCCGAGGACATTCCGGTGATCGCCGCGCGGATGCTGATGCAGATCAACCAGTCCTTCAACCGCCAGGTTCCGGGCTTCCACCCGCGCACGCTCGATCTCATGAACGCCTATCACTGGCCGGGCAACGTTCGGGAGCTGCACAACGAGATCCAGCGGATGGTGGTGCTGTCCGACGAGAATGCACCGCTGGAACCCTCGCTGCTGTCGCCGGAGATCCTGGGCACGCTCGCCCCGAAACCGAACGGTGCGAGCCACTGCTCGGCGCAGCAGTTGAAGGACATCGTCGCGGAGGTCGAGAGGGCGGCGATCCAGGCGAGCCTTGAGCGCAACCAGGGCAATATCAGCCGCACGGCCGACGAATTGGGCTTGTCGCGGGTCGGTTTGAGAAGCAAACTCGAACGATACGATCTGCGACGTGGCCAGGATGACGATGACGCCGACTGAGGCAATGCTCGGACATCAAAACGGAACGGTCTCCGCTCAGGGCGCGATGGAGCTCGATCGCGCGAGCGAGGCCATGTGGGTGGACGTCATCCGCCGCATGGACGAGGTCTATTCCGAGCTCCTGCGCAACGAGGCCGACCTCGAGCGCAAGAATGCCGAGCTCGAGGAGGCGCAGACCTTCATTTCGAGCGTCATCGCCTCCGTGTCCGATGTCCTGATCGCCTGCAGTGCCGACGGCCGCATCAAGAAGGTCAATCCCGCCTTTCTGAAGTTGACCGGCCTCGAGGAAAAGGCCGTGCTCGGAAGCCGGATCTTCGGCTATCTCGCCGAACGCGACAGGCCGCAGGCGGAAAGACTGATCGCCGCCGGCCATCAGGGCAACGTCATGGAGGGAGATCTGCATCTGATCGCCGCCGACGGGCACGAGGAGTGCCTCGCCATCCGCTGTGCGGCGCTGTTCGACGCCGGTCGCCGCCGCATCGGCGCGGTCCTCACCGGGCGTCCGATCAGTGAGCTCAAGCAGGCCTACGAGGCGCTGCACCGCGCCCACATGAACCTGCAGCAGGCGCAGCGCCGGCTGATCGAACAGGAGAAGATGGCAAGCCTCGGCCGCCTCGTCGCGGGCGTCGCTCACGAGCTGAACAATCCGATCAGCTTCGTCTACGGCAACATCTATACGCTCGACCGGTACCGCAA
The DNA here is from genome assembly GCF_003337715.1 of Ciceribacter lividus. Taxonomy (GTDB): domain Bacteria; phylum Pseudomonadota; class Alphaproteobacteria; order Rhizobiales; family Rhizobiaceae; genus Allorhizobium; species Allorhizobium lividum. Next base: position 122,457 of record NZ_QPIX01000005.1, read on the forward strand.
GAACCTGATCTTCTACCTCGACGCCATTCATCGCGGCGAAGCGCCGGAACGGCTCGCCGAGCTGCGCAAGGACCTGAAGATCGATGCCATCACCGCCGATGTCGGTTCCCTGCTCGAAGGGACGCTCGAAGGCGCGAACCGGGTGAGCGACATCGTCAAGAACCTGCGGCGGCTCTCCTTCAGCAAGGCCGGCGAGCGGCAGGCGGTCGACGTCGGCCGGCTCCTTCGCAATTCCGCCCACCTTGCCGCCAGGGCGAAGAATTCGCAGGCCGAGATCGTCATCGACAGCGATCCGGATCTCGTCATCGAGGGCCACGAGGGGCAATTGCACCAGGTGATCGTCAACCTGATAGACAATGCGCTCCATGCCGTGGAGGGGCGGGAGGGCCCGCGCGTGCATCTCACTGCGCGGAGACTGGATCAGGCGATCGAGCTCACGGTCGCCGACAACGGACCGGGCATCGCCGAGGAGGACATGAGCAAGATCTTCGAGCCCTTCTTCACGACAAAGGCGGTCGGCGAGGGCACCGGGCTCGGCCTCTGGATCAGCTTCACGATCATTGAGGATTTCGGTGGCACGATCACCGCCGGGCGATCGAAGGACGGTGGCGCCGAGTTCAGGGTCGTCTTGCCGGCTGCCGACGGGCGCTTGTAAGCGAGGCGGTGGCTGCCGTCACTCAGATCAGCCGGAGTCCGCGGAAACTCGCGTGACCCTGCCGGCCGATGATGATGTGGTCATGCACGGTGATGCCGAGCGGCTTTGCGGTATCGATGATCGTCCGCGTCATGTCGATATCGGCCCGTGACGGCGTCGGGTCGCCGGACGGATGGTTGTGGACGAGGATGATCGCCGTCGCGGAGAGTTCGAGCGCGCGTTTCACCACCTCGCGGGGATAGACGGGTGTGTGGTCGATCGTGCCGCGCCCCTGCACCTCATCGGCGATCAGCGCGTTGCGCTTGTCGAGGAAGAGGATGCGGAATTGCTCGGTGGTCTCGTAGGCCATCGCCGCGTGGCAGTAGTCGATCACCGACGACCATGAGGAGAGCACATGCCGCTCCTTGAGTTCGCTCTTCAGCATCCGCTGGGCCGTGGTCGCGATGAGCTTCAGGTCGAGTGCCACCGTCTCACCGATCCCTTTCACCTCCTGCAGCAGGGCAGGAGGTGCCCCGAGCACACCTGCGAGCGTGCCGAAGCGGCCGATCAACGCCTTGGCGATCGGCTTGGTATCGCGGCGCGGAATGAGCCGGAAAAGCAGAAGTTCGAGGAGTTCGTAGTCCGCGAGCGCCGCCTCGCCGCTTTCCCGGAAACGCGTCCTCAGCCTGTCGCGATGGCCGATATAGTGCGCCTCTTCCGGAGCCGCCGCAGACGATTTCTGAAGTGGCCGAGGTTTCGCCGGCTGTTCGGCGAAGAAGCTTCGTTCGTCGACGGGGGCAGCATACTCCTCCGCCTCTTCCCGGTCCGGCGCGACGGTTTCGTCGTCTTCATCGTCAGCCGGGAAAAGGGACGGAGGTTTGCCCATCGTCAGCCTCGAAGCGGCGGCAGTCCGGGACGGTCGATACCGGCGGGCGAAAGCGTGAAGATTTCACAGCCCGTCGCCGTCACGCCGACGGCGTGCTCGTATTGCGCGGTCAGTGAACGGTCGCGGGTGACCGCCGTCCAGCCGTCCGAGAGTACCTTCACGTGCGGGCGGCCGAGATTGATCATCGGCTCGATGGTGAAGATCATCCCTTCGCGCAGCTCAGGTCCCTCGTCGGCCCGGCCGTAGTGCAGGATGTTCGGGGAATCGTGGAACAGCCTGCCGATGCCGTGGCCGCAGAAGTCGCGCACGACCGAACAGCGTTCGGCTTCCGCGTAGGTCTGTATTGCCTCGCCAATGGCGCCGGTGCGAGCGCCGGGACGCACGGCTGCAATCCCGCGCATCAGACACTCGTAGGTGACTTCGAGCAGCCGCTCCGCAGCCCGCTTGATCTCGCCCACCGGATACATGCGGCTCGAATCGCCGTGCCAGCCGTCCAGAACATAGGTGACGTCGATGTTGACGATATCGCCCTCGCGCAACGGCTTGTCGTTCGGAATGCCGTGGCAGACGACATGATTGATCGAGGTGCAGCTGGATTTCGTGTAGCCGCGATAGTTGAGCGTCGCCGGGAGCGCGCCGTTGTCCATGCCGAACTCGAAGACGAAGCGGTCGATCGCATCCGTCGTGACGCCAGGCTTGACCATGGAGGCGAGTTCGTCGAGGCAGCGCGCCGTCAGTTGCGACGCCTTGCGCATGCCGTCGAAGGCCTCAGGGCCGTAAAGCCGGATCGCTCCCGTGTTCTTGAGCGGCGCCGTTGCCGCATCGATGTAATTTACCATTCATCCGCTTTCAGGTTGGATGCATTCCGATTGTCAGACCGTACATAATGCAGCAGGGGCGGCTTCGTCCATTGCGATGCGCTGAAATGGCGCGATTTCCGCAGCACTCACCTTGCATTTGACGGCATAGGCCTCGACGCCCCGCCGTCTTGCCTCGGCAAAGGCGCGGGCATAGGCGGGGTCGAGATCGCCCGAAAGGCGGAAGCGGTCGCAGTCCTCGCGCTGGATGAGATAGAGCATGACGGCGCGATGGCCGGCATCCACCATTGCCGTGAGTTCTTCGAGATGTCTGGCGCCGCGCGCCGTCACGGTGTCCGGAAATTCGGCAAGCCGCCTTTCGCGAATGAAATGCACGTTCTTCACCTCGACATAGGCGTCCGGCCGTCCGGTTGAGGAAAGAAGGAAGTCGATGCGAGAGTTCCGGCCATAGCGCTGTTCGCGCCGCAAGGTTTCGTAACTCGCCAGGTTGTCGACGAGGCCCATCCGGATCGCCTCTTCGCCGAGCCGGTTGGCGAGCGCGGCATGGACGCCGACGACGGTATCGTCAGCCTCGATCAGTTCGAAGGCGTAGCGGTGCTTGCGTGCCGAGCCGGCATGATCGGAGAGCCAGATGCGCGAACCGGCATCCGTCAGTCCCAGCATCGAGCCTGTGTTCGGGCAGAAGCCGGTGATCTCGGTGCCGTCCTCAAGCCGCGCGTCGAACAGGAAGCGCTTGTAACGCCGGATGAGTGTGGCGGGGACGAGAGGCGGATCGAACCTCATTGTCCGACGTCACGCCCGTTCGAGGACGTAGGTTCCGGGGGCGTCGGCGATCGCGTTCAGCGCGCCGCCGCCGGGCTTGCGGGCAGGGACCCGCTTGTCGTCGAGCGACTCGATCCAGGTTTGCCAGTGCGGCCACCAGGAGCCCGGCGTCTCTTCGGCCTTTTCCAGCCAGTCCTCGAAGGCGCCGGTGGGCGCGGCGCCGGTCCAGTACTGGTACTTCTGCTTTCCGGGCGGGTTGACGACGCCCGCGATGTGGCCGGAACCGCTGAGGACGAAGGTGACCGGCCCGCCGAACAGGCTGCTGCCGACGAAGACCGATTTTGCCGGTGCGATATGGTCCTCGCGGGTCGCGAGATTGTAGATCGGGATCTTCACGTCCTTCAGCGACAGCGTCTTGCCGGCGATCTTCATCCGGCCCTTGCTCAGCGCATTGTCGAGATAGCAGTTGCGTAGGTAGAACGAATGGTTGGCTGCCGCCATCCGGGTCGAGTCCGAATTCCAGAACAGCAGGTCGAAGGGCATCGGCTCCTCGCCCTTCAGGTAATTGTTCACGAAATAGGGCCAGATGAGCTCGGAAGCCCTCAGCATGTTGAAGGCGGATGCCATCTTCGAGCCATCGAGATAGCCGCTCGCCCGCATGCGCTCTTCCATTGCGTCGAGTTGTTCCTCGTCGACGAACACCTTGAGATCGCCCGCATGGGTGAAGTCGACCTGGGTGGTGAAGAGCGTCGCGCTCGCGATGCGTTTGTTGCGCTCCTTGGCGTGCAGGGCGAGTGCCGCCGAAAGCAGCGTGCCGCCGACGCAGTAGCCGATCGCGTTGACCTTGCCCTCGCCGGTCGCCTTCTCGACGGTCCCGAGAGCAAAATCGATGCCCTCGCGGATATAGGCTTCCCAGTCCTTCGTAGCATGTCGCTCGTCGGGATTGACCCACGAGATGACGAAGACGGTATGCCCCTGGTCCACGCACCACTTGATGAAGGACTTTTGCGGGTTGAGGTCGAGGATATAGAACTTGTTGATCCACGGCGGCACGATCAAGAGCGGCCGCTTGAGGACCGTGTCGGTCGCCGCCTCGTATTGCAGGATTTCGCAGATATCGTTCTGGGCGATCACCTTGCCGGGTGTGACGGCCATGTTCTCGCCGACGGTAAACTTGCTGTAGTCGGTGTGGCGTAGCCGCAGGTCGCCGCCGCCGGCGGCGATATCCTCGGCGAGCATCTTCATGCCGCGAACGAGGTTGTCGCCGTGGCTGGCGACTGTTTCGCGGTAGACCTGCGGATTGGTGACGACGAAATTGGCGGGCGAAAGGGCAGCCGTGATCTGCCGGACGTAGAAGGCCGCCTTGTGCCGGGTGTGCTCGTCGAGCCCCTCGGCATCGCTCACCATGCGCTCCGCCCACTCGCTGCCGATGAAATAGACCTGGCGCAGGAAGTCGAAGAACGGATTGCGCTGCCAGTCCTCGTCGGAGAATCGCTTGTCGTTCGGAAGTTGTGGCGAAGGCTCCGCGGTTTCTCCTCCGGCCAGCCTCTGCGCCGTCCGCGTCCAGGCGCCGAACATGCCGGCAAGCAGATAGCTCTGCGCTTCCAGTGTCCGCTTCGGGTCCGACATCCAGTACTCGGCGACCTTCGACATCGTCTTGACGAGTTCCGTGAGCGGCTGCGACACGGGGTCGACGATTTCGCCCCGCTCGCGCGGCGCAAGCCACGTCGAAGCGGCCTTGCCGAGGTTTTCGAGCGCACGGGCGACGTTGAGTGCCAGCGCTTCGGGATCCTTGACGATGTAGGGTTCAATCAGCTTCGGATCGAAGCCTTGGGCCGTGGCCCCGGATGTAGCACCGTCGTCGGTGTCTCTGCTCAAGCTGTTCCTCCCGAGAGCGCTCCTGCGAGTCCTCTTTTATGTTTGCCTATCCTGCCCGAAAACGACTACAAGTTCCAGCAATACGAAAGCCACTCCTGAAGTATTCGGGAGCAGGGATCAACCGCCGGATGCAGCGTGCGGCCGGTATGGGATATATAGGTATGATTGCAGCGATGTGGGCGATGAAAACGTGGCGTCTTGGCTCCAGTCTGGTACTGGCCTCAGCACTCGGTCTCGCCACGGGATGCTCGTCGACGGGCGGGAAGACGGCCGCGGCCGAGCCGCGTTCCTCCGTGCTCGACGTGACCGTCACCGACGACGCTCGCGCCCCGCAGACGCCGGCGCTCGGCACGTCTCCGGACGGCTACCCGGATTTCTCGCAACCACTGACGGCCGCGAGCGTTCAGATGAGCGACGAGGAGGCGGTGGCCCTGCAGGCGAAACTGTCTGCGCTCGCCTCCGCCCGCAAGGCGGGCACGATCTCCGAGGCGGAATACCAGCAACGCGTGGCAGAGCTGCGCAAGCTCGCCGCCGAGCACGGCGTCGACGTACAGGCGGCGCTGGCCAAATAGCGCTTGCCTTTGTCCTGTTTTGGAAGCAAAGCAATCAAGGTGCGACCGCTCGCTTCGGCCCGCCCGTCGCTTTTTGACGGACATAGATTTGCCGCAGCGTTTCGCCATTGCATCATAACAAAGTCTGTTCCGGTTTCGGGTTCGTTGCGGAACATGTCAGGAGCAACAAACGAACCCGCTTGACGCGGGTGCTGCCGCGCGATCCCACGGGGTTTGAGATGGAAGAGTTTCATAAAGTTCGGCGCCTGCCGCCCTATGTTTTCGAACAGGTCAACCGTTTGAAAGCTAGCGCGCGAGCCGGTGGCGCCGACATTATCGACCTTGGCATGGGCAACCCCGACCTGCCGACTCCGAAAGCCATCGTCGACAAGCTCTGCGAAGTGGTCCAGGACCCGCGCACCCATCGCTATTCGTCTTCCAAGGGCATTCCCGGCCTGCGCCGCGCCCAGGCCGCGTATTATGCCCGCCGCTTCGGTGTGAAGCTCAATCCGGAAACCCAGGTCGTCGCGACGCTGGGCTCCAAGGAAGGCTTCGCCAATATGGCGCAGGCGATCACCGCGCCGGGTGACGTCATCCTCTGCCCGAACCCGACCTATCCGATCCACGCCTTCGGCTTCCTGATGGCCGGCGGTGTCATCCGTTCGATGTCGGTGGAGCCGGACGAGACCTTCTTCCCGCCGCTCGAGCGGGCCGTGCGCCATTCGATCCCGAAGCCGCTCGCGCTCATCATCAACTATCCGTCGAACCCGACGGCGCACGTCGCCTCGCTCGACTTCTACAAGGATGTGATCGCGTTCGCGAAGAAGCATGACCTGATCGTGCTCTCCGACCTTGCCTATTCTGAGATCTACTTCGACGACGCCCCGCCGCCGTCGGTTCTCGAGGTCCCGGGGGCTATGGACATTACGGTCGAGTTCACCTCGATGTCGAAGACCTTCTCGATGCCGGGCTGGCGCATGGGCTTTGCCGTCGGCAACGAACGGCTGATCGCGGCGCTGACCCGCGTGAAGTCCTATCTCGACTACGGCGCCTTCACGCCGATCCAGGTGGCGGCGACCCACGCCCTCAACGGCGACGGTTCCGACATCGCCGAGGTCCGTTCCGTCTACAAGCGCCGCCGCGACGTTCTGGTCGAGACCTTCGGCAAGGCCGGTTTCGAGGTGCCGCCGCCGGCGGCGACCATGTTCGCGTGGGCCAAGATCCCGGAAAAGTTCCGCCCGCTCGGCTCGCTCGAATTTTCCAAGCTTCTCATTGAGAAGGCGGACATTGCCGTCGCCCCCGGTATCGGTTTCGGCGAGATGGGTGACGATTATGTCCGTATCGCGCTGGTCGAGAACGAGCACCGCATCCGCCAGGCCGCGCGCAATCTCAAGCGCTTCCTGTCGACGGCCGACGAGACGATGCACAACGTCATTTCGCTGAACGCCCACCGCCAAGGTTGAGCTTTCCCGCCGACGACGATAACGTCACCGATCATCAGGTCCAGGCGGCCCGTTCGCGGCCGCCTTTCATGCAATTCGTAAGTTTCGGGAAATTGATCTATGGCGGATGCCCTCAGGATTGGCATTGCGGGTCTGGGCACCGTCGGTGCCGCGCTGGTTCGCATTCTTCAGCAGCGCAGCAATGAGCTTGCCATTTCCTGCGGCCGGAAGATCGAGATTGCGGCGGTGTCCGCCCGCAACCGGAATAAGGATCGTGGCATCGATCTTTCCGGGATCGCCTGGTACGACGAACCTCTCGACCTTGCCGCCAATGCCGATATCGACGTCTATGTCGAACTGGTCGGCGGTGCGAACGGTGCGGCGGAGGCATCCGTCAGGGCGGCGCTGGCGCGGGGTCTGCATGTCGTGACCGCCAACAAAGCGCTGCTGGCGCGCTACGGCGTCGAACTGGCGCGCATCGCGGAAAAGAACGGCGCGCTCCTCAATTACGAGGCGGCGGTCGCCGGCGGCATTCCGGTGATCAAGGCGCTGCGCGAATCGCTGACCGGCAACCATTTCTCCCGCGTCTACGGGATCATGAACGGCACCTGCAACTACATCCTCAGCCGGATGGAGAAGGAGGGCCTTTCCTTTGACGAGTGCCTGAAGGATGCCCAGCGGCTCGGCTATGCCGAGGCCGATCCGAGCTTCGACATCGAGGGCAACGACACCGCCCACAAGCTCGCGATCATGACGACGCTCGCTTTCGGCAGCGAGATCGCCGCCGATGACATCTACCTCGAAGGCATCACCAATATCTCGATCGAGGACATCCGCGCGGCGAACGAACTCGGCTACCGCATCAAGCTCCTGGGCGTCGCCCAGAAAACCGATACCGGCATCGAGCAGCGCGTTCACCCGACCATGGTGCCGCTCGATTCGGTGATCGCGCAGGTCGATGGCGTCACCAATGCCGTGGCGCTGGAATCCGACATTCTCGGCGAGCTGCTGATGGTCGGCCCGGGTGCCGGCGGCAGCGCCACGGCATCGGCGGTGCTCGGCGACATCACCGACATCGCCAAGAGCCGTCCGGGTGCCCAGCAGGTGCCGGTGCTCGGTCGCCCGGCGCATCTGCTCGAACCCTATCGTCGCGCACAGATGCGCAGCCACGAAGGCGGCTATTTCATCCGGCTGACCGTTGCCGACAGGATCGGCGTCTTCGCGAACATCGCGACCCGGATGGCCGATAACGGCATCTCGCTCGAATCGATCGTGCAGCGCTCGCAGCCCGATGCCGAGCCCGGTGCGCCGGTGACGATCATTCTCGTGACCCATGCGACGATGGAGGAAGCGGTCCGCAACGCGGTCTCGGCCATCCGCGCGGAGGGATATCTTGTCGGCGAGCCGCAGACGATCCGCATCGAGCGGCCGAAGACGGTGTGACCGCCTCCTGCCTTCCGGGCGGGGCGGCCGAGGCTGTCTCCGGCTTGCTGCGTGCGATCTCGTATGGGCGCGAACCTGGAATGATGACGGGTGGGAAGACAAATGGGCATGATTGAACCGGTCGATCCGGTGCCGCGCGCATTTTTGAGCGTGGAGAGTTCCGTGAGCGGCCAGCGGTGGGTCTCGCGCCTGGATCAGGCCGGACAGAACCGCGCGCTCGCCATCGCCCAGCTTCACGGAATGCCGGAGCTTCTGGCCCGCGTGCTGGCTGGCCGCGGTGTCGGCGTCGATGACGCGCCGGCCTTTCTCGATCCGACCATCCGTTCCCTGATGCCGGACCCGGCCTCGCTTACCGACTGCGAGGCGGCGGCGGCACGGCTCGCGCGGGCGATCGCCGCGGGCGAGCGCATCGCGATTTTCGGCGACTATGATGTCGACGGTGCAGCCTCGTCGGCGCTCCTCTACCGCTTTCTTCAGCATTTCGGCGCTGAGGCGGAGATCTACATCCCCGACCGCATTTTCGAGGGGTATGGTCCGAACCCGGCGGCGATCGGCCAGTTGATCGAGCGCGGTGCTCGGCTGGTGGTCACCGTCGATTGCGGTTCGACGAGTTTCGAGGCCTTGGAGGAGGCATGCCGGCGCGGTATCGACGTCGTCGTCATCGACCACCACCAGATGGCGCACGCCATGCCGGCCTGTCACGCGCTGGTCAATCCAAACCGCGAGGACGACCTGTCGGGGCAGGGCCATCTCTGCGCGGCGGGTGTCGTCTTCCTCGTACTGGTCGCCACGCTGCGCCTGCTCAGGCAGCAGGGCAACAGCCGTGCCGGGTCGCTCGACCTGCTCGCCTGGCTCGATCTCGTAGCGCTCGCGACGGTCTGTGACGTCGTTCCGCTCAAGGGACTGAACCGTGCCTATGTGGTGAAGGGGCTGATCGCCGCCCGCCATCAGCAGAATGCCGGTCTCGCGGCCCTGCTGCGCGTGGCGGGCATCGGCGGACCGGTGACGCCCTATCATTTCGGTTTCCTCGTCGGTCCCAGAATCAATGCGGGCGGTCGTATCGGCGACGCTGCGCTCGGAAGCCGGTTGCTGACGCTCGATGATACCACCGCCGCCGGTGAGATCGCCACCCGGCTCGACGAACTCAACCGCGAGCGTCAGGCGATGGAGGCCGCCATGCTGGCAGAGGCGGAGGCTGAGGCGCTGGCCGAATACGGAACGGGCGAGACCGCCTCCGTCATCGTCACGGCCCACGAGAACTGGCATCCGGGCATCGTCGGACTGCTTGCCGCCCGCCTGAAGGAGAAGTTCAAGCGGCCTGCCTTCGCGATCGCTTTCGATCCTTCGGGAAAGGGGACCGGCTCCGGGCGCTCGATCAACGGCTTCGACCTCGGGCGGATGGTACGGGCGGCGGTCGACGCCGGTCTTCTCGTCAAGGGCGGGGGTCACGCCATGGCGGCCGGCCTGACAGTCGAACGCGCCAATCTGGGTCGGCTGCGCGCCTTCTTCGACGAGGCAGCAGGCAGCCAGGTATCGACGCTTGCCGCCAATCGCAGTCTGAAGATCGACGGAGCGCTGGGTGCATCCGGCGCCACCATTGCGCTGATCGACCAGCTGGAGACGGCCGGCCCCTATGGGGCGGGCCACCCGCAACCCTGTTTCGCGATCCCTGCACACCGGTTGCGGGATTCGCGCCTCGTGGGCGTCAATCATGTCAAGGTGACGGTCGAGGCGCAGGACGGATCGCGGCTCGACGGAATCGCATTCCGCGCCGCCGAAACGCCGCTCGGTGATTTCCTGCTGTCCTCGCGAGGCAACCAGATCCACATCGCGGGCTCGCTCAGCGCCGAGCACTGGCAGGGAACACGGCGCGTGCAGATGCGCATCATCGACGCAGCGAAGGCGTTCTGAGGAATCTCTGGCCGTGTTCGGGAGATTGGAAGTGGCACGCCCTAGGGGAGTCGAACCCCTCTTCCCAGAATGAAAATCTGGTGTCCTAACCGATAGACGAAGGGCGCCTGCGCTTCGTTGTGGCGCCCTTATAGTCAGGGCTTCGGAATCCCGCAAGCGGAAAAATGCATTTTTCCGGTCGCCTGCCAAAAAAGACCGGACGCGGGCCAAGTTACGGGAAAAACTGCCGAAAATGCCTATGGAGACGCCCGACGAGCGGCCGCACGAGGCGTTGTTGCCGTCGTATCAATCTAATTGCGATGAGGAGAAAGTGGCACGCCCTAGGGGAGTCGAACCCCTCTTCCCAGAATGAAAATCTGGTGTCCTAACCGATAGACGAAGGGCGCGTGCGCTTCGTTGTGGCGCCCTTATAGTCAGGGCTTCAGAATCCCGCAAGCGGCTTTTCTCTGTTTTTTGCAAAAAATGTGACGGCTGTGGATTCTTCCGAAGAAAGCACAGGAAAGACGTATTATATCAACTACATAATGGCTGATTCTACGCTGTCTTTAGGCCGTATTGCCTTACGGAAGGCTGCCAAAACGAGCGGCACACCCTCCACCTGTTGAGCTGCAGGGAGCGGGAGGCGCGCTCTACGACTTCGCCTTGCCGAGCAGGCGACCGAGAATCGGCAGAAGCGTCTTCTTCTTCGCAGGTTCTGTCGGCGTTTCCTCGGCCATAGGTGTGGCCGGGTCCGTGCTGGCTTCCTCTTCGGGCTCCGATGCGGTCGGCAGGCCGGCAGCATCGGCGAGGGGAGCTTCTTCGGGCGGCAATCCGGTCGCCTGCTCGTCAGCCGGCAGACCGGCCGGCTCGACGGAGGCATATTGCGGGGCACTGAACAGGCTGCCGGTCATCGGATTTACGCGCCGCGTCGGCATTTCGGCGGGCACGAGGCTCGCGGCCGTCATCGTCGAGGCGCCGGCCTCGACCGGCACCTGCTCCGCTTGCTGGGCGAAAATGCTGGAACGACCGGCATTGATCGCGGCCGGCTGCATGACGACATCGCCGAGGTTGGCGGGGTTGGCGAACGCCGGCGAGGCCGCGTACGAAGGCCGGGCGGCGGCGGCGTCGCCCGGGGCCATGGAAACCACTGTCGGGTCCGAATAGCCGGCATCTGCCGGCCCGGGCTTCCTTGCTGCCACGGCCTTGGCGGGAGAGCCTGTGGTCTGCGCAGCAGGCGCGGCGACTTTCTCGATGGACGCCTTTTCGCCGGTCGTCGCGCAGCCTTGCAGCGCCGTCAGGGCGACGCCGCAGAGGGCGAGGCGAAACGCGATCCCGCGACGCACCGACGATATCGGCAGGCAGTCCATGGAAGAAACCCCGCAGAACTGGTTGGCAGCGGCCCGGCACCGGAACAGCGAGTGAGTCGGCGCGGCCGCAGGTTCTGCATGGAGGTAGCCCGCCAAGCTTGCGCGAGGCGGGCCGAAGCCGTCACCAGGCGCCGGTATTCGGCATCGAGAGCCAGGGCTCGGCCGGGGCCAGACCCTCGCCCTTCTGCAGGATCTCGATCGAGATGCCGTCCGGTGAGCGCACGAAGGCCATGTGGCCGTCGCGCGGCGGACGGTTGATCGTCACGCCGTTTTCCATCAGCGTCCGACAAGTGGCGTAGATATCGTCGACCTCGTAGGCCAGGTGACCGAAGTTGCGACCTCCGGTGTAATCCTCGGTGTCCCAGTTATAGGTGAGCTCCAGGCAGGGCGCCTTGTTGTCGCGCGCGGCCTCGACGTCGGCCGGGGCGGCCAGGAAAACCAGCGTGAACCGGCCCTTTTCGTTCTCCATGCGCCGGACCTCGATGAGGCCGAAGACACGGCAGTAGAAGTCGAGCGACGCATCAAGATCTTTGACGCGTACCATGGTGTGAAGATAGCGCATGATGTCCTCCTAATAACGTGTCCGGATATGGAACAGACGACAGCTTCGAGCAAGGATGAAGCGTCAAAAGGATTTGGGTATATCTTAGACAGGGACTTGCGCGACACCAACCTGCGAATGTTAATCTGATAGTCAAGAATCAGTTAACGAACCGGTGTGACGCGTTTTCGAGGGGCGTGAGGAAATGGCCGACAGGATTTCATCGAAAGGGCTCGCCGAGTTCGAAGAGCTGTCCGGCGAAGCCGTCGAACTTCTCGAGATCACCGGCGTGGTCAAGTGGTTCGACGTCGCCAAGGGGTTCGGCTTCATCGTTCCGGACAACGGCATGCAGGACGTCCTGCTGCACGTGACCTGCCTGCGACGTGACGGCTACCAGACCATCCTCGAGGGCACGCGCATCGTTGCGCTGATCCAGAAGCGCGAGCGCGGTTACCAGACCTTCCGCATCCTCTCCATGGACCAGTCCACGGCGATCCACCCCTCGCAGATGCCGCCGGTGCGCACCCATGTGCAGGTAACGCCGACGAGCGGGCTGGAGCGGGTGCTGGTGAAGTGGTTCAACCGCACCAAGGGTTTCGGCTTCCTGACGCGTGGCGAGGGCACCGAGGACATTTTCGTTCACATGGAAACGCTGCGGCGCTACGGTCTTACGGAACTTCGGCCCGGCCAGAGCGTTCTGGTGCGCTTCGGCAATGGCGACAAAGGGTTGATGGCCGCCGAAATCCATCCCGACAATCCGGGTCCGGCGACCCGGGCCCATTGAGGCACTGTCTCATGATTCGTGAAATCTGGAGAAGCGCTGTCCTGGCGCTTTTTTTGTTGCTTCCGGTCGCGGCGTCGGCGCAAGAGGCCGGCCTGCGCAAGGCGGCACTGGCGATTGAAACGCCGGGCGGCGAGCGCCATGTCTTTCAGGTGGAATGGGCAGGCACGTCGGCCGAACGCGAGCGTGGGCTGATGTTCAGGACCGAGCTTGACGCCGATGCCGGCATGATCTTCGATTTCGGCGAGGCCCGGTCGGTGATGATGTGGATGAAGAACACGCCTCTGCCGCTCGATATGCTGTTCATCGACGAGAAGGGTGTCGTCAGCCGGATCGCCGAGCGCACCGTGCCCTATTCGCAAGATATTATCGCCTCTCCGGGGGCTGTTCGCTATGTGCTGGAGATCAACGGCGGGCGGTCGGCTACGCTCGGCATCGTCCCGGGCAGTCGCGTGGATGTGGACGCGGCCCGGGCATCGTTGAAATGACAGCGTTTTTGTGACCGCTCATGGTGGCGGAAAGTCGATTTTAGCTGTTGCCCCTGACGGGTGAACCGTGTATCTCGGCATTGATCGCTGGAACGGAGTGTAGCGCAGTCTGGTAGCGCATCTGGTTTGGGACCAGAGGGTCGGGAGTTCGAATCTCTCCACTCCGACCACCGCGGTGGTCCTGCGATCGTCCGGGGAGGGGACCTTCCTTCCTTCGCAGTCCTTTGGAGCTCGTTGCGACATGACCGCCAAGATTTATCGCCCCGCCAAGACCGCCATGCAGTCGGGCAAGGCCAAGACGCAGTTCTGGCTGCTCGAATACGAGCAGGAAGTACCGCGCAAGGTCGAGCCGATGATGGGCTATACGAGCTCGGCCGATACGCGCCAGCAGGTCAAGATCACCTTCGAGACGCTCGAACAGGCAGAAGCTTTCGCCAATCGCAACGGTATCGAATACCGGGTGATCCTGCCCAAGGAAGCCAAGCGCCAGGTCGTATCCTATACCGACAATTTCCGTTATAACCGCCTGCAGCCCTGGACGCACTGACCGCGTCCGGCCTTGCAGGACCGCCGTCGTCGTTCGCCGGACCAGAAGGCGACGCACGGAGGCCCCTTAGCTCAGCTGGATAGAGCACCTGCCTTCTAAGTAGGTTGTCGTTGGTTCGAGTCCAACAGGGGTCGCCATTCTCCCCGTTACCCGCGCCCGCCGTCGCGACGTGTTCCCGTCTCGTTCTCATGCCCTCTGGCGACGACTCCCTTGCCGTGATAATGGCGGGACGTGAGGTATTCGCATGGCCCGTTCTCCTTCGTCGTCACCTAAACGCGCGCCGCGCAAGCGCCGCAAGTCGTCCAGCTCGCGTTCGTCCGGCAGCCTCTGGCCATGGGCTGGCGCGCTGATCGTCGTTGCCGGCGCCATCGCCGTTTACGATAGTCGTGATCAGTGGCGGGGGAGCTGGCCGAGGATTGCCGCTCTGGTGCAGCCGAAGAGCGGCGGCGCTGGCAAGAGCGAGGACAGAAAGCCCGCGAGCAAGCCGTCGTCCGCAAAACCCGTTCCACCAGCGCCTGTTGGCGCGTCACCGAAGCCGAAATCCGAACCGGGCCGAACAACGACAGCGGCGCTGATCCCGCCCGCGCCCGTCGGGGCTGCTTCGCCGCAGACCGTGCCGCAGCAGCGACCGGCAGAGGGCGGCCCGGCAGAGGGCGGCATGGAGGGCAGGGGATTTGCCGGAACCTTTTACTATTGCGGTACGTCCGGGCTCGACAATTGCGTGGCGAGCGGCGACACCTTCTGGCATCGCAAGACGAGGATCGTGCTTGCCGACGCCGTCGCGCCGCAGACCGAGAGGGCGAAGTGCCAGGCCGAACGGGACAAGGGCTTTGCCGCCAAGGTCCGTCTCAAGGAGCTGCTCAACGCCGGTACCTTCGATCTCGTCGCGCCGGGCATGCCGGTTGCGGCTTCAGGCAGTGAATTCAAGGTGGTGCTGCGCAACGGGCGTTCGCTCGGTACGGTCCTTCTGAACGAGGGGCTGGCGCAGCCGCGGACCGGGGAACGCAAGGGCTGGTGCCCGTAGGCGACGGTCTTAGAGACGTGAGCAAACAAAGAGAAACCCGCCGCGGCGACGAGCCGGGCGGGTTTCTCGTAAGGATGTCTGGCCCGCGCCTCAGTGCAGGATCTGGCTCAGGAACAGCTTGGTGCGTTCGTGCTGCGGATTGTCGAAGAACTCGGCCGGCGAGTTCTGTTCGACGATCTGCCCCTGGTCCATGAAGATCACGCGGTTGGCGACCTGACGGGCAAAGCCCATTTCATGCGTCACGCAGAGCATGGTCATACCTTCTTCGGCGAGACCCACCATGGTGTCGAGCACTTCCTTGACCATTTCCGGATCGAGCGCCGAGGTCGGCTCGTCGAAGAGCATGATCTTCGGCTTCATGCAGAGAGCGCGCGCGATCGCCACGCGCTGCTGCTGGCCGCCGGAGAGCTGGCCCGGATACTTGTTCGCCTGTTCCGGGATCTTCACGCGCGTCAGGAAGTGCATGGCGACCTCTTCCGCTTCCTTCTTCGGCATCTTGCGGACCCAGATGGGCGCAAGTGTGCAGTTCTCGAGGATCGTCAGGTGCGGGAAGAGGTTGAAGTGCTGGAACACCATGCCGACTTCGCGGCGGACCTCGTCGATCTTCTTGAGGTCGTTCGTAAGCTCGATACCGTCGACGATGATCTGCCCGGCCTGGTGCTCCTCGAGCCGGTTGATGCAACGGATCATGGTCGACTTGCCCGATCCGGAGGGACCGGCGATGACGATGCGCTCGCCCTTCATGACCTTGAGGTTGACGTCGCGCAGCACGTGGAAGTCCCCGTACCACTTGTTCATGTTGACGATTTCGACGGCGACTTCCGTCTGCGAAATTCCGGGTTGAACGGCTTGCTGGGCCATGTTTGTTCCTCTCATTTATCTCTTGTGGCCTCTGTCCAGGCGGCGCTCGACGAAAGCCGAGTAGCGCGACATCCCGAAGCAGAACAACCAGAATACGAAGCCGGCGAAGATAAGGCCGGTGAGCGGGGTCACCGGGGTCAGCCAGCTGGCATCGCCGAAGCTCGCCTTCACGATGCCGAGCAGGTCGTACATGTTGATGATCGACACGAGCGAGGTGTCCTTGAACATGCCGATGAAGGTGTTGACGATGCCAGGAATGACGAGCTTGATCGCCTGCGGCATGATGATCAGGATCATCTTCTGCCAGTAGGTGAGGCCGAGAGAGTCGGCGCCTTCGTACTGACCCTTCGGAATGGCCTGCAGACCGCCGCGGATGACTTCCGCCATGTAGGCGGAGGCGAAGATCGAGACGCCGACCAACGCGCGCACGAACTTGTCGATGTTGTTGCCGGGCGTCAGGAAGAGCGGCAGCAGCACGCTCGCCATGAAGAGCACGGTGATCAGCGGCACGCCGCGGACGAGCTCGATGAACCCGATGGAGGCGGAGCGCACGATCGGCATGTCGGAGCGGCGGCCGAGCGCGAGCACGATGCCGAACGGCAGTGAGACCACGATCCCCACGAAGGAGAGGATCAGTGTCACCATCAGCCCGCCCCACTGGCTCGTCTCGACGTGCGAGAGGCCGAACCAGCCGCCGAGCAATAGCACATAGGCGAGGATCGGCAGGGCGGCGAGGAGCAGCAGCGCGTTGAGCCCCTTGCGCGGTGCAGACGGAACGAGCATCGGGACGAGCAGGCCGACGAAGAGAATGGCGATCAGGATCGGACGCCAGAGCTGGTCGCGCGGATAGGAACCCACCATGAACTGGGTGAACCAGTCACCGACATAGGCCCAGCATGCACCGCTCCAGCCTTCCGGCTGGATACCGCCCTGGACGGTGGTGGCGCAGACCGCACGGTCTTCGCCCGTCCAGACGGCCGAGACGAACAGCCAGTCGAACGCCGATGAGGCGAACCAGAGGATGATCGCACCGAAGACGACCGTCGTGATCGCGTCGAGCGGGGTTGCAAACAGGTTCTTGCGGGCCCAGCCGAACGCCGAGCGGTCGCTGAGCGGAGCGGGCTGGGGCGCCAGGAACTCCTGGCGGAGATAGGAGACGTTGTTTTCGCTCATGTCAGCGCTCCACCAGGGCCATCTTGGCGTTGAACCAGTTCATGAAGAGAGAGGTCGCGAGGCTGATCGACACGTAGATCAGCATCCAGATCGCGATGATCTCGATGGAATGGCCCGACTGATTGAGGATCGTTCCGCCGACCGCGACCAGATCGGCGTAACCGATGGCGACGGCAAGCGACGAGTTCTTGGTCAGGTTGAGGTACTGCGAGGTAAGCGGCGGAATGATGATCCGCAGCGCCTGCGGCAGGACCACAAGACGCGTCGTCGGGCCTCTGCGCAGGCCGAGCGCGCTCGCCGCCTCTGTTTGACCTTTCGGCACGCCCCGGATGCCCGCACGGACGATCTCGGCGATGAAGGCGGCTGTGTAGAACGACAGCGCCATGTAGAGCGACAGGAACTCCGGACCGATGGCTGTGCCGCCCCGCATGTTGAACTTGCCGAGCTCCGGAATGTCGAAGGTGACCGGTGCGCCGATGATCGCGAAGGCGACAAGCGGCAGGCCGATGATCAGCGCGATATTAATCCAGAGGACGGGCGGGCGCTTGCCGGTGGCGAGCTGTTTCTTCGTCGCCCAACGCGCGTAGAGGATGGCTGCGACGACGCCCGCCACGAAGGCGGCGACGACCAGGGACATGCCCTCACCGAAGACTGGCGCCGGCATGTAGATGCCGCGGTTGCTGACGAAGACCGACAGAGGCAGTGCCAACGACGAACGGACGTCCGGCAGCAGCGAGAGAACGCCCTTGTACCAGAAGAAGATGACGAGCAGCGGCGGGATGTTGCGGAACACCTCGACATAGACCGTTGCGAGCCGCGAGATCAGCCAGTTGTGCGAAAGTCGGCCGATGCCGACGATCAGCCCGATGATGCTGGCCGTGATGATCCCGCAAACGGCGATGATCAAGGTATTGACGAGGCCGACTGCGAGCGCCTGCAGATACGTATTGTCGCTCGAATAGGCGATCGGCGTCTGGGCGATGTCGAAGCCCGCCCGGTTTCTCAGAAACTCGAACCCGGCCGTCATGTTGGCGCGAGCGAGGTTCTGGGCGGCATTGGTTCCGGCGAACCAGAACAGCCAGACGATGAAGACGAGGGTCAGTGCCTGATAGACGAACTGACGGAAAGCTGGATTGTACAGCAAAGAGTGCACCGAACGGCTATTGCCGTCCCGGCCCGAGGCGACCACTGCCATGCATTATCCCCTGTTCGCAGCCATCATTTTTCGTAGCTGCCTTTTTTCATTCTGTCGATCGGAAAGGCGCCGTGGCGCCTTTCCGGTATGCTGGTTGCGACCGCTTAGCGGATCGGCGGAGCGTACTGCAGACCGCCCTTGGTCCACAGGGCATTGAGGCCACGCTCGATCTTCAGCGGGCTTCCGGCGCCGACGTTGCGCTCGAAGGATTCGCCGTAGTTGCCGACCTGCTTGACGATGTTATAGGCCCACTTCTCATCCAGGCCGAGGTCCTTGCCGATCGTCTGGTCCTTTTCTTCGCCGAGGAAGCGCTTGATGTCCGGGTTTTCGGACTTCAGCATTTCGTCGACGTTGGCGGAGGTGATGCCGAACTCTTCAGCCGAAACCATGGCGTAGTGTGCCCAGGTCACGACGTCGAACCACTTGGAGTCGTTCTGGCGAACGGCCGGACCGAGGGGTTCCTTGGAGATGATTTCGGGCAGGACCATGTGGTCGTCGGGGTTGGCGAGCGACAGGCGGATCGAGTAGAGGCCGGACTGGTCGGTCGTGTAGACGTCGCAACGGCCGGACTGGTAGGCGGCGTCGACTTCTTCCTGCTTCTCAAACACGACCGGCTTGTACTCGAGGCCGTTGGCCTTGAAGTAGTCGGCGAGGTTGAGTTCGGTCGTCGTGCCGGACTGCACGCAGACGGCGGCGCCCGACAGCTCGAGTGCGGACTTCACGTTGAGGCCCTTCGGAACCATGAAGCCCTGGCCGTCGTAGTAGTTGACGGCGCGGAAGTCGAAGCCGAGCTGCGAGTCACGGCTGGCGGTCCAGGTCGTGTTGCGGGCCAGCATGTCGATTTCACCCGACTGCAGGGCCGGGAAACGGTCCTTCGCGGAGAGGGGGGTGTACTTGACCTTGGTCGCGTCGCCGAAAACGGCAGCGGCGACGGCACGGCATACGTCGACATCAAGACCGGCCCAGTTGCCCGAGGAGTCCTGGGCGCCGAAGCCGGCGAGATTGGAGCCGTTGACACCGCACTGCACGAAACCCTTCGCCTTCACGTCGTCGAGCGTGCCGGCGAATGCAGCCGGTGCACCAAAACCGACGACTGCAGCGCCGAGAGCGACTGACAGAAGCTTCTTGTTCATTTTTCCCAACCTTTGTCTATTGTTCTTGAAAATACCCGACGGTCACGTTCGCTCGAACGATTTCATGCCTCCGCCGGCCCGCTGACCTCCCGGTGCGAGCCGCGCTATCACAGTCTTAAAATGAACCACGGTCAAGACTGCGGTCCGCGAAATGGGGTAGAAAATTGGAAAAATGCCTAATTCGCATCAAAATCAGGCAGGAAATGGCGGAAAAAATCGGAAATTGGCTAAAAAAGCACCGATTCGCCGCATAACCACCATCGAAACACCTGTCGGGGAGGGCGCAACGTGCCTTGACGTCCTTCGTCCGGGATACGACAAATCCGCTCGTCATATTCCCGAGGAAAGGCTTGGTTCTCATGAGAGACAGAAAAGAGATGCTGGCGGCCGCCGGTACGGACACGCGCCTGTGCCACGTCGGCAATGATCCAATGAGCTACCATGGCTTCGTCAACCCGCCCGTGGTCCACGCCTCGACCGTTCTGTTTCCGAATGTGGAGACGATGGAAACGCGGGCGCAGAAGTATACCTACGGCACGCGGGGCACGCCGACGACCGACGCGCTTTGCGAGGCGATCGACGAACTCGAGGGATCGGCCGGCACCATTCTCGTGCCGAGCGGGCTTGCCGCGATCACGGTTCCATTCCTCGCTTTCCTTTCGGCCGGCGACCACGCTCTGATCGTCGATTCGGTCTATGGGCCCTGCCGCCACTTCTGCGATACTATGTTGACCCGCCTTGGCGTGACGGTCGAATACTATGATCCTGACATCGGGTCGGGTATCGAGGCGTTGATCCGCCCGAACACAAAGCTCGTCCACACTGAGGCGCCGGGCTCCAACACCTTCGAGATGCAGGATATCCGGGCGATCTCCGAAGCGGCGCACAGGCACGGGTGCGTCGTTACGATGGACAACACCTGGGCGACCCCGATCTATTTCAAGCCGCTCGATTTCGGCGTCGACGTCTCGATCCACGCGGCGACGAAATATCCGTCCGGCCATTCCGACATCCTGATGGGCACGGTCTCGGCCAACGCCGCCCACTGGCCGCAGTTGAAGGAAGCAAACGGCACGCTCGGCATCTGCGGCTCGCCGGATGATTCCTACATGATCCTGCGCGGGCTGCGGACGATGAACCTGCGGCTGGAACACCACAACAAGAGTGCGCTTTCGGTCGCGAACTGGCTCGAGGCGCGCGACGATGTCGCAAGGGTCCTGCACCCGGGCCTGCCGAGTTTCCCCGGCCACGACATCTGGAAGCGGGACTTCAAGGGCGCGAGCGGCATCTTCTCCTTCGTGCTGAAGGTGGATGAGCGGGAAAATTTCAAGCCGAAGGCGCGGGCCTTCCTCAATGAACTTTCGCTCTTCGGGCTCGGCTATTCCTGGGGCGGCTACGAGAGCCTCGCCGTTATGGTCGACCTCACCGACCGCAAGATCCGCAAGGCGCCGACCGAAGGTCCGGTCATTCGGCTGCAGATCGGGCTGGAAAACGTCGAGGACATCATCGCCGACCTCGAACGCGGGTTCAGGGCTGCCGCAGCCGTCTGAGATCAGCCCTTCGCGCGATAGCCGTAGAGCCAGTCGAGATCGGCGGCGAGGCTCTGCGGCGAGCGTGTCGCGAGCACCAGGTCGCGCGCGATGCGGATCGGGCCGCGCGCGTGGTATGCGAACCGGTTGAACGCGCCGCGTCTGCCGACCCGGGCCGCACGCATCTGGCGAACGCGCTCGTAGGTCGCGAGCGCCTCTGGGAGGGGTGTATTTGCGACAAGCCCGGCGAGTTCGAAGGCGTCTTCGATCGCCATCGCCGCACCCTGCGCGGCAAACGGCATCATCGCATGCGCGGCATCACCGATGAGCGCGGTGTCGCGCCCGTTCTGCCATCGCCCGGGACCTGCCTGGTAGAGCGGCCAGAAGGTGGCGCCGCGCAGGTTGGAAAGCAGCGTGCGGATTTCCGGGTGCCATGCCGAGAACTGTTCCGCAAGCATACGGCCCTGCCGCTCGCTGCCTTCCGCCGACCAGGTTTCGCCGGGATCGAGGCCGGCGGCGATCGCCACGACGTTGAAGCCGCCGATCTCCTTCAGGGGATAGCAGACGAGGTGGGTCTTCGGGCCGAGGAAGGCGGTGACGTTTGAGGGGTCGAGGAAGCCTGGCGCATTGTCGCCAGCCATCGTGAAGCGCCAGGCGATGTTGCCGGAGAAATGCGCCTTGGGCGCCCCCGGGATGCGGGCACGGGTTCTCGACCAGACGCCGTCGGCGCCGATGACGAGATCCGGCTGCTCGCCGATCGCGCGAGCGATCTCCGTGTCGCCGGGCTTTTCGATGCGACAGCCGAGGTGGACCTTGCAGAGCGGATTGCGCAAGACCGCCGAAAGCAGCGCCTGCTGGAGCGTCGATCGGTGCAGGACGCCGTAGGGTGCGCCCCAGCGGTCCCGCGCGAAGGCGCCAACCGGAACGGCGGCGAGCGCCCCGAGGGTCACGCCGGACGTCAGCCGGATTTCCTGTGGTTCGCACCAGCGATGCTCTATGTCGGCAAGGATCCCCAGCTCACGGAGAATTCGCGAGGCATTGGGGGAAATCTGCAGGCCGGCACCGACTTCGCCGAGCTGGGGCGCCTGTTCGACGATCTCGCTGCGGATCCCGTGTCGTGCCAGCGACAGCGCAGCCGTAAGCCCCGCCATCCCGGCTCCGACGATGGCGACGACGTTGGTGGACATGGCCTTGCCGATCGTGAAATGCGGGTGGCGGTCAGGCCGCCTTGACGTGATAGACGCAGCCGGCGGGGTTGGTCTGCTCGGCCTTCAGCGACGGATTATAGCGATAGAGAGTCGAGCAGTAGGAGCAAACCTTCTCGTTGTCGTCGCCCATGTCGATGAAGATGTGCGGATGGTCGAAAGGGGCGGAAGCGCCCGTGCACATGAACTCCTTCACGCCGATCTCGATCACGCGGTGTCCGCCGTCGTTCTGGAAGTGGGGAATGGTGTGCCCGGCCATATGTCTCTCCGAATGCCTTTTCACTTTGCGGCGGACATTATCCTCCTTCGCCGCGAATGTGTAGAGACAAAGACGCCGCAAACCCACAGAAAAGAAACCGATGCGCCTTTGATGCGTGGCTGCGTTTCACTAAGGTGCGCGCCGTCAATCCCAGAACAAGACATGGACCGAAGCGATGAATCTGAATGCGCCGGCATTCTCCCTCTTCTATCACGACGGATTGCAGCTCGCCTATTTCGACGCCGGCGATCCGTCCGGCCCGCCGATCCTGCTGATCCACGGGTTTGCCTCGACGGCGACGGTGAACTGGGTTCATCCGGGCTGGCTGAAGACGTTGGGGGAGGCCGGCTACCGCGTCATCGCAATCGACAATCGTGGCCACGGCGCGAGCGATCGTCCGCACGAGCCGGAGGCCTATCATCCCTCGAGGATGGCGGCGGATGCCGCCGCATTGCTCACCCATCTCGGGCTGCCGGACGCCGACGTCATCGGCTATTCGATGGGCGCGAGGATTTCCGCCTTCATGGCGCTCGAACATCCCCACCGCGTGCGGTCGCTGGTCTTCGGCGGGCTCGGCATCGGTCTCTGTGATGGCGTCGGCGACTGGGATCCGATTGCGGAAGCGTTGCTGGCGCCGTCGCTTTCCGACGTGACCCATGAGCGGGGACGGATGTTCCGCGCCTTCGCCGAACAGACCCGCAGCGACCGCATCGCGCTTGCCGCCTGCATCCAGGAGTCCCGCGTGCTCGTCGATCGCGCCGATATCGCCCGCGTCGACGTGCCCACACTGATCGCTGTCGGCACCAGGGACGACATCGCCGGCTCTCCCCAGGAACTGGCGGCCCTTATGCCGGACGCGAGGGCCGTCGATATCCCGAACCGCGACCACATGCTCGCCGTCGGCGACAAGGTCTTCAAGAAGGCCGTCCTCGACTTCTATCGCGAGATCGGCCGTCAGTGACGACCGCGGTGCTCATTCGCCGGTGAAGACCGGTTTGCGCTTTTCCGCGAAGGCGCGCCGGCCCTCCGCATAGTCGGCACTTTCGAAGGTCGAGGCGCCGGTGACCTCCGCCTCCCGCAGAAGGTCGTCGTCCTTTTCCGCGGCGGCGCGCAGCGCGAGCTTCGACGCCTGCACCGAAAGCGGGGCGTTGGTGGCGATCGTTTCGGCGAGCGTCAGGACCTTGTCGTCCAGCGTATCGGGTGTGGTGATGTTGAGCAGGAAACCGCAGGCGAGCAGTTCGGCGGCGCGCATCGCCGCGCCGGTGTAGAGCGCCCTGCGGGCCATCTGGTCGCCGAGCGAGCGCGCGAAGTCCTGGACGGCGTCGGCCGGATAGGCAAGGCCGAGGCGGGCCGCGGGGACTGCGAAGGCCGCCGTGTCGTCCGCAATCCGGAGGTCACATGCCGCGGCGAGCCCGAAGCCGCCGCCGTAGCAGATGCCGCGGATGGCCGCGATGACGGGTACGCGTGCCGCCCGTATGGCGGCGAAGGCGGAGCTGTTGTCGGCTTCATAGAGCCTGGCGGTCGCCGTATCCTTCCGCACGACGGGGAACTCCGAGATATCCGCGCCGGCGCTGAAATCCCGTCCGCCCGCTCCCGACAGAACGATTGCGCGGGCGCCGGCCTCGCCGCACAGCCAGTGAACGGCGTGGGGGATCGACCGCCACATGGCCGCCGTGACGGCATTTTTTCGTTCCGGATTGTCGATGACGAGGAGGCCGACGCCGTCATGGCTCTCGGCGCGTATTCTTCCGGCAGCGAAATCACGGATTTGCTTCATCGTTTCTGCCCATCTGGTTTGCGTCGCAGATAGCCTATATAATGTAATCTCGATGGAACAGAGGAGACCGGCGATGGCCGCAAAGACTGAAGTCCTCCATGGCGAACACATCAAGTCGATGGATCCGATCTGGGATACGCTTCGCCACGAGGCGCGCGCGGCGGCCGAGCACGACCCGCTGCTCGCGGCCTTCCTCTATTCGACGGTCCTCAACCATCGTTCGCTCGAAGACTGCGTCATCTACCGGATCTGCGAACGGCTCGATCATGCGGATCTGCAGGCGATCCTGCTGCGGCAGACCTTCGAGGAGATGGTGCGTGACTGGCCGGAATGGGGCCAGATCATGCGCGTCGACATCCAGGCGGTCTACGACCGCGACCCCGCCTGCACGCGCTTCATGGAGCCCGTGCTCTATTTCAAGGGATTCCATGCAATCCAGACCCACCGTCTCGCACACTGGCTGTGGAACCGTGGACGGCGCGATTTCGCTCTCTATCTGCAGAGCCGCTCCTCCAGCGTGTTCCAGACGGACATCAACCCGGCGGCGCGGATCGGCAAGGGTATCTTTCTCGATCATGCCACGGGCCTCGTCGTCGGGGAGACGGCGCGGATCGGCGACAATGTCTCGATCCTGCACGGTGTCACCCTCGGCGGCACCGGCAAGGAGGGGAGCGATCGTCACCCGAAGATCGGCGACGGCGTGCTGATCGGGGCGGGGGCGAAGGTGCTCGGCAATATCGAGGTCGGTTGCTGCTCGCGCGTGGCCGCGGGTTCGGTTGTCTTGAAGCCGGTTCCCAAGGGCTCGACCGTGGCCGGCGTTCCGGCGCGCGTGGTGGGCGAGGCGGGCTGCGCCGAACCGGCCCGCTCGATGGACCAGATGCTCGCCTCGGAGGCGTGACCGCAAACGACCGCATTGGCAACGGTGGCCGGAGGACGGCGAGGGGCTCTGGCCGGCGTTCATTTGTCCGCAGCCGCGTCTTTACATCATCCGAGCGGCCGTGCGACAAGCGCCCGAACTTGAATCGCCCCATGGAGAACTGTAGTGAAGCCCGACGAAATCAAGAAGCTCGACGCCTATTTCAAGCGGATGTTCAACCCGGCCATCGTCGTCAAGGCTCGTCCCCGCAAGGACGACTCCGCGGAAGTCTATCTCGGTGACGAGTTTCTCGGCGTGGTTTTCCGCGACGACGAGGACGGTGATCTCTCCTACAATTTCTCCATGGCCATCCTCGACGTCGATCTCTAAGCCTCTAGTTGCAGGCTTTCTGATATATGTCTGCCATTTCAGCATGCAGGGTCGCCCGTATTTCAGGCGGCCCTTCTTTTTGGCGCTGCATGCAACCTGCGCGCGATATTGCATCGCGGAAAACAATTGACAAAAATTGTGCATGTGCTATGTGCGTTCGCAGCGAAATGAAGCAGAAGGGACACTGCCGTATGTTTAATTTCGATGAAGCGAACAGGAAGGGCAAGGAAGCCATGGACGCGATGCTGAAGAATTACGCAGAGATCGCGAAGGGCTTTCAGGCCATCGCGACGGAAGCTACCGAATATTCGAAGAAGTCCTTCCAGGACGCGGTTGCGCATATGGAAAGCCTGGCCGGCGTGAAGAGCGTCGAAGGTGCGGTCGAACTGCAGACGAACTTCGTGAAGGGGGCCTACGAAGGCCTCGTTTCCGAGGCGACGAAGCTCGCGGAAATGTATGCCGATCTGGCGAAGAGCGCCTACAAGCCCTACGAAGCCCCGGTCGCGAAGGCATCGAAGTCCGCCGGCGTTCCGGCCGCAACGGCAGCCTGAAACGAAGCCGTCGCGCCATCGCGCGTCGAATAGATCAAGGCCGGCTACGGGACCCGTAGCCGGCCTTGCGCGTTTACCTTTCACGGCCTGTCCCCGCTTTTCTCGACGGCGGCGGCCGTTATAACGCAAATCTGTTTGCACTCCTTTGCGGGGGGCTTAAAATCACCAAATTACGAACTACCTTAATGTGCTAAGTGTTCGCTGCGGCGCAAGCCGGCCGGCGAACCACTGGAGAATGGAAGAACATGATCGCCACGCCGGTCTTCATGCAGCAGAAAAGTGACGGCGACAACGCCGGTCGCGGCACATCCGTGATCACGCGGACGAAGCCGAAAACCAAGAAGCCGAATCTGTATCGCGTGCTGCTGCTCAATGACGACTACACCCCGATGGAATTCGTGATCCATATTCTGGAGCGCTTCTTCCAGAAGGACAGGGAAGCGGCCACGCGCATCATGTTGCATGTTCACAATCATGGCGTCGGGGAATGCGGTGTCTTCACCTACGAGGTCGCCGAGACCAAGGTCAGCCAGGTGATGGATTTCGCCCGGCAGCACGAGCACCCGCTGCAATGTGTGATGGAAAAGAAGTGAGGATCTGACGTGCCAACATTTTCTCCGAGCCTCGAAAAGGCGCTGCACCAGGCACTGACCTACGCGAACGAGCGGCATCACGAATATGCCACGCTCGAACACCTTCTGCTCGCGCTGATCGACGACGCCGACGCTGCAGCCGTGATGGGGGCGTGCAACGTCAACCTCGACGTGCTGCGCAAGACCGTCGGCGACTACGTGGACAACGAGCTTTCCAATCTGGTGACGGGATACGACGAGGATTCCAAGCCGACCTCGGGGTTCCAGCGCGTCATCCAGCGTGCGGTCATCCACGTGCAGTCGTCCGGTCGCGAAGAGGTGACCGGCGCGAACGTGCTGGTGGCGATCTTCGCCGAGCGCGAGAGTCACGCGGCCTATTTCCTGCAGGAGCAGGAGATGACCCGCTACGATGCGGTCAATTATATCTCCCACGGCATCGGCAAGCGCCCGGGCGCTTCGCAGGTGCGCCCGCCGCGCGGTGTCGAGGAGGGCGAAGCCGAAGCCAAGCAGGCGCGCGACCAGGAAGAAGGTGCAGCGAAGGGCAAGCAGGAGGCACTCAAGGCCTACTGCGTCAACCTCAACGAAAAGGCGCGTGCCGGGCGTATCGACCCCCTGATCGGCCGCAACGACGAGGTCAACCGCACGATCCAGGTGCTTTGCCGTCGTTCCAAGAACAACCCGCTCTATGTCGGTGATCCCGGCGTCGGCAAGACGGCGATCGCCGAGGGACTCGCCAAGCGTATCGTCGAGGGCCAGGTACCCGAAGCGTTGAAGGACGCGACGATCTTCTCGCTCGACATGGGGACGCTGCTCGCCGGCACCCGCTATCGCGGCGATTTCGAGGAGCGCCTGAAGCAGGTCGTCAAGGAGCTCGAGGATTATCCGGGCGCCGTGCTCTTCATCGACGAAATCCACACCGTGATCGGTGCGGGCGCGACCTCCGGCGGCGCCATGGACGCTTCGAACCTCCTGAAGCCGGCGCTTTCCTCGGGGGCGATCCGCTGCATCGGCTCGACCACCTACAAGGAATACCGCCAGTTCTTCGAGAAGGACCGGGCGCTCGTCCGTCGCTTCCAGAAGATCGACGTCAACGAGCCTTCGATCGACGATGCGATCGAGATCATGAAGGGCCTGAAACCCTATTTCGAGGACTACCACAAGCTCCGCTATACGAACGAGGCGATCAAGGCGGCCGTCGAGCTTTCGGCGCGCTATATCTCGGACCGCAAGCTGCCCGACAAGGCGATCGACGTGATCGACGAGACGGGCGCCGCACAGATGCTGCTGCCCGCCTCCAAGCGGCGCAAGCTGATCACCGAGCGGGAGATCGAGGCGACCATCGCGACGATGGCGCGCATCCCTCCGAAGACCGTCTCCAAGGACGACGAGATGGTGCTCGCCAATCTCGAGAAGGAACTGCGTTCGGTGGTCTACGGTCAGGACAAGGCGATCGAGGCGCTTTCGACCTCCATCAAGCTTGCCCGCGCCGGCCTGCGCGAACCGAACAAGCCGATCGGCTGCTACGTCTTCTCCGGGCCGACGGGTGTGGGCAAGACCGAAGTCGCAAAGCAGCTTGCCGCCTCGCTCGGCGTCGAGTTGTTGCGTTTCGACATGTCGGAATACATGGAACGCCACACCGTCTCGAGGCTGCTCGGGGCACCTCCCGGCTATGTCGGCTTCGACCAGGGCGGTCTGCTGACTGACGGCGTCGACCAGCATCCGCACTCGGTGGTCCTGCTCGACGAGATCGAGAAGGCACACCCGGACATCTACAACATCCTGCTGCAGGTGATGGACCACGGTTCGCTGACCGACCACAACGGCAAGAAGATCGATTTCCGCAACGTCATCCTGATCATGACGACCAATGCCGGTGCGACCGAGGGCGCGAAGGCGGCGATCGGTTTCGGCTCATCGAAGCGGACGGGCGAGGAAGAGGAAGCACTCAACCGCCTCTTCACCCCGGAATTCCGCAACCGTCTCGATGCGACGATCCAGTTCGCCCCGCTGCCGACCGAGGTTATCCACCAGGTGGTGCAGAAGTTCGTGATGCAGCTCGAGGCGCAGCTCTCCGAGCGCAACGTCACCTTCGACCTCGCGCCGGAAGCGATCGCCTGGCTCGCCACCCGCGGCTACGACGAGAAGATGGGCGCCCGTCCGCTGGCGCGCGTCATCCAGGAGCACATCAAGAAGCCGCTCGCCAACGAGATCCTCTTCGGCAAGCTGAAGAAGGGCGGCGTCGTCAAGGTCGGGGTCAAGAAGGACGAGACCGGCGCCGAGGTGCTGGATCTCGAGGCGGTGCCGGATGTCGCGCCCGTGAAGCCGAAGGCGGAAGCCGAAGCGCTTGCCGGAGAAGCCAAGACCGCGCGCAAGGCGAAGGCCACGGCAGAGAAGGTCGAAGGGCCGGGAGAGGCTCCGGCTGCGCCGAAGAAGCGAGCCTCGGTTCCCAAGGTGCCGAAGAAGAAATAGCGGTTGGTCTTCGGATGGTGATCTTCTGCCATACAAAGAGGTGAATTGACCCCTCGCGGCCGAGCTGCGAGGGTTTCCGTGTCGGCGCCGCCGACGGTGATCGGGGGAACCGAGGGATGGAGCATGAGAGCGGCGGAATGCCTCGTCTTGGAGATGAGGAGCAGCTGCTCTGGGAGCACGTCCAGATGCTCTGGGAGATCGCCCGCCGTCGCGAGACGGCCCCGGTTCGAAAACTCCTTCATCCCGATTACTCCGGCTGGGTAACCGGTCTCGACAAGCCGCACGACTTTGAGGCCGCCGTGGCGTCGGTCGGACCCGACTCGCCGCGCATTCTCCGCTACCGGCTGCAGCCGCTCGAAGTTACGGTCTTCGACCACGAGGTCGGCGTCGTGCACTATCGCTACGAGGCGGACGTCGAGGCTGCCGGCGGCGGATCGCAGATGATCGCGGGGCGCTGGACGGAGGTCTACAAGCGTCGCGGCCGCGGCTGGTTGATGATCTCCGTGAGCGGCGGACCGGACGGCATGCGCTGAGGTGATGGCGGGGTTGCGGAAAACCGCTGTCTCGCTCCGGGAATCGCCGGTATAGCTTGCCGCGAGCCTTTTCTTCGGATCGGAGCGCCGGTCCCTCCCGTCTTCCGCGGAATCGTCGATGTCCCTATTGAGAGCCGATCCCGAGTCATTTCGCTGGTTCCGGCGTGGTGCAAGCGGCATCTTCAGCCTGCCGGCCCTGATCCTCATGACCTCCTTCGTCGGTTTCGCCGCCTTCGCGCTGGAGGCCGGGATCTCGCGTGGTGCGGCCATGTTCATGACGCTGATGGTCTGGGCGCTTCCCGCCAAGATGATCCTGACGGGAATGCTGGCGAGCGGCGCGCACATCCTGGCGATCATCGTCGCCGTTTCGCTCTCCTCGATCCGCATGATGCCGATGGTGGCCTCGCTCGTCCCGGAAATCCGCACGCCGCGCACGCCCGTCTGGTTGCTACTCTTCCTTTCGCATTTCATCGCGATCACGGCGTGGGTCTTCACCACCCAGAACATCGGCAAGGTTCCGCGCGAGCATCGAACCGTCTACTTTGCCGGCTTCGCGATCACCCTGACGCTTACGAACACGCTTCTCGTCGGCATCTGCTACGGCCTCGTCGAGACTTTTCCGCCGCTGGTGGCCGGGCTGCTGTTCTTCCTCACGCCGGTCTACTTCGTCGCCTCGATCTGGGCGACATCGCGCCAACCCGTCCTTCGCCTGGCGTTCCTCATCGGCGTCGTCGGCGGGCCGCTGTTGTCGATGGTTGTGCCGGGACTGGACGTACTGATCGCCGGCCTCGGTGGCGGAACGCTGGCCTATCTCGTCGACCGGCTGGTGCTTTCCGGCCGGCGGAAGCGTCGAGAGGGAGAGAGCCGATGAACGACTACACGATCTATGCCGTGATCCTCGTGGCGGGCTGGCTGGCAACGGATGTCTGGCGCTGGCTCGGCGTGATTGCCGGCAACCGGATGAACGAGGATTCCGAGGCACTGAAATGGGTGAGGGCGGTCGCCACATCGCTTGTCATGGCGGTGACCTCCAAGCTGATCGTCTTCCCGACCGGCAGTCTCGAAGCCACGCCGCTCTGGCTGCGTCTCGCCGCTGCAGCGCTCGGCTTTGCCGCCTTCCTCGCCGCCGGGCAGCGGGTCATCGTCGGCGTCGTGGTCTCCGTGGCGCTCCTGGCGCTCGGTCTCGTCTTCGTCTGAGGTTCAGGGACCGGAAGGGGCTGCGTCGGTCGCCTCCGCCAGCAGCCAGTCTCTCATCAGCACCGCCTCCGGCGAGAGGTTCGTCGCTTCCGTCAACCAGTAGGCCTTTTCGATATCCGTCGGCCGGTCGAAGAGGACCTTTAGTTCCCCCCGCGACAGTTCGTCCGCAATCAGTGCGGTCGGGCAGAGGGCGACGCCGAGCCCTGCGGTCAGCGAACTCAGGAGCAGGTTGAAATCGGCGAAGATCGGTCCGCTCTCGCGCGGGCTTTCGAGACTTCCTTCGGAAAACCACCGTCGCCAGGCCGCGGGACTTTCATCATGGAGAAGGTCCGCAGCGAGCAGTTCGCGAGGATCGCGGATCGGACCGTTGCGATTGAGATAGGACGGGGCGCAGGTCGGCCGCGTGGCACCGGAGAGGATCGGCAAGGCCCCGGCATCCGGACGAGTGCCGTGCTGGATCAACAGATCGGCCGCCGCCTCGGCCGCCGTCTTTGCCCCGGCCGCATAGGAGATCGCAACCTGTATGTCGGGATGCGCGGCGCGGAAACGGGGCAGCCGCGGCGCCAGCCAATGAGTGACGACCGAAGGAAGGCAGGCGAGCCTGACCGTGCGGCGCCTTGCACCGGCGGAGAGCCGTTCGGCGGCAGCGGCGATGCCGGCGAGGCCCGCGGACACGGCATCGCCGAACTCTCGTCCGGCGGGTGTCAGCTGCACGCCGCGGGCGCTGCGCTCGAAGAGCCTTACGCCGAGCCAATCTTCGAGGCTGCGCACGTGCTGGCTGACGGCGGCCGGTGTCATGCCGAGTTCGGTTGCCGCCTGGCGGAAATTCTCACGGCGAGCGGCGGCTTCGAAGGCGCGGAGGCCTGGCAGGGGCGGGAGCTTCATGGGAACAAGGATAAGTGACACTTACCCTTATGGCAAGGAGATGCCGTCTTGCCAGCCGCCTTGCCGGCGTGCAGTGTCCGTCCTGTTGTTTGCCCTTGAGAGTGCAGGATCGTTCATGACCGCCAAGTCCGCCATCCAGGCCCCCATTCAGGTTCCCGTCGACGCCGCCGAGCGACGCGCCCGTCGCCCCGTCGTCGTCTACCCCAACGGAACGCTGCCGGCTCCGGACATGACACGACTTCAAGAAGCGCGCGCAACACTCGAAAAGATCGACGAAATTATCGTTTCGCCGCGCGAGGGCGGAGCGTTCGAGGCGCCGAAGGGGCATTTCTTCCGCGTCGTCAGCGTCGAGGGGCCGCAGGTCGGCGACCTCAACCTCTGGAATGCCGCGGACCTTTCCGAGCGCTTCTTCAGCGGCAAGACCCGGGCGCTGCATGCGACCCATGTCTCGGTCGGCGACCGGCTCTGGAGCTCGCTGCCGCATCTGCGGCCGATGGCGACGATCACCCATGATACGCTCGCCTGGTACGGGTGGGATGACGACGGGGCGGGCCTGCACGATGTCATCGGCACGCGCTGCGATCCCTATACCAACCGGCTGCTTTCCGGCGGCGACTATCACCACTGCTGCCATTCCAACCTGACACGCGCGCTCGCCGGGGCGAAGGGGCTCGCCTTCCGCGAGGCCGAACCGCACGTCCATGACGTGCTCAACGTCTTCATGTGCACCGGCTTTACGAGGGACACGCACCAGTATTTCATGAAGGCGAGCCCGGTGCGTCCCGGCGACTACATCGAGTTCTTCGCCGAGATCGACCTCATCGGCGCGCTTTCGGCCTGCCCCGGCGGCGATTGCAGCGCCACCCATTCGAGCGATGCTGCCGCGTGCTATCCGCTGAAGGTCGAGATTTTCCGGCCGGACATGGCGCTTTTGAAAGATTGGCCGTTCCCGGAGAGGAGCGGCTATCGCAATCCGGAATAGACGGGAGCAGACGGAATGCGGAAGAGTATCGTCACGTTGCTGCTGTCGGTTGCCTGCATTTCCTGCTCGCCTCCTTCCGGTGAAGCGGGGAAATTGGAAAACGCTCTTTTAGCAATCCCCGTTGGTTCATCGGTCAGATTCGAGGATCTCTCGCAATTTGCCGGAAGAACGATCTGTATGGTTCAGCCATACCAGGACAGTTTGGCTCTACGAGATCCTCTGGCGGATCAGGTGAACGAGTATCTTGCAGATCAAGGATTCGGGGCAAACGAAGCGTATTTTGCGTTTGTTTTGGTCGGTGACAATGAATTCGATGTCGTCAAGCTACCACGCTCGGACAAGCTCGACATCCTCGCGCTTCATCAAGCCTCGAAACTGTCGCGGGGGACGTTGCCACAAGGCTTCGTCCCTCGCAAATGCGTCACCGGTCCAGATGCGGCGATTGCCAAGATTGAGTTTATGGGTCGTGCGTATATCCGCTTGGGGCGGATGCAGTAGCAACGTAGCGACCGGTACGGATCGGTGCCAAGGTCGCTTTACAGCGCCGCCTTGATCTTGTCTGCGTGCGCCTTCAGCACCTCGATGTCTTCCATCTGACCGGAATGCGGCCGGAGCGGCACGCCCTCGTAGCGGGGAATGACGTGAAAGTGCAGGTGGAAGACCGTCTGGCCGGCAGTGGGCTCGTTGAACTGGGTGACGAGAACGCCGTCAGCGTCGAGCGCCTCTTTGGCGGCAACCGCGAGCTTCTGGACGACCGGCATCGTGCGGGCGAGAACCGCCGGGTCGGCGTCGAGCAGGTTGCGCGATCCTTCCTTGGGAATGACCAGCAGATGGCCCGGCGACTGCGGCATCACGTCCATGAAGGCGAGCGTATGCTCGTCCTCGTAGAGACGAACCGAGGGAATTTCGTTGCGCAGGATCTTGGCGAAGATGTTGTTGGGGTCGTAGGCCGGGCTGGTCATCTTGGGGCTCCTCGTTTCGCTGCGTACCTAACGCGACCGAGGGGGCGCGATCAAGCACCCGTCAGTCTTCGCGGCACTGGCGCTCGCCCTTCCTGAACGGGGTGTGTTCGCCGAGATACTCGCCGATCTGTTCGACCTCGCGGCGCTCGTGTTCGAGATAGTCGGCGACGGCACGTCTGAGGCCGGCATGGGCGATGAAATGGGCGGAGTGGGTGGTCACCGGCTGATATCCGCGGGCGAGCTTGTGCTCGCCCTGTGCGCCGGCCTCGACCTTCTGGAGCCCCTTGGCCAGGGCGAAATCGATCGCCTGATGATAGCAGACCTCGAAGTGCAGGAAGGGATGCTCCTCGATGCAGCCCCAGTGGCGGCCGAAGAGCGTGTCGCTGCCGATGAAGTTGATCGCACCGGCGATGTAGCGCCCGCCGCGCTTGGCCATCACCAGCAGGATGTCGTCGGCCATCCGTTCTCCGATCAGCGAGTAGAAGTCCCGTGTGAGATAGGGACGCCCCCACTTGCGGCTGCCGGTATCCATGTAGAAGGCGAAGAACTGGTCCCAGACGGCCTCGGTGAGATCTGAGCCGGTGAGCCAGTCGATCGTGATGCCGTTTTCGAGCGCGGCGCGGCGCTCCTTCTTCAGCGCCTTGCGCTTGCGAGACGCGAGCGTGTCGAGGAAATCGTCGTGGTCCCTGTAGCCGGCGTTCAGGAAATGGAACTGCTGGTCGGTGCGGTGAAGATAGCCCCGTCCCTCGAAGGCGGCGAGCTCGTCTTCAGGCAGGAAGGTGACGTGGGCGGAGGAGGCTCCGAGCCTTTCGGTGACCTCGCGCAAGCCTCCGGCGAGGAGCGCGCGGACCTCGGCCTGATGCCGGCCTCGTGCAACCATCAGCCGCGGCCCCGTCGCGGGGGTGAAGGGAATGGTGACCTGCAGCTTGGGATAATAGCGCCCGCCGGCGCGCTCGTAGGCGTCGGCCCAGCCGTGATCGAAGACGTATTCGCCGCGGCTGTGGCTCTTGAGATAGCAGGGGACGGCGCCGATCAGGATTCCGGCGGCGTCTTCCAGCAGAAGATGATGCCCGAGCCAGCCGGTCTCGGCGGTCGCCGATCCCGACTCCTCGAGCGCGGAGAGGAATCCATGCGAGTTGAAGGGGTTGTAGCCCCCGCCGGCCTTGTCGCGACCCGCACCCTCGAGCGTGGCCCAAAGTTCGGGCCGGATCGCTGCAAGGGACCGTTCGATCCGGATGGATACCTCTTGCTTCATGCTGCTCCCGTCAGGCGGTCGCGACCGTCGTCTCCCGGGGATCGAACCCCTCGAAGGTCATCTGCTCCGCATATTTATAGGTATGCTGTCGCATGATTTCATCCCTGACCGTCCAGGTAATGACCGGAATGCCGCGTTCGCGCTGGGCGGTGACGAAGCTGTTCGGCAGATGGGCGGCGCAGTAGGAGATGAAATCGAGCCCGAGCTGCATCGCTTCGTCGTGGGCGAAGAAGGTTTCGGGCTTGGCGCCTTCGGCCGTCAGTCCGACGGGGTAGGGGCAATCGAGCGCTTTCAGGTCCTTCAGCAGCCAGTGGTCGAAGCTCATCAGCGCGACCTTGCCTTCGTAGCCCTCGAGCACGTCGAGCACGGTCACGGCAAAACCGTCGTCCTCCTCGGCGCTGGTGCCCTTGAGCTCGATCACCAGCGGAACGCGGCCCTTGACGAGCGCCAGCATCTGCCGAAGCGTCGGAATGCGATCGGCGGTGCCGCCGACGGACAGCAGGCCGAGCTCGGCCGCGGTGCGCTCGCGCACATCACCGGCAATGCCGCACAGCCGCTGCAGGTCGTGGTCGTGGAACACCACCGGCACGCTGTCGGCCGAAAGCTGCACGTCGCATTCGATCGCGAAGCCTGCATCGATCGCCCGCTGGAAGGCTGAAAGGGTGTTCTCCCATACGGCCTTGTTCATGTCGTGGAAACCGCGATGGGCGACCGGCAGGTCCTTGATCCAGTTGGCGTCGGTCACTGGCCGATCTCCAGGATCGCGTCGATCTCGACGGCGGCATTGAGCGGCAGGGCGGCCATTCCGACGGCGGCACGGGCGTGCTTGCCGGCGTCGCCGAGGACGTTGGCGATGAGGTTCGAGGCACCGTTGATGACGAGATGCTGCTCGGTAAAGCCGGGCGCCGAGGCGACGAAGCCGTTGAGCTTGATGACGCGGGCGATGCGGCCGAGGTCGCCGAGCGCCGCCTTCGCCTGTGCAAGAATGTTGATGGCGCAGAGTTCCGCGGCCCGCTGGGCGGCCGCGAGATCGACGTCAGCGCCGGCCAGGCCGGTCACCGCGATCTTGCCGTCTTCCATCGGAAGCTGGCCGGAAAGGTAAAGCAGGTTGCCGCTGATGACGTACGGAACATAGTTCGCAGCCGGTGCGGCGGCGACCGGAAGGCGGATACCCATGGCTTCCAGACGATTGTCGATTGTCTCGGACATTCTAGTTTCCCGGTTTTGTTGTAAACATTGAAAAAGAATCTTGCATTACACGAAGGCGTGCCTCGCTTTCGCCGGGACAGTTCTTATATCATCGCCGGCCAGTCCAACAGGAGGTATTGAATGTTTCGCTCGAGCTATGCGGTTGCCGCTCTGGCCACCCTCGGAGCCACCGGCTGGGCGGCGAGCGGGGCGGAAGCTGCCGCCGGCCGTCTGGCGCCGCACAGGGCCATCTACGACGTCGAGCTGAAGGAAGCCTCCGAACGGGCCGGCATCGAGGCAATACGCGGCCGCATGGTCTACGAATTCGACGGATCGGAGTGCAAGGGTTACACGACCAACTTCCGCTTCGTGACCCGAATCGACACGGGTGAGCAGGTGCGCGTAACCGACCAGCAGAGCCGCACCTTCGAGGACATCGCCAACGGCAAGTTCCGGTTCGAGACGAAGTCGTTCACCGACGACCAGCTCGACAAGGACGTCAAGGGCAAGGCCGCCGACGATAACGGCCGGGTCAAGATCGAAATCGAGGGGCCCGCGAAGCGCGCCGTGGAACTGGTCGACAGCCGCTTCCCCGCCGAGCACATGCTGGAAGTCATCGACAGGGCGAGGAAAGGCGAGACCTTCTTCGAGGCACGCATCTTCGACGGGTCGGAGGACGGCGACCGCAGCTACCTGACGACGACCATCGTCGGCCATCCGACCGAGCCGGGCAAGGACGAACCGGACGCCGGAAAGGCCGGCGCAATGGCCCCGGCGAAGTACTGGCCGGTCTCGATCGCCTACTATGACGACAAGACGGCCGGAGACCAGTTGCCGGTCTACACCCAGTCCTTCAAGCTTTACGAGAACGGCGTCACCCGCGACCTGACCCTCGACTACGGCGACTTCATCCTGAGCGGTCATCTTTCGAAACTGGAGATGCTTGAGGACCGCGGCTGCAAATAGTCTTCCGGAACCGTATCCCGGAATGATCTTTGCCGACAAAAGCCTTGATTTCCTGACGAAGTCGCTATATGGCGAGCGGCATTCCACACGTAAGGCATGGGATTGTCCGGGAGAAATCCGGACGTTTCCGCCGGTGGCATTCTCGAAGAGGGTGCTGTTCGCCTTGCGGAGGTTCAACCGGAAAAGGAGAAAAAGGCATGGCATTGCCTGATTTCAGCATGCGCCAGCTTCTGGAAGCTGGTGTTCACTTCGGTCACCAGACGCACCGCTGGAACCCGAAGATGAAGCCGTACATCTTCGGCGATCGTAACAACATTCACATCATCGACCTCGCGCAGACCGTGCCGATGCTTTCGCGCGCCCTGCAGGTCGTTTCCGACACCGTCGCCCGCGGCGGCCGCGTGCTGTTCGTCGGCACCAAGCGTCAGGCCTCCGACCTGATCGCCGACAGCGCCAAGCGTTCGGCCCAGTACTACGTCAACTCCCGCTGGCTCGGCGGCATGCTGACCAACTGGAAGACCATTTCGAACTCGATTGCTCGCCTCCGCAAGCTCGACGAGATCCTCGCTTCGGAAGCCCAGGGCTATTCGAAGAAGGAGCGCCTCAACCTCGAGCGCGAACGCGAAAAGCTGAATAAGGCTCTCGGCGGTATCCGCGATATGGGCGGCACCCCGGACCTGATGTTCATCATCGACACCAACAAGGAAAAGATCGCAATCGATGAAGCCAAGCGCCTGGGTATCCCGGTCGTTGCCATCATCGACTCGAACTGCGATCCGGACCAGATCGACTACGCGATCCCCGGCAACGACGACGCCTCGCGCGCCATTGCTCTTTACTGCGACCTGATTGCCCGCGCGGCGATCGACGGTATCGCACGTCAGCAGGGTGCCTCCGGTCGTGACATCGGCGCCTCAGCCGAAGCCCCGATCGAGCCGGCGCTCGAAGACGAAGCCGGCGCCTGACGATGGCGAGCGGCGGAGCCCTTTCGGTCTTCGCCGCGTTTTCCTGATACGGGACGGGGCCGCTCTCAGCGATGCTGTTGGCGGCCTGTTCCTTTGCGGCGCGGACGTTTCGAACTCGCCGCCGCGATAGTCACCAGAGTTTATTACCGTGATGGCGCTGCTTCATCACGTTGTCATACTTCCGGGTACAGTTCGTGCCCCAAACAGGGCGCCTTCCGTCGTTTCGGGGGCGGGCGCACCGCTTGAACCGACAAGAGGCAAACAATGACCGAGATCACTGCTGCAATGGTGAAGGAACTGCGCGAAAAGAGCGGCGCAGGCATGATGGATTGCAAGAAGGCGCTCGCCGAGACCAACGGCGACATGGAAGCCGCCATCGACTGGCTGCGCGCCAAGGGCATCGCGAAGGCCGACAAGAAGTCCGGCCGTACCGCAGCGGAAGGTCTCGTCGGCATCGCCAGCGCCGGCACCAAGGCCGTCGTCGTCGAAATCAACTCCGAGACCGACTTCGTCGCCCGCAACGACGCCTTCCAGGACCTCGTTCGCGGCGTTGCCGGCGTTGCGCTTTCGACCGACGGTTCGGTTGACGCGATTGCCGCCGCCACCTACCCGGCAACCGGCAAGTCCGTCGCCGAAAGCTTGAAGGACGCGATCGCCACCATCGGCGAAAACATGACGCTGCGTCGCGCGACCCTGCTCTCGGTCGAAGACGGCGTCGTCGCCACCTACATCCACAACGCAGTCGCCGACGGTCTCGGCAAGCTCGGCGTGCTGGTCGCGCTGAAGTCGACCGGCAACAAGGACGCGCTGAACGCCATCGGCCGCCAGGTCGCCATGCACATCGCCGCCACCAATCCGCTCGCCATCCGAGCCGAGGAAGTCGACGCGGCTGTCGCCGAACGCGAACGCAACGTCTTCATCGAGCAGTCGCGCGCTTCCGGCAAGCCGGACAACATCATCGAGAAGATGGTCGAAGGCCGCATGCGCAAGTTCTTCGAAGAAGTTGCGCTGCTCTCGCAGGCCTTCGTCATCAATCCCGACCTGACGGTCGGCGCTGCGATCAAGGAAGCCGAGAAGGAAGTCGGCGCTCCGATCGAAGTTACCGGCATGGCTCGTCTTCTGCTCGGCGAAGGCGTCGAGAAGGAAGCGACCGACTTCGCCGCCGAAGTCGCAGCCGCCGCCAAGGGCTGATCGGCGCTTTCGTCCTTCATTGGAAAAACATGGGCATCGCGTGACAACGCGATGCCCTTCGTGTATCCGGCATCTAGTCATTCAAGGAGCGATCATGTCTTCCGCACCTCTCTATAAACGCGTTCTTCTGAAGGCCTCCGGGGAAGCCCTGATGGGCAGCCAGGGTTTTGGTATCGACGTGGCGGTCGCGGACCGTATCGCCTCCGATATCGCCGAAGCGCGGGCCATGGGTGTGGAGGTCGGCGTCGTGGTCGGCGGGGGCAACATCTTCCGTGGTGTCGCGGTGGCCTCCAAGGGCGGAGACCGGGTGACCGGCGACCACATGGGCATGCTCGCGACCGTCATCAACGCTCTGGCGCTCGCAACCTCGCTGCGCAAGCTCGACATCGACACGGTGGTGCTCTCGGCCATCGCCATGCCCGAAATCTGCGAAAGCTTCTCGCAGCGCGCGACGCTCTATCACCTGTCGCTCGGTCGCGTCGTGATCTTCGCGGGCGGCACGGGCAACCCCTTCTTCACGACCGACTCGGCTGCGGCGCTTCGTGCCGCCGAGATGGGCGCCGAGGCGATCTTCAAGGGAACCCAGGTGGATGGCATCTATTCGGCCGATCCGAAGAAGGATCCGACCGCCACCCGCTTTGAAAAGCTCACCCACGACGAGGTTCTGCAGAAGGGCCTTGCGGTGATGGACGTCGCCGCCGTCGCGCTGGCGCGCGAGAACCACATTCCGATCATCGTCTTCTCCATCCACGAAAAGGGCGGGTTCCGTGACATCCTCGCCGGTGGCGGCAGGAAGACGGTCGTTTCCGACACCTGAAACGCCGGGGCATTCTTTCTCCAGGCCGCCGGCCATATCGACTACAGGAGTATCATCATGACTGCAGAGGTTGATCTCAACGATCTGAAGCGCCGAATGGAAGGCGCGATCAACGCGTTCAAGCACGACATAGCGTCGCTGCGCACCGGCCGCGCTTCGTCCAACCTGCTCGACCCGGTTCAGGTGGAAGCCTACGGCTCGCGGGTGCCCCTCAACCAGGTGGCCAACATCACCGTCCCGGAGCCGCGCATGCTCGGCGTATCCATCTGGGACAAGTCGATGGTCGGCGCGGTCGACCGGGCGATCCGCGAATCGAATCTCGGCCTCAATCCGATCATCGACGGTCAGAACCTGCGCATTCCGCTGCCGGAACTGAACGAGGAACGCCGCAAGTCTCTGGTCAAGATCGCCCACGATTATGCGGAGAAGGCGAAGGTCGCCGTTCGCCACGTGCGTCGCGACGGTATGGACGGCCTTAAAAAGGCCGAGAAGGACGGCGTTATCGGTCAGGACGAGAGCCGTGCGCAGTCGGACAAGGTGCAAAAGATGACCGACGATACTATTTCTGAGGTCGACCGCTTGCTCGCGGAGAAGGAAAAGGAAATCATGCAGGTCTGAGGACGCCGGGCGCGTCCCTTGTCGTCCTGCCGAACGGAGAACCGGATCGAACATGTCCATATCCGAGAGCCGCGCTGCCCCGCAGCATGTTGCGATCATCATGGATGGCAACGGCCGTTGGGCAAACGCGCGCGGCCTGCCGCGGGCGGTCGGTCACCGCAAGGGGGTCGAAGCAGTCCGGGAGGTCGTTCAGGCAGCCGCCGACGCGGAGATCAAGTACCTGACCCTCTTCGCCTTTTCATCGGAGAACTGGCGGCGCCCTCAGGCCGAGGTCAATGATCTGTTCGGGCTTCTGAAGACCTTCGTCCAGCGCGACCTTGCGGAACTTCATCGCAAGGGCGTCCGCATCAGGGTGATCGGCGACCGCGTGCACCTGCGCGACGACATCCGCCTGCTCCTGCTCGAGGCGGAAGAGACGACGCGCGCCAATGGTGCGCTGACCTTGATCATCGCGTTCAACTACGGCTCCCGCGACGAGATCGCGCGAGCCTGCGCAGGGATCGCGGCGGACGTCCAGGCCGGCCGCCTGCAGCCTTCGGAGATCGACGCGCAGATGATCAACGACCGGCTGGATACCGCCGGCATTCCGGATCCGGACCTCGTTATCCGCACCAGCGGCGAGGAGCGGCTCTCCAATTTCCTGCTTTGGCAGGCGGCCTATGCGGAACTGATGTTCGTGCCGGAATACTGGCCCGATTTCACCCGCGAAATCTTCTTTTCGGCACTCGATCGCTATGCGGCGCGCGACCGGAGATTTGGCGGGCTGTCGGCCACGCCCGTGGCTGTGAGCTCGTAACGATGGCCCAAGAACTCCGTCTTCGCATTTATTCGGCAATCGTCCTTGCCGCGATCGTGCTCGCCGCGACCTGGATCGGAGGTCTGGCGTTTCGCATCGTCGCCTCGGTGATCGGCCTGCTCGTCTATCACGAGTGGTCGATGATAACAGGGCTCGCAGAAAAGAGCGTGCGCGGCAATGCCTGGGGATGGTTTTCCGTCCTGGCCGTGATCGCGACGTTACTGCTGACTTCGGGCGAGATGACGGTTCCGCTCTTCGCCGGTCTGGTGCTGACGGCGGCACTGCCGGCAATCGCAGGGCGCTGGAGCTGGTGGCAGCCCGGCGGCATCTTCTATGCGGGCCTGAGCGCGATCTCGCTTTCGGCGATCCGCGGCGAGGATTCGCTGGGCTTCACGGCCATGCTCTTCGTCTTCGCGGTCGTCTGGGGTACGGATATCCTCGCCTATTTCGTCGGCCGGGCGCTCGGCGGACCGAAGCTCGCGCCCAAGATATCACCCGGCAAGACGTGGTCCGGTGCCATTGGCGGCACGGTTGCGGGTGTTGTTGGTGGGATTGCCGTCGCGCTCGCCTATTTCCAGAGCGTCGCGCTGTGGGTCCCGGCCGTCGCCTTTGCGCTCTCGGTGTCGAGCCAGATCGGGGATCTCTTCGAGTCCTTCATAAAGCGTCGCTTCGGCGTGAAGGACTCCGGACGGATCATTCCGGGACACGGCGGCATCATGGACCGCGTCGACGGACTTGTTTTTGCCTGTTTTTCGGCTTTCCTTCTGGCTGTCGGCTATTCGGCCGTCACCGGCGCCGGAATAGAATCGCTCGGCGGCTTCCTGCTCGGCCTCTGACGCAAACCATCAAAGGGAGCGGAAATGGATCAGATCACGGCGTTTTTCGGGTTCCTCACGGGCTATATCCTGCCCTATGTGATCATCCTCTCGCTGCTCGTCTTCGTGCATGAGATGGGGCACTATCTGGCCGGGCGCTGGTCCGGCATCCGCATTCTCGCCTTTTCCGTCGGCTTCGGACCGGAGCTCGTGGGCTTCACCGACAAGCATGGCACGCGCTGGAAGATTTCCGCGATCCCGCTCGGCGGCTATGTTCGCTTCTTCGGCGATGCGGACGCGGCAAGCCGTCCGGGCGGCGAACTGGAAGGCCTGAGCCCGGCGGAGCGCGAACAGACGCTCGCCGGTGCGCGGCTGTGGAAACGGGCGGTCACCGTCGCCGCCGGTCCGATCGCCAACTTCGTTCTCGCGATCGTCATCTTTGCGGCGATCTTCGGCGCCTACGGCAAGCCGGTTGCCGATCCCGTGGTCGCCGAGGTCAAGGCAGAGAGCGCAGCCGAGGCGGCGGGTGTCAAGCCGGGCGACCTGCTGATCGCGCTCGACGGTTCCAAGGTGGAGACGTTTGATGACGTTGTCCGTTACATCACCATGCGGCCGGAAATCCCGGTCGTCGTGACCGTCAAGCGTGGCGAGAGTCTCCTCGATCTCGACATGGTGCCGCGCCGGACGGTTACGACCGACCGCTTCGGCAACAAGATGGAAGTCGGCCAGATCGGCATCGTCACCAACAAGGACAGCGGCAATTTCCGCATCGAGCCGCTGTCGCCGCTGCAGGCCGTGGGCGAGGGCTTCCGCCAGACCTGGCACATCGTCACCGGAACTGTCGACTATATCGCCAACATGTTCGCGGGGCGGATGAATGCCGATCAGCTCGGCGGGCCGGTGAGGGTCGTGCAGGCGTCCGGCCAGATGGCCTCTCTCGGCGTTCTGGCGCTCCTCAATCTTGCGGCTGTGTTGTCCGTTTCTCTTGGACTGTTGAATTTGATGCCAGTTCCGGTCCTTGACGGAGGCCATCTTGTGCTCTACGCGCTTGAGGCCCTGCGCGGGAAACCGGTCGGGGCGGCGGCTCAGGAAATTGCCTTCCGGATCGGTCTGGCGATGATCCTGTCGCTGATGGTTTTCGCGACGTGGAACGACATCAGCCGGCTGATCGGATGAGGCCGTCTTGAAAGGTAAGATACAATTTGTTTACGATGTTTCAAACTCGTAGTGGCGATTGGGTCACGGATACAAACGAAGTAAATAGAAATTAACGTCCACACTTGCTTGTAGGGT
Organism: Ciceribacter lividus; assembly: GCF_003337715.1. Lineage (GTDB taxonomy): Bacteria > Pseudomonadota > Alphaproteobacteria > Rhizobiales > Rhizobiaceae > Allorhizobium > Allorhizobium lividum. The sequence goes on from NZ_QPIX01000005.1 coordinate 165,963, forward strand.
AAAACCCGTTAAAACCACTCACGGGCCGGAGTCGGCATACGGCTGCGGGACATTGGGAAGAAGGTTGGAAATACACATGAAGGCTGGTTCAAAGTTTTTGAACGCAGTATCGGCGGTCGCTCTGTCTGCTGGTGTTGTTTCATCTGGCGCAGGCGTTGCCTTTTTCGCATCGGCGGTTGTTGCCGAAGCGGCGGTTATTCAGCGTATCGATGTCCGGGGTGCCCAGCGGGTCGGCGTCGAGGCCGTGCGTTCCAACATCACCATCAAGCCGGGCAAGAGCTTCTCGAATGCGGATATCGATGAGTCCGTGAAGCGCCTTTACGAGACCGGCTTCTTCTCGGATGTCCGGATTTCCGTTTCCGGCGGCACGCTTGTGGTTTCCGTCGTGGAAAACAAGCTGGTCAATCAGGTGGTCTTTAACGGCAACCGAAAGATCAAGGACGACAAGCTGCAGACGGTCGTGCAGACCCAGTCGCTCGGCCCCTACAGCGAGAGCCTGATCGCAGCCGACATCCAGCGCATCAAGGAAGCCTATTCCGCGATCGGTCGCAGCGACGTCGAAGTGACGACCCAGGTCGCCGAAGTCGGCGAGGGGCGCGTCAATCTCGCCTTCGTGATCAATGAGGGTGAGCGCACCAAGATTTCCCAGATCAACTTCGTTGGCAATCAGGCCTATAGTGACGGTCGCCTTGCGTCTGTCATCCAGACGAAGCGTTCGAACATGCTGTCGTTCCTGACACGTCGCGACGTCTACAATGAGGACAAGCTGCGCGCCGACGAAGAGGCGTTGCGCCAGTTCTACTACAATCACGGTTATGCCGACTTCCGTGTCGTTTCCTCCGATGTGTCTCTGAACGAGGCAGGCAACGAGTACACGATTACGCTGACGGTCGATGAAGGTGAGCGCTACAAGTTCGGCGACATCAAGGTTGAATCGACCGTCGAAGGCGTCGATGGCGAAGAGCTGAAGCGCTACGTCGAGTCGCGTGCCGGCGATACCTACAGCGCCAAGGATGTTCAGAAGTCGATGGAAGCGATCTCGCGTCGCGTCTCGTCGGCAGGCTATCCGTTTGCTCGCGTCGTTCCGCGCGGCGACCGCAATTTCGAAAACAACACGATCGGCGTGACCTATCTCGTCGATCAGGGCGAGCGTGCCTACGTTGAGCGCATCGAGATCCGCGGCAACACCCGGACGCGTGACTACGTCATCCGCCGCGAGTTCGACATCAGTGAAGGCGATGCCTTCAACCAGGAAACCATCTCGGCGGCCAAGCGTCGTCTCGAGGCGCTCGGATACTTCACGACGGTCAATATCTCGACCGCGCCGGGCAGCGCTCCCGACCGCGTCGTCGTCGTCGTGGAGGTCGAAGATCAGCCGACCGGTTCGTTCGGGGTCGGCGCCGGCTACTCGGTCGGTGGTGACGGGTTCGTCCTGGAAGCGTCGATCGAAGAAAAGAACTTCCTCGGTCGCGGCCAGTTCATCCGTTTGGCGGCTGGCGGCGGTTTCCAGAATGCTCGCAGCTACAACTTCTCCTTCACGGAGCCGTACTTCCTCGGTTACCGTCTGGCGGCCGGTTTCGATCTCTTCAAGAGCTCGACGAGCAGCAACGATCACTACGATTACGACGAGAAGGGCGGTACCGTCCGTGTTACTGCGCCGATCACCGAAGATCTGGCGACGACGCTGAAGTACACCTACAAGGAGATTGACTACAGCTCAAGCGGCACTGACTACGCCGCCTTGTCGCAGCCCTATAAGGATCTGGTGGACGGCAGCCCGTGGAAGCAGTCGATCATCGGCAATACCTGGGTCTACAACACCCTGGACGACCGCATCATCGCGCGTGAAGGCATGTACCTGAACGTCACGCAGGAATATGCGGGCCTCGGTGGCGATTCCGACTTCTACAAGATCTACGGCCGCTTCCGTTATTTCCACAGCCTGTCCGATGAGCTCGACATCATCGGCTCCGTTTCGCTGGCTGGTGGCCACGTGGTTTCGACCAACGGATCGCTCAAGGTCTTCGATCAGTTCATGATCGGCGGCAAGGATCTGCGTGGCTTCGAAAGCAGCGGTATCGGCCCGCGCATGGCAAATGGCGATGCGCTCGGCGGCACGACCTACTTCACGGCTTCGGCTGAGGCGAGCTTCCCGATGCCGGGCATCCCGCAGGACTTCAACCTGCGCGGCGCGGTCTTTGCCGATGCCGGTACGCTTTACGGCAATGACGTCGCCAACAGCGCTGGTGCAGTTGGCACGGACATGTCGTGGCGCGCCTCCGTCGGCGCCGGCATCGTCTGGGTGTCGCCCTTTGGTCCGCTGCGCTTCGACTATGCTGTCCCGGTCGTCAAGGAAGACTTCGACAAGGTTCAGAACTTCCGCTTCAGCATGGCGAACCAGTTCTGAGTTGAGTGCTCCCGGACTGCAGGCAGTAATACGTTCTGGGGCTATGGCTTATGGAGCATGAGTATTTTTTTCCGCCCCATGATGGCATAAGCTTGGCTTCGTTGGCTGCGCAGATCGGGGCGGAACTCGAAAACGAGAATCACGCAGATCGACTGATCCACTCCGTTTCGCCCGTGTACCGGGCGAAACGGGGGCAGATTTGCTATATCCTCTCGCGCAAGAACCGCGAGGAACTGCAGACCTGCGAGGCCTCGGCGATCCTGTGTGACAAGGCGTTGCGTTCTCTCGTTCCTGATCACGTTCCGGTCCTGCTGACCAAGACGCCGCACACCGCCTTTGCGATGGCAGGTTCCATCCTGCATCCGAAGGCGATGCGGCCGCTGATGACGGCTGAAAAGGCGGAGGGCATTTCGCCGGCTGCGTTCGTCGATCCGACGGCAAGGCTTGAGCCGGGTGTCGTCGTCGAGCCGATGGCGGTGATCGGCGCTCACGTCGAGATCGGCAGTGGAACGCGGATCGGCGCCGGCGTGGTGGTCGGCGAGCATGTCCGCATCGGCCGGGAATGCTCGATCGCTTCCGGCGCGACCATTCTGGCGGCGCTGATCGGCAACAACGTCATTATCCACAACGGTGCCCGCATCGGTCAGGATGGTTTCGGCTATGCGCCGGGTCCGCGCGGCATGCTGAAGATCGTTCAGGTCGGGCGGGTCATCATTCAGGATCACGTCGAGATCGGCGCGAACACGACAATTGATCGCGGCACGATGGATGACACCGTGATCGGCGAGGGTACGAAGATCGACAATCTCGTGCAGATCGGTCACAACGTGCGGATCGGCCGTCATTGCGGCATTGTGAGCCAGGTCGGCATTGCCGGCAGCGCGAAGATCGGCGACGGCGTGATGATCGGTGGTGCCTGTGGCGTCAACGGACATATTACGATCGGCGACGGGGCACAGATCGCGGCGATGAGTGGCGTTCTGGCAGACGTGCCACCCGGCGAACGCTATGGCGGCGTGCCGGCTCGGCCGCTCAAGGATTATCTGCGCGAGGTGGCTGCGGCGCTCGGCCAGGCGGACAGCCGCGCAAAGGAGAAAGGGGGCAAGAATGACTGAAGACGCGAAGCCGACATTGGGTTCGGCGGATATCCTCGAGATCATGAAGCTGTTGCCCCACCGCTATCCGTTCCTGCTCGTGGACCGGATCATCGAGATCGACGGCGACAATTCCGCGATCGGCATCAAGAACGTCACGGCGAACGAGCCACATTTCACCGGCCACTTCCCTGAGGCTCCGATCATGCCGGGCGTACTGCTCGTCGAGGGAATGGCCCAGACAGCGGGTGCGATCTGTGCGCGCAAGCAAGGCGAAGGTGGCAATCTCGTCTACTTCATGACGATCGACAACGCGCGCTTCCGTAAGCCTGTCGTTCCCGGTGACCGCGTCGAGTTCCACGTCGTGAAGCAGAAGCAGCGCGGCAACATCTGGAAGTTCCATTGCGAGGCAAAGGTCGACGGCGCGCTTGCAGCCGAGGCCGATATCGGCGCCATGATCATGCGCAAGGACGATAAATGAGCGGTATCGCAGCAAGCGCCGTCATCCATCCGCTCGCGGTCGTCGAGGACGGTGCGGTTGTCGGCGAAAACGTGAAGATCGGGCCATTCTGCCATGTCGGCCCGAAGGTCACGCTCGGCGACGGATGCGAGCTGCTGTCGCATGTCTCAGTAACGGGGCTTACGACCATCGGTCGGAATGCGCGGATCTTTCCGTGCGCTGTCATTGGCGGCGAGCCGCAGAGCGTGCATCACGAGGGCGAGGAAACCACGCTCTCGATCGGCGACAACTGCACGATGCGCGAAGGCGTGACGATGAACGCCGGCACGGTCGGCGGTGGCGGCAAGACCATCGTCGGTAACAACAACCTGTTCCTCGCCAATTCGCATGTCGCCCATGACTGCAGGCTCGGCGATCACATCATCCTGTCGAACAACGTCATGCTGGCGGGGCACGTCACGGTCGAGGACCGGGTGATCCTTGGCGGCGGATCGGCCGTGCACCAGTTCACCCGCATCGGTCGTCAGGCCTTCATCGGCGGGCTGTCGGCGGTCAGCTACGATGTCATTCCCTACGGCATGCTGAACGGCAATCCCGGCGTGCTCGGCGGTCTGAACGTTGTCGGCATGACGCGTGCAGGCGTCGAGCGCTCGGTGATCCACCGTGTTCGTCGCGCCTTCAAGCAGATCTTCGAAGGCGAAGGTTCGGCGCGCGCCAATGCCGCCGCCATTCGCGAGGAATACCTCGACTGCCCGCAGGTGATCGAGATCCTGGACTTCATCGCCGCCGAGAGTGACCGGGCGCTTTCCTCGCCCTTCCGCGGAAAGAACTGACGGCGATGTCCGCCCCTGCCGGAGAGCATGACGGTCGGCTGGCGATCGTCGCCGGCAGCGGCATGCTTCCGCATTTCGTTGCCGAGGCGGCGCGCGAGGCGGGCGAGGACCCTTTCATCTTCCGGCTCAGCAACGAATCCGACCAGACCTGGGACGGTTTCGACAGTGCGGTGATCGGCGTCGGCGACATGGCCGGGCTTTCCCGTCTCGTGAAGGCGAAGGGTATCGGCCGCGTGGTGCTGTCCGGTGGTGTCAAGCGTCGTCCGGCCTTTCGCGAAATCCACGTCAATCTGCGCTCGCTGATGAAATTGCCGATGGCGGTGAAGACCCTGCTTGCGGGCGGCGACGACGCGGTCTTGAAGATGGTGATCGCGCTGATCGAGGCGCAAGGTTGCAAGGTCCTCGGGGCACACGAAATCGCGCCTGATCTCCTTGCCTCTACTGGCCCGCTCGGCAGCATCAAGCCTTCCGGCGACGACATGCGCGACATTGCGCGGGCCGCCGAAGCCGCGGAAGCGCTCGGAAGGCTGGACGTGGGGCAGGGCGCCGTCAGCGTCGGCGGCCGCATCGTGGCGCTGGAAGGCGTCGAGGGTACGGACGCCATGCTGGCACGCGTGGCCCGGCTTCGCTCGGAGGGCCGTATATCGAGCTACCGCAAGGGCGTGCTTGTGAAGCTCTGCAAACCGCAGCAGGATATCCGGGCCGACTTGCCGGCAATCGGGCGTTCGACGGTGGAGAACGCCGCGAAGGCGGGGCTTGCCGGCATTGCCGTCGAGGCGGGTCGCGCTCTGATCATCGAACGAGCGGCGGTGCTGGAGGCTGCCGACGCCGCCGGTATCTTCGTCTGCGGGATTGATCTTGGTCTGCCGGGAGGACTGGTGTGAGCGCGAGGAGCCTGAAGATCGCGGTCATCGCGGGAGAGGTCTCCGGCGATCTTCTGGGCGGCGATCTCGTGGCAGCGCTCAAGACCCGGTACTCCGGTCCGCTTGAGCTGGTAGGTGTTGGCGGCGAGGCGTTGCAGGCGCAGGGCCTGAAATCGTTCTTCGATTTTTCCGAACTCTCTGTGATGGGACTGACCCAGGTTCTCGCGCGGCTTCCGCGCTTCATCAAGCTCATCTCGTGGACGGCCGACGCGATCATCGCCGAAAAGCCCGACCTGCTACTGATCGTCGACAGCCCGGACTTCACGCATCGCGTAGCGAAGAAGGTCCGCAAGGCACTGCCCGACCTGCCGGTGGTGGATTATGTCTGCCCAAGCGTCTGGGCCTGGAAGGAATACCGCGCTCGCGACATGCTCGCTTACGTCGACCGCGTGCTTGCGATCCTGCCGTTCGAGCCCGAGGTCATGGAGCGGCTCGGTGGCCCAGAAACCCGCTTCGTCGGCCACCGGCTGACCGCCTATCCTAAACTCGTCGAGACGCGCGCTGCCCGCATCGCAAGGGGCGTCCCGAGCGGAGGGGCCACGCGGACGGTCCTTCTGCTGCCGGGGTCGCGCAAGGCGGAGGTCGCGACGCTCCTCCCGATCTTTGGCGAAGTCGTGCACCAGTTCGTCGAGCGCAACGGACCAGCGCGTTTCCTGCTGCCGGCCGTGCCGAAACAGGTGGAGCGGATCCGCGCGATCACCGATGGCTGGACGGTGCGGCCGGAAATTCTCCTCGGCGAGGAGGACAAGTGGCGGGCCTTCGAAGTCGCCGACGCCGCGCTGGCCGCCTCGGGCACGGTCATCCTGGAGCTCGCGCTCGCCGGCATCCCGACTGTCTCGGCCTATAAGGCGGACTGGTTGATCACGCTCCTGAGGAATCGCATCAAGGTCTGGTCCGCGGCGCTACCGAATATCATCGCCGACTACCCGGTCGTACCGGAATATCTGAACGATGCAGTCCGGCCCGGTCCGCTGGTTCGCTGGCTGGAGCGGCTTTCGGCCGATACGCTCGACCGCAGGGCCATGCTCGCCGGGTTCGACGAGGTCTGGGCCAGGATGAAGACCGAGACGGCGCCGGGCGAGGCGGCCGCAGCCATCGTTCTCGATCTCCTGCGGCAGAGGGGTGTTGTCTCTTCGCTCTGAAACGGGCGTCCGTGGAGACGCGCGCCGCTACGCACGCGTCGCCCAGGAGGCGAACGGATCGGGCAGGTTGCGCCACGCCTCCGGCGTGAAACCGTCCGCAAGAACGAGGCAGTCGTCGAGTTCGGCGCGGATATCCTTCTCGCTCACGGGATCGCAACCGATGAAGACGAGTTCCTGCCGGCGGTCGCCCCAGACGGGATCGAGATAGGGCGTCATTGCGCGCAGGAAACCCGGGTCGTCCGGCCATTGTTTGCGCGGCACGGAAGCCCACCAGAGCCCCATCCGACCGGTGCGGACGAGCGGCCCGGCCTGGCTGAGTTCACCGACATGATGCGGCCGGGTTGCGAGCCAGAAGAAACCCTTGGCACGAATAACTCCCGGCCATGGGCTGTTGAGGAAAGCCTGAAATCGCGTCGGGTCGAAGGGCGCGCGCGCCTTGTAGACGAAGGAGCGGATACCGTATTCCTCCGTCTCCGGAATGTGGTCCTTGAAGCCGTGCAGTTCCTTGAACCATAGCGGATGCGTTTCGGCCTCGGCGAAATCGAAGAGACCGGTTCCGAGGATGTCGCCCGGCGCCACCGCTCCGAAATCCGTTTCAATGATCCGCGCATCGGGGTTGAGCCCGGCGATGATCTTGCGGGCGGCGTCACGGTCTTCGGCGCCCGCGAGACCGATCTTGTTGAGCACAACCACGTCGGCGAACTCGATCTGCTCGACGAGCAGGTCGACGATGGTGCGGGCGTCTCCGGGGCCCGCCGTCTCGCCGCGGTCGGCGAGGAAGTCGGAAGAGCTGTAGTCACGCAGGAGGTTCGCCGCATCGACCACGGTGACCATGGTGTCGAGCCGGGCGATATCGGAGAGGCTCATGCCGCTCTCGTCGCGGAATTCGAAAGTGGCGGCGATCGGCAACGGCTCGGCGATACCGGTCGCCTCGATCAGCAGGTAGTCGAAACGTCCCTGCGCGGCGAGGTCGCGCACCTCAGTGAGAAGATCATCACGCAGCGTGCAACAGATGCAGCCGTTGCTCATCTCCACGAGCTGTTCGTCGGTGCGGGAAAGGGCGGCGTCCCCGCCGCGCACCAGCGCGGCATCGATGTTGATCTCGCTCATGTCGTTGACGATAACGGCAACCCTGAGGCCGCTGCGGTTCCGCAGCACATGATTGAGCAGGGTCGTTTTGCCGGCGCCCAGGAAGCCCGAAAGGACGGTGACGGGGAGCTTGTTCATTGGGTCTGTCCTGCCATTGATGACGTAATACTATAACAAGTTGAGCGCAAAAGAAGGCGGATGTCGCCATCCGCCGTCTTCAGTTTCTCCTGATTACCTGGAAAGGCAGTCGACGAGCGAGATCGCCATGGCGCGCAGGAGGTCGCCATAGAGGGCCGGACCTTCGGCGAGAGCCCCGCCTGCCGGATCGAGCACGCCGGACTTTGCCGCCGTGCCCTCGGTGACGACGTTCAGCAGCTTCGGCTCGAACTGCGGTTCGGCGAAGACGCATGCCGCGCCGAGTTCGCCGATCTTGGCGTGTATCGCCGAAAGGCGCTCCGCGCCCGGCATCGTCTCGGGGCTCACGGTGACGGAGCCGGCAACGCGGACGTGATAGCGGTTCTCGAAATACTGGTAGGCGTCATGGAAGACGACGAAGGGCTTGTCCTTGACCGGCGCGATGGTCGCGGCAATCTCCCGATCGAGTGCGTCGAGCTGCTTGTCGAGCATTTCGGCATTCTTCCGATAAGCGTCGGCATTGGTCGGGTCTGCGGCGACAAGCGTGTCCCGGATCTCGGCGGCCATGGCCTTGGCGTTCATCGGGTCGAGCCAGAGATGCATGTCCGTGCCCCCATGCTCATGCTCGTCATGGTGTTCCGCTTCGCTGCCCGCCTCGGCAGCATGGTCTTCGTGGTCGCCGTCATCATGGGCCTCGAAGGGGCCACCTTCGCGGAAGGGAAGCTTGACGAGCCCGGGTGCGTCACTCAGGGCGACGACCTTGGCGTCGCCCGGCAGCGCTTCGAGCGGCTTGTCGAGGAATGCCTCGAAATCGTGCCCGATCCAGAAGACGACGTCGGCATCCTCGAGCTTCTGTGCGTCCGATGGCTTCAACGAGTAGGTATGCGGCGAGGCGGCGCCGCCGACGATGAGTGCGGGCTCGCCCACACCTTGCATGATTGCGGCGACCAGCGAATGCACCGGCTTGACCGAAGCGACGACCCGAACCTCGGCTGCGGCGAGGGAGGGCATGACGAGCAGCGCGGCGACCGATGCTGCCGCGCGGAAGAGGCTTTGATTCATTTCGAGGCTCCTGCTTGCGAACGGTATGTAATGTTATTACATCAATTGCGTAATGCTATAACGTGTGTCATAGCCGTTCGCAACAGCAAAACGTCAGGTCACCATGCTTCATTCTGCCAAACCGGGCGGCAAGCCGCTCGTCAGTCTCTCCGGCGCCGGCGTTCGCCGTAACGGTCGCTGGCTCGTCCGCGGCGTCGATTTCACCGTTCACCGCAGCGAGATCGTGACCCTGATCGGGCCGAACGGATCGGGAAAGTCGACCAGCGCCAAGATGGCGATCGGTGTCTTGCGGCCGGACGAAGGGCAGGCGGTGCGCGAGCCGGGCCTGACCGTCGGATATGTCCCGCAGAAGCTCGCCGTCGACTGGACGATGCCGCTCACCGTGCGTCGGCTGATGACGCTGACTGGCAGGCTTTCCGAACGAGACATCCTCGAAGCGCTGGATGCCGTCGGCATCGCCCATCTTGCAGGTGCCGAGGTCCAGCACCTTTCGGGAGGTGAGTTCCAGCGCGCCCTGCTGGCAAGGGCGATCGCCCGCAAGCCCGACCTGCTGGTGCTCGACGAGCCGCTCCAGGGTGTGGATTTTGCCGGAGAGATTGCCCTTTACGATCTCATCACCTCGATCCGCAACCGCACCGGCTGCGGCATCCTGCTGGTTTCTCACGACCTGCATGTCGTCATGGCGGAGACGGACACGGTCATCTGCCTCAACGGCCACGTCTGCTGTCGCGGCACGCCGGCCCATGTCAGCCAGAGCCCGGAATATATGCGCCTCTTCGGGGCAAGGGCGGCCGGTACGCTCGCCGTCTACCGTCACGAACACGACCATACCCATCTGCCGGACGGGCGGGTACTCCATGCCGACGGTTCGGTGACGGAACACTGCTATCCCGGCGACGGCCATCACGGCCACGCGGGACACGATCATCACGATCACGGTCATGACCACGATCATGACGGCGCCCATCAGCATGAGGCTGCCAGCGGCCCGGCGCACGGCGAAGAAAGAAGGGGCGACCGCCATGCTTGACGACTTCTTCACCCGCGCGCTGATCGCCGGCATCGGTCTCGCTCTGACGACCGGGCCGCTCGGCTGCTTCGTGGTCTGGCGGCGAATGGCCTATTTTGGTGACACCATGGCGCATTCCGCCCTGCTCGGGGTTGCCCTCTCGCTGCTCTTTTCGGTGAACCTGATGGCGAGCGTGTTCGCGGTCGCGGTCACGGTCTCGCTGGTCCTTCTCCTCCTGCAGCGTCGGCAGGCGCTTTCCGCCGATGCACTGCTCGGCATACTGAGCCACGCGACGCTCGCCGTCGGCCTCGTCATGGTCGCCTTCATGTCCTGGGTGCGCTTCGATCTCATCGCCTTCCTGTTCGGCGACATTCTCGCGGTTACGCCCACCGACATTGCGATCATCTGGGGCGGCGGAGCGGCGGTGCTGGCTCTTGTTGCCTGGCTCTGGCGACCGCTGCTTGCGGCGACCGTCAATCCCGAGGTTGCTGAGGCGGAGGGCATGCATCCAGAACGGTCACGGCTGGCCTTCATGCTGCTGATGGCGCTCGTGATCGCGATTGCGATGAAGATCGTAGGGATCATGCTGATCACGTCGCTCCTGATCATCCCGGCGGCGGCCGCACGTCGCTTTTCGTCGACGCCGGAGATGATGGCCGTGCTCGCCTCGCTGATCGGCGCGCTTGCCGTCGCAGGCGGCCTGTTTGGATCGCTGACCTATGACACGCCGTCGGGACCGTCGATTGTCGTCGCGGCGACGGTCCTGTTTCTCGCAAGCCTGCTGCCCTTCAGGCTGCGGCGTGCCGAGACCACAGCCCGTTGAGAAAGTGAACCCGGAGGAGACCATGACCACACCGCAACTGACGCGCAATCAGTCTCTCGTCTTCGACACGCTCATGCGGTCGGAAGGGCCGATGTCGGCCTATACGATCCTCGACCGGCTGCGTGATCACGGGTTTCGGGCGCCTCTGCAGGTCTACCGCGCGCTTGAGAAGCTGGTGGAATTCGGGTTGGTCCATCGCCTTGAGAGCATCAACGCCTTCGTTGCCTGCTCCCATCCGGCGGAAGAGTGCTGCCGGCACGGCACGGTCGCCTTCGCGATCTGTAACAGCTGCGGCGGCGTCACCGAGTTTCACGACCACTCGATCGACCACCGGCTCTCCGAATGGGCCAAGGGACAACAGTTCAAGGCGGAGAAGACGACCATCGAGATCCGCGGTCTCTGCCGCCAGTGTAGCTGAGGGGAGGCGATAAGTGCCCCTCAGAGAGGCCGCAGCTCGCGCGCAAACCGCTGCCAGTTGCGGACGTAGTTCTCGGCCGAGAGCCTGAGGCCCGCGGCGGCCCGCTCGTCGAGCGTGCGAACGATCCGCGCCGGCGAGCCGACGATCAGTGAATTGTCGGGAAATTCCTTGCCTTCCGTCACCAGTGCGTTGGCTCCGATCAGGCAGTTGTTGCCGATCTTCGCGCCGTTGAGCACCGTCGCCCCCATGCCGATCAGCGAATTGTCGCCGATCGTGCAGCCGTGGATGATCGCGTGATGGCCGATCGTGCAGCCCTTGCCGATCCGCACCGGAAAGCCCGGATCGACGTGTACCATGGCGCCTTCCTGGATATTGCTGCCGTCGCCGATCACGATCGGCTCGTTGTCGCCGCGCAATACCGATCCGAACCAGATTCCGACGTCGAGCCCGAGTTCGACCTGGCCGATCACATGGGCATCGGGCGCAATCCAGAAGCGCTCGGCGGCGGGCGTCTTCGGGACGAAGTTTCCGAGCGCATAAAGGGGCATTGCGGCACTCCGTGCTACCGGCTGGCGTTGGTTGCGTGGCTTCAGCGAAGTCTCAGCACCACCGGCGCGCGGCCTCCGGGTGCGCAGACATGCAGGTGGATATTGGCTTCCGGCTGCGAGTAGCGCCAGGCGCGCGCGCCGTGGCAGAGGAGAAGACCGATCAGGTCCTTCGTCATCGACCTTTTCCGACCGAGATCGGCGATCCGCATCGCCGCCTCGTGGAGTGGATGCAACGTGTTACGGCTAGGCCTTCTCGCCTCTCCGCCATGGGGCGAGAGGCCGAAGCTGTTCTCGTTCGATGCCATGTCTGCTACCTCGTACTCACTACATTTCGAGGTGGCCGACGGGCGTCCTGCTTACTGCAGGGAAGCCCAACAGCCAAATCCTTTGCTCTTCAGCGCCTTGCACGCGTTCACGGCTGCCTTCTGGTCGGCGAACCCGCCGAAGCGTGCACGGTGGACCTGTTCGGAACCGCTGCCATAGGCGACGGTGAAGGGGGAGGCGGAACGCAATACCTTGCCGCCTTCGTCCTGCGCCTTGCGCAGAAGCTCCATTGCGAGTTTCTTGTCGGCCGCGGCGCCGATCTGGATCACCCATCCCGACGGGGCCTTCGGGGTCGAAGCGGTCACGGTGTTGTCGATCTCATCGATAGCAGGCGCAGGCGCCGCAACCGGTTCGAGAGACGCCTGCTCGTTCGTGACGCGGGCGGTCTTCAGGCTCGATTCCGGCATATAGGCAGGCGCGGGCTCGGGCACCGGAAGGCTGGCGGCTGCCGGAGCGGCGACGGGAGCGGTGACGGCTTCCAGCGCAGGACTGGCGCTGCCCGTGCTCGCGTAGGCGGTCTGCATGCCGGCCGGTTCGTAACGGATTTCCGGAAGCGGGCCGCGCGAGGGAAGATCGACGGCAGACGCAGAAGCGGATGCCGCGGCCGCCGAAGGCTCTGCCGAGAGGGGCGCTTCCGGTGCGATGGTCGATTCGCTGCGGGCAACGACAAAATCGCCAGTGCCGGACCGCGAGGCTTTCGGAAGGTAGCGAAGCACGAGCTGCTTCATCGTCTCGTTGCGCTTGGCGCCGGAGGAGGACCCCATGACGACGCCGACGATCGAGTGGCCGTCCGCCTGGGCCGACGTCACGAGATTGAAGCCGGCGGCACGCGTATACCCGGTCTTGATGCCGTCGACGCCACGAACGGCACCGAGCAGGCGATTGTGATTGCCGATCACCTGATTACCGAACTTGAAACTGCGGGCCGAAAAGTACCCGTAGTACTGCGGGAAATGCTGGCGCAGCGCGATGCCGAGGCGCGCCTGGTCACGCGCGGTGGTCATCTGCGCGGTGTTCGGCAGGCCGTTGGCGTTGCGGTAGGTCGTCTTGCTCATGCCGAGGCTGCGGGCCTTGGCGGTCATCATCTTGGCGAAACGGGCTTCCGAACCGCCGAGGTACTCGCCGAGGGCCGTCGCGATGTCGTTCGCCGAGCGGGTGACGAGTGCAAGGATCGCCTGCTCGACGGTTACCGAGCGACCGGCGCCGACGCCAAGCTTGGACGGCGGTTCGGCCGCGGCATTGGCGGAAACCGGGACGCGGCTGTTCAGGCCGATCTTGCCAGAATTCAGGGCCTCGAAGGTCAGATAGAGCGTCATCATCTTGGTGAGTGACGCAGGGTAGCGCAGGCTGTCGGCGTTCTCGCTGTAGAGCACCTTGCCGGTATTGGCGTCGATCACGATGCCGGCATAGGTCGGGGCCGCATTCGCCGGCGCGCAGACAATGAACAACAGCGCCGAGAAAGCCATGGCAGTCACCATCACCTTGCGTGCCGACGCCGAGAGGATGGAGGTCAAGCCTTGGAAATACCTGATATTTTTCACCGCGAAACTCTTCGTATGCTAACGACGACGAATTGAGCGCGCCCCCACGCGACCATTTCGCCAGAGCTTACGGCGGCAGCCTTACCAAGAGGTTTATAATGAATCATTTCTTGCTGGTTCATCTGCAATTTTAGTGAAAGCAGATGAAGACGCCGCCGAATGATCGAGATGAGAAGTGACGTAGGTGCGAACAGCCGTATCGATCGCGCTCCAGTCGGAAAGGAGGGCGCTCGAGAACCGGTAGAGGACGCTGAGGTCGCGGCCGACATGGATGTCCCTCTGGCAGTCGCCGCTGCTGGCCGGCGTTCCTTCGGGAGGGAGGATGCAGCGGACCGCGAAATCGGACTCTCCTGGACGATGGGCGGTGAGGAGGACCTCGTTGCCATATCCGGCATCGGATTTCAGGCGGTGCAGGGTAAGTCCGTGTGGACCGTTTTCGGGTGGCCCCTCGAAAAGATGGCTGTAGATCGGCTCCACGCGTCCGGACATGTCGCGGGACATCGTGCTTTGCGACAGCTGTACGAAGATGAGTCCGTCGGGCTGGGTGACGTCGTCGAAGCGCGCGCGCAACTCACTGCGATACCCCGACATCTCCGGCCAGAGCAGGTAGAGATCGGCGCGTTCCGCGGGGCCGTCGCGGCGCTGGGCCTCGAAGCGGATCGTGTTGGCGGTCAGGCGAAGCTGATCCTGCCCGATTGTTATCAGAAAGGCCTGCGTGCTGTCGCTGTGTCCCGCAAGCGCCAGTTCGGCACCCAGTCGTCGGCCGCCGAGATTGATCACAACGGAGAGCGCGGCAAGGACCGCGATGAGCGCGGTCGCGGTGTAGACGAACCGGTTGGATATCAGGGGCAGATGCTCGGAGGTTTGTCCAGGTGCAGCCGACTTCTTCATGTGACGTCCCGTCCGCCGGCAGTCGCTGATGCAGTCTGTTACGCGAGACCAGAGGGGAGGCCCGTCTACGTCGGCGGGCGGAGCATCACGCGCTGCGAATGATACAGTGCCTGAAGAAATAGTCGGATGATGGTTAATGCCGCGTAAAAGGGGCGAATTGCCTCGCACGCCGGTCTGGAAGGCGAAAGCCGGTCCCGCGGGGCACGGGACCGGCTTTTGGTTCGGTCAAGGGACGGGGTGACGGAATGACCGAACCGTAAGCGCGTATCTGGCGTGTCAGTTCGAGCCGACACTGCCGACCGCAGTCGCGCGACCGTCCTGCAGTTTGACCCAGCGGCCGGGATCGTCGGCCGACTGACGCTTCAGGTAAGTGTATTCCGTGTCCGACCAGAGCAATACCTTGTTGCGCATGTTGTCGAGAATGAAGTCGCCGCGGTCGGTGCGAACCGTCAGGACGGCGTGGCCTTCGCCGTTCGGCTGCAGGACGACCGTCATCAACAGATCGGCCGGCGAGAAGCCGCGGTCAATAAGGAGCTTGCGCTTCAGGAGCGCGTAGTCCTCGCAGTCTCCGACCGAACGTGGGTAGGCCCAACGCTCCTCGACGCCATAGATCTCCTCGTCCGTCAGCGGTTCGATGGAGGTGTTGACGGTGTAGTTGACATCGAGAAGGGTTCGCCAGGCCTCCTCCGTCAATACCGCCGGACCGGTGTCGCCACCCTTGGCGCGGCATTCGTCCGGATAGCTCCGGCAGAACTCGTAATGCCCGATCGGCGGGTTCGCCTTGCCGACCACACGCATGTTGGACGGCATTGCCGCGGCCGGCAGCGCGATGGTGCTGCTGAGAAGGGCCACCAGAACTGCAACACTCAGACTTCTTTTCTTGGTCATTTGTCGTCTCCCCGTGTTGGGAAGACAATGACAGGCGCGGTTTTACTCTGCGCAAAGATACGAAGTAAAAATCGCCATTTACTTGAGTATAATTGCGTGAAAAATAGAAGAAAATAAGAATAAATCTGTACTTGTATTTGATGATATTTTGCATAAAATTTTACATACTCTCACATACGCGGATGCTGGGCGTCATCCGCATGAGGCGACAAGTGACTGAAAAGAAATCGAAATTCTTGAATTTGTGCCGCAGCTCCGGCTGTGACGGTTCCGACGATCACGCTGCGCAGGCGATGGACGCCTGCCGTCAAGCGATACCGGAAGCCGTCACGCGCGGAAAATCGAGGGACGCGAACGCCCCTTTCATGTTCAGGATTTCTTTAGCGTAATTGAAAGTGGTGAGCGCGCGGCGAAACCGGCGCGTTTCCTGGGAGGGGCAGCTCGCCGCCTCTCCGCGTGATCAGAGGAACTCGGTGAGAGCTTCGCGGGACTGCAGGGTGAGGAACTCGATCGCCACGCCCTCGACGAAATGTCGGACGACGCGGCCGCGCATGTTGCCCACGCGCACCGCCGTGCCGATCGGCGGGCGAATGTCGATGTCGATGGCAGCCCCCGAGAGCGACAGGTCCATGAGGCGGCATGGATAGCGCCGGCCGTCTTCCAGGACAAGCTCGGTGCGCGTCTGGCGTGGCGTGAGGCGATCGTGGCGGCGATCCTCGGGCAGGCCGAGTTCGTGCTTGTTGGCGATCCAGGTGAGCTGCGCGGCGAGCTTCTCGCGCTTGCGGCCGGTCGCCACGATCGACATGACGAAGCCGTCCTCGGTCAGCTTGATCGTGTTGCCTTCCAGACGCCCGAGGTGGTCGATATAGGCGATGACCTTCTCGCCGGGTGCTGGACGGCCCGCACAAGCGAACCGCACGTCGCCCGGCGACATGTCAACGACCTGGCAGACATACTCGTCGTAGCTGGCGAGCATCAACCGTCCCTGAAGGCTGACGCTGACACGCTGGAACGCCCGACGCCCGGCGGGAGAAACTGCACTACCGGTCTGGGATGCCTGCGAAGTGAACATGGTGTCGATTCTTGGCGGTTCAGCTATGGTTAAATCCTTACCGCCGAGCGGTTAACAGAAAGTTTTGCGAGCGTTGTGCCAATCCGCAGCCAAAGGGTGAAACCGCCGCGGTTAATCTTGTTTTCGAAACTGGATTGCATGCTAACATTGCCTGTGGCACATCGTGCCCATTGATTTCGAAGGGTCTCCTTCGGCACCAACTGTCGAGCACGGCTTTCCCGTGCATTCGATTGGCCGTCCGGTTATCAAGCCGGACGGCTTTTTTTTGCTCCTTGTCTCCTGTAAGGCTCCGATGACGAGTGGTCACAGGGATGCGCCAGACATGGATGAAATGCCGAAACGGCCTTCGGGCGACGATTGGCCGGGTGGCGAATCAGCCGACGGTGGCGCGGAGCGCGCGCCGGTTTTCAACATGCCGACCGGCATTCTGCTTTGCCTTGCGGGGCTGGCCGCGATCTATTTCGTCCAGTCGACGCTGTTGTCGCCGAATTCTGCCGAGTGGCTCGTCATAGAGTTCGGCTTCTCGCCGCTGCGTTACGTCTACGGCTTCTCGGAGCAGGGTTACGAATGGCTGTGGACGCCGCTGACCTATTCCTTCCTGCATGGCAGCCTTGAGCATCTCGCCTTCAATGGCCTGTGGCTTGCGGCCTTCGGCACGCCGGTGCTGCGGCGGATCGGCGGATGGCGCTTCGCAGCGTTGTGGGTGGTATCGGCCGCCGGCGGAGCGCTGATGCACGCGCTCGTGAACTGGGGCCAGCCGACGCTGATGATCGGTGCGTCAGGGGTCATATCCGCACTCATGGGAGCGGCCTGCCGCTTCGCCTTCGGGCCGGGAAGATCGGTTCGTGTCCAGCCTGACCGGCCGCTCCCGAGACTTTCCATTCCCGCGGCGCTCCGTCAGCGGACGGTGGTGGTGTTCATCGTCGTCTGGCTCTTCGGCAATCTCGTGATTGCGATCGGGCTGCCGCTGGTGGGCGCGCTCTCCGGGGCGGTTGCCTGGGATGCGCATATCGGCGGCTTCCTCGTCGGCTTTCTGGGATTTGCCGCCTTCGACCGCCCGCAGCGACGTGGTTGAACCGGTCTGACGATCGCGGAGGCGCAAACCCCTCGTTTGGCAGGGTTGGCCGAACCGTCGAACTTGTTGCAAACTTCCTTGAATAGGGGCACCATTTTCAGTGTTCCGTCGCGGCCGGGAGGGGCTGATGGCGGTCCATTGAATGCCAGCGATCTGGAAAAGGAGGAACCATGTCTGCAACGGTCAGGAGTATGCTCGAAGAGAAGGGCCGCAACGTCGTCACCATTGCGCCCGATACCACCCTTGCTGACGCCGCGCGCATCCTGGAGGAGAACCATATCGGCGCTGCCGTGGTTTGTGACGCGAAGGGAAAGATCGCCGGAATCTTCACCGAACGTGACCTCGTTCGGGCCGTCGGTCGCAGCGGTTCGATCAGTCTGAGCCAGTCGGTCGCCGCCGTGATGACCAAGAACGTCCACTGCTGCAGCGAAGAGACGACCGTCAACGAGCTGATGGAGGTGATGACCGGCCGGCGTTTCCGTCACGTTCCGGTGGAGAAGGACGGCAAACTCGCCGGCATCATCTCGATCGGGGACGTGGTGAAGTCCCGCATTCGCGACATCGAGACAGAGGCGGAACAGATCAAGGCCTATATCGCCGGATAGCGGGCCGCTGCCGCCGACGGCTCAGCGAATGGAGGCTTCCTGCATCCGCTTGAGTTCGCCCAGGCGGAGCTTTGCCTCCTCATAGCCGCGGTCGATCGCTTCGCCGGCGCGGTGAAACTCCGAAAGGCCGATATCGTTGACGCGCGGTTGCAGGGCCAGATCCGGCGGGTCACCGGCAAGCCGGGCGCGCGAGATGCGATCCTGGATAATGTTGAAGGCCTGAACCATGACGCCGGTCATGCCGAGGCGGCCGTGATGCTTCCGCGGCTCTCCTTCGGGCGACGCGATTTCGGCAGCCTTGTGCTTGACGACGGCCGAGCGGCCGAAAAGGTCGTAATGCAGGTTTACAGCCATCACCAGCGGCTGTTCGTAGGCACGACAGACCGAAACCGGCACCGGATTGACCAGTGCTCCGTCGATCAGCGTGCGGTTGTTGCAGTGAACCGGTTCGAAGATGCCGGGAAGGGCGTAGGAGGCGCGCAGGGCCGTGATCAGCGGTCCGCCGTCGATCCAGACCTCATGGCCGGTCTTGAGCTCGCAGGCGACTGCGATGAAGGGCTTCGGCAGATCCTCGATTGCAAGCCCCTGCAGATGTTCCTGCATCCGCTTGGTGAGGCGCATGCCGCCGAGGAGGCCGCCACCGCCGATCGTGAGGTCGAGCAGGGATGCGATGCGTCGCATCGTCAGCGAGCGGGCAAAGAGTTCGAGCTCATCGAGCTTGCCGGCCAGATAACAGCCGCCGACCAGTGCGCCGATCGAGGTGCCGGCGATCATGCTCACTTCGACGCCTGCTTCGTCGAGCGCCCTGAGCACACCGATATGCGCCCATCCGCGGGCGGCTCCGCCGCCGAGCGCGAGCGCGATCGGTGCCTTTTTCGGTGGCGAGGGAACAGGGCCGGGATCGATGACGATCGGCTCCTGGCCGCTTCCCTGGACGGGCCCCGCGGCAGACGGATTGTTCCTCGTATTCCAGTTCAGCATCTACGCACACCCTTGGCTGAACGCTCCCAATGCCTGGATTAACGCACCGGAGACTTACCAAACCGTTTAACGAAAGGGCGCCGATGTGTCGTCCTGGATCGAAGTCAGCCCTTTGATGCGTCTCCGTAGACTGCGTCCGGGTCGAAGTGCCGGTCGTGGTCGACGATCTCGAGTCGCGCTTCGCCGCCGGCCAATGTCGCACGCCTGTAGAAGCACGAGCGGCGGCCGGTGTGGCAGGTGGCGTCATGTCCGGCGACCTCGACCTTCAGCCAGACGGCGTCCTGGTCGCAGTCGACGCGCATTTCCCTCACATGCTGGAGATTACCGGAGGTTTCGCCCTTCTTCCATATCTTGTTGCGGGAGCGGCTGAAATAGTGCGCGATCCCGCTTTCCAGCGTCAGGCCGAGTGCTTCGGCGTCCATGTGGGCCACCATAAGCAATTCGCCGTCGCGCGCATCGGTCACGACTGCGGTCACGAGGCCGTTGGCATCGAATTTCGGCGTGAAGGCACCCTCCGCCTCCAGCGCGCCCTTGTCCGCCGGGGGAGGTTCGAACGTGATGGTCATGACCTGTCTTTCGGACGTGTTACGGGGGTCAACGGCCACGCACCATGGACATGAAGCGCGCCTGTTCGGCGGCATTGTCCTTGAAGCTGCCGGTGAAGGTGGTGGTGAGCGTGGTGGAGCCGGATTTCTGGACCCCGCGCATCGCCATGCACATGTGCTCGGCTTCGACGAAGACAGCCACGCCGCGCGGGCTGAGACCATGGTTGATCGCATCGGCGATCTGCGCGGTCATCGCTTCCTGCGTCTGCAGACGGCGGGCGAAGACCTCGACGATGCGGGCGATCTTCGAAAGCCCGAGCACGCGGCCGGACGGCAGGTAGGCGATATGCGCCTTGCCGATCACCGGCAGCATGTGGTGCTCGCAATGGGAAAAGAACGGGATGTCACGGACGAGCACGATGTCGTCATAGCCGGCGACTTCTTCGAAGGTCGTGCCCAGCACGTCCTCGATGTCGGCGTCGTAACCGGCGAAGAGCTCGCTATAGGCCTTCACGACGCGCTTCGGGGTGTCGATCAGCCCTTCGCGGGCGGGGTCGTCGCCGGCCCAGCGCAGCAGCACGCGAACGGCTTCCTCCGCTTCCTCGCGGGTCGGCCGAGCGCTCTCCTGCGACAGTTTCTTGGCGAATGCGTCCATGCCTTCGGTCTCCCGGTCCGTCGACGGCCCGACGGCGTTTTGTGTTCTTCCAGCCTGTAAATGCGTAACTCGGCTCATGATGGCAAGCCCATATCTCTCGTTTGTCCGTGGCCGTGCGCGACAAGGCTCTTGTTTTCTTTGGACCGCGTTTGCACTTCTTATATAGTGAGACCGACGCGGCATGTGAAGGAATGACGGTGCGACACACTGTTGCCGGGGCGTCGACAGTTGCCCGGAACGGGCCGCTAATAGCATCGCATTCTAGGGTTCGATAGCGCATGGACGACATTTACAACAGCAAGATCCTCGAATTTGCCGGCAATATCGCGCGGATCGGAACCTTGCCGGATGCCGATGCGGTCTCCGAAAAGCACTCCAAGCTCTGCGGCTCGAAGGTCAGGGTCTACCTGAACATGGATGGTGGCGTTGTCACCGATTTCGCCCATGAGGTGAAGGCCTGTGCCCTCGGTCAGGCGTCCTCCTCGATCATGGCGCGCCATGTCGTCGGCGCCACCGCAGACGAGATTCGCCGGGCGAGGGAAGATATGCTCGCCATGCTGAAGGCCGACGGCGATGGGCCGACGGGCCGTTTCGAGGACATGCGGTTCCTGAAGCCTGTGAAGGACTACAAGGCGCGGCACGCCTCCACCATGCTGACTTTCGACGCCGTGGTGGATGCAATCGACCAGGTCGAGGCAAAACGGCCGGCCGCGGTGGCGGGCTGACGATGTGCAATGCTCCCGAGTGTGGCGGCGGTCACGATCATGAGCTGCCGGTGCGCCGTGGTCGCAATTGGTCCGGCCCCTTCGCCAAGACACCCGGCCGGCTCCTCGGCATGGGGTTCATCCGCCTTTATCAACTGACGCTCTCCGGCTTCGTCGGCAATTCCTGCCGCCACATGCCGACCTGCTCGGAATACGGTTACGAGGCGATCGCCCGACATGGGCTCTGGGCGGGCGGCTTCCTGACGCTCTTCCGCGTCGGACGCTGCGGGCCGGGTGGCACCTGGGGCTACGATCCGGTGCCGGAGACGCTGGACGAGCGCTACCACTGGTGGGCGCCCTGGCGCTACTGGCGGGTGGGCCTGCACCGGTCGGACATAAGCCGTTGAGAGCGAAACACGGGGTGCGTCTCCGCGGCTGACGCCTCCGCTGCGAGAGAGAGGAAACGACGTCATGACGGTTCCGATGGAGTATCGACAAGCCACAAGGGATTTCGAGAACTTCCTTGTTTCCGTTCGTGACCGCGCCGGCCTCGGCACCACCAACCAGGCCTTCACCATGGTGGATGGCGTGCTGCGCACGTTTCGCCGTCGCCTGGAGCCGGCACAGGCGATCGCGTTCGCGCAACTATTGCCGGCCTGTCTGCGCGCACTCTTCATTCGCGAGTGGGACCTCGACGAACCGCGAAAAGCCTTCGGCCCGAGGGAAGAGATGACGCGGGAAGTGAAGGCGCTGCGGCCAGACCACAATCTCTCGACCGAAAGCGCCATCGCGGATGTGGCGGCCGTTCTCAGGGAGACGCTCGGCGATGCGGTGCTGGATCAAGGCCTTTCCGACCTGCCTGACGGGGCGAAGCAGTTCTGGTTCAGCTAGAGTATCGTTGCCTTGACCGACACGGATACTCTAGCCGGCTATCGCCTTTACTCCCGGCGGATTTCCCGGTATCACGCGCGACGTCGCGGCCGGTCGACTCCGGCCCTTTCACCACCCGCATTCGTTGGCGGGACTGGATAAGGAGAACTTCATGTCTGCTTCCGTTTCCCTGAAATTTCCCGATGGTTCCGAGCGCAGTTTTCCTGCCGGCGCGACCGGTCGGGACGTCGCCGAATCGATCTCGAAGTCGCTGGCCAAGAAGGCCGTCGCCGTCACGCTGAACGGTGTGATGACCGATCTTGCCGATCCGGTCACCGACGGCGCGAAGATCGAAATCGTCACGCGCAGCGATCCCCGCGCGCTGGAACTCATCCGTCACGATGCCGCCCATGTCATGGCCGAGGCCGTGCAGGAGCTCTGGCCGGGAACCCAGGTGACGATCGGTCCGGTGATCGAGAACGGATTCTATTACGATTTTGCCAAGGACGAACCCTTCACGCCCGACGATCTGCCGAAGATCGAGAAGAAGATGAAGGAGATCATCCAGCGCAACAAGCCGTTCACCAAGGAAGTCTGGCCGCGCAACAAGGCGAGGGAAGTCTTCGCCGGGAAGGGTGAAGCCTACAAGGTCGAGCTTGTCGATGCGATCCCGGAGGACCAGGACCTCAAGATCTACTATCAGGGCGACTGGTTCGACCTCTGCCGCGGCCCGCACATGGCCTCGACCGGACAGATCGGAACGGCCTTCAAGCTGATGAAGGTCGCCGGTGCCTACTGGCGTGGTGACTCGAACAACCCAATGCTGACCCGCATCTACGGAACGGCCTGGGCGGAGCAGGAACATCTCGACAACTACCTGCACATCCTGGCGGAAGCAGAAAAGCGCGACCACCGCAAGCTCGGCCGCGAGATGGATCTCTTCCATTTCCAGGAAGAAGGCCCCGGCGTCGTCTTCTGGCACGGCAAGGGCTGGCGCATGTTCCAGACGCTGGTCTCTTACATGCGTCGCCGGCTTTCCGGTACGTACCAGGAAGTCAACGCACCGCAGGTGCTCGACAAGTCGCTGTGGGAAATCTCCGGCCACTGGGGATGGTATCGCGACAACATGTTCAAGGTGACGGTCGCCGGCGAGGACCACGAGGACGACCGTGTCTTCGCGCTGAAGCCGATGAACTGCCCGGGTCACGTACAGATTTTCAAGCATGGGTTGAAGTCGTACCGCGAACTGCCCGTTCGACTTGCGGAATTCGGCATCGTTCACCGTTACGAACCGTCCGGCGCTCTGCATGGCCTGATGCGTGTGCGCGGCTTCACGCAGGACGACGCGCACGTCTTCTGCACCGACGACCAGATGGCGGCGGAATGCCTGCGCATCAACAACCTGATCCTCTCGGTCTACAAGGACTTCGGCTTCGACGAGGTCGTCGTGAAGCTCTCGACCCGTCCGGAGAAGCGCGTCGGTTCCGACGAGCTCTGGGACCGCGCCGAGGGCGTCATGATGGAAGTGCTGCAGAAGATCGAGGCGCAGTCCGGCGGGCGCATCAAGACCGGCATCCTGCCGGGCGAGGGCGCCTTCTACGGGCCGAAGTTCGAATACACGCTGAAGGATGCGATCGGCCGTGAGTGGCAGTGCGGTACGACCCAGGTCGACTTCAACCTGCCGGAGCGTTTCGGCGCCTTCTACATCGACCAGAACTCGGAGAAGACCCAGCCGGTGATGATCCACCGGGCGATCTGCGGCTCGATGGAGCGGTTCCTCGGCATCCTGATCGAGAACTTCGCCGGGCACATGCCGCTCTGGATCGCTCCGGTCCAGGTGGTTGTCGCAACGATCACCTCGGATGCCGATGCATACGGCAACGAGGTGGCGGACGCCCTGCGCGAGGCCGGAATGACGGTGGAGACCGACTTCCGCAACGAGAAGATCAACTACAAGGTCCGCGAACATTCGGTGACCAAGGTTCCGGTGATCATCGTCTGCGGCAAGCGCGAGGCGGAGGAGCGCACGGTCAATATCCGTCGCCTCGGCTCGCAGGAGCAGGTGTCGATGTCGCTCGGCGAGGCGGTTTCCGCGCTCTCCTGGGAAGCGACGCCGCCAGACGTCAAGCGCAAGGTCGAGGCGAAAAACGCCCGCGCCTGATCAGTCCGCGATCATGAATGAACGCCGGCAGGCTCTTCGGGGGCTGCCGGCTTTTTCGTGGTGTGCGGGGAGCTGAAAGGCGTGTCAGTTCAGGATCAGTTCGACGTCGATGTTGTGGCCGGCTTCGACGGTGAAGTCCTTCTGGTAGATCTTGTCCTTGTTGCGGGCGATCGCCGTATAGCCGCCCTCGGCGAGGACCATGACCGGGAAGGCGCTGACACTTTCGGCGACCACGTCGCCGGAGGCCGTGAGAATCGACCAGGCGGTATCCGCGATCGCCTCGCCACCGGCCTCGGACACCAGCTTGAAGCTGATCTGCGAGGCGCGGTGCTGGATGGTCGCTTCCGTGAGTTTGCCGGCCTCGACCTTCAGGTCGGCCCGCACCACGGCGTTGACCGAACCGTATTCCGAAACGACGTGGTAAGTCCCTGTGTTCAGCCGCACGATGGTGTTCGGTTTGACATTGGCCATCACCAGCCCGCGCTCGCCGTCTTCCTGCGTTTCCGAAGAGTAGACGCTGAATTTCAGATCGGCCGTCGGAATGCGGGTATCGTCGCCCGAGACGGCGTTCAGAAGAATGCCGCCGGCGTCGAGCACCAGGACCTGCTTGTCGACGTCGCCGCTTTCCGGAACCGTGAGTTTCTTTGTGGCGCCGGCACGGCCGAACGAGACGTTGACGAAATAGTCGCCCGGCGAAAGCTGGAAATCGGCCGATCCTCCCTCGGAACTGGCGACGAGCGGCAGTTTTCCGTCATCGGCGGGAATGGGACTGAAAACGCGCCAGGAGAGGCCCTGCTGAACCGGCTCTCCATCGCCGGTGAGCTTGGCTTCGAAGACGATGTTCTTGGCGACCGGAGGCTTCAGCGTCGCGCCAAAATCCGGGGAGAAGGCCTTGAGCTTCGGCATTTTGGCGGTGCTGTCGAGTTGCTTGAACGACTTGAACGCATCGTCCGCTCCCGTCGATGGCATCGCCGGCAGGCTGACCGCCAGCATGAGGGCCAGGCGGGCGACAAAACGATGAACTCTCATGGGATGCACAATCAGTTGACTTCCTCACCAATGGAAGCAACTTCAATCCGAATGCGATGGCAATTTCAAGACTTGTCCGTCGTGCTAGCCGAAGGGAAAGCAAATCAACATGAAAAATGACATCCGCCTTGCCGAATATCTGGCGACTCGCCGCTCCGTCCCCGCCTTCCAGATGTGTGAACCCGGACCGTCGAGAGAGGAGATTGAAGCGATTCTGACGCTGGCCGTCAGGGTTCCCGATCACGGCAAGCTGGCGCCCTGGCGCTTCATCGTCTATCGGGGCGCCGAACGGGCGCGGATCGGCGATGCGCTCCTTGCCATGGCGATGGAGAAGAACCCCGACCTGAGCGGCGAGATGCAGGCCGTCGAGAAGACCCGGTTTACCCGGGCGCCGGTCGTGATCGCCGTCGTCAGCCGTGCCGCTCCGCACCAGAAGATCCCGGAATGGGAGCAACTGATGTCGGCCGGTGCCGTCTGCCTCAACCTGTTGATGGCGGCCAATGCACATGGCTACGTCTCGAACTGGCTTACCGAGTGGTTCGCCTATGACGAGGGTGCCTATCCCTTGCTCGGCGTGGCTCCTGGAGAAAAGGTCGCCGGTTTCATCCATATCGGCTCGACGACCTTCCCCGTCACCGAGCGTCCGCGCCCGTCACTCACGGACGTCGTAACATGGGTCGGTGGAGACGAATGATGTTCTATACGACCGATACGAACCGGCACGGCCTGCCGCACGATCCATTCAAGGCGATCGTGACGCCGCGGCCGATCGGCTGGATCGGCTCGAAGGGGCGGGACGGCTCGATCAATCTCTCGCCCTATTCCTTCTTCAATGCCGTCAGCGACCGGCCGAAGATCGTGATGTTCTCATCGAGTGGACGAAAGGACACGTTGCGCAACGTCGAGGAGACTGGCGTCTTCACAACCAGCTTCGTCGGCGCAGAGATCCTGAAGCCGATGAACGAATCATCGGTCGTCGTGCCCTATGGTGTCGACGAGTTTTCGATTGCGGGCCTCACGCCCGTCGCCGGCAAGATGGTCGATGCGCCCTATGTCGGCGAGGCGCTTGCGGCCTTCGAGTGCAAGGTTACGGAAATCCACTGGCTGAAGACGGCTGTCGGCGGATTCTCCGACAGCTACGCGGTCTTCGGCGAGGTCGTCGGCATCCATATCGATGAACGGGTGCTGCGCGACGGCCGTTTCGACGCCGCGCTGGCAAGGCCGATGGCGCGGATGGGTTATATGGACTATGCGGAGGCGTCGGCGACCTTCGAGGTCTTGCGGCCGGCGCCGCCCTCGCAAACCTGACGCTGTCTCACGAGAAGAGGCGATTGACTGTCGCGACCTGTTCCGGTCGCTCGCAGATCATGGCGGAAAAGCCATCCCGCAACGCGGTCCTACACGCCTCGGACACGCGGTCCTCGTCGGCCTCCGCTCCCAGCCAGTCAATGGCGGAGACGCCGGCCGACGCCGCGCCGAGCAATATGAGCCCGCGTGCGGTCGCCAGGCCGCAGGGAAGGGGCATCGAGTCGAGGGAGGCGACTACCCCGAGGTTCGCGGCAAGAGCCGTGGGACTCCATGCAAGTGCCGCCAGACGTCCGGATTTTCCGGCAAAACTCATCGCCGAAAGCGGCCCTTTCGGATTGTCGCCGGCAACGGCAAGGATCGCCGTGCGGCCGACCACACGGCCCGCCTTCGCTTCTTCTACCGACAGCATGATATCGGCCTTCTGCACGTCCACGCCACAGGTCGCGCCGCAGAGCAGGATTGCATCCGGCCCGTGGGGGACAACGAGGGAGAGGGCCAGGGTGAGCGCCTCCGTGTCGTGAGCTTGCGGAACAAGCGCGAGAAGTGCGGGCGGAGTCGTCTGCGTGCCCATTCTTCGGACGAATGCTTGGAGAGCATCCTCCATATTCGCGATCTCGCTCAGCCGATCTCCCCGCATGTCGATTGCAACGGCGTCGGCGCCGGCAAAGTCTCCGCGCTCGCCAAAAAGCCCCTGCAAAAGCACGGACCTGATGCGCTGGCCGCCGAGCTCAAATCGCCCATGTGTTTTCAAGGGAAGCCTCGTGGTTAACGGATATGGTGAACCAATCTTAAACACTTTGGCGATAACGTGAAACCGTGGCTGAAAGGCCATGGGGACTCGCTTGAATCCGCTGGGGCTGGAATTGATCGTAGAGACATTTCTTCGTTGGGTTGAGACCGCAAGGGCGGTGGATCGCGCGCGGGCGGCCAATGCTCTTGCACGGGCGTTCCTGCGCTCGAGAATGGCCGCCGAAGAGCGGCGCGCTGCCAAGGTGGCGATGACGTATCTGCTGGACGACCCGTCGCCGCGGGTTCGCCTTGCGCTCGCCGAGGCGCTTGCCGACTCACAGGAGGCGCCGCGCCCCCTGATGATCTCACTTGCGGAGGATCAGCCCGAGATCGCCTCTCTGGTGATCCTCCGGTCCCCCGTTCTCAGTGAAATGGATCTCGTCGATCTCGCCGGCCGGGGATCAGGCGCAACCCGCATGCTCATCGCCGCCCGTCCGCATATCGGTCGGGGACTTGCCGCCGCGCTCGCGGAGATCGGCGATGCGGCGGAGACACTGGTACTGCTCGAGAACCCGTCGGCCGCGATCGCACGCTTTACGTTGAAGCGGATCGCCGAACGGCACGGCGGTGATGAGAATGTCCGGGCATTGCTGCTCGATCGCGACGACCTTCCGGCCGATGCCCGCCAGCTGCTCGTCCAGCATGTGACGGAAGCGCTCACCAGCTTCGGCCTTGTCAGGGCGGCGGTCGACAGCCGTCGCATCGATAATCTGATCCGCGAGGCGGGCGCCAGTGCGACGATCACCATTGCCGCCAACGTACTGCCCGACGAACTTCCATCGCTGGTCGAACATCTGCGCGACACCGGCCGCTTGACGCCCGCCTTCCTCATGCATGCCCTGTGCTCGGGGCGCACCGACTTCTTCGCTGCCGGCATGGTGAGCCTGTCGGGTGTCGATGAACGACGCGTCCGGTCCATCCTCGCGACGGGGCGCTTCCATGCGGTTCGCGCGCTCCTCGAAACGACAGGGCTGCCGCGGGAGGTAAGCCCGGTTTTCGTCGAGGCGATCATGCTCTGGCGGAACGCGATCCAGGCAGCCTGTGGCAGCGAAATGGAGAGCGTTTCCGCTCGTCTGATCGAGCGTTATCGCAAAGAACCGCCGGAAAGCGAGACCGCAAGAGCGCTTCTCGACATGGTCGAGAAGCTCGCGATCATCGACCAGCGTCGTCTTGCCCGTGATTACGCGACCGGGCTTGCGCTCACGGCGGCCTGAGACGATTTAAGGCGTCAGTTTCTTGGCGACCCAGGAATAGCCGTCTGCGACCACGTGCAGGGGTGTCTCGAACACCATCTTGATCCGTTCGGTTCCGGGCAGAACGCCGCGGATTTTCGCGACGGCCCTGGCCGTAAGGCTCTCCTGTTGCTCAACGGGCGGCTTTGCCATATCGGCAGGCGGCGCTTCGGCTGCCTGGGGGGCGGCCGCGGCCTCGTTTCCGGCATTCTCCGGAGGCTGACAAACGGCGATCACCATGGGGTAGCTGGCGCCCGAATAACCTTCGAGGACTTGCTCCGACGCGGCGTGGCAAAGCTCGATCGAAACCCATTTCTGGTCGGCCGTGTCGATATAGTGGCACTGGCTGACACTGTCGTCGCAGCCGAGAATGGTCATCATGATGGCGGCTGTTTTCATGCGGCTGGTCCCCTGAATCTGCATCGCGTTAAGATCTGTTAACGCCGGCATTCGAGCGACACCATGGCGAATGCCGATCCTGAACGGAATTTAATGAACAACGGCGTGCCCGGCCGCCACTTGATCGATGCGGCGAAAGCCGCCATTGCTTGGCTGCCTCGGCCAGTGTGCCGGGCCTTGGCCAATGTTGAAACCGGGTTTGTTCTTCCATGACCGTGACGATCACTGCCGAACCGCCCCGCCAGGCGGACGTCCTGCGCCTTCTCGAACTGTCGGACGCCTACATGGCCTCGCTCTATCCGGCCGAGAGCAACCATATGCTGGATATTTCATCGCTGGAGAAGCCCGGCGTGAACTTCTTCGTCGCACGCCACGACGGCCGCATCGTCGGCTGCTGCGCGCTGGTGGAGGCGGGTGACGGCACTGCCGAGATCAAGCGCATGTTCGTCGATCCCGAGGCTCGTGGCCTGTCGATCGGCCGTCTGCTCATGGAGACGATCGAGGCGCTCGGAAGGGAGAGGGGCGTTTCCGCAATCCGGCTCGAAACCGGGATCAGCCAGCCGGAAGCGTTGGGGCTCTATCGCCGCTTCGGCTACGGAGAGATCGGGCCCTTCGGCGATTACAGGCCGGATCCTTTGAGCCTCTTCATGGAAAAGCGGCTCTGACGGCTGCCGGCACGGGAAGGATCTTCCCGCGCTTTTCTCACGGAGCCGAGGCCTTGCGGATCAGGGGCGTCTCGGGCGGGAGCTCATCGATCACCGGCTCCATGCCAGCCGCATCGCGCGGCTCGGACAGCTCGACCTCGCGCATCCATTCCCGCCAGATGGAGACGATGAGCGCCATCAGCACCGGGCCGATGAAAAGGCCGAGGAAGCCCATGGTCTTCACGCCACCGACGAGGCCGAAGAACGTCGGCAGGAACGGCAGCTTGATCGGCCCGCCGACGAGACGCGGCCGGACGGTCTTGTCGACAACGAAGAGTTCCACCGTGCCCCATGCGAGGAGCCCAAGCCCGGCGACATAGGAGCCCCGCGCCAGCAGGTAGGTGGAGACGAGGGTAAATGAGAGCGGCGCGCCGCCGGGGACAAGCGCCATGACCCCCGTGAGGACGCCGAGCGTCACGGGTGACGGTACTCCGGCGAGCCAATAGGCGGTGCCGAGCACGATGCCTTCGCCGATGGCGATCAGGGTCATGCCGGTCACGGTCGAGCTGATGGTCGCCGGCACGACGCGGGAGATGCGTTCCCAGCGGGTCGGGAGGATTCGCTCCCCGAGCATGTCGAGCTGGCGGGTGAAATTCGAGCCATCCCGATAGACGAAGAACAGGGCGATCAGCATGAAAAGCAGGGTCAGCACCAGGTGGAAGGCTCCATCGCCTGCCGCGATCAGTGCCCGGTAGATGTTGCCGATGTTGGCGCCGCTGACGATCTGGATGAGTTCGCCTATGGCACCCGGTGATCCGATGTGCTCCTGCCATTTTTCCCCGAGCCAGGGCCCGACGCCCGGCAGCGCGGTGATCCAGTCGGGCGGCGGCGCGCCGGAGCGGTTGACCTCGAGTGCCCAGCCGATCCACTGCCGTGTTTCGCCGATCGTATAGCTGACGGCGATGCCGATCGGCACCACCAGGAAGGCGATGATGAAGAGGATCGCGAGCGTCGCGCCGAGCGTGGTGTTGCCGCCGATCCTGCGCAGGAGCTCCTTGTAGAGCGGCCAGCTCGCGAATGCGATGACAAGCGCCGCCAGCACCGGCACCACAAAGCCGTGGAAGAAATAGATGCCGGCGATCACGATCAGGACGAGGAGCCAGCGGGCTGCGGAAATCGGCGGAATAAGGGCCGTCCGGCTCGGCGCCACCGGCCCGAGCCAGCGTGGTGCGTTCGGTTTTTTGTTGTTCTCGGTCATGCTCACGACGATAGGCACTCGATCTCTTCGGCCTTGCGATGAAGGCGTGGCCCGAGCGCCGCAGACTTGCGGGCGGGCGCTACACACTTGTTACACCACGGCAGCATTCAAGCTCAAACAGTGCCGGGTGACGGCTGTCGACCTTATATCAGGGATGTTTGTGTCTGACTAATGACATCTCTCCCGGACCTGCGAATGCTCACCATCGGCCTCGCGGCACTCCTGCCGTCAGATGTCGAGGTTCTCGGCGAAGATCGCGCGCTCCTGGATGAAGCGGAAGCGGGCTTCGGGCTTCGAGCCCATCAGTGCGTCCACCGCGTCGCGGGTACCCTCGAAATCGACGTCGTCGATCTCGACCCGCAGCAGCGTGCGCTTGCCGGGGTCCATGGTCGTCTCCTTGAGCTGGGCCGGCATCATCTCACCCAGACCTTTGAAGCGGCCGACTTCGACCTTCTTACCCTTGAACACGCTCTCCATCAGCTCCGCCCGGTGGGCATCGTCACGGGCGTACACGGTCTTCGCACCCTGGCGGATGACATAGAGCGGCGGCACGGCGAGATAGAGGTGATTGCCGCGGATGAGCTCTGGCATTTCCTGATAGAAGAAGGTGATGAGCAGCGAGGCGATATGGGCGCCGTCGACATCCGCATCGGTCATGACGATGATGCGTTCGTAGCGGAGGTCTTCGTCGCGATACTTCGTGCGCGTGCCGCAACCGAGGGCCTGGACGAGATCGGCGATCTGCTGATTGGCCATCAGCTTCTCGCGGCTGGCGTTGCCGACGTTCAGGATCTTGCCGCGCAGCGGCAGGATCGCCTGATTGGAACGATTACGCGCCTGCTTGGCCGAGCCGCCGGCCGAGTCACCTTCGACGATGAAGAGCTCGGCGCCTTCCGCGGTGTTCTGGGCGCAATCGGCAAGCTTGCCGGGCAGGCGGAGCTTGCGCACCGCCGTCTTGCGGTTGACTTCCTTTTCCTTGCGCCGCCGGAGGCGTTCCTCGGCGCGCTCGATCACCCAGTCGAGCAGCTTCGCCGCTTCGGCCGGATTGTCCGCGAGGTAATGGTCGAAGGGATCGCGCAATGTGTTCTCGACGATGCGCTGGGCTTCGACGGTTGCGAGCTTGTCCTTGGTCTGGCCGACGAATTCCGGCTCGCGGATGAAGACGGAGAGCATGCCGACGGCGGAGATCATCACGTCGTCGGTGGTGATCTGCTGCGCGCGCTTGTTCTGCGTCAGTTCGGCATAATTCTTGAGCCCCTTGGTGAGCGCGATGCGCAGGCCCGCTTCGTGCGTGCCACCTTCCGGCGTCGGGATCGTGTTGCAGTAGGAGTGGAGCGCGGGGTCGCCGCCATACCAAGTGACTGCCCATTCCATGGCGCCGTGGCCACCGGTCTTCTCCGTCCGTCCGGCGAAGATCTCGCGGGTGACGGTGAAGTCCTTTCCGAGGGTTGCAGCAAGATAGTCCTTGAGACCACCGGGGAAATGGAAGACGGCCTTGTCCGGGACGTCGCCGCCTTCCGGCACGAGGCTCGGATCGCAACTCCAGCGGATTTCGACGCCGCCGAAGAGATAGGCCTTGGAGCGGGCCATGCGGAAGATGCGCGCCGCCTCGAACTTCGCCTTGTCGCCGAAGATCTGCGGGTCCGGGTGGAAGCGCACGCGTGTGCCGCGGCGATTGTGGACCTCGCCGAGTTCTTCGAGGCCACCGAGCGGCACGCCGCGGGAGAAGCGCTGGCGATAGAGTTTCCGGTTGCGGGCAACCTCGACCTCCAGGCTGTCGGAGAGTGCGTTGACGACGGAAACGCCCACGCCATGGAGACCGCCGGAGGTCTCGTAGGCCTTGCCGTCGAACTTGCCGCCGGCATGGAGCTTGGTCATGATGACTTCGAGCGTCGACTTGCCCGGCACCTGCGGATGGTTCTCGACCGGGATGCCGCGGCCGTTGTCGGTGACCGTCAGGAAGCCTTCGGCGTCGAGATGGACGTCGATGAAGTCGGCATGGCCGGCCACCGCCTCGTCCATCGAGTTGTCGATGACTTCGGCGAAGAGGTGATGAAGCGCCTTCTCGTCGGTGCCGCCGATAAACATGCCCGGCCGCATCCGCACCGGCTCCAGTCCTTCGAGCACCCGGATCGAGGACGCGCCATATTCGCTGTCGGTCGACGTAGCAGGCGCGGCGCGCGGCTTCGCGGCCTCGTTCGAAGGCTCGGATGGCGTGGTCGGGGCAGGGGTCTGCTCGGGCCTCGGGCCGAGAGGCATGCCGGCAAAGAGATCGCTGTTGTCGTCCATGGCGTCGTTCAATAATCTATTTCGTCGGGCGGAACCAGCATGGCGTCCACACCTGATCGCCCTTGCGAATCACCCGAATTGTGCCAGAAAGGCGGCGCAGGCGCGACGTGGTCGGACCGGCGCCGCGTTCGTTCAGGCAAGCTTTGCGGTCGCCGGCCGGCAATGGCAAGGCGCGTTCCGGCAAGGAGGCGACGGTCGTCGAGATGTCCACAGCTCATTTCCGCCTTGCTCGCGCTTTCGGCGCATTGCTGTTCCTTGCAGGCGCGACGAAGGCCGATTCCGGTGCGCTCCAACCCTTCAAGGACGAACTCTTTTCCAGCCAGACGGTGATCGAGACCGGCGATGGCGGCGACTTCAAGGTCGTCGACTATCAGGAGATGCGCGACATCAACGGCCGCGACCAGATCCCCGAACGCAGAGTGAAGTCCGCCTATGTCTCGCTCGGGGTGCGACGCCAGCAGGTCGACGAGACCCCGGAGCTCGGCACACGGAAGCTCGCCGTCACGCGGACCGGCGTCGCCGAAGGGAGCCGCTTCACCGTGATCTTCATCCACGGGCGCGGCGGCGACCGCAGGCTGGGCGCGAACGACTTCACCTTCGGCGGCAACTTCAACCGGCTGAAGAACCTCGCGGTCGAGAACGGCGGGACCTACTATGCACCGAGCGTTCCCTCTTTCGACAGCGACGGGGTAGCGGCGATCGCCGATCTGATCCGCTTCAGCGCAGTGCAATCCTCCGGAAGGCCGGTCGTGCTTGCCTGCGCCTCCATGGGCAGCTTCATCTGCTGGGGGATTGCGCGCGATGCGGCAAGCGTCGAGAGGCTCGCGGGAATGGCGATCCTCGGCGGCGCGACCGATCCGGCCTTCATCGGCAGCGCCGCCTACAAGCGGAAGCTTCCGCTGTTCTTCACCCATGGCAGCCGCGACAGCGTCTACGCGGCCGACGACCAGATCGCGTTCTACCGGCGCCTGCATGGCGAGAAATATCCGACGCGCTTCACCCTCTTTCAAACCGGCTCCCACGGCACGCCGGTGCGCATGAGCGACTGGCGGGAAATTCTCAACTGGATCCTGGCCCGGTAAGGCGACAGGCGCTCGCTCCCGACCGTCGGGTCACCTATTGCGATGTCGGCCGCTTTGTCCTGCAAAACCAGTGTGGCCGCTTTCCTTTCATCGCCGCATTTGCTAGTCGGGCAGGGACGTTAGAGAGGGGTAGGAGTTTGCCATGACACCGAATGTTCGTCCGCTGGTCGCCGGAAACTGGAAAATGAACGGCACGCGTGCCTCGCTCGACCAGATCAAGGCGATCGCGGAAGGCGTGAAATCACCCCTGTCGGAGAAGGTCGAAAGTCTGATCTGCCCTCCGGCGACATTGCTGTATGTCGCGACCGCGCTCTGCGACGACAGCCCGCTCGCGATCGGCGCGCAGGATTGCCACCAGAACGTCTCCGGTGCCCATACCGGCGACATCTCGGCCGAGATGATCGCGGATTGCTTCGGAACCTACGTCATCGTCGGCCATTCCGAGCGCCGCACCGACCACGCCGAAACCGACGATCTCGTCCGGGCGAAGGCGGAGGCCGCCCATGCGGCCGAACTCGTTGCGATCGTCTGCATCGGCGAGACCGAGGCGGAACGCAAGGCCGGTCGCACGCTCGACGTGCTGAAGGGCCAGCTTGCCGGATCGCTCCCGGATGCAGCAACGGCGGCGAACACCGTCATCGCCTACGAGCCGGTCTGGGCGATCGGCACCGGTCTCACACCGACGGTCGAGGATGTCCGGGAAGCCCACGCTTTCATGCGTTCCGAACTCGTGAAGCGCTTCGGCGCCGAGGGAGAGAAGATGCGCATTCTCTACGGCGGCTCGGTCAAGCCTTCGAACGCCAAGGAACTGATGGCGGTCGCCAATGTCGACGGCGCGCTGATCGGCGGAGCGAGCTTGAAGGCCGCCGACTTCCTCGCCATATACGGCGTCTATGGCGAACTCCTCGCCTGATTTGGTGCCGAGGGGCTTTCTTTGATGCGACCTCTCATGTAAAGAGCCGCCAATCCTTTCAGATTTTGCCCATGGGCAGGATGGAACATCCATGCAGACCGTTTTGATTGTCATTCATCTCATGATCGTGCTGGCGCTCGTCGGCGTCGTGCTCATCCAGCGGTCCGAAGGCGGCGGCCTCGGCATCGGCGGTGGCTCCGGCTTCATGTCGGCACGCGGCACCGCGAACGCGCTGACCCGCACGACGGCAATCCTGGCGACGCTGTTCTTCATCACCTCGCTCGGCCTCGGCATTCTCGCCCGCTACGAGGCGAAGCCGACCGACATCCTCGACCGCATCCCGGCTGGTACCTCCAACGGCTCCAACGTTCTCGACCAGCTCGGCGGCGCGCAGGCTCCGGCCTCGGGCACGACGGCCCCCGCTTCGGGCACGACTGCTCCGGCCGCCGGCACCACGGCTCCGGTCACAGGCACGCAGGGTGAGGCCCCGGCCCAGAAGCCGGCCGACCCGAACGCCGTTCCGACCGGCAACTGATCGGGCTTTCAATCTCCACTCCGGCGGGCTCTCGGGTCCGCCGGTTTTCTTTTGTCAAGTATTCCGCCTCGCCTCAGAAAAAAGACGGGAAACGATCTTTTTTGGCTGGCGGAATCAGTCTCGAAAAGGTATCCGGTGACTCCCATGGCGCGATATGTATTCATCACAGGCGGCGTGGTTTCCTCTCTAGGCAAGGGCATCGCGGCCGCGGCACTCGGAGCATTGTTGCAGGCGCGGGGCTACCGCGTGCGCCTGCGCAAACTGGACCCCTATCTCAACGTCGACCCGGGCACGATGAGCCCGACCCAGCACGGCGAAGTGTTCGTCACCGACGACGGGGCGGAAACCGACCTCGACCTCGGTCACTATGAGCGTTTCACCGGCCGTTCGGCGACGAAGACCGACAACATCACCACCGGTCGGATCTACAAGAACATCATCGACAAGGAGCGTCGCGGCGACTACCTCGGCGCGACCGTTCAGGTCATTCCGCACGTCACAAACGAGATCAAGGACTTCGTCGTCGAGGGCAACGAGGACTACGATTTCGTGATCTGCGAGATCGGCGGCACGGTCGGCGACATCGAGGCGATGCCGTTCATCGAGGCGATCCGTCAGCTCGGCAACGAACTCCCGCGCGGCACCGCCGTCTACGTCCATCTGACGCTGATGCCCTATATCCCGGCGGCCGGCGAACTGAAGACCAAGCCGACACAGCATTCGGTCAAGGAGCTGCAGGCGCTCGGCATTCATCCCGACATCCTGCTGGTCAGGGCAGACCGCGAAATTCCGGAGGCCGAGCGCCGCAAGCTCTCGCTCTTCTGCAACGTCCGTCCTTCGGCCGTCATCCAGGCGCTTGACGTCGCGAACATCTACGACGTGCCGATGGCCTACCACAAGGAAGGCCTCGACAACGAGGTGCTGGCCGCCTTCGGGATCGAGCCCGCGCCGAAGCCGCGGCTGGAGCAGTGGGAAGAGGTCTGCAACCGCATTCGTACGCCGGAAGGCGAGGTGACCATCGCGATCGTCGGCAAGTACACCGGCCTCAAGGACGCCTACAAGTCGCTGATCGAGGCGCTTTATCACGGCGGCATCGCCAACCGCGTCAAGGTCAAGCTCGAATGGATCGAATCGGAGGTCTTCGAGAAGGAAGATCCCGCTCCGTATCTCGAGAAGGTCAACGGCATCCTGGTGCCCGGCGGCTTCGGCGAGCGCGGATCGGAAGGCAAGATTCTCGCCGCCCAGTTCGCGCGCGAGCGCAAGGTGCCCTATTTCGGCATCTGCTTCGGCATGCAGATGGCCGTCGTCGAAGCGGCCCGTCATCTCGCCGGCATCGAGAAGGCCTCCTCGACCGAATTCGGCAAGACCGACGAACCGGTCGTCGGCCTGATGACCGAATGGATGAAGGGCAACCAGCTTGAGAAGCGCGCCGCCTCCGGCGACCTCGGCGGCACGATGCGCCTCGGCGCATACAAGGCATCCCTCAAGAAGGGCACGAAGATCGCCGAGATCTACGGTTCGACCGAGATTTCGGAGCGTCATCGCCACCGCTACGAGGTGAATGTCGACTACAAGGACCGGCTGGAAGAATGTGGCCTCGTCTTCTCCGGCATGTCGCCGGACGGGCTGCTTCCGGAGACGATCGAATATGCGGATCATCCGTGGTTCATCGGCGTCCAGTACCATCCGGAGCTGAAGAGCCGTCCACTCGATCCGCATCCGCTGTTTGCGAGCTTCATCGAGGCAGCGGTCGAGCAGAGTCGTCTGGTCTGACGAACGGCCATATTGCCGAGACTATGATGAAACCCGGCTGCGACAGCCGGGTTTTCTATATCCAGGCGTCGAAGCCAAGGTCCGCGCAAGCCTCCTGCGCCATCCTGTTCGCAATCCTTGGAGGTTCTCATGCGTATCGCTGCAATGCTCACGTTCTCGTCGCAGGATATTCTTGGTGCAACGGGCGTTTCCCGAAGTTCGGGAGACTCAGATTTCTCCGCGCTTCTGGATGAGAAAAGCAATCCTCGCTCGTTCATCAGCGAAGAGGATCTCGAGGCGCGCAAGACTGAACAAGAGGTTGGGCGTAAGGCGGAGAAGAGAGCTGCGCAGGCCGACGTTATCTCGCAGTTCCTCGATTATTCGGAGATGACGTTCGCCGAGAGGATCCGCGCGACCTGGCTCTCCGACCACAATCTGACCGAAGAACAGCTTGCGGCGCTGCCGGACGACCAGCGCAAGGCGATCGAGGACGAAATAGAGGAGGCCGTCAAACGGCAACTCGGTTTCGAAGGCGAGAGTGGCGGTTCATCGGCGATGGTCGCCGCCGAAGGCGATCATCGCTGACGAGACTGCGCGTCAGTTGACCAGCCGGGCGCCCGCCGCGGTGCCGCCCGAACCGCCGCCCGACGAGGCAAAGGGCTCGATCTGCCAGTTGGCGGCGTTCATGATCATGCTGTTCACGACCATCGAAATACGGTTCACCTGATTGGTGGTCGAGTTGTAGGTGACGTCGCGGTTCGGCAGGTAGATTATGCCTTCCAGCGTCTCGCCGAGTGATCCGTTGAAGATGTACTGCTGCGAATAGAGATTGTTTGCCGGGTTGCTCGTCTTCTCGAACATCAGGATGCCTTTGTAAGTACCGCTGGTCGGCGCGATGCCGCGGAACTTGACGCCGCCGTTGATGCGGATCTCGCTGTACACGTTGGGGAAATAGAAGGTCACGCCCTCGGCGACCACAGTCGCGTTGCTATTGATGATCATCCGGCCCCGGATGATGTGCAGGCCGGGTTCGAACGTGATCGTCGGACTGCCATTGAAGCCCGTATCGCAATGGAGGCCGGGCTTCAACGAGACCACCTGGTCGTTGATCCAGCCGCTGCTGGTGCAGTTGGAAGGCACGCTCGGCTCGGGCAGCGCGCCGGCATAGGGATCAGGATCGACGGAACAGCCGACCTGCATGTTGGAGATGGTTCCGCCGTTCTTGATGTAGTTGGTGCCCTTCACGCAGAACTTGGCGGTATCGATCGTCGAGCCGGCGTTCATGATGAAGGCGGGGGCGGCCTTCGAATGGACGTGGATCTCGCAGGCCTTGGACGTGATGTTGGCACCCGAGTTGGTCAGCACGTCCTGACCGCGACTTGCTAACACGTAGATGCAGGGGCCTCCGGCCGTCGCCGACGTGGCAGCGATGGCCGTCGCAGTGACCGACACGTCGAGGGACGAAAGGCCGATAAGGCTCAGGAACGGGCTGTCGCTGTTGCCGGCATACACGCCGCTGAGACTGCCGTCGCTATTTCTGGTGAGCGTCAGGGCCTTGCCGTAGTCGACGCCCGCATCCCCGCCGGAGGCCAGGAACTGCTTGGCCGTCTCGAACTGGCGACCGGTGTCCGTCTCGTGCACTGCGGCCAGCACCGCGCTATCGAGCAGTCCCTGCAGCCGCTCCTTCTCGAGATAGGCGCTGGCCACGTCGATTGCGCCGCCGGCGACCAAAAGGAGCACAGTCACGAGGAGGGCCGTTATGATGCCGAAGTTTCCGGAGCGGTTTTGGAGTAGTCCTCGAAAGACGTGAAAAAGAAGCGAAAGTCTGTTCGTCTGCATTATCTTGCTATCTAAAAAGCCATTCATGAAAAGGCGAACGCCCGGTGGCGGGAGCCAACTGGAGATCATTCTCACAGCCTGACAGCTGGTCGTGAAGATTCGACCAAGATATATGGTTATCGATATTGAACGATATGGTCCGGAGCCGGGCGGCTCAAAGGTTTCGCGCGTCGGAGCGCATGCTGTCAGCCTTCGAGAGGCCTCAGCAGCAGAACGGAACAGGGGGAGCCGGGGGCAAGTTCCGGCGCATGCGGTGGCCGGATGATCAGGCAGTCCGAATTGGCGAAGGTCGTCATCATCGAAGAGTCCTGCTTTTCGTATGCCTCCGCCACGAGACGACCCTCGTCGTCCCGGGTGAGCCGTGCCCGCAGGTGGTCCTGCCGCCGGTCGTTGGCGCGCAGGACGTTCGCCGTTCTCGCGATCGCTTCACGGTTGCGCGGCGCCCGACGCGCGAGCTTGCACACCAGCGGTTCGAGGAACAGCAGGCCGCAGACCATGCTCGAAACCGGATTCCCGGGGAGGCCGAGGACGCGCATGTCTCCGAGCGAGCCGACCATCAGCGGCTTGCCCGGCCGCATCGCAATCTTCCAGAAATCGAGGCGCATCCCGGCGTCGACCAGCGTCTTTTGAACGAGGTCGTGGTCGCCGACCGATGCACCGCCGAGCGTCACGAGAACGTCGGCTCCCGCCTCCTGAGCCTTGCGGACGGCGGCGGTGATCTGCGCCTGATCGTCAGGCACGATGCCGAGATCGAGGACGTCTGCGCCGTTCTCACGCGCCAGGGCGGCAATGCCGAAACTGTTTGATCCGACAATCTGGTCGGGGCCGGGCCGTTCTCCCGGCCGCACGAGTTCGTCGCCGGTCGCCAGAATGGCGACCAGCGGCCGCCGATAGACAACGACCTCGCGATGATTCAGCGCCGCGGCAAGCGTCACGCGTGCGAAGTCCAGGGACTGCCCGGCCGTAAGGACCGTTTCCCCCTCGGCGAAGTCCTGCCCGCGGGGCCGGATATGACGGCCTGCAATGGCAGCAAAAGTCGTTCGGATGCAGCCGTCTTCGAGCTTTTCGGTGTCTTCCTGGATCAGGACGGCATCGGCGCCTGCCGGCACCGGCGCTCCCGTGAATATCCGCACGGCTTCTCCTGCGCCGACCGTCCCGTCAAAACCGTGGCCGGCGGAGGCCGTGCCGATCACGCGAAGAATGGCGCCGGGGACGGCGGCATCCCTGCTCCTCAGCGCATAACCGTCCATGGCCGATGCGTTGAACGGAGGTTGTGTCAGCCTCGCGACAAGGCCTTCGGCGAGCACGCGGCCGGTCGCGTCATGGAGGTCGAGAACTTCGGTCCGGCCGATCGGTGTCGCCGGATCGAGGAGCCTGGAACGCGCTTCGCTGACCGAAAGAAGGGTCATCTACGAGGCCTCGGGATAGCGATAGTGCCCGGATTTCCCGCCGGTCTTTTCGATCAGCCGGATGCCGCCGATTTCCATGCCCTTGTCGGCGGCTTTCGCCATGTCGTAGATCGTCAGGCACGTGACCGATACGGCGGTCAGCGCTTCCATCTCGACACCTGTCTGTCCGGTGAGCTTGACGGTTGCGGTGACCCTGAGGCCCGGGAGCTGCGGTTCCTCGTCGATGTCGATGGTGACCTTGGACAGCATCAGCGGGTGACAGAGAGGGATCAGATCGGATGTCCGCTTCGCCGCCATGATGCCGGCGATACGGGCGGTGCCGATGACGTCGCCCTTCTTGGCGTTCCCTTCGCGGATCAGCGCAAGGGTCTCCGGCTTCATGCGGATCCGGCCCTCGGCGACGGCGATGCGAACGGTTTCGGCCTTGTCACCCACATCGACCATGTGGGCTTCGCCCGAGGCTGAGATGTGTGTGAGACCGTCGGTCATTCCGCGGCCATGACCCCGGCGCCACCGCCGAGCAGCGCCTTCGTCGCGGCCGTCACGTCGTCCTTGCGCATCAGGCTCTCGCCGACGAGGAACGTGGTGATGCCGCTCTTCTTGAGTCGGACGCAGTCGGCATGGGTGAAGATGCCGCTTTCGCCAACCAGCAGCCGCTCGGCCGGCACCGTCGCAGCAAGCCGTTCGCTGACGGCGAGGTCGACCTCGAAGGTCCTCAGATTGCGGTTGTTGATGCCGATCATCGGCGAGGTCAGCTTCAGGGCTCTTTCGAGTTCCGCCTCGTCATGGACCTCGATGAGCACGTCCATGCCGAGTGCCATCGCCTCGGCCTCGAGCATGGTCGCGTCCGCATCGGAAAGCGACGCCATGATCAGGAGAATGCAGTCCGCACCCCAGGCTCGTGCCTCGTGCACCTGGTAGGCGTCGAACATGAAGTCCTTGCGCAGCGCCGGCAGCGCGCAGGCGTCGCGGGCAGCCTGGAGGAATTCGAGCCTGCCCTGGAAGCTCGGCGTGTCCGTGAGCACCGAAAGACAGGCGGCTCCGCCGGCCTCGTAAGCCGCGGCGAGTGCCGGCGGATCGAAATCCGGGCGGATCAGCCCCTTGGACGGACTCGCCTTCTTGATCTCGGCAATCAGCCCGAAGAGGCCGGCTGCGCGCTTTTCCGCCAACGCGCGGAAGAAACCGCGGGTAGCCTCCCGGTCGGCGGCGATCGCCTTGAGCTCGGCAAGGGGAACCGCCGCCTTCGCCGCGGCAATCTCCTCACGCTTGTAGACTTCGATGCGCTTCAGGATATCGGTCATGGCGCGAGCTTAGCCCTGTGCGACGGAATTGGAAACCTCGATCAGCTTGTCGAGCGCCGCGGCCGCGGCGCCCGAATCGAGCGACCGGCTGGCGAGCACCATACCCTCGCGGACGTTTTCCGCCTTGCCGGCGACGACGAGCGAGGCCGCAGCATTGCAGAGCGCCACGTCGCGATAGGCGGTCCTTGCGCCGGCAAGCACATCACGCAGCGCGGCCGCGTTGACGACGCCGTCACCGCCGCGGATCGCCTCCAGCGGAACGACCGGGACGCCGAAATCCGCAGGCGTCAGCTCGAAGGTGGTGATCTCGCCGTCCTTCAGCGCGGCGACCATGGTCGGACCGGTCGTCGT
Source organism: Ciceribacter lividus (assembly GCF_003337715.1). Classification (GTDB taxonomy): domain Bacteria; phylum Pseudomonadota; class Alphaproteobacteria; order Rhizobiales; family Rhizobiaceae; genus Allorhizobium; species Allorhizobium lividum. The sequence continues at coordinate 208,348 of NZ_QPIX01000005.1, forward strand.
GATCTCATCGAGACCGCTTCCGTGGACGACCCAGGCGCTCGTCAGGCCGAGATCGCGGAGCGCCTCGGCGCCGGGCACCAGCCATTCGGGCGAATAGACACCGAAGAGCTGCCGCTTGACGCTGGCGGGACTCGAAAGCGGGCCGACGATGTTAAAGATCGTGCGGGTACCGAGTTCGACGCGGGCCGGGCCGACATGGCGCATGGCGGGATGATGAAGCTGGGCGAACATGAAGCCGATGCCCGCCTCACGAATGCAGCGCGAGATGGTTTCCGGATCGATGTCGAGCTTGACGCCGAGCTGCGAGAGCGCGTCGGCCGTTCCCGATTTCGAGCTCAACGCCCTGTTGCCGTGCTTGGCGACCGGAACACCGGCGCCAGCGACGATCAGCGAGGCGAGGGTCGAGATGTTGTAAGTATTGGTGCCGTCACCGCCGGTCCCGACGATGTCGATGGCGTCTTCGGGGGCTTCGACCGGAACCATCTTGGAGCGCATGATCGAGACGGCGCCGGCGATCTCGTCGACCGTCTCTCCGCGCACGCGAAGCGCCATCAGGAAGCCGCCGATCTGGGCCATACTGGCCTCGCCCGACATCATGACTTCGAAGGCGTCGCTGGCTTCGCTACGGCTCAGCACCTGGCGCGTTGCGACCTTGGCGATAAATGGTTTCAGTCCGGACATGCTGTCGTTTTCCCCCAAGGTCTAGCGAACCATCGCCTGCTCGGCGAGCGTGCGATTGATGGTCACGCCGTATTCGCTCTGCAGACGATTGACCATCTGGTCGAGGATATCGTCACCGGCGGCCTTGGCAAGCGCAAGGACCTGGGCGTCATCATCACCGAGGATGTTTGTCGTCGGCTGTTCGCTGACCGCGGTCACCTTGAGCAGGATCTGCGTTTCCGGGTCGGCGCCGGGAGCCGCCGCAACGGTGCCGTTCGGACCGGAGAAAGCAGCGGTCACGGCCGAGCGTCCGAGGATGGGGTCGTCGCTCGCGCGGCGAATGCCGCTCTTGGTTTCGACCGCGAGGCCGAGTTCCTTGGCGAGCGCTGCAATGGTTTCACCTTTTGCGAGACGGTCCTTGAGGCTCTCCGCCTTGGCGCCGAGGGCGATCTTCTGCTGTTCGGCTGTCCAGTCGGCCGTTGCCTTCTCGCGAACTTCGTCGAGCGTGCGGTCGCGTTCGGGCACGATCTCGCTCACGTCGAACCAGAGATAGCCGTCGCTGCCGATGTTGAGCGGCAGGGCCTCGATACCGACGTCCGTCTTGAACACCTCGGCCAGCAGTTGGTCGCGGGTCGGAAGCGTGACCTCGGCTTCAGCCATGTCGCGGCCGCGTCGGTCTACGGGCTTGACGCTGACCGGCTTCAGCTTCAGCTGCGTGGCAGCTTCGGCAAGCGTGGAGCCGGAGGCGCGCAGATCCTCGAACTGGTCGTGGATCGTCATGATGTCTTCCTGGGCGGCGGCCTCGGCGAGCGCCTTGCGGATGTCGTCCTTTACCTCGTCCAGGGTGCGCGTGCGGCCTTCCTTGATGTTGGTGACGCGCAGGATGACGGGCCCGAAGGTTCCTTCGACAACCGGCGTCGTGCCGCCTTCCGCGGTGACGGCGAAGGCAGCGTCCGCAAGGGTCTGGTCGGGCATCTGCTCGCGGGTGAAGTCGCCGAGCAGCACGTCGCTCGCCGTCTTGCCCTGGTCGGTGACGAGCTGGTCGAACGGCGTCCCGGAGGCAAGTTCGGCCTGCGCCGCCTCGGCCATCTCGCGGGTCTCGAAGGTCAGCTGTTCGACCGTGCGCGTGCCGGGGATCTCGTAATTCTTCTTGTGGGCTTCGTAGTCCTGCTTGATCGCCTCGTCCGAAATGGAGGAGAGATCGGCGATATCGGACGGTTCGAGCTTCACATAGGAGAAGCTGCGATACTCCGGCGCCCGGTAGCGGCTCTTGACGGTCTCGAACCAGGCGCCGAGCGCCTTGTCGTCCGGCGCAGCGATCGGGTCGATATTGGCTTTGGTGAGCAGGAGATAGTCGAGCGAGCGGTTCTCGTCACGATAGCTCTTCAATGCGTCGACCAGCACCTTCGGGGGCTCGAATCCGTCGGCCGTCGCCTCGACGATCTGGCTGCGGACGGCAACCTTCGAACGTTCGCTGATGTAGTCGTCCTCGCGCAGGCCGGCATTGCGCAGTCGCGACGTGAAGAGCTGACGATCGAACTGGCCGGACGGCGAGTGGAAGGCCGGGTCGTCGGCAATCAGCTTCGCAAGGCGGTCCTCGGAGAGCCCGAGGTTCATTTCTTCCGAAAGCTGGTCGAGGGCCGCACCTGCGGCAAGCTGGGCGAAGACCTGGTTCTCGACGCCCAGCGCGCGCGCCTGTTCGGAGGTGATCTCCGTGCCGAAGCGGCGGCCGAGATCGGCAAGCTGCCGCTGGTAGGCAAGGCGGAACTCGTTGACCGAAACGTTTTGGTCGCCGACGGCGACCACCGTTTCGGAAACGCCGTTCATCAAGGATCGTGATGCGCCCCAGATGCCGAAGGAAACGGCGAGAATGAGCAGAAGGAATTTTGCCACCCAAGTATGGGCGGCCTTTCGCATGACGACGAGCATCGGGACGCAAACCTCATTTCTTTTGCTCGCCAATCGGCGAAGCAGATGACGTTCCATAAATCAAACCCGCAAGGAAATGAAGGCGTGATCTCGGAAATCTGGGCCGGCGGCGCGGGGGCGAGGCAGCGGGTATCCGTCCCGCGCCGCCGAACTTGGCCGTCTGCCTATGACAAATATCAATGTTCGATGCGCACAGCTCTTTCTATAGTGGGGCACAGACGCGGATCGGTCGAACGAGGAACCTCCAGGTGACAGCTCAAGCAGAGACACCGGTGAGCATCCGGCGAGAAGGACTGACCTCGCAGGAGGTTGTGGCTGCACTCGAAACCTATGGCGCAAACGTGCTGCCGGTCGGCAGGCCGCCATCGTTTCTGAAGGTGCTGCTCATGCAGTTCCTCAGCCCCCTCATTTACATCCTCATGGTCGCGGCGGTGGTCTCCGCCTTCGTCAGCGAGATCACCGACGCGCTTTTCATCGCGGTCGTCCTGGCAATCAACGGCATCATCGGCGCCGTGCAGGAGTATTCTGCGGGGCAGTCCGCGAGCGCCCTTCGCGCGCTGGAGGAGCCGCGAGCGACCGTCGTCCGCGACGGCATTCGTCAGGTGATCGATGCAACCGGACTGGTGCCGGGTGATCGCGTGCTGCTGGAATCCGGGCAGCGAGTCCCCGCCGATATCCTGCTCGACGCGTCCGACCACCTGCAATGCGACGAGGCCACCCATACGGGGGAATCGAGGCCCGTCTACAAGTCCACGGATGATCCTGTCTTTGCGGGGACGATCGTCGCTCGCGGCCGGGGGGAGGGACTGGTGACGGCGACCGGCAGTCGCACTGAACTCGGCCGGATCGCAGACGCCATCCGCGAGCGCACGACGGCCAAGCCGCCACTCATGATCCGCATGGAGGAATTCACGCGCCGGATCGCAGTCGCCGTCGGCGTCGCGATCCTGTTCCTTTTCGCGGTCGGCTGGTGGCGCGCCATGCCGGTGGGCGATCTCTTCACCATGTCGATCGGCCTCGCCGTCAGCGCGATCCCTGAGGCCTTGCCGATCGCCATCTCGGTCGCACTTGCGATCGGCATGCGGCGCATGGCCCGCGTCAACGTCATCGTCCGAAATCTGCCGGCGGTGGAATCGCTCGGCTCCTGCACGATGATCGCGACCGACAAGACCGGCACGCTCACCCTGAACGAGCTGACGGTGACGGATATTCGCCTGCCCGACGACAGTCACTGGGTTCTGGAGGCCGGATCGCATCCGTTGTCGGGCGGCATCAAGAGCCGTGACGGCGGCAAGGATGGCCCGAATGCCGCCGTGCGGCGGCTGCTCGGCGTCGGGAGCCTGCCGAACGAGGCGGAGATCAGTGTCGACGGCGCCGAAACCTGGCGGCCGGTCGGCGATACGGTGGACGTGGCGCTGCTTGCCGCAGCCCACAAGGCCGGCATCAGCCGGTCGATCCTTCTCGAGAGATTTCCGCTCGAACGGCGCATTCCTTATGAGCCTGAGCAGAAATACGCCGCCTCCTTCCACCAGGTCGAGGATCGTATGCAGGCCTTCGTCAAGGGCGCGCCGGAACTGCTGCTGTCGATGTGCAAGACGATGGAGACGACCGAGGGTGCCGTGCCGATCGACCGCATCCATGTGCACCGCCAGATCAAGGAGATGGCCCGCGAAGGGCTGAGAGTGCTCGCCTTCGCCGCCGGAGAGATCGGCGTTTCCGGCGACGGCGAATACGGCGGGCATCTGCTGATCGACCTGAACTTTCTCGGCCTTGTCGGGATGCAGGATCCGATCCGCCCGGAAGTGCCGGCCGCGCTCGACGCCTGCCGCCAGGCCGGTATCGGGGTCGCCGTCATCACCGGTGACGACCCGACGACGGCGAGCGTGATCGCCCGTCAGGCTGGCATGCGGTTCGAGGAGGCGGACGTGGTGACAGGCGACCAGATCGCCGACGCCGTCGCCGCAGGCGAGAGCGTGCTCGACGGGATCACCCGGCACGGACGCATCTTCGCACGCGTAAAACCGGACCAGAAGCTCGCGATCATCCGCTCTCTCGCCCGCAACGGCCACTATGTTGCCGTGACCGGTGACGGTGTCAACGACGCGCCGGCGCTCAGGCACGCCCACGTCGGCGTGGCGATGGGGCACGGCGGAACCGAGGTTGCCAAGGAGAGCGCCGACATCATCCTCACTGACGACAATTTCGCCTCGATCGTCGCCGGCATACGGGAAGGGCGTGTCGCCTACAACAACATCCGCAAGGTGATCTTCATGCAGATCTCCACGGGTGCCGCCGAGGTCCTGCTCTTCCTGCTTGCCATGGTGCTCGGCGCGCCGATGCCGATGACGGCCGTGCAACTGCTTTGGCTCAATCTCGTCACCAACGGCGTGCAGGACGTGGCGCTGGTGACCGAGCCCGCGGAAGGCGACGAGTTGCGTTCGCCGGTGCGGCGGCCGGGAGAACCGATCTTCGACCGGCTGATGCTTCGACGCATCGTTCTGGCGACCCTGGTCATGGGCGGCGGCGGCTTCGCATTTTTCTACTGGGCGACGACGTCCGGTTTGTCGCATTTTGCCGCGAGCAACCTCCTGCTGTTGCTCTTCGTACTCTTCGAAAACGTCCAGTGTATCAACAGCCGCTCTGAGCGCCGTTCGGTCTTCCGGCAGTCGCATTTCTCGAACCCGTTCCTGCTGCTCGGGGTCCTGGGTTCGCAGGCGCTGCACATCGGCGCCATGTATGTGCCGGGCGTGAACGACCTCCTGGAAATCGCGCCGATTTCGCTGGAGCAGTGGCTGTTGCTGCTCGTCGCCACAGCACCGCTTCTCGCGGTGAGTGAAGTCGACAAGTGGCTGTTGCGCCGGCAGGAGTCGATGAAGCGCGGCAACGACGACAGCAAAGCGCAATAAGAAAAGGCCCGGAAGACCTTGGTCTGCCGGGCCCTGTGTTGCTGCCTTGACTGCGTTCTCAGCGTTGCGAAACCGGAACGTAGTCGCGCCTCGGTGCGCCGGTGTAGAGCTGGCGCGGACGACCGATACGCTGCTGCGGATCCTCGATCATCTCGTTCCACTGGGCGATCCAGCCGACGGTGCGGGCAAGCGCGAAGAGAACGGTGAACATGGTGGTGGGGAAGCCGAGCGCACGCAGCGTGATGCCGGAGTAGAAGTCGACGTTCGGATAGAGCTTCTTCTCGATGAAGTAGTCGTCGTTGAGGGCGATCTTCTCGAGTTCGAGTGCGACCTTCATCAGCGGGTCGTCGCCGTGACCGGTCGCTTCGAGGACCTCGTACATGGTCTTCTGCATGATCTTCGCGCGCGGATCATAGTTCTTGTAGACGCGATGACCGAAGCCCATCAGGCGGAACGGGTCGTTCTTGTCCTTGGCACGGGCGATGAATTCCGGAATGCGATCGACGGAGCCGATTTCCTGCAGCATGTTGAGGGCTGCTTCGTTGGCGCCGCCGTGGGCCGGACCCCAGAGGCAGGCGATGCCGGCTGCGATGCAGGCGAACGGGTTGGCGCCCGACGAGCCGGCGAGACGGACGGTCGACGTCGAGGCGTTCTGCTCGTGATCGGCATGCAGGATGAAGATCCGGTCCATGGCGCGGGCGAGCACCGGGTCGACCTTGTAGTCGTCGCAGGGTACTGCGAAGCACATGTGCAGGAAGTTCGCCGCGTAGTCGAGGTTGTTCTTCGGGTAAACGAAGGGCTGCCCGACGTGGTACTTGTAGGCCATGGCGGCGATCGTCGGCATCTTGGCAATCATGCGCAGCGACGCGACCATGCGCTGGTGCGGATCGGTGATGTCTGTCGAGTCGTGATAGAAGGCCGAGAGTGCGCCGACGGTGCCGACCATGACCGCCATCGGATGGGCGTCGCGGCGATAGCCGGAGAAGAACTTGCTCATCTGTTCGTGCACCATGGTGTGGTGCGTGACGCGGTAGTCGAAGTCCTTCTTCTGGGCCGCAGTCGGCAACTCTCCGTAGAGAAGCAGATAGCAGACTTCCAGGAAGTCACCCTTTTCGGCGAGCTGTTCGATCGGATAGCCGCGGTGCAGCAGGACGCCGGCATCGCCGTCGATATAGGTGATCTTGGATTCGCAGGACGCAGTCGAGGTGAAGCCCGGATCGTAGGTGAAGGAGCCGGTGTGCTTGTAGAGGGCCCCGATGTCGATGACACTCGGCCCGATGGTTCCTTCCTTCACCGGAAGGTCGACCTTCTTGTCGCCAAGTGCCAGTGCTGCGCTTTTTTCCGTCATGCTAATCCTCCGAAATTGGCGGTCCGGCGCCTTCGAAAAGGCGTCGCAGGTTAAGCGTCCCGAGTTAGCTATATGATCCAGACGTTAATGCCAAGCTAGCCAAAGGGCAAATTGTGCGATGCGAAATGCCAGCAACATATCGTGATTTCCGCGGCTTATTGCTGTGCCATCAGGAGGTGTTTTTGACTTCCGTCCGCTCGCTTTGATTGCTACAGTCTGCCGGGGAGGTGGATGCCGCAGCGTCGGCGTCCGGTTCTCCGATCGGGGCTGGGGCCGTCTTGGAAAAGATCGCGGAAGACCGCGCCGGGACCGGGGCAGGGGAGAGCCCGGCATTCGCCGTTGCCGTCCCCCTCAACGCGGCATTGGTCGCGGACTCGCGCTCGGCTGGCGCACTCGTCGTTCGACAGGCGACGAGCCGGGAGAGCTTTGTTGCGCGCATCTCCCGTTCAGCCACTGCCATCGCGTCGTCGGGCCGCGCGGCGATCGGTCGCGAGGAGGCGTTCGGGCATATCTTCCTCTTCGTGCCCGTCGCGCTCGGGGCCGGTGCCGTCATCTGGTTTGCCTTGCCGCAAACCTTGCCGGTTGCAGCGCCCATGCTTTTGTTGGCGGTGTCCACCGTCTTCGCGGTGCTGTCGCGCTTCGGCAGACCTGTTGCATATCGGACATGGTCGGCGTTGGCGCTCTGTGCCGCCGGAATGCTGCTTGCCGATGCCGAGGTCCGCAGGCTGCAGACGGTCATTCTCGACACGCCGGTCACGACCCAGGTGACGGGACGGGTGCTCCGGCGGGAAGCGGGGGCGGCCGGCGAGTGGCGCTATCTCGTTCGCGTAGAGGCCACGGCAGAACCGCAGATCAGGCGCATGCCGGAAGAGGTCGTGCTCATGACCCGCGCCCGCCACGAGCCGTTTGCGCTCGGTGAGAGGCTGCATGGCAGAGCGCGGCTGTCGCCGCCTTCCGGCCCTGCCTTGCCCGGTCTCGATGACTTTTCGTTCGCCAGCTACTTTGGCGGCATCGGCGCAGTCGGCTACTTTCTTGGAGCGCCGACGCGCGCGGAGGGGGCGCCGGCGACCGGAGCCCGCGCATGGTGGGAGGCGGCCGAGCAGACGCTTCTTGTCGTCCGCGACGCCATCACGCAGCGAATCAGGAGAACAGTTCCGGGCGACGCCGGCGGCTTTGCCGCCGCGATCCTCACCGGCGACCGGCGATCGATGTCGGCGGCGACGACGGAGGCATTGCGGCTTTCGGGACTGGCGCACATCACAGCGATTTCCGGCCTCCACATGGCACTTGCCGCCGGCATCTTCTTCGTCGGTCTGCGCAAGCTGCTCAGCCTCTCGCCGGCAATCGCCCAGTCCTGGCCGATCAAGAAGATCGCTGCCATGGCCGCGCTGGCCGCTGCCTTCCTCTACCTGATGATCTCCGGCTCGCAGGTCTCCGCTATCCGCGCTTTTCTGATGACGGCGATCATGCTGGTTGCCGTCCTGTTCGACCGCCCGGCGATCAGCCTGCGCAACCTCGCACTGGCGGCGATCGTCATTGTCGCCGTTTGGCCGTCACAGGTGCTCGGTGCGAGCTTTCAGATGTCGTTTGCCGCCACCGCAGGACTGATTGCCGGCTACGATGGCTGGCGACGGGGTGCAGCGCGGCAATCGCGCTACGCGCCGGACTTCCCCGGTCGGAAGATCCTTTCCTTCCTGTGGAATTTCGCGGCCGGCACCTTCGTGACGTCGCTGATCGGCGGACTGGCGACGGCGATCTTCGCCGTCGCCCATTTCCATCGACTGGCACCTTACGGTCTCGTCGCGAATCTCGCGGCAATGCCGATCATCTCCGTGGTGGTGATGCCGGCGGCGCTTGCGGCAATGCTGCTCATGCCGTTCGGCCTCGATACGCCCTTTCTAATTCTCGCTGGCGAGGGGCTCGAGATCGTCATCGTGATCGCGACCACGGTCGCGAGCTGGAGCGAGGGGACGTCCTTCGGCCGATTCGGGGACTGGTTTCTGCCGCTCGCCTCCACGGGGCTCCTGCTGCTCACCCTGCTGCATACGCGGCTGCGCTGGATCGGCGCGGCAGCGCTTGCCGCGGCGATCGGGCTTGCGATGCTCCTGCCGCCGGAAGACACCGCCGACCTCATCGTCTCGGAGGACGGACGGCTGGCGGGGCTGCCCGCTGTCGACGGCAGGACGATTGCGACCAACCGCAGCAAGCCGTCGGACTTCCTCTTCTCCCAATGGCAGCACGCGCTTGCGCGACCCGATCATCACGGCCCGCTCCGCAGCGCAGACGATCCTGTCACCGAAGTCCGGGCGACCGGAACGGACCGGTTTTCCGTCGAACAGATCCGGACCGTTCGCGAGATGATGCGGCGGCAGTTCGAAGCGGCGATCCCCGGCCGCTTCCTCTGTACTGGAAAGGCCTGGTGTGTCGCACGGCTTGAGAAAGGGTGGCGTGTCGCAACTGTCGATGATCCGGCACTTCTCGGTGCCGCCTGCGATGCGTCCGACATCGTCGTCACGCCGCGCCGTTCACCTTTCGGTACCTGCCGTTCCGGCGCGCGGATGATCGATGCCGAAGCGCTACGGCGCACGGGCGCAACCGAATTCCATCTCGGGAATCACGACAATCGAGAGATCCGCCAGCGCACGGCGTTCACCACTCTCGACAGGCCGTGGCAGCGGCATCGCCTTTACGATTGGCGAACCGGCAGCTTCGCCGACGAACAGCCCGCGAAGCGCGCGCCGATGGCACAGGTCAGTGATAGCGGCGGATGAGTCCGACGAGCTTGCCCTGGATCTTGACACGATCGGGGCCGAAGATGCGGGTTTCGTAAGCCGGGTTCGCAGCCTCGAGCGCGATCGAATCGCCCCGGCGACGGAAGCGTTTCAGCGTCGCCTCCTCGTCGTCCACGAGTGCCACGACGATGTCGCCGGGCGTTGCGTTGCTGGCGTTGCGGATGATGACCGTGTCGCCGTCGAGAATGCCGGCCTCGATCATCGAATCACCCTTGACCTCGAGTGCATAGTGCTCGCCTGAACCGAGCATCTCGGCCGGAATGGTGATTTCGTGGGTGTTGTGCTGGATCGCCGAGATCGGCACGCCGGCCGCGATGCGGCCCATGACGGGGACGGCGACGGAACTCGAGCGCTCCTCTGCAGGCGGCTTGGCGGCAGGCGCCGGCTGTCCCTTGCCGAGGCTTCCCTCGATCACGCTCGGCGAGAAACCCCGCCGCGGCTGCAGGCTGGGGGAGTAGGCTTCCGGCAGCTTGATCACTTCCAGCGCCCGGGCCCGGTTCGGCAGACGCCGAATGAAGCCACGCTCCTCGAGCGCCGTGATGAGGCGGTGGATGCCGGATTTCGAGGCGAGGTCGAGCGCGTCCTTCATTTCGTCGAACGACGGCGGCACGCCCGATTCCTTCATCCGCTCGTGAATGAAGAGAAGCAGTTCCTGTTGCTTGCGCGTCAGCATGATCCAGAGCCCCGTCGTGTGAAACAAATCCAGAACATACACTATCTGTTCCATATGTGTTCCGCAAGTACTTAAATATTGGTAAGCAATTGGAGCTCCGGCGCATTTTTTCCGTGCATCCACCCGTTCCGGACTGCTGCCGGGCGGGGGCTGGTTCGCCTTGCAAAGGGAAGGCAAATCGCGCACATCAAACGCGACCGACAAGGAGGGAGCGGAATGTCCACTGCCATCGAGGCGCCGCGTGGCGTCGATCACATCGTCTTGCCCGTGCACGGGCTGAAGGTTGCGCGCGAGCGGCTCGGCGTGCTTGGCTTTACGGTCGCCGCCGATGCGCTGCATCCCTTCGGCACCGAGAACGCCTGCGTCTTCTTCTCCGACAAGACCTATCTGGAGCCACTCGCCGTGGCGGGCCGGGAGGCGTGCGAGGAAGCCGCCCGTAAGGGCAACGTCTTCGTTGCGCGCGACCGCGCCTTCCGCTTCCGCGTGCCGGATGGCGAGGGGCTGTCGGGGATAGCGGTTGCCTCGACGGATGCGGCCGCAGACCATGCGATCTATACCGAGCACGGCCTCTCCGCGGGCGAAATCCTGCACTTTTCGCGGCCCTTGAGGTTGCCGGATGGCACCGAGGCGACGGCCTCGTTCCGGCTTGCCTTCGCCGCGGACCTGCGCGCGCCCGATTTTCTTCTCTTCTCTTGCGAACGGGCCAATCCACTGCCGGCGGATCGTGCCGCGCTCGAACGCCACGGCAATGGCGTGACGGGCGTCTCGGCGGTCGTGCTGACGGAGGAAAACCCCTCCGACTTCCAGGAGGTGCTGGAAACCGTCTTCCACCAGCGAGAGATCGAGGCGCATTCCTTCGGTCTCGTCGTCCCTTCGGCAAACGCGAAGATCGAGGTGCTGACGCCGGCCGGTCTCACCGGCTATTTCGGGCTCGACGCCCCGAATGCCGGGCGTGGGCTCATGGGGGCGGCGATCGTCTTTCGGACGGCCGATATCGGCGTGACAGAACGCTTGCTGGCTGCTAATGGCGTTCGCCATGCACGCAAGGATGGTCGCCTGATCGTGCCGCGTGAAGCGGGGCAGGGCGCGCATTTCGTATTCGAGGAAGTTTGATGAGCAATCCGACCAATTCCGAAGTCGTCGTCGGCGAAGGTGCCGCCAAGGTCGTCTTCTCCAATTCCAGGCGCTTCTCGCTGATTGCCGGTCCCTGCCAGATGGAAAGCCGCGATCATGCCTTCATGATGGCCGGTGCGACCAAGGAGATCTGCGACAAGCTCGGCATCGGGCTCGTCTACAAGTCGTCCTTCGACAAGGCCAACCGCACGTCCTTGTCCGGCAAGCGGGGCATCGGCCTCGAAAAGGCGATGGAAGTCTTCGTCGATCTCAAGAAGGAATTCGGCTTTCCGGTGCTGACCGACATCCACACCGAGGAGCAATGCGCGATCGTCGCCCCTGTCGTCGACGTCCTGCAGATCCCGGCCTTCCTCTGCCGCCAGACCGATCTTCTGGTCGCTGCCGCGAAGACCGGTCGGGTCATCAACGTCAAGAAAGGCCAGTTCCTGGCTCCGTGGGACATGAAGAACGTGCTCGCCAAGATCACCGAAAGCGGCAATCCGAACGTGCTTTTGTGCGAGCGTGGCGCTTCCTTCGGATACAACACGCTGGTCTCGGATTTCCGTTCGCTGCCGATCATGGCGGCGATGGGCGCGCCCGTGGTGTTCGACGCCACCCACTCGGTGCAGCAGCCCGGCGGGCAGGGCGGTTCGACCGGAGGTCAGAGGGAATTCGTGGAGACGCTGGCACGCGCCGCGGTTGCCGTCGGCGTTGCCGGTCTCTTCATCGAGACCCATGAGGATCCGGACAATGCCCCCTCTGACGGCCCGAACATGGTGCCGCTGAACGACATGCCGCGACTCCTCGAAAAGCTGCTCGCCTTCGACGCGGTCGCCAAGGGCGCCTGATTCCGCAAGGCATCGTCTATATAGAGAGCGCCGACCCCGGCGGGGCTGGCGCTTTTTGTTGCCTTCTCTTCTTTCCGGTCGCCGGTCGGAGATGTCACACTGCGTGCATTGTATTTTTTCCGTCTTCGATTAAGACAGGCGCCATCCTCAATCCCACCCAGCACCAGGGAGGCACTCATGACTGCAATCACCGACATCATCGGCCGCGAAATTTTGGACAGCCGCGGCAATCCGACCGTCGAGGTCGACGTCTATCTGGAAGACGGCAGCATGGGTCGCGCAGCCGTTCCGTCGGGTGCCTCGACCGGCGCGCACGAGGCGGTCGAACTGCGTGACGGCGGCAGCCGCTATCTCGGCAAGGGCGTCGAGCGCGCCGTCGAGGCCGTCAACACCGAGATCTTCGACGCGGTCGGCGGGCTGGATGCGGAAAACCAGATCCAGATCGACAAGGTGATGATCGAGCTCGACGGTACGCCGAACAAGTCGCGCCTCGGCGCCAACGCCATCCTCGGCGTCTCGCTCGCCGTCGCCAAGGCCGCCGCGGAAGCTTCCGGCCTGCCGCTCTATCGCTATGTCGGCGGACCGAACGCCCATGTGCTGCCGGTCCCGATGATGAACATCATCAACGGCGGCGCCCATGCCGACAACCCGATCGACTTCCAGGAATTCATGATCATGCCGGTCGGCGCCGAAACGATGCGCGATGCCGTGCGCATGGGCTCAGAAGTCTTCCATACGCTGAAGAAGGAACTGGCCGCCCAGGGGCACAACACCAATGTCGGCGACGAAGGCGGTTTCGCGCCGGGCCTCGAAAGCGCGCCGGCCGCCCTCGACTTCATCGTGAAGTCGATCGAGAAGGCAGGCTATCGTCCGGGCGAGGACATGTATCTTGCGCTCGACTGCGCCTCGACCGAGTTCTTCAAGGACGGCAAGTACGTGCTCGAAGGCGAGGGCCGCACGCTCGAACCGGAAGCCATGGCGGAATATCTCGCCGAACTCGCCGCCAAGTACCCGATCATCTCGATCGAGGACGGTATGGCCGAAGACGACTGGGATGGCTGGAAGGTCCTGACTGACAAGATCGGTTCCAAGTGCCAGCTCGTCGGCGACGACCTTTTCGTCACCAATTCCTCGCGTCTGCGCGACGGCATCCGCATGGGTGTCGCGAACTCGATCCTCGTGAAGGTGAACCAGATCGGTTCCCTGACCGAGACGCTCGACGCCGTCGAAACCGCGCACAAGGCCCGCTACACCGCCGTCATGTCGCACCGTTCGGGTGAAACCGAGGATTCGACGATCGCCGACCTCGCGGTTGCCACCAATTGCGGACAGATCAAGACCGGCTCGCTCGCTCGCTCCGACCGGCTTGCCAAGTACAACCAGCTGATCCGCATCGAAGAAATGCTCGGTCCGCAGGCCCGTTACGCCGGCTCGTCGATCCTGCGCGGCTGACGTTCGAGCTTCTAGGCGCTGATTGGCCCGTGTCCCGCAAAGGGGCGCGGGCCAACTTTTTTCCCCGTCCCCGTTATGGTCAACGATCGATTAAGCAATCGCCGCTAGTTTGATCGAAAATCGTTTTGCGTATCAGGGCTCGCTCGATGTGGACCAGGCAGCACAAGAACCGGAAACTCGGACGCTTCGTCCTCCCGCTCGTGACCGTCGCATTCCTCTCCTATTTCGGTTATCATTCGATCCATGGCGATCGCGGGCTGATCGCGGCAGACGAGTTCGAGAAGCTGCGGTTCAAGCGCGATGCCGAGTTGGCTGAACTGGTATCGCGTCGCAAGTCGCTCGAGCGGCAGGTCGAATTGCTGAGCGACGGTTCGCTCGAACGCGACATGATCGATGAGAAGGCGCGCTACCAGCTCAACGTATCGCGCCCTGACGAGATCGTGATTTTCAACGATCAGATAAATTAACCGAAATCCAGTTAATTACCGTTTTCAATTATAATTCAATATGATGTCGTGAATGCGAGCCATGCATTTCTGGCATTGCGGCCGCGCGCTTTCTTGCCTATCCTTCGCGCCGACGTAAATTCGAAAACACCTAGGGAGGGACGAATGGCGCCGCGAAAACCTGCGACCGCGAGCGGTCGCAAGCCGACGACCAAGTCTGCCGCAAAGAAAGAATTGACCGAAGGGCTGGTTGCGGAATTCGACCGCCAGAGCGAGCTTGACGCGTACCGCGAAATGCTCCTCATCCGCCGCTTCGAGGAAAAGGCCGGCCAGCTCTACGGCATGGGCTTCATCGGCGGCTTCTGTCACCTCTATATCGGCCAGGAAGCCGTCGTCGTCGGCGTCCAGATGGTGCTGAAGGAAGGCGACCAGGTCATCACGGGGTATCGCGACCACGGCCACATGCTGGCCTGCGGCATGAGCGCACGCGGTGTCATGGCCGAACTCACCGGCCGTCGCGGCGGGCTGTCCAAGGGTAAGGGCGGCTCGATGCACATGTTCTCCAAGGAGAAGAATTTCTACGGCGGTCACGGCATCGTCGGCGCACAGGTGTCGCTCGGCACCGGTCTCGCCTTCGCCAACAAGTACCGCGAGAACGGCAATATCTCGGTCGCCTATTTCGGTGACGGCGCCGCCAACCAGGGCCAGGTCTACGAAAGCTTCAACATGGCGCAGCTCTGGAAGCTGCCGGTGATCTACGTGATCGAGAACAACCGCTATGCCATGGGCACCGCGGTCTCGCGCGCCTCGGCACAGACCGATTTCTCGCAGCGCGGCGTCTCCTTCGGCATCCCCGGCATCCAGGTCGACGGCATGGATGTCCGCGCGGTCAAGGCTGCGGCCGAGCAGGCTGCGGCCTATGTCCGCTCCGGCAAGGGGCCGGTCATCCTCGAAATGCTGACCTACCGCTACCGCGGCCACTCGATGTCCGACCCGGCGAAATACCGCTCGAAGGACGAGGTGCAAAAGATGCGTTCCGAACACGACCCGATCGAGCAGGTGAAGAACCGGCTCATGGAAAAGGGTTGGGCGAGCGAGGACGAACTGAAGGCGATCGACAAGGACGTCCGCGACATCGTCGCAGACAGCGCCGATTTCGCCCAGTCCGATCCGGAGCCGGACGTATCCGAGCTTTACACCGATATCCTGTTGTGAGTGGGGAGGGTTAGCCCATGTCAGTCAATATCCTCATGCCGGCCCTGTCTCCGACGATGGAAGAGGGCACGCTTTCCAAATGGCTCAAGAAGGAAGGCGACAAGGTCACCTCCGGTGACGTGATCGCCGAAATCGAGACCGACAAGGCGACGATGGAAGTGGAAGCAGTCGACGAAGGCGTGATCGGCAAGATCCTCGTCGACGCCGGCACCGAAAACGTCAAGGTCAATACGCCGATCGCCATCCTGCTGCAGGAAGGCGAGAGCGCTGCCGACCTCGCGGCCGCACCGAAGGCCGAGGCCGCGCCCCAGGCAGCTGCGCCGCAGGTCGAGCAGCCGACGGCGGCCGGCTCCGCCGCAGCACCTGTCGCGGCGCAGCCGCTTGTCGCCGCCGACCCGGACATTCCGGCCGGCACCGAAATGGTCACGATGACCGTGCGTGAGGCGCTGCGCGAGGCGATGGCCGAGGAAATGCGCCTGAACCCGGACGTCTTCGTCATGGGCGAGGAGGTCGCGGAATACCAGGGTGCCTACAAGATCACGCAAGGCCTGCTGCAGGAATTCGGGCCGAAGCGCGTCGTCGACACGCCGATCACCGAGCACGGCTTTGCCGGCGTCGGCGTCGGTGCCGCCATGGCAGGCCTTCGCCCGATCGTCGAGTTCATGACCTTCAACTTCGCCATGCAGGCGATCGACCAGATCATCAACTCGGCCGCCAAGACGCTCTACATGTCCGGCGGCCAGATGGGCGCACCGATCGTCTTCCGCGGCCCGAACGGGGCAGCTGCCCGCGTCGGTGCCCAGCACAGCCAGGATTATGCCGCCTGGTATAGCCAGATCCCGGGTCTCAAGGTCGTCATGCCGTATACGGCTGCCGACGCGAAGGGGCTCCTCAAGGCTGCGATCCGTGACCCGAACCCGGTGATCTTCCTCGAAAACGAGATCCTCTACGGCCACTCGTTCGAGGTGCCGAAGCTCGATGACTTCGTTCTGCCGATCGGCAAGGCGCGCATCCACAAGACCGGCAAGGATGCGACCGTCGTCTCCTTCGGCATCGGCATGACCTATGCGGTCAAGGCGGCGGAAGAACTGGCGAAGGAAGGCATCGACGTCGAGGTCATAGACCTGCGCACCATCCGCCCGATGGACATTCCGACCGTCATCGAGTCGGTCAAGAAGACCGGCCGTCTGGTCACCGTCGAGGAAGGCTATCCGCAGTCCTCCGTCGGCACCGAGATCGCGACCCGCGTCATGCAGCAGGCCTTCGACTATCTCGACGCGCCGATCCTGACGATCGCCGGCAAGGACGTGCCGATGCCTTATGCCGCCAACCTCGAGAAGCTCGCGCTTCCGAACGTCGGCGAGGTCGTCCAGGCGGTCAAGACCGTCTGCTACAAGTAACGGGAGGGCTTGGAAATGCCGATCAATATCACCATGCCGGCCCTCTCCCCGACGATGGAAGAGGGCAATCTTTCCAAATGGCTGGTCAAGGAAGGCGACAAGGTCAGCCCCGGTGACGTGATCGCCGAGATCGAGACCGACAAGGCGACCATGGAAGTCGAAGCCGTCGATGAAGGCACGCTGGCGAAGATCGTCGTGCCGGCCGGCACCGAGGGCGTCAAGGTCAATGCGCTGATCGCGATCCTCGCCGGTGAAGGCGAGGACGTGAGCGCGGCGGCCGCCGGCGGCGGTGCCGCAACACCTGCGCCGAAGGCCGAGGTCGCGCCGGCCGCCAAGGTCGAGGCTGCCCCGGCAGCTGCTCCCGCTGCCGCCGCCCCGGCTGCTGCTCCGGCCGTTGCCAAGTCCGGCGAGCGCGTGTTTGCCTCGCCGCTCGCCCGTCGCCTTGCCAAGGAGGCCGGCGTCGAACTCTCGGCCGTGGCGGGTTCCGGTCCGCACGGGCGCGTCGTCAAGAGCGACGTCGAAAAGGCCGTCGCCGGCGGCGTCGCCAAGGCAGCGCCTGCTGCTGCCGCGCAGGCCGCACCGGCTCCGGCGCTCGCCAGGGCACCGTCGGACGATGCCGTGCTCAAGCTCTTCGAGCCGGGTTCCTACGATCTGGTGCCGCATGACGGCATGCGCAAGACGATCGCCAAGCGGCTCGTCGAATCCAAGCAGACGATCCCGCATTTCTACGTGACGGTCGACTGCGAACTCGACGCGCTGCTTGCCCTGCGCGCCCAGCTCAACGACGCGGCACCGCGCAAGGATGGCGCTCCGGCCTACAAGCTGTCGGTCAACGACATGATCATCAAGGCCCTGGCGCTCTCGCTGCGGGATGTTCCGGATGCCAACGTCTCGTGGACGGAAAGCAACATGGTCAGGCACAAGCATGCCGATGTCGGCGTGGCTGTTGCGATCCCGGGCGGCCTGATCACCCCGATCATCCGCAATGCCGAGCTGAAGTCGCTGTCCGCCATCTCCAACGAGATGAAGGACCTCGGCAAGCGCGCCAAGGAACGCAAGCTGAAGCCCGAGGAGTACCAGGGCGGCACGACCGCGGTCTCCAACATGGGCATGATGGGCGTCAAGCACTTCGCAGCCGTCGTCAACCCGCCGCACGCGACCATTCTCGCGGTCGGCGCGGGCGAGGAGCGGGTGGTCGTCAAGAACGGCGAGATGAAGATCGCCAATGTCATGACGGTCACGCTCTCCACCGACCACCGCTGCGTCGACGGCGCGCTCGGGGCCGAACTGCTCGGCGCCTTCAAGCGCTACATCGAAAACCCGATGGGCATGCTGGTCTGACGCGGAGGCAGGTTCGCGATGAAATCCGTTCTCGCCTACGGTGACAGTCTGACCTGGGGCTACGATCCCGTCGCGCTTGGTCGTCATGCTCATGAGGATCGCTGGACGAGCGTCCTGCAGAAGGCGCTCGGGCACGGCGTCAGGGTCATCGCCGAAGGCCTGAACGGGCGCACCACCGCCTATGACGACCATCTGGCAGATGCCGAGCGCAACGGCGTGAAGCTGCTGCCGAGCGTGCTGGAGAGCCACAAGCCGCTCGATCTCGTCATCGTCATGCTCGGCACCAACGACATGAAGCGGGGCGTGGCGGGCACTGCGATCGCGGCGGTCAAGGGCATGGAGCGGCTGGTCAAGCTCATCCGTCTCCACGACTGGGGTTTCGATTTCGAGGCCCCGGAGATCCTGGTCGTTTCGCCGCCGCCGATCTGCGCGACGGCGAACGCGCCGTTTGCCGCGATGTTCAAGGGTGCGATCGAGGAATCGGCGATGCTCGCCAGTCTCTACCGCGACATGGCGGATGATCTCGGCTGTGGTTTCTTCGATGCCGGTTCGGCGGCGAAGACGACGCCACTCGACGGCATCCATCTCGACGCGGAGAACACCCGGGCGGTCGGACGCGCGATCGAACCGGTCGTGCGAATGATGCTCGGACTGTGAACGGCTTTCGGGGAAATTTGACCAAGATCAAGGAGAGCGTCTGACGAGCGTATATGGCTCACTTCGTAAACCTTCACGAGGAGAAGAAGTTATGTCGAATACGCCGCACGAAATCCAGGACGAGTTTCCGGAACTTGTCGGGAAGATGCACGAGCTCAAGGCGAGCGACGAGCATTTTGCCCAACTGCTCGAGGACTATCGCGAGATCAATCGCGCCATCCACCGGGCAGAGACGGAAGTGGAACCGGTCGGCGACGCGCAGATGGAAACGATGCGCAAAGAGCGGATGGTTCTGAAGGACGAGATTTACGGGATGCTGACGAAGGCGTGACCGCCGGAGGCTTCGTCCCTTGGAAGGGCTTCCCGCGACCGGGGAGCCCGTTCCCGACAAAGAGGAGATGAAGGCCCGTGTCCAACGCTTATGACGTCATCATTATCGGTTCCGGCCCCGGCGGCTACATTGCGGCGATCCGCGCGGCCCAGCTCGGGCTGAAGACGGCCATCGTCGAACGCGAGCACCTCGCCGGCATCTGCTCCAACTGGGGCTGCATTCCGACCAAGGCGCTGCTGCGCTCCGCCGAAATCTACCACTATGCCAAGCATCCCGGCGACTACGGCGTGAAGATCGAAGGCACGGTTACGCCCGACCTGAAGGCGATCGTCGCCCGCTCGCGCGGCATTGCCGCCCGCATGAACGGCGGCGTCGGCTTCCTGATGAAGAAGAACAAGGTCGACGTGATCTGGGGCGAGGCGAAGCTTTCCAAGCCCGGCGAGATCGTCGTCTCCAAGACGACAAAGGCGATCCAGCAGCCGCAGGCGCCGCTGCCGAAGAACACACTCGGCGAGGGCACCTATACGGCGAAGCACATCATCGTTGCGACCGGTGCCCGCCCGCGCGCGCTGCCCGGCATCGAGCCGGATGGCAAGCTGATCTGGACCTATTTCGAGGCGATGAAGCCGGAAGAAATGCCGAAGTCGCTGCTCGTCATGGGTTCCGGCGCGATCGGCATCGAATTCGCCTCCTTCTACCGCACGCTCGGCGTGGACGTCACCGTCGTCGAGGTGATGAGCCAGGTCATGCCGGTCGAGGACGCGGAAATTTCCGCGCTCGCCAAGAAGCAGTTCGAGAAGCAGGGCATGAAGATCCTGCTCGAAGCCAAGGTCGCCAAGGTCGAGCAGGGTGCAAACTCCATCACCGCCCATGTCGAGAAGAAGGACGGTTCGATCGAGAAGATCACCGCCGACCGGATGATTTCGGCCGTCGGCGTGCAGGCCAATGTCGAGAACATCGGTCTCGAGGCGCTCGGGGTGAAGACCGAACGCGGCTTCATCCAGATCGACGGTTACGGCCGCACCAACGTGCCGGGCATCTACGCGATCGGCGACGTCGCCGGCCCGCCGATGCTGGCCCACAAGGCAGAACACGAGGCGGTGATCTGCGTCGAGAAGATCGCCGGACTGCCGAACGTCCATCCGATGGACAAGGGCAAGATCCCCGGCTGCACCTATTGCCATCCACAGGTCGCCTCGGTCGGCCTGACGGAAGCCAAGGCCAAGGAGCAGGGGCGCGACATCCGCGTCGGCCGTTTTCCCTTCGTCGCCAACGGCAAGGCAATCGCGCTCGGCGAGGACCAGGGTCTCGTCAAGACCATCTTCGACAAGAAGACCGGCGAGCTCCTGGGGGCCCATCTGGTCGGCGCCGAAGTGACCGAACTGATCCAGGGCTTCGTCGTGGCGATGAACCTCGAAACGACCGAGGAAGAACTGATGCACACGATCTTCCCGCATCCGACCATTTCGGAAACGCTGAAGGAAAGCGTCCTCGATGCCTATGGCCGGGCGTTGAACGCCTGAGTGTTGTGATGCCGGCAACGGCATCGTATATGAAAGTCGATATTGACCGACAAAGGGATTGGGGCAATGCAGGGTTTGGGTTGGATTTTGACGATTGTGATCGGCGGCCTCGCCGGCTGGCTCGCGGGCAAGCTGATGGACGCACGCTTCGGCATCCTGATGAACATCGTGCTCGGCATTGTCGGCTCGGTGGTCGCCAATGCCGTGCTTGCGCAGTTCCACATCTCGGTGGCGGGCGGTGCGCTCGGCTATCTCATCACCGGCTTCCTCGGCGCAAGTCTCCTCTTGTTCGTCGTCAAGCTCGTCAGGCGCTGACACGGTGACGCCGGCATAGCCGTCCTCGGGTGGCATGCCGGGTCGCAACACGGGTTTCGGAGCCGCCTGGAGCGGCAAAAGGCAGGTAGACATGGTTACGATCCTCGACCGGATGACCCCTGAGGAAAAGCGCGTCCGGCATCCGGAGAAGGCCCACAGGCCGGATACGGAAGTGCTGCGCAAACCCGAATGGATCCGCGTCAAGGCACCGACCTCCAAGGGCTATGCGGAGACGCGCGATCTCGTGCGCTCGCACAAGCTGGTGACGGTCTGCGAGGAAGCCGGCTGCCCGAACATCGGCGAATGCTGGGACAAGAAGCACGCCACCTTCATGATCATGGGCGAGATATGCACCCGCGCCTGTGCCTTCTGCAACGTCGCGACCGGCAAGCCGAACGCGCTCGATCAGGACGAGCCCGAGAACGTCGCCAAGGCGGTGAAGCAGATGGGCCTCACCCACGTCGTCATCACCTCGGTCGACCGCGACGATCTGGAGGACGGTGGCGCCGAGCATTTCGAGAAGGTGATCTGGGCGATCCGCGCCGCTTCCCCGGAAACGACGATCGAAATCCTGACGCCGGACTTCCTGAAGAAGCCGGGCGCGCTCGAGCGTGTCGTCGCCGCCAAGCCGGACGTCTTCAATCACAACCTGGAAACCGTTGCCGGCAACTACCTGACGGTCCGCCCCGGCGCGCGTTATTTCCACTCGATCCGGCTCTTGCAGCGGGTGAAGGAACTCGACCCGACCATGTTCACCAAGTCCGGTATCATGGTCGGTCTCGGCGAGGAGCGCAACGAGGTGCTCCAGCTCATGGATGATCTCAGGACCGCCGATGTCGACTTCCTGACGATCGGCCAATACCTGCAGCCGACCCGCAAGCATCACAAGGTCGAGCGCTTCGTCACCCCCGACGAATTCAAGTCCTACGAGACGGTCGCCTATTCGAAGGGCTTCCTGATGGTGTCGGCAAGCCCGCTCACGCGCTCATCCCATCACGCCGGCGACGATTTCGCGCGGCTTCGGGCGGCGCGGGAGAAGCTTCAGGCCGCGCGCTGAGGTTCCCTTCCGTAGGTTCGGTTGCGGGATCGGCGACCGGTGTCGAGGATACGGTCTTGCTTTTTGAAACCAGCGTTCTCCGGAGAGTGGCTTCTTGCCAATCCGGATAAAGCTGATTAGCTCTCGGTCATGCCCCAGTTCGAAACCCGCCGTATCGTCAAGCACTCGCCCGGCCAGATGTATGCGCTCGTCGCCGATGTCGAGCGCTATCCCGAGTTCCTGCCGCTGTGCGAGGCGCTCACGATCCGCACGCGACGGGAGCGGGACGACAAGACGCTGCTCGTCGCCGACATGACCGTCGGCTACAAGGCGATCCGCGAGACGTTCACGACCCAGGTGCTTCTCGTGCCGGCTGAGCACGTGATCGACGTCAAGTATATCGAGGGTCCGTTCAGATATCTTGACAACCGCTGGCGTTTCGAGCCGGCGGGCGAGGGCGGTTGCTCGGTGCATTTCTTCATCGATTACGAGTTCAAGAGCCGCATCCTCGGCGCAGTCGTGGGCTCGATGTTCGACCGCGCCTTCCGGATGTTCTCCGAAGCGTTCGAGAAGCGGGCGGACGAGATCTACGCCGCCTAGGGCATTTCCGGTCAATTCGGGGCCGGTTCCGTTTCCCGATTGGTGCGTGCGATCCGGTGGTGAGCCGGTCGCAGCGCGATGCGCGCCATCGGGCGCCTGTCAATCGGAAACCCGAAGGGACGGTCGCCTTTGCGGCAATACTGGCGCAAAGCTGCTCTACCGTATCTATGGATATGCGCGTCGTGTCTCTGCTTGATCTTGCCGCAAATTCGCTCTGTCAGAACAACTCCGAATTAGCCGGAAATGCTCTCGTGCGCTCAGGGCTTGGCCCAGTGGCCGGTGACGGCGATCATCGCCATCAGTTTCAGCGTATTGCCGAAGTAGTCTTCCTCGGCGAGGGGCCTGCTCTCCATCGCGGCCCACAGGGCATCGAGCCAGTCCTGATTTTCGGAATCGATCATGGCGGAAACGGTCAGCATAGAGATGAAGGCCATTTGGTCGTGGCCGGCGTCCGGCGCGGGTTTTCCGTTCAGTCGGTAGGTGTCGGCGAAGCGCTCCGGCCGGCCCTCGGTCGTCTGTCTTGCCCAGGCGTTCAGTGGGCGCAGAGCCTTGTGTGCCCGCTCGTCGCCGGTGAGCAGGAAATCCAGACCGACCCGCCACGGATAACGGGCGGCATTCCACGAATAGGCGCCATCGTAGTCGCCTTCGAGAAAGCCGCTCGGCGCGGGTTTCGGCTGGTCCGGAAGGCCAACGATGAAGTCGGGCATGAGGCCGGTGCGGGGGGAGTATTTCTCGCCGACGGTGGCCATGACGCCATAGATCGCGTCGCGCAGGTCAAGCCAGCGCCTATCACCCGTTCGTTCGGCGAAGGCGGCGAAATGGGACTGCATGAAGTCCGACGAACGCGTCGTCGCGGCATAGGTCGCGCCGTCTCCCGTCTTGGCCCAATCGCCGATCAGCAGCATATTGCCGGGCAGGTCGACTTCATGGGCGAGAATGGCTGCGAGCATGTGCCGCGCCTCGGCGCCATAATGGAACGTACCGTCATTGCCCCAGCGGCGCTCGGCGAGCAGCATGGCATAGGCGATGTCGAGATCGCCGTCGGTCGCGCTGCTGGTGCCCCGGACGTCCTCGCCGGCGTCCGTGCAATCCGCCACCTGATTCCAGGCCATCAGGCCCGGATCTGAACGGGCCGGATGGTCGTGGAAGAAGCGGACCATACCGTCGAACAGGCGATGGGCGTCGTCATCGAAATCCGCCATCATGACGGTCGCGAGCATGCCGTAGCCATGGGCCTCGGAAACCGTGATCGTCGTCTCGGCCGAGCCGCCATAGGTGGGCTTGCCGTCGCCATCGGTACGCACCAGGACGCGGCCTTCGCCGCAGCCTTCGCGAAGATAGACCGACTTCCACTGTCCATAGAATCTTGTGAGTGCCCGATCGAGTGTCGCTTGGTCGGGTCTCGGCGCAATGGATCCAGGGGCATAGGGTGAGGATGCGGCCGGCACGGTCGACGCCGTCACGCAGAGCGCCAGGGCCGCCTGCGGCACGGTGCCGGCGATTTCCCCGATCCAGCGCGTCCAGAACATCTCAGCCCGCGGCCTCGATCAGCATTTGAAGCGCGGTGCGAACCGTCGCGAGACGTATTTCAGCGCGGCCGAGATCGCCGTAGCGCATTTCACGGTGGATGACCCGGCCGTCGCGGCGCCGTGCCGCGATGTGCACGAGACCGACGGGCTTTTCGGCACTACCGCCGGTCGGGCCGGCAACGCCGGTCACCGCGACCGCGAGATCGGCCCCCGAGTGACGAAGAGCGCCGGCCGCCATCTGCAGCGCCGTCTCGCGGGAGACTGCGCCGAACGAGTCGAGCACGGCCTTGTCGACGCCGAGCATTTCCACCTTCGCGCGGTTCGAATAGGTAACGAAGCCGCGATCGACGACGGCCGACGAGCCGGAAATCTCGGTAAGTGTCCCGGCGATCAGTCCGCCGGTGCAGGATTCGGCGGTGGCGACCTTCAAGTTGCGTTGCGTAAATTCACTTACGATGCGTGAGGCAAGCGCTTCGATCTCCGGTGGAAAGACCGTCATGCCTTGGCACCTCCATAGACGACGGTCGCGGTTGCGATCGCGGCGATCCCTTCGCGCCGCCCGACAAAGCCGATCTTCTCGTTGGTGGTCGCCTTGACGGAGCAGCGGTCGAGCGAGATGCCGAGAATCTCCGAGAGCTTCTCCCGCATCGCCTGGCGGTGCGGCCCGACCTTGGGGGCCTCGGCGATCAGCGAGATGTCGGCGTTCATGATCGTGCCGCCGTTGTCGCGGACGATCTTTGCCGCGTGTTCGAGAAAGATGCGCGAGGGCGCGCCCTTCCATTGCGGATCGGAGGGCGGGAAATGGTCGCCGATGTCGCCGGCGCCGCAGGTGGCGAGCAGCGCGTCGGTCAGGGCGTGCAGGGCGACGTCGGCGTCGGAATGTCCCTTGAGCCTCTGGTCGTGCGGAATGAAGACGCCGCAGAGCGTGACGCCGTCACCGGCCTCCAGCTGGTGCACGTCATAGCCGTTGCCGGTACGCACGTCGGGAAGGGCGGAGGAGGAGAGTCTGGCGTCGGCCATGGCGATATCCCGCTGGACGGTGAGTTTGACGTTGTCCGGCGACCCCTCGACCAGACGGACGGGGATGCCGGCCCATTCCGCGATGGCGGCATCGTCGGTGAAATCGTCCCGTCCCTCCGAGGCGGCGCGTGCATGCGCGGCCATGATCGCCGGAAAGCCGAAGCTCTGGGGTGTTTGGGCCGCATAGAGCCCGGTGCGGGGCACTGTCTCGATCACGAGCCCTTCGGCCGAGCCGCGTTTCAGCGTGTCGGTGACCGGAATAGCCGGCAGTACGGCCTCGGCACCGTCCTCGAAGGCGGCGCGGATACGCTCCAGCATCGCCGTATCGACGAAGGGCCTGACGGCGTCCTGGATCATCACATGGGTGACGTCGCGGCCGGCAAGCGCCTTCAGGCCGGCTTCGACCGACTGCTGGCGCGTGCGCCCGCCGAAGGTGACGACGATGTCCCGTCCGCCTTTCAGATACCGGCAAGCATCCTCGAACAGCGCCTCGTCATCGGGATGGATGACTGCGACGATCGGACCCGTTGCCGGCCAGTCGACAAAGCGCTGAAGTGTATGGGAGATCACCGGCTTTCCGCCGATGCGGCGATACTGCTTCGGCCCTTCCGCGGAAGCGCCGGCCCGCTCGCCGCGCCCTGCAGCGACCGCGATGACAGCGATTGAAAGGGCCTCGAAATTTGCCATACGCGGAGATTGTTCCTGACACAAATAACACGTAAGGGAGCAGTAGAGCGTCGGCGCCAGGATTTCCAGAGTGCGCCGAATTTTTGTTCCGTTCGGCGGTTTTCGCTTGGCAAGTCGCTCAAGGCTGGCTAAAAATAGTGCAAATCCGATCCGTGCCTGAAAGATAATCATTTGCAATCCAGAGCACTTCACATGCCGTTTCAGATCGGGCCGGTGACCGTTCGCAATCGCGTCGCGCTGGCGCCGATGTCCGGGGTGAGCGACCTGCCGTTCCGTCAGCTCGCTTGGCGCTTCGGGGCGGGACTGGTCGTCACCGAGATGGTTGCGAGCCGGGAACTGGTGCTGAATGCGGCCGAATCCTGGATGCGGCTGCGCGATGGCGAGGCGCGTCCGCATGTCGTGCAGCTCGCCGGCCGCGAGGCCCACTGGATGGCGGAAGCCGCACGGATCGCCGAAGCCAACGGCGCCGACGTAATCGACATCAACATGGGTTGCCCGGCCAAGAAGGTGATCGGCGGCTATGCCGGGTCGGCGCTGATGCGCGATCCCGACCATGCTCTCTCCCTGATTGAGGCGACCGTTAACGCGGTGAGTATCCCGGTGACGCTGAAAATGCGGCTCGGCTGGGACGAGAACTCGATCAACGCGCCGGAGATCGCGGCGCGCGCCGAGCGCGCGGGTATCCGGCTCGTCACGATCCACGGCCGCACTCGCATGCAATTCTACGAGGGCCGCGCCGACTGGGATGCGATTGCCGCAGTGCGCGACGCGGTCAAGATCCCGCTGATCGCCAACGGCGATGTTTCGAGCTGCGAAGACGCAGAGGAAATTCTGAGGCGGTCCGGCGCCGATGCCGTCATGCTCGGTCGTGCCTGCCAGGGGCGGCCGTGGCACGCCGGCGTTCTTGCCGGCGCCCGTGCACCAGAACGGGCGGAAATTGCCGCGATCGCCGTCGAACATTACGAGTTGATGTTGGCGCATTACGGGACCGATGTCGGCCTGCGCCATTTCCGCAAACATCTGGGTTGGTATCTCGAACGCTTTGCTCCGGGACTCGCGGCCGCCCGCAAGGCCGAGATCATGACCGCCCGCGATCCCCGTTTCGTCGTCGCGTCCCTGTCTCGCGCGCTCCAAGAGGCGGCGGAAGAAGAAAACGACCGGCAGGAGGCCGCCTGATGTCGCAACCGCAGGAAACCCGGGACAACAGCCTGGCCCTGACTGTCCTGAACGCGATCCAGAATCCGGTGATCCTCGTCGACGCCGGAGGCTTCGTCACCTTCGCGAACTGGGAGGCGGAATCCTTCTTCGGCGCGAGCGCCAGCCATCTCGCCCGCCATCAGGTGGCGAGCCTGATCCCGTTCGGCAGCCCGCTGCTCGCCCTGATCGACCAGGTGCGGGAGCGGCGGGCACCCGTCAACGAATACCGTGTCGACCTGAGCTCGCCACGCCTCGGCGAGGACAAGCTCGTCGACCTCTACGTGGCCCCGGTGGTGAGCGATCCGGGCTCCGTGGTCGTGGTGTTCCAGGAGCGCTCGATGGCTGACAAGATCGATCGTCAGCTGACCCACCGCGCCGCCGCCCGTTCGGTGACGGGGCTCGCCTCGATGCTGGCACACGAGATCAAGAACCCGCTTTCCGGCATTCGCGGCGCGGCACAGCTTCTGGAAAGCTCGGTGACCGACGAGGACCGGGCGCTGACACGCCTCATCTGCGACGAGACGGACCGCATCGTGTCGCTGGTCGACCGTATGGAGGTCTTTTCCGACGAGCGGCCGGTGGACCGCCAGCCGATCAACATCCATTCGGTGCTCGACCACGTGAAGGCGATCGCCAAGGCGGGCTTTGCCCGCGACATCAAGATCACCGAGAGCTACGACCCGTCGCTGCCGCCGGTTTACGCAAACCGCGACCAGCTGGTGCAGGTGTTCCTCAACCTCGTCAAGAATGCGGCCGAGGCGATCGGCGACCGCGCCGACGGCGAAATCCAGCTGACCACCGCCTATCGGCCGGGCATCCGCCTTTCGGTTGCAGGCTCGCGCGAGAAGATCTCGCTGCCGCTCGAATTTTGCGTGCACGACAACGGTCCGGGGGTTCCCGCCGACCTGCTGCCGCATCTCTTCGACCCCTTCATCACCACGAAGACGAACGGATCGGGACTCGGCCTCGCGCTGGTCGCGAAGATCATCGGTGGTCATGGCGGCATCGTCGAATGCGACAGCCAGTCCAACCGCACAACCTTTCGTGTGCTGATGCCCGTCTCCCGGGGTGTCGCGCTCGAAGACCCGACCCCGGCGAACTCCACAGGAAGCCTCTGATGACTGCCACCATCCTTGTTGCTGACGATGATGCCGCTATCCGTACCGTGCTCAACCAGGCGCTGACGCGGGCGGGATACGACGTCCGGATCACCTCCAATGCCGCGACGCTCTGGCGCTGGGTCTCTGCCGGCGAGGGCGATCTCGTCGTCACCGACGTCGTCATGCCGGACGAGAACGCCTTTGACCTGCTGCCGCGCATCAAGAAGGCAAGGCCCGATCTGCCGGTTCTGGTGATGAGTGCGCAGAACACCTTCATGACGGCGATCAAGGCGTCCGAACGGGGCGCCTATGACTACCTTCCGAAACCCTTTGATCTCACCGAACTGATCGCAATCATCGGCCGCGCGCTCGCCGAGCCGAAGAAGAAGCCGGCTCGTGTCGACGACGACATGCAGGATGGCATGCCGCTGGTCGGGCGCTCGGCCGCCATGCAGGAGATCTACCGCGTTCTCGCGCGTCTCATGCAGACCGATCTCACGCTGATGATCACAGGCGAGTCCGGCACCGGCAAGGAGCTCGTCGCCCGCGCCCTGCATGACTATGGCAAGCGCCGCAATGGTCCCTTCGTCGCGATCAACATGGCGGCGATCCCGCGCGACCTCATCGAGTCGGAGCTTTTCGGCCACGAGAAGGGGGCCTTCACCGGCGCGCAGACCCGCTCGACCGGCCGCTTCGAGCAGGCCGAGGGGGGGACGCTGTTCCTCGACGAAATCGGCGACATGCCGATGGATGCGCAGACGCGCCTGCTGCGTGTCCTGCAGCAGGGTGAATACACAACCGTCGGCGGCCGCACGCCGATCCGCACCGACGTCCGGATCGTGGCGGCCACCAACAAGGACCTGAAGCAGTCGATCAATCAGGGCCTTTTCCGCGAGGACCTCTACTATCGCCTCAACGTCGTGCCGCTGCGTCTGCCGCCGCTGAGGGATCGCGCCGAAGACATCCCGGACCTCGTCCGCCATTTCATCCAGGAGGGCGAGCGACAGGGTCTTGATTCGAAGCGCTTTGACCAGGAAGCGCTCGAAGTCATGAAATCCTACGCGTGGCCCGGCAATGTCCGCGAGCTGGAAAACCTCGTCCGCCGCCTGATGGCGCTTTATCCACAGGATGTCATCACCCGGGAAATCATCGAATCCGAACTGCGCTCCGATATCGCCGATAGCCCAATCACCAAGGCGAGCGTCGCGTCGGGGCCGATGACCATCGCGCAGGCCGTGGAAGAGAACATGCGCAGCTATTTCGCCGGTTTCGGCGATGGTTTGCCGCCGCCGGGGCTCTATGATCGCGTGCTGACGGAGATGGAATACCCGCTCATCTTGGCGGCGCTGACGGCCACCCGCGGCAACCAGATCAAGGCGGCGGACCTGCTCGGTCTCAACCGTAACACGCTCAGAAAGAAGATCCGCGAACTCGGCGTATCGGTCTACAGGAGTTCCCGGTCGGCTTGACACCCGCCGGGTGCCGTTGCAATTTCGCCACATTACGTTGCTCAAAAGTCACGAGACGGTGCCGAGTCCGCTCAGGCCGTTTCGTTCGTCCGTTCGGACGAGACTGTTTCCTTTGTGGTGCGCACAGCGCTGATATTGGCCCGGCGGGCGGGAAGTGATTTGAGATGGACACCCGAAGGATCGATCCCGTGGCGGAGGGTGACGCCGCACTGGTGAACGACCGCCGCGCCTCCTTCGCTTTGCCTGGCCTCGTCCTTGCCGGCGGCGCGCTCGCCTGCGCCGTCTTTACGTTGCCGGTCCTGCTCGGGTTGACCCCTATCGCGCCGACCTCGAATGTCCTCATTGCGTCGGCCGTGCTGAACTCGCTGTTCGTGGTCGGACTCATGTTCCTGATCGGGCGGGAGGTCAGCCGTCTCGTGAGGGCGCGCACGCGCGGTCGCGCGGCAGCGAGGCTGCATGTCCGCATCGTCGCGCTCTTTTCTGTGGTGGCGATTACGCCCGCCATCCTCGTGGCCATCTTTGCCAGTATCACGCTGAACGTCGGTCTGGACCGCTGGTTCTCGCTCCGGACGCAATCGATCGTCAGCTCGTCGATGAATGTCGCGCAGGCCTACATGCTCGAAAACGCGAGCTACCTGCAAGGCCAGACCATTTCGATGGCGAACGACCTCGATCGCAACCGCGCACTCTTCTTCCTCGATCGGACCGGTTTCGTGCAGCTCATGACCCGCCAGGCGAAGGGGCGCGGCATGCTGGGCGCCTTCCTCGTGCGTCAGGACGGTTCGGCGATCACCCAGGCCGAGATCAAGACCGACAAGCCCCTGCCGGCGATCCCGAAGGACGCACTCGAAAGCGCGGCTGCAGGCCAGCCGACGCTGATCCCGCCGGGCGTGACCAATCTGGTCGGCGCGATCATCAAGCTCGATTCCATCTCCGGCACCTTCCTCTACACGATCCGTGCGGTCGACCCGAAGGTGATGGCGGCGATGCGGCTGATGGAGGACAACACCGCCGAATACAAGGCGATGGAGGCCGGCCGCACGTCGCTGCAGATCGCATTTGCCGTACTGTACCTCGGTTTCGCCCTCATCGTCCTGCTCGCGGCAATCTGGACGGCGATCGCGATCGCCGACCGTATCGTCCGGCCGATCCGCCTTCTGATCAGCGCCGCCGACAACGTCGCCTCCGGCAATTTCAACGTCATCGTTCCCGTCCGCTCCGCCGATGGCGACGTCGGCAGCCTGTCGCTCACCTTCAACAAGATGATCTCGCAGATCCGCACCCAGCGTGACGAGATCCTGGAGGCCAAGGACGAAGTCGACGATCGCCGCCGCTTCATCGAGGCGGTGTTGTCGGGCGTCACGGCGGCCGTGATCGGTGTCGAGGACGACGGTGTGATCACCATCGTCAATCCGTCGGCGGAGTATTTCCTTGCCCAGTCGTCCGAAGAGATCGTCGGCAAGAAGCTTTCTATTGTCGCACCCGAAATCGATCGGGTGATGGCAGAGGCTGCAGTGCGCCACCGCGGAGAATACCGCCAGCAGATCAACCTGATCCGTGGCGGCAAGGAGCGGACGCTGAGCGTCCAGGTGACCCGCGAGGAGACCCGCGGCGCCGCCGACGCCTATGTCATTACGCTCGACGACATTACCGATCTCGTCATTGCGCAGCGTTCGACCGCCTGGGCTGACGTGGCGCGCCGCATCGCCCACGAGATCAAGAACCCGCTGACGCCGATCCAGCTTTCGGCAGAGCGGATCAAGCGCCGTTACGGCCGCCAGATCGACGAGAACGACCGCGCCGTATTCGACCAGTGCACGGATACGATCGTCCGGCAGGTCGAGGATATCGGCCGCATGGTGGACGAGTTCTCGGCCTTCGCCCGCATGCCGAAGCCGGCGAAGCAGCGGTCCGACCTGAGGGATATTCTGCGCGATGCGGTCTTCCTGCGCGAGATGGGTAACAATGACGTAACCTTTTTGCGCGAGTTCGGTGACAAGCCGCTCGAAGGCAGCTTCGACGCGCGCATGCTCGGACAGGCGGTCGGCAATATCATCAAGAATGCAGTGGAGGCCATCGAGGCCGTACCGGCCGAAGAGCGGCGGGGCGGCAAGGTGCTGGTACGCTCGGCCTATGACGAGGGGCAGGACAGCTTCGTGGTCGACGTCATCGACAACGGGCGCGGTCTGCCGGTCGAGAACCGCCATCGTATCCTGGAACCATACATGACGATGCGCGAGAAGGGCACGGGGCTCGGGCTCGCGATCGTGAAGAAGATTATCGAAGAACACGGCGGTCAGCTCGAATTGCATGACGCGCCGGCGGAGTTCGACCACGGGCGAGGGGCCATGATCAGGATCGTCCTGCCGCGCCTCGACGCCGGCGTTTCCGCCGCAGGTGAAAGTGACAGGGAAAAGGTCCATGGCCTCTGATATTCTTGTAGTCGACGATGAAGAAGACATCCGCGAAATCGTCTCGGGCATCCTGAGCGACGAAGGTCACGAGACCCGCACAGCCCACGACGCGGACAGCGCGCTTGCAGCAATTTCCGATCGCGTGCCGCGGCTCGTGTTCCTCGACATCTGGATGCAGGGAAGCCGGCTCGACGGCCTGTCGTTGCTCGACGAGATCAGGACCCGCCATCCCGAGCTGCCGGTGGTGATGATTTCCGGCCACGGCAACATCGAGACGGCGGTTTCGGCGATCAAGCGCGGTGCCTTCGACTTCATCGAGAAGCCGTTCAAGGCCGACCGGCTGATTTTGATCGCCGAACGGGCGCTCGAAAATTCCAAGCTGAAACGCGAGGTTTCGGAGCTGAAGAAGCGCGCCGGCGACACCGCGGAACTGATCGGGACCTCGGTCGCCGTCTCGCAGTTGCGCCAGACGATCGACAAGGTCGCCCCCACCAACAGCCGTATCATGATCTTCGGCCCGTCCGGTTCCGGCAAGGAACTGGTGGCGCGGATGATCCACAAGCGTTCGACCCGCTCCGGCGGTCCCTTCGTCACGCTGAACGCAGCGGCGATCACGCCGGACCGGATGGAGATTGCGCTTTTCGGCACAGAGGGCTCGCCCGGCCAGCCGCGCCGCATCGGTGTGCTCGAGGAAGCCCACCGCGGCATTCTCTACCTCGACGAGATCGGCGAGATGCCGCGCGAGACACAGAACAAGATTCTGCGCGTGCTCGTGGAGCAGCAGTTCGAAAGGGTCGGCGGCTCGAAGCGCGTGAAGGTGGACGTCCGCATCATCTCGTCGACGGCCTACAACCTCGAAAACCAGATTGCCGAGGGGCGCTTCCGCGAGGACCTCTTCCATCGTCTGGCAGTGGTGCCGATCAAGGTGCCGGCGCTCGCCGAGCGGCGGGAGGACATCCCGTTCCTGGTCGACATGTACATGCGCCAGATCTGCGAGCAGGCGGGCGTGCGTCCGCGCAAGATCGGCGAGGACGCGATGGCGGTGCTGCAGGCGAACGACTGGCCGGGCAATATCCGCCAGCTCCGCAACAACATCGAGCGGCTGATGATTCTTGCCCACGGCGACGGTCCTGATTCGCCGATCACCGCGGAGATGCTGCCGCAGGACCTCTCCGACATGCTGCCGAAGGTCTCTGCGCGCAACGACACCCACATCATGACGTTGCCCCTGCGCGAAGCGCGCGAGATGTTCGAGCGCGACTACCTGATCGCCCAGATCAACCGGTTCGGCGGCAACATATCGCGCACCGCGGAATTCGTCGGCATGGAGCGCTCCGCCCTCCATCGCAAACTGAAGTCTCTTGGCGTATAAGCGAGCCCGGCGGCGCGAGCCGCCGTCATCACATCCGTCGAAAGAGGCATCATGAAAGTCATCATTTGCGGCGCCGGGCAGGTGGGCTACGGGATCGCGGAACGTCTGTCCCAGGAAGACAATGATGTCTCGGTGATCGACACTTCGGCCTCGCTGGTCGGCCACATCACCGAAACGCTCGACGTGCGCGGCTATGTCGGCCACGGTGCCCACCCGGACGTGCTGGCAAAGGCCGGTGCCGACCAAGCGGACATGATCATCGCCGTGACCCTCTACGACGAGATCAACATGGTCGCTTGCCAGGTGGCCCATTCGCTCTTCAACGTGCCGACGAAGATCGCCCGCATTCGTTCACAGAGCTACCTCCGTCCGGAATATTCCGACCTCTTCAGCCGCGACAACATGCCGATCGACGTCACCATCTCGCCCGAGGTCGAGGTCGGCAAGATGGTGCTGCGGCGCATCTCCTTCCCCGGCGCGAACGACATCGCGCGCTTTGCCGACGATCATATCGCGATGGTGGCGATCGAGTGCATGGAGGACTGCCCGGTCGTCAACACGCCCCTGCACCAACTGAGCCAGCTCTTCCCGGACCTGATGGCGACCGTCACCGCGATCTATCGCAACGGCCGGCTCCACGCCGTCCATTCGACCGACCAGCTTCTGGTCGGCGATCTCGCTTACGTCATCTGCCAGCGGGACCACATCCGCCGCACTCTCGGGCTCTTCGGCCACGAGGAGCAGGAGGCCGGCCGCATCGTCATCGCCGGAGGCGGCAATATCGGCTATTTCGTCGCCCGGACCATCGACGAGATGCAGCCGAGGATGAAAGTCAAGATTATCGAGGGCGACCGTGAGCGGGCTGTATCGGTCTCCGACCAGCTCCGCCATGCCATCGTTCTGCACGGTTCAGCGCTCGACCAGAACGTCCTCATGCAGGCGGACATCCAGGATGCCGACCTCATGGTGGCGCTCACCAACAGCGATCAGACCAACGTGCTGAGCGCGGCGATGGCCAAGCGTCTCGGCTGCAAGTCCGGGATGATCCTGATCAACGATCCGTCCTATCAGGACCTGACGACCTCGATCGGCATCGACGCCTATATCAATCCGCGGGCCGTCACTATTTCGCGCGTGCTCCAGCACGTCCGCAAGGGGCGAATCCGCTCGGTCTACGCCGTCCAGAAGGGCGCCGCGGAGGTGATCGAGGCCGAGGCGCTGGAAACCTCTCCACTTGTTGGGCGACCGTTCCGTGATCTCGAGCTGCCCGAAGGCATGCGCATCGGCGCGATCTACCGCGATGGCGCGGTCCTGCGGCCGGACGGCAGCACCAGGATCAAGACCAAGGATCGCGTGGTGCTCTTCGTCACCGCGGCCGCGATCCGCGACGTCGAGCAGATGTTTCGCGTCTCCATCCAGTACTTCTGATCGCCGGGAGTTCCATCGATCATGCCGAGAATTGCCTATGTCAATGGCCGCTACGTCAACCACGGCGAGGCGGGCGTCCATATCGAGGATCGCGGCTACCAGTTCGCTGACGGTGTCTACGAGGTTTGCGAGGTGCGCCACGGCGTGATCGTCGACCTCACCCGCCATCTCGACCGGCTCGACCGCTCGCTATCGGAGATCCGGATCAATCCGCCGATGACGCGGGCGGCGCTCACCCATGTCATCCGCGAGGTGCTGCGGCGCAACCGCGTGCGCAACGGCCTCTTCTATCTGCAGGTGACCCGCGGTGCCGCGCGGCGCGACCACGTGTTTCCCGCCGCCGGTACGCCGTCGACCCTGGTGGTGACCGCAAAGAGCACCAGTCCGGAGGTGATCGCCGCCAAGAACGTCAGCGGCATCAAGGCGATCACGCTTCCCGACAACCGCTGGGAGCGCGTCGACATCAAGACGGTCGGTCTTCTGCCGAATGTCCTCGCCCGCCAGCAGGCGAAGGAAGCGGGCGCGCAGGAGGCGATCTACATCGACCGTGACGGCATGGTGACGGAAGGGGCGGCGACCAATGTCTGGATCGTCGACAAGGAGGGGAATCTCGTCACCCGTCCGGCTGACCCCGGCATCCTGCGAGGCATCACCCGCACGACTTTGATGGGTGTCGCCGACAAGCTCGGAGTGTCGATCGTCGAACGCCGGTTCTCCCGCGAGGAGATGCTGGAGGCCCGTGAAGTGTTCATCACGGCGGCGACCAGCATCTGTTTTCCGGTCGTCGAGATCGACGGCCGCACCATCGCCAACGGTCATCCCGGCGACGTATCCCGAAGCATTCGTCAGACCTTTTTCGACATTGCGGAAAAGACTGCGATTTGATACCAACTTCACCGCGAAGGGGTCGTAAGGGCACTTCCTGGTCGGCTGACACGCGCAAACAATAATTCACCGGTCAAAGCACCGGCAAAAAAGAAAGAAGCGGCGCCATGGCGGAACGTTCTCAGAATTTGCAGGATCTTTTCCTCAACACTGTTCGCAAGCAGAAGATTTCGTTGACGATTTTCTTGATCAACGGCGTCAAGCTGACTGGCGTCGTCACGTCTTTCGACAATTTCTGCGTCCTTCTGCGCCGTGACGGGCATTCGCAGCTGGTTTATAAACACGCGATTTCGACCATCATGCCGGGACAGCCGATGCAGATGTTCGAAAGCGAAGAGAACGCGGCTTCATAGGGTCAAAAGCAATCAACACGCGCGATACCAAGAGCGATTCCATAGTCCCGGAGGATGAAAAACACCGGGACGACATGTGCGCTGTCGTCGTCGTTCCGCTGGTGAAACCCTCGCGCGCTGCTGCGGCGGGCCAGGCCGACGGTGCGGGGGCGCAGCCACCTGCTCCGACCCGATCCAACGAAGCCCGCCTCGAAGAGGCAATCGGCCTTGCGCGCGCCATCGACCTGACGATCGCGGCGGGTCTGCTCGTGGCCGTCAACCAGCCGCGGCCGGCGACACTGCTCGGCACCGGCAAGATCGCCGAAATCGGCGCACTGCTCGACGAGCACAATGCCGGGCTCGTCATCGTCGACCATCCGCTGACCCCGGTGCAGCAGCGCAATCTCGAAAAGGAATGGAACGCCAAGGTCATCGACCGGACGGGCCTCATCCTGGAAATCTTCGGCCGGCGCGCCTCTACCAAGGAAGGCACGCTGCAGGTCGAGCTTGCCCATCTCAACTACCAGAAGGGCCGGCTGGTCCGGAGCTGGACGCACCTTGAGCGTCAGCGCGGCGGCGCGGGCTTCATGGGCGGCCCCGGCGAAACCCAGATCGAAGCCGACCGTCGCCTCTTGCAGGAGCGGATCGTCAGGCTGGAACGGGAGCTGGAGCAGGTGGTGCGCACCCGCCAGCTCCACCGTGCCAAGCGCCGCAAGGTGCCGCATCCGATCGTCGCCCTCGTCGGCTACACCAATGCCGGCAAGTCAACGCTCTTCAACCGGATCACCGGTGCCGGCGTGCTCGCCGAGGACATGCTGTTTGCGACGCTCGATCCGACGCTCCGGCGCATGAAGCTGCCGCACGGGCGTACGGTTATCTTGTCGGATACGGTGGGATTCATCTCGAACTTGCCGACCCACCTCGTCGCCGCCTTCCGCGCGACGCTCGAAGAGGTGCTGGAAGCCGATCTCATCCTCCATGTCCGCGACATGTCCGACCCCGACAACGGAGCGCAGGCGTCGGACGTCCTGCGCATCCTTTCCGAGCTCGGTATCGGCGAGAAGGAAGGGGCCGAGCGCATCATCGAGGTCTGGAACAAGATCGACCGGCTGGAGCCGGAAAGCCACGACGCGATTCTGCAGAAGGCCGCCTCGCGCGCCAACGTCATTCCCGTCTCGGCGATCAGCGGCGAGGGCGTCGACCAGCTGATGGCGGTGATTTCCGAGCGGCTCTCGGGCGTACTCACCGAAACGACGGTGATCATCCCGTCCGACAAGCAGGCGCTGATCTCCTGGGCCTACGAGAACGCCGTGGTCGACGGCCGCGAGGACCGCGAGGACGGCTCCGTCAGCCTCGACCTGCGGCTGACCGAGCGCCAGGCGATCGAGCTCGAACGCAAGCTCGGCAATGACCGCAAGCGTGACAAGGAAGACTGGGAACGGTGAGGGGCGTTTTGCTTCCGTAACGACGAGAGGAGTTGCAGATGCATGCCGATGCCGAAAAGATCGAAGCCTTCTTCTCCGACACCAAGGCTTGGCCCACGGAACTGCGAGCGCTGAGGGCGATCCTGCTCGACTGCGGGCTTGCGGAAGAATTCAAGTGGCGCGGGCCGTGCTACACCTATGACGGCGGCAACGTCGCCATCATCTGGGGCTTCAAGGAGAATGCCGCGCTCGGCTTCTTCAGGGGCGTGCTGCTCAAGGACCCGGAAGGTCTGCTCGTCGCGCCCGGCGACAATTCCCGCGCCGTGCGCATGTTCAAGTTCACCGGCCTCGACCAGATCACCGCAATCGAGACCACCATCCGGGACTATGTCCGCGAGGCGATCGAACTCGAAAAAGCCGGTGCGAAGGTCGACCTGCCGAAGGACGACATCGTCTACCCCGAAGAGCTTCTCGCCGCGCTGGAGGAGGACCCGGAATTGCAGGAGGCCTTCGAGGCGCTGACACCCGGCCGCAAGCGCGGCTATGCGCTGCATTTCGCCCAGCCGAAGCAATCCGCCACCCGTGTCTCGCGGATCGAAAAGAGCCGCGACAGAATATTGGCGGGAAAGGGGCTGCAGGAGCGGTGACGAGCATGGCTCTTCCGGGCGTTTCGCTGGGGCAGCCGTTCTCCGAACGAAAAGACCACCCGCCGTTGGCGGGTGGTCTCGTGGTGCCCTTGCTAGCTTTTGTTTGAGCCAGGTGTCGAGGACGCCGCTCAGAATTCCTCCCAGCTGTCGTCCTTGAGCGCCGCGTTGCCGTTGAAGGCTCCGGCGACCTTCGCCGCCATCTGGCGTGCCGGCGAGGGTACGGGCTTCGACGTGGCAGCGGCCGAGACCGGCGCGGAGCGGCGAACACCTGCCGAGCCGCCGATGTTGAACTGCGACAGGAGATTGAATAGCTGCTCGGCCTCGCGGGCGAGGCTGTGGGCCGCAGCCGTCGTCTCCTCCACCATGGCGGCGTTCTGCTGCGTGCCCTGGTCCATGGTGTTGACAGCGGTGTTGATCTCCTTGAGCCCGGTCGCCTGCTCCTTGGATGCCTCGACGATCGCGCCGACATTGTCGTCCACGCGGAGAACCTGGCCGACGATCTCCTGCAGCGCGCGGCCGGTATCGCCGACGAGCGTAACGCCGCTCTTCACATGCTCGTTGGAGGCGCTGATCAGTTCCTTGATTTCCTTTGCCGCCTTGGCCGAGCGCTGGGCGAGTTCGCGCACCTCCTGGGCGACGACGGCAAAACCCTTGCCGGCATCACCGGCGCGGGCTGCCTCTACACCGGCGTTCAGCGCAAGGAGGTTGGTCTGGAAGGCGATCTCGTCGATCACGCCGATGATGTTGGCGATCTCGCCTGCGGACTGCTCGATCTTGCCCATGGCGTCCACAGCCTGATTGACGACACCGCCGGAGCGCTCGGCATTGTCCTTGGTCCGGCGCACCAGTTCACCGGCTTCCTGCGCCCTGTGGCTGGAGTCGGCGACGGTGGTGGTGATCTGTTCCAGGGCGGCAGCCGTTTCCTCGACCGATGCGGCCTGCTGCTCGGTCCTCTTGGAAAGGTCGTTCGAGGCCGACTGGATCTGCTGCGAGGCGGCCGCGATCGCTCCCGCATTCTCGGAGATCGTGTGCATGGTGCTGCGCAGTCTCGTCGAAGCGCCGTTGAAGTCGACGCGCAGCTTCTCGAGCGTCGGAAGGAAAGGCTCGGTGATCGACTGGGTGAGATCGCCTTCGGCAAGCGCGTTCAGCGAGCGGGCGAGCTGGTCGACATTCTCCACCCGCTGGGTGACGTCGGTCGCGAACTTGACGACCTTGAACACCTTGCCGTTCATGTCGAAGATCGGATTGTAGGAGGCCTGGATGTAGGCCTTCTTGCCCCCCTTGCCGATGCGCAGGAATTCGTCTGCAACGAATTCGCCGGCCCCGAGCTTGCCCCAGAAGGCCCGATAGGCATCACTGGCAGTGTAGCCGGCGTCACAGAACATCGAGTGATGCTTGCCCTGTATCTCTTGAAGCGAGTAGCCGAGCGCCTTGAGGAAATTCTCGTTGGCGGTCAGGATTTCACCCTTCGGCGTAAATTCGATGACGGCCTGGGCCCGCGAGATGGCGTCGAGCTTGCCGGCATCCTCGGCCGCCTTCAGTTTCTGCGCGGTGATGTCGGTCGCAAACTTCACGATCTTGTACGGCTTCCCGTTGCGGAAGACCGGATTGTAGGACGCCTCGATCCAGACTTCCCGTCCGCCCTTGCCGATGCGCTTGTATTGCCGCTGGTCGAACTCGCCGGCTCCGAGTTTTGCCCAGAATTCACGGTAGGCGGGGCTGTTTACCTCGGCCGGATCGACGAATGTCCGGTGGTGCTGACCGACGATATCCGGGAGCGTATAGCCGAGAGCCTTACAGAAATTCTCGTTGGCTGTGATGATGGTTCCATCCATCCTGAACTCGATGATCGCCTGGGAGCGGCTCATCGCTTCCAGAACGGCCTTTGCTTCCGATCCACTACCAAATCCCAACAT
Organism: Ciceribacter lividus; assembly: GCF_003337715.1. GTDB lineage: Bacteria > Pseudomonadota > Alphaproteobacteria > Rhizobiales > Rhizobiaceae > Allorhizobium > Allorhizobium lividum. Next base: position 248,353 of record NZ_QPIX01000005.1, read on the forward strand.
CTGCATCTCCGAAAAAGGCGCTCCCAGTGGTTGATCCCAAAAGGCGGGCGCGCCGGTGCCCCTCTGATTTCTATGGGGCTAATTCTTGCATGGTGCAGTTTACGAACGGTGAACGTCTCGCACGCCGCAAAGAACAAATCCGGACATTTTCGGGCGTTTCTTGGCACTCTCGGTCCTGAGGTGCCGTGGTGGGTGCGCGCGAGGTCCCCCGCGCGCTGCTATGGGAGGTAACTTACGGTGCTATTTCTCTGGTTGCGGGCGTCCCTTCGCCGCCTGCCAAAGCTCCTCCATCCGCTCCAGCGTGGCGCCTTCGAGGGTCTCGCCTGACGCTTCAAGATTTTTCTCTATATATTTGAAACGTTGTCTGAATTTTGCGTTCGTTCCGCGCAAGGCCTGTTCAGGGTCGGTGCCGACATGGCGGCCGATATTGACGAGTGCGAAGATCAGGTCGCCGAGTTCGTCGGTGATCTTATCAGGGCGACCCTCGACAAGTGCCTCGCGCAGCTCGCCGATCTCCTCCTCGATCTTGTCAAGGATGGGGGCGGCCTCGGACCAGTCGAAGCCGACCTTGGCGGCCCGTTCCTGCAGCTTGATCGCTTCCGTCAGTGCCGGAAACGAGCGCTGCACCGTACCGAGATGTCCGTCGTGGTGCACTTCGGCGACGCCGCGGCGGCGGCGCTTCTCGCTTCGCTCCGCCTTCTCCTCGGCCTTGATCGCGTCCCACTGCACCTTGACGGCCTCGGGTGTCGCCGCGTCCGAGACGGCGAAGACGTGGGGATGGCGGCGGATCATCTTCCCGGTGATCGCCTCGACGACGTCGCCGAAGGAAAAGAGGTCGGCCTCTTCCGCCATCCGCGCATGGAAAACCACCTGCAGCAGAAGGTCGCCGAGCTCCTCGCAGAGGTCGTCTGGATCGTTGCGCTCGATCGCGTCGGCGACCTCGTAGGCCTCCTCGATCGTGTAGGGCTTGATCGTCTCGAAGGTCTGGACGATGTCCCAGGGGCACCCGGTCTTCGGGTCGCGCAGCGCCGCCATGATCTCGATGAGGCGGCCGATATCCTTGGAAGCTTCCATATGCGTTTTCGCTCCGGGCGGACAGGCGCCGCCTTCCGTTCGTGTCAGTTGAGGGGAATGTCGTTCCCGCCCTTCGAGGATTGGTATGCGGCCGAGAGGCGGTCATAGGTCTCGCGAATGCGCCGCGACTGTTCCTCGAGCGCCGGGCGTTCGCGGGGCTCCGCCCCCGCGACGAGGTCGGTGAGGGCATGGGAATGCCAGAACGCATTCGCCCTGCGGTAGCCGCCGGGTTCGAGTCCGAAGACCTCCTTCAGGATCTTGAGGTCGTGCGGGATGGCGAAGGCGTCTCGGCTGTCCTCGTGGCTGAAGAAATAATAGAAATTGTCGAAGCCCGCCCAGGTGATCGCCGACATGCACATGGTGCAGGGCTCGTGGGTCGACAGGAAGATCAGGTCGCGTGTGTCCGGCCGTTCGGCGAGCTTGTAGAACCTCTTCAGCGTGTGGACCTCGCCGTGCCAGAGCGGGTTCTCCGTCTCGTTGTTGGTTTCGGCAAGAACCAGCGAGAGATCGGATTTCCTGAGTACGGCCGCGCCGAACACCTTGTTGCCGGCGGCGACCCCGCGGGCGGTGAGCGGCAGGATGTCGTGTTCTATGACGTCGAGAAGGCGTGCGGCGGGGACGGGCGTTGCGGTGGTCAAGGCGCTGTTCCTGTTGTTGTCCGGGCTATCCTTGGCTGCCCCGGCGGCAAAAGTCAAAACGACGATCGCCGAAGACAGGTCGCGGCGGGCACCGGTGAGATTTGCTCGGATTTCGCGGATGCCTAGCAAAGAAATGTGCGCCTCGCGAGGGCGACGGATTCCTGTTTCTTCAAACCATTGCCGCGAACGGCGATATTGGGCCAGTCTGCAACAGGGTCGAGTTATGGCTGCAACCGAGTACCAGCTTTCCGTCTTTCCCGCCTTCGTCAAGGTGGCGGGTGCCGTCGTCGCCGTGTTCGGCAACGGGGCGGAGGCGTTTGCCAAGGCGAGGCTCATCAAGAACACCTCGGCCCGCGTGATCGCCTATGCCGACCGGCCGCGTGCCGACTACGCGGAATTCCTGGCGACCTCGGACATCGAGGTCCGCCGCGAACCCTTCGCCGCGACGCAGGTGGAGGGCGCTGTGCTCGTCTTCGCCGCGACCGGCGATGCGGCGGCAGATCGTGCCATCGTTGCCGCCGCCCGCGACCGTAACATTCCGGCGAACGCCGTCGACCAGCCCGAGCATTGCGATTTCTTCACGCCGGCGCTCGTCAACCGCGCACCGATCGCTGTTGCGATCGGCACGGAAGGGGCAGGCCCGGTGCTCTCCCAGATGATTCGCGCCGAGATCGACCGCCGGCTGCCGAAGACGCTCGGACGCCTCGCGCGTCTCGCCGAGGATTGCCGCGCAGCCGTCGACCGGACCGTGCCGCGCGGTTCTGCGCGCCGGGCCTTCTGGCGCCGGTTCTTCCGCGGCGATGTCGCGTCGGCCGTGGAAAAGGGCGATGTCGCTGGCGCCCGGCGCAACGCCGTCCGGCTGATGCGGGGCAGTTCCTCCGCCGAGCCGGGCCGGATTTTCCTGGTCGGTGCCGGTCCCGGTGCCGAAGACCTGCTGACGCTGCGCGCCCATCGCCTGCTGATCGAGGCCGATACCATCGTCTACGACGCGCTGGTGCCGCAGGCGGTGGTCGACATGGGCCGGCGCGATGCCGAGCGCATTTCCGTCGGCAAGCGCAAGGGCTGCCATACCAAGTCGCAGGACGAGATCAACGCGTTGCTCGTCGCTCTCGGGCGTGCCGGAAAGCGTGTCGTGCGACTGAAATCCGGCGACCCGCTCGTCTTCGGGCGTGCCGGCGAGGAAATGGCGGTGCTGCGCAATGCCGGCATCCCCTATGAAGTCGTGCCGGGTATCACTGCCGCCTTCGCTGCCGCTGCCGATTTTGAGCTGCCGCTGACGCTGCGCGGCGTCGCCTCGTCGCTGGTCTTCACCACGGGCCACGACCTGAACGGCGAAGCGCTGCCCGACTGGGCGCGGCTTGCCCTTTCCGGAGCCACCGTTGCCGTATATATGGGCCGGACCGTCGCCGCGTCCGTCGCCGCGCGCCTGATGGCGGCTGGTCTCGCCGACGACACGACCGTCGCGGTCGTCGAGAATGCCGGACGGGACGAGCGCCGCCTGCTCCACGGCACGCTGCGGGAGCTTCCCGACCTCGAGGCGCGCACCGAACTCGAGGGCCCGGTGATGGTGATCATCGGCGATGCCGTCGCCGGCGCGAATTTCGACCGTTCCGAACCGCTGCGGGGCAAGGTTGCCCGCCGCGCCACACTCGTGAGGATCTGACATGGCAGAGAAAGTACTGACCGCAAATCGCCTCGGCGACGGGATCGCCGTCTGGCTCGATGCGAACGGCCAGTGGACCGAGAACCTGCAGGAGGCGTTCGTCGCCCGCCATCCGGAGGCCGTCGAGGCGCTGGAAGCTGCCGGCCGTCGTGCCTTTGCGAGTAACCTCGTTCTCGACGTCAATGTCGTCGACGTCGAGGAGCAGGGCGGCGTCCTGCGGCCGAAGCGCCTGCGCGAGCGCATCCGCGCGCTCGGTCCCACCATTGCCTATGCGGACGGCCACGGTTTTGCCGATCCCGACTTCATTGCCGCCTGAGGAGCCTCATGTACCGCTACGATGAATTCGATCACGCCTTCGTTTCTGCCCGCGTCGAGCAGTTTCGCGACCAGGTCGCGCGCCGGCTGAACGGCGAGATCGCCGAGGATGCCTTCCGGCCGCTGCGCCTGATGAACGGCGTCTATCTGCAGCTGCACGCCTACATGCTGCGGGTCGCCATCCCCTACGGGACGCTGAATTCGCGCCAGATGCGCATGCTCGCCCATATCGCGCGGCGCTATGACCGCGGCTACGGCCATTTCACGACCCGGCAGAACATCCAGTACAACTGGCCGCGGCTCGTCGATACCCCGGACATCCTGGCCGAGCTCGCCAGTGTCGAGATGCATGCGATCCAGACGTCGGGCAACTGCATCCGCAACGTGACGGCCGACCATTTCGCTGGCGCCGCTGCGGACGAAGTCGCTGATCCGCGTCCCTATGCCGAAATTCTGCGCCAGTGGTCCTCCGTCCATCCGGAGTTCTCCTTCCTGCCGCGCAAGTTCAAGATCGCCGTCACCGGCGCGCCGAGCGACCGCGCGGCGATCCAGGTGCACGACATCGGCCTGCATCTCAAGAAGGACGAGAGCGGCGCGCTCGGCTTTGCCGTCTATGTCGGCGGCGGGCAGGGGCGTACACCGCTTCTCGCCAAGAAGATCCGCGATTTCCTGCCGGAGGAGGACCTGCTCTCCTACGTGACGGCGGTTGTGCGCGTCTACAATCTCCACGGCCGGCGCGACAACAAGTACAAGGCGCGCATCAAGATCCTCGTCCACGAGACCGGCGTCGAGGAACTGACGCGGCAGGTGGAGGCGGAATTCGAGACGATCCGCGACGGCGAACTGAAACTGCCAGACGCCGATATCCGTGCGATCGAGCGATATTTCGCATTGCCGGCGCTCGCCGAGCGTCCGGAAGGCTGGGCCGATCTCGCCCGCGCCAAGAAGGCCGACCCGGCCTTTGCCGCCTGGGTCGCCCGCAATGTCGCACCCCACAAGCACCCCGACTACGGCATGGTGACGATCTCGCTGAAGCCGATCGGCGGTACGCCGGGTGATGCGAGCGCTGAGCAGATGGACGCGGTCGCCGACATCGCCGAACGCTATGCCTTCGACGAGATCCGGGTGAGCCACGAGCAGAACCTCGTCCTGCCGCATGTAGCGCTCGCCGACCTGTCGGCCGTCTACGCGGCCCTGGTGGAGACCGGTCTTGCGACCGCCAATGCCGGGCTAATCACCGACATCATCGCGTGCCCGGGTCTCGACTACTGCGCGCTGGCGAATGCCCGCTCGATCCCCGTTGCCCAGGAAATCTCCAGACGCTTCGCTTCTGCCGAACGGCAGGAGGAGATCGGTGCGCTGAAGATCAAGATTTCCGGCTGCATCAATGCCTGCGGCCACCACCATGTCGGCCATATCGGCCTGCTGGGTGTGGAAAAGAAGGGCGCCGAACTCTACCAGATCACCCTCGGCGGTTCCGGCGACGAGAATGCCTCGATCGGCGAGATCATCGGCCGCGGCTTCGAGCCGGAGAAGGTGACCGACGCGGTGGAAACCATCGTCGACACCTATCTGGGTCTGCGGCTTTCGCACGAGGAGACCTTCCTCGACGCCTATCGCCGCGTCGGCCCGCAGCCGTTCAAGGATGCCCTCTACGGGGAAGCGGCGGAAGCCGCGTGAGGAAGAACTGATGACCAGCATTTGGAAAGAAACCGGATTCGTCGAGAACGATCCCTGGGTGATCGAGACGGACGAGCGCAAGGCAGGCGAGGGGGAAGTACCCGTTCTCGGTCTCGCGAGCTTCCTTGAAAGGGTCGAGGAGAGCAATGAAGGCGGCTTTGGCGTGCTGATCGCGCCGGCCGACGACGTCACGAAGCTCGCACCCTATCTCGACAGGATCGCGCTGGTGGCGCTTGCCTTTCCAGCCTTCGGCGACGGGCGAGCCTTCAGTCACGCATCCATCCTGCGCGGCCGTCTCGGATATACCGGGGAGATACGCGCCATCGGCGATGTACTGATCGACCAGATCCCGCTGATGCTCCGCACAGGCTTCGACAGCTTCGCCGTGACCAACGAGGTCGCGAGGCGGCGGCTTGCCGAGGGTCGGCTGCCTGGGATCGCCGACCACTATCAGCCGGCCGCACGATCGGCGACCGTCCCCGGCGGCTACAGCTGGCGGCGGACCAGCCGCGCGGGTGGATAAGATATCGCGAAACTACTATATTTGCGCCGAAGATTTGACTGTGCTCAAGGTCACGGTCGTCCAGGCGAGGCATACGGTCGCAAAAAAGTTCGGGCGACCGTGACGGAATGCCCGGTTTCGCAGCCGCAGCACATAGGGTATATGGCCCCGGTGGCCGACAGAGAGACGAAACAGGAAGCGACACAGCATGAATGCTCCAGTGATGACCAAGTCCGCGGAATTGATCGTGCCGGAAGGCGTCTATGCCGAGACCGTGCTCAGCGTGACCCACTATACCGACCGGCTGTTCCGGTTCCGGATGACGCGTCCCGCGGGCTTCCGCTTCCGCTCGGGCGAATTCGCGATGATCGGGCTCATCGTTGACGGCAAGCCGATCTACCGCGCCTACTCGATCGCGAGCCCTTCCTGGGATGAAGAGCTCGAATTTTTCTCGATCAAGGTTCCCGATGGTCCGCTTACCCAGCATCTGCAGCGCATCCAGCCGGGTGACAAGGTGCTGATGCGCAAGAAGCCGACGGGGACGCTGGTGCTCGACGCGCTCACCCCCGGCAAGCGGCTCTACATGTTCTCGACCGGCACCGGCATCGCACCCTTTGCAAGCCTCATCCGCGATCCGGAAACCTACGAGAAGTTCGAGGAGGTCATCCTCACCCACACTTGCCGGGAAGTCGCGGAGCTGAAATACGGTTTCGACCTGATGGAGGAAATCCGCAACCACGAGTTCCTGGCCGAAATCGTCGGCGACAAGCTCAAGCATTATGCGACGGTCACCCGTGAGGACTATCCCTTCCGCGGCCGCATCACCGACCTCATCGAAAACGGCAAGCTGTTCGCCGATCTCGGCGTGCCGCCGCTGGACCCGGCGGTCGACCGCGGGATGATCTGCGGCTCGTCGGACATGCTGAAGGACACCAAGGCGCTGCTTGAAAAGGCGGGCCTCACCGAAGGTGCCAACAGCAAGCCCGCGGAGTTCGTCATCGAGCGCGCCTTCGTCGGCTGACGCGATCCTTTCGGTAAGTCACGAAAAAAACGCCCGGATTTTCCGGGCGTTTTTCGTTTGAACAGTATCGATGTGTAGAACTCAGGTTCCGGCGAGGTGGGAGATCAGCGCTTCCATTGCCGTTTGCGCTTCGCTGGCGTCGCCCTTGTGGATCGCCCGGATGACGCTGACATGGAAGGCGACCGAGCGATCCATCTTTTCGGGCGTCGCCCGCGCGAACCAGAGCCGGCGCGAATGCGTCTGCAGCGGTGCCAAGGCGGCAATGAGGAACCGGTTCGGGCAGGCCTCCTCGACAATCTCGTCGAACTGCTTGTCGGCCGAGAGAAACCCTTCGAAGTCGCCGGCGACGGCGGCCGCGGTCATCGCCTGGGCGCAGGCCAGCAGTCCTTCGCGTTGCTCGGCATTGGCGCTTTCGGCGACGAGAGAGGCGGCGAGGGGTTCGAGCTTGTGCCGCACCGCCATGATGTCCTTGTGATCCTCCGGGTGAATTTCGGTCACGAGCAGGCCGACTCGCGGCTTCACCTCGATCAGCCCCTGCCATTCGAGCTTCTGGATGGCCTCACGCACGGGCGTGCGTCCATGTCCGGCGAGATCGATCAGTTCCTTCTCAGTCACCCTGGCGCCGGGCCTGAGCTTCAGCGTCACGATCTCGCGCTCCAGGGCGAGATAGGCGAGGTGGCTCAGCGATCCGGCTTGTTTCGACATTGATGGTCCTTTCTGATATATCAGATATTGACATGTCGCATTCGAGATGGCAAGCTCCACTGATATATCAGCAAAGGAGCTCCACATGTGGAAGGGTGTATTTCCCGCGGTAACGACCAAGTTCAAGGAAGACGGCGCGCTTGACCACGCCGAGATGGAGCGCTGCTTTGCGCTGCAATTCGAGGCGGACGTAGACGGTATGATCGTTTGCGGCTCGCTCGGCGAGAACATGACGCTGGATCCGGAAGAAAAGATCGAGATCCTGAAGATCGCGAAATCGGTTTCCCGTGGCAAGCCGGTTCTGATGACGATCTGCGAAAGTGCCACGCGTCGTGGCAAGGCAACGGCCGTCGCCGCCGCCAAGGCCGGCGCCGACGGCTTCATGGTCCTGCCGGGTGTGCCCTACAAGTCGGCGCCGGCCGAAACGATCAACCACATCCGCGCCGTCGCCGTCGCCGGCGAGCGCCCGGTCATGGTCTACAACAATCCGATCGGCTACGGCGTCGACGTCACCATTCCGATGTTCGAGGAACTGGCGAAGGACGACCTGATCGTCGCGATGAAGGAGTCGACCGACGACGTCCGTCGCGTCACCGAGGTCTTCAATGCCTTCGGAAACCGCTTCGACGTCTTCACCGGCGTGGACAACCTGGCGCTCGAAAGCCTGATGATGGGTGCCGACGGCTGGGTTGCCGGTCTCGTCGTCGCCTTTCCGAAGGAAACGGTCGCCATCTACAAGCTCGCCAAGGCCGGCCGCTACGAGGAGGCGCGTGCGATTTATCGCTGGTTCCGTCCTCTGCTCGACCTCGACGTGTCGACGTTCCTCGTCCAGCAGATCAAGCTTGCCGAGGTCTTCGCGATCGGCTCCAACGACCGCGTTCGCGAGCCGCGCCTGCCGCTGTCCGGCGAGCATCGCGCCCGTGTCGTCAAGGTCATCGAGACGGCACTCGCCGACCGTCCGGTGCTGCCGGCGCTCTGAGCGCATAGCGCAGGGATTACGTAGAGGGGCGGCTCGACCGCCCCTTTTCCGTTGGGTCGAGCCCGATATGATTCTGCTGGGGCACCCTTGGCGGCGCATGCGTCGCTGACGCTACTCGTGTCTGAGCGCCTCGATCGGGTTCATCTGCGCGGCGCGGCGGGCGGGGAAGTAGCCGAAGATCATGCCGATCGCCGCCGAGAAGACGAAGGCGAGGGCGATCACGGCCGGGCTTGTGACGAAGGGCACGTTGAGCAGGACGACGGCGCCGTAGGCGAGACCGAGGCCGAGCAGGATTCCAATGATGCCGCCGGAAAGCGACAGCGCGACTGCTTCGACCAGGAACTGCAGCAGCACCTGCTTTTCCAGCGCCCCGATCGCGAGCCGGATGCCGATCTCGCGGGTCCGCTCCGTAACCGACACCAGCATGATGTTCATGATGCCGATGCCGCCGACCAGCAGGCTGACGGCGGCGACGGCTCCCAGAAGCCCCGTCATCAGCGTCGTCGTGCCGGTGAGCGTCGAGGCCATCTGCGCCATGTCGTTGACGGAGAAATCGTCCTCGCGACCCGCGATGATCTTGCGCCGTTCCCGCAACAACCGTTCGACATCCGCTTGCACCTTCGCCGTCGAAACGCCGTCGCGGGCTGACAGCGTGATGCTCGAGACATCGGTATTGCCGCCGATACGTCGCTGGAAGACCTTGATCGGCATGACGACAATGTCGTCCTGGTCTGTGCCCATGCCGCTCTGGCCCTTCTTCTTGAGGACGCCGATCACCTCGCAGGATACCGACCCGACCCGGATCTTCTGTTCGAGCGCCGGCGTCGAACCAAAGAGTTCCGAACGCACGGTATTGCCGATCACGCAGACCGCCTGGCCGCCGCGTTCCTCGGTCGGGAGGAATGCCCGTCCCGAGGTGAAACTCCAGTCCATCGCGGTGAAATAGTCGCTGATGGTGCCGACGACGGTGCTCGTGTGGTTCTCTCCTCCGAAGATCGCGACCTGACTCGACTGGTTGACCGGGGCGACCGCCTGCAATCCGTTGATCTGTTCGCGGATCGCCTCGACGTCCCGCGTCGTGAAGCTCTTGGCAGTCGTGCTGGCGCGACCCGGCCCGAACTGTCCCGGCCGCACGAAGAGAAGATTGGTGCCGAGCTTGGAAATCTCGGCCGTGACCTGCGCGGTCGTGCCGTTGCCGATCGTCACCATCGCGATCACCGCAGCGACGCCGATGACGACGCCGAGCACCGTCAGAAACGATCGCAGAAGGTTGCGGCTGATCGCCCGCAGCGCGAGCTTGACGGTCTCATAGAACATGGGCCGCGGCTCCGCTGTTTGCGCTGTCGTGGTCGAGCCGGCCGTCGACAAAGCGCAGGTGGCGACCGGCATAGGCGGCGATGTCCTCCTCATGGGTCACCATGATCACCGTAATGCCGTGCTCACGGTTGAGCCCGGTGATCAGTTCCATGATCTCCCGGCTGGTCTTGGTGTCGAGATTGCCGGTCGGTTCGTCGGCGAGCAGCACGGCCGGGCTGGTGACGATCGCCCGCGCAATCGCGACGCGCTGCTGCTGGCCGCCGGACAGCTCCTGGGTCGTGTGGTGCTCGCGACCGGCGAGCCCCACCTGCTGCAATGCGATTTCGGCGAGCTTGCGCCGCTCGCGGGCCTCCATGCCGCGATAGACGAGCGGCAGCTCGACGTTCTCGAGTGCCGAGGTCCGGGCGAGCAGGTTGAACCCCTGAAAGACGAAACCGAGCATGTAGCGCCGCAGCAGCGTGTGCTGGCCACGGTCGAAGGCGGTCGTGTCGATCCCCTGGAACAGGTAGTGCCCCGAGCTCGGCACGTCGAGGCAGCCGAGGATGTTCATCGCTGTCGACTTGCCAGATCCGGAAGGCCCCATGATTGCGACGAATTCGTGCTTCTCGATCGCCAGGTCGACACGGTCGAGCGCACGGATCGTCGCTTCGCCGGTCCCATAGAGCTTGGTGACCTGCCGGAATTCGATGAGGGGAGGCGTCGCCATCGCGCTCTCCGCTCAGCCGCTCTTGGCCGTGGCATCGGTGATCACCAGCTCGCCCTCGGCGATCTCTCCCTTGGTCACGACCGTATTCTGACCGTCGCTGGCGCCGATTTCGATGTTGACGGCGGTCGGGACACCATCGCGCATTACCCAGATCGCGCGCTCGCTACCCTCTGGCTCGGCTGTGGTCAGCGAGCCCATCCGCGGCGGCCGGAACATGCTGAAAACGCCGCTGCCACCGCTTTTCCCTGCAGTCAGCGTCTCCGGTGGCGTGTAGCGGAGTGCGGCATTCGGGATCAGGAGTGCGCCCTCGATCGACTGGACGACGATGTCGGCGGTCGCGGTCATGCCCTGCCGCAGCAGCATCTCGTCGTTATGAACCTTCAGGATGCCCATATAGGTCACGACGTCGTTGACTGTCTCCGAGGCGTAGCGGATTTCGGTGATCTCCGCCGGAAAGCGCTTGTCGGTGAAGGCGTCGACCGTGAACGTCGCTTTCTGGCCGACCGCTACCTGGCCGACATCCGCCTCGTCGATATCGACCTGTAGCTCCATCTCCTTGAGGTCGCCGGCAATCGTGAAGAGCGTCGGAGCCTCCAGGGAAGCCGCAACCGTCGCGCCCGGATCGACGTTGCGCGACAGCACGATTCCGTCGATCGGCGAGACGATGGTCGCTTTGGCGAGGTTGACCTTGGCGAGATCAAGCGAGGCTTCGGCCGAGATTACGTCGGCCTTCGCGCTTTCGACCGTCGCGATCGTTGCCTCGTAGGTATAGCGGGCGGAGTCGAGATCCTGTTGCGTCGAGACCCGGTTGCCGACCAGGCTGGTGAGGCGGTCGAGCGAGACCTTCGCCGACTTCTGGTCGGCTTCCGCCTTGGCGACGGCCGCCTTCGCCGACAGCAACTTTGCCTCCGCGCTCTTCACGTCGGCCTCGAGCTTGGCGGTGTCGAGCCGCGCGACCACCTCGCCCTTCTTCACCGGGCTGTTGTAATCGACCAGTACGTCGCGAACGGTACCGGACAGCTCGCTGGAGACGTCGACGCTGACCGTCGGCTCGATCGAGCCGGTCGCCGTGACGATGACGGTGAGGTCGCCCTTCCTGGCCTCGGCGGTGGTATAGCTGTAGGTCGTGGACTGGCCGCCGTAGAGATAATAGCCGACGCCCAGCCCCGCGACTGCGGCGACGGCCAGTCCGCGCCAAAGCCATCGCGTGCCGCCCCGTTTGCGCGAGCTCTCCAGCAGTCTTGCCAGTTCCGCCTGCCCGGCGTCGGCAGCCGGCTTTTCTCCGGTGTCGTTCATCTTCCGCCCATCGCATACGGTCTCGAAATGTGTTCTCTTCGTATCGGACAATTTTCGCGCGCAGTGATTGACCGAAATCAAATCGCAAGGCGTGGCACGCTCGCTGCTTCGACAACCGTATGTGGCACAAGACAGTTACGATCCATAATGAAATATCGGTAATGAAGGAGCTGAGCCCGGGCCGAGGAGAAGCTAGCGCTTGGCCGCCGCAGCGGTCTCAAGTCCGAGCAGCGCCGCGCCGATGAGTCCGGGTTCCATTCGGCATTCCGCAGGGATGACGATCGGATGGGCGAAGCGCCGGAGGATGCGCCGGCGCACCGCCTCGTCGATGGCGAGGATGAGGTTGGGGGCATTCGAAAGTCCGCCGCCGACCGGCAGGATCGTCGCGCCGGTCACATTGACGACGAGCGCCAGCGGGCTCGCGATCACATCGACATAGACGTCTATGGTCCGTCCCGCTGCCGCATCTCCCTTCGACCAGGCCTCGATGATCTCCTCGCTCGTGAGCCGAGTTCCGTGGATGTGGTGATGCAGTCTCTCGAGCCCGCGGGCGCTGCAGGTCGCGTCGATGCAGCCCATCTGTCCGCAACCGCACGAAAACCGCGGCAGGTGGACCGGCGGATTGCCGGCCTCGGTCGCGGCGACCGGCCCGTGCCCCCATTCTCCGGCAAAGCCGCCGTCGCTGTTGATGAGCTTGCCGTCGATGACGAGACCGCCGCCGACGCCGGTGCCGAGGATGACGCCGAACACGACCCGGTGGCCGCGACCGGCACCCAGTCCGGCCTCCGCCAGCACGAAGCAGTCGGCGTCATTGGCGACGACGACGGGAAGCACCAGCGCCGCCTCGAGGTCGGCAACCAGCGTGCGCCCGTGGATACAGGGAATGTTGGCGACAACGGCGCGTCTGGTGTCCGGATCGATGATGCCGGCGATCGAGAGCGCGACGCAGTCGGGCCGCCCGCCGGCGGCGTCGATCACCGTGCGCAGCGCGGCGACGAAGGCGTCGAAATCGTCGGTCGGGGTCGGGATGCGCGGAAACTGGCGGATGTCGTCGGGACCGGTCGCGACGGCGCCCTTGATTGCCGTTCCGCCGATGTCGAAACAGACGATCATCGGTCGGCTCCGGCCGGTGCGGTCGCGTCGAAGACGCATTCGCCGCCGATCCAGGTGGAGCGGAGTTCGAGGTCCGGCGAAAGGACGATGAAATCGGCGTCGCAGTCGGGCACGAGCCGGCCCTTGGACGGCGCTCCGATCGCTTCCGCCGGGTAGGCGCTCGCCATGCGGAGTGCCTCTCCGAGCGGCAGATCGAGCCTCCGGTGCGCAAAACGCACGCTGGAGAGCATGTCGATGTCGGCGCCGGCCAGCGTGCCGTCCGCGAGCGTCAGTCGCCCGTCGCGGCGGTAGACCTGCCGGCCGTTGAGCTCGAAACCGGTCTCGTCGCTGCCGATGCTGGACATCGCGTCGGTGACGAGAAAGATCCGGCCGGGACCGCTCTTTGCCCGGAGCGCCAAGCCCATCGTCATGGGATCGACGTGGAAGCCGTCGGCGATCAGGCCGCAGTGAAGCGCGCCCTCGGCGAGAGCGGCGCCGACGAGCCCGGGCTCCCGGTTGCCGAGCTGGCTCATCGCGTTGAAGAGATGCGTGACCAGGCTTGCGCCGGCCGCCACGTAGGCTCCGACATCGGCCGCCTTGCAGTCGGTATGGCCGAGGCTCACCTTGAAACCGGCATCGACCAGTGTTGCGACCTGAGCCGGTGTCACACTTTCCGGTGCGACCGTGATCATCGCCCGGCCGATCCGGTCGCCGCAGGCGACGAGCGCCGCAAGGTCATCGGCGGCCATCGGGTGAACGAGCGCCGGGTCATGCGTGCCCTTGCGGGCGAGTGAAAGATGGGGGCCTTCGAAATGGAGCCCGAGATAGCCCCGCAATCCTCTCACCACCGCCTCCGCGGCCGCCTCGATCGCTTTTCCTCGCACGTCGGCAGTGTCGGTGATCAGCGTCACCATGAGTGCCGTCGTGCCGAAGCGGGCATGCGTATCGCAAATGGTGCGGATGCCGTCGAGCGTCGGCGCATTGTTGAAGAGCACGCCACCGCCGCCGTTCACCTGAAGATCGACGAAACCCGGCACCACCGTCGCGTCGTCGAGGATGAGAAGCCGGCAGCCCGCCGGGCGTTCTGCCGCCGGAAGGAGGGTCGTGACCTTGCCGTCCTCGATGACGAGCCCGGTGTCGGTCAGGAGTTGTTCGCCGTCGAAGATGCGGTTCGCGGTGACAAACAGTGGGCTGCTCATCTGGTCTCGGTCACTTTCTTCAAGGCGGCGGGCTTGTCGGGATCGAAGCCGCGGGCACGCGAAAGCGCCTCGACGAAACCGTAGTAGGGAACGATGAGCGCCAGGGCGTCGGTGAGCGGATGGCCCGTCGCGACGAAGGGCAGGGCGTGGGCACCCGTGGCGGCACCGGACGTGATGAAGCACGCCGCATTCTTGGCGGCGAGCGCCGAGACCGTCCCGGCGATCGATACCTCCGCCTTGTCCCGGGCGGCGAAGGCGACGACCGGGAAGTCCCGTTCGACCAGCGATACCGGACCGTGCAGCACTTCCGCGGACGAATAGGCTTCGGCGTGGAGCTCGCAGGTCTCCTTGCATTTCAGGGCCGCCTCGGCGGCGATCGCGAGCGTCGGTCCGCGTCCGAGCATGTAGAGCGAATCCGTTACGGAAAGCGGTTCGAGCATGCTCGTCCAGTCGAGGGCGAGCGCGGCCTGGAGGTGTCCCGGAAGTTCGGCGACGGCGCGGACGAGGTCCGCATTGCCATTCCATGCCGCGATGATCGCGAGCCCGGCGACGGCGGAATTGACGAAGGATTTGGTCGCCGCGACGGCAATCTCGGGACCTGCCTGTATATCGATCGCAAGCGATGCCACCTGCGACAGCGGCGAGGGCACGGTGTTGACGAGCGCGAACGCCAGTGCTCCGCCGGCCCGGCTTCCTTCGGCCATGGCGACGATGTCGGGGCTCGCCCCCGACTGAGAAACGGCGAAGGCGGCGGCCCGGCCGAGCTTCAGCGGCGCGCCGTAGATGGAGGCGAGCGACGGGCCGAGAGAGGCGACCGGCAGCCCGAGTTCCAGTTCGACCGCGTATTTCAGGAAATGGGCCGCGTGGTCGGAGGAGCCGCGGGCAATGGTCACGACGACATTCGGGTCATGCTCCCGCAGGGCGCGGCCGGCCGCTGCGATTTCGTCTGCCGAGCGTTCCAGAAGCCGCGCTGCGGCAACCGGGATCTCGTCGATTTCCTCTCTCATTTTGGTGGGCATCGATCAGTCCGGATCAGGTGTTCTAGGGGGAGCCGATGGTCAGCTCGGCGACGAGGTCGTAGGCATCGCTGCGATAGAGCGCGCGCGACATTTCCATGACGCGGCCGCTCTCCAGATAGGCGATGCGCTGCACGGCGAGCGCCGCCGAGCCGGGTGGGACGCCGAGAATCTCCGTCTCTTCGTCCTTCAGCACGACCGCGGATATCCGCTGGTTCGCCCGGATCGGGCGGAAGCCCCGCGAGAGCAGCAACTTGTACAAGGAATCGTCGACTGCGTTCGGATCCGGCAGGATGTCGTCGGGCAGGCTCGTGCGTTCGAAGGCGATCGGCATATCGTTCGCCGTGCGCACCCGGATCAGCCGGGCGACACGCGCGCCGCCCACCAGCCCGAGCATCATCGTTTCCTCCGGTGTCGGAAAGAACAGGCCGCGTTCGATCCAGCGTGATCCCGCCACCATGCCGCGCCGCCGCATGTCTTCGGTGAACGAGGTCAGCTGGCTGAGCGGCTGCTGCATCCGCGGCACCGGCGTCACCACGAATGTGCCCGAACCTCTGCGTCTTACCAGAAGACCCTCGGCCACAAGGTCGTCGATCGCCTTGCGGACGGTGACGCGGCTGATCTGGGCGACGTCGGCGATGTCCCGCTCCGCGGGGAGAGCGTCGCCATGTTTCAACCGACCCGACGACACCGCGTCCTGGATCATCTTCTTCAGCCGCACATAAAGAGGGCCGCCACGAACCGTCTGCAATTGCTCAAGGGGAAGAGTCTCGCTCATATCCGGTGTGTGCCCCATGGCCGGGCGGGGAACAAGTGCCAATTGCCGGCAAAACCCGAAATTGTTTCTGCGGTCATTGACATCCTTCCGGTTGCTTGTCGCAAAGATAATACCAACTAGCAACCGGTGCCGCAAATGGTTTTGCTATATGGCGCCAAATTCTCATCGATGAAAGAAATGTGCCGCGAAAATCAGTGATTTACGGCAATATCCAACAAAAAGTGGATATGCGCTGTAGACGATTGGGCTTTCTTTGGTATTGTAAATTAACCATTTCGGGTGAGTGCCGGAGCTGGGCGCGCATGGAAGAAGATGCGCTCTCGCGGATATGGCGACTATGAAAATGGATTTCATAAGCAAGCACAGAGGCGCCGCTTCGACGTTGACGCATACCGTAAACTGACGCAGTCTGTGAAAATCAATTACGCATAGCAGGGGACGAAGTCATGAAAGTCGCCGTCATCGGGCTGGGATTCCGTCTCGGCTATCTGGGTCGGATATTCAATGAGATCGACCCGGATTTCGAGATCGTCGGTTATGTCGATCCGGCGCCGGCCGGTCTGCAGACGCTCGAAGAGCGCGGCATCTCGCCCGGCCGCTCCTATCCCAGCCCCGAGGCGCTGATCGCGGGCGAGAAATTCGACCTTCTGATGATCGGCTCGCCGAATCACCTCCATCTGGAACACATCCGTATCGGTCTCGAGGCCGGGCTGACCGTCTTCACCGAGAAGCCGATCGTCGTGTCGATCGAGGAGAGCTATGCGCTCGCCTCGTTGCTGGCGAAATACGGCCATGACCGGCTTCTGGTCGGCCTCGTGCTCCGCTACTCACCGCTTTATCGTGATCTGCGCAAGGCGCAGGCCGACGGACGTTTGGGCGAGGTCGTGTCCATTGAGGCCTCCGAGCACATAGAGCCGTATCACGGTGCCTTCTTCATGCGCGACTGGCGTCGCTACGGGCGCTATGCCGGCGGTTTCATGCTGGAAAAGTGCTGTCACGACCTCGACCTCTACAACGGCGTCGTCGGTGCGCGCCCGCGTTTCGTCGCGAGCTTCGGCGGCCGCAAGAGCTTTGTGCCGTCGAACGCGCCGGAGGCGGCCGGTGCCAACGATCTCGAAGTCTATCATCGCAAGCCGAGCGGCTGGATGGGATCGGACCGGGTCTTCGACAGTGACGCCGACATCATCGACTACCAGACCGCGATCGTCGAATACGAGAACGGCGCGTCGATGACCTTCCACACCAATCTCAACGTGCCGGACCAGTTCCGCCGCTTCTGCGTGATCGGGTCGAAAGGCATGGCCGAGGGCGATTTCGTTCGCGGCTACATGAACGTCCACGACGCCCGAACCAACGAGAGGACGGTCGCCAACACCTACACGGCGCCGTCAGAAGAATCCCAGCATTACGGCGCCGACGAGCAGATGGCGGCCGACGTGCTCGCCTTCGTCAACGAGGGGCGTCCGCAGCCGGTCTCGGCGATCGATGCGCTCGAGGCCGGCATCCTGGCGCTTGCGATGGACGAGGCGCGCCTTGGCCGCAAGGTGGTCGACCTCGCGCCGGTCTGGACGCAGTTCGACGCTTGTCTCCAGGGCCGCGAGCCGGCTCCGCTCACCGCCCGCTCCGCCTGAGGCCCGCCATGCAAGCCAGACGAAGCGCCATCATCTTTGCCTGGTTGCTGCTCGCACCGGCGGTTCTCTACGTCGCGGCGATCGTCGCCTATCCGCTCGTCGATACGTTGATCCTGTCGTTCACGGACGCCTCGCTGAAGCGCGTGACCAACTGGGTCGGCTGGGTGAACTACGACAGGATCTTCAACGCCACCTTCGCCGAGGTCATCCTGCGGACCTTCGTCTGGACCTTCTTCTCCGTCGCAATCAAGATGGTGATCGGCACCTTCGGTGCCACCATGCTGAACGCCGCGGTGCCCGGCCGGGCGCTTTTCCGCGTGCTGACCATGCCGCCGTGGATCGTGCCGATGGCGATCGGCATCTTCATGTGGGGCTGGATGTACAACGGCCAGTTCGGCATGATTTCGGGCCTCCTGCAGCGTTTCGGCTTCGTCGACGGGCCGGTTGCCTTCCTCGCCCACGGTTCGACCGCCTTCTGGGCGACGATCTTCACCGACGTGTGGATCGGTGTGCCCATGGTGACGCTCTACATGCTCGCCGCCATCCAGGCGATCCCGCAGGATCTCTACGAGGCCGCCTGGACGGACGGTGCCGGCCGGTTCTACCGCTTCCGCCGCATCACGCTGCCGCTGCTCCTGCCGGCGATGATCACCATGTCGATGATCTCGCTGATCTCGACCTTCAATTCCTTCGACATCATCTGGATCCTGACCCAGGGCGGCCCGAGCGGCGAAACCACGACGATGATCATCGACACCTACCGCACGGCGATCGGGTCGAAGAAGTACGGGGAGGGCGCTGCCCGCGCGGTGCTGATCTGCATCTTCCTGTCGATCTTCTGCATTGCCTACTTCCGTGTCACCAGCCGCCTTGCCGCCGGAGAAAAGCGATGAGACAGCCCAAGTCCATGATCAACCGCTACAGATGGTACGAGATCGTCGGTATCTATGCCGGCATCGCGGTCTTCCTCACCTTCGTGCTCGCTCCCTTCGTCGAGGGCTTCCTTGTCTCGCTGAAGCCGCTCAGCCAGCTCTTCTCGTCGCCTTACCGCTTCTGGCCGGAAGACGGCTCCTTCGAGGCCTACCGTACGATGTGGGTGAGTGTGCCGGGTTTTGCCCGCTACATCTTCAACTCCTTCTTCATTTCGGGCGTGGCGACGCTCGTGGTGCTGCTGCTTGTCGTGCCGGCGGCTTACGCCTTCGCACGCTTCGACTTCAAGGGTAGGGGGCCGCTGCTCGGCGCCTTCCTCGCAGTCAACATGTTCTCAGGCGCCGTTCTGCTCATTCCGCTCTTCCGCCTGATGCGCTCCTTCGGCGTCCTCAACACCTATCTCGCGATGATCGTCCCCGGTGCCGCTTTCCTCATTCCGACGGCGATCTGGCTGCTGCGGACCTACATGATGCGCATCCCGAGGGAGCTCGAGGAGGCCGCCTATGTCGACGGCGCCGGCTATTTTTACACCTTCCGGCGGGTGGTCCTGCCGCTCGCCGCACCCGGCATCGCCGTCGTCGCCATCACCACCTTCATCGGCGCCTATGCCCAACAGTTCATCTTCGCGCTGACCTTCAATTCCAAGAGTGAGTACATGCCGCTGCCGATCGGCCTCTTTGCCTATTTCGGACGGCAGGAGGTGGTGTGGAACGAACTGATGGCCGCAAGCTTCGTCGGGATCGCACCGGCGCTGATCGTGATCTTCTTCCTGCAGCGCTATCTGGTGAGCGGGCTCACCGCCGGCGCCGTCAAGTAGGAGACGACCTGCCATCTGAAATACCGAAAGACCAACCTGTCAAAAAAAGGGGAACCACAGATGAAAAGGACTTTCTGCATTCTCACCGGTACGCTGGCGCTGCTCGCCGGTTCGGCGCTGCCGTCGCTCGCCGCCGACCAGGAGATCAGCTGGATCTATTGCGGCGACAAGATCGACCCGATCCACGAGAAATACATCAAGGAATGGGAAGGAAAGAACGCCGGCTACAAGGTCGTTCCGGAGGTCGTCGGCTGGGCGCAGTGCCAGGACAAGGCGACGACGCTCGCCGCCTCCGGCTCTCCGGCCGCGCTCGCCTATGTCGGTTCGCGCACGCTCAAGGAATTCGCCGAGAACGACATGATCGTTCCGGTTCCGATGACCGATGAGGAGAAGGCGAGCTATTACCCCAACATCGTCGACACCGTCACCTTCGACGGCACCCAGTGGGGCGTGCCGATCGCCTTCTCCACCAAGGTCCTCTACTGGAACAAGGATCTCTTCAAGCAGGCCGGTCTCGATCCGGAAACCCCGCCGAAGACCTGGGCCGAGGAGATCGCCTTTGCCAAGCAGATCAAGGAGAAGACCGGTATCGCCGGCTACGGCCTGCCGGCCAAGACCTTCGACAACACGATGCATCAGTTCATGCATTGGGTTTACACCAACAACGGCAAGGTGATCGACGGCGACAAGATCGTCATCGACAGCCCGGAAGTGCTGGCCGCGCTCCAGGCCTACAAGGACATCGCGCCCTACTCCGAGGAGGGGCCGACCGCCTACGAGCAGAACGAAGTGCGTGCGATCTTCCTCGACGGCAAGCTCGGCATGATCCAGGCCGGCTCCGGTGCGGCCACCCTCCTCAAGGAGCGCGGCCTGAACTGGGGCATTGCGCCTCTGCCGCTCGGCCCCTCTGCCAAGGGCGAAGGCACGCTGCTCATCACCGACAGCCTCGCGGTCTTCAAGGGTTCCGGCGTCGAGGACAAGGCGATCGAATTTGCCAAGTTCATCACCTCGCCCGGTCCGCAGGG
The DNA here is from genome assembly GCF_003337715.1 of Ciceribacter lividus. Classification (GTDB taxonomy): domain Bacteria; phylum Pseudomonadota; class Alphaproteobacteria; order Rhizobiales; family Rhizobiaceae; genus Allorhizobium; species Allorhizobium lividum. The sequence continues at coordinate 268,737 of NZ_QPIX01000005.1, forward strand.
CGAGTATGAGCTGCAGGGCGGTGCCGGCCTCACGCCGCTGCGTCCCGGCCCGAAGGTGGACGAATTCGTCGCAAAGGATCCCTACTGGAAGCCGCTGATCGACGGCATCACCTATGGCGGCCCGGAACCGCTCTTCACCGATTATCGCGGCTTCCAGAACGTCATGATCGAGATGGTGCAGTCGGTCGTCACCGGCAAGGCCGAACCCGCGGATGCCGTGAAGAAGGCCGCCGCCGAGCTCGACCAGTACAAATAAGCCGCAAGACGGTCGCGGGCGAAAAGCCCGCGACCCCGCTTATGCAGGAACGGCCGGCACCCGCACGCAAGACGCCGGCAGCGCGGAGAAACAGGGACGTGGGTCAGCTTAATCTCAACCGGGTCGTCAAGTCCTACGGCCATTTCGAAGTCATCAAGGGCGTGTCGCTGGAGATCGGCAACGGCGAATTCGTCGTCTTCGTCGGTCCCTCCGGCTGCGGAAAGTCGACGCTTCTGCGCATGATCGCCGGGCTCGACGACACCAGCGGTGGCGACATCGTCATCGACGGCGAGCGCGTCAACGACAGGCCGCCGGTCGAACGCGGCATCGCCATGGTCTTCCAGTCCTATGCGCTCTATCCGCACATGTCGGTCTTCGAGAACATCGCCTTTCCGCTGCGGGTCGAGAAAATGCCGGAGGCGACGATCCGCGAGAAGGTCGAGGCGGTAGCCACGATCCTGAAGCTCGAACAGCGGCTGGAGCAGCGGCCGGGCATGCTCTCGGGCGGCCAGCGCCAGCGTGTGGCGATCGGCCGGGCGATCGTCCGGGAGCCGAAGATATTCCTCTTCGACGAGCCGCTTTCGAACCTCGACGCGGCCCTTCGCTCGGACATGCGCATCGAGCTCACCAAGCTGCATCGCGACCTGAAGGCGACGATGATCTACGTCACCCACGACCAGGTCGAGGCGATGACCATGGCTGACCGCATCGTCGTGCTGAACGCCGGCGACGTGGCTCAGGTCGGAGCGCCGCTCGAACTCTATCACAAGCCGCAGAACCTTTTCGTTGCCGGCTTTATCGGCAATCCGAAGATGAACTTCGTGCCAGTGACCTGCACGGGAGCCGGCGAGGACGGGGTCACCATTTCCTATGAAGGGCAGACCGCGACGATCGCCGTCGAGGCCTCGGCCGGTCTCGTCGGCGAGACGCTGACGCTCGGCATCCGGCCGGAACATACGACGCTCGCCGCCGGCGACCTCGCCATCCGCGTGGTGCCTTCGGTGATCGAGCGGCTCGGCATCAACACGATCGCCTATGCGAGCCTGCCGTCCGGCGAACCCTATTGCGCGCTCCTGCCGGGCTCGGCCCCGATCCGTGCCGAAGAGCCGATCCTGACCGGCATCATGGCGGCGGACTGCCACCTCTTCGATCCTTCGGGCAGGGCGCTCGAGCGGCGCATCGACTGGCGCAGGCTGGAACTGCCGGCCGCCGTCACCGCTGGGGAATGACGCTCGGACGGTTCACTCAGGGCGGAAAACCCTCATACTGGGGAAGGTCGTCGGTGATCTCGTGCCATGGCGCCTTCGAGCCGACGAAGATGTGCATCGCCGGCCGGATCGACGGCGCGTCGATCAGCGTGCCCATCGGCACGTGCACCTTCACGGTGCCGCACTCGGCGATCCACGAATAGACGAGCGAACCGCAAGTGCGGCAATGCATGTCGTGGATGCCGTCCGGATCACCATGCCGAAAGAGGTTGTCCGTACCGGCCGTAACCTCGAAGTCCTCGACCGTGACGCCGGCGATTGGCTTGAAGGCCGAACCGGTGGTCCGCCGGCACTTCGAACAGTGGCAGTTGATCGCGTAAAGGAAATTGTCCGCGACCTCGTAGGTCACGGCACAGCACATGCAACCGCCGCGCAGGCGTCGCTCCTTGGGCAGTTCATCATTGGATGACATGCCTTTTCTCCTCCCGATGCGAGGCACTCGTGATCCTGCACGCACGAGACGCTACCATACCACGCAGCGACCGGCGACTGCCGGTTTCAACTGCAGTGCGCGTGTCACGCCACCTCGACGCAGTGCGGATCGGCCGTCATCGGCCATATGTCGCGCCTTGCGCGCCGGTAGGGATTGGTCGCCGGATCGTTCGGGTAGGGGGAGCCGGCCGAGCAGTAGAGGATTTCCGACGCGATCTTCGAAAAGGCGGCGTAGAAGTGGTTCGTCGACTTTATCACCAGGATGCGCTTGCTCTGCGGATCGATACCGAGGGCCGTGAAAAGCGACGGATCGTAACTCTGCACACGCACGCTGCTCAGCACGATGTCGATCCCCTTGTGGCGGATGTGTGCGGCGTCTCCGAAGGGGGCCACGCTCTCGCCGAAGCGCATTTCGGCATTCGGCACGACGCGCACGACTTCGACAAGCCCGTCGATCGGGTTGCCGGTGCCCGGCGCAGACTTCGCCCCGAAACGCAAGGGGATTTCCGCCCCTTCGCCGGCCGCCATGCAGAGCTGGACGGCGATCGGGTCCCAGATCATGCCGACCGCCACGTCGGTCGCGCCGCGCAAGAGGAGTTCCTCGAGGATCACCGTCGAATCCCCCGCCGTGCCGCCGCCGGGATTGTCCCACATGTCGGCGATGACGACCGGTCCACGGGGGGCCGTGAGTGCGCGGTTCACGGCCTCTTTCTCGTCGATCTGCGGCATCATGAATGTGCCGCGCAACGAAAAGAGTTCGAGCCCGAGTTTGCGGGCGAGGCGCTCGCCCTTCTCGGGTTTCGCATTGGTGACGGCAATCATCTTGGTGCCGAGTTCCGGCACGTCGCCGGCCATGAAACCGTGGATGACGGAAAGCGACAGCACGTCCTCGTCTTCGGCTTCGATCGCCGTCAGCCTGTCGACGAAGGAGCGCATCGGCTCGCGCGAGGTCGGGAAGACGTCGATCATCCGGCAGTCGAAGACCGACATGACCGGCTTCACCCGGCCCTCCAGCGTGTCGACGGCGATCCGCCAGAGGTCCTCGGCGCGGGCGACGAAATCCGTGTGCGGGAATTCCTTGAACACGACGAAGAAGTCGGCCGCCGCCACGCGCTTGGCCGTCAGGTGGCTGTGGGGGTCGAGCTCGGCGCAGAGCAGCACGTCCGGCCCGATGATCTCGCGGATGCGCGTGAGAAGGTCGCCCTCCGGATCGATGTAGCCGGCCGCCACCATGGCGCCGTGCAGGCCGAGCACGACGGCGTCGACCGGCATCGCCGCTCGCAACTGGTCGAGGATCTCGTCGCGCAGTCCCTCGTAGGTCTCGCGGTTGACGAGGCCGGCGGGATCGGCCCAGGCCGCCGTCCCTTCGATCAGCGTCCAGCCCTTCTCCGCAGCAGCCCTGCGGCCGACGGTGATCGGCGCAGTGCAGAGGGTCGGCGTCTGCGGATGCGTGCCCGGAGGGGCATAGAGGGAATCCTCAAACGCGCGCCGGTCGATGCAGATCGGCGAGAAGGTGTTGGTTTCCGTTGCGAGGGCGGCGGTGAAGATGCGCAAGACGATGGCCTTTGGTGTCGTGAGAGAAGAGCCTCACCCCATCGGATAGGGCAGGTAACCCGTAAAGCCGCTGATCTTCCAGCGGCCCTCGTGCAGACGGCAGCAATAGAGCGTCTGCCATTTCATGACGTCGAGACCGCCGTCGGTCGTTCGTATGCCACCGTCGAACTTCTTGCGTACCAGCGCGGCCTCGCCGACGATCTCGATCTCCTCGAGCCAGGTGGTGCGGAAGATCGCCGTGCGCGGATCCTCGCCATAGGTCTTGCCGGCGAAATCGCGCGCCTGCCGCAGCCACTCGTCGCGATAGGCGGCGAGCGTCGGAAAGGCTAGCGTCCAGCGGTCCGGGTTCGGCTCACGATTGCCGCTGACGCCGAGAAAGCCTTCCTCGATGAAGTCGCCGGCGACCATCGACCAGTCGGCGGAAAGGAATGCGTCGATGTCCCGCGGGACCAGCATCTCCCAGATCGCATGGCGAGCCACGTCGGACGCGGCGAACGGATTCTTATAGGGGTCCCGATGGAGTGTCATTGCTAAATTCTTTTCATCAGTGCCAATTATCTCTGGCAAAATTCGGTTTTCCGTGATGATTTGTCAATCAAGTATGAAAACAATTTGCGACGAGTGAGTCATGGCGATCAGGCGTTACGGCAGTGAGCAATCCGGTGCAGGCGGGCAGCGCCTGCCTTTTGCCCGCGCCGTCGAGGCCGATGGTTGGCTGCATGTTTCCGGCCAGGTCGCGATGGAGAACGGCGAAATCGTCCAGGGTGGCATCGTCGAGCAGACCCACAAGGCGATCGCCAACCTGATCGCCATCCTGCATGAGGCCGGTTACGGCGTCGAGCACGTCGTGCGTTGCGGTGTGTGGCTCGACGATCCCCGCGACTTCTGGAGCTTCAACAAGGTCTACCAGCAGTATTTCGGCGAGCATCCGCCGGCCCGCGCCTGCGTGCAGTCGTCGATGATGGTCGATTGCAAGGTCGAGATCGACTGCATAGCCTACAAGCCTTCGAAATAGCGTTCGGAAGCGGGGAAGGGGCTGCAGTGGACATTTTCGCGACATTACAGGAAGAAGCGGGGCAGTTTTCGCCCTCCGAGCAACGCATCGTGGATATCCTGCTCGACCAGTTCGATTTCGCCGTCAATGCCTCGATCATCGAGCTTGCCGAGCGCGCCCAGGTCTCACCGCCGACCGTCACGCGCTTCTGCCGGCGGCTCGGTTGCCAGAGCTTTGCCGATTTCAAGGTGAATCTCGCCCGCACCGCCTATGTCGGCGTGCGCTACCTCAATCCGGAGGCCGAGAGCACCAAGCCAGCGGATGTCGCGGCGGACGTGATCACCAAGGCGCAGAACGCGCTCTACCTCGTTCACCGCGCGCTCGATCCGGACATGCTGGAAAAGGCCGCGGATCGCCTGTCGCGGGCCGAGATGCTCTACGCCTTCGGCTCCGGTGGCAATTCCTCGATGATCGCGGGCGAGATCCAGAACCGGCTGTTCCGGCTGGGCGTGCGGGTGACGGTCAGCAACGACCACAGCATGCAATTGATGATGACGGCGGCGGCACGCTCGAACGACGTCGTCATCGGCTCGTCGCTCTCCGGCCGCAACAGCGAACTCGTGCGCTGCTTCAATCTCGCCCGCGAGAACGGCATCGCCACCATTGCGCTGACCCAGAGCGACAGCCCCGTCGCGCGCGCCGCCGAGATCGTCATCGGCATCGACCTGCCGGAGGGCGAGAACATCTTCCGCCCGACCTCGACCCGCTTCGCCTATCTCGCGGTGGTCGATGTGCTGGCGAGTCTCGTCGCCTACCGCAATCGCAAGACCTCACAGATCACCCTGCGCCACATCAAACAACAGCTGGTCGAGCATCGCGACGGCGACGACCGGCAACTTCTGGGAGATTAGCCTTGTTCGCTGCCCGTCACTCCGCTTTCCGGGAGGCTTCGCCGTGAATCGCTCCGTTGCCGTCGTGACGGGTGCGGCCGGCGATATCGGACGAGCGATCGCCGCACGGCTCGTCGAAAGCCACGACACCGTCGTGCTTCTCGACATCGACGCCGAAGCATTACGCGGCGCTGCCGAGAGCACCGGAGCGCCGGACCGCATGGTTCCCGCCGTCTGCGACGTCACGAGCGAAGAAGGCCTTGCGGACGCCGCCAGCCGGGCGGCACGGCTGGGGCGGGTGAAGACACTCGTCAACAATGCCGGCGCGGCGCGTGCCGTCAGCCTGCACGATACCGACGGCGAGATCTGGCGGAAGGACAGTGCGCTCAACCTCGAAGCGCCGTTTCTCTGCTTCCGCGCCTTCGAGGACGCCTTGAAGGAGAGCGGCGGATCGGTGGTCAACATCGCCTCGGTGAACGGTCTCGCGGTCTACGGCCATCCCGCCTACAGCGCAGCCAAGGCAGGCCTCATTCATCTGACGAAGCTGATCGCCGTCGAGTACGGAAAGTTCGGCATCCGCGCGAATGCGGTCGCCCCCGGCACGGTGCGCACCCGCGCCTGGGAGGCGCGCGCCGCCGCCAATCCTCAGGTCTTCGAGGAGGCGAAGCGCTGGTATCCGCTGCGCCGCATCGTCGACCCTGACGATGTCGCGAACGCCGTTTTCTTTCTTGCGAGCGAGCAGGCGGCGGCGATCACGGGCGTCTGCCTTGCCGTCGACTGCGGCCTGACGGCCGGCCAGGCCGAACTCGCCGGCACCTTCTCGCAATCGCCGCACTACTGAGCAAAGATCGAAGGGGAACGCATCATGGCCAGGGCCCAATTCCGTCTCGAAAACGCCTGGTATCCGACGGCGGGAAGCGCAGGCGGCGGCTTCGTCTTCACGCTGGTCAATCTCTCCGCGGAAGCGATCACGGATTTCAGGCTCGCCTATACCTCGCTCACCCGTGTCAGCGAGGCCCCGGCCTGCGGCAATGCCACCTTCCTGAAGCGCAACGCCAACTTCCACCAATATGCGCCGCCGGCGGGCTTCTCGCTGGCACCGGGCGCATCCTGGCGTTTCACCGTCGAGGGCCTGCTGCGCCCGGCGCGCCACAGGACGGACGGGGCAAAGTCGGCCTACCTTACGCTCGCCGACGGGAGCCATCGTGCCGTCGAGGTCGGCGACCTGATGCTGGAGGGGCGCCACAGCGAGCCGGCGCCGCAACTGCTGCCCGAGGGTGAAGTGCGGGAACCGTTCTCGATCCTGCCCTGGCCGGCAAAGGCGTCGCTGACCGCCGGCGAAACCGTCCCCGTCGCGCTCCATCCCGCAGCAGGCGCTACGCTTGACGAATTACGGGCGATCGAGACCGTTCTTTCCCTGTTCCGGCGGCTCTATTCGGTCGCCCATGTGCCGTTCGCGCTGGCGCCGGTCCATGAGGGTCGGGTCCTGCGCTTCTCGAAACAGGACGGCATTGCACCGTCCGGCTACGAGCTTTCCTTCGACGCCGACGCCATCACCTTGCGCTACGGCGATGCGGCGGGCCTGCAATACGGCCTGACGGTGCTCGCCCAGCTTCTCCACGGCGCGCGGACGAAGCCCGATGCCTTCCGTTTCCCGGCATTGGGGACGATATCGGACGCGCCCCGCTACGGCTGGCGCGGCTGCCATCTCGACGTGTCGCGACAGTTCTATCCCGTCGCCGATGTGAAGCGGCTTATCGACATCCTCGCCTGGTTCCGGATGAACATCTTCCACTGGCACCTGACGGACGACGAGGCCTGGCGGCTCGAAATCAGGGCCTTCCCCGAACTCACGACCGTCGGCGTGCTGCGCGGGCCGGACGAGCCGCTGCTGCCGCAGCTCGGAAACGGCGCCGAACCGGTCGGCGGCTTCTATACGCAGGAGGAGGCGAGGGAGGTCGTCGCTCACGCCGCCGCGCTTGCGATCGAGGTCGTTCCGGAAATCGACATTCCCGGCCACAGCACGGCCGCGCTCGCCGCGCTTCCCGATCTCGTCGACGGGCAGGAGGCGCCGGACAGCTATCGATCCGTCCAGGGCTATCCCAACAATGCCCTCAACCCGGCGATCGAGCGGACCTACGAGTTCCTCGGCAAGGTCTTCGACGAGATGGTCGACATCTTCCCGTCGAAGCTCATCCATATCGGCGGCGACGAGGTGGCCGCGAACACCTGGATGGCCTCACCGCTTGCCCGCAGCCTCATGGAACGGGAAGGGATCGAAGGCACGTTCGGGCTGCAATCCTATTTCATGAAGCGTATCCAGGGGATGCTCGCCGAGCGCGACCGGAGGCTGGCCGGCTGGGACGAAGTTTCCCACGGCGGCGGCGTCGATCCGGCGGGGACGCTCCTGATGGCCTGGCAGAAGCCGGAGGTCGGCCTCGGACTCGCAAGACAGGGCTATGACGTGGTGATGACGCCGGGCCAGGCCTATTACCTCGACATGGTGCAGGCGCGCGAATGGCAGGAGCCGGGCGCGAGCTGGGCGGGAACCGTGCCGCCGCACCACACCTATACATACGAGGCGGTCGGCGAATTCCCCGACGAGTTGAAGCCGCGCATGCGCGGCGTGCAGGCCTGCATCTGGTCGGAGCATTTCCTCAATCGCGATTATTTCAACCACCTCGTGTTCCCGCGCCTGCCGGCAGTCGCGGAGGCGGCATGGACCCCGACCGAAGGCAAGGATTGGCTGCGCTTTGCGGCGATCGTCCGCCTGAGCCCGCGCTACTGAGGGGAAACGTAAATGACCTTGCGCATTGCCGTCGGCGGCATCCACACCGAGTGCAGCACGTCCTCCCCGGTGCTCATGCAGCCAGAGGATTTTCGCGTGTTGCGGGGGGATGACCTCCTCGCGGCCGACTATTTCAGCTTTCTCGGCGGTGACGGGATCGAACCGTTGCCGTTGCTGCATGCACGCGCGGTGCCCGGCGGTCCCGTGGCGCGAGGGACCTACGAGGCTTTCAAAGCCGAGTTCCTGGAGCGGTTGAAGTCGGCGCTGCCGGTGGACGGGCTCTATCTCGCCATGCACGGCGCGATGAACGTCGAGGGCATGGACGACGCCGAGGGCGACTGGATTGCTGCGGCGCGTGCTGTGGTCGGTCCCGAGGTCCCGGTCGCCGCGAGCTACGATCTCCACGGCAACGTGACCCAGAAGATCATCGACCAGCTCGACATCTTCGCCGGCTACCGGACTGCGCCGCATATCGACGTGCGTGAGACCATGGTGCGTGCCTGGTCGATGTTGCTGCGGGCGCTCGTGACCGGCGAGCGGCCGGGCGTCGCCTGGACGCCGGTTCCGGTGCTTCTGCCGGGCGAGCGCACCTCGACCGAGGACGAGCCGGCGAGCGGCCTCTATCGCAAGCTGCCGGAGCACGACGCCCGCCCCGGAATCTGGGACGCCAACCTGATGGTCGGCTATGTCTGGGCCGACGAGCCGCGCGCCACCGCCTGTTCGGTGGTGACGGCGACCGACCGGGCCGCCGCCGGACGGACGGCAAGCGAAATCGCGCAGTCCTACTGGGATGCACGCGAGGACTTCCGCTTCGGTCCGGTGACGGGCCCGCTCGAAGACATGCTGGACATCGCCGAGAGGGCGGACACACGTCCGGTCATCCTCGCCGACTCGGGCGACAATCCGACCGGCGGAGGGGTCGGCGACCGTGCCGATGTTCTGAAGGCGCTGATCGCACGGAATTTCGACGGTGCCGTCATCGCCGGCATCACCGACCTACCGGCGGTTGACGCCTGTTTCGCGGCAGGCGAGGGCGCCTGCGTTCGGCTAACGATCGGCGGCTCGCTCGACCCGGCGAGCCCTTCGGTCGAGGCGGAGGTGACGGTGGAGCGCCTCGACGATCCGGGTTCGTCCGCCGACCGGCAGGCGGTGGTGGTGATCGGCGGCATCACGCTGGTGCTCGCGGCGAAGCGCCAGCCCTATCACGCCATCGCGGATTTCACGCGCCTCGGGCTTGATCCTGCCGATGTGCGGCTGCTGGTGGTGAAATCCGGCTATCTCTCGCCCGAGCTCGCGCCGATCGCCAATCCGAACTTGATGGCGCTGACCGACGGCGTCATCAACCAGGATATCGAGGCATTGCCGAACCGCCGCCGCGGCCGGCCGACCTATCCCTTCGACAAGAATTTCGCCTATCGGCCGGAGGTCCGCTTCTCCGCCCGCTGGCGCGATTGACGTCGCCTACACACCACGCGGCGCGGACGACGATGCGTCCCGCGACCATATCCGCGCAATTTTGCAAGCGTGCCGCCATGCTGACGAGCCTGTCGATCATCTTCCGCCATCCGCCGGTACGCGTCAGCGCGCTTGCGATCTTCCTCTTCGGCTTTTCAGGCGCGGCGACATCGCCGTACATGTCGCTGATCGGCATCCGCGAACTCGGATTGTCGGATCACGCCTATTCCGTGCTGATCTTCGTCGCCGCCCTGGTCAATGTGAGCGCCAGCATCACCGCCGGCATCCTGGTCGACCGGCTCGGACATTATCGTCGTCCGATGATCGCCACTTCGCTCTTCGGCGTCGCCGGCTTCGCCATGGTCTACGCCTTCCCCGCAGTACCCGTCTTCGTGCTTGCGATGCTCGTCTTCATCCCGGTCTTCGGCTCGGTCAATTCGCTGATCTTCGCCAACATCCGGGCCGTGTCGGCCGGCATGGCGGCGCGCGACCTGATCGCCGTCAACTCGGTCGTCCGGGCCGTGCTCTCGCTCTCCTGGGTCCTGGTGCCGGGTCTCGTCGGCGCGCTTCTCGTCGGCGCGCCGTCCATGCTGCCGTCTTTCCTCTTTGCGAGCCTGGCCTGTGGCGGCTGTTTCCTCATCTTCGCCTTCATGCTGCCGCGCGGGGCCAAAGGAGAGGGCAGGGCGCCACCGCGACACGCCGCCTTCCTCGCCTCGCTCGGCGAGATCGCCTCCGGCAAGGTGCTGCCGCGCGTCCTGGCGATCGCGTTGATATCGTCGATGCTGCACGTCAACGGCGTGGTTCTGCCGCTCGTCGTCACCGGCAAGGCACGGGGCACCACGGTGGATGTCGGCACGATTGTCGGCATCGTCGCCTTCCTGGAGATTGTCTTCATCCTCTTCTGGGGCTGGGTCGAACGACGGACCTCTGCGCGTTTCGCGATCACTGCGAGCGCATGCGTCTACGCCGTCTACCTCGTCTTCCTCGGGCTCGCCGATGCCCCGCGTGACGTTTACGTGCTGACGCTGGTCGCCGGGCTCGGCGCCGCCGGTATCATCTCCGTTCCGATCACCTATCTCCAGGATCTCATCGCCGAGCGGGCCGGGCTCGGCAGTTCACTGATCGCCGTCAACGTCTTCCTGAGCGGCGGCCTGAGTTCGCTGGCGTTTGCCCTCGGCACGGCGATCAGCGACTATGCCGGCACGGCGATTCTGGGAGCCTTCGTCGGGTTGTGCGGCATCGTGCTGCTGCGTCTCCTCGATCGCTCCGGCACTGCGGCGTTGCGGGAGGCAGACGATGAAGGAACGTGACGGCGGAGGCGATTGCAGAAAGCCTGTTCTGGAAGTCTGCGTCGATGATCCCGCCGGCCTCGCCGCGGCGATCGAGGGCGGCGCGGACCGGATCGAGCTGTGCTCGGCGCTCACCGTCGGGGGGCTCACCCCGTCGCACGGCTTTATGGCCCATGCCGCCCGTTCACCGATCCCCGTCCACGCGCTGATCCGGCCGAGAACCGGCGATTTCGCGTTCACGACGGACGATGTCCGCGTCATGGTCGATGATGTCCGCGCCGCCCGGTCGGCGGGGCTTGCGGGCGTCGTGATCGGTGCTTTGCGTCCGGACGGTCAGCTCGACGTCGCGGCGCTGGAGGCCCTGATCGCCGCGGCCGACGGCATGGATCTGACGCTCGACCGCGCTTTCGACCTGGCGGCCGATCAGGAGGAGACGCTGGAGACGGCGCTCCGTCTCGGTTTTTCACGCATTCTCACCTCCGGCGGTGCGAAGACGGCGATCGAAGGACTGCCGCGCCTCGAACGGCTCGCCAAGCAAGCCTCCGGCCGTATCTCGATCATGCCGGGATCTGGCGTGCGGCCGGAAACCGTAGGAGCTCTGCTCGCACTGCCCGGCGTCTTCGAGCTTCATGCCTCGTGCAGCGAGCCGGCGACGACGACCGATCCACGGCTCCCGGCCTTCGGTTTCTTGCAACCGGGTGAAAGACGCACGACGGTCGAGGCTGTTCGGGCCGTGAAGGCGGCGATGGTGGTGGCGCGGAGGTAAGGGAGCCCGACATTGTCCCCCATGTCTTAGGTACACGATGTTACCTATGTCTTCGGTATGGACAAGGGGAGAATGGTGAGCGCGCAGGGATTCGAACCCTGGACCTACTGATTAAAAGTCAGTTGCTCTACCGGCTGAGCTACGCGCTCCCGTCGAGGGGCAAATCGGCTCCTCTGGAAGTGCGCGGAACATATGCAGGCGACCCCGTGCGGTCAACCCAAAAATCACGCCGAAAACGGGGAAAAACCGTCCAATTGCCGCACGCGCGGAAAGGTGATTGGCAAGCAAGCCCATCGGAAGGTAGGAAGGCCGCATCGAAGGATAGCGGAGACCCGACGTGTCGATTGCCGATATTTCCCTGTTGAGTGCGCTTCTGGCTGGCGCGCTGTCGTTCCTGTCGCCGTGCGTGCTGCCGCTCGTTCCGCCCTATCTCTGCTACATGGCCGGCATCTCGGTGGAACAGTTTCGCGGCGAGGGGCGGGCGGAGGCCGATCCGGCGGCGAGGCGCGCCGTCATGCTGGCGGCACTCGCCTTCACGCTCGGATTCGCGACCGTCTTCGTGGCGCTCGGCGCCGGCGCCTCGACGATCGGCACGCTGCTTCGGCAGCATCTCGACCTGCTCGCCAAGATCGGCGGCCTCATCATCATCGTCATGGGGCTCAATTTCCTCGGCGTCTTCCGGATCGGTTTCCTTGCGAGCGAAATGCGCTTCCAGGGGCAGGGCAAGCCCGCCACCCTCGGCGGCGCCTATGTGATGGGGCTCGCCTTCGCGTTCGGCTGGACGCCGTGCATCGGACCGGTTCTCGGCGCCATCCTCGGCGTGGCCGCCGCGCGCGAGACCGTCGGCGACGGGGCGATGCTGCTCGCGATCTATTCGCTCGGCCTTGCGGTGCCCTTCTGGATCGCCGCCGCCTTCTCCGGCGCCTTCATGCGCTTCCTCGTGCGCTTCCGCCGCCATCTCGGCCTGGTCGAGAAGCTGATCGGTGCGCTTCTGGTGCTGACCGGGCTCGCCTTCATGTTCGGTTTCGTCTCGAACCTCGCGATCTGGTTCCAGCAGACCTTTCCAATCCTCTCGCAAATCGGCTAAGTCCGGGGAGCGGGCTGAGCGCCCGGACGCGGAAGAGGATACGGGACGCGCCCATGGCTGACATCATCGCACTGGTCCTCCCGTTCTTCGGGCTGATCCTGATCGGCTACATATCAGGCAAACTGGGCCGGCAGCCGGCCACCGCCCTCGGCTGGCTGAATTTCTTCGTCATCTACGTGTCGCTGCCGTCGCTGTTCTTCAAGCTCGTGTCGCGCACGCCGCTTTCGGAGCTGACGCGCATCGATTTCATCGCCGCCTCGCTGGCGGCAACCTACACGATCTTCCTGCTCGTCTTCCTGATCGGCCGCTTCCTCCGGGGCAATTCGATCGCCGACTGCACGATCCAGGCGCTCGCCGGCGCCTACGGCAATATCGGCTATATGGGGCCGGGGCTCGCGCTTCTCGCTTTCGGCGAGGCGGCGGCGGTGCCGGTCGCGCTGGTCTTCTGCTTCGAGAATGCCGCCCATTTCATCGCCGCCCCGGCGCTGATGGCCTTTGCGGGTGGCGATGCCCGGCCGCGCGCGGCGGTGGCCGCCGACGTCGTGAAGAGGATCGTCACTCACCCGTTCATCATCGCGACCGCCATCGGCTTCCTGGCCGCCGCCTTCTCCTTCGAGCCGCCGCTGGCGCTGCAGCGCCTCATCGACTACCTCGCCCAGGCCGCGGCCCCTTGCGCACTCTTCGCCATGGGGGTCACGCTGGCACTTCGCCCGCTGAAACGCATTCCCGCCGAGATCGGCTACATCGTGCCGATCAAGCTGCTCCTGCATCCGCTGCTCGCCTGGATCGTGCTCGGTCTTGCCGGCAATTTCGATCCGCTGTGGATCTACACCGCCGTCCTGCTCGCCTCGCTGCCGACGGCGACCAACGTCTTCGTCATCGGCCAGCAATACGGCGTCTGGCAGGAACGTGCGTCTGCGACGATCCTGATCACCACCGTGCTTTCGGTGCTGACGGTCTCGGGCCTGCTCTATGCGATCACGACCGGTCTTCTGCCGCCCGACCTCTTCCCCTGACGCTCAGCCGTTCCTTCAGGAAGAGCGGCAGCGCGGAGAAACCGCGTCCGGGCTCTACACCCTCGCGCATCACCAGCTGGCGCAGCGGTCCGAAGCCGGACAGCAGGTGGAGCCCCGCGGTTCTCAGAACCTGTACCGGCAGGAAACCGGACAGCAGCGAACGGTTGAGGAGGTCGACGCTCGCCGTGCGGCTGACGACGTCGATGCGGCGGCGGCGGTCGAAGCTGTCGCCCGCACGGGCGTCGATCGGCCGGTCTGCATGGGAGCAGAGGATCTCGACGAGCGCCATCACGTCGCGCAGGCTGAGGTTGAGCCCCTGGGCGCCGATCGGCGGGAAGGCGTGCGCCGCCTCGCCGATGAAGGCGGTTCGGCCCTTGCCGAAGCGTGCCGCCGTCATGCCGGAGAGCGGCCAGGCCTGAACGCCGGCCTCCACCGTCACTTTCCCGAGCATCGACTGCATTCTCTTTTCGACCTCGCCGCTCAGTGCTTCCAGCGAAAGAGAGGTAAGCCGCGTCGCTTCGGACGGCTCGACGACCCAGACGAGGCTCGAACGCAGGCCGGGCAGGGGAACCTGGGTGAACGGCCCCGATTCACCGTGGAATTCGGTGGAAACGTTGCGGTGCGGCAGCGTGTGCGCAAAGTTCAGCACCACCGCCGTCTGCGGATAGGACCAGCTCCGCACGGCAACACCGGCACTTTCGCGCGTCTTCGAGCCGCGGCCGTCGGCGCCGACGACGAAGTCGGCAGTCACCTCTTCGCCGTCTTCGAGCGTAATCGTGACGCCATCGGCACCGATCTCGATGCGCGTGGCCGCACCGGCGATGCTGGTGATGTTGTTTTCGGCGGCGACCGCCTTCTTCAAGACGGCGATCAGCGCTTCGTTCGGGATGTTGTAGCCGAAGGCGTCGAGGCCGATTTCGGCGCTGCGAAAGGCGACGACCGGCGCCCGCAAAAGCCGGTTGGTGCCGTCGATGATTTGCATGGTCGAGAGCGCTTCGGCCGACGGCCGGATTTCGTCCCAGAGCCCGAGCCGTTCCATGAAGCGGATCGATTGCTCCATCAGCGCTGTGGTGCGCTGGTCGACGATCTCGCGCTCCGGCGCGACGAGCGCCACCGAGCGACCGCCGCGCGCAAGCGCCAGCGCGGCAATGGAGCCGGCCAGTCCCGCACCGACAATCGCAACTTCGAAATGCTTCATCGCTTCCATCCGTCTCAACCGTTTGTCCCGGACGCGTGTATCGCAATTCATCGATACGAACCTTGCCGCACATCCGCGGTCACTCCGGTCTTCGTCGTTCGATATAGGCGCTTCGCCTGTCCGAATCCATGGGACAAATGCGACCGGTGGCCTGACGCGAACAGGCCAGACGGGGTCGGTTCGGCAGGCGCGCGAAACCGGGGAACGCCGAGCGCGCGCCGTTGCAAAACGTGCCGATTCGTCGGATACCCGTAGGCGAGGCGAAGAGGGGACCCACAGAGAGCATGAAAATATTCAACTACCGCCGTGTGCCCTATGCCGAAATCCGCGCCTTTTCCGTTCATGTCCTGACGGCCTCCGGGTCCTTCCTCGCCTTTCTCGGCGTGGTGGCGGCCGCCGAGCGCCGTTTCGTCGACATGTTCTGGTGGTTGGGTCTGGCATTGCTCGTCGACGGAATCGACGGACCGATCGCCCGCAAGGTGCGGGTCAAGGACGTGCTCCCCAACTGGTCCGGCGACACGCTGGACAACATCATCGACTATGTAACCTACGTGCTGCTGCCGGCCTTCGCGCTCTACCAGAGCGGCATGATCGGCGAGCCATGGTCGTTCGCCGCCGCCGGCATGATCGTGGTGTCGAGTGCAATCTACTACGCCGACATGGGCATGAAGACGGACGAGTATTTCTTCTCCGGCTTCCCCGTCGTATGGAACATGATCGTCTTCTCGCTGTTCGTCATCGACGCTTCGGCGACGACGGCAATGACCGTCGTGGTGGTGTCGGTTGTACTGACTTTCCTGCCGATCCATTTCCTGCATCCGGTCAGGGTGGAACGGTTGCGGCCGGTCAACATCGCGATCTTTCTCGCCTGGTGCGCCCTCGGCGGCTACGCATTGCTTCTGCATTTTGCGACCCCGCAATGGGTGGTCGCCTGTTTCGTCGCGACCGGCATCTACCTCTACGGGGTCGGCGCCGTGCTGCAATTTTTCCCCTCGCTGGGACGCAAGTAGGAGGTCTCCACGTGGCAAAGACGCAGGCAATCCTGATCCGTGAGCTCGGCGGTCCTGACGTCCTTCGTCTCGAAGAGATCGAGCTTGCCGCACCCGCTGCCGGCGAGGTGCAGATCCGCCACGCCGCCGTCGGTCTCAACTTCATCGACGTCTACTTCCGTACCGGGCTCTACAAGGCGCCGAACGGGTTGCCCTTCGTGCCCGGCAAGGAAGCGGCAGGAACGGTGACGGCCGTCGGTCCGGGCGTGACCGACTTCCGCGTCGGCGACCGGGTGGCCTATGCCGGTGCTGATGGCGCCTATTCGGTAGAGCGCAACGTCGCCGCCCGCCATCTCGTCAAGGTCCCCGACGATATCCCGCTGGAAACGGCGGCCGCGATGATGCTGAAGGGCATGACTGCGGAATACCTGCTCAACCGCACCTACAAGGTCGGTCCTGGCACGGTGCTTCTCTTCCACGCGGCGGCCGGCGGCGTCGGTCTGATCGCCGGCCAATGGGCGAAGGCGCTCGGCGCGACGGTCATCGGCACTGCAGGCTCGCCGGAAAAGATCGAACTCGCGCTCCGCCACGGCTACGACCACGTCATCGATTACCGCAACGACGACTTCGTCGCCCGCGTCAAGGACCTGACCGGCGGCAAGGGTGTCGATGTCGTCTACGATTCCGTCGGCCGCGACGTCTTCCCGCGCTCGCTCGATTGTCTCAAGCCGCGCGGCATGTGGGTGCTGTTCGGCCAGTCGTCCGGGCCGGTGGAGGCGTTCGACATGAGCCTTCTGGCACAGAAGGGCTCGCTCTATGCGACGCGCCCGTCGCTCTTCGCTTACATCGCCACGCCGGCCGAACTTGCCGATTGTGCAAAGTCGCTGTTTGATGTTGTGCGGAGCAACAAAGTGCGTATCAATATCAATCAGACCTATCCTCTGGCCGACGCCCGTCGCGCTCATGAGGACCTGGAATCAAGAAAAACGAGCGGAACGACCTTGCTGATCCCCTGAATGCGCACGCGGACAAGGGGCTGCAAGGATGAAAAGAGGGGATCGCGTGACGGACATCGAGGCATCGCGAACCGGCAGCCTTCTGGCGGTCCGCGGCTTGACGAAGCTGTTCGGCAGCTTTGCGGCCTGCCAGGGTATTGATTTCGACATCAGGCCGGGAGAGATCCACGCCCTCCTCGGAGAAAACGGCGCCGGCAAGTCGACGCTGGTAAAGATGCTGTTCGGCGTGCTCGCTCCGAGCGCCGGCGAGATCGCCTGGCAGGGAAGCGTCGTTTCGATTGCTTCGCCCGCGGCCGCGCGCAAGCTCGGCATCGGAATGGTCTTCCAGCACTTTTCGCTCTTCGAGGCGCTGACCGTCGCCGAAAACATCGCGCTTTCGCTCGATGACGGAACCCCGCTCGCCGCCGTCGCAAAGAGGGCGGAGGAGCTTTCCCGTCTCTACGGCCTGCCGCTCGATCCCGGCGCCCATGTCGCCGACCTTTCCGTCGGTGAACGCCAGCGCATCGAGATCGTCCGTGCGCTGTTGCAGAACCCGAAACTCATCATCCTCGACGAGCCGACGTCGGTGCTGACCCCGCAGGAAGCGGACCGGCTCTTCGAGACGCTCGATAAGCTGAGGGCCGAGGGCCGTTCGGTTCTTTACATCAGCCACCGGCTCGAGGAAGTGCAGCGCATCTGCGATCGCGCCACGGTGCTGCGCCACGGCCGGGTCACCGGTGAATGCGACCCCCGCAAGGAGACGCCGGCTTCGCTCGCCCGCATGATGGTCGGCAGCGACGTGGCGGTCGTGCGCAACACCGGCACGGCGGACGCAGGCGCGGTACAGCTCGAGGTGCGAGCGCTTTCCGCGCCGGCCCGCACGCCCTTCGCCGTCGCGCTGAAGGACATTGCGTTGACGGTGAGGGCAGGGCAGGTGCTGGCTGTCGCCGGCGTCGCCGGCAACGGCCAGAGCGAGCTCTTCGACGCCCTGTCCGGTGAGTATCCGGTCGCCGATCGCGACGCGATCCGAATCCGCGGCCAGGCGGTCGGCCGCCTCGGCATCAACGAGCGGCGGCTTCTCGGCGCCGGTTTCGTTCCGGAAGAGCGGCAGGGCCACGCCGCGATCGGTGCGCTGCCGCTTTCCGACAATCTGGTGCTTGCCCGCCATCGCTCGGACCGCAAGGCATTCCTGGCCGGCGGCATCTTCGGCCTCGTCCGGCACTCGGTCGTCCGGGCTGCGGCCAAGCGGATCGCCGAGGCGATGGATGTGCGCAAGAGCGGCGACGATCCGCTCGCCGGCTCGCTTTCGGGCGGTAATCTGCAAAAATTCATCGTCGGGCGCGAACTCGACCGCCAGCCCGCGGTCCTGGTCGTGAACCAGCCCACCTGGGGCGTCGATGCCGGCGCCGCGAGCCGCATCCGCCAGTCGCTGATCGATCTCGCCCGCAACGGTTCGGCGGTGGTCGTCATCAGCCAGGACCTCGACGAGATCTTCGAGATCGCGACAGACATCGCGGTGATCTCGGAAGGGCGCCTGTCCCCGGCAGAGCCCGCCGCCGTCATGACCCGCGAGAAGATCGGCCTTCTCATGGGCGGATTGCACGAAAGCAAAGCCGAGCCAGAGCCCGCCCATGCGCATTGAACTCGAAAAACGCCCCGGCGGCTCGCCGCTCTTCTCCGTCCTGTCGCCACTTCTCGCCATGGTCCTGACCGTCGTCTTCGGCGGCATTATGTTCTGGCTGCTCGGCAAGGACCCGGTCGATGCGATCTACTCCTTCTTCATCGAGCCGCTGCTTGAGGTCTGGTCGCTGCACGAACTGGCGATCAAGGCCGGCCCGCTGATCCTGATCGGCGTCGGGCTTTCGGTCTGCTACCGATCGAACAACTGGAACATCGGCGCGGAAGGCCAGTTCATCATGGGCGCGATCGCCGGGTCGATCCTGCCCGTGGTCTTCTTCGAATGGCACTCGCCGCTGGTCTTGCCGCTGATGCTGGTTATGGGCGCGATCGGCGGCGCGCTCTATGCCGGCATCCCGGCGCTCTTGAAGGCCCATTTCAACACCAACGAGATCCTGACGAGCCTGATGCTCGTCTACATCGCCCAGCTCTTTCTCGACTGGCTGGTGCGCGGCCCCTGGCGCAATCCGGAAGGCATGAACTTTCCCGAAACGCGGACTTTCGCGACCGAGGCAGTCCTGCCGGCCGTCGTCGAGTCGTCCGGACGCGCGCACTGGTCGATCGTCTTCGCGCTGGTCGCGGCGGTGCTCGTCTGGTTCATGATGCGTTTCACGCTCAAGGGCTTCGAGATAACGGTGCTCGGAGAGTCGGCAAGGGCAGGGCGCTTCGCAGGCTTTTCCTCCCGCAAGATGATCTGGTTCTCGATGCTGCTTTCGGGCGCCTTCGCAGGCTTTGCTGGCATCACCGAGGTTTCGGGCTCGATCGGCCACCTTCAGCCGATCATCTCGCCCGGCTACGGTTTCACGGCGATCATCGTCGCCTTCCTCGGCCGCCTCAATCCGCTCGGCATCGTTGCGTCCGGGCTGGTGCTCGCGCTCACCTATCTCGGCGGCGAAGCCGCGCAGCTTTCGATCGGCGTCTCGGACAAGGTCACCCGCGTGTTCCAGGGGCTCCTCCTTTTCTTCGTCCTCTCCTGCGACACGCTGATCCACTACAGGATCCGCATCGTCGTCGACCGGGTCAGGACCGCGATCGAGGGAGGACGCAACTGATGTTCGAGGCGATCCTTCTCACCGTCATCACCGCAGCCACCCCGCTCGTCGTCGCGGCACTCGGCGAACTCGTGACCGAACGCGCCGGCGTCCTGAACCTCGGCGTCGAAGGCATGATGGTCATGGGCGCGGTCGGCGCTTTCGCGGTCACCCAGATCACCGGTTCGCCCTACATCGGGCTCGTCGCCGGAATTGTCTGCGGGGCGCTGTTCTCGCTGCTCTTCGGCTTCCTCACGCTGACGCTCGTCGCCAACCAGGTCGCCACCGGCCTTGCGCTGACGCTGCTCGGACTCGGCGCCTCCGGCATGCTCGGAGAAAGCTATGTCGGCGCGCCCGGCATCAAGCTTCAGCCGATAGCCATTCCGCTGCTTTCCGACATTCCCTTCATCGGGCCGGTGCTCTTCCGGCAGGACATCATCTTCTACCTGTCGGTCGCGCTGGTGATCGGGGTCAACTGGTTCCTGTTCAGGAGCCGCACGGGGTTGAAACTCAGGGCAATCGGCGACAACCACGCTTCGGCGCACGCGCTCGGAATCCACGTTATCCGGACACGCTACCTCGCCGTGCTCTTCGGCGGCGCCTGTGCCGGGCTTGCTGGCGCCCAGCTCTCGCTCATCTACACGCCGCAATGGGTAGAGAACATGACGGCCGGACGCGGCTGGATCGCGCTCGCGCTCGTCGTCTTCGCATCCTGGAGGCCCTGGCGCGTGCTTGCCGGCGGCTATCTCTTCGGTGCGGTCTCCATCGGGCAGCTGCACGCACAGGCGATGGGTGTCGGCATTCCGTCCCAGTTCCTCTCGGCCCTGCCCTATGCCGCGACTATTGTCGTCCTCGTCATCATTTCCCATAATCGCCGCACGACACTGATCAACACGCCGGCCTGCCTCGGCAAGGCCTTCGTACCGGACAGGTGACGGCAGCAGGCAGCGTTCCGAAAAACCTTCCAACACAAAAGGGGTCACCATGAAAAAACTAGCATTCGCACTCGCCGCGACCGCGGCGATGGTTTTCTCGATTGCCAGCGGCGCCCAGGCCGAGGACAAGAAGAAGATCTGCTTCGTCTATGTCGGTTCGAAGACCGACGGCGGCTGGACCCAGGCCCATGACCGCGGCCGCCAGCAGCTCGAAAAGGAGCTCGGCGACAAGATCGAGACCGCCTTCCTCGAAAACGTCCCGGAAGGCCCGGACGCCGAGCGCGCGATCGAGCGCATGGCCCGCTCCGGCTGCGCAATGATCTTCACGACGTCCTTCGGCTTCATGGACGCCACGCTCAAGGTCGCGGAAAAGTTCCCGGACGTGAAGTTCGAACACGCCACCGGCTACAAGACGGCCCCGAACGTCGCGACCTACAACTCGCGCTTCTATGAAGGTCGCTACATCCAGGGGCAGATCGCCGCCAAGATGTCTGAGAAGGGCGTCGCCGGCTACATCGCCTCCTTCCCGATCCCGGAAGTGGTCATGGGCATCAACTCCTTCGTCCACGGCGCACAGTCGGTCAATCCGGACTTCAAGGTCAAGGTCATCTGGGCGAACACCTGGTTCGACCCCGGCAAGGAAGCCGACGCCGCCAAGGCGCTCATCGACCAGGGCGTCGACATCCTGACCCAGCACACCGACACGACCGCTCCGATGCAGGTCGCCGCCGAGCGCGGCATCAAGGCCTTCGGTCAGGCCTCCGACATGATCGCCGCCGGTCCGAACACGCAGCTGACGGCCATTACCGACACCTGGGGCGCCTACTACGTCAAGCGCACCAAGGTGCTGCTCGACGGAAGCTGGAAGTCCGAGCAGATCTGGGACGGTCTGAAGGACGGCATCCTGACCATGGCGCCGTACACCAATATGCCCGACGACGTGAAGAAGATGGCCGAAGAGACCGAAGCCAAGATCAAGTCGGGCGAGTTGCATCCGTTCACCGGTCCGATCAACAAGCAGGACGGATCGGCCTGGCTGAAGGAAGGCGAAAAGGCCGACGACGGCACGCTGCTCGGGATGAACTTCTACATCCAGGGTGTGGACGACAAGCTGCCGCAATAAGCGTCTGCTCCAGCTTCGACTGTTCTGTGGAGGGCGCCGGATGGCGCCCTCTCTTTTTTGGCCAATTGTCCGGTCATGGCCACACAAGCCCGTTTACAAAAGTCATACTATATGATTTATAAACACTCGTCTTGGGAGAAGACTCAAACGGGAGGAAATCATGAAGTTGTTGAAGGCGCTTGCGAGCGCGACGGTTCTTGCTGGCTGCATGTTCGGTTCCGCGATGGCGGACGGCATGGTCGTCGGGTTTTCGCAGATCGGCTCGGAGTCGGGCTGGCGCGCGGCCGAAACCACCCTGACCAAGCAGCAGGCTGAGAAGCGCGGCGTCGACCTGAAGTTCGCCGATGCGCAGCAGAAACAGGAAAACCAGATCAAGGCGCTGCGCTCGTTTATCGCGCAGGGCGTGGATGCGATCCTCGTCGCCCCGGTCGTCGCGACCGGCTGGGACGAAGTTCTGGAAGAAGCCAAGGACGCCGAGATCCCGGTCATCCTCCTCGACCGCACGGTCGATGCGAGCAAGGATCTCTATATGACGGCTGTTACCTCGGACCTCGTGCACGAGGGCAAGGTTGCAGGTGAATGGCTGGTCAAGACCGCAGGTGACAAGTCCTGCAACATCGTCGAACTTCAGGGCACCACCGGTTCCTCGCCGGCAATCGACCGCAAGAAGGGCTTCGAGGAAGCAATCGCCGGTCACGACAATCTCAAGATCGTCCGCAGCCAGACCGGCGACTTCACCCGCACCAAGGGCAAGGAAGTCATGGAAAGCTTCCTGAAGGCAGAAGACGGCGGCAAGAACATCTGCGCCCTCTATGCCCATAACGACGACATGGCGGTCGGCGCCATCCAGGCGATCAAGGAAGCCGGCCTGAAGCCGGGGACCGACATCCTGGTCGTCTCGATCGACGCGGTGCCGGACATCTTCCTCGCCATGGCTGCCGGTGAAGCCAACGCCACCGTCGAGCTGACGCCGAACATGGCAGGCCCGGCCTTCGATGCGCTGGAAGCCTTCAAGAAGGACGGCACCATGCCGCCGAAGTGGATCCAGACGGAATCGAAGCTCTACACCCAGGCCGACGATCCGCAGAAGGTCTACGAGGAGAAGAAGGGCCTCGGCTACTGATCTGCCCGTCCGGGTGCCTCGGTCCGGTCTCCCTTGCCGGGTCGGGCACCTGCAACCCTGCTTGCTGTCGCAACACCGGCGGCAGCAAGCGGCGATGTTTTCCTTGGACGGGAGCTGGGATGACCGACGACCAATCCATGATTCTCGCGGCCTCAGGGCTGTGCAAGTATTTTCCGGGAGCGATTGCGCTTGACCACGTCGATTTCGGGCTGAGGCGAGGGGAAATCCACGCGCTCCTCGGTGAGAACGGCGCGGGAAAGTCCACGCTCGTCAAATGCCTGACCGGCGCCTACCGGCGTGATGCCGGCCGTATCGTGCTCGACGGCGCGGAGATCGATCCACGCGACACGCATGCCGCCCAGAAGCTCGGCATCGGCACCGTCTACCAGGAAGTGAACCTGCTTGGTAACCTGTCGGTCGCCGAAAACCTCTTTCTCGGCCGCCAGCCGCGCCGTTTCGGCATCGTCGATCCGAAGCGGATGAATGCGGCGGCGGAAAGCCTCCTTTCCACCTACGGCATCGATATCGACGTGCGCGCGGAGCTTTCCCGCTACCCGGTGGCAATCCAGCAGGTGGTGGCGATCGCGCGTGCGGTCGACCTCTCCGGCAAGGTGCTGATCCTCGACGAGCCGACGGCGAGCCTCGACACCCGCGAAGTCGAGATGCTCTTCTCGATCATGCGGGATCTGAAGGCACGGGGCCTCGGGATCATCTTCATCACCCATTTCCTCGGCCAGGTCTACGAGGTTGCCGACCGTGTGACCGTTCTGCGCAACGGCTGTCTCGTCGGTAGCCGGGAAACAGCGACGCTCGATCGGCACTCGCTGATCTCGATGATGCTCGGCCGCGATCTGGAGGCCGTCGAGGCGTCGCCCCACCGCAAGTCGGCCGAAGACCGGCCCGTATGTTTCAAGTTTTCCGGCTACGGCAAGCGAGGGCACATCCAGCCCTTCGACCTTTCGCTCCGGCAGGGCGAGGTGGTCGGTATGGCCGGGCTCCTGGGTTCCGGCCGCACGGAGACGGCGACCACGCTCTTCGGGATCGCGCCCGCCGACAGTGGGTCGGCAGAGATCGACGGCAGGCCGGCCAGCATCGGCAACCCGCGTGACGCCGTCGCCCACGGCCTCGGTTTCTGTCCGGAAGACCGCAAGACCGACGGCATCATCGGCGATCTCTCCATTCGTGAGAACATCGCGCTGGCGCTGCAGGCGCGCCGTGGCTGGTGGCGTCCGATCCGGCTTGCCGAACAGATCGAGCTCGCCGACCGCTACATCGCCGCACTCGACGTGCGCACCACCGATCGTGAAAAGCCGATCCGCCAGCTCTCGGGCGGCAACCAGCAGAAGGTGATCCTCGCCCGCTGGCTCGCCACCAATCCGCGCTTCCTCATCCTCGACGAGCCGACGCGCGGCATCGATGTCGGTGCCCATGCCGAGATCATCCGGCTGATCGAGGAACTCTGCGACCAGGGGATGTCGCTCCTCGTGATCTCCTCGGAGCTCGAGGAGCTGCTCGCCTACAGTTCGCGCATCATCGTGGTGCGCGACCGTCGGCATGTGGCGGAGCTCGTGGGCGAGGAGATGACGACGGCCTCGATCGTCGATGCCATCGCCGCGCAGCATACGGAAGGAATGGAAGCATGAATGCGGCACTCCGCTCGCTCGGAATCAGGCTTGCGCCGCAGCTGATCGCGCTTCTTGTGATCCTGGCGCTGAATTTCATCGCCTTTCCGAGCTTCTTCGATATCGGTGTCCAGAACGGTCGCCTCTACGGCAGCCTGATCGACGTCCTCAACCGGGGTGCGCCGGTCGCGCTGCTCGCCGTCGGCATGACGCTGGTGATCGCCACGAAGGGCATCGACCTTTCGGTGGGCGCGGTGATCGCGATCAGCGGTGCCGTGGCGGCGACCGCCGTCGCCGACGGACAACCGCTCGTCGTCGCGCTTGCGCTCGCCATCGCCGTCGGCCTTCTCTGCGGCGTCTGGAACGGTCTGCTCGTCGCCGTTCTCGACATCCAGCCGATCATCGCGACACTGGTGCTGATGGTCGCGGGTCGCGGCATCGCGCAGCTCATCACCGAGGGGACGATCCTGACGTTCACCGACCAGTCCTTCGCCTTCATCGGTAGCGGGGCGCTCTTCCTCGTGCCGGTTCCGGTGGTGATCTGGGTGGCCTTTGCGCTCGCGATCGCGGCGCTGGTGCGGCGGAGCGCCCTCGGCATGCTGGTCGAGGCGGTCGGCATCAACCGCCGTGCCAGCACGATCGCCGGCGTGCGCACACCCGTGCTGCTCGTCGTGGTCTACATGCTGTGCAGCCTTGCGGCCGCGATCGCCGGCATCATCGTCGCGGCGGACATCCGCGGCGCGGACGCGAACAATGCCGGGCTATGGCTCGAACTCGACGCCATCCTGGCGGTCGTCGTCGGTGGCAACTCGCTGCTCGGCGGGCGTTTTTCCATCGCCGGCTCGATCCTCGGGGCGATGATCATCCAGGCGATCAACACCGGCATCCTGCTCTCGGGCTTCCCGCCGGAATTCAACCTCATCATCAAGGCTGCGATCATCGTCATCATTCTGGTGGTGCAGTCGCCGGCCGTGCAGTCCTTCGCCGCCGTCTGGCTCGGACGAACGACGCGCGCCGGGGAGTAGTCGGACATGAACTCGAGATATCTGCCCGTCCTCGCGACCGTCGTGATCTTCGTCGTCGCCTATGCCGTCTGCGCCCTGCAGTTCCCGGCCATGCTGTCCCTGCGCGTCGTGAGCAACCTGATCACCGACAACGCCTTTCTCGGCATCGCCGCCGTCGGCATGACCTTCGTGATCCTCGCCGGCGGCATAGATCTTTCCGTCGGCGCGGTGATCGGCTTTGCCGGCGTGTTCCTGGCTGTCCTCCTCAGAGACACCGGCGTGCATCCGCTGGCCGCCTTCGCCCTGCTGCTCGTCATCACTACGCTGTTCGGCGCGCTGATGGGGGCAGTCATCCACTATCTCGAAATGCCGGCTTTCATCGTCACGCTCGCCGGCATGTTCCTCGCCCGCGGCATGGCTTTCCTGCTCTCAATCGACAGCGTGCCGGTCGACCACGAATTCTACGCCCTTGTGCGCAAGAGCTTCTACAAGTTGCCGGGAGGCGGACGCCTGACACTGATCGGCGGTGCAATGCTGCTCGTCTTCGCGATCGGCATCTTCATCGCCCACCGCACGCGGTTCGGAGCGAACGTGTATGCGCTCGGGGGCGGCGTGCAGACGGCCCGTCTGATGGGGGTGCCCGTCGGGCGCACCACGATCCTCACCTATGCCTTCTCGGGCCTGCTCGCCGGCGCATCGGGGATCGTCTTCTCGCTCTATACCTCGGCCGGCTATCCGCTCTCGGCAGTCGGCGTCGAGCTCGACGCGATCGCGGCCGTGGTCATCGGCGGCACGCTGCTGACCGGTGGCACAGGCTTCGTCGCCGGGACCTTCGTCGGCATCCTGATCCAGGGACTGATCCAGACCTACATCACCTTCGACGGTACACTTTCGAGTTGGTGGACTAAAATCCTAATAGGCTTTCTGTTGTTTGCGTTTATCCTGTTGCAAAAGGGAATTCTTGGCCTGTCGCGAAAGGACAGCAGCTAGCCCGAACGAGGAGAATGTCGCTTGCCGAGTGAAATGCCTGATCCCATGGGGCTCGTCCGCCGAAAGCATACGAGCCACCGGCAAGTTGTCGAGGAAATCGGCAAGGCCATCGTGTCTGGCGGTTTTCCGGTCGGTAGCGTCCTTCCCGGCGATCCCGAGCTGGCGAAGCGCTTCCACGTCTCCCGGACGGTGCTGCGCGAGGCCATGAAGACGCTCGCCGCCAAGGGGCTCGTGGTTCCCAAGGCGCGAATCGGAACGAGAGTCACCGATCGCCAGTTCTGGAACATGTTCGACGGCGACATCCTGAGGTGGCATTTCGAGGCCGGCGTCAGCGAGGAATTCCTTCTCAATCTCTACGATATCCGCGAGGCGTTCGAACCGGCCGCCGCAGCGCTCGCGGCAGAGCGGGCGAGTTCCGACCAGATCACACTCCTGCGTCAACTGGCTGAAGCCCTCGGCAATCCGGATCACACGACCGAAAGTCTTGCTTTCGCAGACCTGCGCTTCCACCTTGCGCTGGCAACGGCGTCCCACAATCCTTTCATGCGGACGTTGGGGAGCCTGATCGAGGCGGCGCTTTTTGGCGTCTTCCGCATGTCGTCCGGCTCCCCCGACGGCCAGCGGGCCGCGGAAGTGCGTGCCTCGCACATGGCGATCGTCGACGCGATTGCCGCCCGTGACTGCACGGCCGCCCGCCAGACGATGGAGAAGGTGATCCGGATCGGCCGCGATCGCGCCCGCGCGACCTTCTCCGAAGAGGCTGCCGACCGACCCTGAGAGGCTTTCGATCCAGATGGTCTTGCGACCACCCCGGAGTAGGTCTAGGGATTGCGCAAACGAGTGCGTTTCTGGAGAAAATCACATGGCACGCAGCTGTCTCGCCGTCATCCTCGCCGCAGGCGACAGCACCCGCATGAAATCGTCGGTGTCGAAGGTGCTTCACCCGGTCGCCGGGCGGGCGATGATCGCGCATGTCACGGCTGCGGTCGCAAGGGCCGGGATCAGCGATGTCGCTCTGGTGGTCGGACGGGATGCCGACGCTGTCGAGAAGGCGGCCGCAGTCGACGGCCTTCGGGTCTCGTCGTTCCTGCAGAAGGAGCGGCTCGGAACGGCGCATGCGGTGCTCGCAGCGCGCGAGGCGATTGCGCGCGGCTATGACGACATCCTGGTCGCCTATGGCGACGTGCCGCTGATCACGGACGGGCCCTTCGCCGCCGCCCGCGCCGCCGTCGCCGAAGGCCACGACGTCGCCGTCATCGGGTTTCATACCGGGCAACCGACCGGCTACGGGCGCCTTCTCGTCAAGGACGGCGAACTGGTGGCGATTCGCGAGGAAAAGGACGCGAGCGACGCCGAGCGCGCGGTTACCTGGTGCAACAGCGGCCTGATGGCGATCGACGGGCGCAAGGCGCTGGCGTTGCTGGAGCGCATAGGCAACGACAACGCCAAACGGGAATTCTACCTGACGGACGTTGTCGAGATTGCCCGGTCGCTCGGGGGCAGGGCGGTAGCCGTCGATGCCTCGGAAGAGGAGCTCTCCGGCTGCAACAACCGCGCCGAGCTCGCCCATCTCGAGCGGCTCTGGCAGCAGCGCCGGCGCCACGAGATCATGCTCTCGGGCGTCACCATGATCGCGCCGGAAACAGTCTTCCTTTCCTACGACACCAAGATTGGCCAGGACGCGGTGATCGAACCGAACGTCGTCTTCGGTCCCGGCGTCACCGTAGAGGGCGGCGCCATCATCCACGCTTTCAGCCATCTCGAGGGGGCTCATGTCGCCTCGGGGGCGACCGTAGGCCCGTTCGCGCGGCTGCGGCCGGGTGCTCATCTCGCGGAGGGGGCGAAAGTCGGCAATTTCTGCGAGGTGAAGAAGGCGGAGATCGGCGCGGGCGCCAAGGTCAACCATCTGACCTATATCGGCGATGCCTTCGTCGGCGCGGGAAGCAATATCGGCGCCGGCACCATCACCTGCAACTACGACGGCGTGAACAAGTTCGAGACCCATATCGGGGCCGGTGCCTTCATCGGGTCGAACACCGCGCTCGTCGCGCCGGTTTCCGTCGGTGACGGTGCCTATGTCGGTTCCGGCAGTGTGATCACCGAAGATGTGCCCGCCGACGCGCTGGCACTCGGACGCGCCCGGCAGGTCGTCAAGCCGGAGAGGGCAAAGCAGATCCGCGAGCACAACCTCGCCATCAAGGCGGCGAGAAAGGCGAAGGGCTGATCGCGATAGCTTGCGTAACGCGGCGAAACCGAAAGTGACCGGAACGCCGATTGCGCAAAACTGGAAACTGGATAGGACTGGCTTCGCTGATGAAACCAGACGGAGAATCTTATGTGTGGCATTGTCGGAATTGTCGGTAACAAGCCGGTCGCGGACCGCCTCGTCGACGCCCTGAAGCGGCTGGAATACCGCGGCTACGATTCGGCCGGCGTCGCGACGATCGACAATGGCGTGATGGATCGCCGCCGCGCCGAAGGGAAGCTCTTCAATCTGGAGAGGCGGCTTGCGGACGAGCCCCTCGGCGGCAATATCGGCATCGCCCACACGCGCTGGGCGACCCACGGCGTTCCGAACGAAACCAATGCGCACCCGCACTTCGTCGAAGGCGTCGCGGTCGTCCACAACGGCATCATCGAGAACTTCGCCGAACTGCGCGAGGAGCTCGCCCGCGAAGGCGCGCATTTCACCACTCAGACCGATACCGAGATCGTCGCCCAGCTGATCGCAAAATACCGTCGCCAGGGCTACGACAACCGTGCGGCCATGCTCGCCATGCTGAACCACGTCACCGGCGCCTATGCACTGGTCGTGATGTTCGAGAACGATCCGGACACCATCATGGCCGCGCGGTCGGGACCGCCGCTCGCGATCGGCTTCGGCAAGGGTGAGATGTTCTTGGGCTCCGACGCGATTGCGCTGGCGCCATTCACCAACGACATCGTCTACATGGTCGACGGCGATTGCGCGGTCATCCACCACGACGGCGCGGAGATCACCGACTTTTCCGGCAAGCCCGTCGAGCGCCCGCACCAGATTTCCCAGGCGAGCGCCTTCCTCGTCGACAAGGGCAATCACCGCCACTTCATGGAGAAGGAAATCCACGAACAGCCGGAAGTGATCTCTCATGCGCTGTCGAACTACATCGATTTCCACAGTCAGAAGGTCCATCTCGATGAGATGGCGATCGATTTCGCCAAGGTGTCGCGCCTTGCCGTTTCCGCCTGCGGAACGGCTTATCTCTCGGGCCTCGTCGGTAAGTACTGGTTCGAACGCTATGCGCGGCTGCCGGTCGAAATCGACGTCGCTTCGGAATTCCGCTACCGCGAGATGCCGTTGTCGAACGATCAGGCCGCACTCTTCATCTCGCAGTCCGGTGAAACCGCCGACACGCTCGCCTCGCTGCGCTACTGCAAGGAGCAGGGCCTGAAGATCGGCGGCATCGTCAACGTCAAGGAATCGACGATCGCGCGCGAGTCGGACGGCATCTATCCGATCCTCGCCGGCCCCGAGATCGGCGTCGCCTCCACCAAGGCCTTCACCTGCCAGCTCGCTGTGCTGGCGTCGCTCGCAATCGGCGCGGGCCGCATGCGCGGCACGCTGACCGAGGCGGAAGAAAAGCAGATGGTGCGCAGCCTGTCGGAACTGCCGCGCATCATGAGCCGCGTGCTCAACGACATTCAGCCGCAGATGGAAAGCCTGGCGCGCGAGCTGTCGAAGTTCCACCACGTACTCTATCTCGGCCGCGGCACCAGCTATCCGATGGCGCTCGAAGGCGCGCTGAAGCTCAAGGAAATCTCCTACATCCACGCCGAGGGCTATGCCGCCGGCGAGCTGAAGCACGGACCGATCGCGCTCATCGACGAGAACATGCCGGTCATCGTGATTGCGCCGCACGACCGCTTCTTCGAGAAGACGGTGTCCAACATGCAGGAGGTCGCCGCCCGCGGCGGCCGGATCATCTTCATCACCGACGAAAAGGGGGCCGCAGCCTCTACGTTGCCGACGATGGCGACGATCGTACTGCCGAACGTCGCCGAGCTCATCGCGCCGATGGTCTTCGCCCTGCCGGTCCAGTTGCTCGCCTATCACACGGCAGTGTTCATGGGCACCGACGTCGACCAGCCGCGCAACCTCGCGAAGTCGGTGACCGTCGAGTGATGCTGCGCCCGGAGCGGCAAGGTGACGAAGCCGCCATCGGCGCCGTCACCGCCGCGGCGTTCGAGGGGCATCCGCACAGCGACGGCAGCGAGCCGAAGATCATCGAAAGGCTGCGGGCGGCGGGCGTCCTGACGCTCTCGCTGGTCGCCGAGCAGCAGGGCGAGGTGGTCGGTCACGTCGCCTTCTCACCGGTCACCTTTTCAGGCGGCGAGCCGCGCTGGTTCGCGCTCGGCCCCATTTCCGTCCGGCCGGACCGGCAAGGGCAGGGGATCGGCAGCCGCCTCGTGCGCGAGGGCCTTCGACGCCTCGGCAACGGCGGCGCGAGAGGTTGCGTCCTCGTCGGGGAGCCGGCCTACTACCGGCGCTTCGGATTCAGCACCGAGCATGATCTCTCGACCCCCGGTATTCCTCGCGAGTATTTGCTCGCTTTGCCCTTGAACGGTCCGGTGCCATCCGGCATTGTCGCCTTCCACCCCGGTTTCTTTGGCGATGCAGCATAGCGGCAAGCGATGAACGATCTCCCCGAAAGGACGTCCCTGGCGACGCGGCTGAGAAACAATTTCCTCGCCGGCCTAATCATCTGCGCGCCGGTGGCGATCACGATCTGGCTCACATGGTCCTTCATCCGCTGGGCCGACAGCTGGGTGAAGCCCTACATTCCGAGCCGGATCGACCCCGAGAGCTACCTGAAATTCGCAGTTCCGGGCTTCGGCCTGCTGATCGCCGTCGTCTCGATCACCTTGATCGGCTTCCTGGGGAAGAATCTGATCGGGCGCTCTGTCGTCGATTTCTCCGAGCGCGTCCTCCACCGCATGCCGCTGGTGCGCACGCTTTACAAAAGCCTGAAGCAGATCTTCGAATCGGTGCTCAAGGACCAGTCGTCGTCCTTCAAGCGGGTCGGCCTCATCGAGTTCCCGAGCCCCGGCACGTGGGCAGTGGTCTTCATCGCCACCGATGTCCGCGGAGAGATCGCCGCCCGGCTCAACGAGGACGGCCGCGAGATGGTCGCCGTCTTCCTGCCGCCGACGCCGGTGCCGACCGCGGGCTTCCTGATGTTCGTGCCGCGTGACCGCATCAAGCTGCTCGACATGACACCCGAGGAAGCGGCGAAGCTCCTGATCTCCGGCGGCCTCGTCATGCCGGACTACAAGCCGCGCAGCATGGAAACCGTCTTTCCGGTCTGGAAGCCCTGAAATAGCCGAGAATTAGCCGGCTAAGGACAATTCCCCCGGTTGCTCTCACCCGGCTCTGAGGAAGCGGATCGCCTCGTCGCGGCGGAAGAGATAGAGCAGAATACGGAGCGCGCGCCCGCGTTCTGAAACCAGGTCCGCATCCTTCTCCAGAATGTAGGCGGCGTCCTTGTGGGCGGTTTCAAGCAGGTCGCCGTGATGTTCGAGACTTGCGAACCGGAAACCCGGTGTTCCTGATTGCCGCGTGCCGAGGAGTTCGCCTTCGCCGCGCAGCTTCAGATCCTCCTCCGCGATGAGGAAACCGTCCTCGCTCTCGCGCAGGATCGAAAGCCGCGCATGGCCCGTCTCTCCGAGCGGGGCCTTGTAGAGGAGAATACAGCTCGAGGCCTCCGCGCCGCGCCCGACCCGGCCGCGCAACTGGTGGAGCTGGGCGAGCCCGAACCGCTCCGCATGCTCGATCACCATGATCGTCGCGTCCGGCACATCGACGCCGACCTCGACCACCGTCGTCGCGACCAGAACGCGGGTTTCGCCGTTCTTGAATGCCATCATGGCCGCATCCTTCTCGGGTCCGCTCATGCGGCCATGGACGAGCCCGACATCCGCCCCGAGCGCCTGCGTCAGGATCGCGTGGCGCTCCTCCGCCGACATCAGCTCCGTCACGTCCGATTCCTCGACGAGCGGGCAGATCCAGTAGGCCTTCTTGCCCTCGCGGACGGCGCTCCGGAGGCGATCGATGATCTCGTTGGTTCGCTCGGAAGGGACGGTCACCGTCTGGATCGGCTTGCGGCCCGCGGGCTTTTCCGTGAGCTTGGAGACGTCGAGGTCGCCGAAGGCAGCGAGAACGAGCGTGCGTGGAATGGGGGTCGCCGTCATCACCAGCATGTGGGGCGAGACTCCCTTGGCGGTGAGCCGCAGCCGCTGGTGCACGCCGAACCGGTGCTGCTCGTCGACGACGGCGAGCTGCAGGTTGCGATAGCTCACCGTGTCCTGGAAGAGGGCGTGCGTGCCGATGATGATCTGTGCCTCGCCGCTCGCGATCTTCTCGAGGATCGCCTCGCGTTCGCGGCCCTTGGTGCGGCCGGTCAGCACGACCACCGACATGCCGGCCGCCTCGGCGAGCCGGGAAATGGTCGCGTGGTGCTGCCTTGCCAGAATTTCGGTCGGTGCCATCAGCACCGCCTGGCCGCCGCTCTCGATTGCCGCCGTCATCGCAAGCAGTGCCACCAGCGTCTTGCCGGCGCCGACATCCCCCTGCAAGAGACGCAGCATGCGGGTCTGTCCCGCCATGTCCTTCAGGATGTCGGCGACCGCCTGTTGCTGGCCGGCGGTCAGTGAGAAGGGCAGGGCCGCGAGGACCTTGTGGCTGATCGCCCCCGTCGCGTGGACGGGCGAGCCCGCCACCCGCCGCAACCTCTGCCGCACCAGCGCCAGCGACACCTGGCCGGCGAGAAATTCGTCATAGGCAAGCCGTCGCCGCGCCGGCGCCTGTGGCTCGACATCGGCGGTATCGCGCGGATTGTGGAGCCTGAGAATGCTCGCCTTGGGCGGCTCGAAACCCTGCCTCTGGACAAGCGGCGGGTCGATCCATTCGGGGAGCTCGGGAACGCGTTCCAGCGCGCCCTCTATCGCCTTGCGCAATACTTTCGGCGACAGCCCGGCGGTCAGCGGATAGACCGGTTCGACGCGCGGCAGGCTGTCCGCCTCGCTCGCTTTCACCACGTAATCGGGGTGGACCATCGAGGGGCGGCCGTTGAACCAGTCGACCTTGCCTGAGACCATCACGGTCTCGTCGACCGGAAACGTCTTTTCGAGCCACGGCCCCTTGGCATGGAAGAAGGTCAGCGCCAGCTCGCCGGTGTCGTCGTGCAGGAAGACGCGGTAAGGCACGCTCCTGTTGCCGCGCGGCGGCGGCTGGTGTCGGTCGACGCGGCCGGTGACGGTCACGATCGCGCCTTGCGGGGCGAGCGCGATGCCGGGCTGGTAGCGCCGGTCGATCAGCCGGTGCGGCGCCAGCATCAGCAGGTCGATCACCCGGCAGTCGTCCGCGTCGTCGCGCCCGAGCAACGTGGCGATCAGGCCGGCGAGCTTCGGCCCGACGCCTGGGAGCGAAGCGACGGGGGCGAACAGGGGATCGAGCAGGGCGGGGCGCATGGTGGCTGCCAAAATGCGACGATAATTACGTGCTTGGCAAGGCTGACAATCCACATCCCAGGGGCTATAGAGGCGCATCAACAGGAAGGGATGCCGAAATGACAGGATTGACCCGCACCAGCGCCGATCTCGACCCGCGCCGTCGGCGCATCCTTTTCCGTTGCTGGCACCGCGGCATCCGCGAAATGGATCTCGTCCTCGGCCAGTTCGCCGAACAGGCGATCGCGGATCTCTCCGACGCCGAGCTCGACGAACTCGAACGCATCATGGCCGAAGAGGACAACGACCTCGTGAAATGGATCACGGGTGCAGAAGCGACACCCGAGCGCCATCGGACACCGCTCTTCGAGCGCATCGCGACCTGTCGTCCGGACTTCTCGCCGGTCACCATGGAATCCACCGGAAAGGCCGAATGATCTCTCTCTTCGATGCCAAGACGATCGCGCGGGCCGAAACCGCACTGACGCTTTCGAGCGTGCCGGACGGCATGGACGCCTTCCTGATCGCCGAACTCGCGCGTCAGGGCCGCCCCGTCGCCTACGTGCTCTCCGACGGCCAGAAGCTCGCGGACATCGAGCAGGTGCTCTCCTTCGCTGCGCCGGAAATCCCGGTGCTGACCCTGCCGGCCTGGGACTGCCTTCCCTATGACCGCGTTTCGCCGAGCGCCGATGTCTCCGCCCGCCGCCTG
Organism: Ciceribacter lividus; assembly: GCF_003337715.1. GTDB lineage: Bacteria > Pseudomonadota > Alphaproteobacteria > Rhizobiales > Rhizobiaceae > Allorhizobium > Allorhizobium lividum. The sequence goes on from NZ_QPIX01000005.1 coordinate 303,413, forward strand.
ACCGCGCTCGGCGGCCTGATCGCCCACCGCCGCAAGCCGCATCCCGGCGTCGTCCTCGTGACGGTCAACGCGATGCTGCAGCGGGTCGCCCCGGCCGACGTCATCGAGAGCCTGGCCTTTTCCGCCCGCCCGGGCAACCAGATCCGCATGGACGATGTCGCCTCGCGCCTCGAACGCAATGGCTTCGAGCGCGTCGCGACCGTCCGCGAGGTCGGCGAATTCGCCGTCCGCGGCGGCATCCTCGACGTCTTCGTGCCCGGCGCGGAAGAGCCGGTTCGCCTCGATTTCTTCGGCGACACGCTGGAATCGATCCGCTATTTCGATCCGGCGAGCCAGCGCACGACGGGGCAGGCCCGCTCCCTTGATCTCAATCCGATGAGCGAGGTGACGCTCACGCCGGAGAGCATCGCCCGCTTCCGCAAGAACTATCTCTCGCTGTTCGGGGCCGCCACCCGCGACGACGCGCTTTATGCCGCCGTCTCGGAGGGGCGACGCTATGCCGGCCTCGAGCACTGGCTGCCGCTCTTCCACGATCATCTGGAGACGGTCTTCGACTATCTCGAAGGCTTCCTCGTCGTCACCGACCACACCGTCCGCGAGGCCGCCGAGGAACGGGCAAAGCAGATCCTGGACTATTACGAGGCGCGTCACCACGCGGGCGATGCCGGCAAAGGGCATCTCTCACAGGGCACGCCCTACAAGCCCGTGCCGCCCGAGCGCCTCTATCTCACTGCGGCGCAGTTCGTGAAGGCGCTCGACACCGTGGCGCCGATCCGTCTCACGCCCTTCGCCGAGCATGAGGGGGAAACGCGGAAGGTGGTGGAAATCGCCGCCCGCCCGAGCCCGCGCTGGGCGAAGACCGCCATCGACACCGCCGAGGGCAATCGCGTCAACGTCTTCGACCAGGCGGTCCGCTACATCGCCGACAAGCGCGCCTCCGGCGCCAAGGTGCTCGTCGCCGGCTGGTCTGACGGTTCGCTCGACCGCCTCTGTCAGGTGCTTGCCGAGCACGGGCTCGAAAAGCTGGTGCCGCTCAAGTCGCTGAAGGACGTCGACACGCTGAAGAAGGGCGAGGGCGGTGCCGCCGTCCTCAGTCTCGAAGGCGGGTTCGAAGCGGGCGATCTCGTCATCGTCGGCGAACAGGACATTCTCGGCGACCGCATGGTGCGCCGCTCCAAGCGCCGCAAGCGCGCCGCCGATTTCATCTCCGAGGTCGCAGGGCTGGACGAAGGGTCGATCGTCGTCCACGCCGAACACGGCATCGGCCGTTTCGTCGGCCTGCGGACCATCGAGGCCGCCGGCGCGCCGCATGCCTGCCTCGAACTCCTCTACGCCGACGACGCAAAGCTCTTCCTGCCGGTCGAGAACATCGATCTCCTGTCGCGCTATGGTTCCGAAGGCAGCGATGCCCAGCTCGACCGCCTCGGCGGCGGCGCCTGGCAGATGCGCAAGGCGAAGCTCAAGCGCCGCCTGCTCGACATGGCCGACGGCCTGATCCGCATCGCCGCGGAACGGCTGACGCGGTCCGCGCCGGTGCTCGCCACCCAGGAAGGCCTCTACGACGAATTCGCCGCCCGCTTCCCCTATGACGAGACCGAGGACCAGATGAACGCCATCGAGGCGGTGCGCGGCGATCTCGGCGCCGGCCGTCCGATGGATCGCCTCGTCTGCGGCGACGTCGGCTTCGGCAAGACGGAAGTGGCGCTCAGAGCCGCCTTCACCGCTGCGATGAACGGCGTGCAGGTCGCGGTCGTCGTGCCGACCACGCTTCTCGCCCGCCAGCATTTCAAAACCTTTTCCGAGCGCTTCCGTGGCCTGCCGATCCGCGTGCAGCAGGCCTCCCGCCTCGTCGGCACCAAGGAGCTCAACCTCGTCAAGAAGGAAGTGGCGGACGGCAAGACCGACATCGTCGTCGGCACCCATGCGCTTCTCGGCTCCGGCATCAAGTTCGCCAATCTCGGCCTCCTCATCATCGACGAGGAGCAGCACTTCGGCGTCAAGCACAAGGAACGGCTGAAGGAGCTGAAATCGGATGTCCACGTCCTGACGCTGTCGGCGACGCCGATCCCGCGCACGCTCCAGCTTGCGATGACAGGCGTTCGCGAACTTTCGTTGATCACCACGCCGCCCGTCGACCGCATGGCGGTCCGGACCTTCGTCTCGCCCTTCGATCCGCTGGTGATCCGCGAGACGCTGATGCGTGAGCACTATCGCGGCGGCCAGAGCTTCTATGTCTGCCCGCGGCTTTCCGATCTCGCCGACGTGCAGGCCTTCCTGCAGTCCGACGTGCCGGAGCTGAAGGTCGCTGTCGCGCACGGCCAGATGGCGGCCGGCGAGCTGGAAGACATCATGAACGCCTTCTACGACGGCCGCTACGACGTGCTGCTCTCGACCACCATCGTCGAATCGGGCCTCGACGTGCCGACCGCCAACACGCTGGTCGTCCACCGCGCCGACATGTTCGGCCTCGCCCAGCTCTACCAGCTGCGCGGCCGTGTCGGACGCTCGAAGGTCCGCGCCTTCGCGCTGCTGACCCTGCCGGTCAACAAGGTGCTCACTTCCTCGGCCGAGCGCCGCCTGAAGGTCCTGCAGTCGCTCGACACGCTCGGCGCCGGCTTCCAGCTCGCGAGCCACGACCTCGATATCCGCGGTGCCGGCAACCTGCTCGGCGAGGAGCAGTCCGGCCACATCAAGGAAGTCGGCTTCGAGCTCTACCAGCACATGCTGGAAGAGGCGGTCGCCGAGGTGAAGGGCGTGGACGTTGTCGAGGATACCGGCTGGTCGCCGCAGATTTCCGTCGGCACCTCGGTGATGATCCCCGACGACTACGTGCCGGATTTGCATCTGCGCCTCGGCCTCTATCGCCGCCTCGGCGAACTGACCGAACTCGGCGAGATCGACGCCTTCGGCGCGGAGATGATCGACCGCTTCGGCCCGATGCCGGCGGAAGTCCAGAGCCTGTTGAAGATCGTCTACATCAAGGCGCTCTGCCGCAAGGCGAACGTCGAGAAGCTCGAGGCCGGGCCGAAGGGCGTCGTCGTCCAGTTCCGCAACAAGGAATTCCCGAATCCGGCGGCACTCGTCGGCTACATCGCCAAACAGGGCACGATGGCGAAGATCCGCCCCGACCAGAGCGTTTTCCTCACCCGCGATCTGCCGACCCCCGAAAAGCGGCTCGCCGGCGCGGCGATGGTCATGACCCAGATGGCCGAGTTGGCGCGTCAGCCCTGACGGTCGACTTCGGCCGGCGTTTCAGGCTCAGCCGAAAGCGCCGCCTGCGGCGCCGCGGCAAGCGAGGGCGGCAGCGGCACGCCGCGCTGGCGCTCGCGGATCACGGTCAGCAGTCCCGAGCCGACGATGAGCACAATGCCGGCGAACATCGGCAGGTCCAGATGGTCGCCGAAGAGCACATAGCCGAAGAGCACCGCCCAGATCATCTGGCTGTACTGGATCGGCCCGACGACCGCCGCCGAGGCATAAAAGGAGGCGACCATAAGCAGGACGTTGCCGACGGTCGCGAGGATGCCGAACGACGCCAGCAGCGAAAAATCTTGGACCGTCGGCCAGACGAAACCGGGCGCCATCAGCGCCCCGGAAATCAGCAGGCTGCCGAGAAAGCCGGCGCCATAGAGCGACACGCTCTTTTCCGCCGGACCCACTGCCCGGTAGATGACGATGGAAACGGCGCCGGTGAAGCCGGAGACGAGCGCCGTCAGATGCCCGAACGACAGTTCCCGGAAACCCGGCCGCAGGACGACGAGCACGCCGACAAAGCCGATGACGACGGCCGACCAGCGCCGCGCGCCCACCTTCTCCTTGAGGAAGATCACCGACAGGATGGTCGCGAAGGACGGCAGCAGGAAGATCAGGCTGAACGCCTCCGCCATGCTGAGCTCGGTGAAGGCGATGATGCTGCCGACGGTGCCGATCGCGGAACAGACGAATCGCAGGAGCCAGAGCGGCCGGTTGGTCGTGCGCACGAGGTCGGACCAGAGGTCGCCCCGCTTCAGCAGGAACGGGACCGCGATAAGGCCGAAACAGGAGCCGAAGAAGGCCGCTTCGAGCGGCGGCACGCGGCCGTCGATAAGCTTCACCGAAGCGTCGCTGATGGCATAGGCGACAAAGCAGACGAAGGCGATCAGGACGCCTTTGAGGGTGGTGTCTTGGGACAAGGGGGATCTTCCGGGGAGAGATGCGACGCTCTCTGGATAGGTCCCTTCCTGACCGGCGTCAATTCAGTTTTCGCTGATCTTCGGCCTTGAGGCGCGCAATGTCCCGGAGCGCATTGGCGAGGACCTCCGGCGTCTGCGCACCGCTGACGGCATATTTCTGGTCGAAGATGAAGAAGGGAACGCCGTTCACGCCCATCTGCTGGACGGCATCGATTTCGGAAAGCACATGCGCCTTGTCGGCATCACCCTCGAGCAGAGTCGAAATCACCGCGCGGTCGAGCCCCGCCTTCTCGGCGATGTCGAGCAGGACGGCCCTGTCACCGACATTGCGGCCTTCCTCGAAATTCGCCTTGAACAGCGCGGAAACGACGCGCTGTTGAGCCTCGCGGTCCTCCGTGCCGGCCCAGTGAATCAGCCGGTGGGCGTCGAGCGTGTTCGGGCCGATCCTGATCGCATCGAAGTCGAAGGCGATTCCGACCTCGCGGCCCAATTCCTTCAACTGCTCGTGGGCGCGGTCCATGTTCTCCTTGCCGCCGAGCTTGCGGGCGAGTTCAACCTGCTGGTCGACGCCTTCCGGCGGATAGTCGGGATTGAGACGGTAGGGACGCCAGTTCACATCGACGGAGATCTCGTCCTGCACCTCGGCGATCGCGAGGTCGAGACGCGCCTTGCCGAGGAAGCACCAGGGGCAGACGACGTCCGAGACGATGTCGATGGTGATGCGCTGCATGGGGCGTCCTTTCAGTGATCTTGGGCGGCGGAAAGCATCTGTTTCCGCCACTTAGGGCCAAGGGCCGCGCACTTCAAGGCGTTACCTTTTGGGAACCACCCCTGAAACGCGACCAGAAAGGGTGAGGGCGCGGGATCACTGCGCCCGTGCATCCCACCATGTCGGCAGCTGGTAGCCGTAAAGCGGCACCTGTTCTGGCCGGGCGATGTGCTTCCAGTGCGCCACCCACTGTTCGCCGAGATGGTAGAGCGGCACGACATAGTGGCCGGCGACCAGCAGGCGGTCATAGGCGCGCACCGCCGCCTGGAAATCCTCCTGGGTGCGCGCGTTCATCAGGGCGTCGATCATCCGGTCGATGTCCGGATCGGCGACACCCGCATAGTTGAAGCTGCCCTGCGCGTCCTTCGAGGCCGAGCCCCAGCGGTTGACCTGCTCCGCACCCGGCGACAGCGAAGAGGTGTAGGCCTTGATGATCATGTCGTAGTCGAAGCTGTTCGAGCGGGCCTGGTACTGCGCGTCGTCGACCGTGCGGATCGCCATGTCGACGCCGATCATCTTCAGCGCCCGCTGGTAGGCGACCGCCATCTTCTCCTGCCCGGCGTTCTGGGTCATCACCTCGAAGGCGAGCGGCTTGCCCGCGGAATCCACCATCTTGCCGCCCTGGATCGTATAGCCGGCCTCCCTGAGCAGGCCGACCGCCTCACGCAGCACCTTGCGGTCGCTGCCGGAAGCATCCGTCACCGGCATCGTGTAGGTGCCGGCGAGGATTTCAGGACCGAGCTTGTCCTTCGCCGGCCCGAGCAGCGCCAGCTCGCGCTCGTCGGCGGCGTTGCCGTAGGCGCCGAGCTTGGAATTCTGCCAGAAACTCTGGGTGCGCTGGAAGGCGTTGTCGTAGAGCGTCTTGTTCATCCATTCGAAGTCGAAGGCGAGCGACAGTGCCTCGCGAACCCGCACATCGGCGAAGATCGGCCGGCGGGTGTTGAAGACGAATCCGAGCATGCCGGAGGGAAGACCGGGCTTGAACACTTCCTTGACGACGTCACCCTTCTGCACGGCGGGGAAATCGTAGGCGCGGTCCCAGTGATTCGCGTCGCCGTCCGGATAGACATCCACGTCACCCTTCTTGAAAGCTTCGAAAAGCGTCGAATCCTGCAGGAAGTAGGTGACCGAGATTTCATCGTAATTGTCGAAACCGGCCTTTGAGGGAATGTCCTTGCCCCAGTAATCCGGGTCGCGCTGCCAGACGATCTTTTCGCCGGGCTGGATCGACTTGATCTTGTAGGGGCCGGAAGCGACCGGGATCGCAAGCGACGATTGTTCGAAGGTCGCCGGATCCAACGCGTGCTTCGGCAGGATCGGCATCGACAGCGCGAGGATCAGCGGCGTCTCGCGATTGGCCTTGTCGTTGAAGGTGAAGCGAACGCTGCGTTCGCCGACCTGTTCCATCTTGGCGACGGCGTCGAGACGCTTGTTGTAAGGCGGACGACCCTTTTCGGCGAGCAGATTGAAGGAGAAGATCACGTCTTCCGCGGTCACCGGCTTGCCGTCGTGCCAGTGCGCCTTCGGATTGAGATTGAACTGGATGAAGCTGCGCTCCTCGTCCCATTCGACGCTTTCGGCGAGCAGGCCGTAGAGCGAAAACGGTTCGTCGCTCGAACGCTGCATCAGCGCCTCGTAGAAGAGATTGCCGTATTCCGGGTCCCATACGCCGCGCGCCGTCGTGCGCATGCCCTTGATGACGAAGGGATTGAGGCTGTCGAAGGTGCCGACGACGCCGTAGGAGATCTTGCCCCCCTTCTTCACCTGCGGGTTCACGTAGGGGAAGTGTGTATAATCCGCAGGCAGCGCCACCTGGCCATGCATGGCGATGCCGTGGACGGGCTCGGCCTGGGCCAGCCCGGAAAAGCCCAGGAGGAGGATGGGAAGAAGAAGGCGGCGCACGTCGATTCCTTTCGGCTAATGTCGGATTCGCCGGCGGAGGCTATCACGAAGACCGTAAAACCAACACATCAGGCGACCATTTTCGCCCCGCGGTGCAAGGAAGGCCCAAAGAAGGGCTGGATATTCGCCGTTGCCCGATGTAACAGGTGTGTCCGGGTAGCCAAGGTCATGTATTTGCCTCATTTGAACGACAGGTGACTGGCAGCACGACCGAGCGGTACCGTACCGTGAGTGCGGTTCGGGTTGGTTTTCAGGAGACGGAATTCGTATGATGCTTAATGCAAACAAAGCCACGCGGGCGGTTCTTTCCGCTCTTGTCCTCGCCATCGGCACTGCCGCCGTTCCCGCGGTTTCTGCCGCACAGGATGCAGGCGCTGCCGCTCCGCCGAAGTGGTTCAAGACCTGCCAGAAGCAGGAGGACAACGACGTCTGCGTGGTGCAGAATCAGCAGCTCGCCCAGAACGGTCAGCTCCTGACTGCCGTCGGCCTCATTAGTGTCGAGGGCAAGATCAACCGCAAGATCCTGCAGGTCACGGTTCCGACCGCCCGCCTGATCCCGCCGGGCATCATGATGCAGATCGACGGCGGCAAGGGCCAGAAGCTCGACTACGCCGTCTGCCTGCCCGACCGCTGCACGGCCGAAATGCCGATGACCGACGCGGTCATCGCCAGCCTCAAGAAGGGCAACGAGGTGGTCTTCACCTCGATCAACTTCCGCCGCGCGCCGAACCCGATCAAGATCTCGCTCGAAGGCTTCACCGGCGCCTATGACGGCGAGGCGATGTCGCAGTCGCAGGCCGAGGAGCGCCAGCGTCTCCTGCAGGAAGTCATGCAGAAGAAGACCGACGAGAGCCGCAAGGCACTCGAGGCCGCTCAGGACAAGGCGAAGACCGGCAACTGATTGCCGACAGTGCATCAATGAAAAAGGCCCGGTCTCCCGGGCCTTTTTTGTTTGTGTCGCCGTGCGATCGGCGATCGTCTAGTGGGCGAAGTTGATCCGCGGCTTGTAGCGGCCCGCCTGTTCCATCACGAAGATCTGGTTCACTTGTGGGTTGCGCAGCGGAACGTCGCTGTCGTCGTGCTCCAGGTTCTGCTCCGAGACATAGGCGACGTATTCCGTCTCCTCGTTCTCCGCGAGCAGGTGATAGAAGGGCTGGTCCCTGTTCGGCCGGACCTCCGCCGGTATCGAGTTCCACCATTCTTCCGAATTCGCAAACTCCGGATCCACATCAAAAACGACGCCCCGGAACGGAAAGAACTTGTGGCGGACGACTTCCCCGATGCCAAATTTTGCGTTGCTCTGTTTCATGGCGTGAACATCCTTTCCCCTAAGAAATTGGGGTCGATGACGCCGACAATCAAGGGTTTAGAGTGATAGCCGTTCAATGTGCGACAAGACCGCGGCGCACACCCGGTCGTCAGGATCGACGTTTGATCGGCGCTGTCGCAAGCATGAGCCCGCCCATCACCAGCACGATGCCGACGGCGTGATAGGTCTCGAAGCGTTCGCCGAGCAGGATGACCGCCATGATGATCGAGGTCGGCGGCATCAGGTAGAGGGTGACACCGGCCATCGCCGGACCGAACACGCGCACGGCATGCTGGAAGCAGTAAAAGGCCGCGAGCGAGGCGAAGGCGATGATCCCGGCAAGCTTCGTCCAGTCGCTCGCACTGTCGGGCAAGAGCCCGCCGGTCACCACTTCGTAGAAAGCAGGCGGCAGGAGCACGATGGCGCCAGAAAACGCCAGCAGGCCGAAGAGCGGCAGCGGCGGCATCGCCGCGACGCCCGGATGGCGCAACAGCAGCGAATAGAGTGCGAAGGCGATCGCCGCGACGAGAATGCCGAGATCGCCGATGTTGAAGGTGAGACTCTTCGCCGCCGCCCAGTCCCCCTTGAGCACGATGACCGCGACGCCGGAAAAGGCGATCGCCATGCCGAGGAGTTCGCCGGGGCGGATTCGACGCCCCTGCAGCAACCACTGCAGCAGGATGATGAACAGTGACGAGGTGGTATAGATCAGCGTCGCGTTGGAGGCGGTCGTCAGCGTCAGCGCCCAGTAGACGAAGCCGCCGCAGATGCCCATGCCGAGAAAGCCGAGCACCAGCCAGATCGCCGTATGCTGCCGCACGAAGGTGAGACAGGTCCGCCGCTCGGCATAGACGAAGGGAAAGATGATGATCGCCGAGCCGATCCAGCGCAGGAACGCTGTGGTGAAGGGGGCGATCTCGCCGGTGATGCCGCGGCCGAAGATGAGGTTGCTGGAGAAGAAGACCGGCGCCAGGAAATAGAGAAGCCAGTCGAGTGCCCGCGGTTGCGCGGCCTTGCTGCGGTCAGTCATCGGAACTCCGGAGAAAAGACGGAAGGCTTCGCGCCGGCGGCGCGGGCAGGCGAGTCTCAAACCGGGAGCCTATCGCTCTCTACATCGCGAGAAAAGGCGACTTCTTCGATCGTTTCCTGAACGAAGATATGAAGAAAAAATCCCTTGATGTTGTTTAAAATAGAAAAACCGGCGACGCATAACGTCGCCGGCTTGTTTGACCGCCGGCCCGAGGGCCGGACGAAACCCGGATCAGACCGAGTAGTACATGTCGAATTCAACCGGATGCGGGGTCATTTCGAAGCGCATGACTTCCTGCATCTTCAGCTCGATGAACGAGTCGATCTGGTCGTCATCGAAGACGCCGCCGGCGGTCAGGAACTTGCGATCCTTGTCGAGCGATTCGAGTGCTTCGCGCAGCGAGCCGCAGACCGTCGGGATCTTCTTCAGTTCCTTCGGCGGCAGGTCGTAGAGGTCCTTGTCCATGGCCTTGCCGGGATGGATCTTGTTCTTGATGCCGTCGAGACCGGCCATCAGCATCGCCGCGAAGGCGAGATACGGGTTGGCGGTCGGGTCGGGGAAGCGGATTTCGACGCGCTTCGCCTTCGGGTTCGAGCCGAACGGAATGCGGCAGGAGGCCGACCGGTTGCGCGCCGAATAGGCGAGCAGAACCGGAGCTTCATAGCCGGGAACCAGGCGCTTGTAGGAGTTGGTCGACGGGTTGGTGAAGGCGTTGATCGCCTTGGCATGCTTGATGATGCCGCCGATGTAGTAGAGGCAGTTCTCGGAAAGGCCTGCATATTCGTCGCCGGCGAAGGTCGGCTTGCCGTCCTTCCAGATCGACATGTGGACGTGCATGCCCGAGCCGTTGTCGCCGAAGACCGGCTTCGGCATGAAGGTCGCGGTCTTGCCGTAGGCATTGGCGACCTGGTGCACGACGTACTTGTAGATCTGCATCTTGTCGGCATTGCGCACCAGCGCGTCGAACTTGACGCCGAGCTCGTGCTGGGCGGCCGCCACTTCGTGGTGGTGCTTTTCGACGACGACGCCCATTTCGGCGAGCACGGTCAGCATTTCGGAGCGCATGTCCTGCAGGCTGTCGACTGGCGGAACTGGGAAATAGCCGCCCTTGACGCGCGGACGGTGACCGAGGTTGCCCGTTTCATAGTCGGTGTCGTCGTTCGACGGCAGTTCCGACGAGTCGAGCTTGAAGCCGGTGTTGTAGGGGTCGGCCTTGTACTTGACGTCGTCGAAAACGAAGAACTCGGCTTCCGGGCCGACATAGATGGTGTCGCCGATGCCGGATGCCTTCAGATAGGCTTCCGCCTTCTTGGCGGTACCGCGCGGGTCGCGGTTGTAGGCTTCGCCGGAGATAGGGTCGAGGATGTCGCACATGATGACCATGGTCGACTGGGCGAAGAACGGGTCCATGTGAACCGTCGCCGGATCCGGCATCAGCACCATGTCGGACTCGTTGATTGCCTTCCAGCCGGCGATCGAGGAGCCGTCGAACATGACGCCGTCGGCGAACATGTCTTCATCGACGCAGCAGACGTCCATCGTCACATGCTGCAGTTTGCCCTTCGGGTCGGTAAAGCGCAGGTCGACGAACTTGACGTCGTTGTCCTTGATTTGCTTCAGAATGTCGTTTGCAGTCGTCATTGGTCATATTCCTTGGGTGAGATGACGATAGACTGGTCCGCCTCTGGAAGAGAGCGGATGTTTTAGATGGCGTCGACGCCGGTTTCGCCGGTACGGATGCGGACGACTTCCTCCACATTCGAAACGAAGATCTTACCATCGCCGATCCGGCCGGTCTGCGCGGCGTTGCGGATCGCGTCGATGACGGCTTCCACGTTTTCGTCCGCCAGAACCACTTCGACCTTTACCTTCGGCAGGAAATCCACGACGTATTCCGCACCCCGGTAAAGTTCGGTATGGCCCTTCTGGCGGCCGAACCCCTTGGCCTCCGTGACGGTGATGCCTTGCAGGCCGACTTCCTGAAGGGCTTCCTTCACTTCGTCGAGCTTGAAGGGCTTTATGATCGCTTCGATCTTTTTCATGAGAAAATTTCTCTCCGCTTCTCTCATTGCAGCAGGATGATCCCACTCGCCCGTATTGATGCACGTGCCGTGCCAGTTGGCGACAGCTTTTTCGGAAAAATGCCGGATTTTTTCAGTTGCAGGGACAAATCATGTGCATTTCCGGGGAAAATGATCGCGAAATCGGAGCGAAAATGCCGCAGGAAGGCAAAATTCGCCGATTTTTCGAGGGAATCCGTAAGTGCCGTACATGCCTGCAAAGCAGACCCTATGTGGCGTCAAAATAGGCAAATGCACTATTGTTGGTCATTCTTGCCGCAACCGCGATGCCTGTTGTCTTTCCGCCCGGAATGGGTTCAATGGAGGCATGGCAAGGGGACACTGCAACTGGCTGCTGACGCCGTCGGCGATGGGAGAGGTGGACGCTGCGGCTGCGGCGTCGGGCATCGATTCCTATGGCCTGATGGAGAAGGCGGGGCAGGCGGTCGCCGCCGCCGTCCTCAGGCTCTTTCCCGGCGCAGAACGCTTCGTCGTCCTCTGCGGCCCCGGCAACAACGGCGGCGACGGCTATGTAGCGGCACGCGCCTTGCACGAAACCGGCGCTCCTGTCGCACTCTTCCACTTCGGCGATCCGGCGACCCTCAAGGGTGATGCCGCGACCGCCCGTTCGCGCTGCCCGATCGAGGGCGCGCCGCTCGACACCTGCCGTCCCGCGCCCGGAGACGTGATCGTCGATGCGATCTTCGGGGCGGGCCTCGCTCGCGCCGTGCCGCCGGCGGTCGCCGATATTGTGCAACGGGTCGACGAGGCCGGCCTGCCGGTGGTCGCGGTCGATCTCCCCTCGGGGATCGACGGGCGCACCGGCGTCGTCATGGGCGCCGCCTTCCGGGCGCGCCACACAGTCACCTTCATGACCCGCAAGCCGGGGCATCTCCTGCTTCCCGGCCGGATGCATTGTGGCAGCGTCGAGACCTTCGACATCGGCATCCCGTTCCGCCTGGTCGAGGCGAAGGGGGAGCGCCTCTTCGTCAACGGTCCGGAAGCGTGGGATGCGGCCATGCCGCAGACGGATGCCGCCGCCCACAAGTTCCGCCGCGGTCATCTCACCGTGTTTTCCGGCGGGGCCGCTGCCACGGGCGCCGCGCGGCTCGCCGCCGCCGCGGGCCTGAGGGCAGGGGCGGGGGTCGTCACCGTCGCTTCACCGAAAGAGGCGGTCGCCGCCAATGCCGCCCATCTGACCGCCGTGATGCTGAAGGCGGTCGAGACCGAGAGCGACCTCGCCGACTACCTTCACGACGAGCGGCGCTCCGTCTTCGTTCTCGGCCCCGGCTTCGGCGTCGGCGCAAAGGCCCGCGCCTTTGTCACCGCGCTTGCCGCCGCCGGCCGCCGGCTGGTCCTCGATGCAGACGGCATCACTGCCTTCGCGGAGGACCCGCAGGCGCTCTTCTCTGCCTTTGCGGATAGCGTGCCCCGTCTCGTGCTGACGCCGCATGAGGGCGAGTTCGCGAGGCTCTTCCCCGATCTTGCCGCCGATCCGGCGCTGAGCAAGGTCGACCGGGCGAGGCAGGCCGCCGCGCGCGCCAATGCGGCGGTCATCTACAAGGGCGCCGACAGCGTGATCGCCGCGCCCGATGGCCGCGCCTTGATCAACGGGAATGCCCCGCCGTCGCTTGCCACCGCCGGTTCCGGGGATGTGCTCGCCGGCATCGTCGGCGGGCTTCTGGCGCAGGGCGTGCCGGCCTTCGAAGCGGCAGCGGCAGGCGTCTGGCTGCATGGCGATGCGGCGCAGCGGGCGGGTGCGGGCCTCACCGCCGAGACCCTCATCAACCATATCGATCGGTGGCATTAGCAGAATCCGTTTTCCCTGGCGGCGGGCGAGGGTGTATCGATCATCCACCAGCGCGCCGGAGATTCGCCCCATGTCGCCCCTTCACATCCTGATGCTCGTCCTCGTCGCCGCCGTCTGGGGCTTCAATTTCGTGGTGATCAAGCTCGGCCTCGACAATTTCCCGCCGCTCCTCTTTTCCGCGCTCCGCTTCCTTTTCGCCGCCCTGCCGCTCGCCTTCTTCATCCGCCGGCCGGATGTGCCCTGGCGGCTGATCCTCGGCATCGGCCTGATGCTGGGCGTGGTGAAGTTCTCCTTCCTCTTCATCGGCATGAATGTCGGCGCACCGCCCGGGCTTGCGTCGCTGCTCCTGCAATCGCAGGCCTTCTTCACCGTCCTGCTCGCCTTCCTGATCTATGGTGACCGGCCGCGGCCGCTGCAGGTCGCCGGCATGGTCCTCGCCTTTTCCGGGGTCGCGCTCATCGCCAGCTCGATCGATGGTACATTCACCGTCGCGGGCCTCGTGCTCGTGCTTGCCGCCGCTGTCGCCTGGGCCTGCTCGAACATGCTGATGAAGAAGGTCGGCAAGGTTCAGATGCTGAACCTGATGGTCTGGGTGAGCCTCGTGCCGCCGATCCCGCTCTTCATCATCTCCGCGCTGTTCGAGGGCTGGGACCGCGACCTGCAGGCGCTGGCGAACCTCAATCTCGAAGGGGCAGGGGCCGTGCTCTTCGTCGCCTATGGCGCCACCGTCTTCGGTTTTGCGGTCTGGGGGGCGATGATCAGCCGCTACGGGGTTTCGACCGTCGCACCCTTCTCGCTGCTCGTCCCGGTCTTCGGCATGTCGTCGGCAGCCCTGGTGCTCGGCGAGGATTTCGGGCCGCTGCGTGTCATCGCCGCCGCGCTGATCGTCCTCGGTCTGGTGATGAACGTCTTCAATCCGCGCTGGCTCGCCCGCAAGGCTCCGGTCGGCGAAGCCGCCGGCTCCTGAGCGAGCGGCAACCCAAGAAGCAGGCCGAGGCGGTTCCGCCCGTCAGAGCAGGCGACTGCGCCGCAGCATGCCCTCGTCCTCGAGCAGCGGATAACCGATCGAGGCGACCAGCGAATTGATCTCCTTGAGGTCGCGCATCGTGTCGATGTGCAGCGAGCTCGATTCGAAGCTCGCAATATTGCCGTCGCGCAGCCGCTGCAGGTGCCGCTCCTCGCTCTGGCGCACGAGGTTGCGCACAACCTCCTTGCGGGCGACGAGCTGGCGGGCATATTCGACGTCGCGGTCGACCAGCAGGTTGAAGGCGAGGCGCGCGTTCTTGACCACTTCGTTGTGCATGGCCTTGAGCTCGCTCCAGCCTTCGTCGGAGAAGGCGACCTTGCGATCATGCTTCTTGCGCGCTCTCGTCGCCATGTTCTGGGCGATGATATCCGCCGCCTGCTCGACCTTGATCGCCGCACTCAGCAGGTTCTGCGATTGCGCCGCCGATTCCTCGTCGAGCGCGCTTTCCGAAATCCGCGCGAGATAGAACTTGATGTCGCGATGGGTGCGGTCGATCTCGTCGTCGAGCGCCTCCAGGCGCTGCAGCTTCTTCGGATCTAAGGTCTCGTAGAGTTCGAAGATGCGGTTCAGCATCACCTCGGTCTTGTCGCAGACGCTCAGCACTTCGCGGGTGGCGTTGGCGATCGCCTGTTTCGGGTTGGCGAGGTCGGCAGGGTTGAGTGCCGATAGCCGTTCCTCCGGACCCTCCGTCTCGACGGCCTCAGGCTTCGCCAGCAGACGTTCGAGCAGCCTGGCCACGACGCCGGCGAACGGCAGGCCGAGGAGAAGCACCGCGCCGTTGAGCGCCAGGTGCACCATCACGACGGCGTCGCCGGGATGGCTCGCGAAAAGTTCCGACGGCACCACGAGGACGAGCTGGACGGCGAGCGCGGCGAGCGTGCCGAGCCCGCGGATGACGACGTTGCCGAGCGGCACGACGCGGGCGGCGCTTTCGGCGTTCTTGGTCAGCATGGCGCCAATCACCGCGGCGCCGAAATTCGCACCGAGCACCATCGGGATGATCAGCACCGGCGGCAGCAGCCCGCGGTCCGCAAGCGAGGCGAAGAGCAGGATGGTCGCAACACTGGAGTGGAAGGCCCATGCCAGCAGCGCCGAAAGCAGGAAGGCTGTGATCCAGTCGCGCGAGAGATAGTTGATGAGGAGCGGCAGGATCTGGCTGGTGCGCAGCGGGTCGGAGGCCTCGCCGATCAGCCTCAGCGACAGGAGCAGCAGACCGAGCCCGAAGAAGATGCGGCCCGCCTGCCGCCAGCCACGGGTTTCCGAGGCGCGGAATGCCACGGTGCCCATCAGCAGCAGGATCGGGATCAGGAGCGAGAGATCGTGGCGCAGGATGCGCACGACGAAGGCCGAGCCGAAATCGGCGCCGAGCAGGGTGGCGATGCCGATCCCCGACGAGACATAGCCACCGGCGACGAAGGAGGCGACGATCAGCGCGACGGCGGTCGCGCTCTGCAGCGCCACGGCCAGCGCGAAGCCCGCGGCGCCGGCGGTGACCCGGTTGCCGACGGCGAGCCGCAGCTTGTCCTTCAGCACATGGCCGTAGGCGCGTTCGATACCGGTGCGCACCATGCGCGTCGCCCACAGGAGCAGCGCGACGGCGCCGGCGAGATTGATGAAGACGACGATGCCCGACATGAGGAACCCGGAATGTTGAGGGAAACGGCCCTTCCAAGCCGCAGCCGGAAAGCCTCCGCTATTTCCGGCCCCGATGAGGTCGGCAATACGACGGACCATATCCCAGATTCGCCAGTGTCACAATTTCGTCATGTAGGCCGGGTCGACCTTGTCCCGGAGGTCAGGAAACCGCCGTCTGCAGCACCCTTGCGCCGTTCGGCGCATTGACCTTCCCGCCGGTGATGAAGAAGGCGAAAACGTCGCGCGGCTTCTTCTCGACCACCGCCTCGTCGGCGATCCTCGGCAGGTCGTCCGGCATCGCGCCCCCGGCGTAGCGTTTCAGCCGGCCGGCCCAGGCGTCGATTTCCCTTTCCGGATAGCAGGTCGGAATCTCGTCCTCGCCCTTCTGCAGCCGCGCATAGACGAAATCGGCCGTCGGCTCGGCGAACATCGGATAGTCGTGGTGGTCGGCACAGACCGCCGCGACATTGTATTTCTTCAACAGCGCAATGAGTTCCGGCACCTGGAAGGAGGCATGTCGCGGTTCGACGACGTGGCGAAGGGCAATACCGTCCTGGCTTTTCGGCAGCAGCGCCAGAAAGGCCTCGAAATCGTTGGGTTCGAACTTCTTCGTTCCCATGAACTGCCAGAGGATCGGCCCGAGATGCGCGCCGAGCTCGGTGATCCCCTGGGTCAGGAACTTCTCGACGGACGGCCCGGCCTCGGCGAGCACCTTGCGATTGGTGCAGAAACGGCTCGCCTTCAGCGAAAAGACGAAGCCCTCCGGCACCTCCGACGCCCATTTGGCGAAGGTCTCCGGCTTCTGGCTGGAATAATAGGTGCCGTTGACCTCGATCGCCGTCAGCTCCCGGCTCGCATATTCGAGCTGTCTCTTCTTCGGCAGCTTCTCCGGATAGAAGGTGCCTTCCCACGGATCGAAGGTCCAGCCGCCGATGCCGGTACGGATTGTGCCTGCCTGGGTCATGACGCTGCCCTCACTTCGGTTTGTGGTTCAAGGGTGTTTGTGGATCTTCGCCGAAACCGCGAGCCGAGACTCCGCCATCAATCTCGGGAACCAGCCGGTAGACCTTTGCATCATCGATGCGCGCCACGGATATCGCCGGCACGCAACGCCCGGCGCACGCGATCGAGCTTCGCAATGTCCGCGAAACCGACCGTCGCTCCCCACGCGCCAGCTTCCTCGATCTCCACGGAGACCTCCGCCACGCGTTCACCTTCACGAATGAGCTGCACTGATTTACGGGTCATCGCTGACGCCTCCGTGTGAAACTCGCATCCCAGCGCTGCGGATCGGGACGGTACGCGGTGACCAGGACGGCAGGCTCCTGCTTGCCTGTCGCAACTGCCCGGATGATGGGTTCGATCAGGAGCCCGTCGTCGACCAGTTCCTGCACTGCATGCACCGACACCCTGAACTTGTCTCGCTCGACGAGCTGACAGACAAGCTCAAGGGTCTCGCTCATCGCTCACTCCGCCGCCTGCACCTTCCGCATCGGTCGCCGCTCCAGGAGTTCCTTGAGGAACTGGCCGGTATAGGAGCGCTCGGCCTCGACGATCTGCTCCGGTGTGCCGGTCGCGACGATCTCGCCGCCGCCGTCGCCGCCCTCGGGACCGAAGTCGATCACCCAGTCGGCGGTCTTGATGACCTCGAGATTGTGCTCGATCACCACCACCGAATTGCCCTGCCTGACGAGCTCGTGCAGCATTTCGAGGAGCTTTGCCACGTCGTGGAAATGAAGCCCCGTCGTCGGCTCGTCGAGGATGTAGAGCGTGCGGCCGGTCGAGCGCTTGGAGAGTTCCTTGGCGAGCTTGACGCGCTGCGCCTCGCCGCCGGAGAGCGTGTTCGCCTGCTGGCCGACCTTGATATAGCCGAGGCCGACGTCGAAGAGCGATTGCAGCTTGTCGCGCACCGCCGGCACGGCGGAGAAGAATTCGACGCCTTCCTCGACCGTCATGTCGAGCACGTCGGCGATCGACTTGCCCTTGAAGGTCACGTCGAGCGTCTCGCGGTTGTAGCGCTTGCCGTGGCAGACGTCGCAGGTCACGTAGACGTCGGGCAGGAAGTGCATCTCGATCTTGATCACCCCGTCGCCCTGGCAGGCCTCGCAGCGGCCGCCCTTGACGTTGAAGGAGAAGCGGCCCGGCTGGTAGCCGCGCGCCTTCGCCTCGGGCAGGCCGGCATACCAGTCGCGGATCGGCGTGAAGGCGCCGGTATAGGTCGCGGGGTTCGAGCGCGGCGTGCGGCCGATCGGCGACTGGTCGATGTCGATCACCTTGTCGATGAACTCGAAGCCGTCGATGCGGTCGTGCTCGGCCGGGTTTTCGCGCGCGCCCATGATGCGGCGTGCCGCCGCCTTGTAGAGCGTCTCGATGAGGAAGGTCGACTTGCCGCCGCCGGAAACGCCGGTGACGGCCGTGAACACGCCGAGCGGGATGCTGGCGGTGACGTTCTTCAGATTGTTGCCGCGCGCGCCGATCACCTTGATCTGCTGGCTCTTCTTCGGCTTGCGGCGTTCGGCTGGAACCGCGACGCCGAGCTCGCCGGAGAGATATTTGCCCGTCAGTGAATTCGGATTGGCCATGATCTCGGCAGGAACGCCCTGCGCCACCACCTCGCCGCCGTGGATACCGGCCGCCGGGCCGATGTCGACCACGTAATCGGCGGAGAGGATCGCATCCTCGTCATGCTCGACGACAATCACCGTATTGCCGATGTCGCGCAGGTGCTTCAGCGTCTCGATGAGGCGGGCGTTGTCGCGCTGGTGCAGGCCGATCGACGGCTCGTCCAGCACGTAGAGCACGCCGGTCAGCCCCGAGCCGATCTGCGAGGCGAGCCGGATGCGCTGGCTCTCGCCGCCCGATAGCGTTCCGGAATTGCGCGACATCGAAAGATAGTCGAGCCCGACATCGTTCAGAAAGCGCAGCCGCTCGCGGATCTCCTTGAGAATGCGCACCGCGATCTCGTTCTGCTTGTCGCTGAGCTTTGCCGGCAGCGTCTCGAACCAGGCACCGGCGACGCGGATCGACATCTCGGTGACTTCGCCGATGTGCAGCCCGTTGATCTTGACGGCGAGCGCCTCCGGTTTCAGCCGGTAGCCGGCGCAGGCCGGGCAGGGGGCTGCCGACATGAATCGCTCGATTTCCTCGCGCGCCCAGGCGCTGTCAGTCTCCTTCCAGCGCCGTTCGAGGTTCGGCACGATGCCCTCGAAGGTCTTGGTCGTCGTATAGGCCCGCGCGCCGTCGGCATAATGGAACTCGATCTTCTCCTCCGTGCCGTGCAGGATCGCCCGCTGCGCCTCGTCACTCAGGTCCGACCAGCGGTTCGAGAGCTTGAAACCAAAAACCTTGCCGAGGGATTCGAGCGTCTGGTTGTAGTAGGGGGAGGAGGATTTCGCCCAGGGCACAATCGCCCCGTCGTTCAGCCGCCGCTGTGCCTCCGGCACGATCAGCGCCTCGTCGATCTTCTGCTGTGAGCCGAGCCCGTCGCAGGTCGGGCAGGCGCCGAAGGGATTGTTGAAGGAGAAGAGCCGCGGCTCGATCTCCGGAATGGTGAAACCGGAGACCGGGCAGGCGAACTTTTCGGAGAACATCACCCGTTCATGCGTCTCGTTCAGCGACTTGTTGGCCGAGCCGCCGGCGGCCGTCTCCGAAGCCGGCAGCGGCTTGTCGGCGAACTCGGCGATCGCCAGCCCGTCGGCGAGCTTGAGGCAGGTCTCCAGGCTGTCGGCGAGGCGCGCGCCGATGTCGGAGCGCACCACCACGCGGTCGACCACCACGTCGATGTCGTGCTTGTACTTCTTGTCGAGCGCCGGCGCCTCGGCGATCTCGTAGAACTGCCCGTCGATCTTCACGCGCTGGAAGCCGCGCTTCATCAGGTCGGCGAGTTCCTTCTTGTACTCGCCCTTGCGGCCGCGGATCATCGGCGCGAGGATATAGAGGCGCGCCCCCTCCTCGAAGGCGAGGATGCGGTCGACCATCTGGGAGACCGTCTGGCTCTCGATCGGCAGCCCCGTCGCCGGTGAATAGGGAACGCCGACGCGCGCGAAGAGCAGGCGCATGTAGTCGTAGATCTCGGTCACCGTGCCGACGGTGGATCGCGGATTGCGCGAGGTCGTCTTCTGCTCGATGGAGATTGCCGGTGAAAGCCCGTCGATCTGGTCGACGTCCGGCTTCTGCATCATCTCCAGGAACTGCCGGGCGTAGGCCGAAAGGCTCTCCACGTAGCGGCGCTGTCCCTCGGCATAGATGGTATCGAAGGCGAGCGAGGACTTGCCCGAGCCGGAAAGGCCGGTCATCACGATCAGGCTGTTGCGCGGCAGCTCGAGATCGATGCCCTTCAGGTTGTGCTCGCGGGCGCCGCGGATGGAAATGGTCTTCAGTTCACTCATGGACAAGGCTCGCTTGGAGAAGGACAGTCCTTATTTAGTCATGACTGTGCCTCTGTCGAGGCGGAACAGGACGTCGCGGGTCACATTTCGAGTCGGTTGACAGGATCATAGACAATCATTAGAACAAATAAAGAACATTTTTCGCTGTGGATTAACGGTTAAGACTTTCCATCGCCGCCCGCGATTGGTTTAAGGTGGCGGAAATCGACAAATGCGGGTGCGGCCGGTCCGGCGCCCTCTCTTCCCAAGGTGTGTGTTATGGCTGGTAGCGTGAACAAGGTAATTCTGATCGGGAATCTCGGCGCGGATCCGGAAATCCGCCGGACCCAGGACGGCCGTCCGATCGCCAACCTGCGCATCGCGACCTCCGAATCCTGGCGCGACCGCAACACCGGCGAGCGCAAGGAAAAGACCGAGTGGCACACCGTGGTGATCTTCAACGAAGGTCTCTGCAAGGTCGCCGAACAGTATCTGAAGAAGGGCTCGACGGTCTATGTCGAAGGCCAGTTGCAGACCCGCAAGTGGCAGGACCAGAACGGCAACGATCGCTATTCGACCGAAGTCGTCCTGCAGGGCTTCAATTCGAACCTGACCATGCTCGGCGGCCGCGGCGAGGGCGGTGGCGCCTCGCGTGGCGGCAGCGATTTCGGCGGCGGCTACGGCGACGACTACAACCAGCCGTCCCGTGCGCCGGCCCGCACCGGCAACCAGGCTGGCGGCGGCGGCAATTTCTCGCGCGATCTCGACGACGACATCCCGTTCTGATTCCGGGACCACCGTCCGGCCGGGCGCGCGCCATATCTTCTCGTTGATCCGAAAGGGGGCTTTCGATGGGAGAGACGAAGACGGATACCGGACCCGCGACCTGGCGCATCGTGCTCGCGGCACTGCTCGATTTCTTCACCGCCGTTTTCGTGCTCGGCTTTCTGGTCGCCTCGGTGACCGGCGGCCGCACGGAGGGCGGTTTCCAGCTGAACGGCCTGCCGGCCTTCGTGCTGTTCGCCCTGATCGTCGCCTACTTCGTCGTGTTCAACCGCTATCTCGGCGGCACGATCTGGAAGCGCATCCTGAAGGCGCAGCGCTGACCTGACCATCGGCGGGGCTATACAGCCCCTTGTTTGCGATGCGCAGGAGCGGTATTGCTGCCGACGGCTCGATGCCGGCACCCGCGTCCCTTGCGGTTGACCATTCAGAGAGAAAGTCCCATGCGCCTCATCCGTTAGCGACCTTGACCACGAAAATCGTTGCGCGTCGCCGCCGGCTTTTTGCCGCCGCGTGTTCGTGCGTTTTCTTGGGTCAATGTCCGGTTCCCGCAGCCAGACACGGCGCGGCGAACCGCACTATCGGATACATCGTCATGGAAAAACTGAATTACGGCCGCGCCGAGCGCGGCATCATTCGCTCGGGCGTCTTCGAGCTCGGCTACGCGATCGAAGGGCAGGGGCTCCCCGTGCTGGTCATCGGCAGCAGCCTCTACTACGCGCGGACCTTCTCGCCCGGACTTCGCCGCTCGGCCCGCCTCCACTTTGTCGATCACAGATGCTTCGCCCGGCCGCTCGGGTCGGTGGAGGCGAGCGACTTCGCCTTCGACCGGATCATCGCCGACATAGAACTGGCACGGCAGGCCTTCGGGCTGGAGCGCTGCGCCATTCTCGGGCATTCGGGCCACGGTTACATGGCACTCGAATATGCGCGTCGTTTTCCCGACCACGTGTCCCACGTCGTGCTCGCGGGCACCGGCCCGAACCAGGGAGCTGAGCTCGCGCAGTGGGCGGAACGACGCTGGGCCGAGGAAGCCTCGCCCGAGCGCAAGGCGATTTTCGACCGGGAGATGGCGAAGCTTGCCGGTGACATCGCCGCCCATCCTCACGAGCGCTTCAAGCACCTGCTGATCCGGCTTGGCGCACGCAGCTGGTTCGATCCCGGTTTCGATGCGCGTCCGCTATGGGACGGCGTCTGGATCAACGACATCGGCTTCGATCATCTATGGGGCGAGGTGTTCCGTGATATCGACATGCACGCGCTTGCGCGCGGCGTCACGGCGCCGGTGCTACTCGCACTCGGGCGTTTCGACTACCTCATCGCACCGCCCGCGGCATGGGAACCGTTCCGGGGCGACTTCGCGCGGCTGACGATCGAGATGTTCGAACACAGCGGGCACACCATGCAGTTCGAGGAAAGCGAACGCTTCGACGCGACGCTCCTCGACTTCCTGCACCGTAGCTGAGAGAGCGGGCGCCGGCGGCAACGCCGGCGTCTCACCCGGCGAAGGCCGATTTGACCCCGTCGACGACGAACTGCACCGAGAGCGCCGAAAGCAGCACGCCGAGCAGGCGGGTCAGCAGCGCGCGGCCGGTGACGCCGAGAAAGCGGTTGAGGCCCTCCGCCAGCATCAACGCCAGGAAGACGAGCGCCAGACACACGGCGATGACGCCGATCAGCCCGACCCGTCCGGCGATGCCGTCCATCGTGCCGGCGATCAGCACCGTCGCGGAGATCGCGCCGGGGCCGGCGATCAGCGGGATCGCCAGCGGGAAAACGGCAAGGTGATGGATGTGGTCGCGGGTGATCGCGTCGTCCTTGGTCTTCTCTTTCCGCTCGTTGCGCTTCTCGAAGATCATCTCGAAGGCGATCGCGAACAGCATCAGGCCGCCGGCTATCCGGAAGGAGCCCATCGAGATGCCGAGCACGCCGAGGATGCCCGAGCCGAAGACGGCGAAAACGGCAAGGATTCCAAAGGCGATGAGCGAACCGCGGACCGCCACCTGGCGCCGCTGCGCACCGGTCATGCCCTGTGTGAGGCCGAGAAAGAGCGGCGCCAGGCCCGGCGGATCGAGCGTCACCAGGAGCGTGGTGAATGCCGTTATCAGTGCGTCCGTCGGTGCCATCGAGTCTGCCTCTCCTGCTATTTCGCGAAGAGTAGCACCGACAGCCTCGAATTTGTCTAGGTATTTGATCGTTCTGCCTTTCCAGCGCCGCAAAAGCTGTTCAAAACCTGCTGCGAAATTGGCGCCACGGCGCCCTTTCGGCTATAAGCTAGACAGTGATTCCGAACAGAGATCGTGACCAGATTTGACTGAGCAAAGCACTCCCGGCGGCGGCAAGTCCCCGTCCGACATCGAGCCGATTTCCATCATTGAGGAAATGCAGCGGTCGTATCTCGACTACGCCATGAGCGTAATCGTCAGCCGCGCCCTTCCGGACGTCCGCGACGGCCTGAAGCCGGTCCATCGCCGCATCCTGTACGGCATGTCCGAACTGGGCATCGACTGGAACAAGAAGTACGTCAAGTGCGCCCGCGTGACGGGTGACGTCATGGGTAAGTATCACCCCCATGGCAACGCCGCGATCTACGACGCGCTGGCGCGCATGGCCCAGGACTGGTCGCTGCGCCTGCCGCTGATCGACGGTCAGGGCAATTTCGGCTCGATCGACGGCGACCCGCCGGCGGCCGAACGTTACACCGAGTGCCGCCTGCAGAAGGCCGCCCATTCGCTGCTCGACGACCTCGACAAGGAAACCGTCGACTTCCGCGACAACTACGACGGCACGCTCTCCGAGCCGGTCGTCGTTCCGGCGAAGTTCCCGAACCTGCTCGTCAACGGCGCGGGCGGCATCGCCGTCGGCATGGCGACCAACATTCCGCCGCACAATCTCGGTGAAGTCATCGACGGCTGCATCGCCATCATCGACAATCCGGCGATCGAGCTGCCCGAACTCATGCAGATCATTCCGGGCCCGGATTTCCCGACCGGCGCGATGATCCTCGGACGCTCGGGCATCAAGTCGGCCTATGAGACCGGCCGTGGCTCGGTTATCATGCGGGGTGTCGCCAGGGTCGAACCGATGCGCGGCGACCGCGAGCAGATCATCATCACCGAGGTTCCTTACCAGGTGAACAAGGCGACGATGATCGAGAAGATGGCCGAACTGGTGCGCGAGAAGCGCATCGAGGGCATTTCCGACCTGCGCGACGAGTCCGACCGCGAAGGCTACCGCGTCGTCATCGAACTGAAGCGCGACGCCAATGCCGACGTCATCCTCAACCAGCTCTATCGCTACACGCCGCTGCAGACCTCGTTCGGCTGCAACATGGTGGCGCTGAACGGCGGCAAGCCGGAGC
This sequence comes from Ciceribacter lividus, assembly GCF_003337715.1. GTDB lineage: Bacteria > Pseudomonadota > Alphaproteobacteria > Rhizobiales > Rhizobiaceae > Allorhizobium > Allorhizobium lividum. The sequence goes on from NZ_QPIX01000005.1 coordinate 327,638, forward strand.
AGATGGCGCTCCTCGACATGCTACGGGCCTTCGTCTCCTTCCGCGAGGAGGTCGTCAGCCGGCGAACGAAGTACCTGCTGCGCAAGGCGCGCGAACGCGCGCACGTCTTGGTCGGTCTCGCCATCGCCGTCGCCAATATCGATGAGGTCATCAATCTCATCCGCCGCGCGCCCGATCCGCAGACGGCCCGCGAGCAGTTGATGGAGCGCCGCTGGCCGGCGCACGACGTCGAGGCACTGATCCGGCTGATCGACGATCCGCGCCACCGGATCAACGAGGACCTGACGTACAACCTCTCGGAAGAGCAGGCCCGCGCGATCCTCGAGCTGCGTCTGGCGCGCCTCACCGCGCTCGGCCGTGACGAGATCGACGAGGAGCTGAACAAGATCGGCGCCGAGATCGCCGACTACCTCGAAATCCTCTCCTCGCGCCTGCGCATCCAGGAGATCGTCAAGGCTGAACTCGCCGCCGTTCGCGACGAATTCGGCACGCCTCGCCGCACCGAGATCGTCGAAGGCGGTCCGGACATGGACGACGAGGACCTGATCGCCCGTGAGGACATGGTCGTCACCGTCTCGCATGCGGGCTACATCAAGCGCGTGCCGCTCGCGACCTACCGCGCACAGCGTCGCGGCGGCAAGGGCCGCTCCGGCATGGCCATGAAGGACGAGGATTTCGCGACCCGCCTCTTCGTCGCCAACACCCATACACCGGTCCTGTTCTTCTCCTCGCGCGGCATCGTCTACAAGGAGAAGGTCTGGCGGCTGCCGATCGGCACCCCGACCTCGCGCGGCAAGGCGCTCATCAACATGCTGCCGCTGGAGCCCGGCGAACGCATCACCACCATCATGCCGCTGCCGGAAGACGAGAAGACCTGGGAGAACCTGGACGTCATGTTCTCGACGACCCGAGGCACGGTACGCCGCAACAAGCTCTCGGATTTCGTTCAGGTCAACCGCAACGGCAAGATCGCGATGAAACTCGAGGAGGAGGGCGACGAAATCCTCTCCGTCGAGACCTGCACCGATCGCGACGACGTGCTGCTCACCACCGCGCTCGGCCAGGCGATCCGCTTCCCGGTCGACGAGGTTCGCGTCTTTGCCGGCCGCAATTCGATCGGCGTGCGCGGCATCACGCTCGCCGACGGCGACCGGCTGATCTCCATGACCATCCTCGGCCATGTGGATGCCGATGCCGCCCAGCGTGCCGCCTATCTCAAACGTTCGGCCGCCGAGCGTCGCGCCAGCGGGGTGGATGAAGAGGACATCGCGCTTGTCGGCGAAGAGGTGGGCGAACTCGCCGACCTTTCCGAAGAGCTCTATCAGGAGCTCAAGGTCCGCGAGCAGTTCGTGCTCACCGTTTCGGAAAAGGGCTTCGGCAAGCGCTCGTCGTCCTACGACTTCCGCACTTCGGGCCGCGGCGGCAAGGGTATCCGCGCCACCGACACCTCGAAGACGGCGGAGATCGGCGAACTGGTCGCCGCCTTCCCGGTCGAGGAAAACGACCAGCTGATGCTGGTGTCCGACGGCGGCCAGCTGATCCGTGTGCCGGTCGACGGCATCCGCATCGCAAGCCGCGCCACCAAGGGCGTCACGATCTTCTCCACCGCCAAGGACGAAAAGGTCGTCTCGGTCGAGCGGATCAGCGAGCCCGAAGGCGAGGCCGACGTCGAGGATGTGGCGGACGAGATGCCCGCAGAGGGCCAGGGCGACGCCGAGTAACGAACACGGAATAGGCCGTCGGGGCGATCCGGCGGCCTATTTCTTCGGATCATTGCGGCGCTCAGGTGCAGATGCGCATGAAAAGAGCCTCGCGCCAGCCTGTGGCGGAGGCTCGATTTCTGATCGAGGCCGACGGAGCAAGATGCCCGCCGTAGCCGCAAGTGTGGATCCCTGCGGCCGGTATCGTTTCCTGGAGGTCCGGGCGGCCGAGCGCCGCTAGAAGGCCCTATGTCTTTCCATCAGCGACTTGTAGTCTTCGCTCTCGCGACGCAGCGCCGAAACGGTCGTTGTCACGGAGGCGACGAACATCCCGCAGATGAGGGCTGCGAGTACGGCAAGTGTCATGAACATCTACGTCCTCCTCGTCTCTCGTCTGCTGTGGCTGCGCCTATGGTGAAAGATCAGTGCCCGAAAGTGTGGTAGCTCGCCGTCATCGGCGGCCCGTAAAACTTGGCGTCGTTCTTCTCGCTCATGTAGAACGTGACGGAGGTCGCAAGCATCGCCGTCATGGTCGCGAGCCAAACCAAGTTGATAAGGGTCACTTTATCAGTCATGGCCTTCGTCCTTTCTGAAACTGCCGCATCGCGCAAAGAATGCTCTGCCCATGGCATTGTTCCTCTGCATCATGAAAATCTGATATCAAGGTCAGGCTGAAGCACGCCTTAATGGCTTGTTCATCTGGCGTTCATCTTTCCGCCCGCCGTTGTGCAACGCAGCATCGATCGCAGCCGATACTCCAAAAGAGCCTGACAGGGAAGGGGTGTGCGGGTGCGAATTCGGCGGAGCGGCCCGGTCCGACGGGTGCGCGCGCGACCTTCTTTGGTACATGCGGCGAACGTCGCCCACCGGCCAAGTCCCTTGCGATTTCCGACTGTCCGTGACAAAAGGCTCCAAACAAAGAATCCGGGACGCCATGACCATTGCCTTCTACCCAGGATCGTTCGATCCGATGACCAACGGGCATCTGGACGTTCTCGTTCAGTCCCTGAACGTCGTGTCGAAGGTGATCGTCGGTATCGGCATTCATCCCGGCAAGGCGCCGATGTTCAGCTATGACGAGCGGGCGGACCTGATCCGCCTTTCACTCGCCGAAGCGATGCCTGCGCGGGTGGGCGACATCTCCGTCGTTTCCTTCGACAATCTTGCCGTCGATGCGGCCCGCCGCCATGGCGCAAAGCTCCTCGTGCGCGGGCTCCGCGACGGCACCGATCTCGACTACGAGATGCAGATGGCGGGCATGAACTACCAGATGGCGCCCGATCTGCAGACGATCTTCCTGCCGGCCGGCACTGCGTCGCGACCCATAACGGCGACACTGGTCCGCCAGATCGCCTCCATGGGCGGAGACGTCAGCGCCTTCGTGCCGGCATCGGTCCTGACGGCACTCAAATCCAGGCTCAAGTCCTGACCTGTTAGCAAAACACTACGGAGCCACCATGAAGCTGCTTCATCTTGCCTTTGCCGCAACGCTCGCGGTCGCCGGACTTTTCGGCACGGCCAACGCGCAGTCGAACGAGAATATCCTCACAATCCAGTTGAAGGACGGACCGGTTGTCATTGAATTGCTTCCGCAAGTCGCTCCGAAACATGTCGAGCGCATGAAGGAGCTCGCCAGCAAGGGCGAGTATGACAACGTCGCCTTCCACCGGGTGATCGACGGCTTCATGGCGCAGACCGGCGACGTGGAATTCGGCGACCTCAAGGACGGTTACGATCCGTCACGTGCCGGAACCGGCGGCTCCAAGCTCCCCGACCTTCCGGCTGAATTCTCCAATATTCCGTTCGAGCGTGGCACCGTCGGCATGGCCCGTGCCCAGGACCCGGACTCCGCAAATTCGCAGTTCTTCATCATGTTCGCCGATGGCGGCTTCCTCAATGGCCAGTACACGGTCGTCGGCAAGGTCGTCGCGGGCATGGAATATGTCGACAAGATCAAGCGCGGCGAAGGCGCCAACGGCGAAGTCAGCGATCCCGACGCGATGCTCAAGGTCACGGTCGGCAGGTAATCTTAAAACGGGCCTCCGTGCCCCCCCGAGAGGAGTAAATCTATGGCCGAGATCAAGGATCCGGAAAACACCATCATCATGGAAACCACCAAGGGCAAGGTCGTGATCGCGCTGAAGCCCGAGGTCGCGCCCGGCCACGTCGCCCGCGTTAAGGAACTGACGCGGGAAGGGGCCTATGACGGCGTCGTCTTCCACCGCGTGATCGAGGACTTCATGGCCCAGACCGGCGACGTGCAGTACGGCAAGCAGGGCGGCCCGAGCTTCAATCCGGCGCGCGCCGGCATGGGCGGTTCCGACAAGCCGGATCTCAAGGCCGAGTTTTCCGCCACGCCGCACGTGCGCGGCACCTGCTCGATGGCCCGCTCGCAGAACCCGAACTCCGCCAACTCGCAGTTCTTCATCTGCTTCACCGACGCGCCCTGGCTCAACAAGCAGTATTCCGTCTGGGGCGAAGTCGTCGAAGGCATGGAGATCATCGACCAGATCAAGCGCGGCGAACCGGTGCGCGATCCGGATTCGATCGTCTCGATGAAGGTCGCCGCCGACGCATGAGCGAGAGCCGCTTTCAGAGCCCGCCCGGCGTCCATGACGCCCGGGCGGGTTTCGCGTTTTCCCGAAGCCGAGACACCATGCGCGTAGACCTTTTCGATTTCGACCTGCCGGAGGAACGTATTGCGCTGAGGCCCGTGAGCCCGCGCGACAGTGCCCGCATGCTCGTCGTCAGGCCGGATGGCGGGCCGGTGCTCGAAGACCGCCACGTCTTCGACCTGCCGTCCTTCCTGTCACCCGGCGATGCCCTCGTCTTCAACGACACCAAGGTCATCCCGGCGCAGCTCGAAGGCAAGCGGTTGCGTGAGGGCGCGCAACAGACGCCGGTTTCAGCCACCCTTCACATGCGGATCGGGCCGGAACGCTGGAAGGCCTTTGCCCGTCCCGGCAAGCGCATCAAGGTGGGCGACCGCATCGAATTCGGCCATACCGGCGATACCTGCCTGCTCGGAACCCTCGGCGCCGTGGTCGAGGAGAAGGGCGAGGCGGGAGAGGTGACGCTGCGCTTCGATTTCTCCGGACCGGCGCTCGACGAGGCCATCATGACGGTCGGGCATATCCCGCTGCCGCCCTATATCGCCTCCAAGCGCGGCGAGGACGAGAAGGATCGCACCGACTACCAGACCGTCTATGCCCGCGAGGAGGGCGCCGTCGCCGCCCCGACCGCCGGGCTTCATTTCACGCCGGCGCTCTTCGAGGCGCTCGACAGGGCCGGCATCGAACGCCATTTCGTGACACTCCATGTCGGCGCCGGCACGTTCCTGCCGGTCAAGGCGGACGACACCGACGATCACAAGATGCATCTCGAGACCGGCCATGTCAGCGCAGAGACGGCGGCGCGGCTCAACGCCGTGAAGGCGAGGGGCGGGCGCATCGTCTGCGTCGGCACGACGTCGCTCCGGCTGGTCGAGAGCGCGGCAGACGCCTCCGGTCTCATCGAGCCGTGGTCCGGCCCGACCGGCATCTTCATCACGCCGGGCTATCGCTTCAAGGCGGTGGACGTGCTGATGACCAATTTCCACCTGCCGAAATCGACGCTCTTCATGCTGGTTTCGGCCTTTGCCGGCCTCGACACCATGCGTGCGGCCTATGCCCATGCAATCGAATTCGGCTATCGATTTTATTCCTACGGCGACGCCAGCCTGCTTTTCCGGAAATCCTGACCATGCACGAGAAATTCGAGTTCAAGCTCAAGGCCACCAGCGACAAGGCCCGTCTCGGCGAGATTTCGATGCCGCGCGGCGTCATCCGCACGCCAGCCTTCATGCCGGTTGGCACCGTCGGCACCGTCAAGGCGATGTATCTCGACCAGGTGCGCGAGCTTGGGGCCGACATCATCCTCGGCAACACCTATCACCTGATGCTGCGGCCGGGGCCGGAGCGCGTCGCGCGCCTCGGCGGCCTGCACGAGCTCATCCGCTGGCCGTATCCGATCCTCACCGACTCCGGCGGCTTCCAGGTCATGTCGCTCTCCGGCCTCAGGAAACTCGACGAGCAGGGCGTCACCTTCAAGAGCCATGTCGACGGATCGACCCATCACATGTCGCCCGAGCGCTCCATCGAGATCCAGGGGCTGTTGGACAGCGACATCCAGATGCAGCTCGATGAATGCGTGGCGCTTCCCGCAGAACGCAAGGAAATCGAGCGCGCCATGGAAATGTCGCTGCGCTGGGCAGAGCGCTGCCGCGTCGCCTTCGGCGAGCAGCCCGGCAAGGCGATGTTCGGCATCGTGCAGGGCGGGGACATCCCGGACCTGCGCATCCGCTCTGCGGAAGGATTGAAGCAGCTCGATCTCAAGGGTTATGCCGTCGGCGGGCTTGCCGTCGGCGAGCCGCAGGAGGTGATGCTCGACATGCTCGACATTACGCTGCCGGTCCTGCCGACCGAAAAGCCGCGCTATCTGATGGGGGTGGGCACGCCCGACGACATCCTGAAATCGGTCGCCCGCGGCGTCGACATGTTCGACTGCGTGATGCCGACCCGCTCCGGCCGCCACGGGCTGGCGTTCACCCGCCGCGGCAAGGTCAACATCCGCAACGCCCGCCATGCCGAGGACATGCGTCCGCTCGACGAGCAGTCGAACTGCCCGGCAAGCCGCGACTATTCCCGTGCCTATCTCCACCATCTCGTCCGCTCGAACGAGGCGCTCGGCGGCATGCTGCTCTCGTGGAACAATCTCGCATACTATCAGGAGCTTATGCAGGGCATCCGCAAGTCGATTGAGGAGGGCCGTTTCGCCGATTTCATGGCCGAAACCCAGGAAATGTGGGCGAGAGGCGATGTCGACGCGCGCTGAGAATATATCGTACATCGACGATATGCGATATTAGGGTAGGGCGATGGACGAGGGCGAAACCGAGGGGCCGACGCCGCGCATGCTCGCCTGGGCCCGCAACTCGGCGGCCTACCGGCTCTCCCGCAAGATGATGACCGAGCGCGAGCTTTCCGACGCCGTCTCACGCAAGGCGAGACAGAAGTTCGAAGAGATCAGTGACGAACAGGTGGCGGCGCTCGCGGCCGTTGCCGTCGACTTCGGCCGGCAGCTGCGGGCGCTCGATGATACTTCCTATGCCGAGATCAAGGTGCGGTCCTCGGCGAGGAGCGGTAAGTCGAAACGCGCGATCGCCCGCAAGCTCGTCGACAAGGGCATCGACCGGGAGACCGTCACGGCGGCACTGGCCGAGACCGACGATCTGCCGTCCGCACTGATCTTCGCCCGCAAGCGCGGCTTCGGTCCGTTCCGCCGGGCCGAAGGCGACGAGAAGCGCGAGACGCGGGAATTCTCCGCATTCGCCCGAAACGGCTTCAGCTTCGACATCACGCGCAGGGTGATGGCGATGGAGCGCGACGAGGCGGAAGCAATCCTCGCGGATCAGGCGACACTCGGTTCTCTGTGAGAGCCGAGGCCGCGATACGTCGAGAGGCGACACCGCGGCACTTCATTATGGAAGCCACTCGCTGCTAGTTCCAGATTGAATGCATGCTAGTTCCAGATTGAATGCAACGCTGTTCGAAAATCTACACGCTTTGGTTTTCCATAGCCAATAGATGCCTACTGAAGATTTCCTTTGG